>NZ_CP023695.1:5308524-7962786 GCF_008704395.1 Streptomyces alboniger
GGAGGCGCTGGAGGAGGCGGTGCGGCGCGTGGGCTCCATCGCCATCGTCCACGAGACGCTTTCTCAGAACCTCGACGAGCGCGTGGAGTTCGACGAGATCGCCGACCGGGTCCTCGCGATGGTCGCCGAGATCTCGCCCGGCAAGGTCACCGGCCGGCGCACCGGACGCTTCGGCATCCTCGACGCCGAGGTGGCGACGCCCCTCTCGATGGTCCTCACGGAGATCTTGCAGAACGCCCTGGAGCACGGCTTCCGCGAAGGGGACACCGGCACGGTCGAGGTCTCCGCGGTGCGCGGCGGCACGACCAAGGACGCGCGGCTGCTGATCACCGTCCAGGATGACGGCATCGGTCTGCCCGAGGGCTTCGACCCGCATCGCTCCGGCAATCTGGGCCTGCAAATCGTGCGCACCCTCGTGGAGGGGGAGCTGGGCGGCACCTTCGACATGGTCCGCGCCCCGGAGCGCGGCACCCAGGTGATCCTCGACGTGCCCCTCAGCGGCGCCAAGTAGACGCCAAGCAGACGACCGGCAGATCGCGAGCCGCAGAGCACAGCAGTGAGCCCCGGACCGATGTGGTCCGGGGCTCACTGCTCACGTTGCGATGCGCATCGGGGGTACTGCGCGGCTGCGGCTCGGGGGCGGGAGATGCGTACTCGCTGTACGCGCCGCCAAGCTCAGGCTCGTAGGGGGCGTGGGCGTCAGGCGCTGGCCTGGCGTGCACGGTTGCGAGCGGCGCGGCGCTTCATTGCGCGGCGCTCGTCCTCGCTGAGGCCACCCCAGACGCCGGAGTCCTGGCCGGACTCGAGCGCCCACTGCAGGCACTGCTCCATGACGGGGCAGCGGCGGCAGACGGCCTTGGCTTCCTCGATCTGCAGCAGCGCAGGACCGGTGTTGCCGATGGGGAAGAAGAGCTCGGGGTCTTCCTCGCGGCAAACGGCGTTGTGACGCCAGTCCATGGCTGCTACCTCTCCTTGGTATTACATGCAGGTTGCTTGTGAATGTGAACGCTTTCACGAATCCCTCGACGCGGGAAGGGCCGACGCCCAGTCGCCTGGTGTGGACCTTGTGGTGGAGGAGGGGTTCTGGCTCTCTGTGGGGCCGATGTTGCGGGCCGTCCCGATCGCCATGTAGAGATTCGCAAACCTCGGCGGCGGATACAACCCCTTCAGGAAAGTTTTTTTTGATTCCTCAGTGTCGGCTGGGTCACAGCCGTACTTCCATGGGGTGGACCCTGGTCTAAACGTTCGAGTGAAAGGACTTTGGGCCCTTCCACTCACACAATCACACGCAGTGCACGGCGAACGCCTGTGAACGTCACGCTCGTCCGCAGCCCCAGGTGGTCACCGTCCATCTGGAGGGGGAGAGGGACCTTGGAATGCAAGGTGAAGTCCGTGAGGTCGTGGAGCGTGACCGCGTGCTTACCGTGCGGTCCGCGCTCCGGCGTGGAGGTCAGGAGCTGCGTGCCGTAACGGGCCACCGCGGCCGTCGAGAGCTTCTTCAGACCGAGCACGTCCAGACCCGTGTCGAAGGAGGCCCGCGGCGATGCGTACAGGGGGCGATTGCCCAGGTAGGAGTAGGGAGAGGTGTTGCAGACTATCGACATCACCAGGTCCGTCACCGGGTCCTCGCCCGGCCGCTCCACGGTGATCATGCCGCGCCGCCGGTGGGGCTCGTCGAGGAACTGGCGGAGCACCTGGCGCACATAGAGGGCGTGCGTCGAGCGCCTGCCGAGCTCCCGCTGCTGCTCGACCCTGCCGACCACGCCCCCGTCGAAGCCGAGGCCGGCACAGAACGTGAACCAGCGCGAAGGCACCGCCTCGTCCTCCGTGCCCGGCGTGCCGCCCGCGAGGCCGAGGCCCACCGTGCGCTCGCTGCCCTCGCGCAGGGCGTCCAGCAGGGCGCCGGTGGCCTCCACGGCGTCGTTCGGCAGCCCCAGGGCGCGCGCGAAGACATTGGTGGAGCCGCCGGGGACGACGGCGAGGCGCGGGAGGCGGTCCGGGTCGGGGCCGTGGTGCAGCAGGCCGTTGACCACTTCGTTGACCGTGCCGTCGCCACCCAGGGCGACGACCAGCTCGATGTCCTTGCTCTCCGCGGCCTGCCGGCCCAGGTCTCTGGCGTGCCCGCGGTACTCCGTGGTGACCGCCTCGAGCTTCATCTCGCTCGCCAGCGCGTGGACCAGTACGTCACGCGTACGCGCACTGGTGGTGGTTGCCGCCGGGTTGACCACGAGAAGTGCACGCATGCGCAGCAGACTACCTAGGGGTCTTTACCTGGCCTAGACCGAGGTGCCGCGGCGGCCGGGGCCGAGGTGCCGGGGGGCGTGTACGCGGAGCTACCCTGCTGGAGTGAGCACTGAGCGGAAATCCACCCCCGAAGCCCCGGAGCCGCCCGTCTCGGGCCCGCGTCCCGGGCGGCTGACCGCCGCCGCGGCCCTGTGCGCGCTGGAGGGTCTCGCCCTGCTCGCCGGGGGTGTGTACATGCTCGTGATGGGTCTCGCGGGTACGCCCGACAATCCGCGGCAGGCCGAGACCGGCGGCATCACGCTGATCGTCCTCGCGCTGCTCCCGCTGCTGGCCGCGCGCGGGCTGATGAAGCTGCGCCGGTGGAGCCGCGGCCCCGCGATCATCACGCAGATCATGGCGTTGCCGGTGGCCTGGCAGCTGTTGCAGGCCGACAGCGCGGCGATCCCGGCCGGGATCGTCCTCGCGATCGTGGCCGTCGCGTCGCTGGTGCTTCTGATCAATCCCGCGACGACCGAGGCCCTCGGTATCCGGGGCCCCGGCAACGTACAGGACCAGAAGTAGGCCGCTACTCCTCCACCAGCAACTTCTCCCGCAGCTGCGCCAGCGTGCGGGCGAGCAGGCGCGAGACGTGCATCTGGGAGATGCCGACCTCCTGCGCGATCTGCGACTGGGTCATGTTGGCGAAGAAGCGCAGGAGCAGAATGCGCTTCTCGCGCGGGGGAAGGTCCTCGAGGAGTGGCTTGAGGGATTCGCGGTACTCGACGCCCTCCAGGGCCTCGTCCTCGGCGCCCAGGGTGTCCGCGACGGCCGGGGACTCGTCGTCCGTGTCCGGGACGTCCAGGGACAGCGTGGAGTAGGCGTTGGCCGACTCCAGGCCCTCCAGGACCTCCTCTTCGGAGATGGCCAGCTTCTCGGCGAGTTCGTGCACGGTGGGGGAGCGGCCGTGCAGCTGGGACAGCTCGGCCGTGGCCGTCGTCAGCGCGAGACGCAGCTCCTGGAGACGCCGCGGGACGCGGACCGCCCACCCCTTGTCGCGGAAGTGCCGCTTGATCTCGCCTACGACCGTCGGTGTCGCGTACGTGGAGAACTCCACGCCGCGCTCCGGGTCGAAGCGGTCCACGGACTTGATCAGACCGATCGTGGCGACCTGGGTGAGGTCGTCCAGGGGCTCGCCGCGGTTGCGGAAGCGGCGGGCCAGGTGCTCGACGAGCGGCAGGTGCATGCGGACCAGCTGGTTGCGCAGCTCCGCGTACTCCGGACTGCCGTCGCTCAGGGTGCGCAGCTCGATGAACATCGCGCGTGCGCCGCTGCGGTCCCGTGGATCGTGTCGGCTGTGCTCGTGCTCGCTCATGTTTCCCGCCCGTCGCCCGCCGCCCCGGCCGGAGAGCTGCTTGAGCTCGTCCTTGGCGGTCGGCTCTGCCTGCTCCGACACATCGGCCACCGACAGAGGACCCGGCTGCCCCAGGTCCTCCGGGTGAGGTTTGGCCTGCTGCTCGGGGATCCCGGTGGCCATTCGGCGCACCCCCTCCCTGCCGTCGGCGGGCAGACCCTGTGTGCCGCGCTCTTCGTCCCGCACCGGCCCGTCCCCGTTCCTCACGCCGGCCCGGGTCCCGCGCCGCGCTTCTTGTAGAGGCTGATCGAGACGGTGTTGTCCTCGGCGACGGTGGAGTCCACCTGGCCCGCGAGGGCCGACAGCACAGTCCAGGCGAAGGTGTCCCGCTCCGGGGCCCGGCCGTCGGTCGTGGGCGCCGAGACCGTCACCTCCAACGAGTCGTCGACGAGCCGGAAGACACAGCTGAGCACGGAGCCCGGCACGGCCTGCTGGAGGAGGATCGCGCAGGCCTCGTCGACCGCGATGCGGAGGTCCTCGATCTCGTCGAGAGTGAAGTCCAAACGCGCCGCGAGGCCGGCCGTCGCCGTCCGCAGCACCGACAGGTAGGCACCCGCAGCCGGAAGGCGGACCTCCACGAAGTCCTGATTCCCGGGCTCGCCTGCGATCTGGGACACCCTCACCTCCAAGGTGGTACAAGCACTTTCGGGGCTCCAGAACCGCCGTCCAGCGGCGGTCCGGACTGCGTCACACGGGTAACGCACCACGTAGTTCTGCGGTGACGCTACCGCGCTCCCCAGCTCCGTGTCCCGGGGACCCCGTCCCGTTGCTGTCACTCATAGTAAGCATATGAGTACGCACAGTGGCTAGGGGTTTCGCAGGCCCAATTGGAAAGAACGGGCGTCGGGTTGACGTACCCAGGCGTCAGACGATCGAACCGTCGACAAAGCACCAACGCCAGCTCTCGCCCGGCTCGAAGGTCCTCATCACTGCGTGTGAGGTTTCCTTGAAGTGTGCCGTCGCGTGCTGGAAGGGCGAGGAGTCGCAGCAGCCCACGTGACCGCACTCCAGACACAGCCGCAGCTGGACCGGGTGGCTGCCGGCCGCCAGGCACTCAAGGCACGTTTCGCTCAGCGGGGCCACCTCGGGGTGCGGCAGTGTCGCGACGTGCGGGCACTCGTTCATGATTGCCAGGTTACGACGGCGACGCGGAAGGCGGAGGGGTCTGCCGATGGATGTACTGCCCCTGGTGGCACTGATCGCGGCGAGTGCCGTGGTGGCGGGGGCCGCGCGCAGGACCGCCGTCCCGGCTCCGCTGCTCCTGGTCGGGGCGGGGCTCATCGCCTCGTACGTCCCCGGCGTGCCCGACTACCACCTCGATCCGCACATCGTGCTGCCGCTGATCCTGCCTCCCCTGCTGCACACCGCCGCCCTGGAGAGCTCCTATCTGGACCTGCGCGCCAACATCAGGCCCGTGGCGCTGCTCTCGGTCGGCTACGTCCTTTTCGCGACGCTCGCCGTCGGCTGGCTCGCGTATCTGCTGATCCCCGATCTGCCGCTGACCGCCGCGCTCGTGCTCGGCGCCGTGATCGCGCCCCCGGACGCGGTCGCGGCCACCGCCATCGCGCGCAGGGTAGGGCTGCCCTCGCGGATCACCACGATCCTCCAGGGCGAGTCCCTGGTGAACGACGCGACCGCGATCACCGCCTTCAAGGTGGCCCTCGCGGCGGCGGTCGGGGAGGGCGCGAGCTGGGCGGGCGGTGTCCAGGAGTTCCTTGTGGCGGCGGTCGGCGGGGTCGGCGTCGGGCTGCTCCTCATGGTGCCGATCCACTGGCTGCGCACCCACCTCAAGGAGGCGATGCTGCAGAACACGCTGTCGCTGCTCATCCCCTTCGTCGCGTACGCCGCCGCGGAGCAGGTGCATGCCTCCGGAGTGCTCGCCGTGGTCGTCGTCGCCCTCTATCTGGGCCACCGCTCCTGGCAGGTCGACTTCGAGACGCGGCTTCAGGAGGCCGCGGTGTGGAAGGTCGTCGCGTTCATCCTGGAGTCGGCGGTCTTCGCGCTCATCGGGCTGCAACTGCCCGTCGTGCTCAAGGGGCTCGGTGAGTACAGCGTCGGACAGGCGGCCTGGTACGCCGCCGGGGTCTTCGTCTTCGTCGTCGTGGCGCGGTTCGCGTGGTCCTACCCGGCCACTTATCTGCCGCGTGCGGTGTCGGCGCGGATCAGGAGGCGTGAGGGGCGTGAGGGGCGCGAGGGGAACGACAGGGACGTCGGGAGCGTCGGGGACACGGATGGCACGGACGGCACGGACTGGCGCGGGCCGCTGATCGTCAGCTGGGCGGGGATGCGGGGCGTGGTGTCGCTGGCGATCGCCTTCTCGATCCCGCTCGCCATGGAGGACGGGGGGCCCTTCCCCGCCCGCAATCTTGTCTTGTTTCTTACCTTCACCACGGTCATCGGCACGCTCGTCGTGCAAGGGCTCTCGCTGCCGTGGCTGATCCGTGTCCTGAAACTGCCGGGCCGGGACGCGCAGGCGCAGACGCTCGCCGAGGCGCAGGCGCAGAACGCCGCCTCACAGGCCGCGGAGGCCCGGCTGGAGGAACTCACGCGGGACGAGCGCAATCGCCTCCCACAACCCCTCCAGGACCGTCTGAGCACCGTCCTGGAACGGCGCCGCAACTCCGTGTGGGAACGGCTTGGTCAGTCCAACCCCGTGACGGGGGAGTCCGCGGACGACACCTACCGGCGGCTGGCGCGCGAGGCGATCGCCGCGGAGCGCGAGGTGTTCGTGAGGATGCGGGACGAACGGCGCATCGACGACGAGATGATGCGGACGCTGCTGCGCAAGCTGGACCTGGAGGAGGCGGCCGCCTACCGGGAGGTCGAGGACTGAGCCGGGGCCCCGCCGGCGCCGGTGATCACCGCGGTGAGGCGGGTGCCGGGCCGGAAGGCGCCCTCTTCGGAGAGGGCGGTCAGGGCGTAGAGCAGCTTGGCGACGTAGAGGTGCTCTACGGAGAGGGCGGTTTCCGCGCCGTGGCGGCGCTCGAAGTCCTCGGCGAAGGCGATGAGTTCGGGCGGCGTACGGGCGTAGCCACCGCAGTGGAAGCGCTCGTCCAGACGCCAGTTGGCGGTCGGCCCGCCGAACGTGTCGCGTTGCAGGGCCCGTATGTCCGGGCCCAGGAAGCCACCCTTGAGGACCGGTATGCCCAAGGCCTGCCGCTCCGGGCCGAGTCCCGCGGCGAGACCCGCGAGCGTGCCACCGGTGCCGCAGGCCACGGCCGCCACGTCGGTGTGCTCGCGCAGCTCCTCGCCGAGAGCCGTGCAGCCCTGCACGGCCAGGGCGTTGCTGCCGCCCTCGGGGATCACGTACGCGCTCTCCGCCCCCGCCTCGCGCAGGATGGCCGCCAAGGTCCCGGGCTCGCTCTTCGCGCGGTATGTCGATCTGTCGATGAAATGCAGACGCATGCCGTCGGTCGCACAGCGGGTCAGGGACGGGTTGAGGGGGCGCCCGGCGAGTTCGTCGCCGCGCACGACACCGACGGTGGCGAAGCCGAGGAGGCGGCCCGCGGCTGCGGTGGCCCGAAGATGGTTGGAGTAGGCCCCGCCGAAGGTGAGCAAGGTGTCATGGCCCGCGTCCGCAGCGGCCCGCAGGTTCAGGACGAGCTTGCGGTACTTGTTGCCCGGCAGATCCGGGTGGATCAGGTCGTCCCGTTTGAGGAAGAGACGCACGCCGTGGCGGTCGAAACGGTCGTCCGCTACGCGCTGCAACGGCGACGGGAGCCGGGGGCGCAGACCGTCGGGCGGGGTGGGGTGCACCCCGCCATTGTCCCCCGCGGCACGCCGTGCGGCAGAGGTCGGCTCGGTGGAGGAGTCCCGCGCCGGCTCCTCCGGAGTCAGCTGGCTCCTCCGGAGTTACTTGAGGCGTTCCTCGACGCGCTCCCGCATCTCGTCCATGGTGAACCCGCGCGGGTCGACCTTGCCCGGCTGCCACTCCAGGTGGCCGATCACCGAGCGTTCCGTCCAGCCGTGGACGCGGCAGATCGCGGCCGAGACCCTCTCGATGGTGTCCAGCTGGGCGTCCGGCCAAGGGTCCTCGCCGTCGCCGAGGTTCTCGCACTCGAAGCCGTAGAAGTGGCGGTTGCCGTCGGTGTTCGACTCGTTGTCCGGAGGCAGGCGCTTCTCGGCGATGACCGCCCGCAGTACCTCGTCGTCACCGAGGCCCGCGTGGTTGGCGCGGCCGTAGCCGACGAGGTGGACGCAGCCGTCCTTGGTGATGACGCCGTGGCAGAGCGGGCCGGGCAGCGAGGGGTGGCCATCACGGCAGATCTCCACCGTGCGCTCGCTGCCCGAGGTGGCGGTGTGGTGGATCATCACGCCGTGTACGGGGCCCCAGGGCCCCTTGTGGTTGCGGTTGTGGTGCTTCCAGTCGCCGACTTCGACGACGGTCACGCCTTCGTCCTTCAGGGCGTCCAAGAAGCGATCCGCGGACATGGGTGGGGCCATGACCGCCTCCTTTGCGGGGCGCGACGGCCGCCGGTGCGAACCGCCTCGTATGCCCTGCTTGTACCGGAACCCCGGTGCCCGGACCAGCTGTTCGGAATCGATCCGAGGCCTGTTCGGGCACCGTGCGAGCCGATCCGGTCAGGTGCCGTGCAAGAAGGCGTCGCCGTGCGTCGCGACGTGGGACTCCACGGCCTCCAGTGCCTGCTGGGTGGCCTGCGGGGAGCCGGTGCCCCGGCGCTCCGCGTAGTACGCGGCGCCGAGCTTCTTCAGGAGGGCGTCGCCCGCGCGCTTCTCCTGGACCTCGTCGAGCTTCTGCTTGCCTTGCGTGAGGCCCCGCTGCGCCTGCTCTTTGGCGCGATCCAGGAAGCCTGCCATTGCTGTCTCCTGCCGGTTGAAGCCAAGGGTGCGGGCTGTGCCGCCCCGCAAAGTCTTCAACGGAAGCCTTGATCCCGCAGTTCCCGGCGCTCATGCGGGCGAGCCGACGAGGCCGAACGGGTGGAAACGCCCTCCCTGCCCCGCGTAAGCGTGATCTATTCCCGCTCGTTTGTGTAATGGCGCCGCCACGTTCCGTGCTGGAAAGCTGGCGGTTGCAGATCACCGCAGGTACTCGGGAGGGCACACGCAATGTCGGTAGGCGAAGAGATCCGGGCGGACTCGGAGAAGCCGCAGCAGAGCCTCGGCACATCAGCCGCACGGAATCTGGCCACCACCACCAAGTCGGCACCGCAGATGCAGGAGATCAGCTCGCGCTGGCTGCTGCGGATGCTGCCCTGGGTGCAGGTGCAGGGCGGCACGTACCGGGTGAACCGGAGGATGAGCTACTCGGTCGGGGACGGCCGGGTGACCTTCGTGAAGACGGGTGACCAGGTGGAGGTCATCCCGGCGGAGCTCGGCGAGCTGCCGGCGCTGCGCGACTTCGACGACCAGGAGGTGCTGGCGGAGCTGGCGCGGCGCTGCCGGCAGCGGGAGTTCGCGGCGGGCGAGATCCTGACCTCCTTCGGCAGTCAGGCCGACGAGGTCTTCCTGCTCGCGCACGGCCGGGTGGAGAAGGTCGGCACGGGCCCCTACGGCGGCGACGCGGTGCTGGGGACGCTCGCCGACGGCTCCTACTTCGGGGAGTCGGCGCTCCTCGACCCCGAGGCCATCTGGGAGTACACGGCACGCGCGGTGACCGACTGTACGGTCCTGACGCTGCCGAGGCAGGACCTCGATCAGGTCGCCGAGCGCAGCGAATCTCTGCGCGGCCACCTCCATCGGCTGCGGTCCATCCCGGCGCAGCGCACCAACAAGTACGGCGAGGCGGCCATCGACCTCTCGGCCGGGCACGTCGGTGAGGCGGTGCTGCCGGGCACCTTCGTGGACTACGAATCGTCGCCGCGCGAGTACGAGTTGAGCGTCGCCCAGACGGTTCTGCGCGTCCACACGCGCGTGGCCGACCTCTACAACCAGCCGATGAACCAGACGGAGCAGCAGCTGCGGCTCACCGTCGAGGCGCTCAAGGAGCGCCAGGAGCACGAGCTGATCAACAACCGCGAGTTCGGGCTCCTGAACAACTGCGAGTACGACCAGCGGATCCAGCCGCACGAGGGCGTGCCCAGCCCCGACGACATGGACGAACTGCTCAGCCGCAGGCGCGGATCGAAGCTCTTCCTCGCCCACCCGCGCGCGATCTCCGCGTTCGGCCGCGAGCTCAACAAGCGCGGACTCGTCCCCGAGACCATCGACATGGGCGGCAACAGGATCCCGACCTGGCGCGGCGTCCCGATCTTCCCGTGCAACAAGATCCCGGTGACCGAGGCCCGCACGACGTCCATCATCTGTATGCGTACGGGCGAGGAGGAGCAGGGGGTCGTCGGCCTGCGGCAGAGCGGCATCCCGGACGAGATCGAACCGAGCCTGTCCGTGCGGTTCATGGGCATCAGCGAGCAGGCGATCATCTCGTACCTGGTGTCGACCTACTACTCCGCGGCCGTCCTGGTGCCGGACGCGCTCGGAGTGCTGGAGAACGTCGAGATCGGCCGCTGGACGTGACCGCCGGACCGTGTCCGTGGCCGCGGCGCGGGGTACACCCCTTCCGTACGCGCCCACAGGCCGAGGAACCGCCACCGTCCACATCCTTCCCGGGGTGAGTCCATGACGGACATGACGACGGACACGGCAGGCATGGCGGCGATGATGTCGTGGCCACAGGGCCCCGGTGAGGGGCAGGAGGCCCAGGAGATCCTGGCGGCGGCGCGGGCGTGCGTCGATCCCGAGCTGCGCGGGGCGATCGACTCACTGCCCGGCTCCCTGCGCCGGGTCGCGCGCTACCACTTCGGGTGGGAGCACGCCGACGGAACACCGGCCGCGGGGAACGCGGGCAAGGCCATCAGGCCCGCGCTCGTGCTCGCCGCGGTGCGGGCGCTCGGCGGCGAGCACGCTACGGCCGTGCGGGCCGCGGCGGCCGTGGAGCTGATCCACAACTTCACGCTCCTGCACGACGATGTGATGGACCGCGACACCACGCGCAGGCACCGGCCCACCGCCTGGACCGTGTTCGGCGACGCCGACGCGATCCTGGTCGGTGACGCCATGCAGGCGCTGGGGATGAGGCTGCTCGCCGAGGACCCCCACCCGGGGGCCCCGGCGGCCTCCGCCCGCCTGGCCCGATGTGTCATCGAGCTCTGCGCGGGGCAGCAGGCGGACTGCGCCATGGAGCGGCGCGGCCCTGCCGAGGTCACGCTCGACGAGTGCCTGGCCATGGCCGAGGCCAAGACCGGGGCGTTGCTGGGCTGCGCGTGCGCGCTCGGGGCGGTGTACGCGGGCGGGGCGCCCGAGGAGGTCGACGCGCTCGACGGGTTCGGCAGGGAGGCCGGGCTCGCCTTCCAGCTCATCGACGACGTCATCGGCATCTGGGGTGACCCCGGTCGCACGGGCAAGGCCGCGGGCGCCGACCTGGCGGCGCGCAAGAAGTCCCTGCCGGTGGTCGCCGCGCTCGCCTCGGGCACGCCGGACGCGGTCGACCTGGCCGAGCTGTACGGCGGGCCCGCCATGAGCGAGGCCGAGCTGGAGCGTGCGGCACGTCTGGTGGAGCAGGCGGGCGGGCGTGACTGGGCGCAGGTGCACGCGGCCGATCGGATGTCGCGGGCGATAGGCCAGCTCGCCCGGGCGGTCCCTGATCCGGAGGCGGCGGGCGGACTGCTGGCCCTCGCCGAGTTCGTGACGCGGCGTACGCATTGAGGGGTGCGTACGCATCGACGGCGAGGGGGTGCGGAGGGGAGGCCGGGGGCTGAGGTGAGGGGGCCGTAGATGGGTGGGGGGCCTGAGATGAGGGGGGCCGGGCTGAGGGGGCCCGGGGTGAGAGAAGGGGTGGGCTGATGTGAGGGAAGGGGTGTGACGCGAGGGTGAGGCCCCGCGGTCCCCGGGTTCCGGGTGTGCCGCGGGGGCCTTCCGTGCGCCCGGAGGCGATCACTTAGGCTGCAACCGGCGGGCGATCACGCGGAGTTGAGCGTGCGAGAGCCGTGCCGTCGTAGTCGGGCCGGTGGTGGCGAGCGGTGAGGGGCGGGGCGGGCTGTGGGTGTGGCGATCCGTAGGGCCGGGGAGGTGGACCGGGACGCCGTGGTCCGGTTGCTCGACGAGGCGTTCATGCGGGACCCGGTGAGCAGTTGGGTCTTTCCCGGCGAGGAGCACCGTCGGCGCAGGCACGGCGCGTTGATGGGCGCCTTCTTCGACCTCGCGCTCGACGAGGGGTACGTCGACATCACCGAGGACGGCGCGGCCGCGGCCCTGTGGTGGTCCGTGCCCGCGGCGGTGCCCTCCGCGGCGCCCGGGAGCGGGGAGGGCGTGAATGCCGGGGAGCAGGGGAGCGCTGGGGCGGGCGGGAGTGCCGGCGAGGACGGCCCCGCCCTGTTGCGCGAGGCGGTCGACCCGGAGAACGAGAGAGTCGAGCTGATGGGGCGGCTGGCGGACGAGGCCCATCCGACCGACCGGGCGCACCAGTACCTGCACATGATCGCCGTGCGGCCGGACCGGCAGGGGGAGGGACTCGGGACGGCGCTGGTCACCGCCGTCCTCGACCGGTGCGACCGGGAGGGCCTGCACGCCTACCTGGAGGCGAGCAGCGCGCGGAGCCGTGAGTTGTACGAGCGGCTGGGGTTCGCCTTCACGGGGGCGCCGCTCGATCTGCCGGACGGCCCCCGAATGTGGCCGATGTGGCGGGAGCCGCGGGTGGTCGTACCGCCCTCCGAGTAGGGCGGCGGATCCCTGGGGCTGCCCAACCACGCCGGGCGGGAATAAACTCTGTGTATGGGCAGCGAAGGGCCCCGGTCCGGCGCCGGCCCGCAGGAAGAGCCAGTCTGCGGCGCCTGCGGAGAGCCGGTCGGCACGGTCATCCGGCGGCGCAAGGTGCTCGGGGTGTTCGTCCCCGTCTGGCGCCCCGGGCCATGTCGTAACGCGCTGTGCGAGGCCTGCGTGGGCGCCGAGGCCGAGGAAGCGCGGCCCGCCGGCCGCATCAGCGGCAGGCACTTCAGGTCGCGGCACCGCCGAAAGTCGCCGGCGGCGTTACCGGACCCCGGGGGCCGGGGCGCCTCCAAAGCGGGCCCGGCGGGCCCGGCGGACCCGGCGTCCACGCGGCAGGCCCCGGCGGACGACGACGCCGAATGAGACCGGCGTGAGACCGGCGTGACTCCTCATTCCGTCATGCCGGGGCCCTGGGCCGACGGGCCGACGCGTCGCAGGGGGTAGGTGTGGCGATAAGGTCCCCCGGTCGGCGGCTCGCCCGGGGAGGGGTGCGATGAAGGCGCGATGGGGTGGACTCGCCCTGGTGGGGCTGGGGCTGGGGCTGGGGCTGGGGCTGGTGTCGGTGGGGTGCGGCGCCGGGCTCGGTTCCTTATCGGACGACTCTCCGCCCCGGTACGCGCGGGAGCCCGGCGTGCCCAGGGTGAGGAGCGAGGCCGAGTTTCCCGAACTGCCTTTGGATCGTTATGAGTTGAGCGCCCGCGACAGTGAACGCATGCAGCGGGCCCAGGCGTATCTCGTACGGCGGTGCATGCGGTCCTTCGGTTTCGCCGACTTCCCTCTCGCCCCCAAGCCCCGCGGCCAGATGAGCGAGTCGTTCCACAGCACCCTGACCCTGGTGGCGGTCTCCCCTTAAGGGATGCTCGATCTCGGCCAGGCGCGGCGCTGGGGCTACGGCTTCGACCCCGACCGTGTGGAGGCGGGGGTGGCGGGGGATCTGCCGAAGGGGCGGGCGCCTACGCAGCGGGAGTTCGAGGTGCTGCACGGTTCCGGCGCGGAGGACGGCGGCGGCATGGTGGTGCGCGGCCGCGAGGTCCCCGAGGGAGGTTGCTCGGCGGAGGGCTCGCGGCGGCTGATGGCGCAGGTGGCGGACGAGGAGCACATGTGGGGGTATGTCTCCGGGCGCGTCCGGAGGATCGACAAGGCCGTCGCCAAGGACCCCCGGGTGCTCAGGGCCTTCCGGGACTGGTCACGCTGCGTCCAGGGCAAGGGCTTCAAGGAGTACGGGAGTCCGGCCGACGCCGTCCGGGACGAGGCGTGGCGCGTGGGGCGCGGGGACGGCAACACGGCTCGTACGAAGAGGGAGTTGGGGACGGCCGTCGCCGATGTCACGTGCAACCGGAAGCTGAACACCGCCGGGGTCTGGTGGGCCGTGAGCAATGAGCGGCAGCGCGCCGAACTGCGCCGCAACAAGTCCCGGTACAGGGCCGTGCGCGCGGACTTGGACCGGTTGCGGGCCGCTGTCGACAAGGCCCTCGGCGAGCCTGCCGGGAAAGCCCTCGGCGAGCGGTGACAAGGAGGCGGTCGTGCGTGGGGCGTCCGCGCCGCGTGATAGACACATGCGATGACGATCTCCGGCCGGGCGTTCGACGCCGTACTGAGTGACCTCGACGGCGTGATCCGCTTCTACGACATGGCGGAGCTGGAACAACTGGAAACCTCTGCCGGGCTGCCGCGGGGCAGCACCGCCGAGATCGCCTTCGCGCCCGAGACCGATCTGCCGCTGATGCGCGGCGAGATCACCAAGGAGCAGTGGATCGACTCGATCGCCCGCGGGCTCGCCGACCGGGTGCCGATGGAGCGCGGACGCGAGCTGGGGACCACTTTGGCGGAGACCAAGTTCCGGGCCGACGACGCGGTGGTCGGGTTGCTCCGGCAGGTCCGTGCGGCCGGACTGCCGGTCCTGCTGGTGACGAACGCGACGCCGTGGCTGGCCGACGACCTGGCACTGCTCGGCCTCACCGGGCCCGCCGGGCTCTTCGACGACGTGATCAGCAGCGCGGACCTCGGTATCACCAAGCCGGATCGCCGCATCTACGAGACGGCGGCCGAGCGGGCCGGGACCGCCCCCGGCCGTTGCCTTTTCGTCGACGACCGTCAGGAGAACGTGGACGCGGCCGAAGCGCTCGGGATGACAGGCCTGCTCTACCGCGAACCGGCCGACCTGCGCGGGGCGTTGACCCCGCTCCTCTGACCCTGGCCCCGCGTCCCGCGCGCTCGCGTCCCGCGCGCTCGCGCCCGCTCCCGCGACCCCGGCGAAGATCACGATTACTGTTCTCCGCAGGTGTCATGCGGGTGGGGAAGCTCCGTCACAGCCATGGCCGACGCGACGGGAGAATGTGACAGATGGACGACAACGCATCGGCGCAGACCGACCTGGCCACCCGCTTCGAGGAGCACAGACCCCGTCTGAACGCGGTCGCCTACCGCATGCTCGGCTCGGTCGGCGAGTCCGAGGACGCCGTCCAGGAGGCGTGGTTCCGGCTCAGCCGCACCGAGGCCGCCGGGAAGCCGGGATCAGGCGCGGGCGAGGCGGGTGAAGCGGGCGAGGTGCGCAACCTCGGCGGCTGGCTCACGACAGTCGTCGGCCGGATCTGCCTGGATCTGCTGCGCTCGCGGCAGTCCCGGCGCGAGGACTCCCTTGACGTCTCCTTGGAGACGCACGTGCCGGACCCGATCGTGAGCGGCGTGGACGTGGTCGACCCCGAGCAGGAGATGCTGCTCGCCGACTCGGTGGGTCTCGCCCTGCTCGTCGTACTCGAAACCCTCGCGCCCGCCGAGCGGCTGGCGTTCGTGCTGCACGACATGTTCGCCGTGCCCTTCGAGGAGATCGCGCCCATCGTGGAGCGCTCGGCCGCCGCGACCCGGCAGCTGGCCAGCCGGGCCCGGCGCCGCGTGCGGGGGTCGGCCCCGGTCCAGGAGACGGATGTCGCCAAGCAGCGGGAGGTCGTCGAGGCCTGGATGGCCGCCACGAAGGCAGGCGACTTCGACGCGTTGCTCGAACTCCTCGACCCGGACGTCGTGTTGCGCGCGGACACGGGCGAGCTGTCGTCGGGCCTGTCGAAGCTGGTGCGCGGCGCGGCGGCGGTGGCCGGGCAGGCCACGATGTTCGCGCGGCTCGCCGCCGACCAGCACCTCGTGCTCGTCAACGGCCTGCCGGGGCTGGTCGCGACGCCGGGCGGCAAGGTGTTCTCGCTCGGCTCCTTCACCGTCGTGGACGGCAGGATCGTGGAGATCAACATCATCGCGGACCCCGAGAGGCTGCGGAACCTGCGGATTCCGGAGGCCGGCGCCTGAGGTGCGGGGGCCCGCCCCCGACGGGGTCTCACGCGCTCGTCCTGCGCACCACCCGCAGCAGATAGTCCTTGCGGTTCAGCGGATCGTGGTCCGTCCGCGCACGCTTCGGAGGAGCGCCGCGTACCGGCTCGTAGTGGTCGAAGGCGGACTCCAACTCGCCCTCGCCGCGCGTGAGTCCGGGAAGCAGCTGTTCCAGCGCGTGCACCCGCTGTGCGGGGATGTCTCCTTCCAGGCGGTACGAGGTTCCGCTCGTCGTCGTCGGTGTGTGCGGCACGGCCCGCAGCCGCGCGAGGGCGGGCAGCACCGCCCCGACCGTGTCGGCGGGCACGTCGAGCCGGAAGCGGTGCATCGGCTCACACACCGCCGTGCCCGCCTCGCGCAGCGCGTCCATCAGGACCAGCGGCGTCAGATGCCGGAAGTCACCGGCGGTGCTCGACATGCTCTTGTCGAACGTGCCGTGCGCGTGGCTCTGCCGGGGCCAGTAGCCGGCGTGCGTCATCGTGACCGCGCAGTCCGGGACGCGCCAGCCGTGCAGCCCCTGTTGGAGGGTCTCCCTGACCGTCTCCTCGACGGCCCGGAAGAACGCGTACGGCATCGAGCCCAGCTCGACCCCCAGCCGGAACTCCACCCCGGCGCCGACCGGCGCGGGCTCGACCCGCAGCCCGACCGTGGCGAGGAACGGGTTGGGCTCCTTCTCGCCGATCTCGAACGCCTCACCTGTGCCGACGACCCGCTCCACGCAGATCGTCGTGGTCTCGCGGAAGGAGACGTCGAGCCCGAAGTCCTCGGCGAGCGTCGCCTGGATGACCTCCTTCTGGACCTCGCCGTAGAGCGAGACCGAGACCTCGCGGCGGGCGGTGTCCTGCCGCAGGGCGATCAGCGGGTCCTGCTCGGCGAGTTGGGTGAGCGCGGTGTGCAGGGCGCCCCGGTCGGCGGGGCGCACCGGCGTGACGACCGTCTCCAGGGTGGGCGGCGCGAAGAGGCGCGCGCCCGGTTCGGTTCCCTTCGGCGGTACGCCGATCACGTCGCCGACCCTGACGTCGCCGAGCCCCCAGAGCCTGCCGATCCGGCCCGCCCGGACCTCCGGGCGGCGCACATCCGTGCCCTGGTCGAAGACGGTGACGGCGGTGACCTTGCCGTCCCGGCGCGCCTCGCCCGCCGGGTGCGCGCCGTCGAGGATGTCGAGGCGGTCGCGCGTGCGGATCGTGCCCGAGAACAGACGTACGTACGCGATCTTCTCCCCGGCGGGGCCTCGCTCGATTTTGAACACGCTCCCGGAGACCGGACCTTCGGCGTCCCCGGCCGAGGCAGGCAGCAACACGCGGATGCCATCGGTGAGTTCGGGGATGCCGGTGCCCGTGACGGCCGAGCCGAAGTAGACGGGGTGCACCAGGGCGCGGCCCGTCTGATGGGCCAGTTCACGGCGCAGACGGTCGTACGAGAGGGGTGCGCTGCCCTCGGCGTACGCGGACAGCAGCGCGTCGTCGTGCCCGGCGAGCAGCTCGGTCAGGCGGGTGGTGAAGCCGCGTTCCTCGGCGTTCTCGGCCGTGAATGGCGTGCAGCGGGCGGCGCGTGTGCCGAGGCCGGAGACCGAGCCCATCGGGACGATGTCCGGGGTGAGGCGTTCCGCGATCTGCTTCAGGACGCTCTCGTAGCGGGCGCCGGCGCGATCCGTCTTGTTCACGAAGATCAGCGTGGGGATGCGCAGTCTGCGCAGGGTGCGCAGCAGGACGCGGGTCTGCGCCTGTACGCCCTCCACGGCGGAGATCACGAGCACGGCGCCGTCGAGCACGCTCAGGACCCGCTCCACCTCGGCGATGAAGTCCGGGTGGCCGGGGGTGTCGATGAGGTTGACCGTGACGCCGTCGCCCGTGCCGGCGCCCTCGGGGGCGTCGATGACGAAGGAGACGACCGCGGATTTGATCGTGATGCCGCGCTGTCGTTCCAGCGCGAGCGAGTCGGTCAGGGTGTTTCCGTCGTCGACGCGGCCGACCTCGTCGATGACGCCGGCGGCGTGCAGCAGCCGCTCGGTCAGGCTCGTCTTACCGGCGTCGATGTGGGCCAGGATGCCCAGGTTCAGCGTGTGCGGAGCAGGTGAGTGCACGTACCGTCATGTCCTTTGAGGAGAGGTGACTTCCTTCGGGGCGGGACATGGACGAACGCCGCATTTCCTTCTCCTTCGTGGACTCCGCCGGGCTCTCGCCGGCTCCCGCCAGTGCAGCAGGGGGCCGGTGGACGCGGCAACCGATTAAGTGACCTGGCCACTGGTCATGTGCGGGTGCGGGGCGCCCCGACGCCCATAGCCTCGATCCCCCGGCGGCCCGCCACCCGCAGGATCAGAACCGTGTACCCGCAGAGCATCACGATGTCGACGCCGACCGCCGTCCAGGGCATGTCGGCGGCCGTCTCCTCGGAGGCGAGAGCGCCCGCGATCGCGGCGGAAACGCCCATGGACAGCAGGTTGTTGAGCACGTGCAGGCCGATGGCGGCCTCAAGGCCCCCCGTACGTACCGTCAGCACGCCCGCGACCACGCCGAACACCACCAGGTCCGCGAAGCCCCAAGGAGTTCCCCACCCGTGCGCCGCGGCGAACAGCAGCGCCTGCGGCACGATCGCCACCCACGGTGAGCGGAACCAGGCACCGACCGCCTGGGTGAGCCAGCCCCGGAAGGCGTACTCCTCGGCCGCCGCCTGGAACGGCACGAGCGCGCACACCATCGCGAGGCCCAGCAGGAAGTCCTGGAGCCCGGCCCACGCCACCTCGTCCGTGCCGCCGGGATCGGGCAGCAGCGTCATGATTCCGAACGACCCCGCGACCAGGGGCAGCCCCATCGCCAGGCACCGCCCGAGCCAGCGCCGGCGCAGGCGTCCGGTGACCGAGGACAGCGTCCCGGCCGGGCGCCGCTGGGCCCAGCGGGCGGCGAGGAACACCACGGGTGTCAGCGCGGCGAGTGAGAGCAGTGCCAGGCCCGTCTCCGCGACACCGCCCCACACCCGGAACCCGTCACCGTCGACCGGCCGGTCCAGCAGCGCGCCCGCTATCTCCGCGCCGAGCATCACCAGCAGTACGGCGGCCATGGCACCGGCCAGTACCAGCGCGGTCCCCGCGAGGGGGCGCCACCAGCGGTGATGTCCGGTGATCAGGGCGAGGCGGTGGTAGGGGAGGGGCGGCGGAGGCGGGGGCTCAGGGGCGTGCTGGGGATACGGGGCGTACGGGTACGGGGAGTGGGGGGCGTGGGCGTCGGGCGGGACGTAGGCGTACGGAGGGGAGGGCTTCGGCGTCATGTGCATCAGCATTCCGGCCGCGGCGGGCCGTGGCGTCGGCCGTCCGTACGATCGTGCTCTCCAACCTGGGATAGAGCCGGGCGCGCTCGGCCGACGGCGCCATGGCCGACGACGCCTTGGTCGACGATGCCCCCTCCATATCATCGGGCTCCGTATCATCGGGCCCCTATGGAGGGGATACGCAACTGGCTGCTGCCCGTACTGCTGGCGGTCCAGCAGCTGGCCTACTGGCCCGGCCGCGCGCTGCGGGACGGTGATCCGGTCGGCGCCGCCCAGCTCACGGCAGCGCTGATCACCGCGGTGGTGATCACCGCGGCGCTCGGCCTGCGCCGCCACCGGCCGGCCGCGGCCGCGCTCACCGTGGAGGCCGCCCTGGTCTGCGGGCTGCTCCTCCCCGGGGACGCGACGCTGCTGCACGGGCTGAGCGTGCTGGTGGCCCTGTACTCGGTCGTGGTGCGCTGCCCGGTGCGGACGGCCACCCTGGTGGGGGTCGTCCTGACCGTCTCGTCGGCGGTTCGCGCGGTGGTGCAGTTGGACTCCGTGGCCGAGGTCGGCGCTGAGATCCTGGTGAACTGCACGCTCTACCTGACCGTCGTGGGCCTCGGCTGCGGCCGCCGCCGCCGGCTCGCCGGACGCCGGGCCGCGGCGCGGGACCTGGCGCGTGCGGAGGCCGAGCGGGGCCGCGCCGCGACCACCGAGCGCCAACGCCTCGCCCGCGAACTCCACGACGTCAGCGCCCACCACCTCACCTCCGTCGTCGTCACCGCGGACACCGCGCTGCGGCTCGGCGACCGCAAGCCGGAACTGACGCCGCAGGCACTTGAGTTCGCGGCGCACAGCGGCCGCGAGACCCTGGCGGCGCTGCACCGCCTGGTCGCGATGATGCGGACCTCGGAGGCGGACGAGGAGAGCGGCATCGAGGAGCGGGTGGGCGAACTGGCCGCCGGATTCGCGCGCCTCGGCCTGCGCCCGGCCGTGGACGTGACGCCGGACCTCGCGGCTCTGACGGGCCCGGCCGCCGACGCGGCGTTCGGCATCGTCCGCGAAGCCCTCACCAACGCGCTGCGCTACGCCCCCGGGGCGACCGTACGCGTACGGATCCGCGCCTGCGAACGCGACGGCGCGGTGGAGCTGACGGTCGAGGACGACGGTGCGGCGGAGGCGCCGCTCGACGCGGACACCTCCGGGGCCCGGCAGCGGCTCGGTTCGGGACGGGGCACCGCGGGCATGCGGGAGCGCGCCGCCGCGCTCGACGGCACCTTGGCGGCGGGGCCGCGCAAGGACGGCCCCGGCTGGGCGGTGCGGGCGCGGCTGCCGCACACCACGGCCACGCTGCGCCACCGCGCCGCGCGCCACCGGGCCCTGCGCGGCCTGGACCCCGCCGACGGGGCGACCGTGCTCTCGGTGGCCGCGTTCCCGCTCTTCGCGGTCCTCGCGGACAGCCCCGGCGAGACCGCCCTGGCCTGCGGGCCCGCCCTCGCGCACGCGCTGCCGCTGCTGTGGCGGCGCCGGGCGCCGTGGGCGGTCCTGGCGGCGGTGCTCGCCACGGCCTGGCTGGTGCCGCTCGGGCTCGCCTTCGGGGTGCTTTCGTCCGCGGCGGCGGTGTGTCTGGCGGTGGCCGGGGTCGGCGCGGAGTGCGTGGCCGTGTACGCGGTGGGCGCGTTCGCGGGCCGGGCGGGCGTCACCTGGCCCGCCCCGGTGGCGGCGGCGGCCGGACTCTCCCTGTCCTCGGTCGCGCTGGCCGCGGTCGACGGCATCACGGACGTCGAGAAGGACGGCGGCTTCGGCCTCATCGTCTTCATGGCCTGTGTGTTCGGAGCGTTGCTCCTGCTTCCCTTGGCGGTGCCCTGGGGAGCCGGCGCACGGCACGAGCGGATCAGGGCCCGCGAGGACCACACCCTCGCGGAGACGGTCCGCGCGGCGGTCACCGAGGCGTACGAGGAGCGCCGCCGCATCGCCGAGGAACTGCGTGGCGAGGTCCTGCGGCACGCGGGCGAGGTGGTCGCCAGGGCTGAGGCGGGGGACCTCGGGGGTGTGGCGGAACAGGCGCGGGCGGGCCTGGCGTCCATGCGGGACCTGCTGGCGGAGCTGAGAGAGGTGACGGACCCGGGGCCGGGTAACGTACGCGAGCCACGACCGAAGCGGTCGCGGCCCGACGCCCCCGCCACCCACGACGCCTCCGCCACGCCCCGGAGTCCGACGCCAGAGAGCCCGAAGGAGGGATCCGTATCAGCACCGAGAACGCTCGGAGCACCGCCGCCGCGCACGGGGAAACCGGCACCGGCACCGACGCGGCACCCGGTGCTGGAACCGTCCGAGTGATGGTCGTCGACGACCAGGCCGTGGTCCGCGCCGGATTCGCGGCGATCGTCGACGCGGAGCCGGACCTCCACGTGATCGCGGAGGCGGGGGACGGCGCCCGGGCCGTCCAGCTGGCCCGCGAACTCTCCCCGGACGTCGTCCTGATGGACATCCGGATGCCGGGCATGGACGGCCTCACCGCGACCCGCCTGCTCACCGACGGCCCCCAGGCGCGGGCGCCGCGCGTCCTGGTCCTGACCACCTTCGACCAGGACGCGTACGTCCATGACGCCCTGCGTGCCGGGGCCTCCGGGTTCCTTCTCAAGGACGCGATGCCCGAGGAACTCCTCGCCGGCATCCGCGTGGTGGCCTCGGGCGAGGCCATGCTCGCCCCCACCGTCACCCGCCGCCTGATCGACGCCTTCGCCGACACGGCCCCCGCCCCGGACCCCGCGCTCCTGGAACCCCTGACGCCCCGCGAGCGCGAGGTCCTGACCCTGGTGGCGGCGGGCTACACGAACGCGGAGATCGCCGACGCCCTGGGCGTGACGACCGGCACGGTGAAGTCCCATGTCAACGCGGTGCTCGGCAAGCTGGGCCTGCGCGACCGCGTGCAGGCCACGATCCTCGCGTACGACCTGGGCCTGGCACGGCCCCGCGGTACGCGCTAGCCGGGAGGGCGGAAAAGCGGGGAGGGCGGGAAGACGCCGAAAGGGCCCGTCCAAGTGCTGGACGGGCCCCGACGGGATGCCTGCGCGGGTCAGGCCTTCTTGGTCTCCTAGTAACCGGCCAGGTCGGTGACCTGCGGGAATCTTTCCTGCGGGGCGCTGACCTGGCCTTTTGGCGATTGGTGGCGATGGGGTGCGACGGTCTTGAGCGGGTGTCTTGCGGACTGTGTGCGGACCGGGCACAGGGGGCAATCGAGTCGGTTCACGAGTGGTCTGATACGGCACGACTCAGTACCTTGAAGATCACTGCTCGTGAATCGAGTGATCGTTCCCCGTGGGGTAGCGGTAGGTCACCGCGGAGGTCTCCGCCCCGGGACCAGGCAGCGCCTTGTGCTACGACTCGACCGTCAGGGTCTGCTCGTCGAGATCCAGGTGTACGGTTCCGCCGCCTTGGGCACGGAGCTTCCGCCAGGCGTCGTATCCCGTCATGATCGCCTGCTCCCAGTCGGCGGAGCGTAGAACGCTGACTTCAAGGTGGGAAGTCATGGAGGCGATGGTCTTGATGAGTTCGTGGTCGATGTGGCGGACGTTCTCGAAGAACCCGTGGCGGGCCGCGTAGGAGAAGACGAGGGCCGAGATGCCCTCCTCGATGGCGATGGCACGGCCGCCGTCCTCGGCCTCGTCGGTCTTGGGGTCGCTCTTGCGCTTGCAGCGCAGCAGGAAGCGGGAGACGGGTGACCAGCCCAGGACGGTGGCGTGGGCGAGATGGAAGATGTCGTGGAATCGGTAGTCGTCGTCGATGTGGGATGCGTCGGTTAGCGGGTCTCCGCAGGGGACGCCGTCGTGGGTCAGGACGGCGACGGTACGCCCGTCGCGGTCGCGCTGCTGGAGGGTGAAGGTGAGGGTGGCCTGCCGTGGGAGCCGCTCGGCCTCGGGGAAGTGGGCGTCGAAGGTGATGCGATCGGCGGCAGGGGTGGTGCGCCACCGGTCGCTGATCTTGACGAGGTTGGCGGCGGCGACATCTTCGAGGTCGAGGTCGAAGCGGTGGGCGAGGGCGGCGACGTACCACAGGACGTCGCCAAGTTCTTCGCGCAGGTGCTGCTTCCCTGAGGCGAGGCCGGGCCCGTCACGTAGGCGCTTCTTGTAGGCGGTGGCGAGGGATCCGACCTCACCGGTGAGGCCGAGCAGGGGCACCAAGACGGGGTCAGTCCCTGGCGCGGGCTCTTGGAGGGTCTTGATGGCGGCTTGCTGGTAGCGGTTGAGGTCCACAACTTCCTCCTGTCGGAAAATCCAGCACACAGGTCGGGAATCCCGACCCCGTGTCGTATAGTAGAGCAGCGATGCTGGAAAATCAGACAGACGGGAGAGTCTCCTGAACGCGATCGAGCCGTCCCTGGAGGACATCGTCACCGTGGTCGTGGAGTTCCTGGCCGAGCTACAGGACCGAGAACCCGATGAGCTGCGGATGGAACTGGAGGAGGCCGGCGAGGAGCTGCCCGTCGACTCCATCCTCATCGTCGAGATCTTGACCCGCATCGAGGAGCGCTACGGCATCAGCGTCCCGGCAGACGAGGAGGCGGCTCGTTCCACCCGGTCGGTGCGCACCTTCGCCACCACCATCTTGAACGTGATCAACGAAAGGCGTAAGTCATGACCCCCGAACCTGCCGCACTCCGCGGCCGCGACCCTGAGCTCGAACTGCTTGGAGAGCGCCTTCGCAACACCCGCGACTACCTGGGCATGTCGCAGCAGCACGTCTCCGACATGACCGGCATCCCCCGATCGGCGGTCAGTGACATCGAGCGCGGCTCACGCCGGGTAGACAGTCTTGAGCTGAAGAAGCTCGCGCGCCTGTACATGCGGCCGGTGTCCTACTTCCTCGCCAAGGAGGAGGAGGCAGACCTGGGGGAGCACGCGCTGGCCGGGCTGCCGCGCGCCCTCGTCGGCTTGACCGACGGCGACTGGGACGAGGTGCTCAGCTTTGCCGAGTTCTTGAAGTTCCGGCGGGCTGGCGAGCAGGAGCAGGAGCAGGAACAGGAGCAGGAGCGCGGGGAGTGAACTGGGACGTGGCCCACAAGGTCGCCGCGATGGAGGCGGTAAAAGCACACCGCGACCTGGCCATCGACCGCAACGGGTACGTGGACGTGTACGGGGCACTTCAGCGTGCCGACGTCGTCGGGATGGCACGGCCCATGCCACGCCTGTTCGGGGTGTACGCCGCTCCTCGGGACAACGGGCCCGCCGTGCTGCTCAACGCCAACCTGGACATCGTGGCCCAACGGCACACCGCAGCACACGAGTTGGGGCACCACCGGGCCGGGCACGGCACGGCGCTGGACGAGGAGCTGGACCGTGCCCGCACGTGGGGGGATGGGTCCTGGCCGGACGAGGAAAAGGTGGCGGAGGCGTTCGCGGCCTGGTTCCTCATGCCCCTGCCTGCCGTCCAGACCGCGCTGGCCCAGATCGGGGTGCGCCGTCCGCTGGTCCCGGAGCACGCCTATCGGATCGCCCGCATCCTGGGCACCTCGTACGCCGGGACAGTGAACCACCTGCACCGGCTGCGGCTGCTGTCCCGGGTACAGAAGACCGAATGGCTGCGGGTCAAGCCCGCCTCCATCAAGGTGGACCTCGCGGGCGGCCCGGCCCCCCGGAAGGCCCACGTTCACCTGATCACCACCAGTGCACACGGCTCCACCGTGCGGGTGGATGCCAGCGACCTCGTGGTCCTCGGCAACACCGGGGCGAAATTCGAGTCCCTGCCGTCGGCACTGCAAGTCCCCGAAGAGGCGCCTGGTCAGCTCTCCCTGGGCGATGCCTCCGCCTCAGGGTCTGCTGAGGTCACCGATTCGTTCATCGGAACTGCCTCGGCCACCGTGTACATCCCCGGGGTCGCCGAACTGCTGGCCTTCACCCTGGAGCGCCAGGCCCCACGCGTCGGGGTCCAGAGCCTGTGGCCCGCCTGATCTACGCCTCCTCTTCTAGTCGTTCTCCCTCGCGCAGCTCCCCACTGGTACACGTCTAACGTCAGGAGCACGGAGATGTCCCTCTTTATCGTTGACAAGGCCAACACATCGCTTGCCTGGCAAGAGGCATGCCGGAAACTCGACGTACCCGGCAATCCGAAGCGAGACGCCCTGCACACCTTGGTTCGCATCGGCAACGCCGCGGCAGAGGATCCGCAGGTGCGAGCTGAGTTCGACCAAATGCGCAAGGAGCGGGGCTATGCGCTGATCGAAACGGTAGCCAACACTCTGTTCCCTGCCGAGCTTGCGGCCGTCTCCCGCACCCCGGAAGAGTTGGTGCGCAGGTACCGGGCTATGTATCCGAGGCTGTGCCGCATCGACCGTGGAAATGCGACCGGCACCTACTTCGGACGCATCGTGGCCTACCCAGGGGAGCATGGTCCTGTGGACCAGCTGACCGCGCTCATTGATCGGATACGTCGCCAGGCTGCCGGCAGGGGACCGATGACTGCGGCGTACGAGATGGACATCGCTCATCCCGACGACCCAGCCGCTCCCGACCTCACAGGTGGCGACCACGATGCCGGCGCGGACACAGACACCTGGGCCACGCCGGTACACGCCGCCGGGAAGGACAACGGGTTGCGGGGCTTTCCGTGTCTGAGCCACTGCTCGTTCCAGCTGGACCGCAACCGGGTCCTGCACGCCGTGGCCCTCTACCGCAGCCACTACATGGTGGCCCGCGCCTACGGTAACTACCTGGGTCTGGGGCGGCTTCTGGCCTACCTGGCAGAGCACGCCGAGGTGCGCCCCGGCGCGCTGACGGTAATTGCCGGGCACGCCCAGATCGAGGGCGACATCACGGCCCTGCGGCCGGTACTGCGAGGCCAGGCCCGGCTGGCCGCCTGAACGGCACGGGCATCCGTCAATCGACCTGAAACTTACGGGTTGATGCCCCACTTGGGAGGGAACCAGGCGGTCAGAGGGGCGCTGTCGGGACGGTAGAGCTGCTTGATGCGGCTGCGGCCACTGATGCCCGCGATATCCGGGTGGACCACACGCGCGTACTTGTCGACCTCGCAGAACAGATTCTGACAGTCAATCAGCTGCAAGGGGCGCCCGCGCAGTCCCCTGAAGGTAAGGCCGAGGCGAGCGAAGTGCTCCTCCTGGTTGTCCGCCATGTAGCGGATCACCTCGGCCTCGATGCCGCTCGCGTTGGCGCCGAAGCACTTCCGGATGCCATCGCGGGCACCCGGCCCGGGGACGACGAAGTCCATCTCGGAGAACGACAGCCCGGCAGCATAGTTGAGGTCGATCAGATACTGGTACGCAAGGAACGGGCCGAGCGCCGGAAAGCCCAACAGCACCTGGTATGCCTCGCGCATCGAGGCAGCCTCTTGCACCTGCTTTGGGGCCCCCTGTTCCATCAACATTTCGACCAGGCGCAGGTGATTACGATGCTTGCGCTGCTCCCCCAGATGCGGCGGCGGCGTGATGTAGGCGGCGGAATACAGACGTGTACCCGACGCGAACGCCCGTGACAGCACCTGGTCCAGGGCCCCGTAGTCGTAGCCCTGCCAGGTGATCTCACCCAGGTGCTCTTCGAGCAACTGCCAGGTCTGAACCTTGTTGAAGACCTTGAACAACAACGTGCGGAAGAACACTTCTTGCCACGCTTGGTCGCCGCGGTATGACACATGGCGGATCAGGTACTGGCTGACCCGATCAGCGGCCCGGAAGCAATTGGTGAACCTGTGCCGGACGAGCACGGGGTCCGGTACCGCCGGCGCCGAGACCTCCCCCAGGCGCGCCAGATACACCTGGTGCCGTGCAGCCGCGAACCGCCAATACGTGTCGAACACCGGCGTGGGCTTCAGCACGCGCCCGGAGATCCGCACGGTGGCGGGCGGATCGCAGTCTTCCGCCTGGCGGATCTGTGGTCGGGCTTGCAACGTGGTGACCATGGGCACAATATATATTGAATCTAGATGAGCCGCCAGAGAGGGCGCAGGATGGAACTGCTGTGGCGCGCAGAACGCCGCAATACCCTCATCGCATGGCCAGATGCCGTCAACGAGCGCCTTGACCAACTGGTCGCAGCAGGACTCGCCGCTGGCGAGAACGTCAACCGCTCTCACCTACTCGCGGCCCTCGTGGTCCATGCCGATCTGTCACCCGAGTTCGTCGCCGGCGTCATGCGGGCCTACCGCACGCTGGGCAGCGATTCCCTGGATGAGGCCAATCGCTCAGCGGATGAGCAGTGGCCCACGGTCCGGCGTCCTGGGCCCCGGCGAGGCTCTAGCCGTGACAGGGGCCCAGGCCCACTACGCGGTGAGGGATCCGCCGTTACCAACGACGCGCGTCAATCCCCGGACACGGCCACAGAGAAACTCCGTCCATAGAAGCGACGTCAGAGCTCGTAACAGGATCTTGTTGAGGTGTCCTGGTAGGGCGTTACCCTCAAGATTGCCGACGCCTTGCAACTCGACGCTGCCGAGCTGGTGCGGGGGGCTCTCTGCCTCTGCACCTGAAGCGACTGCTGCGAAGTAACACGCAAACCTGCAAATCGACGGGGGACCACATGGGACTTGCCAAGCGGCACTGGATGGAAACTCAAGACCGCGGTTGGTACGCCGGCGGAGACCAGTGGGTGTGTGAGCAGTGTGTTGCTGAGCCCTTCCTGGCAAGCAAGGTCAGAGAGGCGTCCTCGCCCGAGAAGGCATGCAGCTTCTGCGATGAAAGCCCGGCTGCTGAGCTGGACGTCTTCATCGAAGCATTCATGAATGGGGTCACGCGTCGTTACGAGGATGCCGATAACGAGCACCGCTACGACTCGGAAACGGGCGAGTACCTAGGCAACACCTTCAGCACGGCGGAACTGGTCACCGAGGAGTACGGGGACATCTTCGTTGAACCAGAATTCCTAGAGGCCGTGTGCGATTCTATTATCGAAAGAACATGGACCGATAATGATTTCTGGTATTATACGCCGAGCGAAGCTCTTAGTGCTGGCTGGGATCGGTTCCGCGAAGCCGTCATGTATGAATCCCGCTATGTCTTCTGGCTTCGCAGGGACTGGCAAGGCCAGGATTACGACGCCGACGGTGTCCACCCGGCCAAGGTGCTGCAAGCCCTCGGTGAGTACATAGATAAGCACGCGCTGTACCGCACCATTGAAGCAGGCAAGATCTTCTGGCGAGCCCGTACGCGTACGAGTGCTGGAGCTTCCTGGGGAGCAAAGGATCTAGGAACGGCCGGACGTGAGCATGCGAAGCAAGCGAACCGCATGAGCCCGGCTGGCATCCCCATGTTCTATGGTGCCGAAGACGCAGATACTGCGGTCAGGGAAAGCCTCGTCCGAACCTCTGACACACACGTCAGTGTTGCTGCGTTCCAGACAACACAACCTTTCACCGTGGTTGACCTGACTGGAAGTAAGATCCCCCAGGCGCCCTCCGAGTTTGATGTCGAACGGTTTACTGAGCGACACCGAATCTTGTTCCTCAGGGACTTTGTCAAGGATCTGACTAAGCCGATCCGGGAGAGCTACGAACAAATCGACTACGTGCCCACTCAGATCTTGGTGGAGTACCTCCTCAGAGTGCACGCGCGCGAGGAAGGTCACGTAAGCGGCTTGATGTACACGTCTGCCGTGACAGGCGAGACCTGCATCGTGCTCGACGTCCCCAACAAGCGATGCATCGACCGGGACGACGAGATCGAGCGCTTCGCACAGGGCAAGCTCCACCTGAAGATGGATGCTGCATCGCTGAGTACTTTCAAGATTAAGCGAGACTACGAGCCGATGCCGCGGGCCAGCGACGATCCGTTCGCATAGTCGGGGTGCCTTTCGGGGGGAATTTTGAGTCCGTCAACAAGTGCCCTGGTCATTGCCTTGGTGGGTATCGCGGGCACGCTCGCTTCGGCGCTCCTCACCCAACGCAGTGCCAATAGCAGCAAGATACGAGAACTTGAAAGGGTCGACGAGCGGCGCAGAGAAGACCGTGCCTACCAAGCCGAGCAAGCAGCAATAGAGGCCCGGCGTTCCTGCTATGTCGCGCTCAACATCGCCGCCCGTTTGTATCAGACAGCACTAACTAACTACCTTGTTGCCATTCGTGCTGGTGCCGTGACCGATGAGATACGTACCGATGTAGACGAAATGCGACGAGAGCACAGATCTCGTCATGCTGAAGCCCAGATGGTGGTGCCTGACTCTGTGCTTGAAGCGGCTGGCGCTGTTAACGGGAACCTCGGGAAGTTCTACGGAATCTTGAAGAGCATTGACCTTGGCACTGCAAACGCAGATGAAACGATTGAAGCAGCTGAAGCTCGACGCGTGAGATCGTGGGACTTGCTGCGTGAAATGAGAGCCGCTATGCGACGCGATCTGGGAATCGCTCCGTAATATCGCACAAAAATGGAGGAGGAACTTCTCACCCGCAGCCCATGAGGGTATCGGCGTTCCTACTGCCAGCCGTCGAGGGAGACTTCCGGACCGCCCGCGAGGTAGCGGTGGAGGGCACTGGCGGTGGTGTCCACGAACTCCGCGGGGATGGCGTCGGCATCGACCCAGCAGACCTGGGAGTGTTTGCGTGGTTCGCGGTTTTCGGGTTCGCCGGTCCATTCGTGGGCGGTGAAGACGACGGTGAGGAAGCCGTTGGGGGCCTCCACGCCCCAGGCGCCGTGGATGATGTGGGCGACCTTCAGGGCTTCCGGCTTCACGGTCAGGCCGGTTTCCTCGTACAGCTCCCGCACCGCCGTCTCTGTGATGGGCTCGCCGGCTTCGCTCTTGCCGACAGGGAGATCCCACATGCCCTGGGCGAACTTGGCGTTCTGGCTGCGTTGGAGGAGGACGACGCGGTTGGTGGCCTTGTCGTGGACGATGACGGCGGCGACCAGCAGGGTCATGGATTCGAGGGCGGGGGGCAGGGCTTTGGGCTGGTCGTCGGTTGTCCGCTGAGCCACGGCTTGTGTCCCTTCGTCGGCCGGATGGTGGCAGCTTAGGCCAGTGCTTCGCGTGCACGGCGGGCGAGTTCGGCGGCTCCGGGCACTCTGCGGCGCTGGTAGATGGAGAGGGTGGAGCGGAGCGAGGTGATGGCCTTTCGGGTGCGGTCGGAGGTCATGCCTTCCATGAGTGTCAGGGCCTGGGACCAGGCGGCGACGGCCTCGTCGGCTCGGGCCTGGGCGGCGAGGCTGTCGCCGAGGTCGGCGTGCGTGAGGGCGTGGACGCGCTTGTACTTCTCGGGGTCCCAGCGCACCAGGGCATCGCGGTGTTGTTGTTCGGTGCCGACGTGGTCGGCGAGGTCGGTCAGGGTGCGGGCGGTGTGGCTGGCGACAGTGCCGGCGGCCGGGCCGCTGACGCGGGAGTAGCTGGGCTGGGGTCCATCGTCGCGCAGGAGGGCGTCTTCGGCGGCGAGCAGAGCGCGGGCCGCTGCGGGCTTCGCGCCGACCGCGGCGTAGGCGCGGGCGTGGGTGATGTGCAGCAGCGCCTCGGTCTGGCCGTCGACGTGGCCCAGGCCGCGGGTGAGGGCGCCTTCCACGAGGTCAACGCAGTGGTGAGGCTGCTTGAGGCTGAGGGCCTGGTGGGCAAGGGCGCGCATCATCCAGGCGGCGTGACCGCGCGGGTCGGCTTCGCAGGCGAGCTGGTAGCCGACCTGGTAGTAGCGCTGGGCGGCGCCTTCTTGGCCGAGGTCGTGGTGCTTCCACCCGGCGAGGTATGCGAGTTCGGCGACGGCACCGAAGGCCGCTTGCCGTAAGGCTTCGTTCGGGAAGCGTCCGCGGAGCATGGGGGCGGCGGTGTCGGCGAGGTAAGCGGTGACGGTTGTCAGGCCGTGGCCGCCGCCGAGGCGTTCGTCGGCCGCGCTGAAGGCTGCGGTGATCTGCCGTACGACGTCCACGTCCTCGATCCCGACCAGCGAGCTGCCGGTGCGGGCCCGCAACATGCGAGCGGTGGCCTCGTGGTCGTAGAAGAGCGGCATGGCCACGCCGGCCGTGGTGAAGGCAGCCACGGCAAGGAAACGGCGGCGCTCGACGTCGGCACGGCCCAGATCGGTGGCGGCCAGAACAGGATCGGGCTCCTCCGACACCGCCGTTTCGGGTGCTCGCAGGCCGATCTCGACCGAGGTGATGGTGCGGCCTGCCCGGCGGGCCAGCGCCTCTGCGAGGTACTGGCCGGTCCGTCCGGTCGGCTGGCGTGTGCCGTTCGCCCAGTGGGAGACGGCCGACTTGTTGGTCTGGAGAGTCTCGCCGTTCTCGGCCGCGATACGCCGGATGTCCTTCGCCAGAGCCTCGTAGGTGCAGCCGATCGCCTCGATGACGTCACGCAGGCGGGAGTTGGGGCCTCTCGGCGCTGCCACGATCGCCTCCGCTCCGGAGCTGTAAACCGCGTATACCGCTTCAACTGCCTCTCACCGTACCCACTGTGCGTGACGGAGGGTTCACTAATCATCAGCCGCCCGGCCCCGGTCCGACACCGCGACCAGGCTCCCCCTTCGGTCGGGCGGCCCCGAAGTTCCGTACGCCTACACCGGGTTCGGGCATTCCTGTGTCCGGACCCGGCCGATCAGAGACGGAGACACGGTGACCACCATCGACACCACGGCCATCACGGTCGAGCTGCCCGAGGCGTTCGACGAGCGCTGGAGCCGCTTGCCCGGCATCCAGGTCGACGGCCGGCGCATCACGATCGACCCGGCCGAGTACTTCTTCCGCTTCGAGTCGAACACGTGGCTCGTCGCCGACTGGGAGCTGGTCAAGTCCCAGCTCCTGGACGTGGAGGAGACCACCGAGAGCGCGGTCGAGCAGCTCGCGCTGGACTTCATCAAGGCTCACGCCGAGTCCACCTCGGACGCCGCCCGCGTGCTGTCCATCGCCTACGCGGTGTACGCGTACCTGTTCCGCGACGAGCACCTCGTCGGCCTCGGCCTGCCGCAGATCACGGCCGAGCACCTGCGGATGCTGCGCGAGGCGGCCACGCTGATGGCGCTGAACAAGGTCGAGCTGGACGGGCACATCTCCAACGTCGGCCCGTGCTGGTTCTTCCCGGCCGCCACCTCCGTCGTCTTCGACCTGGACGACGAGATGGGCGGGATGCTGGACGAGGTCTACCACGGTGGCTGGTTCAACGAGCACCGCCGGGTCGAGTCCATCAAGGCTCACGCCGCCCTCGGCGGCAGGCTCGTACACGGTTGTCAGTCCGTGCCGGACCAGACCGGCGGTGTCGTGGCGCCCTACGGTGCCTCGATGGCCGCCTTCCGCGACGACCTCGCGGCCTTCAAGGCCGGATGGATCGAGCAGGTCTACGCCCACCGCGTGAGCCCAGCCGCGTAACACCGCACACCAGGCTCCGGGGCGGGATGGCACCTCTCGCCCGCCCTGGACGCCCTCTACCTCCTTGGAGCCCCCACGTGACCGCGAACCCCAGCGTCGAACTTCTCGACAACCTGCTCACCATGGACAGCCGCACCACCGCCGTGCGCGAGGAGGTGCGCGTGTGGTCCATGTCCGGGGTCGAGCGCCTGACCTTCCCTGACGCCACCACCGCGATCTTCAAGTACGCGAAGCGGCCCTTCGATAGCGAGGACCAAGCTCTCCGTCTGGCGCGCACGCTCGGCGTTCCCGTCCCGCAGGTCCACGCCTCCGCCGTCCTGGACGGCTGGCTCGGCATGCTCATGGAGGACCTCGACCCCGCCGTCCGCGACGCCGACGACCTCGACGGCACCGCCGCGGCCGTAGTCCTGCACGGCACCCGCACAGCTCCCGCCCTGCCCGTCCTCGACCAGGCCCGGCTCCGCACGCTGCCGGACAGGGCCCTGGCGCACCTCGCCCGACTCCGCAAGGCCGAGCGGTGGCAGGAGGCGGACGGCGTCGAGGACGCGCTCGATCGGATCGCCCAGTCCGCCGAGACACGCTCTGCCGGTGCCACAATGGCTCCATTCGGCTGGGTGCACTCCGAGTTCCACCCCACCAGCCTCCACATCAGCAGGCACGGCTGGCGGCTGCTGGACTTCGCCCGCGCCTTCACCGGCCCCGGCCTGCTCGACCTCGCCAGCTGGCACGGCACCCTCGACACCCCCGACCCCGTACGCCTCCGGGTCTTCCTGGAGCAGTACGTCACCGCCGGCGGCACCCCCGACGCCCTTGCCCGGCGCGGCGGGCTGACCGCCGAGAACTGGGCGCTGGGCTGGCACCGCATGTGGGCCGTCGAGTGGTTCATGGAGCAGTCCATCCGCTGGATCAACGACCCGGCCACCGACCCCGCCTACATCAAGGCCGTACGCCGCCACCTCACCGACGTCCTCCACCTCCTGGAGGTCTAGGTGCTCGTCCACGCTTCCCCCTGGTACGTCCACGCCCTGCAACGCACCACGGCAAATCCTGCCGAGCCACTCTCGGTCCCCGCGCGGATGGAGTGGACCACGCGGCCGGGCACCGGACCCGGAGCCGAGATCCTCGGCCCGGACCTGCGCCGCAAGCGACTGCTGGAACTCGGCTGCGGCCCCGGCCACAACGCCGCCCACCTCGCCACCCGCTACGGCGCCCAGGTCACCGGCGTCGACCTCGTCCGTCTCCAGGTCCGCCGAGCCCGCTCGCACTACGGGCGACTGAACAGCCTCACCTTCGTCGCCGGCCATGCCCTGCACTACCTGCAAGCCTCGGACGAGCAGTTCGACGCGGTTTACTCCGTCTTCGGCGCCATTGGGCTCGTCGCCCCCGAACTCCTGCTCCCGGCCATCGCCCAGCACCTCAAGCCCGGCCGCACTCTCGCCTTCTCCGTACCCCACCCGCAACGCGGCGGCCTCCGCCCGGCCACCGACGACCGGCCGCGCCGCGACTACGTCACCCTCCCCGACCGCACCCGACTACCCATCGCCCGGTGGGACTTCGACGCCAACCGCTGGGAGAGACACCTCGACCGCTCCGGCCTCTGGCTCACCTCGGTCCAGGAGTTCCACGACGCCCGCCACGGAGGCCGTTGGCCCTCCACCCTGCTGATCACCGCGCGCAAACTCTGACACTCACCCCTGCTCCCCTGGGAGAATCCGATGCGCCCGCCCTACCTGCTCCTCGATATCGACGGCGTCCTCATACCCTTCCCCGACGCGGAGGGCTCGACCCCAGCCACCCACACCTGCCACGACGTCGTCCCCACTGGCCGCAGCGCCGACGACCCGGTCACCATCTGGCTCAACCCCGCCCATGGCCCCATGCTCATGGAAGTGATCCGTACCGGCATGGTCACGCCAGTCTGGTGCACCAGCTGGCGCCAGGACGCCGCCACTCTGATCGGACCGCTCCTCGGTCTCCCACCCCTGCCGCACGTCGATCTCCCGCGCCCCAAGATCACAACAAGCCACCCCAATGGCTACCTGTGGAAGCGCGACTACGTCGACACGCGGCTGGCTGACGCCCCCGCTGTGTGGATCGACGACGATTTCACTGACCTCGACCACTCCTGGGCCGCGGAGCGCACCGCCCGTGGCGCGGCGACCCTCCTGATGCAACCTGATCCCCGTGCCGGGCTGCAGGCTGAACACGTGGCCGAAGCCCGAACGTGGGCCGAGCGGCTGCTCGCCGTGCGGACTGGTACACCCGCTGCTCCGAGCGGAACCGAAGCAGCCTGACGCGAAGCCGTGGCAGAACAGTCGACGCCCCCGCCGCGCCGCGTGGCGAGGGCATCCGACCGGGTTCAGCGGTGCCGACCACGTTCTTCGGGCGTCATGTTCACTGGTGTGGCCGGAGGACGTTGAGCGGCGGACATGGACGTCGTGCCGCTGACGGTGCTTTGCCTACGTGCTGCCTGAGCGCGCCTGTTCGGTTGAGCGGTGATGCGCCAGTTGAGGACCTCGGCGGGATGCTCGGCACTGTCGAGTTCCCGCCGGGCGCCGGCCTCGGACAGGAGACGGCGGGGGTTGTGGCCGGCGGTCTCGGCGCGGGCGAGGGTCGTGGTCAGGGCTGGCCATGCGGGATCGGAGAGGACGCGGTCGGCGTGGTCGGGGAGGACTGCGCGCAGGTCCTGCTCGAAGCGGTCGGCGGTTGCGGCGCGCGGTGCGCGACGGGCGAGATCCGCCAAGACTGGCTGGGCGGCCTGCTGGTAACCGGCCTGCAGGTGGCGGAAGGCTTCCTCGGCCGCTGCGGCCTGCTGCTCGTGACCGCGCTGCTCATGCCACTTGGCGGCGGCGCGCGCCACGTGGAGCGCGGCGAAGATCAGGGCGATGGCGAGTCCGCCCGGATCGTGTGAGGCGTAGGCGAGTTCCTTGGCAGCTTCCCGCAGGGCGGTGGCGGCCTGGTGGTCGGCCCGGATCGCCGAGCGGCGGGCGCGGTTGAACGCCCTTGCCGCGGCTTGCAGTTCGGCCCGGTGCCCACCGTTGGCAGTGAGGGCCAGGTTGTGCAGGGCGTCGCCGAAGGCATTCAGGTAACCCTGGGCCACAGCGTCCTCGCCCGAGTCGAGGACGTCGTTGGCGTCGCGGATGGCGGTTTCGGTCCGGTGCCACGGTTCGGCCGGGTCCGCGACCGCTTGAGGGCGGTCGGCCAGGGTCTGGGTCTGGAGGCGTTCACACAGGCGGTTGTAGGACAGGTCGGGGGCGAGGCTTGAGCCGCCGAACCAGATGGGCTCACCCCTGCCGGTGTCGCCGGGCGCGGCCAGGCTGTAGCCGGTCACCTCGCCGGTCTCGGGACCGATGCGCGGCCTGACCTGGATGCCGATGGAGAGCAGCACGGTGAAGTACTCGTCGATGCTGCGTACGGCAGCGGCGATCGCGTACGCCTGCTCGCGCAGCCACTCCCGCGCGGCCTTTTCCTGGCCTTGGCGCTCGGCCTTCGCGCGCTCGGCGCCGGTGGGAGTACGCGGGGCGGTGAGGTCGCCGGACTTCAGGCGACGCAGCCCGAACTCCGCCTCGATTTTTCGGCATTCGCGCTGGGCTCGCCAACCGTCCCGATTCGTACGGGGGCGGCGGCCGTCTGCGCGGACGGTGGTGGCCATGATGTGGATGTGGTCGTCGGCGTGCCGGACCGCGATCCATCGGCACGCTTTCTCGTCGCCCTCGGGGGCGATGCCCGTTGCGGCGACGACGCGGCGGGCGACCTCGGCCCACTCGGCGTCGGTGAGGTAGCGATCGCCGGGCGCGGTGCGTACGGGGCAGTGCCACACATGCTGCGGCGGCTTCTCTCCACCGAGCTCCCGGGTGCGCAGGTCGACGTGGTGGTCTAGGCGCCGGGCGAGCTGGGTGTAGGTGGCGGTGGGGTCGCGGCCGGGGTCGGGTGCGCCGACCATATCCCAAGCAGCCACGATATGGGGGTCGGTGTGCTCGTCGCGCCGCCCCTTGCCGAAGAGGTAGTTGATCAGGCCGAGCGTGCTGGCGCCGGTGGAGACGTCAGGCACCATGACCGGCCCCCTCCGCCAGGAGCTGGTCCATCAGTGCGTAACTGGCCTGGGCGGCCTGCTCAATGCGGTCGAAGGCGGCCTCGGCGCGCTCGGGTATTGCACCGGAGTGGATGGCCGCCGTGATCTGGTTGAGGTTGGTACCGATCCGGTTCAGTGCCTTGGTGTGCGCTTCGATGGCCTCCAGCAGCGGGCGGATGGGGTCGTCCTCGGGACTGCCGACCATGCCCGCCTTGCCGAGCGCGACGGCGAGGGCGGCGTCGCCGACGAAGCCGGCGAACTTCTGGCGGCGCCGTTTGGCCTCGGCGTCGATGAGGCGGACCGCGGTCGGGGTGAAGCGGATCTTCTTCTCCTGGTCGCGCTTCTCGGTAGTGCGCTTGCGGTTCATCCGCGCGGGCAGCGCGGGGGCGTCGGGCTCGCGCCACGAGGGCTGCTCAACCGCGGAGGGCGGTTGGGGATCGGCGGACGGCTCGGCGTGTGGGGTGATGGAGTCGGCGACAGGCTGCTCGGCGCTGTCGGCCGCAGACGTGGTGCGGGGCTCGTTCACCCCCTCCTCAGGCTCGGATGCCCGCTGGCGCCCGGCCCCCTCTTCCTCCGCCATCCCAAGGGCGGGGGCAAGCGCGGACGAAGCCCCTTTAGGGGCTCGTTCGCTCCAGCTTGCTGCTGTTCGTCGGCTCCGGCCGAACCATCCCCAGCGGCGGGCGGAAAGAGGGTTCGTGTCGTTCTCAGTGTGCATGGTGGTGCTCCGATGGAGAGGGGATGGGGCTGTGTCACGTCCGTCGCATCCGTCGCATGCCTGGTCAGCGCAGGTACGGACACGCGGGCAGGTACGGAGAACTCCGTCCCGGCGAGAGAGTCCGTCCCCGCGCTGACCTGCGCGGGGACGGATGCGACGAAGTGATACGGACCCCGGTGGGATCAGAGAGTGCGCCTGGGCCCGGCGGGGCCACCGGGCGGGCCGACGGGCAGCGTCCCCGCCGGGGCGGTGGGCGGCTTGCCCTGGGCCATGCGGGCAGGGGCAGTGCCGTGTTCTGGCTCGGGTGCCGCCTCGACGAGGTCGGGGCAGTTGCGGGCCCAGGCGTCCAGGAACCGGTTGCGTATGTACGCCTTGGCCTGCCTGCCCTTGTCGAACCGGTAGTTGGCCGGGCTGATGTTGAAGTCCCGCAGCAGGTTGCTCAGGTGGTACGCGTTCAGCCCTTTGGTGCCGTACTCCGCCCACGGGGCCTCAGCGTCCTGGAGCAGCGAGGCGACCAGATCCTGAGTGGCCAGGGCCTCGGGGTTGTCCGCCCGCGCGAAGATGCGGTGGATGTCGCGCAGCAGCCGCGTCTTCAGGCTGCTCTGCTCGTCCTGGACCGCCTCATGGCGGGTCATGGCCAGGCAGGCGGCACGAGCCTGGGCGGGCCAGTGGCCGCCAGCCAGGTCGGCGATGATGACCAGCGGCTCCCAGGTATCCGCCGCCCGGTCCTCCACCGGCATCTGCGGCACCATGCGGGCAGCCTGCCCGCGCAGCGGGCCCAGCCAGGCGGCCAGCTGATCACGCAGCGCGTTGAGTTCCGGCACTGAATACCGGGAGCGGAAGGGGGTGACCCTCTCGCCCGGCTTGCGCTTCTGCATCCGCAGCACGACCGCCCGGTCCATGACCGTGTCCGGCAGGTCGCCGATCCCCGCGATGGCAGCCATGGCGAAGGTGGGGAATGGGGTCGGTTTGTGATCCGGACCGGAGATCCGCCAGGCGGGCCGGTTGCGCTGGTGCCCGGCATTCAGCAGGCCGCGCAGGATCTCACTGTCACCACTCGCCTTCGGGCCGAAGATGGTGTCCGCCTCGTCCACCAGCAGGGTGGGCGGGTTCTTGCCGATGATCCGGAAGATGACCGCCGGGGAGGTGTTCACCGTCGTCATCGGCTGGTGCACGGTCTCGTGGAGCACGTCCAGAACCCGGGACTTGCCGCAGCCCTTCGTCGGGCTCACCACCGCCAGACGCGGCGCGTGCTGCAGAGCCGTCTGGATGTGCGTGGCCGCCACCCACAGGGTGACCGCGGTCAGCGCCTCCTCGCTGGGCAGCACCACGTACTTGCCGATCGCTGCCCGCAACTCGTCCAGCAGCGCGCCCCCGTCAGCGGCTGCCTGAGCACCGGCGCCTTCATGGCCGTCGGCGCGTGTCCCGCCATCGGTGGCTGCGATCTCTTGTTGCTCGGCCCGCTCCACGGGGACGTCGGTCCCCGGCGACAGGTGACGGCCGCTGTCCCGGTCCCCACTGCGGTCCCCTGGTGCAACTCCAGAGTCTTGGGGACCGGTCCCCGTTGGCGTGCCGATGCCGCTGACCTGCACGTCTCCAACGGAATTGGGTATGGGGACCGTGGTTCGCGCCGACAGGGGACCGGATGTATCGCGGGGACGGTCCCCTGATACCGCAGCAGCAGAATGCTCGTCCCCGCGGCGTCCGGGGACGCCTTGGCCGGGGACCGCGACCTCGGGCCAGTTGACCTTGGGGACCGTGTTCGGGTTGGTGGGGGACGTAGAGTCCTCCATAGACGTTCCTCTCAGACGAGGGGCAGGACGGGCAAGATCCAGCCCCTCGTCGGCTTGTTCGTTCAGGGATGGGCGGTGCGCGGGGGACTCTCCGGCCTTCGGCGTTGGCGCGCCGAGGGCCGTTTCTGTGTCCCGGGCCTCCGGCGGCTCAGGAGGCCAGACCCCACTCGTCTCGGCCCTCGATCAGCGCCCGCTCGTAGCGCAGCAGCTCGACCTCGGGGTACAGCACCCGTTTGCCGATCTTGATGCCGCGTGGGCCCTTCTCGATCTGGCGCCAGTAGCGGACGGTGCTCTCCGCTGTGCGGTAGCGCTCGGCGACCTCGGCGGTGGTCAGATATCGCATGCATTCCCAATCGACTAGGTGGCAATCCGGTCTGCATAGGTTGTACTCGACGATCGCCGGTTAACCAAATCGGCAAGTGTATGTTTCAATTGGGAAAGTGATGGTCGTGATGGAGGTCCGATGACAGGCGATAAGGCCGACGGCGGTGAGGTGCCGCTGCTCTACAGCGAGGGCAACATCGCCGCGCGGGTGGCACTGGAGCGCGAGGTCAGGGGGTGGAGCACGATCGAGCTGGCGGATCGGGTATCCAAGGCCGGCGTCAAGATGAACCAGACCGCGGTCTGGCGCATCGAGAACGGCACCCCGCGCCGCCGCATCAATGTCGACGAAGCCCTCGCCTTCGCTCGCGTCTTCGAGCTGCCCCTCGAAGAGCTGATGTCCCCGCCGCTGGAAGGGCTGGATCTCAACAGCAGACGGCTCGTCCAGGAAGCCGTCGAGGCGTACTACGAGACACGCGACGCAGAAGACCGCCTGCACCACGCCGTCGTCGGCATCGCAGAGCACATCCAGGCCCACCCGGACAGCTCACGGGCCATCCATGAACAGTGCCTTCGCCTCATGGGCGACGAGCGCGACGCCCGCACCCTCACCGAGCACATCGAGGGCGGCGGCTACCACCGATAACCAACCCAAGGGAGAAGCCACTTGGCGAACATCCAGAAGCGCCCCAACGGCAAATGGCGGGCCCGCTACCGCGACCTCGACGGCAAGGAGCACGCCCGCCACTTCGACCGCAAGATCGACGCTCAGCGCTGGCTGGACGAGGTCACGGCCAGCATCGTGACCGGCCAATACGTCGACCCGCGCGCCGGACGGATCACCTTCGAGAAGTACACGAAGAAGTGGGAGGAGTCGCTCATCGCCAGCGAGGCGGGCGAGCGCATCACCGACAACGCGCTCCGGCTCCACCTCGTCCCGGCGCTCGGTTCCCGCGCGATGGCGGCGATACGCCGCAACGACCTCCAGGTGCTCTTCAAGAGCCTGTCCGAACTGCTCGGCCCCGGCAGCGTGCGCAACGTCTACGACGTCCTCGTGCGCGTCATGACCGCGGCCGTCGAGGACAAGGTCATCCCGGCCAGTCCGTGCCGCCGGATCACTCTTCCGCCCATGCCGGACGAGGAGGTCACCCCGCCCACGGTCGCGCAGGTCGAGGCCATGGCCCGCGTGATGCCGCCGTACATTCGCGCGGCCATCGTCACGCTCGCCGGATCAGGCTTGCGAATAGGCGAGTTGCTCGGCCTCAAGGTGTCGGACATCGACTTCAAGGCCGGAGCCATCCGCGTCGAGCGGCAGCGCCTCCAGTCCGGGAAGATCGGTCCGCCGAAGACCGCCAAGTCCCGGCGCACGGTTCCGGTCGGCGAGGTTGTCACGGACGCGCTCCTCACGCACCTCGCGGCACGCCCCTCCAAGGAGTGGCTGTTCACGATGGAGGAGGGTGAGCCTCTCAACTACCGCCGTTGGAAGACGGAGTGGAACTGCGCCCGCAGGACGCTCCAAGCGGCGGAGAACGAGGCAGCCGACCGCGAGGGCCGCAAGCCCGTCGAGCTGCCGCACATGGTGACCCACGACCTGCGGCACTTCTACGCCTCCGCGCTCATCGCCGGCGGAGCGAGCGTCAAGCAGGTTCAGCTGGTCCTCGGCCACGCGTCCGCCGTCATCACACTGCGGATCTACGCGCACCTGTGGCCGGGCGAAGAAGACCGCACCCGGACCGTCATGGACGCCGTTCTCGGCGGCCTGCGGACCGGGTGCGGACCGGAAGACCAAACGACCAAGGAAATCGCAGGTCAAACGGCATGATCGAAGATCAAGCCTTCTTCGTCTCCCAGAAGATCTTGTCGATCTGGGCGATGTAGTCCAGCGCCTTCTGGCCCGTGGCCGGGTCCGTCGAGCCCTTGGCGGCCGAGAGGGCCTTGAGGGCGTCGTTGACCAGCTGGTGCAGCTCCGGGTACTTCTCGAAGTGCGGGGGCTTGAAGTAGTCGCTCCAGAGCACCGACACGTGGTGCTTGGCGAGCTCGGCGCGCTGCTCCTTGATGACCGTGGCGCGCGCCTGGAAGTGCGCGTCGTCGTTGGCGGCCATCTTCTCCTGCACGGCCTTGACGGACTCCGCCTCGATGCGGGCCTGGGCCGGGTCGTACACGCCGCAGGGGAGGTCGCAGTGGGCGCTGACCTTCACCTTGGGGGCGAACAGGCGGGAAAGCATGTAGCTGTCCTTCCTCGTGATCGTCTTCTCAGGTGGGACATTACTCCGTGAGAGGCCGGTTTTCGCGAGTGCCCCCATGGGCTTAGGACAAAAGTCCAGGGTCAGACTGGGACCGGTGGAGGATAGGACCGGGGAGGTGCCGGGGATGCCGGAGCTGTCGCAGGAGAGCGAGCGGGGAAGGGCCGCCCTGCCGTGGGGCGCGGCCGAGGTGACGGGCCCTTCGATGGTGCCCACGCTGTACCACGGGGACCGGCTGCTCGTGCGCTGGGGCGCGCGCGTCCGCCCGGGTGACGTGGTGGTCCTGCGCCATCCGTTCCAGCAGGACCTGCTGGTCGTCAAGCGCGCCAAGGAGCGCCGTGCGGGCGGCTGGTGGGTGCTGGGCGACAACGCGTTCGCGGGCGGGGACAGCACGGACTACGGGGTCGTCCCCGAGGACCTCGTCCTGGGGAGGGTGCGGTTGCGTTACCGGCCGCCCGCGTCCGGGCGCCGCTCACCGCTCGCGGTGCTGCGCTGGGCGGCGTCCGCCGTGCGGCCGGTGCTCGCGGAGCGCTCGGTCTCCAGGCGCTTGCGGGCGCGGTAGGCGGCCACGTTGGCGCGGGTCGCGCAGCGGTCCGAGCAGTAGCGCCGGGAGCGGTTCGTCGACGTATCGAGGTAGGCGTTGCGGCACGGTGTCGCCTCGCACAGGCCGAGGCGGTCCACGCCGTGCTCGGTGAGGTGGAAGGCGAGGCCCATCGCGGCGATCGCCGCGTACCCGGCGGTGGCGTTCGAGGGGTGGTCGGCCAGGTGCATGTGCCACAGCGGGCGGCCGTCGTCGTCCCGGTGGTCGTGGCCCGAGATCTGCGGGCTCACGGGGAACTCCAGGAGCAGGGAGTTCAGCAGGTCGACCGCGAGCGTCTCGTCGCCGCCGTCCGCCGCCTCGAAGACCGCGCGGAGCCTGCCCCGTACGGACCGGAAGCGCGTGACGTCGGAATCCGTCGCGCGGCGGGCCGTCTGCGTGCTCGTCCCGAACAGATCGCGGATCGCCTCGACCGAGGTCAGCGCGTCCTTGTTGCGGCCCGGCTCCTCGCTGTTGACCAGACGTACGGCGTAGTCCGAGTAATAGGCCAGTTCCACTTGTAGTCCTTACGAGGGCGGGCTATGGTCGGCACGTCGGCAAGTAATAGCCGATTGCGGTACCAGGGTATTACGGACTGGAGGGGTTCTGATGACGGAAACGGGGACCGGCGCCGAGACCGGGTCCGGGCTCGGCACCGACTGGCGTGCCTGGCAGGACAGTTGGGACCGGCAGCAGCAGTGGTACCTGCCGGACCGCGAGGAGCGGTTCCGGATCATGCTCGACATGGTCGAGGCCGTGGTCGGCCCCGCGCCGCGCGTGCTCGATCTGGCCTGCGGTACGGGAAGTATTACGGACCGGCTGCTCAAGAGGTTCCCGGACGCCACCAGTGTCGGCGTCGATCTCGACCCCGCGCTGCTCACCATCGCCGAGGGCACCTTCGCCGACGACGACCGCGTCACCTTCGTCACCGCCGATCTGACGGACCCCGACTGGGCCGCCGCGCTGCCGCACGACTCGTACGACGCCGTGCTCACCGCGACCGCCCTGCACTGGCTCTACAGCGAGCCGCTCGCCGTCCTTTACGGGCAGGTCGCCGGGCTCGTCCGCGACGGCGGCGTCTTCATGAACGCCGACCACATGCCCGACCCGGCGACCCCGCGTCTGAACGCCGCCGAGAGTGCCTTCCGCCATCGGCAGATGGACCGCGCCAAGGCCGAGGGCGTGCTGGACTGGAAGGAGTGGTGGCAGCTGGCCGCGCAGGACCCGGTCCTGGCCGCCCCCACCGCCAAGCGGTTCGAGATCTACGGCGACCACGCGGACGGTGACATGCCTTCGGCCGAGTGGCACGCGCGGACTCTGCGGGAGGCCGGCTTCGCCGAGGCGCGGGTCGTGTGGGCCTCGCCCTCGGACGCGGTGGTCATGGGTCTTAAGTAGCGGGGTTGCCCCGCGGGTTCGGTGGGGGCTGGCCGCACAGTTCCCCGCGCCCCTTACGGGGCGCGCCGAAGGGGCCGGTACGGAATCCGTACCGGCCCCTTCGGCGATCACTGAAACCAGCGGAGCGTTAGAGCACCTTGGACAGGAAGGACTGCGTCCGCTCCTGCTGCGGGTTCGTCAGGACCTCGCGCGGGTGGCCCGACTCGACCACCACGCCTTCGTCCATGAAGACGAGGTTGTCGCCGACCTCCCGCGCGAAGCCCATCTCGTGCGTGACGACGATCATCGTCATGCCGGACTCCGCGAGGTCCCGCATCACGTCGAGGACGTCGCCGACCAGCTCGGGGTCGAGCGCCGACGTCGGCTCGTCGAACAGCATCAGCTTCGGGTCCATCGCCAGCGCCCGGGCGATCGCCACCCGCTGCTGCTGGCCGCCGGAGAGCTGCGAGGGGTAGTTGCCCGCCTTGTCGGCGAGGCCCACCCGTTCGAGCAGCTGGCCGGCCCGCTCCCGTGCCTGGCTCTTGGCGACGCCCTTGACCTGGACCGGCGCCTCCATGATGTTCTCCAGCGCCGTCATGTGCGGGAAGAGGTTGAAGCGCTGGAAGACCATGCCGATGTCCCGGCGCTTCAGGGCGACTTCGCTGTCCTTCAGCTCGTACAGCTTGTCCCCCTTCTGCCGGTAGCCGACCAGCTCACCGTCGACGTACAGCCGGCCGGCGTTGATCTTCTCCAGGTGGTTGATGCAGCGCAGGAACGTCGACTTGCCGGAGCCGGACGGGCCGATGAGGCAGAAGACCTCACCCGACTTGACCTCCAGGTCGATGCCCTTGAGGACCTCTACGTTGCCGAAGGACTTGTGGACGCCTTCGGACTTCACCATGGCGGTCATGCGGTGCCTCCCCGCGGGCTGTTGAGGGACAGCATGTTGGCCTTGATCTTCTGCCAGGGGGTGTCCGGCAGCGAGCGCGACGAACCGCGCGCGTAGTAACGCTCCAGGTAGAACTGTCCGACGCTGAGGATCGACGTCATGATCAGGTACCAGCAGGCGGCGAGCAGCAGCGTCTCCACCGTCGCGCCGGACGAGGTGCCGATGTCCTGGGCGTACTTGAGCAGCTCGTAGTACTGCACGGCGGCGACCAGCGAGGTCGTCTTGAGCATGTTGATGAACTCGTTGCCCGTCGGCGGCACGACCACGCGCATCGCCTGCGGCAGCACCACGCGGCGCAGCGTCTTGTTGTGGCTCATGCCGAGCGCGTGCGAGGCCTCGGTCTGGCCCTCGTCGACCGAGAGCAGACCGGCGCGGCAGATCTCCGCCATGTACGCGGCTTCGTTGAGGCCGAGGCCGAGCAGCGCCGTCAGGAACGGCGTCATGAAGTCCGACCACTCGTCCTTGTAGACCGGGCCGAGGTTGATGTAGTCGAAGACGAAGCCGAGGTTGAACCAGACGAAGAGCTGGACCAGGACCGGCGTACCGCGGAAGAACCAGATGTAGAACCAGGCGATCGAGGAGGTCACCGGGTTCTTCGACAGGCGCATCACGGAGAGGATCACACCGCCGACGACGCCGATGAGCATCGAGAGGAAGGTGAGGATCAGCGTCTCGCGGACACCCTTGAGGATGCGCTCGTCGAAGAAGTTGTCGGGGATCGCGCCCCAGTTGATGTCACCCTGCGAGAAGGCGTAGACGATCGCGGCGAGGACGCCGATCGCCAGGACCGCCGCGACGTACCGGCCGAAGTGCCGCACGGGGATGGCCTTGATGGCCTCCGCCTGCCGCGCCTTCGGGACGTCGTCCTCGGGGCCCTTCTTGGAGATGTCGGTGGTCACGTGCGTGGCCTTTCAGCGACTCGGGGAGAGGGACGCGGTCACTTGCCGCCGTTGATCTTGGCTTCCTTGACCGCGCCGTCCTCGACGCCCCACTTCTTGATGATCTTTTCGTAGTCGCCGTTGGCGATGATCGCGTCGAGCGCGGCCTTGATCGCGTCGCGCAGCTCGGGGTTCTTCTTGGAGACAGCGATGCCGTACGGCGCCGCCTCGACCTGCTCGCCGACCAGCTGGAAGTCCTTGCCGCCGCCCGACGTCTTCACCGCGTACGCGGCCACGGGGAAGTCGGACGAACCCGCGTCGGCGCCGCCGGAGCGCAGTCGGGTCTGGGCCTGCTGGTCGTTGTCGAACTGCTCGATCGCGATCTTCTTGCCGCCCTTGCACTTCTTGGACTCGGCCTTGGCCAGGTCGTGCGAGACGGTGCCGCGCTGGACGACGATCTTCTTGCCGCAGAGGTCCGACCAGGTCTTGATGCCCTGGTCGTCGCCCTTCTTGGTGTAGATGGAGACACCCGCCGTGAAGTAGTCGACGAAGTCGACGCCGTCGCCGACCTTCTTGCCGGTCTCCTCGTCGATGCCCTCCTGGCGGTTCTTGGTGTCGGTCATGGCCGACATCGCGATCTGGTAGCGCTTGGAGCGCAGACCGCCGAGGAGGGTGTCGAAGGTGCCGTTCTCGAACTCGAACCGCACGCCGAGCTGCTTGCCCATGGCCTCGCCCAGGTCCGGGTCGATACCCACGGTGTTGCCGGACTTGTCCTTGAACTCCACCGGCGGGTAGGCGATGTCCGAACCGACCTTGATGACGCCCTTGGCGCGGATGTCCTTGGGCAGCTTGTCGGCGAGCGGCGCGTCGACGACCGCGTTGCTCTCCTTGTCGTTGGTCTGGTCGCCACAGCCGGACAGCAGCAGCGCACCGGCGACCGCGACCGCGCCGACCGCGGCAATCCGGGACTTCGCGGACTTGGCTGCGGTCGTACGGCAAAGGGGGCTTGCGGTCATGGTGGTTCCTCCGGCGGATGAGGGAGTTGCCGATGGGTCGGGCACACACCTTCGGGTGTCGCGACCTCGTGTGATGACGGCATCTTGCCATTCGGACCGTCCGATTCTGGGTGCCGGAGATGTCAAAATCGGATAACGGGCGATCTGGGAATGCCTACGGCCCGGTAGGGCCCGGATGTATGGGCCCGGGAGCAAACCACCGTTAACCATCCGATATACCGCGAATCTCGCTATGTGGACTCTCGGGGGCGGTCCAGGTGTGCGCTGCAACCAATGTCACTCGCCCGGCCCCCTCCCTGTCGGGTACAAAGGTTGGCTACACCCCTCATCCGGGGCTCAGGGCGCGTGTGCGGCGCGCCCGCGTGTCCGTACCTCCCTCCGTCGACAGACGGGGAACGGACGCGGTGCCCGCCCACTTCTCAACCGGGAGTGGACACCCTCAACGAATGATTAAGACTTAAGGGGTCAGACAAGTGGCAGCGGAGATCGTCAATCCTCGCAGCGACAGCAGTACGGATCACGAGGGCCCTGCGGGTGCAGCCGAGCCCTTCGATCCGGCCTTCGCGCTGCACCGTGGCGGCAAGATGGCCGTGCAGGCCACCGTGCCGATCCGCGACAAGGACGACCTGTCCCTCGCATACACGCCCGGCGTCGCGAAAGTGTGCAGCGCGATCGCCGAGCGACCGGAGCTCGTCCATGACTACACGTGGAAGTCGAACGTCGTCGCCGTCGTGACCGACGGCACCGCCGTGCTCGGCCTCGGAGACATCGGCCCCGAGGCCTCCCTCCCCGTCATGGAGGGCAAGGCCATTCTCTTCAAGCAGTTCGGCGGCGTGGACGCGGTGCCGATCGCGCTCGCGACGACCGATGCCGACGAGATCGTCGAGACCGTGGTGCGGCTCGCCCCGTCCTTCGGCGGTGTGAACCTGGAGGACATCTCGGCGCCGCGGTGCTTCGAGATCGAGCGCAAGCTCCAGGAGCGGCTCGACATTCCGGTCTTCCACGACGACCAGCACGGCACGGCCGTCGTGACGCTGGCGGCGCTGCGGAACGCGGCGAAGCTGACCGGGCGCACCCTCGGCGAGCTGCGTGCCGTCATCTCCGGTGCCGGTGCCGCCGGTGTCGCCATCGCCAAGTTCCTGCTGGAGGCGGGGCTCGGGGACGTGGCGGTCGCGGACCGCAAGGGCGTCGTGAGCCGGGACCGGGACGACCTGACGCCGGTCAAGCGGGAGCTGGCCGAACTCACCAACAAGGCGGGGCTGAGCGGGTCCCTGGAGTCCGCGCTCGCCGGTGCCGACGTGTTCATCGGCGTCTCGGGCGGGACCGTGCCGGAGCCGGCCGTCGCCTCCATGGCGCCCAACTCCTTCGTGTTCGCCATGGCCAACCCGAACCCGGAGGTCCACCCGGACGTCGCACACAAGTACGCGGCCGTGGTGGCGACCGGGCGTTCGGACTACCCGAACCAGATCAACAACGTGCTGGCGTTCCCCGGCATCTTCGCGGGAGCGCTTCAGGTGCGGGCCTCGCGGATCACCGAGGGCATGAAGATCGCCGCCGCCGACGCCCTCGCGGACGTCGTCGGGGACGAGCTGTCCGCCGATTACGTCATCCCGTCGCCGTTCGACGAGCGCGTCGCCCCGGCCGTGACCGCCGCGGTCGCCGCCGCCGCGCGGGCGGAGGGCGTCGCCCGCGGATGACGTCGTGGCCCCGCCCGTCGCGGCGGGGCCTTGCCTCGATCGCCCACCTGTCTCCGTTCGGACGGCAGGTGGGCGTTTGTCATGGAGCGCCTCCGGCCGGACGGCTCGCCGTCGGCGGCCGCGGGACGCGTGTCACAGCCGTACGTGGTTCCGTCGGCCGCTCCGCCTGCCTATCGTCGGCGTCATGTTCGCTGCTTACGCCGCCCGTATCGACCGTGACCAGCCGCTCAGCGGCCTTGAGTTGGGGGAGCGCCCGGCCCCGGAGGCGCGCCCCGGTTGGTCGACCGTGAATGTCAAGGCCGCTTCCCTGAACCACCACGACCTGTGGTCGCTGCGCGGGGTCGGTCTGGCCGAGGACAAGCTGCCGATGATCCTCGGCTGTGACGCCGCCGGGACCGACGAGGACGGGAACGAGGTCGTCCTCCACTCCGTCATCGGACAGTCGGGGCACGGCGTCGGGCCCCGCGAGGGCCGGTCCATCCTGACCGAGAAGTACCAGGGGACCTTCGCCGAGCGCGTGGCCGTGCCCACCTGGAACGTGCTGCCCAAGCCGAAGGAGCTGTCCTTCGCCGAGGCGGCCTGTCTGCCGACCGCGTGGCTGACCGCGTACCGCATGCTCTTCACCAACGCCGGTGTGCGGCCCGGGGATTCCGTCCTCGTGCAGGGCGCAGGCGGCGGCGTCGCCACGGCCGCGATCATGCTCGGCAAGGCGGCGGGCCTGCGGGTCTTCGCCACCAGCCGCGACGAGGCCAAGCGCAAGCGGGCGCTGGAGCTGGGGGCCGTGGAGGCGGTCGAGTCGGGTGCGCGGCTGCCGCAGCGGGTCGATGCCGTCATCGAGACGGTGGGTGCGGCGACCTGGTCGCACTCGGTGAAGTCGCTGAAGCCGGGCGGCACGTTGGTCATCTCGGGGGCGACCAGTGGCGACCGCCCCGCGCACGCCGAACTCACCCGGATCTTCTTCCTGGAGCTGAAGGTCGTCGGCTCGACCATGGGCACCAAGGACGAGCTGGAGGACCTGCTCTCCTTCTGCGCCGCCACGGGCGTGCGCCCCGTCATCGACGAGGTGCTGCCGCTCGACCGGGCGCGGGAGGGCTTCGAACGGCTGGAGTCCGGGGAGCAGTTCGGGAAGATCGTGCTGGAGGTCTGAGCCGCGCTTCCGGCTGAGCCGCGCATCTGTCAACTGTGGTTGACGGCTGCCTCTTGTCAACGTAAGTTGACGTGTATGACCGAAGCTACGGATCTCGCCGAGCGGGCGGGTGATCAGGATCCCCGGGTCGGGCTGCGTGCCGTCTCCGCGCTGCGGAAGCTGGTGGAGCGGCTCGAGGCCGTGCAGGTGCGCAGCGCGCGCCGGCAGGGCTGGTCGTGGCAGGAGATCGCCGCGGAACTCGGAGTGAGCAGGCAGGCCGTGCACAAGAAGTACGGGAGGCAGTGATGTTCGAGCGGTTCACCAAGGATGCCCGGGCCGTGGTGCTCGGCGCGGTCGAGCACGCGGAGCGAGGGGGCGCGGACTCGGTCGACGACGGGCACCTGCTGCTCGCGCTGCTCGACCGGGAGGCGAGCCGGGGGTCGTTCGCTCTCGCGGCGCTCGGGGCCGCGGGCCGCCGTGACGCGATCGAGGAGGCGCTGAGCGGGGCGCGACGGCGCGGCGGCCTCTCGCAGGCCGACACGGACGCGCTGGCCGGGCTCGGCATCGACGTCGCCGCGATCGTCTCCCGGGTCGAGGAGGCCCATGGCGAGGGCGCGCTGGCGGACGGCGGGAAGTCCGGGCCCCGCAAGGCGGGGCGGGGCCGGCTCGGCCGGGTGCCCTTCTCCCGCGAGGGCAAGGACGTCCTGGAGAAGTCCCTGCGCGCCGCCACCGCCCGCCGCGACCGCCGCATCGGCGACGAGCACATCCTGCTCGCCCTGACGGTCCGCCCCGGCTTCGTCGCCGAGGTCCTCGCGGATCACGGGGTGACGCACGCGTCGGTGGACCGGGTCCTCGGCGCGGACCCCGCGGCGGCCGCGGGCTGACGCCGACGCCGGGGCCGGGCCGGCCCAGGTTTGTGTGTGCGGTGCTGAGGCCGCGTCCTGCGCCTGTCCTCAGTCATCTCCGGGCGGGCGGGGGGGGTGTCCCTGCGCGGCGCGCCCGTCGGTAAGGGGGGCGCGGGCCTGGCTGGTCCCTGGCTTGTGTGTGCGGTGCTGAGGCCGCCCTCTGCGCCTGTCGTCATTCATCCCCGGGCGGGCGGGGGAGGGGTGTCCCTGTGCGGCGCGCCCGTCGGTAAGGGGGCGCGGGCCTGGCTGGTTCCCGGCTTGTGTGTGCGGCGCTGAGGCCGCCCCCCTGCGCCCGTCGTCAGTCATCCTCGGACGGGCGGGGGAGGCGTCCCGGTGCGGGCCGCCGTGGCGGCAAGGGGGCGCGGGTCTGGCTGGGCCCCGTGCTGGTTGTGCGGCGCCGAGCCCCCGCCCCCGTCAGGTCTTTCGTGGGCGCAGGGTCGCCCCGATGCGGGCCGCCGCTGTCGACAAGTGGGTGCGGGCCTCGCGGAGTTGGGCCTCCGTTACGCCGTGGTCGCGGGCCGCGTCGCGGATGTCGTCCCGGAAGCGGTCGAGCAGGCGGTCCAGGTCGCGGGCCGGGTCGCCGCTCGGCTCCTCGTGGGCCCAGTCGGGGACGTACTCCACGGTCAGGTCATCGGGGGCGGCGCTGAACTTGGGGGCGGGGTCGGGGGTGGAATCGGGGCCTGCCTCGGGGGCGGGGCCCGGCTCCGTCCCGCGGGCCGACGCGGGGTCCTCCTGAGGCGCCTCGGGGAAGTGCTTGCCGAGGTCCAGGCCGAAGTCCATGCCGTACGCGCCGAACCCCTTGGCCAGCTCCGTCAGGCTTTCCTGTACGCCCGCCGGCCAGTCGCCTTGCGTGAAGTGGTCCTGGACCTGTTCCTGGACGAGCCGGGCGATGCGCTGGGCCTCTTCCTGGGCCTGGATCCGCGCCTTCTCCTGGGCGTCCTTGGCCTGGCGGCGCGCCCGCTGGGCCTCCTCGCGGGCCCGGCGGCTCTCGTCCTTCGCGCGGCGCGCCTGCTCCTTCCACTCCTGCTTGGCGCGGTTGAACTCCTCCTTCGCCTTGCGCCAGCCGTCCTTGTCGCCCCACGCACCGTCGAAGGAGTCGGACGGGTCGGCGGAGGTCCCGCCGGTGTCCGCGCCTCCCGAGGCGCGCGCCTCATCGGCTGCCGCCCTCATCTCTCGGCGCAGGTCGCCCGCCGCTCCCTGGACGCCGTCGCGGATCTCGGCCGCAAGCTCGGCGACGGACTCGCGGATCTCCAGCTCCAGGTCGGCCAGCTCGCCGCCACGCCCGGCCAGCTCGGCGCGGCCCGCCTCCGTGATGGCATAGACCTTCCGGCCGCCCTCGGTGGTGTGCGTGACCAGGCCCTCGGCCTCCAGCTTGGCGAGGCGCGGATAGACCGTGCCCGCCGAGGGTGCGTACAGGCCCTGGAAGCGCTCTTCGAGGAGGCGGATCACCTCATAGCCGTGGCGCGGGGCCTCGTCCAGCAGCTTGAGCAGGTACAGGCGCAGGCGGCCGTGGGCGAACACGGGGGGCATTTCAGAGCACCTTCTTGTCGGTCGGGCCATCGTCGGTCGGGCCGTTGGGCGGGGCGTCGGTCCGGTCGTCGCCGCTCGGCGCGGTGGTGTCCGCCTGGGCGACGTCCAGGGGGACATCGTCGTACGGATCCTCCTCCGCCGGTGGCCTGCGCAGCAGCGCGATCGATCCGCAGACCGTCGTCGCCCTGAGCCGTCCCGCGCCCGAGCCGAGCCGGCCCGTGAGCCGCTTGGCGCCCCACTGGCCGCTGACCCTCAGGTCCTCGAAGGCGTTCGACACGGATCCGGTCGTGGTGTCCACCTCGACCTCCGCGTCCGCCGGATGCGGAAGCCGGATCGCGATCTCGCCCGAGACGCTCGACAGAGCGATGTCCGTCGGGCCGCCCGCCGGGTCGAGATCCACGACCATCGAGCCGCTCACCGAATCCGCCCGGACGGAGGAGCCCGCGGCCTCGACCACGGTCAGATCGCCTGCCGCGGAGCTGAACCCCAGGTCGCCGGTGACGCCCTGGGCCTCCACGCTCCCGGAGACCGTCTCGGCGCGGACCGGGCCCGAGAGGCCGACCAGGGTGGTGTCGCCGGTGACTCCCTTCACCTCCACGTACCCCTCGATCCCGGAGACCATGGCGGCGGCGCCGACCACGCCGACCTCCACGCGCGTGCCCGCCGGTACGGCCAGTGAGACGACCGCGCTGCGGTGCCAGTTCCCGGGGTCGAACCACGTGAGGAAGTTCTTCCAGGGCAGGTCGTCGTAGGCGACGGAGAGGGTGCCGTCCTCGTGGGTGACGGTCAGGGGAGGGCCTTCGATCTCGGTGACCTCCAGGCGGGCGGGACCTTCTTCCGTGCCCACCACGTTCACCGTTCCGTTGGCTACGCGGACCCGGAGGGTCGCCACCGGGGCGTCGAACGCGAGCTTCCGGGGCTCGGCGACGGACCACTCTGACATGGGTGTCCTCCTTGGTGGGCCTCGGCGCGCACGCCCCGGACCTGGACGGCCCCCGACACGACGCGCCATATCGCGTCTCTGCCATTCACGATATATCGCGGATCCCGAAAGTCAAGACTGCGCCGATATCCGCGATCTGTCCTAGCGTGGGGCCATGTCGTCAGAAGCTTCCGCGCGCGCCCTGGGCGTCGGCGCACTGCTGCTCTGCCGGGCCGACCCCGACGCCACGGAGCCCGTGGCCCACCTGCTCCGCGAGCGGATGCTACTCGTGCCGGCCGGCGGCGGCTGGAGCGTACTGGTTCCCGAGGGCAAGCCCTGGCTGCACGGCGAGGAACCGGTCGACCGGGTGCTCACCGGGTGGGCCACCGCCCTCGCCGTGGGCTCCGGCAGGCCCGTGCTGGCCCTGTGGTGGGACACCGACCGCTGCGGCTACACCCTCGCCGCCGGGTTCCGGCGCACCGTCGGCTACGAGTGGCTGGCGAACGGCACGCCCGTCGGGGAGGACGAGGCGATGCGGACGTTCGCCGCCCGGCTGGGCCTCGATCCCGTCCTGGACATGCAGTCCCTGGAGGCGCTGACCCGGCCCGACACGGAGGCCGACGCGCGCGCCAGGATGCTCGGCCTCCTCGCCGTCCTCACCCGCACGGGCCTCGCGCTCCCGCCCGGCCTCGCCCCCGGCGAACCGGCCGACCGGCTCCGCGAGGCGGCACGGGTCCAGCGGGATCTGCGCAAGGTCGAGTGGGCGGGGTGGCGTGACGCGGTGCGGGCGGAGTTCGACGTGGTCGAGAGCGGGCCGCTCGGCCCCTGGGTGCGCGGCCCCAAGGCGCGGGCGCTGGCCGCGGCCCAGGTGGCGGCCGGACTGCCGCTCGCGGCGTGGGCGGTACGGCGGCGCAGCGGCGGCTGGGCCGTGGCGGCCGCGGTGCTGGTGGCGCAGGGGGCGCTTGGACTCGCGTACGACCGGATGCGGGCGCGGGACTTCGCGGGCACGCGCTGAGGCTGCCTTCGCGGGCACGCGCTGAGGCTGCTTCGCGCGGCACGCCCCGAGCGACCGCGGGGCGGCTACTCCTCGTCGTCCTCGTCGTCCAGCCTGGCCAGCCACGTCGCCAGGCGCTCGACCGGCACCTCGAAGTCGGGGTTGAGGTCCACGAAGGCGCGGAGCTGCTCGGCGAGCCACTCGAAGGTGACCTCCTCCTCGCCGCGCCGCTTCTCCAGCTCCTCGATGCCACGGTCGGTGAAGTACAACTCAAGCTCCTGATGCGTACGGTCTCTTCCGCCTCATGGTAGGCGGCTCAGGCCCCCGCGTACGCCGGTGGGCCCGGCCCCGAGTCGCAAAGAACTCGGGGCCGGGCCCACCGGACGCGCAACCGTCGAGGCCTAGGCCTCGAAGACCTCGCTCAGGAGCTGCGCCTGCTCCTGCTCGTGGCGCTTCTTCGAGCCGACCGCGGGGGACGAGCCGTGCGGCCGCGAGATGCGGCGCAGACGCTCGCCGTGCGGGATGTCGGCGCCGACCGCCAGGTCCAGGTGGTCGATGAGGTTGAGGGCGATGAAGGGCCACGCGCCCTGGTTCGCCGGCTCCTCCTGCGCCCACAGGTACTTCTCGGCGTTCGGATACTTGGAGATCTCCTCCTGGAGCTCCGCGCCCGGCAGCGGGTACAGACGCTCGATGCGGATGATCGCCGTGTCCGTGACACCGCGCTTCTGCCGCTCGGCCTCCAGCTCGTAGTAGAGCTTGCCCGCGCAGAAGACGACCTTGCGGACCGCCTTCGGGTCCACGGACGCGTCGCCGATGACCGGGCGGAAGCTGCCCGAGGTGAACTCCTCCGTCTTGGACGCGGCGGCCTTCAGGCGCAGCATCCACTTCGGGGTGAAGACCACCAGCGGCTTGTGGTGCGGGTTGTGCACCTGCCACCGCAGGAGGTGGAAGTAGTTCGACGGGAGGGTCGGCATCGCGACCGTCATGTTGTTCTGCGCGCACAGCTGGAGGAAGCGCTCCGGGCGGGCGGACGAGTGGTCCGGGCCCTGGCCCTCGTAGCCGTGCGGGAGGAGCAGGGTGACGCCGGACGTCTGGCCCCACTTCTGCTCGGCCGAGGAGATGAACTCGTCGACGACGGTCTGCGCGCCGTTGACGAAGTCACCGAACTGGGCCTCCCACATCACGAGGGACTCGGGACGGGCCAGGGAGTAGCCGTACTCGAAGCCCATCGCCGCGTACTCGGACAGGAGCGAGTCGTAGGCGTTGAAGCGGGCCTGCTCCTCGGAGAGGTACAGCAGCGGCGTGTAGTCGTCGCCCGTCTCGCGGTCGATGAGGACCGCGTGGCGCTGGCCGAACGTGCCGCGGCGCGAGTCCTGGCCCGCGAGGCGCACCGGGGTGCCCTCCATGAGCAGCGAGCCGATGGCGAGGGTCTCGCCCATGCCCCAGTCGATCGTGCCGTCCTCGACCATGGCCGCGCGGCGCTGGAGCTGCGGCAGCAGGCGCGGGTGCACGGTGACGCGGTCGGGGATGTTGACCTGGGACTCGGCGATGCGCTTGACGACCTCCTGGGAGATCGCCGTGTTCACCGCGACCGGGAACTCGGCCTCGGGGCCGGGGACCTCCACCGGCGCGGACTGCGAGGTGGCCTCGCGGACCTCGGTGAAGACCTTCTCCAGCTGGCCCTGGTAGTCCTGGAGCGCCTGCTCGGCCTCTTCCAGGGTGATGTCGCCGCGACCGATGAGGGACTCGGTGTAGAGCTTGCGCACCGAGCGCTTCTTGTCGATCAGGTCGTACATCAGCGGCTGGGTGAACGCCGGGTTGTCCGACTCGTTGTGACCGCGGCGGCGGTAGCAGATGAGGTCGATCACGACGTCCTTGTTGAACGCCTGACGGAACTCGAAGGCCAGGCGGGCCACGCGGACCACGGCCTCCGGGTCGTCGCCGTTCACGTGGAAGATCGGCGCCTCGATCATCCGCGCCACGTCCGTCGAGTACATCGACGAGCGGGACGACTCCGGGGCGGCGGTGAAGCCGACCTGGTTGTTGATGACGACGTGGACCGTGCCGCCCGTGCGGTAGCCGCGCAGCTGCGACATGTTCAGGGTCTCGGCGACCACGCCCTGGCCCGCGAAGGCCGCGTCACCGTGCAGGGCGACGGGCAGGACCGTGAAGTCCGTGCCGCCCTTGTTGATGATGTCCTGCTTGGCGCGGACGATGCCTTCCAGGACCGGGTCGACCGCCTCCAGGTGGGAGGGGTTGGCGGCCAGGGAGACCTTGATCTGCTCGCCGTCCAGGCCCGTGAAGGTGCCCTCGGCGCCCAGGTGGTACTTCACGTCGCCGGAGCCGTGCATCGACTTCGGGTCGAGGTTGCCCTCGAACTCGCGGAAGATCTGGGCGTACGACTTGCCGACGATGTTCGCGAGCACGTTCAGGCGGCCGCGGTGGGCCATGCCGATGACGACCTCGTCCAGGCGCGACTCGGCCGCCGAGTCGATGACGGCGTCGAGCAGCGGGATGACGGACTCGCCGCCCTCCAGCGAGAAGCGCTTCTGGCCGACGTACTTGGTCTGGAGGAAGGTCTCGAACGCCTCCGCGGCGTTCAGGCGGCGCAGGATGCGCAGCTGCTCCTCGCGCTCCGGCTTCGTGGCGTGCTGGCGCTCGATGCGGTCCTGGAGCCACTTGCGCTGCTTCGGGTCCTGGATGTGCATGAACTCGACGCCGGTGGTGCGGCAGTACGAGTCGCGCAGCACGCCGAGGACGTCGCGCAGCTTCATCATCGACTTGCCGGCGAAGCCGCCGACCGCGAACTCCCGCTCCAGGTCCCACAGGGTGAGGCCGTGCTCGGTGATGTCCAGGTCGGGGTGCTTGCGCTGCTTGTACTCCAGCGGGTCCGTGTCGGCCATGACGTGGCCGCGGACGCGGTAGGAGTGGATCAGCTCGAAGACGCGGGCGGCCTTCGTGACGTCGTCGTCGTGCGAGGCGTCGATGTCCTTGAGCCAGCGGACCGGCTCGTAGGGGATCCGCAGAGCCTCGAAGATCTCGTCGTAGAAGTCCTGCTCACCGAGGAGGAGGTTCGCGACGATGCGCAGGAACTCGCCGGAGGCGGCGCCCTGGATGACCCGGTGGTCGTAGGTCGACGTGAGCGTCATGACCTTCGAGATGCCGAGCTTGTTCAGGGTGTCCTGGGAGGTGCCCTGGAACTCCGCGGGGTAGTCCATGGAGCCGACGCCCATGATGACCGACTGGCCGGGCATCAGACGCGGGACCGAGTGGACGGTGCCGAGGCCGCCGGGGTTGGTCAGGGAGACCGTGACGCCGGTGAAGTCGTCCATGCCGAGCTTGCCGTCGCGGGCGCGGCGGACGATGTCCTCGTAGGCCTGCCAGAACTCGAAGAAGTTCATGGTCTCGGCCTTCTTGATGCCCGCGACCACGAGCTGGCGGTCGCCGTTGGGCTTCACCAGGTCGATGGCGAGGCCGAAGTTGATGTGCTCCGGCTTGACCAGGGTCGGCTTGCCGTCCTTCTCCACGAAGGAGTAGTTCATCGACGGCATGGCCTTGATGGCCTGCACCATCGCGTACCCGATGAGGTGCGTGAAGGAGATCTTCCCGCCGCGGGCGCGCTTGAGGTGGTTGTTGATGACGATGCGGTTGTCGAAGAGCAGCTTCACCGGGACCGCGCGGACCGACGTGGCCGTCGGGACCTCGATCGAGGCGTTCATGTTCTTCGCGACCGCGGCGGCCGGGCCGCGCAGCGTCGTGTACTCGGGTCCTGCCGGGGCCTCCTTCGCGGGCTCCGCCTTGGCGGCGGGCTTCGCGGCGGCGGGCTTGGCGGCGGGGGCCGCGGGGGCCGCGGTGGCGGGCTTCGCGGTCTGGGCCGCGGGCGTCGCGGGAGCCGGTGCGGCGGGCGCGGGCTTCGCGGCCGGCGCGGCGGGAGCAGTGGTGGACGCGGCCCCCGCGGCCGCGTCACCCGCCGGCTGCGCCGGGGTGGCGGCTACGGAAGCGCCCACCCCCGGCTTGTAGTCGGCGAAGAAGTCCCACCAGGCTCGGTCGACCGAATTCGGGTCCTGGAGGTACTGCTGATAGATCTCGTCTACGAGCCACTCATTGGGACCGAAGGCGGCGGCAGGGTCCTTGCCCTGCGCGTCTTGGTCGGTCGAAGTGCTCGAGCTACTGGGGGACTGTGACGACACGGCGGTAACCGCCCTCTTCCGCTTCACAAGGTGATGGACAGCGGAAATAAAGGCTACGCCTCCATCGGCGTGAGGTGCAGGCCGGGCCCGTCATCCGTCGCGTAAGTCACACTGGAGCAAGGGTTTCGGCGCTGTAAATGGCGGGAAACAAGCGAGGTTCCGCAACGCGAGATGGCCGCGCGGGTACGTCGGAGGGACGTCTACGCGCGGCGGCGGTCCCCGAGTGCCCACAAGGGCGCCCGATGAATCGCTTCCGGTTCGAACCCTACGTCAACTTCACGCTTCGGGCAGGCCCGGAAGGGTGACCTGGATCCGGCAGCCGCGAGGGGATTCGGCCACCCCGATGTGGCCGCCGTGCAGATCGACCGCCCAGCGCGCGATGGCGAGGCCGAGGCCCGTGCCGCCGTCGTTGGCGGAGTTCTTGGCGGGGCTGCCCGCGTGGCTGCCCCGGTTGAAGCGCTCGAAGACGCGGTGCCACTCGGACTCCGGGATGCCGGGGCCCTCGTCGAGCACCTCCAGGTCCAGGGACTCGGGGTAGGGGCCGCGCCGGGCCCGTACCGTGACGCGGCCGTGCGGCGGGCTGTGCTTGACCGCGTTGTCGATGAGGTTGGCCACGACCTGGTGCAGGCGCTCGGCGTCCGCGTGGGCCGTCAGCTCCGGGGGCGAGACGTCGAGGTGCAGATGGACGTCCGTACGAGTGTGGCTGCCGGAGCCGGAGGCGATGCCCGCGCGCGCGGAGGCCACCATGTTGGCCTCCTTCAGTACGCCCGACAGATAGGGCCACACCTCGAAGCGGCGGGCCCTGAGCGGTACGACGCCGTTGTCGAGGCGGGACAGGTCCAGGAGGGTCTCGACGAGCCGGCCCAGGCGCTCGGTCTGCTTCAGGGCGGTGCGCATCGTCTCGGGGTCGGCGGCCGAGACGCCGTCGACGACGTTCTCCAGGACGGCACGCAGGGCGGCGATGGGGGTGCGCAGCTCGTGGCTGACGTTCGCGACGAGTTCCTTGCGCTGGGTGTCCTGGGCCTCCAGGTCGTCCGCCATCGCGTTGATGGTGGAGGCCACGTCGCCCAGCTCGTCGCGCCGGTCGGCGCCGCGTACCCGGCGCGTGTAGTCGCCGTGGCTGACGGCACGGGCCACCGCGTTCATCTCGTCGAGCGGCGCGGTGAGGCTGTGCGCCACGAACTGCGTGATGAGCAGGGTGGCGATCACCGAGAAGACGGTGATGAAGCGCAGCTCGGTCTCGGTCTTCATCGCGACCAGGAGCAGTCCCGTGGTGATGAACACGGAGACGACCACCAGGGCGCCGAGCTTGGTCTTGATGGAGAACGGCCGCAGCTCTCCGAAAGGTCCGCTCATGGCAGGACCGGCCTCATGGCGCCGGGGTCTCTAGGGCGTAGCCCACGCCGTGCACGGTCCGGATCCGCTCGGCGCCGATCTTCCGGCGCAACGCCTTGATGTGGCTGTCGACGGTCCGGGTGCCGGACGCGTCGGCCCAGTCCCACACCTCGGCGAGCAGCTGTTCGCGGGAGAGGACGGCGCGCGGGGTGTTGGCCAGGCAGACCAGCAGGTCGAACTCCGTGGGCGTCAGGTGGACGTCCTCGCTGCGCACACGCACACGCCGCTGTGCGTGGTCGATCTCCAGTTCGCCCAGGCGCAGGATGCCGCTGCGGGGGGTGGTCGCGGCGAGCGCGGCCCGTTCGACCCTGCGCAGCAGGACGTGCACCCGGGCCGCCAGCTCCCGCATGGAGAACGGCTTGCTCATGTAGTCGTCCGCGCCGACGCCGAGGCCGACCAGCATGTCCGTCTCGTCGTCACGCGCGGTGAGCATGAGGACCGGGACGGGGCGCTGGGCCTGGACCCGGCGGCACACCTCCAAGCCGTCGAAGCCCGGCAGCATGATGTCGAGAATCAGCAGGTCGGGCTGCCAGGCCTGCGCGGTGTCGACCGCCGAGGGGCCGTCCCCGGCCGTTTGCACAACAAAACCCTCGGCACGCAGCCGGGCGGCGATGGCGTCGACGATCGTCGGGTCGTCCTCGACCACCAGGACCCGGCGCTGGGCGCCGGGTGTCGCCGCTGTCGCGCCGCTGTGGGAGGTGTGTGTCTGCTCCATCGCCCGCCCCTGACACTGATCGCTTGTGTTCGGTCAGCAGGGTACGGGGCGCGAAGGCACCTCGGCTACGCAGCCCGGACGCCGAGGTGCACCACGTCCGGGACGCCTCGGGCAACGGGGATCTCTTCGGTTCGTACCCTCTGGAATCCGGCATTCCGTAGAGCGTCGTCGAAAGCGGACGAGGGCTTGGCGGACCACACGGCGAGCACTCCGCCGGGGGTGAGCCGGGCTTTGCAGGCGGCCAGACCGGCAGGCGAGTAAAGGGAGTTGTTGCCCTCCGTCACCGTCCAGTCGGGGCCGTTGTCGATGTCCAGACAGAGCGCGTCGTACGTCTCCGGGGCCTCGGATATGTAGGTGACGAGGTCGGTGTGAAGAATCTGCGTACGTGGGTCGGCGAGTGCGGTCTCCGACAGCTCGGCGAGCGGTCCCTCGCGGTGCCAGTCGATGATGGCCCGCTCGCGCTCGACGACGGCGATCCGTCCCCAGCGGGGGTCGGCGGCGGCGTGCGCGAGGGAGAAACCGACGCCGAGCCCGCCGATCAGGACGGCGGGCCGCGGGCGGTCGTCGAGGGCGTCCCGTGCCGCGTCGACGAGCAGCCGCTCGGAGCGGCCGTCGGAGGTGTCCATCAGAAAGCAGCCGTTCGCGATGATCTGTAGCAACTCACCGTGGCGCCGCAGTACGACCTCGCCGTACGGGCCCTCGCGCCGGTCGAGGACGACGGGGGCGGTGGTGTGGGTGTGCATGCCCTCAGCGTATGAGCGGGCGGCGCGGCGGCCGGGGGCAACGCCAAAAATGCCCCCGGGGTTGCTGTGAATCGCGTCCCACGTGGCGTCGGTCATAGACAGCGCCCGAAAAGAGGGCCAAGGGTAGGCCGGGACGGAAGGAGCGCCTCACCCGTGGACCAGAGCGTCGAGCCCTCGGACACCGCCACCGCCCCCGCGTCCGGGGACCGTGAGCCGCCCACCCTGAGCGCGCTTCCGCGCCAGCCGGACCGCCGTACACCGCCGGAAGCCCGCGCGGCGGCAGCCGCTCCCGTGGGCCGCGAAGCCGCCGTTCCCGGGAGCCCCGAGGCCGCCGCCGCTTCCGTGCGGCGCCCCCGGCTCCGTCCCTGGCGCCTGCTGCCCGACCCCAAGGGCACGCCCTTCACCTTCGGCTACGCGCTCGTCCTCGCCGCCACCTCGCTCCTCAGCCAGTACGCCGATCCGGAGGTCGTCGACGCGCTGCTCCGGGGGTCCAGCACCGACGTCGCCCACCTCGCGCACAGCCCCGTCCTCGTCCTCGTCGCCAGCGCCCTGTGGATCGCGGGCGGCATCACATCGCCGTACGCCGTCGGCTTCCTGCTGGTCCTCACCGCGCTGGAGCGCCGCATCGGGGGTCTGCGCACGGCCGGGGTGTTCCTGCTCGGTCACGTCGTCGCGACCCTCGCCACGGAGGTCCCGGTCGGGCTCTCCGTCCTCGCGGGCCATCTGCCCGACAGCTCGCTGCACCGTCTCGACTACGGCATCAGCTTCGGTGTCGCCGCCAGCGTCGGCGCGCTCGCGGGACTGCTCACACCGTGTCTGCGGTGGGCCGTGCTGGCGGGCTTCGGCTGGATGCTGGTCGACGAACTGATCGCGTTCACCGACCCGATGACGAACTGGGGCCACCTCCTGGCGCTCGTGATCGGCGTCTCCAGCTGGCCGCTGATCCGCCGCGGACGCCGGTCCCTGGCGGGCCGCCCCTGAGGGCGCCTCGGCACTCCGGCCGGGCCCGTTACGCAGGCACCGCCTCCACCACCGACGGGAACGCCGCCGTCGGCAGGACCCGCGTCAGCTCGAACCCGGCCCGTGAGAGCAGCGCGGCGAACTCCGCCTCCGTACGCTCCTGACCGTCCACGATCGCCGCCATCGCGACGTCCATCGCCTTGCCGGGGTGCGGGTCGTCGCCCGCGGGCAGGACGGACTCGACGATCAGGAGGCGGGCGTCCGGCGCCATCGCCGTACGGCAGTTGCGCAGGATCCGCAGGCAGGACTCGTCCGGCCAGTCGTGCAGGACGTGCTTGATGACGTACAGGTCGCCGCCCTTGGGGACGCCCGTGAAGAAGTCGCCCGACTCGGCGCTCCAGCGGCCCCGCACCGCCTCGTCCCCGCTCAGGACGTGCGTGCTGACCGCCGGTGTCTGGTCGAAGAGGACCCCGGTCAGGCCCGGCCGGCCGCGCAGGACCGCCCGCAGGAGGCCGCCGCGCCCGCCGCCGACGTCCACCACCGTGCCCTTCGCGGGGAACGGGTACGTCCCGGCCACCACCGCGTCGATCGGTGCCGAGAGCGAGGTCATGCCGGCGTCGAACAGTTCCCGGAGCGCGGGGTCCCCGGCCAGATACGCGAAGAACGGCTGCCCGAAGACTCGCTCGAAGGAGGCGCCCTCCTCGCGCACGGCCTCCTCCAGGCCCGCGGAGGTCCGCTGAAACGCCGCGTCGGTCAGCATCACGACCGCGCCGTGCTGCGAATAGGGGACGTCCGTGCGCAGCGCGTCCCCGAGGGGAGTGAGGTGGAACGCGCCCGCCTCGTCCTCGTGGAAGACGCCGCGCGTGGCGAGGTAGCGCAGGACGCGTCGCAGGTGCCCGGCGTGCGTGTCGGTCAGCTCCGCCAGCTCCTCGGCGGTGCGGGGGCCCGGCGCCAGATGGTCGGCGATCCGGCAGCGTGCGGCCGTGCGCAGCGCCGCCGAGAGGAGGTGCCCCAGCGCGATCTCCATGAGCTGACCGGCGGCGCCGGCCGCCGGGCCCGCCGCCGCGTCCACCACTGCCGGGTCCACCGGGCCGCCGCTGTTCTCGGGTGTGTCCACCGTGGGTCTCCTCCGTGAGAGTCGGAGCGTCCACGTTCCTCACCGAACGCCGGTCCGTACAGAGGGCGTCGCCACCGGCCACGAGCGGGTGACCGGTGATCGCTCAGAGCGAACAGCCCTTGGGGAACATTGCAGCACTCATAAGCATTGAGTCGATACAGCTCAACTTGAATGCTGAAAGGGAGATCATGGCTACTGAGTCCACCTCGTACACATCGCTCACTCTGCCTGTGCTGCCGCTCGACGACGAGGTGGTCCTGCCCGGCATGGTGGTCCCCTTCGACCTCTCCGACGCGGAGGTGCGCGCCGCGGTGGAGGCCGCGCAGGCCGCGGCCCGCTCCGAGGGCGACAGCAAGCCGAAGGTGCTGCTTGTTCCGCGCATCGACGGGACGTACGCGGCGACCGGCGTCCTCGGCACCGTCGAGCAGGTCGGACGGCTCTCCGACGGCGACCCCGGTGCCCTCATCCGCGGCCGGGGGCGCGTGCGCATCGGCGCCGGTACGACCGGGCCCGGCGCCGCCCTCTGGGTCGAGGGGCAGCAGGTCGAGGACGCCGTTCCCGAGCCCCTCCCGGGCGCCGCCACCGAGCTGGTCAAGGAGTACAAGGCGCTCGCCACCAGCTGGCTGAAGAAGCGCGGCGCCTGGCAGGTCGTCGACCGCGTCACGCAGATCGACGACGTCTCCGCGCTCGCCGACAACTCCGGCTACTCGCCCTTCCTCACCACCCAGCAGAAGATCGAGCTGCTGGAGACCGAGGACCCGGTCGCCCGCCTCAAGCTCGCCACCGAGCAGCTGCGCGAGCACCTCGCCGAGCAGGACGTCGCCGAGTCCATCGCCAAGGACGTGCAGGAGGGCGTGGACAAGCAGCAGCGCGAGTTCCTGCTGCGCCGCCAGCTGGACGCCGTGCGCAAGGAACTGCGCGAGATCAACGGCGAGAAGGAGGGCGAGGAGTCCGACGACTACCGCGCCCGCGTCGAGGCCGCCGACCTGCCGGAGAAGGTCCGCGAGGCCGCCCTCAAGGAGGTCGACAAGCTGGAGCGCGCCAGCGACCAGTCGCCGGAGGGCTCCTGGATCAGGACCTGGCTCGACACCGTCCTCGAACTGCCGTGGAACGAACGCACCGAGGACCAGTACGACATCAAGGGCGCCCAGGAGATCCTCGACGCCGAGCACGCCGGGCTCCAGGACGTGAAGGAGCGCATCACCGAGTACCTCGCGGTCCGCAAGCGCCGCTCCGACCGCGGCCTCGGGGTCGTCGGCGGGCGCCGCGGCGGCGCCGTGCTCGCCCTCGTCGGCCCGCCCGGCGTCGGCAAGACCTCGCTCGGCGAGTCCGTCGCGCACGCCATGGGCCGCAAGTTCGTGCGGGTCGCGCTCGGTGGCGTACGCGACGAGGCGGAGATCCGCGGACACCGCCGTACGTACGTGGGGGCGCTGCCCGGACGGATCGTGCGGGCCATCAAGGAGGCCGGGTCCATGAACCCGGTCGTGCTCCTGGACGAGATCGACAAGGTGGGCTCGGACTTCCGCGGCGACCCTGCCGCCGCTCTCCTCGAAGTCCTCGACCCGGCGCAGAACCACACCTTCCGGGACCACTACCTGGAGGTGGAGCTGGATCTGAGCGACGTCGTCTTCCTGGCGACGGCGAACGTCCTCGAAGCCATCCCGGAGGCCCTGCTCGACCGCATGGAGCTGGTCCGGCTCGACGGCTACACCGAGGACGAGAAGATCGTCATCGCCCGCGACCACCTGCTCCCGCGCCAATTGGACCGGGCGGGCCTGGAGAAGGACGAGGTCACCCTCGACGAGAGCGCCCTGCGCAAACTGGCGGGGGAGTACACGCGCGAGGCGGGCGTACGCAACCTGGAGCGGTCCGTGGCGCGGCTGCTGCGCAAGGTCGCGGCCCAGCACGAACTGGGCGAGCGCGAGCTGCCCCTCACCGTCACCGACGCGGACCTGCGCGACCTGATCGGGCGGCCGCACCACGTGCCCGAGTCCGCCCAGGACCCGGCCGAGCGGCGCACCGCGGTGCCGGGCGTGGCCACCGGGCTCGCGGTCACCGGGGCGGGCGGCGACGTGCTGTTCGTGGAGGCGTCGCTCGCCGACCCGGAGACGGGCGCGTCGGGGCTCACGCTCACCGGTCAGCTCGGCGACGTCATGAAGGAGTCGGCGCAGATCGCCCTGTCGTTCCTGCGCTCGCACGGCGCCGAACTGGAGCTGCCGGTCGCCGACCTGAAGGACCGGGGCGTGCACATCCACTTCCCGGCGGGCGCGGTGCCGAAGGACGGCCCGAGCGCGGGCGTCACGATGACGACCGCCCTCGCCTCGCTGCTCAGCGGTCGCCTCGTCCGCACCGACGTGGCGATGACCGGGGAGGTCTCGCTGACCGGCCGGGTCCTGCCGATCGGCGGTGTCAAGCAGAAGCTGCTCGCCGCGCACCGCGCCGGGATCACGACGGTGATCATTCCCAAGCGGAACGAGGCGGACCTCGACGACGTCCCGGCCGAGGTCCTGGAGAAGCTGGACGTGCACGCGGTCACCGATGTGCGCCAGGTGCTCGAACTGGCGCTCGCCGAAGCCACGGTGGGTGAGCCGCGGGTGCCGGTCGCGGTGTAACGGGCGGGGGAACGGTGGCCGCCCTCGCACGGGGCGGCCGCCGTCCGCGTACTCAGCCGTTCGCGAGCGCCTGCACCCTGTCGTAGGCGCCGTTGAACTTGTTGTGGTCACCGACCGTCGGCCCGGAGGAGGTGTACTGCCACATGGTGTGGAAGCCCCAGCCGGCCGGTAGCTCGCCCGGGGTGGTGTCGTAGCGGGCGATCCACAGCGGGTTGCTCGCGCCGAAGCCGCCGTAGTTGCCGGTGCACTGCTTCCACCAGCTGGTGGCGGTGTAGATCACGGCGTCGCGGCCGGTGCGCGCCTTGTACGTGTTCAGGAAGTCACGGATCCAGCTGACCATCCCGGACTGCGTCTTGCCGAAGCAGGCAGCCCCGTAAGGGTTCCACTCGATGTCCAGCGCGCCCGGCAGCGTCCTGCCGTCGCGCGACCAGCCGCCGCCGTTGTCCACGAAGTAGTTGGCCTGGGCGGCGCCGCTCGCGGTGTCGGGCGTGGCGAAGTGGTAGGCCCCGCGGATCATGCCCACGTTGTACGACCCGTTGTACTGCTGGGCGAAGTAGGGGTTCTTGTAGTACGTGCCCTCGGTGGCCTTCACGTAGGCCCACTTCACTCCGCTGTTCCACAGGGTCGACCAGGCGACGTTGCCCTGGTGGCTGCTGACGTCGACGCCCTCGGTCTGGACGGCGCCGCCGCCGGTGGGCAGCCCGCCCTGGCCGTCGTGTTCGATGACGCCCTGCCCGAGGCGCGCGGAGCCGCGCGGGGGGACGTCGTCCGCCTGGGCCGCCGTGGGGAGCGTCAGGAGGAGGGAGAGAGCGGACAGGACCGCGAGGAGGACACCCGCCGGCGACAAGCGCGAGGGGCGGGCAGGTCCGGGTCTGTGCACAGGCATGCGTGCCTCCGAAGGCCTCGGGGGTGCTCTGGGGGGACCTGTCGACACGTTCATGGTGTGAACATGTCACTTGAAAAGCTACGCACGTAGACCACGGCGGGGGAAGGGGGGCAGAGTGGTGCCGTTGGTCCACTCCTGTGGCGGTGCCACCGGATCGGCACCGCCGCGACCTTGCGAAATACTGGTCAGGCCGCTGGCGCCACGGCCACGGCGCGAGAGCCTCGCGGCGATAACTTTCAGAATCGGGAAAGCGGGACATGGCTGCTGCAGAAGAGGGTGTGACGGTCGGGGCACACGGTGACGCCGGACCGGCGGTGGACCGCGAGTTCCTCTCCCTGGAACGGGAGTTGTCGCTCCTGATGCGCCGCGCGCGGGCCAGGTCCGGCGAGATGGCACGCCAGGTCCACCCCGACCTGGAGCCCGCCGCGTACGGCCTGCTCGTCTGCCTGGACGACTCGGGCCCGCAGCGCGCCACCGACCTCGCCGCGTACATCGGGGTCGGCAAGGCGACGATGAGCCGCCAGCTGCGGGCCATGGAGGAGCTGGGCCTGGTCTCCCGCGAGCCCGACCCCGCCGACGGGCGCGCCTGGCTGATCCGGCTCACCCCCGACGGCCGCACCCGCTTCCGCACGGTCCGCGCCGCCCGCCGCGCCCGGTACGTGCGTCAACTCCAGGGCTGGGACCGGGCGGAGGTCGCCGAGCTGGCGCGGCTGCTCGGGCAGCTCAACGCGAGCGCCGAGTCGTGAGCGACGGGGCGCGTTCCGCCTGGTGAGCCACGGGGCCCGGCCCCGGGGGGCCTTGGGGAGGGCTTGGGGGTTACAGCTCCACGTGGGTTACAGCTCCACGTACACCACCGCCGCGTCGTCATGCCGCTTGCCGCGCGGGAAGGCGAGGCGGTCGGGGTCGGCGTGTTCCAACTCCCGTACGCGGTCGAGCAGATGTTGCGGGCCCTCCTTGCGCAGCAGCGCGAAGCACTCGGGCCAGTCGCCCTCGCGGAAGGTCTCGACCCAGCGCGAGGCCCCGTCGGTGAGCGCCGCCACCGCCGTCACGTCCGCGCGCGGCAGCTCACCGGTGATCGCGCGCAGGGCGGCAGAGGGGTCCGCCGCGGCCGTGAAGAAGCCGTTCTCGGCGTTGCGCAGGGCCTCGACCGCCGCTCCGTACGCCCGGCCCGCCACCTCCCGCTCGGCCGAGCCGCGCGGCAGGGCGCGCACCTGGTCGCGCAGTGCCCGCGCGGCGGGCGGCAGTTCGGCCAGGCGCCGGTCGAGGACGGCGGTCACTCCGCCGCCGACGCCCGCGACGAGGAGCGCCGAGTCGGACAGGACCAGATGCTCGACGCGCTCGGCGTCCCACCGCACGAGCACCACTGTTGCCTGAGGGGTGCGAGGGTGAGAAAGGTCACAGGTTGAACCATGCGCCTCGGCGGTACGCGCAATGGCGCCCGCCAGGACCTCAGGGAGCGTCATATCCCGCCGCGAAACGGACAGTTCCCCCAGAGCGCCGCCGAGGCGCGCGGTGAACCAGGGGACGGAATGCAGACAGCCCACCGATCCCTCGGGCGGCGTCACGCCGTCCAGGAGGACGAGCGATCCGCCCTGCCCGGACGCGGGAAGCGCGACGGAGGCGTAGTCCTCGTTGGGGCGTGCGGGGTCTCCGGGCTCAGTGGCGAGTTCGATACGCATCCGGCCAGTCTGCCCGAGGCCCTCAAGGGGGCCGCCGGAAGTGGCGCGGGGGCGGCGGATCGGCCCGGGGTGGGGAAACGCGCGCCGGAATTCGACCGGAATGATCAACTCCGGTGGCGTGTGGCGGCGCATCCTGCCAAAGCCGGTCGGCGACGTCCAACCGGCGCACCGCATATGCCCGACGCCGATAGCCTTGGGACTTGCCCGCCAACTCCCCGCCGATGTTCACTCCTTCGGGTGGCCAGGCAGGCGATGCGCGACCACCACTCACCGGCACTGGAAGTGTCAGGTGCCGTAACCGGGGGCGCGCTCGTGTTGACGGATCGTCACCCGGGCCCAAGGGCAGACGAAAAACAGGAATGCGAGCACCGGTGCAGAAGATGCGGCCTCGGCGTAAAGGCAAGCAGACGGCCCCGGAAGGGGCCACGCCGGGCGCGACCACCCCGACCGGCCGTGCGCCCGAGCGCACGGCCACGGACCCTGCGGCGGGCCCCGTGGGCTCGGCGGCCCCGGCGGCCCCGGCAGGGGTGGACGCGGTTTCCGGGCGGGACGCGGTCTCCGGGCCGGACGCCTCCGCCACACCCGACCCACCCGAGCCGTCCGCCGCGGCGGGGCCGGACGAGCCCGACATGACGCCCACACCCCCGGCCGGGGACTCCGCCAAGGCGGCCGCAGCGGCCGCCGCGGGCGTCAACAAGAAGCCCACCGCCCGCGTACGCAACCGGCTGATCGTCGCCGTCGCGGTCGTGGCCGCCGCGATCGCGGGAGCGGGCGCGCCCGCCATCGTCGCCGCGTCCGGCCGGCTCAACGACACCCAGAGCCTGGTGACCCTCGCCGAGCACACCCAGCAGGCGGTCTCCCTCGGGCACTCGCTGGCCGACGAGCGCGACGAGGTCACCTCCTTCATCGCCGCCGGACGCCCCCAGGGCAAGGGCCTCTCCCAGAGCCGCAGCGCCCGCGTGGACCGCCAGATCGACGAGCTGCGCGGCGCCGACGCCCCCGCGGGGCTCCGCGGTGAGCTGGCCGACATCGCCGCCGTCCGCCGCTCCGCGCTCACCGGCAAGACCACCGCCCTCGAAGCGCACGAGGCGTATACGAAGGTCATCACCGAACTCCACGGCCTCACCCGTGACCTGGCCGAGCAGCTGCCGCCCGAGGTCAACAGGGGCGCCCTCGCCCTCGCCGACCTCGACCACGCCGTCGAGCAGGCCGCCGCCGCCCGCGGGCTCCTCCTCGCCGCTCTCGCCGTGCCCCGCTCCACCACCCCCGGGACCGACCCCGTCACCGGCCTCCCGGCCACCGGCGCGGACGAGCCCCCGGCCGCGGGCAAGCGCCGCGACGGCCTCAGCGCAGCCGCCCAGCGGGCCCACATCCGCGAGCTGGCCGCGCTCGCCGACTTCCGGGACGCCGCGGGCGAGTCCGACCGCACCACGTACGACTCGACCGTCACGGGCGCCGAGGTCACCGCCGCAGAGAAGTACCTCTCCCGGCTCACCGACCAGCCCACGCTCTCCGCCGCCGAGCTGAGCTACGACCGCAAGAAGCTCGACGCCGCCCTCTCCGCCCGCATCGAGACGATGCGCGGCGCCGAGTCCGCGCTCGGCGTCGAGCGCACCAAGCGGCTCGCCCAGCTGCGCGACGACGACGTCACGGCGCTGGAGATCCGCGTCGCGCTCGTCGGCGTGCTGCTGCTCGTCGCGGTCGGCGTCACCATGGCGATGGCCCGCTCGCTGACCCGCCCGCTCGCCGTTCTGCGCCTGGGCTCCGCCCGCCTGGCGACCGAGCCCGCGCCCCAGGAGCCGATCCGCTTCACGGGCCGCGACGACGAGTTCGCCCAGGTCGTCCGCTCCGTCAACGCCCTGCACGGCCACGCCGCCGCCCTCACCGAGCGCCTGGCCACGCTCGAAACGGACCGCAAGCACCTCATCGGCAAGCGCCGGACCATGGCCGACGAGCGCGACGCCCTGCGCGCCGAACTCGCCGAGGCATCCGTGCACTTGGAGCGCGTACGCCAGTCCATCCACGGCACCTTCGTCAATCTGGCCCTGCGCACCCTCGGCCTGGTCGAGCGCCAGCTCGCCGTGATCGAGAACCTGGAGGACCGCGAGCAGGACCCCGACCGGCTCGCCACGCTCTTCAAGCTCGACCACCTCGCCACGGTCATGCGCCGCCACAGCGAGAACCTCCTGGTCCTCGCGGGGGCCGAACACGGCCACCAGCACCCCGGCCCGGTCCCGCTCGTGGACGTCGTACGCGCCGCCGTCTCGGAGATCGAACGGTACGAGCGGGTGCGCATCGCCGCGCTGCCGCCGCACGCGCACATCGCGGGCTTCGCCGCGGACGACATCAGCCACCTCACCGCCGAACTCCTGGAGAACGCCACCTCGTTCTCCCCGCCCGACGCCTCCGTGGAGGTCTCCGGATGGCTCCTGGAGAGCGGCGAGGTCATGCTCTCCGTCCAGGACGAAGGCATCGGCGTCACCCAGGACCGCATGCGCGAGCTGAACGCCCGTCTCACGGACTTCGACCCCGACGACGCGTACGACCAGGAGAGCGGGGAGGGTCTCGGCCTCGGCCTCTACGTCGTCGCGCGGCTCGCGGCGCGGCACGGGGCCCGGGTGCGGCTGCGGGAGCAGAAGCAGGGCGGTGTCGCGGCGGTCGTGGTGCTGCCCGAGCCGATCCTGGCGGAGGCCCCCGCGTCGGCCACGGCGGTCACCCCGCCGCGAGCCGGTGAAACCCTGGTCCACCTGCCCGGATCGGAGGCGGAGGCCAACTCCAACGTCATCCCGGGGCGGTTGACCGGTGCACCCGGTGCCGACCAGGACCCGCTGATCGAGGCGGCGGAACGGACGCTGGAGACGGCCCTGCCGACGCCGGCGGAGGAGGAGCCCGCGCCTTCCGCCGAGACGACCATGGAGCTGACCGCGCCCGCCGCCCCGGAAGCGAAAACGGAAGCAAAAGCGGAGCCCGAGCCGGAGCCCGAGCCCGAGCCGAAGCCCGAACCCGACGTGGCCCCCGCGCCACCCAAGTGGGAGCGCGTCACCGACAAGGGGCTGCCCAAGCGCACCCCGAAGATCACTGCGCCCGTGGCCGCCGCGCCCAAGCAGCGCAGCGGTTCCGTGGATGCCGAAACGCTCCGCCGCCGCCTCGGCGGCTTCTACCAGGGCGCCCAGAGCGGCCGGCGGGACGTGGAAGCGGAACTCGCCGCCGAAACGGATCCGGCGGACCCGAAGGAAACGCAGCAAGGTAACGCAAAGAACGCAAAAGACGCAGACGTAATGGGGGACTCAGTCGAGGAGGCAAGCAGTTGACTGCGCCCATGCGCACGCCCAGTTCTTCCGCCGGACCCGCCACGTACGGCCTGAGCAGTGAAGCCCGCAATCTGCACTGGCTGCTGACGAACCTCGTGGAGGAGGTGCCAGGGATCCTCTCCGTCGCGGTGGTCTCCTCCGACGGACTGCTGCTGCTCTCCTCCGATCCCGGGCGCAACGCCGAGCGTCCCGCCGCGAACCCCACGGGCCCCCGGGGTTCCAGCGCCGACCTCGCCACCATCGTCTCCGGACTCGGCTCCCTGACCATCGGCGCCGCCCGGCTGATGGACGGCGGTGGGGTCAAGCAGACCGTGGTCGCGATGGAGGAGGGCAGCCTCTTCGTCATGACGGTCAGCGACGGCTCGCTGCTCGGCGTGCACGCCACCCCCGACTGCGACATGAGCGTCGTCGCGTACCACATGGCGCTCTTCGTCGGCCGCGCCGGGCACGTCCTCACCCCCGAACTCCGCAGCGAGCTGCGCAAGTCGATGGAGAGCGCCCGATGAGCGGCAGCAGCCGTAAGGCCCCCAAACTGCCGCAGCGAGGCGGCGGCCGGAAGCCCGCTCGCGTACGCCCCTACTCGCTGACCGGCGGGCGGACCAGGTTCGGTCACGTCCTGCTCGTCGAGACGTTCGTGGCGAGCCACCCCGAGCTGGAAGCCGCCGAGGAGCGCCGCGAACTGCCCAAGGGCACCCTGTCGCGGGTCATGCCGGAGATGCGGGCGATCGTCGAGATCTGCCGGCGCATGCGCACGGTGGCGGAGATCGCGGCCCTCCTCAAGATCCCGCTCGGCGTGGTCCGCGTCCTGCTCAGCGACCTCGCCGACCAGGGAAAGATCCGCGTGTACGGAACGGGCCACGGCCCGGGACAGCCCGACCGCGCACTGCTGGAAAGGGTGCTGAGTGGACTCCGCCGTCTCTGAACTCCTCGCGAACGAGGGTCAGTTGCAGGCCTGGCAGACGGACAGGTCACGGGCCCCGATCGCCACGAAGATCGTGGTGGCCGGCGGCTTCGGCGTCGGCAAGACGACCCTGGTGACCGCCGTCTCCGAGATCACGCCCCTCCAGACGGAGGCGCTGATGACGCAGGCGAGCGCCGACACCGACGACCTGAGCGGGACACCCGGGAAGACGACCACCACGGTCGCCATGGACTTCGGCCGCATCACGCTCGACGACGACCTGGTGCTCTACCTCTTCGGCACGCCCGGTCAGCAGCGCTTCTGGTTCATGTGGGACGACCTGGTGCGCGGCGCGATCGGCGCCGTCGTGCTCGCCGACACCCGCCGCCTCTCCGACTGCTTCCCGGCGCTCGACTACTTCGAGAGCTGCGGCCTGCCGTACATCGTGGCCGTCAACCACTTCGACGGCAGCGAGAAGTTCGAGGTCCCCGATGTGCGCGAGGCGCTGACGGTGCCGCCGCACATACCCGTGCTGATCATGGACGCACGGCAGCGGATCTCGGTCGTCGAATCGCTGCTCGCCCTGGTCGGCCACGCGCTCGACGTCACCCCTGAGTAAGACCTGAGTAAGAGAAGGACCCCATGCGGAAGATACTTGTCGTCGGAGCCGGACAGTCCGGGCTCCAGATCGCTCTCGGGCTCCAGGCGCAGGGATACGAGGTCACCCTGATGTCCAACCGCACGGCGGACGAGATCCGGTCCGGGCGGGTCATGTCCACCCAGTGCATGTTCGACACGGCGCTCCAGCACGAGCGCGACATCAAGGCGAACTTCTGGGAGTCCCAGGCCCCGAGGATCGAGGGCCTCGGCGTCTCGGTCGCCGGCCCGGACTCCTCCCGCGTCATCGACTGGGTCGGCAAGCTCGACGGATACGCCCAGTCCGTCGACCAGCGCGTGAAGATGGCGGGCTGGATGGAGACGTTCGCCCAGCGCGGCGGCCAGCTGGTCATCCACGGCGCGGCGGTCTCCGACCTCGACTACTTCTCGCGCGCCTACGACCTGGTGCTCGTCTCGGCGGGCAAGGGTGAACTCGTCTCGATGTTCGAGCGCGACGCGTCCCGCTCGCCGTTCACCGAGCCCCAGCGGGCCCTCTCGGTCGCCTACGTCCACGGGCTCGGCCCGCGCCCCGAGCACCCCGAGTTCGACGCGGTGCGCTGCAACCTCGTGCCCGGCGTCGGCGAGCTGTTCGTCATGCCGACCCTCACCACGTCCGGCCGCGCGGACATCCTCTTCTGGGAGGGCATCCCCGGCGGCCCCCTCGACGTCTTCCAGGGCGTCAAGGACCCGAGCGAGCACCTGGCGCTGACGCTGGAGCTCCTGGAGAAGTTCCTGCCGTGGGAGTACGCGCGCGCCACGAAGGTCGAGCTGACCGACGCGGGCGGCACGCTCGCCGGGCGGTACGCCCCCACGGTCCGCAAGCCCGTCGGCCGGCTGCCCGGCGGGGGTGCCGTCCTCGGCGTCGCGGACGTCGTCGTCGCCAACGACCCGATCACCGGGCAGGGCTCCAACTCGGCGTCCAAGTGCGCCGCCTCGTACATCTCCTCCATCGTCGAGCACGGCGACAAGCCATTCGACGAGGCGTGGATGCAGTCGGCCTTCGACCGCTACTGGGACACCGCGCAATGGGTCACCAAGTGGACGAACGCGATGCTGGGCGCGCCGCCGGAGCACGTCCTGAACATCCTCGGCGCGGCGGGTCAGCTCCAGCCGGTCGCCGACCGGTTCGCGAACGGCTTCAACGACCCGTCCGACTTCGAGAACTTCTTCTACGACCCGGACAGGGCCGCCGCCTACCTGGACTCGGTCGCGTCCGGGGCCTGATCCCCGCTGTAGCCCAGGTCGCTGCCCGAGGTCGCCCCCTCGGGCAGCTTCGGCGGGAGGTACCCCCGCATCGGCCGGCCCCGGGGGTCGGGCCGCACCGCGCCGAGGACCGGGTTGGCCGCGATCGGCGACACCTTGATGCGGGCGCCGGGGCGTGGCGCGTGGACGACCCTCCCGTCACCCAGGTACAGCGCCACGTGCGTGGCCCGGGGGAAGTAGACGACGAGGTCGCCGGGGCGCAGCTGCGACAGCGGAACACGCCGCAGCTCGGCCCACTGCTCCTGACTGGTGCGGGGGATCTCACGGCCCGCGCGCGCCCAGGCCCGGTACGTGAGCCCCGAGCAGTCGTACGCGTCCGGGCCCTCGGCGCCCCACTCGTAGGGCCGCCCGATCTGCCGCACCGCGAAGTCGAGGGCCCTGTCGCCCTGCCGTGAGGGCGCCCGTGCGGCCCGGCTGCCGCCGAGCGCGCCGGACGCCATGAACTCCCGCTGCGCCCTCGCCGTCCCTGCGTCCTCCGCCTCCCGCAGGGCGTCCAGCTGGTCCGGAGTCAGCGCGGAGAGCAGCTCCTGGACCTCCTTGAGCTGCCCGCCGACCTTGTCCCGCTGCTTCTTCTGCCGTGCCGCCAGGGCGGTCTGCGCGGCCAGCGCCTTCTTCGCCGCCCTGGCCAGCGCGTCCGCCCTCTGCTCGCCCTCGGCCAGGCGCTCCACGGTGGCGGCGCGGCCCGCGGCCACCCGCTGGATGACGTGGCCCTGGTCGAGGGCGCGCTGGGGGTCGCGGGCCAGCAGGAGGCGTACGTAGGGGGAGAGGCCGGCGGCGCCCTGGTACTGCTGGCGGGCGAAGCGGGCCGCGTCGCCCCGGCCGTCACGCACGGAGGCGCGGGCCCTCGCCAGCTTCTCGGCGAGGTCCTTGGACCTCGCGCGCTGCTCCTTCAGCTTCTCCTCGGTCGCGTTGTACGTCTCCGATGCCTCTTCGGTGGAGCGGTACAGACGCTGAAGGTCTGTCAGCAGCTCGGCCACGCGGCGGGTTTCTGGCCCCGGGGCCGCCTGGGCGGGGGGAGTGGTCGGTGCGGTCGCGCACAGGGTGCCCAGGGCTGCGCCTGTGCAGGTCCAGCGGAGCAGCCTTTTTGACACGACATCACCTCCGGGGCGCGGAGGCGCTTCCTCCGTGCACCCCGAGCATCGGGGGCCGGTGCGGGGTTCGCCTCCCGGCGGGGGCGGGCGGTGGAACGGGGGTCACTCGTCCAGGGGGTGGCGGCGTGGGGGGTTGCGTTGCATCACTGCGGGTGCTTCGTGGCTGGTCGCGCAGTTCCCCGCGCTCCATACGGGGCGCTCCTGGCGGGGCGCTCAGGATCTTGTCGGCTTCGACCAAGGCCACTTCAGGGCCGTGTCCTTTTCGCCCTCCGGGGCGTACTCGTACTGCCACCTCGGGGTGAGCGTGCGGCGCTTGGACGTCGTTGCTGCTGGTACGCGGCGGTAGACCAGGACCGTCGGGGGGCCGCCCGCGTCGTCCGGTACGGGGACGCGGTAGGTCTTCGGGGGGTGGCCGGTCGGGCCCAGCAGGACCGGGAGGACGCGGCCGTCCAGGGGGCCACCCACGAAGGGGGTCTCTTCGCTCTTCACGGCACCAGTGTCACACCACGCGGCGTCACAGCAGGTGGGCCGCGTCGGCCACCACGGGCAGCACGCGCCGCGCGAGGCCGCCCACCGGGCCCTCCTGCCGCTCCAGGGCCAGCGCCCACCGCACGACCGCCGCCGTCTGCGGGTCGCGGCCGGCCGTCGTCACCAGGACCGCCATGAACTGCTCCACCAGCATGTCCCGCAGGTCGTCGAGCGGCGGCTGCTTCTCCTCGTCGAGCCAGATCAGCGAGGCGGCCTCCACCGCCGTGATCCACATCCGTACCGTCATCCGCAGCCGCGGGCCCGGTTCCGGTACGTCCAGGTGGGCGAGGATGTGCTCGGCGGCGGCTCTGCGCACGCCGTCGACTATCGCGGTGGTCCGTGAGGTCTCCACCACGCTGCCGCCCTGGAGCAGCGCGCTGAATCCGGTGTCGTGCTCGTCGACGAAGGCCAGGTACCGGTCGAGCGCCCGGGAGAGCCGCTGGGTGAGCGGGCCGTCCGGTGGCTCGGCGAAGCACTGCTCCAGCTCGTCGGCGGCGGACCGCAGCGCGGCCTCGTACAACTGCTGCTTGCCGCCGGGGAAGTAGCGGTACACGAGCGGCCGCGAGACGCCGGCGGCCTCGGCGACGTCGTCGAGGTTGACCTCCTCGGGCGCGCGGTGTGCGAAGAGGGAGAGCGCGGAGTCGAGCAGCTGCCGCCGCCGCGCCTCGACGCTCAGGCGGCGGTACGCACGCGTGCTGGCAGGCGAGGTCATGCCTCGCAGCGTAACTCGCCCCGCGCCCTTTCAGAGGCGGGAGGAACCGCGCGAGCAACCACACGCGGCCCGCAGCCAAGCGCTACGCCAGCAACCCGGAAGACCTCCAGAGCCGCCGCCCCACCCCCCTCATCACGCCGATGTCGTCCAAGAAGTCGGTCAGCCGCTTCGCCCCCGTCTGCATGACCTCCCGCCGGTGCCCGCTCGCCCTCACCTGCGCCACCGCCTCACGCCGGTCGAGCCCGACGTTCGTATAGACGGCGGGGTTCACGAACGCTATGGAGAAGACGCGGGCCGCCTCGCCGCAGCTGAGGCGGGTCAGCTCCCGTTCCCAGCGCGGAGCGGTCGCCATCTGGCGGCGCAACTCCTCGCGCGCGTAGCGGACATGGCGCGCCTCCTCCACCACGTGGATACGGGTCACGCCCCGGACGAGGGTCTGGACGCGCTCGTCCGGGAACGTCAGCCGCTGCATCCAGTCGAGGATCTCCTCGCCGAGCAGTGTGCAGGCGAAGGAGCCGGGCGTGGTGGAGACGGTCTTCAGGACGCGCGCGAGGTTGTGGTTGAGGCGCGTGACGGGGTACGTCGGCGCGCCGCCCTTCTCGATCATGCGCGCGAACATCATCGAGTGCCGGCACTCGTCGGCGATCTCCGTCAGCGCGTACCGCACATGCGCGCTGGTCACCGACTTGTCGTAGATGTGCCGGACGAGGAGCTGCATGAGGATGATCTCGAACCAGATGCCGAGCGAGGCGAGCGAAGCGGCCTCGTGGCGGGCCAGGTCCATCCGCTGCTCCTCGGACATCCGCCGCCACAGCGGGGTGTCGTAGAGGGAGACCAGCTCCGGCGGCCAGAACCACTTGCCCTCCTCGACCGGGGCGTCCCAGTCGAGTTCCCTGTCGGGGTCGAAGGAGTGCCTGGCGGAGGATTCCAGAAGCCGGACGGCTACTTCTTCCCGGTCCTTGAGCAGGCCGAGCGCGTCTCGCAGACCCTGGAGCGAAACGTCTTCCGTCACGGTCGTCATGACTTGTTCCTGCCTTGTCGTGGGAGGTGCGCGTGGGGGTATGCCTGCGAAGAGGGGCGGTTGCGGGTTACCGGCGGTCAACTCTTATGAGACTCCCCGTCAGTAAGGCCGTCAATCCCCCGTGCGCGACTTGTTGACCCTGCGTCCAGGAGCGTGTGAGCCTGCCCGTATGTCGACGCATGAGCTCTATACCGGGCCGCCCGGAGCGCCCGACTGGCAGGTCCCGTCGGCCGGTTCGGCTCGCTTCAGCTGGGAGTACGACGAGGGGCGCGACCGTCTCCTCGCCCTCTACCAGAAGGGCAAGGACAAGCAGTGGGACGGCACCAAGCGCATCGACTGGGACCTGGAGGTCGATCCGCTCGACCCCCTCGGCACCCCGGACGAGTCGCTGTCGCTCTACGGCACGCCCCACTGGGCGAAGATGACCGAGAGGGACAAGGGCGAGCTGCGCAAGCACTACGCCTCCTGGCAGTTCAGCCAGTTCCTGCACGGCGAGCAGGGCGCGATGGTGTGCGCGGCCCGCATCGTGGAGTCCGCCCCCGACCTGGACGCGAAGTTCTACTCCGCGACCCAGACCATGGACGAGGCGCGGCACGCCGAGATCTACGCCCGCTTCCTGCACGAGAAGATGGGGATGCTCTACCCCATCAACGACAACCTCCAGTCGCTCCTCGGCGACACCCTGCGCGACTCCCGCTGGGACATGCCCTACCTCGGCATGCAGGTCCTCATCGAGGGCCTCGCGCTCGCCGCGTTCGGCATGATCCGCGATACCACGGACAAGCCGCTGCCCCAGCAGATCCTGGCGTACGTCATGCAGGACGAGGCCCGGCACGTCGCCTTCGGGCGGATGGCGCTGCGCGACTACTACAAGCAGCTCACGGACGCGGAGCTGCGCGAGCGCGAGGAGTTCGTCATCGAGGGCTGCTACCTGATGCGCGACCGGTTGCGTGGGGTGGAGGTCCTGGAGAACTTCGGCATCCCCAAGGCGCAGGCCGAGGAGTACAGCGAGCAGTCCGAATTCCTCGCCCTGTTCCGGCAGCTGCTGTTCAGCCGCATCGTCCCGTGCGTCAAGGACATCGGCCTGTGGGGCAAACGCCTTCAGCAGGCGTATGTGGACATGGGCGTCCTCGAACTGGGCGACGCCAGCCTCGACCAGCTCATGACCCAGGACGAGGAGATCGCCGAGAAGCTGGACGCGGAGCGCTTCGCCGCCGAGGAACGCGAGCGCGTGACGGAGGTGCGGGGCGCGATCGCGGCGGGCGGCGCCCCGGACTGAGGTCGACGCGGCGTGCGCCGGCCACTCGATGGGCGGGCGGTTCGGTGTTCCCGCTGGGTACGCTGGCCGTACCAGGCAAGGTCTGCCCCATGGGAGCACGCATGAGCGCCGCACGCGAGCGGAGGACCGGGACCGCGAGGTCAAGCCCCGCAAGTACGCCGAGGCGGGCATCCCGCACTACTGGCTGGTCGAACAGAACCGGGGCCTTCCCGTGGTCTACGTCTACGAACTCGACCCCCTGGCCCACTCGTACAGTCTGGCCGGGATTTTCCACGACCGCCTCAAGCTGACGGCCCCGTTTCCCCTCGACGTCGACCTCACCGCGGTCCGCCGCCGCTGAGCGCCGCCTCCATCACGGCCTTCGCGATCGGGGCCGCGCTCCCGCCGCCGCTGATGTCACCGCGGTCCGCCGACGCGTCCTCGACGACCACCGCCACCGCCACCGAGGGCTCCGGATCGTCGGCGCCCTGGGCCCAGGAGACGAACCAGGCGTACGGCGTACCGGCGTTGTCGACGCCGTGCTGCGCGGTGCCGGTCTTGCCGCCCACCGTCGCTCCCGGGATGGCGGCGTTCGCGCCGGTGCCCTTCTCGACGACCTCCGTCATCATCTCGCGCAGTCGCACCGCCGTCCCCGGGTTCATCGCCTGGCGCAGTGTCCTGGTGCCCGTCGTGTCGACCACGTCGCCGTCGGCCGTGGTCGTCCTTTCCACCAGGTGGGGCGACTTGACGGAGCCGCCGTTGGCGACGGCCGCCGAGACCATCGCCATCTGCAAGGGCGTCGCCCGGGTGTCGTACTGGCCGATGGAGGAGAGCGCGAGCTGCGCCTTGTCCAGGGAGGTGTCGAAGGTGCTGGCCGCGACGGGTGAGGGGATCCGCAGCCCGCGGTCGTTGAACCCGAAGTTCCTCGCGGTGTCCACCATCGCGCTCAGGCCCGTGTCGACCCCGAGCTTCGCGAAGACCGTGTTGCAGGACCACACGAAGGCGGTGCGCAGCGAGGCGTTGGTGCAGCCGTCCACCTCGTTGGTGAGCTGCGTGCTGGTACCCGGCAGCGTGTACGGGCTCGGGGACTTGGTCGGCTCGTCGGGATCGGTCACGACCCCCGCGTCCAGCGCGGCGGCGGCCGTGACCACCTTGAACGTCGAACCGGGCGGGTAGGTCTGGCGGATCGCGCGGTTCAGCATCGGCCTGCTGGGCCGGCCGTTCAGCTCGGTCCAGGCGTCCGCCACCGGCCGGCTGGTCCCGGAGAGCCGTTCCGGGTCGTACGACGGCGCGCTGACCAGCGCGAGGATCTTCCCCGTCGCCGGCTCGACCGCCACCACCGCGCCCCTCTTGCCGCCGAGCCCGGCATAGGCGGCCTGCTGCACCGGGGCCCTGATGGTCGTGACGACCTTGCCCCCGGGGTTCTGCGCGCGCGTCACGTCGTTCCACAGCGGGAGCGGGGCGAGCATCGGGTCGGTGCCGGAGAGGATGTCGTCCTCGGCTTCCTCCAGGAAGGAGGTGCCGTACACCTGGGAGGCGAAACCGGTGACGGGGGCGTACAACGGCCCGTTCTTGTACGTACGTTCGTAGCGCAGCTGCTCCCCGGTGTCCTTGGAGCCGGTGACCGCGCGTCCGTCGACCACGATGTCGCCGCGCGGCTGCCCGAAGCGGACGATGGCCTGGCGGCGGTTGGCCGGGTTGTGGTCCAGGGAGTCGGACTGGACGACCTGGACACGCGTGGCGTTCACGAGGAGGGCGAGGAGCAGCAGCGCGCAGAACGCGGCGGCGTGCCGGATGCAGCGGGTCACCGGACCGCCTCGCCGACGGGCTGGCTGCGGGCCGAGTCGCTGACCCGGATGAGCAGCGCCACGATGATCCAGTTGGTGACGACCGACGAGCCGCCCTGCGCGAGGAACGGCATCGCCATGCCGGTGAGCGGGATGAGCCCCGTGACACCACCGGCGATCACGAAGACCTGGAGGGCGATGATCGAGGCGAGCCCGACCGCGAGCAGCCGCCCGAAGGGGTCGCGCAGCGCGAGCCCCGCGCGGTAGCCGCGCTCGACGAGAAGGGCGTAGAGCAGGAAGATCGCGCAGAGTCCGGCGAGGCCCAGCTCCTCGCCCGCCGTCGCCAGGATGAAGTCGGACTTCGCGGCGAAGCCGATGAGGATGGAGTGGCCGAGCCCGAGGCCGGTGCCGAGCATCCCGCCGGCGGCGAACGCGAAGAGGGACTGGGCCAGTTGGTTGGGGCCCTCGCCCGCGTCGATGGAGGCGAAGGGGTGCAGCCAGTCCTGGACGCGGCTGTGCACGTGCGGTTCGAGCGAGCCGACCGCGAACGCGCCGAACGCGGCGAGGAGCAGGCCGACCGCGATCCACCCGGTGCGGCCCGTGGCGACGTACAGCAGGATCACGAAGAGGCCGAAGAAGAGCAGCGACGTGCCGAGGTCGCGCTCCAGGACCAGGACGCCGACGCTCAGCAGCCAGATCGCGACGAGGGGGCCGAGGACGCGCCCGGTGGGCAGTTGGAGGCGCCGGAACCTCCCCAGGGTGCGGCCCGTGTGGGCGAGCGCGGTGCGGTTGGCGGCGAGGTAGCTGGCGAAGAAGACGGCGAGCAGGATCTTGGCGAACTCGCCCGGCTGGATGGAGAACCCGCCGAACCTGATCCAGATCCTGGCCCCGTTCACGGCCGGGAAGAAGATCGGCACGATCATCAGGATCAGCGCGGTGACCACGGAGAGATAGGCGTAGCGCTGGAGCACGCGGTGGTCGCGCAGGAGGAGCACGGCGGCGGTGAAGAGCGCGACGCCGATGGTCGACCAGACCAGCTGGGCGGGCGCGGCCTCGTCGTTCGGGGTCTCCAGGTCGAGGCGGTAGATGAGCACCAGGCCGAGGCCGTTGAGGAGGACCGCGATGGGCAGCAGCAGCGGATCGGCGTAGGGGGCGCGGAAGCGGACGGCGAGGTGTGCGAGGAGCGCGAGCACACCGAGCCCGGCGCCGTAACCGGCGGCGCCGGGCGGGACGGTGCCGTTCCTGGCGAGGCCGACGTCGCAGTAGCCGTACACGGACAGCAGTACGGCGACGACCAGCAGGGCCAGCTCGGTGCCGCGGCGCCGGGGGACACGGACGGCGGGGACCGCGGGGGGTGCGGTGCCCGCTCCTGTTCCGGTCATGCCCGGAACGTAGCAAGCAACCCGCCCTCAAGTCCGCTTATGTCGTCTATGTCGGCCGTGCCGAACGGCGGGGCGGTGCGGGCTCTCAGCACCAGCGCGGGGACTTCCCGATGGTCGCGATGTAGTTCGCGGAGCCCCAGGCCCAGGTCCCGTCGGTGAGCAGGTACCAGAGGCTGGTGCGGCCCACGCGGTCGCCCTTCGTCTTGCAGTAGATGGTGACGACCTTGCCGTGGGGGACGCTGCGGACCACGCGGCTGCCGCGGGTCGGGGCGGTGTGCAGCAGCAGCCCGGACTTGGCGGTCACCCGGCCCTTGTAGACGGGCGGGTGGCTGTTGCCGTCGTCCTGGGCGGCGGCGGGGCCGGTGACGGTGAGCGCGGCGAGGGCGCCGCCTGCGGCGAGTATGCCGAGCCGGGTGGCGATGGTCCGCGGGGACATGGGGCCTCCTCGTGGGAAGTCGGGCGAGCGGCTCATGACGATGGGTCAAAGGCCGCAATTCACACTTAAAGCGACACCCTGGGCCTGCACAAGCTCACGTACCGCTTTCGGGCCCCTCCGGCTCGTCCCCGTCGGCGCACTCCTCGAAGGGCAGCCGCAGCGTCGCCACCGCCCCGCCGTCGGAGGCGTTGGTGAACGTCAGCCGGGCCCCGAGGACCGCCGCCTGGCCGAGCGCGATGGTCAGCCCGAGGCCGTGCCCCTTGCTGGTGCCCTCGGTGCGGAACCGCTGCGGGCCGTGCTCCACCAGGTAGTCGGGGTAGCCGTCGCCGTGGTCCCGCACGGTGACGACGGGCCCGTCGACGGTCACGAGCACCGGCGCCCGCCCGTGCTTGAGCGCGTTGGCGACGAGGTTGCCGAGCACCCGCTCCAGGCGCCGCCGGTCGGTCTCCACGCAGACATCGCGTACGACGACCAGCTCCGTGCCCTCGCCGGAAACCCGCACCACCCGCTCCGCCAGTGGAGCGAGGTGATGGGCGTCCAGGTCCACCCGCTCGCTCCGCGCGTCGAGCCGGGAGATCTCCAGGAGGTCCTCGGTCAGCGTGCGCAGCGCGGCCACCCGGTCCCGCACCAGCTCCGTGGGGCGCCCCGGTTCGAGCAGCTCGGCCGCCGCGTGCAGCCCGGTCAGCGGCGTCCGCAGCTCGTGCGCCACGTCGGCGGTGAACCGCTGCTCGCTCAGCAGCTTGCCCTGCAGCGAGGAGGCCATGGTGTCCAGCGCCCCGGCGACCGCCGCCACCTCGTCCTGGTGCCGGGCGGGGCCCTTCGTGCGCGGGTCGTTGACGCGCGCGTCGAGGTCGCCGCGGCTGATCCTCCGGGCGACCTGCGCCGTCAGATGCAGCCGCCGCGTCACCCGCGTCACCGCGAACGCGCCGACCAGCAGCGTCGCGCCGATCGCGAGGACGGAGGAGCCGAGGATCGCCCGGTCGAGCCCGTCGATGGTGCGGGCGCCCTGGGCGTAGTCGACCCGGACGGCGATGGCGCGGTGTCCGTCGGCGGGCCCCGCCGCCCACATCGTCGGCCGGGACTCGTGGGTGGCGACCATCGTGCCGCGCTCCCCGCTCAGCGCCAGCTCGCGCAGCGCGGCCGGCAGGCCCGCCGGGTCCACGCCCACGCCGGGACCGAGCCGGTCGCCCGCCTCGTAGCGCTCGGTGGCCTCCGTCAGGCGGTCCAGGGCCTGCTCGCGGGCCTGGCCGACGGTCTGGTTGGTCACCGAGACGTGCACGAACGTGCCGAGCAGGGCCGCGAGCGCGCAGCACATGACGGTGATGAAGACGGCGGCCTTCCAGGTGAGCGTCGCCGTCCAGGCGGGAAGCCGCGGCCCGCGCGGCTGTCGGTGGCTCATCGCCCGGCGCTCGCGGACGGGGAGACCCGGGGCTTCTTGGGGCGCGGGCCGTGCGAGGAGCGCACGATCTCGTCCCGCGTGGGCAGCATCGTCTTCTGGTGCGCGTCCCAGGACCAGACCGTGTGGTACTCGTACCCCGGCAGGCTGGAGACGGCGCGGATGATCAGGTCGCGCCCGGCCAGCTCGACGCCGAGCACGGCGTCGCTCATCTCCATGATCTGCGTCAGCTGCCTCTCCTCCTCGGCGTAGACGCGGATGTCGAGGTTGTCGTCGGGTGTGGAGACGCCGACGATCAGGTCGTCCTTGCGGTCCCCTGTCAGATCTCGGTAGTACGCCTTGAGCACCGGGCACCGCTCCCGCGCGCCGGAGTCGTCCTCGGCGCAGGCCTTGAGCCGCTCGACGGTCTCCTGGTACGAGGCGTCCGAGGGGTCGTACGTGCCGGGGTTCTGGTCGAAGTCCGCGCGGACGACGTCGGCCGGGTTCACCTTGCGCAGGTCGCCGCCGGGCACCTTGACCCCCTTGACCCGCACGCTCTCTATGGCGCCGTAGTCCTCGGCGGGCGCGGACGGCGGGGGCAGGTCGGGCCAGAGGTGCGTCGGGCCCTGGGCGGTGGGCGTCGCACCGGCGCCGCGCAGCCCGCCGGGGTCGCCGCAGCCGCCCGCCAGCGCGGCGGCGAGGGCCGCGAAGACGGCGGTGAGCGCGAGCCGGCTGCGGTTCACTGCACTCCTGCCTGCCGCGGGCGCGGCCTGTCGTGGTGCCCGGCGTGCTGTCAGGACACCAGGTCGGCGTAGAGGATGATGTTGTCAGACCGGTGACCGCCGACGATCGGCCCACCGCAGGTCAGCAGGCGCAGCTCGGGCCGCCCGGTCGCCCCGTACACCTTATGGGTGGGGAAGTCCTTCTTGTCCACCTGTTGGATCTCCCGCACCTTGAACGTGGCCGTGTCGCCGTCCGCGCGCGGCACCTGGATCTTGTCGCCGACCCCGACCTTCGCGACGTTCCTCATCAGCGCCGGGCCGTTCGCGGTGTCGTAGTGCGCGACGATCACGGCGGCGCCCTTCTCGCCGGGGGTGACCCCGCCTGTCCACCAGCCCGGCTCCTCCGCCTTGTCCACCGGCGGCACCTGGAGCTCCTGGCCGGCGTCGATGCCGAGGTCGAGCATCGACGTCGCGTCGACGCCCGCCGCCGGGATCCGCAGGCCGGTGGGCCTGGACTTCTTCAGCGGGGCCGGGGCCCGGCCGGCCTGGGCGGTGGCGGCGTTGTCCACCTTGACGTCCGGGGCCGGACGGCCGCTGCCGCCCTGGCCGCAGGCGATCAGGCCGATGCCGAGGGCGGCCGTCAGGGCCGCGACGGCCGCGATACGGCCGGTGCACGGACGCCGCCGGTCCGGCTCGCTGTGGGGGCGGGGCCCGAAATCGGTGGGGGTGCTCACGGGGACTCCTGGGGCAGTGGGGGCAGGGAGAGGGTCAGGAGTCCGTGCGGCCGCGCCGCAGCATCGCGAAACCGAGGCCCGCGGCACCGGCCGCCGCCATGGCGCCCCCGGCCACCAGGAACGCCGGGTCGCCCGTGCCGCGCACCCCCTCGGCGCCCGCCTCGACGCCGCCCCTCGGGGTGCCGGGCCCGGCGCCGCTCCCACCCTTGAGGTGCGTGATGCCGATGTGTCCGTTGGACGGGTACAGCTCGTACCGCACACCGCTCTCGGTCACCGTGGAGTGCCGGGCGGAGAGAGTGGCGATCTGCTCGCCCTTGACCGAGATCGTCGCCACGTACGAGCTGTCGCGGTGGCGCACCTCCGCCTTCGCGCCGTTGCCGAGGGTGACGTCGTAGACGTCGTAGACGTCATAGGGTTCGGCGGCCGGCCGCGTCGCCGTCGCCGTCGCTGTCGACTCCCGCGCCGGGGTGTCCGCGAGAGCCACGGCGGCCGGCGCGAGCAGCGCGCCGCCGACGAGCGCGGAGAGGGCGGCGGTGCGGAGGAGGGCCTGGCGGTGGGTGCTCACGGACGTTCCTAACGGTCGGGCGGCTGGGCGGCAGGACGCTTCGACGTTAGGTGTCCGCCATTGCGGCGGTTCGGCGGCCGCGTAACAGCGGGCCATAGCTGTGCGGGCGATGCTGTTACGGGACCGAGGGGAGGCCGGCCGCCGGGCTTGCGGGGAGGACGGGTCCTTGCCCCCGGCGGCAGCGGGCTGGTCCCATGGTCGAGGGGTGATGCGGCATGAGCGGACTGCGCGTCGTACCGGCCTGGCGGCACGGGCAGGAGCGGTTGTACGTCTGTCTCGCGGGCGGCGGGAACGTGGCGTGGTACGACCGTGACTCGTCCCGCGTGAACCTGCTCAGCGAGGACCGCGAGGCCGATGTCCTGCGCGTCCTCGCGCCCTTCCTCACCGGCGAGGTCACGGTGGGCCCGCCGCCGGTCCCCACCTCCGTCGAGCTGACCCGCCTCGCCCTGCACCCCGACGACGACCTCGCCCCGAACCGCCCCGGCGAGGCCCTGCACATCGCCCTGGACCGCGACCGGGCGCCCGCGCGCAGGCTGCGCCCCGACCCCCGGCGCCGCGCTCTCGCCGCGGAACAGGCGGTGGGCGAGGCCCTGGACGGGCTCGAAGGAGCGGGCTGGCGCGTACTGCACTCCCTGCCGCTGCCCGGTGGCGCCCGCATCCACCACCTGCTGATCGGCCCCGGGGGCCTGTTCTGCGTCGCCGCCCTCGCCGTGCGCAGGCAGCGGGTCCGCATCGCCGACCCGATGGTGACGGTCGGCCGCGCCGCCCCCGTTCCCCTGCTGCGCACGCTCCGCGCCGACGCGGGCCGGGCCTCGTTCGCGCTCACGGCCGAGGTCCGCCCCGTCCTGGCGCTGGCCGGGACGGGGGCGGCGGACCCGCCCGTCACGCCGCCGCCGCGTGATGTGCGGGTGCTGCGCGAGGCGGACCTGCCGACGCTGACCCGTCTGGGCGGCGTGCTGAAACCGGCCGACGTGGAGGCCCTGCACGCCCTGGCCAGGGACCGCCGCACCTGGCAGCGGGTCTGAGAGCCCGCGTCAGAGGTTGTCCCCCCAGCCGCCCTGGACCATGGTCTGGAAGGCCCAGGAGCCGCCGCGCCTGATCAGGATGTCGGCGTAGCGCAACTGCTGCGTCTCGCCGTTCGCCGTCATCACCGAGTCGGTGAAGACGACGGCCATGGCGGGGGAGAGGAAGACGGGCGTGCGCGTGGACTCGAAGGTGATGTCCTCGCTGCCGTCCCCCATCACGTGGGTCATCGTCTGCACGAACTGCTCCCGGTCCCACTGCGCCGACCGCCCGTCCCCCGCGGAGTCGTCGCTGACCAGGTTGAGCGGGAAGACGGCCAGGTCGGCCATGCGCTCCACATCGCGCTTCGCGCTGTGCGCGTCGTACTCGGCGAACCAGGCGTCCAGGCTCGCGCGGTCCTCGTCGGTCGGGACGTAGCCGGTCTCGGGAAGGAAGGTCACGGGTTCTCCTCGTTCGTTCTTCTCGTCAACTTTGACTAATGACGAGGAGGTTATGCCTTCGATGAGAGCTAGTCAAACTTGATTAGACGTGATGCCGGTCACATTCTCCCGAGGAGTCGATCATCACCGGAAGCGGACCACGACCGCCGTCGCGTGCCGCGTCGTGTTCTGCCGCACCTCGACCAGCACCACCGGCTCCGCGGGCAGCGCCGCGTACGTGACGTCGCCGATGCCGATCGCGGTCGCCACGCCCTCGCCCACCGGATCCGGCAGCGCACCCGCCGCGGCGGACCGCACGGCGGGGGACAGCGGCGACGACACGACCGGGGTACCGTCCCCCGGCAGGGCGAGGACCAGCGCCTGCGGCCGGGCGGGGCTGCCGGTGCAGCCGACCACCACCGCGTCCCGGGTGTCGCTGTGCCGCAGCTTCAGCCACGCGCGCGTGCCGCCCCGGTACGCCCCGTCGAGCCGTTTGATCACCAGGCCCTCGACGCCGGTCGCGGGGAGCGTCTCGTACCAGGTCAGGGCGAGGTTGCGGTCGGTGGTCGACGGCACGGCCTGGAGCGGTGGTCCCCAGGGCGCCAGCAGCCGTACGAGACGCGCCCGCCGCTCCTCGTACGGCAGTCCGCGGCAGTCCTCGCCGCCCTCCGCGAGCAGGTCGAACGCCGCGTACGAGGCGGGCAGGGTGCGCGCGAGGACGGCGGCACGCGCGCGTGTGGCCGCCGCCCGCTGCTGCACGGCGGCGAAGTCGATGCGGCCACGGGACCACACCACGACCTCACCGTCGAGGGCGGTGCCTTCGGGGAGGCGGACCGCGGCCTCGGCGAGGTCGGGGAAGGCGCTGGTGACGGTCCGCCCGGAGCGGGCCTGGAGGACCACCCGGCCCCGCTCGTCCCGGAGCGCGACCAGGCGGTGCCCGTCGAACTTCGGTTCGTAGGCCCAGCCGCCGCCCTCCGGCAGCGCGCTCACGGCCTCCGCGAGGGCCACCCGTACGGGCGTCGGCAGGCTCATCGCGCGGCCTTCGCAGGGGGTGTCGGCGAACTCATCGCGCTGCCCGCGCGGGCAGGGGTCTGGCGTTGTTGAGGTTGATCAGAGGGGCGAGCAGGTCGCCGTGTGCGCGCAGCCGGGGCGCGATGTCGTCCGCCGAGAAGACCAGCCGGTCCGGCTCCTCGCACGCCTCGATCTCCGCCCAGGTCACCGGCGTGGAGACGGTCGGCTCGGCGCGGGCCCGCAGGGTGTAGGGCGCGGCGGTGGTCTTCGCGGCGGCGTTCTGGCTGAAGTCGACGAAGACCTTGCCCGGCCGCAGGCTGCGGGTCATGCGGTGCACGACGAGGTCGGGCAGCTCCTTCTCGGCCTCGACGGCCAGGGACTTCGCGTACGCGCTGACCCGTTCGGAGGGCGTCGGCTCCAGCGGGACGAGCAGGTGCAGGCCCTTGCTGCCGGACGTCTTCGCGTACACGGGGAAGCCGTCGGCCGTCAGCCGCTCGCGCAGCCAGAGCGCGGCCCGGCAGCACTCCACGACGGTGGCGGGCGGGCCGGGGTCCAGGTCGAGCACCAGCCGGTCGGCCTGCCCAGGGGCGCCGGCCCGCCACTGCGGGGTGTGGAACTCGGTCACCAGATTGGCCGCCCACATCAGCGACGCCAGGTCCTGGACGAGGATCTGGCGGGTGGGGCCCTCGGAGCGGGGCACCTCGGCGGTCCGCACCCATTCGGGGGTGCCCGGGAGCACGTTCTTGGTGAAGAAGCGCTGGCCGTCCGGTCCGTCGGGATAGCGCAGGAAGGACAGGGGCCGGTCCACGAGGTGCGCGAGCAGGGCGCCGGCCGTGCCGGCGTAGTAGTGCAGCACCTCGCCCTTGGTGAAGCCGCTCGCGGGATAGATGACCTTCTCCAGGTTGCTGAGCGAGATCCGTCGCCCCTCCACCTCTGTGATCGGCGTCATACGATGAGAGTCCCATAAATCGCCCTTAACGCCATGAATCAGCCAGATCACCCGCAATCCCCCCAGTGAGAGGTCCCGGACGTGCGATCCATATGGAACGGTGCGATCTCCTTCGGCCTGGTCAGCATCCCGATCAAGCTCGTGAACGCCACCGAGAACCACTCGATCTCCTTCCGCCAGATCCACACGGAGGACGGCGGCCGGATCCGCTACCGCAAGGTGTGCGAGCTGGAGGACCGCGAGGTGGCCTCGGCCGAGATCGGCAAGGGCTACGAGGACGCGGACGGCTCGATCATCCCGATCACGGACCAGGACCTGGCCGCGCTGCCCATCCCGACGGCCAAGACGATCGAGATCGTCGCCTTCGTCCCGGCGGACCGCATCGACCCGCTCCAGATCGACGCTGCGTACTACCTCTCGGCGAACGGCGTCCCCGCCGCCAAGCCCTACACACTGCTGCGCGAGGCGCTCAAGCGGAGCCAGAAGGTGGCCATCGCGAAGTACGCGCTGCGGGGCCGGGAGCGCCTCGGCATGCTGCGCGTCGTCGACGACGTGATCGCCATGCACGGCCTGCTGTGGCCGGACGAGATCCGGGAGCCGGAGGGAGTGGCCCCCGAGTCCCACGTCACCGTCCGCGACGCCGAACTCGACCTGGCGGACGCCCTGATGGACACCCTCGGTGACGTCGACATGTCCACCCTCCACGACGACTACCGCTCGGCGGTCGAGGAACTCATCGCCGCGAAGGTCGAGGGCGGTACACCCGCGGAGCAGGCCCCGGCGGCCGAGGCGGGCGGCGGCAAGGTCATAGACCTGATGGCCGCCCTGGAGAGCAGCGTCCGCGCGGCCCGCACGGCCCGGGGCGAGTCCGACGAGGGCGGCCGGGGCGACGAGGGCGCCGAGAGCGGGACGAAGGCGGAGGTCACCCAACTCCGGTCGCACCGCGCCAAGTCGGCACCGGCGTCCGCGCGCAAGTCGTCCCCCGCGACCCCCAAGCAGGTCGGCGGCAAGAAGTCGACGTCGGCCTCGGCGAAGAAGAAGGAAGCCCCCGCCAAGAAGTCGGCGGCCAAGACGACGGCGACGAAGTCCGGGGCGAAGTCAACGACGGCGTCCGGCAAATCGACGGCGAGTAAAGCGACGGCGGGCAAGGCGGCCGCGGGCAAGACGGCCGCGAGCAAGACGGCGGCCAAGAAGACGACGCAGAAGAAGACGGCATCGGCGAAGAAGACGACGGCGAAGCGCCGGGCCTCCGCGTAACGCTCGCCGGGTCCGCCCGAGTCGGGTCCGCCCGAGTGTCCAGGGGTGAGGGCGATGTGCTTGACGCAAAAGGGCACAATGCAAATCTCGGCGCCGACCGGGGTGGGCATGAAGGACACCTTCGTAAGGGCGCCGCATAAAGTCGTCAACTGAATACGGTCAAACCGCCCCCTCTCGCCCTTTTGCGACCTGTGAGCAATGTCACAATCGCTTGATGGAATTGTATATTCCGCGCAATGATCTCTGCGGACACAATGGGATTCTTTGGGATTTCCGGGGGGTTTAAGGTATATGGCCAGTAATCCATTTGAAGATGATGGCGCGGATTATCTGGTACTCGTGAACGACGAGAACCAGCACGCTCTCTGGCCCGCCGGGCTCGACATCCCCTCCGGCTGGACCGTCGCACAAGAGGCGAGTTCACGGGCCGATTCCCTGGCCTACGTCGAGGAGCATTGGACGGATATGCGTCCGGCCGGCCTGATATCCGGCTCCTGACGTGAGCGGCAGCGGAAAAGCGGCCGGAAAAGCGAAGGCGCGGGGCGCGGAGAAATCGGGGCCGGGCCGCTTCACCGGTGCGGGCCCCTTGTTGCTCGTCTGGTCGGGACAAGCCGTCTCACTGGTCGGAAGCGCCGTTCTCAGATTCGCTTTCATTATCGAGGTCTGGTCCACCGGGGAGCAGGCCACCGCCGTCACCGCGCTGTCCCTCTGCGCCCTGCTTCCACAGGCACTGTTCAGCCCGTTCGCGGGCGCGATAATCGACCGCATCCGCAAACGGTCCGCACTCCAGATCGCCGACGCGGGCGGACTCCTCACCGTCGGCCTGCTCGCCCTCGTGCACTTCTTCGGCGGCGGCCTGGAACCGTGGCAGGTCTACCCGGCGACCGTCCTCCTCGGCATCAGCGCCGCCTTCCAGCTGCCCGCGCTCACCGCCGCCGTCCCCCTCCTCGTCCGCAAGGACCAACTGGGCCGGGCCAACGGCCTTCTCGCGGGAGCCAGAAGCGCCGCGGGGATCTGCGGCCCGGCGCTCGGCGGCGTCATGGTCGCCGTCTCCGGGATCGGCGCCGTCCTCATCATCGACCTGGTCAGCTACGCCTTCGCGCTCATCGGCATACGCGTCGTACGGATGAAGGGCGACAAGGTCCCCGCGGGCGCGGGCGCACCCCGTACGAGGATCACCGCGGAGGCCGTGGAGGGCCTGCGCTACGTCTTCCGGCAGGGGAGCCTGCGCGCCATGACCGTGAACTTCTGCACGGTCAACCTCGTCATGGTCTTCGGCTTCGCCGTCATCCAGCCCATGGTCCTGATCAAGGACGGCAACGGCGCGCTCGCCGCCGTGAACAGCGCGATCGGCGTCGGCGGAGTCGTCGGCGGTCTGCTGATGGCGGCCTGGGGCGGGCCGAAGAACCGCGGCCGCGGCATGATGCTCGGCATCGTCGGCATGTGCCTCTCGGCGCAGATCGGGATGGCCCTGGTCGGCGGGGTCGTCGCCTGGTGCGCGGCCATCCTCGTCGGCGCGCTGCTCATGACGCTCGTCAACTCCTCCATGCAGGCGATCGTGCAGACCAAGGTGGACCCCCAGTGGCAGGGCCGGGTCTTCGGCGCGGTCATGTTCCTGTCGCAGATCTCCGTGCCGCTGGCCACGGCGGTCTCCGGGCCGCTCGCCGACGGCGTCTTCGAGCCGCAGGCCGACGACGGGACCGGCGTCTTCGTCCTCCTGGGCCCCCTGTTCGGCGACGACCCCGGCAGCGGCATGGCCGGGATGCTCTTCCTCGCGGGTGTCGCGGGCCTCGCGGTCGCTCTGTGGGGCCTCGCGAGCCGCTCGATCAGGGACATCGACGTACTGCTGCCGGACATCGACGACGAGAACGAACAGAAGGCCGACGACGGGACCGACGGCAGGGGCGGTGAGAAGGATGACGCGGTGCGTGCATGAACTGTTCGAGGAGCAGAGCGCACGGACGCCCGACGCGACAGCCCTCGTATACGAGGACGAACGGCTGACCTACGCCGAACTCGACGCCCGTGCCGCCCGGTTGGCGGGCCTGCTCGCGGCGCGCGGAGTGACGCGCGGCGACACCGTCGGGGTGTACCTGGAGCGCTCCGCGGAGCTGGCCGTCGCGGTACTCGGCACGCTGAAGGCGGGGGCGGGATATGTGATGCTCGACCCCGGCTTCCCCGCCGGGCGCCTGCGCGGCATGGCGGCGGACGCGGGGATCGCGGCGGTACTCGCGTCGGCCGGTGCGGCCGAGGAGCAGCCGGAGTTCGTGGACGACGTGCCCGTGCTGCACGTCGAAGACGCCGCACACGCGCGGCCGTTGAGACGCGGGGCGGTTGCCGTGCGGCCCGACGACGTGGCCTGCGTGATGTTCACCTCCGGGTCGACCGGCAGGCCGAAGGGCATCGTCGCCCCGCACCGCGCGGTCACCGCCACGCTCACCGGCCAAGACTACGCCTCCTTCGGGCCCGGCGCGGTCTGGCTCCAGTGCGCGCCCGTGTCGTGGGACGCGTTCGCGCTGGAGCTGTGGGGGCCGCTGCTCGGCGGCGGGACGTGCGTACTGCACCCGGGGCGGCGCCCCGACCCGGTGGTGATCGCGCGGCTCGTCGCCGCGCACGGGATCACGTCCATGTACCTGTCCGCTTCCCTGTTCAACGTCATCGTCGACGAGTACCCGCGCGCGATCACCGGACTGCGCGAACTGATCGTCGGCGGCGAGGCGCTGTCGCCCCCGCACGTGGCCCGCGCCCTGGAGCGCGCACCCGGACTGCGGCTCGGCAACGGCTACGGCCCCGTCGAGTGCATGGTCTTCCTCACCGTCCACCGCATCGCCCCGCAGGACGTGCGCGACGGCCGTCCGGTGCCGATCGGCCGCCCGCTGGCCGGCAAGCGGCTGTACGTGCTCGACGAGCGGCTGCGACCGGTCGCGGACGGCGTCGCCGGCGAGCTGTACGCCGCCGGGGCGGGCCTCGCGCGCGGCTACTGCGACGCGCCGCTGACGGCGGAGCGGTTCGTGGCCGCGCCGCCCGGTCTCGGGCGCCCGGGTGAACGCATGTACCGCACGGGCGACTTGGCACGCCGACGGGCCGACGGCACCTTCGAGTACCTGGGGCGGTCCGACAGCCAGGTGAAGATCCGGGGCTTTCGCGTGGAACCCGGCGAGGTCGAGGCCGCCCTCGCCCGCCACCCCGGAGTCGAGCGCGTCGCCGTGGTGGCCACGCGTGCCGCGGCGGACGGCGAGCGGCAGCTCGTCGCGTACTTAGTCCCCCGCAAGCGGGGCGAACAGGAGCCGACGGAAGCGGAGTTGCGCGCGCACGCGGAGCGTGAACTCGCCGAGTTCCTGGTCCCCGCCGCCTTCGTCCCGCTCGACGCGCTGCCGCTGACCGCCAACGGAAAGCTGGACCGGGCGGCGCTCCCCGAACCCGCACGGCCCGCGTCCGAGGAACCCCGCCCAGGCGCGGGCGACGCACGGAGCGAGACGGTCCGCGCGCTGTGCGCCCTCTTCGCCGACGTCCTCGGTGTCGCGTCGGTCGGCCCGTACGACGACTTCTTCGCCCTGGGCGGCCACTCCCTGCTCGCCGCCCGGGTCCTCGGCCGCGTCCACACGGCGCTGGGTGCCGAGCTTGACCTGCGTACGCTCTTCGAGGCGGCGACCCCGGCGGGGCTCGCGCCGCACGTCGACGGCGCCGCCAAGTCGCTGCCGCCGGCCCCCACTACGCCGTCCGGTGGCTCCGCGTCCCTGCCGGTCTCTCCCGCCCAGCACCGGCTCTGGTTCCTCGACCGGCTCGGCGCCGGAGTCGCGTACAACCTGCCCGTGCTGGTGCGGCTGCACGGCGAGGTGGACCCGGACGCCCTGGGGGACGCCCTCGGCGATGTCGTCGCCCGGCACGACGTGCTCCGTACCGTCTTCGACGAGGTGGACGGGGCGCCGGTACGGCGCGTGCTGAGCGGCGTCGACGCGAGGCCGCCCTTCCGGCATCTCACCCTGGCCGAAGCCGAACTGGCGGCAGCGGTCGAGGGCGCCGCCCGCCACCGCTTCGACCTGCGGGGCGAACTTCCCGTGCGGGGCGCCCTGTTCAGCGTCCGGGACCGGCCCGGCGAACACGCCCTGCTCGTCCTGATCCACCACATCGCAGGTGACGGCTGGTCCCTCGCGCCCCTCTTCCGTGACCTGTCACGCGCGTACGCCACCAGAGCGGAGGCGGAGGGCCGTGGAACGCTGCCGCCCCTGCCCGTCACGTACGCCGAGCACGCCCGCCGCCAGGCCGACCGGCTCGGGTCGCCCGACGACCCCGCCTCCCTCGCGGCTCGCCAACTCGCCTACTGGACGAGGACACTAAGGACACCAACGGGCGCCAGGCCCGAGGGCCCGCTGCTTCCGCGGCGCCCGGACCGGCCCGCCGTGCCTGGCCCCGTCGCCGCGACCGTCGTACGCCGCCTCGACGCCGCCGCGCACGCCCGCCTCGTCGACGCCGCCCGCGACCAGGGCGCCACCCTCTTCATGGCCCTGCACACCGCGCTCGCCGCGGTGCTCGCACGGGCCGGCGCGGGCGAGGACCTCGCGATCGGCGCGCCCGTCGCGGGCCGGGCCGGGGACGGGAGCGTCGAGGACGCCGTCGGGTTCTTCGTGAACATGCTCGTGCTGCGCACCGACGTGTCCGGCGACCCGGGCGCGCGGCAGCTGCTCGCCCGCGTCCGGGAGGCCGACCTGGCCGCGTTCGCCCACCAGGACGTGCCGTTCGAGCAGGTTGTGGGCGCCCTGAAGCCGCCGCGGACGCGGGGAAGGCAGCCGTTCACCGATGTCGTCCTCGCCCTCCAGAACAACGCGCGAGCCGAGGTGGACCTGCCCGGCGCCGACGCGGGCGTCGAGGTGGTGCGCACCGGCGAGGCCCGCTTCGAACTGCTCGTCGACGTCACGGACACGACAGGGCCCGGCGGAACCCCCGAAGGCCTCACCCTGACCTTCGAGTACCGCGCCGACTCCGTGGAGGCCCCCTTCGTGGAGTGGCTCGCGGACGCGCTCCCGCAGGTCCTGGAGGCGCTCCCGCAGGCTCTGGAGACGGCGACCGCCGCCCCGGACACACCGGTCAGCGCCCTCGTCCCCGCAGGCCCCCCGCGCCGCGCGGACGCCGGCGACAGGATCGCGGCCCCGGCCGTGACCCGTGCGGCGGGCCCCGTCACCCCGCTGGAGCGGGACATCGCCGCCGTCTGGAGCGACGTCCTCGGTGTGCCGGACCTCGGGCGGGACGACGACTTCTTCGCCCTCGGTGGCAACTCGCTGCGCGCGGTGCGGGTCGCGGCCCGCCTGACCACCGGGACGCGGACCGTGACGGCCGCACAGCTCTTCACCGCCCCGACCGTCGCCGCCCTCGCCGCCGAGCTGGCACGGGCGCCCGTGGACCAGGGCCCCGCCCCGGCCCCCATTCCGCGGCGGCCGCGCGTGCCCCGCCAGCAGGATCAGCAGAGCCACCTCAGCAGGGAACAGGAGGAGAGGCCGTGGACCTCAGCGTGATGTTCTTCGGCGCGGACAGCGCTACGGCGGCCGAGGGCGAGGGTGCCCCGCACGCGCAGACGTACGACGACATCCTCACCGTCGCCCGTACCGCCGACCGCCTCGGCTTCCATGCCATCTGGACCCCCGAGCGCCACTTCCAGCAGGTGGGCCAGGTCTTCCCGAGCCCGCCCGTGCTCGGCGCGGCCCTCGCCGTCGCCACCGAGCGCATCGGGATCCGCGCGGGCAGCGTCGTCCTGCCCCTGCACCACCCGCTGAAGGTCGCCGAGGACTGGGCGGTCGTCGACAACCTCTCGCACGGCCGGGTGGGGCTCTCCGTCGCCACCGGCTGGCACTCCACCGACTTCACCCTGGCCCCCGACCAGTACGAGGACCGCAGGGAACGCACCCTCAGGACCATCCCTGAGCTGCGCAGGCTCTGGGCGGGCGAGGCGGGCACCTACCCCGACGGCACCGGGCAGCCCGTCTCCGTCGTCCCGCAACCCAGGCCCGTACAGAGCGAGTTGCCGCTGTGGATCACCACCTCCGGCAACCCCGCGACCTGGGAGGCCGCCGGGCGGCTGCGCGCCGGGGTGCTCGGCGCGACCGTCGGGCAGAGCAGGGACGAACTCGCCGAGAAGATCGCCCGCTACCGCGCGGCCTGCGCCGCCGCCCCCGACCAGGCGGGCACCGACGCACACGGCCGCGTCACGCTGATGGCACACACCTATGTCGGCGCGGACGACGCCGAGGTGCGGCGCCTGGCCGCCGAACCCCTCAAGACGTACCTCGCCTCGTATCTGCGCCAGACCGCCGCCAACCGCGCGGCGGACGCGCGGGAGAGCGCGGAGCTGAGCGGCGAACAGACCGCCATGCTGGCCGAGTTCGCCTTCCGGCGCTATCTGACCTGGGGCAGCCTCCTCGGCTCGCCCGGCACCTGCGCCAAGATGCTCGCCGACCTGCGCGACCTGGGCTGCGACGAGGTGGCCTGCTTCATCGACTTCGGCATCGGACGCGACGAGGTACTCGCGGGGCTGCACCGCCTCGCCGAGCTGAGAGAGGCCGCCCTGTGACCCCGAACCAGCCTTCCATGGCCGACCGCTTCAGCGCGCTCAGCGGTGAGCAGCGGATCCGGCTGATGCGCCGACTCGTCGAGGCGGGCAGGGCCCGGGAGATCCCCGCGGTCGTACCGCCCCGCGACGCCGGGGGAGCCGTGCCGCTCAGCCCCGCCCAGCGGGACCTGTGGGTGTACGAGTCGCTGTATCCCGGCACCCCGGCCCTCAACCTCTGCTGCGCCTACCACTTCGACGAGCCCGTCGACCCGGCCCACCTGGAGGCCGCGCTCACCCTCATCCAGGCCCACCACGACATCCTGCGCACCCGGATCTCCGGCACGGCCGACGATCCGCGCGTCGACTTCCCCGACGAGGGCCCCTTCGTCCTGGAGCGCGAGGACCTGCGCGGCACGGACACCACCATCGAGCAGGCCTTCCGCGCCTTCCGCCGCCGCCCGTTCGACCTCACCGCGGACCGCCTGATCCGCGGCCGCTTCGTACGCGTCGACGACACCCGTACGACGCTGATGCTGAGCCTGCACCACATCATCACCGACTGGTGGTCCTTCGACGTCCTCCAGAGCGAGTTCGCCGAGGCGTACCGCGCCGTGCGCGCGGGCACCGAGCCCGAGCTGACCCGCCCCGCCGTGCAGTACGCCGACTTCGCCTCCTGGCAGGGCGAGTTGGAGGCCGCCGGGGTCTTCGACGCGCGCCTGGACTTCTGGCGCCGCTATCTGGCCGACCCGCCGGGTCCGCTGACCGTGCCGGGCCACGGGCACCCGGGTGCGGGCGGGGAGGACTCCGGCGACGAGGACGGCATCGTCCAGATCCGCTTCCGCGTGGACGAGGCCACCACGCGGGCCGTGCGCGCGCTGGCCCGGGAGCGGGGCGCCTCCGTGTACGTCGTCCTCATGACGGCCTTCGCGGTCCTCGCGCACCGCGTGTCCGGCGCCCGTGACCTGGTGCTCGGCACGCCGGTCGCCAACCGCTCCGCCAAGGGCCTCGAACAGGTCATCGGGTACGTCATGAACGCCGTACCGACCCGCTGGCGCATCACCGAGGAGGACTCCTTCGCCGACGTGCTCGCCCGCTTCGGCACGGACTTCCCCGCCCTCATGGCGGGCGCCGACCTGCCGGTGGGCCGCATCGTCTCGGCGGCCGCCCCCGAGCGCAGCGCGGGCCGCTCCCCGCTGTTCCAGTGGGTGTTCATGCACCTGACGGAGCAGCCGAGCGTCTCGGCCGTACGGGAGTTCGCCCAGCCCGAGCGCATCCACACCGGGGGCGAACACGACCTCGTGGGAGTCGTGCGGGACAACGGCGACGCCATGGACGGCAGCTTCGAGATCCGTACGGACCTGTTCGCGCCCGCGGCCGTCACCCGCTGGGCGGACAGCTACCTCACTCTCCTTGAGCAGGTCACCGCCGACCCGGCCGTCCCCCTGCGAAACCTCGACGTGGTTCCCGCGGCGGAGCGCGACCGCCTGCTAGCCCTGTCGCGCGGCCCGGCCGCGCCCGCCCCCGAGTCCCTGCCGGACACGGTGGCCCGGCACGCCGCCCGCACCCCGGACGCGCCCGCCCTCGAAGCGGACGGTCTGCGCCTCACCTACGCCCAACTCGCCGACCGCGTCGACCGGTTGGCGGGGCTGTTCGTCCGGCACGGCGCGGGTCCCGACCGGACCGTCGCTCTCGCCCTCGGGCGCGGCGCGGACCTCCCCGTCGCCGCGCTCGCCGTGCAGCGGGCCGGGGCCGCCTATCTGCCGGTCGACCCCGACTATCCGGCGGACCGCGTCCGCCACACGCTCGCCGACGCGGCGCCCGTCCTCCTGGTCACCGACGCGCGCACCGCCGCGGCCGGTGTGCTGCCGCCTACCGACCTGCCCAGGATCGTCCTGGACGACGACGCGTACGCGGGGGAGCCCCTGACCCCCGCGCCCCCGAGCCCCGCGCCCCTCGACCCGGCGCACGCCGCCTACGTCATCCACACCTCCGGCTCCACCGGCACCCCCAAGGGCGTCGTCGTCACCCACGCCGGGATCGCCGCACTCGTCCACAGCCTCGTCGGCCGCTTCGCGCTGGACGCCGGGTCGCGGGTCCTCCAGCTCGGTTCCCCGGCGTTCGACATCTCCGTCGCCGAGATGTGCATGGCCTTCGGCCCCGGCGGCACCCTGGTCGTGCCGCCGCCGGGCCCCCTCGCCGGGGACGGCCTCGGCAGGGTCCTCGCCGAGCGGCGGATCTCCTGCGCGATGGTGCCGCCGTCCGTCCTCGCGACCGTGCCCGAAGGCCCGTACCCGGCGCTGCGCGCGCTGGCCGTCGGCGCCGAGGCGTGCCCGCCCGCGCTCGTGGCCCGCTGGGCCGTCGGCGGCCGCCGCTTCCACAACGCGTACGGGCCCACCGAGGCCACCGTCGCCGCCACCCTGTCCGCCCCGCTGAACGGCGACGGCACCGCCCCGCCCGTCGGAACGCCGGTCGCGGGCACCGCCGCGTACGTCCTCGACGCCCGGCTGCGCCCCGTGCCCACCGGAGTCGCGGGCGAGCTGTACCTGTCCTCGCGGGGCCTGGCCCGCGGCTATCTGAACCGGCCCGCCGCCACCGCCGAACGCTTCGTCCCCGACCCCCACGGCGCCCCCGGCTCCCGCATGTACCGCACCGGCGACCTGGCGTACCGCGACGACGACGGCACCCTGCACTACCTGGGCCGCACCGACGAGCAGATCAAGCTGCGCGGCCTGCGCATCGAACCGGGCGAGGTCGCCGCGGTCCTCACCGCGCACGCCGCCGTCGCCCACGCGGCCGCGCTCGTACGCGAGGACGGCGAGGGCAGGCCGCAACTGCTCGGCTACGCGGTCCCCGCCCCCGGGCACACCCTCGACCCGAACGAACTCCTCGCGTACGCCGCCACCCGCCTTCCCGCACACATGGTGCCGTCGGACGTCGTGACGCTGCCCGAACTGCCCCTGACCCGCAGCGGAAAGCTCGACCGCGCCGCCCTGCCCGCGCCCCGGGCCGCCGCGTCGACACGGGCGCCCGCCTCCGCCCCGGAGAAGGAGCTGTGCGACCTCTTCGCGCGGATCCTCGGCGTCGAGCAGATCGGCGCCGACGACGACTTCTTCCGGCTCGGCGGCGACAGCATCATGGCCATCCAGCTCGCCGGACAGGCCTCGGCGGCGGGACTCGTACTCGCCCCGCGTGACGTCTTCACGATGCGCACCCCCGCCCAACTGGCCCTCCACGCTCAGACGTCGGCCGCCGCGGGCCGGGGCGGGCCGGACGGCTCGGACACGGGCGTCGGCCGCTTCCCGCTGACACCCGTCATGCGGTGGTGGCGCGAGCAGGGCGGCGACTCCTGGGCGTTCACGCAGTCGATGGCGTTCCCCGTGCCGCCCGGCACGGACCGCGAGCGGATCGAGACAGCGGTACGGGCGCTCATCGAGCGGCACGGAGTGCTGCGGATGCGGCTGCTGACCGACGAGGCGGAGATCGAGGTGGCCGAACGGGCCCCGGCCGGGGCGGCCGCACTCGAACGCGTCGAGGTCCCCGGCGAGGCCGAGGCCCGCGCCAAGGCCGCCGAACTGGCCGCCAGGATCCGCCTCGCCCCCGAGGACGGCGAGATGCTGAGGGCCGTGTGGCTCGACGCCGGAGAGCAGCGGCGGGGCGTGCTGCTCCTGACCCTGCACCACCTGGCCGTCGACGGCGTCTCGTGGCGGATCATCGGCCCGGAACTGGCCGCCGCGCTCTCGGGGAACGGCGCCCCGGCCCCGGCCCCGGGGACCTCCTTCACCCGGTGGGCCGGACTGCTCGCCGAAGAGGCGCTGAGCCCCGGCCTCGCCGCCGAACTCGACTGGTGGCGGGGCAGGCTGACAGCCGCTGCCGACGGCCGGCTCGCCGGGGGACGGGGCGCGGGGGCGAGGCGGGCGACCCTCACCGCCGAGCTGCCCGCGGACCTCACCGAGGCCGCGCTCACCACGCTGCCCGCCGCCTTCAACTGCGGCCCCGACGCGGTGCTGCTCACCGCGCTGGCCTCGGCGGCCGTACGCCACCGCGGCTCGGGCACCGGTCTGCTCGTCCACCTCGAAGGACACGGCAGGGAGGTGCTGTCCGTGCCGGTGGACGTGTCCCGCACGGTCGGCTGGTTCACGACGCAGTACCCGGTGCTGCTCGACGCGGGGAGCGACTGGCGGACGGGAGGCGGCGCGGCGGGCGAGGCGCTCAAGACGGTCAAGGAACAGCTGCGGTCCGTCCCCAACGGCGGCATCGGCTGGGGCCTCCTGCGCCACCTCAACCCGGAGACCGCCCCGATCCTCGCCGAACTCCCCGTCCCGGACGTGCGGTTCAACTACCTCGGCCGCTTCACCTCCGGGGACGCGGCGGGCGGCGAGCTGCTCGACGCCGGTCCCGGTGCCGTACCGCTCGGCCACGCGGTCGAGATCGACGCCTTCGCCAAGGAGACCGCGGACGGCCTGCGCCTGGAAGTGACCTTCTCGTACGCCCAAGGGGTCCTCGCACAGGAGGACGTGCGGGAACTCGTCCGACTGTGGCGCGAGGGCATCGCCCTCCTGGCGCGGGAGACCGCGGAAGGCGGCCCGGTGGGCGCGACCCCCTCCGACTTCCCCCTGGTCGGCCTCTCCATGGACCAACTGGCCATGCTGGAGGGGGACCTGGCGGACCTGCCCGATCCCGCCGCGGAAGGGGACGGTGGCCGATGAGCGGGCGGATCGCGGACGTACTGCCGCTCACCCCGGTGCAGGAAGGGCTGTACTTCCATGCCGTGCGGGACGCGGAGGGGCCCGACCCCTACCTCGTGCAGGCCCGCTTCCACATCGGGCCCGCGATCGCCGCCGACACGGTACGGGCCGCGCTCGGCGCCCTCATGGAGCGGCACCCCAACCTCCGCGCCTGCTTCCGGCACGAACGGCTCGACCGCCCCGTGCAGGTGATCCCGCACACCGTCGCCGTGCCGTGGACCGAGGCCGACCTGACCGGTCGTGACGCGGCCGAACTGGAGTCCGCGACCGAGCGGTTGCTGGCCGAGGACCGCACCCGCCGCTTCGACCTGGCACGCCCGCCCGCCGTCCGCGCCCTGTTCGTACGGCACGACACCGGCGGCGAACTCGTCCTCTCCTTCCACCACATCCTGCTCGACGGCTGGTCGGTCCCGGTCCTGGAGCGTGACCTCGCGGCCCTGGCCACCGGCCGGTCCCTGCCGCCCGCCGTGCCCTACCGGCAGTACGCGCTGTGGCTCGGCCGCCAGGACCAGGGCCTCGCGGAGACGGCCTGGCGCGAGGCGCTCGCGGGGCTGGAGCGGCAGGCGCCGCTCGCCTCGCAGGGGGAGGCGGCCCCGGGGGAGGTCACCTCGGCGGAGGCTGTTTCGGGGGCGACGGACGAGGGGGATCGCGCGGACCGGCCCGACACGGTCCGCCTGCACCTCACCGCGGAGCTGACCGCCGCCCTCACCCGCCGCGCCGCCGAGGCGGGCGTCACCCTCAACACGCTGACGCAGGCCGCCTGGGCCCTGGTGCTCGCCCGGATGACCGGCGGGCGGGACCTGGTCTTCGGCGGCGTCGTCTCGGGCCGCCCGCACGACCTGCCCGGAGCGGGCGAGATGGTGGGCCTGTTCATCAACACGCTGCCGGTGCGGGTCCGGCTGCGCGACGGGGAGACCGTCGGCGAACTGCTGGCCCGCGTCCAGGACGAACAGTGGCGCCTCGTCCCGTACCACCATGTGCGGCTGACGGACGTACAACGCATGGCGGGCCACGGTCCGGGTGCGGGGCGTGGTGCCGGGCCGGGCGCAGGGTCCGCGTCCCCGGGGGAACTCTTCGACTCGGTCCTCGCGTTCGAGAACTTCCCGCGCGGGGCGCGGCAGGCGCGGGGCGACGGCCCGGACGTCGTGCGCGTGACGGACGTACGGGACGCCACGCACTACCCCGTGACGCTGGCCGTCGTCGCGGGGGAGCGGATGCTCCTCGCGGTGGGCTGCCGGCGCGGCATCCCCGCTGCGGCGGTCGCGGCCCGCATGGTGCGGGCCTTCGAGCAGCTCGCGGGCGACCCCGCGACGCCGGTGGACCGGATCGACGTACTCCCCGAGGAGGAGCACAGGCACCTGCTCGCCCGCTCCGAGGGCGCCCCGGCGGCGGTGGCCGGGTCCGCCACGGTGACCGGACGGTTCGCCGCGCAGGCGGCCCGTACGCCGGACGCGCCCGCCGTAGAGAGCGGCGACGACATCCTCACGTACGCCCGACTGGCCGCGGAATCCGACCGCCTGGCCGCCCGCCTCGTCGCGGCGGGCGCCGGGCCGGGCGCCACCGTGGCCCTGCTCCTGGGCCGCTCACCGTCCCTGGTCGTGGCGCAACTGGCGGTGCTGAAGGCAGGGGCGTGCTGGCTGCCGCTGGATCCGGCACAGCCGGCGGAGAGGCTGGCGCGGCTGCTGGCCGGGGCGTCGGCGGGACTGGTGCTGACGGAGGGCGGGCCGGCGGTGCGGCTGCCCGCGTCCGTACGCCGGATCGACGTGCGCGGGGACGCGCCCGAGGGCGTGGAGGTCACCGCGCCGTCGCACCCGGAGTCGGCGGCGTGCGTGATGTACACGTCCGGTTCGACCGGTGAGCCCAAGGCGGTCGTGATCCCGCAGCGGGCCATCGCGGAACTGGCCGCCGACGGACGTTTCCGCTCGGGGGGCCGGGGCGGTGAGCCGGACCCGGCGGGGGCGCACCGCCGTGTGCTGCTCCACAGCCCCCACACCTTCGACGCCGCCACGTACGAGGTCTGGGTCCCGCTCCTGAACGGCGGCACGGTGGTGATCTGCCCCGACGAGCCCGTGACCCCGGCCCTGCTGGCGCGCGTGCTGCCCGAGCGGCGCGTCACCGCACTGTGGCTCACGGCGGAACTGTTCCGCTTGGTCGCGGAGTTGGCGCCGATGTCGCTGCGCGGGCTGCGTGAGGTGTGGACCGGGGGTGACGTGGTCGACCCCGAAGCGGTGCGCCGCGTGCGGGAGCACTGCCCCGGCACGGTCGTGGTGAACGGTTACGGCCCCACGGAGACGACCGTGTTCGCCACGGCCCACCGCGTGCCGGGGACCGTCCCCGGCGGCCCGCTGCCGATCGGGCGCCCGCTGGACGGCACGCGCGTCCACATCCTCGACGCCCGCCTGCGCCCTGTGCCGGACGGCTGCGTGGGGGAGGTCTACATCGCCGGATCCGGCCTGGCCCACGGCTACTTGTCCGACCCTTCCGCCTCGGCCGAACGCTTCGTCCCCGACCCGCTCGGCCCGCCCGGCACCCGTATGTACCGCACGGGAGACCTGGCACACCGGACCCCCGACGGCACCCTCGCCTTCGCGGGCCGAGCCGACACCCAACTGAAGATCCGCGGCTTCCGCATCGAACCGGCGGAGGTGGAGGCGGCCCTGCGCACCTGCCCGGGTGTCGCCCGCGCCATAGTCGCGGCGAGGCCCGCGCCGGGCGGCGGGAAGCGGCTGGTGGCCTGGCTGGTACTGGAGGACCCCGAGCCCGGCAGCACGTCCGGCGCCCCGGCGCCGACAGCGAACGCCCCCGGCACCCCGGCACCCGACGCCCCCGCGCTCGGCACCCCCACCATCACCCCCGACTCCCTCTCCCGGATCCGCGACGCCGCCTCCCGCGTCCTCCCCCCGCACCTCCTGCCCACCGCCTGGGCCCGCATCGACGCCGTGCCCCTCACGCCGCACGGCAAGACCGATCGTGCCGCGCTGCCGGAACCCCCGGCCCCGGCCGGGCCGGAGGCCTCGCGGGCGCCGCTTACCGCGAGGGAGAAGGAGCTGTGCGCCCTGTTCGGTGAGGCGCTCGGCGGGGCGGAGGCCGGGCCGGATACCGACTTCTTCGCGTCCGGCGGGCACTCGCTGAGCGCGCTGCGGCTCGCCGGGCGGATCGAGGCGGCCTGGGGCGTACGGGTCCCCGTGGCCACCCTCTTCGCCGCGCCGACGCCCGCCCGTCTCCTCGCCCGCTTGGACGGCCCCGCCCCCGACCCCGACCCCGACGGCGCCGACGCCGAGAGCCTGGCACCGCTGCTCACGCTCCGCGCCGACGGCGACCGCGCCCCGCTGTTCTGCGTGCACCCGGGGCTCGGCGTGAGCTGGGCCTATGCCGCGCTGCTGCCCCACCTCGCCCAGGACCGCCCGGTATACGCGCTCCAGACGCCCGCCCTGTCCGCGCCCGACCGCCAACTACCGCGGACCGTGGACGCGTTGGCCGAGGCGTACGTCGAGCTGATCCGCGCCGTCCGCCCCCGCGGCCCCTACCTCCTGCTCGGCAGGTCCTTCGGCGGCCCCGTCGCCCACGAGATGGCGGTGCGGCTGCGCGCCGACGGCGAGGACGTCGCCCTGCTCGCCGTGGTGGACGCCATGCCCAAGCCGCCGGACATCGCCCGTACCCCGCTCGACCCGGCCGTCGTCGACGCGGAGGCCCGGCGCATCCTCCAGGAGGAGGGAGCCGCGCTCGACGGCATCGGCGAACGCCGCCTCGCGGCACTCACCGACGCCATCGCCCATCACGTCACCCTCGGCAGGAGCTGGGACCCGTCCCCCTACGACGGCCCCGTCACCCTCTTCGCCGCGACCCGCGATCCCGAAGCCATCCCCACCGAGGACAAGGCCGCGGCCTGGCGCCGCGCCGCCGCGACGGTCGACGTGCACGAGCTGGCCTGCGCCCACGCCGACGTCCTCGACGCGGAACCGGCCGCGCGGATCGCCGCGGTACTCGAAAACGTCCTTGCCGGCCCCCAGGCCCCCTCCAAGGGAGAGTGAACCCAGTGGACACACCACACCCGGCCGACCAGGCGGACCCGGCGCACCCGGTGGACCAGGCGGACCCGGCTCAGCCCGTCGAGGAGTACGAGTTCCCCGTCTCCGACGCCCAGAGCCGCCTGCTGGTCCTGGACCGCATGAACCCCGGCACCGCCCAGTACAACGTGCCCGCCGCCTTCGCCGTGCACGGCCCCTTCGACCTCGGCGCGCTCACCGGCGCGCTGGAGGCCGTGGTGGCCCGCCACGAAGCCCTGCGCACGGTCTTCCGCACCGCGGCGGACGGCTCCCAGACGCAGATCGTCGCCGCCACGGGCCGCGCGCACCTCACGGTCGAGAAGGACGTACGCGCGCACGAGGTGGACGACCGGATGCGGGCGGACGGGGCGCGCCCCTTCGACCTGGCGACGGGGCCGCTGCTGCGCTGCACGGTGTACGCCGTCGACGACGGCAGCCACCGCGTGCTGCTCGTGGCCCACCACCTGATCTGCGACGGCTGGTCCCTCGGCGTCATCCTGCGGGACCTGTCCACGGCGTACGAGAACGAATCCGGCGGCGACGACCCGATCCGGCCTCTCCGCCCGCTCCCCGAACTCCCCCTCCAATACCCGGACTTCGCCGCGTGGCAGCGCGAACGCCAGGCGGCGGGCGCCTATGCCGAAGCCGTCGCCCACTGGGCCGGGCGCCTGCGCGGCGCCCCCGAGGTGGTCTCCCTGCCCCTCGACCGCCCGCGCCCGGCGGTACGTTCGGCGGCGGGCGCCGAAGAACGCTTCCTGGTGGACGCCGGACTCCACGCCCGCCTGGGGGAGGCGGCGCGCGCCCGTGGCGCCACGCCCTTCATGGCGCTGTTCGCCGCGTACGTCGCGTTCCTGGGACGCCTCTCGGGCCGCGACGACCTCGTCATCGGCTTCCCGGTGTCCGGGCGCGACCGGCCCGAACTCCAGGAGATGGTCGGCATGCTGACCAACACCCTGGCGCTGCGCGTCGACCTGTCCGGCGACCCCTCCTACGGCGAACTGATCGGCCGCATCCGCGCGGAACTGCTGGCCGGCCAGCCGTACCAGGACGCCCCGTTCGAGACGGTCGTGAACACCCTCGCCCCGGCCCGCGACACGAGCCACGACCCCGTGGTGCAGCTGGTCTTCGCCTACGACGACGACACGGAACTCTCCCTCGCGCTCAAGGGGGCCCGCGTCGAGCGCGTCGAACTCGCCCTGGACATCGCGAAGTTCGACTTCCACCTGCACGTCGAGCGCTGGACGGACGGCCTCGCCGCCCACTTCATCTACCGCACCGCCCTCTTCGAGGCCGCAACCGTCCGCGCCTGGGTGCGGAACTTCCAGGCGCTCCTGGACGCCGCCCTCGCCCACCCCGACGCCCCTCTCTCCACCCTCGACACCGTCCCGCCACAGGAGCGCCGCCGCGCCCTCGCGGCCGCCGACCGCACGGCCGAGGCGGCGCCCACCGACCGCCTGGTGCCCGACCTGATCGCGGACGTCGCGGCCGCCCGGCCCGACGCCACCGCCCTCGTCTGCGGCGACGTCCGGCTCAGCTACCGCGAACTCCTCGACCGGGCGGACGCGTTGGCGGCACGGCTGCGCGCCGCGGGAGTGCGCCCCGGCTTCCGGGCCGGCCTGCTGCTGCCCCGCTCGGCCGAGATGGGCATCGCGGCGCTCGCGGTGCTGCGCGCGGGCGGCGCGTACGTACCCCTCGACCAGGCCCACCCGCACGCCCGCCTCACCCACATGGTCGAGACGTCCGGTACGGGACTGCTCATCACGGCGGCGGAGACCGTGGCGCAGGGGGAGCGGCTCGGCGTCCCCTGCCTGCGCGCCGACGTCCCGGAGAACACCGGTCCCACCCCGCCACCGCCGGCCACGGGCCCCACGCCCCAGGACCTCGCCTACGTCCTGTTCACCTCCGGCTCCACCGGCGTTCCGAAGGGCGTCGCCGTGGAGCACCGGGCACTGCTCAACCTGACCCGGGCCGTGCGCCCCGCGTTCCCCGTCACCGTCGACGACCGCGTCCTGCAATTCGTGTCGTTCGGCTTCGACGTCGCCGTGTCCGACCTGTTCTTCCCCTGGATCGTGGGCGCCGAGCTGCACATCGCCCGCGATGACGAACGCCTCGGCGAGGCCCTGTACGCCCGTCTGCGGGACTCCCGCATCACCTACGTGGCCCTGCCGCCCTCCGCCGCGATGCTGCTGCCCGACCTCCCCGACAGCGAGGGACGGCTGCCCCATCTGCGTACGCTCGTCGTCGGCGGCGAACCCTGCCCCGCCGAACTGGTCGAGCGGCTCAGCGGGCCCGGCCGCCGCATCGTCAACGCGTACGGCCCGAGCGAGGCCACCGTCTACGCCACCACCGCCGACCTCGAACCCGGCGAACCCGTCGTCATCGGCCGCCCCGTACCGGGCTCCCGCGTATACGTCCTCGACGCCCGCCTGCGCACGGTCCCCACCGGCGTCACCGGCGAGGTCTACATCGCGGGCGCCTCGCTGGCCCGCGGCTACATCGGCCGCCCGGCCCTGTCCGCCGAACGGTTCGTCGCCGACCCGTACGGCCCGCCCGGCTCCCGCATGTACCGCACCGGCGACCTCGCCCGCGTGGACGCGCGCGGCCGGATGCACTACCTCGGCCGCTCCGACTCCCAGGTCAAACTCCGCGGCATCCGCATCGAACTCGGTGAGATCGAGGCCCTGTTGGCGGGACACCCCGACGTCGCGGTCGCGGCGGCCACCGTCCGCGGCGGCACGGACACGGGGACCAGCACAGAGCAGCGCCTCATCGCGTACGTCGTGCCCCGCGAGGGCACCGCCCCCACCGACGAAGCCCTCCGCGCCCACCTCGCCGAACGCCTCCCCGGCTACATGCTCCCGGAAAACTACGTCCGCCTCGACGCACTGCCGCTCAACCGCTCCGGGAAGATCGACCGGTCCCGGCTGCCCGAACCGACCGCGCAGCGGCCCGAGTCGAGCCGCCCGTACGTCGCCGCGCGCACCGCGACCGAACGGCGCGTGGCGCGGGTGTGGGCGAGCGTGCTGACCCGGGACCAGGTCGGCGTCCACGACAACTTCTTCGACTCGGGCGGCAATTCGGTGCGGCTGCTGCGGGTCCTGGACGCCCTGCGCGAAGCGGCGGACGGTGGCCAGGAGCACGGGGCGCCCGACCTCACGCTGGTCGACCTGTTCCGCCACCCCACCGTCGCCTCGCTCGCCGCACACCTCGACGGGACGCACGCCGCGACTCCCGCCCCGGCCCTCGACCGGGCCTCGGACGAACCGCCCGCCACGGCGCCGCAGGAAGCCCCCGCCCCCGCCACCGCGGCCGAGCGCCGGGGCAGCGACCGCCGCGCACGACAGACCGCCGCCGCACAACGGCTCCGCTCCAGAAAGGGCACGTCACGATGACCGAGCCAGCACCCCGGGCCTCCGACGCCGACGCCACCCCCGAGCCCGACACGGCCGCGTTCGGGCCCGACGCCGACTCGGCGATCGCGATCGTCGGCATGAGCGGGCGGTTCCCCGGCGCCCCCGACCTGGACACCTACTGGGCGAACCTCCGCGACGGCGTCTGCTCCATCACCGACTTCACACGGGCCGAGCTGCTGGCCGACGGCACGGACCCGGCCGACCTGAGCCGCCCCGAACACGTGCCCGCCAAGGGGTACCTGGCCGACGCCGACCGCTTCGACACCGAGATGTTCGGCTTCAACCGCACCGAGGCCGCCACCCTCGACCCGCAGCACCGCCTCCTCCTGGAGACCGCCTGGGCCGCCCTGGAGGACGCGGGCCAGGACCCGCTCGCCGTGCCCACCCGCACCGGCGTGTACGTGGGCGGCAGCCCCACCGAGCACATGCTGGCCGCCCACACCGACCGCCGCCTGGCCGCCTCCCTCGGCGCGATGCAGACCCGCATCCTCACCGACCGGGAGTTCCTCGCCCCCTGGATCTCCTACCGCCTCGGCCTCGAAGGCCCCAGTCTGACCGTGCAGACGGCCTGCTCGACCTCGCTGACCGCCGTGCACCTCGCCGCCCAGGCGCTGCTCCTCGGCGAGTGCGACACCGCGCTCGCGGGCGGCGTCAGCGTCGACACCGTACGCAGGCAGGGATACGTCCACTACGAGGGCGGCATCTTCGCGCCCGACGGCCGCTGCCGCCCCTTCGACGAGCGGGCGGGCGGCACCGTGCCCGGCAACGGCGTGGGCGTCGTCGTGCTGCGCCGCCTGTCCGACGCGCTCGCCGACGGCGACCCGATCCGCGCGGTGCTGCGCGGCAGCGCCCTGACCAACGACGGAGCCACGAAGGTCGGTTTCACCGCCCCCGGCGTCGAACAGCAGACGGCGGCGATCGTCGAGGCCTGGTCGGCGGCGGGCCTCGCCCCGTCGGCCGCCCAGTACGTGGAGACGCACGGCACGGCCACGGAGCTGGGCGACCGCATCGAACTGGCGGCGGCCACCGAGGCGTTCGCCGCCGAAACGGACACCCCGGGCACCGGCGACCGCCCCCGCATCGGCATCGGCTCCGTCAAGTCGAACATCGGCCACCTGGACGCGGCCGCGGGCGTGGCCTCGCTCATCAAGACGGTGCTGATGCTGGAGCACGCCACCCTGGCGCCCACCGTCAACCTCTCCCGCCCGCACCCCGAACTGCGTCTGGACGCCTCCCCGTTCCACGTCGTCGACCGGCCCGCTCCCTGGCCGCGCCCCGCCGAAGGCCCGCGCCGCGCCGGAGTCAGCTCACTGGGCATCGGCGGTACGAACGTCCACGTCGTCCTGGAACAGGCCCCGGACCGCCCCCGGCCCCCCGCCCCGGCCGACCGCCACGCCGCGAACCCGACGAACCTGACGAACGCGGCGACCCGGGCGGCCCCGGTGACCGAGATCCTCCCCCTCTCGGCCCGCACGGAGACCGCCCTCACCGCGCTCGCGGCGAAGCTGGCGACGGCCCTGCGCGCCCCCGGCGCCCCGTCCCTCGCGGACACCGCGCACACACTGCGCACGGCCCGCACCCCCATGGCCGTACGCGCGTACGTCCTGGCGTCGGACCGGGCGGAGGCGGCCGACCGCCTGACGGCGCTCGCGGAGGGCCGCCCCTGGACGGGCCAGGAGGAGGGCCCCGACACGGACGGCCCGCGTGAGCTGGGTGAGCTGTGGCTGAAGGGTGACTCGGTCCCGTGGCCGAAGTCGCGGGACGGGGCGCGCAGGGTGAGCCTGCCGACGTACCCGTTCGAGGGGGAGACCTTCGGCGCGCTGACGCTCCCGACCGCGACGGCGGCCCCCGGCGCCGAGGGAACCACGGAGCCCATCGGGACCGGTACGAGGCCCGACGACCTCACCCCGGCCGTCTCCGCCATCCTGGCCGAGGCCCTGGGCCTGGACGAGAACGCCCCCATAGCCCCGGAGACGACGTACTTCTCGGCGGGCGGCGACTCACTGACGGCCGTCCACCTGGTCGGCCGGCTGCGGGACGACCTCGGCATCGACGTACCGATCACCCTGTTCCTGGAGGAACTGACCCTCCAGGAACTGGCGGTACGCATCGTCGAGGCGAAGGAGCCGGACGCCGCGGAGGACTCGCTGGACGCGCTCCTGGCGGAGTTCGAGGCGGAGGAGTAGAGCCGCGCGGGGGCGAACCGCCCCGGCCCACGGCTTGGGGGCGTGGCTACGCGGCGGTCATCGCCTCCCGATCGGATCGGGAAGAGAGGAGGCGATGACGTCGGCGACGTACGGCAGATGGTCGTTGAGGAAGAAGTGCCCCCCGGTCAGGACGTGGCAGGAGAAGGCGCCCCGCACCTCGCGCTGCCAGGCCCGGGCGTCCTCCACGCCGACGCGGGGGTCGCTGTCGCCCGTGAGGACGGTGACCGGGCAGCTCAGCGGCTCCCCGGGGCGGTACACGTAGTCGTCGACGATCTGGTAGTCGGCGCGCATCGACGGCAGGAAGAGCGAGAGCAGTTCGGGGGAGGCGAGGAGTTCGTCGGCGGTGCCGGACAACTTCCGCATCTCCTCGACGAGTTCGGCGTCGGACATCTCGCGCACCGGCCGCATCGCCCCGGTCCGGCGCGGCAGCGAGGGCGCCCGTCGGCCCGACAGGAAGAGCGCCACGGGAGGCCGCCCCTGTGCCTCAAGCCGCCGCGCGGCCTCGAACGCCACGGTGGCGCCCATGCTGTGCCCGAACAGAGCGAGAGGCGCGGAACCGACCCCCGAGTCCAGCTCACCCAGCACGGCATCGACGATCTCGTCCGCCCCCGCGGCGAACGGCTCGCCGTACCGGTCCTGACGCCCCGGGTACTGCACGATCAGCGGCTCCACGATCCCCGTGACCGCCCCGGACAACGCGTGATACGCGCTGACGGAACCCCCCGCGTGCGGGAAGCAGAGCAGACGGACCCCGGCGTCGGGAGCGGGGTGGCAGCAACGTATCCAGTCGCCCACGAGCGCGCCCTCCTTTCCTCAACCGCAGGGGACCGCCGACCGGCCCCCTGCCGCAGGCCAGCATGCCGGACGGACAGCCCACCCCGATAGATCCCGCGTCTGCGGGTACCGGTGGGAGGACCGACGACGGACACGCAAAGGAGATGAGGACATGGCCTCCTCGCTGCTCGAAGCCGTAGACATCAAGGCGCCGGTCGCCGTGAGCTGGGCGCTGTGGGAGAACGTCGAGCGCTGGCCGTCCTTCCTCAGCCACGTCAAACACGTCCAGCGCATCGACGGCAAGACCTTCGCCTGGCAGGTCGCCCTCCCCGGCGCGGACAAGAGCTTCGTGGCCGAACTCACCGAAGTGGTCCCGCAGGACCGCATCGCCTGGCACACCACGGAGGGCGTCCACCACGCGGGCGTGGTCACCTTCCACCACCTGAGCGCCACGGAGAGCCGGGTAACCCTCCAGATCGAGTACGACCCCCAGGGGTTCATAGAACACCTGGGGGCCCTCACCAACCTCGACGCCACCCTGGCCAACTACGACTTGGGCGAATTCAAGAAGATGGCGGAACGAACGGTCTCCGAAGGCACCGGGGACTAGGCGGACTTCCTCAGCGTCCGCCCGGTGACCATCACCCCCGCCACGACGGCCGCGGCCAGGGTGGCGATGATCGCCGTGAGGACGGCTCCGCTGTCCAGGTGCAGACCGACGTCGGACGAGGTGGCCTGCGAGAGGCCGGAGGCCATGCCCGCCAGCGGGGGCAGCGTCACCAGGACACCCAGGCCGGCGCCGACGGCCACCAGCACCGCGGTCTCGCCCGCCGCCAGCCTGAGGAGCTGGCGGACGGTGCCGCCCGCCGACTTCATCACCGCGTAGTCCCGGCGACGGCCGTGGGCCGCCATGGCCATGCTGTTGGCGACGGCGATCACGCTGTAGCCGACGGCGATGACGATGAGCATCGTGGCCAGGCTGTCGGTGAGCTTGGCGTCGGTGTTGTAGTCGTCGAGCGCGTACCGCATGGCGTCGTGCAGGACGGTCCCGGGGACCGCGGCGGAGGCCCTGCTTCCCGCCGGGACGAAGATGTCGTCGGTGAGCGCGGCCGGGTCGTGGGCTCGGACCAGGTCACGGGCGACCACGAAGTCACCGCGGGCCGGGTCGTCGGGCAGGACCTTGCTGATCCTCAGGGTGACGCTCGCGCCGTCGGCGAACCGGACCCGGACGCTCCGGCCCTCTTCCAGACCGAGGCCGTCGGCGGTGCGCCGGCCGAGCACAGCCTCTCCCGGCTTGTTCCACCGGGCGTCACGGGTGCCGAGTACGTCCAGGACGGTCCGCTCCTCGCCGACGAACGCGCGGGTCGGCAGGGAGGCCTTGCCGACGGGGTTGGCGGCGACGACCTCGTCGGTGTTGCCGGGGGTGCCGTCCGAGGTGACGATCGTCTGGCCGGCGACCTTGCGTGCCTCGCCCGCCGGGTAGGCCGCCCGCATCGTCTCGACCGCTCCGCTGAGCAGGACCGCGAAGCCGACGGCGGCGATCACGGGAGCCACCAGGGACGCGGCGCGACGGGAGTTGGCGATGAGTTCGGAGCGGATCAGGACGGGAGCGGCCGGGCCGCGCTTCTGGAAGGGGGCGGTGAGGAGGCGGCCGACGGGGCCGATGAGGGCGGGAGCCAGCAGGGCGGCGGCGACGATGAGCGTCATCGTCGCGAGGAGCGCCATGCTGACGCGGTTGTCGGCGCCGGTGGTGGCGGTGCCGACGGCGAGGGCGGCACCCAGGCCGAGGACGGACAGCCCGGCGATCCCACGCCCGCGCCCCATCCCGTCGTTGGCGGAGCGGCTGTCCAGCAGGGCCTCGATCGGGGCCACCTTCGCGGCCTTGCGGCCGGCGGCCCAGGCACCGATGACGCTCACACCGATGCCGACCGCGCAGGCGGTGAGCAGCGGCCAGGCGGCCACGGTGACCTCCATGCCCGGCGGGGTGACGTCAAGGCCCTTGAGGATGTCGCGCAGGATCGGGGTGGCGGCGACGCCGGCCAGGCAGCCGACGAGCGAACCGAGCAGGCCCACCACGGCGGCCTCGCCGAGGATCATGCGGCGGATCTGGCTCGGTGCGGCGCCGATGGTGCGCAGCAGGCCGATCTCCCTGCGGCGCATGCCGGTCGACAGGACCAGCATGGAGGCGACGACGAAGACCGTGGTGAACAGGCCGAGGGCGGCCATGGCGCCGATGAGCTGGACGCCGAGGTTGCGCTTGTGCTCGACGTACTGGGGCTGTAGTTCGGAGCGGGCGTCACCGGCCAGGACGTCGCCCCGGTCGCCGAGCGCCTGCCGCGCGCCGGACGCGATGGCGGCGGCGGACGCTCCCTTGTCCGCGATGAGGGCGAGGGCGCCGACACCGGGCTGCTGCTCGGCGGCGAAGGCGTCGCTGAAGTAGTAGCCGGGGCCGTCGACGGTGCCGACGACGGTGAACCGCTTGCGGCCCTCGGTGATGTTGACGGTGAGCCGGCTGCCCGCTGCCACGCCCAGGGCGCGGTCGACCACGACCTCGCCGTTCCCGCCGGGGGCCCGGCCGGAGACGAGCCGGTAGGGCGCCATCCGCGCGCTGCCCCAGCCGTGCCCCGCTTCCGCGGCGCCCTCGTCGGCGACCGGCTTGCCGCCCTTCAGGGCCTGGGCGTAGAAGGAGCGGTCCACCACGACGGCGGCGACTCCGGGGACGGCGTCGAGCCTGGCCCGGACCGGAGCGGCCTCGGCCCGGCTCCACGGCATCCGGTCCTCGGGGCTGCCCTCCTGGTCGAGGGCCTTCTGGGGCAGGGCCAGGGCGGCGGCGCCCGCGTAGCGGTCCTGGACGGAGGGGCGGGAGGAGTCGTAGATGACCAGGGTCGTGGTGATGAGGGCCACGCCGACCATGACGGCGAGGAAGGCCCCGAGGAAGCCGGACCAGCGCTCGCGTACGTTCGCGAGGATCAGCATCACGCCTCCAGCCGGGCCATGTGGGCGGCGACCGCGGCGGCGTTGTCGCTCTGCGAGTCCTTGTTCAGCGGGATACGGTCGGCGATCCGGCCGTCCTTGATGAAGACGACGACGTCGGCCACGGAGGCCGCCACCGGGTCGTGGGTGACCATCAGCGTCGTCTGGCCCTCCTGGTCGACCAGCATCCGCATCATCCGCAGCACTTCCTTGGAGGTGACGGTGTCCAGGGCGCCGGTGGGCTCGTCCGCGAAGAGGACGTCGGGGCGGGTGACCAGGGCCCGGGCGAGGGCCACGCGCTGCTGCTGGCCACCGGAGAGCTGACTGGGCCGGTGGCTCGCACGGTCGGCCAGACCGACCGAGGCGAGCGCGCCCGCGACCTGCTCGGGTCTGACCTTGCGGCCGGCGAACCGGGAAGGAAGCTCCACGTTCTGTGCCGCCGTCAGCGACTCGACGAGGTTGAAGGCCTGGAAGACGAAGCCGATGTGCTCGCGGCGGAGTTCGGTGCGCTGCTTCTCGTTCTGCTCGCCGATGTCGACGCCGGCGAGAACGATGCGTCCTTCGGTCGGCTGCTCCAGTCCGGCCGCGCACTGGAGCAGGGTCGACTTCCCCGAGCCGGAGGGGCCCATGATCGCGGTGAAGGTGCCGCGGGGAAAGCCGATGGAGACGCTGTCCAGTGCGGTCACCGCGTGGTCGCCCGAGCCGTGGACCTTGCGCACGCCGTGGAGTTCGACCGCGTCCTGCACGGAGGCCTGCCTCGCAGTTGTAGTTGCTGCCGCTGTCGCCGCTGTCGCCGTTGTCGTCGCTGTCGCCGTTGTCGTCATGCGTCGATCTCACTGCACGAGGGGGTCCGCGGGCACTGGCCCGCTCTCTACTTCCGGGGTAGTGCCAGCTCTACCTCGATCACCCGAACTCCCGGGCTACGGTGACCACATGCGCCCCACGACGGCCTGGCAGGCCATGGCTCAACGTCCCCTGAGCTTTCTGACATCGAGCTGGCCCTGGAGGTCCCTGGCCTATCTGAGCAGCGGTGTTCTGGTGGGTACGGCGGCGGTGGTGATCTTCGCCGTCGGACTGGCGGCCGGGATGGCGCTGCTGCTGGTGCTGATAGGCATCGCCCCCCTCGCGGGCCTGGTCACGGCCTCCACGGTGGTGGCGAGACTGGAGCGCCAACGGCTGCGGCTGGTGGACCTGGACCGGCTGCCGGACCCGCACCGGCGCCCGGACGGGCCGGGCACCAGGGCATGGGTGGCGACCCGGATCAAGGAGCAGGTGACCTGGCGGGAGCTGGTGTTCACGCTCATCTCGTCGGCGGGGCTGTGGTGGGTGGACCTGATGGTGCTGCTCTTCTGCTTCGGGCTGCCGGCCGTCTTCCTCAGCTCCCTGGACGGCGAGACCTGGCCCTGGGCCATCTTCTCGGCGGTCGTGCTGCTCGCCTCGCCGTACACGGTGACCTCGTGGGCGGGGGCGCGGGCGGCGATGGCGCGCACCTTCCTCGCCCCGCGCGACCGGGAGCTGGCGGAGGAGCTGCGCGAGGTGCGCGCCTCGCAGGTACGCCTGCTGGACACCTTCGACGCGGAACGGGTACGGATCGAACGCGATCTGCATGACGGGGCGCAGCAACGGCTGGTGTCCCTGGGAATGACCCTCGGGATGCTGCGCCTGGAGACTCCTCCCGACTCCCCGCAGGCCGAACTGCTCACGCAGGCGGAGGCCCAGCTGTCCACCGCCCACCAGGAGCTGCGGGCCCTCATCCGGGGACTCAATCCGCCCGTACTGGCCGACCACGGGCTGGTCGCGGCGATCGAGGACTACGCCGCCCGGTTCCCGATCCCGGTCACGGTGGACCTACGGCTGCCCGAGAAGCTGCCCAGGAAGATCGAGACGACCATGTACTACCTCATCAACGAGGCCATGACGAACATCGCCAAGCACAGCGGGGCCGCGAGGGCGGAGGTGCGCGGTCGCTACCATGCCGATCTACTGATCTTCGACATCACGGACGACGGCCACGGCGGCGTGGACACGGAAGCGGGCAGCGGCGTGACCGGTCTCGCCGACCGGGTCAAGGCGCTCGACGGCCGTATGCGGGTGTCGAGTCCGGTCGGTGGTCCCACCCTGTTGCACGTGGAGGTTCCGTGTCGCTTCGCCTGATCGTGGCAGAGGACGCTGTCTTGTTGCGCGAAGGCCTGGTCGGGCTGTTGCAGCGGGTCGGGCACGAGGTGGTGGCGGCGGTCGGCGACGCCGAGGCCCTGGTCGCGGCCGCGCGCACCGAGCGGCCCGACCTGATCGTCACCGACGTACGGATGCCGCCGACGCTGAGCGATGACGGACTGAAGGCGGCGATGCAACTCCGGGAGGAATTCCCCGGGTTGCCGGTGCTGGTGCTCAGCCAGTACGTGGAACGCTCGTACGCGCTCGGCCTGCTGGACTCGGGCGGCGGAGCCGGAGTCGGCTACCTGCTCAAGGAACGGGTGGCCGCGGTCGCCGACTTCACGGCCGCCATCGACCGGATCGCCGTCGGCGGGACGGTGGTGGACCCGGAGGTGATCCAGCAGCTCGTACGGTTGCGGAAGGACCCCCTGGAAGGGCTGAGCCCCCGGGAGCGCGAGGTGCTCGGCCTGATCGCCCAGGGCCGCACCAACGCGGCCATCGCCGCGGAGCTGTTCGTCAGCGAGGCCGCCGTGAACAAGCACATCGGCAACATCTTCGCCAAGCTCGACCTGCCGGTGGCCACCGAAGGGCACCGGCGGGTCCTCGCGGTGCTCGCCTTCCTCCGCTCCTGACCGGCCCGCGTCGACGGCGAGGCACCCGTCGGCGGGGCACCTGTCGGCGAGGCACCCGCCACAAGGCCGTCACAGGGGCAACGGCCCAAGGCCTTCCACCACGTCGGCGAGGTCGCGGATCACGTCGGTGTCGCCGCCGGTACGCCAGCAGAGCGCCCAGTGACCGAGCGGCGCGTCGCGGATGGGGATGTAGGCGATGTCGGGCCGGGCGTAGTAGCGCAGCGCGTGCGCGTGAACGGGACAGACCGCTTCGCCGCTGGCGACGATGGCGAGCAGCTGCGTGCCGTCGCCCGCGGCAGGCCCCTCGGCGATCGGCTGTCCGCTCGGGGTGCGCGCGGGGATCAGCGCCTCGCGCCAGTAGCCGGGTGCGGCACCGGTCGGGACGGCCTCGTAGGCGAGGTCCTCGTAGGAGACGGAGTCACGTGCGGCCAGCCGGTGGGCGGAGGACACGCACAGCACGACGGGTTCGGTGTAGACGACAGGACCCACGGTGAGGCCCGCTTCCCTGATCGGAAGCCAGGCGAGCAGGACGTCGACGGTGCCGCGGCGCAGGGCGGAGAACGGGTCGTCGTAGCCCATGGCGCGGATCCGTACGTGGCAGCCGGGGCGGCGGGACGAGAACGCGACGAGTACGGGCCGCAGATCCTCGCTGTTGCCGGACATCATGCCCAGGCGCAGCACCTCCGTCCCCCTCCTGGCGGTCGACGCGGCCCGCTCCAGGCTCTGCCGCAGGGCGCGGTGCACCGGAAGCAGGTCGTCGTAGAGCTGCCGGCCGAGGGGGGTGAGGCGGACGTGGTGACTGGAGCGGTCGAAGAGAGCGCCGCCCAGGCGGCGCTCCTGCTTCTTGATCGCCTGGCTGACCCGGGCGGGGGAGACGCGCAACCGCTCGGCGGTCCGCCCGAAATGCAGCTCCTGACCAAGCGTCAGGAAGATCTCGATGTCCCTGATCTCCACGTGGCCCCCGGTCCCGCCCCGCACCCCGCACCCCGGCCGCGTTAACCGCAAGGTTAACGCGCGCTACAGGAAAGGCGGTTGCCGCGAATCCCGCGGTGACCAATAGTCGAGGCCGAGCTGTGGCGACGCCAGAAGCGCGCCGGGTCGCCGACGCGATACGGAACCCAGCTGGAACTGTGCTGGACCTCAGCTGACCCATGGGACGCACTCAAGAAGGTAGGGCAGTATGAAGCACCTACAGACCGGCGTATTGCTCGCCGCCACCCTCTCCACAGGGCTCATGGCCGGACTGTTCGCCGCCTTCTCCTACGCGGTCATGCCCGGCCTGGCCCGCTCGTCCGACCACACGCTCGTCGAGGCGATGCAGAGCATCAACAAGGCCATCATCAACCCGGCCTTCATGCTCCCGTTCATGGGCTCGATCCCTCTCCTGGGCCTGGCCGTGTTCCTGTCCTGGCGAGAAGACGGCCGCCCGGCCCTGCCCTGGCTGATCGCAGCCCTGGCCCTGTACCTGGTGGCCTTCGTGGTCACCAGCGCCATCAACGTCCCCTTGAACGACCAACTCGCGAACGCGGGAGACCCCGGCCACGTCAGACACCTGGCGGAGACCCGCGCGGACTTCGAGAACAAGTGGGCCACCTGGAACACGGTCCGAGCCCTGCTGCACATAGCGGCGTTCGCGGCCCTGCTCTGGGCCCTGCTCGCACACGGCGCGCACCGCACACAGGGAAACGACACGACAGCCAAACCCCAACAAACGGCCACACCGACGCTCCATGCAGCCCCCACGAACCACTGAGCGGCCGACGGCCAAGGGGAGCCCGGTGAGACTGGGCCCCCTGCATCTGCCATGGCCAGGGCGCTCGATCGTCCACTCCGGGTGCCGGAGGTGGCGCCGGCCGGGTAGAGGGTTACGGCAGTTGATCCGCCAGCCACTCGAGACGGGACCGGTGCCCCAGCGCCGCAGTAGCTCGCGCCTTGAACGGTCATGAAGAAGCTCTGGAGACATCCAGAGCTCCTTCATGTTTTCCTGCCACCCCAAAGCGATCCCGCAGTGCTGGAGTGCCAAAATCTCCCCAGGGAAGAAGCAGGGGGGGAAGATGCAAGACCAGCGTGCTGCCATTCCGAGCGAGCTCGATGCGGACCACGGGGTCACTGCGGTGACCATGGGATGGCTTCGGGAGCGTTACAACCCGGAGTGGGGGCGTCTTAGCGCCAGTCGAGCCAGCGAGATCAGCCGTTGGCTTACGACACAGGAGATTGCGCACATCCCGTCGTCGCTCCCCTCGCGAGAAGTGGAAGAGGTAGTGCTCTACCGGCCGTCCTCCCGGATCGGCGTGTACATCAACGCAGCGCGCTTGGATGGGCCGTTTGAACACCGCCCAGCCGCTGCCGCTTACTTCCTGCAAGACATCGCGAGGAGGCTGAATGGTGCCCCGCAAGCTGAGGCCGAGCGCAGCTGACGGCGCCTGGTGAGCCCTCGGGATGCGCTTCAGCTCCTGAGGGTGAGCCTTAAGCCTCCGAAACGACAATTACGTCTTGGATGACGCCTGACCTGCACAAAGGTCATCAAGATCATTACGTGATCACTGGCATACAGCTGCTCTCGACGGCACCCGCCTGCACATACGCGAAGACCCCGGCCTCAGCGTTTCCGCTGGAGACGGGGTCTTTGGGCACCTACTACAAGGTGCCCCCGGCAGGATTCGAACCTGCGCACACGGCTCCGGAGGCCGTTGCTCTATCCCCTGAGCTACGGGGGCGTATCGTCGCGGTTGCGCGGCGACGGGTAGAACCCTACCAGCTCTCCGGGGCTGCCCATGAACAGGTATTTCCACGCTCCGGGGGGCGTCCGGGTGGGGGCCTGCGGGCGGCGGCCCGCAGGCGCGGGCGGGGCGGCTCTCGTGGGGCGGAAGTGGGGAAAACCGGGACGCGGCGGTGGGCGCGGACCTACTCTCGAGTTGTGTCAGGCGTGCCCGGCCGCGTGCTTGTTGTGGACGACAACAAGGTCATTCGGCAACTGATCAGGGTCAACCTCGAGCTGGAGGGCTTCGAGGTCGTGACCGCGGCTGATGGTGCCGAGTGCCTGGACGTCGTACATCAGGTGCAGCCCGACGTGGTCACCCTCGATGTCGTGATGCCCCGGCTCGACGGTCTGCGCACCGCCGAACGGCTGCGTGCCGACGCGCGGACCCGGGAGCTGCCCGTCGTCATCATCAGCGCCTGTACGCAGTACGAGGTCGAAAGCGGTCTGGAGGTCGGCGTCGACGCCTTCCTCGCCAAGCCCTTTGAACCTAGTGAACTGGTGGATGTGGTACGGCAATTGATGGGGCGTCGGGCGGGTTCCGGCGGCCATGGGGGTCTGACCGGTCACGTGAGGCAGGCCAGTCAGGCAAGGCAGGCAAGTCAGGCCGGTCAGGCCGGTCAAGGGCTCGATCCCGTGGGCAGCCGCTGCCCCGCCGGTGATGGCGGCGGCAGCAACGGCCTCTCCGGCGAAGCCGAGCCCGCCGCCCGCCCCGGCGGCTGACCCAGGCCCCCAGACCCCGGGCCCCGGTCCCCAGGTCCAGCAGCGGCCGGCCCCCGGGGAGGGGGATACCCAGCGGCCCTCCCCGCGGGGGATCGCAAACCCAGCCCCCCTCCCAGGCCCCTGCCCAGCCCCGTCCACATCCCAAGACCATCCAGAAACCAAGTCGCCGACCCACCCCCCTCCTCCCATACGCTTGTCCCGTGACCCCCGTCGAGCTTTCCCGCACCGTGCTGCGCGCCATGCGCCACGCCGTTGACGCGGGCGAGCTGCGCGTGGACGTGCCGGAGAGTGTGAAGGTCGAGCCGCCCCGGCCCGGCGGGTGTGGGGACTACGCCACCAACCTCGCCCTGCGGGTCGCCCGCGACGCCGGAAGGCCCCCCCGGGAAGTCGCCGAGCTGCTCTCCCCGTGGCTCGCCGCCGAGCCCGGGATCGCCGGGGTCGACATCACCGGGCCCGGCTTCCTCAACATCACCCTCGCGGGCGCGCCCGCCGAGGCCCTCGTCCGCGACATCCTCCGGTGCGGGGAGTCCTACGGGCACGTCCGGCCCGACACCGGCGCGCTCGCCCAGCTCCACACCCCCCACGAAGTCCGCGCCGTCGTCGTCGCCGACAGCGCCCGCCGCATCCTGCGCTCCCAGGGGGTCCTCGTCCGCGTCACCTCGGACGCGGCGCCCGACCGGGAATGGGTCGACACCCTCGGCGTACGCGTCGACGCGTACGGCCGCCCCCCGCAGCCGCTCCCCACCCTGCGGCCCGTGCCCGCCCCGGCCGCCCCCCTCCGCCTCGGCCGCGACGCCGCCCGCTGGGCCCTGCTGTACCCCGCCGCCCACGACCATCCCCGCATCGCGCCCGAGCAGGGCGGCGACGAGCACCTCGCGCAGCGCGAGACCAACCCCCTCTTCCGGGTCCGCTACGCCCACGCCCGCTCCCGCGCCCTCACCCGCAACGCCGCCGCCCTGGGTTTCGACTCCGCGCCGGGACCCCTCCAGGGCCCTGCCTCCGACGAGGCCACCCCGCACGAACTGCTCGGGCACCTCGCCGCCCACCCCCCCGTCCTCGCCGCCGCCGCCCGCCACCGCGCCCCCGACCGGCTCGCCCGGCATCTGGTCGCGATCGCCGATGGTCTGCTCGCGTACCAGCACACCGTCCTGCCCCTCGGTGACGAGAAACCCTCGGCCGCCCACCGTGCCCGGCTCGCCCTCGCCGAAGCCGCCGGGACGGTGCTCGCCGGTGGCCTGTCCCTGCTCGGCGTCAGCGCACCCGACTATCTGTGACACCGTCATACGTGACACCGTGAGAGACGAGACGACCGAGCCATGAGCCGTTCCGCACACCCCGCAGGGCCCCGCCACGCCGACGTCCTGACCGAGGGGCACTACAGCGCTCCGCCGACCGACCTCAACGCCCTGGACGCCAAGGTCTGGTCCCGCACCGTCACCCGCACCCCCGAGGGCGTCGTCAGCATGGGCGGCATCGAGGTGACGCGGCTGGCCGAGGAGTTCGGCACCCCCGCGTACTTCGTCGACGAGGCCGACTTCCGCGCCCGCTGCCGCGCCTGGCGCGACGCCTTCGGGCCCGAGGCCGACGTCTTCTACGCCGGCAAGGCGTTCCTGTCGCGGGCCGTCGTGCGCTGGCTGCACGAGGAAGGCCTCAACCTCGACGTGTGCAGCGGCGGCGAGCTGACCACCGCCCTCGGCGCGGGCATGCCCGCCGAGCGCATCGCCTTCCACGGGAACAACAAGACCGAGGACGAGATCCACCGTGCGATCGAGGCCGGCGTCGGGCGCATCGTGCTCGACTCCTTCCAGGAGATCGTGCGCGTCTCGCACATCGCCGAGCGGCTCGGCCGGCGCCAGCGCGTGCAGATCCGGGTGACCGTGGGCGTCGAGGCCCACACCCACGAGTTCATCGCGACCGCGCACGAGGACCAGAAGTTCGGCATCGCGCTGGCAGGGGGGCAGGCCGCGGAGGCCGTGCGGCGCGCCCTCAAGCTCGACGGGATCGAGCTGATCGGCATCCACTCGCACATCGGGTCGCAGATCTTCGACATGGCGGGGTTCGAGGTCTCCGCCCGCCGCGTGGTGCAGCTGCTCGCCGAGGTGCGCGACGAGCACGGCGTGGAGCTGCCCGAGATCGACCTCGGCGGTGGTCTCGGCATCGCGTACACCCCGGAGGACGACCCGCGCGAGCCGCACGAGATCGCCAGGGCGCTGGGCGAGATCGTCACGCGTGAGTGCGAGGCCGCCGGGCTCCGCACCCCCCGCATCTCCGTCGAGCCGGGACGCGCCATCGTCGGCCCGACCGCCTTCACGCTCTACGAGGTCGGCACCATCAAGCCCCTCGAAGGCCTGCGTACGTACGTCTCCGTGGACGGCGGTATGTCGGACAACATCCGTACCGCGCTCTACGACGCCGAGTACACCGTCGCCCTGGTCTCCCGCTCCTCCGACGCCGAGCCCATGCTCGTGCGCGTCGTCGGCAAGCACTGCGAGAGTGGTGACATCGTCGTACGCGACGCGTTCCTGCCGGCCGACCTCGCGCCCGGCGACCTGATCGCCGTCCCCGCGACCGGCGCGTACTGCCGCTCGATGGCGAGCAACTACAACCACGCTCTCCGCCCGCCCGTCGTCGCCGTCGAGGGCGGCGCGGCGCGGGTGATCGTCCGGCGTGAGACGGAGGAGGATCTCCTGCGTCTCGACGTCGGATGACGAAAAAGATGAAATAGATGTCTCAGGATCCGGACATTGGACGGAAAGTCCGTTCCGGTGGGTGAGACTGGGACCACCGTAGATGTAAGAGAAGTGAGGTCGGATGATGCGTACGCGTCCGCTGAAGGTGGCGCTGCTGGGCTGTGGGGTTGTCGGCTCAGAGGTGGCGCGCATCATGACGACGCACGCCGACGACCTCACAGCCAGGATCGGCGCCCCGGTGGAGCTGGCCGGGGTCGCCGTCCGCCGCCCCTCGAAGGTGCGTGAGGGAATCGACCCGGACCTCATCACCACCGACGCGACCGCGCTGGTCAAGCGCGGTGATATTGACGTCATCGTCGAGGTGATCGGCGGGATCGAGCCCGCCCGGACCCTCATCACCACCGCGTTCGAACACGGTGCCTCCGTCGTCTCCGCGAACAAGGCGCTCATCGCGCAGGACGGCGCCGCGCTGCACGAGGCCGCCGTCGAGTACGGACGGGACCTGTACTACGAGGCCGCCGTCGCCGGTGCCATCCCGCTGATCCGGCCGCTGCGCGAGTCCATGGCGGGCGACAAGGTCAACCGCGTCCTCGGCATCGTGAACGGCACCACCAACTTCATCCTCGACGCCATGGACACGACGGGGGCCGGGTACCAGGAGGCCCTGGACGAGGCCACCGCGCTCGGGTACGCCGAGGCCGACCCGACCGCCGACGTCGAGGGCTTCGACGCCGCCGCCAAGGCCGCGATCCTCGCCGGCATCGCCTTCCACACGCGCGTACGCCTCGACGACGTGTACCGCGAGGGCATGACCGAGGTGACGGCCGCCGACTTCGCGTCCGCGAAGCGGATGGGCTGCACCATCAAGCTCCTCGCCATCTGCGAGCGGGCCGCTGACGGTGAGTCGGTGACCGCGCGCGTGCATCCCGCGATGATTCCGCTCAGCCATCCGCTGGCCTCGGTCCGCGAGGCGTACAACGCCGTGTTCGTCGAGGCGGAGGCCGCGGGACAGCTCATGTTCTACGGGCCCGGCGCGGGCGGCTCGCCCACCGCGTCCGCCGTCCTCGGCGACCTCGTCGCCGTCTGCCGCAACAAACTCGCCGAGACCACCGGACCCGGCGACTCCGCGTACACCCAGCTGCCCGTGGGCTCCATGGGCGAGGTCGTCACGCGCTATCACATCAGCCTCGACGTGGCCGACAAGCCGGGCGTGCTCGCCCAGGTCGCGACGGTCTTCGCCGAGCACGGCGTATCGATCGATACGGTTCGCCAGACGGGCAAGGACGGCGAGGCCTCCCTCGTCGTCGTCACCCATCGCGCGCCCGACGCCGCCCTCACCGGCACCGTCGACGCGCTGCGCAGACTCGACACCGTGCGTGGTGTCGCCAGCATCATGCGGGTTGAAGGGGAGTAAGCAGCAATGAGCCACCAGTGGCGCGGAATCATCGAGGAGTACCGGGACCGTCTCCCGGTCTCGGACACCACGCCGGTCGTGACGCTTCGCGAGGGCGGCACGCCGCTCGTACCCGCGCAGGTCCTCTCGGAGCGCACGGGCTGCGAGGTCCACCTCAAGGTCGAGGGCGCGAACCCCACGGGGTCCTTCAAGGACCGCGGCATGACCATGGCGATCACCAAGGCCAAGGAGGAGGGCGCGAAGGCCGTCATCTGCGCCTCCACCGGCAACACGTCGGCGTCCGCCGCCGCCTACGCCGTCCGCGCGGGCATGGTCTGCGCGGTCCTCGTCCCGCAGGGCAAGATCGCGCTCGGCAAGATGGGCCAGGCGCTCGTCTACGGCTCGAAGATCCTCCAGGTCGACGGCAACTTCGACGACTGCCTGAACCTCGCGCGCGCCCTCTCCGAGAACTACCCGGTGGCGCTGGTCAACTCGGTCAACCCGTTCCGCATCGAGGGCCAGAAGACCGCCTCCTTCGAGATCGTCGACGCCCTCGGCGACGCCCCCGACATCCACGTCCTTCCCGTCGGCAACGCCGGCAACATCACCGCCTACTGGAAGGGCTACAAGGAGTACGCCGCCGACTCGGTGTCGACGAGTACCCCCCGGATGTGGGGCTTCCAGGCCTCCGGTTCGGCGCCCATCGTGCGCGGCGAGATCGTCAAGGACCCCTCGACGATCGCCACCGCGATTCGCATCGGCAACCCCGCCTCGTGGCAGTACGCGCTCGCCGCGCGCGACGAGTCGGGCGGCCTCATCGACGAGGTGACGGACCGTGAGATCCTGCGCGCCTACAAGCTGTTGGCGTCCCAGGAAGGCGTCTTCGTGGAGCCCGCGTCGGCCGCCTCGGTCGCCGGTCTGCTGAAGGCCGCCGAGCAGGGCAAGGTGGACCCCGGCCAGCGCATCGTCTGCACGGTCACGGGCAACGGCCTCAAGGACCCGGACTGGGCCGTCGCGGGCGCCCCGCAGCCGGTCACCGTGCCGGTCGACGCGGCGGCCGCGGCCGAACGCCTCGGCCTGGCGTAACCGCGGCGGAACCCGCGAGGGAGCGGCGAAACCCGCTCCTCAGCGGCAAACCCGCGCCTGTGCCCAGGGGGTGGCACAGGGGGCATACGACACGCATCGTGCGCCTCCTGTGCGCCCTATGTCGCCACAGAACCTTCCTTCGATAGGCTGTACCGAACCCGCCCGCCGCATATGCCGCGGTGCCGCCGTTGTTCGCGGCCTTCGGGTCTTCCGTACATGTGGCACGTACGAAAACTACGCAGCCTCACAAACACGCAGCTCAAGGAGAGTCATCGAGCGATGGCCGGTCCAGCGTTCCGCGCCGCCGCCGTCCGGGTGCGCGTCCCCGCCACCAGCGCCAACCTCGGTCCGGGCTTCGACGCCCTGGGCCTGTCGCTGGGTCTGTACGACGACGTGGTCGTCCGGGTGGCCGACTCCGGCCTGAACATCGACATCGCCGGAGAGGGCGGTGAAACCCTCCCGCGCGACGAGTCGCACCTGCTCGTACGCTCGCTGCGCACGGCCTTCGACCTGCTCGGCGGACAGCCGCGCGGCCTGGAGATCGTCTGCGCCAACCGCATCCCGCACGGCCGCGGCCTCGGCTCCTCGTCCGCCGCCATCTGCGCGGGCATCGTCGCCGCCCGCGCCGTGACGATAGGCGGCGAGGCCAAGCTCGATGACGCGGCTCTCCTCGAACTCGCCACCGAGATCGAGGGCCATCCGGACAACGTCGCCGCCTGTCTGCTCGGCGGTTTCACGCTCTCCTGGATGGACGGGGGAGCGGCGCGGGCGATCCGGATGGATCCCGCCGATTCCATCGTTCCAGTGGTCTTCGTCCCCGGAAAGCCCGTCCTCACCGAGACGGCGCGCGGCCTGCTGCCGCGCACCGTCCCGCACGTCGACGCCGCCGCCAACGCGGGCCGGGCGGCCCTGCTCGTCGAGGCCCTGACCAGGCGCCCCGAGCTGCTGCTCCCCGCCACCGAGGACCGCCTGCACCAGGAGTACCGCGCCCCGGCCATGCCGGAGAGCGCCGCCCTGGTGGAGCGGCTGCGCGCCGACGGCGTGCCCGCGGTGATCTCCGGCGCGGGCCCCACGGTCCTCGCGCTGGCCGAAGACAGTGCGGCCGACAAGGTCGCACGCCTGGCGGGAGAGGGCTGGGCGGCCAACCGCCTGGCACTCGACGCCAGGGGAGCGAGCGTGCTGCCGCTCGCGCCCTGACGCGGTGAACACAGGGATTTCGGGGTGTCCCGGTCCCGAGAGGGGGAATGTTTGTTGGATCCGGTAGTGTTAATCTCAAGTCTGCACCCGACCTCACCATGGCGAGGTGCTTTGTGTCCCCGTCCGGGACAACCATTCTTCCGGGAGCCTCCCAAACTGCTCTGTGCCCCGCACTGAGCGGTCCTGAGCACGCTCCGGAACCGGCGTGACCGAGCCGGGTGACACGCACTTCAGTGGCACCGCACCGGGAATCGCCATCACCAATGAATTCTTCCGCCTCGTTGGCGGACCACCGCCCCGGCACGGTCCATACGCATAGGACCTCCGGACAGCACAACCGGTCGCCGAGCCAGACAGGCCGACGTCCGCTCCAGGGAAGGACCCTTCGTGAGCGACACCACCGATCTGATGGGCGTGACTGCCGACACGCCCGCCACGGACGCCTCCGCGGCGCCTGCCACCGGTGCTTCGGCCGGGTCCCGGCGGCGCCGCGGCACCGGCCTTGAGGGCATGGTGCTGGCGGAACTGCAGCAGGTCGCCTCGGGCCTTGGGATCAAGGGAACCGGGCGCATGCGCAAGAGCCAGCTGATCGAGGTCATCAAGGAGGCGCAGGCAGGGGGCGGAGCCCCGGCGAAGAGCGCCGCGCCCTCCGGCGACACCGCCGAGACCAAGCCCAAGCGCCGGGCCACCTCGAAGGCCCGTACGGGCGAGGACGCCGCGGAGAGCGCCGGCAAGCCGAGCAAGGCCGTCAAGGCGGAGAGCGCCGAGGGCGGCAAGGCCGAGAAGGCCCCCGCCCAGCAGCAGATCGACATCCCCGGTCAGCCTGCCAGCGACGACCAGCCCGCCGGTGAGCGCCGCCGGCGCCGGGCCACCGCCGACGCGGGCAGCCCGGAGACCGTCACCGCCGAGGCGAAGGCCGAGCCCAAGGCCGAGGCCAAGGGCGACGCGTCCGGCGACAAGGGCGGCGACGGCTCCGGCGGCGACAACGCCGAGGGCCGCCGCGACCGCCGTGACCGCCAGGGCCGCGGCCGTGACCGTGACCGCCGCGGCAACAAGGGCGACGACCAGCAGGGCGGCGGCCGTCAGGACCGCCCCGACCGGCAGGACCGTCAGGACCGTCAGGACCGTCAGCAGCAGGGTGGCGGTGGCCGTCAGGACCGCCAGGACCGCCAGCGTGACAACGGTCCTCAGGATGACGACGATTTCGAGGGTGGCCGCCGCGGTCGCCGCGGCCGTTACCGCGACCGCCGTGGCCGTCGGGGCCGCGACGAGCAGGGCTTCGGCAACGAGCCGCAGGTCTCCGACGACGACGTCCTGATCCCCGTCGCGGGCATCCTGGACATCCTCGACAACTACGCGTTCATCCGTACGTCGGGCTACCTCCCCGGTCCCAACGACGTGTACGTCTCGCTGGCCCAGGTCCGCAAGAACGGCCTGCGCAAGGGTGACCACGTCACCGGCGCGGTCCGCCAGCCCAAGGACGGCGAGCGCCGCGAGAAGTTCAACGCGCTCGTCCGCCTCGACTCGGCCAACGGCATGGCGGCCGAATCCGGGCGCGGGCGACCGGAGTTCAGCAAGCTGACGCCCCTTTACCCGCAGGACCGGCTCCGTCTGGAGACCGACCCGGGCGTGCTCACCACCCGCATCATCGACCTCGTCGCGCCCATCGGTAAGGGACAGCGCGGTCTGATCGTGGCCCCGCCGAAGACCGGCAAGACCATGATCATGCAGGCGATCGCCAACGCGATCACGGTCAACAACCCCGAGTGCCACCTGATGGTCGTCCTGGTCGACGAGCGTCCGGAAGAGGTCACCGACATGCAGCGGTCGGTCAAGGGCGAGGTCATCTCCTCGACCTTCGACCGCCCGGCCGAGGACCACACCACGGTCGCCGAGCTGGCCATCGAGCGCGCCAAGCGTCTGGTGGAGCTGGGCCACGACGTCGTCGTGCTGCTCGACTCGATCACGCGTCTGGGCCGTGCCTACAACCTGGCGGCGCCGGCCTCCGGCCGCATCCTGTCCGGTGGTGTCGACTCGACGGCGCTGTACCCGCCCAAGCGCTTCTTCGGTGCCGCGCGCAACATCGAGGACGGCGGCTCGCTGACCATCCTCGCGACCGCGCTCGTCGACACCGGCTCCCGCATGGACGAGGTGATCTTCGAGGAGTTCAAGGGCACCGGCAACGCCGAGCTGAAGCTCGACCGCAAGCTCGCCGACAAGCGCATCTTCCCGGCGGTGGACGTGGACGCGTCCGGTACCCGTAAGGAAGAGATCCTGCTCGGCAGCGACGAGCTGGCCATCACCTGGAAGCTGCGCCGCGTGCTGCACGCGCTCGACCAGCAGCAGGCGATCGAGCTGCTCCTGGACAAGATGAAGCAGACGAAGTCGAACGCCGAGTTCCTGCTCCAGATCCAGAAGACGACCCCGACCCCGGGCAACGGCAACGACTGACCTGGTGCGGGCGCCTGGAACAAGGTGACCGGAAAGGGCCGGTCCCGTCATTCGACGGGGCCGGCCCCTTCTGTTTGCCGAGACCTTGGCCACACGGCTAAGAGATTCTCACGGTCGCCGAGGGTAGCGCCGTTCAGTACGAAAGCGCTGGTGAAGGGCCCGAAAGGGGGCGGCAGGGGGCACGCTGGGTAGCGATCGGAACCCGGGGCGCGCCCAGGGCCCCGTGCAACCCTTCTTCCGGATTTCCCGTCTGACAAGTGACGGAAAGCCACGCTTGACCCTGAAAACAGGGGGTATCCGACCGACGAGGACTGAGGGGCGCATGACCGACGAGAGCAGAGCCGCCGCCGCGCGCAAGCGGGGGAAGCGCGGCCGCCGCCGCAAGCCGCGCGACAAGCGCAAGAAGGTGCTCGTCCTCTCGGCATGGGCCGCTGCCTCGGTGGTCGTCCTCGGCGGCACAGGCCTCGGCGTCGTCTACTTCAAGCTCAACGGCAACATCAAGGGCGTGGACATCAACGCCGCCCTCGGTACGGACCGGCCCGAGGACATCGACAACGGCTCCCAGGACATCCTCGTCCTCGGCTCCGACTCCCGCTCCGGGAAGAACGCCAAGTACGGCAAGGACGAGGGCGCAGCCCGCTCCGACACGGCGATGATCGTGCACGTCTACAAGGGCCACAAGAAGGCCAGCGTCGTCTCCATACCCCGCGACACCCTGATATCCCGGCCCGACTGCAAGACGGAGGACGGCACGACCGACCCCGGCGGGCAGCGGCAGATGTTCAACACGGCGTACGAGGTCGGCGGCCCCGCCTGCGCCGTCAAGACCGTCGAGAAGATGTCCGGCATCAGGATGGACCACTACGTCGAGGTGGACTTCACGGGCTTCAAGAAGCTCATCGACACCCTCGGCGGCGTCGACATCACCACCAAGAAGGACATCCGCGACAAGGACAGCCACCTCGACCTGGACGCCGGCACCCACACCCTGAACGGTGAGCAGGCGCTCGGCCTGGTCCGCACCCGCCACGGCGTCGGCGACGGCAGCGACCTCGGCCGCATCCAGCTCCAGCAGGCCTTCATCAAGGCCCTGCTCGACCAGGTCAAGGAGGTCGGGCTCTTCGACAACTGGAAGAAGCTCTACGACCTGGCGAACGACGCGACCAGCGCCATCACCACGGACTCCGACCTGAACGACGTCAAGAGCCTCGCGAGCTTCGCGAACGGCCTCAAGGGCATCGGCGCCGGCGACATGAAGATGGTCACGATGCCCATCCAGTACGACCCCGCCGACCCCAACCGCGTCCTGCCCCTCGAAGAGGCCGACCAGGAGGTCTGGGACGCGCTGCGGGCCGACAAGCCCATCCCCAAGTCCGCCACCGAGAAGTCCGCGGGCGACAAGGGCGCCGTCGGCTCCGTGGTGAGCAGCGAGTAGTCCCTCCGCAAGGCGCCCCGCAAGGTCCCCGCAAGGTCCCCGCCAGGCCCCCCGAAGGCCCCTGGAATAGATCCCGGCCTCCCCCCGTTTTGGGAGATACGGCCGGTCCTGGCAGACTGGTACGTCGGCCCCGGTTCACGTACGAGCAATCCGCGCGTACGACCCGGCGCCCTCCCGAAACTAGGAGACACCTTGAAGCGCGACATCCACCCCGAGTACGTCGAGACCCAGGTCAGCTGCACCTGTGGCGCCGAGTTCACCACCCGCAGCACGATCTCCAGCGGCACCGTCCGCGCCGAGGTCTGCTCCGAGTGCCACCCGTTCTACACGGGCAAGCAGAAGATCCTCGACACCGGTGGCCGCGTGGCCCGCTTCGAGGCCCGCTTCGGCAAGGCCGCGGCTGCCAAGAAGTAGCGAGCCACTGCGCCGGTCATCGGCCGCCCTCGGGAGGGGGTGGCCGGGACCGGCGCTTTTGCCGTCCCGCAGCCAATTCGCGTAGAACCTCGCGCGGAGAACCTTCGCGCAGAAAACCAGGAGCCCCCGATGTTCGAGGCGGTCGAGGAACTGATCGGTGAACACGCCGATCTCGAGAAGAAGCTCGCCGACCCGTCGGTCCACGCCGACCAGGCCAACGCGCGCAAGCTCAACAAGCGCTACGCCGAGCTGACCCCGATCGTCGCGACTTACCGCTCCTGGAAGCAGACCGGGGACGACATCGAGACCGCCCGCGAGCTGGGAGCCGACGACCCCGAGTTCGCCGCCGAGGTCAAGGACCTGGAGCGCCGCCGCGAGGAGATCACCGAGAAGCTGCGGCTGCTGCTCGTGCCCCGGGACCCGTCCGACGACAAGGACGTCATCCTGGAGATCAAGGCGGGCGCGGGCGGCGACGAGTCAGCCCTGTTCGCCGGCGACCTGCTGCGCATGTACCTGCGGTACGCCGAGCGCGTCGGCTGGAAGACCGAGATCATCGACTCCACCGAGTCCGAGCTGGGCGGCTACAAGGACGTCCAGGTCGCCGTGAAGACCAAGGGCGGCCAGGGCGCCACCGAGCCCGGCCAGGGCGTCTGGGCCCGGCTCAAGTACGAGGGCGGCGTGCACCGCGTGCAGCGCGTGCCCTCCACCGAGTCGCAGGGCCGCATCCACACCTCCGCCGCCGGCGTCCTGGTGACGCCCGAGGCCGAGGAGATCGACGTCGAGATCCACGCGAACGACCTCAGGATCGACGTCTACCGCTCCTCGGGCCCCGGCGGCCAGTCCGTCAACACCACCGACTCCGCGGTGCGCATCACCCACCTGCCCACCGGCGTCGTCGCCTCCTGCCAGAACGAGAAGAGCCAGCTCCAGAACAAGGAGCAGGCCATGCGCATCCTGCGCTCCAGGCTGCTCGCGGCGGCCCAGGAGGAAGCGGAGAGCAAGGCCGCGGACGCCCGCCGCAGCCAGGTCCGCACCGTCGACCGCTCCGAGAAGATCCGGACGTACAACTTCCCCGAAAACCGGATCTCGGACCACCGCGTCGGCTTCAAGGCGTACAACTTGGACCAGGTGCTCGACGGCGAACTCGACGCGGTCATCCAGGCCTGCGTCGACGCGGACTCCGCGGCCAAGCTCGCGGCAGCCTGACGCCCCCAATCCCTCGTACGACGCCCCCGGAGGACCAGCGTGAACCTGCTGCTCGCGGAAGTGGCCCAGGCCACCCAGCGGCTGGCCGACGCCGGCGTGCCCTCGCCGCGCAACGACGCGGAGGAGCTGGCCGCCTTCGTGCACGGCGTGAAGCGGGGCGAGCTGCACTCCGTCAAGGACGCCGACTTCGACGCCCGCTACTGGGAGACGATCGCGCGCCGTGAGGCCCGCGAGCCGCTCCAGCACATCACCGGGCGCGCCTACTTCCGCTACCTGGAGCTCCAGGTCGGACCCGGCGTCTTCGTGCCGCGCCCCGAGACCGAGTCGGTGGTCGGCTGGGCCATAGACGCGGTGCGCGCGATGGACGTCGTCGAGCCGCTCATCGTCGACCTGTGCACCGGTTCCGGCGCCATCGCGCTCGCCCTGGCCCAGGAGGTGCCGCGCTCGCGCGTGCACGCCGTGGAGCTGTCCGAGGACGCCCTGAAGTGGACGCGCAAGAACGTCGAGGGATCCAGGGTCAAGCTCGTCCAGGGCGACGCCCTCGACGCGTTCCCCGAGCTGGACGGCCAGGTCGACCTGGTGGTCTCCAACCCGCCGTACATCCCGCTCACCGAATGGGAGTACGTCGCCCCGGAGGCCCGTGACTACGACCCCCAGCTCGCCCTGTTCTCCGGTGAGGACGGACTCGAACTGATCCGCGGCATCGAGCGCACCGCCCACCGGCTCCTGCGCCCGGGGGGCGTCGTCGTCATCGAACACGCCGACACCCAGGGCGGCCAGGTCCCCTGGATCTTCACCGAGGAACGGGGCTGGGCCGACGCGGCCGACCACCCCGACCTCAACAACAGGCCGCGCTTCGCGACCGCCCGCAAGGCGATGCCGTGACAATCATGACTTCAAGGCAGCAGTACGTGTACGAGGAGGCCCGCTAATGGCACGGCGATACGACACCAACGACGCGACCGACCGCTCGACCGGTCTGCGCGAGGCCGCGTCCGCCGTCCGCCGCGGCGAGCTGGTCGTGCTGCCCACCGACACCGTGTACGGCATCGGTGCCGACGCCTTCAGCCCGGAGGCGTGCGCCGACCTGCTCGACGCCAAGGGCCGCGGCCGCAACATGCCGACCCCCGTCCTCATCGGCTCCCCGAACACCCTGCACGGCCTGGTCACCGACTTCTCCGAGATGGCCTGGGAGCTGGTCGACGCCTTCTGGCCCGGCGCCCTGACCCTGGTCGCCAAGCAGCAGCCGTCCCTCCAGTGGGACCTCGGCGACACCCGCGGCACGGTCGCCATCCGCATGCCGCTGCACCCCGTCGCCATCGAACTGCTCACCGAGGTCGGCCCGATGGCCGTCTCCTCCGCCAACCTCACCGGGCACCCCGCCCCAGAGGACTGCGACGCCGCGCAGGACATGCTGGGCGACTCCGTCTCCGTGTACCTGGACGGCGGCCCGACCCCCGGTATCGTCCCCTCGTCCATCGTCGACGTCACGGGCAGGGTGCCGGTGCTGCTCCGCGCGGGCGCCCTGGACGCGGACGAGCTGCGCAAGGTGGTACCCGACCTCGAGGTGGCGAATTGACAGCCCCTGAGACGGGGCGTGGCATAGCGGGCTTCCCGGGCTCTGCGGGCACCTTCCGCATCCTCCACGTCAGCACCGGCAACGTGTGCCGCTCGCCGATCACCGAGCGGCTGACCCGGCACGCCCTGGCCGACCGCCTCGGCGACCCCCTCACCGGCGGCCTGATCGTGGAGAGCGCGGGCACCTGGGGCCACGAGGGCGCCCCCATGGAGACCAACGCCGAGACGGTCCTCGCGGACTTCGGGGCGGACCCCACCGGTTTCATGGGGCGCGAGCTGCTCGACGACCACGTCATCCGCGCCGACCTGGTCCTGACCGCCACCCGCGACCACCGGGCGCAGGTCATCTCCATGGGCCACTCGGCGGGCCTGCGCACCTTCACGCTCAAGGAGTTCACCCGGCTGGTGCGCGCCATAGACCCGACGACCCTGCCGGAGCCGGACGGCAACGGCGTGGTGGAGCGCGCCCGCGCCCTGGTGCGGGCCGCCGCCGCCCTGCGCGGCTGGCTGCTCGCGCCCAACGTGGAGGCCGACGAGGTGTACGACCCCTACGGTGCGCCCCTGCCGTTCTTCCGGTCCGTGGGCGACGAGATCAACCAGGCCCTCGACCCCGTCGTGACGGCGCTGACCGGGGTGCCCGCACACACGTAGCCGGATCGGCGTGCCCGCCCCCGGGCAGCGGCCTACATTGGATCTGAGGTCATCCCCGCCAGGCCCCGGAGCCCACGATGCCGCTCAGTACGGTCAGCACCGCACCCACCGCCCACGAGGCGTCGTACACCGATCTCGACGCGCTGCGCCGACAGGACCCCGAGCTGGCCGACGTCCTCATCGCCGAGGCCGCCCGGCAGGCCGAGGGGCTCCAGCTGGTGGCCGCCGAGAACTTCACCTCGCCCGCCGTCCTGACCGCCCTCGGCTCCCCGCTCGCCAACAAGTACGCCGAGGGCTACCCCGGCGCCCGCCACCACGGCGGCTGCGAGCTGGTCGACATCGCCGAGCGGATCGCCGTCGACCGCGCCAAGGCCCTCTTCGGCGCCGAACACGCCAACGTACAGGCGCACTCCGGGTCCTCCGCCGTCCTCGCCGCGTACGCCGCGCTGCTGCGGCCCGGCGACACCGTCCTCGCGATGGGCCTGCCGTACGGCGGCCACCTCACGCACGGCTCGCCCGCGAACTTCTCCGGGCGGTGGTTCGACTTCGTCGGCTACGGCGTCGACGCCGAGAGCGGGCTGATCGACTACGACCAGGTGCACACCCTCGCCCGCAGCCACCGCCCCAAGGCGATCGTCTGCGGCTCGATCTCCTATCCGCGGCACATCGACTACGCGGCCTTCCGCGAGATCGCCGACGACGTGGGCGCCTATCTCATCGCCGACGCGGCGCACCCCATGGGCCTGGTCGCCGGGGGAGCGGCGCCGAACCCCGTGCCGCACGCCGACGTCGTCTGCGCCACCACCCACAAGGTCCTGCGCGGCCCCAGGGGCGGCCTCCTGCTGTGCGGGGCGGACCTGGCGGAACGGATCGACCGGGCGGTCTTCCCGTTCACGCAGGGCGGCGCCCAGATGCACACGATCGCCGCCAAGGCCGTCGCGTTCGGCGAGGCGGCGGCACCCGCCTTCACGGCGTACGCCCATCAGGTCGTCGCCAACGCGCGGACGCTGGCGCAGGGCCTGGCCGCGGCCGGGTTCGCGGTCACCACCGAAGGCACGGACACCCATCTGGTGCTGGCCGACCCCGCGCCCCTCGGCGTCGAGGCGCACACCGCCCGCGGCAGGCTCGCGGCGGCCGGTATCGTCCTGGACACCTGCGCGCTGCCGCACGGCGAGGCCCGCGGGCTGCGCCTCGGCAGCGCCGCCGTCACGACCCAGGGCATGACCGCCCCCGAGATGGCACGGATCGCCGGGCTGATGGCCGACGCGGTCCGTGACGCCGCGGAGATCCCGAACGTACGAGAAGAGGTCCGTGAACTGGCGGGGAGATTTCCGCCGTATCCGGGATAGGACGGGGTAGGCGCGTCAGGGACGTAGGCGTACTCGTGCAACCATCGTCGCTACCCGGAAGTCCCCAACCGTATGCGCGCAAAGCTAGGGTGTGGGGCTGAGATGGCCAGCGATACCTGTGGGGAAGCCCGTGCGTGAATACCTGCTGACGCTCTGCATCACGGCCGCGGTGACCTACTTGCTGACCGGGCCGGTGCGGAAGTTCGCGATCGTGGCCGGCGCGATGCCGGAGATCCGCGCTCGTGACGTGCACCGGGAGCCCACGCCCCGGCTCGGCGGGATCGCGATGTTCTTCGGCCTGTGCGCGGGCCTGCTGGTCGCCGACCACCTGCCGAACCTGAACGCGGTCTTCGAGAACTCCAACGAGCCGCGCGCCCTGCTCTCCGGAGCGGCGCTGATCTGGCTGATCGGCGTCCTGGACGACAAGTTCGAGATCGACGCCCTGATCAAGCTCGGCGGTCAGATGATCGCCGCCGGCGTCATGGTGATGCAGGGCCTGACGATCCTGTGGATCCCGGTCCCCGGCGTCGGCACGGTCTCGCTGACCTCCGGCCAGGGCACGCTGCTGACGGTCGCGCTCGTCGTCATCACCATCAACGCCGTCAACTTCGTGGACGGCCTCGACGGCCTCGCGGCGGGCATGGTCTGCATCGCCTCCGCCGCGTCCTTCATGTACGCCTACCGCATCTGGTACGGCTACGGCATCGAGGCGGCGGCCCCCGCCACGCTCTTCGCCGCGATCCTCATGGGCATGTGCCTCGGTTTCCTGCCGCACAACATGCACCCCGCCCGGATCTTCATGGGCGACTCGGGGTCGATGCTGATCGGGCTGATCCTCGCGGCGGGCGCCATCTCCGTCACCGGGCAGGTCGACCCGGCGGCCATGAAGCTGAACTTCGGCGGCACCCGCGACGCCACCCACGCGATGCTGCCGGTCTTCATCCCGCTCCTGATGCCGCTGACGATCATCGCGATCCCCTTCGCCGACCTGGTGCTCGCGATCGTGCGGCGCACCTGGAACGGCAAGTCGCCCTTCGCGGCCGACCGCGGCCACCTGCACCACCGGCTCCTGGAGATCGGCCACTCGCACAGCCGCGCGGTCCTGATCATGTACTTCTGGTCGGCCCTCATCGCCTTCGGCACCGTCGCGTACTCGGTGCACTCCACCAGCGTGTGGATCCTGCTGCTCATCGTCGCGCTGAGCGCGCTGGGCCTCGTACTGCTTCTGCTGCCGCGCTTCACACCGCGCACCCCGCGCTGGGCCGAGTCCTTCGTGCCGCCGCGCTACCGGCGCCGCCGCGCGGAGAGCGCCGCCCAGGAGGCGCCCACCGCCCCCCTCGCCGCGCCCGTCGCCCCGGTGCGTGAGCTGAGCGCCCTGAAGCTGCACGGCAGTACCGCGGTGTCCGAGAGGCCCCGTGTACGGTCGCCTGAGCGGGAGTAGGCGCGGCTATCACCTGTGACGCGCTCGGGTCCATCGCGAAACACGCGGCGGGGCCCGATCGTGTGATGGTCAGCACACTTTCAGGTAAAGACTGCATCAAATAGTTTGTGATACGGTTCACGAGAACCCGAGATATATTGGGGCGGCCCCGACGAGATCGGCCGCCTTGGTGAGGTGCGCCTCTACGTGTCCGGGCCAAGGCCTTCGCTCGACCTTCGCTCGACGATCGCAATGCCACGTCCCCAAATTCCGCCGGAGGAGCTGCCGCCATGCAGTCCAACGACGCCCGCACACTCCTGCACTGTGCCCTGCCCACCGCTGCCGCGGGTGCGGCGGGGGTCGCGGTCAGCGCCGCCGTAGCCGGCGGCAAGGGTGCGCTCGGTGCCACCTTCGGCGCACTGGTCGTCCTGCTGTTCATGGGCGGTGGCCTTGTGGCCCTACAGCGAGGTGCGCGTTCTTTCCCCCATCTGTTCCAGATGATGGGTCTGCTGGTGTACACCGTCCAGATCCTGGTGCTGATGGTCGCCCTCACCGCGCTGCGCGGTACGTCGGCCTTCAATCACAAGTGCTTCGCGTTCACCCTGCTCGCCGCCACTCTGGTGTGGATGGGAGCGCAGGTGCGCTCCCATATGAAGGCCAAGGTCCTCTACGTGGAGCCGGAATCCGCCCGGCCGCAATCGTGAGCTGTAGGGCCAGCGTAAGAAGGCCTCCGCTCATTTGCTATGGTCTCGCCACAACTGCGGCAGAGCTGGCGCGGGAGGCGGCCGTGCCTGTGAAGCCTTACGGCTCGGAGCCCAGCCGCCGCCCCCAAATCCGCAAGTCCAGTCCAGTGCCGCTCCGCGGTCGTATGCCGCGCCGACACATCGAGGTTGCCGTACCCATGCGCCACGCTGAAGGAGCTCGCGGTGAGTAACGCCCAGACGCTCGCCTTCGAGACCGATTGCCATATTTTTGAAGGGTGCGGTTTCCCGACCCCCGGCCTGCACTCCTTCCTCTTCGAGCCGATTTTCACCGTTGGCGGCTTCGAGTTCAACAAGCCGATGCTGCTGGCCCTGGTGAGTTCGGTCGTCGTCATCGGTTTCTTCTGGGCGGCTTTCAACAAGCCCAAGCTGATCCCTGGCAAGCTCCAGATGATCGGTGAGGCCGGCTACGACTTCGTGCGCCGTGGGGTCGTCTACGAGACGCTCGGCAAGAAGGAGGGCGAGAAGTACGTCCCTCTCATGGTCTCGCTGTTCTTCTTCATCTGGATCATGAACATCTGGTCGATCGTTCCGCTCGCCCAGTTCCCGGTGACCTCGGTCATCGCCCTTCCGGCGGGCCTCGCGGCGATCGTCTACATCCTCTGGGTGAGCGTGACCTTCAAGAGGCACGGCTTCATCGGTGGCTGGAAGAACATCACCGGCTACGACCGTTCGCTCGGCCCGGTCTTCCCGATGGTCATGTTCTTCGAGTTCCTCTCGAACATGATCATCCGGCCCTTCACCCACGCGGTGCGGCTCTTCGCCAACATGTTCGCGGGTCACGTCCTGCTGGTGATCTTCACCATTGCGAGCTGGTACCTGCTGAACGGCATCGGCATCGCCTACGCGGGCGTCTCGTTCGTCATGGTCATCGTGATGACGATCTTCGAGCTGTTCATCCAGGCGCTCCAGGCCTACGTCTTCATCCTGCTGGCCTCCAGCTACATCCAGGGCGCGCTCGCCGAGCACCACTGAGTACGCCTCTCCTCCCCCCGATACATCCGGTGGCCAACCCCCACCGGCCCGTAAAAAGAAGGAAGTTACGGCATGTCCGCTCTCGAGACCCTCGCCGCGGTCAACATCCAGGGCAACTTCGGTGCGATCGGCTACGGCCTCGCCGCGATCGGCCCCGGCATCGGCGTCGGCGTCATCTTCGGTAACGGTACGCAGGCCCTCGCCCGTCAGCCCGAGGCCGCCGGCCTCATCCGCCAGAACCAGATCCTCGGCTTCGTGCTCTGTGAGGCCCTGGCGCTCATCGGTCTGGTCATGGGCTTCGTTTACCCGGTTCCTTCCTGATCCGGTCTCGTTGACGAGAAACTTCAACGGAAGGCACTGATGTGATCTCTCTGGTACAGCTGGCGTCGGAGGAGCCTCAAAACCCTCTGATTCCGGAGATCCCTGAGCTCGTCATCGGCCTCATCGCGTTCGTCATCGTCTTCGGCTTCTTCGCCAAGAAGTTCCTCCCGAACATCAACAAGGTTCTGGAAGAGCGCCGCGAGGCGATCGAGGGCGGCATCGAAAAGGCCGAGGCCGCGCAGACCGAGGCTCAGAGCGTGCTCGAGCAGTACAAGGCTCAGCTCGCCGAGGCCCGGCACGAGGCCGCGCGACTGCGCCAGGAGGCGCAGGAGCAGGGTGCTCAGCTCATCGCCGAGATGCGGGCCGAGGGCCAGCGTCAGCGCGAGGAGATCGTCGCCGCAGGCCACGCCCAGATCGAGGCCGACCGCAAGGCCGCCGCGCAGTCGCTGCGTCAGGACGTGGGCCACCTGGCCACCGCCCTGGCCGGCAAGCTCGTCGGTGAGTCCCTTGAGGACCACGCCCGGCAGAGCCGCACCATCGACCGCTTCCTCGACGGACTCGATGAAGTTGCTTCGAAGGCCGAGGCGGCTCGATGACTGCGCACGGAGCCAGCCGCGAGGCACGGGCCGCCGCGCGCGAGCGTCTGGACGCGCTGACCGACAACACGTCGGTCGACGCCAAGCGGCTCGCGGACGAGCTGGCCGCGGTCACCGCGCTCTTCGCCCGTGAGGTCTCGCTGCGTCGGGTCCTGACCGACCCGGCGCAGGCCGGTGAGGCCAAGGCCGAGCTGGCCGGGCGCCTGCTGGGCAGCCAGGTGGGCGGCGAGACCGCCGACCTGGTGGCCGGCATGGTGCGCTCGCGCTGGTCGCAGTCGCGCGACCTGGTGGACTCCCTGGAGGAGCTCGCCAACCTCGCCGACCTGACCGCCGCGCAGAAGGCCGGCGCGCTGGACAACGTCGAGGACGAGCTGTTCCGGTTCGGCCGGATCGTCGCGTCCAGCACCCAGCTGCGGGCGGCGCTCACCGACCGCTCCGCCACGGGCGCGGCCAAGAGCGAGCTGCTGCGCAGCCTGCTCGGCGGTCGTGCCGAGGACGTGACGGAGCGACTCGTCGAGCGCCTTGTGACCGCGCCGCGCGGACGTAGCCTGGAAGAGGGAATCGAGTCCCTCTCCAAGCTGGCCGCGGACCGACGCAACCGCATGGTGGCCATCGTCACTTCGGCTGTTCCGCTCTCGGACCAGCAGAAGCAGCGCCTCGGCGCCGCCCTGGTCAAGGTGTACGGACGCCCGATGCACCTCAATCTCGACGTGGACCCCGAGGTCCTCGGCGGGATCACCGTCCAGGTGGGCGACGAGGTCATCAACGGCAGCATCGCGGACCGCATCGAGGAAGCCGGCCGCCGCGTGGCCGGCCAGTAACTCAACACGCACGAAATACGGCCCTAGTTGGGCCGTGCAGAGGATTCCTGGGGGCTGACCCCAGACCCCCCAAGAAAACTTCGGGCCCAACAAGGAGAGCAGGGAACCCAGATGGCGGAGCTCACGATCCGGCCGGAGGAGATCCGGGACGCGCTGGAGAACTTTGTCCAGGCGTACAAGCCGGACGCGGCCTCGCGCGAGGAGGTCGGTACGGTCACCGTCGCCGGCGACGGTATCGCCAAGATCGAGGGTCTCCCCTCGGCCATGGCGAACGAGCTGCTGAAGTTCGAGGACGGATCTCTCGGCCTCGCGCTGAACCTCGAAGAGCGCGAGATCGGCGCGGTCGTCCTCGGCGAGTTCAGCGGCATCGAGGAAGGCCAGCCGGTCACCCGTACCGGCGAGGTGCTGTCGGTCGCCGTGGGCGAGGGCTACCTCGGCCGCGTCGTCGACCCGCTCGGCAACCCGATCGACGGCCTCGGCGAGATCGAGACCAGCGGACGTCGCGCCCTCGAGCTGCAGGCACCGGGCGTCATGGCCCGTAAGTCGGTGCACGAGCCGATGGAGACGGGCTACAAGGCCGTCGACGCGATGACCCCGATCGGCCGTGGCCAGCGTCAGCTGATCATCGGTGACCGCCAGACCGGCAAGACCGCCCTGGCCGTCGACACGATCATCAACCAGCGCGACAACTGGCGCTCGGGCGACGTGAACAAGCAGGTGCGCTGCATCTACGTCGCCATCGGTCAGAAGGGCTCCACCATCGCCTCCGTGCGTGGTGCGCTCGAAGAGGCCGGCGCGCTGGAGTACACGACCATCGTCGCCGCCCCGGCGTCCGACCCGGCCGGCTTCAAGTACCTGGCGCCGTACACCGGCTCGGCCATCGGCCAGCACTGGATGTACGAGGGCAAGCACGTCCTCATCGTCTTCGACGACCTCTCGAAGCAGGCCGACGCCTACCGCGCCGTGTCCCTGCTGCTCCGTCGCCCGCCGGGGCGCGAGGCCTACCCGGGTGACGTCTTCTACCTGCACTCGCGTCTGCTGGAGCGCTGCGCGAAGCTCTCCGACGAGCTGGGCAAGGGCTCGATGACGGGTCTGCCGATCGTCGAGACCAAGGCGAACGACGTGTCGGCGTTCATCCCGACCAACGTCATCTCCATCACCGACGGCCAGTGCTTCCTGGAGTCGGACCTCTTCAACGCCGGTCAGCGCCCCGCGCTGAACGTCGGTATCTCCGTCTCCCGAGTCGGTGGTTCCGCGCAGCACAAGGCGATGAAGCAGGTCTCCGGCCGTCTGCGCGTGGACCTCGCCCAGTTCCGTGAGCTGGAGGCGTTCGCCGCCTTCGGTTCCGACCTGGACGCCGCGTCGAAGGCGCAGCTCGAGCGCGGCCAGCGCATGGTCGAACTGCTTAAGCAGCCGCAGTACGAGCCGATGGCGACCGAGGACCAGGTCGTCTCCGTGTGGGCCGGTACCACCGGTCGCATGGACGACGTGCCGGTCAACGACATCCGCCGCTTCGAGAAGGAGCTTCTCGAGTACCTGCACCGCAAGGAGCAGGGCCTCATGACCTCCATCAAGGAGGGCGGCAAGATGTCGGACGACACCCTCCAGGCCGTCGGCGACGCCATCGTGGAGTTCAAGAAGCAGTTCGAGACCTCGGACGGGAAGCTTCTCGGCGAGGACGCTCCGGCCGCCGCCAAGTGACGTAAGGAAGGGACCTGACTCATGGGAGCTCAGCTCCGGGTCTACAAGCGTCGCATCCGATCCGTCACCGCGACCAAGAAGATCACCAAGGCGATGGAGATGATCGCCGCCTCGCGCGTCGTCAAGGCGCAGCGCAAGGTGGCGGCCTCCACGCCGTACGCGACCGAGCTCACCCGCGCGGTCACGGCGGTCGGCACTGGCTCGAACACGAAGCACCCGCTGACGACCGAGGCGGAGACGGCGACCCGTACCGCGGTTCTGCTCCTCACGAGCGACCGCGGTCTGGCCGGCGCCTTCAACTCGAACGCCATCAAGGCCGCGGAGCAGCTGACCGCGCGCCTGGAGGCCGAGGGCAAGGAGGTCGACACGTACATCGTCGGCCGCCGTGGTCTGGCCCACTACAACTTCCGCGAGCGCAAGGTCGTGGAATCGTGGTCGGGCTTCACCGATGAGCCCACGTACGCGGACGCCAAGAAGGTCGCGGCGCCGCTGATCGAGGCGATCGAGAAGGAGACGGCGGAGGGCGGCGTGGACGAACTCCACATCGTCTACACCGAGTTCGTCTCGATGATGACGCAGACGGCCATCGACGGCCGCCTGCTGCCGCTCAGCCTCGAAGAGGTCGCGGAGGAGAAGCCCGCCAAGGGCGAGATCCTTCCGCTGTACGACTTCGAGCCGTCGGCGGAGGACGTCCTCGACGCCCTGCTGCCGCGGTACGTCGAGAGCCGTATCTACAACGCGATGCTCCAGTCGGCTGCCTCCAAGCACGCCGCCACGCGCCGCGCGATGAAGTCGGCGACCGACAACGCCGGGGATCTGATCAACAGCCTCTCCCGGCTTGCCAACGCGGCCCGCCAGGCCGAAATCACCCAGGAAATCAGCGAGATCGTCGGCGGCACAGCAGCCCTGTCCGACGCGACCGCGGGGAGTGACAAGTAATGACGACCACTGTTGAGACGGCCGTTGCCACGGGCCGCGTCGCCCGGGTGATCGGCCCGGTCGTCGACGTGGAGTTCCCCGTCGACGCGATGCCGGAGATCTACAACGCCCTGCACGTCCAGGTCGACGACCCGTCGACCGAGGGCGCGAAGAAGACGCTGACCCTCGAGGTCGCCCAGCACCTGGGTGACGGCGTGGTCCGCTCCATCTCGATGCAGCCCACCGACGGTCTGGTCCGCCAGGCGCCCGTCACCGACACCGGCAAGGGCATCTCGGTGCCGGTCGGCGACGTGACCAAGGGCCGGGTGTTCAACACCCTCGGTGAGGTCCTGAACGACGACCCGTCCACGGTCGCCGACGCCGAGCGCTGGACGATCCACCGCAAGGCCCCGTCCTTCGACCAGCTCGAGTCCAAGACCGAGATGTTCGAGACCGGCCTGAAGGTCGTCGACCTTCTCACCCCGTACGTCAAGGGTGGAAAGATCGGTCTGTTCGGTGGTGCCGGTGTCGGCAAGACCGTTCTGATCCAGGAAATGATCGTCCGTGTGGCCAAGCTGCACGACGGTGTCTCCGTCTTCGCCGGTGTCGGCGAGCGCACCCGTGAGGGCAACGACCTCATGGTCGAGATGGAGGAAGCCGGCGTTCTGGACAAGACCGCGCTGGTCTTCGGCCAGATGGACGAGCCGCCGGGCACGCGTCTGCGCGTCGCCCTGGCCGGTCTGACCATGGCGGAGTACTTCCGCGATGTGCAGAAGCAGGACGTGCTGTTCTTCATCGACAACATCTTCCGCTTCACGCAGGCCGGTTCCGAGGTCTCGACCCTGCTCGGCCGCATGCCCTCCGCGGTGGGCTACCAGCCGAACCTGGCCGACGAGATGGGTCTCCTCCAGGAGCGCATCACCTCGACCCGTGGTCACTCGATCACCTCGATGCAGGCGATCTACGTCCCCGCGGACGACCTGACCGACCCGGCCCCGGCCACCACCTTCGCCCACCTCGACGCGACGACGGTTCTCTCCCGTCCGATCTCCGAGAAGGGCATCTACCCGGCCGTGGACCCGCTGGACTCCACGTCCCGCATCCTGGACCCGCGCTACATCGCGCAGGACCACTACGAGGCCGCGATGCGCGTGAAGGGGATCCTTCAGAAGTACAAGGACCTCCAGGACATCATCGCGATCCTCGGTATCGACGAGCTGAGCGAGGAAGACAAGCTCGTCGTCGCCCGTGCCCGTCGCGTGGAGCGCTTCCTGTCGCAGAACACGCACGCCGCCAAGCAGTTCACCGGCGTGGACGGTTCGGACGTGTCCCTCGACGAGTCGATCGCGGCCTTCAACGCGATCTGCGACGGCGAGTACGACCACTTCCCCGAGCAGGCCTTCTTCATGTGCGGTGGTCTTGAGGACCTCAAGAAGAACGCCAAGGAGCTCGGCGTCTCCTGAGCCCCGTAGCTCAACAGCGGAGAGGGGCGGGTTGCACCCCGCGGGGGCCGTGTCCCGCCCCTCTTCGTACGCCCACTAGAATTTGACCCAACACCCGGCGAAGCCGCCGGGTGGTGACCCGAGGAGCCACCCTTGGCTGCTGAGCTGCATGTCGAGCTGGTCGCCGCGGACCGCAGCGTCTGGTCCGGCGAGGCCACCCTGGTCGTCGCGCGCACCACGTCCGGCGACATCGGCGTCATGCCCGGTCACCAGCCGCTGCTCGGTGTGCTGGAGTCGGGCCCGGTGACCATTCGTACGAGCGACGGCGGCACGGTCGTCGCCGCTGTCCACGGGGGATTCATCTCCTTCGCGGACGACAAGCTGTCGCTGCTGGCCGAGATCGCGGAGCTGTCCGACGAGATCGACGTCCAGCGTGCGGAGCGGGCGCTGGAGCGCGCGAAGTCGGAGGCCGACGCCTCCGCCGAGCGGCGCGCCGACGTCCGACTGCGTGCGGTGGCGGCGCGCTGACCCCAGCGCGCGGCGTAACGTGACTCAGCCGCGGCCAGGTCCGGGAACATTCCGGACCGGGTCGCGGCTGAGGCAATGCGGGTGCAATGTATTTGGTCCGTTGTCGGTCGGGTGACCGATAGTAGAGGCGAGGAGGTCGGTGCCGATGATCCTCACTCTGCTCGTGTGCGGACTTGCTTTGATCGCGCTGGTTCTGGTGGGGCTCTTCGTCTTCGGACTGCGCCGCCGGCTGATCCAGCGGTCCGGGGGTACGTTCGACTGCTCCCTGCGCTGGGACGCCCCCGAGAAGGGCGACACCTCCGGCAAGGGCTGGGGGTACGGCGTCGCCCGCTACAACGGCGACCGGGTCGAGTGGTACCGCGTCTTCTCGTACGCTCCCCGGCCGCGCCGCGTTCTCGAACGTTCGGCCATCGAGGTGGTCGACCGCCGCGCCCCGGACGGCGAGGAGGAGCTGGCCCTGCTCTCCGACGCCATCGTCCTCGGCTGCCTGCACCGCGGCGTCCGCCTGGAACTGGCGATGAGCGAGGACGCGCTGACGGGCTTCCTGGCGTGGCTGGAGGCGGCGCCTCCGGGGCAACGGGTGAACGTGGCGTAGCGCTTTCAAGCCCCGTAGGAGGCGCTCCGTAAGGGGCGCGGGGAACGGCGCGACCAGCCCCACACCACCCGCAGACACAAAGAAGCCGGGAAGGTGGGGGGCGATCCCATCTTCCCGGCTTCGTCCATGGGGGGTACGGACTACTTCAGTCCGTCATTGATGGCGCTCACCAACTCACCGTTGGCGGTATCCCCACTGAACTCCCAGAAGAACGCGCCGCCGAGCCCCTGCTCCTTAGCCCAGGTCATCTTGGAGCGGACCGTCGACGGGGTGTCGTACGACCACCAGTTGTTGCCGCAGTGCGCATACGCCGTCCCGGCGACCGTCCCGTTCGAGGGACAGGAGTTCTTGAGGACCTTGTAGTCCTCGATGCCCGCCTCGTAGGTGCCCGGCGCCGCGCCCGTCGCGGAGCCTCCCGGCTCCTTCTGGGTGACACCGGTCCACCCGCGCCCGTAGAAGCCGATACCGAGCAGCAGCTTGGCGGAGGGCACTCCCTTGGCCTTCAGCTTGGCGATCGCGGCGGCCGAGTTGAAGCCCTCCTGCGGGATACCGGCGTAGGAGGTCAGCGGCGAGTGCGGCGCGGTCGGACCCTTCGCCGCCCACGCGCCGAAGAAGTCGTACGTCATCACGTTGTACCAGTCGGAGTACTGCGCCGCCCCGCCGTAGTCCGCGGCGTCGATCTTGCCGCCGCTGGAGGCGTCGGCGGTGATGGCGGCGGTGACGAGGTTCTTGGCTCCGAACTGGTTGCGGAACGCCTGCATCATCGTCTTGAAGACGGCCGGGCCCGAGGTGTCGCAGGACAGGCCGCAGGCGTTCGGGTACTCCCAGTCCAGATCGATGCCGTCGAAGACGTCGGCCCAGCGCGGGTCCTCGACGAGGTCGTGGCAGGACTTGGCGAAGGCCGCGGGGTTCTTCATGGCGTCGGTGAAGCCGCCGGACCAGGTCCAGCCGCCGAAGGACCAGAGGATCTTGATGTTCGGGTACTTGGCCTTGAGCTTGCGCAGCTGGTTGAAGTTGCCGCGCAGGGGCTGGTCCCAGGTGTCGGCGACGCCGTCGACGCTCTGGTCGGCGGTGTAGGCCTTGTCGATCGCCGCGTAGGAGTCGCCCATGGTGCACTTGCCGCCCTGGACGTTGCCGAAGCTGTAGTTGATGTGCGTGATCTTCCCGGCCGACCCGGAGGTGGCGATGTTCTTGGCGTGGTAGTTGCGCTGGTAGACGCCCCACTCGGTGAAGTAGCCGAGCTTGACCTTGTCGCCGGGGCCGGGGCCCGGGTCGCCGCCGCCCGTGGTGCGGACCTTGACGGCGCCGCTCGCGGGACCGGTCTGGTCGGCGGTGTCGCGGGCCTGCACGGTGTAGGAGTAGTCGGTGCCCGCGGTCAGGCCGCTGTCGGTGTACGAGGTGCCCGTCACCGTGCCGACCTTGGCGCCGTCGCGCAGGACGTCGTAGTTCTTGACGCCCTTGTCGTCGGTGGCGGGCTTCCAGTCGAGCTTCGCCGAGGTGTCGGTGACGTCGGAGGCGGTCGGGGTGCCGGGGGCGCTCGGCGGGTTGTCGCCGGGGACGCTGCCGCCGTCACAGCTGCCGCCGTTGAGCGTGCACTTGGAGGGGGCGCCGGGGCCCGTGCCGTTGAAGCCGAAGGAGACCGAGGCGCCGGGGGCGAGCGTCCCGTTCCAGGAGAGGTTCTTGCCGGTCCAGCGGGTGCCTGAGTTGGTGACGGTGGCGTCCCAGGCCGAGGTCACCTTGGTGTCGGCGGGGAAGTCCCACTGGACGTTCCAGGAGCTGAGCGTGGTGGTGCCGGTGTTCTTGATGGTCCACTTGCCCTCGAAGCCGTTGCCCCAGTCCTGGGTCTTGGCGTAGGTGGCGGTGGCCTCGGGGGCGGCGTCGGGGGCCGCCTCGGCGGGAGCGCCGAGGGCGACCAGGGTGGCGAGCGGGAGCAGCAGCGTGGTCAGTCCGGCCACGGCTTTGTGTCTGATTCTCAGTCTTGAGCGGGTGTCGCTCTGTGTGAAGCGCACGAGGTGCTCCTCGGGTGAGATCCGGGGGTCTTAGGGGTGGGACCCTGCGCCGCCCGTGAGCACGTGGACACGTGGGGGTGTGCTCACCGCAGTGCGGTGAGAATAGAAAGGTCTGGACCAGCGGTCAAGAGGTCTGAACCAATGGCCTGATCCGGTCGGCCCCGGAACCCTCAGACACCCAACTCCTGCGCGAGGACGGCCGCTTGGACGCGGCTGCGCAGCTCCAGCTTGCCCAGCAGCCGGCTCACATGCGTCTTCACCGTCGCCTCCGCCATGGAGAGGCGGCCCGCGATCTCCGCGTTCGACAGGCCCTCGCCGATGCAGGACAGCACCTCGCGCTCGCGGCGCGTGAGGCTCTCCAGGACGGAGGGGTCCGGCGCGTTCTCCCTGCGTACGGCCCTGGGCGGGGCCGCGAACTCGGCGATGAGACGGCGGGTGACGGCCGGGGCGATCAGGCCCTCGCCGCGCGCGACCGTGCGGACGCCTTCGATGAGGTCCTTCGCCTCCGTGTTCTTGAGGAGGAACCCGCTGGCGCCCGCGCGCAGCGCCCCGAAGACGTACTCGTCGAGGTCGAAGGTGGTCAGCACGAGGACGTCCGCAAGCCCCTCGGCGACGACCTGGCGCGTTGCCGACACCCCGTCGAGCCGTGGCATCTGTATGTCCATCAGGATCAGGTCCGGCCGCAGCTCGCGGGCGAGGGCCACGGCCTGCTCACCGTCCGCCGCCTCGCCGACCACCTCGATGTCGGACGCGCTGCGCAGGATCAGGACGAGTCCCGCGCGTACGGCTGACTGGTCCTCGGCGACTAGCACCCGGATCATTCCTTGGCTCCTTCGTCTGCGGGGTCGACCGGCAGGGTCACAAAGACGATCCAGACCTTGCCGTCGGGGTTGCTCTCGGGGCCGGATTCAAAGGTGCCGCCGAGCAGTTCGGTGCGCTCGCGCATGCCGACGAGTCCGGCTCCCGAGCCGGGGGCGCGTGGCCCGGACGGATCGTCGTACGGGCTGGTGACGCGGACCCTCAGGGCGCGGGGCTCCTGGGAGAGGCGCACGGTGACCCGGCCGGGCGAGGCGTGCTTCAGGGCGTTCGTCAGGGACTCCTGGACGATGCGGTACGCCGCCAGCTCGACCGGCGCGGGCAGCTTCGGGCCCTGCGGGGCGCGGGCGTCGTCGAGCGTGACGTCGAGGCCGTTGGTGCGGGCGCCCTCGACCAGGGCGGCGAGGCCGTCGAGGGTGGGCGCCGCGGCCGGTTCGAGGTCGCCGCTGGCGTCGCGCAGGATGCCGATGAGGCGGCGCATCTCGGCCAGGCCCTGGACGCTGTTCTCACGGATGACGGCGAGTGCGTCCTTGCTGGCCGCCGGGTTGTCAAGGGAGAGCGCGGCCGTGGAGTGGATGGCGATCGCCGAGAGGTGGTTGGCGACCATGTCGTGCAGTTCTCGGGCCATCCTGGCGCGCTCGGCCGTGACCGCCTGGACGCGGTCCATCTCGGCGAGCAGCGCGGTCTGCTCGGCCCGCAGCTTGGCCGCGGCGGCCGCCTCGCGGTGGTTGCGCACCAGTACGCCCGTGGTGGCGGGCGCGTACAGCACGATGCCGACGAGGATGCCGATGAGCACGGCCTCGGGCTCGCGCCACCACGCGAGGAAACCGAACGTCACCGCCACCGTGATGACGCCCGTAGTCACCGGGATGCGGCGGGCGGCGGCCGGGGTGCCGTAGAGGACGGCCGCGTACACGATGTCCGTGTACATCAGGATCGACGCGAGGTTGCCCTTCGTGAACTGGTCGAGGACCAGGGCGCACGTGGCGAGGACCAGGGCGGTCCGGGGCATGCTGCTGCGCAGCAGTTCGAGCCCGGCCAGGACGACGAGTGGGATCAGCGCCCAGTCGGCGCCGAGCGCCCGGTCCGGCTGCGCGTGCAGCCCGAGCGCCCACAGCACCAGCCCGCCGAGCAGGCTGGTCACGGCGATCCGCACGTCGACGCGCTGCGGGCGGGGGAGGGACAGGGCCATGCCCTCCATCCAACACGGCGGGGCGGTGACACGCGTGATCCTGGGGGAGGAAGCGCCCGCTACATCGAAGGATGCAGTCCCACCTCGTCACTGGCGACGATGATCCGCGCCCTGCCTCGCGGGAGCCTTGAGGGGTGACCGAGAGGAGCGAACCGTGATCGTCACGCTGATCATCATCTGCGAGGTCGGCTTCTGGGTGCTGCTGGCCGCCGGCCTCGCCGCCCGCTATCTGCTGCGGATGCCGCGCCTCGGGATCGCGATCCTGCTGTGCGAGCCGCTTCTCGAGGTCGTGCTCCTGGTCGTGACCGCGCTCGACCTGAAGAACGGCGCCGACCCGAGCTGGAAGCACGGACTCGCCGCGCTGTACATCGGCTACACCGTGGGCCACGGCCACCGCACGGTGAAGTGGCTCGACGGCCACGCGGCGCACCGCTTCCACGGCGTGCCGGTGCCGCGCCCGCCCCGCTACGGCAGGCCCCGCGCCCTGCACGAGGCCAGGATCTGGCTCGGGACCCTCGTGGCGGGGGCCGTCGCGACCGTGCTGCTGTTGCTGGCCATGTGGTACGTCGACGACCCGGGCCGTACGTCCTCGCTGGAGGGGTGGATGCACACGGCCTGGCGGGGGGTGGGCATCCACGGCCTGATCGCGCTCAGCTACACGCTCTTCCCGAAGCGGGTCCCGGCCCCGGCGCCCGGGGAACGGGACGGGGACCGGCCGCTGACCAAGCTCTGACGGCTGCCCGGCTGCCCGGCTGCACGGCCTCAGCTACCCGGCTACCGCTCGCCGCCCGGCACCCACAGCACGTCTCCGACCTCCTTGTTGGCCACGCGGGCCAGGATGAACAGGAGGTCGGAGAGGCGGTTGAGGTAGGTGGCCGTCAGCGGGTTCATCGTCTCGCCGTGGACCTCGAACGCCGCCCACGTCGAGCGCTCGGCCCGCCGCACCACCGTGCAGGCCTGGTGCAGCAGCGCCGCGCCCGGGGTGCCGCCCGGCAGGATGAAGCTGCGCAGCTTCTCCAGTTCTTCGAGGAAGCGGTCGCAGTCCGCCTCCAGCTTGTCGACGTAGGACTGCTCGACGCGCAGCGGCGGGTACTCCGGGTCCTCGACGACGGGCGTGGAGAGGTCGGCGCCCACGTCGAAGAGGTCGTTCTGGACCCGTACGAGGACCTTCACGACCTCCTCGCCGAGCCCGCCGAGCGCGATCGCCGTGCCGATGGCCGCGTTGGCCTCGTTGGCGTCGGCGTACGCCCCGATCCGGGGGTCGGTCTTGGCGGTGCGGCTCATGTCCCCGAGGGCCGTCGTGCCCTGGTCGCCGGTCCTGGTGTAGATGCGCGTCAGATTGACCATGCGGCCAGCGTAGTTACGCCCCGGCCTTCTTGAAGACGCGTGTGCCCACCGTCACGGACAGCAGGACGAAGGCGAGGGCCATCAGGACGCCGTACAGCATGGTCGTGGTCGCGTAGTCGCCCACGTATCCGGCCCGCACCGCGTCGACGAGGTAGCGGAACGGCATGAAGTGCGACAGGACGTCCAGCCAGGAGGGCGCGAGCGCCATCGGCAGCATCAGGCCGGAGAGCAGCATCGAGGGCATGCTGATGGCGTTCACCGCGGGCCCGAACTCGTGCGCCTTGGAGACCTTCATGGCCAGCGCGTACGAGAGGGAGGCGAGCCCGGCGGCCAGGACCGCCACGAACGCGAAGCCGATGAGGATGCCGGCGAGCGGCGCCCTGAGCCCCATCACCAGCGCGGCGAGCACCAGCAGCACCGCCTGGAAGACGAAGAGCGCGGCGTCGCGCAGGACCCGGCCGAGCAGCAGCGCGAGGCGGCTCACGGGCGTCACCCGCATCCGCTCGACCACGCCGAACTGCTTCTCGATGATGAGCGCGAAGCCGCTGAACGTGGCGCCGAACAGGCCGAGTTGGAGCAGCAGTCCCGGCACGAGGATCTGCCAGGAGTCGCCCTGGGAGCCGAGCGGCAGGTCGGTGAGGAGCGGCCCGAAGAAGAGCAGGTAGAGCAGGGGCGTCAGGACGCCGAAGAAGATCTGGAACTTGGAGCGCAGGGTCTGGCGGGCGTACCGCCCGAAGATCAGCGCGATGTCGGAGAGCAGAGCGGGCATCGGTGGGTCCTGGTGTCTCAGACGGCGACGGGGGCCGTGTCGTTGGCGTCCTTGGACGCGATGTCGCGTCCGGTGATGGCGAGGAAGGTGTCCTGGAGCGAGGCGTCGACCGAGCCGCAGTGCCGGAGCTTGAGCGCGCTCGGCGTGCCCTCGGCGACCACGACGCCCTTGTCGACGACGACCAGGCGGTCGGAGAGGGCGTCGGCCTCGTCGAGGTAGTGCGTGGTGAGGAAGACCGTCGTGCCGTACCCGTCGCGCAGTTTGCGCACCAGCTTCCACAGGTCGGCGCGGCTGCCCGGGTCGAGCCCGGTGGTCGGCTCGTCCAGGAAGAGCACCTCGGGCCGGTGCGTGAGTCCGAGGGCGATGTCCAGGCGCCGCCGCTGGCCGCCGGAGAGCGCGGCGCAGGGGCGCTCCATCAGCTCGGTCAGGTTGAGGTCGTGCGCCAACTCGTCGGCGCGGGCGGCGGCCTGGGGCTTCGTCAGGCGGTAGAGGCGCCCCTGGGTGATCAGCTCCTCGCGTACGGAGATGCTCAGGTCGACGCCGCCGGACTGGGCGACGTAACCGATCTTGCTCCGTACGCCCGCGGGGTCCTTCGCCAGGTCGCAGCCCGCGACGGTGGCGGCGCCGCCGGTGGGCGGGAGCAGCGTGGTCAGCATGCGCAGCGTGGTGGTCTTGCCCGCGCCGTTCGGCCCGAGGAAGCCGAGGATCTCGCCCGCCTCGACCCTTAGGTCGATACCGCGCACGGCCTCCACGGTGCCGCTCTTGCTCTGGAAGGTCCGGGCGAGCCCGGCGGTGCTGATGATTGCCATGACAACTACAAAAACAGAGTCCATGCATTTTTGCAATCGCCCCAAGTTTTAGGAGGGTGCAAGATTGCATGGTGGTCAGCGAGGCCTACGATGAGGTCATGACCGAGGGGCTCAGGGAACGCAAGAAGCGCCAGACCAAGCAGCGGATCTCCGACATCGCGACGGGGCTCTTCCTGGAGCGCGGCTTCGTCACGGTGACGATCGCGGAGATCGCCGAGGCCGCCGACGTCTCGGTCAACACCGTCTACAACTACTTCCCGGCCAAGGAGGACCTCTTCCTCGACCGGGGCGCGGACGCCGTCGACCGGCTCTCCCGCCACGTACGCGGCCGCCGCGAGGGGGAGTCCGCCGCCGACGCGGTCCTGCGCGAGCTGCGCACGGACGTCGAGAGCGCCTCGCCGGCCGTCGGCCTCTTCCCCGGCTGGGCCGACTTCATGAAGGTCATCACCGAGGCGCAGCCGCTGCGCTCCCGCCTCTGGGCCATCCAGCAGGAGGCCCTCGACAACCTCGCCAAGACCCTCGCCGAGGAGGCGGGCGCCGCCGACGGCGACCCGCTGCCCGCGCTCGTCGCCGGGCAGCTGTCCTGGCTCCACAGCACACTCATGAGCTGGATCGGCGACGAGATGGCCAAGGGCCGCGAGGTGCCCGAGGTCTCCCGCGAGGGCCTCGCCCTGCTCGACGAGATGGAGTCCCTTCTCGGCGAGAGGGTCCTCAACTACGCGGTGCGCGCCGCCGGATGAGGCCTGCCGGAGGCGTCTCGGGGCCGTACCAGTGTGACGTCCGTCATTTGAGACGTGACGCGCATCTCTTCACCGCCACAGGCGCGCTCACGGCCGCTAATGTCCGCTCCAGAGGCATACGTAAACAGCGTGTAAGCCAAGCGTGATAAGCGGTAGGGGAGTCGGAACAGTGGCACGCAAGCTCGCCGTCATCGGAGCTGGACTCATGGGGTCCGGTATCGCTCAGGTCTCCGCCCAGGCGGGCTGGGACGTCGTCCTGCGCGACGTCACCGACGAGGCCCTGACCCGCGGCACCGACGGCATCAAGGCGTCGTACGAGAAGTTCGTGAGCAAGGGCAAGCTCGCGGCCGACGACGCCGAGGCCGCGCTCGGCCGCATCACGGCCACCACCGACCTGGACGCCGTCGCCGACGCGGACATCGTCGTCGAGGCCGTCTTCGAGAAGCTGGAGATCAAGCACGAGATCTTCCGCACGCTCGACAAGCTCGTGCGCGACGACGCCGTGCTCGCCTCCAACACCTCCGCCATCCCGATCACCAAGATCGCCGCCGTGACGGAGCGTCCGGAGCGCGTCGTGGGCGCCCACTTCTTCTCGCCGGTCCCGATGATGCAGCTGTGCGAACTGGTGCGCGGCTACAAGACCAGCGACGAAACCCTCGCCCGCGCCAAGGAGTTCGCCGAGTCCGTCGGCAAGACCTGCATCGTCGTCAACCGCGACGTCGCAGGCTTCGTGACGACCCGTCTGATCTCCGCGCTCGTCGTCGAGGCCGCCAAGCTCTACGAGTCGGGCGTCGCCACCGCCGAGGACATCGACATCGCCTGCAAGCTCGGCTTCGGCCACGCCATGGGCCCCCTCGCGACCGCCGACCTCACCGGCGTCGACATCCTGCTCCACGCCACCAGCAACATCTACACGGAGTCCCAGGACGAGAAGTTCGCGCCGCCGGAGCTGATGCGCCGGATGGTTGACGCCGGTGACATCGGGCGCAAGAGCGGGCAGGGCTTCTACAAGCACTGAGCCGGTACTGACGTACGCCGTCTGACGCCTCGTCCGACGATCCGTCGCCTCCTGGGTCACCCCTCGGAGTGAATTCGGTATCGGTTCGCTTACAGACGGCAACTTCCTCGCCCACGCGGCAGTCAGTTGCAGTGACATACGCAGACGCCTTACGGATCAGACGTCACAGCAGACACAGTCACAGCAGACACAGCACTCTCGGGGAGCGCATATGCACATCAGGGGCGACCAGGCCCAGCTGGTCGTCGGGGGACGCCTCGACGTACGTAGCGCGGCGGACGCCCGTACGGTGCTGCACTCGGCCGTCGACGACGGAGCCGGGGACCTGGTGCTCGACCTGTCCGAACTGGACTCGTGGGACGCCACGGGCCTCGGCGTCATCATGGGCGCGCACCGCCGCGCCGGACGGTGCGGACGCAGACTCGTCCTGCGCCACGTGCCGCCCCAGATGCAGCGCCTCCTCGTGGCGACCCGGCTGCACCGGATCCTCGCCATCGAGGGCGGCATCGGTGTCGAATCGCTCCCCAGAGCCTGAACCGCACCTCACGCGCAATCCTCACGAGACTGTGACGTCTCGGGCGGGGCGGCACCCCGCCCTCTCGTAGATACTGAGCGAAGGTCTAGGGTTCGGTCGCCCGCCGCTGGACGAACCCGCACGGGGGGCACCGGACCAGAAGCGACAGCGCAGTGTGCACGAAGGCCGGAGGGGGCTGTGCACACACGCATCTGGGGGGGCTGGGACCATGGACCCGATGAACCGGGGACCCGAAGAGCACGGCCACGACCACGGTGGCGACGATCACGACGCCTCGGCGCGCCCGCAGCGCCCGCGCGACCCTCTGACACCCGACTTCGGGCAGCCCGCGCCCGCGCTCGCCCGCACCGTCCAGCTCGTGGCGGGCGACTTCCTGCTCACCGTCAACCCCGTCGACGGCAGCGAGATAGAGGCCTGCCCGCCCGGGGAGCGCCCCGAGCGGCCCGCCAGGCGCACCGCCGACGACCGCGCCGAGCTGCGCCGCGCCGCGATGCCGCCCGTGCCGCCGGGCCCCGCGCTGCCCAGGCTGCCGCTCCTGGAACGCCAGGAGGAGCGTGAGCGCCTCGTACGGCTGCTCGCGCGCGGCCGCTCGGTACGGCTCACCGGACCCGCCGGATCGGGCCGCACGGCGCTGCTGGGCGCCGTCGCCGACGACTGCGCGGACCTCGCACCCGACGGCGTGATCCGGCTCTGCGGCTACCGCAAGACGCCGGGCGAGCTGCTCCACGACCTCTTCGCGGCCGTCTACGACGCGCCCCTGTACCGCCCCGACCGCGCCCAGCTGCTCGAACTCGTCCACGACATCGGCGCCGTCGTCGTCCTCGACGACCTGGAGTTCGGCGGCGCGGCCCTCGACGAACTGCTCGACGCCACACCCGAGTGCGCCTTCCTCCTCTCCACCACGCCCGACACCGCCGCCCCCGCCGCCGACTCCCACCTCGAAGAGGTCTTCCTCGGCGGCCTCGGCCGCGGCGCCAGCCTCGAACTGCTCGAACGCGTCGTCGGACGGGTCCTCGACGACGAGGAGGCCAACTGGGCGGGGGACCTGTGGTTCGAGTCCGAGGGCCTGCCGCTGCGCTTCGTCCAGGCGGGCGCCCTGCTCCACCAGCGCGACCAGCTCCGCGCCGACCCGCACGCCTTCGAGGAGTACGGCTACTTCGCCGACACCCCCGTCGACGCGCCCTTCGACGCGGGCCCCGACGACGGCCCCGGGATCCCGCTGCCCTCGCTCGCCGACGGGGCCGCGCCCGCGGCCCTGCTCGCCTCGCGGCTCAGCCCCTCCGCCCGCGCCACGCTGAAGTTCGCCGTCGCGCTCGGCGGCGAACTGCCGCACCAGGCCCACCTGCCCGCCCTGGTGGGCGACACCCACGCCGACGCGGCCCTCGCCGAACTGGTCGGCTGCGCCCTGGTCACCGCCGTCGGCGCGCGCTACCGCCTCGCCGCCGGCGTGCGTACGCAACTGGAGAGCGCCGGATACGCCGACGACGCCACCGAGCACGCGAAGACCGCCGCCCAGCACTACGCCTGGTGGGCCGGGCACCCCTCGGTCACCCCGGAGCGGGTCGCCGCCGAGGCGGACGCCGTGCAGGCCGCTCTCGGCGCCCTCGTCACCCCGGAGAGCGGCGCCGCGGTCCTGCTCGCCCGCACCGCCGCGCCCGCCTTCGCCGGCGGGCTCCACTGGGGCGCCTGGGAGCGCGCCCTGCGGTCGGGCCAGGAAGCGGCACGCAATGCCGGGGAGGTCGCCGAAGAGGCGTACTTCCACCATGAGTTGGGGATCCTCGCGCTCTGCGGCGGGCAGCTCGACCGGGCCCGCGCCGAGCTGGAGGCCTCGATAGGGCTGCGCGGCGCCCTCGCCGACAAGCGCGGCATGATCTCCGGGCGCAGGGCCCTCGCCCTGGTCGCCGACCGCTCGGGCGGCACTCTGCCCGGCGGGCGCACGGCGGCGGGCGAGGAGGTCCCCGACGCGCGCTACGAGGAGTCGGCGTCGCCCCCCGGAGGCGTACTCGCCGCCTTCGCGTCGCCCGAACCGCCTGCCGAACCGTCCGCCGAACCGGACACACTGGTCACCAGCAAGGTCACGCCCGCCGTGGGCGCGGGCGCCGCGCCGAGCCGCCGCTCCATCGTCAGCGGCACCCGGCGCAACCTCGTCGCCGCGGGGGCCGGAGCCCTGCTCGCCGCGGTCCTCGGCACGGTCGTCACGCTCGGCGCCACGTCCGACGGCGACCGGCCCGAGGGCGACCGCGTCAAGACGGAGCAGTCGGCGAAGGAGGACCGTGACGGCGGCGGCCTGAGCGCCGACGAGCCGCAGAAGGACTCCACGGACCGCCCCGGAGGCCCGGGGGACGACGGTGTCGTCGGCACCTCGGACGACCCGAAGCCCTCCGCGAGCGGCGCGCCCTCGGGCGAGCCGAGCGAGAGCGGCAAGCCGTCGCAGAAGCCGACCGGGAAGCCGTCGGACAAGCCGACCGACAAGCCGACGGACCCGCCCACCGACAAGCCCACCGGCAAACCCACGGACAAGCCGACCGACAAGCCGACGGACCCGCCCACCACGGACGAGCCGACGGACCCGCCGACGTCGGACCCGCCTCCCACGCCCACGAGCGACGCCCCGCCGTCCTCGCCCGACAGCTCGCCGGACACCTCGGACTCGGCGAGCGCGTCATAAGTCAAGCGGTCATAAGTCAGGCAGCTGGGGCCTGTCGGCCGACAGGCCTCAGAACAGCCGCAGCTTGTCGTCCTCGATGCCGCGCAGCGCGTTGTAGTCCAGGATGGCGCAGCCGATGCCGCGGTCGGTGGCGAGGACGCGGGCCTGCGGCTTGATCTCCTGGGCGGCGAAGATGCCCTTGACGGGTGCCAGGTGCGGGTCGCGGTTCAACAGCTCCAGGTAACGGGTCAGTTGCTCGACGCCGTCGATCTCGCCGCGCCGCTTGATCTCCACGGCGACCGTCTGGCCGTCGGCGTCCCGGCAGAGGATGTCGACCGGACCGATCGCCGTCATGTACTCGCGGCGGATGAGCGAATATCCCTCACCGAGTGTCTCGATCCGGTCGGCGAGAAGCTCCTGGAGGTGTGCTTCCACGCCGTCCTTGATGAGGCCGGGGTCCACGCCCAGCTCGTGCGAGGAGTCGTGCAGGACCTCCTCCATCGTGATGATGAGCTTCTCGCCCGCCTTGTTCACGACGGTCCACACACCGGCGTCGTCCCCTGATCCCTCCTTCAGCGTGCAGGGAGGGGACATCCAGTTGAGGGGTTTGTAGGCCCTGTCGTCCGCGTGGATGGAGACGCTGCCGTCCGCCTTCACAAGGATCAGGCGGGGCGCCGACGGGAGATGGGCGGTGAGCCGGCCCGCGTAGTCCACGGAGCATCGGGCAATGACGAGACGCATGGGGCGCAACGCTACTCGACCGGGGGCGGTGTACGCGATTCGCCCACCCGGGGCCCCGCGACGCGCGGAGCGCCGCACGACTTGTCCGCCGATGGACACGTTCGATCCTGGCCGGTTATGCGCCCAATCTCCTGGTGCGGGCACCGCCCGTTGCCTACCGTAGAAGCAGGAGGTCGTCATCCGTGCACGCTGCGTATGCGGGCCCCTTCCCTGTCCGTATGCCCTCGCTTCGCGGGGGTCCGAGAGGAGTACCCATGTCGCTCGACGTCTCACCGGCACTGTTGGAACAGGCCGAGCGAGGCGAGGTGGACGAAGCAGCATTCGTCGACTGCGTCCGGACCTCCCTGCCTTACGCATGGGAGATGATCAGCTCCTTGGTGGCCCAGCTGAAGGTCGACGGCGGAGAGTTCGCCGACAACCAGACGCCGCCGCCGGACGAGCAGGCACGTGGACAGCTGCTGCGCGCGCTCGCGAGTGACGCGATTCGCGGCGCTCTGCAACGGCACTTCGGAGTGCGCCTGGCCTTCCAGAACTGCCACCGTGTGGCGGTCTTCCCGCTGGATTCCTCGGTGGACGACAGGCTTGCCCGCTTCACTTCGATCCGGGGTCAGCTGCTCAACCAGTCTCCCGAACTCCGGGACTGCTGACGCTTGTTGCTGCCGCTCCGTACGCGGGAGGTGTGTCAGTCCGGAGCGGCAGCTCCCGTCTCAGCCCGGCCGGTGCACCCGCTCTCAGCCCAGCTGGGGCAGTACCTCTGCCCCGAGCCTGCGCACGTTTTCCTCCGTGGCCGCGAGATCGCCCGACCCCTCGACGAGCAGCGCGAAGCGCGTGATGCCCGTGCGCTCCGAGGTGGCGGCGAGGCGGTCCGCGCACACCTGCGGGGTGCCGACGGGGTGCAGCTTGCAGAGCAGTTCGGTGTACGCCTGGGGGTCCCGCATGGCGCGGCTGCGGCCGTCGACGGTCACATGGGCATCCAGGCCCTGCTTGAGCCAGCCCGGCATCGCTTTCTGTAACGTCTCGGCCGCTTCCACGCGGCGGTCCGCGATCTGCACCACGCCGGCCGAGACGTGCGACGCCGCGGCGATTTCCTCCGGCGTATGCCCGGCGGCACGTGCGTGGCGGTTCCACGAGGCGACCATTTCGGCCTTCTCGTCGTCGCCGGCATGCATGCCGAGCAGCATGGGCAGGCCGCGCTGTGCGGCGAGCCGCACGCTCGACGGCGAGGTGCAGGCGAGGATCACTTCGGGGCCGCTGCCGCCTTGGTCCGCCGAGGCGTCCCGCGGGTCCGTCCACGCGTCCCGCGGGCCCGTCAGTGCTTCCTGCGGGCGCGGTACGACGGTGACCTCGCGGAAGGGGAAGCGCCCGCCCGAACTCTCCACCCGGGGCTCGGTCAACCACCTGAGCAACAGGTCGAGGGAGTCGGGGAAGCCTTTCTCGTACGCCTCCAGGCCCGCTCCGAAGACCTCCAGGTCCACCCAGGGGCCGCCCCGGCCGACGCCGAGCGAGAACCGGCCGCCGGAGGTGATGTGGAGCAGGGCCGCCTGCTCGCCGAGCGCGACCGGGTGCACGGTCGGCAGGACGCTCACGGCGGTGCCGATCCGGATCCGCCGGGTCCGTCCGAGGAGCAGTGCGGCGAGGGTCACCGCCGAGGGGCAGGTGCCGTAGGGCACGAAGTGGTGCTCGGCGAGCCAGACCGAGTCCAGGCCCGCCTCCTCGGCCACCTCGGCGGACCGCACCGCCCGGTGCAGCGCTTCCCCTTGCCCTTGTCCCGGGAACTGGGCGGCCAGAACAAAACTACCTACACGCATCGAACTCCTGCCTCCTTGGCGCCGACGCAGGCACTCCCCCCACGGGCAATAACGCGTGACACGTGCCAAAGGCACGGCCTGTCATGAAGATTGTTGGATTGTCCGCGCAGCGCGGGGGGACCGGTGGGGGTCCGGCGAGGCGGGTACCCCTCGGCCCGGCGCGTAGGCTGGTCACACCCCTGATCGCCGTACAGCCGTGAGGTGTTCTGTGTCCCCGCGTCGCAACCGCCCCAAGGGCGCCGGAGAGTCGAGGGCGTCCGCGGGCGCGGAGCCGCCGGGGCGCTACGGCGGGTTCCAGAGCGTCGAGACCTGGCAGGGCGAGCAGTGGAGCGTACGCCATGTCGCGGGCGCGAGTTCGGCGGGCAAGCGCTACCGCTGCCCCGGCTGCGACCAGGAGATCCCCTCGGCGCTCGCGCACGTGGTGGCCTGGCCGGAGCACTCGGGGGTGGACGAGCGCAGGCACTGGCACAAGGCGTGCTGGAACGCGAAGGACCGCCGCACCACGCGGGTGCAGCGGTCCCGTAACGCGCCCAGGTACTAGCCCGTCGTGCGGTTGTACGACGGGCTCTGTGCGGCTAGACGTCGCGCTTCTCCAGGAGGGCGAAGGCGCCGCCGAGTGCGAGCACCGTCACGACGACGAGCACGACCAGCTGGGGCGTGCCGTGGCTGCCGTCGACGCCGTCCAGGCCGAAGATCTTCGCGAGCGAGTTGATGGCGTTGTAGTCCGACATCTTCTCGGCGAGCGACTCCGTGCTCTTCCAGATCATCAGGAACCCGGGCAGGATCGCCGGCACGAGGACCAGGCCGAGCATCGCGGTGATGGCGCCCGCGGAGTGCCGCAGCATGGAGCCCACGGCGAGCGCGAGCACACCGAGCAGCGAGACGTACAGGCCGCCCTTGAGGACCGTGCCCGCCCAGGCGACGTCGCCGGCCTCCGGGCCGCTGTTCATCGAGGAGGTCGCGAGGCCCACCAGGAGGATGGAGCCCGCGGAGACGACGAAGGCCGTGATGAAGAAGACGACGACCTTCGCGGTCAGCACGCGGTAGCGCTGCGGGGACGCCGTGAACGTCGTACGGATCATGCCCGTGCCGTACTCGGACGAGGTCACCAGGACGCCGAGCGTGATCAGGCAGATCTGGCCCAGCATCAGGCCGAAGAACGCCGGGATCGTGAACGGCACGTCCGCGTAGTCCTCGGGACCGGTTTGCGCCGCGGCGAGCAGGCCGATGCCGATGACCAGGGCGAGGAAGATGCCGAGCGTCCACATCGTCGAGCGGACGGACTTGATCTTCGTCCACTCGGAGGCGAGGGCGTTGCCGAGGTGGGTCTTCTTGACCGGGATCGGCGAGGTGTAGGCGTTGGCCATCGCCTGCTGCCAGGCGGAGGGCGGCGCCGGGGCGGCGGGCGGGGGAGCCATCGGGGCGCCCTGGGCCATCGGGGCGCCCTGCGCGGGAGCACCGGCCTGGGCGTACGCCTGCTGGGGCTGCGGGGCCTGCTGCGCCTGCGGCTGCTGCTGCGGAGTCTCAGGCGTGGTCATCGGGCGGCGTCCTTGTTGTCGGTGTGGCCGGTGGCGCCCTTGGTCAGGTCGGGCGCGGGAGCGGGTGCGGGGGAGGTGGGCGGCTGCGGCGCGGTGGCGTACGGGTTCGGCGTCCCGGGCGCGGCCTGCGGCTGCTGCTGCGGCATCGCGAAGGGCTGACCGCCCTGCTGGGGCGGCGGCGGGGCGTACCAGCCGGGCTGGCCCTGGCCGGGCACCGGCGGCTGACCCTGCGGCAGCGCGCCGGGGGGCATGGCGCCGGGCTGCATCGGCTGCTCGAAGCCCGCGCGCTGGTCGACCGTGGAGCGGTAGTCGACGGCGCCCTGCGTCATCCGCATGTACGCCTCCTCCAGCGAGGCCTGGTGCGGGGACAGCTCCCACAGGCGGACGTCGGCGCCGTGCGCGAGGTCGCTGATGCGGGGGAGCGGCAGCCCGGTCACGCGCAGCGCGCCGTCCTGCTCGGGCAGGACCTGGCCGCCGGCCTCGCTCAGCGCGGCCGACAGCTTCTCGCGCTGCTGGGGGTCGGTGTCCGGCGTACGCACCCGCGCGAAGTCCGCGGAGTTGTGCGAGATGAAGTCCTTGACGCTCATGTCGGCGAGCAGCTGGCCGCGGCCGATCACGATCAGGTGTTCGGCGGTGAGTGCCATCTCGCTCATCAGGTGGGACGACACGAAGACCGTGCGCCCCTCGGCCGCGAGCGACTTCATCAGGTTGCGGACCCAGAGGATGCCCTCGGGGTCGAGGCCGTTGACCGGCTCGTCGAAGAGGAGCACCTGCGGGTCACCGAGGAGCGCCGCCGCGATGCCGAGGCGCTGGCCCATGCCGAGCGAGAAGCCCTTGGAGCGCTTCTTCGCCACGTCCTGGAGGCCGACGACGCCGAGCACCTCGTCGACCCGGCGGGCCGGGATACCGGAGAGCTGGGCGAGGCAGAGCAGGTGGTTGCGGGCGTGCCGGCCGCCGTGCACGGCCTTGGCGTCGAGCAGCGCGCCGACCTGGCGCGGGGCGTTGGGGAGCTTGCGGTACGGGTAACCGCCGATCGTCACCTGCCCCGTGGTGGGTGTGTCGAGCCCGAGGATCATGCGCATCGTCGTCGACTTGCCGGAGCCGTTGGGCCCGAGGAAGCCGGTGACGGTACCGGGCCGCACCTGGAAGGAAAGGTTGTACACGGCTGTCTTGGCGCCGTAGCGCTTCGTCAGGCCGACTGCCTCGATCATTCTCCGCACCCATCGAATGGTTCAGGACGTCGGGGCACACGCCCCCGTAAGGGTTAGGAGGATAACGGGGGGCTGACGGTTCCAGCCAAGAGCAGGTAAAAGCGCTTACAGCCCCGAAAGCTCCGTCCATGGCAGCACCCAGCCCTCCTCGGCGAAGAGGCGAGTGCCCCGCGCACGCAGCCCGGGGTCGCCGGCGGCCCGCCGCACCCAGGTCGCCGCGTCGGGCCCGAGCAGCTCGCGCAGCCGCGGCGAGGCGTCGAGCAGCGCGTCGAGCAGCGCGGCCTGGTCGCCGCCGCCGGGCCGCGGCAGCCGGGTCGCGGGGTCGGCGAGGACCCCGCGCACACTGACGTACAAGGACGCCTCACCGAGCGGCTCCCCGGACGGCAGGGTCATCCCGTAGGCCTCGCCCGGCAGCAGGGCCCGCCGGTAGTTGGGTAGCTCGGTGCCGTCGACCGCGGCGAGCTGCGCCGCGTCCAGCCACGAGACGACCAGCGTGGCCTCGGCCGCCGGGGCGGGGTAGGGGGCGGCCGCCACGTACCCGGCGCGGCCGATGTGCGCCGAGCAGCCGATGCCGATGCCGCGTACCCGTACGGGCACCATGGGCACGGCCGCGGGGACGCCGTGCCGGGCCAGCTTGTGGGCGATCTGCCCGGGGGAGGCGTTCGAGCCGACGGCGATGACGGGGGTGCGGCGGCGCAGCGGCGACTGCCCGAGCATGGCCAGGGCCTCGTCGAGCGAGGTGCCTCCGTCGGCGGTCCACTGACCGAGGCCGCCGGGCGTCGCCCGCAGCGGCAGCAGTTCGGCGCCGGTCAGCAGGGAGGGCACGGTGACCGGCAGCCCGGGATAGCTGAGCGGCTGGAGCGCGGGCACGCCGTCGAGTCCGAGCGCGGCGAGCCCGCGGTCCTGCGTCGTCACACGCCCCCCTGTGGCCCTACGCCCGTCAGGACGCCCCGGTCACGCGCCCCTCGTCTTCACGCGCCCCTCGTCTTCACGCGTCCCTCTTCTTCAGCAGTACGTACCCACCGAGCAGCGCCACGACCACCCACGCCACCATGATCGCGAGCCCGCCCCACGGCCCGTACGGGGTGTCGTCGCCGAACGGCGTCTTGACCTGCATGATCTTGCTGCCGGCCTGATCGGGCAGGAAGCGGCCGACCTTCTTGGTGGCCGACACATTGCCGAGGATGCTGGAGATCAGGAAGAAGAACGGCATCAGGATGCCCAGCGACAGCATCGGGCTGCGCAGCATCGCCGCCACGCCCATCGAGAACATCGCGATGAGCGTCATGTACAGCCCGCCGCCGATGACGGCCCGCAGCACACCGGGGTCGCCGATCCCGGCCCGGTAGGGCCCCAGCATGGCCTGCCCCACGAAGAACGCGATGAAGCTGGTGGCCAGACCCACGACGAAGGCGAGCAGCGTGGCCACCAGCACCTTGCCGAACAGGAACGCGCCGCGCTGCGGGACCGCCGCGAGCGAGGTGCGGATCATCCCGGTGCTGTACTCGTTCGAGACGACGAGCACCCCGAAGACGATCATCGCGAGCTGGCCGAGGGACATCCCCGCGAAGCTGATGAAGGTCGCGTCGAAGGTCAGCTTGTCCCTGGCGTCCAGGCTGTCGTAGTCGTTCTTGGACAGGATGCTGATCAACGCCCCGAGCGCGACCGTGACGACGACGGCGAGGCCGAGCGTCCACACGGTCGAGGAGACCGACCTGATCTTGGTCCACTCCGATTTCAGTACCTGTGCGGCGGCCATCGCTCAGGCTCCCTTCCGTCGCTGCTGCCAGCCGTCGCCCCACCCGGGGGCCTGCTCCGGCGGACTGGCCCCCGCGTGGTCCGAGCGTGGGCGGTCCGAGTGCGCGTGGTACTCGACCGACTCCGCCGTGAGCCGCATGAACGCCTCCTCCAGGGAGGCCTGCTGAGGGCTCAGCTCATGGAGTACGAGCCGGTGGCCCGCGGCGAGTTCGCCGAGCCGCTCCGAGGCCGTGCCGTCCACTTCGAGGGCGCCGTCGCCCGCCTCGACCGCGGGGATGCCCGCCTGGTGCAGCACGTCGAGGAGCCGCTCGCGCTCCGGGGAGCGCAGCCGGACGTACGACCGTGAGTTCTGCCGGATGAAGTCGGTCATCGAGGTGTCGGCGAGGAGGCGGCCCTGGCCGATGACGACGAGGTGGTCGGCGGTGAGGGCCATCTCGCTCATCAGGTGCGAGGAGACGAAGACCGTACGCCCTTGTGAGGCAAGGGACTTCATGAGGTTCCGGATCCAGTGGATGCCCTCGGGGTCGAGGCCGTTGACCGGCTCGTCGAACATCAGGATCTCGGGGTCGCCGAGCAGCGCGCCCGCGATGCCGAGGCGCTGCCCCATACCGAGCGAGAAGCCCTTGGCCTTCTTCTTGGCGACGGCGGTCAGCCCAACGGTGTCGAGGACCTCCCGGACGCGCCCGCGCGGGATGCCGTTGCTCTGCGCCAGACAGAGCAGGTGGTTGAAGGCGCTGCGACCGCCGTGCATGGCCTTGGCGTCAAGCAGGGCGCCGATGTACTTGAGGGGGTCCTTCAGCTGGGAGTAGTGCTTGCCGTCGATGCGGACGTCGCCGGCCGACGGGTTGTCGAGCCCGAGCATCATGCGCATGGTGGTGGACTTCCCCGCGCCGTTCGGCCCGAGGAAGCCGGTGACGATGCCGGGGTGGACGGTGAAGGTCAGGTTGTTGACGGCCACCTTCTCGCCGTACCGTTTGGTCAGCCCCGAGAGCTCGATCATGCGGCAACGCTAGAACGGGCCGTGGCCCTCTGCCACCGGAGTGGCAAAGGGCCACGAAGGGGCGCGGGGAACTGCGCGACCAGCCACAGCCGGTCCGCAGGTCCCGTACTCGCTAGCGGGTCTGCTGCGCCGGGACACCTCGGGAGACCGGCTCGTCGTCGGCGGGCGTACCGGCGGCGGCCACGGCCGCGCCGGTGAGCGTCGCCAGCATCTCCCGCACATTGGTGAGCTGCGCGTTGATGGAGTCGCGCCGGTTGGTGAGCGCCGCCAGTTCCCGCTCGGATTCCGAGCGGATCCGGTCGGCCTTGGCGTTCGCGTCGGCCACGATGTCCTCGGCCTGCCGCTGAGCGGTCTCGACGGTCTGACGCGCGCGACGCTCCGCGTCCGTCCGCAGCTTCTCCGCCTCCAGACGCAGCTGCTCCGCACGGTGCTCGATCTCCGCGAGGCGCTTCTCCGCCTTGGCCTGACGGGACGCCAGGTCGCGCTCGGACTGCTCACGCCGCTTGGCGAGATTCGTCTCGAAGTCGGCGGCGGCCTGCGCGGCCTTGGCGCGGGTCTCCTCGAAGAGGGCGTCCGCCTCCTCACGCTTGGACTGCGCGTCCTTCTGGGCCTCGGCCCGCAGCGCGTTCGCCTCGCCCTTGGCCTTCTCGACGATCCGGACGCCCTCGTCCTCGGCCTTCGCCTTGCGCTCGGACGCGAACGACTCCGCGTCGTTGCGCACCTGCTGGGCGGCGGACTCGGCCAGCTCGCGGTGCTGTTCGGCCGCGCGACGGGCCTCCTCGCGCAGGTCCTTCGCCTCCTCCTCGGCGAGGCGGAGGATCTTCTCGACGCGGGCACCGAGACCGGCGTACGACGGCTCGGCGTCGGCGACCTGGGCCTGGGCGTTCTGCGTCTCGAGGTGCAGCTCCTCGATGCGCTTTTCCAGAGCAGTGATACGGGCAAGAGCACTGTCACGGTCGGAGACGAGCTTGGAGATACGTTCGTCCACCTGAGCGCGGTCGTACCCACGCCGCACAAGCTCGAAGCCGTAGGGGGAAGTGTCGCTCATGGGGTTCCTGTCGAATGAGACCGGTGAGGTGATAGAGGAATCCTAGGGGTCCAGGCGGCGTGTCATCGAGCAGATGCCCGTTTGATCTGGAGAATGACACCCCTTTTGAGTGGCAGGACGTCAGAGTGCTTGCCAGCGACAGGGCCGAAGGTCCTCCTCAGAGCACGGTAGGTCCTCTTTGGCTAGCCCTCTGACGTCTTGCCACCCGAACGAGGCGATCCGGCCACGGCCCCCGCCTTGACGCCCCCCGCTCCGGATCCGCTGTTGGACGGAGCCTTCGCACCCCCCGTCGGGGCCTCGAAAGACTCCAACGCCTCCAGCACGTCCTGGACACGGGAGATCTCCGTGTTGATGTCCTCGCGGCGCCGCACCAGGACCTCCAGCTCGCGCTTGCCCTCCTCGACCGTGCGCGTCGCCTCGGCCTCCGCCTCGGCCTTGATCCGCTCGGCCTCACCGACCAGCGTGGCCTTCTTGGTCTCGGCCTCCTTCAGCAGAGCCTCGGCCTTCTTCACGGCGGCGATACGGACCTTGCCCGCCTCGGAGTTGGCGTCGGAGACCATCTCCTTCGCCTTCGCCTGAGCCTCGGCAAGCTGCTCCTCGGCGGCCTTCACCAGCGCGTCACAGCGCTCGCCCGCCGACTTCATCGCCTCCGCGGACTCGCGGCGCGCCCGCTCGTGCAGCTCCTCGATCTCGGTGGTCAGCCGGTCACGCTGCTCCTCCGAGCGCTCTCTTATGGCCGTCGCGTCGCGCCGGGCGCCGACCAGCAGCTCGTCCGCGTCCGTACGGGCCTTCTCCACCAGGGAGTTGCCCTCTATCGTCGCCTCGGCGACCAGCCGCTCGGCCTCCTTGCGGGCCGCGCCGACCATCGTGTCGGCCTGCGCCTCGGCGTCCGTGGTCGCCTTCAGGGCCTTCTCCTGGGCGTCCGACGTCAGCTTCTCGGCCTCGGCCGCGGCTTCCGTGATGAGCGTGTCGACCTGCTCGGCGGCCTCCTGGCGGCGCTTGTTGGCGGCCTGGCGGGCCTCGTCCAGGGTGCGCTCGGCCTCCTCGCGCGCCTCGGACGTGAGCCGCTCGGCCTCCCGGGCCGCGTCCGCCTTGAGGCGCTCGGCGTCGGAGCGGATCCGCTCGGCGTGCTGCTGGGCGGAGTTGACCGCCTCGGCGGCCTCTGCCCGCAGCCGCTCCGCGTCGCCGGAGGCGTCCGAGATGAGCTTCTCGGCCTTGGCCACGGACTCCGCGCGGACCCGCTCGGCCTCCGCCGTCGTCTCCGCCTTGAGGCGCTCGGCCTCGGCGGTGGACTCGGCGCGCAGCCGCTCGGCCGCCGCGGCGGACTCGGTCGTGAGGCGCTCCGCCTCCGCCGTCGACTCGGCCTTGAGCCGCTCGGCCTCCGCGATCGTCTCGTTCTGCAACAGCTCGGCCTCGCTGCGGGCCTCGCCGATCAGCGTGTCGGCCTGGGCCGCCGCGTCACTGCGGATGCGGTTGGCGTCCTCACGGGCGTCGGCCCGCGTGCGGGCGGCGTCCTGCTCGGCCTGCGCGATGGTGTCGGAGGCCTCCGTGCGCACCCGCTGGGCGTGCTCCGAGGCGTCCGAACGCATCCGCTCGGCCTCCGCGATCGCGTCCGCGACCGTACGCTCCGCGAGGGCCTTGGCGGCCTCAGAGGCCTCCGTCGCCTCGCGCCGGGTGCGATGGGCGTCCTCGGTGGCGCGCTCCCGCTCGGCGTGGGCGTCGGCGCGGACGCGGTCGGCCTCCTCCTGCGCCTCCGTCCTCGTACGCTCCGCGGCGTGCTCGGCGGCCGAGCGCAGGCCCGCGACCTCCTCCTGCGCCGCCTCGTGCAGGCCGGCGACGGAGTCCCGTACGGACTGGGCGGTCTGTTCGGCGGCCGAGACCATCTCGGTCGCGCGGCGGTCGGCCTCCTCGACGAGGCGGACGGCCTCGGCCTGCGCCTCCTCGACGCGCTTGCGGGCGGAGGCGAGAAGCTCCTCGCTCTGCTCGCGGGCCCGCTCGCGCTCCTGATCGGCCTCCGCGCGCGCGGAACCCAGGGTCTCCTCGGCCTCGCGGCGGCGCCGCGCCGCCTCCTCCTGGGCGGCGGCCAGCTCCTCGGCGGCCTCCGCGCCGACCCGCTCGGCGGCGGCCGCGGCCTCCGCGCGCACCCGGTCGGCGGACTCCTGCGCCTCGGTCTTCAGCCGCTCGGCCTCGGCCGCGGCCTCCGAACGCAGCCGCACGGCGAGGGCCTCGCCCTCCGCGCGGGCCTGCGAGGCGTCGGCGGCCGCCTCGTCGCGCAGCCGCTCGGCCTCCGTCTCGGCCTGCGACTGGAGGGTGCGGATCCGCTCGGCGGACTCCGCGCGCAGCCGGTCGGTCTCGTCCGTGGCCTCCTTGCGCATGCGCGCGGCTTCCGAACGTGCGTCGGTCAGCGCCTGCTCGGCGGCGGCCAGGCGCTCCTCGGCCTCCGTGTGCAGCCGCGTCAGCTCCTCGGCGGCCTCGGCCTGCCGTGCCGCTATGGCCCGCTCGGTCTCCTCACGCAGCGCCCGCGCGGCCTCCTCGGCCTCCGCCCTGGTGGCCTCGGCCTGCTCGGCGGCCTCCTCGCGGTGCCGCTCGGCCTCGGCGCGGGTGCGCTCCAGGGTCTCCTCGGCCTGCGTACGCAGCGCCGTGGCGCGCTCCACGGCCTCGGTGCGCAGCCGCTCGCTCTCGGCGGTCGCGGCCGTGCGCAGCTCCTCGGCGTCGGCCTTGGCCTTGGCCAGCAGCTCCTCGGCGGACTTGGCCGCCTCCTCGATCTCCTTGACGGCCTCGCGCCGCGCCTCGCCCCGGATGCGCTCGCCCTCGGAGACCGCCTCGGCCCGCAGCTGCTCGGCCTCGCCGCGCAGCCTGCGCGCCTCCTCCTGGAGCTCGACGGTCTTGGCGCGGTACTCCTTGGTGTCGTCCTTCGCCGCGCCCTTCAGCTCCTCGGCGATGTCGTGCGCCTCGGCGCGCAGCCGGTCCGCCTCCGCCTCGGCCTCGGAGCGGATCCGCTCGGCCTCGTCGGTGGCGGCCTTCGTGGTCTCCTTGGCGTTCTTCGAGGCCTTGTCCAGGACCTCCTCGGCCGTCCGCGCGGCCTTCGCGAGCTGGCCCGCGGTCTCCTCGGCGGTGATCGTGCGCGCCTTCTCGGCGGCGTCCGCGATCAGCTTCTCGGCCTCCGCGCGGGCGTCGGCGATCAGCTGCTCGGCCTCGGACTTGGCGGACTCGGCCTCCTTGGTGGCCTCGCCGACGAGCCGGGCGACCTGCTCCTTGGCGGTGCGCGTGCGCTGCTCGCCCGCGGCCTCGGCGGCCGCGAGCTGCTTGCCCGCGCTCTCCTTGGCCTCGGCGAGCACCTTCTCGGCCTCGGCGCGTGCCTCGCGCAGCAACGCGTCGGCCTCGGCCATGCGCTGCTCGGCCGCGCGGCTCGCCTCGGCGGCCTGGCGGCGGGCCTGCTCGGACTCGGTCGCCGTGGTGGAGCGCAGCTGCTCGGCGTGGTCGGTGGCCTCCTGGGCCTGCGTGGAGGCGGCGTTCAGGAGGCGCTCGGCGTCCGAACGGGCGCGGCGCAGGATGGCCTCGGCCTCGGCGCGGGCGGCCTCGGCGTCGCTCGCCAGGCGTCGGCGGGCCTGCTCGGCTACGCGCTCGGCCTCGGCGCGGGCGGCGGCCAGGGCCTGGTCGGCCTCGGCGCGCGACTCGTCCAGAAGGCGGCGGGCCTGCTGCTCGGTGCGGGCCCGCAGCTGCTCGGCCCACGCCACGTTCTCGTTGACGTGCGACTCGACGGTCTGGCGGCGCTCGGCCAGCTCCTGGTCGAGCTGCTGGCGGCGCGCGACGGCCTCGGCGTGCAGCTCGGACTGGAGCCTGGCCTGCTGCTCGGCGTGCTCCTGGAGGATGCGCTGGGTCTGCGCCCGGGCGTCGCGCAGCTCGCGCTCGGCGTCCGCGCGCAGCTGCTCGGCCTGGATCTGCGCGTTACGCAGCAGCTGTTCGGCCTGGTAACCGATGTCCGCGCTGTCGTAGGCAGGGCGGTTCGCGAGGTTGCGGCGCGCCTCGTGCAGCTTGGCGCGCAACACCTCGACCTGGTAGCCGAGGTCCTCGGCGTGCTGGACGGCTTTCTCCCGCTCGGTCTTCAGCCGGTCCATCTCGGCCTCGAACCGCGAAAGACTGTCGGTCTCAGCCCGCGAGTTCTCTTGGCGTTCGTAGCCCCGCACTGCGCGGTCCCATCCTTCCCCGAGCTCTCGGCTGCGCTCGAGCAGGGGAGGCCCCACTCCTGGTCGCAATTCTCTCCATCGAGCCTCGTCCATCTGCCGGACGAGGCCCCCGGGGGAATGGTGTCAGATCAACGGCGGAGCATGGGTTGCTGCCCCGACGCTCGTCCCCCGAAACCCGGACCCCGGCACGCGGCCGCCCAGCTTTCGGGCAGCCTGCCGCCCCGACTTCGGACGGCCAGTCACTAACCCTACCGGCCCAGATATACGGAGGTCAGTGCTCCGGTGTCTCGGAGGGCGCCGAAGTGACGAGTTCGGTCAGAACTCCGTGGCAGTCCTTGGGGTGGAGGAACGTGATGCGGGACCCCATGGAGCCGATCCGCGGCTCGTCGTACAGCACCCGGACGCCCTTGTCCTTGATGGCCGCGGCGTCGCCGTCCACGTCCGCGGTGCCGAAGGCGATGTGGTGGACGCCCTCGCCGTTCTTGGCCAGCCACTTGCCCACCGCGGAGTCGTCCCGCGTGGGCTCGAGGAGCTGGAGGTAGGAGGCACCTCCGTCACTGGTCTCGTTGATCTTGAGCATGGCCTCGCGCACACCCTGCTCTTCGTTGATCTCGGTGTGGAAGACCGTGAATCCGTACGTCTTCCGGTAGAACTCGACGGTCTTGTCGAGGTCGAAACAGGCGATCCCGATGTGGTCGATTCGCGTCAGCATGCTTCAAGTGCAGCGCTTCATGCGGTGATTACGCAACGTGCGCGCGATCACACCCGCCGCCCGATGACGCACGGGGTACTGCTCAGTACATTCAGATAAACCCTCGTTAACTCCTCCTCCCAAGGGGCCGTGGCACATGTCTCGAACGTCCGGTACCACCTCAGTGATCGTCGCGGGCGCGCGCACGCCCATGGGCCGCCTGCTCGGCTCCCTGAAGTCCTTCTCGGGTGCGGACCTGGGGGGCTTCGCGATCAAGGCCGCGCTCGACCGCGCCGGCATCGGCGGCGACCAGGTCCAGTACGTGATCATGGGCCAGGTGCTCCAGGCCGGGGCGGGGCAGATCCCGGCGCGCCAGGCCGCCGTCAAGGCGGGCATCCCGATGAACGTCCCCGCGCTCACCGTGAACAAGGTGTGTCTGTCGGGCCTCGACGCGATCGCGCTCGCCGACCAGCTGATCCGCGCGGGCGAGTTCGACATCGTCGTCGCGGGCGGCCAGGAGTCGATGACCAACGCCCCGCACCTGCTCCCCAAGTCGCGCGAGGGCCACAAGTACGGCGCGATCGAGATGCTCGACTCGATGGCGTACGACGGTCTGACCGACTCCTTCGAGGGCGTCGCCATGGGCGAGTCCACCGAGAAGCACAACAGCCGCCTCGGCATCGCCCGCCCCGAGCAGGACGAGATCGCCGCCCTCTCGCACCAGCGGGCCGCCGCCGCGCAGAAGAACGGCCTGTTCGAGGCCGAGATCACACCGGTCGAGATCCCGCAGCGCAAGGGCGACCCGGTGCTCTTCTCCAAGGACGAGGGCATCCGCCCCGAGACCACCGCCGAGTCCCTCGGCAAGCTGCGCCCCGCCTTCGCCAAGGACGGCACGATCACCGCGGGCACGGCCTCGCAGATCTCCGACGGCGCCGCGGCGGTCGTCGTCATGTCCAAGGCCAAGGCCGAGGAGCTGGGCCTGGACTGGATCGCGGAGATCGGCGCGCACGGCAACGTGGCGGGCCCGGACAACTCCCTCCAGTCGCAGCCGTCCAACGCCATCCGGCACGCCCTGAAGAAGGAGGGCCTGGACGTCGCGGACCTGGACCTCATCGAGATCAACGAGGCCTTCGCCGCCGTCGCGGTGCAGTCAATGAAGGACCTCGGAGTGTCCTCGGAAAAGGTGAACGTCAACGGCGGGGCCATCGCGCTGGGTCACCCGATCGGGATGTCCGGCGCGCGTGTCGTGCTGCACCTCGCCCTGGAGCTGAAGCGGCGCGGTGGCGGTGTGGGCGCGGCGGCGCTGTGCGGTGGCGGTGGCCAGGGCGACGCGCTGATCCTCAAGGTGGCGAAGGGCTGACCCCGCCGGTCGTCCCGTCCCGTACGTAGCGAACGGAGCTGTCTCATGCAGGACGTCCCCTCCCTGGTGGCGCAGGCCCGCGAGGGCAGGCCGCGGGCCGTGGCCCGGCTGATCTCACTGGTCGAGGGGGCGTCGCCGCAGCTGCGCGAAGTGATGGCGGCGCTTGCTCCATTGGCGGGACACGCGTACGTGGTCGGGATCACCGGATCGCCCGGTGTCGGCAAATCCACCTCCACGTCCGCTCTGGTCAGCGCCTACCGGCGGGCCGGGAAGCGGGTCGGCGTACTCGCCGTCGACCCGTCGTCACCCTTCTCCGGGGGCGCGCTCCTCGGTGACCGGGTGCGGATGTCCGAACACGCGTCCGACCCCGGCGTCTACATCCGCTCCATGGCCACGCGCGGCCACCTCGGCGGGCTCGCATGGGCCGCGCCGCAGGCGATCCGCGTGCTGGACGCGGCGGGCTGCGACGTCGTACTGGTGGAGACCGTCGGTGTCGGGCAGTCCGAGGTGGACATCGCCTCGCAGGCGGACACCTCGGTGGTCCTGCTCGCGCCGGGCATGGGCGACGGTATCCAGGCGGCCAAGGCCGGGATCCTGGAGATCGGTGATGTGTACGTCGTCAACAAGGCGGACCGGGACGGCGCGGACGCGACCGCGCGGGAGCTGAACCACATGCTCGGCCTCGGGGAGTCGAGGGGGCCCGGCGACTGGCGGCCGCCCATCGTGAAGACGGTCGCGGCGCGGGGCGAGGGCATCGACGAGGTCGTCGAGGCGCTGGAGAAGCACCGGGCGTGGATGGAGGAGCGGGGGGTCCTCGCCGAGCGGCGGGTCTCCCGTGCCTCCCGGGAGGTCGAGACGATCGCGGTCACCGCGCTGCGTGAGCGGATCGGGTCCGTCCACGGGGACCGGCGGCTCTCCTCGCTGGCGGAGCGGATCGTCGCGGGGGAGCTTGACCCTTATGCGGCGGCCGATGAGCTGGTCGACGGGGTCACCGCGGGATGACCTGAGCCGCATCCGCACGGAAGACGCCTCGGGGGCGGCGTCCAAGGACGCCGCCCCCGAGGCGGATGTGTGTGGTGCCGGCGGTCAGTCGTCCGAGCCGTCCTCGGCCTGGTCGTCGCGGTCGTCGTCGGCCTGGTCGGCCTGGTCGTCGTGGTCATCGTTGCGGTCCGCCGTGACCTTGCCGGTCTTCAGGTCGACGTTCCACTCGGACTCGGCGCCCTTGGCGCCCGTGGTCTCCACGCCCCAGGCGCCCGAGGTGCCGTCGTCGTCCAGGTCCACGGAGGTCACCGTGCCCTTGTCGGCGCCGGCGCGCGCGGCGTCCTCGGCGCTGGTGGACGCGCCCTTGAGCGCGGAGTTCACCCGGGCGGCGTCGGCGGCGTCGTCACCGTCGTCGTCCTTGTCGACCCAGGTGCCGAGCACCTTGCCGGTGCCGGGGTCGACCTCGACCTCGTGCCAGGTGCCGCCCTTCAGGATGTCGACGCCCCAGACCAGGCCGCCGTCCTCCTCGTCCAGCTCGGCGGAGACCGCGGTGCCGGGGGTCTTCGCGAGCGCCGCCCTGATCGCGTCGGCGGCCGTCACCTTGGCGGCCTTGGCCTCGGCGGTGTTCTCGGCGGCGTCGTCGGCGTCGTCGCGGTCGTCGCCCTGGCCGTCGTCGTCCTTGCGGTCGTTGTCCTTCACCTGGACGCTCGACTGCTTGGCGGCCGTCTCGTCGTCGCCGGTGGTCGCGAGGGCGGTGGCGGTGCCTCCCGTGATCAGGGCCGCGGCGGCGACGGTGGCGATGACGATGTTGCGCTTCATGAGGGATTCCTCCAGAGACGGGGGCGAGTGTGCCGCGGCCCGGGGGCCGCTGCCGTTCGCTTGCTACGAGGACCAATCTGGCTGAACGATCCTGAACGGAAGCTGAAGCCGCCTGAAGAACTCTTCAGGTTCGCTCTGCCACCCTGAACGCATGCGTTTGTTGATCGTGGAGGACGAGAAGCGGCTGGCCCTGTCGCTCGCCAAGGGCCTGACCGCCGAGGGCTACGCCGTCGACGTCGTCCACGACGGCGTCGACGGACTGCACCGCGCGAGCGAGGGCACGTACGACCTGGTCGTCCTCGACATCATGCTGCCCGGCATGAACGGCTACCGCATCTGCTCCACGCTCCGCGCCGCGGGCAACGACGTGCCGATCCTGATGCTCACCGCCAAGGACGGCGAGTACGACGAGGCGGAGGGCCTGGACACGGGCGCCGACGACTACCTCACCAAACCGTTCTCGTACGTCGTGCTCGTGGCCCGCGTGAAGGCCCTGCTGCGCCGCCGCGGCAACGGCGGCCCGTCGCCCCTCCACACGCTGGGCGACCTGAGGGTCGACACGGCCGCGCGCCGCGTCTTCCGCGGCGAGGACGAAGTCACCCTCACCGCGAAGGAGTTCGCGGTCCTGGAGCAGTTGGTGCTGCGGGCCGGGGAGGTCGTCTCCAAGGGCGACATCCTGGAGCACGTCTGGGACTTCGCGTACGAAGGGGACCCGAACATCGTCGAGGTGTACGTGAGCACGCTGCGCCGCAAGCTGGGCGCGGCCCTCATCAGGACGGTGCGCGGCGCCGGTTACCGTCTGGAGGCCCCGCGGTGACGCGGCTGTTCGGTTCCGTGCGCGCCCGGGCCACCCTCGGCGCGAGCCTGGTCGTCGCCCTCGCCCTGGTCGCGGCGGGCGCCGCCGTGCTGCTCTCGCTGCGCACCAACCTCACCGGCCAGGCGGACGGCCGCGCCGACTCCGCTGCCCGCGAGGTCGCCTCCCAGCTCGCGACGGGCCGGGCGTACGACGATCTCGACCTGCCGGACGGCGAGGACGCCCCGGTCCAAGTGGTCGACGAGGACGGGAGGTTGGTGGCCGCCAGCGAGGACCTGGAGCGGATCAGCGGCACCGGGACCGACGCGGTCAAGCCCGGTGCCGCCGCCGCGAAGCAGTCCGGGGGCAAGGACGGTGGCGAGGAGGGCGACGAGGACGGTGACGGCACGGAGAGCGCGGAGAGCAGCGACGCGGCCGACCCCGCCGAGGCCGCCGAGCGCGGTGAGATCGACGGCGACGCCGAGTACACCGGCGGCTCCGCCACCGTCGACGGCGAGAGCGCCGACTACCGCTTCGCCGCCGTCGAGGTGAGCACGGAGGACAAGGGCGACCTCACCGTCTACGCGGGCGGCTCGCTCACCGACGAACAGAGCGCGGTCTCGACGGCGTTGACGTCCATGCTCATCGGCTTCCCCCTGCTGCTCGGTGTCGTCGCGGGCGTCACCTGGCTGGTGACGCGCCGCGCGCTGCGCCCGGTGGCCGCGATCACCGCGGAGATGTCCGCGATCACCGCGTCGGAGGACCTCGCGCGCCGCGTGCCCGAGCCGGACACGCACGACGAGATCGCCCGCCTCGCCCGCACCACGAACGAGACGCTGACCGCCCTACAGACCTCCGTGGAGCGCCAGCGGCGCTTCGTGGCGGACGCCTCGCACGAACTGCGCAGCCCCATCGCCTCGCTCCGCACCCAGCTCGAGGTCGGCGCCGCCCACCCGGAGCTGCTGGACGTCGACGGCGCCGTGGAGGACACCGTGCGGCTTCAGGGGCTCGCCGCCGACCTGCTGCTTCTCGCCCGCCTCGACGCGGGCGAGAAGCCCGGCGAGGCACGCGTCGACCTGGCGGCCTTCGTCCGCGAGGAGCTGTCGCAGCGCACGCGGAACCGCGTCGACGTACACACGGACCTGACGAGCGTGGAAGTCGCTGGCTCCCGCGGCCAGTTGGCGCGGGTGCTCGGCAACCTCCTGAACAACGCGCAACGGCACGCGGTCTCCCGCGTCACGGTCACCACCCGGGCCGATGGCGCGTGGGCGGTCCTTGAGGTGTCCGATGACGGGAGCGGAGTGCCCCCGGGTGAGCGGGAGCGGATCTTCGAGCGGTTCGTACGTCTGGATGACGCGCGGACCCGCGACGAGGGCGGGGCCGGTCTGGGCCTCGCGATCGCCCGGGACGTGGCGGCGCGGCACGGCGGCACTCTGGGGGTCAGGGAGGCGCCGTCCGGGGGTGCGCTCTTCGAGCTCCGGTTGCCCGCCCCCCAGTCCTCGGCGGATTGAGTGACGTCACGACCGGCGGCCGCGGGAGCGGTCAGGGTTTGCCGCGCTGGGAGCGCAGGTGTTCCGCGATCGGGGTCAGGGCCTTGTGCAGTTCGGTGAGCGCCTCGGGGGAGACGAGGTCGACGAAGTGCCGCCGCACGGAGGCGACGTGGTGCGGGGCCACCTTCTGCATGGTCTCCATGCCCTCCTCGGTGAGGACGGTGTAGAGGCCGCGCCGGTCGGACTCGCAGTTCTCACGGCGCACCAGGCCCGCGTTCTCCATACGGGTGATCTGGTGGGACAGGCGGCTCTTGGACTGGAGGGTGGCGGCGGCGAGATCGCTCATGCGCATCCGCAGCTCTTCCGATTCGGAGAGATGCACGAGAATGTCGTAGTCGTTCATGGTCAGGTTGAACGGCTGAAGGTCCTTTTCGAGCTGATATGTCAGCATCCTGTTGACCTCCACGTGGGTGCGCCAAGCGCACTGTTCCTCGTCGGTCAGCCACTGCGGGGCCGTCTCGGTCTCCATGGAATCGATTCTACCTAAGAAGTTGAAAGGTGAACGAATGGTGGGATGTGACGCGCCTCGCATCCCCTGGTCGCGGGGAGGGGTACAGGCGTTCGCCGTCACACTCCGCAGACTACCGCTCACAGCCCGAAGCGACGCTGGAGGTCCCCCAGTTGTCCGGGAAGACGCGGTGCACCGGATTGCTGCCCCGGTTGAGTGGGAGCGCTCCTCCCACCCGGCACCCCTGCCTGGTCCGGCACCCCTCCGGCGGCCTGCTCGGGCAGCAGCGCCTCGGACGACTGGAGCAGCACCGTGCCGGCGCCCACGAACTCGAATTGGTGCTCCTCTCCGGAGGTGCCGCCGATGCCGGTCAGCGCCCGCATGCCCCCGATCACACCGGTGAGGTAACCGTGGTCATAGTGATGGCACGGTGAAGGGCAGTCGGCCCACCCCACGAGCGCCTGTGGATCGACGCGGATCGGGGGTTCCATGAACACCACCGGACCGTTCGACGCGGCCACGAACTTTCCGGTTCCGATGAGTGTCAGGAAGCCCGGAACGATCGATTGCTTCAGAGCGAGAGTTGGCTGAAAAGCGAGGAGGTTGCCCGAGCGAATGGTCAGGTTGCCCTCATCGAGGTCGTACGAATTCACGTCGAAGGCCCGGTCGGCGAGGAGCATCTTGCCCTGGCCGTCCGCCACGACCCAGTCACTTGCGTGCAGCGGCGAATGAAAACTCGTCCGTACCAGGCGGTCGAGACGGCCGTGCCCTATGCCGTTGAAGTCGATCCGCCCGTAGTAGGCGATCATCTTCCCCTTCTGTAGGAACCACTGGCTTCCCTTGAGCTCCACGCAGAAGGTGTACGCGTTGACGTTGTCGTCGCTCGGCAGCGTCAGGGGGTCGAGGACCGCGGGCGCGCCCGCCGGGGTCGAGATGCGGGGATTCACAGCTTCTCCTCCGAGGCCTGGACGTACACCGTGCCGCTTCCCGACAGCTCCAGCTGGAACGCCTCTCCGGAGCCCCGGCCCACCATGTCGCGCCAGCCCAGCGCTGTGGAGAGCTTGTTGCGCACGTCGCCGTGGTGCGCCACATAGGCCTGGGGGTCGACATGGACCGGGCGCTGCGGGGTGATCGGCACCTCGATCACCCCGCCGTGCGCCATGACGGCGACCGCGCCGTGACCCTTCAGGGTCGTGGTGAACAGGCCCTGGCCGGTGACCTGGCCGCGCACCATGCCCATGACGCCGCCCTGGGAGCCCATGAACATCGTGCCCTGCTGGAGCGTGCCGTCGAAGGCGAGCAGGCGGTCCGCCTCCACGTACAGGGTGTCTCCGGACAGCTCGATCACCTGGATGTGGTGGCCGCCGTGCCCGAACAGGACCGTCCCGGTGGGGGTGCCCGCCCGGCCGTGAGGGCCTTGGTGGACCTCGACCGTCATCAGCGGGGCCGCCTCGCCCGCGACCCGGCGCCCGATCATGGACGCCAGACCGCCCTGCCCGCCCTGGAGGTTGGGCGTGAACGAGACGTCTCCCCGATAGGCCAGCATGGCGCCGCGCTGACTGAAGATCTTGGCTCCCGGGGTGACCGTCGCCTCGACCATCTTCGAGTTGATCTGCCGGAAAGGCATGTCAGACATCCCCCGCGATCGTGGTGCGCTCACTGGGCTGTACGTAGACGAGGCCGTCGCCCTCGAAGCGGATCTGGAAGGCCTCGCCGCCGCCCTCGCCCATGAACGTGCGGAAGGTGACGCCGGACTGGAAGCTCTGGCGGACGTCCCCCTGGTGCGCGATGTACGCGCCCGGGTCGACCGTCAGCGGATACTGCCGGGAGACGCGCAGCACCACCGCGGGGCCGTCGGAGACGATCGCCGCCTGGCCCGTGCCCTCGACGGTCGTGGTGAACAGGCCGTTCCCCTGTGTCGCGCCGCGCAGGCCCGTGAAGCTGGTGCCGGTGCGCAGGCCGGCGTCGGTGCACAGCAGATTGCCCGCCTCGACGTACAGCTTCTCGCCGCGCAGCTCCACCAGATTGATCTCGGTGGCGCGGTCGGCGAACCAGCAGGTGCCATGCCCCTTCACCTCCATCACCGTCATCTGCTCGCCGGTCACGCGGCGCGTCACCATGCCGCGGATGCCCTCGCCGCCGCCGGACATCTTCTTGAAGGCCATCTGGCCGTCGTAGGCGACCATCGAGCCGTTCTTCGCTTTCACGGCGTCGCCGGTCATGTCGACGGCGAGCACTCTGCTCCCTTGGAGCCGGAACGTAGCCACGAATCGACGGTAGCCCCCGCGTACCCGCCCAGAACAGGGTGAACGCCCCTGAGCGAACCCCGAGAACCCCCCGATGTCACAATGGGGGTCGCTTGTGCGCGCGTTCACAAGATCGGCGCCGCCGAGCGCGCAGCCCCCTCCCGCCGCCCCCACCCCACCGAAGGTGACCCGTGGACATCAAGACCGCTTCCGCACTCCGCCGCCTCCGCCTGGTCTCGGCCCCCGAGGCCGTCTCCTTCCTGCTGCTGCTCGTCTGCTCGGTGCTCAAGCGGACCACGGAGTTCAACGCCGTGCCGGCGATGGGCATGATCCACGGCGTGCTCTTCGTGCTGTACGTGATCTTCTGGCTGGACGCCTGGAACCGCACGAAGTGGGACCTCAAGACCGCCGCCCTGTACTTCGTCCTCTCCGTCCTGCCGACCGGCGGCTTCTTCGCCGAACGCAAGCTGAAGCGCGAGGCCGAGTCCGCGGTGATCGCGTCGCGCGCCCGCAAGGAAGGGATCGTCAACGCATGATCGTCGCCTTCTCCGTGACCCCGCTCGGCGTCGGTGAGGACGTCGGCGAGTACGTGGCCGACGCCGTCCGCGTCGTCCGCGAGTCGGGCCTGCCGAACAAGACCGACGCGATGTTCACCTCCGTCGAGGGCGAGTGGGACGAGGTCATGGACGTCGTCAAGCGCGCCGTCGCCGCCGTGGAGGCGCGGGCGCCCCGCGTCTCCGTCGTCATGAAGGCGGACATCCGCCCCGGGATGACGGACGGTCTCACCTCCAAGGTCGAGACGGTGGAGCGCCACCTCTCCGCCTAGGTCCGCCTCTCCGTGTAGGTCCGCCTCCGTGCGCCTCGCAAGCCCCCGCCCTCCTGGGCGGGGGCTTTCCTGTGCCACTTTCCTGCCTCCCGGTCCCACCTTCCTGCTTCCTGCGTACGCGAACTTGAGCGAGTGCTCAAACAGTTGTACCGTCCACTTGAGCAGTCGCTCAAGAAGGCGCTGACGTGGGGGTTCAGGGTGAGCCTGTATATCGAGGCACGGATACGTGCCGATCTCGACGACCTGTGGGAGCGCACCCAGGAGCCGGGCTCGCACCAGCGCTGGGACCTGCGCTTCACCGAGATCGCCTACCTGCCGTGCCGGGAGGGCGAGCAGCAGCACTTCCGGTACGCCACGCGCGTACTGCCCTTCCTCACGATCGCCGGCACCGGCGTCAGCGCGGGGGAGAGGCGGCGCCCCGACGGCACGCGGACGTCCGCCCTGCGCTTCGCCTCGCCCCACCCGCTCTCCCTCCTCGAAGAGGGCAGCGGCTACTGGCGCTACGTACCCGCGCCCGACGGCGACGGCATCCGCTTCCTCACCGGATACGACTACCGGCCGCGCTGGGGCCGCTTCGGCGCGCTCGCCGACCGCGCGTTCCTCCGCCCGCTGATGGGCTGGGCCACCGCCTGGTCGTTCGACCGCCTCAGACTCTGGCTGGAGCGGGACATCACCCCCGAACGCGCCCTGGTGAACGCCCTCGCGGAGGTCGTCCTGCGCGTGCTGTGCGTGGCGGCAGCCGTCCTCTTCCTCCCCGTGACGGCCCTCGCGGCCGCCGCGCTCGCGCTGATCCTGCCGCCGCTGCCCACCACCCCGGCCGCCCGCCGCTGCCTGCGCACCCCACCGGCACGCGCGCGTGCCCCGCGCATCCTGTCCACCCCCGCCACCGCCACGGAGCCGCAGCCATGACCTCGATCTTCGAAACCGTGATGGGCGCCGACTTCCGCCGGCTCCACCCGCAGCTCCGGCGTCGCTTCTCCGTCGGTCTGGAGAGCGGCGAGGCCTGCACCGGGCGGGGCGTGATGGACCGGATCTGGCACGGCCGGGGCTTCGTGAAGCCGTTCCTCGCGGTCGGCGGAACCCGCAACATCCTCGTCCCGCGCCAGGGCCGCGACGTCCCCTTCGTGATCGAGAACGTGCCGTACGCCGACACGTACGGCCGTGAGACGGTGACCTTCGTGCGCACCTTCGACCTGCCCGGCGGGCCCCGCCGATTCGACGCCCAGATGGTCCTGAGCCCCAAGGGTGACCGCGTGCTCGACTACCTCGGCACGCACCAGCACCTCGCCAGCGACCTGCACTTCCGGGCGGAGCCCGACGGCTCGCTCGTGATCCGCTCCGGAGAGCACCGGTTCCGGGAGGGGCCGGTGGACTGCCGCGTTCCCTCGCTGATCGGCGGCGATGCCGAGGTGCGCGAGTCCTACGACGATGACGCGGGGTGCTTCCGCATCCGGGTCCGCGTCGTCAACCGGCGCTTCGGGCCGCTCTTCGGGTACGAGGGGTCCTTCCGGGCGACGTATACGGACGTCCGTACGTGCGGGGTGCGGGCCGGGCTGCGGCCCGTTCGCGAGGAGGCGCGGGCGTGAGCGCCGCCAAGGACCCCGACAAGGGGCGGGAGACGCGCGAGAAGCTTCTCGACGGTGCGCTGCGGACGCTCACGGAGCAGGGCATCGCCAAGACGTCGGCGCGCAGCATCGCCGCCGCCGCGGGGGTCAACCAGGCGCTGGTCTTCTACCACTTCGGTTCCGTCGACGAACTGCTCGCGGCGGCGTGCCGGTACGGGACCGAGCAGCGCGTGGCCCTCTACCGCGACCGCCTCGCCGGGATCGGCTCCCTCTCCGAACTGCTCGCCTTCGGGCGGGAGATGCACGAGGAGGAGCGGGAGGCCGGGCACGTGGCGGTCCTCGGGCAGTTGCTCGCGGGCGCGCAGACGCAGCCTCGGCTCGCGGCGGCGACCGCGGCGGGGCTCGCGCTCTGGGTCGAGGAGATCGAGAAGGTTCTGGCGCGGGTCCTTGCGGCGTCTCCGCTCGGGGAGTTCACGGATGTCGTGGGACTTGCCCGGGCGGTGGCGGCGTCCTTCGTGGGGCTGGAGCTGTACGAAGGGGTCGACCCCGTCGGCACCGAGCGGGCGCTCGCGTCGCTGGAGCAGCTGTCCCTCCTGGTGGGTGCGGTCGAGGACCTCGGCCCCCTCGCGCAGCGGGCGGTCCGCCATCGGCTCCGCCGGTCTTCCCGGCCCTGAGCCGGCGCCTTCGCCCCCGTGCCGCGGCTTGCCGCTTGGCTGGTGTCCTCGCCTCGCGACGCGGGGGCCCTGGCCCGCCGCTCCGCGGCGGATGTCTCCCACCCACCCGTTTGCCCGGCACCGGCCTGCTGGGTAGGGGCGGTCGTTCACCGCGCTGGGTCTGCTGGGTGGCACCGGTCCGCAGCCGCCGTCGAGACCGGAGGGGACGTGGCGGTATGTCCGCCCGGAGCACAGTGGAGCAGCTCCGGCACAGCGAAAAGGCGCCGACGCCAAGATGGCGAGGACGGACATACCGCCGCGGCCCCGCCCCACCGACGAGCCAGGCGCGACCCCGGCCCCCACCCGCACTTCACGACACGGCCCACTCCCACCCCACCCACACGCCCCCACCCACACGCCCCCCACCCCCGCAACCCCCCGCCCCAAAACCCCTCGCACGGACGTACCCGGTTCGACACGCCGACGAAAACCCCCTTTTGTGGGGGTATCGGCTCGTTCGATTCACCAGAACACTGGAGGGCGCTGTGCGGCAGCCGGAGGGCTACGACTACGACACCCACAGCACGCTCGCCGGACCGCTCACCGAGCCACACGGCGGCAAGGACGGCAAGGACGGCAAGAGCGGCAAAAACGGCGGCGCAGGCGGCTATCGGGTCCAGTACCGCAAGCTGCTCTCCTCCGAGCCCCACCGAATACGCGCCGTGCTCCTGATGACGCTGGCCCCGATACTCACCGGGCTCCTGCTCGTCTACCTCGTGTGGCCCACGCACTGGACCGAACGCGAGGGCGGCGAACGCTGGCTCATCGGACTCGACGTCACGATGCTCGCGGCGATCGGCCTGATCGAACTCTTCATGCTGGTCAACGTCATATCGATCGCACACGCGACGATGGTCGCGAGGGACCCGGTCCCGGTGTACCCGGAGAAGGGCACCCGCGTCGCCTTCCTCACCACGTACGTGCCCGGCAAGGAGCCCCTCTCCATGGTCCGGGCCACCCTCGAAGGGGCCGTCCGGATACACCACACGGGCCCCCTGGACGTATGGCTCCTGGACGAGGGGAACGACCCCGACGCCAAGGCGCTCTGCGAAGAACTCGGCGTCCGGCACTTCACGCGCCTCGGCGTCCCGGAGTGGAACCGCGCGAAGGGCCCGCACAAGGCCCGCACCAAGCACGGCAACTACAACGCCTGGCTGGCGATGCACCACGCGGAGTACGACTTCTTCGCCTCCGTCGACACGGACCACGTCCCGCTCCCCAACTTCCTGGAGCGGATGATGGGGTACTTCCGTGACCCGGACATCGCGTTCGTGGTCGGACCGCAGGTCTACGGGAACTACACCACCCCCGTCACCAAGGCCGCCGAGTCCCAGCAGTTCCTCTTCCACGCGCTGATCCAGCGAGCGGGCAACCGCTACCGCGCGCCCATGTTCGTCGGCACCAACAACGTCGTACGCATCAAGGCGCTCACGCAGATAGGCGGCCTGTACGACTCGATCACCGAGGACATGGCGACCGGCTTCGAGCTGCACCGCCGCCGCAACCCCGCCACCCAGCAGCACTGGCGCTCGGTCTACACCCCCGACGTGCTGGCCGTCGGCGAGGGACCGGCCTCCTGGACGGACTTCTTCACCCAGCAGATGCGCTGGTCGCGCGGCACGTACGAGACGCTGTTCAAGCAGTACTGGAAGGCGCCGTTCACGATGCCGCCCGGGCGCCTGTTCTCGTACACGATGATGCTCGTGTACTACCCGATGACGGCGGTCAACTGGCTGCTCGGCATCCTCAGCTGCGTCCTCTTCCTGTGGTTCGGCGCGTCCGGCACGCAGGTGGCGGCCTCCGTGTGGCTGATGCTCTACAGCGACGCGGCCGCCCTCCAGATCGGCCTCTACCTCTGGAACCGCCGCCACAACGTCTCCCCGCACGAGCCCGAGGGCTCCGGAGGCCTCGCGGGCATGGCGATGTCGGCGCTCTCCGCCCCCATCTACGCCAAGTCCCTCGGCGCGGCCGTCGTCCGCCGCCCGAGCCGCTTCGTGGTCACGCCGAAGGGCGGCGACGCCAGCCCGGACCGGCTGCTGACCTTCCGCATCCACCTCTTCTGGGCGGCGATACTCGCCTCCTCCCTGATCGCCTCCTTCGTGCTCGGCCACACCCACGTGGCGATGCGCACCTGGGCCGTCCTCGCGATGGCCATCTCGCTGGCCCCGGTCGCGGTGTGGACCTTCACCCTCGCCACGGAGCGCAGAACGGCCCGCCAGACGGCACGGGAGCGGCGCGCGGCCGGGCAGTCCGCCCCGGACGCGGAGGGCGAGCCGGAGCCCGCCTTCGCCACCGGCACGACGACAGGAGGGAACTGACCCATGGCACCCATGGCCTACCGACCCTCGCGGCGTACGAGGAAGACACTCATCGGAGTCGGCGCGGGCGCCCTGCTCGTCGGCCTGAACGCCCCCGCCGCGCTCTCCTTCGCCGAGGAGCAGTACTACGAGTACAAGATCTCCCGGCCCGGCTACAAGGCGAAGTACGGCTCCTGGAAGCAGGTCGACATCCCCAAGGAGTTCCGCACCAACGCCATCCACGCCGCACTTCTGCACACCGGCAAGGTGCTGATCGTCGCGGGCTCGGGCAACGAACAGAAGAAGTTCGACGCGGGGTCGTTCGACACGGTCCTGTGGGACCCGGTGCGGAACACCTTCAAGAGGATCGACACCCCCGAGGACTTCTTCTGCGCCGGGCACGCCCAGCTCCCCGACGGGCGGCTCCTGGTCGCGGGCGGCACCGCGCGCTACGAACTGCTCGACGGCGAGGTCGAGCGGGCCGGCGGTGGCATGCGGGTCAAGAACGAGAACCCCGACAAGGCCATCATCCTCAAGAAGGGCACCAAGTTCCGCTCGCCGTCCGGCATCGAGTACGTCAGCAAGTTCGACGTCGAGGTGCCGAAGGCCAAGCGGGACTACGAGATCACGTACTCCAAGGCCGGCGCGATGCAGCCCTGGAAGACGAAGGTCAAGGCGAGCGAGGCACGGGTCTTCGTCGAGGCGCTGGAGCCGGGCCCCCAGTCGGTCAACGACAAGCAGGCGCAGTACGAGATCGAGGGCCTGACCGGTGACGAGGCCGACAACACGTACGGCATCGCCGAGAAGATCGACATGGAGAAGCAGGACTTCCAGGGCATCAAGGCCGCGTACGAGTTCGACCCGAGGGCCGAGCGGTACGTCCCCGTCGACCCGATGAAGAAGGCCCGCTGGTACCCGACGCTGGTCGGCCTCGAGGACGGCAAGGTGCTCGCCGTTTCCGGTCTCGACGACGTCGGCGTCATCGACCCCGGCGACAACGAGATCTACGACCCGAAAACGAAGAAGTGGACCGACGGCCCCAAGCGGTACTTCCCGACCTACCCCGCGCTCTTCCTCACCAAGGGCGGCAAGCTCTTCTACCCCGCGTCCAACGCCGGTTACGGACCGGCGGACAAGGGTCGCGAGCCGGGCCTGTGGGACCTGAGGACGAACAAGTTCGAGAAGGTCCCCGGGCTGACCGACGTCGACCAGACCGAGACGTCCGCGTCGGTGCTGCTGCCGCCCGCGCAGGACCAGAAGGTGATGATCCTGGGCGGCGGGGGAGTGGGCGAGTCGGACAAGGCGACGCGCCGCACCGCCGTGATCGACCTCAAGGAGGCCAACCCGTCCTTCAAGACCGGGCCCCAGCTCCCGGAGGGCACCCGCTACCTGAACAGCGTGATCATGCCGGACGACTCGGTGTTCACCTCCAACGGCTCCTCCGACTACCGGGGCCGCGGCGCCAGCAACATCCTCAAGGCGCAGTTCTACGACCCCAAGCAGAACGTCTTCCGCGCGGCCGCGGCGCCCAAGGTGGGCCGCAACTACCACTCCGAGGCGCTGCTCCTGCCCGACGGCCGGGTCGTCACCTTCGGCTCGGACCCGCTCTTCGACAACGAGCAGAACACCAAGCTCGGCCACTTCGAGCAGCGCATGGAGATCTTCACCCCGCCCGCGCTGCACAAGGGCGGCAAGACCCGCCCGGTCCTCGGCGAGGGCCCGGAGCAGCTGGCGGCGGACGGCCGTGCGACGTTCCGCACCGACCGCCCCGAGAACATCGTCTCGGCCCGTCTGATGCGGCCCAGCGCGGTGACGCACACCACGGACGTCGAGCAGCGTTCGATCGCGCTGGGGCTGACCAAGGGCAAGGGGGCGGTGACGGTGGACGTCCCCCAGCGGGACGCGGCGCTGGTCCCGCCCGGCTGGTACATGCTCTTCGTCACGGACAGGGACGGCACGTCCTCGCAGGCCAAGTGGATCCACGTGGGCCAGGAGTGACCCGGGCGGACCCGGGCCTCACGCCGCCTTCGCGTTGCGCGCGAGGCCCAGGGCGTAGTCCGGCCACCACTGCCCCGCCGCCGGGCCGCCCCGGCACGGGCCGTCCGAGTCGCCCGGGCGCTTGATCCACAGGACGGCGTCGACGAGCGGGTCGCCCGTGCGGTCGGTGGGCGGGGTGCCGAGGCCCCGGCCCGGCGGGTTGCACCAGGCGTCCTGCCGGTCGCCCGCCAGCGGGCCCTTGCCGTTGCGGCTGGTGTCCATCACGAAGTGCTTGCCGCCGACCGTCGCCGACAGCGTGCGGCCGTACTTCTTGATGACCTCGTCGCTCTGGAAGTTCGAGACGTTCAGCGAGAAGCCGTCGGCCCGCGCGATGCCCGCCTGGCGCAGCGGTTCGGAGAGCTTGTCCGCGTCCGTGATCCAGCCGGGGTTCCCCGCGTCGAGGTACACCTTCACCTTCGGCTGCCGCTTGAACCGCTGGATCGCCTCGGAGAGCAGCTGGTAGCGGTCGGCGTGGTACTCGGCCGGGGTGCAGCCGTCCACGATGTGCGGGATGGCGTCGGGTTCCAGGATGACCACGGCGGGGGCGCTGCCGATCGTGTCGGCGAAGGTGTCCACCCAGTTCCGGTAGTAGTCGGCGTTGTTCGCGCCGCCCGCGGAGTGCTGGCCGCAGTCGCGGTGCGGGATGTTGTACGCCACGAGCACCGCCGTGCGGCCCTCCTTCTCCGCACCGGCGGTCGCCGCCCTGACGTCGGCCGCGGGGTCGTCCCCGGCCGGCCACACGGCCAGCGGCTGTTCGGAGATCCGCTTGAGCGTCTCGGCGTCCTGGGCGCGGCCCTGCGCCTCCCACTCCTTGACCTGGCGGGCGGCGGGGCTGTCGGGGTCGACCCAGAACGTGTTGGGCGGGGCCTTCGCGGCGGCGGTCGAGGGACCGGAGGCTGCGCCCGCGCCCTTGGTCCTGGCGGGGCCGGCCTCGGACCCGGACCCCGACGAGCAGCCCGCCGTGAGCCCGAGGGCGGTGAGAGCCGCGAGTGCCGTGAACGTGCGGAGCAGCCGGTGCATCCAGACCCCTTGGGCGACGGTGACGGTCAGTCAGCCCGGCAATCGTTGCATATAGGGCGAATCATCCTCCTGTGCGACACCGGGGGCGCTGTGCGCGGCGGGCCGACCGGGGGCGTTCAGGGAACGTACGCCCGAATTGCGAGACGGGGCTGACCACCATATGACCGGCGGGTAAGGTCTTTGGCGTGCCGAAGCCGCTCAGCCTCCCCTTCGATCCCATCGCCCGCGCCGACGAGCTCTGGAAGCAGCGCTGGGGATCGGTCCCGGCCATGGGTGCGATCACCTCGATCATGCGCGCGCACCAGATCCTGCTCGCCGAGGTCGACGCGGTCGTCAAGCCGTACGGGCTGACCTTCGCGCGCTACGAGGCGCTGGTGCTGCTCACCTTCTCGCAGGCCGGTGAGCTGCCGATGTCCAAGATCGGCGAGCGGCTGATGGTGCATCCCACGTCCGTGACCAACACCGTCGACCGGCTCGTGAGGTCCGGCCTCGTCGACAAGCGCCCGAACCCCAACGACGGCCGGGGCACGCTCGCGTCCATCACGGAGAAGGGCCGCGAGGTCGTCGAGGCGGCCACGCGCGAGCTGATGGCGATGGACTTCGGGCTCGGGGTGTACGACGCGGAGGAGTGCGGGGAGATCTTCGCGATGCTGCGGCCCCTGCGGATCGCCGCGCAGGACTTCGAGGAGAAGTAGAGGCCTCCGTTCCGCTCGGGCGGGGGCGGCGAAGATCACGCGAGACGGGCCGTTACGCTCGTAGGCATGAAGCGAAGCGTGCTGACCCGCTACCGGGTGATGGCCTATGTCACCGCCGTCATGTTGCTCGTGCTGTGCGCCTGCATGGTGTTCAAGTACGGCTTCGACAAGGGCGAGGGTCTGACGCTCGTCGTGTCGCAGGTGCACGGCGTGCTCTACATCATCTACCTGATCTTCGCCTTCGACCTGGGCTCCAAGGCGAAGTGGCCGTTCGGCAAGCTGCTGTGGGTGCTGGTCTCCGGCACGATCCCGACGGCCGCGTTCTTCGTCGAGCGCAAGGTCGCCCGTGACGTCGAGCCGCTGATCACCGACGGCTCCCCGGTCACCGCGAAGGCGTAACACCTGCCGCCGTACGCATTCGTACGGCGGTCAGCCATCGACTTTTACTAGGACGTCCTAGTAAATTCGAAGGTATGGACGCTGACGCGATCGAGGAAGGCCGCCGCCGCTGGCAGGCCCGTTACGACAAGGCCCGCAAGCGCGACGCGGACTTCACCACGCTCTCCGGCGACCCGGTCGACCCCGTCTACGGGCCGCGCCCCGGGGACACGTACGACGGGTTCGAGCGGATCGGCTGGCCCGGGGAGTACCCCTTCACGCGCGGGCTCTACGCCACCGGATACCGGGGCAGGACCTGGACCATCCGCCAGTTCGCCGGCTTCGGCAACGCCGAGCAGACGAACGAGCGCTACAAGATGATCCTGGCCAACGGCGGCGGCGGCCTCTCCGTGGCCTTCGACATGCCCACCCTCATGGGCCGCGACTCCGACGACCCCCGCTCGCTCGGTGAGGTCGGGCACTGCGGCGTGGCCATCGACTCCGCCGCCGACATGGAGGTCCTCTTCAAGGACATCCCGCTCGGCGACGTGACGACCTCCATGACGATCAGCGGCCCCGCCGTGCCCGTCTTCTGCATGTACCTGGTCGCCGCCGAGCGCCAGGGCGTCGACCCGGGCGTTCTGAACGGCACGCTCCAGACCGACATCTTCAAGGAGTACATCGCGCAGAAGGAGTGGCTCTTCCAGCCCGAGCCGCACCTGCGCCTCATCGGCGACCTGATGGAGCACTGCGCGCGCGACATCCCCGCGTACAAGCCGCTCTCGGTCTCCGGCTACCACATCCGCGAGGCCGGGGCGACGGCCGCGCAGGAGCTGGCGTACACCCTCGCGGACGGCTTCGGTTACGTGGAGCTGGGGCTCAGCCGGGGCCTCGACGTCGACGTCTTCGCGCCCGGCCTCTCCTTCTTCTTCGACGCCCACGTCGACTTCTTCGAGGAGATCGCGAAGTTCCGCGCAGCGCGTCGCATCTGGGCCCGCTGGCTGCGCGAGGAGTACGGCGCCAAGACCGACAAGGCCCAGTGGCTGCGCTTCCACACGCAGACCGCGGGTGTCTCCCTCACCGCCCAGCAGCCGTACAACAACGTCGTGCGTACGGCCGTCGAGGCCCTCGCCGCGGTGCTCGGCGGCACCAACTCGCTGCACACCAACGCCCTCGACGAGACCCTCGCCCTGCCCAGCGAGCAGGCCGCCGAGATCGCGCTGCGCACGCAGCAGGTCCTCATGGAGGAGACCGGCGTCGCCAACGTGGCGGACCCGCTGGGCGGCTCCTGGTACATCGAGCAGCTCACCGACCGCATCGAGGCCGAGGCGGAGAAGATCTTCGCGCAGATCAAGGAGCGGGGACGGCGTGCCCGCCCCGACGGGCAGCACCCGATCGGGCCGATCACCTCGGGCATCCTGCGGGGCATCGAGGACGGCTGGTTCACCGGTGAGATCGCCGAGTCCGCCTTCCAGTACCAGCAGTCCTTGGAGAAGGGCGACAAGCGGGTCGTCGGCGTCAACTGCCACGAGGGTTCCGTCACCGGGGACCTGGAGATCCTGCGGGTCAGCCACGAGGTGGAGCGGGAGCAGGTCCGGGAGCTGGGGGCGCGCAAGGCCGGGCGGGACGAGGCCCGGGTGCGGTCCTGCCTCGACGCGATGCTCGCTGCCGCGCGGGACGGCTCGAACATGATCGCCCCCATGCTGGAGGCGGTCCGCGCCGAGGCGACCCTCGGGGAGATCTGCGGGGTGCTTCGCGATGAGTGGGGGGTCTACGTGGAGCCGCCGGGGTTCTAGTAGGCGCTGCGTCCGCGGGTCCGCCGTGGCCGCTCGCGCAGTTCCCACCGGGCCGGGGAAACCGCACGATCCGCCATCTAGCGTGCGGGCAGCGTGAGGCGGAACAGCGCGCCGCCGCCCGGTGCCCGTTCCGCCGTCAGCTCCGCCCCGTGCGCGTGGGCGATCTGGCGGGCCATCGCGAGGCCCAGGCCCGAGCCCGGCAGCGCGCGGGCCTTCTCGGCGCGGTAGAAGCGGTCGAAGACGTACGGCAGGTCCTCCTCGGCGATGCCGGGGCCGTGGTCGCGCACGGTCAGGTCCGTGGCCGAAAGGGTCAGCTCGACGGGCGTGCCCGGCGGGCTGAACTTGGCCGCGTTGTCGAGGAGGTTGGTGAGCAGCCGGGACAGCCGCGCCGGTACGCCGGGGACACTGAGGTGTGCCGCGTCCGGCGAGATCTGGAGCGTGAAGGGCACCGCGGGCCAGTGGCCGCGCGCCGCGTCCACCGCGTGGGCGGCCAGTTCGGCCGGCCGCACCTCTTCCAGGAGGGGCTGCGGCTCCTCCTCCCTGGCCAGCTCGATCAAGTCGTTGACCAGGCCGGTGACTTCGCGCAGCTGGCGGCCGAGCGCGCCCGACGCCCGCTCGCGCTGAGTCCGCGTCAGGCGGTCGGCCTGGGCGAGGAGTTCGGCGTTCGTGCGCAGTGCGGTCAGCGGGGTGCGCAGCTCGTGGGAGGCGTCGGCGACCAGACGGCGGCGGGCCGTGACGGATTCCTCCAGCTCGGCGAGCATCGTGTTGAAGGCGGCGGCGAGGCGCGTGACCTCATCCTGGCGGCCCGGGTGGCCCTCGCGGCCCGGCGGCCCGGGTGGCAGCTCGATGCGGTGCCGGGCGTCACGGGTGGCCGCGATGCGCTCCGCCGTGGCGGTGAGCCGGGTGATCGGGGCGAGGCCGGTGCGCGAGACCCAGTAGCCGCCGATCGCGGAGAGCAGGACGCCCGCGCCGCCCACCGCGAGGAGCAGTGCCGCGGCCTGGCGCACGCCGCGCTCGGCGATGTCGGCCCGCAGGGCCACCTGCACGGCGTCGCCCTCGCCGAAGGTGGTGGTGTACATCCGCCCCGGCTTCCCGCCGGGCAGCGTGAAGTTCGTGTAGTACGGCGCCTGTCGACCCGCGGCGACCGCACGGGTCGACCCCGCGACGGGCAGCAGATACGGCTTCGCCGGGTCCTTCGCCGAGTCCGCGGGGACGATCTGCGAGCAGGCGGGCGCGCCGAGGAACCGGCACTCGCCCGTCACCACGCCGGGGCCCTCGTCGCGGTGCTGCTGGGCGATGAGGGTCGCCGACTGGGCGAGGTTCTGGTCCAGTTGCTGGTACAGCTTGTAGCGGATCACGAAGAACGCGGCGGCGCACACCCCGAGCGCCACCAGCGCGACGGCGGCCGCGGCCATCACCGCGAGGCGGGTGCGCAGCGGCCTGCGGCGCCGCCAGCGCGCGCCGAGCCCGCGCCGGCCGCTCACGGGGAGCCCAGCCGGTAGCCGACGCCGTGCACGGTGTGGACGAGCCGCGGTTCGCCGCCCGACTCCAGCTTGCGGCGCAGATAACCGACGTACACGGCAAGGGAGTTGGAGTCGGGCCCGAAGTCGCGGCCCCACACCGCCCGCTGGATCAGCTCGCGCGGCAGGACCTGCCCGGCATTGCGCATCAGCAGTTCGAGGAGGACGGCCTCCGTGCGGCTGAACTCGACGCGCCGCTCGCCCCGGCGGCCGGTGCGGGTGGCGGGATCCAGGACCAGATCGCCGTACGAGAGGTCGTCGGCGTCGCTCGTGGGCCGCTCCGGGGTCGCGCGCCGCAGCAGCGCCCGCACGCGGGCCACCAGCTCGTCCAGGGCGAAGGGCTTGACGAGATAGTCGTCGGCGCCCGCGTCCAGGCCGTCCACGCGCTCGCTCACCGAGTCCAGGGCGGTCAGTACGAGTACGGGCGTCCGGTCACCGGCCGCCCGCAGCTGGCGGCAGACGGCGAGGCCGTCCATGACCGGCATCAGCACGTCCAGGACCACCAGGTCCGGCTCCCAGCGGGCCACCGCCGTCAGCGCGCGGTGACCGTCGGCCGCGCCGCGCACCAGATGGCCCTCGATCGTCAGGGCGTCCTCGACGGCGGCGCGGACCTCGGGGTCGTCGTCCACGACGAGGATCCTGTGCGGCGCAGGCCCGTCCGCGCCCGGCGGCCCGCCCCTGCTGGTCACGCTCGTGAAGCTCATGGGTCAAAGGTGCCAAACGCGGCTCTTAAAACCCTCTTAGACCCTCTCGTGATGCTCCATTGCCATGCGAACCTCTCACTCCGGCCGCGCCGCGGCCCCGGGGCACTCCCGCCTCTCCGTCGTGATCGGCGCGGGCGGCACGGGCGGGCACATCTATCCGGGCCTCGCCCTCGCCGACGCGCTGCGCCGGGCCGTGCCGGGCGCGGTGATCTCCTTCGTCGGCACCGAGCGGGGCCTGGAGACGCGGCTCATACCGGACGCCGGGTACCGCCTGCACACCGTCGACATGATCCCCTTCGACCCGTCGCTCGGGGCCCGCCGCTATCTGCTGCCCGCCGCGCTGGTGAGGTCCGGGGCCCAGTGCCGGACCATCCTGCGCGAACAGGGCGCGCAGGTCGCCGTCGGGATGGGCGGCTATCCGAGCGCCCCCGTCATCGTCGGCGCCCGCATGGCGGGCCTGCCGAGCCTCATCCACGAGTCCAACGCCGTGCCGGGCCGCGCCAACCGGTTCGCCGCCCGGCTCACCTCGAACATCGCGGTCGCCTTCGACCGCAGCCGCGCCCATCTGCCGGGCGGCGAACGCGCGTACACCACCGGCATGCCGATCGCCGCCGCGCTGGCCGCGCTCGACCGGACCGCGCTGCGTGACGAGGCGCGGCGCGCGCTCGGCGTACCGGCCGGGGCCCGCATGATCCTCTTCAACGGCGGCAGCCTGGGAGCGGCACGGCTGACCGAGGCGGCGGCCGGGCTCGCGGAGCGGTGGCGGGGGCGTGACGACGTACACCTCCTGATCAAGACCGGTCCCGCGGCCCTTGAGGAGACCCGGGCGCGGCTCGCGTCCACGGGCGGCGACGCGATCGCCCGAGCCGTCCCCTATCTCGACCGCATGGACCTCTCCTACGCCGCCGCGGACCTCGTCGTCTGCCGTGCCGGTTCCGCGACCGTCGCCGAGCTGGCCTCGACCGGGGTGCCCGCCGTCCTCGTGCCCTATCCGCACGCGCCCGGCGACCACCAGACCCACAACGCGCGCGTGCTCTCCGACGCGGGCGCCGGTCTGCTGCTGCCCGACGCCGAGACCACCGCCGACCGGCTCGCGGCCCTGGTCGGGCCGCTGCTCGCCGACCCCGCGCGGCTCGCCGCGATGAGCGGCGCGGCGGATCCGGGGCCGCATGCCCACGCCGCCGACCTGCTGGCCGAACGGGTCCTTCGACTCACCCCCACCACACCTCACCTGGAGTTCGCGTGAACACGTCCCCCTCTTCCTTCTCCTGGCAGGACCGCACGGTCCTGGTCACCGGAGCCGAGGGCTTCATCGGCTCGACGCTCGTCGACCTGCTGCTCGCGGAGGGCGCGAAGGTCCGCGCCCTCGTGCACTACAAGCCGTACGCGGAGAAGGGGCACCTCGCGCATCTCCTCGGTGATCCGCGGGTCGAGATGATCGCGGGCGACGTGCGGGACGCGGGGCGCGTGATGGATGCGGTCGCCGGGTGCGACACGGTGTTCCATCTGGCCGCGCTCATCGGCATCCCGTACTCGTACGACTCCCCGGGCGCGTACGTCCAGACGAACGTCGTCGGCACGGAGAACGTCGCGGAGGCGTGCCGGCGGCACTCCGTGCGGCGGCTCGTCCACACGTCCACCAGTGAGGTGTACGGGACGGCCCTGACAGCGCCGATCGCGGAGTCCCACCCGCTCCAGCCGCAGTCGCCGTACTCGGCGTCGAAGATCGGCGCCGACATGATGGCGCTGTCGCACTGGCACGCCTTCGAACTGCCGGTGACGGTGGTGCGCCCCTTCAACACGTACGGTCCGCGGCAGTCGGCCCGTGCCGTGATCCCCACGATTCTCGCCCAACTGCACGCGGGGGCGCGGGAGATCAAGCTGGGCTCGCTGACGCCCACGCGGGACTTCACGTACGTGACGGACACGGCACGGGGCTTCATGGCGCTCGCGGTGTGCGACCGGGCGCTCGGGCACGCGGTCAATCTGGGGGTGGGCCGGGAGATCTCCATCGGTGACCTCGCGAAGGCGCTGATCGTGGCGTCGGGGCGGGAGGCGTCCGTGGTCGTCGACCCCGCGCGGCTGCGCCCCGCCGGGAGCGAGGTCGAGCGGCTTCTCTCGGACAACTCCCGGGCTCGGGAGTGGGCGGGGTGGGAGCCCCAGGTCACCCTCGGGGAGGGTTTGCGGCACACCTCGGCTTGGGTCGCCGAGAATCTGCGCCTGTTCGCGCCTGAGCGGTATCAGGTCTGAGTCGCGAGTGCGGGGTTGTGGGGGGCTGGGCGCGCAGTTCCCCGCGCCCCTTTCGGGGCGCCCCCGCGCCCGGCCTCACGCCTGCGCCGCTGCCGCCGCCAACCCCCCGAGCAGCAGCAGCGTGAAGCGGCGGGCCCACTCCTCGTCGATCGGCTCCGCGCTGACCAGGGCACGGTGGACCACCGCGCCGGCGATCACGTCGAAGATGAGGTCCGCCGTGTGGGCGGCGGCGGTCGCGTCCGGCTCGGTGGGCAGTTCGCCCCGCCGCTGCGCCCGCTCCCGCCCCGCGAGGACCAGGCGCTTCTGGCGGTCGACGATCGACGCGCGGATGCGGTCCCGCAGCGGCTCGTCCGTCGTGGACTCGGCGACCACCGCCATGAGCGCCGTCTTCGTCTCGGGACGGCCGAGCAGCAGCGCGAACTGAAGGACCACGCCCTCGATGTCGGCGGCCAGGCTGCCCCGGTCGGGCAGTTCCAGCTCGTCGAAGAGTTCCGCCACCGCGTCCACGACCAGTTCGCTCTTGCCCGCCCAGCGCCGGTACAGGGTGGTCTTGGCGACCCCCGCGCGTGTGGCGACGGCGCCGAGCGTCAGCTTGGACCAGCCCAGTTCGACGAGGCCCTGCCGGGTCGCCTCCAGGATCGCGGCGTCGGCGGTCGCGCTGCGCGGGCGACCTCCGGTGCGGGGAGCTGGGGGAGTGGTCGGCGTGCGGCTCTGCATGGCCGCGACCATACCGGTCGGTACGGAGCGGGGCCGGGGACCCCCGCGTACCACTGAGTGAGGGAGATCACCGGCGGCGGCTGTTCAAGTCCGGCGCGCGGAAGTTACGCTACGACCCGTAGCGAAAGTCTCCGGGCGGAAGCCGGGAGCGTCGCCACCAGAGTGACAACCACGCAGCACGACCGGCAAGGGGTGGGGACCCCGCGCCAACCGACGGTCCTCCTCGGGACCTTGGACCGTGCCCCCTGTGGCCCCGCAATCCGGCGGGGGGCCGCGGACGGGCGTGGTTCCCGCACGGCTTGGGGGAGGATGTACTCATGCAGCCACGGAACATGTCCATGAGCGGTGTCGTCGACCTCGCCGCGGTGAAGGCGGCCCAGGAGGCCAAGGCGAAGGCGGAGCAGGCGCGCGCCGAAGCGGCTCGGCAGGGCGGGAGCACGGCGGGCGCCGCGGTGTCTCCGTCGAGCCTGGTCATCGATGTCGACGAGGCCGGCTTCGAGCGCGAGGTCCTCCAGCGCTCCACCGAGGTCCCGGTCGTCATCGACTTCTGGGCCGAGTGGTGCGAGCCGTGCAAACAGCTGAGCCCCCTTCTTGAGCGGCTCGCGCAGGAGTACAACGGCCGTTTCCTCCTCGCCAAGATCGACGTCGACGCGAACCAGATGCTGATGCAGCAGTTCGGTGTCCAGGGGATCCCGGCGGTCTTCGCGGTGGTGGCCGGGCAGGCCCTGCCCCTCTTCCAGGGCGCGGCCCCCGAGGCGCAGATCCGCCAGACCCTCGACCAGCTGATCCAGGTCGGCGAGGAGCGCTTCGGCCTGACCGGCCTCGCGGTCGACGCCGGGGCCGAGGGGCAGCAGGCCGAAGCGGCGCCCGAGGTGCCCGCGGGTCCTTACGACGCCCTGCTCGAAGCGGCCGTACAGGCGCTGGACGCGGGTGACCTCCCCGGTGCCGTACAGGCGTACAAGAACGTGCTCAGCGACGACCCGGCCAACACCGAGGCCAAGCTCGGCCTCGCCCAGGCCGAACTGCTCCAGCGCGTCCAGAACCTCGACCCGCAGCAGGTCCGCAAGGACGCCGCCGAGAAGCCGGCGGACGTGGCGGCGCAGATCGCGGCGGCCGACCTGGACCTGGTGGGCGGTCACGTCGAGGACGCCTTCGGGCGGCTCATCGACACGGTGCGGCGCACGGCGGGCGACGACCGCGACGCCGCCCGGGTGCGGCTGCTCGAACTCTTCGAGGTGGTGGGCGCGGACGACCCGCGCGTGACCTCGGCGCGCACGCAGCTCGCCCGGGTGCTCTTCTGACCCGTACGCCCTCTTTCCGGCCGGTCCGCCCACCGGCCCTCCGGCTCACCGGACCCTGAACACCGGGACTGGTGATGCCTGAGTGAAAACTCTGCTCCCCTGACGCGACGGTGGCCGTGGTTTGCCAAAAATTGGCAAACGCGGCCACTGTTACTTGGAGTAAGAGATGGGCGGCCATCTGGGCGCTTTCGCCCCTTCATATGCCGTTCTGCTCACGGCCGTTGAGCCACCGTCCGTGCCCGACCGATGCCGGTCGGTCGCGGTTCGGTTATCCGGCCGTTACTAGCCAGTAATGAACCCCCTTGTGCGGGGCCCGAGAATGCACCACGATCGGCGACGCTCGGTCCTATTGACTCGCATTCCGACAGCCGGTCGGGGGGCGGGTGCGTGGGGTCCCCACCGAGCAGACCGGTGACGCCGTCGCCGGTCTTGGACAGGGGGGTCTCTGCCGTACCCGGCAGGGCCTGTCCGTGAGGTTGTGCGTGATGCGTCAGGCGCGACCAGTGGTTGTCGCTCGGGGGTGATCGCCGGTGCTGTGTGGTGCGGTTCGCGCCTCCGATGCGGGCGCTCTCCTTCCCGAGGACGTAGCACTTCTCCCATCCCTGCCCGGCTGAGCCACCCGAACGGGAGCAGCCAGTGCCGGAGATGTACGTCCGAGAAGGAGGAAAGTCATGGAGTCCGTGGCTCGTGGCGGAACCAGATGGAAGCGGTTCGCCGTGGTCATGGTGCCGAGCGTCGCGGCGACTGCCGCGATAGGCGTCGCCCTGTCCCAGGGCGCGCTCGCGGCATCGTTCAGTGTGTCAGGTCAGCAGTTCAAGGTGACTGCCGACGAACTCAAGGGCACGGGATTCGTCCAGTACGGGGCCTTGGACGTGGGCAAGTCGGGCAAGCACCCGGTTGCCGTCGTCGGCCTCGACTCGGCCAAGATCACCAACCTGTGCCAGTCCGTGGTCGTCCCCGTGCCGGCCTTCGGCGATGTGTCGATGACCCTCAGGGCCGGCAGGCCCGGTGGACCCAAGGTCATCGCCAAGAAGCTGTACATCGACGCCGACGACCTGAAGGCCAACGCGACCTTCAACAAGGTCGACATCGGTGTCTCGGTCGACCAGACCACCAAGGGGCCGGGTCCGGCGGCGAACGACAAGTACGCCCCGGACTCGTTCGCGCAGCAGGCGGAGTCGGTGAAGTTCACCAAGGTCCGCCAGCGCGCGTGGGCGACCTCCGCCGGCACCTTCAAGCTCTCTGGCCTCGCGATGTCGGTCAAGAAGGGCAAGCACGAGTGCTATTAGGGCGGTTGACGCTCCAGTAGGTCGTACGCAGTTCGGTACGCACTCGCCGCTATGAACGGCCGGGCGCGGGGGCGCGACGGCACGTGACGGAGCCGTCCCCGTGCCCGAATCCGCACGACACACAGAACCAACGCCATTCCCGAGGAGCTGTACGACATGAGCGCCGAAGCGCAAGTGGGACTGGGCGACAAGCTCGGCCGGATGCGCCGATCGTTCCGGGTGTGGCGCGGTCAGCGCCCGTTCTGGGGTGGTCTGCTGACGTTGCTCGGTGGCATTCCGATCATGTACTTCCCGTACGCGAACCTCACGCTCGGCACGATGACGATCCGGATGGCGACCACCGCCGGCGCCGGATCGCTGATCATCGGCGTGCTGCTGATCGTGCTCGGCCTGACCCTGTGGTTCCAGCCGCTCTCCCGGGTCTTCGCGGGCGTCGCGGCGATTCTGCTCGCCCTGGTCTCCCTGGTGGTCTCCAACTTCGGCGGCTTCGTCATCGGCTATCTGCTCGCCCTGCTGGGCGGCGCGCTCGGCGTCTCCTGGGCGCCCGCACGGCCCGCCGGTGAGCCCGCGACCACGGTGGCCCCTGGTGGGGTGAGCGGCGAGCAGGACGATCTGTCAGGAACGAGCCCGACGAACGGGACGAACGGGAGGCACCGTGCCGGCTGACGAGGTGCACCACGAGGGCTCCGCGCGGGAGCCTCGTGCGAGAACCGGGCCGCGCCACGCGGCACCCAGGAAGCCGCTGCTGACCCGGCTCCAGGTGCCCGCGGGCAAGGCCATCGCCCTCGCGGCCATGCCGACCGCGGTCCTGATGGGCATGGGCCTGACCCCGACGCTCGCCCAGGCCAAGCCCGGCGCCCCCGAGAACCCCTTCCAGGACGGCCCGTGCGTCACGGCGCCGGACAAGGAGGCGGAGGCGGAGGAGAAGGCGGAGCGGGACGCCGAGGACGCCAGGAAGAAGGCTCGGGAAGACGCCGCGAAGAAGGACGCCGAGAAGGACGCCGGGAAGGGCGACCAGGACGGGAAGGGCTCCGACGAGCCGTCCGCGCCCACCTCGCCCTCCACCGGGGAGAAGGACTCCGGCGACAGGCCCGCACCGGATCCCGCGCCCTCCGCGGGGGAGAAGGACGAGGCCACCGAGCCCGAGCCGGAGCCCGCGCCGACCAAGTCCAGGAACCCCTGGGACCCGCTGGGTCTCGGCGATGCCCTCAAGGACGCCTTCACGCCGGACGAGCCCGCCGGGCCGAACAAGCCCGCCGGGCCCGAGAAGGAGTCCGAGAGCCCCGAGCCGTCCGCGTCCAAGGACACCAAGTCCCCTGAGGACCCGGTCAAGGACACGGTCGACAAGGTCACCGAGCCCGTCAAGGACACCGTCGACGAGGACGAGGACGAGGACGAGGACGAGGACGAGGACGGGGTCGGCAAGGCCAAGGACGGCGCGGAGGGGGCCACCGGGGCCGAGAACGGCGACGAGGCCGAGGCCGAGGACCCCATGGCGCCGGACGAGAACGGCAAGAAGCCGTTCCCGTGCGTGGTGGAGAAGAAGGTCGACGGCGAGGACGAGCAGCCGCCCGCGCCGATCCCGAACCAGCCGTGGCACCTCGAAGCCAGCGCGCTGAAGCTCACGGGCGCCGACTACCAGGGCGTTGTGAACCTCACCATGCCGAACGGCAGGACCAAGCAGGCCCTGAAGTACGTCGTCCAGAAGACGGACATCGACGACCTGCACCAGATCGTCGAGGGGCCGGGCGGCAAGAAGTACCACGTCGAGGCCGCCAAGGGCTCCCGGTCGACCATCCGGGGCGGCGAGACGACGATGTACACCGAGCGGATCTCGGGCAAGCTGTTCGGGCTCATCTCGATCACCTTCGACCCCGAGCACCCACCGCCCCTGAACATCCCGCTGATCTACTTCACGGACGTGAAGGTGCAGCAGGCGGGCCAGTTCGGCGGCGACCTCACGATCCCCGGACTGCGCCAGTCGATCACCGACTGATCCGCACGAACGCCGAGGGCGCCCCCTGCGACAGGGGGCGCCCTCGGTGCGTACGTACGAAGGAGACGGACCGTCAGTCGCGGTCGCCGCCGCCGAGGTGGTGCACCCGCACCATGTTGGTGGTGCCGGGGACACCGGGGGGCGAGCCCGCGGTGATGACGACCGTGTCGCCGTCGTTGAAGCGGTTGAGGTTGCGCAGCTCGGCGTCGACAAGATCGACCATCGCGTCGGTGTTGTCGACGTGCGGCACGACGTAGGTGTCCACGCCCCAGCTCAGCGTGAGCTGGTTGCGGGTCGACTCGTCGGTGGTGAAGGCCAGGATCGGCTGGGCCGCGCGGTAGCGCGAGAGCCGGCGGGCCGTGTCACCGGACTTGGTGAAGGCGACCAGTGCCTCACCGCCGAGGAAGTCCGCGATCTCGCAGGCGGCACGGGCCACCGAACCGCCCTGCGTACGCGGCTTCTTGCCGGGCACGAGCGGCTGGAGGCCCTTGGCGAGCAGCTCCTCCTCGGCCGCCGTGACGATCTTCGACATCGTCTTGACGGTCTCGATGGGGTACGCGCCGACGCTCGACTCGGCCGACAGCATGACCGCGTCCGCGCCGTCCAGGATCGCGTTGGCGACGTCGGAGGCCTCCGCGCGCGTGGGGCGCGAGTTGGTGATCATCGACTCCATCATCTGGGTCGCGACGATCACCGGCTTGGCGTTGCGGCGGCACATCTCCACGAGGCGCTTCTGCACCATCGGGACCTTTTCGAGCGGGTACTCGACAGCCAGGTCGCCACGGGCCACCATCACGGCGTCGAACGCCGCGACGACGCCCTCCATGTTGGCGACGGCCTGCGGCTTCTCCACCTTGGCGATGACGGGGACCCGGCGGCCCTCCTCGTCCATCACCTTGTGGACGTCCTTGACGTCGTTGGCATCGCGGACGAAGGACAGGGCGACCATGTCGCAGCCCATCTTCAGGGCGAAGCGGAGGTCGTCGATGTCCTTCTCGGACAGGGCGGGCACGTTCACGGCCGCGCCGGGCAGGTTGATGCCCTTGTGGTCGGAGATGACACCGCCCTCGACGACGATCGTCTTGACGCGCGGGCCTTCCACCTCGACGACGCGCAGCTCGACGTTGCCGTCGTTGATGAGGATCTGGTCGCCCTTGGAGACGTCGCCCGGCAGCCCCTTGTAGGTGGTGCCGCAGACCGACTTGTCGCCCGGCACGTCCTCGGTGGTGATGGTGAACTCGTCACCGCGCACCAGCTCGACGGGGCCCTCGGCGAAGGTCTCCAGACGGATCTTCGGGCCCTGGAGGTCGGCGAGGACACCGATGGCCCGGCCGGTCCTCGCGGCGGCCGAGCGGACACGGTCGTACCGGCCCTGGTGCTCGGAGTGCGTGCCGTGGCTGAAGTTGAAGCGGGCCACGTTCATGCCGGCCTCGATCAGCGAGACGAGCTGCTCTTCGGAGTCGACGGCGGGGCCAAGCGTGCAGACGATTTTGGAACGGCGCATGGGGGCGATCCTATCGGTTTGTTTCGCTTCGGAATATTCCGTCTGGTGGAATCTACAAATGGGCGGAAGTCCGCTCAGGCGTTGCGCTGCCCGTGTATTACCGAATTACGGTGCCGACGGGTTACCGACCAGGGCATAGGTCTGGTTCGCGATCTCCAGTTCCTCGTCCGTGGGGACCACCGCGACGGCCACGCGCGCGTACTCCGGCGAAATGAGCCGGGCTTCGTCGGAACGTACGGAATTGAGCGCGCCGTCGACCGCGAGGCCCAGCTCCTCCAGGCCCGCCACGGCCGCCTCGCGCACCGGCGCCGCGTTCTCACCGACGCCCGCGGTGAACACCACGGCGTCCACCCGGCCGAGAACCGCGTAATAGGCGCCGATGTACTTCTTCAGACGGTGGATGTAGATCTCGAAGGCGAGAGCGGCCTCCTGGTCGCCCTCGTCGACCCGGCGCCGGATCTCCCGCATGTCGTTGTCGCCGCAGAGTCCGATCAAACCGCTCTTCTTGTTGAGCAGGACGTCGATCTCGTCGACGGACATTCCGCCGACCCGCGCCAGATGGAAGATGACCGCGGGGTCCAGGTCACCGGAGCGGGTACCCATCACGAGCCCCTCGAGCGGCGTGAGCCCCATCGACGTATCGACGCACCTGCCGCCCCGCACGGCGCTCGCCGACGCGCCGTTGCCCAGGTGCAGCACGATGACGTTGACGTCCTCGGGCGCCTTGCCGAGGAGCTTCGCGGTCTCGCGCGAGACGTACGCGTGCGACGTGCCGTGGAAGCCGTAGCGCCGCACGCGGTGCTCGTCGGCGGTCTTGACGTCGATCGCGTAGCGCGCCGCGGACTCCGGCATCGTCGTGTGGAACGCGGTGTCGAAGACGGCGACCTGGGGCAGGTCGGGGCGGAGCGCCTGGGCGGTGCGGATGCCGGTGATGTTGGCCGGGTTGTGCAGCGGGGCCACCGGCACCAGGCGCTCGATCTCGGCGAGCACCTCGTCGGTGACGACCGTCGGCGCGCTGAACCTCAGCCCGCCGTGCACCACGCGGTGGCCTATCGCGGCCAGCTCGGGGGAGTCCAGGCCGAGGCCGTCGGCGGCCAGCTCCTCGGCGACGGCCTTCAGCGCCGCCTCGTGGTCGGCGATCGGCTCCTCGCGCTCACGGCTCTCGGCGCCGCCGCCGGTGAGCGGGGTGTGCTTGAGCCGCGAGGTCTCCTCGCCGATCCGCTCGACCAGGCCGACGGCCAGGCGTGCGCTGTCGCGCATGTCGAGCAGCTGGTACTTCACCGACGAGGAGCCGGAGTTGAGGACGAGTACGCGAGTGGCGGTCACGGAATGCAGCACTTTCTTGTGGGGGTCAGCTGGCGCCCGGCGCCGGGGCCTGGGACTGGATCGCCGTGATGGCGACGGTGTTGACGATGTCCTGGACGAGCGCGCCGCGGGACAGGTCGTTGACCGGCTTGCGCAGGCCCTGGAGGACCGGGCCGACGGCGATCGCGCCGGCCGAGCGCTGCACGGCCTTGTAGGTGTTGTTGCCGGTGTTGAGGTCCGGGAAGATCAGCACGCTGGCCTGGCCCGCGACGTCCGAGTCGGGCAGCTTGGTGGCCGCGACCGAGGGCTCCACGGCCGCGTCGTACTGGATCGGGCCCTCGATCTTCAGGTCCGGCCGGCCGGCCCGCACCTTCTCCGTGGCCTCGCGCACCTTGTCGACGTCGGCGCCCGACCCCGACGTGCCCGTGGAGTACGAGAGCATCGCGATCCGCGGGTCGACGCCGAACTGCTCGGCGGTGGCGGCCGCCTGGACCGCGATGTCCGCGAGCTGCTCGGCGTTCGGGTCCGGGTTCACCGCGCAGTCGCCGTAGACGAGGACCTTGTCGGCGAGGCACATGAAGAAGACGGACGACACGATCGAGGCGTCCGGCTTGGTCTTGATGATCTCGAAGGCGGGCCGGATGGTCGCGGCCGTGGAGTGCACCGAGCCCGACACCATGCCGTCGGCCAGGCCCTCCTGGACCATCAGCGTGCCGAAGTAGTTCACGTCCGCCACCACGTCGTACGCCAGCTCCACGGTGACGCCCTTGTGTGCGCGCAGCTCCGCGTACTTCGCGGCGAAACGATCCCGCAGCTCGGAGGTCTGCGGGTCGATCAGCTCGGTGTCGGCGAGGTCCACGCCGAGGTCGGCGGCCTTCTTGCGGATCTGCTCGACGGGCCCGAGCAGAGTCAGGTCGCACACGCCCCGGCGCAGCAGGACGTCGGTGGCGCGCAGCACGCGCTCCTCGGTGCCCTCGGGCAGCACGACGCGGCGGCGGTCGGCGCGGGCCCGCTCCAGGAGCTTGTGCTCGAACATCATCGGCGTGACACGGTCGCTGCTGGGCGCCGAGACGCGGCCGAGCAGGCCCGCGGTGTCGACGTACCGCTCGAAGAGGCCGAGCGCGGTCTCCGCCTTGCGGGGCGTCGCCGCGTTCAGCTTCCCTTCCAGGGCGAACAGCTCGGCCGCCGTGGGGAAGGACCCGCCGGAGACGGCGACGACCGGGGTGCCGGGCGCGAGGCGGTCGGCGAGGGTGAGAATCTCCGGGCCCGGCTGTTCGTTCAGGGTCAGCAGGACGCCCGCGATGGGCGGGGTGCCCGCGCTGTGCGCGGCGAGCGAGCCCACCACGAGGTCGGCGCGGTCGCCGGGGGTGACGACCAGGCAGCCCGGGGTCAGGGCGTTCAGGAAGTTCGGCAGCATGGCGCCGCCGAAGACGAAGTCCAGGGCGTCGCGGGCGAGCCCCGAGTCGTCGCCGAGCAGGACCCGGCCGCCCAGCGCGTGGGTGATCTGCGCGACGGTCGGCGCGGAGAGGGCGGCCTCGTCCGGCAGGACGTAGCAGGGGACGGGCAGGCTTGCCCGCAGCCGTTCGTTGATCTCGTCGCGGTCGGCCGGGGCCACCCGGTTGGTGATCATGGCGAGGACGTCGCAGCCGAGCGAGTCGTACGCGCGATAGGCGTTGCGCGTCTCGGCGCGCACCGACTCGGCGGTCTGCTTCCTGCCGCCGACCACGGGGATCACGGAGGCGCCGAACTCGTTGGCGAGCCGGGCGTTGAGCGCCAGCTCGTCGGGGAGCTGAGTGTCCGCGAAGTCCGTACCCAGGACGAGGACCACCTCGTACTCCCTGGCGACCCGGTGGAAGCGGTCGACGATCCGCGAGACCAGCTCGTCGGTGCCCTGCTCGGCCTGGAGCGCGGACGCCTCGTGGTAGTCCATGCCGTACACGGACGCGGCGTCCTGCGAGAGGCGGTAGCGGGCCCGCAGCAGGTCGAAGAGCCGGTCGGGCCCGTCGTGGACGAGCGGCCGGAAGACGCCGACCCGGTCGACCTGGCGGGTCAGGAGCTCCATGACTCCCAGCTCCACGACCTGGCGGCCGTCGCCGCGGTCGATCCCGGTCACGTACACGCTGCGCGTCACGCGTGCTCTCCCCTTCTTCGCTGTCCCCGGTTCTTCGCTGTCCGGGCCGGACAAATAGCCCGATATACCGGCGGTGCCCTCTTGACAATACCTCTGCGGCTGGCTAGGCCGCCCGCCGGACGAAAGGCCCGACGGGAGGGGCCGTAAGGCCCCTGCCCCCGTATCGTCCGCCTATCGCACATGTGTCCGTCGGACATGTGTGAGCGGCGACCCCCTTCCGGTCGTGGAACAATCGGACCGGCTCACAAGTACCAACAGCGAGCAGGAGACACAGCGCGATGCGTATCGGAATTCTCACCGCGGGCGGCGACTGCCCCGGCCTCAACGCAGTGATCCGGTCGGTCGTGCACCGCGCCGTCACGCATTACGGCGACGAGGTCATCGGCTTCGAGGACGGCTACGCGGGCCTGCTCGACGGGCGCTACCGCCCCCTCGACCTGAACGCGGTCAGCGGCATCCTGGCCCGCGGCGGCACGATCCTCGGCTCCTCGCGCCTGGAGCGCGACCGCTTCCGCGCGGCCTGCGACAACGCCAAGGAGCTGATCGAGAAGAGCGGTTTCGACGCGCTCATCCCGATCGGCGGCGAGGGCACCCTGACGGCGGCGGGCATGCTGGCCGACGCGGGCGTGCCGGTCGTCGGCGTCCCGAAGACGATCGACAACGACATCTCCTCCACGGACCGCACCTTCGGCTTCGACACGGCGGTGGGCGTGGCCACGGAGGCCATGGACCGCCTGAAGACGACCGCGGAGTCCCACCAGCGCGTGATGGTCGTCGAGGTCATGGGCCGTCACGCCGGCTGGATCGCCCTGGAGTCCGGCATGGCCGGCGGCGCCCACGGCATCTGCCTGCCCGAGCGTCCGTTCGACCCCGCCGATCTGGTCGCGCTGGTCGAGGAGCGGTTCGCGCGCGGCAAGAAGTTCGCGGTGATCTGCGTGGCCGAGGGCGCGCACCCGCTGGACGGCACGATGAACTACGGCAAGGGCGCGATCGACCAGTTCGGCCACGAGCGCTTCCAGGGCATCGGTACCGCACTGGCGTACGAACTCGAAGCCCGCCTCGGCAAGGAGGCCAAGCCGGTCATCCTCGGCCACGTGCAGCGCGGCGGCACCCCCACCGCGTACGACCGCGTCCTCGCGACCCGCTTCGGCTGGCACGCGGTGGAGGCGGTGCACCGCGGGGAGTACGGCAAGATGACGGCGCTGCGGGGCACGGACATCTCGATGGTGCCGCTGGCGGAGGCGGTCACGGAGCTGAAGACGGTGCCGAAGGACAGGATCGACGAGGCCGAGTCGGTGTTCTAGCCCCCCGGGGCCTGGTTCGGGGCCTAGGAGGCTTGGCCCCCACCACGGACGAGGGGCCAGAAATGGTCGAGGACCCGCTCCAGATAGTCCCGCCCGGCCTCGCCGGACGCGTCCGGGCCGGCGCCGCCGCCCCAGCTGAGCGTGCGCGCCATCCGTGACTGGTAGTCGTCGTGCATCTGCCGCAGTACGTCCTCGACGTGCCGCCGCTCCACCGGCAGCAGCTTGGCGACGGGCCGCACGTACCCCTGCCACCGGGTCGTGACGGCGCTGCGCAGCAGCTCGGCGAGCGGCTCGGAGCGCCCGGTCACGGTCACGAAGTCGGGCAGGGAGAGGCCGAGGGCGCGGGAGAGGGCGGCGGACTGCCGTTCGTTGCCGCGCCAGCTGTTGGTCTCCTCCATCCGCAGATACGCCTGGATCTCCACGCCCGCCTGCCGCGCGACGTCCTCCGGGGCGAGCCCCCGGGCGATCCGGTGCTCACGCAAGGTCCGCGCGGCGCCCATGAGTTCCCCGGGCGCGCACCACAGCGTCGCCGCGAGCGCGGTCAGCTCGGCGGAACTGGGCGCGGCGAGCCCGCGCTCCCAGGCGGCGATGGTGTCGGCGGTGATGTACGTGAGCCCGTAGCTCGCCCGCATTCCGTACGCGACGTGCCCGTGCGCCATCCCCAGCGCCTCGCGCAGGCGCCGGGCGGCGGGGAAGTTGAAGGGGGGTGTGGGCTGGTGCGGTGACTGGCTCGGTTGGCTCGGTTGCACGGGCACACCGTAGGCGCCCGGCGGGGTGGCGACTACGGTGCGTTCCTACGAGGTTGCGGATTGGTGGGAAGGTACGGGCCGTATCCCGCGGACCGTTCGAGGCATGCCGCCAGGTCATGCCTGGCGGTTGATGGCCTGGATCTCCTGCACGACCACGTCCTGCTCCGCGCCGAACTCGCCGTCGGGGAGCTGCTTTGCCCCGTCCACGCCCGTCCCCGTCCAGCTGATCTTCCAGGTCACCGTCGCCTTCAGCGGGTACGAGCCGTCGCCCGAGGAGCGCAGGTACTTCACGCCGCAGGGCGGGTCCTGCTTGGACCTGCCCTTGGCGTACGGCTCTCCGATCTTGCCGTCGACGATCTCGCAGACGCCGGATTCCGGGTACGTCTCGGCGTCCGGCGTGCCGGGGTCGATCTTCAGGGAGACCGGTTCGGCGGTCGTCGTCGCCTCGATGTCGAGTACGTCGACCCTGGCCGTGACCGACACCGGCTTGAACTCCGCGCCGTCGAGCCAGGCCCAGGTGGGGAGGTTCACCTTCGTCTCGGCCTCGGGGGCCAGGGTCACCTTGGTGCCGGGTACGCGGATCTCGGCGTACGCCAGCTTCGCCAGGGTCTCCGGGTCGATGGCGGGGAGGCCGGGGGGCGGCGGCTCGTTCTCGTCGACCCAGAAGGTCTCCTTGTCGCACTTGTCCCAGCCGGGCGGATACGTGGGGTTGGGGAAGCCAGTCCACCAGTAGCCCTTGCCGGCCTTGTCGAGGTTGAAGTTCTTGTACGGCTCGCCCTCGACGTAACGCTTGCGCTGCGCCAGGTCCCACTGGTGTCCCGTGGAGTCCACCGCCCAGACCGCCTCGCGCTCCTTCTTGAACTGGGCGGGGGTGTAGGCGGGGCCGTACCAGCACGGCGGCGGGCTGTAGGCGCCCGCGGGGGCGATGGCGCCGGTCTTGGGGCCCTTGCCGTTCTTGGACCTGTCGTAGCTGATGCCGCCGGCCGAGGCCGTCAGGGAGCCGTCGCCCCCGTCCTCGGTGGGACCCTTGGCGTCACCGTTGGTGGTGCCGCCGTGGCCCGTGCGGGCCGGGGCGGGTGCCGACAGGAGCAGCGTCGCGGCCATCGCGACGGCCCCAGCGGCGACTATCGGCTTTCTTGTCAGGGCTGGCATGTGGCATTCCCCCGGTCGGATGTGGTCGTCTCGGTGACCCAGACGCCCTTTTCGTTCACGCGCAGTCGGCTGCTGTAGAGCACGTAGTCGTCCTTGGAAGGGGCCGCTGCCTTGGCGGTCTTCCCGGTCTTGAGGCTCTTGTTGTGCGCCTTGCGCTGGTCCTCGCAGTAGACGAGCCCGGCGGTCCTGCCACCGGTGATGTCCACCCGGGCGTTGTAGAACCGCTTCACGCCGGTGATCCGGTCCTTGTAATCGACGTACTCCTGTACGAACTTCTGGCTACCGGCCGCCGCCTCACCTTCGGAGTAGAAGCGGTAGGCCTTGTGGAGCGGGTCCTGTTCGGCGATGGCCATGTCGACGGCCTTCACATACCGCTCGGTGTCGGCGAGGACGGCGTCCTTGTTCTTGTCGCTCGACTTGGCCCACTCGAATTTGTACGAGAGGTCGGACGGCAACTTGATCTCGGGACGCTCCACGGCCCCCGCCGGCTTGCTCGGCGGCGCCGACTTCCTGTCGTCCCCCTGCTCCGCCCCGGCGATCTTGTCATCACCCCCGGAGGACTTCTCGTCGCTGCCGCAGGACGTCAGAAGCAGGGCTGCGGACGCGGCGAGCGCGGCCGTCGCGAGGTGAAGAGGGCGGTTCACTGTCGGCTCCTGGCAGGTGGGAAGTGGCGGCAGCTCAGCACGCTAGTGCGAGGCCGAGGCCGTTACCAGGGAGATGTGTCGCCATGAATGGGGCGCCTGGGACGTATCGCCGCGGAGTCATGTCACAGTTCTGTGGCCCCCGACGGCCTCGCCGGCGCTGGTTCAGGCCAAGCCCGCCGAGCCCCCCCCGAGGCCCCGGGGCCCGCTACCTCAGCCCTTCACCGCCCCGCCCAGCGCGAAGCCCCCGCCGAAGCGGCGTGAGACGAGGACGTACAAGAGGATCACCGGAGTTGAGTAGAGGATCGAGAACGCGGCCAGCTGGCCGTACACCACCGTCCCCTTGTTGCCGAAGAAGTCGTTGATGCTGACCGACGCCGGCATCTGTTCCGGGGTGAGCAGAAGCATGAAGGGGACGAAGAAGTTGCCCCACATCATGACGAACGAGAAGACCGTCACGACCGCCACTCCGGGGCCCATCAGAGGCAGGACGATCCGGATCAGGGACTGGAGGGACGAGGCGCCGTCCGTCCACGCCGCCTCCTCCAGCTCCTTCGGGACGCCGTCCATGAAGTTCTTCATCAGCCAGATGGCGAAGGGGAGTTGGGTCGCGGCGAAGAAGAAGATTGTGCCGTGCATCGTGTCGATCAGGTCCACCTGGACGAAGAGCGCGTACACCGGAACCATGATCGCCGTGATCGGCAGGCTCGTCGCGAAGAGGATCGTCAGCATGAACGGGCGGTTCAGGCGGGACCGGTAGCGGGAGAGGGGGTACGCCGCCAGGGTCGCGCAGGCCACCGTGAGCAGCGTGCCGCCGCCGCACAGGAGAAGGCTGTTGAGGAGCGGGGTGAAGGTGATCTCGGGGGTCAGGACCTTGTCGTAGTTGTCCAGGGTGAGGCTGTCGGGGACGCGCACCCTCAGGTCCGCCTTCGGATCGAAGGAGGACAGGACCACCCAGGCCAGGGGGAGGACGAACGCCGCCGCCACCGCCAGCAGACCCGCGTCGGCGGCGAGTCGGTGCTTCGTGCGGCGCGAACGCAGCGTCCGAGGCCGGTTGTTGACGGGCACTCAGACCTCCGTACGCAGCAGGCGCATATAGACGAGCGAGAACAGCGAGCCGACCAGGAGCAGGAGCAGGGCCACCGCCGTGCCGTAGCCGATCATGCTCTTCTGGAAGGCCTGCTCGTACATGAAGAGCGGCAGGGTCTGGCTGCGGTTTCCCGGGCCGCCGCGCGTCATCACCCAGATCAGGCCGAAGACGGAGAGGGTCTGGAGGGTGTTGAGCATGAGGTTCGTGCCGATCGAGCGGCGGATCATCGGCAGCGTGATGTGCCACATGCGGCGCCAGCCGCCCGCGCCGTCGACCTGCGCGGCCTCGGTGACCTCCTTGGGGATCTCGTTGAGGGCGGCGGAGTAGACCAGCATCGAGAAGGCCGTGCCCCGCCAGACGTTCGCGAACGACACCGCGAGGATCGGCAGGGTGAACAGCCAGTTCTGGGACGGGAGATGGAGGAGGTCGAGGACGGCGTTGAGCGTGCCCTCGCGGCGGAAGAAGGCGTAGAGGAGGAAGCCCGCGACGACTTCCGGCAGCACCCAGGCCGTGACGACGATCGCGCCCGTGAGGGTGCGCACCGGCTTCGACGCGCGCTGCATGAGGGAGGCGAGGGCGAGCCCCAGCGTGTTCTGGCCGATCAGGGAGGACAGGACCGTGAAGACCAGGGTGAGCCACACCGCGTTGAGGAACCGCTCGTCCCCGAACGCCTCGCGGAAGTTGTCGAACCCCACGAAGCCGGACTCGGCCTGACCGGTCAACTGGAGGTCGGTGAAGGCGATGTACGCGCAGTAGCCGATCGGCCCGGCGAGGAACAGCACGAGGAGCACGACGGCGGGGGAGACGGGCAGGGCTCGGAGCAGGCCCCGGCGGGCACGGGCGGAGGATGCGGTGGTCACGTGCGGGCACTCGCTCTCTGGTACCGGTGGCTGGAGGCGCTACTTCTCGATGACCTCGCCGTCCGTCGCCGACTCGACCTCCTCGTCGTAGCCCTCCGCCGCCTCCTCCACCGAGCTGTCGCCCGTCGTCACCGACTCCATCGCCTCCTGGATCGCGGTGGAGACCTTCGGGTACGCGGGATACGCGGGCCGGTAGTGCGTGGCGGCGACCAGCTCCGTGAAGAACCTGAGGCCGGGCTGCGCCTTCACGTACGACGGGTCGGCCGCGACGTCCTCGCGGACCGCGATGCCCGAGTTGGCGACGTACCACTTCTTGGCGTTGGCCTTGGTCTGCATGGTCTCGATGAACTTGAAGGCCAGGTCGGGGTTGCCCGCCTTGGACGGGATCGCCCAGGTCCAGCCGCCGGACATGCTCACCTTGCCGGGCGCCTGGCCGTGCTGTGTCGGCATGGCGGCGAGCCCCAGCTCCTTTGACCACTCGGGCCACTCGTGCCCCGCGCCCTTGCCCCAGTCCTGCGGCAGCCACGAGCCGTCGAGCGCGATGCCCAGCTCGCCCTCGGGCAGCAGCTCACCGCGCACCCGGGTGGCGAAGTTGGGGTCGAGGGCGTCGGAGACGTCGGGGCCGAGCTTCTCCTCGTAGACCGTCTCGACGAACTTCAGGGAGTCCTTGAAGCCCTTGCTGCCGGTGACCCACTTCTTCGCCTCCGTGTCGTACAGCGGGTCCTTGCCCGTGCCGTAGGCGAGCATCTGGAAGCCCTGCATGGTCGCCGCCTCACCGGCGGGCTTTCCCGTGTAGACGTTCAGCGGGGTGACCCCCGGGACCTTCTTCTTGATCGTGCGGGCCGCGTCGAGGATCTCGTCCCAGTTCCTCGGCTGCCAGTCGGCCGGCAGCCCCGCCTTCTTGAAGACCGCCTTGCTGAACCACAGGCCGCGCGTGTCCGTGCCGTCCGGCACGCCGTACGTCTTTCCGTCGGCCGCCTTCGCCGCCGCCTTGGCCGTGTCGATGAACTGCTCCCAGTCCTTCCACTTGTCCAGATACGGGTCGAGCGGCTTCAAGTACCCGCTGGTGATGTCCGAGTTGATGAGGAACGTGTCCTCGTACACCAAGTCGGGCGCGGTCTTGGGGGAGCGCAGCATCTGCTGGAGCTTGGTGTAGTACTCGGAGTCCGGCGCCTTGATCGGCACCAGCTTGACCTTCTTGCCGGGGTTCGCCTTCTCGAACTGCTTCTTGATGTCCGCCAGATAGGTGTCCATGACCCTGACCTCGTTGTCCGTGGACTGCTTGAACGAGATCTGCACGGTGTCGGGGTCGTCACCGGAACCGCCGCCGCACGCGGTGAGGGTGCCGGCGGCCAGCAGGGCGGATGCCACGAGGAGCGGCGGGGTGGTGGTGGGACGCACGGGCACGACCTCCTACAGCGCGGGGTTGCGACGCGGGGCTGCCCGGTGAACGTAAGCGTGCGCTCGGAGCAAGGTCAATGCCCCTGCGGTGGGAGGGCATTGACGCTTGTCATCCAGGTGACAACGTTGTTATCGAGTTATCGGACGTACGGCGGCACGGCGCCCCGAGCGGCCGGTCACTCGGCTGCCGTGAGCCACCGGTAGACCAGCTCCGGGCGGCCGACATGGCCGTACTGGGGGCTGCGGGCCGCGCGCGCCGTGTCCACCAGGTGTTCCAGGTAGCGGCGCGCGGTGATGCGGGACAGGCCCGCCGCCTCGGCGGCCGCGGTGGCGGTCAGGCCCTCGGGGGCGGCGCGCAGGGTGCGGGTGACGCGTTCGAGGGTGGGGCCGCTGAGGCCCTTGGGGAGCGAGGCGGGGCCGGGCGCGCGCAGCGCGGCGAGCGCGCGGTCCACCTCGTCCTGGCCGGTGGCCTCACCCTCGGCGGCGGCCGTGCGGAACTCCGCGTAGCGGGTCAGGCGGTCGCGGAGGGTGGCGAAGGTGAACGGCTTCAGGACGTACTGGACGACCCCTAGGGAGACTCCCTCGCGGACCACCGCCAGGTCGCGGGCCGACGTCACCGCGATCACGTCGGCGGGGTGCCCCGCGGCGCGCAGGGAGCGGGCCAGCTGGAGACCGTGGCCGTCGGGCAGGTGCAGGTCCAGGAGGACCAGGTCGACCGGGGTGCGGTCCAGGGTGCGGCGGGCCTCGGCGGCGGAGTGGGCGGGCCTGCCGATGGCTTCGAAGCCGGGGACGCGGTTCACGTAGAGGACGTGGGCGTCCGCCGCGACGGGGTCGTCCTCGACTACGAGTACGCGGATCATCCGGTGCCGTCGCTTGTGTCGGTGCGGTCACCTTTTGGAGGGGCCTGGGTGCCTGGGCCGACGCCCACTGCATCGGCACCCGGCGCCGTGGGCACAGCGGAAGCGGCCCCGGCAGCGGCAGCGGAAACGTGGTCGGGGACCGTGAGGGTTACCTCGAACTGGGCGCCGCCCTCCTCCGCCTCCCGCAGCGTCAGCACGCCGCCGTTCCGCGTCACCGTCTGGTGGACCAGCGCCAGGCCGAGGCCCCGGCCCGTCGCCGCCTTGGTGGACCAGCCGCGCTCGAAGACCGTGTCCCGCAGCGCCGGGTCGACGCCCGGGCCCGTGTCCGAGACGCGCAGCAGGAGGCCCGTCCCGTCCGCGCGGGCCGTCACCGTGACCCGCGCTGCCGGTGAGCCCTGCGCCGCGTCGACCGCGTTGTCGATGAGGTTGCCGAGGACCGTCACCAGGTCGCGGGAGGAGAGGGACGCCGGGAGCATGCCGTCGTCGATGCTGCTGTCGGCCGAGACGACCAGCTCCACGCCGCGTTCGTTGGCCTGTGCCGCCTTGCCGAGGAGCAGGGCCGCGAGGACCGGCTCGCTGACGGCGGCCACCACCTGGTCGGTCAGCGCCTGCGCCAGCTCCAGCTCGGCGGTCGCGAAGTCGACGGCCTCGTCGGCGCGGCCGAGTTCGATGAGGGAGACGACCGTGTGGAGGCGGTTCGCGGCCTCGTGCGCCTGCGAGCGCAGCGCACGCGTGAAGCCGCGCTCGGAGTCCAGCTCGCCGGTCAGCGCCTGGAGTTCGGTGTGGTCGCGCAAGGTGACGACCGTGCCCCTGCGTTCGCCGCCCGTGACCGGCGAGGTGTTGACGACGACCACGCGGTCGGCGGTCAGATGCAGCTCGTCCACCCGCGGCTCGGACGCCAGGAGCGCCCCGGTGAGCGGCGCGGGCAGTCCCAGCTCGGCGACGTTGCGCCCCACGGTGTCGCCGCGGACGCCGAGGAGTTCCCGCCCCGCGTCGTTGATGAGCGCGATCCTGCGCTGTCCGTCGAGCATCAGCAGTCCCTCGCGCACCGCGTGCAGCGCCGCCTCGTGGTAGTCGTGCATGCGGCTCAGCTCGGCGGCGTTCATACCGTGGGTGCTGCGGCGCAGGCGGGCGTTGATGACGTACGTACCGATGCCGCCGAGGACGAGGGCCCCCGCGGCGACGCCGAGCAGGGCGAGGAGCTGGCCGCGCGCCTTGGCGGTGATCTCCTCGATGGTGATGCCCGCGCTGACCAGGCCGATGATCCGGCCGTCGCCCGCCTCGCCCGCCCGGATCGGTGTGACGACGCGTACGGAAGGGCCGAGCGTGCCCGTGTAGGTCTCCGCGAAGGTCCTGCCGCGCAGCGCCTCTTCCGTGTGGCCGAGGAAGCGTTCGCCGATGCGCCGCTCGTCGGGGTGCGTCCAGCGGATGCCGCGCGGGTCCATGATCGTCACGAAGTCGACGCCGGTGTGCCGCTGCACCCGGGTCGCGTACGGCTGGAGACGCTTCGAGGGGTCGTCGTCGCCGCGTATGGCCTCTCGTACCGAAGGGGAGTCCGCGACCGCCCGGGCCGCCGCGGTCGCCTGATGGCGCGCGCCGTCCTCCGCCTGGTGCTTGTCGCTCAGATAGGTGAAGAGCGCGCACCCGGCGACCACGGCCGTGACCAGCACGATCTGCATCGCGAAGAGCTGGCCCGCCAGGCTGCGCGGCAGGCGGCGCCGACGGGGTGGGCGAGTGCGGGGCATGGGGCAAGTCTGCCTCGTCGCCCAGCGGGCCGTTCGCCTGCGAACACAATGAACGCAAGGGTGACCGCCCTCACAGCGCGGGAGATAGTCGCCGGGATCGCCCAGGAGGACGTGAGCCGCACGCACCGCAGGCGCCACCAGGTCGGACACCACGCGCCACCTGGCACCACAACGCCGACGTCGTCGTTCAAGGAGGGCCCCGTGACCAGCACGGCCGACCCGCACATGGCACCCGCAGCCAAGCGGGACCGCACGCACTACCTGTACATCGCCGTCATCGGCGCCGTGCTGCTCGGCATCGCCGTCGGCTTCATCTGGCCGGACTTCGCCAAGGAGCTGAAGCCGGTCGGCGCCGGCTTCGTGAACCTGATCAAGATGATGATCTCGCCGATCATCTTCTGCACGATCGTGCTCGGCGTCGGCTCGGTGCGCAAGGCCGCCAAGGTCGGCAAGGTGGGCGGGCTCGCGCTCGCCTACTTCGTCGCGATGTCGGTCGTCGCGCTCGCCATCGGCCTGCTCGTCGGCAACATCCTGCACCCGGGTTCGGGCATCGACCTCGCCGACTCCGACAAGGGCGCGGGCCACGAGGCGGCCGACGAGGCCAACAAGGGCCTCGTCGACTTCGCGCTCGGCATCATCCCCAAGACGCTGGTCTCCGCCTTCACCGCGGGCGAGGTGCTCCAGACGCTGCTCGTCGCGCTGCTCGTGGGCTTCGCGCTCCAGGCGATGGGGCGCTCCGGTGAGCCGGTGCTGCGCGGCGTCGAGCACATCCAGAAGCTCGTCTTCCGCGTGCTCGGCATGATCATGTGGGCCGCTCCGGTGGGCGCGTTCGGCGCGATGGCGGCCGTGATCGGCGAGACCGGCGCCGACGCGCTCAAGGCGCTCGCCACGATCATGATCGGGTTCTACGTCACCTGTGCCCTGTTCATCGTGCTCGTACTCGGCACGCTGGCGCGGATGGTGGCCGGAGTGAACCTCTTCAAGCTCCTGAAGTACCTGGGCCGCGAGTTCCTGCTGATCCTCTCCACGTCGTCCTCGGAGTCCGCGCTGCCGCGGCTCATCGCGAAGATGGAGCACCTCGGGGTCAGCCGCCCGGTCGTCGGCATCACGGTCCCGACCGGCTACTCCTTCAACCTCGACGGCACCATGATCTACCTGACCATGGCCTCGCTCTTCATCGCCGACGCCATGGACCAGCCGCTCGGCATCGGCGAGCAGATCTCGCTGCTGCTCTTCATGATGATCGCGTCCAAGGGCGCGGCGGGCGTCTCCGGTTCGGGCATCGCGGTCCTCGCGAGCGGCCTCCAGTCCCACAAGCCGGCCCTGGTCGACGGCGTCGGCCTGATCATCGGCGTGGACCGCTTCATGAGCGAGGCCCGCGCCCTCACCAACTTCGCGGGCAACGCGGTGGCCACGCTGCTGATCGGCACCTGGACCAAGGAGGTCGACAAGGAGCGGGTCGCCGCGGTCCTCGCCGGGCAACTGCCGTTCGACGAACGTACGTTGGTCGACGACGGACACGGCGCCGAGGTGCCGGACGCCGCGGCTTCCGTGCCGGAGCGGCGCAGCGAGGGCGGCAAGGAGCCGGCGAAGGTGTAGCCGCCGCCCCGCGTCACATCCGCCGAGAGGGTCGAGAGCGCCGACGGAACCCGGGCGGGCGGGCGCTACGGCAAGGCCGCGATGATCCGGCGGGTCCGGTCCACGGGAACGCCCGCCGAGAGCAGGGCCGTCGACGCCGCGGCCCTGCCCGCGTCGCCCGGGGCGATAAGGCCGTCGTTCACCGCCTCCATCAGGCCGAAGAGCTGCTGCTCATGGACGTACGCGAGCGCGGCGGGCGGCAGCGGTGAGGCGAACGAGCCGTCCGCCAGGCCGACCCGCAGCACGTCCACGCATTCCTCGCGGACCGGGGCCAGGCGCTGTCGGATGCCTTCCATCGCGACGCTGCGCTGTGCGAGGCCGACCAGGAGGCGGTAGCCGTCGGCGATCGCCCACACGGCGAGCATGGAGTGGGCGAGGGATTCGGCGGGGTCGTCCGACTGGGCCCGCCCCGAGGCGTGGGCGGCGGCGACCGCCTCGACGGCGCCGTCGAGGAGCGCGCCGACCAGCGCCTCCCGACTGGGGAAGTGGCCGTACACCGTCCTGCGCACGACGCCCGCGGCACGCGCGATCTGGTCCATGGACGCGTCCGGATCGCGAAGGAGTTCGGTGAGAGCGACCTCCAGGATGCGGCGGCGGTTGGCGTCGGCTCGGCTCATGGGCTCCATTTTGCACGCGGCTTCCCGAGCGCTGCCCCGCGACCGTTTTGCACAGCTGTGTGCAGTGGCGTAAGTTGCACACCAGTGTGTAATTGCACAGTGTTGTGCAAGGTCACCGGGAAGCAAGAACGCGCAGCAGCAGGGAAGGGTGAGACTTCGGTGGCTCTAGTCATGAAGCAGCCGGTCGAGGAGATGAAGGGGCCGTACGCGCGCCGCTGGTGGGCGCTGGGGGTGCTCTGCCTGAGCCTGCTGATCATCGTCATGGCGAACACGGCGCTGACCGTCGCCGCCCCCGACATGACCAAGGACCTCGGCCTCTCCAGCTCCGACCTCCAGTGGGTCATCGACGGCTACACCGTCCCGTACGCGGCACTGATGCTGCTGCTCGGCGCGATCGGTGACAAGTACAGCCGGCGCGGCGCGCTCGTCCTCGGCCTCCTCGTCTTCGGTGCGGGCTCCGTCGCGGGCTCGCTGGTCGACAGCTCCGCGGGCGTCATCGCGTCCCGCGCCGTGATGGGCTTCGGCGCGGCCATGATCATGCCGGCCACGCTGTCGCTGCTCGCGGCGACGTTCCCGAAGGGGGAGCGGGCCAAGGCCATCGTGCTGTGGACCGCCACCGCGGGCCTCGCGATCGCCGCGGGGCCGCTGGTCGCGGGCGCGCTCCTGGAGGACCACGGCTGGTCCTCGACCTTCCTCATCAACGTGCCGGTGGCCGCGCTCGCCATCGTCGGCGCCTTCGTGCTCATCCCGCCGTCCAAGGCAGGGCACCACGACCGCATCGACTACGTCGGCGGGCTGCTCTCCGTCGTCTGGACCGGCGCGCTGGTCTACATGATCATCCAGGGTCCGCACTTCGGCTGGGACGCCAAGGCGGTCTCCGCGGCCGTCGTCGCGGGCGTGGGCCTGGTGGCCTTCGTCGCCTGGGAGCTGCGGTACCCGCACCCGATCCTGAACGTCCGCCGCTTCCTCGACCGCCGCTTCGCCGGCTCGAACCTCGCGGTGGCGCTGTTCTTCCTCGCGGTCTTCGGCGCGTTCTACTACCTCACGCAGCACCTCCAGTTCGTGCTCGGCTACAACCCGCTGGAGACGGGCGTGCGCATGCTGCCGCTCGCGGGTGCGGTCTTCGTCGGCTCGGCGCTCACGGGCTTCCTGACCCCGCGCATCGGCATGAAGATCACCGTGACGGCGGGCATGGTCGCGGGCACGGTGGCGCTCGCGCTGCTCACGACGGTCGACGCCTCGTCCTCGTACGGGGACTTCGTGGCCCCGCTGATCGTCCTCGGCCTGGCCATCGGCCTCGCGCTGTCCCCCTGCACCGACGCGATCATGGGCGCGTTCCCGGAGTCCGAGCTGGGCGTCGGCGGCGCGGTCAACGACACCTCGCTGGAGCTGGGCGGCTCGCTCGGTATCGCCATCCTCGGCTCGGTGCTCGCCAGCTCGTACTCCTCCAAGCTCGCGGACGCGGCCTCGGCCTCCGGGACGAAGCTGCCGGACGGCACGCTGGACACCGCCCAGGACTCGGTCGGCGCGGGCTACGCGGTCGCCCAGGGCATCGGCGACAAGGCGCACGCGGCGGCGGAGAAGGCGGCCCACGCGGGCTCGCAGCAGGAGGCCGCGCAGCTGAAGGCGCAGGCGGAGCAGCTCGCCCAGGGCGCGGGCAAGATGGCGGACGCGGTCGGCTCCGCGTTCTCGGACGCGGTGGCGCACACGAGCCTGGTCGGCGCGGTGATCCTCGGGGTGGGGACGGTGCTGGTGGCGGTGCTGCTGCCGCGCAAGGGCGGTCCCGCGGACGCCTCCGCGGGCGCCTCGGCCGCTCCGGAGTCCTCCAAGCGTGAGTCGGCCGCGGCCGGCGCCGGGGCCGACGCTCAGCGCTAACTCCGGGGCCGACGCCCAGCGGCAGCGCCGGGGCTGACGTCCAAAGGTAGTCACACGAAGCGCCTTCGGGCGCGGGCCCAAGGGGGCCGGGCTTCACTGCCCGGCCCCCTTTGTGCTGCCCGGGTAGCGGTCGCTCCGAAAAAAGTTCTGGAATCCGTTGACACCACTCCAAGTGAAGTACTACGTTCTAACCACTTCAGCCGGAGTACAACAAGTAGCGCGCTTGTCGCCCGCTACTTCCCCGCGTCAGATGAGGAGCGAGATGCGAACCCAGAGCCAGTTCCGCGCCCAGGCCGCGTTCCAGCCCCGGAACGCGCAACCGCACCGGCCTTTCCCGCAGCCGGCCAAGCCCCGTTCCGTGCCGCGGCCGCGTCCGCTCCCCAAGCCGGGGAGCCGCAGCTGACCGGCACCGGACTCCGCGCCCTCCCGACCGACCACCACCGCTTCCCAGGAGCCGCCATGCGAAAGCTCGTCTACTTCATCGCCGCCACCCTCGACGGATACATCGCCGGCCCCGACGGCTCCGACCCCACCGGCCCCGACGGCTTCTGGCCCGTCGCTCAGGACTACGTCCAGCACCTCGCCCAGACGTACCCCGAGACCCTGCCCGACCCGGCCAGGAAGGCCCTCGGCATCACCGCCGAGGGCACCCACTTCGACACGATCCTCGAAGGCCGCAGGACCTACATGATCGGCGTGGACGCCGGGATCCCCGACTGCTACCCGCACCTGAGACACCTGGTCTTCACCCGCACCCTCACCGAGAGCCCCGCCCCGGGCGTCGAGCTGGTCGCCACCGACCCCGTGGCCAAGGTGCGCGAACTGAAGCGCGAGGAGGGCAAGGACATCTGGCTGTGCGGCGGCGGTGAGCTGGCCGGGGCCCTGCGCGGCGAGATCGACCGGCTGGTCGTCAAGCTGGCCCCCCTGACGGTCGGTTCGGGCACACCGCTGTTCTCGCACAAGACCGCCTTCGAGCCCACGCTGTACGAGCGGACGGACGCCGTGCTCCTCGACAGCGGCACGATCTTCCTCACGTACGACAGGACGGCGGGCGAGGAGAGCTAGGAGGCACGAAGTCCTACTGGCCCCCGTGGTGGGCGGCGGTCGTGGGGGCCAGTCGGTGTCCCTCGCCCGCCGCCGCCCGCAGCAGTACGTCGGCCAGCTCGCCGGGCGTGGAGAGCATCGGCCAGTGCCCGGTGGCCAGTTCGAAGAAGGACGCGCGGGGGTCGGCGAGGTGCTGGACGAGCGGCAGACCCGACGCCACGAGGCCTTCGAGCGTGGCGATGTCCATCGTCCCGCCCGTGGTGCAGAAGACACCGGTCGCCGGGAGGGCGGTGACCGCGTCCGACACGGCGAGCTGCTGCTCGCAGGGGCCGATCGGCATCGGCGAGGCCAGGCGCGCGAGCCGGGCCAGCGCCTCGGGGGAGACACCCGCGAGATTCCCGTGCGCCCGCCACTCCTCCGGCGTCGGCGCCGGGATCAGCCAGCCGTCCTCGGCCCGCTCCCGCATGCCGAGCATCCGCTCGCGCGCCTCCCCGTGCGGCATCTGCTCACGGATCTGGTCGAGCATGGAGTAACCGTCCTGCGGCATCGGCGAGTCCAGGTGGACGAGCCGGGAGATCCGGTCGAGCCGCCGGTCGGCGGCGCCCACGGACGGGTAGATCCCGTAGCAGTACCCGACGAGCACCACCTCGGGCGCGTCGACGTGGTCGATCGCCTGGGCCACGTCCTCGATGTGGGTCTCCAGATCCGTCCCCGGGCCCGCCAGATGCCTGCGGTCCCCCAGGCCGGTGAGCGTCACCGCGTGCACCTCGGCCCCCGCCGAGCGCAGCCGCGCCGTCACGTCCCGCCAGATCCAGCCTCCCGTGTGACCACCCGAGACCAGCACGAACGCCGTCATGATTCCTCCTGCTCAGTGGCAGCGGCGGTGGCAGTGGCCCGACAGGCCGCCCCCTCCGTCCGCCGCGTGGTTGCCCGCGCGGCCCGGCCGACCGGTCCTCCGCGCTCGCCCGTACGCTAGGAACTCCCCCTGAGGGAGGTTCAAGTCGTGACAGCAGACGGCCGGCGGGAGAGTCCGGGGCCCGTATCCGCCGACGCCTGGAGCATCGGACAGCTCGCCGAGCGGGCCGGCGTCACCGTCAAGACCGTCCGGTTCTACTCCGACCGCGGACTGCTGCCCGAAGCCGCCCGCAGCACCGGCGGCCACCGCCGCTACGGCCCCGATGCCCTCGACCGGCTGCACCTCATCCGCTCTCTGCGCGGACTCGACCTGCCCGTCCCCGATGTGGGCCGCGTCCTCGACGAGGAGGACGCGCTGGAGGACGTCGTCGAGGCCCAACTGCGTGAGGTCGGCACGCGGTTGACCGCTCTGCGCTGGCGCGCGGCCGCCCTGCGCCTCCTGCGCGACAGCCCCGCGCGGGAGCGGGCCGAGCGACTGCGTCTGATCGGCGGGCTGAGCACCCCTCCGAACACGGCCGCGCTCGCCCGGTTCTGGCGGCTCTGGCTGCCCGCGCGGCTGCCCGCCCGGGTGGTCTCCGTCGTCGTCGAACAGGCGGTCCCGCAGCTGCCCGACGATCCCGCCCCGGAGCAGGTGCTCGCCTTCGCCCGGCTGCACGCGTTCGTCTCCGGGTCCTGCTTCGACTCGCGCCCGCGCGCCTCCGCCGACGACTGCCGGCCCGAGGTGCACCTGCCCGGCAAGGGCTACCGTCCCGCCGTGCTCTACGAGGCCCTCCCCGAGGCCTTCGCGCTCGCCTCGGCCCCCCTGCGGGCGGGCCGGGCGCCCCACGGGGGCGAGGCGCTCGACTGCTTCGTCGCCGCACACGCCGCGGCGCGCAACACCCGTGACACCGACGGCTTCCGCCGGGAACTCGGCCGCATGCTCGCCGCCGAGCCCCGCATCGACCGCTACTGGCAGCTCACCGCCGAGGTCATCAGCCCACCCCAGGCACCACCCGAACCGACACCGGGCACCGCGGACAACTGGCTCCGCGCGGCCCTGCTCACCTCCGCCGACTCCAACGGTCACGGCTGCTAGGGCGGGATCCGCGAGGCTCCGCTCGCCCCGCCCGCTACGACCGCGTCCACACCGCCACGCGATCGACCATCATCGGGTGCCCCGGCTCCGTCGCCGGCGTCGGTGTCGCGCGGCCCGCGACGCCGTTCGGGAACGCGCCGCCCATCGCCACGTTCAGCAGGATGAAGTAGCCCCCGTGGGACGTCATGTCGTGCCACGTCCTCGCCGAGAAGCGGTCCTGGCCGAGGGCGTGGTAGCGCTCGCCGTCGACGTACCAGCGCAACTGGTTCGGCGTCACCGACCGGTCCCACTCGAAGCGGTACGTATGGAACGCCGACTGGCAGCTCGCCCGTGGGCAGGGGCGGCTCGCGCCGAGGCCCTGGGACTCGTTGCAGTCGCCGCCCGGGTTCACCCCGCAGTGCAGCACGCCCCATACGGCGTTGACGCCGTTCACGTTCTCCATGACGTCGAACTCGCCGATGGAGGGCCAGTTCTGGTAATTGCCGCGGTAGGGCGAGCCCAGTGCCCAGAACGCGGGCCAGTAACCGAGCGCCGCGTCACCGGTGACGCCGGGCATCCGGATGCGGGCCTCGATGGCCAGCACCCCGCCCTCGGGCGCCTTGAAGTCGGCGCGCCTCGATTCGATCCGCGCGGAGGTCCACCGGCCCGACGCGTCCCGGCGCGGGGTGATCCGCAGGTGGCCCGCTCCGTCGGTGCTCAGGTTGTCCGGCGAGTTCGTGTACCGCTGGATCTCGCCCGTGCCCCAATTGGGCGGGCCGCCCGGGTAGTTGTGGCCCAGGTCGACCTGCCAGTTCGCGGCGGAGGGCCCGGCGCCCGCCGGCCCGTTGAAGTCGTCGCTCCACCTCAGCGTCCAGCCGGGGCCGCGCGCGGGCGCGTCACCGCGCGCCGACCCGGGCAGCATCAGCGCCCCGAGCAGGCCGAGGGCGGCGAGGGCGGCCAGCAGCGGGGTCGTCCGGCGCGGGTGGGCGGCGTGCGGGACTGCCTGCCGGCCGGAGACCGTGCGGATCGTGGGGGGTGTGGGGGTTGTGGGGATGGTCGGGATCGTGCTCATCGTGCACCTCCGTGGGGGCGGGAGTGTGGCGGTGAGAGCGCTCTCAGAGTGGTGCTGCTGGTTTTGTAGTTGTGGCCGGGCGGCGCGTCAATGGCCCCGGTGCGTCGATTTCCCGAAGGCGGCGCACCGACACCGGGCCTACGGGACCCCAACTGCCGCCTCACGTACCGTGGATGAATGAGCGTCATGGACGAGCAAGCCCCCGCCGGAGTGCGCGTCGACTTCTGGTTCGACCCCGTCTGCCCGTACACGTGGATCACCTCGCGGTGGCTCCGCGAGGTGGAGCGGGTGCGGGACATCGCCGTGCGGTGGCGGGTGATGAGCCTGGCGGTCCTGAACGAGGGCCGGGACGTCGACCCGGAGGACCCCGAGGGGCTGTACGGGGAGTACATGAAGGCGCCCGGCCGGGTCTGCGCCGCGGTGCGCGAGCGGCACGGCAACGCGGCCCTCGGACGGTACCTCGACGCCCTCGGGGTCCGGCTCCACGAGCGGCAGGACTGGTCGGGCATGACGGCCGCGCTCGCCGAGGCGGGGCTCCCCGCGGACCTGGAGTCCGTGGCGATGACCACGGAGTACGACGCGGTGGTGCGGGCCTCGCACGAGGAGGCCGTGGCGCTGGTGGGCGAGGACGTCGGTACGCCGGTGCTCGCCGTCGAGGTGGCGGGGGCGCTGTTCGGCCCCGTCGTGTCCCCGGCTCCCAGGGGCGAGGCGGCCGGGCGGCTGTGGGACGGGGTGGTGCTGATGTCCGGGGTGGAGTGCTTCCACGAGTTCAAGCGGCCCTACGGATCCCCGGACTTCGGCTGACGCCCCGCGGTAACCCCGCCCGCACCACTTACCTTTCGGTGCGTACCTGACTAAATAGTAGGTACTTGTGGCGAGTTGGGGCCGAAACGAGCATGGGGATCATGACTGAACGAAACCCCCTCCCCGCTGTCACCGTCCTCGGCCTCGGTTCCATGGGACAGGCTCTCGCCGGTACCTTCCTGGACGCCGGCCACCCCACCACCATCTGGAACCGCTCGCCCGGCAAGGGCGATGACCTGATAGCCCGCGGGGCCTCCCGCGCCGCCACCCCGGCCGACGCGGTCCGCGCCGGCGAGGTCGTCGTCGTATGCGTTCTCAACTACGACGCCGCGCAGAAGATCCTCGACCAGGTGACCGCCGCCGACCTCGCCGGGCGGGTCCTCGTGAACCTCACCTCCGACACCCCGGAGCGCGCCCGCGAGGCCGCCGCCCGCGCCGCGGAACTCGGCGTCGACTATCTGGACGGCGCGGTCATGGTGCCGGTCCCGATGATCGGGACGCCGGACGCCCTGATCTTCCACAGCGGTTCGCGGTCCGCCTACGAGAAGTACGAGGGGACGCTCAAGGCCCTCGGCGGGCAGAGCGCCTACGTCGGCGAGGACCACGGGCTCGCCGCCGTCTTCGACCTCTCCGTGCTGGATTTCTTCTGGACCGCGATGCACGGCCTCGTGCACGGCTTCTCCCTCGCCGGCCGGGACGGGGTGCGGGCCGCCGCCCTCGTCCCCTTCCTGAAGGCCAACGTGGCGCTCGTGGAGAGCGCCGTCGAACGCACCGCCGCCGACATCGACGCGGGCACCTACCCCGGCATCGTGGACAACCTCGCCATGGAGGCCGAGGGTATCGAGCACATCGTGCACGCCGCCGAGCACCGCGGCCTGGACGCCACCGCGCTGCGCGGCGTCCTCGCCGCGGCCCGCAGGGCGGTCGACCTCGGGCACGGCGCCGACACCTGGACCTCGACGATCGAGGGCATCCGCAACCCGGCCTGAGTCCCGTCCCCGGAAGAACTCCTGGCCTTGACGCCCACGTCAAGGATTACCGTCGGGGCATGCGAATCGGCGAGCTGGCGGCGCGCGCGGGGACGACCACGCGGACGCTGCGCTACTACGAGTCGCGCGGGCTGCTGCCCGCGCGGCGCTCCGGCAACGGCTACCGCACGTACGACGAGGACGACGTGCGGCTCCTTGAGCAGATCAGGACCCTTCAGGACTTCGGGTTCGATCTGGAGGAGACCCGGCCCTTCGTGGAGTGCCTGCGCTCCGGTCATCCGGAGGGCGACTCGTGCCCCGCCTCGCTCGCCGTGTACCGCCGCAAGCTCAATGAACTCGACGCGCTCATAGGTGAGTTGACGGCCGTACGCGAGCAGGTCGGGGCGCAGCTGACGCGCGCCGAGGCGGCACTACCAGGCGGCCCCGAGCCGCGCTGCGAACTGACGGGATGAGGAGTGGGGCCAAGTGAGGGCAGCAGGCGTGGCCGAGGTGACGGACGCGGATTTCGAGGGGGAGGTGCTGCGGGAGCCGGACCGCCCTGTGCTCGTGGAGTTCACGGCGGACTGGTGCGGGCCGTGCCGGCAGCTGGCGCCGGTGCTGAGCGAACTGGCCCGCGAGGAGGCGGACCGGCTGAAGATCGTGCAGCTGGACGTGGATCGCAGTCCCAAGACCGCGATCGCGTACAAGGTGCTCTCCGCGCCGACCATGATCGTGTTCAAGGGCGGTGAGCCCGTGAAGCAGATGGTGGGCGCGCGGGCCAAGCGCAAGCTCCTCGCGGACCTGGCCGACGTGCTCTGACGCCTGTGGAGGGACAGGCTCCGGCACCCGCGTGCGAAAGAGAAATGCCCCGGACGAATTGACGTCCGGGGCATTTCTCTGCGTATATTGGATTCTTTCGCGAGGTCTCGCCCATTCGGGCATGACTGCTTCACGAAAAGCTTTATACGAGCACTGTAACTGGCGAGGGGCTGAATTGTCAACCGAGGAATTGCGGGAAGAGCAGCAATTCGTCTCCGGGCTGTACGCGCGCCTTGACGCGCTGCGCGAGGAGGCCGAAGCCGTCGTGCAGACGTCGTTGTCGCAGGTGGGCAACGGTCTCCAGGCGCGTCTTGAGCGCGATGTGATGGTGGCGGAGCAGTCCGGTCTGCTCGCCTCCTTCGACGCGGGGGAGAACGGCCTCTGCTTCGGCAGGCTCGAATTCCGCGACGGCCGTGACCACCACATCGGGCGCATCGGAATCCGCGCCTCCGACGACCGGCGCACTCCGCTGGTGATCGACTGGCGTGCCGATGTCGCGCGCCCCTTCTATCTCGCGACGGGCCATACACCGATGGGTCTGCGGCGGCGCAGACACATCACCACCAAGGGCCGCGAGGTCACCGCCCTGCACGACGAGATCCTCGACCTCGGCGACACCACCCGCACCGGCCACGAGGCCGCCGACGCCGACGAGGTGCTGCTCGCCGCGCTCGACTCGGCGCGCACCGGCCGCATGCACGACATCGTGCGGACCATCCAGGCCGAGCAGGACCGCATCATCCGCGCCCCGCACCGCGGCGTCCTCGTCGTCGAGGGCGGCCCCGGCACCGGCAAGACGGTCGTGGCCCTGCACCGCGCGGCCTTCCTGCTGTACGCGCACCGGGAACTGCTCGCCAAGCGGGCCGTGCTGATCGTCGGCCCGAACCCCGCCTTCCTCGGCTACATCGGCGAGGTGCTGCCCTCGCTCGGCGAGACCGGCGTACTGCTCTCCACGGTCGGCGAGCTGTTCCCCGGCGTGACGGCGACCGGCACCGAAAGCCCGGAGGCGGCCGAGGTGAAGGGCCGCGCGGAGATGGCCGAGGTGCTCGCCGGAGCGGTCCGCGACCGGCAGCGGATCCCCGAGCCGGGCGAGCCGCTGGTCGTCCCGCACGACGACGGCGACCTGATCCTGGACTGGACGATCGCCTACGAGGCGCGGGAAGCGGCCCGTGAGGCGGACGTGCCGCACAACCTGGGCCGCCCCTACTTCGCGTTCCGGATCATCGACGCGCTGACCGAGCAGCTCACCGAACGCATCGGCGCCGACCCCTACGGCGGCCCCAACTTCCTGGGCCCCGACGACATCGCCCAGCTCGGCAAGGGCATCGCGGCCAGCCCCGAGGTCCACGCCGCCATCGAGGAGCTGTGGCCGACGCTGACCCCGCAGGAATTCCTCACCGACTTCCTTCAGGAGCCGACCGGCCTGGACGAGGAGGACGCGAAGGCGATCCGCCGCCCGCGCGGCGCGCCCTGGACGCCCGCCGACATCCCGCTGCTCGACGAGGCGGCCGAACTGCTCGGACACGACGACAGCGCCGAGCGGGCGGCGGCCGAGGCGGAGCGCGCCCGGCAGATCGCGTACGCGCAGGGCGTCCTCGACGTCTCGCGGGCCTCACGGACGTACGAGTTCGAGGACAAGGACGAGGACGACGCGGAGGTCCTGCTCGCCCACAACATCATCGACGCCGAGCGGATGGCCGAGCGGCAGGAGGAGGCCGACCACCGCAGCGCCGCCGAGCGCGCGGCGGCCGACCGTACCTGGGCGTTCGGGCACATCATCGTCGACGAGGCGCAGGAGCTGTCGGCGATGGCCTGGCGGCTGCTCATGCGGCGCTGCCCGACCCGCTCCATGACGCTCGTCGGCGACCCGGCGCAGACCGCGGAGGCCGGCGGCTGCGGATCGTGGGAGGACATCCTGCGGCCGTACGTCGAGGACCGCTGGGAGTACACCCGGCTCGGCGTCAACTACCGCACGCCCGTGGAGATCATGGAGGTGGCGGCCGAGGTGCCGCGCGCCGCGGGGAACCCTGAGTTCCGGCCGCCCAGCTCGGTGCGGTCCACGGGCGTTCGCCCCTGGGCGCGCCGCGCCGACGACGCCGGCGGCCTCGCCGCCGCCGTGGCCGACGCGGTGGCCGCCGAGGCGCGGGACGAGGGCCGCCTCGCGGTGATCGCCCCGCGCGACCTCCACCAGCGGCTCGCCGCCCGGCTCCCCGGGGTGACGGCCGAAGGGGCCCCGGACCTGACGCGGCCGGTCGTGCTGATCGACCCTCGGCAGGCCAAGGGCCTGGAGTTCGACACCGTCCTGGTCGTCGAGCCGTCGCGCTATGGGGCGAGCGATCTGTACGTGGCCCTGACGCGGGCCACCCAGCGGCTCGGCATCCTGTACACCGGGGAGCTGCCCGGCGCGCTCACACAGGTCGCAGCCACACCGTAGCCAGCGGAGGAAGGGTCAGGCGCAGGGTCGCTGGACGGCCGTGGGACGCCACCGGCTCCGGTTTGAGCGGGTCGGGGTTGGTGACGTCGCTGCCGCCGTAGCGGGCCTCGTCCGTGTTCAGGACCTCCTGCCACGCCGCGAACTCGTCCGGCACGCCCAGGCGGTAGGCGTGCCGCACGACCGGTGAGAAGTGGGAGACGGCGAGCAGCGGGGCCCCGCCCCCGCCTTCGTCCGGGTAGCGCAGGAAGGCGAAGACGTTGTCCTCGGCGGCGTCGCCCTCCACCCAGGCGAAGCCGCCGGGGTCCGTGTCGCCCTCCCACAGGGCGCCCTCGTGCCGGTAGACGGTGTTCAGCTCGCGCACGAGGTCCCGTACGCCCCGGTGGTCGGCCTCCGCGCCGTACGCCGGGTCGAGCAGCCACCAGTCCGGACCGTGGCCCTCCGCCCACTCGGCGCCCTGCGCGAACTCCTGCCCCATGAAGAGGAGTTGCTTGCCGGGGTGGGCCCACATGAAGCCGAGATAGGCGCGGTGGGTGGCGCGCTGCTGCCACCAGTCGCCGGGCATCTTGGAGACCAACGACCGCTTGCCGTGCACCACTTCGTCGTGGGAGATGGGCAGGACGTAGTTCTCGCTGTACGCGTACACCATCGAGAACGTCATCTCGTTGTGGTGGTGCTTGCGGTGCACGGGCTCCTTGGAGACGTAGCCGAGGGAGTCGTGCATCCAGCCCATGTTCCACTTGAGACCGAAGCCGAGGCCGCCGAAGCCGCCCGGGCCCTGGTGGTGGGTGGCCCGGGTCACGCCGTCCCAGGCGGTGGACTCCTCGGCGATGGTGACGACGCCGGGGCAGCGCCGGTAGACCGTGGCGTTCATCTCCTGGAGGAAGGCGACGGCGTCGAGGTTCTCGCGGCCGCCGTGGGCGTTCGGCGTCCACTCGCCGTGTTCGCGGGAGTAGTCGAGGTAGAGCATGGAGGCGACCGCGTCGACGCGCAGGCCGTCGATGTGGAACTCCTCGCACCAGTACGTGGCGTTGGCGACCAGGAAGTTGCGTACCTCCTTGCGGCCGTAGTCGAACTCCAGGGTGCCCCAGTCCGGATGCGCGGCACGTGCCGGGTCCTCGTGCTCGTACAGGGGCCGCCCGTCGAACTCGGCGAGCGCCCAGTCGTCCCGCGGGAAGTGCGCGGGCACCCAGTCCATCAGGACCCCGATCCCGGCGCGGTGCAGCGCGTCCACGAGGTACTTGAAGTCGTCGGGGGTGCCGAGGCGGGCGGTCGGCGCGTAGAAGCCGGTGACCTGATACCCCCAGGAGCCGCCGAAGGGGTGCTCGGCCACGGGCATCAGCTCGACGTGCGTGAAGCCCAGGTCGGCGACGTACGCGGGCAGCTGCTCGGCCAGCTGCCGGTAGGTCAGGCCGGGTCGCCAAGAGGGCAGATGTACCTCGTACACCGAGAAGGGCGCCTCGTGCGCCGGGCGTTCGGCGCGGCGGGCCAGCCAGTCCTGGTCGTGCCACTGGTGGTGCGAGACGTGTACGACGGAGGAGTTCGCGGGCGGCGTCTCCGTGCGGCGGGCCAGCGGGTCGGCGCGCAGCGTCTTCGAACCGTCGGGCCGGGTGATCTCGAACTTGTACAGCTCGCCCTCGCCGACCGAGGGCGCGAACAGCTCCCAGACGCCGGTGCCGCCGAGCGAGCGCATCGGGAAGCCGGTGCCGTCCCAGAAGTTGAAGCCGCCGACGACCCGTACACCCCGGGCGTTCGGCGCCCACACGGTGAAGCGGGTGCCGGTCGCGCCCTGGTGGGTCATCGGGCGGGCGCCCATCGCGTCCCACAGCCGCTCGTGCCGGCCCTCGCCGATCAGATGCAGATCGAAGTCGCCGAGCGAGGGCAGGAAGCGGTACGCGTCGTGGATCTCCAGCTCCGCCTCCTCGTACGTGATGTGCAGCCGGTAGTCGTCGGGCGCTGCCTTCAGAGGCAGGACCGCCGAGAAGAACCCGTCGCCGTCGTCGCGCAGCTCGGCGCGGAGGTCCTTGGTTACGACCGCGACCGCCTTCGCGTAGGGCCGCAGCGCCCGGAAGGCCGTACCGCCGGGGACGGGGTGGGCCCCGAGGACGCCGTGCGGGTCGTGGTGGGTGCCCTCCAGGAGGCGGACGCGGTCCCCTTCGGGCACGGGGGAGACGGCGAGGGCCACGGGGGGTGGCTCGGGGGGCGTCTTCGCGGCCGCCTTCCGCGGGGCCCGCGGGGACTTCGCGGATTTCGCCGCCTTGGCCGCCCTGGCCGCTTTGGCTGTCCGCTGAGCCGGTGCCTTCCGCTCGGCGGGGTCCGGTTCCGGGGTGCGGGGCGCGGGAGGGGCGGGGGCGGGGGCGGGGGCTTCGGCGGACGGTTTGCGGGGGCGGCGGGTCACGGAGGAGGCCTCCTTTCGGAAGGGGGTGGTCAGAGGGCGGCGTCGGCGGAGCCGTCCCCGGCGAGGCGGCGCGCCGCGGCCAGCGGGACGGCCAGCCAGTCGGGGCGGTGGCGGGCCTCGTAGAGGACCTCGTAGACCGCCTTGTCCGTCTCGTGGGCGCGCAGCAGCACCGGGTCCGTGCGCGGGTCGAGGCCCGCGACGTCCGCATACCCCACGCAGTACGCGGCCCGGCAGTCCGCGGCCCACTCCGCGGCCCACGGTTCGCCGGTGCACGCCGCGTAGTCGAAGGAGCGCAGCATGCCCGCGACATCGCGGACCGGCGGCTGCGGCATGCGCCGCTCGGCGAGCGGGCGCGCGGGCTCGCCCTCGAAGTCGATGATCGACCAGTGGCCGTCGGGGGAGCGCAGGCACTGCCCCAGGTGCAGATCGCCGTGGACGCGCTGCGCGGTCCACGACTGGCCCTCGCCGCCGAGGTCGGCCAGCGCCTCGAAGGCGGTGAGCAGCCCGGGGGCGTACGGCCGCAGCGCGGGGACCGCCTGTGCCGCCGCGGCCAGGCGCTGCGCCATGGCGTCCGCGACGCGCTCCACCTGGACCCGGCCCAGCGTGACGGTCGGCAGCGCGGCGGCGAGCGCCGCGTGCACCTCGGCCGTGGCACGGCCGAGCGCCCGCGCCTCGCCGGTGAAGTCCTCGCCCTTGTCGAGCCTGCGCAGGGCCAGTTCCCACCCGTCCTCGGCGCCGGCCAGGTAGGGCTGGAGCACCCCGAGGCCGCACGCCTCGTCGGTGGTGGCCGCGCCGGACGTCAGGTCGGCGAGGAACCACGCGGCGGGTGCGGGCACCCGTGCGCAGCCCTGCCGGGCCAGGTGCAGTGGAATCTCCAGGTCGGGGTTGACGCCGGGCACGACGCGGCGGAACAGCTTGAGGATGAACGTATCGCCGTACACGATCGAGGAGTTGGACTGCTCGGCGGCGAGCGGGCGCGGGGTGAGTCCGGAGGGGATGCCCGCGCTCATGTCGCGTTCGAAGCGGAGCACGCCGTGCCGGCCCGGCATCCGCAGCCGCTCCAGGAGCAGGGCGGACAACCGCGGGTCGTGCAGCGCCTCGTACACCGTCTGCCCGGCGAGGGGGCCCTCGGTGACGTGGCCGATGAGGGCGGAAGCCAGCTGCGGTGGCAGGGTGCGGCGCACTCCGATCAGCAACTGGTAGCAGTCACCGGGCCGTTCGGCCGCCGCGGCGTCGAGGGGCGCGTCCTGTGCGGGGACGATCGGCTGGCGGATCCGCACGAGCAGGTGCAGCAGGCCCGCCGGTGAGCTGCGCGGCAGGAGTTCGGTCACCGCGACCGGTTCGAAGGCGCTGATCGGGCGGCCCTTTCCGGCGAACCACCGCTGCCGGGGCAGCCACTCGCGCAGCAGCGGGTCGAGCGAGGCGAGCAGCGCCGTGGCGTGCGCGGTGGGGCGGGTGGCGGCTTCCGACATGGCGTCGCGTCCTTTCCGCGAGGCGGACAAGGCAGAGTGCGGGAGTGCCGGTTGTGCGTAGGAGTGCCCAGGGCGGGGCGGTGGAAACCGCCCCGCGAGGCGTGGCGCCGCCGGAGCCTACGACGGTTCCTTGCGCAGCCGGAACCAGTAGAAGCCGTGGCCCGCCAGCGTGAGGAGGTAGGGCAGTTCGCCGATGGCCGGAAAGCGCACTCCGCCGATCAGCTCCACCGGGTGGCGTCCGTTGAAGGCTTGTAGATCGAGTTCGGTGGGCTGCGCGAAACGCGAGAAGTTGTGCACGCACAGCACGAGGTCGTCGCCCTCCTCCTCCGTCGGCGGCGCTTCCCTGAGGAAGGCGAGGACGGCGGGGTTGGTGGAGGGGAGTTCGGTGTAGGTGCCCAGGCCGAAGGCGGGGTTCTGTTTGCGGATCTCGATCATCCTGCGGGTCCAGTGCAGGAGGGAGGAGGGGGAGGACATGGAGGCTTCGACGTTGGTGACCTGGTAGCCGTAGACGGGGTCCATGATCGTGGGGAGGAAGAGGCGGCCGGGGTCGCAGGAGGAGAAGCCGGCGTTGCGGTCGGGTGTCCATTGCATGGGGGTGCGCACGGCGTCGCGGTCGCCGAGCCAGATGTTGTCGCCCATGCCGATCTCGTCGCCGTAGTAGAGGATCGGGGATCCGGGCAGGGAGAGCAGGAGTGCGGTGAACAGTTCGATCTGGTTGCGGTCGTTGTCCAGGAGGGGGGCCAGGCGTCGGCGGATGCCGATGTTGGCGCGCATGCGGGGGTCTTTGGCGTATTCGGCGTACATGTAGTCGCGTTCTTCGTCGGTGACCATCTCCAGGGTGAGTTCGTCGTGGTTGCGCAGGAAGATGCCCCACTGGCAGTTGGAGGGGATCGCGGGGGTCTTGGCGAGGATTTCGGAGACGGGGTAGCGCGATTCACGGCGTACGGCCATGAAGATGCGCGGCATGACGGGGAAGTGGAACGCCATGTGGCATTCGTCGCCGCCCTTGGCGTAGTCCCCGAAGTAGTCGACGACGTCCTCGGGCCATTGGTTGGCCTCGGCGAGCAGGACGGTGTCGGGGTAGTGGGCGTCGATCTCGGCGCGGACGCGTTTGAGGAGCTGGTGGGTGCGGGGGAGGTTCTCGCAGTTGGTGCCCTCTTCGGCGTAGAGGTAGGGCACGGCGTCGAGGCGGAATCCGTCGATGCCGAGGTCGAGCCAGAATTTGAGGGCGGAGATGATTTCTTCCTGGACCGCGGGGTTTTCGAAGTTGAGGTCGGGTTGGTGGGAGAAGAAGCGGTGCCAGTAGTACTGCTTGCGGACGGGGTCGAAGGTCCAGTTGGAGGCTTCGGTGTCGACGAAGATGATGCGGGCGTCGCTGTAGGCCTTGTCGTCGTCCGCCCAGACGTAGTAGTCGCCGTAGGGGCCTTCGGGGTCGGTGCGTGAGGCCTGGAACCACGGGTGCTGGTCGCTGGTGTGGTTCATGACGAAGTCGATGATGACGCGCATGCCGCGCTGGTGGGCGGAGTCGACGAATTCCACGAAGTCGGCGAGGTCGCCGAATTCGGGGAGGACGGCGGTGTAGTCGGAGACGTCGTAGCCGCCGTCGCGCAGGGGGGATTTGAAGAAGGGGGGCAGCCACAGGCAGTCCACGCCGAGCCATTGGAGGTAGTCGAGCTTGGCGGTGATGCCTTTCAGGTCACCGACGCCGTCGCCGTTGCTGTCCTGGAAGGAACGCACGAGTACTTCGTAGAACACGGCGCGTTTGAACCAGTCGGGATGCCGGTTGCTGGCGGGCGTGTCCTCGAAGGTGTCCTGGACGGGCTCGTTGACGATCATGATGTGGGTGACCCTCCGATCAACGGTGAGGACGGTCGCAGGACCCGGAAGATGTGCGCGGGCGCACGGCCCGGTTCGAGGCGCACATAGTTGGCCCTGCCCCAGTGATAGGTCTCGCCGGTGAGCTCGTCGCGCACCGGCACGGTCTCGTGCCATTCGAGGCCGAGTTGCTGCATGTTCAACGAGACCGTGGCCTCCTGGGTGTGGTGGGGGTCGAGGTTGGCCACCACCAGAACCGTGTTCGAACCGTGCGTGTCCGTGGCGGTCTTCGAGTAGGCGATCACCGCTTCCTTGTCGGTGGGGTGGAAGTGCAGGTCCCGCAGCTGCTGGAGCGCGGGGTTGGTCCGCCGGACGCGGTTCAGTTCGGTGATCAGAGGGGCGATCGTGGCGCCCGTGCGGGCCGCCGACTCCCAGTCGCGCGGGCGTAGTTGGTACTTCTCCGAGTCCAGGTACTCCTCGCTGCCCGGCCGTGCGGGGGTGTTCTCGCACAGCTCGAACCCGCTGTAGACGCCCCAGGTCGGCGAGAGCGTGGCGGCCAGCACCGCCCGCGTCTCGAAGGCGGGGCGACCGCCGTCCTGGAGGTAGGCGTGCAGGATGTCCGGGGTGTTCACGAAGAAGTTCGGGCGCAGGAAGTGCGCGGTCTCCCGGGACAACTCGGTGAGGTAGTCGGTGAGTTCGGCCTTGTCGTTGCGCCAGGTGAAGTAGGTGTACGACTGCTGGAAGCCGATGGCCGCGAGGGTGTGCAGCATCGCGGGGCGGGTGAAGGCCTCGGCGAGGAAGATGACGTCCGGGTCGGTGCCGTTGATCCGGGCGATCACCTCCTCCCAGAACACGACCGGCTTGGTGTGGGGATTGTCGACGCGGAAGATCCGTACGCCGTGCCCCATCCAGAACCGCAGCAGCCGAACCGTCTCAGCGATCAGCCCCGGCAAGTCCCGGTCGAAGGCGAGCGGGTAGATGTCCTGGTACTTCTTCGGGGGGTTCTCCGCGTAGGCGATGGAGCCGTCCGCCCGGTGCCGGAACCACTCCGGGTGCTTGTCCACCCACGGATGATCCGGCGAACACTGCAACGCGAAGTCCAGCGCGACTTCCAGACCCAGCTCCCCCGCACGCCGCACGAAGGCGTCGAAGTCCTCCAGGGTCCCGAGGTCCGGATGGACCGCGTCGTGCCCGCCTTCGGGCGAGCCGATCGCCCAGGGCACGCCCACGTCGTGCGGTCCGGGGGAGAGCGAGTTGTTGGGGCCCTTGCGGAAGGTCGTGCCGATCGGGTGGATCGGCGGCAGGTACACCACGTCGAAGCCCATCGCGGCGACCGCCGGCAGCCGCTCGGCAGCCGTGCGGAACGTCCCCGACACCGGCGGCTCCCCCTCCCGGACCACAGCCCCCTCCGAACGCGGGAAGAACTCGTACCAGGAACCGAACAGAGCCCGCCGCCGCTCCACCACGAGCGGGAACTCCGGGGAGGACGTGATCAGTTCACGCAGCGGATGCCGGGCGAGCACCGCCTCCACCTCGGGCGTGAGGGCCGCCGCGAGCCGGGCGGCCGGCGCGCGGTCCGTGTCGCGCAGCGCCTTCGCCGCGCCGAGCACGACGGCCCGCTCGGCCCGTGGCACCCCGGCGGCCGCGCGTTCGTGGAGGCGGGCGCCCTCTTCGAGGACCAGGTCCGTGTCGAGGCCCGCCGGTATCTTGATCCGCGCGTGGTGCCGCCAGGTGGTGACCGGGTCGCCCCACGCCTCCACGGCGTACGTCCAGCGCCCCTCGGCGTCCGGCGTGACGTCCGCGCCCCACCGGTCGGTGCCGGGCGCCAGCTCCCGCATCGGGGTCCAGGGGCCGGGACGCCCCTCGGGATCGCGCAGGACCACGTTGGCGGCGACGGCTTCGTGGCCTTCGCGGAAGACCGTGGCGGTCACCTGGAACGTTTCGCCCGGCACGGCCTTCGCCGGTTTTCGGCCGCAGTGGACGGCCGGACGAACATCCAGAACGGGGATGGTCGGTTGCGGGGTCGAGCCAAGAGGCATGTCTGACCGCTCCTGTCCGCGTGCACGGATACGGGGGTGGGGAGAGGTTCCGCGGTGCGCGCCGGCCGCGGTGTGCCGGAGTGCGTACCGCAGGAGCCTTCCCACACTCTCCGGGTGGGCAATCCGGCGCTTTGTTAACTACTAGTGCGTAACGGCCCATGCAAGACCGGCCCCGCCGCGCGGCGCGAAGCCGGTCCGAAAACACACTGTTCGGTAGGGGGCAGGCGCATATGCCCCCCGGATTGTCGGTGCTGAACCGCGCCCGCCTGCACCGCACTTCCGCCCCGGCCACCACCGGCGGGTGGCGGATACTCGCCCCGCACCCGGCGGCGACCCCCTTGCGGAGGCGGCCGAATCTCGTATGCCGTAGACCCCATGCCCGGCCACCCGACCGTCACCACCACCCACGGCCCCGTCCGCGGCGCACGCCACGCACACGGCGCCCGCTTCCTCGGCATCCCCTACGCCGCGCCCCCGTGGGCGACCTCCGCTTCGCACCGCCCACCGGGTCGGTCCCCGGCGACGGCATCCTCAACCTGAACGTCTTCACCCCCGCCCCCGGCACCGCGGCGGCGCTCCCCGATTTGGTCTGGATCCACGGCGGCTCCTGCGCCGCCGGGTCCGCCGCCAGTCCCTGGTGCGACGGGGCGGCCTTCAGCCGTGACGGCGTCGTCCTCGTCCCGCTCGGCTACCGGCTCGGCGTCGAAGGCTTCCTGCACCTCGACGACGCCCCGGACGACCGCGGCGTACGCGACTGGATCGCCGCCCTCCAGTGGGTGCGGGACAACATCGCCGCGTTCGGCGGCGACCCCGCGAAGGTCACCGTCGGCGGCCAGTCCGCGGGCGGCGGAGCCGTCCAGACACTGATGGCGACCCCCGCCGCGCAGGGCCTGTTCCGCGGGGCGATCGCCCTGTCCGCCTCGCTCATGGAACCGCAGGGGCGCCGGGCGGGGTTCGCCGTGTCCGAGCTGTTCACCCGGCGCACCGGCGTGCCCGCCACCGCCGCCGCGCTGCGCGACCTCACCGCTCTTCGCGCCCTTCGCCGACGGCGAGCTGGTCCCGCGGCCCGTGCTCGGCGAACTCACCGAGGGCGGCCTCGGCGCGGACGTCCCGCTGCTGCTCGGCTTCACCGGACAGGAGTTCAACTCCTTCGGCGGCCAGGAGCTGACCGACCTCGTCTTCCGCAGGCCGAACCTCGCGGTCGCCGAGGCGCGTGCCGCGCGCGGCCGCCCCGCATGGCTCTACGAGTTCCGCTGGCCCTCACCCGCCCCGGGCAGCGGCCGAGGACTCGCCTTCCACTGCCTCGACCTGCCCTTCGCGTTCGACCTGCTCGACGCCGAGGGCGTCACCGCCGTAGCGGGCCAGGACCCGCCGCGGCGGCTCGCCGACGCGATGCACGCCGCCCTCGTCGCCTTCGTCCGTGATCTCGACCCGGGCGATGCATGGCCGCGCTACACCCACGACCGCCGCGCCGTCCGGCTCTGGGAGGCCGCCCCACGCCTGATGGACGACCCGCTGCGGGCGGAACGGGAGGCCTGGTCGGGCTGAGCCGGCCCCGCCCCCCCGGGCCCGCCGACCGCCCACCGTGCGCCCTGTGCGCCGTGGTGACGGGAGGGGGCCACCGCTACCTTCGTGTCGCGTAGGTGGATATGTGCCGCATACCTGTGAACCCCTGTGGATCCCCGCGAAGCACCGCGAAGGTGGAGACCGTGAAGGCAATCCGTCGTTTCACCGTACGTCCCGTCCTTCCCGACCCCCTCGGTCAGCTTGCCGAGCTGGCCCGCAATCTGCGCTGGTCCTGGCACCCGCGCACCCGCGAACTCTTCATGTCCGTCGACCCGGTGCTGTGGGAGGCCTCGGGCTGCGACCCGGTGCGGCTCCTCGGCGGCGTACCGTCTGCGCGGCTCGCCGAACTCGCCCGCGACGAGGACTTCCTGCGGCGGCTCGCCGAGGCCGCGGACGAACTGCGCGAGTACGTCACCGGAGACCGCTGGTACCAGGAGCAGACCGGGGGGTACGGACAACTGCCGCGCGCCGTCGCGTACTTCTCCCCGGAGTTCGGCATCACCGCCGCCCTGCCCCAGTACTCCGGCGGCCTCGGCATCCTCGCCGGGGACCACCTGAAGGCGGCCAGCGACCTCGGCGTCCCGCTCATCGGCGTCGGACTGCTCTACCGCCACGGCTACTTCCGCCAGTCGCTCTCCCACGACGCCTGGCAGCAGGAGCACTATCCGGTCCTCGACCCGAACGAACTCCCCGTCTCCCTGCTCCGCGAGAACGACGGCACCCCCGCCCGGGTGGCACTCGCCCTGCCCGGCGGGCGCTCGCTGCGCGCCCACGTCTGGCAGGCGCAGGTCGGCCGCGTGCCCCTGCTCCTGCTCGACTCCGACGTCGAGGAGAACGCCCCCGGAGAACGCGACGTCACCGACCGGCTCTACGGCGGCGGCAGCGAACACCGGCTGCTCCAGGAGATGCTCCTCGGCATCGGCGGGGTGCGCGCCGTACGGACGTACTGCCGGCTGACCGGCCACCCCGAGCCCGAGGTCTTCCACACCAACGAGGGGCACGCGGGCTTCCTGGGGCTCGAACGCATCCACGAACTGGCGCTCCAGGACGTCGGGTTCGACGCAGCCCTCGAAGCCGTCCGCGCCGGGACCGTCTTCACCACCCACACGCCCGTCCCCGCGGGCATCGACCGCTTCGACCGCGAGCTGGTCGCCCACCACTTCGGGCCCGCCGCCGAGCTGCCCCGCATCGACGTCGGCGAGGTCCTGCGGCTCGGCATGGAGACGTACCCCGGCGGCGAGCCCAACCTCTTCAACATGGCGGTGATGGGCCTGCGCCTGGGCAGCCGCGCCAACGGAGTGAGCACCCTCCACGGCTCGGTGAGCCGTGAGATGTTCGGGGGCCTGTGGCCGGGCTTCGACCCGGAGGAGGTCCCGATCACCTCCATCACTAACGGCGTGCACGCCCCGACCTGGGTCGCCCCCGAGGTCCTCGCGCTCGGCGCCCGCCAGATCGGCGAGCGGCGCACCGAGGACGCCCTGTCCGTGGGCGGCTCCGACCGCTGGGACGCGGTGGCCGACATCCAGGACGCCGACATCTGGGAGCTGCGCCGCACCCTGCGCGAGCAGCTGGTCCACGAGGTCAGGCGGCGCCTGCACACCTCCTGGCGCCAACGCGGCGCCGCCACCGCCGAGCTGGGCTGGATCGACGGGGTCCTCGACCCGGACGTCCTCACCGTCGGCTTCGCGCGCCGCGTCCCCTCGTACAAGAGGCTCACGCTCATGCTGCGCGACCGGGACCGGCTCATGGAGCTGCTCACCCACCCCGAGCGGCCCCTCCAGATCGTCGTCGCGGGCAAGGCGCACCCGGCCGACGACGGCGGCAAGCGGCTCATCCAGGAACTGGTGCGCTTCACCGACGACCCGCGCGTACGCAACCGGATCGTGTTCCTGCCCGACTACGGCATGGCGATGGCGCAGAAGCTCTACCCGGGCTGCGACGTATGGCTGAACAACCCGCTCAGGCCCCTGGAGGCGTGCGGGACCTCCGGCATGAAGGCGGCCCTCAACGGCTGCCTCAACCTGTCCGTCCTCGACGGCTGGTGGGACGAGTGGTTCGAGCCCGACTTCGGCTGGGCCATCCCCACGGCGGACGGCGCCGCCACCGACGACGACCGCCGCGACGACCTGGAGGCCGCCGCCCTCTACGACCTCCTGGAGCGCCGCATCGCCCCCCGCTTCTACGAGCGGGGCCCCGAGGGACTGCCCGACCGGTGGATCGAGATGGTCCGCAGGACGCTGACCCGGCTCGGCCCGAAGGTCCTCGCGGGCCGCATGGTCCGCGAGTACGTCGAGGAGCTGTACGCCCCCGCCGCCCGCGCCCACCGCGCCCTCGACGCCACGGCCGCCGGCGAACTGGCCGCCTGGAAGGCCCGCGTCCGCGCCGCGTGGCCGCGCGTGGCCGTCGACCACGTGGAGGCGTCGGCGACCGGCGCCACCGCCGAACTGGGCTCCACGCTGGCCCTGCGGGTGCGGGTGCACCTGGGCGAGCTGACGCCGGACGACGTGGAGGTCCAGGCCGTCGCCGGCCGCGTGGACCCCGAGGACCACATCAGCGGGGCCACGCCGGTGCCGCTGAAGCCCGTCGGCGGGCTCGACCAGGAGGGGCGGCGCGTGTACGAGGGGCCGCTGGCCCTGGACCGGGCGGGGTCGTTCGGGTACACGGTGCGGATTCTTCCGGCGCACCGACTGCTGGCCGGCGGCGCCGAGCTGGGGCTCGTGGCGGTGCCGTCGGAGGCCACCGGCGAGGCGGCCGGGGTGCTGATGAGGTGACGACGAAAGGGGCGGCGTCCCGGTCGGACGCCGCCCCTTTCCCGATGATTGCTCGGCTTTCCCGGGGAGTTACTTGACGTTGACGCCGGCCCAGGCCGCCGCCACGCGCTTGTACTCGGTGGAGTTCGCGCCGTACAGGTCCTTCGCGGCGCTGAGCGTGCCCTTACGGGCCGCCTTGTAGTTGGTGGTCGACGTGAAGTACGTCGTCAGGGCCTTGTACCAGATCTTCTCGGCCTTGGCGCGGCCGATGCCCGTGACCTTGGTGCCGTCGAAGGTCGGGGAGTTGTAGTTCACGCCGTTGATCCGCTTCTTGCCGCTGCCCTCGGACAGCAGGTAGAAGAAGTGGTTGGCGATGCCCGAGGAGTAGTGGACGTCCACGTTCCCGGCGCCGGCGCGCCAGTAGTCCAGGGAGCCGCCGTCCTTGGAGGGCTTGTCCATGTACCGCAGCGGGGTGCCGTCGCCGTTGATGTCGATCTTCTCGCCGACGAGGTAGTCGCCCACGTCCTTGGGGTTCTTGGCCTTGAACTCCACGGCGGCGGCGAAGATGTCCGAGGTGGCCTCGTTGAGGCCGCCGGACTCACCGCTGTACTCCATGTTGCCGGTCGCGGAGGTGACGCCGTGCGTCATCTCGTGCGCCGCGACGTCGATCGAGGTGAGGGGCTTCTTGTTGCCCTCGCCGTCGCCGTACGTCATGCAGAAGCAGCTGTCGTCCCAGAAGGCGTTGACGAAGTTGTTGCCGAAGTGGACGCGCGAGGTCGCGCCCTTGCCGTCGCCGTTGATGCCCTTGCGGCCGTGCGCCGACTTGTAGTAGTCCCAGGTGAGCTGGGCGCCGTAGGCGGCGTCGACACCGGCGGTCTGCGCGCTCGTGGGCTTGCCGTTGCCCCAGATGTCGTTGGCGTCCTTGAAGAGCTTGCCCGCCCCGTTCTCCGCGTGCTTCAGGTCGTAGGTGCGGTGGCCGCCGCGGGTCTTGTCGGTCAGCTCGTAGCCGCTCGCCGTCTTCTTGGAGCCGACGGTGACCTTGCCGCTGTACTGGCTGTTGCCGGTGCCGTTCTCGATGTCCTGGTACTGGTACAGCTTCTTGCCGGTCGCGGCGTCCGTGATGACGTGCAGCCTGCTGGGCGTGCCGTCCTGCTGCACACCGGTGACGACCGTCTCGTAGGCGAGGACGGGCTTGCCGGTGGCGGCCCAGATCACCTTGCGCGGGGCCTGCGCGTCGGCGTCGGCCGTCTTCGCCTTCGCGGCGCTCGACTCGGCGGACTTCGCGACGGAGGACTTGGGCAGTTCGGCGTCGGTGGAAGCGACCTTCACGCTCGCCTCGGTCGCCTTGGTGACGCCCTTCAGCGCGCCGCTCTTCGCGGTGTGCACGACGAGGTCGCCGCCGAGGACGGGCAGGCCGTCGTAGGTGCGCTCGTAGCGGGTGTGGGTGGTGCCGTCGCGGTCCTTGATGGCATCGCGGACGACGAGCTTCTCCTTGGCGCCGAGGCCGATCCGCTCGGCGGTCGCGCCCTTGTCGGCGTTCGCGTCCTGGAGCAGGCCGGCCCGGGCGGACACCGAGAGGGCGGCGGGCGCGCCGGAGGGGACGGACTCCTTGTCCGGCTCCGGCTGGGCGGAGGCGCCGGTGGTCAGTCCGGCGGTGAGCAGCGCACCGGCGGCGACGGCGGTGGCGATCGTGAGAGTCGAACGTCTACGGGATATGCGGGAGATCTGAGTGGACACGCGGGCTCCTTCTGTGGGGGACCTGGGTGGCATGGGGCGCCGCCCAGGGCAGGCAACACGTGGTGCGGATGTGCAGCGAGGTGCTGAACGTGCAGCGTGTTGCGGGGAAGAGTGTCATTCGGGCCAGGTACATGTCAGGACTTTGGCTGGATATTGGCCGGAAATGGCCCGCTGAGCGATGGTCAACATACGCAATGCGAACGGCCCGCCAACGGCCGGGGGTAGCAAAAGCGCGCCGCCCCGGGGAGTTGACTCACCCGGGGCGGCGCCGTTCGAACGCGGGACGGCAGGTCTACGGGAAGGTGACCTTCCAGCTGTTGATGTAGCCGGTGTCCTGCGCGGCCTTGTCCTGGACCTTCAGCTTCCAGGTGCCGTTGGCCACCTCGGAGGAGGCGTTGACCGTGTAGGTCTCCTTGACGTTGTCCGCGGAGTCCGAGCTGCTCGTGGGCTTCAGCGGATAGACCGTGCCGTCGGGGGCCACCAGGTCGACCTGGAGGTCACCGCGCCAGGTGTGCACGATGTCGACGCCGACCTTCAGGGCGCTCGGCGCGTTGCCGGTGCGTCCGGTGACGTTGACCGACGAGGTGACCGCGGCGCCGTTGTCCGGAATGGACACGTCCGTGGTGTTCTCGAAGGAGGTGCCGCCGGGCTCCTCGCCACCGGGGCGGGCGCCGACGTTCACCGCGGCCCAGGCGTGCGCCACGGCCTTGTACTCGGTGCTCGTCGTGCCGTACAGCTCACCGGCCACCGCGAGCGTCCCGGTGCGGGCCGCCGCGTAGTTGGTCGTGGTCGTGAACTTCGTGGTGAGCGCCTTGAACCAGATCAGCGACGCCTTGTCCCGGCCGATGCCGGTCACCGGCAGGCCGTCGGAGGTCGGCGAGTCGTACTGGACGCCGTTGATCTCCTTCTTGCCGCTGCCCTCGCTCAGCAGGTAGTAGAAGTGGTTGGCGACGCCCGACGAGTAGTGGACGTCGATGCTGCCTATCCCGGAGTACCAGGAGTCCTTGGACGAACCGTCCTTGCTCGGCTTGTCCATGTAGCGCAGCGGGGTGCCGTTGCCCCGGATGTCGATCTTCTCGCCGACGTTGTAGTCGCCGACGTCCTGCGGGTTGTTGGCGTTGAACTCGACGGCCGCCGCGAAGATGTCGGAGGTCGCCTCGTTCAGGCCGCCGGACTCGCCGCTGTACGTCATGTTGCCGGTCGCGGCCGTCACACCGTGCGTCATCTCGTGGGCCGCCACGTCGATGGACGTCAGCGGCTTGGCGTTGTTCGCGCCGTCGCCGTACGTCATGCAGAAGCAGGCGTCCGACCAGAAGGCGTTGACGTAGTTGTTGCCGTAGTGGACCCGGGAGTACGCGCCGACACCGTCGCCGCGGATACCGCTGCGGCCGTGCACGTTCTTGTAGTAGTCCCAGGTGAGCGCGGCGCCGTAGTGGGCGTCGGCGCCGGCCGTCTCCAGGTTGGAGGGCAGGCCGTTGCCCCACACGTCGTCGGCGCCCGAGAAGAGGGTGCCGGTGCCCGACGTGCCGCGGTTCAGGTTGTACGTCTTGTGGTTGCCGCGGGCGGTGTCGGTGAGGGTGTAGTTGGACCCCGACTGAGCCGTACCCAGGGGAACTTGGCCGCTGTACTGGGTGTTGCCCGTGCCGTTCTCGATGCCCTGCCACTGGAAGAGCTTCTTGCCGGTGGCGGCGTCCGTGACGACGTGCAGCTCGTTGGGGGTGCCGTCGTGCTGGAGGCCGCCGACCACGGTCTCGTACGCGAGGACCGGCTCACCCTTGGCCAGCCACACGACCTTGCGCGCCCGGTCCGCGTCGGTCTTCTTCGAGCCCTCGGCCTTCGCGGCGACCAGCGCCTGCTTCTCCGCGGCCGACGCCTTGACCTCGGCGCTCATGTCGATGCCCTTGAGGCGCGCCTTCGCGGCCTTGGTGACGCCCTCGGTCTTCCCCGACCTCGCGGTGTCGACGACGAGGTCGCCGCCGAGGACGGGCAGGCCGTCGTAGGTGCGCTCGTAGCGGGTGTGGACCGTGCCGTCACGGTCCTTGGTGACGTCGCGGACGACGAGCTTCTCCTTGGCGCCGAGGCCCAGGTCCTTGGCGGTGTCCGCCTTGGTGGCGTTGGCGTCGCGCAGGAGCTGCGCGCGCTGGGCGGGGGAGAGCTTGACGGCGAGCGCGCCGGGGTCGACCTTGCCGAGCTTCTGGGCGGGGGCCTTGGAGGCGGTCGTCCACGGGTCGTCGGCCGAGGCGGGGGCCGCCTGGACGGCGACGGCCAGCAGGGCGGCGACGGCGGACAGGGCGCCGGCCGCGGCGACACGTCTGTGGGAGGTGCTTCTCAACACGGACTCCTTCTGCGCGGCCGCGGGGGTGCGCGGCCAGAGCTACCGAACGGCTGGATCGCTGTCCGGGCAGAGCAAGGCGGAACGCAGAACTGGGCGGTGCACATGGGGTGTTGCGTGTGGGGAACCGCTGGCCGCCCCACGTTGTTGAAAGCCGTGCGGCGGTTGAGGGGAAGAGTGGCACCGGAGCCGGGCGTATGTCAGGGGCGCATCAAGAGTTGGCTGGAATTAGTCCGTTGGCCGGTGCGGTACGTTCACTATGCGGAGCTAGGCGGGAGGCCGTGACGGCCATCCCGGCCCGGGGCGCCCGCGCAGGGGTGAGTGCACGCGCAGGGGCGAGTCCCTGCACAGGGGCGAGTGCCCGCGCGGGGGCGGAGGGCCGCCGTCAGGCGCTCACCACGCTCTCCCGCCACGCCCGGTGGAGATCCGCGAACGAACCCGAGCCCGCGATGAGTTCAGCGGGCCTGCCGTCCTCCACCACCCGGCCGTGTTCCATCACGAGCACCCGGTCGGCGATCTCCACCGTGGAGAGGCGGTGGGCGATCACCACGGCCGTGCGGCCGCGCAGCACCGTGTGCATCGCGCGCTGCACGGCACGCTCGCCGGGGATGTCCAGGGAGCTGGTCGCCTCGTCGAGGATCAGGACCGCCGGGTCGGCGAGCAGGGCCCGGGCGAAGGCCACCAGCTGGCGCTGGCCCGCCGAGATCCGGCCACCCCGTTTGCGTACGTCCGTGTCGTAGCCGTCCGGCAGCGACGTGATGAAGTCGTGGGCGCCGATGGCCACGGCGGCCTGTTCGATCTCCTCGCGGGTGGCGTCGGGGCGGCCGATCGCGATGTTCTCGGCGACGGTCCCGGAGAACAGGAACGCCTCCTGCGTCACCATGACGACCCCGCGCCGCAGCTCGGCCCCCGACAGCTCCCGCAGGTCGACGCCGTCCAGCAGGACGCGGCCCTCCGTGGGGTCGTAGAAGCGGGCGAGCAGCTTGGCCAGCGTGGACTTGCCCGCACCGGTCGAGCCGACCACGGCGACGGTCTGCCCGGCGGGCAGCGTCAGGTCGAAGCGGGGCAGGACCTCGCCGCCCGTGCGGTAGGCGAAGCGCACCCCGTCGAAGCGCACCTCGCGGCCCGGGTGGCCGGACTCGCGGACCGGCAGCGGGCGCGTGGCGGACGCCTCCGGCTCGGGCACGGCCGGGGTCTGGGCGAGCAGCCCCGCCACCTTCTCCAGGGAAGCGGCCGCCGACTGATAGGAGTTGAGGAACATGCCGAGCCGGTCGATCGGGTCGTACAGCCGCCGCAGATACAGCACGGCCGCCGCGAGGACGCCGAGCGCGAGCCCGCCGTCCGCGACGCGGTGCGCGCCCCACAGGACGATGGCGGCGACGGCGACGTTGGCGACCAGCCGCGAGCCGACGACGTAGCGGGCCATCTCCAGCATGGCGTCGCCGTTGCTCCGCTCGTGCCGGCGGTTGAGCACGGCGAACTCCGCGTCGTTGGCCCGTTCCCTGCGGAAGGCCCGCACCGGCCGGATGCCGTTCACCGTCTCCGCGAACTTCACGATGACCCCGGCGATCGCGGTCGAGCGGGTGCGGAACATCGCCCCGGCGCGCCGCTGGTAGAGGCGTACGAGGAGGTAGAGCGGCACGAAGGAGGCCACCGCCAGCCCGCCGAGGCCCAGATCGAGCCAGAGCAGCATCGCCGAGATGTAGACGAACGAGAGCAGGACGGTGATCAGTTCCTGGAGTCCCTCGCTGAGCAGTTCGCGCAGCGACTCCACGTCGGTGGTGGAGCGGGAGATCAGCCGCCCCGAGGTGTACCGCTCGTGGAAGTCGACGCTGAGCGCCTGCGCGTGCCGGAAGATGCGGCCGCGCAGATCGAGCAGCACGTCCTGGTTGACGCGCGCGGAGGCGACGATGAACGCGTACTGGAGGGCGCCCGACGCGCCCGCGCAGAGCAGATAGCCGACGGCGATCGCGATCAACGGGCCGTAGTCGTCGGCGCGCACGGCGGGTACGCCGCTGTCGATGGCGTACGCGACGAGCAGCGGGCCCGCCTGCACGACGGCCTGCTGGACGAGCAGCAGCACGGCGGCGAGGGCGACGCGGGCGCGCAGCGGGGAGAGCAGCGAGCGCAGGAGGGCGCGGGTGGCGCCGGGCGGTGTGGGGAGGTCGTCCTTGTCGAAGGGGTCGTCCTCCGCGCCGGCGGGCTTGTCCGGTACGGGGGGTTCCGTGCGGCTGTCCGTGGGCGGGGTGGGGCCGTGCGCGGGCCGCGGCCGATCCGGCTCCGGCTCCGGCTCGGGCCCCGTGCTCCGTGACGTGGACGTCGACGAGGTGGTCATCGGGCAGCCTCCTCGGCAGCGTGGTCGGCGCGGTTCCCGGTCTCGGTGCCCGACATCAGCCAGGCGTACTCCGCGTTCTCCCGCAGCAGTTCCTGGTGCGTGCCGACGGCGGCGACGCGTCCGCCGGACAGCAGGGCGACGCGGTCGGCGAGCTGCACCGTGGAGGGGCGGTGGGCGACGATCAGCGCGGTCGTGTCCGCGAGGACCCGCCGCAGCGCCGCCTCCACCAGCGCCTCCGTATGGACGTCCAGCGCGGAGAGCGGGTCGTCGAGGACCAGGAAGCGGGGGCGGCCCACCACCGCGCGGGCCAGGGCGAGGCGCTGGCGCTGGCCGCCGGAGAGGCTCAGGCCCTGCTCGCCGACCTGTGTGCCGGTGCCCTGCGGGAGGGCGTGTACGAAGTCGGCCTGCGCCACGTCCAGGGCGCGGGCCAACTCGGCCTCCCCGGCGCTCTCTTCGGCGCCCATCAGGACGTTCTCGCCGACCGTCGCGGAGAACAGCGTCGGCTCCTCGAAGGCGACGGCCACCAGCGTGCGCAGCCGCTCGCGGTCCATCGCCGTGATGTCGACGCCGTCGAGGGTGATGCGCCCGCCGGTCACCTCGTGCAGCCTCGGCACCAGCGCGGTGAGCGTCGTCTTGCCGCTGCCGGTCGCGCCGACGACGGCCATGGTCTCGCCGGGCCGGATGTGCAGGTCCACGTGGGCGAGCACCGGTGGCGCGTCCGGCGGGGCGTCGGGATACCTGAACTCGACGTCGCGGAACCGCAGTCCACCGTCGCTTTCGCCGTGGCGCCGGTCGCGCCCGTCGGCAGGCGTCACCGCGTCGTCCTCCGGCTCCGCGTCCATCACCTCGAAGTACCGCTCGGTGGCCGTCGCCGACTCCTGGCTCATCGCGAGCAGGAAGCCGATCGACTCCACCGGCCAGCGCAGCGCCAGCGCCGTCGACAGGAAGGCGACGAGCGTGCCCGCGGACAGGTCGCCGTCCGCGACCCGCACCGTGCCGAGGACGAGCGCCGCCCCGATCGCCGCCTCGGGAAGCGCCATGATGACCGCGTAGATCGCCGCGAGGATCCGCGCCTTGGCCAGCTCCGTGCCCCGCAGGGTGTGCGAAAGCTCGCGGAAGGCCCGCGCCTGGCTGCGATGGCGGCCGAATCCCTTGATGATGCGGATGCCGAGCACGCTCTCCTCGACGACCGTCGTCAGATCGCCGACCTGGTCCTGAGCCCGCCGCGCCACGGCGGTGTACCGCCCCTCGTAGTACGCGCACACGATCACCATCGGCGCCACGGGCGCGAGCAGCACGAGCCCGAGCGTGAAGTCCTGGCCCAGCAGGATGATCACGCCCACCACGATCGTCGCTCCGTTGACCAGCAGGAACGTCAGCGGAAAGGCGAGGAACATCCGCAGCAGCATCAGGTCCGTCGTGCCGCGCGAGAGCAACTGCCCCGACGCCCACCGGTCGTGGAAGGCGACCGGGAGCCGCTGGAGATGGCGGAAGAGGTCCGCACGCATCGCCGCCTCCACGCCCGCCAGCGGCCGGGCGACGAGCCATCGCCGCAGCCCGAAGAGCAACGCCTCCGCGAGGCCGAGCACCAGCAGCACGAGCGCCCCGAGCCACACCCCCGCCCCGTCCCCCTCGGCCACCGGGCCGTCCACCATCCACTTCAGCACGAGGGGGAAGACAAGCCCCGTACAGGAGGCGACGACCGCGACGAACGCCGCGGTGATCAGGCGAGTCCGGACCGGGCGCACGTACGGCCACAGCCGCAGCAGTGTCCGGACGGTGGACCGCCCCTCGGCGGGTGCGTCGGCGGGCCCCTCGGCGGGCGCATCTGATTTCGGCATCAGGAGCGAGCCTACGGATGACCACTGACAGCGCCCACCGAGTTTTGGCCCGCACGCGGTACTCCGCTGGTCGTAGGTCTCACGCGTACGCGCCCCCGGCAACGAACCGCTGAGCACCCGTGAGAGGGAGGTGCTCGCGCTCGTCGCCAGGGGCACGTGGAACCGCGCGATAGCCGCGGAACTGTTCATCAGCGAGGCCAAGGCCTACAGCAGGGGCATCTGGGCTGAGGGCCCGCAGCCGGCCAACGACGATCAGGCGGCTTCCCACAGCGCGGGCGTACCGGCCGGCTCCCAGCCGACCTGTGCCTGATGCGCCTGCAAGCAGCGATACGTGGATCCGCCGTACGTCACGGAGTCACCTGCCGCGTAGACCCGGCCTGAGGCCCACGTACCCCCGGGCTCGGGCTCACCGGGCTCAGGGTTGCCCCCACCCCCCGTGGTCCTGAGCGTCAGGCCGAACTGCTGGAGCAGCGGATTGATCGGCTGGTGGAACGTCGTACCGCCACTGCGGCAGTTGCCCGACCCGCCCGAGGTGACGCCCTGCGCCTGGCTCCCGGAGATGTAGGAGCCGCCCGAGTCACCGGGCTCCGCGCAGACCGTGGTCCTGGTCACGCCGCTGATGGTGCCCTGGGGGTAGGTGACGCTGGTGTTGTGCTGCGAGATGGTGCCGCAGTGCCACCCCGTCGTGGAGCCTGACCGGCAGATCGACGCACCCACCGGGGACTGCGTGGAGCCCCCGACGCCGACCCGCTGGCCGCCCGGACCCTTCACGTACGGGGTGGCGGTCCACTGCGTGTTCGTGGCGACCCAGGCCATGTCCCTGCCGGGGAAGATCGACCCCTGGAACGTGCCCTGGGCCACCCGGTTGTAGCCGGTGGTCGCCGTGCCCACGCGCCCGCAGTGCCCGGCCGTGGCGAAGCCCTGCTGCGCGCCCTTGGTGACGGAGAAGCCGATGGAGCAGCGGCCGCCTCCCATGTAGTACGCGTCGCCGCCCACGAGGTCGTACAGCGGCCGGGGCCGTTCCCGGGTCCTCTCCACCTGTACGAGGGAGGAGTCCACGCCCGCCGCCGAGACGAGGGACCTCGCGGCGCCGGCCTTCACCGCGCGCACCACGACCGCGTTGGAGCGCACGTCGACGTACCAGACGGGTGCGTCGCGCGTCGCCTCCTTCTTCGCCGCCCGGTCCAACTTGGCCTTCGCCGAGTCCAGTTGGGCGACCGAGTACGGCACGACCCGCGCCCGCGCGCCGCGCGCCTCGATGAGGGGGACGTCGGCGGCGTCGGTGGTGGCCACGGTGAGCTGGTGGGAGGTGGCGCCGTGCACCCAGGCGCCCGCGAAGTCACGGCCGAGCGCGTTCCGCAGGGCTCCCGCGTCGGCGCCGGCCTCGGCCTCGTTGACCAAACGAGCCTTGGCCTGCGCCGACGTGAGGCCGAGGTCGCGCTGCATCGCCTTCAAGACTCCGGGAGAGGTCTTGCCGACGGCGGCGCTCTCGGCGGGGGAGGGGAACGGGGAGGCGGCGGGGCCGGCCTGCGCGAGGGCGCTGCCGGGCAGCCCGGCGAGCACCAGCGCACCGGCCGCGACGGCGACGGCGGCGCGGGTCGCGGCGGCACGTCTGTGGGGTATGGGGAGCATGTGGGGGTCTCCTCGGGGGGCGAGGGGGCGAGCGGGGATTCGCCCACACCGTAGGACCCTCAACAGCACTCCAGTAGACGTCGGTTGACCCCGGTACCCCGTGTTATGGAAGCCCCGGGGAGACCCCCGCGCCCCGCGTCAAGGAGGGCCCGGCGAGGCCCCAGCGCCCCGCGTCGCCGAAGGCGCCGCCAGCCACGCCGTGTAGCTCTCGCTGCGGGCCGCCGCCTCGGCGTGGGCCGTGCGGGCCTGGGCGAAGACCGCCGCCGCCGTGTCGCGGGCCGGGGCCGCCGGGTGCCAGCCGAGCACATGACGCCAGTACAGCGGCGTCCCCGCCAGGGGCCTGGTCACCAGGCCCGGAGTCGGCGGGAAGGTCGCCCGGCACAGGCCCACCGCCCGGCCCACCTGCACCAGATGGACGCAGGACGCGACATCCGTCTCGTACACCCGCGCGGGAGTGAACCCCGCACGCGCGCACGCCGCGGTGAAGCAGTCCCCGAAACAGCCGTCCCCCGGCACGTCCGCCCATGCCTCACCCGCCAGCAGCGCCAGCTCGATCTCCTGGCGGCCCGCCAGCGGATGGCCGGTCGGCAGCATGACGAACACGGGGTCGCGGCCCACCTCCCGCCACACCAGCAGCTCGCTCTCCGGCGGCGCGCTCGCCCCGCACGTCCCCACCAGCGCGAAGTCCAGCCGCCCGGCCGCCGTGCGCGCCGCGATGTCCCGCTCCGACCAGGAGGTGTGGGTCGACACCGGCACTCCCGGGTGCGCGGCGGCGAGCCGGTCCACCAGCGCGCCGAGCAGCGGCCCGTGCGTTCCGCCGAGCCGGAACTCGGCGCCGCCCTCCCAGGCCCCCGCGAACCGCCGCGCCTCCTCCCGCAGCCCGCTCACCGCGGGCAGCACGACCCGGGCCCGCGCCAGCACGAACTCACCGAGCGCGGTGGCCCGCACCCCGTGCCGCCCCCGCTCGAACAACTCCCCGCCGAGAACACGCTCGATCCGCTTCAACTGCGCGCTCAGGGCGGGCTGGGCGAGCCCGAGCGCGGTGGCCGCCTTGGTGAGGCTGCCCGCGTCGGCGATCGCCCGGATCGTCTTCAGGTGCCGCAACTCCAGGTCCATACGGTGAGCTTGGGGCGCGACGCATGCCGGGGCAATACGTAGGTCCAGACCACGCGCGTCAGGCGTCGCGGACCCGCAACAACAACACCGTTCGCCCCGCCACCGTCACCGCGCCCCCCGCCCGGTGCACGGTGCCGGGCGGCTCCCCCTGCTCCTCCAGCGCGGTGTCCACGACGACCTCGTACGACGAGGCCCACGGCGGTCCCGGCAGCACGAAGCGCGCCGGACGGTCCGCCGCGTGCAGGACCGCGAGGAAGCTGTCGTCGACCACCTGCGCCCCCCGGGCGTCACGGCCCGGTATGTCACGCCCGGAGAGGTACATCCCGAGCGTCGCCGCGGGCGCGTACCAGTCGGCCTCCGTCATCTCCGTGCCGCGCGTCGTGAACCACGCCAGATCCCGCAGCCCGTCCGCCGAGTGCGCGCGCCCCGAGAAGAACGCCCGCCGCCGCAGGACGGGGTGCCGGTGCCTCAGCTCTATCAGGCGTGACGTCAGCGCGAACAGCTCACGCCAGCCCGGCTCCTCCCGCAGCCCCCAGTCGACCCAGCTGACCTCGTTGTCCTGGCAGTACGCGTTGTTCGAACCGCCCTGCGTGCGCCCCATCTCGTCCCCGGCGACGAACATCGGCACGCCCGTCGACAGCAGCAGCGTCGTCGTGAGGTTGCGCAGCTGCCGGCGCCGCAGCGCCGATATGTCCGCGTCGTCCGTCTCACCCTCGGCCCCGCAGTTCCAGGAGCGGTTGTCGTCCGAGCCGTCCCGGTTCCCCTCGCCGTTGGCCTCGTTGTGCTTCCGCTCGTACGACACCAGGTCCCGCAGCGTGAAACCGTCGTGCGCGGTCACGAAGTTCACCGACGCGTACGGCCTGCGCCCGCCCCACGCGTACAGATCGCTGGACCCCGAGAGCCGGTACCCCAGATCCCGTACGTCCGGCAGCGCGCCCCGCCAGAAGTCCCGTACCGCGCCCCGGTAGCGGTCGTTCCACTCCGTCCACAGCGGAGGGAACGCCCCCACCTGATAGCCGCCCGACCCCACGTCCCACGGCTCCGCGATGAGCTTCACGCGCCGCAGCACCGGATCCTGCGCGATCACCGCGAGGAACGGCGAGAGCATGTCGACGTCGTGGAAGGACCGCGCGAGCGCCGCCGCCAGATCGAAGCGGAAGCCGTCCACGCCCATCTCCGTCACCCAGTACCGCAGCGAGTCCGTGATCAGGCGCAGCACGTGCGGCTGGACGACCTGGAGCGTGTTCCCGCAGCCCGTGTAGTCCGCGTACCGCCGCGCGTCACCCGGCTGCAACCGGTAGTAGCCGCGGTTGTCGATGCCCTTGAGCGACAGCATCGGGCCCAGCTCACCGGCTTCCGCCGTGTGGTTGTAGACCACGTCGAGGATCACCTCGATCCCGGCCTCGTGCAGCGCCCGCACCATCCGCTTGAACTCACCGACCTGCTGACCCGCCGTACCCGACGCCGCGTACGCCGCGTGCGGGGCGAAGTAGCCGATCGAGTTGTACCCCCAGTAGTTCCTGAGCCCCCGCCGCAGCAGATGGTCCTCGTGCGCGAACTGGTGCACCGGCAGCAGCTCGACCGCCGTCACCCCAAGACGTACGAGATGGTCGAGCGCGGCGGGGTGCGCAAGACCCGCGTACGTGCCGCGCAGCTCCGGCGGAACCCCCGGATGCAGCTTGGTGAAGCCCCGCACGTGCAGCTCGTAGATGACCGAGTCCGCCCACGGCGTCTTCGGCCGCCGGTCGTCGGCCCACTCGTCGTCCGGCGCGTGGTCGTGCACGACCACGCCCTTGGGGACGTACGGCGCCGAGTCCCGGTCGTCGCGCACGGTGTCCGCCACGTGCTGCTGGGGCCAGTCGCGCACATGCCCGTACACCTCGGCGGGCAGCGCGAAGTCACCGTCCACCGCTCGCGCGTACGGATCGAGGAGCAGCTTCGCCGGATTCCAGCGGGCGCCCGTCCACGGATCCCAGCGGCCGTGCACGCGATAGCCGTACCGCTGGCCGGGCCGCACGCCCGGCACGAAACCGTGCCAGATCTCGTGCGTCAGCTCGGTCAGGGGACAGCGCGTCTCACCGCCCCGGTCGTCGAACAGACACAGCTCCACCGACTCCGCCCCGCCCGCCCACAGCGCGAAGTTGGTCCCCGCCACCCCGTCGGGACCGACCCTGAAGCGTGCCCCGAGCGGCGTCGGCGCCCCCGGCCACACCGGCCGCGTCGGCACCACGCGGCCCGCGGGCCTCCTGCTCCCGTTCACCGCGGGGGCCGGCCGCTCGGGCGCGGCGCGCCCCTTCGCCCGTGCCTCCCGCACTGCCCCTTGCTCGGATGCGCTCGACACCTGTCAGCCTCCCGCGGCTCTGCCGGCCGACGCGCGAAGAAGGGCATACGGCGTCCCGGCCGCGGCTCCCCCTGCGTCGTCCTCCCCACTAGTTCTGCCCAGCGCGCGCGTCGCACTCACGTTTCCCCGGGCCGGGACGGTCGTTGGGTCCCACGTGAGACAGGTTGCGAGGCGCGCACGGCGCGCAGGGGCCGCGCTGGCCGCGGCAGTGACATGGGCCGGACTGCTGGCCGGGGCGGCGGGCTGCACCGGCGGCGGCCTCGACGGAGTCCTCGGGAAACCGCGCTCACCCGCGGACGCGATCCGGGTGACCCCCGACGACGAGAGCAGAGGCGTCAAGCCCGACGAACGGCTGGAGGTGAAGGTCCCCGGCGGCCGACTGGAGTCGGTCGAGGTGGTCCGGACGCAGGACGCGCAGCAGTTCGATGTGCCCGGCCGCATCGACGAGGACGGCATGACCTGGCGCCCTCTGGACAAGGGCCCGCTCGCCGTCGCCGCCACCTACAAGGTCGACGCCGTCGCCCTGGACGGCCACGGCCGCCGCACCGCCCGGCACACGACCTTCCGGACGGAGGTCCCCGACAAGCGCTTCGTCGCCTACGTGGCGCCCGAGAACCGCTCCACGGTCGGCACCGGCATGATCATCTCCCTGGAGTTCAACCAGGAGGTGGAGAACCGCGCGGCGGTGCAGCGCGCCATCGAGGTCACCGCCCGCCCGGCCGTCGACATCCGCCCGCACTGGTTCGGCAAGACCCGCGTGGACTTCCGCCCCGAGAAGTACTGGAAGCCCGGCACGAAGGTCACCGTCGGACTGCGGCTGCGCGACGTCGAGGCCGCGCCCGGTGTCTTCGGCCTCCAGGACAAGACCTTCGCGTTCACCGTCGGCCGCAACCAGGAGTCGCTGGTCGACGCCGCCGACCACACCATGGAGGTGCGCCGCGACGGTGAGCTGATCTCCACCGTGCCGATCACCGCTGGAGCCCCCAAGACCACCACGTACAACGGGAAGATGGTGGTGACGGAGATGCTCGAAGTGACCCGCATGAACAGCCGCACGGTCGGCTTCGGCGGCGAGTACGACATCCCCGACGTGCCGCACGCCATCCGCCTGACGACCTCCGGCACCTTCCTGCACGGCAACTACTGGGCCCCGGACGCCCCCGGCAACACGAATGTCAGCCATGGTTGCGTGGGCCTGCGCGACGTGAAGGGCGGCAGTTCCAAGACACCCGCGGGCTGGTTCTTCGACCGCACCCTCATCGGGGACGTCGTCGAAGTGGTCAACAGCGATGACAAGAAAGTCGCTCCCGACAACGGCCTCGGCGGCTGGAACATGGGGTGGAAGGACTGGGTGAAATCAGGGTGAAGAACGGCCGACCATGATCCATCCGCACCCCGCGGGCAGTTGGAACGGAACGGTGACATTGGCGGGGAGTCGCCGCCCGGATCCATATGGTTATCTATCGCTGGCGCGTGTCTGAAACGCGCAGGTGCACTGGGGTGCGGGCCTGGATCCAGGCCGTGCGAGGGGAGACACATCTTGAACGGGCGACCGATATCGGGGACGTCGGTTGGCGCGCGCACGCGCGCGCGACGGCGGGGCGCCAGAGGGCTGACAGCGGTGCTGTCGGGAGCGGCACTGCTGGCGGTGGCGGCCTGCGGCGGGGGCGGCTCGGACGCGGGCGGGGACGGCAAGGGCAAGGCGGACAAGAACGCCCCGTCGGCGGCCGTCGTGACGATAGCCCCCAAGGACGGGGCGAAGTCGGTGGCCACCAGCGGGGCCCTGAAGATATCCGCCGACAAGGGCAAGCTCTCCCAGGTCAAGGTCGAGGACAGCAAGGGCAACCCGGTCCCCGGCAAGATCACCTCGGGCGGCGCGGCCTGGACGCCCGCGCACCACCTCGCGGCGGCCACGACGTACAAGGTCCACGCGGTGGCGAAGGACTCCGAGGGCCGCGCGTCGGCCAAGGACACCTCCTTCACCACCCTCACCCCGCAGAACACCTTCATCGGCCAGTTCACACCGGAGGACGGCTCGAAGGTCGGCGTCGGAATGCCGTTCTCGGTGCGGTTCACGCGCGGCATCACCGACCCGAAGGCCGTCGAGAAGGCCATCGAGATCAAGACCGAGCCGTCCGTGCCGGTCGAGGGCCACTGGTTCGGCAACGACCGCATCGACTTCCGCCCGGAGAAGTACTGGAAGGCCGGTACGAAGGTCACCGTCAAGCTCAACCTCGACGGTGTCGAGGGCCGCCCGGGCGTCTACGGCAAGCAGTCCAAGACCCTGGACTTCACCATCGGCCGCAGCCAGGTCTCCACCGTCGACGCCAAGACGCACCAGATGAAGGTCGTCCGCGACGGCAAGCAGATCAAGAAGATCCCGATCACCGCGGGCGCGCCCGGCACGACCACGTACAACGGCCAGATGGTCATCAGCGAGAAGCTCCAGGTGACCCGGATGAACGGCGAGACCGTCGGCTTCGGCGGCGAGTACGACATCAAGGACGTCCCGCACGCGATGCGCCTGTCGACCTCCGGCACGTTCATCCACGGCAACTACTGGGCGGGCGGCGTCTTCGGCAACTCCAACGCCAGCCACGGCTGCATAGGTCTGAGCGACGTGCGCGGCGGCTACAGCAAGAAGACGCCCGCCGGCTGGTTCTTCAACAACTCGATGATCGGCGACGTCGTCGTGGTGAAGAACTCCGCGGACAAGAACATCCAGCCCGAGAACGGCTACAACGGCTGGAACATGTCGTGGGAGAAGTGGAAGGCGTAACGCCTCCCGAGGAGTGACCCGTGGGGCCCGGCGCACTGTGACGAAGTGCACCGGGCCCCACGGCGTTAACCCCCGCTAACGTGCCTGTCATGACTGCACACCTCGAAGTCGCTGAAGGCGTCGGCACGATCCGGCTCGACCGTCCCCCCATGAACGCCCTGGACATCGCCACCCAGGACCGCCTCAAGGAACTCGCCGCCGAGGCCACGCGCCGCGACGACGTGCGCGCCGTGGTGATCTATGGCGGCGAGAAGGTGTTCGCGGCGGGCGCGGACATCAAGGAGATGCAGGCCATGGACCACGCGGCCATGATCGCGCGCTCCGGGGCCCTCCAGGAGTCCTTCACCGCGGTGGCCCGCATCCCCAAGCCCGTCGTCGCCGCCGTCAACGGCTACGCGCTCGGCGGCGGTTGCGAACTGGCCCTGTGTGCCGACTTCCGCATCGCCGCGGACAACGTCAAGCTCGGCCAGCCCGAGATCCTGCTGGGCCTCATCCCCGGTGCGGGCGGCACCCAGCGCCTCGCCCGCCTGGTCGGCCCGTCCAAGGCCAAGGACCTCATCTTCACCGGGCGCCAGGTGAAGGCGGAGGAGGCGCTCGCCATCGGCCTGGTGGACCGCGTCGTACCCGCCGCCGAGGTGTACGAGCAGGCGCACGCCTGGGCCGCACGGCTCGCGCAGGGGCCGGCCATCGCGCTGCGCGCCGCCAAGGAGTCCATCGACGCGGGCCTGGAGACGGACCTCGACACGGGCCTGGCCATCGAGCGGACGTGGTTCGCGGGCCTGTTCGCCACGGAGGACCGGCAGCGGGGCATGCGGAGCTTCGTCGAGGAGGGCCCCGGCAAGGCGAAGTTCGTATGAACTCCCTTGCTCACCGCTCCAGTTGAACCGACGTCAGCCGACGTCCTCCCCCGAAGGGGCGGTTTATCGGCGGCTTAAGAGAGCCTTAAACCTGCCCGGTTCGAGGCTGTAAGTGATCACCTGTAAGCGACAAGTCATCGCAGGTGAGAGCGGCTTCCCCGGCTCATTTCTGCCAGTGGCATATGCCTACTCCACCCCCCGGAATGGTTGGTTCCGGGGGGCTTATTCCTTCGGAACGGCCCCGGCGGGGGTTCTGGGCGGCCATGATGGGGGGCATGGCGGGGCTGGAGGGTTACGAACGGCCGCGGCGGCACGGGAGTGCGACCGCGGCGCGCTGGTCGCCGGCGGTAGAGGACGAACACGCGCTGAAGGCGCTCGAGTTGTTCGGCAATCCGACGGACGCGGAAGTTCCGCTGCCGTCGCGCCCGGAGTCCGCCGCCATCGCGCGCCGACTCGCCCAGGTCGTCGTCCTGCGCCACTGGCACCTCTCCCCGAAGCTCACCGAGGACGTCGTCCTGCTCGTCTCCGAACTCGTCGGGAACGCCGTGCGGCACACCGGCGCCCGGGTCTTCGGCCTCCGCATGGAGAAGCGGCGCGGCTGGATCCGCGTGGAGGTCCGCGACCCCTCGCGGGGCCTGCCCTGTCTGATGCCCGTGCACGAGATGGACCTGAGCGGACGCGGCCTCTTCCTCGTCGACAAGCTCTCCGACCGCTGGGGCGTCGATCTGCTGCCGCGCGGCAAGACGACGTGGTTCGAGATGCGGGTCTCCGACCGCTGACACGCGAAAGCCCCCTGCGGCCGCGAGCGGGCGGGGGGCCTCCGTGGGGCGGCGTGGACGGTTTTGGGGTGTGTCCACGGCCGCCGAGACGACCTGAGCCCGGGTCAATGGGGGTCGTGACCCCGACTATGGCAGACGGGGGCTCAAGATCCAAAAGGCCCGCACGGGCATTAAGGGGCAAATTAGGACAGCTGTAAGGCGAATCCTTGGTGAGTTGGGCCACTTGCCTGGTAAAGGCTGGTTAAAGCGCGGCTGTGGCAGGTGATAAACAAGATCCGGAAAGTCCGGTGCTGCCACCGGGAGGGCTCGCGAGTCGGGTCAATAACCGCAAATCGTCCTTTACGCCCCTTAAATGGTCGCGTGACTGAGCATGCGACGGATGCGGGAGCCCCCGGCGGCAGGCGGCGGGGGGTGCTGCGGGCCGGGGCGGCGGTGACCGCCACGGGGATCGGAGCCGCGCTCGGAGCCACGCTCGGGGGCGGGCTCCTCGCGGGATGCGGCACCACGGGCTCCGGGCGCGCCTCCGACCCCGCGCGCGCCTCCTACCCCACACGCGCCACGGACTCCGCACGCGCTTCCGGCCCCGCGGGCACTACGGACCCCGCGCACTCCTCAGGCCCCGTGCGCACCTCCGACCCCGCACGCAACGGCCCTCCCTCCTCCAGGGCGCCCTCGCCAGGACCCGCGCCCCGCCGCTTCCCCGGCCTCCCCGAACAGATCACCCACGGCCCCCGCGACCGCCCCCGGGTCGCCCTCACCTTCCACGGGCAGGGCGATCCCGCCACCGCCGAGGCGCTGCTCGCCGAGGCGGAGAGGGCGGGCGCCAAGGTCACCGTGCTCGCCGTCGGCGGCTGGCTCGACGAACACCCCGCCCTCGCCCGCCGCATCCTGGACGGCGGCCACGACCTCGGCAACCACACCCTGCGCCACCTCGACATCAACGACATGTCCGAGGCCGACGCCTACGCCGAGATCACCGGGTGCGCGGACCGCCTGCGGCGCCTCACCGGCTCCGTCGGCACCTGGTTCCGCCCCTCGCGCGCCCGCACGGCGAGCCCCCTCGTCACCCGCCTCGCCCACCGCGCGGGGTATCCGCACGTCCTCTCGTACGACGTCGACTCCCTCGACTTCACCTCGCCGGGCGCCCCGGCCGTCACCCGCACGATCGCCGCCGAGGTCCGTGCGGGATCCGTGGTGAGCCTGCACTTCGGGTACGCGGACACCGTCGCCGCGCTCCCCGACATCCTGCAAGAACTGGAACGCCGCGGCCTGCGCGCGGTGACGACCACGGAGCTGCTGACCTGATGTCCCGTACGCGACTGAACCTGACCAAGCGCGCCGCCGCCGCTCTCGCCGCCGGTGCCGTCCTCGCCGCCCTCGCCGGCTGCGGCGGCGACAAGCGGTCCGACGAGGCCCTCGGTACCGAGGGCGTCCGCAAGCCCGCGAAGCCCAAGTCCGCCCCCGGGCTGCCCGGCATGCCGCCCGTCCTCGACCCCAAGGACGCCTATGCCGCGGACCGGCCGAACGCCCTTTCGCCCGTGGCCAAGAAGTTCCTGCCGCGCGTCTACGTCCCGAACACCGAGTCCGACACGGTGTCCGTCATCGACCCCAAGAAGTTCAAGGTCGTCGAGACCATCAAGGTCGGCGACCAGCCGCAGCACGTCGTCCCCTCCTGGGACATGAAGACCCTCTGGGTCAACAACGACCTCGGCGACAGCCTCACCGCCATCGACCCGGTCACCGGCGAGACGGGCCGCACCGTCGACGTCTCGGACCCGTACAACCTCTACTTCACGCCGAACGGCAAGCACGCCATCGTCATGGCCTCCATGGACCGCGAACTCGTCTTCCGCGACCCGAAGACCATGAACCGCGTCAAGACCGTCCCCGTGACCTGCGCGGGCGTCAACCACGCCGACTTCTCCATGGACGGCCGCTACTTCATCGTCTCCTGCGAGTTCTCCGGCGAACTCCTCAAGGTCGACACGGAGAAGATGAAGATCGTCGGCCAGCAGAAGATCCCCTTCAAGGGCGCCATGCCGCAGGACGTGAAGATGTCCCCGGACGGCAAGACGTTCTACATCGCCGACATGATGGCGCACGGCATGTGGGTCCTGGACGGCAAGAAGTTCACGACGCCGAAGCTCCTGCGCACCGGCAAGGGCTGCCACGGCCTGTACGTCAGCCGCGACTCCAAGGAGATGTACATCTCCAACCGCGGCGAGGGCACCATCTCCGTCTTCGACTTCCCGAAGAACAGACTCACCAAGAAGTGGAAGCTTCCGCAGGGCGGCAGCCCCGACATGGGCGGCGTCTCGGCGGACGGCAACACGCTCTGGCTCTCGGGGCGTTACGACTCCGAGGTGTACGCCATCGACACCCGCACAGGTGTCCAGCTGGCCCGCATTCCGGTCGGCAGCGGGCCACACGGCCTCGCCGTCTACCCGCAGCCCGGGCGCTATTCCCTCGGGCACACGGGCATCTTCCGTTGACAGATTGATGGTTGACGGTTGATCGATGCCGACACCGGGCACAAAAAGGGCAGTTCGCAAACCCCCCCGGCGTATCACTGCTCTCGGAGGCCGCCATGCTGCGTGGCATCGACGTCAGCTCCCATCAGTCCACGTTCTCCACCGACGGCCTCTCCTTCGTGATCATAAAAGCGACGGAGGGCCGCTCGTACGTCAACCCGAAACTGGCCGCCCAGACCAAGCAGGCCCGCGACGGCGGCTGCGTCGTCGGCTTCTACCACTTCCTGTGGCCGGGGAACATCACGGCCCAGGCGGAGTACTTCGTCAGCAAGGCCCCCGAGCAGACGGGGGACTTGCTGGCGGTGGACTGGGAGTGGACGGGGGACCACACGGCCGCCACCAACGCGGAGAAGGACCGCTTCATCCGCGAGGTGAAGCGGCTCCGCCCCGGTCACAGGGTGATTCTCTACTGCAACCGGGATTTCTGGTTGAACCGGGACGACACGTCCTACGCGGGTGACGGACTGTGGATCGCCGACTACGTCACGGCGGGCAAGCCGCGCATCCAGGCGCAGTGGAAGATCCATCAGTACACGTCGTCGCCGATCGACAAGAACGTCGCCTGTTTCGAGAGCGAGGACGCGATGCGGGAGTGGGCGTCGCCCTAGTCGTCCGTCCGGGCCGCCCCCCTAGGCGGGTCAGGCGCGCCAGTCGGCCGTGCGCTCCGGGGTGGCCGCTTCGAGGGCCTTGCGGATCTCCTCGACGCCGCCGCGGTGGCCGTACACGGGAGTTCCGGGCTGCTGGCGCCACGACTCGTCCTGGCCGCCGTTGTCGACGGTGTCGAAGCCGAGTTCGTCGATGAGGTCGCGTACGACCTTCTTGGCGGCCTCGTCGTCGCCGGACACCGGCAGGGCTACGCGGCCCGGGGCGCCCTTGGGCTGCGGCTTGTCGAGGATGTCGTCGGAGTACGTGCCGTTGAACGCCTTGACGACGGGGTGGCCGATCTGCCGCTCCGTCCAGCGGCTCTCGGGCAGGCCGTCCTCGATCTCGGCGATCCTGCCGTCGCGCTGCTGCGGGTAGTAGTTGCCGGTGTCGATGACGGCGACGTCCTCGGCCGCCCCGTCGAGGAAGCCCTTGGGCAGGTCGGGCACGGCCTTGAGCGGGATCGTCACGACGACGACCTGCGCGCCGCGGGCGGCCTCCTCGACGGGGACGGGCGTCGCGCCGGTCTCCTCGGCGAGGGCGGTCAGGGTGTGCGGGCCACGGGAGTTCGCGACGGAGACGTCGTGGCCGAGAGCGGTGAGGCGACGGGTGAGGTTGCCGCCGATGTTGCCCGCCCCGATGATGCCGATCTTCATGACTGCCCTTTCGATGGTCCGTACGGTCGTAACGGAGGTAACCTCCGGAACCGCCCGGGGTATTCCGGGCACGCCGAACGGATCATCGTTCGACCGCACGGCCGGGCCTCGGGCCTTCGCGACGTCTACCCCACGTGCCCGTTCGTCTCCAGCAGGCGGTGCGTGTCCCGGATCCGGTCCAGGCCCTCGAAGACCTCGGCGACCGCCGGCCGGTGCTCCGCTGCGGTCGGCGGCCGAACGTGCCGGATACGCGACGGAGTGCGCCTTCGCCAAGACGTTCAGGCGGGAGTTCGGTCTCGCGCCGGGCCGGGCGATGACCTGCGCCCAGATCGCGCCCGCGCCGTTGGCGCGCGCGGTCGGTCTCCCGTTCGGCGCGAGGATCATGAGGAGCCAGACCGGGGCGGCCAGGTAGAAGGCGAGTTCGAGGAGGGTACCGGTCATGCGGCGACCTCGATTTCCGTGGTGGAGGGAGTGGCGGGTCCGGCCGGGGTCCGCAGGGCCGCGCAGGTTTCCGCGGCCGTGGCGCCCGCGATCAGTGCGGCCGCCGTCAGGGTCGCGCAGTCCGGGTGGATCAGCGGCTGCCCGCGCAGTGCCTGCCAGGTGACCAGGGCGAAGAGCGCCGCGTACGCCGCCGAGCCCACCAGGACGAGCCGCAGGCTACGCACTCGTCGGCGAGGCGGGCCACGCGTGGCGCGAGAGCCATCAGCGCCGTGAGCAGCAGCGGGAGCAGCTGGAGCGCGTGCATGCCGGAGAAGTGCGGTATCCGCAGGTCACCGCCGGTCGTCGACCAGCCGGTCAGCGGCATCGAGGGCCCGCCGTCCGGGGCGCCGACGCTGTGCGCGCCGACCACCGGGGACTCGCCGCGCCGCTGGCGGGCCGCGGGCTGGGGGCGGCACCGGCAGCCGGGAGAACGCGGCGGTCGCGGGCACCGCTGACCGGCATCGCGAAGGGGCCCGGCACACCACGTGCGCCGGGCCCCTCCCGCTCCGCCTACTTCTTCAGGCTCGCCCAGAACTCGTCGAACGACAGGCGCTTGTCCGCGTCGCTGTCCTTCGCGCCGATGACGGCCTCGGCCACCGTCTCGGTCATGTAGAAGTCGCCCATCTTGGCCATGGCGCTCTTCCACTCGGCCGCCGTGATGAAGCCGTCGCCGTCCGCGTCGAACTGGTCGAACGTCCTGCGCGCTTCCTCGATGTCCGCCACCGGATCCACCCCTTCTTGGTGCACTACTGACGGGGGTCAGGGTAACGGCCGTCCCCGGTCCGCATCACAAGGAGTACGCCCATGGCCAGTGCCTCAGCCTCCCTCGGGGCGCTCCTGGACGCCGCCGCGCGCGGTGTGTTCCCGCCACCGGACGGCTCCACCACGGTCGTGCCGCAGGCCGCCCACCGCGACGCGGGCGTGATCGCGTTCACGGCGCACTCCGTCGTCTTCACCGACGAGGACCCGGAGTGGGTGCGGTCCACGCACCGGGCAACGCGCGCAGCGTGCGGGCCTTCCAGGCGGCGGGGTACCGGCCGGTGGGGTCGGAGGCCCTGTTCTTCGCGCGGTGAGCAGCGGGGCCTGTTCCACGCCGGGCGAGCAAACTCTTCGCTGCCGCGCCCGCCCAGGCACGACCGAGTTCGAGCCGGTCGGGGTCCGTGGCGTCGGCCCGCCGAGGTCCTCTCCACGCGGCTGCACCTCGCGTCGGCGGTGAAGGCCCCCCGCTCTTGACGTCCGGCCCGACACGGGGGCCGCCGCCCCACGCCGCCGGGGCCCGGCCGCCCGTACGCGGTCGGAGACCGGACCCGCGACACGCGACCGCATCGCAGTCGGGCACGGCCGCGTTCGAGCTGCCGGGGTCTGGGGTGTCGGCTGTGCCCCGAGTCAGGCGTAACGCGTTCCAGCCTGCCCGGGGTCCCTGGCGTCCGCTATGCCTTGAGCCGGGCGCGGCCGCGTCCTGTGGCGTCCGCCACGCCGGTGCTCCGGCGCAACCGCGGCCCCGCCGTCGCCGTCCTACAGCGGCCACCCCTACAGCCCCAGCCGAGGGCGTTGTAGACGGCCCCCCCGCCACCGCCGCGAAAATCCCGGGAGCCCCCCCGTGCACCCCGCACCCCACACCGCCGCTCACCCACGCCGCCCCCTGGCCCTCGCGCTCACCGCGCTCGTCGCCCTCGCGCTCACCGCGTGCACCGCCGGGAGCGGGGAAGGCGGTCAGGCGTCCGGGGAGCGCGGTGACCCCTCGGTGCGGCCCGGGCTTCAGCGGTTCTACGGGCAGGAGCTGGCGTGGCGTCCGTGCGGTGACGGTCTGAGCTGTGCCCGCCTCACCGTCCCCCGGGACTACGCCCACCCGCGGAACGGCAAGACCTTCGTCCTGCCGGTCGCGAAGGCGGCCACCGCCGGCAAGCACGACCGCATCGGCTCGCTCGTCTACAACCCGGGCGGTCCCGGAGCCTCCGGAGTGAGCGACCTCAAGTCGGACAGCGGCGAGGTCTTCAGCGAGGAGGTGCGCGCCCGGTTCGACATCGTCTCCTTCGACCCGCGGGGCGTGGGCGGCAGCCGGCCCGCCGTGACGTGCGCGGAGCCCGACGACGAGGGCGCGGCGGACGACGCCCCCGAGCCCCTCACCCCCAGGACCCGTGGCGACCGCGCCCGCGCCCTCGCCGCCGCCCGCGCCGACGCCGAGGCCTGCGCGAAGGGCAGCGGCGGCATCCTGCGCCAGGTCGGAACCGATGACGCGGCCCGCGACCTGGACGTCCTGCGGGCGGCACTGGGCGACCGGAAGCTGAGCTACCTCGGCTGGTCCTACGGGACGAGCCTCGGCACGTCGTACGCCGAACAGTTCCCGCACCGCGTCCGCGCCCTCGCCCTGGACGGCGCGACCGACCCGTCCCTGAACTGGTCGCAGCGGGCCATCAGCCAAGGCGCCGGGTTCCGCAGGGCCGTCGAGGACTACGCCGAGTACTGCGCGGACATCGCGGGGGCCGGCTGCCCCGGCACGAGCCCGGCGGAGATATCCGGCGTGCTCGACAGGCTGTTCGAGGAGGCGGCGCGCGAGCCGCTGCCGGTCAGCGACGAAGAGGCGTACGAGGTCGACGCGCGGACCCTGCTCGATGTCGTCACGGACGCCATGTACAGCCCCGAGGACGACTGGGAGGCCCTCTCCGACGCGCTGGCCGAGGCCGCCGACGGCGACGCCACCCGCCTCGCCGAGCTGGCGGAGGGCGACGACGCCTCCGGAGATGACGCCTCCGGAGATGACGCTTCCGGAAACGCCCGTAGCAAGAGGCGAGAGGCCGGCAACGACGACGACGCCCTCCTCGCCGTCAGCTGCCTGGACACGCCCCACCCGCGCGCGGCGGGACCCTACTGGAAGGCCCTGGCACCCGCCGAGAAGGCCGCGGGCGTCTACGGCACATCGAGCGTCGTCGACGAACTGACCTGCAAGGACTGGCCCGCGGGCACGCAGCGCCCGCACCGCGTCCGCGCCGCGGGCGTCCCCCCGGTCCTGGTCGTGGGCACCACCGGCGACCCCGCGACGCCGTACGAGGAGGCCCGGAGCCTCGCCGAGCAGTTCCCCGGCGGGATGCTCCTGACGTACGAGGGCGTGGGCCACACCGCGTACGGCCGGAGCAACGCCTGCGTCACGGACGCCGTGGACGACTACCTCATCGACCTGAAGCGGATCGGGGCCGACACCATCTGCTGACACCACCTGCCGACCCGCGCGCGCGGCGCCCCGAACCGAGGACGACGCCTCAGCACTCGATGATGTTCACCGCGAGCCCGCCCCGCGCCGTCTCCTTGTACTTGACGCTCATGTCGGCGCCCGTGTCCTTCATGGTCTTGATGACCTTGTCGAGGGACACCTTGTGGGAGCCGTCGCCCCGCATCGCCATCTTCGCGGCGGTCACGGCCTTCACGGCCGCCATGCCGTTGCGCTCGATGCACGGGATCTGGACGAGGCCGCCGACGGGGTCGCAGGTCAGGCCGAGGTTGTGCTCCATGCCGATCTCGGCGGCGTTCTCGACCTTCTCCGGGGAGCCGCCGAGGACCTCGGCGAGCGCGCCCGCCGCCATCGAGCAGGCGGAACCGACCTCGCCCTGGCAGCCGACCTCGGCACCGGAGATCGAGGCGTTCTCCTTGAAGAGCATGCCGATCGCGCCCGCGGCCAGCAGGAAGCGGACCACGCCGTCCTCGTCGGCCCCGGGGATGAAGTTCATGTAGTAGTGCAGGACGGCGGGGATGATGCCCGCGGCGCCGTTCGTCGGGGCGGTGACCACGCGGCCGCCCGCGGCGTTCTCCTCGTTGACGGCCATGGCGTAGAGGGTGATCCACTCCATCGCGCGGGCCTGCGGGTCGCCCTCGGCGCGCAGCTGCCTGGCCGAGTTGGCGGCGCGGCGGCGGACCTTGAGACCGCCCGGCAGGATGCCCTCGCGGGACATGCCGCGGGAGACGCACGCCTGCATGACCCGCCAGATCTCCAGGAGGCCCTCGCGGATCTCCTTCTCCGTGCGCCAGGCCTTCTCGTTCTCCAGCATCAGCGCGGAGATGGACAGGCCGGTCTCCTTGGCGAGCCGCAGCAGCTCGTCGCCGGTGCGGAAGGGGTACTTGAGGACGGTGTCGTCCGGCACGATCGGGTTCTCGCCAGCGGCGCCCTCCTGATTGAGCACGGTCTCGTCGACGACGAAACCGCCGCCCACGGAGTAGTACGTCTTCTCCAGGACGAGGGCGCCCTCACGGTCGTACGCGAAGATCGTCATGCCGTTGGCGTGGTACGGCAGGGCCTTGCGGCGGTGCAGGACCAGGTCCTCGTCGAAGTCGAAGGCGATCTCGTGCGCGCCGAGGAGGCTGAGGCGTCCGCTGCTCCTGATCTCCTCGACACGGCCGTCGGCGCTCTCCACGTCCACCGTGCGGGGCGACTCGCCCTCCAGGCCGAGCAGGACGGCCTTCGGGGTGCCGTGGCCGTGGCCGGTCGCGCCGAGCGAGCCGTACAGCTCGGCCCGTATGGCGGTGGTGTGGGCCATGAGGCCCTCGTTCTTCAGGCGGCTCGCGAACATGCGGGCGGCCCGCATCGGACCGACCGTGTGGGAGCTGGACGGGCCGATGCCGATCGAGAACAGGTCGAAGACCGAGATGGCCACGGAAGACTCCAATGGTTGGTAGACGCCGTCGTCTGCCGGATGGTGCAGAAAGCAGGGCGTGCGCCGGGCATGAGCCGGGGCACCGCACTCACTGTGTTCACTTCCAGTGTGCGCGGTGCCCCGAAGTTTCGTACGAGGAAAAGCGTACGAAAATGCTACAGGTTGGGGTACAGGGGGTGCTTGGCCGCCAGAGCCGAGACCCGCGCCTTGAGGGCGTCTGCGTCGAAGCCGGGCTTGAGGGCCTCGGCGATGACGTCGGCGACCTCCCGGAAGTCCTCCTCCTGGAAGCCGCGCGTGGCGAGCGCCGGGGTGCCGATCCGCAGGCCCGAGGTGACCATCGGGGGGCGCGGGTCGTTCGGGATGGCGTTGCGGTTGACCGTGATGCCGACCTCGTGGAGGCGGTCCTCGGCCTGCTGGCCGTCCAGCTCGCTGTTGCGCAGGTCCACCAGGACCAGGTGCACGTCCGTGCCGCCGGACAGGACGTCGACGCCGACGGCCTTGGCGTCGTCCTGCACCAGGCGCTCGGCCAGGATGCGGGCACCGTCCAGGGTGCGCTGCTGGCGCTCCTTGAACTCCTCGCTCGCGGCGACCTTGAACGAGACGGCCTTGGCGGCGATCACGTGTTCGAGGGGGCCGCCCTGGAAGCCGGGGAAGACCGCGGAGTTCAGCTTCTTCGCGAAGTCCTTGTTGCGGGCCAGGATGATGCCGCCGCGCGGACCGCCCAGCGTCTTGTGCGTGGTGGAGGTCACCACGTCCGCGAACGGCACCGGGTTGGGGTGCAGCCCGGCGGCGACCAGGCCGGCGAAGTGCGCCATGTCGACCCACAGGTACGCGCCGACCTCGTCGGCGATCCGGCGGAACTCCGCGAAGTCCAGCTGCCGCGGGTAGGCGGACCAGCCCGCGATGATCACCTTCGGGCTGTTCTCCTTGGCCAGGCGCTCGACCTCGGCCATGTCGACCAGACCGGCCTCGTCCACGTGGTACGGGACCACGTTGAACTGCTTGCCGGAGAAGTTCAGGCGCATGCCGTGGGTGAGGTGGCCGCCGTGCGCCAGGTCCAGGCCGAGGATCGTGTCGCCGGGCTGGGCGATCGCGAAGAGGGCGGCCTGGTTGGCGGAGGCGCCGGAGTGCGGCTGGACGTTGGCGTACTCGGCGCCGAACAGCTCCTTGACGCGGTCGATCGCGATCTGCTCGGCGACGTCGACGTGCTCGCAGCCGCCGTAGTAGCGGCGGCCGGGGTAGCCCTCGGCGTACTTGTTGGTGAGGACCGTGCCCTGGGCCTCCATGACGGCGACCGGAGCGAAGTTCTCCGAGGCGATCATTTCCAGGGTCGACTGCTGGCGGTGCAGCTCGGCGTCGACGGCGGCGGCGACGTCCGGGTCCAGCTCGTGGAGAGGGGTGTTCAGAAGCGACATCGGGGAGATCCTTAGCTGCCGGAGAACTCGGTGTACTCGTCCGCGGAGAGCAGGTCCTTCGGCTCCTCCGTGGTCCGGACCTTGAAGAGCCAACCGCCCTCGAACGGCGCGGAGTTCACCAGCGAGGGGTCGTCCACGACGTCCTGGTTGGCCTCGACGACCTCGCCGGTCACCGGGGAGTAGAGGTCGCTGACCGACTTGGTCGACTCCAGCTCACCGCAGGTCTCGCCCGCGGTCACCGTGTCACCGACCTCCGGAAGCTGCACGAAGACGACGTCGCCGAGCGCGTTGGCCGCGTGCTCGGTGATGCCGATCGTCGACACGCCCTCCTCGGCGGCCGACAGCCACTCGTGCTCCTTGCTGTAACGCAGCTGCTGGGGGTTGCTCATGACCTGAATTCTCCTGTACGCGGGTGGGTGCTGCGGAACGGGGACGATGTGCGGGCAGTCACTTCTGGCGCTTGTAGAACGGCAGCGCCACGACCTCGTACGGCTCGTGGGTACCACGGATGTCCACGCCGACGCCGGGCGTGCCCGGGGCCGAGTGCTCCGCGTCGACGTACGCCATCGCGATCGGCTTGCCCAGCGTCGGGGACGGGGCGCCCGAGGTGACCTCGCCGATGACCTTGCCGTCCGCGACCACCGGGAAGCCCGCGCGCGGGACGCGGCGGCCCGCGGCGATCAGGCCGACGAGCTTGCGCGGCGGGGCGGACTCGGCGCGCTCGGCGGCGGCCGCGAGCGCCGCGCGCCCCACGAAGGTCTCGGACCGCGACGTCTTCTCGAACTTCACGACCCGCCCGAGCCCCGCGTCGAACGGCGTCAGCTCGGCGGTCAGCTCGTGCCCGTACAGCGGCATGCCCGCCTCCAGGCGCAGCGTGTCGCGGCAGGAGAGGCCCGCGGGGACCAGGCCGACCGGCGTGCCCGCCTCCATCAGCGCGCCCCACAGCTTCTCGGCGTCACCGGGGGCGACGAACAGTTCGAAGCCGTCCTCGCCGGTGTAGCCCGTGCGGGCGATCAGCGCGGGGACGCCCGCGACGGTGCCGGGCAGGCCCGCGTAGTACTTCAGGTTGTCCAGGTCGGCGTCCGTCAGGGACTTCAGGATGCCGGGGGACTCGGGGCCCTGGACGGCGAGCAGCGCGTAGGCGTCGCGATCGTCGCGGACCTCCACGTCGAAGCCCTCGGCGCGGGCGGTGAGCGCGTCGAGGACGACCTGGGCGTTGGAGGCGTTGGCGACGACCATGTACTCGGGGGCCTCGGGCTCGCCGAGCCGGTAGACGATCAGGTCGTCCAGGATGCCGCCGTCCTCGGCGACGATCATCGTGTAGCGGGCGCGGCCGACCCCGATGGAGCCGATGTTGCCGACCAGCGCGAAGTTCAGGAAGTCCGCGGCCGCCGGGCCGGTGACGGTGATCTCGCCCATGTGGGAGAGGTCGAAGAGACCGGCCTTGGTGCGCACGGCGTTGTGCTCGTCGCGCTCGCTGCCGTACCGCAGCGGCATGTCCCAGCCCGCGAAGTCGGTCATGGTCGCGCCGAGCGACCGATGGACGGCGTCGAGGGCGGTCAGACGGGGGGCAGTGCTCATGAAGGGAACTCCCAGGGCATGACGGGCGAGGTCGATCCTCCCCATCTGTCATCGGAACCTGAGAGGTTCGCCACGACCACTCGGCCTGCGAGGGTCACGGCTTGCACCTTGGGTGGAGCCGACGGCTGCCGGCCCGCTTTTCAGATGTGCCTCGCCCGCGCGGTACGGGGCCTGAGAGATTCAAGGGAGGGACTTGCTCCTTCGGCGCCCCGGAGCGTCGTACGACGCCTGCCGGGAACTCTCCCGCGCGGATTCAAACGGCCGGTATGGAGTTGGCGCGCACATCATTGCACGCGAGGTGGACGAGGGGGACTCATGGTCGAGTAATCCCCTTGTGCGGCATTACCTTCTCTTTACACTTGCCGGGGAAAGCAGTACGTGACCGCTATGGGGAGGCAGATCACGGTGCGCAGCAGGACGAGTGTGTACGCCACGACCACGGGGGTGGCGCTGCCCAAGCAGGCCGCCGCCCCGCTCGGGGAGGACTGCGGCCGGCTCCCCGTGGCCGTCGTCCGGGATCTGCGCCACCGGGCCGGGCACAGCCCCCACCGGCTCTCCTTCGACGAGGGCGACCTGGTCGTCGTCTCCGGGCTGCCCGGCGGCGGAAAGTCCACGCTGATGCGGCAGGCCGTCACGGGCCCCCGCATCGACTCCCAGGACACCCGCGACCGCTGGGCCCGCCGCATGCCGCGCCTGCTGCCCTACGCGCTCTACCGCCCCCTGGTCCGCCTCGCGCACTACGCGGCGCTGCGCCGCGTCCTGCGGTCCGGCGCCGGCGCCGTCGTGCACGACTGCGGCACCCAGCCCTGGGTGCGCCGCTGGCTCGCCCGCGAGGCCGCGCGGCGCGGCAGGACCCTGCACCTGCTCCTGCTCGACGTCCCCGCGGACACCGCCCTCGCCGGCCAGCGCGAGCGCGGCCGCGGCGTCTCCCGGTACGCCTTCGCGCGCCACCGCAGAACCGTCGGGCGGCTGGTCGGTGCCGCCGAGCGCGGCCGTCTGCCGCGCGGCTGCGGCTCGGCGGTGCTCCTCGACCGCGCGGCGGCGCAGGTCCTGCGGGGGATCGCCTTCGACCGCTGAGGACGCCCGACGCTAGGGTTTCGGCCGCAGGCAGCCGCGACCCGCGGGCAGCGGTCGTGGGCAGGGGTTGGACAGCGCGAGCAGGGGTTGGACAGATGGACTTTCCGGCGCAGGCACATGCCCATCCGTACGGCGGATGGCCGGGCAATGAACTCGAAGAGGTCCTCGCGGCCTCCCTCGGCGCCCCCGCGTCGGCGGGCGCACGGATCGTGGAGGTCCTCGGCCGCAGCCGGATATGGATCCCCCTGCCGAACGGCGGGGGCCCCGACAGCGGCACCCTCGACCTGCCCACCCTGGAGATCGACGGCCAGGCGTACGTCCCCGTCTTCACCTCCGAACAGCAGTTCCGCCAGGCACTCGGCGAGGCGGCCGACCGCATGGGACACACGGTCGCACCCGCCGTCGAGTTCGCCCGCGGCCTGCCCCCGCAGCTGGGCCTGGCCCTGAACCCGGACGGCACGGTCGGCGTCCCGCTGCCGCCCCCCGCGGTCGCCGAGCTGTGCCGGGCCGGGCGCACCCCGCTGGACGGGCCCACCACCGGCGGCCGCGTACGCCTCTTCGAGCCGGACTGGCAGGAGGACCCCGTGGACTTCCTCGCCGCGGCCGGCCGGGAGTTCGAGGCGGCCGGCGTCGTGCTCACGGCGCGCCGCTGCCTGGCCGCCATCGAGACGGACGACCCGACCCTCTTCGTCGGTGTCGAACTGTCCTCCTGGGAGGGCACCGCCCGCGACCTGCCGATGGAGGCCCTGGGCCGCGCCCTCGGCCAGGTCCCCGTGCCGTGGCCGGTGAACCTCGTCCTGCTCGACGTGGCGCAGGACCCGGTCGCCGACTGGCTGCGCGTGACGGTGCGGCCGTTCTACCACCGGATCGCCGCTTAAGCTGGTTCCATTCCTTGGGCCCAGTGACTGGGCCTATTCCTCGGGTCCGTTGAGTTCGTCACGAAGGGGCGGTTACGGGTGAGTGCGTCGGGCACGGCCGCGGCCGGACAGGTGGAGCAGGTGCTGCGCCAGGTGACGCCGGGGCGTTACGACGCGTACGAGGCGCTCCTGCGCGCGCTCGCCGCCGACCAGGTGTGGATGCTGCTCTGGCACGGCCAGGCCGGCTCCCCCGACGCCCAGTACGGGAACATGGAGATCGAGGGCCTCGGCTACGCCCCCTGCGTGACCTCCGCCCAGGAACTGTCCGCGAGCGGCTGGAACCGCAGCTACGAAGTGGTGCGCGGCGTCGATGTCGCCCGCACCCTCTACCCCGACCACTACGGCCTGTGGCTGAATCCGCACGCCCCCGGCGGCGGCGTCGGCATCCCCTGGCTCGATCTGCGCCGCATCTCCACCGGCCTCGACCTGCTGCCCGCCGGGCCCCTCAGGCTCACCGAGCCGAGCATCGAGATCCCCCAGTTCTACGCCCTGTTGACGCAGAACGCGCACCGCACCCCCGCGGTCCGCTCGCTGCGCCGCGCCTGGGTGCAGCCCGCCCTCGGCGCGCCCTATCTGGCCATCGGCCTCGATGTGTACGACACGTCGCCGCCGTCGGTCGACGCGGTGCGGGCGATGATGCAGCAGTCCATCGCGGCCGTCCCGGAGGGGCTGCCCGTCTCGACCGTCGCGATGTCCGACGACTACGACCCGGTCGCCATGTGGCTGCGGGCCAACGCCCGGCCGTTCTACGACCGCGATGCCCAGGCGGCCCCCGCCCCCGCGGGCGGATACGGCTACCCCGCGCAGTACTGAACAGCGCGAACGGACGCGATGTCCGTTCTGATGCTGGTGGGGCCCTATGGGCTCCCGTGAAGCCTTGCACCCCAACTGCCCCGTGTTCGACCATCGTTCACCCGCGTCCGCATAACGGAACACCTCGATCAGCATCACGTTTGCGCATCCATTCCCCGTCAAGTCTGGTAACAGATCGCGACGTGGATGAAGACTCCCGCTCCAGGGGCCTTCGCCCCCTGCGTACGACGGACTGATCACGTCGCTACAGCGGCAAGTGCGGGCCGGTCACCACCGGTTGAGAGGGGTCCCTGCCACGATGACGGCACCATTGCATGACACACCTGCGGACGCGGACCCGACCGAGGACGTCGCCCCCGCAGCTGGTGCAGGGGTGAAGAAGGTCGAGGGCCGGTCCCTCAAGCAGATCGCCTGGAACCGGCTGAAGCAGGACAAGGTCGCCCTCGCGGGCGCCTTCGTCGTGCTGTTCCTCGTCCTGGTCGCCGTCTTCGCGCCCTTGATCGTGAGCCTGCTGGGCCACCCGCCCAACGACTTCCACCAGGAAGAGCTGGACGAGCTGACCAACCTCCCCAAGGGCGCGCTCGGCGGTATCAGCAGCGACTTCCTCCTCGGCGTGGAGCCCAACAAGGGCCGCGACATCTTCAGCCGGATCGTCTACGGGGCACGCATCTCGCTGCTCGTGGCGTTCCTCGCGGCCGTGGTCGCCGTCGCCCTCGGCACGCTCTTCGGCATCATGGCGGGCTACTTCGGCGGCTGGGTCGACGCGCTGATCAGCCGCGTGATGGACGTGCTGCTGTCGTTCCCGCAGCTGCTCTTCATCATCTCCCTGGTCTCGGTCCTGCCGGACGACCTGCTCGGCCTCACCGGCAGCGGTGTCCGCGTCGGCATCCTCGTCCTGGTCATCGGCTTCTTCGGCTGGCCCTACGTCGGCCGGATCGTCCGCGGCCAGACGCTCTCGCTCCGTGAACGCGAGTACGTGGAAGCGGCCCGCAGCCTCGGCGGCGGAAAGCGCCACATCCTCTTCCGTGAACTGCTGCCCAACCTGGTCGCCCCGATCACCGTCTACGCGACGCTGATGATCCCGACCAACATCCTCACGGAGGCGGCCCTGAGCTTCCTCGGCGCCGGTGTGAAGCCGCCGACGGCCTCCTGGGGAGGCATGCTGCGCGACGCGCTCGAAACCTACGAGCACGACCCGATGTTCATGGTCGTCCCGGGCGTGACGATCTTCATCACCGTTCTGGCCTTCAACCTCTTCGGCGACGGGCTGCGTGACGCGCTCGACCCGAAGGGAACGCGCTAGAAACCCCCAACCGGCTCGCCCCTGCCGCATGTCAGGTGGCTCCACCCCATGGTTCTCCGGCAGCTCAAGGCCAGGGACCGCGAATCTCGGAGGTTACGAGAAAATGCCCACAGTTTCCTCGAAACGACGGCTCACCAGCGGTGCGGCCCTCGTCGTCGCGGCACTGGTGACCACCACGGCGTGCGGCGGCGGTGACGGTGGTGACGGTGACTCGAAGGGTGCCGGCTACAACGCGGCGCTGAACAAGGTCGCCAACCCCTCGAAGAAGAAGGGGGGCACGCTGAGGATGGTCGGCAAGCAGGACCTCGACTCGGCCGACCCCCAGCGCGCGTACTACGGCATGTCCTGGGACTTCATGCGCTTCTACACCCGGCAGCTGGTGTCCTACGACACCAAGCCGGGCAAGGCGGGCACGAAGCTGGTCCCCGACCTCGCCACCTCCACCGCGAAGATCTCGGACGACGGCAAGACGTACACGTACAAGCTGCGGGACGGCCTGACCTGGGAGGACGGCTCCGAGCTGACCTCCAAGGACATCAAGTACGGCATCGAGCGCGCATGGGCGACGGACACCATCACCGGTGGTCCGGGCTACATCAGGCAGGCGCTCGACCCGGACTCCAAGTACAAGGGCCCGTACAAGGACAAGGGCGGTCTGAAGGCGATCGAGACGCCCGACGACAAGACCATCATCTTCAAACTGCCCAAGCGCAACGGTGACTTCGAGCAGTTCCTCGCCATGCCGACCGGTTCGCCGGTGAAGCAGGCCAAGGACACCAAGGCGAAGTACACCGCGCGGCCGTTCTCCTCGGGCCCGTACAAGTTCCAGTCGTACAAGTCCGGCAAGAAGATCGTGCTCGTCCGCAACGACAAGTGGAAGAAGTCCTCGGACCCGATCCGCGCGGCGCTGCCCGACAAGATCGACGTGACGATCTCCGCCAACCTGGAGGAGAACGACAAGAGGCTGATGGCGGGCGACTACGACGTCGACCTCAACGGCACGGGCATGACCCAGTCCGGTCGCGTCACCGCGGTCTCGAAGCACAAGGACAACGTCGACAACATGCACACGTCCTTCGTGCGCTACGTCGCCCTGATCCACACCGCGAAGCCCTTCGACAACGTGCACTGCCGCAAGGCGGTCTTCTACGGCACGGACTTCGAGAGCCTCCAGCGGACCCGCGGCGGCAAGCTCGCGGCCGGTGACATCGCCAACAGCACCTTCCCCGTGGCGATCCCCGGTCACAGCGACTACGACCCGTACGGGGTGCTGAAGCGCAAGGGCAAGCCGGACGCCGCCAAGGCCAAGGAAGAGCTGAAGAAGTGCGGCAAGCCGGACGGCTTCAAGGCCAAGCTCACCGCCCGCAACAACAACCCGGGTGAGGTCGACGCCGCCGAGGCGCTCCAGGAGCAGCTGATGAAGGTCGGCATCGACGTCAGCGTCGAGTCCCTGGACGGCGCCGACTCCGCCAGCATCACCGGCTCGCCCTCCGTCGTGAAGAAGCGCGGCTACAGCATGCAGATGAGCGGCTGGGGCCCGGACTTCCCGTCCGGCCAGGGCTACGCGCAGCCGCTGTTCGACAGCCGTTACCTGATCGACAACGGCAACTACAACGAGTCGCAGATCAAGGACAAGAAGATCGACGCGCTCTTCGACAAGGCGATCGCGGAGACCGACCCGGCCAAGGCCGGCGAGATCTACAAGCAGCTCGACAAGCGGATCCTCGACAACGCCGACTGGATGCCCTTCCTCTACGAGAAGAACATCACCTGGCGCGGGTCGCGGCTGACCAACGCCTACATGAACGACGCCTACAACGGCCGGTACGACTACGTCTCGCTCGGTGTCGTCAAGTAACCGACCCCGCATGACCCGTAGTTGACCGTCCCACCGCCGCCGAATCCCGCCAGTCCGAAGGGCAGGTGATGGCCCCGGGCGGTGGCCGGGACCCCTCACGAGGGGGTGCCGGCCACCGCCGGGCCGCGCACAGTGCTTGCTTATCTCATCCGGCGCCTGATCGCCGTCATCATCATGGTGCTGGTCGTACTGCTCGCGACCTTCACCATCTTCTTCATGCTGCCCAAGTGGGCGGGACAGGACATCGCCGTCCTCTTCGCCGGCAAGGCATCGGGTGCCGAGCAGCTCGAGGGCATCCGCGTCAAACTCGGCCTGGACGACCCGCTGCTCGTCCAGTTCTGGGACTTCATCAAGGGCATCCCGATGGGCCGTGACTACGTCAACGGAAGTGACGTCACGCACTGCCCCGCCCCCTGCTTCGGTTACTCGTTCCGTACCGAGGCGCCGGTCTGGGACACCCTCAAGGACGCCCTGCCCGTCACCGGCGCGCTCGCCGCCGGAGCCTGCGTGCTGTGGCTGGCCGGCGGTGTCATCACCGGCGTGATCTCCGCCCTGCGCCGCGGCACCATCTGGGACCGCGCCGCGATGACCACCGCGCTCGCCGGCGTCTCGCTGCCCGTCTTCTTCACCGGCATGATCGCGATGGGCGTCTTCGTCCACGAGCTGGGCTGGGTGAGGATCGCCGACAGCCTCAGCACCGACGACTCAATCGACGTCTGGTTCCAGACGCTGATCCTGCCGTGGATCGTGCTCGCGTTCCTCAACGCCGCCATGTACGCCCGCCTCACGCGCGCCACGATGCTGGAGGTCCTCGGCGAGGACTACATCCGCACCGCGCGCGCCAAGGGCCTCGGCGAGGGCGTCGTCATCCGCAAGCATGCGCTGCGCTCCGCGATGACGCCGATCCTCACCGTCTTCGGACTCGACCTCGGCGTCCTGATGGGCGGCGCGGTGCTCACCGAGTCCACCTTCAACCTGCCGGGTCTCGGCCTCGAAGCGGTCAAGGCCATCAGCACCAAGGACCTGCCCGTCATTCTCGGCGTCACCCTGTGTGCGGCGCTCGCGATCGCCGTGGCCAACCTCGTCGTCGACCTCCTGTACGCCGTCATCGACCCGCGAGTGAGGCTGGGATGACCGAACTGTCCAAGAGCGGAGCCGCGGTGGGCGAGCCCGTCGCCGACTCGCCCGCTCCCTCCGCCTTCCTCGAGGTGCGCGACCTCAAGGTGCACTTCCCGACCGACGACGGCCTGGTCAGGTCGGTCGACGGGCTCAGCTTCCAGTTGGAGAAGGGCAAGACCCTCGGCATCGTGGGCGAGTCGGGCTCCGGCAAGTCGGTCACCTCGCTCGGCATCCTCGGCCTGCACACCGCCGGGCAGTACGGCCGCCGCAGGGCGCGGATCTCCGGTGAGATCTGGCTCAACGGCCAGGAGCTGCTGAGCGCCGACCCCGACGTGGTGCGCAAGCTGCGCGGCCGCGAGATGGCGATGATCTTCCAGGATCCGCTCTCCGCGCTGCACCCGTACTACTCCATCGGCAAGCAGATCACCGAGGCGTACCGGGTCCACAACGACGTCGACAAGAAGACCGCCCGCAAGCGCGCGATCGAGATGCTCGACCGGGTGGGCATCCCCCAGCCGGACAAGCGCGTCGACGCCTACCCGCACGAGTTCTCCGGCGGCATGCGCCAGCGCGCGATGATCGCCATGGCGCTCGTCAACAACCCCGAGCTGCTCATCGCGGACGAGCCGACCACGGCCCTGGACGTCACCGTCCAGGCGCAGATCCTCGACCTGATCAGGGATCTGCAGAAGGAGTTCGGCTCCGCGGTCATCATGATCACGCACGATCTGGGCGTGGTCGCCGAGATGGCGGACGAGCTCCTGGTCATGTACGGCGGCCGGTGCGTCGAGCGCGGCACGGCCGAGAAGGTCTTCTACGAGCCCCAGCACCCCTACACCTGGGGCCTGCTCGGCTCGATGCCGCGCATCGACCGCGAGGAGACCGAGCGGCTCATCCCGGTCAAGGGCTCCCCGCCCAGCCTGATCAACCTGCCGAGCGGCTGCGCCTTCAACCCGCGCTGCCCCTACGCGGACATCCCCAAGGATCAGATCACCCGCCGCGAGCGCCCCGATCTGCGCGAGGTGGCCGCCGGGCACTACTCCGCCTGCCACATGTCGCAGGAAGAGCGCACCCGGATCTGGACCGAAGAGATTGCGCCGAAGCTGTGAACGATGACGCGAAGAGCCAGGACGCGAAGGGCCGGGACGTGAAGGGCCAGGAGATGACGACCCCGGCGCAGCCGCAGGGCTCGTCCGAGCCGCTGCTCAAGGTCGACGGCCTGGTGAAGCACTTCCCCATCAAGAAGGGGCTGCTCCAGCGCCAGGTCGCGGCGGTGCAGGCGGTCGACGGCCTGACCTTCGACGTGCGCCCCGGTGAGACGCTCGGCGTGGTCGGCGAGTCCGGCTGCGGCAAGTCGACGATGGGGCGGCTGATCACCCGGCTGCTCGAACCGTCCAGCGGTCGCGTCGAGTTCGAGGGTACGGACATCACGCATCTGAACACCGCCAAGATGCGCCCGCTCCGCCGCGATGTGCAGATGATCTTCCAGGATCCGTACTCGTCGCTGAACCCCCGGCACACCATCGGCACGATCGTCGGCGCGCCCTTCAAGCTCCAGGGCGTCAAGCCCGAGGGCGGCGTGAAGAAGACCGTGCAGGAGATGCTGGAGCGCGTCGGCCTCAACCCCGAGCACTACAACCGCTATCCGCACGAGTTCTCCGGCGGTCAGCGCCAGCGCATCGGCATCGCGCGTGCCCTGGCCCTGCGGCCCAAGCTCGTGGTGGCGGACGAGCCGGTCTCGGCCCTGGACGTCTCCATCCAGGCCCAGGTGGTCAACCTCCTGGACGACCTCCAGGACGAGCTGGGCCTCACGTACGTGATCATCGCGCACGACCTGTCGGTCATCCGGCACGTCTCGGACCGCATCGCGGTGATGTACCTCGGCAAGATCGTGGAACTGGCGGACCGCAAGGACCTCTACTCCACGCCGATGCACCCGTACACCAAGGCGCTGCTCTCCGCCGTGCCGGTGCCCGACCCCAAGCGGCGCGGCACCAAGAGCGAGCGGATCCTGCTCCGCGGCGACGTCCCCTCGCCGATCGACCCGCCGAGCGGCTGCCGCTTCCACACGCGGTGCTGGAAGGCGACGGCGGTCTGCACGACGAAGGAGCCGCCGCTGATCCCGCTCGCCTCGGGCCACCAGGTGGCGTGCCACCACCCCGAGAGCGCGGAGGACCAGGCGCCCGAGGACACCGAGCTGCTGTCAGCCGCCAGGGACGCGATCGAGGTGGTGACGGTGGTCGCCAAGGCGGAGGAGACGGCGGCGGAGCCGGCTGCGCCTGCGGTGGCCGCGGGGGAGTCCTCGGACAAGCAGACGTCAGACAAGCAGACGTCAGACAAGCAGGACCCGCCCGAGAAGTAGCGTGACCGCCGACGGGAGGGCGCGAGAACACCGCGCCCTCCCGTCGGCACGTCCGCGTCAGGCGCCCGTGCGAGGCGCCCCGCCGGACCCGGCGACGACACGCCGGCTCCCCGGAACGCCTCCTCGGCGGCCTTGCCCTCGAACCAACTGTGTCATTGCCATTCCCTGTGAGACTTTCGCCAGGAAAGCAGCGCAAACCCCTGCTCAACGCCCGCCGACCCTCAATCCGAGGCGAGGGCGGGGAAGAGCCCGCCCCGCCCGCGGGTAACAATGGCGCGTGCTCCAGGACCTGTTCACACCCTCCGTCCAGCACGCGCTGGACATCGTGGGGATCTTCGTCTTCGCGATCTCCGGCGCGCTGCTCGCCGTGCGCAAGAACTTCGACGTCTTCGGCATCGCCGTCCTCGCCGAGGTCACGGCGCTGGGCGGAGGGCTCTTCCGCGACCTGGTCATCGGAGCGGTGCCACCGGCCGCCTTCACCGACCTCGGCTACTTCATCACCCCGCTCCTCGCTGCCGCGCTGGTCTTCTTCCTCCACCCCGAGGTCGAGCGCACCCAGCTCGCGGTGAACGTGTTCGACGCGGCCGGCCTCGGCCTCTTCTGCGTCGCGGGCACGACCAAGGCGTACGACTACGGTCTCGGCCTCACCGCGTCGGCCGCCCTCGGCCTGATGACCGCGGTGGGCGGCGGTGTGCTGCGCGACATCGTCGCCAACGAAGTGCCCTCGCTCGTCCGCTGGGACCGCGACCTGTACGCCGTGCCCGCCATCGTGGGCGCCACGATGGTCGCCCTGTGCATCCGCTACGACCAGCTGACGGCGTTCACCAGCGCCCTCGCCGTCGTCACGACGTTCGTCCTGCGACTCCTCGCGCTGCACTACCACTGGCGGGCGCCGCGCGCCTGGAACCGCCGGTCGACGGCGACGGAGGCGGAGGTGCGGGAGACGCCGTAGGGCGTGAAAAGCTACCGCTCAGTAATTACATGTTGTACGTTGCTGCCATGGCAACGGCAGCATCCCTCCCGGCAGCGGTGCCCGCGAGCATCGGCGACAGCGAGTTCGACCGCGACACCGCGGTCACCCGGCGCGAGCCCGGCGTCTACGACACCGAACTCTCCGCCGGCTGGACGATCATCAGCGCCGTCAACGGCGGCTACCTCCTGGCCGTCATCGGCCGCGCCCTCGCCGACGCCCTGCCGCACGCCGACCCGTTCACCATCTCCGCGCACTACCTCACCGCGTCCAGCCCGGGACCCGCCGTGATCCGCACGGACGTGGTGCGCGCCGGCCGCTCCCTCTCCACCGGGCAGGCCTCCCTCTTCCAGTACGACGAGGAGGGCCGGGAGATCGAACGGATCCGTGTGCTCGCCTCGTACGGAGATCTCGACGCGCTCCCGGACGACGTCCGTACGACCGCGAAGCCGCCCGTGATCCCGCCCCTCGACCAGTGCTTCGGCGCCCAGGACGCCCCGGACCACCGCCCGGTGCCCGGCAGCTCCGCCATCGCCGACCGCCTCTTCCTCAAGCTCGACCCCGCCACCCTCGGCTGGGCGCTCGGGCAGCCCTCGGGCAAGGGCGAGATGCGCGCCTGGTTCGGCCTCGCGGACGGCCGCGACGCCGACCCGCTGTCGCTGCTGCTCGCGGTGGACGCGCTGCCGCCGACCGCCTTCGAGATGGGCCTGAGCGGCTGGGTGCCCACGGTGGAACTCACGGTGCACGTCCGCCACCGCCCCGCCCCGGGCCCGCTGCGCGTCGCCATCACCACGCGGAACCTCGCGGGCGGCTTCCTGGAGGAGGACGCCGAGGTCTGGGACAGCGAGGACCGCCTGGTCGCGCAGTCCCGCCAGCTGGCCAGGGCGCGGCTCTCCTAGGGGCAAAGGGGCAAAGGGGCAAAGGGGCGCCGGGGTGACAGGGGCATGCGGGTCGGCCGGCGTGGGAGATCCTGGACGGCGTGAAAGCTGACCGGCTGCTCTCGATCCTGCTGCTGCTCCAGACCCGCGGCCGGGTGCCCGCGCATGAACTCGCCGAGCGCCTGGAGGTCTCGGTCCGCACGATCTACCGTGACGTCGAGGCCCTGTCCGCCTCCGGGGTCCCGGTCTACGCCGAGCGCGGGCGGCACGGCGGCATCGAGCTGCTGGCCGGGTTCCGCACCGATGTGACGGGGCTGACCGCCGACGAGTCGCGGGCCCTGTTCGTCCTCGCCGCGCAGGGCGCGCACGCCGCGCTCGGCCTGGACGACGCGCTCGGCTCCGCGCTGCGCAAGGTCATGGCCGCACTGCCCGCCCCGCACCGGCCCGGCGCCGAGCTGGCGAGCCGCCGCATCCTCGTCGACGCCTCGCGCTGGATGGCGGGGCCGGGGCCGGGCGCCGATCTGGAAGTGCTCCAGGACGCGGTCTTCGCCGACCGCCGTCTGCGGCTGCGCTATCGGCACAGCGGCACCGTGGAGCCGAGGACGTACACCGTCGACCCGTACGGCCTGGTCTCCAAGGCCGGCGTCTGGTACCTCGTCGCCGACCTGCGCGGCGGCCCGCGCCTCTTCCGCGCCGACCGGGTCCGCTCGGCGGCCCTCACCGACGCCCCGGTCCAGCGCCGCGCCGGTGTCGAACTGGCCGACGTATGGGCGGCGTTGAAGCGGCAGGTGGAGCAGCGTCCGGGCACCATCGAGGTGACGGCCCGGGTGCGCCGCTCCCGTTTCGAGCTGTTCCTGCGCCTCAACGGCACGGCGATCACCCACCTGCCCGAGGGCGAGGGCGAGGCGGGCGGCGGTGAGTGGGTCACGGTCCGGCTGGCCTATCAGTTCGTGGGCGAGGCCAAGACGTTGCTGCCCTTCGCCGATCACGTCGAAGTGCTGTCGCCGCCCGAGGTGCGTGACGAACTCGCGGCAGCCGCGGCGGCCGTCACCGCGATGTACGCAGGAAACGGTCCAGTTCACCGGTGAGTTCGGCGGGCGCGTCCTCCTGTACGAGGTGGCCCGCGCCCTCGATCAGGCGAAGCTCGGCGCCGGGGATCGCCCGGGCCAGCTCACGGCCGCGCTCCACCGGGATCCAGGTGTCCTCGACGCCCCAGCAGATGAGCACGGGCAGGTCCAACTCCCCGTACCTGCCCTGGATCTCGTCGGTGTAGCGCTGGTCGTTCTGCTCGATCTGCCGGTAGAAGGCGGGCCTGCCCTCGTCCGTGCACCAGGCGGCGACCAGCCGGTCGAGGACCGCGGGGTGCAGCCCGCGGTGGCTCGCGGAGCCGACGTACTCGCGGACGAGCGCTTCGTGCAGGTTGGGCGGCAGCTGGCCGAAGATCCCCGCGTGCGCGCCCAGCAGCCGGTAGGTGGGGGAGCCCCACGGGGCGAGGGCCACCGGGTCGACGAGGGCGAGGCGGTCGTAGCGGGCGCCGTGCAGCAGGTGCGCGCGCAGGGCGACACAGCCGCCGAAGTCGTGGGCGAGGACGGCGGGACGCTCAAGGCCCCAGTGGTCGAGCAGTTCGGCGAGGACGCGCCCCTGCGCGGCGAGCGACACGTCCTGCCCGTCCCGCATCTCGGATGCGCCATAACCGGCCAAGTCCCATACGTGGACGCGGTGGTCGCGCGCGAGGGCACGGGCGACGCCTCGCCAGACGTACGACGAGAAGGGCGTGCCGTGGACCAGTACGACGGGCGGGGCGTCGGCGGGGCCGAGCGCGGCCCAGCGGATCGTGCCCGACGAGCTGGGGAAGGTGCGGTCGAGCGGCCAGGTGTCACGCGCGTTCGTCATGACCGTAGAGGGTAGTTGCCCCTTACGTGAGAGTCGAGGACCCGCCGACCGCGAGAGTCGAGGACCTGTCGGCAGGGGAGTTGGCGGCCACGGCCCCGGTGGTCAGTGCTCGTCCAGCCAGTGGCGGCGGCCGAGACCGACGAGCCGCAGCCGGCGGCGCGCGGTGGCCGCCACCCGCTCCGTCGCTCCCGGGTCGCCCTCCGCCTCCATGAGCGCCGACGCGGTCATCACCATGTGGTCGACGTACATCCCGGCGAGCATCAGGAGATCGTCCTCGGCCCAGCCCGCCGCCTCCGGCTCCCGGGCGAACTGGTCCTTCACCTCCTGGGCGAACAGGGCGAGTTGACCGCCTATCGCGGCGCGCACCGCCTGCACGCCGCCGTGCTTCTCGCGAGCGATGAAGCGGACGTGGGCGGGGTGGGTGCGGACGTAGGCGGCGATCAGATCGACGGTGGCGGCGATGCGCTCCTCCCCGTCGTCCTCGCCCGCGCTGTCGCCGGTCGCGGAGAGCAGGGCGGTCAGTGCCGTGTGCAAGCTGCCGAGCGCCTCTTCGACGAGGGCGACGCCGAGGTCGGCGGTGTCGCGGAAGTGCCGGTAGAAGGCGGTCGGAGCGACCCCCACGGCACGGGTGACCTCGCGCAGGCCCAGGCTGCTGAGGCTCTGCTCCTCCAACAGCTGGAGCGCCGCGTCGAGGAGCGCCTGCCGGGTCTTCTGCTTCTGGGCCTGCCGGATGCCGAGAGTGTGACTCATACCATGCAGTTAACAACTGTTCTCCGAGTTTTGAAAGCGCGGAGCGGAGTACTCTCTAAGTGAGTGAACAGTTGTTACCACAAGCGTTCACCGAGCGGGCTCGAAGGGCCCGTTCGCCGATTGGAGAGGGATCTCATGCTCTTCCTTGTCGCCGCCCTGCTCCTGCTGGGTGTCGCCATGGGTTCCGTGGCCCACCTCCCGCTGCCGGTCACTTTGGTCGCCGCCGTGGTCATCGGCGCCTGGCTCGCGGTCTTCGCGATCCGCGAGCGCCACACGCGCCACCACTGAGCGGCCGTCACCCCCGGCCCGTACGGCACCTCCATCCGCAAGGAGTCCGACCATGGCACTCACCGCCGAACGCACCGCCGAGCCCGTCACCGGCCGCGCCCCCGAGCGCCCCACCGGACGCCGGGACACCGACGGCATGGCCGTCGCCTCCTTCGTCTGCGGCCTCCTCGGACTGCTCGTCCTGAACATCTTTCTCGGCCCCGTCGCGATCGTCCTCGCGGGCCTCGCCCTGCGCCGCGGCACCGCCCGGCGGGGCCGCGCGCTGCTCGGACTCGGGCTCGGCGTGGCCGACCTCGTGGTCCTCGCCTCGCTCGTCGCGATGGACAACACCGTGTCCTGGGGTGTCGCAGGCTGATACCGCCGGGTCGTCCGGCGCCGCACGGCTCGTAGAATCGTGCGCACCATGGCCTACCTCGACCACGCAGCGACCACCCCGATGCTCCCGGAGGCGATCGCGGCGATGACCGCGCAGATCGCCGCCACCGGCAACGCCTCCTCGCTGCACGCGGCGGGCCGCCGGGCGCGCCGAACCGTCGAGGAGGCCCGCGAGACGCTCGCCGAGTCGCTCGGCGCCAGGCCCAGCGAGGTGGTCTTCACCTCCGGCGGCACCGAAGCCGACAACCTCGCCGTGAAGGGCCTGTACTGGGCCCGCCGCGACGCGCGACCGGCCCGCACCCGCGTCCTCGCCAGCCCCGTCGAACACCACGCGGTCCTCGACGCCGTCCACTGGCTCGGCGAGCACGAGGGCGCCACCGTCGAGTACCTGCCCGTCGACGCCCACGGCCGCGTCCACCCCGACGCGCTGCGCGAGGCGATCGAGCGCGGCCCCGACGATGTCGCCCTGGCCACCGTCATGTGGGCCAACAACGAAATCGGCACGATCCAGCCGGTCCGTGAACTGGCCGACGTCGCCGCCGAGTTCGGCATCCCGCTGCACGCCGACGCCGTGCAGGCCTACGGACAGGTCCCCGTCGACTTCGACGCCTCCGGGCTCGCCGCGATGACCATCTCCGGACACAAGATCGGCGGCCCCTACGGCATCGGGGCGCTGCTGCTCGGCCGGGAGTACAGCCCCGTGCCGGTGCTGCACGGCGGCGGCCAGGAGCGGCACGTGCGCTCCGGGACGCTGGACGTGCCCGCCATCGCCGCCTTCGCCGTCGCGGGGGAGTACGCGGCCGAGCACCGGGAGCGGTTCGCCGCCGAGATCGGCGCCCTGCGCGACGACCTGGTGGCCGCGGTCCGCTCGGCCGTCCCCGAGGCGGTCCTCGGCGGCGACCCGTCCCCGGCGGGACGGCTGCCCGCCAACGCGCACTTCACCTTCCCCGGCTGCGAGGGCGACTCCCTGCTGCTCCTCCTCGACGCGCAGGGGATCGAGTGCTCCACCGGGTCGGCGTGCACGGCGGGCATCGCCCAGCCCAGCCACGTCCTGCTCGCCACCGGCACCGACCCGGACCTCGCGCGCGGCACCCTGCGCTTCTCCTTCGGCCACACGTCGACCAAGGCGGACGTCGAGGCGGTCGCGGCGGCGATCGGCCCGGCGGTGGAGCGGGCGCGCACGGCGGGGCTGAGCTGAGGCGGGACCGAGCCGATCCGCCGGACAGGTTCTAGGCCTTCCTGCCGGGCGCTTCGAGCCGCTCGCGCGCGGCGCGGACCAAGCGCAGGTACCGGTCCCAGTCCCAGTGCGGGCCGGGGTCCGTGTGGTCCGTGCCCGGCACCTCGACGTGCCCGATGATGTGCTTGCGGTCCACCGGGATGTCGTACCGCTCACATATTCCGGCCGTGAGCCGCGCCGACGAGGCGTACATCGCGGCCGTGAAGGACGACTTGTCGTCGACGAAGCCCTCGTGCTCGATGCCCACGCTGCGTTCGTTGTAGCCCCTGTCGCCCGCGTGGAACGCCACGTCCAGCTCGCGGATCATCTGCGCCACATGCCCGTCCTTGCGCACCACGTAGTGCGTGGCGGCGCGGTGGGCGGGGTCCTTGAAGACGCGCAGCGCCGTCGCGTACCCGCCCTGGACCACGTGGATGATGACGCGGTCGATGGTGTAGTCGTCGGGGCGGTCCGCTCGGCGCCAGTTGTAGGCCGAGGCGGCGGTCCACTGCGCGCCCTTGGCGTCGACCTCGCCCTCCTTGCGCTTCTTGACCACACCGGGCATGCGCCACCACAGCCGCCCCAGGTCGTCCCTGGCGAACACGGCCGTGCCGAAGGCGGCCGCGCCGCCCCCGATCAGCAGGGCGCGCCGGCTCACTCCGCGGCCTCCCGGCTTCTGCCCCTCTGGTTCCCCCATACGATCGTCAACGCTTACTCACGGGCGTCCGGTTCCCGCGGGCCCGTACTCTGTTAGAGCTATGAATCTGACCGAGACCCCGCAGCCTTCCCCGCGCCCCCTCCGTGTCCTGGCCGCCATGTCCGGCGGCGTGGACTCCGCCGTCGCCGCCGCCCGGGCCGCCGAGGCCGGCCACGACGTGACGGGAGTGCACCTCGCCCTCTCGGCGAACCCGCAGTCGTTCCGCACGGGCGCCCGCGGCTGCTGCACCATCGAGGACTCGCGCGACGCCCGCCGCGCCGCGGACGTCATCGGCATCCCGTTCTACGTGTGGGACCTCGCCGAGCGCTTCCGCGAGGACGTGGTCGAGGACTTCGTCGCCGAGTACGAGGCGGGACGCACCCCCAACCCGTGCCTGCGCTGCAACGAGAAGATCAAGTTCGCCGCGCTGCTCGACAAGGCCCTCGCCCTCGGCTTCGACGCGGTCGTCACCGGCCACTACGCCAAGGTGATCGTCCGCGAGGACGGCACCCGGGAGCTGCACCGCGCCTCCGACATGGCCAAGGACCAGAGTTACGTCCTCGGGGTCCTGGACGACAAGCAGCTCGCCCACGCGATGTTCCCCCTGGGTGACACGGTCACCACCAAGGAGGAGATCCGCGCGGAGGCCGAGCGCCGGGGGCTCGCGGTGGCCAAGAAGCCCGACAGCCACGACATCTGCTTCATCGCCGACGGCGACACCCAGGGCTTCCTCGCCGCCCGCCTCGGCAAGGCGGAGGGCGACATCGTCGACGAGTCCGGGACGGTCCTCGGCACGCACGAAGGGGCGTACGGCTACACCATCGGCCAGCGCAAGGGCCTGCGGATCGGCACCCCGGCCCCCGACGGCAAGCCGCGCTACGTCCTGGACATCTCCCCGGTGAACAACACCGTGACGGTCGGCCCGGCCGCCGCCCTGGACGTGACCGGCCTGACCGCCGTCAAGCCCCGCTGGTGCGGGGTCGCGCCCGCCGGACCCGGCACGTACACGGCGCAGCTGCGGGCCCACGGCGGCGAGACCGAGGTCTCCGCCGAGCTGGTCGACGGCGAGCTGCGGGTGTCCTTCACCGAGCCCGTGCGGGGCGTGGCCCCCGGCCAGGCGATCGTGCTCTACGACGGCACGCGCGTGGTGGGCTCGGCGACGATCGCGACGACGGAGCGGGCCGTGGCGGTGGCCTGAACCCGGTGAACCAACTGACCCGCTGAGCTCCCCAAGTCCAGCTGAGTCCGGACACTAGGCCGACGTGAACTTCGCGCTGGTCAGCGGAGCCCGGTGGATCCACCCCAGCGACTCGTACAGCGCGCGTCCCTCCGGAGTGCCCGCGAGGACGGCCGTGCGGGCGCCTCGGGCCGCCGCCGCGTGCTGGAGCGTGCGCACCACCAGGCCGCCGAGGCCCCTGCGCCGGTGGGCGACCGCGGTCTCGACCTGATCGACGACCGCGGTCGCCCCGGTCGGCGCGATCTGACCGCGTGCCGCGAGGGCGCCGTCGGGCGCGGTGACCAGTACGCGCGTGACTCCGCCGCGGGACCAGGTGCGCAGCCGGTACCCCGCCGGAACCGGCGCCGGCTCCGGCGCGTCCGGTGTCAGCGGCAGCGACATCAGGCATCCCGGCTCCGGGTCGACCCACCAGTGCGGGCCCAGCCACGCGCGCACCACCTCCGGGTCCGCGAACGCCTTGAACCAGACGCCGTCCCCGGTCACCGCGTCGGCCACCTTCCGGACGGCGGTCTCCTCGACCTCGTCGCCGACCGCGCCGAGGACGTGCCGGGTGACGTGGTCGATCCGGCCCGCGTCGATGGTCCAGCCCCACGGCTCGGCGAGCGGCGGCGCGGCCCCGCGGGACACCACCCAACCCTCCACCCAGGCCTGCACGAGGTCGTTCATGCCATCCCCCCGTAATAATCGGTAGGCGGTAGAGGCTATTACGGGGTCGACCTTATGTGGCTGGTGACGGGTGGCGGGAGCCGTGATCGCTCAGAGCGAACGCGGCCGGGGGGGCGGAGGCCTGACCTCTGCGACCGTGCGCCCGGCTGTCCGGCCGGGACTGGCCCCGGGCCAGCCGTCGTCATAGTCTGCCCTTGCGGATCGTCCGCAAGGGGATGCACCAGGACTTCGAACAGGCCGCTGCCGACCTGGCGCGGCTCGTAGGCGACGTCAGTGAGGACGCGGAGGACTCAGGGCCGCGCCTCGACCCGCTGACCGAAGGGCCGGTGTACCGAGCGCTGGTCAGGGAACTGGAGCGGGCCGAGGCAACCTTCGTGCCCCCGGAGCTCGACCTTCACAGTGCGGCGCGCCTCATCGCCGTGGACATAGCCGCCCTGGTGAGGCAGCCGCACTTCCCGGCTCAGGCCGAAGCGCGGATCGACGTGCGGAAGGAGCTGCGCTTCAAGGTCGCCGACCGCCTGCACGTGGAATGGGAGGAGACCGCGGACATGGCGGCGGGACTCCTGGAACTCGCTGTTGAGCGCCACGGAGATTTCCTCCGCTACGGGAAGCGGCCACCTCGACAGTAAGGACGACGGCGGGCTGCCGGACCTCTGTCGGTGGTGGACGGTACGAATGCCGAGTGAGCAAAACTGTCCAGACCGCCCTCGCTTCCATCCCCCTGCCGGGGGAGTGGACGTGGCAGGTCGTCGTGCGGCCACGCCGCCGGACGCTGGGGATCGAGATCCAGGAAGACGGTGACGTGCTCTTCGCGGTGCCGCAGGACGCAGATCCGCACGCCGTCGCGGAGGCCGTGCGTTCCAGGCTGCCCCGCCTTGCCGACGAGGTCGCGAGGCGCACGCGCAGTGGAGGCGAGCCGGTCAAGGAGCTGGTCGGCGGAGCGAGCTTCGCGTACCTCGGACGCCGCCACCGGCTGAAGGTGGTGCCCGCCGGTCCGGGCAGGCGGGTGCGGCTGCATCAGGGCTGGCTGGAGCTGCCGGACAGCGGGTCACCAGGGCACCGCGCGTGGCTGATCGCCGGGTGGTACGCCGCGCGAGGTACCCGGTGGGTGGTGACCCGCACGGCGCCACTGGCGGAGCGGACGGGAGTCACCCCCCGGGATGTGACCGTTCAGGATCTCGGCGGACGCTGGGGAGCCTGTGAGCCGGACGGTTCCATCGCCCTGCACTGGGCGCTCATGCAGTTGCCGCCGGACCTTGTGGATCTGGTCCTCGTACATGAGCTGACCCACCTGAAGGTCCCGGCGCACGGCGCGGCCTTCCGGCACAGGATGCGAAGGGTGCTCGGTGATCTGGAGGACCTGGAGCGCCGCTTCGCAGAAGCAGAGGGCAACCTGTGGCGTGGTGCTGTCTGACAGCGCCCCAGCTGGGACGTGAAAGCGGGTCATCGCCAGGCGGGGCGCATCGAGCGGACATCCCGAATCAGGTCACCCGGAGCACGATCTTGCCCTGGGTGCGGCCCTGTTCGCCGCGCGCGTGGGCCTTCGCCGCCTCCTCCAGGGGGATGACCGCGTCGATCTCCACGCGGAGCTTCCCCTCGTCGACCAAGCGGGAGATCTCCAGCAGGCCCAGGCGGTCCGGCTCGACGATCGTCCAGCCCGTGTGCACGCCGAGCTCCGCGGCCCGTGCCGGGTCCGGGAGGCCGCCCGGGTCGGGGAGCGTGACCAGGTGGCCGCCGGGGCGGATGATCTCCAGGGATCGTGCCCCGTACTCGCCGCCCACACCGTCGAGGACCACGTCCACGTCGCTCACCGCCTCGGTGAAGTCCACGCGCGTGTAGTCGACGACCTCGTCCGCGCCGAGGCCGCGCAGGAAGGCGTGCTTGTCCTCGCGGGCCGTCCCGATGACATACGCCCCGTGGGCCTTGGCGATCTGTACGGCCAGGTGGCCGACGCCGCCCGCCGCCGCGTGGATCAGCACGCGCTGCCCGGCGCGCAGGCCCGCCGTCTCGATCAGCCCCTGCCAGGCGGTGAGCGCCGCGAGCGGCAGCGCGGCGGCCTGGACGTGGTCGATGCCCGCGGGCTTGGGCGCGAAGCGCCGGGCGGGCGCGGCGACGTACTCGGCGTAACCGCCCGTCTGCTCGGGGAAGCGGGGCATCCCGAAGACCTCGTCACCGGGGGAGTACAGCGTCACCCCGGGGCCCACCTCCTCGACGACGCCCGACACGTCGTAGCCGAGGATCGGTGTGTCGCCCCAGCTGCCGAAGGCGCCCTCCGCGCGGGTCTTCCAGTCGACGGGGTTGACGCCCGCCGCGTGCACCCGGACCAGGATCTCGGTGAGGCCCGGCTCGGGGCGGTCCACCTCCACGGGCACCAGGTTCTCCGGGGCGCCCCAGGCGCGGGGGCTCACGGCACGCATCTTCATGATCATCCTCTTTCGGGAAAACGCCAGGCCGACCGGCTTTCGGAACGGCCAGGACCCAGAGTGCGTCGGCTCCCGTGCGCACAGTGCTGGCAGTTTGGCCATGATGTGACAGGATTCGGCCATGAGTTCTCACGGCAGGCGCCACCGCGTGGCGGTCCTCGCGCTTGACGGCGCGTACGCCTTCGAGATGGGCATTCCGCCGCGGATCTTCGGGGCTGCCGAGGACGCCGAAGGACGCCCGCTGTACGACGTCGTCGTCTGCACGGTGGACGGCCGGCCGGTGCGCACCGACGCCGGTTTCCAGGTGACCGTCGAGCACGGGCCGGAGGCGCTCGCCGAAGCGGACACCGTGGTGATCCCGCCGACGGAGCGCCTCTGCGGCGGCACGGACGAAGGCCTCCTGCCGGGGCCGCTCGCCGCCGCGCTCGCCCGGGTGCGGCCGGGCACGCGCTGGGTGTCGTTCTGCACCGCGTCCTACGTCCTCGCCGCCGCGGGGCTGCTCGACGGCCGCCCCGCGACCACGCACTGGAAGGAGGCCGACCACTTCCGGCGCACCTTCCCCCGGGTCGCGGTCGACGAGGACGTCCTGTTCGTGGACGACGGCGACATCCTGACGGCGGCCGGTGTGGGCGCGGGCGTCGACCTCTGCCTGCACCTGCTGCGCCGCGACCACGGCAGCGCGGTCGCCCACCGCGTCGCCCGCTTCTGCGTGGTCCCGCCCTGGCGCGAGGGCGGGCAGGCGCAGTACATCGAGCGGCCCGTCCCCGAGCCCACGCTCGCCACGACGGCCGCCACGCGCGCGTGGGCCCTCGAACGGCTCCAGGAGCCGCTGCCCCTGGGTGAGTTGGCCGCCCACGCGCGCATGAGCCTGCGGACCTTCACGCGCCGCTTCCAGGAGGAGGTCGGCATGCCTCCGGGCCGCTGGCTGACCGCCCAGCGCATCGAACTGGCCCGCCAGCTCCTGGAGTCGAGCGACCTCCCCGTGGACGTGGTCGCCCACCGGGCCGGGTTCGGCACCGGCAACTCCCTGCGCCAGCACATGCGCGCGGTGCTCGGCGTCTCACCGGCCGCCTACCGCAAGACGTTCACCGCCGCCACCGGCGGCTACTCCCGCCCGGTGACCTCGGCGTCGTAGAAGCAGTAGTGGTCCTTGACGGCGGCCACCTCGGGCTTCGGCTCCGGGTACGCCCACACCGCGTCCCGCGCGCCCGGCAGCGACCAATAGGAGGCCGTGCCCTTGAACGGGCAGTGCGTGGTCGTCGCCGACGGTGTCAGCAGGTTCGTACGCACGTCCTCCGGAGGGAGGTAGTAGCGCACGGGGTAGCCCGTCTCGCGCAGCAGCAGCGGGCGGGTGCTCTCCGCCACCACCTGCCCCTCGTGCACCACGCGCACGTGGTCGGTGCCCTGCTCGACGGTGATCCGGTGTCCCTTGGTCACGACGTACCCTCCTCGACAGGTGCTGTCAGTGTCGGACCGTACCGTGAGCGCATGAATATCTGCGTCTTTCTCTCCGCCGCCGACCTCGACGACCGCTACACCGCCCCGGCGAGGGAGTTCGCCGAACTGCTCGGCAAGGGCGGGCACACGCTGGTATGGGGCGGTTCCGAGAGCGGTCTGATGAAGGTCGTGGCGGACGGTGTGCACGAGGCGGGCGGGCGGCTCGTCGGCGTCTCCGTCGACTTCCTCGGTGCCAAGGCCAGGGCCGTCGCCGAGCCCGACGAGATGGTGATCGCCCGCGACCTCGCCGAGCGGAAGGCGCTCCTCCTGGAGAAGGCCGACGCGATCGTGATCATGGTGGGCGGCACCGGCACGCTCGACGAGGCCACGGAAATCCTGGAGCTGAAGAAGCACGGCAAGCACACCAAACCGGTCGTCCTGCTGAACTCCGCGGGCTTCTACGACGGCCTCAAGGAGCAGTTCCGGCGCATGGAGGACGAGGGCTTCCTGCCCCTGCCCCTCACCGACCTGGTCTTCTTCGCCGAGGAGCCCGTCGGTGCCCTGGCCTACCTGGAGGAATCGATCGGCACCCAGTGATGCGAGCATGGCGGGTATGGCAACACATGTGATCACCGGGGCCGGCTCCGGCATCGGCGCGGCCGTCGCCCGCCGTCTGCACGCACGCGGCGACGACCTCGTCCTGCACGCGCGGGACGCGGGCCGCGCCAAGGAACTCGCCGCCGAGTTCCCGGGCGCGAGCACGCTCGTCGGCGACCTCTCCGACCCCGACAAGCTCTCCTGGGCCTTCGGGCACCAGTCGCTGCCCGCGCGCGTGGACTCCCTCCTGCACATCGCGGGCGTCGTCGACCTCGGCCCCGTCGGCGAACTCACCCCCAAGGCCTGGCGCCACCAGCTCAACGTCAACCTCATCGCCCCCGCCGAGCTGACCCGCCACTTCCTGCCCCAACTCCGGACCGCCCAGGGGCACGTGGTCTTCGTCAACTCTGGCGCCGGCCTCAGCGCCCACGCCGACTGGTCCGCGTACGCCGCGTCCAAGCACGGCCTGAAGGCCCTCGCCGACTCCCTGCGCCAGGAGGAGCACGGCAACGGCGTCCGGGTCACCTCGGTCTACCCCGGCCGCACGGCGAGCGCCATGCAGGTCAAGGTCCACCAGCAGGAGGGCAAGGAGTACGACGCCTCCCGCTGGATCGACCCCGAGTCGGTCGCCACCACGATCCTCATGGCCCTGGACCTGCCGCGCGACGCGGAGGTCAACGACCTCACCGTGCGGCCGGGCCGATGAGCGCGCGGCTCTGGAGCCCCGCGACCGGCGTCGGGTCCATGCCCGGCGGCGACGCCCGCGAGGCCGCGAAGACCGTCACCGGAAGCTTCGACGGACCCGAGGAGGGCATGCCCCACCTCGCCGAGCTGCCCGCCCGCGGACCCGGCGCCGACATGATCGGCCGCACGGCCGGCATGCTCGTCGACCTGTACGCGCGCGTGGAGCCCAGCGGATGGCGCGTCGGCGACCGGCCCGGGCGCGACACCCGGCGCGCCAGGGCCTGGCTCGGCGAGGACCTCGACGCCCTGGAGGAGTTCACCCAGGGGTACGAGGGACCGCTCAAGGTCCAGGCCGTCGGCCCCTGGACGCTCGCCGCGGCCCTGGAACTCAGGAACGGCGAAGCGGCACTCTCCGACCCCGGCGCCTGCCGTGACCTCGCGGGATCACTCGCCGAGGGCCTGCGCGCACACCTCGCCGACCTGCGCCGCAGGGTGCCCGGCGCCCAGGTGGTGCTGCAACTCGACGAGCCCTCGCTCATCGCCGTGCTGCGCGGACAGGTCAAGACCGCCAGCCAGTACCGCACCCACCGGGCCGTGGACCGGCAGGTCGTGGAGGACACCCTGCGGGACGTGCTGGCCGTCCAGGACGGCGGGCCCACGATCGTCCACTCCTGCGCGCCCGACGTCCCGTTCGCGCTCCTGCGCCGCGCCGGGGCCCACGCGATCTCGTTCGACTTCTCACTACTCACCGAGCGTGACGACGACGTCATCGGCGAGGCGGTCGAGGGCGGCACGAAGCTCTTCGCCGGTGTCGTGCCGGGCGTGGACGGCGGATTGTCGGACCCTGCCGGTAGCGTCATGGGTGTCAGGACGCTGTGGCGCAGGCTGGGGCTGAATCCGGGATCGCTCGCGGAGTCGGTCACGGTCACTCCGTCGTGCGGTCTCGCGGGGGCTTCTCCCGCGTATGCGCGCGAGGTGCTCGCCCACTGCGTCAAGGCGGCGAGATCGCTCGCAGACAACCCTGAGTAATTGGGTATGACGTAACGGGAGGACGAAACGGTGGCTGTCGAACAGCAAGGCTCTGTGCCCGCCGAGGCACGGGATCAGCATGCCCAGCTGGCCGAACAGATCGAGGAGCACCGCTTCCGGTACTACGTGAAGGACCAGCCGGTCGTCAGCGACGCCGAGTTCGACAAGCTCCTGCGTTCCCTCGAAGCCCTGGAGGAGGAGTATCCGGAGCTGCGGACGCCGGACTCGCCCACGCAGAAGGTCTCGGGTTCGTACGAGACGGAGTTCACGGCCGTCGAGCACCGCGAGCGCATGCTCTCCCTCGACAACGCCTTCGACGACGCGGAGCTGGCCTCCTGGGCCGACCGCGTCGCCAAGGACGTCGGCTCCCCGGGGTACCACTTCCTGTGCGAGCTGAAGGTCGACGGCCTCGCGGTCAACCTCACGTACGAGGACGGCAAGCTGACCCGCGCCGCCACCCGCGGCGACGGCCGCACCGGCGAGGACATCACACCGAATGTCCGCACGATCGCGGACATCCCCCAGCGCCTCAAGGGCGACCGCGTCCCCGCCCTCGTCGAGATCCGCGGCGAGGTCTTCTTCCCGATGGAGAAGTTCGAGGAGCTGAACGCCCGCCTGGTGGAGGCGGGCGACAAGCCCTTCGCCAACCCCCGCAACGCGGCGGCGGGTTCGCTGCGCCAGAAGGACCCGCGCATCACCGCGACCCGCCCGCTGCACATGGTCGTGCACGGCATCGGCGCCCGCGAGGGCTTCGACATCGACTGCCTCAGCCACGCCTACGACCTGCTCCACGAGTGGGGCCTGCCCACCGCCCAGCACAACAAGGTGGTCGACGGCCTCGACGGCGTACGGGACTTCATCACGTACTTCGGAGACCACCGCCACTCCGTGGAGCACGAGATCGACGGCGTCGTCGTCAAGCTGGACGAGATTCCGCTGCAAGGGCGCCTCGGCTCCACCTCGCGCGCCCCGCGCTGGGCGATCGCCTGGAAGTACGCGCCCGAGGAGGTCAACACCAAGCTGGTCAACATCCGCGTCGGCGTCGGCCGCACCGGCCGCGTCACGCCGTACGCCCAGGTGGAGCCCGTCACCGTCGCGGGCTCCGAGGTGGAGTTCGCGACCCTGCACAACCAGGACGTGGTGAAGAAGAAGGGCGTCTTCATCGGGGACACGGTGGTGCTGCGCAAGGCGGGTGACGTCATCCCGGAGATCCTCGGCCCCGTCGTGGACCTGCGGGACGGCACCGAGCGGGAGTTCGAGATGCCCGCCGAGTGCCCCGAGTGCGGCACGCCGCTGCGCCCGATGAAGGAGGCCGACATCGACCTCCGCTGCCCCAACGCCCAGTCGTGCCCGGCCCAGTTGCGTGAACGTCTCTTCTATCTGGCCGGCCGCAAGTCCCTCGACATCGAGAACTTCGGCTACGTCGCCGCGGCCGCGCTGACCAGACCCCTGGAGCCCGCCCAGCCGCCGATCCTCGACGAGGGCGACATCTTCGACCTGAAGGTCGAGGAACTGCTGCCCATCAAGTCCTACGTCCTCGACCAGGACTCCGGCCTGCCCAAGCGCGACCCCAAGACCGGCGAGGAGAAGGTCGTCACCTTCTTCGCCAACCAGAAGGGCGAGGCGAAGAAGAACACCCTCGCCATGCTGGAGAACATCGCGGCGGCCAAGGAGCGCCCGCTCGCCCGCGTCCTCACGGGCCTCTCGATCCGGCACGTCGGTCCGGTGGCCGCCGAGGCGCTGGCCCGGGAGTTCCGTTCCATCGACCGCATCGAACAGGCCACCGAGGAGGAGCTGGCCGCGGTGGAGGGCGTCGGCCCGACCATCGCCGCCTCCCTCAAACAGTGGTTCACCGAGGAGTGGCACCGCGAGATCCTCCGCAAGTGGCGGGCGGCCGGGGTGCGCATGGAGGAGGAGTCGAGCGGAGAGGACGAGGGCCCCCGCCCCCTGGAGGGCCTCACCGTCGTCGTGACCGGAACGCTGGAGCACTACACCCGGGATGGCGCGAAAGAGGCGCTCCAGACCCGGGGCGCGAAGGTGACCGGTTCCGTTTCGAAGAAGACGTCTTTCGTGGTCGTGGGGGACAACCCCGGTTCGAAGTACGACAAGGCGATGCAGGTGAAGGTTCCGGTTCTCAACGAGGAAGGCTTCGTTGTGCTGCTGGAACAGGGACCGGACGCGGCCAGGGAAGTCGCGCTTCCGACCGAGGAGTAGCGGTTGAAGGCCACCCGTTCAGCGCATACCAGATGCATACGGGTGGCCGGGTCGCATTCGGGCAACCGTAGTCGACCGCTGCCCGTGGAAGCCTTCTGCGGCCTACTGTTGAGGTGTGCGCCTGCCGTGCCCCGCTGCGACCGGGGCATCTCCTGCTCAACAAGAGCGTGGAAGGGGGCATCCCCTGCTCGGCACGAGTTCGGGAGCAGTGCATCCCCTTGCTCGTCCAGAGCTCGGGAACGAATGTGCGGACCCGGCCGCCCTTGGGCCGAGTCCGTGTGGCGTGGGCACCGCCGGCTGTGAGAGGGACGGGAATGGAACCGACCGAGAGCGCCGCCCCGGACTCACCGCTGCGCGCGCGCCGGTGGCGCGCGCCGGGCACCTGGCTCCGCGGCCGCCGGACCGTACAGTCCGCCGACCCGGGCCCCACGACCGGACCGCAGACCGGTGCGCTGAGCACCGCCATCGAACCCCGCGAGCGGGCCTGGACCTCGCCCGCGACCGGCCACGGCACGGAGAGCGCCGTGGCCCTGGCGGGCGGCCCCACCGCCCCGGAGCCCCGCGACCCCTGGCCGCTGCTGCCCATCGTGGTCGTCACGGCCGCCGCGGTGCTGCTCGGCACCGGCTTCGTCCAGGCCCTCACGGGCCGGCACACCCTGTTCCCCTCCGGGGCCGCGGGCTGGTCCCTCGCCGTCCTCACCGGCCTCATCGTCGGCCACCTCGTCGCCCTCGGCCGGGACCGCTGGTGGGGCGGCACGGGGTCCGGCGGGGCGCTCACCGTCGCCGTACTCCTGCTGTACGGGTGGGTGCCCGCCGGCATGGTCAGCCTCACCGTCGTCGTCCTCGTCGGCGTCGCGCGCAGGCACCGCTGGCGCCAGGGCGTCCTGCACGGCGCCGTCGACATCCTCGGCATCGGCGCGGGCGCCCTCACCCTGGCCGCGTTCGGCACGTCACCGACAGCCGAAGCGCCCTGGCTCCCCGAGACCTGGGACCTGTACACCGCCCCCGAGGTGGCCCTGGTCGCCGTCGCCTACCTCGTCGTCACGCGCGTACTGCTCTGGTACGTCCACGCCCCGCGCACCGGCGCCCTGCCGACCGTCACCCGAACGGCCCTGGTGCGCCAGGGACTCCTCGGCATCGCGCTGCTCGGCATCGCCCCGCTCATCTGCGTGGTGGCCACCTCCCTGCCGATCCTGCTGCCCCTCTTCGCGATCCCGCTGGTCGCGCTCGACTCCACCCTGTGGATCGCCCGCGCCCGCGCGGAGGAGCAGTTGAGGGACCCGCTCACCGGACTGCCCAACCGGCAGTGGCTCCTGGAGCGGACCTGGACCGCCCTCGACGACGCCGAGCGGATCGGGGCGCGGTCCGCCCTGATGCTGATCGACATGGACCGCTTCCGGTCGGTCAACGACACGCTCGGACACCTCGCCGGTGACCGGCTGCTGTTGCAGATAGCGGACCGGCTGCGACTCGCGCTGCCGCGCGGCGCGGAGGCGGCCCGGCTCGGCGGCGACGAGTTCGCCGTGCTCCTGCCCATCGCCGACTCCACGACGTCCGCCACGCGCGTGGCCCGTCAGCTGGTCGCGGCGCTCGGCTCGCCCCTCGACCTGGACGGCCTGACCCTCGTCCTGGAGGCCAGCGCGGGCCTCGCCGTCTTCCCCGACCACGCGCTCGACGCGGAGGGGCTGCTGCGGCGGGCGGACGTGGCGATGTACCAGGCGAAGCGGGACCGCACCGGCGTCGAGGTGTACGAGTCCAAGCGGGACTCCAACACCCCGGACCGGCTCGGCCTGTTGGGGGACCTGCGGCGGGCGCTGGACGCGGGCGACGTCGAGCTGCACTACCAGCCCAAGGTCCGCTTCGACGGCAAGGTCGCAGGGCTCGAAGCGCTGGTGCGGTGGGTGCACCCCGAGCGCGGCAAGGTGCCGCCGGACGAGTTCATCGCCATCGCCGAGTCGTCCGGACTCATGCCGCACCTGACGGAGTACGTCCTGGAGTCCGCCCTCGGCCAGGTGGCCAAGTGGCAGGCGCAGGGCCTGAAGGTCCCCGTCGCGGTCAACGTCTCACCGCGTGACGTGCACACCCCCGGCTTCGCGGGCGCGGTAGCCGCGCGCCTCGCCCGGCACGGCGTCCCCGCGGGGGCGCTGCAACTGGAGATAACCGAGCACGTGCTCCTGGAGGACCCGCAGCGGGCCGCGGACACCCTGGCCGGGCTCACCGGGCACGGCGTCAAGATGTCGCTCGACGACTTCGGCACGGGGTACTCCTCGCTGGTCCACCTGCGGCGGCTGCCGGTGAGCGAGCTGAAGATCGACCGCTCCTTCGTGGCGCGCCTCGCCATCGACGACGAGGACGCCTCGATCGTCCGCTGCACGGTGGACCTCGCACACTCCCTGGGGCTGCTCGTCGTCGCCGAGGGCGTCGAGGACGACGAGACGTGGGAGCGGCTGCGGGACCTCGGGTGCGACGCGGTGCAGGGGTGGCTGGTCGCCGCGGCGATGCCGCCCGACGAGACCACCGCGTGGCTGCGGGCGCGGGGCTCGCGCGGCTGGCGCCGCCCGGTGGACGTCGCGGCGGAGGCGGCGGCCCTCGCTGAAGGCTCCGACGTGGGGGAATCCTCGGGGCATGTGGTGAAGTAGGCGTCTGCCGCTCTCCCGTGCGGGGCTGCTCCTGGGGTACGAGGCGGTGCGGGGCAAACGGGCGGGTGGGTGGGAGAGGCCCGCCGCGGAGCGGTGAGAAGCTGCCCACGGAGCCGCCGGGGGAAACCGTTTAACGGCCACGCCATCCCGCCCCATAGGATTGGGGTCACAACCCGCACACTCACCCCTGAGGATCGCCGCATGCCTGGCATCACGCGCGAGGAGGTCGCCCACCTCGCCCGCCTTGCACGTCTGGAGCTGAAGGCCGAGGAGCTCGACCACTTCGCCGGACAGCTCGACGACATCATCGGCGCGGTCGCCCGCGTCTCGGAGGTCGCCGACCAAGACGTACCGCCGACCTCGCACCCGCTGCCGCTGACGAACGTCATGCGCGCGGACGAGGTCCGTCCGTCGCTCACCCCCGAGCAGGCGCTCTCGGGCGCCCCCGCCCAGGAGCAGCAGCGTTTCAAGGTGCCGCAGATCCTGGGGGAGGACTAAGAACATGACGGACATCATCAAGCTCACCGCCGCCGAGATCGCGTCGAAAATCGCCTCCGGCGAGCTGACGGCCGTCGAGGTCACCGAGGCCCACCTGGCCCGCATCGACGCCGTCGACGAGAAGGTGCACGCCTTCCTGTACGTCGACCGCGAGGGCGCCCTCGCGCAGGCCCGCGCCGTCGACGAGAAGCGCGCCAGGGGCGAGAAGCTCGGCCCGCTGGCCGGCGTTCCCGTCGCGCTCAAGGACATCTTCACCACCGAGGGCATCCCGACCACGGTCGGCTCCAAGATCCTCGAGGGCTGGATCCCGCCGTACGACGCGACCGTCACCAAGCGGCTGAAGGCCGCCGACGTCGTCATCCTCGGCAAGACCAACATGGACGAGTTCGCCATGGGGTCCTCCACCGAGAACAGCGCCTTCGGCCCCACCGGCAACCCCTGGGACCTCACCCGCATCCCCGGCGGCTCCGGTGGCGGTTCCGCCGCCGCCCTCGCCGCCTACGAGGCGCCCCTGACCCTCGGCACGGACACCGGCGGCTCCATCCGCCAGCCCGCGGCCGTCACCGGCACGGTCGGCGTCAAGCCCACCTACGGCGGCGTCTCCCGCTACGGCATGGTGGCCTTCTCCAGCTCCCTGGACCAGGGCGGCCCCTGCGCCCGCACCGTCCTCGACGCCGCGCTGCTGCACGAGGCCATCGCCGGCCACGACGAGCTGGACTCGACGTCCATCGACGCCCCGGTCCCGCCGGTCGTCGAGGCCGCGCGCAACGGATCCGTCCAGGGCATGCGCGTAGGCGTCGTCAAGCAGTTCCGCGGAGAGGGCTACCAGGCCGGTGTCGTCCAGCGCTTCGACGAGTCCGTCGAGCTGCTCAAGTCGCTCGGCGCCGAGATCGTCGAGCTGGACTGCCCGACGTTCGACCTGGCACTGTCCGCGTACTACCTGATCGCGCCGTCCGAGTGCTCCTCGAACCTCGCCCGGTTCGACGCCATGCGCTACGGCCTGCGCGTCGGCGACGACGGTACGAAGTCCGCCGAGGACGTCACCGCGCTCACCCGCGAGGCCGGCTTCGGCGACGAGGTCAAGCGCCGCGTCATTCTCGGCACGTACGCGCTCAGCTCCGGCTACTACGACGCGTACTACGGAAGCGCCCAGAAGGTCCGCACGCTCATCACCCGTGAGTTCGAGGCGGCCTTCGAGCAGGTCGACGTGATCGTCTCCCCGACGACCCCGACCACCGCCTTCCCGATCGGGGAGCGCGCCGACGACCCGATGGCGATGTACCTGGCCGACCTGTGCACCATCCCGTCCAACCTGGCGGGCAACTCCGCCATGTCGCTGCCCTGCGGCCTCGCGCCGGAGGACGGCCTGCCCGTCGGACTGCAGATCATCGCCCCCGCCATGAAGGACGACCGCCTGTACAAGGTGGGTGCCGCCGTCGAGGCCGCCTTCGTGGAAAAGTGGGGGCACCCGCTGCTCGAGGAGGCACCGTCGCTGTGAGCGCTCTGAACAAGGCCAAGGGCTTCAAGAAGTCCAAGACCGGTACGTATCTGTCGATCGGCACCACCGCGTTCGGCGCGGTCTCCGTGCTCAAGCAGGCCAGGAAGGCCCGCTACGAACACGACACGCTCCGCCTCGTGGACGCCGTCGTCTCCGCTGCCGCCATCGCCACCGGTGTCGCGCTGCTCCTGCGGGAGCTCAAGCGCCTCGGCGACGACGACGTCCTGCTGGGCTGAGAGGGAAAGTTTCACCGTGACTGTCACTACCGACCTGGTGTCGTACGAGGATGCCCTCGCGACGTACGACCCCGTCATGGGCCTTGAGGTCCATGTCGAGCTGGGCACCAAGACCAAGATGTTCTGCGGCTGCTCGACCACGCTCAAGCAGGGTGCGAACAGCCAGACCTGCCCGACCTGCCTCGGCCTGCCCGGCGCGCTGCCGGTCGTGAACGAGATCGGCGTCGAGTCCGCCATCAAGATCGGTCTCGCGCTGCACTGCGAGATCGCCGAGTGGTGCCGCTTCGCCCGGAAGAACTACTTCTATCCGGACATGCCGAAGAACTTCCAGACCTCCCAGTACGACGAGCCGATCGCCTTCAACGGCTATCTGGACGTCCAGCTGGAGGACGGCGAGGTCTTCCGCGTGGAGATCGAGCGCGCCCACATGGAGGAGGACACCGGCAAGTCCACGCACGTGGGCGGCGCGACGGGCCGTATCCACGGCGCCTCGCACTCGCTCCTGGACTACAACCGCGCCGGCATCCCGCTCATCGAGATCGTCACCAAGCCGATCGAGGGCGCGGGCGAGCGCGCCCCCGAGGTCGCCAAGGCGTACGTCGCCGAACTGCGCGAGCTGATCAAGGCGCTCGGCGTCTCCGAGGCCCGCATGGACAAGGGCCAGATGCGCTGCGACGTGAACCTCTCCCTGCGCCCCAAGGGCCAGGAGAAGTTCGGCACGCGCAGCGAGACGAAGAACGTGAACTCGCTGCGTTCCGTGGAGCGCGCGGCGCGCTTCGAGATCCAGCGCCACGCGGCGGTGCTCTCCTCGGGCGGCACGATCATCCAGGAGACCCGTCACTTCCACGAGGAGGACGGCTCCACGACCTCCGGCCGCATCAAGGACAACGCCGAGGACTACCGGTACTTCCCGGAGCCCGACCTCGTCCCCGTCGCCCCGTCCCGCGAGTGGGTCGAGGAACTGCGCGCCGGACTCCCGGAGCTGCCGCGGCTGCGCCGCAACCGGCTCCGCGAGGAGTGGGGCATCTCCGAGCACGACATGCAGTCGATCCTCAACGCCGACGCCATCGGCCCGATCGTCGCCACCGTCAACGCGGGCGCGGACGCCGCGTCGGCCCGCAAGTGGTGGATGGGCGAGCTGGCCCGCCACGCCAACGAGCAGGGCGTGGAGCTGGGCGCACTGCCGATCACACCGGAGCACGTCGCCCGCGTCACCGAGCTGGTCGCCTCCGGTGACCTGAACGACAAGCTGGCCCGCCAGGTCATCGAGGGCGTTCTGAAGGGCGAGGGCACGCCGGACGAGGTCGTCGAGAAGCGCGGCCTGAAGGTCGTCTCGGACGAGGGCGCCCTTACGGCCGCCGTCGACGAGGCCATCGCCGGCAACGCCGCCATCGCCGAGAAGATCCGCGGCGGCAAGGTCGCGGCGGTCGGCGCCCTGGTCGGCGCGGTCATGAAGGCCACCCGCGGCCAGGCCGACGCGGCCCGCGTCAAGGAACTCATCCTGGAGAAGCTGGGCGTCAGCGAGGGCTGAGCCTCGCCATCGTCCGCGTGAGGGGGCGGCGCACCCGGCAGGGGCGCCGCCCCCTCACCCGTACCCGAAGGCCCGCCGGGGTCACCCGGTGCCGCGCGGCCCGAAGGGTTCGAAGAACATGTACTCCAAAGGGTCCTGGTCCGCGCGCAGCCCGGGGAAGCCGGCGGTGGCCGGGCCGTCGCCGCGCAGCCAGGCGAGCAGCGTCTCGGTGAAGTTCCCCGGCAGCGGCGGGCCTTGGTCGCAGTGGCGCGGATGGACGGCGGCGCGCCACTCGTCGGGCTCACCCTCGGCGCACCAGCCGATCACGTCCCCGTCGATGGTCGAGGCGAAAGGCAGGAAGCCGCCGGGCTCGGGCCAGGCGGGCATGGGGTAGTACTCGGGGTGCGCCTCGCGCAGGTCGCGGTAGCCCTCCAGCATCTCCTCGGCGTCGGCCGCGAGCCCGAAGCGGCCGTCCAGGTCCAGCGGCGCGGGCATGTCCAGCCACCAGCTCCAGTTCCCCGCGCCGTACCGCTCGGTGAGGGCCATGAAGTCCGTGGGCAGCCGGGTGCCGAGCCGGGCGAAGACCTGCTCCCAGGTCCCCTCGCCCAGGTGCGGGGCGAGCGGCGGGGGTATCAGCGCGGTGACCGCCGCCAGGCCCTCGCCCTCGGTGAGCGCGGCGTGCTGGCGGGCGTCCACATACGTACCCCGGGGCGGCGGGGTCCAGGGGCCGGCACCGGTCAGCGGCGCCCAGGTGCGGACGGCCGCGCCGTCTCGGGCAGCCGCACTGCCGCGGACGGCCGCCGACAGCACGTCCAGCAACGGGGCCTCGTACGACACCCACGGCTCGGCCTCGCCGACGGCGATGGACGTGGTCAGAAGCACCACCGGCCACGCGTCCGGGTCCTTCGAGACCGAGGTGTCCCAGAACAGGTGGTCGCCGCCCGCCGTCGTGGCGAGGGCGAGGAGGCCGCCCTCCTCGGGCAGGAAGCGGCGCCGCTGCCGGGTGAACATGCCCGGCCGGATCGCGGAGTGACGGTGGGTCTCGACCACCCAGGCCCCGTAGTCATACCGCCCGTCCGCGCTGACGCACGGCGTGTGCAGGCGGATGGCCGCGGCGCCGTCACCCACCTCGACCGGGCCGTACGCCGACACCAGCGCCTTGTAGTCAGCCGGGAGCGGGACTTCGAGCCAGGCTTCCACCGCGGCCCAGTCGACGGCGGGCGCGGCGTCCGGCGGCGACCCCACCAGGTCCGTGAAGGCGGCGATGCGCGCGGTGATCTCCATGCCTCCGAGGATGGCACCCACCACTGACAACGCCCTCCTGACGGAGGTGCCGAGGCCGCGCCAACACCCGCGCGGACGGGACCTTTTGGACGTTCACCCCGACTTTGACCCTCGGCCTTCACAAGGAAACCGGACGTCACTAGCGTCCCCGCGGAACAGGTCAATGGATCACCAGAGGACCATTGGCTGTCGGCCAGGACTACTGGGAGGTCGTACGTGACTCCGGAGATTTCGCGCAGACGCCTGATGGCGATCGGCGGCGGCGCGCTCGGCGCGGCCGCCGCCGGTTCCTTCCTGCCGCCCTCGCTGAGGGAGGCGCTCGCGCACGAACCGCCGCGCGGCAGCGGTCTCGACTCGATCGAGCACGTCGTGATCCTGATGCAGGAGAACCGCTCCTTCGACCACTACTTCGGCTCCCTGCGCGGGGTACGCGGCTTCGGTGACCGCAACGCCATCCGGCTGCCCGGCGGCACGTCGGTGTTCGAGCAGCCCGGCGGCCCGCGCACCGTCCTGCCCTTCCCCGTCCGCGAGGCCGCGAAGACCCAGAAGAAGGACCTCCAGTACATCGGCGACCTGGACCACTCCTGGAGCGGCGGGGCCAAGGCCTGGCGCGACGGCTGGATGGACGGCTGGATCACCGCCAAGACGGCGGCCACGATGGCGTACTACACGCGCGAGGACATCCCGCTGCACTACGAACTCGCCGACACCTTCACCGTCTGCGACGCCTACCACTCCTCCATCCACACCTCCACCAGCCCCAACCGCAACCACCTGTGGAGCGGGAGGACGGGCTACGAGGCGAACGGCAAGCGGGCCGTCGGCAACGACGCGTACGCCGAGGGCACCCACCCCGGCTACGGCTGGGGCACGTACGCCGAGCGCCTGGAGAAGGCGGGCGTGAGCTGGCGGACGTACACGGAGTGGGAGAACTTCACCGACAACCAGATCGAGTTCTTCACCACCTTCAAGGCCATCGCCCGCAAGGCCCTGGTCAGGACCGGCCTCACCTTCATGGAGGCCTTCTACGCCAAGGTGCGCGACGCCAGGGACGAGACCGAGCGCGCGAAGCTGCTCGCCACCCTGGAAGAGGGCGTCGCCACGCTGGACAAGCGCGAGCGGTCCCTGTTCGAACGCGGTCTGCGGCGCGTGCCGACCGGCAGGCTCGCCGAGGAGTTCGCCAAGGACGTCGCGGGCGGCAAGCTGGCGAAGGTCACCTATCTGGTGCCGTCCGCGCTGGACTCCGAACACCCCGGCGTCTCCTCGCCGATCCACAGCGCGACCATCGTCTACAGGATCCTCGACGCCCTCGCCTCCCACCCCGAGGTGTGGCGCCGTACCGCCGTCTTCATCAACTACGACGAGAACGACGGCTTCTTCGACCACGTTCCGCCGCCCGTGCCCGGTGGCGACTTTGCCGAGGAGCGGGAGGAGCGCTGGGAAGGCAGGCCGACCGGGCTCGGTGTGCGCGTGCCGATGCTCGTCGTCTCGCCGTGGACCGTCGGCGGCTACGTCTGCTCCGAGGTCTTCGACCACACCTCCGTCGTGCGCTTCCTGGAGAAGTGGACCGGCGTCAAGGAGCCCAACATCAGCGCCTGGCGCCGCAAGGTCACCGGCGACCTCACCGGCGCCTTCGACTTCCGGCGCGCCCACCGGCAGCCGGACGTCGAGCGGCCGGGCCCGATCCCGGCGTTCAGTGGACGCTGGAAGCCCCAGCCGCCCCTGAAGCAGTCCATGCCGGTCCAGGAGCCGGGCGTCCGGCGTGCCCGCCCGCTGCCGTACCAGCCCGACGCGGACGTACGCCCCGCCGAGGACGGCACGCTCACGGTGCGGCTGCGCAACGGCGGCAGCTCCAGCGCGCACTTCGCGCTCTACCCCTACGCCGGCGAGTTCCCGGTGCCCCAGCACCAGGACGTCGTGCGCAAGGGCTCCTGGACCGTGCCGGTGCCGGGTGACACGTACGCGTTCACCGTCACGGGGCCGAACGGTTTCCGGCGCGAGTTCGCGGGCGGCATGGCAGGCGGCGGAGGCAAGGGCGGCACGGCGGGCGAGGGCGGCAGGGACGGCGGCGCGCGGCTCGCCTCCGCGATCACCCGCCGCGAGATCCACCTCACCCTGGCCAGTCGCGGCCGCGCGGATCTGGTCTTCACGGTCAAGCCGCTCGGATACGTGGACGAGGAGGACATCCGGCGCCGGACGCGGACCGTCCGCGTCCGGGCGGGCAGCAGCCGTACCGTCGCCTGGCGGACCGACGACGAGCACGGCTGGTACGACATCGAGGTCACCACCGACCGCGACACCGCCTTCCGGCGCCGCCTCATGGGCCACATAGAGAACGGACGCGCGAGCGTCTCGGGCTGACGCGACGCACGCGCGGGTGCGCGGAGGTTCCCCGGGGGACTTCCGCGCACACCTTGTGCCCTTGTGAGTATGGCCACGAAAGGGACTAAGGATCTCCAAGGGCTGTCAAGGTGTTTCTGGCGCTCATGTCGCCGCTCATGCGTTCTTTGCGGGCTGTTCAGTTGATTCACTGCTGTTCCCGATAAAGATCCACGAATCACCCCAGGGAGCCAGTACGTGGGAGCACTCGCACGGTGGTGCGTCAGGCACCGTCTTCTCGCCGTTCTGCTCTGGCTCCTCACGCTCGGCGCCGCCGCGACCGCCGCCACCGTCGCCGGATCCTCGTACTCGAACGACTACGAGGTCCCCGGCACCGAGTCCGGCCGCGCGACCCAGCTCCTGGACAAGGGGTTCCACGGCCTCGGCGGCGACAGCGACACCGTCGTCTGGCACACCGGCCCCGATGCCTCGGGCCGCGTCGCCTCCGTCCGCGCCGCCGACGTCGAGCAGACCATGTCCGAGACCCTGGACAAGCTCGCCGACCTGCCCGCCGTGGCCTCCGTGACCAGCCCGTACGACCGTGAGGGCGCGGAGCGGATCAGCCAGGACGGCCGCACGGCCTACGCCACCGTCACCTTCCGCGAGCAGGCCGACGACCTCGACAAGGCCGACGCCCAGCGGGTCGTCGACACCGCCAAGGCCGCCGAGTCCGAGGGCCTGGAGGTCGAACTCGGCGGCACCGCCATCGGGCTCACCGAGTCCAAGAGCGCGAAGGTCGCCGAGATCGTCGGGGTCGCCGTCGCCGCCGTCGTGCTCTTTCTTGCCTTCGGTTCGCTCGCCGCCTCGGCGCTGCCCATCGCCACCGCGCTGGTGTCCGTCGGCACCGCGTACGCGGGGATAGTGCTGCTCGGCCATGTGATGACCGTCGCCGACTTCGCTCCGATGCTGGGCACGCTGATCGGCCTCGGCGTCGGCATCGACTACGCGCTGTTCATCGTGACCCGGCACCGCAAGGGCCTCAAACGAGGCCTGCCCGTCGCCGAGGCCGCCGAGCGGGCGGTGGCCACCACCGGGCGCGCCGTCGTCTTCGCGGGCGCCACCGTCTGCATCGCCCTGCTCGGCATGCTCATCCTGCGGCTCAGCTTCCTCAACGGCGTCGCGATCGCCGCCTCGCTCACCGTGGTCCTCACCGTCGCCGCGTCCGTGACCCTGCTGCCCGCGCTCCTCTCCTGGATCGGGCCGCGCGCCCTCGGCCGCCGCGAACGCCGCAGGCTCGCCGAGCACGGGCCGCAGCCGGAGCTGCCGACCGGGCTCGCCGCCCGCTGGGCCGCTTTCGTCGAACGCCACCCGAAGCTCCTCGGCGGTATCGCGGTCCTCGTCATGGCCGTGCTCGCGCTGCCCGCGTTCGCCCTGCACCTGGGCACCTCCGACCAGGGAAACAACCCCGCGACCGCCACCACACGGCAGGCCTACGACCTGCTCGCCGACGGCTTCGGCCCTGGTGTCAACGGCCCCCTGACCCTGGTCAGCGAGGTCTACGGCGCGGGCGACCGCAACGCCCTCGACGACCTCGGCACGACACTGGAATCGACCGAGGGCGTCGCCTCCGTGACCCCGGTGACGTACGACGAGAACGGCCGCACCGCCTTCCTCACCGTCGTCCCCGACTCCTCCCCCCAGTCAGAGGCGACCAGTGACCTCGTCGACCGGCTGCGTGCGCACGTGCTGCCCGCGGCCGAGGCGGACAGCTCCCTGGACGTGGCGGTCGGCGGCGTCACCGCGAGCTACGACGACTTCGCGGAGATCATCGTCGGGAAGCTGCCGCTCTTCGTGGGCGTCGTCATCGGGCTCGGCTGCGTCCTCCTCCTGCTGGCCTTCCGCTCCATCGGCATCCCGCTCAAGGCCGCCGTGATGAACGTCGCCGCCGTCGCCTCCGCGTTCGGGATCGTCGTCGCGATCTTCCAGTGGGGCTGGGGGAGCGAGCTGCTAGGTCTCGGCAGGGCCGGGCCGATCGAGCCCTTCCTGCCCGTGATCATGGTGTCCGTCCTCTTCGGGCTCTCCATGGACTACCAGGTGTTCCTGGTCAGCAGGATGTACGAGGAGTGGCTGGAGACCGGCGACAACCGGCGGGCCGTGCGGGTCGGCCTGGCCGAGACCAGCCGCGTGATCAACTCCGCGGCCGTGATCATGATCTCGGTCTTCCTGGCCTTCGTCCTCAGCGGCGACCGTGTCATCGCGATGTTCGGCATCGCGCTCGCGGCGGCCGTCGCCCTCGACGCCTTCGTCCTGCGGACGCTGCTCGTGCCGGCCCTCATGCACATGCTCGGCGGCGCCAACTGGTGGCTGCCGCGGCGCCTGGACCGCGTGCTGCCGCGCATCAGCATCGAGCCGCCCGAAAGTCGCTCGAATCCGCGCGGCGGGCGTGCGAAGATCCCCGAGCGTCGGGACGAAGACGCGGACGCACAGGGGCTGAAGGAGCGGGATGTTCGCAATATCGCTGGCCGAGGGCGCTGAGCTGCGGCCGCTCGAGCCGTGGCAGGCGGCGGAGTTCATCGAGCACATCGACCGGGCGCGCGAGTACGCGGGGCCGTGGGTGCCCTTCACCGTGGACGTGAAGGACCTGGAGACGGCGCGCGGCTTCCTGCGGACGTACGCCGAGAAGGCGGCGGCCGACACCGGGCGCCTCTACGGCATCTGGCTGGACGGCACGCTCGTCGGCGGTGCCCTCTTCCGGATCTTCGACACCAGCTCCGACAGCTGCGAGCTGGGCGTCTGGCTGGAGCCGTCGGCCGCCGGGCGCGGGCTGGTGAACAGGGCCTCGCGGATCGTCATCGACTGGGCCGTCGAGCAGCGCGGCATGCACCGCGTGGAGTGGCTGGTCTCGTCCCGCAACGACCGCAGCAAGGCCGCCGCCCAGCGGCTCGGCTTCACCAGGGACGGCGTGCTGCGCGAGAGCTTCCCCTGGCAGGGGGTGCGGCACGACATGGAGGTGTGGTCCGTCCTCGCTCCGGAGTGGCGGGCGGCGCGGGACACGCGTTAAGAGAGCTCTCAGACTCCGTCCGTACGGTGCGGAGCATGGGTACTAAGACAGATGACGCGGCCGGTGCCAAGGGTGCCGCCGGGACCGAGGCCGAGGTCGAGGTCGAGACCGGTGAAGTGACCGAGGTCGAGATCGAGGAAGTGACCGAGGCCGACGAAGTGACCGACGCCGACGCCGAAACCGGCATCGATGCCGATGCCGAGGCCGTCGCGTCCGCCGGCTCCACCGGCGTCGGTCAGGGCGCCGCCGCCGTCGTCTCCGCCGCGCTCGGCGTGATCGGCCTCTCCGGCGGCTGGCTCGGCACGATCGCCGGGGCACGCGCGGACATCATGGGACGGCTGGAGACCAGGCAGTCCGCGAGCGTCTCCGACCAGCTCCAGGCCACGTACGGCGACTCCTGGCAGGCCACCGCGCTGATCGCCGGCATCTTCGCCCTCTCCGCGCTGGTCGTCGGCTTCGTGGTGCTGGTCAGGCCCGCGTTCGGCGCCCCCGGCAAGGACCAGGCGCCCTGGATCAAGTCCGTGGCGTGGGCGGGCGTCGCGCTCGGCGTGATCGGACTGATCCTCGCCGTGGCCAAGTACTCCGACCTGCTGCTCGGACTGCCGTCGGCACCTTCCTGAGGCACGTCTCAGCACGGCACGGCTGAGCCACTTCGTCCGTACGTAAGGCAGGGGCGGGTCAGGGGCTAAGGCCCCCGGTCCGCCCCTCGTCGTGTCTAAGGCCCCCTGCCGTTGGGAGATGCGGAACTCGCCCGATGCGGCGTACCCCCCTGGGAGACGAGAGTGAAGACATCGCAGAGAGCGACACCAGCGATGACCACCGCAACGCACCACCCAGACAAGCCGAGGGGTACGAGATGTTCGAGTACGAGATGTACCAGATGCGCGCCGCCGACCTCGCCCGGGAGGCCGACCGCCGCCGCCTGATCCGCGAGGCCCGCGGAAACCGCGCCGCCGCCCGCCGCTCCGGCCGCGACGAAGCCGAGGGGCGGGTGAGCGTGCCCCTGTGGAGGTCCCGCTTCACCCGGGCCGCCTGAGGTGAACGCGCCGGTGCCGGTGACCGCTCCGCGGATATCGGGTGCCGCATCGCGCGATCTCTGTGCGATGCTCGCGGGCGTGCAGACCAGGTCCGTCAGTCCCGTGTTCGTCGGCCGCTCCGACGAACTGGGCATTCTGAACGAAGCGCTCGCCCGTGCCACGGGAACCCCGCTCGAAGGAGCCGGGAGCCCGGGCACGGGTGAACCGCAGGCGTTGCTGCTCGGCGGCGAGGCGGGCGTCGGCAAGACGCGCCTCGTCGAGGAGTTCACCGAAGCCGCCGAGAAGCGGGGCGCCGTCGTCGCGCTCGGCGGCTGCGTGGAGATCGGAGCCGACGGCCTGCCGTTCGCCCCCTTCTCCACCGCCCTGCGCGCCCTGCGCCGCCAACTGCCCGACGAACTGGCCGCGGCCGCCGAGGGACAGGAGGAGGAACTCGCCCGGCTCCTGCCCGAACTGGCCGGCGCCGCCCCCCACCCGGGCGGACCCGGCGGCAGATCCGACGAGCAGGACATGGCACGGCTCTTCGAACTCACCGCCCGCCTCCTGGAGCGCCTCTCCCGCGAACGCACCGTCGTCGTCGCCCTGGAGGACCTGCACTGGGCGGACGCCTCCACCCGCCACCTCCTCGCCTATCTCTTCCGCACCCTGCGCGGCGGCCGCCTCGTCCTCCTCGCCACCTATCGCGCCGACGACATCCACCGCCGCCACCCGCTGCGGCCCCTGCTCGCCGAACTGGACCGGCTGCGCACCGTGCGACGCATCGAACTCGGCCGCTTCAGCAAGGACGAGGTCGCCCGCCAGATGGCCGGGATATTCGCCGCCGAACCCGAACAGTCCCTGGTGGACGACATATTCGACCGCTCCGACGGCAACGCCTTCTTCGTCGAGGAACTCGCCGTCGCCACCCACGGCGGCAGCTGCGCGGGCCTCACCGACTCCCTGCGCGACCTGCTCCTCGTCCGCGTCGAGGAACTGCCCGAGGACACCCAGCGGGTGGCGCGGATCGTCGCCGAGGGCGGCTCCACCGTCGAGTACGAACTGCTCGCCGAGGTCGCCGGGCTCGGCGAGGACGACCTGATCGAAGCCCTGCGGGCCGCCGTCGGCGCGAACATCCTGCTCGCCTCTCCCGAGGGCGACGGCTACCGCTTCCGGCACTCCCTGGTCCGCGAGGCCGTCAGCGACGACCTGCTGCCCGGCGAACGCTCCCGCATCAACCGCCGCTTCGCCGAGGCCCTGGAGGCCGACCCCGCACTCGTCACCGCCGACCAGCGCGCCGCCCGCCTCGCCACCTACTGGTACTACGCGCACGACGCGGCCAAGGCCCTGCCCGCCGTCCTCAGAGCCTCCGTCGAGGCTCGCCACCGGCACGCCTACGCCGAACAACTGCGCCTCCTCGAACGGGCGATGGAGCTGTGGGACGACGCCCCCGACAGCGTCCGCGCGGAACTGCGCCCCGCCGACTACGTGGAGGGCTACCCCGCCTGCGGCTGCGACCCCACCACCCCGCTGAGCTATCTGGACCTGATGGCAGAGGCCACCGTCGCCGGACGCCTGTGCGGGGAACGCGACCGAGCCCTGAAGAGCACCAAGCGCGCCCTGCGCCTCCTGGACGGCGAGAACGACCCCTTGCGCTCCGCCTGGTTCTGGGTCCAGCGCTCCCGCCTCGTCTCCACGCTCGGCCGCGGCGACGGCTGGGCCGAGATCGCCAAGGCCCAGGAGCTGATGCGCGGCCTGCCGCCCTCCGAGGTGCACGCGGACGTGCTCGTCTACCGCGCCTCCTGGGGCATGCTGCACGACCCCGGCCCGGAGACCATGGCCGCCGCCGAACGGGCCGTCGAGTTCGCCCGCATGGTCAAGGCCGACACCATCGAGCTGAACGCCCGGCTCACCCGCGGCAACCTCCTCATCGAAGCGGGCGACCCGGAAGCCGGCCTCGCCGAGATGTACGAGGTCAGGGACCGCGTCGTCGAGCAGGGCCTGGTCACCGACCTCGGCCGCGCCCACATCAACCTCCCTTCCGCCCTGGAAGGCGTCGGCCGCTCCGCCGAGTCCGTGAAGGTCGCGATGGAGGGCATCGAGTTCTGCCGCAAGTACGGCCTGGTGGACACCGAGGGCTGGATCTGGGCCAACGCCGCCGAAGCCCTCGTCTCCCTGGGCCGCTGGGACGAGGCCGCCGAGGCCGTCGCCCACACCCACCGCTGCGTGCACAGTTCCAAGCCCCGGGGCTCCGCCGAGCAGTGCTCGGCACGCATGGCGCTCTTCCGCGGCGACCTCGACGCCGCGACCCGCCACCTCCAGGCCGCCCACCACCACTACGGCACCCATGACCCGCAGCCGCAGTACACGCTGCCGCTGGCCCGCATCGCCCTCGGTATCGCCGCGGCCGAGGGCCGCATCCTGGACGGCCGCGCCCAGGCCGAGGACCACCTCGCCTCCGGGCTCCCCTTCGGCACCTACAAGTACGGTTGGCCGCTGCTGCTCACCGCCGCCGCGATGGAGGCGGACGCCCGCGGCCTGCCCGCCGCCGAACAGGGCCGCCCCGCCGCCCTCGAACGCATCCGCGCGGTGACCAAGTCCCTCGCCACCCCGATACCGCTCTGGCGCGCCTACGACGAGTGGACCCGCGCCGAGCTGCTGCGTGCCGAGGGCCGCGACGGCCCCGCCGACTGGTCCGCCGTGCTCGCCGCCGTCGAACCCCTCGACCGGCCCTACGACCTCGCCCAGGTCCGCCTGCGCCTGGCCGAGGCCCTCCTCGCCTCGGACGGCACCGACCGCGACCGCGCCGCCCTCCTGCTGCGCCAGGCGGCACAGGAGGCCGAGCGGCTCGGCGCGCGGCCGCTCATCGACTCGATCACCGGGCTCGCCCAGCGGGCCCGGCTCACCCTGAACCCCGCCGAGGGCGCCCGCACCCCGGCCGCGCCGGCCGACCCCGTCGAAGCGCTCGGTCTGACCAGCCGGGAGCGGGACGTCCTGCGCCTGGTCGCGGTGGGCCGCAGCAACCGCCAGATCGCCGAGGAGCTGTTCATCTCCCCGAAGACGGCGAGCGTCCACGTCTCCAACATCCTCGCCAAGCTGTCCGTGACCGGCCGGGGCGAGGCCGCCGCCCTGGCCCACCGGCTGCGGCTCTTCCCACCCGCGAGCCGCGGCTGACCTGCGCCTCTTGACTCCCGGCCCGTTTCGCGGGCCCTCACTTACGCTTGACGGCAGGAACTCGGCTCCAGGGAGGCGCAGTGTTCAACGCGATAGAGGCTCTGTTCGCGCCGGGACGCAAGCACACCGATGACGAGCAGAAGCGTCTGGAGACGACCCGCGTCGACCTCGCCGACGGCGATCCCGGACGCGGTCCGATCGATCTGACGTCGGGCAAGGTGGTCGTACGCCCACCGGTCCCGGCACCCCGCACGGACGAGACGCCGGACTCCGACGAGGCCCGTGGCTGACCTACTTCACCTCCACCTCCAGGATCTTGTCGTCCCCCTTATCCGGCGTGCCCCGCGAGTCCGTCTCGTTCGTCACCAGCCACAGCTTGTCGCCGCCCGCCGCGAGCACCGTGCGCAGCCGGCCGTGGTCGCCCTTCAGGAACGACTGGGGTTCCGGCTCGCCCGTCACGCCCCGTACCGCGATGCGCCACAGCCGCTCGCCGCGCAGGCCCGCCATCCAGACCGAGCCCTCGGCGTAGGCGACACCGCTCGGTGAGGCCTGAGAGGTCTTCCACTGGGCGACCGGATCGCGGAAGCCCGCCTTGCCCGCCTTGCCCTCGGCCTCCGGCCAGCCGTAGTTCTCACCGGCCTTGATCTCGTTCAGCTCGTCCCAGGTGTCCTGGCCGAACTCCGAGGCCCACAGCCTCTTCTGCTCGTCCCAGGCCAGGCCCTGCACATTGCGGTGGCCCAGCGAATAGACGGGGGAGCCGTCGAAGGGGTTGTCGGGGGCGGGCTCCCCGTCCGGGGTCAGCCGCAGGATCTTGCCGCCCAGGGACTTCTTGTCCTGGGACAGATCCGTGTCGCCCGTCTCGCCCACGCCCGCGTACAGCATCTTGTCGGGGCCGAAGGCGATCCGGCCGCCGTTGTGGACCATGCCCTTGGGGATGCCCTTGAAGACCGTGTCCGGCGCGCCGAGCTGCTCACCGGACGGCTTCTTCTCGTCGTACAGCATGCGGGCGACGCGGTTGTCGGACTCCGTCGTGAAGTACGCGTACACCATGTGGTCCGAGGCGTACGAGGGGGAGAGCGCGAGGCCCATCAGACCGCCCTCGCCGCCGGGGGATACGCCGGGGACCTCGCCCAGCTCCGTCTTCTTGCCCGTCGTGCCGTCGACGCGGGTGATCGTGCCCTCGTCGCGGGAGGAGACCAGGAGGTCCCCGCCGGGCAGCGCGGCGAGACCCCAGGGGGACTTCAGGCCCGTGGCGAGGGTGCGGGTGACCTTCGCCGAGCCCGTTTCCGGTGGGGGTTCGGCGCCCGGCTTCCCGGTGGGGGACCCGCTCGGCCCCTCTCTTTTCGAGGCGCTCTTGCGGTTGTCGGGCTCGTCCCCGCCACCGGACGAACAGCCGGGGGCGAGGGCGAGGACGGCAGCGGTCAACACGGCCGTGACAGCAGGTCGTTGCACGATCAGGATCCCTTCGACGCAGCGCTTCTCCTGTTCATACACCTCTCACGCCCCGCGGGTGCCCGTCGCAGCGCGCCTCCTCAGTCCCAGGACCCCAGAGCCGCGGGCAGCGCCGCTATCTCCGCCAGGTCCACCCCGGTCAGCCGCACCTGAGCCGCCCGCGCGTTCTCCACCGCCCAGCGCTCCCGCTTCGCCCCCGGGATCGGCACCACATGCCGCCCCTGGGCGAGCACCCACGCCAGCGCGATCTGCGCCGGTGTCGCCCCGTGCCGCTCCGCCACCCGGCGCAGCCCCACCACCAGCGGCTGGTTGGCCGCCATCATCTCGGCGGTGAAGCGCGGGTGCCGGGCCCGCAGATCGTCCGGCTCGAACCCCTGACCGGGCGTCAGCGTCCCGGTGAGGAAACCATTCCCCAGCGGCATCGCCGCGAGGAAGCCCACCCCGCGCGCCACGCACCACGGCAGCAGCGCCTCCAGCGCCTCCGGCGACCACACCGACAGCTCGGCCTCCACCGCGCTCACCGGGAAGACCTGCTGCACCCGCTCCAGCTGCCGGACCGTCACATCGTGCAGCCCGCCCCGGGGGCGCCCCGGCGCCGTACGCCGATGAGCGCGCGCTCCCACCGCGCAGAGCCCGAGGGCCCGCACCTTCCCGGCGGCGACGAGTTCGGCCATCGCGCCCCACGTCTCCTCGATGGGCACCTCGGGGTCGGCGCGGTGCAGTTGGTACAGGTCGATCGTCTCGGTCTGGAGGCGCCGCAGCGAGGCGTCGCAGGCCCGCTTCACATATCCGGGGCGGCCGTTGGCGACGATGTGCTGCTCGCCCACGAGCAGCCCGCACTTCGTCGACACGAACGCCTCGCCGCGCCGCTCCTTGAGCACCCGGCCGACGAGCAGCTCGTTGGTGAACGGCCCGTACATGTCCGCGGTGTCCAGCAGCGTGAGACCCGCACCGGCGGCGCCGGTGGCGTCCAGCGCGGCGTGCACGGTGCGCAGCGACGCGTCGCCGCGCTGCCGCGAGCCGGTGTACGCCCAGCTCATCGGCATGCAGCCGAGTCCGACGGCGCCCACTTCGAGCGCCCCCGCGCCGATCGTCCTGCGCTCCACCTGGCCGTACCCTCCCACTCCTCGTCCGGAGATCACCCAAACTATCCGCTGCCGCCCCGGGCCCGGGCGCGGCCTCCCGCGGGCAGCATGTGACCTGCGCGTATTAGCCTCCAGGGCATGACGACAGATGTATGGCTTCCGTTCGAAGCGCACGAGATCGAGGGGCTGCCCGAGGCGTCTGAGGCGGGCCTCAACTACCGCTACTGGGACGGCGGTCCGGACTTCCCCGCGAACCCGGCCGACTGCGCCTTCTATGTGGTGCCCTACCTGAAGGGCGACGAGGTGTCCGTCCGCCCCCTACCCGCGATGACGTCCGTGCGCGTCGTGCAGACACTGACCGCGGGGATCGACCACCTGGACTCGGGGCTCGGGTCCCTCGCGCCCGGTGTGCGGTTGTGCAACGCGCGCGGGGTGCACGAGGCCAGTACCGCCGAACTGGCCGTCGGCCTGATCCTGGCGTCGTTGCGGGGCATTCCGCGCTTCGTCGAGGGGCAGCGGGTCGAGGAGTGGCGGGCCGGGTTCTATCCGGCGCTCGCCGACAAGTCCGTGCTCATCGTGGGCTATGGATCGATCGGTTCCGCCATCGAGGACAGGCTCACCCCTTTCGAATGTGCGCGGGTGGCGCGCGTCGCGCGCTCTGCCCGTGCCGCGGAGCGCGGCCCCGTGCACCCGCTCACCGAACTGCCGTCACTGCTGCCCGTGGCCGACGTCGTCGTGCTCTCCACGCCGCTCACCGAGGACACCCGAGGCCTGGTGGGCGCCGACTTCCTGGCCCACATGAAAGACGGCGCGCTGCTCGTGAACGTCGCCCGCGGCCCCGTCGTCGACACCGGGGCCCTCCTCGCCGAACTGGAGTCCGGCCGCCTCACCGCCGCCCTCGACGTGACCGACCCGGAACCGCTGCCCGCAGGTCACCCCTTGTGGCACGCTCCTGGAGTGCTCATCAGCCCGCACGTGGGCGGCTCCTCGTCCGCGTACCTCCCCCGCGCCCGCCGTCTGCTGGCCGCGCAACTGACCAAGTACGCCGCCGGACAGTCCCTCGACAACGTCGTACGGATCACCGGCAGTTGATCACCTGGAGTCGTTTTGCGCACGCTCCGCACTCGAATGCGTGCGCCCCGTGTCCACTTCCCCTCCGGTAGTCACGGAGCGTAGAGGGGCTATGTCCCTGTGTGACGAGCCTGGTGTATCGTCCCGACAGGGGACGCGCCGTGGACCATGCGGCGCCGGGGATCGAGGCACGGACTGCGAGGGGGGCGACGGGCGATGTATGGCCTATGGGCGGACGATCCGACACGGCGGGACAGCCGCCGCCGACTCTCGCGCACGGCAATCCACACACACCGGCGGCCGTACGGGCGCGACCGGCGCCCGGACCGCACGGACACGGGGGCGGCGCGTACCAGGGCCGTCCGGTGAGCGCCCCGCCGACCACCCCCGTCCTCGAGACGGGTCCGGCCACGGCACCGCCGCCTGTGCGGGCGCCGCAGGCCCGCCGGCCCCTGCCGGGCGGCCGCGGCCTCGCCTCCCAGCTCGCGCTGCTGCTCATCTGCGGTGGGTACGCATTGGGCTCCGCGCTCGGCTGGGGCTCGGGCCGACTCGCCCTGATCATGGGCGACTTCGGCCTCAGCATCGCCGCCGCGGCCGCGGCGATCTCCTGCTTCTGCTACTCCCGCACCCGCCGCAGCCGCTTTCGACCCGCGTGGCTGCTCTTCGCGCTCTCCTCCGCGATGGCCTCCCTCGGCAACGCCGTCTGGGGCTGGTACGAAGTCGTGCTCCAGCAGGAGGTGCCGAGGACCGGCCTCGCCGACCTGTTCTTCCTGTGCTTCGCCCCGCCCGCCATCATCGGCCTGCTCGTGCTCGCCAAGCGACCGGTGACCAAGGCGGGCTGGGGCTGCCTCGCCCTCGACTCCTGGCTGATCGGGGGCTCGCTCCTCACGCTCTCCTGGAGCCTCGCCCTCGCGCACAGCGCGCAGTTCGAGGGGCAGACCGTCGCACACGTCGCGCTCTCGCTCGCCTATCCTCTCCTCGACATCGCGCTGGTCAGCATGGTCCTCGCGCTGCACTTCAGACGGTCCTCCGCCAACCGCACCGCGGTGAACACCGCGATCGGCGCGCTCGCCCTGACCGTGATGTGCGACGCCCTCTTCACCTCGCCCCTGCTGCACGCCAGTTACCGCTCGGGCCAACTCCTCGACGCCGGCTGGTTCGCGGGCTCGCTGCTCCTCGCGTACGCCCCCTGGGCCGCCCCCTGCCACGCGCGCGAGGGAGCCGGGCAGGAGCACGCGCGCGGGGCGGCCGACGCCGAGCCCGAGGAGACGCGGTCCGCGGCCACCCGGCCGATCGCCGGGTCCCTGGCCGCCCTCACGCCGTACCTCGCCGCCGCCGTCTGCACCCTCGGGATCCTCTACAACGCACTGAGCGGACGCAGCGTCGACCGCGTCGTGTTCTTCACGGCGGGCACCGTCGTGCTCGCCCTCGTCGCACGCCAGGGCATCATGCTCCTGGACAACATCACCCTCACCCAGGAGCTGGCCCAGAAGGAGAACCACTTCCGCTCCCTGGTGCAGGGCTCCAGCGACGTCATCATGATCGCCGCGCCGAACGGCATCCTGCGCTACGTGAGCCCGGCCGCGGCCGGGGTCTACGGCCGCGACGCCGAGGAACTGGTCGGTTCGGAACTCGCCTCGCTGATACACCCCGAGGACCTCGGCCGGGTCGTCCACGAGGTCCGCAGATTCCTCGCCGCCAACCCCGTCGAGGAGCCCACCACCCGCATCGAATGCCGCTTCCGCTCCGGCCATGGCGACTGGCTGAACGTGGAATCCACCGTCAACCGCCACCACGGCGGCCTCATCTTCAACAGCAGGGACGTCACCGAGCGGGTCCGTCTCCAGGCGCAGTTGCAGCACAACGCCGAGCACGACCCGCTCACCGACCTGCCCAACCGCGCCCTGTTCACCCGGCGCGTGAGCCAGGCGCTGACCGGCCGCAGAGTGACCGACCGCGGCACGGCCGTGCTCTTCATCGACCTCGACGGCTTCAAGGCGGTCAACGACACCATCGGCCACCAGGCCGGTGATGAACTGCTCATCCAGGCGGCGCGCAGACTTCAGGAGGCGGTGCGTTCGGGCGACACCGCCTCCCGGCTCGGCGGCGATGAGTTCGCGGCTCTCATCGTCGGCGACGGTACGAGGGACCAGGCCGCCAGGGAACAGCACATCTACGAACTCGCCGACCGGCTGAGAATCACCCTCTCCCAGCCCTACGCCATCGACGGCAACGACGTGCGCGTCGCCGCGTCCATCGGCGTGGCCTTCGCCGAACCGGGCATCGGAGCGGGGGAGCTGCTGCGCAACGCCGACCTCGCGATGTACCGCGCCAAGGCCGCGGGCAAGGGCCGCGTCGAGCTGTACGCCCCCCAGATGCAGGCCGACGTCGCCCGCAAGGCGGAGCTGGCCACCCGGCTGCGCTCCGCCCTGCACGACGGCGAGTTCGCACTGCTCCACCAGCCCGTGGTCTCCCTCGACGACGGCCGGATCACGGCGGTCGCCGCCCAGGCCCGCTGGCGCTCGGCGCAGGGCATCCTCTTCACGCCCGCCGAGTTCCTGCGGGTGTCCGAGGCCGGGGGCGGCAGGGACGCCGGGAACGGCAGGGAGGGTGACCGCGCCGCCGAGCTGGGCCGCTGGATGCTCGAAGAGGCCGTCGAGCAGGCCGCCGAGCGCGGCCGCACCGGCCACGCGGTGCCGGTGGCCGTCCGGATGGGCGCCCGGCGCCTCCTGGACCGCTCCATGCCCCTCAGCTCCATCGAGGCGCTCCTGACCCGCCACGGGCTGCCCTCCGGGGCGCTCATCATCGAGCTGGCCGACAGCGACCCCCGGGTCTCGCTGGACGACCTGGAGCGCCGCCTCACGGCCCTGCGCAGACTGGGCGTACGCATCGCCCTGGACGGCTTCGGCAGCGGCTATGCCGCGATCACGGCGCTGCGCCGGCTCCCCGTCGACGTACTGAAGCTGGACCGCGGCCTGATCGAGGGCGTCGTCGAGTCCGCGCGGCTGCACAAGATCACCGCGGGGCTGCTGCGCATCGCGAACGACCTCGGGCTGCTCTCCGTGGCCGACGGCGTCGACCTGCCCGAGCAGGTGGTCGCCCTGCGCGCCATGGGCTGCACGCACGGGCAGGGCATGGCGTTCTCCGGACCGCTCGACGAGTACCGGCTGCGCAGGGCCCTCGCCCTCGGCGAGTACCCCGTGCCCCGCGGCCCCGCGGAGCCGGTCCTCGCGGGCGGGCCCGCGAGGACGTACGTCGGCAGCCCTCCTGGTGCCTTCGCGGTCAGCCCCCCGGGTGCCTTCGCGGGCGGCCCGACCGCGACGTACGCGGGAGGTCCCTCCGCCTACGCCCGTTCACATAATGAGACCCCCATCCCACCTACTTGACAGGTACTGCGTGCCGGGGGGAGGGTCAGAGCCATGCGCACCCGAATTCTCGTACTTGGAAAGCGCGTCGGCTGAAGCTGGGACCGACCGGTCCGAACACCGGATCCCAGCGACCGCACCCGGCGCGCTCCCCTCGCTTGCCTCACGGCACGAGGGGTTTTTTGTTGCACTGGCACCCGCCAAAACCCTGCGAAACCCCCGCGAAAACCCTCAGCTTCGAGAAGAGAATGCCGATGACCGAGCAGGCCACCGGGGCCCACCATCCGCAGCCGCGGCCCCGATCCTCAGGACAGCAGTCCGTCCCCGTCGAGCACGTCACGGGCGCGCAGTCCCTCATTCGTTCTCTTGAGGAGGTCGGGGCCGACACGGTGTTCGGCATCCCCGGCGGCGCCATCCTTCCCGCGTACGACCCGATGATGGACTCCACCCGGGTCAGGCACGTCCTGGTCCGGCACGAGCAGGGCGCGGGCCACGCCGCCACCGGCTACGCCCAGGCCACCGGCAAGGTCGGCGTCTGCATGGCGACCAGCGGCCCCGGCGCCACGAACCTCGTCACGCCGATCGCCGACGCCCACATGGACTCCGTCCCGATGGTCGCGATCACCGGGCAGGTGGCCTCCAAGGCGATCGGCACGGACGCCTTCCAGGAGGCGGACATCGTCGGCATCACGATGCCGATCACGAAGCACAACTTCCTGGTCACCAAGGCCGAGGACATCCCGCGCACCATCGCCGAGGCCTTCCACATCGCCTCGACGGGCCGTCCGGGCCCGGTCCTCGTAGACATCGCGAAGGACGCCCTCCAGGCGCGGACCACGTTCTCCTGGCCGCCGCAGCAGGACCTGCCCGGCTACCGCCCGGTGACCAAGCCGCACGCCAAGCAGATCCGCGAGGCCGCCAAGCTCATCACCGCGGCCAAACGCCCCGTCCTGTACGTCGGCGGCGGCGTCCTGAAGGCGCGGGCCACCGCCGAGCTGAAGGTCCTCGCCGAGCTGACCGGAGCGCCCGTCACCACCACGCTGATGGCGCTCGGCGCGTTCCCCGACAGCCACCCGCTGCACGTGGGAATGCCGGGCATGCACGGTGCGGTCACCGCCGTCACCGCGTTGCAGAAGGCCGACCTGATCGTCGCCCTCGGAGCCCGCTTCGACGACCGCGTCACCGGCAAGCTGGACAGCTTCGCGCCCTTCGCGAAGATCGTCCACGCCGACATCGACCCGGCCGAGATCGGCAAGAACCGCGCCGCCGACGTGCCGATCGTCGGCGACGCCCGCGAGGTCATCGCCGACCTCGTCCAGGCCGTCCAGGCCGAGCACACCGAGGGCCACACCGGCGACTACTCCGCCTGGTGGAACGACCTCAACCGCTGGCGCGAGACCTACCCCCTCGGCTACACCCAGCCGGAGGACGGCTCGCTCTCCCCGCAGCAGGTCATCGAGCGCGTCGGCCAACTGGCCCCCGAGGACACGATCTTCGCGGCGGGCGTCGGCCAGCACCAGATGTGGGCCGCGCACTTCATCCAGTACGACAAGCCGGCGACCTGGCTCAACTCCGGCGGCGCCGGGACGATGGGCTACGCGGTCCCGGCCGCGATGGGCGCCAAGGCCGGCCAGCCCGGCCGCACGGTCTGGGCGATCGACGGCGACGGCTGCTTCCAGATGACCAATCAGGAGCTGACCACCTGCGCCCTGAACAACATCCCGATCAAGGTCGCCATCATCAACAACGGCGCCCTCGGGATGGTCCGCCAGTGGCAGACCCTGTTCTACAACCAGCGTTACTCCAACACCGTCCTGCACAGCGGCCCCGAGGACATCGGCCCCAACAAGGGCACCCGCGTCCCGGACTTCGTGAAGCTGTCGGAGGCGATGGGCTGCGTGGCGCTGCGCTGCGAGCGCCCCGAGGACCTGGACAAGGTCATCGCCGAGGCCAACGCCATCAACGACCGCCCGGTCGTCGTCGACTTCATCGTCCACGAGGACGCCCAGGTCTGGCCGATGGTCGCCGCCGGCACCTCGAACGACGAGGTCATGGCCGCCCGCGGGGTCCGCCCCGACTTCGGCGACAACGAAGACGACTGAGCGAGAGCGAAAGAGAGACCACGCGCCATGTCCACCAAGCACACGCTCTCCGTCCTGGTCGAGAACAAGCCCGGCGTCCTCGCCCGGATCACCGCCCTGTTCTCGCGCCGCGGCTTCAACATCGACTCGCTCGCCGTGGGCGTCACCGAGCACCCCGACATCTCCCGCATCACCATCGTGGTGAACGTCGAGGACCTGCCGCTCGAACAGGTCACCAAACAGCTCAACAAGCTCGTCAACGTCCTGAAGATCGTCGAACTGGAGCCGGGCGCCGCCGTGGCGCGCGAACTCGTCCTGGCCAAGGTCCGCGCCGACAACGAGACCCGCTCCCAGATCGTCGAGATCGTCCAGCTCTTCCGCGCCAAGACCGTGGACGTCTCCCCGGAGGCCGTCACCATCGAGGCCACCGGCAGCAGCGACAAGCTGGAGGCGATGCTCAAGATGCTGGAGCCCTTCGGCATCAAGGAGCTGGTCCAGTCCGGCACCATCGCGATCGGCCGCGGCTCCCGCTCCATCACGGACCGCAGCCTGCGGGCGCTCGACCGCTCCGCCTGACCCGGGCCGCCCGGGCCCCTCTCGGATACCGAGACCCGACAACTTCCCTCGCCGAACCCGCCGTACGGTGGGACGCAACACCAGCACACATAGGAGATTCCCAGTGGCCGAGCTGTTCTACGACGACGACGCCGACCTGTCCATCATCCAGGGCCGCAAGGTCGCGGTCATCGGCTACGGCAGCCAGGGCCACGCCCACGCGCTGTCGCTGCGCGACTCGGGTGTCGACGTCCGCGTCGGTCTGCACGAGGGCTCCAAGTCCAAGGCCAAGGCCGAGGAGCAGGGCCTGCGGGTCGTCACCCCGTCGGAGGCGGCGGCCGAGGCCGACGTCATCATGATCCTGGTGCCGGACCCGATCCAGGCCCAGGTCTACGAGGAGTCCATCAAGGACAACCTCAAGGACGGCGACGCCCTGTTCTTCGGCCACGGCCTGAACATCCGCTTCGGCTTCATCAAGGTCCCCGAGGGCGTCGACGTCTGCATGGTCGCGCCCAAGGGCCCGGGCCACCTCGTCCGTCGTCAGTACGAGGAGGGCCGCGGCGTTCCGTGTATCGCGGCCGTCGAGCAGGACGCCACCGGCAACGGCTTCCAGCTGGCGCTCTCGTACGCCAAGGGCATCGGCGGCACGCGTGCGGGCGTCATCAAGACGACCTTCACCGAGGAGACCGAGACCGACCTGTTCGGCGAGCAGGCCGTGCTCTGCGGCGGCACCGCCGCGCTGGTCAAGGCGGGCTTCGAGACGCTGACCGAGGCGGGCTACCAGCCGGAGATCGCGTACTTCGAGTGCCTCCACGAGCTGAAGCTGATCGTCGACCTCATGTACGAGGGCGGCCTGGAGAAGATGCGCTGGTCGGTCTCCGAGACCGCCGAGTGGGGCGACTACATCACCGGCCCGCGGATCATCACCGACGCCACCAAGGCCGAGATGAAGAAGGTCCTCGCGGAGATCCAGGACGGCACCTTCGCCAAGCAGTGGATGGACGAGTACCACGGCGGTCTGAAGAAGTACAACGAGTACAAGACCCAGGACGAGAACCACCTCCTGGAGACCACCGGCAAGGAGCTGCGCAAGCTCATGTCGTGGGTCAACGAGGAGGCCTAGCCCGCACCGGGTCCGGGGCACCGCCTCGGGGCTCCGCCCCGGACCCTGCTCCTCAATCACCGGAGGGGCTTACCTTTAGTACACCGCGTCCAGCCACGGACGGGTGATCCTTCCTCAGAGGCGCATGCTGATCCGTTCGGCGCCACTATGCTTCTGTTCAACATTCGCGTCGGGCCCACAGCGTCGTGCGTCTTCCACGCGGCAAGCACCCTCCACCGCCTGCGGCCGTCGGGACGGCCGTCCGCAATGGACTTGTGAGGACTCACGTGAGCACTGCTGCCACCGGCAAACCCGTCGTACTCATCGCTGAAGAGCTGTCGCCCGCCACCGTCGACGCCCTGGGCCCGGACTTCGAGATCCGGCAGTGCAACGGCGCGGACCGCGCCGAGCTGCTGCCCGCGATCGCCGACGTCGACGCGATCCTGGTCCGCTCCGCGACCAAGGTCGACGCCGAGGCCATCGCCGCCGCCAAGAAGCTGAAGGTCGTCGCCCGCGCGGGCGTCGGCCTGGACAACGTCGACGTGTCCGCCGCCACCAAGGCCGGCGTGATGGTCGTCAACGCCCCGACGTCGAACATCGTCACCGCCGCCGAGCTGGCCTGCGGCCTGCTCCTCGCCACCGCGCGGAACATCCCCCAGGCCAACGCCGCCCTGAAGAACGCCGAGTGGAAGCGTTCCAAGTACACGGGCGTCGAGCTGGCCGAGAAGACCCTCGGCGTCGTGGGCCTCGGCCGCATCGGCGCACTGGTCGCGCAGCGCATGAGCGCCTTCGGCATGAAGGTCGTCGCCTACGACCCGTACGTCCAGCCCGCCCGCGCCGCCCAGATGGGCGTGAAGGTGCTGTCCCTCGACGAGCTGCTCGAAGTCTCCGACTTCATCACCGTGCACCTGCCCAAGACGCCCGAGACCCTCGGTCTCATCGGCGACGAGGCGCTGCACAAGGTCAAGCCGACCGTCCGCATCGTCAACGCCGCGCGCGGCGGAATCGTCGACGAGGAGGCGCTGCACTCCGCCCTCAAGGAGGGCCGCGTCGCGGGCGCCGGTCTGGACGTGTACGCGAAGGAGCCCTGCACGGACTCCCCGCTCTTCCAGTTCGACCAGGTCGTCTGCACTCCGCACCTCGGCGCCTCCACGGACGAGGCGCAGGAGAAGGCGGGTATCGCCGTCGCCAAGTCGGTGCGCCTCGCGCTCGCCGGCGAGCTGGTCCCGGACGCGGTGAACGTGCAGGGCGGCGTCATCGCCGAGGACGTGCGCCCCGGCCTGCCGCTCGCCGAGAAGCTCGGCCGCATCTTCACCGCGCTCGCCCAGGAGGTCGCGGCCCGCCTCGACGTCGAGGTGTACGGCGAGATCACCCAGCACGACGTCAAGGTGCTCGAACTGTCCGCGCTCAAGGGCGTGTTCGAGGACGTCGTCGACGAGACCGTGAGTTACGTCAACGCCCCCCTGTTCGCCCAGGAGCGCGGTGTCGAGGTCCGCCTCACCACCAGCTCCGAGTCGCCCGACCACCGCAATGTGGTCACGGTGCGCGGCACGCTCTCCGACGGCGAGGAGATCGCGGTCTCCGGCACGCTGGCCGGGCCCAAGCATCTCCAGAAGATCGTCGCCATCGGCGAGTACGACGTGGACCTGGCGCTCGCCGAGCACATGGTCGTCCTGCGGTACGCCGACCGCCCGGGTGTCGTCGGCACCGTCGGCCGCGTCCTCGGCGAGGCCGGGATCAACATCGCCGGCATGCAGGTCGCCCGCGCCGACGTGGGCGGGGAGGCCCTCGCCGTGCTGACCGTCGACGACACCGTTCCGCAGTCGGTCCTGACCGAGCTGGCCGAGGAGATCGGCGCGGAGTCCGCGCGTGCGGTGAACCTCACGGACTGAGGCTCCGGGCCCCGGAGTTCTGGGCGCCGTCGCCCCCGGCTTCGCCGAGTTCGCCCTCACACGCCGGACGGGCTGGATATTCCTCCAGCTCGTCCGGCTTTTTCGTGCGCAGCGCGCTTGCGGCCACCGTCGCCGCCGCCAGCAGGATCACCGCGCCGGTCAGTGCCGCGGCGTGCATGCCGCTGGTGAACGCCTCGCGTGCCGTCGTCAGGAGCGTGTCGGACGCGCGCTCCGGCAGGTGGTGCGCCGCCGCCACCGCGCCGCCGAGTGTCTCGCGGGCCTCGGCGGGGGCCCAGCTGGGGACCGCGTCGCGGTAGACCGCGTTGCCGATGGAGCCGAGCAGCGCCATGCCCATGGCGCCGCCGAACTCCTGGCCCGTCTCAAGGAGCGACGACGCGGTGCCCGCCTTCTCCGCCGGGGCCGCGCCGAGCGCCAGGTCCGTGAGCTGTGCGCCGATGACCGTCCCGCCGCAGGCCAGCACGCCCGCCCCGGCGAGGACCAGCCCCAGCGAGTCGGCGCCGGCGAGGGCGAGCAGGCCGTAGCCGCCGGCGGCGACGGTGAAGCCGACGGCCACCACGTGGGCGCGGTCCACGCCGCGCTGCACCAGCGCCGTGGCGGCGGGCGCCGCGAGGCCGATCGGTACCGAGGGCAGCAGCGCCCAGAGCGCGGCCTCGATGGCGCTCATGCCGAGGACGGACTGGAGGTACTGGGTGGTGAAGTACACCGAGCCGAACATCGCCAGCGACGAGATGAGATTCAGCGAGACAGCGGCGCGGAAGGCACGGCCCCGCCCCCGGAACAGCTCCGGTGGGACCATCGGCGCGGCGGTGGTGCGCTGGCGCCGGACGAAGAGCGCGGCGAAGGCGAGACCGACGGCGACGGACACGACGTAGGACAACTCGACGCCCTCCGCGGCGACCTCCTTGAGGCCCCAGACGAGCGGCAGTACGGCGGCCATGGACAGGGGCACGCTCAGCAGGTCGAAGCGGCCGGGGTGCGGGTCCCTGGCCTCCGGGATCAGGACGGGGGCGAGGACGAGCAGCAGCACCATCGCGGGCAGGTTGACGAGGAAGACCGAGCCCCACCAGAAGTGCTCGACGAGGACGCCGCTCATCACCGAGCCGAGCGCGATGCCGGCGACCATGACCGTCTGCCACAGGCCGATGGCCTTCGCGCGCTGTCCGGCGTCGCGGAACATCGTGCGTACGAGAGCCAGGGTGGACGGCATCAGGGTCGCGCCGCCGACTCCGAGGACCGCGCGGGCCGCGATCAGCGTCTCGGCGCTGTCGGCGTACGCGGCGACGAGCGAGGCGGCGCCGAAGGCCGTGGCCCCGAACAGCAGGAGCCGGCGGCGCCCGATGCGGTCGCCGAGCGAGCCCATCGTCATCAGCAGTCCGGCGAGGACGAACGCGTAGATGTCGAAGATCCACAACTGCTGGGTGCCGCTCGGGTCCAGATCGGCGGTGATCTGCGGGATCGCGAAGTACAGGACGGAGACGTCCATCGAGACCAGCAGCAGCGGAAGCATCAGGACGGCGAGGGCGGTCCACTCCTTGCGGGTGGCCCGGGCGGGGGTGGTGGGGTCGGTGGCTTGCGGTTTCGTTCGCATGGCGGTGACTGTACGGGCGTCTTATACGGACGTCTAGTACGAGCGTGTAAATCACTCGTGTAAGACGTCGGTATGGGACGCTCGTATGGATCGACGTAGGCTGCCCGTATGGGACACCGTGAGGATCTGCTCGAAGGCGCCAAGCGCTGCCTGCTGGAGAAGGGGTTCGCGCGCACGACGGCCCGCGACATCGTGAAGGAGTCGGGGACGAACCTCGGGTCCATCGGCTACCACTACGGATCGAAGGACGCGCTGCTCGCGCAGGCGTACATCGCCCTCATCGAGCCGCTGGGAGACACCTTCGAGAGTTCGCTGGCCGGGGGGAGTCCGGGGGAGGGGGGCCTGGAGCGGTTCCAGGAGATCTGGGGGAACATCATCCGCTCGGTCCCCGAGGCGCGGCCCATCTGGATGATGACGCTGGAGGTCATCACCCAGGGGGAACGCCTCGCGGGCATCCGCGAGTTGCTGATCGAGGCGCAGAAGCAGGGGCGCAGCGGAATCACGGCGCTGTTCACCGGCATCGAGGAGAACGAGATCCCCGCCGACGTGCTGGAGAGCGAGGGCCGCCTCTACACCACGCTCCTCAACGGCCTGATGATGCAGTGGCTCTTCGACCCCGCGTCGGCGACCACCGCCGAGCAGCTGACCGAGGGGCTGCGTCGGGTGACGCGGCGGATGCGGGAAGAGGTCTGAGGGGCGGGCGTCAGCCGGTGAACCCCGGCGCTACCGGGCCGAGCGCTACAGCCGCGACGACTTCAGGACCATGTGCAGCAGCAGCCGGTCCTCGCCGTCGTCCAGGTCGAGGCCGGTGAGCTGCTCCACGCGGGAGAGGCGGTAGTAGAGCGTCTGGCGGTGGATGCCCAACTCGGCGGCCGCGCGGCCCGCCTGGCCCGCGCAGTCGAGGAACACCTCGGCGGTGCGGGCCAGTTCGCGATGCGTGGGGCCGAGGAGCTGGCGGCCGACGGGGTCGTGCGCCGCCTCCGGGGGCAGGGCGGTCAGCAGCCGGTAGGGGCCCACGTCCGACCACTGCGCCACCGGGCCGAAGCGCCGCTCGGCGAGCGCCGCGCGGGCCGCCGCCGACGCCTCCCACCAGGCGGCGCCCAAGTCCTCCAGGCCGTGCCGGGCCCCCGCGATACCGGCCGCGCCGCCCGGCGCCGACTCCAGGAGGCGCGCCGCCGCCGTGTGCGCGGGGGCCATCGCGTCGGCGGAGCGCAGCCGTACCAGGGCCGCCAGGGACTGCGCGGTCGTGCCCCACGGAACCGTGCACACCGCGGCCGCGCCCGGCACCGTGCGGGCGGCCGGCGCGTCGTCCGGGTCCGCGGAACGCCACGGCGCCACGCACACCACCGCGTGCAGGCCGTCGCCGCGCGAGCCGAGCGCTGTCCGCAGGGCGGCCACCGCCATGTCGCGCTGCCAGCCGCGCTCGGCCGTCAGGACCGCGCGGAACTCGCGGGTGAGGTCGGCGCCCGCCTGCGCCTCGTCGGCCAGGAGCGCGCCGATCCGGGTGGCCACCTCCATGGCCGCGCCCAGCTGCTGCTCCGTCGGGCCCGGATCGTCGTCGAGCAGCCACACGTATCCGAGGGCGAAGCCCCGGTGGCGCACGGGCAGGCAGATGCGGCCCCGGTGGACGCCCGCCTCCGGGGTGGGCGGGATCCGGACCGGACCCGTGGCGCGGGTGATGCCGAAGCCCTCGAACCAGGCCCGGACCTCGGCCGTGGAGCGGCGCGTCAGGATCGAACGGGTGCGGACGGGGTCGAGGACGGTCGCGTCGAAGCCGCTCTCGCCGTCGCCGCCGCCGTCGTGCGCGCCGAAGGCGATCAGCTCGAAATCGCGGTTCTCCAGGGTCGCGGGGGCGCCGAGCAGCGCCGAGATCTCGTCGACCAGTTCTTGGTAGTCGCCCTTCACGATGACCATTCTCGCGCAGGCCGCCGCGTTCTTCAGACATCTGTCTGAGATCCAGGGCACGGATGCGTGACAGGTGTCGATGGCCCATGATCCGAGGGATCCTTAGATTTCACGGTGGTTCTCCGTGCCGTACCGCAGCATTACCCGCACGTAGGGATATGTCGGTAGGGCACCCGATTTCGTACACCTGTGGAGGTGCCCCGTGCTGGGTCCCGTGATCCTCGCCGCGTCGCGCAGCGACAACATGCGCCGTTTCGTCTCGGCGGCCCCCGGCACCAAGCAGGTCGTCTCCCGGTTCATCGCCGGTGAGACCGTGGACCAGGTCGTCCCGATCATCGTCGACGCCGCCGACAAGGGCCTTGAGGTCACCCTCGACGTGGTGGGCGAGGACATCACCACCGTCGAGCAGTCCCACGCGGCCCGCGACGCCTACCTGGAGCTGATCGACCGCCTGAAGGACCTCGGCCTCGGCACCAGGGCCGAGATGTCCGTGAAGCTGTCGATGTTCGGCCAAGCGCTGGAGGGCGGCCACGAGCTGGCCCTCGCCAATGTGCGGCCCGTCGTCGAGGCCGCCGCCGCCATCGGCACCACGGTCACCCTGGACGCCGAGGACCACACCACCCTCGACTCGATGTTCGCCATCCACGACGAGCTGCGGAAGGACTTCCCGCAGACCGGCTGCGTCATCCAGGCCTACCTCTTCCGCACCGAGGCCGACGCCCGGCGCCTCGCCGCCGACGGCAGCCGCGTCCGGATCGTGAAGGGCGCCTACAAGGAGCCCGCCGAGGTCGCCTACCAGGACAAGGCCGAGATCGACAAGGCGTACGTCCGTATCCTGCGCATCCTGATGGAGGGCGAGGGGTACCCGATGATCGGGTCCCACGACCCGCGCCTGATCTCCATCGCGCAGGAGCTGGCGCGGCGCGCGGGGCGCAAACTGGACGAGTACGAATTCCAGATGCTGTACGGCATCCGCAGCGACGAGCACCTGCGGCTGGCCGCCGAGGGCCACCGGATGCGCGTCTACACCGCCTACGGCACCGACTGGTACGGCTATTTCATGCGCCGTCTCGCGGAGAAGCCCGCCAACCTCCTCTTCTTCGCCCGCTCCATCCTCACCAAGGACTGAACCAAGGGCTGAGCTCCCACCCCCTCGACCCTCTTAAGGAGATACGGAACTCATGGACGCTGTGACCCAGGTCCCCGCCCCGGTCAACGAGCCGGTGCACGGTTACGCGCCCGGCTCGCCGGAGCGCGCCCGCCTCGAGACCAAGCTCAAGGAGCTGGCCGAGAACCCCATCGAGCTGCCGATGACCATCGGCGGCGTCAAGCGCCTCGGTGGCGGCGAGCCCTTCCAGGTCGTGCAGCCGCACAACCACAAGGCCGTCATCGGCACCGGCCGCCACGCGACCCAGCAGGACGCCCAGGACGCGATCGACGCCGCTCTCGCCGCCGCCCCGGCGTGGCGCGCGATGTCCTTCGACGACCGCGCCGCGATCATCCTGCGCGCCGCCGAGCTGCTCTCCACCACCTGGCGCGAGACCCTGGCCGCCTCCACGATGCTCGGCCAGTCGAAGACCGCCCAGCAGGCCGAGATCGACACGCCCTGTGAGCTGGTCGACTTCTGGCGCTTCAACGTCAAGTACGCACGTGACCTGCTCGCCGAGCAGCCCCCGGCGAACGCCACCGGCGTCTGGAACCGCCTGGACCACCGCCCGCTCGAGGGCTTCGTCTACGCGATCACGCCGTTCAACTTCACCGCCATCGCGGGCAACCTCCCCACCGCCCCCGCCCTGATGGGCAACGTGGTCGTGTGGAAGCCGTCCCCGACGCAGACGCACGCCGCCGTGCTGCTCATGCAGCTCCTGGAGGAGGCGGGCCTGCCCAAGGGCGTCATCAACCTCGTCACCGGTGACGGCATCGCGGTCTCCGAGGTCGCCCTGCACCACCGCGACCTGGCCGGCATCCACTTCACCGGCTCGACCCCGACCTTCCAGCACCTGTGGAAGACGGTCGGCGAGAACATCGCGAAGTACCGCACCTACCCGCGCCTCGTCGGCGAGACGGGCGGCAAGGACTTCGTCGTCGCGCACCCGAGCGCCGACCGCGCGATCCTGAAGACCGCGCTGACCCGCGGCTCCTTCGAGTTCCAGGGCCAGAAGTGCTCGGCGACCTCGCGCGCGTACATCCCGGCCTCCATCTGGAACTCCGGTTTCAAGGAGGAGTTCGCGGCCGAGGTCGACGGCATCAAGATGGGTGACGTCACCGACCTGTCGAACTTCATCGGCGCGGTCATCGACGAGCGCGCGTTCGCCAAGAACAAGGCGGCGATCGACCGCGCCAAGGCGGACGAGTCCTGCACGATCGTCGCGGGCGGTACCTACGACGACTCCGTCGGCTACTTCGTGCGCCCGACCGTCGTCGAGTGCTCGGACCCGGCCAACGAGGTCTTCACGACCGAGTACTTCGGCCCGTTCCTTGCCGTGCATGTGTACGAGGACGACAAGTACGACGAGATGCTGACCCAGATGGAGTCGGTCTCGGACTACGCGCTCACCGGTTCGGTCATCGCGAACGACCGCGCGGCGGCCGCGTACACGATGGAGAAGCTCCGCTACGCCGCGGGCAACTTCTACATCAACGACAAGTCGACCGGCGCCGTCGTCGGCCAGCAGCCCTTCGGCGGCGGCCGTGCCTCCGGCACCAACGACAAGGCGGGCGCCCCGCAGAACCTCCAGCGGTGGACGCTGACGCGTGCCATCAAGGAGACGCTGGTCCCGCCGACCGAGTACGGCTACCCGCACATGGGCTGAGGCCCGCCGCGGGCCTATGCGGCCCGCCCCTGAACCCCGCCTCCGATCCGGGCCCCACCCCGGTCGGAGGCGGTGTGTTTTCCAGGGGCCCGTCAGGTGAGGGCGTCGACGGCGACGCGGGTCATGTCGGCGGCGATGCGGTCCTCGCCGGGGGTGTCCGGGTCGAGGCGCGTCGTGTAGACGGAGATGATCAGCGGCGCGCCGCCCTTCGGGGGCCAGGCCACCGCGATGTCGTTGACCCCGCCGTACGCGGGGGAGCCGGTCTTGTCACCGACCCGCCAGCCCTCGGGGAGCCCGGCGCGGATGCGGGCGTCGCCGGTGGTGTTCTCCACGAGCCACCGGATGAGCTGGTCGCGGTCCAGGGGGGCGAGGGCGTCGCCGAGGACGAGCTTGCGCAGGTTCGCGGTCATGGCCGCGGGGGTCGTCGTGTCGCGCGGGTCGCCGGGGATGTTGGTGTTGAGATCGGTCTCCCACCGGTCGAGGCGGGTGTGGGGGTCGCCGAGGGAGCGGGCGAACCTGGTGATGCCGGACGGGCCGCCGATGCGCCGCATCAGCAGGTTGCCCGCCGCGTTGTCGCTGTACGTGACGGTCGCGTCGCACAGCTCCCGTACCGTCATGCCCGTCGCGAGGTGCATCTCGCATCGCGGTGAGTACGTGACCAGGTCGTCGCGCCCGTACCGGATCACCGTGTCGAGCAGGCCGGGCTCCTCCTCGCGCGCCCTGCGCAGGATCGCCGCGGCGGCGAGGACCTTGAACGTCGAGGCGATCGCGAAGCGTTCGTCCGCGCGGTAGCCGAGGGTGGCGCCGGTACCGGTGTTCAGGGCGTGCAGCCCGATGCGGCCCGGGTAGCCCTTCTCGAGTTCGCGCAGCCGCCGCCGGGCGTCGGTCGAGGGCGTCGCGTGCGCGGTGCCGGGCACCGAGAGGAACACGGGAGCCGCGGCCGCGGCGCCGAGGAGGGCTCTTCGAGAGGGCGTTACGTTCATGATCACGACCGTACCCGGGAAGGCGGCGCGGGGCCAGAAACGATTGTCCAGGCTGTCGCGGTCGCTGAACTCCGCATCGTTCAAGGGGAGTTGAGGGGACGGTGAGTCAGTGCGTCGCGCCGGACGCCGCCGTGATCACCTCGTCCAGGACCTCCCGCGCCCGCAGCAGATCCTCCACCTGCCGGTCGATCCTGGCACGCGCCTCGGTCAGCTCGTCCACCAGCCACGGCGTCGCCGTCTCCGAAGGACCGCCGTCCTTGTCCCGCATGCACGGCAGGAGTTGGACGATCTTCGCGCTGGACAGGCCCGCCGCGAACAGCTCCTGGATGTGGACGACCCGGTCGACCGCGCTCTCCGGATAGTCGCGGTGACCGCCCGGGGTACGGTCCGCGTACAGCAGTCCCTGCTGCTCGTAGTAGCGCAGGGAGCGCTCGCTCACGGCGGTACGCCTCGCCAGCTCGCCGATCCTCATCGCCCGTTCGACCTCCGCACTCGAATCTCGCATCCGTACTTGAATCTCACACCGGTGGCAGCTTCTACCGTTCCGGCATGACGAACACCACGCTTCTCGCGCCCTATTCCGCGGGCCCCCTCGGCCCCCTCCCCAACCGCGTCGTCATGGCCCCCATGACCCGGCTGCGCGCCACGGCCGACGGCACCCCGCTGCCGGTCGTCGCCGACTACTACGCCCAGCGCGCGAGCGCCGGCCTCATCGTCACCGAGGGCATCTGGCCCAGCAGCCGCGGCCAGAGCGGCTGGCGCTACCCGGGACTCGAGACCGCCGCGCACATCGAGGGCTGGCGGCGCGTCACCGGCGCCGTGCACGCCGCGGGCGGCCGGATCTACGCCCAGCTGATGCACGGCGGCCGTCACGGGCACCCCCTGTCCCGCGTCGACGGCGACGCCCCCGCCGCGCCGTCCGCCGTGCTCGTGGACCCGAGCCGCGTGCACGTGCCCGGCGGCAAGGCCGACCCGGTCACGCCCCGCGAGATGACGCCGGACGACATCCGCGCCGCCGTCCAGGACTTCGCGGACGCCGCCCGCAACGCCATCGAGGCGGGCTTCGACGGGGTCGAACTGCACGGCGCCAACAGCTACTTGATCCACCAGTTCCTCGCTGACAACACCAACCTGCGCGACGACGCGTACGGCAGGGGCTCGGTCGCCGACCGCATCCGTTTCGCCGTCGAGGTCGTGCGGGCCGTCGCCGACGCCATCGGCGCCGAGCGCCTCGGGCTGCGCCTCTCGCCCGGCAACCCGCAGTTCGGCATGGCGGAGGCCGACCCCGGCCCCGTCTACCGCGCGCTGCTCGACGAGATCGACGGACTCGGCCTCGCCTACCTCCACCTCACCGACAACGACCGCTACCCGGCCCTCGCCGACCTGCGGCCCCACTGGCACGGCACGCTCATCGCCAACGTGGGCGAGAACGGCGACCCGACGACGCGGGAGGCGGGCGAGGCCGTCCTCGCGTCCGGGGCCGCCGATCTCGTCTCGTACGGACGGGCGTTCATCGCCAACCCCGACCTTCCGGAGCGGTTCGAGGCGGGCGCGCCGCTCCAGGAGGTCGACGAGACCCACCTCTACGGGGAGGGCGCCGAGGGTTACACCGACTACCCGGCCCTCCGTCAGGGGCTCGTATCCGCTCAGACCTCCACGAGCACCTGATCGAGCGACTTGCGTACGAGGTCGGGAACCTGGCAGTCCGGAGCCGGATAGCCCACGGGGATCACGGCGAACGCCTTCTCGTTCTCGGGGCGGCCCAGCACCTGCGACAGGAACCGCATCGGGCTCGGCGTGTGGATGAGCGCGGCGAGGCCGGACAGGTGCAGGGCGGACAGGAGCATGCCCACCGCGATGCCGACCGATTCGTCGACGTAGTAGTGCTTGTGCTTGGTGCCGTCCTCGCCCAGCCAGTACCGCTGCTGGAAGACGACGATCAGCGCGGGCGCGTCCGTCAGGTGCGGCTTCACCTCGTCGGTGCCGAGGGGGCGCAGGGCCGCCAGCCACTCCTCGCCGAGCCGGCCGTCGTACGAGATCTGCTCCTCGTTCTCGGCGGCCTCGCGGATACGGCGGCGGACCTCCGGATCCTGGACGAGGACGAACGTCCACGGCTGCTGGTGCGCGCCGGACGGAGCCGTCGCCGCACACGCGATGGCGTCCCGCACCACCTGCGGGGGCACCGGGTCCGGCGCGAACTGCCGCACGGTGCGCCGCTCCCGCATCCGCTCCCGCAACTCCGCCGCCCGGGCCAGGGATTGGGCCTCGGGCATGCGCTCGGGCCGGTAGGGCACGGAGCGGTAGGGCTCGCCGTGGATGGGGGTCCACTCTCGCTGCTGCTGGGTCTCAGACATGGCCCCGATTCTGCTGTGCGGAGCCCGCCCGCGCCATGGTGCAGACCAATGAGGATCGCCCGGACGGACCTCGTTACGCTGGTGAGGTGTCGGAAAACATCCTGCGGACGTGCCACACCAGCGGGCTGGCGGCCACCGATCTGCGCGCCGCCCGCGCCCTGCTCGACGAGGCCTTCGACGGCGACTTCAGCGATCAGGACTGGGACCACGGCCTGGGCGGTGTGCACGCCCTCGTCCATGACGCGGCGGGTGCCCTGCTCGCGCACGGCTCGGTGGTGCAGCGACGGGTCCTGCACAACGGCCGTTCCCTGCGTGTCGGTTACGTCGAGGCGGTCGCCGTCCGCCCCGACCGACGGCGGCGGGGTCTCGGCGGCCTGGTGATGGGCGCCCTGGAGCGGGTCATCGACGGGGCGTACGAGCTGGGGGCGCTCTCGGCGTCCGACGAAGGCGCAGGGCTCTACCTCGCGCGCGGCTGGCGGGAGTGGCAGGGCGAGGTCGGCACGCTCGGCCCGGCGGGCGCGGTCCTCATGCCGGAGGAGGACCCGCCGCTGCTGTGGGGCTCGGTCGATCCGGACCCCGCGCACCCGTTCCTCATCGACTGGCGCGACGGAGACGTGTTCTAGGGCGGGCCCGCGAAGTCCCGCCTGCGGCGCGACGCCCGCCCTGGGGGCGAACGACGGGACTTCACGGACACGCCCTAGGCCCTGCCGCGCGCGCGGACGATCATCTTTCCCACGTTCTCGCCCCGCAGCATCCCCAGGAACGCGTCCACGATCCGCTCGAACCCCTCCACCACCGTCTCGTCGAGCCCGACCCGCCCGCTCCGCAGGTGCGGCACCACGAACTCGTACAACTCCTCCTGCACGGCACGGTGGTTGCTGACGAGGAAGCCCTCCATGCGCAGGCTCTTCTCGACGATGTCGGGGAGGTTGCGCAGCGTGTACGGCGCGCCGGTGGCGTTGTACTGGGCCAGGGTCCCGATCCGTACGATCCGCCCGAACTCGCGCAGCGAGGAGATCGCCGCCTCCAGGTGCTCGCCGCCGACGTTGTCCACGTAGACGTCGATGCCGTCGGGGGCCGCCTTCGACAGGAGGTCGGCCGTGGGGCCCGCGTGGTAGTCGAAGACCTCGTCGTAGCCGACGCGCTCGGTCAGGTACGCCGCCTTCGCCGCCGTCCCCGCGCTGCCGACGAGCCGTCCCGCGCCCATGAGCCGGGCGAGGCGCCCCGTCGCCGTACCGACGCCGCCCGCCGCCGCGGAGACGAACAGGTCCTGCCCCGCGCGGAGTTCGGCGATCCGGGTGAGGCCCACGTAAGCCGTCAGGCCGGTGCCGCCGAGAATGCTCAGATGCGCCGAGAGGGGCACGCCGTCGAAGCGGGGGACGGGGCGTGCCTCGTCGCGGGTGACCACGGCGTGCGTGCGCCAGCCCTGACGGTGGAAAACGATCTCCCCCTCGGTGAAGGCCGGGTCGCGGGACTCGATGACGCGGCCCAGTGTGCGGCCCTCCAAGGGGGCGTGCAGCGCGAAGTCGCCGTCCATCATCTCCCGGTGGTAGGGGTCGACGGACCAGTAGAGGTTCTCGACGAGGGCGGTGCCCGGGGTGGGCTCGGGCCGCGCGGACTCCACGAACGCGAAGTGGCCGGCGGTGGGGAAGCCGTGGGGGCGGGCGGTCTGGTGCACGGTGAGCGCGGTCTCGGTCATGTCCGTGACCGTAGGCAGGAATGCCCGGACCGGGCAGAGGGTTGCGCTCATGGAACGCCCGGATCCATGAAGGGCCCTCATAGAAGCAGGCAGGAGCCTCGATGGACGCCGTACACACCGCGGACCTTGCCCCGCACGAACTGCGCGTTCTCGTCGCCGTCGACCGCGAGCGGGGCTTCTCCGCGGCGGCGCGGGCGCTCGGGCTCACCCAGTCCGCGGTCTCCCACTCGATCCGCGGCACGGAACGCAAGGTGGGCGCGGTCCTCTTCGAGCGCGGCCGCAAGGGCGCGACGCCGACCCCCGCGGGCGCCGCGGCGGCCGCCCACGCCCGACGGGTGCTGCGGCTCCTGGACGCCCTGGTCACCGAGGCCCGTGCCGCCGAACGGGGCGAGGTCACCGGCCCGCTGCGCATCGCCGCCTTCCGCAGCGCGGCCCTGCACCTGCTCCCGGCCGCCCTGGAGCGCCTCACCGCCCGCCATCCCGGCATCCGCCCGGAGGTCAGGGTGGTGCGCGAGCTGGGCGCGGGCACCGCGGGCGAGGTCGCGGAGGGCCGCGCCGACGTGGGCATAGCGACGCTCGGCGGTGCCTCGCCCGTGCCGGCGGGACTCATCGGCGACGTACTCGTCCAGGAGCCGTACTCCCTCGTGCACCCGGCGGGCCACCCCGACCCGCGCTCCCTGCCGCTGATGGACTGGCACGAGAACTGCGGCTCGTACACGAGGGACTGGTGGCGCCGCCAGGACTGGATCCCGAAGGCGACGGTCCTGACCGAGGACGACGGGGCCGTGCTCTCCATGGTCGGCAACGGCCACGGGATGGCGATCATGCCCGCCCTCTCCCTGACCGGAGCCCCGGCGACGGTCGAGATCACCGATCTCGGGCCGGACCGCCCGACCCGGTCCGTCGGCTATGTCACCACCCCCGAGCTGGCCTCTTCCCTCCCCGTCCGGGCTCTGATCCGCGAGCTGAGAGCGGCACGCGCGTGAACGCCGTCTCAGATAGTAGGAAGTCCGAGTAATTGTGGAGACAGACGCTCCGCCCTCCCTTAGCTTTGGAGGAGCCGAACGTCTCGCTCGACCCAGCGAATGGCGGATGTGAGCCGGAGCCCACGCAGGCGAACCCTGCCGCTCCGACGTTCCCCGCCGCTTCCGGCGTCTCGAAATCACCCTTCCCTCAAGGAGTGGATCTCCCATGGCCGAGACGACCGCCCGCCGAGTCCGTCACATCTCCCGCACGAGCGACTCCGAGCGCTCCGAGCGCAAGAACGCCGCCGCTGCCCTCCAGCGAGCCCTGGACCGCAGGGACAACGGCGGCAAGACGGGTCACTGAGCCCGCTGCCTTCCCCGTTCCACCTCGAAGTGGTCGACGCGCTCGCCGTTCTCGGCGAGCGCGGAGACCGACAGCCTCGGGTGCGCGCCGGCGGTGACCTCCACCGCGAGGAACGAGAAGCCGGTGTAGCGCACGCGTGACCACTCGACGGTGTCGGGCGCGGGCCGCCGCGATTTCGTCCAGTAAAAGCTCGCGACGGGATCGTGGTCGTGATCGGGGACGTTGCCCTCGTAGCTGTCCTCGACCCCGGGGCCGAAGCCGTAGAGGTCCTTGCCCGCGCCGCCTGCGGTGACGTACACGATGCCGTCGCGCGTCGGATCGGTCGACGCGCCGACCGGTACGGGCCTGCCGACCTCGCCGCCCCTGATGGCGTCGGTGCGCTCGTACACGTGGTTGTGACCGTTGATCACCAGGTCCACCTGGTGCTTGGTGAACAGCGGCAGCCACGCGTCGCGCACCCCGCCGTCGGAGGCGTGCGTCGACGTCGAGTACGCGCAGTGGTGGAAGAAGACGACGATGAAGTCGATGCCCTCGTCCGCCCGCAGCTCACCGAGCCGCCCGTCGAGCCAGGCGGTCTGCTTCCCGTCCGTGTAGCCCCTGTTGGCGGGAATCTCGTACGAGACGTCGTTGGCGTCCAGCGCGACGACGCCGACGTTGCCGTACGTGAAGGAGTAGACGCCCGGCGCCTCGCGGGGGTCGAAGCCGTTCTCCGGCAGCGACCAGCGCGCCGACTGCCCGCCGTAGCCGTTCGGCGAGTACCACGCCTCCATGTCGTGGTTGCCGGTCGTGACCATCCACGGCACCGACTTCGCGACCGTCTCCGTCTGCGCGAGGAAGGTGTCCCACACGCGCGCGTCGTACGTGTCCGACTCCTTGCCGTGCCCGGTGGTGTCCGCGTAGCAGATGTCGCCCGCGTGCAGATGGAAGGAGGGGTTCTGGCCCAGGATCACCTGGTCGTTGGCGAGCGCGTGATAGCTGACGCCCTGGTCGCCGAAGGCCGTGAAGACGAACCTGTCCGCCCGCGCGGGAGCCGTCGTGAACGAACCGATCGTCGACATCCGCTCGGGCGACGCCGGGTCGAAGCCGTCGTGGCCGACGCCGTAGTAGTACGTCGTGCCGGGCTTGAGTCCGTCGAGCGCCGCGTGGAGGTAGTACTGCTCCACCGCCGGGAGCTTCTTCGACAGGGAGGGGGTGTGCAGGGCGCGCACCTCCGCCTCGATCTTCTGGCTCAGCTCCCAGGGCCTCGATCCCACGCGCACATAGGGGGACTTGACGGCGAACGGCACCTGCCAGGAGATCCGCATCTGAGTCTTCGGGTCGGCCCCGAACGCCAGGTGCCGTCCGAAGGGTGCGACCAGCTTGCCGTCGACCCGCACCCGGGCGGACGAGGCGGCCGCCACCCGCGGGGCCTCGCCGTACGCACCGCTCGAACCGCCCGCCAGCAGGCCGACGCCGCCCACCGCCCCGGCCGTGGCGAACGAACGGGCGAGCACCGTGCGGCGGGAGAGCCTCGTGCGCAGGTACTCGTGCTGCTCCGGCATGCTCATCCGCGCCGCGAGCGGCTCCGGTATGCCGACGTTGGGGGTGTCCATGACTAAAGACTTCCCAGGGGACCCCAACTGTGCCCGGGCGTACGGGTGAACAGCGGTTGACCGAGAAGCGACCGTCCGCATGCCGGACATCGCGTGTCATCCCCTGGGACGAAGAGTAGGCTGCCCGCATGTCGGCTAGCTCTCGCATCCTCAATCTCGCAGTGATCCCCGGTGACGGCATCGGCCAGGAAGTCGTGGCCCAGGGGCTCAAGGTCCTAGGCACCGTCCTCCCGCAGGATGTGAAGCTGGAGACCACGGAGTACGACTTCGGCGCAAGGCGGTACCACGCGACCGGTGAGACCCTCACCGACGCCGACGCCGAAGCCCTCAAGCGGCACGACGCGATCCTCCTCGGCGCCATCGGCGACCCCTCGGTCCCGTCCGGTGTCCTGGAGCGCGGCTTCCTACTGAAGCTCCGCTTCCTCTTCGACCACCACGTCAACCTGCGGCCGTCGAAGCTGCTCCCGGGCGTCGCCACCCCGCTCGCCGGGCAGCCGGAGATCGACTTCATCGTCGTCCGCGAAGGGACCGAGGGCCCCTACACGGGCAACGGCGGCTCGATCCGCACCGGCACCCCGCACGAGATCGCCACCGAGGTCTCCGTCAACACCGCCTTCGGCGTGGAGCGCGTGGTCCGTGACGCCTTCGCCCGCGCGCAGGCCCGCCCGCGCAAGAAGCTGACGCTGGTCCACAAGAACAACGTCCTGGCGTACGCCGGTCACCTCTGGACCAACGTCTTCAACCGGGTGGCCAAGGAGTTCCCCGAGGTCACCACCGACTACCTCCACGTCGACGCCGCGACGATCTTCCTCGTCACCGACCCCGGCCGCTTCGACGTGATCGTCACCGACAACCTCTTCGGCGACATCATCACCGACCTCGCGGCGGCCGTCTCCGGCGGCATCGGCGTCGCGGCCTCCGGGAACATCAACCCGAGCCGCGAGTTCCCGTCGATGTTCGAGCCCGTACACGGCTCGGCGCCGGACATCGCGGGCCAGGGCAAGGCCGACCCCACGGCCACCGTCCTGTCCGTCGCGCTGCTGCTGCGCCACCTCGGGTACGAGCCCGAGGCCGCCCGCATCGAGACCGCCGTCTCCGCCGACCTCGCCGAGCGCGGGGCGGGCGTCCGCACCACCGAGCAGATCGGCGACGCGCTCGCCGTACGAGTAGCGGGCTGACCCGGTAGCTCGAAGACCAGACAGCAGCCGCCGGGTCCCCCAGGGCACCCGGCGGCTTCTCGTATGCGGCCCCCGGGTGTCACCATCGACCCCCGGGCCGCACTCATGCCGTTTCTTCCTCGGGACCCCGCGAGCGATAATCGAACGTGGGGCCGTGAAGACAGGGAAGCTCGGACGTCCTCGTACCGCGTGGTACGGGCGTGAGCGCGGTCCGTCACCATCACACCGTGAAGGACAAAGCAGTCATGACGACGACGCCGACCATCGAGCTCAAGCCCTCCTCGTCCCCGCTGGCCGCCGCGGAGCGCGAGGCGATCATGGCCAACCCCGGGTTCGGCCGCCACTTCACCGATCACATGGTGACGATCAAGTGGACGGAGGGCCGCGGCTGGCACGACGGCCAGCTCGTGCCGTACGGGCCGCTGGCCCTCGACCCGGCGACGAACGTCCTGCACTACGCCCAGGAGATCTTCGAGGGCCTCAAGGCCTACCGCCGGCCCGACGGCACGGTGGCCACCTTCCGCCCCGACGCCAACGCCCGCCGCTTCCAGGCCTCCGCGCGGCGCCTCGCGATGCCCGAGCTGCCCGTCGAGACGTTCATCGAGGCGTGCGACGTGCTGGTGCGCCAGGACAAGGAGTGGGTCCCGGCCCACGGCGGCGAGGAGTCCCTCTACCTGCGTCCCTTCATGATCGCCACTGAGGTCGGCCTGGGCGTGAAGCCCGCGAACGAGTACCTGTTCGTCGTGATCGCCTCGCCGGCGGGGGCCTACTTCCCGGGCGGCGTCAAGCCCGTCTCCATCTGGCTCTCCGAGGACCGCGTGCGCGCCGTGCCCGGCGGCATGGGCGACGCCAAGACCGGCGGCAACTACGCCGCGTCGCTGCTCGCCCAGGCCGAGGCGGCGGCGAAGGGCTGCGACCAGGTCGCCTACCTCGACGCCGTCGAGCACAAGTGGGTCGAGGAGCTGGGCGGCATGAACCTGTACTTCGTGTACGGCAACAAGATCGTCACGCCGACGCTGACCGGTTCCCTGCTCGCGGGCATCACCCGTGACTCGCTCCTCACCGTCGCCCGCGACCTCGGGTACGAGTCCGAGGAGGGCCGCGTCTCCATCGACCAGTGGAAGGCCGACTCCGAGAACGGCACGCTCACCGAGGTCTTCGCGTGCGGCACGGCGGCCGTCATCACGCCCGTCGGCACCGTCAAGTGCAACGCGGGCGAGTGGCAGCAGAGCGGCGGGGAGCCGGGCGAGGTCACGCTGAAGCTGCGGGACGCGTTGCTGGACATCCAGCGGGGGACGTCTGAGGACGTCCATGGCTGGATGCACGACCTCGGCTGAGGGCCTTCGCGTTCTGCCCGCGGGGCCGGTGGGGGGCGGGGTCTGCGCAAGTTCCTCGTTCCCCGCGGGTGCGTCGTGGCTGGTCGCGCAGTTCCCCGCGCCCCCAAAGCGGCTCCGCCGCTGGGGGCGCTATTAGGTGGGCGGCGCGGGAGGCTCGGTCAGGGGCGCGGGGAACTGCGCGACCAGCCCCCGCCGGTCCGCGGTCAAAAGTGAAGGCGAAGCCCCCTAACGCGCCGCGAGGGCAAGCGCTTCCGGCACCGCGCCGCAGGCGACCCTCAGGGCATCCGCCAGGTGATCCCGCGTAGGGGCAGGCCCCTCCGTCCACACCTCCACCGCCCGGTGAAACGCCGCGACCAGCACATCGATCGCGAGCCGCGCCCGCAGCTCGTCCTCGTCCGGCAGGGCGAACCGGCGCCGAGCCACGTCGAGCGCCGCCCGGCCGGTGCGGTCGCAGAACGCGAGTCCGTGCGCGTCCATGGACGGAGTCCGTGCCGCGAGCCGCCGGCTGAGCAGCACCCGATGAGCCCATCCCTCGGCCGGCATGCGCCCGAGCGCGGCCAGCAGCGCGTCCCGCAGTACGTCGAACAACGGCTGCCCCGGGGCCGGTTCGCAGCTCTCCAGCTCCTCCAGGAACGCCCCCCACAGATCCTGGGTGGGCGCCATCGCCACGTCCTCCTTGCTGCTGAACGTGCGGAAGAACGTCCGCTTGCTGACCTCCACCGCATCGCACAGCGCGTCGAGCGTCACGCCGTCGAAGCCGCGCTCGGTGAACAGCTCCAGGGCGGTGTCGACGAGCGCCTGCCGCGTCCGCAGCTTCTTGCGCTCCCGCAGGGGGAGCCGGTCGAGGTCCGTCGCGTCCATGCCGGAAGTGTAGCCCGCGACGGCCATGCGGCGGCGAATGCCCCTTGAAGGCTTATGCCACTCAGTGGCACTATTGCGGCGGCCGGACCCGATCGCGGTACCCCCGGCTCTCCTTGGCGTACGTCGAAAGGCAACTCCCATGCGCGCACTGCTCGTTGACCATTCCGCCCCCGGCGGGCTCCGCCTCGGCGAGGCCCCCGTCCCCGAGCCGGCCCCGCACCAGGCCTTGATCCGCGTGCGCGCGACCTCCCTGAACCACGGCGAGGTGAGGTGGGGCATCGAGGGGGCGCCCGAGGGCGCGGTACTCGGCTGGGACGCGGCCGGCGTCGTCGAGCGGGCCGCCGCCGACGGCTCGGGCCCCGCGGCGGGCACCCGCGTGGTCACCCTGGCCGGTGAGGGCGGCTGGGCCGAATACCGTGTCGCCGACACCGACTGGATCGGCGTCGTGCCCGAGGACGCGGACCTGGGAGCCATCAGCACCGTGCCGGTCGCGGGCGCCAGCGCCCTGCGCGCCCTGGACCGGATCGGTCCGATCCTCGGCAGGCGCGTGCTGGTCACGGGCGCGACCGGCGGTGTCGGCCGGTACGCGGTGCAGCTCGCCCGGCACGGCGGCGCGCACGTCATCGCGGTGACCGGTGACCCCGAGGGGAAGGGGGACGCGCTCCGGGCCCTCGGCGCGCACGAGGTGATCGCCGCCCCCGAGGCGGCCGGAGCCCCGGTGGACGGCGTGGTGGACGTGATCGGGGGCGGGCAACTGGTCGACGCGTACCAGCAGTTGGGTGCGGGCGGCACCCTCGTCTCCGTCGGGCAGGCCGGCGGGGAGTCCGAGCACTTCCCGCTCAAGGCCCTCTATGGGGAGCAGGGCCGCCACGACCGCTCGATCGTCAACTTCCAGTTGCTCGGCTGCCCGGACCTCTCCCGGGACCTGACCTGGCTCGCGGAGCAGGTGGCGGCGGGCACGCTCGACCCCGGCACGTCCTGGCGGGGCCCCTGGGACAGGGCCCCGGAGGCGATCGAGACCCTCCTCACCCGCCGCCTCCAGGGCAAGGCGATCCTGGACATCGCCTGACGGGCGTCACAGCCAAGCGTGCGACGCGTGAGGTTCGGCCAGGGGCGCGGGGAACTGCGAGCCCGGCCACATCCCGACCCGCAGTCGCGAAGCCGGCCCCCGGGGGCACCCCGGCTCAGCCCGCTACCGTCTCCTCCTCCCCCAGCGGAAGCGGCGCCGCAACCACCGCACGCCGGGTCAGCGCCGCGTACGTCACGCCGCCCACCACCCCCGACAGCAGGAAACTGCAATCGACCCCGCCGGTCAGCGGCAGTAGCGGACCCTCGTACGAAGGGAGGGCGACCGAGAGCAGGCCTACCGCCGCGCCGAGCGCCCAGGAGATGGTGGCCTGGATGTTCCAGCCCGACCGGAACCAGTAGACGCCGCCCTTGGCGCGGCGGTTGAAGACCTGGAGGGCCTCCGCGTCGTACTCCCCGCGACAGCGCGCGAAGCCGATCAGCGTGATGACCGCCCAGGGGGTGCCGATGGCGGTCAGGAGCAGGACGAACGACGTCATCGCGTCCTGCGCCTCCCACGCGAAGTGCCCGACGAATACGCAGGCGGTGGCGACCACGGCGACCGTGTAGGTGGCGCGGGCGCGCGAGGCGCGGGGCAGGATCGCGTCCAGGTCGAGACCCATGGAGTAGAGCATGAGCCCCGCGTTGCCGACCGACCCGGCGGAGGCGGCGAGCAGCAGCGGCAGCAGGTACCAGGTGGGGGAGGCGTCGACGAGGCCTCCCGCGTAGTCGAGGGCGGCACGTGCCGCGTACGCCGTGAACGTGCCGAAGAGCTGCGGAATCAGCAGCCCCGCGAGCAGGCCCGTCCAGGCCGCGCCGAGGACCGCGCGGGAGCTGTGCCGGGCCGGGGAGACGTAGCGGGTGTAGTCGCCGAGCAGGGTGATGAAGGCGATGGGACCTGAGAGGCCCGCCGCGACCAGGGCGAGCAGCCACGTCGGCCAGAACGAGCCGAGGAGGTAGCCGCCCGCACCCGGCAGCGCGGAGGTCGTGAAGTCGGGGGCGTACGCGATGACGCCGAGGACCAGCAGCGCCGTCATGCCGAAGGCGAGGACGCGGGACAGGCGCAGCAGCACGCGGTAGCCGAAGACCGCGCCGACCACGGTGGCCGCGGCGAGCAGGGCGTAGACGACGCCGTACGAGAGCCCGTCGGCCGACAGCCCGAGCAGGCGGTGCAGGGTGCCCACCATCACGTCACCGCCGATCCAGATGGTCAGGGCGGTGTAGCCGAGCGAGAGCAGCAGGCCGACCACCGAGCCGACGAGGCGGCCCCGCACGCCGAACTGGGCTCCGGAGGAGGTGGAGAGGTTCGTCCCGGTGCGCAGGGACACCAGGGCGAGCGGCGCGGTCAGCGCCGTGCCGAGCACCGTGCCCGCCACCACCGCGCTCACCGACTCCCACCAGCCGAGGCCGAACGACACCGGCAGCCAGCCGAAGACGATCACCCCCAGGCAGAGGTTGGAGCCGATCAGGATCGACACGAGATCGCGGGGGCCGCTGGTGCGTTCCCCGTCCGGGATGGTGTCGACTCCGCGCTGTTCTATCGGCATGGGTGCCCCTGACGCTCGCTTGGTCCCGATGGTTGCCTCACTTAGAGCAGCGCTCAATGTGACCTGTGGAACCCAGCTTCGTCAATGCTTCCCGCATGCGGAATTCGCAGTTAGAGTGACGCTCTAAATATTGGAACAGGAAGGTACGGCGCGTGCGACTGACGCCCACCGAACGTGACCGGCTGCTGCTCTTCGGGGCCGCCGAGCTTGCCCGGGCCCGCAAGGCGCGCGGCCTCAGACTCAACGTCCCCGAGGCGACCGCGCTGATCGCCGACACGGTCTGCGAGGCCGCCCGCGACGGCGCCCGGCTCGCCGAGGCCGTCGAGCGGGCCCGCGCCGCCCTCGGCCCGGACGACGTGCTGCCCGGCGTCGCCGACGTGGTGACCGAGGTGCACGTGGAGGCCGTCTTCGACGACGGCTCCCGCCTCGCGGTGGTCTCCGACCCGATCGGCGCCGGCCTCGGGGGTCTCGGCGGTCTCGGCGACGAGGCGCCGGGCGCGCTGCTGCCAGGACCCGCGCACGACGACCCCGCGCCCGCCGTGACGCTGACCGTGCGCAACACCGCCGCCGTGCCCGTCTCCGTGACCTCGCACTTCCACTTCTTCGAGGCCAACCCCCGGCTCGACTTCGACCGCGCCGCCGCGTACGGGCTGCGCCTGGCCGTGCCCGCCGGGTCCTCCGTCCGCTTCGGGCCCGGCGAGAGCGCCGAGGTCGGGCTGCTGCCGATCGGCGGCGAGCGCATAGCCATCGGCTTCGCAGGCCTGGTCGACGGCCCGCTGGACGCGCCGGGCGCGAAGGAAGAGGCCCTGCGCCGCGCCGCCGCCTGCGGCTACCTCGGCGTACCCGAAACGACTGAGCAGGAGGTCCAGCGATGAGCCGTCCCGGAGGCCACCCCGCCGAACCACGCCGTCTCACCCCCTACGAGTACGCCTCGACGCACGGCCCGCGCGCCGGTGACCACGTCCGGCTCGGCGACTCCGGGCTGACGATCCGCGTAGAGTCCGACGCCCAGAAGTACGGCGACGAATTCCTCGCGGGATTCGGCAAGACCGCCCGCGACGGACTGCACCTGAAGGCCGCCGCCGTCCGCGAGACCTGCGACGTCGTCATCAGCAACGTCGTCGTCATCGACGCCGTGCAGGGCATCCGCAAGGTGTCCATCGGCATCAGGGAAGGCCGCATCCACGCCATCGGGCGGGCGGGGAACCCGGACACGCTCGACGCCGTCGACGTCGTCGTCGGCACCGGCACGTCCATCGTGTCGGGCGAGGGGCTGATCGCCACCGCCGGATCCGTGGACACCCACGTGCACCTGCTGTCGCCGCGGATCATGGAGGCCTCGCTCGCCTCCGGGGTCACCACGATCATCGGCCAGGAGTTCGGGCCGGTGTGGGGCGTGGGCGTCAACTCGCCGTGGGCACTGCGGCACGCCTTCAACGCCTTCGACGCCTGGCCGGTCAACATCGGCTTCCTCGGCCGTGGTTCGTCCTCGCACGACGCCCCGCTGATCGAGGCGCTCGCCGAGGGCGGCGCGTCCGGCTTCAAGGTGCACGAGGACATGGGCGCGCACACCCGCGCCCTGGACACCGCGCTGCGCGTCGCCGAGGAGCACGACGTACAAGTGGCCCTGCACAGCGACGGGTTGAACGAGTGCCTGTCGGTCGAGGACACCCTGAAGGTCCTCGAAGGGCGCACCATCCACGCCTTCCACATCGAGGGCTGCGGCGGCGGCCACGTCCCGAACGTCCTGAAGATGGCGGGCGTACCGAACGTCATCGGCTCCTCCACCAACCCCACCCTGCCCTTCGGCCGGGACGCCGTCGCCGAGCACTACGGCATGATCGTCTCCGTCCACGACCTGAAGACCGACCTGCCGGGCGACGCGGCCATGGCCCGCGACCGCATCCGCGCCGGGACGATGGGCGCCGAGGACGTCCTGCACGACCTGGGCGCCATCGGCATCACCTCGTCCGACGCGCAGGGCATGGGCCGGGCCGGCGAGACCGTACGCCGCACCTTCGCGATGGCCGGGAAGATGAAGGCCGAGCTGGGCCCCATGGAGGGCGACGGCGAGCGCGACGACAACGCGCGTGTCCTGCGCTACATCGCCAAGCTGACCATCAACCCCGCCCTCGCGCACGGCCTCGCCCACGAGGTCGGGTCCATCGAGGTCGGCAAGCTCGCCGACATCGTGCTGTGGCGCCCCGAGTACTTCGGCGCGAAGCCCCAGCTGGTCCTCAAGTCCGGCTTCCCCGCCTACGGCGTCGTCGGCGACCCGAACGCCGCGACCGACACCTGCGAACCGCTCGTCCTCGGCCCGCAGTTCGGGTCGTACGGCGCGACGCCCGCCGACATCTCCGTGGCGTTCGTCGCGCAGGCCGCGCTCGACCAGGGCAACGACCTGATGCCGACCCGCAGGCGTCGCGTCGCCGTCCGGGGCACGCGCGGCATCGGCCCCGCCGACCTGCGGCTGAACTCCCGCACCGGCTCCGTCGACGTGAACCAGAAGACCGGCCTGGTCACCCTCGACGGCGACCCGGTCCGCTCCGGGCCCGCCGACTCCGTCTCCCTCAACCGCCTCTACTTCCTTTGAAGGTGTACGTCATGTCTGCTGCCGCCGACGGCTTCCGCATGCCCGCCGAGTGGGCCCCGCACGAGCGCACCTGGATGGCGTGGCCGGGCCCCAACCCCACCTTCGACGACCCCGAGGGCCTGGACGAGTCCCGCCTCGCCTGGGCGAACGTCGCCCGTGCCGTACGCCGCTTCGAACCCGTCACCGTGGTGTGCGGCCCCGCCCAGTCCGCGTACGCGACCGAACTCCTGGGCCCCGACATCGAGGTGGTGGAACGCGACCTGGACGACGCCTGGATGCGCGACATCGGCCCGACCTTCCTCACCGACGGCAAGGGGCGACTGGCCGCCGTCGACTGGACGTTCAACGGCTGGGGCGCCCAGGAGTGGGCCCGCTGGGACCACGACTCCAAGATCGGGGCGTACGTCGCCGACCTCGCGGGCGCCCGCACGTACGCCTCGCACCTCGTGAACGAGGGCGGCGGCATCCACGTCGACGGCGAGGGCACCGTCCTGCTCACCGAGACCGTCCAGCTCGGCCCCGAACGCAACCCCGGCCTGACCAGGGAGGAGGTCGAGGCGGAGATCCACGCCCAGCTCGGCACCACCAAGGCGATCTGGCTGCCGCGCGGCCTCACCGCCGACTACCCCGGCCACGGCTTCGGCACCCTCGGCCACGTCGACATCGTCGCCGCCTTCGCCGCGCCCGGCGTCGTCCTCGTCCACTCCCAGCGCGACCCGTCGCACCCCGACTTCGAGGTCAGCAAGGAGATCATCGCCACCCTGAAGGGCCGGACGGACGCCCGCGGCCGCACCCTGCGGATCGTCGAGGTACCCGCACCGACCGTCCTCAAGGACGACGAGGGCTGGGTCGACTACTCCTACATCAACCACTACCTGTGCAACGGCGGCGTGGTCCTGTGCGCCTTCGGCGACCCGAACGACGAACTGGCGGCCGGAATCTTCCGCGGCCTCTTCCCCGACCGTACGGTGACGCTCGTCGACGCCCGTACGATCTTTGCCGGGGGCGGTGGCATCCACTGCATCACCCAGCAGCAGCCCAAGGTGTGACCAAGGAGTGAGAGATGGCCGGTCAAGTCCGCACGCGGAAGAACGCCCCTCCGCGTGAGGACGTACTGACCACCGCCATGGAGATGATCGCCGAGCGCGGCCTGGAGAAGCTGACCATGGCCGCGCTCGGCCGTGAGGTCGGCATGAGCTCCGGGCACCTCCTCTACTACTTCAACACCAAGGACGAGCTGCTCCTGCGCACCCTGGAGTGGAGCGAGGGGCGCCTCGGCATCGAGCGCGGCCGGCTCCTCGCCCGCACCGGCACGGCCCGCGCGCGCCTGGACGCGTACGTCGAGCTGTACGTCCCCGACGGTCCCGGCGACCCCCACTGGACGCTCTGGCTGGAGGTCTGGAACCGCTCGCTCAACGCCGACGAGGAGGGCCGCGACCGGCAGGCCGCGATCGAGGGCGCCTGGCACCGCGACCTGGTGGCGCTGCTCGCGGAGGGCGTCTCGCGCGGGGAGTTCGGGGCGATCGACCCCGACCGGTTCGCGGCGCGGCTGCGCGCGCTGCTCGACGGGTTCTCCATCCATGTGGCGATCGGGCTGCGGGGCACCGGCCGCGAACAAGTCCTCGCGCACGTACGGGAGTTCCTGGACGGGGCGCTGGCCTCGGGCGCGTAGGGACGACCGGCGGCCTGTCTAGGTTGTACGCGTTCCGGCGGATTGCCCGCTGTCTGCTCATGCGTTTGTATCTTCGTGGGCCCGCACGACGAGCATCCGGCGTCGGGCCGCACCGGGCGGGGCACCGCTCCCGCGCCGCGAAGAAGAGCAGAAGAAGAGCACACGGGGGAACCACACATGCACCGCACCAAGCACCGCGCCGCGCTGGCGACCGCCGTCCTCGCCGCCGTCACGGCCACCTCCCTGCCCGCGGCCGTCGCCGCTCCGGCCGTGCCCCGCACCGAGGGCGTCAGCGTCACACCGGCGGGCAGGGCCGGGAACGACACCTCCGCGAACGCCGTGATCAGCCGCGACGGCCGGTACGCCGCCTTCGACTCCGAGGCCTCCGACCTGGTCGCCGGAGACACGGGCGACCTCAGCGACATCTTCGTACGCGATCTGCGTACCGGGCGGACGGAACGCATCGCCCTCGAAGGACGCCAGGTCAGGAGCCCCTCGCTGAGCGCCGACGGCCGCTACGTCGCGATGATCACCAGCCCCGCCGACTCCTACTCCGACCGCGACGTACGCCTGTACGACCGCCGGACGAAGAAGACCGAGCGCCTCGACGTCGAACTGCCCGACGGCTACCCCGGCGACAGCGCGGGCAGCGTCTCCCTGAGCGCGAACGCGCGCTACGCCGTCTTCGACACGGACGGGCCGCAGTCCGACGGCACCGCGGTCTTCCTGCGCGACCGGAGGACCGGCACCACCGAGAGGATCAGCCACCCGTACACGGGCGGCGACGGGGAGCGCGACGCCCACTCGCCGACGGTCAGCGACGACGGCCGCCGCGTCGCCTACGCCACCTCCTTCGCCAACGGCCCGCGCGGCGACGACTGGAGCGACCTGTGGCTGCGCGACCGCGGGACCGGGAAGGTGACGCAGATCGACCGCTCCCACGACGGCTCCAGGACCGAGAAGGAGTCCCTGCGGCCCTCCCTCAGCGGCGACGGCCGCACGGTCGTCTTCGAGTCCCGCGACACGCACCTGGTCCCGAACGACGCCGACGCCGCGTGGAACGTCTTCGTCCACGACATCGCCTCGGGCACCAACCGGCGCGTCCACGGCACCCAGGGCGGCCCCGGCGAGGCCTACACCCGCGCGCCCGCGATCAGCGCCGACGGCCGCTACCTCACGTACATGTCGGAGCTGTCCGAGCCGGGCTCCCAGTGGGGCAAGGAGTGGCCCGTCTACCTGCGGGACCTGAAGCAGGGCACCACCACGCTGGTCACCCCGGACGCCACGGGCGGCGCGGCCACGGCGGACGTCGGCCCGGGCGGCATCTCGGCGGACGGCCGCAGGGTCGCCTTCCTCTCCGGCGATCCGACGCTGCTGAGCGGCGACACCAACGACGGCGGCGACGCCTTCGTGCGGCACGTGCGCTGACGTCCTCGTCGGTGCGGGCGGCGCGTCCCACGCACCGCCCGCATCGTGAGACGGTGCCGCGCGGCGCAAGCGAGCTGTGGCAGGCTGCCCCCGTGCTCTCGTTCGCCATGATTATTGGCAGCAGGCGCGCCGGTCCGCAGTGACCGTCTCGTACCACCAAGTACGGGCGGACACCGTCGTCCTCGACCCGCGCGCAGACCTCTCGCACCCGCGAGGGGTTTTTTCGTTTCCCGGCCCATCTTCAGCCGGACGCGGAGCGCGCGGGATCATTGTGGGCGGTGGAGCCGGTCCTTCCGGTAGACCGAGATCCGACACAGGAGCCAGATCAGCATGACGGAAACCAGCACGCCCGACGATTCCTTCCATGTCTTCGACACGACGCTGCGCGACGGCGCGCAGCGCGAAGGCATCAACCTCACCGTCGCGGACAAGCTGACCATCGCCCGGCATCTGGACGACTTCGGCGTGGGCTTCATCGAGGGCGGCTGGCCCGGCGCCAACCCGCGCGACACCGAGTTCTTCGCGCGGGCCCAGCAGGAGATCACCTTCCGGCACGCCCAGCTCGTCGCCTTCGGCGCCACCCGCCGCGCGGGCGCCAAAGCGGCCGACGACCCGCAGGTCAACGCACTGCTGGCGGCCGGCGCCCCCGTCATCACCCTCGTCGCCAAGGCCCACGACCGGCACGTCGAACTCGCCCTGCGCACCACCCTGGACGAGAACCTGGAGATGGTCCGCGACACCGTCTCCTACCTCCGCGAGCAGGGCCGTCGGGTCTTCGTCGACTGCGAGCACTTCTTCGACGGCTACCGCGCCAACCCCGAGTACGCGAAGTCCGTCGTGCGGGCCGCCGCCGAGGCGGGCGCCGACGTCGTCGTCCTGTGCGACACCAACGGCGGCATGCTGCCCGCGCAGGTCCAGGCCGTCGTCGCCACCGTCGCCGCCGACACCGGCGCCCGGCTCGGCATCCACGCCCAGGACGACACCGGCTGCGCGGTCGCCAACACCCTCGCCGCCGTCGACGCCGGCGCCACGCACGTGCAGTGCACGGCCAACGGCTACGGCGAGCGCGTCGGCAACGCCAACCTCTTCCCGGTCGTCGCCGCCCTGGAACTCAAGTACGGCAAGCGGGTCCTGCCCGAGGGCGCGCTGCGCGAGATGACTCGCGTCTCGCACGCCATCGCCGAGGTCGTCAACCTCACGCCCTCCACCCACCAGCCGTACGTGGGCGTCTCCGCCTTCGCGCACAAGGCAGGCCTGCACGCCTCCGCGATCAAGGTCGACCCCGACCTGTACCAGCACATCGACCCGGACCTCGTCGGCAACCGCATCCGCATGCTCGTCTCCGACATGGCGGGCCGTGCCTCCATCGAACTCAAGGGCAAGGAACTCGGCGTCGACCTCGGCGACGACCGCGCGCTGGTCGGCCGGGTCGTGGAGCGGGTCAAGGAGCGCGAACTCCAGGGCTACACGTACGAGGCCGCCGACGCGTCCTTCGAGCTGCTGCTCAGGGAGGAGGCCGAGGGCAGGGCGCGGAGGTACTTCCGGGTCGAATCGTGGCGGGCCATCGTCGAGGACCGCCCCGACGGCACGCACGCCAACGAGGCGACCGTGAAGCTGTGGGCCAAGGGCGAGCGCATCGTCGCCACGGCGGAGGGAAACGGCCCGGTCCACGCGCTCGACCGGGCGCTGCGGGTCGGCCTGGAGCGGATCTACCCGCAGCTCGCCAAGCTGGAGCTGGTGGACTACAAGGTCCGCATCCTGGAGGGCAAGCACGGCACGTCCTCCACCACGCGTGTCCTGATCTCCACGTCCGACGGCACCGGCGAGTGGTCGACCGTCGGCGTCGCCGATAACGTCATCGCCGCGTCGTGGGGAGCGCTGGAGGACGCGTACACCTACGGGCTGCTGAGGGCCGGGGTCGAGCCCGTCGAGTAGCCCCGTCCCCGCCGGACCTCGTCGGCCTCCGTCGGCGGCCCCGCTGGGTTACGTTCGAAGTATGAGGAATCGGACGAAGCGGATCAGTGTGGGAGTGTCCGGGCTGCTGCTGGCTCTGGGTGCCGCGTCCTTCACGGCGGCGCCCGGGGCCGCGGCCGCGGCGGACACCTCGGAGGTGGCCGCGGCCTGGGAGAAGAGCCCGGTGTACGTCGATCCCGCGGCGTCGGACCAGCTGTCCGATTCCCAGGCCGACGCCCTCGCCCGGAAGATCGAGGACGCGGACAAGCCGGTGTTCGTGGCCGTGCTGCCGCAGGACTTCCCGCGCCAGGACCTCTTCCGGAAGCTGCGGACCGAGACGGGCGTGACGGGTGTCTACGCGGTACGCCTCGGCGACGGCTTCGACGCGAAGGCCGACCGCGCGGTCCTTTCGGGCAACGCCGTCACCAACCTCGTCTCCCTCGTGCGGGGCGAGGACGCCGCCACCCAGCTCAACGGCTTCGTCGACGAGGCCCTCGCGCAGGCCGCGGGGAAGGCCCCGCAGTCCTGGAGCGGCGGCCCCGAAGGCGACGGCGTCTCGGTGGGCGCCCTCGCCGGTGTCGGCGTGGTGATCGTCGCCGGTGGCGTGGGCGCGTACGCCGTGATCCGGCGCAAGAAGCGGCGCCACGAGGAGGTGCAGCGCGAGGCGCTGCGCAAGCTGTCCGTCGTCGTCGACGAGGACATCACCGCGTTCGGCGAGGAACTCGACCGGCTCGACTTCCACCCCGCGGAGCCGGGCGCGGACGACGCGATGCGGGCCGACTACGAGCGCGCGCTCGACGCGTACGAGAAGGCCAAGTCGTCGATGGCGGCCGCGGTGCGCCCCGATGACGTGCGGGGGGTGACCGAGGCCCTGGAGGACGGACGCTTCTCACTGGCGCTGCTCGCCGCGCGACGCGAGGGGCGGCCCCTCCCGGAGCGGCGGGCGCCCTGCTTCTTCGACCCGCGGCACGGGCCTTCGGCCGAGGACGTCATGTGGGCGCCACCGGGCGGGCCCGAGCGTTCGGTCCCGGTGTGCGCGGCGGACGCGGCACGCCTGGCGGACGGGCAGGACCCGATGACCAGGACCGTGGCCACGGAGTCCGGGGAGCGGCGCCCCTACTGGGAGGCGGGGCCCGCGTACGGGCCGTGGGCGGGCGGCTACTTCGGCGGGGGCATCCTGCCGGGGCTGCTGATCGGCACGATGCTCGGCGGCATGATGGCGGGACCGGCGTACGGGGCGGACTTCGGGGACGGGTACGGCGACTTCGGGGGCGGCGACTATTCGGGGGCGGACTTCGATCCCGGCGACTTCGGCGGCGGTGGCGGTGGCGGGGACTTCGGCGGGGGAGGGGACTTCGGGGGTGGCGGGGACTTCGGTGGGGGAGGCGGGTTCTAGGTCGGCGGGTGCCAGGGCGATCGCGAGCGGTCTTGCGCGAGGAGATGACGAGACGGTACGGTTCGTCTCGTAAGGCGTCAGTCGTAAGTTCGGCTCGTGGAGGTGGCTCATGGTGCGGGAGCGGTATGTGGAGGTCGCGGCGGGGGTGCGGCTGTGGACGGAGCGGCGAGGGGCGCCCGACGCCCCGGCGCTGCTGCTGGTCATGGGGGCCCAGGCCGCCGGGCTCGGCTGGCCCGAGGAGCTGGTGGACGCGCTGGCGGAGCGGCATCACGTCATCCGCTACGACCATCGCGACACGGGGCGCTCCAGTCACTGCTTCGACGAACGCCCCTATCGCGTCACGGACTTGGCGCGGGACGCTGTCGCGGTCCTGGACGGCCTCGGGGTCGAGCGCGCGCACCTGGTGGGGCTTTCGCTCGGCGGCATGCTCGCCCAGCTGGTGCTGGCCGACCACCCCGAGCGCGTGCTGAGCGCGACCCTGATGGGAACGTGCGCGCTGAGCGAGACGCCGTACGCGGGGCCCGACGGCGCGAGCGAGCTGCCCGGCATCGCGCCGGAGGTGCTGGAGATGTGGGCGCGGCCGGTCGAGGACCACGGCCTGGAGGCCGAGCTGGACCGGCGCGTGGAGCACTGGCGGGTGCTCGGCGGTGATCAACTGCCTTTCGACGCCGCGTACTTCAGGCGGCTCGAACGGCGCATCATCGAGCATACGGGCGGCTATGCGCCGTCGACCGCGCACGCGCGTGCCGACGACTCGGGGATGCTCCGCACCGCCGAGCTGGCCCGGAACAAGGTCCCCACCCTCGTCGTCTCGGGCTCCGCCGAGCCGGTCTTTCCGCCGCCGCACGCGCGGCATCTGGCCCAAGTCATCGCCGGGGCCCGGCTGGTGGAGGTGCCGGGCATGGGGCACGCTCTGCCCCCGGCCGTGCTCGGCCCCCTCGCGGAGGCGATTCTGGCGCACACGGGGGGCGCCCGGACGGCCTGACGTCTCGTCAGTCCCCGTGCGGATCCTTGGCGGTGACCGACCAGCGGCCCGAGTGGCCGGGCGGCAGTGCCAGGTCCCGCCGTACCGCCGCGTAGTACTCCTGCCGTGCGGTCCGCTGCCGCTCCAGCATGCCGGCCCACGCGCGCGGGTCCCGCGTCCCGTCGCGCAGGAACCGTTCCATCTCGATGACCGTGAGCACCCACACGCGCGCCTTGTCCACCACGTCCGGCGCCCCCAGCATGAGCAGCGCCTCCCCGGCCGGGTCGCGGGCGTCGGCGGCCTCCGTGAAGTGGGGTGCGGCCGCCTCGGGGGAGAGGGGGTGCGGATGGGGGTCGTTGCCGAGGTGGGCGGCGACGCGGTAGGTCAGCGTGACGGACTGCTTGAGGACCCGGGCGTACTCGGTGTAGATGGCGAGCCGCCGCTCCTCCCACCGGGCGGCCTGCTCGCGCAGGAAGCGGATCCGGTCGCCGCGGGTGATCGCCATGTACGACCCGAGCGCGCCGACGATCACACCGATGAGTGCGGGCAGTTGCTGTATGAACTCGGGCACGGCGAAACGGTAGCGCGCGGGCGCGGCCGGCGCTCGGGCTCAGGAGGCCGCCTTGATCGCCGAGATGTCGAAGTTCAGCTTGATCTTGTCGGAGACGAGGACGCCGCCGGTCTCCAGAGCGGAGTTCCACGTGAGACCCCAGTCCGAGCGGAGGATCTCCGCCTTGCCCTCGAAACCGACGCGCTCGTTGCCGAACGGGTCCTTGGCGGAGCCGTTGAACTCCAGGTCGACGGAGAGCGGCCGCGTCGTGCCGAGGATCGTCAGGTCGCCGGTGACGCGGTAGTCGTCGCCGCCCAGGAACTCCGCCTTCGTGGAGCGGAAGGTCATCTCCGGGAACTCCTCCGTCTTGAAGAAGTCCGCGCTCTTCAGGTGCCCGTCACGGTCGGCGTTGCCCGTGTCGATGCTGTCCATCCGCACGTCGATGGAGGCCGTCGAGCGCGACGGGTCCGTGCCGTCCAGGTGCAGCGTGCCCGCGACGTCGCGGAAGGAGCCCTTGACGTTCGTGACCATGGCGTGCCGGGCGACGAAGCCGATCGTCGAGTGCGCGGGGTCGATCGTGTAGTCGCCGGTCAGCGCGGCGAGCCGCAGGTCGGCCGCGAGGGCCGGGGCGGCGGTGGTGGTGGCAGTGGGGGCAGCGGTGTTGTTCTTGCGGCCGAAGAGACCCATGACGTGCTCCTTGGGGGACTAGCTCCGACGGGGAGCTTCTGTTGAAGGTTCAACGAGATTGAAGGTAGCGCGATTCAGTTCAACATTCAACCTCTGGCGGAGTGTGTCTCTTCGGTTACTCGAAGTCTCGGCGGCTCGGCGGCTCGGCGGGTTCGGTGACTCAGAGGACGTGGTGGCCGTGCGGCGACCGGCAGCGCCCGTGCCCGCTCCCCGGTGGCGCCTGCCGGGGTACGAGCCCCGCCGTCGGGGGTGGCGACGGCAGGTCCCAGGCCTGCCGGATGTCATCGACCAGGGCCCGCGCGCTGTACGGCGACACCCCCAGCTCCCGCCGCGCCTCGGCGAGCAGCTCCGGGTCGCCGTCCGCGCCCCGCTCGGCGGCCTCGGTCCCGCGCCGCGCGAAGTCCGCGCCGCCGAAGATGTCCAGCAGGGTGAGTGAGAAGTACGCGTAGGCCGCGGCCTCGTCGATAAGCGTCCGCGCGTCTCCCGGCAGCGTCTCGGTACCGGGCTCGGGGCCGGCCACGGCCCCCGTTCCGGGGGAGGAGTCCCGGGCGCCAGGGACAGCCAGCGCGAAGTGCTCCAGCGCCTGGCGCACCTCCTGTTCGCGGCACGCGCAGGCGGTGCGCAGACGGCTGTCCAGGCTCCGGAACGAGCCGAGCACCACACTGGTCGTGGGCGTCCAGTGCTGTTTGGCCAGCAGGGTCCGGAACCCGGAGAGGGTGTGGGCCAACTCCTCCAGGATCACCGAACGCGCGATGTCGGCGAGCTTGATGTGCGAGGTCGCCTGCCGCACCTCCAGCAGGCGCCGTCCGTAGCGGATCAGGTCCCTGGGCAGGCCGCCGGAGAGCGCGTGGGCGAGCAGGACGTACGGGTCGGAGATGCCGGGCGCCCGCTTCCTGAGGATCGCCGCCGACTCGTCGAGCACGGCCGGGCGTACGTGGACGACGTCGTCCAGCGAGCTGTCGGTGACGTCGCGGTGCGGGAGGCCGCGTCGTACGAAGGCGGCGCCGACGTCCTCCGCGACCGAGATCAGGTAATGGACGTGCGGCACTCCGAGGATCGCCTTGATCTCGCCGAGGAAGGCCAGTGCCTGCGCGTCCGTGCCCAGGCGGTCCACCTCGTCGATGGCGATCACGACGCGCCGCCCGCGCTCGTCCGCCTCCGCGGCGATCTTGGTCAGCAGCGCGCGGAAGTCGGCCACCAGGGCCGGGTAGTTGGGCGGGACGGTGGACAGTGACGTGGTGTGCTGCGTGCCCAGGGTCAGCAGCTGGGTGGCGCCCGAGGTCACGGCGGCGGAGGAGCTCTGCACGGTCTGTAGCTGGTAGAGGTGGTTGCGGCAGGCGGTGACGAGTTCCGGCTCGGTCCGCAGGAGCGGCCGCCGCCTGTAGAGGGCTCGGCCGAGGAGCGCGCCGGCGAGGGGCGCGCACACCCGTATCGGATTCTCGCTGTCGGTGACCAGGGGCCGGGTCGAGTCGCCCCATGCGAGGAGCGCGAGGGCCACGAAGGGCAGGACCTTGACGGGCGGGCCGAACAAGCGCTCCCGGGGCACCTGCCAGGGGCCGATCCGGACGTCGGGCATGCTCCAGTCGTCCTGTACCAGGCACCACAGCCAGGTTGCGATGAGCGGGCCGAACCACAGGGCCGTGCCGTGGTCGAACAGGAGCACCGAGTGGCGCCGGATGTCGGGGTCGAGTGCGAGGGAGAGGTAGGGCCCGACGTTCAGGGCGATGACGCAGAGGCCGGACAGGGCCCGCCCGCCCCGTCCGAGAAGCCACGAGGCGGACCGCGACGCGCGCAGGACCCACAGGAAGAGCCCCGCGAAGGTGAGGGCGAGGGCGGCCTCCGGTTCCCGGCCGCTCACCAGGTCGTGCCCGAACGCCATGGCCTCGTCGGTCAGTTCCGCCGTACGACGTCCTATGCCGGGGCCGTGCTCGGCCCCCAGGGTCCGCACCGTGGCGAAGAGGCCGAGGGTGAGGAGGGCCGCGGCGGGCAGGGCCCGGCAGAGCCCGCGGAACAGGCGCCGCAAGGGGCGTGCGAGGCGGCGCAGGGCCCGGTGCAGATGAGGGAGCCGGACGAACTGGGGTACTTCGTAACCCTGCTCACGGAGGTGCTTTCGGCATACCTGCACGAACAGGTCCGCCAGGAAGTCGTGCGGTGCGTAGGTCGCGGGTGCCTGACTGAAGACGCAGAAGTCCCGCCCGTGCACGCTGCTGCGCATCAGGGTCGTCTTGCCCACGCCGCGCGGTCCGCTCACGGCGATCGTGCCGCCGTCCAACTGGTCCATCTTGCGGGCGAGTTCGGCCGCCGGGCCGTGGGCGACCACGTAACCCGCCTTGTGCGGGGAGCGCAGCCCCTCGTGGCTGTCGGGCGCGAGGAGGGTGCCGCCCTCCTCGCCGATCAACTCCTCGACGGCCTGCGCCGCCCACTCGCCGAGGCCGTTGCGGTGCAGCTCCTTGATCCACAGCCGGGCCCAGGCCTCGGTCAGCAGCCAGAGCGCGGCGCCCCAGGGGGCGAGCGCGAGGGTGAGCGCCCAACGGCCCGCCACGTCCCATGGGTTGGCGCCGGTCAGTGCGACGACGAGGCGCAGCACACCGAACGCGGCCACGACGACGAGGGTGACGGCGAGGGCGATTCCGAAGGGCACGATCAGCGCGTAGAGCCAGGGAACACCGGAGAGGACGGCGACGGCGAAGGCGAGGGCGGGCAGGACCACTGCCGCGCTCGGGAGCCCCCCGACGTCGAGGGAGAGGGGCCGGCTCGGGGGAAGGTCGGGAGGGAGGGCCCGATAGCGGTCCAGCAGGTGCGACAGTTTGCGGTGTACCAAGTGGTGATGCCTGGTCACCACGCTGCCGCGGAGGGCGGACTCGACGTAACGGCGCGAACTCATGAGGGTTGACGCGTCGCCCATGGAGACGGCGGGGCTGTGTTCGATCAGCCCCGCGAGGCGGGGGCGTTTGAGACAGGCCATGACGGCCCGCCCGTACGCGACTCTTTCGCCTCTGCTCGCCCAGGGGTGAGGGTCGCTCGGCTGGTCGGGCCCCTGGTCGCTCCCGGGGCGCGGGCTGCTCGGCATCTGGGGATGCTACCGGCGGGGGCGCGGGTTCCGGGGTCGACCTGTGGGTCTGTGACAAGAGGGGCGGTGCCATGTGGCGCCATAGCAGTGCCACGACGTTGCCAAAAAGTGTGCCAGCGGTGCTGACCTGCGAAAATAGGCCGCACGCATGCTGCTGGGCAAGGGTGTGGCGCCCTCGATGCTTGCAATGGCGCCATGATGGTGCCACTATGGCGTCATGAACCTCACGCAGTACGTCGACCACCTCCGGCAGGAGCTGGCGGTCGCCGCCGAAGCCGGTGGCGAGGAGGCCCGCGCCCTCGCCGAGCGCCTCACCGCCCCGCTGGAGTCCGCGGCCCGGCTCACCTTGCTGAACGCTCTCTCCGCCGCCGCGGAGGAGATCACCAGCGAACTCGCGCCGGGCTCGGTCGATCTGCGACTGCGCGGCCTCGACCCCGAGTTCGTGGTGACGCCGCCGCCCGCGGGAGACGCGTTCGACGCCCAGGCGGAGTACGCGGCCCTCATGGCGCCGACACCGCCGCCGCCCCCCGCGCCGCCCGCCCAGGACGCACCGGACGACGGCGGCACGGCCCGTATCAACCTGCGCCTCCCGGCCCACGTCAAGGCCCGCGTCGAAGAGGCTGCGAACCGCGACGGCCTCTCGGTCAACGCCTGGCTCGTCCGCGCGGTCTCCGCCGCCCTGGACCAGCCGGGCGGCGGCAGGCCCGGCGGGAGCGCCGGCCGGCGCGAAGCCCCGGGCTTCGGCGGCGGTTACACGGGCTGGGTGCGCTGACCGACCCTCACGAGGGCCGCGCCCGACAGGACGTCAGGTACCGACAACACCGAGCCCGAGGGCTCGTCGAGCCACTAGGACGGGACAGCCATGCCTGCTTTCGACACCGCCAAGACCTTCGACACCCCCAAGCCCATCACCGCCACCGTCGGCTTCGAGGTCGGGACCCTCCGCGTCGTCGCGGGGGACGGCACCGCGACGGTCGTCGACGTACGCCCCGGGAGCGAGATCCGGGACGAGGACGTCAAGGCCGCGGAGCGCACCCGCGTCGAGTTCGCGAACGGCTCGTTGCTGGTCAAGGGCCCCAAGAACCGTTCCCCGTTCCGTAAGGGCCCGGCGCTCGACGTCCGGATCACGCTGCCTGCCGGTTCCGAATTGCGGGTCGACACCCAGCTGGTGCACGTCACCACGGAGGGCAGGCTCGGCGACTGCGAGATCAAGACGGCGGTGGGTGACCTCCAGATCGAGCAGACGGCCGGCGTCCGGCTGACCACCGGCTACGGAGAGATCTCCCTGGGGCGTGCGAACGGCCCGGCCGATGTCATCACCGGGTCCGGCGGCGTCCGGCTCGGCGAGGTCACGGGCAAGGTGACGGTCAAGAACTCCAACGGCGCCACGGACATCGGGGCGGTTGAGGGCGACCTGTCGGCGAAGGCGTCGAACGGATCCGTCACCGTCGGCCGCGCCGAGGCGGACATCACGCTCAGGAGTGCCAACGGCGCCCTGCGAGTGGGCGAGTTGGCGCGCGGCACGACCGTCCTGGAAACGGCCGCGGGCCCGATCGAGGTCGGCATCCGGCACGGCACGGCGGCCTGGCTCGACGTACGGACGCGCGCGGGCTCGGTGCGGCAGCCGCTGGAGGAGTCCGAGGCGCCGCCCGCGTCCGTGGACACGGTCAAGGTGCGGGCTCGTACGGCCCTGGGTGACATCACCATCCACCGGGCCTGACCCCACCATTGCCTCACCGGGGCCCGAAGCGGGCCCCGCCGTCCCTCCAGGCGAACGCATGCGGGGCCCGACGCCCGGAATCGGCCTCGCCCCGGCCTCCCCGCCCCGGCCTCGCAGCCCCCGGGCTCCCTGCCCCTGGCCAGGCCCTCGCCCGTCCCCGCAAGGCGCCCCGCCGCGGCCGACTGCCCTGGGCGGCCCTCCGGTCACCGCCGCCAGGCGCCCCGATCACAGGCGCCCAGGCGCTCGCCCCGCTCGAAGAGGCGCTGCACGCCCTCAGCCCGGGCCGGCCCGCCTCTCCCGAAGGGCCCGCCGCCCTTTCACACCCAGACATTCGAACGTATGCCCGATTCTGCGACCCATGAAAGAAGGGCCCCCATGACCACCCCCCTCCAGCCGCTCCCGCCCCCGACGGGCATCCCCGCGGCGATCACCGCCACCGGCCTGCGGAAGTCATTCGGCCAGAAGACCGTCCTCGACGGGATCGACCTGCACATCCCCAAGGGCTCGATCTTCTCCCTGCTCGGGCCCAACGGGGCCGGCAAGACCACCGCCGTGCAGATCCTCTCGACGCTGATCGACCCGGACGGGGGCGAGGTGCGCGTCGCGGGGCACGACCTGGTGCGCGACCCCGCGGCGGTCCGCGCCGCGATCGGTGTCACCGGACAGTTCTCCGCCGTGGACAACCTCCTGACCGGCGAGGAGAACCTGCTGCTGATGGCGGACCTCTACGGCTACCGCACCCGCCAGGCCCGGCACCTGGCCGCCGATCTGGTCGAGCGGTTCGACCTCGTGGAGGCGGCGAAGAGGCCCGCGGCGACGTACTCCGGCGGCATGCGCCGCCGCCTCGACATCGCGATGACCCTGGTCGGCAACCCGAGCATCATCTTCCTCGACGAACCCACCACCGGCCTCGACCCCCGCAGTCGCCACGGAATGTGGGAGCTGGTCCGCGAACTCGTCGGCGACGGCGTCACCGTCTTCCTGACCACGCAGTACCTGGAAGAGGCCGATCAACTCGCCGACCGCATCGCGGTGCTGAGCGGCGGCAAGCTCGTCGCCGAGGGCACCCCCGCCCAGCTCAAGCGCCTCGTCCCCGGCGGCCACGTCGTGCTGCGCTTCGCCGACGCCGCAGGCCTGGACCGCGCCGCCCGCGCCCTCGGCATCGGCACCCGCGACGACGACTCCCTCACCCTCCAGGTCCCCGGCGACGGCAGCGTGAAGTCCGTGAAGGCGCTGCTCGACTGGGTCGAGGCCACGGAGACCGAGGTCGAAGGACTCACCATCGACACCCCCGACCTGGACGACGTCTTCTTCGCCGTCACCGGCCGCCCCGACAACGAGAAAGTGACGACCCGATGAGCGCCTCCGCCCCCACCGCCTCCACCGGGACCCCGGCCGTCACCCGCTCGCACAGGCCCGTCCCGCCCTCGTCGCTGCGCAACTCCCTGACCATGCTGCGCCGCAACCTCAAGCACGCCCGCCGCTACCCGGCCATGACGATCAGCCTGGTGAGCATGCCCATCGCCATGCTGCTGCTCTTCAACTACGTCTTCGGCGGCACGATGTCCGCCGGCATGGGCGGCGGCGGGGCCCACGACTACATCGACTACCTCGTCCCCGGCATCCTCCTGATGGGGGTCGGCGGGGGCGTCCTGCCCACCACGGTCGGCGTCTGCATCGACATGACCGAAGGCATCGTGGCCCGCTTCCGGACCATGCCGATCAACGGCTCCTCGGTCCTGACGGGGCGCGCCGTCGGCGCCGTCATCCAGACGCTGGCCAGCACTGTCCTCGTCGTCGGGGTCGCGTTCCTCGTCGGCTTCCGCTCCGGCGCCGAACCCGTCGAGTGGGCCGCCGCCGCCGGGCTCCTCGCCCTGATGTGCCTCGCCCTCACCTGGCTCGCGGTCGCGCTCGGCCAGCTGGTCAAGGCCCCGGAGGCGGCGAGCAGCGTCGCCCTGCCCTTCTCCTTCCTGCTGCCCTTCCTCAGCAGCGCGTTCGTGCCGCTCGACTCGATGCCGGACTGGCTGCGCCACTTCGCCGAGTGGCAGCCCTACACCGCCTTCATCGAGACCCTGCGCGGGCTGCTCCTCGGCGACGAGATCGGCAAGTTCGGGCCGCTGGCCGTCGGCTGGGGCGTAGCGATCGTCATCGTCGGGTTCCTGTGGTCGCGGTCCCTGTTCAACCGCGGCGCCACCCGCTGAGGCGTCGGCCTGGCCTTGGCCCGGACACCCTCGTACGTTGTCGGCCCTCGCCAATGCGGGGGCCGACAGCGTTACGGTGCACGGGCCGCCCGCACAGGGCTGGGGCGCGTCACCGGTGTGAGACGTCTCTCGCCGGGCGCCGACCCCCTGCGAGCGCCCTTGTGGGGCCCTTTTTGTGGAAACCCTACAGATGACGCCGGTCGGAACAGTCACTTCTTCAGCAACCCCGCCCTCTTCTGTTCGGGGCTGCCAGGAAAACGGCCCGGAGACTGTACAGAGTCGACGGTCCGTTTCCCCGGGGCCCCTCCGTAAGGTCGCTACATGACCGTTTTGGACGAGACCGCCTCCACCGAGGGCGAGCCCACCGACGCGCGCGGACGGGTGGCCGAACTGCACGAGATCCGTGCGCAGGCGCTGCGCGGGCCCAGCGAGAAGGCGACCGAGGCGCAGCACGCCAAGGGCAAGCTGACCGCACGCGAGCGGATCGAACTGCTCCTCGACCCGGGATCGTTCAAAGAGGTCGAGCAGCTGCGCAGGCACCGCGCCACGGGCTTCGGCCTGGAGGCCAAGAAGCCGTACACGGACGGTGTCATCACCGGTTGGGGCACGGTCGAGGGCCGTACGGTCTTCGTCTACGCGCACGACTTCCGGATCTTCGGCGGTGCGCTGGGTGAGGCGCACGCCACGAAGATCCACAAGATCATGGACATGGCCATCGCGGCCGGTGCTCCGCTGGTCTCGCTGAACGACGGCGCGGGGGCCCGCATCCAGGAAGGCGTCTCCGCGCTCGCGGGCTATGGTGGGATCTTCCAGCGCAACACCAAGGCCTCGGGCGTCATCCCGCAGATCAGTGTGATGCTGGGCCCGTGCGCGGGCGGCGCGGCCTATTCGCCCGCGCTGACGGACTTCGTGTTCATGGTCCGTGAGACCTCGCAGATGTTCATCACGGGGCCTGACGTGGTCCGCGCGGTGACCGGCGAGGAGATCACGCAGAACGGCCTGGGCGGCGCCGATGTCCACGCCGAGACGTCGGGCGTCGCGCACTTCGCGTACGACGACGAGGAGACCTGCCTCGCCGAGGTCCGGTACCTCATCGCGATGCTGCCCTCCAACAACCGCGAGAACCCGCCGACGCACGAGTCCGACGACCCGGCCGACCGACGCTCGGACGTGCTGCTCGACCTGGTTCCGGCCGACGGCAACCGCCCGTACGACATGGCCAAGGTCATCGAGGAGATCGTCGACGACGGTGATTTCCTGGAGGTCCACGAGCGGTGGGCGCGGAACATCATCTGTGCCCTGGCCCGTCTGGACGGCAAGGTGGTCGGGATCGTGGCGAACCAGCCGCAGTCCCTGGCCGGGGTGCTGGACATCGAGGCCTCCGAGAAGGCCGCCCGCTTCGTGCAGATGTGCGATGCCTTCAACATCCCCATCGTGACGCTCCTCGACGTGCCCGGCTTCCTGCCCGGCGTCGACCAGGAACACGGCGGCATCATCCGCCACGGCGCCAAACTGCTGTACGCGTACTGCAACGCCACCGTCCCGCGCATCTCACTGATCCTGCGCAAGGCCTACGGCGGCGCCTACATCGTCATGGACAGCCAGTCCATCGGCGCCGACCTCACCTACGCCTGGCCCACCAACGAGATCGCCGTGATGGGCGCCGAGGGCGCGGCCAACGTCATCTTCCGCCGCCAGATCGCCGCCGCCGAGGACCCCGAAGCCATGCGCACCCGCATGGTCAAGGAGTACAAGGCCGAACTGATGCACCCCTACTACGCCGCCGAACGCGGCCTGGTCGACGACGTCATCGACCCCGCCGAGACCCGCGAGGTCCTCATCAACTCCCTCGCGATGCTCGCCAACAAGCACGCCGACCTGCCCTCGCGCAAGCACGGCAACCCTCCGCAGTAGCCCACAAGGAGAACGCTGCAAGATGACTCCTCCCGACATTCGCGTAGAAAAGGGCCACGCCGAGCCCGAGGAAGTCGCGGCCATCACCGCGATCCTGCTGGCCCGCGCCGCCGCCCGGCCCGCCGCCGCCCCGGCCCGCCGCGGCCGCGACAAGGCCGGCTGGCGCCGCCTGGAGCGCACCCCGGGCTTCCGCGCCCCGCACAGCTGGCAGGGCTGAGACCCACTGCTTCGCAGGCCCCGCTCTCCTTCGGGAGGGCGGGGCCTTACGCGTCGGGGCTCCGGCCCCACCGCGGAGCGCTCGGCGCCGGTCAGGACGGCGCGAGGGCGCCCCCTGCCAGATACGCGGCGGCCGACTCCGCCAGCGGCCGCACCGCCGGATGCCAGGGCCGCGTGTGCGGGCCGCTCAGGACCAGGCGGCGCGCGGCCGGCGGTGTCACCGGCAGGAGGGTCAGGTCGGGCGGGATCAGCGAGCGGGAGGCCTCGGACAGGACCGTCACGCCCAGACCGGCCTGCACCATGCTGATCAGGGTGGCCAGGTCCCGCACCCGCCGCGCGGGGGTCATGCGCGCGCCCGCCAGGCGGTGCAGCTCCCGCACCCGGGCCTCACAGCCCCCGGGCGAGATCAGGAACGCGTCGTCCTCCAGGTCACGGACGTCGACGGCCGCCTCGCCCGCGAGCGGGTGGTCGCGGGGGAGCAGCGCGCGATAGCCGTCCAGGGCGAGCTGGACGCCGGGGCCGGGCGGCGGATCGACGAGGACGGCGGCGTCGGTCGTCCCGTCCTCCAGCCAGCCCGCGACCTCTCCGCTGTCGCCCTCGAAGAGCCGCACGGTGATCCGCGGCCGGTCCTCGCGCCAGTGCCGCAGCAGTCCGGGCAGCAGGCCCTGGCAGACCGTCGGGGTCGAGGCGAGCCGCACGGTGCCCGTCAGGGCCCCGGCGGCGTCGGCCGCGACCTCCTCCAGCGAGCGGACCGCCGACAACGCGGTACGGGCGTACGGCAGCACGCTCTCCCCGAGGACGGTGGCCCGGACCGGGGAGGTCCGGATCAACAGCGGGCCGCCCAGCTCGCGTTCGAGGGAGGCCACGGCGTGCGAGACCGCGGACTGGCTCATGCCGAGCCCGTCGGCCGCCGCGCTGAAACCACCCGCGTCCACGACGGCGAGAAAGGCCCTGAGCTGCGGGAAGTTCACGGTCATGCGGCGGCCTCATACCTCTATGACAGAGATGCGTTGGATCAATGGTGCCGGCGGGGGCGAGGCTTTCCCCCAGACAAGCGACAGCGACCGCACCAAGGAGAGCCATGCCGCACATCAGGGCCACCGTCACCGACCCCGACCTGCCCGCCGACGTCCGCCGCGGCCTTGCCGAGGGCCTGACCGCGCTGGCCGTCTCGGCCCTCGGCAAGTCGGGCGCGCGCACCATCGTGCACCTCGACCTGCTCCCCGCCGACCGCTACTACGTCGGCGGAGAACCGCTGACCGGCGCCGCCCGCGACGCGCACATCGAGGTCAGCATCACGGCCGGCACCAACAGCGCCGCTCAGAAGGCGGCCTTCATCACCGGCGCGGCCGCGCTCCTCACGGACCTCCTCGGCCCGCTCGCCCGAGGCGGCGTCGCCCTGCACGAGCTGCACCCCGAGAGCTACGGCTACCAGGGCGTCACCCAGTTCGACCACTACAGCCGGAACTGACAGAGGCCTGGGCAACAAAGAGCGTTAGCGGAGCCGCGCCATCAGGGCGTGCTCGACCAGCGTGATCAGCGCGCTCTTCGCGTCCGCGCGGTGTCGCGCGTCGGTGGTGATGATCGGCGTGTCCGGGCCGATCTGGAGCGCCTCGCGGACCTCGTCGGGCGTGTACGGCTGGTGGCCGTCGAAGCCGTTGAGGGCGATCACGAAGGGCAGCCCGGAGTTCTCGAAGTAGTCGACGGCGGGGAAGCAGTCGGCGAGCCGCCTCGTGTCGACCAGGACGACCGCGCCGATGGCGCCACGGACCAGGTCGTCCCACATGAACCAGAAGCGGTCCTGACCGGGCGTACCGAAGAGGTACAGGATCAGGTCCTGGTCCAGGGTGATGCGACCGAAGTCCATGGCCACCGTCGTGGTGGTCTTGTCTCCGGTGTGGGTGAGGTCGTCGATGCCCGCGGACGCGGACGTCATGACGGCCTCGGTGCGCAGCGGGTTGATCTCAGAGACCGCCCCGACGAACGTGGTCTTGCCCACGCCGAAGCCGCCCGCCACCACGATTTTCGCGCTGGTGGTGGAGCGGGCTGTTGCTCCGCCGCTAGAGCTTGCGAAGTCCACTGAGCACCCTTTCGAGCAGTGTCACGTCTGGCTGGCCGCCGGCGGACTCGTCGCCGCCGGGCTGGTGGATGGCGACGAGTCCGGCCTCCGCCAGGTCGGCTACGAGGATTCGGGCGACGCCGAGGGGGATGGAGAGCAGTGCCGAGATCTCAGCGACTGACTTGATCTCGCGGCACAGGTTGCAGATCCGCTGATGCTCGGGCAACTGGCCCTGCAACTGGTGCGGTTGCGCGGTGGTGTGCACCAGCGCCTCGATGGCGAGCTGGTAGCGCGGCCTGGTGCGGCCGCCCGTCATGGCGTACGGGCGCACCAGCGGGTTGTGCGCCGACCCGGCGGGCGACGGCTGGGGGGCGCGCCGCTGGGACTGTACGGGCTGGACGCGGGGCGCCTGCGCCGGTGTGCCCTGGTCGTAGGGGCGCGGGCCCGGCTGCTGGGGCTGCGCGTACGGCTGGCGGCGGTGGCTCGGCGCGGAGGGGAAGTTGTACCGGTTCGCGCCGTCGTGCTGACCACCCTGGCCATGACCAGGGGACCAGTTCGCCGATGACGAACCGTCTGGGGGTGTTGCCACGTTGCTTCCTCCTCCAACTGTGCCGGGCACCATCACTGTGGAGCCGCGTCCCGAAACCTTACGGCCACGGGACGCGAAATCGCACCGTCTGTCTGTTAGTTGAGAAGGCTCCCCTGGAGCTCCGCGCGCAGGTCCGGCGTGAGAACGGTGCCCGCGCGGTCGACGAGAAGTGCCATCTCGTACCCAATGAGACCGATGTCCGCATCCGGGTGGGCGAGTACGGCGAGCGAGGAGCCGTCGGAGATGGACATGATGAAGAGAAATCCTCGCTCCATCTCCACAACGGTCTGGGTCACGGAGCCGCCCTCGAAGATCCGGGAGGCCCCGGCCGTGAGGGAGGTCAGACCCGAGGCGACGGCCGCGAGCTGGTCGGCGCGGTCGCGGGGGAAGCCTTCGGACATCGCCAGAAGGAGTCCGTCGGCGGAGACCACCACCGTGTGGGACACCCCGGGGGTGTTGTCCACGAAGTTGGTGATCAACCAGTTCAGGTTCTGCGCCGCCTGGCTCATCGGGCTCACACTAACGCTCCTGGTTGTAGGTGCTATCAGGGCTGAAGCCCTGGCCATTCGTGTCACTGCTGTTGTTGCGGCCCCGCTGGACGCCGCGGCGCAGGTTGCTCAGCCTGCCCCGCACTTCCTCGGGGTCGCGGGAGACCTGGGGGCCGCCCTGCGGGGTCTGTTCCGCGGTGCCCTCGACCAGGTTGGCCTTGGGCACCCGCCGCGGGAGCCCGGACGGGGTGACCCCGCCCGCCTTCGGCTCCTTGAGCCGCTCGGCCCGCTGCCAGCGCTCGTCGTTGGACGAACGCCAGTCGGAACCGTCCTGGCCGCCCTGGCCCTCGTTGACGGCGGGGACGTTCCCGTTCCCGTTCGAGGCCGAGGAGCCCCGGCGGGGGAGACCCGCGTCGGTCATGTCGTGCACGACGGACGGAGTCGGTCCGGGACGGTCGAAGCCTACGCGCTCGGCGTCCCCGGCGGGGGCCGCCGGAGCGGATTCCGCTTCCTGCTCGTACTCGGGCTGGTAGCCGTCACCGCTGGGCCAGTCGTCCTGGCGGGACCGCTCCGGATAGGAGATCTGGGGGTCCTGGTAGCCGTCCGGGGCCGGGTAGTACTGCTCGTCGTACGCCGGGGCCTGCTGCTCGTTGGCGTAACCGCCCTCGGCGTACTGTCCGTTGCCGTACTGGTCGGTGGCGTACTGCTCACCGCCGTACTGCTCCTCGGCGTACTGCCCGTCGGTGTACTGCCCGTCGGCGGCCCGCCCGTTCTCGTAGGCGGGCTGCTGCCCCTGGTCGTACGAGACCTGCTGCTGCTCGTCGTAGGCGGGCGCGTGCTGCTCGTACGAGCCCTGCTGCGGGGCCTGCCGGCCCTGCTGCGGGTCGACCTCGTCGCGGAAGAGCGGGCGGTTGCCGCCCGGCTGCTGGGAGGCCTGCGCCTCCAGCGCGGCGCGGCGCTCCTCGCGCATCAGCGAGCGGCCCACCGGGTCGAGACCGTGCGCCTCCCCGCCGTCGCCGTGGTAGCGGCTGTCGTCGAAGCCCAGCTCCGCGGCCGTGCGCAGCGGCTCGGCCTCCAGGACCTGCTGCTCCGGGATGATCGAGGAGACGGTGAACTCGGGGTCCTGCGCGTGCTGTTCGCCACCGCCACCGTGCGTGATCCCGTCCGGCAGCATGACCAGCGAGGTCGTGCCCGCCTGCTCGCCCGAGGGGCGCAGCTGGACGCGGATGCCGTGCCGGTCGGCGAGGCGCCCGACCACGAACAGGCCCATGCGCTGGGAGATCGCGGCGTCCACGGTCGGCGGGTTGGCCAGCTTGTGGTTGATGTCCGCGAAGTCCTCGGCGGTGAGGCCGATGCCCTTGTCGTGGATCTCGACCATGACGCGGCCGTCGGGAAGGCGGGTCGCGGTGACGCGGACCTTGGTCTGCGGCGAGGAGAACGTGGTGGCGTTCTCCAGAAGCTCGGCGAGCAGGTGCACGAGGTCGGTCACGGCCAGGCCGTGGATCTCGGCCTCGGGGACGCCGGACAGCTCGATGCGCTCGTACTGCTCCACCTCGGAGGAGGCGGCGCGCAGGACGTCGACCAGCGGGACCGGCTGGTCCCAGCGGCGGCCGGGCTCCTCGCCGGAGAGGACCAGGAGGTTCTCGCCGTTGCGGCGCATACGGGTCGCCAGGTGGTCCAGGCGGAAGAGCGACTCCAGCTGGTCCGGGTCGGCCTCGTTGTTCTCCAGGTCCGTGATCAGGGTCAGCTGGCCCTCGATCAGCGACTGGTTGCGGCGCGAGAGGTTGGTGAAGATCGCGTTGATGTTGCCCCGCAGCAGGGCCTGCTCGGCGGCGAGCCGCACGGCCTCCCGGTGCACCTGGTCGAAGGCGCGGGCGACCTCGCCGATCTCGTCCGTGGAGGTGATCGGGATGGGCTGGACGCGGGTGTCGACGCGGCCCGGGTCGGTGCGCGAGAGCTGGTCGACGAGCATCGGCAGGCGCTGCTCGGCGATGCCGAAGGCGGCGGTGCGCAGCTGGCGCATCGAGCGGGACATCTGGCGGGCCATCATCCCGGCCAGGATGAAGGCGGCGAGCAGCGCGACGACCACGATGGCGCCGGTGATGTACGCGTTCTGCTGGGCGTCCGCGGCGATGTCGGACGCCTCGTCCACGGCCTTGTCGGCGAGGTCCGACTCGATCGTGCGGTAGGCGTCGAACTTGGCGGTGGTGGTGTCCCACCAGGCCTGCCGGGTGATGCCCTTGTCGGCGAGGGCGACCCGCACGCTCGGCTGCGTGCTCTCCATGGTGGCGATGGCCGCGATCATCTGGTCCTGCGTGGGCGGCGGGTTGGCCTGCTTCTCGGCGGCCGCGGCCAGCTTCTTCTTCGCCTCCTCCAGCTTGGCGACATCCTGGGGGGTGCCGCCGCCGGTGTACTCCTCGATGGCGATGCGCTCCAGGTAGGCGTACGAGGAGAACGAGGTGCGCTGGAGGGTGAAGGAGCCGGTGCCCGGGCCCGGCTTGACCAGCAGGTGCGTGCCGATGGACCGCTCCAGCGACAGCGCGGCCTTGGAGAGCGAGATCGCGTAGACGGTACGGCCGTAGCTGGTGATGTTGCCGGTACCCAGACCGAGTTCGTTGGCGAACTCCATCAGGGGGTGCTGGATGGCGACGTAGCCCTCTTCGGTCTTCACACCGGGGAGCTTGGTGGTGTACGCGGCCTGACGCAGCGGGGTCAGCTTCGGCTCGACCTTGCGGAAGGCCTCGAGACGACGGTTGAGGCCTTCCTTGTCCGGCATGTCCTCGGCGGCGTCCTTGAACGCGGCGGCGGCCGCGTCGGTGGCCTTGCGGGCCTTGACGACGGCCGGGTCGCCGCGCTTGCCGTTCAGCAGCGGGGCGGCCGTGAGGTCGCGCTCCTCGATGAGGCGGTTGCCGTAGTCGAGGGAGGCCCGCACCAGGCGGGCGGTGCTCTCGGCGTCCTGGGCCTCGTTCCAGGTGTCGATGGAGCCCTTCACCTGGAAGCCGCCCATGACCAGGCCGACGAGCACGGGTATGAGCAGGATCGCGTTCAGCCTGGTCGGTACGCGCCAGTTGCGGGGGGACATGCGTCCGCCGGAGGGGGCCGGGGGTTCGTTGCCGGGAGCGGCGCTCACGTCAACGGGGGACGCCGCTGTGCGCGGCGGCGGGGTGAAGTTGCCCCGCGCGTCCCCGGTGGGGGGTGCCGCGGGGCTCGTCTTGCTTCGCCTCACTCGACCAACAACCTCTCGGCGGCGGCACTCACGTCGTGCCGCTGTCGTCTCCAAGGCCCGTGCTACTGGGCAGTTCAGCGCATTCCAGCACGTCAGGCACCGCTCTTCCAAACAGTGGGAAGCGGAAGTTCCGAGTGGTGTAAGCCTCAGATAAATCGGTCATAAAGAGCGAGCCCCGCCAAAAGGCGGGGCTCTTGTGAGCACAGCGACACCAGGCGACCGCGACGCGTGGCGGTCACCGGGCAATTCTCTGTCGAAACGTTATGAACACGGCGCGCGCTCGTGTCAAAGGACACAGGGCGCTCCGTAAGGTCTACGACAACTGCCGTATACACCTGCCTACTTGAGACGTGCCATAAGTGCGTGCTCGACCAGCGTGATCAAGCCACTCTTTGCGTCTGCACGGTGTCGCGCGTCGGTGGTGATGATCGGCGTACCCGGACCGATCTGGAGCGCCTCGCGGACCTCGTCGGGCGTGTACGGCTGGTGGCCGTCGAAGCCGTTGAGGGCGATGACGAACGGCAGCCCGGAGTTCTCGAAGTAGTCGACGGCCGGAAAGCAGTCGGCCAGGCGCCGGGTGTCCACGAGCACGACCGCGCCGATCGCGCCCCGCACGAGGTCGTCCCACATGAACCAGAAGCGGTCCTGACCGGGCGTACCGAAGAGGTACAGGATCAGGTCCTGGTCCAGCGTGATGCGGCCGAAGTCCATCGCGACGGTGGTCGTCGTCTTGTCCCCGGTGTGGGTCAGGTCGTCGATGCCGGCGGACGCGGACGTCATGACGGCCTCGGTGCGCAGCGGGTTGATCTCCGAGACGGCCCCGACGAACGTGGTCTTGCCCACGCCGAAGCCGCCCGCCACCACGATCTTGGCGGAGGTGGTGGAACGGCCCGAGCCCGAGCCCGAGCCGTTAGAGCTTGCGAAGTCCACTGAGCACCCTTTCGAGCAGTGTCACGTCAGGCTGGCCGCCGGCGGACTCGTCGCCGCCGGGCTGGTGGATGGCGACGAGACCGGCCTCGGCCAGGTCCGCCACGAGGATCCGCGCCACACCGAGCGGCATCGAAAGCAGCGCCGAGACCTCGGCCACCGACTTGACCTCGCGGCACAGGTGGCAGATCCGCTGGTGCTCGGGGAGCAGCCCCATCAGCTGGGCCGGATCGGCCGTGGTGCTCACCAGCGCCTCTATGGCGAGCTGGTAGCGGGGCCGGGTCCGGCCGCCGGTCATCGCATAGGGACGCACCAGCGGCTGGTCGCCCTCCATTCCGTACGAGGGATCGCCGTACGGGTTGTGAGAGGCGGTGGGCGGGGTCATGGATCCTCCGGGCGGGACAGCAGGTCATCTGCGTGTGCCGTCTGACAGAGCCGGTGGGGGCGTAAGGCGGCCGGACGGTTGGTCAGTACGTTCGGTCGGTGGGGCGGCCGAAGGGGCGAAAGCATTCGGAAGCCGCGTCGGCTAGTGGAGCAGGCTGCCCTGCAACTCGGCGCGCAGGTCCGGGGTGAGGACCGCCCCCGCGCGGTCGACGAGCAGCGCCATCTCGTACCCCACGAGGCCGATGTCGCACTCGGGGTGCGCGAGCACGGCCAGCGACGAGCCGTCGGAGACGGACATGATGAAGAGGAACCCCCGCTCCATCTCCACCACGGTCTGGGTGACGGTGCCGCCCTCGAAGATCCGGGAGGCCCCGGCCGTGAGGGAGGTCAGACCCGAGGCCACGGCGGCGAGCTGGTCGGCCCGGTCGCGCGGAAAGCCCTCGGACATGGCCAGAAGGAGGCCGTCGGCGGAGACCACGACCGTGTGGGACACCCCGGGGGTGTTGTCCACGAAGTTGGTGATCAACCAGTTCAGATTCTGTGCGGCCTGGCTCATCGGACTCAACTAACGCTCCTGCTGGTGAGTGGGGCGAGGGAAACTGCCGGTCTGGCCGGTACCGGCCTGGCGACCCTGCTGAATGCCCCGACGGAGATTCGTCAGCCGGCCGCGTACCTCTTCGGGCGCACGCGAGACCTGCGGACCTGTGCTGTCCTGCTGCTGCTGGGCCGTGCCCGCGACCAGATTGGCCCGCGGGACGCGGCGCGGCAGTCCGGAGGTGGTGACGCCGCCCGCGGTGGGCTGCCGGACACGCTCGGCCTGGCGGCCCAGCTCGTCGTTCGGGGAGGAACGCCAGCCCGCGGGGGCGCCGGTGCCCGCGCCGTTCTGGCCGTTGCCGGTACCGGTCCCTGCCGCGGGTGCGGCGGGCGGGGCCTGCCGCGGACCGCGCGACGGCAGCGGGCGCTGCGGGTCCTGAGCCTGCGGCGCCTGCCGCTGGGCGGGCTCGCCGGAGCGGCCGCCGGGCCGGTGGCCGTGCGGGGCCTGCTGCTGGCTCTGCTGCTCCTGCTGGCGGCTCTGCTGCTCGGCCTGCGCCCGCTGGTTCTGCTGCTGCTGGAACCAGTTGGTCTCCAGCGTGTCGTACAGCGGCGTACGCCCGTCACCGGGACCGGCGGCGGGCAGCAGGTCCTCGGGCTGCGAGGAGCCGGGCAGCTGGTTGTCGGCCTGCGGCTGCTGGGGGAGACCCTGCTGCGGTCCCGGCTGCAAAAGCCCCTGCTGGGGGTCGCCCTGGCCGCGGCGCGGCGCCGGCGGACGCGGCACGGTGTAGTCGGGCATGTCCCGACCGCCCTGCTGCGCGAGGCCGTTGCCGTGATCCTGCTGCTGGTTCTGCTGTCGGCTCTGCGGCTGGTCCTGCTGCTTGTTCCGCCGCGGGGCCTGACGGCCCTGCTGGGCGTCGTTCTGGCCGCCGAAGACGTCCGAGCGGACGAACTGGCCGGTGCCCTGGTCCTGCGGCGCGGGAGTGCCGGGCGGCGGCGCGTCGAAGTCCGGGCGGGGGAACTCCGCGGTCGAGCCGGGGCCCTGCCGGTCGTCGGCGGCCGCGGTCGGCTGCGGGAACTGGCCGGTAGCCTCGTGCTCCTCGTGACCGCGCGGGGCGTCGAACGGCTCGCGCGACACCTGCGGCTGCGCGTTCTCGTCGCTCCAGCTGGGCACGCGCGGCTGCGGGTTGCCCCCGGGCAGCTCGGCGCGCGGTCCTCCGCGAGGCGGCAACTGAGGCCTGCGCCCCTGGTCACCGGCGTCGGCCGGCGGCTTCATGGCGTTCGTACGCTGCTGGGGGACCGGAGGCTGCTGGACCGCGCCGCCACGGCCGCCCTGCGGCGCTTGCGGCGCCTGAGGCTGCTGACGCTGCGGCTGCCGGTCCTGCTGCCCGGGCTGACCGTGCCGGCCCGGCTGACCCTGCTGTCCGGGCGGCCCCTGAGTACCGGCCGGCGGACGCTGCTGTCCGGTCTCCCGGGAGGGCAGCGCGGCCCGCGGACCCGAACCGGCGACCTGCGGGCGCGGCGCACCGGCACCCGGCCGGCCCGCTCCACCGGGACCACCGGCACCGGGCCCACTGCCGAGCGCCGGACCGCCACGGCCACCGGCCGGTCCCGAACCCGCGCCGAGCGCGGGGCCGTTGTTCCCCGCGGCGACCCCGCGGCGCGCGGCCGCGGCACCGGCGGCGGCAGCGGCCGCGGCGGGACCACCGGTCGGGCCGGGGCCACCGGGCTTGCCGGGAGCCTTCTTGCCGCCCTGGGCGACATCGACGGGCAGCATGACCAGCGCGGTCGTACCACCGGAGTCGGACGGGCGGAGCTGGATGCGGATGCCGTGGCGCTGCGAGAGGCGGCCGACCACGAACAGACCCATGCGGCGGGAGACGGAGACGTCCACGGTGGGCGGCGAGGCGAGCCGCTCGTTGATCGCGGCGAGGTCCTCGGGGGAGAGGCCGATGCCGGTGTCGTGGATCTCGATCAGCACGCGGCCGTCGGGCAGCGCGTGACCGGTGACCTTCACCTTGGTCTGCGGCGAGGAGAACGACGTCGCGTTCTCCAGCAGCTCGGCGAGGAGGTGCACGAGGTCGTTGACAACGCGTCCCGCGACCTCGGTGGCGGGCACGGCGGACAGCTCGATCCGCTCGTACTGCTCCACCTCGGAGGCGGCGGCACGCAGCACGTCGACGAGCGGCACGGGCCGCGTCCAGCGGCGGCCCGGCTCCTCACCGGCGAGGACGAGGAGGTTCTCGCCGTTACGGCGCATGCGGGTCGCGAGGTGGTCGAGCTTGAAGAGCGAGGAGAGCTGGTCGGGGTCGGCCTCGCGGGACTCCAGCTCGGAGATGAGTGAGAGCTGGCGCTGGATAAGACCCTGGGAGCGGCGCGAGAGGTTGGTGAACATCGCGTTGACGTTGCCCCGCAGAAGGGCCTGCTCGGCAGCGAGGCGGACGGCCTCGCGGTGCACGTCGTCGAAGGCCGCGGCCACCTGGCCGATCTCGTCCCGGGAGTGCACACCGACGGACTCGACGGAGGTGTCGACGTCCTGCGGGTCCGACTCCGAGAGCTGCTTGACCAGCTCGGGCAGGCGGTCCTGGGCGACCTTGGTCGCGGTGTCCTGGAGCCGGCGCAGCGAGCGGATCATGGAGCGGGCCACGACGAACGCGCCGACGAGCGAGACGCCGAGCACGAGCAGGATCAGCGCACCGTTGAGGATGGCCGACTGCTCCGACTCGTTGCGCAGCTCGCGCGCCTTCTGCTCCATCTCGCCGAGCAGCGTCAGCTCGATCTTCGACATCGCGTCGATCTTGGTGGTGTCGGCGTCGACCCAGTCCTTGTAGGACTTCTTGTCCTGGAGCTTGATGCCGCCCTCCTGCTCGAGGACGCGCTTGGCGTACTCGTCGGCGGCCTTGATCGCGGCGTTGCCCCCGTCGAGGGGCTTGGTCAGCTCGTCCGGGTTGCCCGCGTAGATCTTGCTGAACGTCTGGGTAGCCGCCTGCTCCTTGTCGTAGGCGCTGAGGCCGAAGGTGCGGTCGGTCTCGGAGATCTTGCCGTACTCGCTGTCGTTCGCGGGCAGGGCGGCGGCGATGATCGCCCGCTGCACCGACGCGTACTCCTTGGCCGAGGAGAAGGCGGCCAGGGCGCGCGTGCGCTGGATCATGTCCGGGTTGCTGGTCGCCTGCGCCATGTCGGTCGACAGCGCGAGCAGCTGCTCGACGAGCTGGCTGTAGGCCTCGACGGTCTGCGAGGTCGAGGCGCCGGGCTTGTAGGCGTCCTTGCGGACCTTGTTGATGTTCTGGAGCTGCTGGGTGATCTGGACCGCGCTGTGCCGGACGCCGAGGAAACCCTTCTCGCCGTCCGTGTCGTTCAGATCCTGGGTGCCCTGGATGAAGTCGCGGTAGATCCGGTCGGTCTTGGCGCGGGCGCCCTTGACCGTGTAGTCCGTCGCCGTCGCCCCGTGCGCGAGCGGGCCCGCCGACTTGTCGCGCTCCTCCTGGAGCGCCACGGCCAGCGCGGTGGCCTGCTTGGTTATGTCGGTGAGCAGCTTCATGTTGTCGAGCTGCTCGATCTCGTCCATGGACGAGTTGATGCGGAGTGCGCCGAGCGAGGTCGCGGTGATCACGGGGAGCGCGAGGAGCGAGACCAGGCGGGTGGAGATGCGCCAGTTGCGCAGGGCTATTCGCGAGCCGGGGCCGGTGGGCGAGCCGGAGCCGGACGCACCCTTGCCCTTGTTCTTGCCCTTGCTCTTGTCCTGGGCGGTCGCCGGGCCGCTGCCCGTCACACCCTGGCGCGCGGCACCGGCGGTGTCGCCGGGCGCACCGGGGCCCGGCTTCTGGGCGTGCTGGGGCGAGGAGCCGCGGTCGCCGCCGCGCTCCGGCTCCGCCGCGGCATCCCCTCGGCCGCGACCGGCCTGGGGAGACCCCTTGCCATCCCTCTTGAAACGTCCCTGCACTAGCGTCGCAACCTCTGGACCAGGCGTCCTGCCGCTTAACGGCGGGACGGTGTCGGCGTCGTGGGGCGTCAAGCGCCCCATGGGTGGTCGTTGAGTGACCGGCGCTGCTCCCCCTCCCCGCCGCCACTCGGCGCTGCGTTGCGCCCCTGCGCGCCGGTTCGATCCCGCGGCGGTCCCGGGAATTCCAGCACAGTGCAGGATCTCCAACAAGGCCCGTGTGTCGCGCCAAGACGTCGGTGACACGGCGTGAGTGGAGGGTCACGAGACGTAGAAAGTGATCTAGCGGAAACCGGACGTATCCCCTCAAAGCTGCTAGGGGGAGGGGGTGTCCCAGTCTTCATGATCAGGAGCGGAATGGTGCCTTCAGTGGCGCAATGTCCGTTTTCAAGTGGTGGGCGAGGGGCCTGATTTGACCTTTTTGCCCGGTCCTTCGTGAGCAAACTCACATGAAGATCATGGCCTCTTCCGGACTTTGGCCGGGAATTGGATGTTTAGCCTGACGCTTTACAGGGATGGCGAATCCGACAAGCCGCGTCCGTCAGACGACGCCTCAACCGACAGGGTCCGAACAGCAGATGAAGACTGTGAAGCCGACGATGTTCCGCAACATAGCCAACCCGCGCCGCACCACGCTCGCGCATCTCGAGGACGCCACCGACGTCCAGCGCGCGGCCGACCTGCCGGAGCACGCCGTCGACCTGCCGACCCAGACCGCCAACCCGAAGCGCACGATCCTGATGACCGCGCCGGAGACGTTCGTCCCGTCCGGCGCCTGAGATCCCCGGGGGACCACAGTCCGTCCGGCGTTCGAGGACGAGCCGCGAAGCGGCGATCTGCCGAGGTGAAACTCGGGCCCCGTGCAGAGAGCGACCGCCGGCCGCAGGCCATCGCGTTAGCCTGGGGTGTCACACCGCAACCACCTCAAGAGGCTAGAGCGTGCGCATCGCCAGGTTCTCCATCGACGGCAACGTCGGCTACGGCGCAGTCGAGGGGGAGAGCGCCCCCGGCAAGGAGGGCGAGCTCGTCCTCGACATCATCAAGGGCATCCCGTACGCCGACTTCGAGCTGTCCGGCACCAAGGTCCCGCTGAGCAAGGTCCGCCTGCTGCCGCCGGTGCTCCCGAACAAGATCGTGGCCTTCGGCCGCAACTACGACGAGCACTCGGCGGAGCTGGGCAACGAGACGCCGGACGTGCCGTTCGCCTTCCTCAAGCCCTCCACCTCGCTGGTCGGCAGCGGCGACGCCATCACGTACCCCGCCTTCTCCGAAGAGCTGCACCACGAGGCCGAGCTGGCCGTGGTCATCGGCCGCATGTGCCGCGAGGTCCCCCGCGAGCGGGTCAAGGACGTCATCTTCGGCTACACCTGCGCGAACGACGTCACCGCACGCGACGTGCAGCGCCGCGAGAAGCAGTGGGCCCGCGCCAAGGGCTTCGACAGCTCCTGCCCGCTCGGCCCCTGGGTGGAGACGGACCTGGATCTGGCGGCCGCGAACGACCTCACCATCCAGTGCACGGTCAACGGCCAGCAGCGCCAGCTCGGCCGCACCAGCGAGATGGTCCACTCCATCGAGGACCTGATCGTCAACATCTCCGAGGCCATGACGCTGCTCCCCGGCGACGTCATCCTCACGGGCACCCCGGCAGGCGTCGGGCCCCTCAACGTCGGCGACGAGGTCGCCGTCACCATCGAAGGCATCGGCACTCTCACCAACAAGGTGATCAAGCGTGGCTAACGCGAACGTCCGCGTACGTTTCTGTCCCTCGCCGACCGGCAACCCCCACGTGGGCCTGGTCCGCACCGCCCTGTTCAACTGGGCCTACGCCCGGCACAACGGCGGCACCCTGGTCTTCCGCATCGAGGACACCGACGCGGCGCGCGACTCCGAGGAGTCGTACCAGCAGCTGCTCGACTCGATGCGCTGGCTGGGCTTCGACTGGGACGAGGGCCCCGAGGTCGGCGGCCCGCACGCGCCGTACCGTCAGTCGCAGCGCATGGACGTCTACAAGGACGTGGCGGCCAAGCTCCTCGACGGCGGCTACGCCTACGCGTGCTACTGCACCACGGAGGAGCTGGACTCCCGCCGCGAGGCCGCCCGCGCCGCAGGCAAGCCCTCCGGCTACGACGGCCACTGCCGCGACCTCACCGCCGGGCAGATCGAGGCGTACGAGGCCGAGGGCCGAAGCCACATCGTCCGCTTCCGGATGCCCGACGAGGCCACCACCTTCACCGACCTGGTCCGCGGCGAGATCACCGTCCAGGCGGAGAACGTCACGGACTACGGCATCGTGCGCGCCAACGGCGCCCCGCTGTACACCCTGGTCAACCCGGTCGACGACGCCCTGATGGAGATCACCCACGTCCTGCGCGGCGAGGACCTGCTCTCCTCCACGCCCCGGCAGATCGCCCTCTACAAGGCGCTCATCGAGCTGGGCATCGCCCAGCGGATCCCCGAGTTCGGCCACCTGCCGTACGTGATGGGCGAGGGCAACAAGAAGCTCTCCAAGCGCGACCCGCAGTCGTCCCTGAACATCTACCGCGAGCGCGGCTTCCTCCCCGAGGGCCTGCTGAACTACCTCTCGCTCCTGGGCTGGTCGTTCTCCGCGGACCAGGACATCTTCTCGATGTCCGACATGGTGGCGAAGTTCGACGTGGCGGACGTGAACCCGAACCCGGCCCGCTTCGACCTGAAGAAGGCCGAGGCGATCAACGCCGACCACATCCGCATGCTGGACGTGAAGACCTTCGCCGAGGCCTGCGAGCCCTGGCTGAAGGCCCCGCACGCCAACTGGGCGCCCGAGGACTTCGACGAGGCCGCCTGGCAGGCCATCGCGCCGCACGCGCAGACCCGCCTGAAGGTCCTCTCGGAGATCACCGAGAACGTGGACTTCCTGTTCCTCCCGGAGCCGGTCTTCGACGAGCCCTCCTGGACGAAGGCCATGAAGGAAGGCTCCGACGCCCTCCTGCGCACGGCCCGCGCCAAGCTGGAGGCTGCCGACTGGACCTCCCCCGAGTCCCTCAAGGAGGCCGTCCTGGCCGCCGGCGAGGAGCACGGCCTCAAGCTCGGCAAGGCCCAGGCCCCGGTCCGCGTCGCCGTCACCGGCCGCACGATCGGCCTGCCCCTCTTCGAGTCCCTGGAGATCCTGGGCAAGGACAAGGCCCTGACCCGCATCGACGCGGCCCTGGCGAAGCTGACCGCCTGATCCGCCGGTACGCGCGCGAAGGGCCCGGAAGCCAAGACGGCTCCCGGGCCCTTCGCATACCGTCGACGCCATGCCCATCAAAGCCGTGGTCTGGGACATCGACGACACGATCTTCGACTACGCGAGCGCCGACACGACCGGCATGCGCGCGCACCTGACCGCCGAAGGGCTCCTTGAGCGGTACGAGTCCGCCGAGCGCGCCCTGGAGCGCTGGCGGCTGCTCACCCAGCGGCACTGGGCCCGCTTCGGCGCGGGAGGGGTCACCTTCGAGGCGCAGCGCCGCGACCGCGTGCGCGACTTCCTGGACGCCCCGGACCTGAGCGACGCCGTCGCCGACGCGTGGTACCTGCGTTACGTCGGTCACTACGAATCCGCCTGGTCGCTCTTCCCCGACACCGTCCCCACCCTGGACGCCCTCGCCGACGGCTACCGCCACGCGGTCCTGTCCAACTCCGCCCTGGCCGTCCAGGACCGCAAGCTGCGCCTGCTCGGCGTGCGCGACCGCTTCGAGGCCGTCCTGTGCGCCGCCGACCTCGGCTTCTCCAAGCCCGCCGCCGAGGCCTTCCACGCGGCCTGTACGGCACTGGGGCTCGCGCCGGCCGAGATCGCCTACGTCGGCGACCAGCCGGAGATCGACGCCAGGGGCGCCAGGGACGCCGGCCTCCTCGGTATCTGGCTCGACCGCGACGGCACGACGGGCGCGGCCCCCTCGGGCGTACACCGCATCAGGCGCCTCTCCGAGCTGCCCGCGCTGCTGCGGGCGGATACCCGTTTTGGAGCGCCGTCCACCTTCGGGTAATGTTCTTTCTGCGCCGCCCGAGAGGGCCGAAAGGTCCGGCAGGGAAGCGCACATTCAGAACAAAATCCCCATAGGGGGTTGCGGTTTGATGGCCTATGGTGTAATTGGCAGCACGACGGTTTCTGGTTCCGTTAGTCTAGGTTCGAGTCCTGGTAGGCCAGCTCGCAGAGCTCATCTGCAAAATGTGGATCATATCCACGAAGCCCCCGTTGTGTAGCGGCCTAGCACGCTGCCCTCTCAAGGCAGTAGCGCCGGTTCGAATCCGGTCGGGGGTACAGATCCTTCCCACGGGAACAGAGCGGGTCGCACCCACTGTTTCTGATGCAGGATCGCTAGGGCCCCCGTTGTGTAGCGGCCTAGCACGCCGCCCTCTCAAGGCGGTAGCGCCGGTTCGAATCCGGTCGGGGGTACTGAAGGTCGGGACTCTGGTCTAGACCACATTGGGCTATGGTGTAATTGGCAGCACGACGGTTTCTGGTTCCGTTAGTTTAGGTTCGAGTCCTGGTAGCCCAGCTGGATCACGCGAAGAGCAAGATCCTCGCCCCCGTTGTGTAGCGGCCTAGCACGCCGCCCTCTCAAGGCGGTAGCGCCGGTTCGAATCCGGTCGGGGGTACAGAAACGGCAAGGGGCCTTCCCATCGGGAGGGCCCCTTCGTCATTCCCCCGTACTCCGTTGCCCGTAGCGGTGGTTGGACTCCTCCGTCTGCGCGATCCGGCGCAGTCCGAGCAGTACCGGCTCGTACAGCACCGTGAGCGCCACGGCCGCCTCCAGCTGCTCGTCGGGGGAGTCGAACCGCTCGATCAAGTCCAGGTCGGCGACGGCCAGTTGCTGAGCGGCGTGGGCGTAGGGCGCCAAGTCGTCCACGGCGCACGGATATCCGAGCCGTGCCATCGTGCCGACCGCCGTCACCAGCATCCGATAGGCCGGCGACTCGTCCCCGTACTCCTGCGCGAACTCCCAGTCCAGGCGCGCCAGAAGCGCGTCCACCGTGCGGCGCGCCGCCTCCTGGGACTCCTGCGCGGACTCGTCCTCGGCGGGCTCCGGGCCGTGCGGCAGAGCCCATACCGCCGTACCCAGACGGGAGTTGTGGTCCAGGGACTCGTCCTCCAGGGCGGTCAGGACCTCGCGCGCGGAGGCGATCGGCACCCGGCCCACCTGGATCAGCGCCCGCACGAGCCGCAGCCGCTTCAGGTGCGCGTCGTCGTACTCGGCCTGGGTGGCCGTCACGCGGCGGCCCGGCGGGAGCAGTCCCTCGCGCAAGTAGTACTTGATCGTGGCCGTGGGGACCCCGCTGCGCCGGCTCAGCTCCGCCAGTCTCATTGATTCGCGCCTCCTCTTGCGTATCTCTTGCGCCTCCCGTTGGAGAGTGGCAGTATCCAATCATGGATAGCGGGGCTATCCAATGCCCGGCCAGGGCTCCACGAAGCCAGGGCTCTACGAAGGGGGAATCGTCATGGGCGACAAGCCGATCGAAGGGCGTATGACCGCCGAGGGGACGGGCGAGGTGATCGTCTTCCATATCGGGATGCGCATCAACAACTTCTTTGCCGTGCGCAGCTGGTGGCCCGTCTTCCGGGCCATGCCGCGCATGCTGAAGGAGCTGTCGAAGGACCGGGAGAGCGGGATGCTGACGTTCCGGCTGCTGCTCGGCGCCCCGCGCGTGGTGTACGTGGTCCAGTACTGGGAGTCGAAGGAGAAGCTGCTCGCCTACTCCGCGGCACAGGACAAGGAGCACCGGCCCGCGTGGGCGGCCTTCAACCGGCGCATCCGGGAAGGCAGGGGGAAGGTCGGCTTCTGGCACGAGATGTACGTCGTGCCGGCCGGCGCCCATGAGGCGGTGTACGTCAACATGCCGGAGTTCGGCCTGGGGAAGGCCACCGGCGTCGTCCCGGTGGGCCGTCGCGGTGACCGGGCGGCCGATCGCCTCACCGCGGCCTGAGGGTTTCGCGGGGGTGCCCGCTCGGAGGGGTCGCCGCGGCGTTGGGGCGGCCCCTCCGGCGTGCGTACGTCAGCTGGAGCGGCGCAGGGCCTCGGAGAGGCGTCCGGCCGCGTCGATGACCGCCTGCGCGTGCATGCGGCCCGGGTGGCGGGTCAGGCGCTCGATCGGTCCGGAGACCGAGACGGCGGCGACCACGCGGTTGGAGGGGCCCCGCACGGGCGCGGAGACGGACGCGACGCCCGGCTCGCGCTCGCCGATCGACTGGGCCCAGCCCCGGCGGCGTACCCCCGAAAGGGCCGTCGCCGTGAAGCGGGCGCCCTGGAGGCCGCGGTGCAGGCGCTCCGGCTCCTCCCAGGCCATCAGGATCTGCGCGGAGGAGCCCGCCTTCATCGTGAGCGTCGAGCCCACCGGGACGGTGTCGCGCAGGCCCGAGAGGCGCTCCGCCGCCGCCACGCAGATGCGCATGTCGCCCTGGCGGCGATAGAGCTGCGCGCTCTCGCCCGTCACGTCGCGCAGATGCGTGAGGACCGGGCCCGCCGTGGCGAGCAGACGGTCCTCGCCCGCCGCCGCCGCGAGTTCCGCGAGGCGCGGGCCGAGGATGAAACGGCCCTGCATGTCCCGCGCCACCATCCGGTGGTGTTCCAGTGCCACGGCCAGTCGGTGGGCCGTGGGTCGTGCGAGTCCGGTGGCCGCGACCAACCCCGCGAGGGTGGCCGGACCGGACTCCAGGGCGCTCAGGACGAGAGCCGCCTTGTCGAGAACGCCGACGCCGCTAGAGTTGTCCATGCGTCGATACTCGCGTCTCACTCTGTGAAACGCAAGTTCAATTTTCCGTGGAACACGCCACTCTGTACGAGCGAACCGCAGACCAACGGATTTCGCGGTCCACGTGCGGCACGAGGGGTACGCGCGTCGACGAACAGATTCTCTAGTTGGGCCGGCGAAGCGGCCGGTCGGAGGGAAAGCGATGGGTAGGACACTCGCGGAGAAGGTCTGGGACGACCACGTCGTCCGGCGCGCCGAGGGCGAGCCCGACCTCCTCTACATCGATCTGCACCTGCTGCACGAGGTGACCAGCCCCCAGGCCTTCGACGGCCTCCGCCAGGCCGGGCGCCAGGTGCGGCGCCTCGACCTCACCATCGCCACCGAGGATCACAACACCCCGACCCTCGACATCGACAAGCCCATCGCCGACCCGGTCTCGCGGGCCCAACTGGAGACGCTGCGCAAGAACTGCGCGGACTTCGGCGTGCGCCTGCACCCGCTGGGCGACGTCGAGCAGGGCGTCGTCCACGTAGTGGGACCGCAGCTGGGACTGACGCAGCCCGGCACCACCGTGGTGTGCGGCGACTCGCACACCTCCACGCACGGCGCCTTCGGCGCGCTGGCGTTCGGCATCGGCACCTCGCAGGTCGAGCACGTGCTCGCCACCCAGACGCTGCCGATGGCCCGCCCCAAGACCATGGCCATCACCGTCGACGGCGAACTGCCCGACGACGTCACGGCCAAGGACCTGATCCTCGCCATCATCGCGAAGATCGGCACCGGTGGCGGCCAGGGCTACGTCCTGGAGTACCGCGGCCCGGCCATCGAGAAGCTCTCGATGGAGGCCCGCATGACCATCTGCAACATGTCCATCGAGGCGGGCGCCCGCGCGGGCATGATCGCCCCGGACAGGACCACCTTCGACTACATCGAGGGCCGTGACCACGCCCCGCGGGGCGAGGACTGGGACGCCGCGGTGGCGTACTGGAAGACCCTGAGGACGGACGACGACGCGGTCTTCGACGCCGAGGTCTACATCGACGCCACCACGCTCGCGCCGTTCGTCACCTGGGGCACCAACCCGGGCCAGGGCGCACCGCTTTCGGCGCACGTCCCCGACCCGGCTTCGTACGAAGACGCTTCGGAGCGCCACGCCGCCGAAAAGGCCCTGGAATACATGGGGTTGACCGCGGGGCAGCCGCTGCGGGACATCAAGGTCGACACCGTCTTCGTAGGTTCCTGCACCAACGGCCGCATCGAGGACCTGCGTGCGGCCGCCTCCATCGTCGAGGGCCGCAAAGTCGCCGACGGCGTACGGATGCTGGTCGTCCCCGGCTCGGTCCGGGTCGCCCTCCAGGCCGTCGAGGAGGGCCTGGACAAGGTCTTCGTCGCCGCGGGTGCCGAATGGCGGCACGCGGGCTGCTCGATGTGCCTGGGCATGAACCCCGACCAACTGGCGCCCGGCGAGCGCTCCGCGTCCACGTCCAACCGCAACTTCGAGGGCAGGCAGGGCAAGGGCGGCCGCACCCACCTGGTCTCCCCGCAGGTCGCCGCCGCCACCGCGGTCACCGGCCATCTGGCCTCGCCCGCCGACCTGTCCGACGCCCCCGTGACCGCCGGAGTCTGAGAACCATGGAAGCATTCACCACGCACACCGGCCGGGCCGTCCCGCTGCGCCGCAGCAACGTGGACACCGACCAGATCATCCCGGCCCACTGGCTGAAGAAGGTCACCAGGGACGGCTTCGAGGACGGGCTCTTCGAGGCCTGGCGCAAGGACCCGGATTTCGTGCTCAACAAGCCCGAGCGCCAGGGCGCCACCGTCCTGGTCGCCGGACCGGACTTCGGCACCGGCTCCTCGCGCGAGCACGCCGTGTGGGCCCTTCAGAACTTCGGCTTCAAGGCCGTCGTCTCGTCCCGCTTCGCCGACATCTTCCGCGGCAACTCGCTGAAGAACGGCCTGCTCACCGTGGTACTCGACCAGAAGGTCGTGGACGCGCTGTGGGAGCTGACCGAGAGCGACCCGCGGGCCGAGGTCACCGTGGACCTCCGGGACCGCCAGGTCCGCGCGCAGGGCATCACCGCCGACTTCGAACTCGATGAGAACGCCCGCTGGCGGCTCCTGAACGGCCTGGACGACATCAGCATCACGCTGCGGAACGAGCCGGACATCGCCGCGTACGAGTCCGAGCGCGCCGCCTACAAGCCGCGGACCGTGCGGGCCTGACACCTCGCAACACCCCGCAACGCCCCTGATGTACCCCCAATCGTGGACGGTTGGGGGTACATCCGTGTCTGCCCCTCGAAGGGGCCCGCTGACCTGAACGGGTGGTCTCAACTCCCTTGATTCGGACGGAAGAAGAGGCCGGAAATCCCCTTGCACTCGGCGGAACCGGGTACCCTCATGAGGGCATCGGATGGCGGTAGTTACCCCCTGCGGAGGCGACAACTCGCCCCAGATGGCACAATCGGTGCATGGGACGCGACAGCCAACTCGAGCTCTACGGCCTCGTCGCGGCCCAACTGAAGGAAGCGCACTCACGAGTGCGTGCACTGCAAGTCCCGGAGGGCGTACGGATGGCGCTGACCCGGAAGCTGCTGGTCATTACGGCCGCGGCCAAACACGATCTCGCCGATGCGGCAAGGCGTCTGGAGCGTTTGATGGCCTCCCTCGACGAAGCTGACGAGGGCCGATTCCCCGAAGACACCTGAGCCTCAAGCCTCAACGGGCCTTCGAGGAACTCCGAGATGGTCCAGTTCGTTGCGGCACAAGGGTGATTAGCCCGTTTCGTGTTTGATTTGCGGTATATATCTGCCTAACGTGCGAAAAAGCCGGAGTATTTCGCTCCCGGCAATGTCTCCGAAGGGGAAGACGTGAACAAGGCGCAGCTCGTAGAAGCGATTGCCGACAAGGTGGGCGGCCGCCAGCAGGCCGCCGACGCCGTCGACGCGGTACTCGACGCCATCGTCCGTGCCGTGGTCAGCGGGGACCGTGTTTCGGTCACCGGCTTCGGCTCGTTCGAGAAGGTCGACCGCCCGGCCCGTTACGCCCGCAACCCGCAGACCGGGGAGCGCGTGCGGGTCAAGAAGACCTCCGTTCCGCGCTTCCGCGCCGGTCAGGGCTTCAAGGACCTGGTGAGCGGCTCGAAGAAGCTGCCGAAGAACGACGTCGCGGTCAAGAAGGCGCCCAAGGGCAGCCTGACCGGCGGTGCTTCCGCGACGGTCAAGAAGGCGGCGGCCAAGAAGGCCACCACCAAGAAGGCGGCGGCGAAGAAGACCACCGCCAAGAAGACCACCGCGAAGAAGACCACGGCGACGGCGAAGAAGGCCACGGCGAAGAAGACCACCGCCAAGAAGGCCACGTCGACGGCGACGGCGAAGAAGGCCACCGCCAAGAAGACCACCGCCAAGAAGGCCACGCCCGCCAAGAAGGCCACGGCGAAGAAGACCACGGCGCCGGCGAAGAAGGCCACGGCCAAGAAGGCGCCCGCCAAGAAGTCCACGGCGCGCAAGACGACCGCCAAGAAGGCCACCGCTCGCAAGAAGTAGGGGCACAGGGCACTCACGCGCCGGGCCGGACTCCCACGGGGGAGCCCGGCCCGCGTCGTGTCCGGCAGGAGCCCGGGGCGGCCGGCGCTCAGGTGCCTCAGAACGTCTGGAGCGTCACCAGGGTGACGCGGCGCGCCTCACCCTCCCCGTCGACCTCGATCCGCACCCGCTGGCCCGGCCGCAGCAGCCGCAGCCCGCCCGCGTCGAACGCGGGGGCCTCGAAGGGCACGGGGGTGCCGTCGTCGAGCAGCACGCTGCCGCTGCGGGTCTCGGAGTCGTACGTGTACGCGGTCGCCTGCATGGGGGCAGCGTACTCAGTCGGCGATGAGCAGCGGGGCGGCGGCCTTCGCGGTGTGCGGACCCACACCCAGCACGAGGGCGGCACGCAGGTCTTCTCCGGTGTCCACGTCCTGGCGTACGGAATCGATGCCGTCGAGCGGGAGTTCCACGGCCCCGGATGCCGTGTGGCGGGCACGGGACGCCACGCCGAATGCGGGGAGCAATTCCGTTCCTGCCGACGCGGTCAGCAGCGTCGTGCCGATTCCGGCGGCGTCCGGCAGAAATGCCCGGGAGAAATGGGCGGCGCGATCAAGCGTCCGGGCCAATTCCACGGGGCGCAACGCGGGCAGATCGGCGTTCAGGGCGGCGACGGGCGCGTCGGGGCGCTCGGCGCGTACGGCCGCCGTTCCGTGCCGCAGGGCGGCGTTCAGGCCTTCTCCCGGCTCGTCGGGGACGATAAGGGCGCCCAGTGCCGCCAGCTCACGACTCGCCAGGGCGTCGTCCGTGACGACCGCCACATCCCGTACCGCCGGGCACGCCACCGCGGCGGCCACGGTGTCCTGCGCAAATGCCAGGGCCAGGCCCGGGCGGAGGCCGTCGCCCGCGGTGGCGGTGAGCCTGCTCTTGGCGCGCGACAGCGATTTCAGAGGTATGACCAGGGTCCACTGCACGGGCGCTCCGTCCTTGTCGTCGCGCCCATTGTGACCTGCTGGGGGGCCTTGATACCTGGGCGGGCGTACGGTGTTCTCGACAGACCGGCAGCCTGGGGCGACACTTGTGCGGCCGACCAGGCTCATGGAGGAAGGTGTTTGCGTGTCCCGCCGCAGAATCGGCTTCTGGTACCGCCTCGCGGCGGTCATCGCAAAACCGCCGCTGGTGGTTCTGTTCAAGCGGGACTGGCGTGGAATGGAACACATTCCGGCCCACGAAGGATTCATCACAGCGGTGAATCACAACTCGCATATCGATCCGTTGTCGTACGCACACTTCCAGTACAACACCGGCCGGGTGCCGCGTTTCCTGGCAAAGGACGGCCTTTTCAAGGACGGCTTTGTCGGCAGGGTCATGAAGGGCACGGGCCAGATCCCGGTCTACCGCGAGACGACGAACGCGCTCGACGCCTTCCGCGCCGCGGTCGCCGCCATCGAGCGCGGCGAGTGCGTCGCCTTCTATCCCGAGGGCACCCTCACCAGAGACCCCGACATGTGGCCGATGACGGCCAAGTCCGGTGCCGCGCGGGTCGCTCTGGAGACCAAGTGCCCGGTGATCCCCGTGGCCCAGTGGGGCGCCAACCTCGCCCTGCCGCCGTACAGCAAGAAGCCCTCCCTCTTCCCGCGCAAGACCCTTCAGGTGAAGGCCGGGGCGCCCGTCGACCTGTCGCGCTTCTACGACAAGGAGCCGACGCCCGAGGTGCTCCGCGAGGCGACCGAGGCCATCATGGCCGCGATCACCGAACTCCTTGAGGAGATCCGGGGCGAGAAGGCCCCCGACGTGCCGTACGACCCGCGCAGGGCACGGCTGGAGCAGCGCCGCAAGGCCGAGGCCCGCAAGGCGTCGCGGAGCACGACACAGAGCACCCCACAGAACACCTCGGAGGACAGCAAGTGACGAACCCCGTGAACCCCGTGAACCCGGCAGCCCCGGTGAAGGCCGCCGTCTTCGGAACGGGCTCCTGGGGTACGGCCTTCGGCATGGTGCTCGCCGACGCGGGGTGCGACGTCACCCTGTGGGGCCGCCGCGCCGAACTCGCCGACGCGGTCAACTCCACGCGGACGAACCCGGACTACCTCCCCGGCGTCGAACTCCCGGAGAACCTGAGGGCCACCACCGACGCCGCCGAGGCCGCCGCGGGCGCCGACTTCACCGTCCTCGCCGTGCCCTCGCAGACGCTGCGCGGGAACCTCGCAGAGTGGGCGCCGCTGCTGGCCCCCGAGACCGTCCTCGTCTCCCTCATGAAGGGTGTCGAGCTGGGCTCCGCGATGCGAATGAGCGAGGTCATCACGGACGTCACGAAGGCCCCGGCCGACCGCGTCGCCGTCGTCACCGGACCCAACCTCGCCCGTGAGATCGCCGCGCGCCAGCCCGCCGCCGCGGTGGTCGCCTGCGAGGACGAGGCCGTCGCCCAGCGCTTGCAGAAGGCCTGCCACACGCCGTACTTCCGCCCGTACACCAACACCGACGTCGTCGGCTGCGAGCTGGGCGGCGCCGTCAAGAACGTCATCGGGCTCGCCGTCGGCATCGCGGACGGCATGGGCCTCGGCGACAACGCCAAGGGCTCGCTCATCACGCGCGGCCTGGCCGAGACCACCCGCCTCGGGCTCGCCATGGGCGCCGACCCGCTGACCTTCTCCGGCCTCGCGGGCCTCGGCGACCTCGTGGCCACCTGCTCCTCGCCGCTGTCACGCAACCACACCTTCGGCACCAACCTCGGCAAGGGCATGACGCTGGAGGAGACCATCGCGGTCACCAAGCAGACCGCCGAGGGCGTCAAGTCCTGTGAGTCCGTGCTGGATCTGGCCCGCAGGCACGGCGTCGACATGCCGATCACGGAGACCGTCGTCGGCATCGTGCACGACGGCACGCCTCCGGTGGTGGCCCTCAAGGAGCTGATGTCGCGCAGCGCCAAGCCCGAGCGTCGCTGACTGTTTTTCGGGCAGCGGGTACGCTCAACGCGATATGAGCAGCGAGAACCTCCCCCAGAGCCCTGAGCAGCGCCCCGAGTCGAGCTCTGCGCAGCCGCTCCGCAAGCCGCGTGTGGCCGTCGTCTTCGGCGGCCGCAGCTCGGAGCACGGCATCTCCGTGGTGACGGCGGGTGCCATCCTGAGCGCCCTGGACCGCACCAAGTACGACGTCCTGCCCATCGGCATCACCACCGACGGCCGTTGGGCGCTCACGGCGGACGAGCCCGAGCGGATGGCCATCACCGACCGCAGGATGCCGAACGTCGACGAGATCGCCGACTCCGTGGAGGGCGGCGTCGTGCTGCCGCTCGACCCCGGCAACCGCGAGGTCGTCTACAACGAGCCCGGCTCCGTGCCCAAGGCGCTCGGCGACGTCGACGTCGTCTTCCCGATGCTGCACGGTCCCTACGGAGAGGACGGCACCCTCCAGGGGCTGCTCGAACTCTCCGGAGTGCCCTACGTGGGCTCGGGTGTCCTCTCCTCGGCCGTCGGCCAGGACAAGGACTACATGAAGCGGATCTTCACGTCCTTCGGACTGAACGTCGGCCCCTACCTGGTGATCCGCCCGCGCGAGTGGAGCCAGGACGAGGCGGGCGCCCGCCGGCGCATCGCGGACTTCGCGGGCGAGCACGGCTGGCCGCTGTTCATCAAGCCCGCGCGCGCGGGCTCCTCGATCGGCATCACGAAGGTCGACTCCTTCGAAGGCCTCGACGAGGCGATCGCCGAGGCACAGCGCCACGACCCCAAGATCCTCGTCGAGGCGCTGCTGCGCGGCCGCGAGATCGAGTGCGGCGTCCTGGAGTTCGAGGACGGCCCGCGGGCGAGCGTCCCGGCCGAGATCCCGCCGGTGCAGACGCACGACTACTACGACTTCGACGCCAAGTACATCGACTCGACGCCCGGCATCGTGCCCGCGCCGCTGACGCCCGAGCAGACCGCGGAGATCCAGCGGCTCGCGGTCGAGGCGTTCGAGGCGGCGTCCTGCGAGGGCCTGGTGCGCGCGGACTTCTTCCTCACGGAGGACGGCCGGTTCGTGATCAACGAGATCAACACGATGCCGGGCTTCACGCCCATCTCGATGTACCCGCAGATGTGGGAGAAGAGCGGCGTCGGCTACGCGGAGCTGGTGGACCGCCTCATCCAGGCGGCGCTGAACCGCTCCACGGGCCTGCGCTGACGCGCCCCCGCGGGCTCAGGCGATGCCCTTCGGGATCGTCTTCTTGATGGGGGCGGCGAAGTCCGTGAGCGGGCCGAGGCCGTCCCCCGTCCGCTCCTCGGGGAGCGTCACCTCGACGTAGGCCAGCCGCGCCCCTGTGGTGAACGTGTACGACCCGTCGTCGCGCTTCTCCAGGAGCCAGGCGACGCCGTTCACCCGCACGCCGTTCTGCCCGGCGTAGGCGGGGTCGATCATCTCCGGGGGCCGCGCCACGCCGCAGCGCAGTATGATCGCCGGGTCTCCCCACCCGGCGGTCAGTTCGGACTTCGGCCCGGGGTCCGTGCGCGCCAGCCCGTCGATCTCCTTCGGGAGCTGTGCGTGCAGGTCCCGGCAGAGCCTCGCGGCCTTCGCGTCCGGGGACGGAACCACCACTGACGCCTCGTCGTCCGTAGCTGAGCAAGCCGCCGTCGTGATCAACATGGCGAGGGCGGCCGTTCCTGCGAGGCAGCGGAGCCGGAGACGAGGGATGTTCACCGGGCCAGGGTAGACGGGGGCTACAAGTGCACGACCGGGCAGGTCAGGGTTCGGGTGATGCCGTCCACTTGCTGGACCTTGGCGACCACCATGCGGCCGAGCGCGTCCACCGTGTCCGCCTGCGCGCGCACGATGACATCGTAGGGGCCGGTCACGTCCTCGGCCTGGATCACTCCCGGGATCTTGCCGATCAGCTCGGCGACGGTCGACGCCTTGCCGACCTCGGTCTGGATCAGGATGTACGCCTGTACCACGGAACCTCCAGGGCGGCCACGAGGATCATGTGGGGAGAAGGGACGCCACGGTACCGCGTCGCCGCGCGCCACGGGGAGACCCGGGCGGGCTGTGGCGCGCACATCGTGCCGGACGGACAACAGACGTCGACGGTCACGTCGACCGTACCGACGACAGTGACGGCTCGCGACCGGGGACCGGTCAGCGTGAAAGGGCATGGTGAGACTCGGTGAAGGGAACCGTGGGCGAGTTGGGGGAGTTCGGGCTCATCAGGGAGCTCACCTCGCGGCTCACCTCCACTCCGGCCGTACGGCTCGGCCCTGGCGACGACGCCGCGGTCGTGTCCGCTCCGGACCGCAGGGTCGTGGCGAGCACCGACATCCTCCTGGAGGGGCGGCACTTCCGCCGCGACTGGTCCACCGCCTACGACGTGGGCCGCAAGGCCGCCGCGCAGAACCTCGCCGACATCGCGGCCATGGGGGCCGTGCCGACCGCGCTCCTGCTCGGCCTCGTGGTCCCCGCCGAGCTGCCCGCCAGCTGGCCCACCGAGCTGATGGACGGCCTCAGGGACGAGTGCCAGGTCGCCGGCGCGGCCGTGGTGGGCGGCGATGTCGTCCGCGGCGACACCATCACCGTCGCGATCACCGCGCTTGGTGATCTGCGCAACCACGAGCCGGTCACGCGCGCGGGCGCCCAGCCGGGCGACGTCGTCGCCGTCACCGGCTGGCTGGGCTGGTCCGCCGCCGGGCACGCGGTGCTCTCCCGCGGCTTCCGCTCGCCGCGCGCCTTCGTGGAGGCCCACCGCAGGCCCGAGCCGCCCTACCACGCGGGCCCCGCCGCCGCCGGACTCGGCGCGACCTCCATGACGGACGTCAGCGACGGGCTCATCGCCGACCTTGGGCACATCGCCGAGTCGAGCAAGGTGCGCATCGACATCCGCTCCGGGAACGTCGACGTGCCCTCACAGATGAACGACATCGGCCAGGCCGTCGGCGTCGACCCCCTCCAGTGGGTGCTCAACGGCGGCGAGGACCACGCGATCGTGGCGACGTTCCCGCCCGACGTGAAGCTGCCCGCCCGCTGGAAGGTCATCGGCGAGGTCCTCAACCCCTCGGCCCTGCCCCAGGTGACCGTGGACGGCGCGCCCTGGACCAGCAAGGGCTGGGACCACTTCGGGGACAACGCCGACCCGGGCACCGGGGGCCCCGGGGTGAACGAGTGACCGCGCCGCCACGGGTGCTCACCGTCGCCGGATCCGACTCCGGGGGCGGGGCGGGCATCCAGGCCGACCTGAAGACGATGCTCGCCCTCGGCACGCACGGCATGAGCGTCGTCACGGCCGTCACCGCCCAGAACTCCCTGGGCGTGCAGGGCTTTTGGGCGCTTCCGGCCCAGGCGGTGCGGGATCAGTACCGCAGCGTCGTCGACGACATCGGCGTACAGGCCGTGAAGACCGGCATGCTCGCCTCGGCCGAACTGGTCGAGACCGTCGCCGACTTGCTCGCGGGCACGGACGCGCCCGCCGTCGTCGACCCGGTCGGCGTCTCCAAGCACGGCGACTCGCTGCTCGCGGCGTCCGCCCTGGACTCCGTACGGACGAAGCTGCTGCCGGTGGCCACGGTCGCCACACCCAATCTCGACGAGGTCGCCCAGCTCACCGGCGTCGAGGTCACCTCGGAGGACGGCATGCGGCGCGCCGCCGCCGCCGTCCTCGCGTACGGCCCGAAGTGGGTGCTCATCAAGGGCGGTCACTTGCGCGGCGACGCCGTGGACCTGCTCACCGACGGCTCCGAGGAGCACGTGCTGCGCGCCCCGCGCCACGACAACCGCCACACGCACGGCACCGGCTGCACCCTCGCGAGCGCGATCGCGGCGCAGCTGGCGAAGGGGCAGAGCGTGCCACGGGCGGTGGCGGCGGCCAAGGAGTACGTGACCGGGGCGATAGCCGCCGGGTTCGCACTCGGCGGCGGGATCGGCCCGGTCGATCACGGCTGGCGGTTCAGGGAGGCGTAGGCGCCGGAGGGCTCAAGGGCGTACTCCTTGAGCGCGAGGTCGCTCGCGGCCTTCTCCGTCAGCCTCTTGAAGAAGCCCGCGAGCAGGCGGGAACCGAGCAGCCGGTAGACGCGGTCGCGGCTGCGGATCTTCTTCTCCGAGGGCGGGGCCAGGAAGGGGCCCGCGTTGCCCGAGATCTTCTGGCAGCCCTTGGCGTAGTCGCGGATCTCCGCCTCGTACGCGGCGAAACCGGCCCGGTGGTCGCCGCGCGCGGCCGCCAGCTCCCCGGCCAGGACGTACGCGCCGACCAGCGCCGTGCCCGTGCCCATGCCGCCCATCGTGGCGCCGTACCCGGCGTCCCCCAGGAGCACCACACGCCCCTTGGAGAGCCGGTCGACGTGGATCTGCGCGATGGCGTCGAAGTACAGCTCCTCGGCGCTCTCCAGGCCTTCCAGGGCCCGCGCCGCGTGCGTCCAGCCCAGGCCCGCGAACGTCTGGGCGAGGATCCTCTTCTGCCCGGCGGTGTCGTGGCGGTCGTAGTCGAGCCGCTCGGACCCGAAGATCAGGGCCGCGCCCGCCCGCTCGGGGTCGCCGTCATAGTTGCTGATCATGAGGGTGCGGCCGGGCTCGCTGTAGATGCGGGCGGTGCGGTCGAGCCCGAGGTGGTTGGGGATCCGGAAGCCGGCCACGTAGTAGCCGAGGAACCGCAGGTACGGCGCCTCGTCGCCGAAGACCAGACGGCGGGTGTTCGAGTGCAGCCCGTCGGCACCGACGACGAGGTCGAAGCGGCGGGGCGCGCCGTGGTCGAAGGTCACGTCGATGCCTTCGGAGTCCTCAGTCAGGGAGGCGATGGAGTCTCCGAAGACGTACTCCACGTGGTCCCGGGTGCCCTCGTAAAGGATCGTGGAGAGATCACCGCGGAAGATCTCCACATCGCCGCTCATCAGGAACGCGGGCAGATCCACCCGCTCCTTGTCGTCGGCCTCGACGATGGTCTGGCGGCCCATGTGCGTCTGGCGGCGGTGGACCTCGTCCCAGATGCCCATCCGCTGGAGCACCGTGCGGTGCACGTCGCCGCGGAAGTCGACGGCGAAGCCGCCCTCGCGCAGAGCGGGCGCCTTCTCCAGGACGGTGACGCGGGCCCCGTAGCGGGAGAGCCACAGGGCGAGAGCCGGGCCCGCGACGCTGGCGCCGGATATCAGGACGTTCAGATGGGCGAGGCTGTGGGCGCGGGTCTGGTTCGTGTGCGTCGCTGTCGTCATGCCAGGAAGCTTCGAGGCCGCCGCTGACCGTCCGCCTACCGTTCGCTTACCGCCTCCCTCACCGCCGCTGACCGCAGCTCCCGGCCCTGCCCGAAGGCCTTGTCGTACGCCTCCGGAGACAGCCGCTCGCGCGCGGACCGCTCTACGGGTACGACGTCGGGGTCACCGGCGATCAGCGTGCCGCGCAGGCCGTGGGCGGCACCGAGGAGCCGGGCGGCGTCCTCGGGGCCGGCCGCGACGGCCGCCAGCGCCTCGGCGACCTCGGCCAGTTCACCGGTGCCCGAGGCGAGGCCGCGGGCCTGCCCGAACCAGTCGGCCGCCTCCCGCGGGCGGGACTCGGCGAGCGCGGTACGGCCGAGGCCCACCAGGATCCGCACACTCTGCCCCAGGCTGAACCAGTTGGCGGCGCACGCCTCCAGAGCCGCTTCATAGTGCTCACGCGCGCGTGCCGTGTCCCCGGAGAGCCGCGCCACGTCCCCGAGGCCGCGCCGCGCGGTCGCCACCTTGTCGGGCACGCCCGTGGTGCGGGCGAGGGCGGCGGAGCGCGTGTAGTGGGCGGCGGCCGCCTCGAAGTCACCGGCGCGCAGCAGGACCGTGCCGCGCTGGTGCAGCAGATCGGCGGTCTCCTCGGGCGCCGCCAACTCGCGTACGTGCGTGAGGCCTTCGTCCAGGCGCCGAAGAGCCAGCTCGCGGTCGCCCCGCCAGTCGGCGAACATCCCCAGCGGATCCAGGCAGTTGGCCATGCCCCAGCGGTCACCGGTCGTCCGGAAGCCCGCGAGAGCGCGGGTGAACGCCGCTTCGGACGCGTCGGCGCGGCCCGCGAACAGTTCCTGGAAGCCCTGCCCGAGGTCGAGGAGGGCCACCCCCCAGGGATGGTCGCCGACCTGGGACCGCACCCGGTCCTCCATGGCGCGCGCGGGCCCGCCCGCCACCGACCAGAGCACTACCAGGTGCGGCAGCCGCAAAGGCCCCTCAAGCGCCGCCAGCAGACCGTCCGCGCGCGCGAGGCGGTCCGGCTCCGCGGGGTCGGCGCCGTCACCGGCGATCGTGTTGATCACGCACAGGACGTACTCCTCGCCGAGCCCCTCCGGAGGTTCGGAGCCCACCGCGTCGAGCAGGTCGCGGGCCAGGGCCGTGCGCTCTCCGTAGAGGCCGCGCAGCCGCCAGAACCAGGAGAGCGCCGCCATCATCCGCAGTCCGCCATGCGGGTCGGCGCGGGTCAGGTGGCGCAGCGCGGCGTCCAGATTGCCCTGCTCGGCGGCGAGCCTCGCCAGCCACGGCAGCTGCTCGCGCCCGCGCAGCCGCGGTTCGGCGCGCTCGGCGAGGTCCAGGAAGTACGTGGCGTGAGCGTCCCGCAGCCGGTCCTCCTCGCCCGCCTCGGACAGCTGCCGGGCACAGAACGCGTGAATGGTCCGCAGCATGCCGTACCGCCCGTCGGCCACGTCCAGGAACGACTTCTCCGCGAGCGAGGCGAGCAGGTCCTCCGGATACGGGATCCCGCAGACGGCCTGCACGGCCTCCGAGGTGGCGCCTTTGGAGAACACCGTGAGACGGCGGGCCAGCTCCCGCTCGTCGTCGTCGAGCAGCTCCCAGCTCCACTCGACGACGGCGTGCAGGGTGCGGTGCCGGGGGGCCTTCGTGCGGTCGCCGCGCGAGAGCAGCCGGAAGCGGTCGCCGAGGCGGGCGGCCAGGTCGTCCAGGGTGAGGGTGCGCAGCCGGGCGGCGGCCAGTTCGATGGCGAGCGGGAGCCCGTCGAGGGCCGCGCAGATCTCCCCGACGAGCCGCGCCCCGTCCCCGTCGGCGGGGCATTCCAGGTCGGGCCGTACGGCGGTCGCCCGGTCCGCGAAGAGCCGCGCCGCGGGCTCGGCGGCCAGCGGCGGCACCGCCCACAGGACCTCGCCGGTGATCCCGAGCCCCTCCCGGCTGGTGGCAAGGACACGCACCCCGGGGCAGGCCCCGAGCAGGAGCCCGGCGACCCGGGCCGCCTCGTCGATCATGTGCTCGCAATTGTCCAGCACGAGCAGCAGCTCACGGCCGTGCAGTGCGGACAGCAGCCGCTCGGTGGTGTCACCGCCCGCCGCGCGGAAACCGTCGCGCACCCCGAGCGCGGTGAGGATCGCGTACGTCACCTGGGCCCCGTCGGCCAACGGCGCCAGCTCTACGTAGCAGACGTCGGGCAGTGCCCTGGCGGCCTCGATGGCCAGCCGCGTCTTGCCCGCGCCGCCCGGTCCGGTCAGCGTCACGAGCCGCGCCCCGCTCAGCAGGGCGCCGATCCGCGTCAGCTCGTCGGCCCGCCCGACGAACCGTGTCAGCTGCGCGGGCACACCCCGCTGCCGGGTCGGCTCCTGGCCCCGGAGCAGCTCCAGGTGGAGCGCGGACAGCTCGGCGGAGGGGTCGGCGCCCAGTTCGTCGGCGAGGACGCGGCGCGCGTCCTCGTAGGCGGTGAGCGCCTCCGCGGGCCGTCCCGACGCGTGGAGCGCCCGCATCAGCTGGGCGTGCAGCCGTTCGCTCAGCGGGTGCCCGGCGATCAGCTCCCGCAGCTCCGGCACGAGGCCGGGACCGCCGCCCAGCGCGAGATCCGCCTCGACGCGGTCCTGTACGGCGGCCAGCCGCAGCTCGTCGAGACGGGCCACGAGACCAAGTGCATTCGGAAGGTCGGCGAGGGCGGGCCCCCGCCACAGGCCGAGCGCCTCCCCCAGGAGAGCGGCGGCGCCGGGATGGTCCCCGGAGCCGAGCGCGCGGCGTCCCTCACGGGAGAGCCGCTCGAAGTGGTGGAGGTCGACGTCCTCGGGGGAGACGGCGAGGCGATAGCCCGTCGGGACGGCCTCGATCTCAAGACCCAGACGCTTGCGCAGCCGGGAGACCTGCGACTGAAGGGCGTTCGATGCGCCCGTCGGCGGCTCGTCCCCGTAGAGCCCGTGGATCAGCCGCTCCCCGGAGACGGCACGGCCCGCGTCCAGGAGCAGCAGGGTCAGTAGCGCGCGGGGGCGCGGTCCGCCGGGGTCCATGGGGAGGCCGTCGCGGGAGCGGATGTCGAGGGGGCCGAGGATGCCGAAGCGCACCGCCAGATTCTGTCAGGCGCCCACGCGCGTGGGCATACGAAAAAGCCGGCTCCCCCGAAGGGGAACCGGCTGATTCAGCAACCAGCTAGGTGGCCGCGCTGACGTCAGCGCGAGACCTTGCCGGCCTTGATGCACGAGGTGCAGGCGTTGAGCCGCTTCGGCGTCCCGCTCACCACGGCACGCACACGCTGGATGTTCGGGTTCCAGCGACGGGGCGTACGGCGGTGCGAGTGCGAGATGTTGTTGCCGAAGCCCGGCCCCTTGCCGCAGACGTCGCAGTTGGCAGCCACGGGTCACTCCAAAGACTTCAGATGCACTTACGGTTAATCCCGGCATGCCGAGATCAGTGCAATGATCGAAGTGGCGTTGCCAGGAGGAATGTCCCGATGAGTATCGGGCAACCGGAGCAGCATACAACGACTGCTTCGGTACAACGAAACTACCATGGCTCGCCCGGCCCCCGCCCCGGGCCCCGTGTTCACCCCGGGTCTACGCTGCGTCCATTCCGGATGGTCAAGGAGGCGAACAGGTGCCGCAGAACCTCGACGCGGTCGCGGTGCGCGCCTGGTGCCGACTGGCTCTGGACGCTCTCGGCAGGGCCCGCGAGGAGATCGACTCCATCAACGTCTACCCGGTCGCGGACGGGGACACCGGAACGAACCTCTACCTGACCGTGGAGTCGGCGTCCCAGGCCGTCGACGCGGCCTTCACCGGGCACGACCCGGGCCTCCCCTCACTGGCGCAGACCGTGCGCGCGATGGCGCACGGGGCGCTCATCGGGGCCCGCGGGAACTCGGGCACGATCCTTTCGCAGCTCCTGCGGGGAATGGCACAGGTCCTCGGCGGCCCCGACACCCCCGAAGGCCCGAGCGGACCGGGCGGCGAGAACACCAGTGAGACGGATCACGCCGACGGCCGGACCCTGGAGCGGGCGCTGCGACGGGCCGCGGAGTCCGCGTACGAGGCGGTCGCGCACCCGGTCGAAGGCACCGTCCTGACGGTGGCCACCGCGGCGGCCGAGGCAGCTGAGGAGGCGGGGGGCGCCGACTGCGGGACGGTGGCCAGGGCCGCGTACGACGGCGCCTGCGCGGCCCTCGACGCGACGCCAGGGCAGCTCGCGGTCCTCGGGCGCGCGGGAGTGGTGGACGCGGGCGGACGCGGCCTCGTCGCGGTGCTCGGGGCGCTCGTGGGGGCCCTGTCGGGCGAGACGGTGTCGCACATGTCGCAGCACAGGTCCGCCGACGGCGCTCACGCGCGCGTGGAGGCCGCCGAGCGCGACGAGCCGTGCGAGGACCTTCCGGCCGAGGCAGGCGGGCCCGCCTTCGAGGTGATCTACCTCCTGGAAGCCGACGACAGCGCGGTCGCCCGGCTGCGGGCCCGGCTCGACCGGCTGGGCGACTCGCTCGTCGTGGTCGGCGGCGACGGGCTCTGGAACATCCACGTCCACGTCGACGACGCGGGAGCCGCCGTCGAGGCGGGCGTCGAGGCGGGCAGACCGCACCGCATCCGCATCACCCACTTCGGAGCGGGCGACGCGCACACCACCGCGCAGCCTCCCCGCGAACGTACGCAGAGAGGCATCGTCGCCGTCGTGCCCGGAGAAGGCCTCGCCGAGCTGTACGCCGAGGCCGGGGCGACCACCGTCCCCACGCGCGTGGGGGAGCCGCCCGCGAGCGGCGAGCTGGTCGACGCCATCCGGCGGGCGCACGCGCGCGAAGTAGTGCTCCTGCCCAACGACGCCGAGCTGCGCCACACCGCCGCCGCGGCGGCGGAACAGGCCAGGACGGAAGGCGTGCGCGTCGCCCTGATCCCCACCCGCTCCGCGGTCCAGGGCATCGCGGCCCTCGCCGTGCACGCGCCGGACCGCCGCTTCGACGAGGACGTCGTCGCCATGACCTCGGCGGCAGGCGCGACCCGCTACGGCGAACTGGCCGTCGCCGAGCGGCAGTCGTGGACCATGGCGGGCATCTGCCAGGCCGGCGACGTCCTCGGCCTCATCGACGGCGACGTCGCGGTGATCGGCTCGGAGGTCGCCCACACCGCCACCTCGGTCCTTGACCGCATGCTCTCGGCGGGCGGCGAGATGGTCACGCTCGTACTCGGCGAGTCCGTGCCCGACGCCGTAGCCGGGCAGTTGGAGAAGCACGTACGCGAGACGTATCTGGCAGTCGACACGGTCGTCTACCGCGGCGGCCGCCAGGCGGCGCTGATGCTGATCGGCGTGGAGTAGCCCCGCTGACCAGCGGTTCGGGGGACCTGCCGCGGATTGTCAGTGGCGTGGTGTGCAATGGATCTCGTGCCTGCGCTCGAAGAACCCCTGAAGAAAGTGGTCGGTCCCGCCACCGCGAAGGTGATGGCCGAGCACCTCGGCCTGCACACGGTCGGCGACCTGCTGCACCACTACCCCCGGCGGTACGCCGAGCGGGGCGAGCTGACCCGCCTCGCCGACCTCCCCCTGGACGAGCACGTCACGGTGGTCGCCCAGGTCGCGAGCGCGCGCCTGCACACCTTCGCGTCGTCCAAGGCGCCCCGCGGCCAGGGCCAGCGCCTCGAAGTCACCATCACCGACGGCAGCGGCGAGCTGCGCCTGGTCTTCTTCGGCCGCGGCGTCCACAAGCCGCACACGGACCTGCTGCCCGGCACCCGCGCGATGTTCGCGGGCAAGGTCTCCGTCTTCAACCACCGCCTCCAGCTCGCCCATCCCGCGTACGAACTGCTGCGGGGCGGCGATCCGGACGCGGTGGACAGCTGGGCGGGCGCGCTCATCCCGATCTACCCGGCCTGCAAGCAGCTGGAGTCCTGGAAGATCGCCAAGTCCGTCGAGACGGTCCTGCCCAGCGCGCAGGAGGCCCTCGACCCGCTGCCGCCCGCCCTCAGGGAGGGCCGCGCCCTGATCCCGCTCCCCGAAGCGCTCCTCAAGATCCACCGGCCGCACTCCAAGGCGGACATCGCCGCCGCCCGCGACCGCCTGAAGTGGGACGAGGCGTTCGTCCTCCAAGTAGCCCTGGCCAGGCGGCGGTACGCGGACGCGCAACTGCCCGCGGTCGCCCGCAGGCCCAAGGACGGCGGCCTCCTCGACGCCTTCGACGCCAAGTTGCCCTTCACCCTCACCGAGGGCCAGCAGAAGGTCTCCAAGGAGATCTTCGACGACCTCGCGACCGAGCATCCGATGCACCGGCTCCTTCAGGGGGAGGTCGGATCGGGAAAGACGATGGTGGCCCTGCGCGCCATGCTCGCCGTCGTGGACGCGGGCGGGCAGGCCGCCATGCTCGCGCCCACCGAAGTCCTCGCCCAGCAGCACCACCGCTCGATCGTCGAGATGATGGGCGAGCTGGCCGAGGGCGGGATGCTCGGCGGCGCCGAGCAGGCCACCAAGGTCACGCTGCTCACCGGCTCCATGGGCGCCGCCGCGCGCCGCCAGGCCCTGCTCGACCTGGTCACCGGCGAGGCCGGCATCGTCATCGGCACCCACGCGCTGATCGAGGACAAGGTGCAGTTCCACGACCTCGGCCTGGTCGTCGTGGACGAGCAGCACCGCTTCGGCGTGGAGCAGCGCGACGCCCTGCGCGGCAAGGGCAAGCAGCCCCCGCACCTGCTGGTCATGACGGCCACGCCCATTCCCCGCACGGTGGCGATGACGGTCTTCGGAGACCTGGAGACCTCCGTCCTGGACCAGCTCCCCGCCGGGCGCTCACCGATCGCCAGCCATGTCGTCCCCGCCCAGGACAAGCCCCACTTCCTCGCCCGCGCGTGGGAGCGCGTGCGCGAAGAGGTGGAGAAGGGCCACCAGGCGTACGTGGTCTGCCCGCGCATCGGCGACGAGGAGGACGAGGCGGCGGCCAAGAAGGGCGCCAAGAAGAAGTCCGTCGAGGAGAAGTCCGCTGACAGGGCCGAGGAGGCGGCCGCAGCCGAGAAGCGGCCCCCGCTCGCCGTCCTCGACGTCGCCGAGCAGCTCGCCCGGGGGCCCCTGAGCGGCCTGAGGGTCGAAGTCCTGCACGGCCGCATGCAGCCCGACGACAAGGACGCCGTGATGCGCCGCTTCGCCGCCGGCGAGACGCAGGTCCTGGTCGCCACGACGGTCATCGAGGTGGGGGTGAACGTCCCGAACGCCACCGCCATGGTCATCATGGACGCCGACCGCTTCGGCGTCTCCCAGCTGCACCAGCTGCGCGGCCGCGTCGGCCGAGGTTCCGCCCCCGGGCTGTGCCTGCTGGTCACCGACATGCCCGAGGCGAGCCCCGCCCGTGCCCGCCTCGGCGCCGTCGCCTCCACCCTCGACGGCTTCGAGCTGTCCCGCATCGACCTGGAGCAGCGCCGCGAGGGCGATGTGCTCGGCCAGGCCCAGTCCGGCGTCCGCTCCTCCTTGCGCATGCTCGCGGTCATCGACGACGAGGAGATCATCGCCGCCGCCCGGGAGGAGGCCGTCACGGTCGTCGCCAAGGACCCCGCCCTGGAGCACCTGCCGGAGCTGCGCACCGCCCTGGACGCCCTGCTCGACGCCGAACGCGAGCAGTACCTCGACAAGGGCTGACGCCCCGTACGCCATATCGTGGAGGGACCACCGCCCAAGCAGAAGGACTCAGATGACCCGCGTGATCGCCGGTGCGGCCGGCGGACGGCGCCTCGCCGTCCCGCCAGGGAACGGCACCCGCCCCACGTCCGACCGCGCGCGCGAGGGCCTCTTCTCCACCTGGCAGGCCCTCCAGGGCACGCTCGACGGGGCGCGCGTGCTCGATCTCTACGCGGGCTCCGGCGCCGTGGGCATCGAAGCGCTCTCCCGGGGCGCCGCGCACACCCTGCTCGTCGAGGCGGACGCCAGGGCCGCCCGCACCATCAGGGAGAACGTGAAGGCGGTCGCCCTGCCCGGCGCCGAGGTACGGGCGGGCAAAGCCTCCCAGATCGTCCAGCAAGGGGCGCCCACCGCCCCGTACGACCTGGTCTTCCTCGATCCGCCGTACGCCGTCAGCGATGACGATCTTCGGGAGATACTGCTCACACTCCGCTCGGAGGGCTGGCTCACGGAGGATGCGCTCGTCACCGTTGAACGCAGTACAAGAGGCGGAGAATTCGGCTGGCCGGAGGGTTTCGAGGCCCTCAGGTCCCGTCGCTACGGCGAGGGAACGTTTTGGTACGGTCGCGCCGCCTCTACGTGCGACGACTCAGTGATCGCGCCATGACCGGACCGGAGAGCGAGGGACTCACGATGCGCCGCGCCGTCTGTCCGGGGTCTTTCGACCCCATCACCAATGGACACCTCGACATCATCGCCCGCGCCTCCAAGCTGTACGACGTGGTGCACGTCGCGGTGATGATCAACCAGTCGAAGAAGGGCCTCTTCGAGATCGAGGAGCGGATCGACCTGATCCGCCAGGTCACCGCCGACTTCGGCAACGTCGAGGTGGAGTCCTTCCACGGCCTCCTCGTCGACTTCTGCAAGCAGCGCGACATCCCCGCCATCGTCAAGGGCCTCCGCGCGGTCAGCGACTTCGACTACGAACTCCAGATGGCCCAGATGAACAACGGCCTCTCGGGAGTCGAGACCCTGTTCGTCCCGACCAACCCCACCTACAGCTTCCTCTCCTCCTCGCTGGTCAAGGAGGTCGCGGCCTGGGGCGGCGACGTCGCCCACCTGCTGCCGCCGGTGGTCCACGAGGCACTCGTCGAACGCCTGGGCAAGAAGTGACCTTTCAGCCGATCCGCTGACAGCCCGTCATCCGGTGTCGGGCGGGCGTCCGTCGGCCTTACAGTCGTCCCGTCCGTCTCCCAACCAGCTGTAGAGAGTGGCGAGCACACGGTGGACGTGCAGAAGAAGATCGACGAGATCGTCCAGGCGGTCGGCAGCGCCCGGTCCATGCCCATGTCGGCCTCGTGCGTGGTCAACCGCGCCGATCTGCTCTCGATGCTCGAAGAGGTGCGCCAGGCCCTGCCCGGCTCCCTCGCGCAGGCCCAGGAGCTGATCGGCGGCCGCGAGCAGCTGGTCGAGCAGGCCCGCCAGGAGGCCGAGCGGATCATCGAGTCCGCGCACGCCGAGCGCGGCTCCCTGATCTCCGACACGGAGGTGGCCCGCCGCTCCCAGGGCGAGGCCGAGCGCATCCTCGCCGAGGCCCGCCAGGCCGCCGAGGAGGTCCGCGTCGAGGCCGACGACTACGTGGACAGCAAGCTCGCCAACTTCGAGGTCGTCCTCACCAAGACCCTCGGCTCGGTCGGCCGCGGCCGCGAGAAGCTCCTCGGCACCGGCCCGGGCCTCGACGAGAACGGCTACGAGGACGAGGACGCCCCCGAGCGCAGCCACGACCCCGAGACGCTCCGCCGCAACGCCGACGCGTACGTGGACGCCAAGCTCGGCGCCTTCGAGGCGGTCCTCGCCAAGACCCTGGAGGCGGTCGGCCGCGGCCGCCAGACCCTGCACGGCCGCGCCCCGGCCGACGAACTGGGCGCCCTCGGCGATGCCGCCGCCCCGCAGGGGCACACCACCGACGCGGAGTACCTCGCGGACCTCGCGGGACCGGCCGCCGCCCCGGCGCCCCCGCAGCAGCCGCCGCAGGCCCCGCCGGTCCCGGCCCAGCAGCCCGCGTACGTGCAGCAGCAGTCCCAGCACCAGCCCGACCCCTACGGGTACCAGCAGCAGGACCAGTACGCCTACCAGCAGCCGTACGGCCAGCAGGACCCCTACGCGTACCAGCACCAGGACCAGCACCAGTACGGGTACGCCCAGCAGAGCTATGAGCAGCCTCAGCAGCCCCAGGAGCCGCAGCAGCCGCAGTACGAGGCGCCCGCGGTGCTGGAGGAGGCCAGCCTCTTCGACACGACCATGATCAGCGCCGAGCAACTGCGCCGGTACGAGCAGGGGCGCTGAGGGCGGGCCCGGCCCGGATTGGGCCGAGAGCGAAAGGTCAAGTATCCTGGCTCTTCGGTCGCGCATACGTCCGCGACTTCGGCTGCCCACCCAGGTCTCGCATCTGGGGCACGGGATGAGGCGGCCCCCTCCTTATGGACTTCCAGGATTCGAAAGCAGGAAAAGCCCTGAGTGCTCGCCTTGACCACCGCAACCCTCTCGTGTTCGACACGCACGAGCTGGGTCGGCGTCCCGGTGCGCTGCAACGGCTGACCCGTGAGATCGAGGCGCCCGGTCCGCCGAGCCCCTTCGGTATCGAAGGGGTCATCGGAGTGCCGCAGGGCGCCCCGGTCCAGCTGGAGATCCGCCTTGAGTCGGTCATGGAAGGGGTGCTTGTCACAGGCACCGCCCGTGCATCGGCCGAGGGGGAGTGCGTAAGGTGTCTGGAGCCGCTAGAGCTGGAGCTCGACGCGGATTTCCAGGAGATGTTCTCGTACCCTGACGCCGACGACCGGGGCCGCACCGCGGAGCCGGCCGACGACGCCGAGGAAGACGAGAGCAGGCTCTTTCTCGAGGACGGCATGTTCGACCTCGAGCCTGTGCTGCGTGATGCGGTGGTGCTCGCACTGCCGATGCAGCCGGTGTGCCAGGACGACTGTCCGGGCCTGTGCTCCCAGTGCGGGGTGCGGCTCGCGGACGACCCGGACCACCACCATGACGCCGTCGACATTCGTTGGGCGGCATTGCAGGGACTCGCCGGGACCATCCAGGACGGCGAGAAGGACGAGATGAGCGGCGCTGGCGAAGCGGGCGTCGACGAGAAGCAGGAGAAGTAGCCGTGGCTGTTCCGAAGCGGAAGATGTCGCGCAGCAACACGCGCCACCGCCGGTCGCAGTGGAAGGCTGCGGTCCCCACCCTGGTTTCGTGTGAGCGTTGCCAGGAGCCCAAGCAGCAGCACATCGCGTGCCCGAGCTGCGGCACCTACAACAAGCGCCAGGTCCTCGAGGTCTGAGCGGCTGGTGAGAGGCACCGTGTCTAGCCCCAAGAAGGCGGAAGACGCCAAGAAATTGGCGGAGACAACGGCCTCGTCCCACACGCTTCTGGAAGGGCGGCTCGGGTACAAGCTCGAGTCCGCCCTTCTGGTGCGTGCGCTGACCCACCGTTCGTACGCGTACGAGAACGGCGGCCTGCCGACGAATGAGCGCCTGGAGTTCCTCGGGGACTCCGTGCTCGGTCTCGTCGTCACGGACACGCTGTACCGCACCCACCCCGACCTGCCCGAAGGCCAGCTGGCCAAGTTGCGGGCCGCGGTGGTCAATTCGCGTGCGCTGGCGGAGGTCAGCCGCGGCCTCGAACTCGGCTCCTTCATCCGGCTCGGCCGGGGCGAAGAGGGCACGGGTGGCCGGGACAAGGCATCCATCCTCGCCGACACCCTGGAAGCGGTGATCGGCGCGGTCTATCTGGACCAGGGTCTGGACGCGGCGGGTGAGCTGGTGCACCGGCTCTTCGACCCGCTGATCGAAAAGTCCTCGAACCTGGGCGCGGGCCTGGACTGGAAGACCAGTCTCCAGGAGCTGACCGCGACGGAGGGCCTCGGCGTGCCCGAGTACCTCGTCACGGAGAGCGGCCCCGACCACGAGAAGACCTTTACTGCTGCCGCCCGCGTCGGAGGCGTCTCGTACGGCACCGGCACCGGCCGCAGCAAGAAGGAAGCGGAGCAGCAGGCCGCCGAGTCCGCATGGCGTGCGATTCGCGCCGCGGCGGACGAGCGGACGAAGGCGGCGAAGGCCGCTGTAGCTGCCGCGCAGCCCGAGGGGACCGCCGACACCCCCTCGGTCTGACGGCCGCCTATCCTTTGATGCCGGTCGCCCCCTTCAGGGGCGGCCGGCATCGTGCTGGAGGAGACCATGCCTGAGTTGCCCGAAGTCGAAGTCGTCCGGCGTGGCCTGGAGCGCTGGGTCAGCGGGCGGGTCGTCGCCGATGTGCAGGTGCTGCATCCCCGTGCCGTACGGCGCCACCTCGCGGGCGGTGAGGACTTCGGCGCCCGGTTGAAGGGACACCGGATCGGGCTCGCCCAGCGGCGCGGCAAGTACCTGTGGCTGCCGCTCGCCGACTCCGGGCAGTCGATCCTCGCCCACCTCGGCATGAGCGGCCAGCTCCTGGTGCAGCCGCACGACGCGCCGGACGAGAAGCATCTGCGGATCCGCGTCGGCTTCGACGACGTCCAGAGCACCGAGCTGCGCTTCGTGGACCAGCGGACCTTCGGCGGACTCTCGCTGCACGACAACACCGCCGACGGGCTGCCGGACGTGATCGCGCACATCGCGCGCGACCCGCTCGACGATGCGTTCGACGACGACGCCTTCCATCTCGCGCTGCGCCGCCGCCGTACGACGATCAAGCGGGCCCTGCTCGACCAGTCGCTGATCAGCGGCGTCGGCAACATCTACGCGGACGAGGCGCTCTGGCGCGCACGGCTGCACTACGAGCGGCCCACCGCCACCTTCACCCGCCCGCGCACGGCCGAACTCCTGGGCCACGTACGGGATGTGATGAACGCGGCGCTCGCCGTCGGGGGCACCAGCTTCGACAGCCTCTACGTCAACGTGAACGGCGAATCAGGTTATTTCGAGCGGTCGTTGGACGCCTACGGCCGCGAGGACCAGCCCTGCCGCCGCTGCGGCACCGCGATCCGCCGCCGCCCCTGGATGAACAGGTCCAGCTACTTCTGTCCGCGCTGTCAGAGGCCGCCGCGCGCGGCGTCGTAGCGCTCCTGGGCCTTCAGGACCTCGCCCTGGCGGCCCTCGACGAAGTGGATCAAGGCAAGCAGGCGCTCGGCGATCTCCCGCCCCAGCGCGGTGAGTTGGTAGTCCACGCGCGGCGGGTTGGTCGGCTGGGCGTCGCGCAGCACCAGACCGTCGCGCTCCAGCGCGTGCAGGGTCTGGGAGAGCATCTTCTCGCTCACGCCGTCGACGCGGCGACGCAGTTCGTTGAAACGGAACGTGCCGTCGTGCAGCGCCCCGAGAGTGAGCGCGCCCCAGCGTCCCGTGACGTGCTCCAGCGTGCTCCGCGACGAGCACTGCCGGGAGAACACGTCGTACGCCAGGTCCGAGGAATCCATGCGGACACCCTACTCTTCCACAGCGCTCACCCTGAGTTAGCGCTGTGGAGTCGAAGGCGTCAGAAGCCGAAGTCCTGAGTCCACCACGGGCCGCCCGCCGCGAAGTGCGCGCCGACACCCAGGGTTTTGTAGTCGCAGTTGAGGATGTTGGCGCGGTGGCCGGGGCTGCTCATCCAGGCGTCCATCACCGACTGGGCGTCGGCCTGGCCGCGGGCGATGTTCTCGCCGCCCAGGTCCGTGATGCCGGCCTTCTCGGCGCGGTCCCATGGAGTCGCGCCGTCCGGATCGGTGTGGGCGAAGAACCCGCGCTCGGCCATGTCCGCGCTGAAGCGGCCCGCCAGAGCGGCGAGCCTGCTGTCGGCGGTCACCGGACGGCAGCCGACCTTAGCCCGCTCTTCGTTGACCAGCGTGAGCACCGCGGCCTCGGCCGCGGTGCTCACGCCGGACGGTGCCTGCGGGCTCGCCGGGGGAGCCTTGGGCTTCTCCTCGGGCGTACGGGACGGGGGAGGCGTCGGCTTCTCGGCGCTTTCGCCGTTGTCCTTCCCCTTGTCCTCCGGCTTCGACGCCGGGGACGACGGCTTCTGGGAGGGCGTCCTCGACGGCTTCGGGGCGGTCCTCGAAGGACTGGGCCGCGGAGCCTCGGAGCGGTCGGTGCCACGGCTCGGCGAGGGCTCGGCGCGGTCGGCGTCAGCGCCCGCGCCGCCCTGGGCGTCCACTCCGACGGGGGCGCTCGCGGACTGGACCGTGCCGGGCTCGCCGCCACTGTCGAGGCGGTAGCCGTCACTGCCGGGCAGCACGCCCGACGCGACCGCGACGGCGCCCATCGCGACGGCGGCGGAGACGCCGAGCAGCCCCGTGCGCACCGGAGCGGAGGCCCGGCTCCTGCGGCGGTGCGACACCGTCCCCGGATGGTTCTCGGGGGTAGCGGCGGCCCGCCCGGCACCGGAGCGTCGGTGGCGTCCCATCTCCTGGCCTTTCGTTCTCCACGATCTTTATGATCAATGTTTATGATCATGTGACTCACTCATATGAGTGAGGCTTATCGAGTCGCGACTGTACGCGATGGCCTATGGGGGCGAAGTGCTCCCAGGGCAATTGGCCGGTTAGCGTGCACCCATGAACGAAGACGTACGACTCACCGCCTGGGTGCGAGGACGCGTGCAGGCTGTGGGTTTCCGCTGGTTCACCCGGGCCAAGGCGCTGGAGATCGGCGGCCTGAGTGGTTTTGCTCTCAATCTGGAGGACGGCCGCGTGCAAGTGGTCGCCGAAGGGCCCCGGGCCGGCTGCCAGGCACTGCTCGACTGGCTTCGCGAGGGCGACACACCCGGACGCGTCGACGGGGTCACCGAGATCTGGGACACACCACGTGGCATATACGAGAGCTTCGCCATTCGCTGACGGTGACCCGGTCGGACGTCACCAGACGGGTACGGCGACGGCTCCGTTCGGTGTCCGAGGCAACTGCCCGGGGCAGAAAAGACCTGGTGGTTGCCAAGAACGGCTTGTCGTGGCAGGCTCCGCAGATAAGGATGATCTCCACGCCCCCAGGGCCCCGCAGGAGAAGCAGCGCCGCCCGTTCCCGGGCCGCGCGCCCCCGGGTCGCCCGCCAATACGGGGCGTGATCGTGTTGACCGTCAAACTTTTTGGTGAGACTCTGGAAGCCCCGCGCACCTTAGCTGTTTGGCATGTGAGAACGGCCAGCAAGACCAGCAGAACAAAGAGTGCCAGACACCGCGGGTGCGATTCCCTCACGACCCACACCGCACCGCTTCGGTCGGTCACTCATTGTGGAGGACCATCCATCATGGCAAAGGCGCTTCTCGGTTACGTCGGCGGCAGCGACCCGCGACTCCTCGCCGAGATGCGACGGCTCCAGCAGCGCGTCCAGGACCTGGAATCCGAGCTCGTTCGGATCCAGCAGGAGAACGACGCGCTCGCGGCTGCCGCTTCTCACGAATCGCTCATGGAGAGCATCGACGTACCCCAGGCGGAGCCTGCGCTCACCTGACCACCCTTGATGAAGCACACACCAGGGCCTTGCCTTAAAGGCGCCTCGTAATAAGCACGTGGTCAGGCTGTCCTGTCAGCCGCTGTCTCCAGATCTGCAAGGGACGCTTCGGCGTCCCTTCTTTCTTGCTCTCGCGTACTTACTCCCCCGTACTCCCGCGTACGCCGCTTCCTTTACCGTCTGATGTGCCCTGCACCTTCATCGGTGAAACGGTCAGTGAAAGGTAGAGTCCGACGGCGTGCATCTCAAGGCCCTGACCCTGCGCGGATTCAAGTCCTTCGCGTCGGCCACGACACTCAAGTTCGAACCCGGCATCACCTGCGTCGTCGGCCCGAACGGCTCCGGCAAGTCCAATGTCGTGGACGCGCTCAGCTGGGTCATGGGGGAGCAGGGCGCCAAGTCGCTGCGCGGCGGCAAGATGGAGGACGTCATCTTCGCCGGCACCACCGGGCGGCCCCCGCTCGGCCGCGCCGAGGTCTCCCTCACCATCGACAACTCCGACGGCGCGCTCCCCATCGAGTACGCCGAGGTCACCATCACGCGGATCATGTTCCGCAACGGCGGCAGCGAGTACCAGATCAACGGCGATACCTGCCGCCTCCTCGACATCCAGGAACTGCTCTCCGACTCCGGCATCGGCCGCGAGATGCACGTCATCGTCGGCCAGGGCCAGCTCGACGGCGTGCTGCACGCCGACCCGATGGGGCGCCGCGCCTTCATCGAGGAGGCAGCGGGCGTCCTCAAGCACCGCAAGCGCAAAGAGAAGGCGCTGCGCAAGCTCGACGCGATGCGGGCCAATCTGGCGCGCGTCCAGGACCTCACCGACGAACTGCGCCGCCAGCTGAAGCCGCTCGGACGGCAGGCCGCCGTGGCGCGCAGGGCCGCCGTCATCCAGGCCGATCTGCGCGACGCCCGCCTGCGGCTGCTCGCCCACGACCTCGTACGGCTGCGCGAGGCGCTGAACGCGGAGGTCGCCGACGAGGCCGCCCTCAAGGAGCGCAAGGACCGCGCCGAGGCCGAGCTGAGGGCCGCCCAGCAGCGCGAGGCACAGCTCGAAGACGAGGTACGACGCCTCAGCCCGCGCCTGCAACGGGCCCAGCAGACCTGGTACGAGCTGTCGCAGCTCGCCGAGCGGGTGCGCGGCACCGTCTCCCTGGCCGACGCCCGCGTCAAGAGCGCCACCGCCGCGCCCCCCGAGGAGCGGCGCGGACGCGACCCCGAGGACATGGAGCGCGAGGCCGCGCGGATCCGGGAGCAGGAGGCCGAGCTGGCGGCCGCGCTTGAGGCCGCCGAGCACGCGCTGGACGACACGGTCGCCCACCGGGCCGAGCTGGAGCGCCAGCTGGCGGTCGAGGAGCGCCGGCTCAAGGACGTGGCGCGGGCCATCGCCGACCGGCGTGAAGGGCTGGCTCGCCTCGGTGGCCAGGTGAACGCGGCCCGTTCGCGTGCCGCCTCGGCCCAGGCGGAGATCGAACGTCTCGTCCTCGCCCGCGACGAGGCCGCCGAGCGCGCGGTCACCGCACAGGAGGAGTACGAGCAGCTCAAGGCCGAGGTCGACGGACTCGACGCGGACGACGCGCTGCTGGGCGAGCGGCACGACGCGGCCAAGCGGGACCTCGCGGAGGCAGAGGCCGCGCTCACCGCGGCGCGGGAGGCGGCGACCGCCGCCGAGCGCCGGCGGGCCGCGGTCGCCGCCCGGCACGACGCGCTCGCCCTCGGACTGCGGCTCAAGGACGGCACCGGCGCGCTGCTCGGTGCCGGGGATCAGCTGACGGGGCTCCTCGGCCCCGCCGCGGGTTTGCTCACCGTCGCCCCCGGCTACGAGGTCCCGGTCGCGGCCGCGCTCGGCGCCGCCGCCGACGCGATCGCGGTGAACGGTCCGAGCGCGGCCGCCGAGGCGATCCGGCGCTTGCGCAAACAGGACGCGGGGCGTGCGGCGCTGCTGCTCGGCGGCGCCCCGGACGACGTACAGCCGGAGCGCGCCGAGGGCCCGTCCCGCGCCGCGGATCTCGTGCGGGGGCCCGATGAGCTGATGCCCGCCGTGCGGCGGCTGCTGCGCGGGATCGTCGTCGTGGGCACGCTGGAGGACGCGGAGGACCTCGTCTACGCCCACCCGGAGCTGACCGCAGTCACCGCGGAGGGCGATCTGCTCGGGGCGCACTTCGCACAGGGCGGGTCCGCAGGCGCGCCCAGCCTGCTGGAGGTGCAGGCCTCCGTCGACGAGGCCGCGGCCGAACTGGCGGAACTGGCCGTCACCTGCGAGGAGTTGGCCAAGGAGCAGGATCGGGTGGCGGAGCGGCGCAGGGAATGTGTGGCGCTCGTCGAGGAGTTGGGGGAGCGGCGCAGGGCCGCCGACCGGGAGAAGTCCTCCGTGGCGCAGCAGTTGGGGCGTCTGGCGGGGCAGGCGCGGGGCGCCTCGGGCGAGGCCGAGCGGTCCGCGGCCGCCGCGGCCAAGGCGCAGGAGGCGCTGGAGCGGGCGGTCGAGGAGGCGGAGGAGCTGGCCGAGCGGCTCGCCGTGGCGGAGGAGGCGGCCCCCGCCGGGGAAAGAGCGGAGGAGGAGCCCGACACCTCCGTGCGGGACCGCCTCGCCGCGGACGGGGCCAACGCCCGCCAGACCGAGATGGAGGCCAGGCTTCAGGCGCGTACGCACGAGGAGCGGGTGAAGGGGCTCGCGGGGCGGGCCGACTCCCTGGACCGGGCCGCGCGCGCCGAACGTGAGGCACGCGCGCGTGCCGAGCGGCGCGCGGCGCGGCTGCGCCACGAGGCAGCCGTTGCCGAGGCCGTCGCCTCCGGTGGGCGGCAGCTGCTCGCGCACGTCGAGGTCTCCCTCGTACGCGCCGGTGAGGAGCGCACCGCGGCCGAGCGCGCCAAGGAGGTGCGGGAGCGCGAGCTGGCCGCCGAGCGCGACCGGGGCCGCGATCTGAAGGCGGAACTCGACAAGCTGACGGATTCGGTCCACCGCGGTGAGGTACTCGGTGCCGAGAAGCGGCTGCGGATCGAGCAGCTGGAGGCCAAGGCGCTGGAGGAACTCGGTGTGGAACCGGCGGGGCTCGTGGCCGACTACGGCCCCGACCAGCCCGTGCCGCCCTCGCCCCCCGCCGAGGGGGAGGAGCTGCCCGAGGACCCGGAGCACCCGCGGAACCGGCCGGTGCCGTTCGTCCGCGCCGAGCAGGAGAAGCGCCTCAAGTCCGCCGAACGGGCGTATCAGCAGCTCGGGAAGGTGAACCCGCTGGCCCTTGAGGAGTTCGCGGCGCTGGAGGAACGCCACAAGTTCCTCAGCGAGCAGCTGGAAGACCTGAAGAAGACGAGGACCGACCTGCTCCAGGTGATCAAGGAGGTCGACGAGCGCGTCGAGCAGGTCTTCACCGAGGCCTACCGGGACACGGCCCGGGAGTTCGAGGGCGTCTTCTCGCGGCTGTTCCCCGGCGGCGAGGGGCGGCTCATCCTGACCGATCCCGACAACATGCTCGCCACGGGTGTGGACGTCGAGGCCCGGCCGCCGGGCAAGAAGGTCAAGCGGCTCTCGCTCCTTTCGGGCGGCGAGCGGTCGCTGACGGCCGTCGCGCTGCTCGTCTCGATCTTCAAGGCGCGGCCCAGCCCGTTCTACGTGATGGACGAGGTCGAGGCGGCGCTCGACGACACCAACCTCCAGCGGCTCATCCGCATCATGCAGGAGCTCCAGGAGGCCTCGCAGCTCATCGTGATCACGCACCAGAAGCGCACGATGGAGGTCGCGGACGCGCTGTACGGCGTCTCGATGCAGGGCGACGGCGTGTCCAAGGTCATCAGCCAGCGGCTCCGCTAGGCACTCACTTCAACGCTTCAAGACTTGAACGAAATCACTCTCGGTGCGCCTCAAAATACGCACCCGCCCCCCTATTGACTTCGAAACTTGAAGGCATAGTCTCTGCAACGTTGCTTTTACCTTCAGGTGGTGGGCGGCGTGAAGTTGTGCGCCACTTGAAGAGCTCGCCCCCACCCCCGGCAGTGCAGCCGGTGGCCCGAGGAGTACACGTGACCAGCACATCGCAGGCGCCACAGTCCGGAGCCAGAGAGGCCCACCCGGACCATCTCGGCCATGTCATCTTCATTACGGCGGCCGCCGCGATGGGTGGCTTCCTCTTCGGCTACGACAGTTCGGTGATCAATGGCGCGACCGTCGCCATCCAGCACCGCTTCGACGTCGACGCCGACACGCTCGGCTGGATCATCGCCACCGCGCTCCTCGGCTGTGCTGTGGGTGCCGCCGTCGCCGGTCGCGTCGCCGACCGCATCGGCCGCATCCGCTGTATGCAGATCGCCGCTGTGCTCTTCGCGGCGAGCGCCGTCGGCTCGGCCCTGCCCTTCGCGGCCTGGGACCTCACGATGTGGCGCCTGATCGGCGGCGTCGGCATCGGCATGGCCTCGGTGATCGGCCCGGCCTACATCGCCGAGGTCGCGCCGCCCGCCTACCGCGGCCGCCTCGCCTCGTTCCAGCAGGCCGCCATCGTCATCGGCATCGCGGTCTCCCAGCTGGTCAACTGGGGCATCCTGAACATGGCCGACGGCGACCAGCGCGGCAAGCTGGCGGGCCTGGAGGCCTGGCAGTGGATGCTCGGCGTCATGGTCGTCCCGGCTCTGCTCTACGGCCTGCTGTCCTTCATCATCCCGGAGTCGCCGCGCTTCCTGGTCTCGGCCGGCCGTGACGCCGAGGCCAAGAAGGTCCTCGGCGAGGTCGAGGGCCACACCATCGACCTGGACGCGCGCGTCGCCGAGATCGAGCACGGCCTGCACCGGGAGCACAAGCCGTCCTTCAAGGACCTGCTGGGCAAGGTCGGCTTCCTGCCGATCGTCTGGATCGGCATCGGGCTCTCGGTCTTCCAGCAGCTCGTCGGCATCAACGTGATCTTCTACTACTCGAACCAGCTGTGGCAGTCGATCGGCAAGGACCCCGCCAGCTCGTTCCTGTACTCGTTCGAGACCTCGATCGTGAACATCATCGGCACGGTCATCGCGATGATCTTCGTCGACCGCATCGGCCGCAAGCCGCTGGCCATCATCGGCTCCGCGGGCATGGCCGCCGCGCTGTTCACGATGGCCTGGGCGTTCTCGTACAAGACCGGCTCCGGTGACAACGTCTCGCTGCCCAACGCGCAGGGCCTGACCGCGATCATCGCCGCCAACGCCTTCGTGCTCTTCTTCGCCCTGTCCTGGGGCGTGGTGGTCTGGGTGCTGCTCGGCGAGATCTTCCCCAACCGGATCCGCGCCGCCGCGCTCGGTGTGGCCGCCTCCGCGCAGTGGCTCGCCAACTTCGCGATCACCAAGACCTTCCCGAGCATGGCCGAGTGGTCCCTGACCGGCTCGTACATCATCTACGGCGCCTTCGCCGCGATCTCGATCCCCTTCGTCATGAAGTTCGTCAAGGAGACGAAGGGCAAGGCCCTGGAGGAGATGGGCTAAAACCCCGCTGCCCCCTCCTCTTCAGGAAGCTGCCCCGGTTCAAGGACTCGTGCTCACTTGTCCTTCAGCCGGGGCAGTACGTTTTCGCAGAAGTGGTGCAGGCTGCGCCAGCCCTCGTCGACGGGCATCCCGCCGACCAGCGGGTGCAGGATCAGGCTGCCGGTGTCGCCCTTCGCGTACGCCACGCACTCCTCGGGCGTCAGGACGCGGTAGACGCCCTCCGCGCGCAGCTCCTCGACGGTGGTGGCCGCCGACTTCACCGCCGAGCGGATGGCCCCCGGGGACTCGGGCTGCCAGGAGGCGTACGTACGCGCCTCGTGCAGGAAGTGCCTGCCGTGCTCGGCCCAGGTGCGGTCGGGGTCGTCGGCGATGTGCAGCAGGGGGGTCTCGGCGGCGGGCATCATCGTCCAGCCCTCGGTGCCGTGCTCCGCGAGCTGCTCCCGGTAGTAGGCCTCCAGGTCGGGCAGGTGCGCGCTCGGGAAGAACGGCAGGCCGAGCCGGGCCGCGCGCCGTGCCGCCGCCTTCGACGAGCCGCCGACCAGCAGCATCGGATGCGGCTGGGTGAAGGGGCGCGGAGTGACGCGCACCGTGCGGTCGCGGTAGGCGAAGGGCTCGCCCGTCCAGGCCTTGAGCAGCGTCTCCAGAAGCTCGTCCTGGAGCTTGCCGCGACTCCTGAAGTCGACGCCCGCCCGCTCGTACTCCTCGGGCCGGTAGCCGATCCCCGCCACGGTGACCAGGCGGCCGCCGCTGAGCAGGTCGAGTACGGCGATGTCCTCGGCGAGCCGGATCGGGTCGTGCAGCGGGCCGATGACCGCGGACACCGTCACCGCGATGCGCCGTGTCGCGCCGAAGACGGCGCCGGCGAAGGCCAGGGGCGAGGGCAGCCAGTTGTTCTCGGCGCCGTGGTGCTCCTCGGTCTGGATGGTGGAGATGCCGCGGTCGTCCGCGTACGCGGCCATCTCCAGCGCGGTCCTGTAGCGCTCGCTCAGCGAGGCGGGCGTCGCCGCGGGATCGACGAGGTTGAACCGTACGACTGTGGCGGGCATGGGAAACGTCCCCCTTCACCGTGCGTGGGCGGCGAAGGGGGACGTTAGCTGACGCGATGTCACAAGGGTAGCCTCGTACGGAAGTTGGCGCGGATCAGGCGCCTTGCCCGGCTCAGGCTCAGGCGGAGACCAGCTCGGTCTCGCCCTCGCCCTTGCCGCCCGTGGCCGCCGCGTCCTTCTCGACGAGCGGGGTCTTCGGCAGGAGCGCGTAGAGCGCGGCGGCGACGAGGATCGTGGCCAGCCAGCCCAGGCCGTGGCGGCCGATCCAGGAGGTGGCGAGCGGGCCGCTGAACCAGTCGACCTTGGTGAAGAGCAGGCCCACGATCAGGGCGACCGCCCACGCCGTCATGGCCTGCCAGGCGAAGCCGGCCTTGTACCAGTAGGCGCTGGTGCGCTTGGTGTCCATCAGGGCCTCGCCGTCGTACGTCGTGCGGCGCAGCATGTCGATGCCGAAGACGCCGATCCAGGCGGAGAACGCGACCGCGAGCAGCGTGAGGAAGGAGATGAACGAGCCCATGAAGCTCGTCGCCACGTTCATCAGGATGTAGCCGAAGATCAGGCTGATGATGGCGTTCACGCTGACCGCCCACGCGCGCGGGACCTTGATGCCGAGCGTCATGGCGGTGAAGCCCGCGGAGTACATCGACATCGAGTTGATCAGCAGCATGCCGACCAGGGCCATGATCAGGTACGGCACCGCGATCCACGTCGGGAGCAGCGAGCCGAGGAAGGAGACCGGGTCCTGCGCGGTGGAGAGCTTCGGCGCGGAGACCGCCATGACGGCGCCCATCAGGACCATCGGGACGACCACGATGGCGGCGCCGCCGACCGCGTGGCCGACCAGCGGCTTGTTCGAGGCGTTCCGCGGGAGGTAGCGGGTGAAGTCGGGGCCGGTGGGGACCCAGCTGATGCCACCCGCGGCGATGGTGCCGACGCCCGCGACCATCATCGCGGTGGAGCCCGCGGGCTGGTCGAAGACGGCGGACCAGTCGGCCTCGGCGATGAGGTAGATCAGCACGAGCACGCTGAAGGCGCCGAAGGCGTACGTCGACCACGTGCTGCAGATGTGCAGGATCTTGCGGCCCAGGCCGCTGATGAGGAACGTACAGGCGACGAAGGCGACGAGCGTGACGACGGTCAGCCAGGTGCTCGACTCCACACCGAAGCAGATGTCCAGGACCGTGATGATCGCGTAGGCGCCCGTGACGGCGTTGATCGTCTCCCAGCCCCAGCGGGCGACCCAGATCAGCGCGCCGGGGAAGAGGTTGCCGCGCTGGCCGAAGACCGCGCGCGAGAGCGTCATGCCCGGGGAGCCGCCGCGCTTGCCGGAGATGGAGATCAGGCCGACCATGCCGTAGCTCAGCAGGGGGGAGACGAGCGCGACAACCAGGACCTGCCAGAAGTTCAGGCCGTTGGAGACGATCAGGCCCGCGCCCATGGTGAGCAGAAGGACGCTGATGTTCGCCGCTACCCAGGTGGGGAACAGCTCGAGGGTCCGGCCCGTGCGCTCGGCGTCCGGGACGGGCTCAAGGCCGCGTGTCTCGAGGGCGCCTTCGGATTCGGCGGTGGTGCTGCTCATGGGGGTGGGTCCGTGCCTCTCGCTCGGCTCGCAACGTCGCGATCCGTCGGTGGGGGTAATCGCGATGGACTCTACGCGCGTTGATGCGGGGAGCTCCATCGTACTTTAGTCCGAGTCATGCCCTCCCATGGCATATGTTCTTTGGAGGAAAACACAAGCTGGGCCTCTCGTGAGGCCATGGCGGATACTGGGTGGGTTATGGAAATCGTCATCCTTGCTGTAGTCATCGCCGTGGTCGTGATCGGCGCGCTCGGCGGGCTCGTGGTCGGCAGCCGCAAGAAGAAGCAGCTGCCCCCGCAGGCCCCCTCCAGCACGCCCACCATCACCGCCCCTTCCGCCGAACCGCAGGTCGGCGACGAGGCCGAGACGCCGCGCGACGAACCGCGCCGCACGATCGAGGAGGTGGAACTCCCGCTCGTCGAGCCCTCGGCGTCGGCCCCGGTCGTCGTCGAGGAACCGGTCGCCGAGGAACCGGCCGCGCCGGAGATCGAGACCCCCGAGCCCACCGCCGGCCGCCTGGTCCGGCTGCGCGCCCGGCTCTCCCGCTCGCAGAACGCGCTCGGCAAGGGACTGCTCACGCTGCTGTCCCGCGAGCACCTCGACGAGGACACCTGGGAGGAGATCGAGGACACGCTGCTGACCGCGGACGTCGGCGTCGCGCCCACCCAGGAGCTGGTGGAGCGGCTGCGCGAGCGCGTGCGCGTGCTCGGCACCCGCACACCGGACGAGCTGCGCACGCTGCTGCGCGAGGAACTCATCGCGCTGCTCGGCACGGGCGCGGGCACGGACTTCGACCGCACCGTGAAGACCGAGTCGGGCCTGGAGACCCCGGGCATCGTGATGGTCGTCGGGGTCAACGGCACCGGCAAGACCACCACCACCGGCAAGCTCGCGCGCGTCCTCGTCGCCGACGGCCGCTCCGTCGTCCTCGGCGCCGCCGACACCTTCCGCGCCGCCGCCGCCGACCAGTTGCAGACCTGGGGCGAGCGCGTCGGCGCCCGCACGGTCCGCGGCCCCGAGGGCGGCGACCCGGCGTCCATCGCCTACGACGCCGTCAAGGAAGGCATCGCCGAGGGCGCGGACGTCGTACTCATCGACACCGCGGGCCGACTGCACACCAAGACGGGCCTGATGGACGAGCTGGGCAAGGTCAAGCGCGTCGTCGAGAAGCACGCCCCGCTCGACGAGGTGCTGCTCGTCCTGGACGCCACGACCGGGCAGAACGGCCTGGTGCAGGCGCGGGTCTTCGCCGAGGTCGTCGACATCACGGGCATCGTCCTCACGAAGCTCGACGGCACCGCCAAGGGCGGCATCGTCGTCGCCGTCCAGCGCGAGCTGGGCGTGCCGGTCAAGCTCATCGGTCTCGGTGAGGGCGCGGACGATCTGGCGCCGTTCGAGCCCGAGGCGTTCGTGGACGCGCTGATCGGCGAGTAGGCCCGCCGGGAGTCCAGGGCCTCCTCGCATGGTGTGGGCGCGAGGGGGCCCTTCCGGTGTCTACGCCGGGGACCGGTGTGCCACGTACGCCAGTGTCCCGAGCAGGAGCCGCGCCTCGGGCGGGGACGTCGCCGAGTCGAGCGCGGGGGAGCGCAGCCAGCGGACCGGGCCGAGGCCGCCGCGGTCGGACGGCGGTGCCGTGATGTGGTCGCCGGGGCCCAGGCCGTGCAGGTCGAGGGCGGCGTCGTCCCAGCCCATGCGGTAGAGCAGCCGGGGGAGTTCGGTGGCGGCGCCGGGAGCGACGAAGAACTGCGCCCGGCCGTCGGGCGTGACCGTCACCGGGCCCAGCGGCAGTCCCATCCGCTCAAGACGGACCAGCGCGCGCCGCCCCGCCGTCTCGGCCACCTCGATCACGTCGAAGGCCCGGCCCACCGGCAGCAGCACGGCCGCACCGGGGAACTCGGCCCAGGTGGCCGCCACTTCGTCGAGCGTGGCCCCGGCCGGGATCTCCGGGGCGAAGCCGAGCGGGTGCGCGCCGGGGGCGTCGCAGTCCGTGGCGCCGCAGGAGCAGGCGCCGTCCAGCGCGCGGGCGCCGGGCACCGCGTCCCAGCCCCACAGGCCGGTGTACTCCGCCACCGCCGTACAGTCCGACGGACGGCCGCGCCGCCGTGATCCGGTCCGGAGCTTGTCGTTCCCCCGGGTGCCGCCGATCGTGAAGCCCATGCCCCCTCCAACGGGTCGAGCGTGCCGCGGTTACGTGAGGGAATCGGATCGTGACCCTCTGCTCTTGAGGCGGCGCTTGGAGGTTTCACGGGTGGTGCGCCCGGTGATGTGCGCCCCGGCGTGCTCCGTTCCGCCCCTTTCGGCCGTCCCGTGTCAAGTCAATCGCGTGCGGTGGAGCGGGAGTTCATTCGAAGGGGTGGCGAATGGTGGCGTTTCCGGGATCGCCCTCGCGAGAGGGGTGATCGTGGGATTACTTTCAGTACACGGCCCCGGGATGTCGACCACCCGCGGGTATGCCGGAGGCAAGTCGGTTCCCTGTTCGATGGGTGACATTCTCCGGACGGGCGGCCGCGAGAGGCGGCATTCTGTTAGGGCTTGACATGGAGAAAGCGCACGGCGTGGACGGCGCGCAGGTGTCATGACGGATGGGGGCGTTCCAGTGGGCGGCAATGGCGGAAGCGGTACGAACGCTGAGAAGCGCCCCAATGAGATGCTCACGTCGTGGTTCGTGCGCAGCGGCTGGTCCAAGGGCGAGCTGGCGCGTCAAGTGAACCGCAGGGCGCGGCAGTTGGGTGCCCTCCACATCTCCACGGACACCTCGCGGGTGCGCCGTTGGCTGGACGGCGAGAACCCCCGCGAGCCGATCCCGCGCATCCTGTCCGAGCTGTTCTCCGAGCGGTTCGGCTGCGTCGTCGCCGTCGAGGACCTGGGCCTGCGCGCCGCCCACCGCACCCCCGCGTCCTCCGGCGTCGACCTGCCCTGGACCGGTCCGCAGACCGTCGCGCTCATCAGCGAGTTCTCCCGCAGCGACCTGATGCTGGCCCGCCGCGGCTTCCTCGGCACCTCGCTCGCGCTCTCCGCGGGCCCCGCCCTCATCGAGCCCATGCAGCGCTGGCTCGTGCCCTCGCCGACCACGCCCCGCGAGGAGCCCGACCCCGCCGCGCTGCGCCGCCCGGCCCGCCTGTCCAAGCCGGAGCTCGACCTGCTGGAGTCCACGACGGTGATGTTCCGCCAGTGGGACGCCCAGTGCGGGGGCGGGCTCCGCCGCAAGGCCGTCGTCGGCCAGCTGCACGAGGTGACGGACCTGTTGCAGGAGCCGCAGCCCGAAGCGACCTCCCGGCGCCTGTTCAAGGTCGCGGGCGAGCTGGCCGAGCTGGCCGGCTGGATGAGCTACGACGTGGGCCTGCAACCGACCGCCCAGAAGTACTTCGTCCTCGCCCTGCACGCCGCGAAGGAAGCCGGCGAGAAGCCCCTCGGGTCGTACATCCTCTCCAGCATGAGCCGCCAGATGATCCACCTCGGCCGCCCGGACGACGCGCTCGAACTGATCCACCTCGCGCAGTACGGCAGCCGTGACTGCGCCAGCCCCCGCACCCAGGCGATGCTGTATGCGATGGAGGCCCGTGCCTACGCCAGCATGGGCCAGCCCGGCAAGTGCAAGCGGGCCGTGCGGATGGCCGAGGACACCTTCGCCGACGCCGAGGAGTTCGACGAGCCCGAGCCGGACTGGATCCGCTTCTTCTCCGAGGCCGAGCTGAACGGCGAGAACGCCCACTCCTACCGCGACCTGGCCTACGTGGCGGGCCGCAGCCCCACCTACGCCTCGCTCGCCGAGCCCGTCATGGACCGCGCCGTCGAGCTGTTCGAGGCGGACGCCGAGCACCAGCGTTCGTACGCCCTGAACCTCATCGGCAAGGCCACCGTCCACCTGCTCCAGCGCGAGCCCGAGCAGAGCACGGTCCTCGCCGGGCAGGCCCTCGACATCGCCAAGAAGGTCCGCTCCGAGCGGGTCAGCACCCGGCTCCGCAAGACCGTCGACACCGCCGTACGCGACTTCGGGGACGTCTCCGAAGTCGTCCAGCTCACCGAACGCCTCGCCATCGAGATGCCGGAGACCGCGGAAGCGGTCTGAGACCGGCCCACCCGGCCCCGGCCGCGGCGGAACCATCCCGAACAGCCCGACTCGGCTCCCCCTACGCCAGTCAGCCGGATGGCCGCCGCGGCCGGTTCGCATGCCGTGGGCAGGGTAGGAAATCGCGCCCCTCGTGACCCGGCAGTTCATGGACGCGTAACACGCACGCCCTCTTCGTCACTGCGGTGAAACACCGAGGGGCGCCCGCCGAAACGGCGCTGCGCCAATCTCTTGGCGCATAACCGGCCCACAGCCCCGGCCTCCCCAGGAGCACGGGCCCCCTCGGTACCGCACAGGCTTCGCCCGCACGGGCCGCATACGACGACGAGGAGACGCCGATGCCCCCAGGCATCACGATCGCCGCAGACGCCCCCGAGCTGTCTGCCGCGAACACCGGGTTCATGCTCATCTGTTCCGCCCTGGTGATGCTCATGACACCGGGACTCGCCTTCTTCTACGGAGGCATGGTCCGCGTCAAGAGCACCCTGAACATGCTGATGATGAGCTTCATCAGCCTGGGGATCGTCACCATCCTCTGGGTGCTGTACGGCTTCTCCATCGCGTTCGGCACCGACCACGGCAGCCTCTTCGGCTGGGAGAGCGACTACGTCGGGCTCAGCGGCCTCGGCGTCAACCAGCTCTGGGACGGCTACACCATCCCGGTCTACGTCTTCGCCGTCTTCCAGCTGATGTTCGCGATCATCACGCCCGCCCTGATCAGCGGCGCCCTCGCGGACCGGGTGAAGTTCACGGCCTGGGCGCTCTTCGTCGCCCTGTGGGCCACGATCGTGTACTTCCCCGTCGCGCACTGGGTGTGGGGCACCGGCGGCTGGGCCTTCGAGCTGGGCGTCATCGACTTCGCGGGCGGCACGGCCGTGCACGTCAACGCCGGTGCCGCGGCGCTCGGCGTCATCCTCGTCATCGGCAAGCGCGTCGGCTTCAAGAAGGACCCCATGCGGCCCCACTCGCTGCCGCTCGTGATGCTCGGCGCCGCCCTGCTGTGGTTCGGCTGGTTCGGCTTCAACGCCGGCTCATGGCTCGGCAACGACGACGGCGTCGGCGCGCTGATGTTCGTGAACACGCAGGTCGCCACCGCCGCGGCCATGCTGGCCTGGCTCCTCTACGAGAAGATCCGCCACGGCGCCTTCACCACGCTGGGCGCGGCCTCCGGGGCGGTCGCCGGTCTCGTCGCGATCACCCCGGCCGGCGGCTCCTGCTCGCCGCTCGGCGCCATCGCCATCGGGGCGATCGCCGGTCTGCTGTGCGCCATGGCCGTCGGCCTCAAGTTCCGCTTCGGCTTCGACGACTCCCTCGACGTCGTCGGCGTCCACCTGGTCGGCGGAGTCGCCGGCTCGATCCTCGTCGGCTTCTTCGCCACGGGCGGCGGCCAGTCGAAGGCCCAGGGCCTGTTCTACGGCGGCGGCCTCGAGCAGCTGTGGAAGCAGCTCGCCGGTGTCGGCGCCGTCCTCGCGTACTCCCTGATCGCCTCCGCGGTCCTCGCCCTCCTGATCGACAGGACGATCGGGATGCGGGTCGGCGAGGATGACGAGGTCGCGGGCATCGACCAGGTCGAACACGCCGAGACGGCCTACGACTTCAGCGGCGCGGGCGGCGGCACCGCCCCGCGCACGACGGTGGTCCCCGCCCCGGTCGCGGACAGTGCCCAGGCCCCGGCCCAGACCCAGCAGAACAAGAAGGTGGACGCATGAAGCTCATCACCGCGGTGGTCAAACCGCACCGGCTCGACGAGATCAAGGAGGCGCTCCAGGCCTTCGGCGTCCAGGGGCTGACCGTCACCGAGGCCAGCGGGTACGGCCGCCAGCGCGGACACACCGAGGTCTACCGAGGTGCCGAGTACACCGTGGACCTCGTACCGAAGATCCGTATCGAGGTCCTCGTCGAGGACGACGACGCCGACCAGGTCCTGGAGGTCGTGGTCAAGGCCGCCCGGACCGGCAAGATCGGCGACGGCAAGGTCTGGAGCGTGCCGGTCGAGACGGCCATCCGCGTACGGACCGGCGAGCGCGGCCCCGACGCGCTGTGACCCGGCGGGCCGGACACGCAACTGAGCGGAACTGAGCGGGACTGAACAGGAGCTGCTGGGTGACGAGTGTGGACGTACGAACCGAAACGGAAGCGGAAGACTCCGGACCCAGCGGCTACGCGGCGGCCCGGCTGCGGCTCCTCCACGAGGAGTCGCGGTCCGGGCCGCCGCGCCGTTCGGCCCTCTCCGGCCTGACGGACGACTGGCTGGCCGGGCTCTTCCAGGCGGGCTCCGAGAACATGCCCCGCGGGGTCGCGCTCGTCGCCGTGGGCGGGTACGGACGCGGGGAACTGTCACCGCGCAGCGACCTCGACCTGCTCCTGCTGCACGACGGGAACGCGGACGCCGCCGACGTGGCAGCCCTCGCCGACCGGCTCTGGTACCCCGTCTGGGACCTCGGGCTCGCCCTCGACCACTCCGTGCGGACGCCGTCACAGGCGCGCAGGACAGCCGGTGAGGACCTCAAGGTGCACCTCGGGCTGCTCGACGCGCGGCACGTCGCCGGGGACCTGGGGCTGACCGCCGGACTGCGCACCGCCGTGCTCGCCGACTGGCGCAACCAGGCCCCGAAGCGGCTGCCCGAACTGCGCGAGCTGTGCGAGGAGAGGGCCGTACGCCACGGCGAGTTGGGCCACCTCCTCGAACCCGACCTGAAAGAGGCCAGGGGCGGACTGCGCGACGCCACGGCGCTGCGGGCCGTCGCCGCCTCCTGGCTCGCCGACGCGCCGCGCGAGGGCCTCGCCGACGCCCGGCGGCGGCTGCTCGACGTCCGCGACGCGCTGCACCTCGCCACCGGGCGGGCCACCGACCGGCTCGCCCTCCAGGAACAGGACCAGGTCGCCGCCGCGCTCGGCCTGCTGGACGCGGACACCCTGCTGCGACAGGTGTACGAGTCCGCCCGCGTCGTCTCCTACGCCAGTGACGTCACCTGGCGCGAGGTCGGGCGCGTGCTGCGGGCCCGGTCCGTGCGGCCGCGGCTGCGGGCCATGCTGGGCGGCCGGGGGGCGGTCGCCGAGCGGTCGCCGCTGGCCGAGGGCGTCGTGGAGCACGACGGGGAGGTCGTGCTCGCCCGCGCCGCCCGCCCCGAGCGGGACCCCGTCCTGCCGCTGCGCGCCGCCGCGGCCGCCGCGCAGGCCGGACTCCCGCTGTCCCTGCACGCCGTGCGGCGGCTCGCCGCGTCCGTGAAGCCCCTGCCCACGCCGTGGCCCGCCGAGGCGCGCGAGCAGCTGGTGACGCTGCTCGGCGCGGGGCGGCCGACCGTCGAGGTGTGGGAGGCGCTGGAGGCGGAGGGCCTCATCACGCGGCTGCTGCCCGACTGGGAGCGGGTGCGGTGCAGGCCGCAGCGCAACGCCGTCCACACGTGGACCGTCGACCGGCATCTGGTCGAGACGGCGGTACGGGCCGCCGAGCTGACGCGGCGGGTGGGGCGGCCCGACCTGCTCCTGGTGGCCGCGCTGCTGCACGACATCGGGAAGGGCTGGCCCGGGGACCACTCCGTGGCCGGCGAGATCATCGCGCGCGATGTGGCGGCGCGGGTGGGCTTCGACGCGGGAGACGTGGCCGTCGTCGCGTGTCTCGTACGCCACCACCTCCTGCTGGTCGAGACCGCGACGCGGCGCGACCTCGACGACCCGGCGACGGTCCAGGGGGTCGCCGACGCGGTCGGGTCCGTGGGCACGCTCGAACTGCTGCACGCCCTCACCGAGGCGGACGCGCTCGCCACCGGGCCCGCGGCCTGGTCCGCGTGGCGGGGCGCGCTCGTCGCCGACCTGGTGAAGCGGGTGGCGGCGGTGCTGTCGGGCGGCGAGCCGGGCGACGCCTCGGCCGAGGGGGCGGCGCCCACGGCCGAGCAGGAGCGTCTCGCGATCGAGGCGTTCCGTACGGGCGGGCCGGTGCTGGCGCTGCGGACGCGGGCGGAAGGAGGCGCGGAGCCCGCCGAGTCGCCCGAGGCGCCCGAGCCGCTCGGTGTGGAGCTGCTCATCGCCGTACCGGAGCAGCCCGGGGTGCTGTCGGCCGTGGCCGGAGTCCTCGCCACGCACCGGCTGGCGGTACGGACGGCGGAGCTGCGGGAGGTCGCGCTGCCGTCCGGGGTCGAGGGCGCCGGCGGGGGATCGGTGCTGCTGCTCGACTGGCGGGTCGCGGCGGAGTACGGATCCTTGCCGCAGGCCGCGCGGTTGCGGGCCGACCTGGTGCGGGCGCTGGACGGGACGCTGGACATCGAGGGGCGGCTGCGGGAACGGGACGCCGCGTACCCCCGGCGGCGGGGGACCGTGGCGCCGCCTCCCCGCGTGACGGTGGCATCGGCGGGCTCACGGCTCGCGACGGTCATCGAGGTCCGGTCCCAGGACGCGCCGGGCCTGCTGCACCGGATCGGGCGGGCGTTGGAGGCGGCGGGAGTGGCGGTGCGGAGCGCCCACGTCTCGACGCTGGGGGCGAACGCGGTCGACGCCTTCTATGTGACGGGGGCGGACGGGGGCCCGCTGCCGGGGGAGCGGGCCGCGGAGGTCGCCCGGGGGGTGGAGGGGGCTCTGCGGGAGCTGGCGGGGAAGCAGTAGCCGGCGGGGGCGCCTTGCCTGGCGGGGTGCCCTGGCCGATGGGCCTGTTCGTTCCCGAGAGGCAGCCGGGGGACGAGGTGGGAGGGCCGTGCGAGGGTCACCGAGGGAAGAACCGCCCAGAGCCCCTGGCACCACCGCACGCCAGATACTCTGGAAGGCGACCTGTCAGCCCGCCCCCAACTACGAGGATTCGCGACCGCCGTGTTCGATACTCTCTCCGACCGCCTCGCAGCGACATTCAAGAACCTCCGGGGCAAGGGCCGCCTGTCCGAGGCGGACATCGACGCCACGGCGCGCGAGATCCGCATCGCCCTGCTCGAGGCGGACGTCGCCCTGCCCGTCGTACGCGCCTTCATCAAGCAGATCAAGGAGCGCGCGGCCGGCGCCGAGGTCTCCCAGGCGCTGAACCCCGCCCAGCAGGTCATCAAGATCGTCAACGAGGAGCTGATCGGCATCCTCGGCGGCGAGACCCGCCGCCTGCGCTTCGCGAAGACCGCGCCGACCGTCATCATGCTCGCGGGTCTCCAGGGTGCCGGTAAGACGACCCTCGCCGGAAAGCTCGGCCTCTGGCTGAAGGGGCAGGGCCACTCCCCGCTCCTGGTGGCCTGTGACCTCCAGCGCCCCAACGCCGTCAACCAGCTGAGCGTCGTCGCCGAGCGCGCCGGCGTCGGCGTCTACGCCCCCCAGCCGGGCAACGGCGTGGGCGACCCGGTGCAGGTCGCCAAGGACTCCGTCGAGTTCGCGCGGACCAAGCAGTTCGACGTGGTCATCGTCGACACCGCCGGCCGCCTCGGCATCGACCAGGAGCTGATGCGGCAGGCGGCGGACATCCGCGACGCGGTCAGCCCCGACGAGGTCCTCTTCGTCGTCGACGCCATGATCGGTCAGGACGCCGTCAACACGGCCGAGGCCTTCCGCGACGGCGTCGGCTTCGACGGCGTGGTGCTCTCCAAGCTCGACGGCGACGCCCGTGGTGGTGCCGCCCTGTCGATCGCGCAGGTCACCGGCCGCCAGATCATGTTCGCCTCGAACGGCGAGAAGCTGGACGACTTCGACGCGTTCCACCCGGACCGCATGGCGTCCCGCATCCTCGGCATGGGCGACATGCTCACGCTCATCGAGAAGGCAGAGCAGACCTTCTCCCAGCAAGAGGCCGAGAAGATGGCCTCCAAGCTGGCGAGCAGCAAGGGCAAGGACTTCACGCTCGATGACTTCCTGGCCCAGATGGAGCAGGTCAGGAAGATGGGCAGCATCAGCAAGCTGCTCGGGATGATGCCCGGCATGGGGCAGATCAAGGACCAGATCAACAACATCGACGAGCGGGACGTCGACCGCACCGCCGCCATCATCAAGTCGATGACCCCGGCCGAGCGCCAGGAGCCGACGATCATCAACGGCTCGCGCCGCGCCCGTATCGCCAAGGGCTCCGGTGTCGAGGTCAGCGCCGTGAAGAGCCTTGTCGAGCGGTTCTTCGAGGCGCGGAAGATGATGTCCCGCATGGCCCAGGGCGGCGGCATGCCGGGTATGCCCGGACTGCCGGGCATGGGTGGCGGCGCCGGCAAGCAGAAGAAGAAGCAGAAGCAGGCCAAGGGCAAGCGGCGCTCCGGCAACCCCATGAAGCGCAAGCAGGAGGAGCTGGAGGCGGCCACGCGCCGCGAGCAGGCCGGCCAGGACGGCGGCGCCTTCGGCCTTCCGGGCGGCCAGCCCGGACAGAACTTCGAGCTGCCCGACGAGTTCAAGAAATTCATGGGCTGAGCGCGTCCGCCGCGCGAGTTCCACCTCGCACGAAACCTGGGGCGTCCCTCTACGGAGGGGCGCCCCAGGCGTTTTCCAGCCCTCCGGAGGCGCCGGCAGCGCGGGTGCCTGGGGGCGCTTTGTGTCGTAACGTCCGGATATGAGCAACCCTGTGCCGCCACGCCAGGCGCCGGATCAGCCGTGGCGCTCCGAGGGCGCGCCCCCGCCCGCCCCCACGCCCCCGCCCAAGAAGAAGATGCCGGGCGGTTGGGGCGGGCTCATCCTGACGGCTCTGATCGTCTACCTCATCGCCAATCTCGTGCTCTCCTTCTTCAACGACGGCGACGAGCCGACCATCTCGTACACCGAGTTCAGCAAACAGGTCGACTCCGGCAACGTCTCGAAGATCTACTCCAAGGGCGACGCGATCCAGGGGCAGCTCAAGAAGGAGCGGGAGAAGCCGGGTGACGAGAAGGGCAAGTACACCAAGTTCACCACCCAGCGGCCCGCCTTCGCCGACGACAAGCTCTGGGACGACCTGACCAAGCACGACGTCACCGTCACCGCCGAACCTGTGGTGCAGGAGCGCAGCTTCCTGTCCAACCTGCTGATCTCGCTCGCCCCGATGCTGCTCCTGGTGGCGCTGTGGATCTTCATCGCCCGGCGCATGGCCTCAGGGATGGGCGGCGGTGGCGGCATGCTGGGGCGCAAGACGCCGCCCAAGCCGGTCGAGCTGGAGCCCGGCGCGAAGCGGACCACGTTCGAGGATGTGGCGGGCATCGACGAGGTCGAGGGCGAGCTGAACGACGTCGTCGACTTCCTCAAGAACCCCGACGCCTACCGCGCGATGGGCGCCAAGATGCCGCGCGGAGTGCTGCTCGCGGGCCCGCCCGGCACGGGCAAGACCCTGCTCGCGCGCGCCGTCGCGGGCGAGGCGGGCGTGCCCTTCTTCTCGGCCTCCGCCTCCGGGTTCATCGAGATGATCGTGGGCGTGGGCGCCTCGCGCGTACGGGAACTCTTCGCGGAGGCCCGCAAGGTGGCGCCCTCGATCATCTTCATCGACGAGATCGACACCATCGGGCGCGCGCGGGGCGGCGGCAGCGGCATGGGCGGCCACGACGAGCGCGAGCAGACGCTGAACCAGATCCTCACCGAGATGGACGGCTTCTCGGGGGCGGAAGGCGTCATCGTCCTCGCCGCCACCAACCGCGCCGACGTCCTCGACCCCGCCCTCACCCGGCCGGGCCGCTTCGACCGCGTCGTCAACGTCTCGCCCCCGGACCGCGGCGGACGCGAGGCCATCCTCAGGATCCACACGAGGGCCATCCCGCTGGCCGACGACGTCGACCTCGCCCAGGTCGCCCGTACGACACCGGGCATGACCGGCGCCGAACTGGCCAATCTCGCCAACGAAGCCGCCCTCCTCGCCGTCAAGCGCAAGCAGAGGACCGTGACGCAGTCCGACCTCTCCGAAGCCATGGAGAAGGTCCAGCTCGGCGCCGAGCGGCCGCTGGTCATGCCGGAGGAGGAGCGTCGGCGGACGGCGTACCACGAGAGCGGACACGCGCTGCTCGGCATGTTGCAGCCCGGCGCCGACCCGGTCCGCAAGATCACCATCGTGCCGCGCGGCCGCGCCCTCGGCGTCACGCTGTCGACCCCGGACTCCGACAAGTACGCCTACACGGAGGAGTACCTGCGCGGCCGCATCATCGGCGCCCTGGGAGGCATGGCCGCCGAACACGTCGTCTACGGAGTCATCACCACAGGCGCCGAGAACGACCTGGAGCAAGTCACCAACATCGCCCGCGGCATGGTCGGCCGCTGGGGCATGAGCGAACTCGTGGGGCGCCTGTCCGCGCTCCCGAGCGACGCCCAGCAGGCCTACGGCCTCTCCGCCGCCCCCCAGACGCTCGACACGATCGACGGCGAGATGCGGCGGATCGTCGACGAGTGCTACGAGAACGCCTGCCGCCAACTGCGCGACCACCGCGGACAGCTCGACGCGCTCGCCGCCGCGCTCCTCGAGAACGAGACCCTGGAGGAGGCGGACGCGTACCGGGTCGCCGGGGTCGTCCGGACGGCCAAGAGCGGCTAGCCGCCGATCGACGGGTGCGCGTCGGGACGATGCGTACGAGTGTCGAGCCGTGGCTCAGGGTGTACGCGCGATCAAGTACCGGAAGACGTTCGGCATCCACACCGTCCCGTCCCGGCGCCGATGCGGATGCAGCGCCTCCGTCAGCTCCTTGTCGACCTGCACCTTGTCCGTCGCCCCCACCGCCGCGTCGAAGAGGCCCGTCGAGAGCAGCCCCCGGACCGCGCTCTCCACGTCCGCGTACCCGAAGGGGCACGCGACCCGCCCCGAGCCGTCCGGCCTGAGGCCCGCCCGGTGGGCCACCTCCTCCAGGTCGTCCCGCGACGCGGGGCGCCAACTGCCCGCACTGCGCAGGGGGTCGGCCAGCTTGGTCGCCACCCTCAGGACCGTGGACGTGGCGCAGCGCTCCGGAGGACCCCATCCGGCGAGCACCACCGCCGCGCCGTGACCGGCGAGCGGGGCCGCCGCCTCCAGGAGGCTGGAGAGCCCTTCGGAGTCGCCCGCCATGCAGCCGATCGGCTGGAACGCGGTGAGGAGGTTGTACGCGGGCACGCCCGGTCCCGCCGCCTCCGCGGGGCCGCCTTCCACGAGCCGCGTCTCGGCGCGCGCGCGTGCCGCGGCGGGCACGTCCGGCAGCAGCCGGTCCCGCGCGAGGGCCAGCCGTTCGGGTGCCGAGGCGTCGACACCGGTGACCGCGGCGCCCCGGGCCACGGCCATCAGCAGGGCGAGTCCGGATCCGCAGCCAAGACCGAGCAGCCGGGTGCCGTTGCCCACGTCGAGCCGTTCGTACACCGCTTCATAGAGCGGGACCAGCATCCGTTCCTGGATCTCCGCCCAGTCACGCGCGCGTGCACCCAGGTCCACACGGGGCGCCCGGCCCGCGTGAGGGAGGTGCGACTGCACGAGTGTTGGTGTCATCGAAAGCGCCCCAATCCGCCGAGAGTTATAGCCGTGCCGGTAGTCAACGGTTCGTCCGCCCCCGTGCAGTGCGCTCGCACTTCCCCCGTATGCCAGAGAACTCCGCATCCGTCGTGGCGTCCAGGGGTTGTCGCCCAATGCTTGTGCGCCACCGCCGTGTGCGTCACGGCCGTGCGCGTCAGGGCCGACCGAAGAAGGCCGAAGAAGGCCGAAGAAGGCCGAAGAAGGCGGGGCGGTGCCCGGGGCCGATGCGACCCCGGGTAACGTCCCTGCGAGACCCGGCGTGAGGGCTTTGCCTACGCGCCGGGGCGTACGCGCCACTACGTACCGGCTTGGTGCGAGCTGTGAGGCTTCTCCGCAGATCAGCGCACCCGCCCTCGTCCGGACGCATCAATGGCAACTGACGGGTACGTGCAAATTATTTGGGATGCCCCGGAATGGAACCCCCGAGGCACCCGGCTCGTTGTCACGACGTGAGCACGACACCACCTGTTCTCGCCGCAGAGCTGGCACAGGCGTGGGCCGACATTCAGCGGCACCACTCCGAGCTGCCCGATCTCGCCGCGCCCGAATCCCTGATCGGAGAGTCCTCGTCCGCCTGTGGCGCCGAGCTCTCCTTCGAGCGACTGCTTCACGAGGCAGTCCATGGCATCGCCGCCTCGCGCGGCGTACGCGACACCTCACGCGCCGGCCGGTATCACAACCGGCGGTTCCTCGCGATCGCCGAGGAGCTGGGCCTGGACCATCCCGAGGAGCCGCATCCGAGCAGCGGCTTCTCCCTGGTCACGCTCAACCCCGAGGCCAAGAGGCGGTACCGCCCGACGATCGAGCGCTTGCAGCGTGCCCTGAAGGCGCACACCGCGGCGACGACCACGGACACCGCCCGCAGCTTCCGGGGCCCGGCTGCCCGGCACGGCTCCTCCGGCGGCGGTGTACGCGTGAAGGCGGTCTGCGACTGCGGGCGCAACGTCCGCGTCGTCCCCTCCGTGCTCGCCCAGGCCCCCATCATGTGCGGCGGCTGCGGCAAGCCCTTCCGGATCCCGGAAGCGATCGGCGCGGGTGTGGGCTGAGCAGGACCGGGGCGCCCGGACCGGGTGCGGGTGCCCCGGCGACGTATGGCACAATGGCTAGCTGTACTCGACAGTCGCATAGGACCCCTCTCTCCTCCGGCTGACGCGTCCATCGGGCACTCGAGTACCGCAACCCCACGCGGCATCACGTTGTGCCCACCCACGTCAAGACCAGGAGACACCACTCCCGTGGCAGTCAAGATCAAGCTGAAGCGTCTGGGCAAGATCCGTTCGCCTCACTACCGCATCGTCGTCGCCGACTCCCGTACCCGCCGTGACGGCCGGGCCATCGAGGAGATCGGCCTGTACCACCCGGTGCAGAACCCCTCGCGCATCGAGGTCAACTCGGAGCGTGCCCAGTACTGGCTGTCCGTCGGCGCCCAGCCGACCGAGCCGGTCATGGCGATCCTCAAGCTCACCGGCGACTGGCAGAAGCACAAGGGCCTGCCGGCCCCGGCGCCGCTGAAGGTCGCCGAGCCCAAGGACAAGCGCGCCGCGTTCGAGGCCTTCACCAAGGGTCTCGAGGGCGACGACGCCAAGGGTGAGGCCATCACCCAGAAGGCCAAGAAGGCGGACAAGAAGGCGGACGAGGCTGCTGACGCGGCTGCGTCCACCGAGTCGACCGAGGCCTGAGCATGCTCGAGGAGGCTCTCGAGCACCTCGTGAAGGGCATCGTCGACAACCCCGACGACGTGCAGGTGGCCTCGCGCAACCTGCGCCGCGGGCGCGTACTCGAGGTCCGGGTCCACCCGGACGACCTCGGCAAGGTGATCGGCCGTAACGGCCGCACCGCGCGCGCTCTGCGGACCGTCGTGGGCGCCATCGGCGGCCGCGGTGTCCGCGTCGACCTCGTCGACGTGGACCAGGTTCGCTGAACCGGGTTCCGCTGGAACCACAGCAGCACCGGCTCGGGCCGGGGAAGGCCTCAGGGCCTTCCCCGGCCCGTAGTCGTTGAACGAGGAGAAACGCAGTGCAGTTGGTAGTCGCCCGCATCGGCCGTGCCCACGGCATCAAGGGAGAGGTCACCGTTGAGGTCCGCACCGACGAGCCGGAGCTGCGGCTCGGCCCGGGCGCCGTCCTCGCGACCGAACCCGCCGCCATCGGCCCGCTGACCATCGAGACCGGCCGGGTGCACAGCGGCCGCCTCCTGCTGCGCTTCGAAGGCGTGCGCGACCGTACGGGCGCCGAGGCGCTGCGCAACACGCTCCTGATCGCCGAGGTGGACCCGGAGGAGCTCCCCGAGGAAGAGGACGAGTATTACGACCACCAGCTCATGGACCTCGACGTCGTCACCAAGGACGGCGAGGAGGTGGGCCGGATCACCGAGATCTCGCACCTGCCCTCGCAGGACCTCTTCATCGTGGAACGCCCCGACGGCAGCGAGGTGATGATCCCCTTCGTCGAGGAGATCGTCGTCGAGATCGACCTGGAGGAGCAGAAGGCCGTCATCGACCCGCCCCCCGGGCTCATCGACGACCGCGCCGAGATCGCCTCCACGCGGGACGCCGAGGCGGCCCCGGAGAACGGACCGGACTCAGGGAACGAGTCGGCCGCGGAGGACAAGGCGTAATGCGGCTCGACGTCGTCACGATCTTCCCCGAGTACCTGGAACCCCTGAACGTCTCCCTCGTGGGCAAGGCACGCGCGCGTGGACAGCTCGACGTGAACGTGCACGACCTCAGGGAGTGGACGTACGACCGTCACAACACGGTCGACGACACCCCCTACGGCGGCGGCCCCGGCATGGTCATGAAGACCGACCCCTGGGGTGCGGCCCTCGACGACGTGCTCGCCGAGGGGTACGAGTCCGGGGGCCACGGCCCCGTCCTGGTCGTCCCCACGCCCAGCGGGCGCCCCTTCACCCAGGAACTCGCCGTGGAGCTGTCCGAGCGCCCCTGGCTGGTCTTCACGCCCGCGCGCTACGAGGGCATCGACCGGCGCGTCATGGACGAGTACGCGACCCGTATCCCCGTCTACGAGGTGTCCATCGGCGACTACGTCCTCGCGGGCGGGGAAGCGGCCGTCCTGGTCATCACCGAGGCGGTGGCCAGGCTCCTCCCCGGTGTCCTCGGCAACGCCGAGTCCCACCAGGACGACTCCTTCGCGCCCGGCGCCATGGCCAACCTCCTCGAAGGCCCCGTCTACACCAAGCCTCCCCAGTGGCGCGGTCACGGCATCCCGGACGTCCTGCTCAGCGGCCACCACGGCAAGATCGCGCGCTGGCGGCGGGACGAGGCACTGCGCCGCACCACCCGCAACAGGCCCGACCTCATCGAGCGTTGCGACCCCAAGGCCTTCGACAAGAAGGACCGCGAGATGCTCTCGATCCTGGGGTGGCGGCCGGGGCCCGACGGCCGATTTGGGCGAGACCCCGAGGCCGTGGAAGAATAGGCCGCTGCTGTACGTCCAGCGTGCGCCCCTGCCACAGGGGGATCGACCGAAGCTTGCACCCCGTGTTCGCGGGGATGGTCCAGACGCCCGTCCGACGCGATCAGCTACCGAAACCTCATCATCACGTACCGCTGATGACCTGTGGCATCAGCGAAGAAAGCAGACGATCATGGCTAACCTGCTCGACTCCGTCGACAGCGCGTCGCTGCGCAGCGACATCCCGGCGTTCCGCCCGGGTGACACCGTCAACGTCCACGTCCGCGTCATCGAGGGCAACCGCTCCCGTGTGCAGCAGTTCAAGGGCGTAGTCATCCGCCGCCAGGGTGCCGGCGTGCGCGAGACCTTCACGGTCCGCAAGGTCTCCTTCTCCGTCGGCGTCGAGCGCACCTTCCCGGTGCACACCCCGATCGTCGAGAAGATCGAGCTCGTCACCCGCGGTGACGTGCGTCGCGCGAAGCTGTACTACCTCCGTGACCTGCGCGGCAAGGCCGCGAAGATCAAGGAGAAGCGCGACAGCTGAGCTCGCGCGCGGGTTCACAGCGGGGCCGGATAGCATCTGGCCCCGATGGACACCGAAGCACAGCACCCGGAGCGCGACCGCTCCTCCCCATCCTCCGAACCCGGCGACGTCCCGCACGTCGCCGAGGCGTCCGAGGAGGCGGAGGAACGGTCGCGCTCCGTTTTCATGTCACTCGTCTCCCGACTGCCGGGCGGCGGGCTCACACTGACGTTCCTGCTGTGTGTGGGGGCCATGCTCCTCGTCAGTGCCTTCGTGGTGCAGCCCTTCCAGATTCCCAGCGGCTCCATGGAGCCCGCGTTCCGGGTCGGGGACCGGGTACTCGTGAACAAGTTGGCGTACCGTTTCGGGTCCGAGCCGCAGCGGGGTGACGCGGTCGTCTTCGACGGCAGCGGCTACTTCGGAGACGCCGACTACATCAAGCGGGTCGTGGGCACCGGGGGAGACCGGGTGGTCTGCTGCGAGGGGGGAGGCATCAAGGTGAACGGCGAGCCGGTCGACGAGCCCTACCTGTACCCGGGGGACGCGCCCTCCCAGGTGCCCTTCGATGTCGTCGTCCCCGAAGGCAGCCTGTTCCTGCTCGGCGACCACCGCAGCGACTCGCGCGACTCCCGCGACCACCTGGGGCAGCCCGGCGGCGGAATGATCCCCGTCGACGAGGTCATCGGCCGGGCCGACTGGATCGCCTGGCCGATCGGCCACTGGACCTCCCTGGAGCGACCCGACAGCTACGCGCGCGTGCCCGAACCGGGCGGCGCGCATGGGTAGCCGCGGGCGGACGCGCACCGCGGGCCACCGTGCCGATACCCGGCTGCCCACCGGGTCCCGGCCGACCAGCGGGCCCGTCCTGCCGGGCCGGGCCGACCGGCGCAGGCTCGCGAGGAAGGTCAAGCGGCGCAGGCGGCGCTCGGCGATCAAGGAGATACCCCTCCTCATAGGTGTGGCGCTGCTCATAGCGCTCGTCCTGAAGACCTTCCTGGTGCAGGCCTTCGTGATCCCCTCGGGCTCCATGGAGCAGACGATCCGCATCGGGGACCGGGTCCTGGTCGACAAGCTCACCCCCTGGTTCGGAGCGAAGCCGGAACGCGGCGATGTCGTCGTCTTCAAGGACCCCGGCAACTGGCTCGAAGAGGAACAGGGCAGGAAGAAGGACGACCCGGTGGTCGTCAAGCAGGTCAAGGAAGGCCTGACCCAGATCGGTCTGCTGCCCTCCGACAGCGAGCGGGACCTGATCAAGCGCGTGATCGGCGTCGGCGGCGACACCGTGAAGTGCTGCGACAAGAACGACAAGGTCACCGTCAACGGCACCCCGCTCGACGAGCCCTACATCCACCCCGGCGACAAGCCCTCGGCCTTCGAGTTCGAGGTGAAGGTCCCCGAGGGACGCCTCTTCATGATGGGCGACCACCGCAGCGACTCGGCCGACTCCCGCTTCCACCGCACGGAGAAGTTCGCCGGCACCATCGCCGAGGACCAGGTCGTCGGGCGCGCCCTTGTCATCGCCTGGCCCCTAGGCCACTGGCGCAAGCTGGAGGAGCCGGACACGTACGCGTCCGTACCCGACGCGCGTACGGGGTCGGACGCCGCCACAGGCGTGTCGCATAGGGTGGCTCATGGCGATCGATACGGATTGATCCGACTCCCGACCCCTGCGGAACTCCCGCTCGTTATGGGAGTGGTGGGCCTGCATCGCATCTGGGGCAGGCGGCGGCACGGACTGAGGAGTGGATGTGGGGGATTTGGCGGTCGGCGCACGATCCGGACACGAGGGGCCCGAGGAGCGGCCGGGGCGATCCGACGAGCCGGGCGTCGAGGCCGCCGCGGGCGGTACGCACCTCGGGAGTGACGCCGCGCACGGCGACGAGGCGAAGAGCGAGCAGGGCGCCAAGAAGAGCGAACAGGACGCCAAGCAGCCGAAGAAGGCGCGGTCCTTCTGGAAGGAGCTGCCGCTCCTCATCGGTATCGCGCTGGTCCTGGCGCTGGTGATCAAGTCCTTCCTGGTTCAGGCGTTCTCGATCCCTTCGGACTCGATGCAGAACACGCTCCAGCAGGGCGACCGCGTCCTCGTCGACAAGCTGACGCCGTGGTTCGGCTCCGAGCCCGAGCGCGGCGAGGTCGTCGTCTTCAGGGACCCGGGCCACTGGCTGGACGGCGAGCCCACCCCCGATCCGAACGCGGTCCAGCGGGTCCTCGGCTGGATCGGCCTGATGCCGTCCGCCGACGAGAAGGACCTCATCAAGCGCGTCATCGCCGTCGGCGGCGACACCGTCGAGTGCAAGGGCACAGGCCCGGTGAAGGTCAACGGCAAGGCGCTGAACGAGCCGTACGTCTTCCCGGGCAACACCCCCTGCACCGTCGACGACCAGGGCGGCCAGTTCAAGAAGACCGTGCCCAAGGGCAAGATCTGGGTCATGGGCGACCACCGGCAGAACTCGCTGGACTCCCGCTACCACCAGAACCAGCCCGGCGGCGGCGCCGTCCCCGTGGACAACGTCGTGGGCCGCGCCATCGTGATCGCCTGGCCCCCCACCCGCTGGGCGACGCTCCCCAAGCCGGACACGTTCGACCAGCCGGGCATCAACGCCCTGTCGAGCGCGGCGCCGGGCGTCCTCGGCCTCGCCGGCGCCGTGCCGATCGTGCTGTGGCGCAGGCGGCGGCTGACGGTCGCCGCCGCGCGCGCAGCGAGGGTTACCGGCGGCAGTACCGCCGGGTAGGGTGCCGTCCCAGATCGCCGATCTTCCGCCGTCCGTACGCACGGGCGGCGGAGTCGTCTCCGAGACGGGGGAGTACTGGGATGAGCAGGACACGTCGTACGGCCGAGGGCCGGGGCAGGCTCGGCAGCGTGCTGTCGGGTATCGCCGTGGCCCTCGGCTGTGTCCTCTTTCTCGGCGGCTTCGCCTGGGGCGCGGTTCTGTACCAGCCGTACGCGGTTCCTACCGGGTCGATGACGCCGACGATCGGCTCGGGCGACCGGGTCCTCGCACAGCGGATCGACGGCGACGAGGTGCGCCGCGGTGACGTGGTCGTCTTCGAGCAGTCGACCTGGGGCGACATGCCGATGGTCAAGCGGGTGGTCGGCATAGGCGGCGACAAGATCGCCTGCTGCGAGGACGGCAAGCTGACCGTCAACGGCAAGGAAGTCGCAGAACCGTATCTGCCCAAGGGGCAGGACGCCGCGGCCACCGGCATCCCCACCACGACCGTCCCCAAGGGCCGTCTGTTCCTGCTCGGCGACGAGCGCAGCGGCTCCCTCGACTCCAGCGTGCATCTGGATGACGGGACCCACGGCTCGGTGCCGCGTGGCGCCGTGAAGGCGCGGGTCGACGCGGTGGCCTGGCCCATGGACAAGTTCGGCATGCTGGAGCGCCCGGAGGGCTTCGCGGACATGCCGGGCGGCCTCTCCGAGCCCGGTCCGCTGCGCCTGGTGGTGAGCGCGATCGTGGTGGGCATGGCGCTCGTCCTCGGCGGCGCCGCGTACGGGCCGGTGGCCAGGCTCGTGGGCCGCGGACGCGGCAGGAGCCGTGCGAGGGAGGCCGCCGCCGGTGTCGGCTGAGGACGCCGTGCGGGCCAGGCAGTCGCCGACGGGGCGACCGCTGCGCAGGGTCGCCCGGGTGGTGCTGCTCGACCCCGACGACCGCCTCCTGCTGCTGCACGGGCATGAGCCCGGTGACCCCGCGGACGACTGGTGGTTCACGCCGGGCGGCGGCCTGGAGGGCGACGAGACGCGGGAGCAGGCCGCCCTGCGCGAGCTGCGTGAGGAGACCGGCATCACGGAGGTCGAGCTGGGGCCCGTGCTGTGGCGCCGGGTCTGCTCCTTCCCCTTCGCCGGGCGCCGCTGGGACCAGGACGAGTGGTACTACCTCGCGCGTACGTCACAGACGGCGACCGTGCCCGAGGGGCTCACGGAGCTGGAGCGCCGCAGCGTCGCCGGAGCCCGTTGGTGGACGTGCCGGGAACTGACCGGGGCTCATGAGACGGTGTACCCGACCAGGCTCGCCGAGCTGTTTCGCAGACTGCTCGACGAGGGGCCCCCGGACCGGCCCGAGATCCTCGACACCGAAATCGTGTAGGGGTTCGCGGGGCTGACGCACAATAGGGGGACGCACGGCTGAAGGGGAACATGCCATGAGCGCCGAGGACCTCGAGAAGTACGAGACCGAGATGGAGCTGAAGCTCTACCGGGAGTACCGCGATGTCGTCGGTCTGTTCAAATACGTGATTGAGACCGAGCGGCGTTTCTACCTCACCAATGACTACGAGATGCAGGTGCACTCGGTCCAGGGTGAGGTGTTCTTCGAGGTGTCCATGGCGGACGCCTGGGTGTGGGACATGTACCGGCCCGCTCGGTTCGTGAAGCAGGTGCGGGTGCTCACGTTCAAGGACGTGAACATCGAGGAGTTGAACAAGAGCGATCTTGAGCTGCCGGGGGGCTGAGCTGCCGGGGACCGGGCAGCCGGGGGTTGCGGGCTGAGCTGCCGGGATTCACTCGCCGGAGTGGCGGAGTTTTCCACAACCGGCGAGTAACGCACCAAGATCCAATAGGTGCGGGCTGATCCGTGACCGTGGGTGTCGGAGGTGGTGCCGACATGAACGCACGGGGAGCACTCGGCAAGTACGGCGAAGACCTGGCCGCGCGGCGGCTGGTCGAAGCGGGGATGACGGTCCTTGAGCGCAATTGGCGCGCGGGCAGGACCGGTGAGATCGACATCGTGGCGATGGACGGCGAGGCACTCGTCGTCTGCGAGGTCAAGACGCGCAGGGCGGGCCTGGTCGGCTCCGCGGTGTTCGAGCACCCGATGGCGGCCGTGGGCCAGATCAAGGCGGAGCGGCTTCGGCGCCTGGCGGAGCGCTGGATCGAGGAGCGCGGCGGCCCACCGCCGGGAGGCGTTCGCATCGACCTGGTCGGCGTGCTGCTTCCGCGGCGCGGCGCTCCCGTGGTCGAGCACGCGCGGGGGGTGGCCTGATGGGGTTCGCGCGTACGTGTTCCGTGGCGCTGGTCGGCGTCGAGGGCGTGGTCGTCGAGGTGCAGGCCGATCTGGAGCCGGGCGTGGCCGCGTTCACGCTGGTGGGGCTGCCGGACAAGAGTCTGACGGAGAGTCGGGACCGGGTCAGGGCCGCCGTGGTCAATTCGGGCGGGGAGTGGCCCCAGAAGAAGCTCACGGTGGGGCTGAGCCCGGCGTCGGTCCCCAAGGGCGGCAGCGGTTTCGACCTGGCCGTCGCGTGCGCGGTCCTCGGGGCTGCCGAGCGGATCGATCCCCGGGTGCTCGCCGACATCGTCATGATCGGCGAGCTGGGACTCGACGGGCGGGTGCGCCCGGTCCGTGGAGTGCTGCCGGCGGTCCTCGCCGCCGCGGACGCCGGGTACGAACAGGTGGTCGTCCCCGAGTGCACGGCCGCCGAGGCCTCGCTGGTGCCGGGGATCTCGGTCCTCGGGGTGCGCAGCCTGCGGCAGCTCATCGCGGTGCTCACCGACGAGCCGGTGCCGCAGGAGGAGCCGGACGAGCCGGGGCGGCCCGATCCACTGCTGGCCGGGCTCTGCGTGCCGGGGACCGGAGTGGGCACGGGACTCGGCGGCGCGACGGACGACGCGCACGGGCTCGACCTGGCCGACGTCGTCGGGCAGGCGGCGGCGAGGGCCGCCGTGGAGGTGGCCGCGGCCGGGGCGCACCACCTCTTCCTGCAAGGGCCACCGGGCGCGGGCAAGACCATGCTCGCGGAGCGGCTGCCGGCCATCCTGCCCCGGCTGACCCGCGAGGAGTCCCTGGAAGTGACGGCGGTCCACTCCGTAGCGGGCATGCTCCCGCCGGGCAAGCCGCTGGTCGACCTCGCGCCGTACTGCGCGCCGCATCACTCCGCGACGATGCAGTCGCTCGTGGGCGGCGGCAAGGGCCTCGCGCGGCCGGGCGCGGTTTCGTTGGCTCATAGAGGAGTGCTCTTTCTGGACGAGGCGCCGGAGTTCAGCAGCCAGACGCTGGACTCCTTGCGCCAGCCGCTCGAGTCGGGCCACGTGGTGATCGCGCGCAGCGCGGGAGTGGTGCGGCTGCCCGCGAAGTTCCTGATGGTCCTCGCGGCCAACCCCTGCCCCTGCGGTCGGCATACGTTGCTCGGGGACGGCTGCGAGTGCCCGGCCTCCGCTGTCCGGCGCTATCAGGCCCGCCTGTCGGGACCGCTGCTCGACCGGGTCGATCTGAAGGTCGAGGTGGAGGCCGTCACCCGGTCCGAACTCGCCGGGTACGGCACGCCCGGGGAGTCCACGCGGACCGTCGCCGACCGGGTGCGCGCCGCGCGCGAGAGAGCGGCTGCCAGGCTGACCGGGACCGGCTGGCGGACCAACAGCGAGGTCCCCGGGCATGCGCTGCGCACCCGGTGGCCCGCTGCCCCAGGAGCGCTGGACGCGGCCGAGCTGGACCTGGAGCGCGGCTTCCTGACCGCCCGTGGGCTTGATCGCGTCCTGCGGGTGGCGTGGACCGTGGCGGACCTGGCCGGGCACGACCGGCCCTCCGCTCACGACGTCGCCCTGGCCCTCCAACTGCGCACGGGCATCTCACGAGGTGTCCCGATGCCGATCGGAGTGGCGAGGTGACCGCCGGGCCGCCGACGGACGAAGAGCGTCTGGCCAGGCTCGCCCTGACGCGGGTCCTTGAGCCCGGGGACGCGGTCGGGGGCAGATGGCTGCGGGAGGCCGGTGCCGTCGAGGTGCTGCGCAGGCTCGGTGAGGAGGAGGGGCGGTTGGCGGGGGTGACCTCGCGGCGGTGGGAGGGGCTGCGGGCGCGGGCCGCCGGGGCGCGGCCGGAGTGTGACCTGGAGGCGGCGCGGGACGTCGGGGCGCGGTTCGTGTGCCCGGGGGACGCGGAGTGGCCGCTGCCGTTGGACGACCTCGGGGACGCCCGGCCGATCGGGCTCTGGGTGCGCGGGCGGCCCTCGTTACGGATATGGGCGGTGCGGTCGGTGGCCGTCGTGGGAGCCCGGGCCTGCACGCAGTACGGCGCGCACATGGCCGCCGACCTCGGCGCGGGGCTCGCGGAGCGCGGCTGGGTCGTGGTCTCCGGCGGGGCGTACGGCGTGGACGGCGCCGCGCACCGCGGGGCGCTCGGCGCGGGCGGTGCCACCGTGGCCGTGCTGGCTTGCGGGGTGGACCGGCCCTATCCCCGCGGGCATGTCGAACTGATCGGAAGGATCGCGGAACAGGGTCTGGTCGTCGGGGAGTTGCCGCCGGGAGACCACCCCACGCCGAGCCGGTTCATCCTGCGGAACAGGGTGATCGCCGCGCTGACCCGAGGGACGGTGGTGGTGGAGGCCGCCTACCGCAGTGGGGCTCTGGCCACTGCCCGCTGCGCCCAGGAGCTCGGCCGCTTCGCCATGGGGGTGCCGGGGCCCGCGACCAGCGGCCTCTCTGCGGGTGTGCACGAACTGCTGCGGGGCGACGGCGTCCTGGTGACCGACGCCGCGGAAGTGGTCGAGCTGGTCGGTGACATGGGTGAGCTGGCCCCCGAGCGGCGGGGGCCCGTCGTGCCGCGTGACCTGCTCGCCCCGGGGGCGGCCCGGGTCCTGGCCGCGCTGCCCGCGCGGGGGCGGGCGACGGCGCGGGATGCCGCCGTCGGCGCGGGGACGACCGAGGACGACGCGGTAGGGCGCCTGTACGAACTTCAGTCGTTGGGGTTCGTCGAACGACACGGCGATGGCTGGCAGTTGACACGCCAGGCGTACCGGACGGTCTTCGCCGCTGGAGGTGAATCGTGACCGAGCGTGTTCCGCCGGACGGATGACGCCCGACAGCCTTGGGAAATCGCGCAGTTGATGCGTCGACGTCGTCACGCAGTGCGACGATCCCGACTCCGCAGGAGGCCTAGCGGAACGTATCTGCGCACGCGCGATCCCATAGTCTTCGCACACTGCGACACTTCAGTCACGCTACGCTCACAAGGATTCCGACGCGGACAGGCAACCAGACGGACAACCTCATTCACTTCACGCACATCCCCCACCGCACGGACGCGAGCGGCACCCGCGAAATCGCCGCGTCGCGCGACCTCACCGACCCACGCGACCTCACCAATTCACGGCAGAACGGCTCAAGGCGACGAATGACCCAGCACACCTCAGGGTCCGACCGGGCGGCGGTTCCCCCCGCCACCCGTAGCGGCGAGCGGGAGCGGCCTCCCGCCCCCTCGTCGCTGGACGAGTTGTGGCGGTCGTACAAGGCGACGGGCGACGGACGGCTGCGGGAGCAGCTGATCCTGCACTACTCACCCCTGGTGAAGTACGTCGCGGGCCGTGTGAGTGTGGGGCTGCCGCCCAATGTGGAGCAGGCGGACTTCGTCTCGTCCGGGGTGTTCGGGCTGATCGACGCGATCGAGAAGTTCGACATCGAGCGGGAGATCAAGTTCGAGACCTATGCCATCACGCGCATTCGCGGGGCGATGATCGACGAGCTGCGGGCGCTCGACTGGATCCCGCGGTCCGTGCGCCAGAAGGCGCGCAACGTCGAGCGTGCCTACACCACCCTGGAGGCGCAGCTGCGGCGTACTCCCTCGGAGGGCGAGGTCGCCGCCGAGATGGGGATCGCTCTGGAGGAACTGCACGCCGTTTTCAGCCAGTTGTCCCTGGCGAACGTGGTGGCGCTCGAAGAGTTGCTGCACGTCGGCGGTGACGGCGGTGACCGGCTGAGCCTCATGGACACGCTGGAGGACCACGCGGCGGACAACCCCGTGGAGGTCGCCGAGGACCGGGAGCTGCGCAGGCTGCTCGCGCGGGCTATCAACACGCTGCCCGAGCGCGAGAAGACCGTCGTGACGCTCTACTACTACGAGGGGCTCACGCTCGCCGAGATCGGCAACGTACTCGGTGTGACCGAGAGCCGGGTGAGTCAGATCCACACGAAGTCGGTGTTGCAGCTGCGGGCGAAGCTGGCCAGTTTTGGCCGCTGACGCCGCGCGTCCGGCGAGCTGAATCGTCCCTGCCCGACGCATATGCGCCCGGCAGCGACTCCCGTGCGGGGCGTCCCGTCCGTAAAGTGGAGCCGTGCCAAGGATTCGAGCGGCCTCTGTGGCCGAGCACCGGTCGATGCAGCGCGGGGCCCTGCTGGACGCCGCGCGGTCCCTGTTGTCCGAAGGCGGCACGGAGGCGTTGACCTTCCCCGCCCTCGCCGAGCGCACCGGGCTCGCCCGGTCGTCCGTGTATGAGTACTTCCGGTCGCGGGCCGCCGTGGTCGAAGAGCTGTGCGAGGTCGACTTTCCCGTATGGGCCGCGGAGGTCTCCGCGGCGATGCGGGGGGCGCGGTCGCCCGAGGGTCAGGTCGAGGCGTATGTGCGGCGGCAGCTGGCCCTGGTGGGGGACCGGCGTCACCGTGCCGTGGTCGCCATCTCCGCCAGTGAGCTGGACGCCGGTGCCAGGGAGAAGATCCGGGCGGCGCACGGTGGGCTCATCGCGATGATCGTCGAGGCGCTGGAGGCGCTGGGGCACGAGCAGCCCCGGATGGCGGCGATGCTGCTCCAGGGGATCGTGGACGCGGCGGCGCGGCGGATCGAGCTGGGGGCCGCGGAGGATCCCTCCGCCATCACGGAGGCCGCGGTCTCGATGGCTCTGCGCGGGGTGCGCGGCTGAGGTTTCCGGGGCTCTTGAGGTCCCGCTCATGGCGCCGGTGGGCCGGTCAGTGGGAGCAGGCGGGACGGGCCGTCGCGCAGTAGCCACGGTGGCAGCAGGGTCAGTGGGTCCAGATAGGTCCCGGCTCTGCGCAAGCCCCAATGGAGGCAGACCTCGGAGGCCTCGGGACAGTGGCCCGTCGGACCCTCCAGGATGCCTACCTGCTCGCCCGCGGTGACCCGGGCGCCCTTCTTGAGCGTGGCCCGCACCGGCTCGTACGTCGTACGCAGCGGGGGATCCCCGCTCCCGTCCAGCTCCACCGAGACCACGCCTCTGCCCGCCACCCGGCCCGCGAAGGAGACCCGGCCCGGTGCCACCGCCCGTACCGGACTGCCCGGCGGTGCCGACAGGTCCACGCCCCGGTGGCCCGCGCCGTACGCGGTCGAGGGCGGGTCCCAGGCGCGTACGACCGCGGGGCGCTCGCTCGTGCGGGCGGCCACCGGCCAGGTCGTGGCCACGGGTGTCGGGGGCGGGGTCCGAGCCGGGCTCGGGGGTGGGTTCAGGGCGGTCGCCAGCAGCGCGGCCAGCGTCGTCAGGAGCATTTCCAGGCGCATGGCAGAACCGTCCCGCACCCCGGCGTTCCGCGGGGATCATGGTCCGGATCCGTGGAGTACCGGCCGGTTGTGGACAACGCCGTCACTCTCCCGGGTGGAGAGGCGAACGGCTCCGTCGCCAGGTCACGGGTAGCGGCGTCATCCGACGCCCCGCGGGTCCCGTACACTTCTTGTGGCGATCCGGGTCACCGGGTCGACTTCGCACGCCCCGACATCAGGCCCTCACAGGCCGGTGTCAGCGCCCCTCGGTCCCTAGGTCTCTAGTGGCAAGGCGCACAGCGGGCGTCAGGCGCGAGTGCCGTCCGGCACACGCGGCACAACCGAGAATCTCAAGGAGAACGGCCATGGCCGTCGTCACGATGCGGGAGCTGCTGGAAAGCGGCGTCCACTTCGGTCACCAGACCCGTCGCTGGAACCCGAAGATGAAGCGCTTCATCTTCACCGAGCGCAACGGCATCTACATCATCGACCTGCTCCAGTCGCTGTCGTACATCGACCGCGCCTACGAGTTCGTCAAGGAGACCGTCGCCCACGGCGGCACGGTCATGTTCGTCGGCACGAAGAAGCAGGCGCAGGAGGCCATCGCCGAGCAGGCGACCCGCGTCGGCATGCCCTACGTGAACCAGCGCTGGCTGGGCGGCATGCTCACCAACTTCTCGACCGTCTACAAGCGTCTGCAGCGCCTCAAGGAGCTCGAGCAGATCGACTTCGAGGACGTCGCCGCTTCCGGTCTCACCAAGAAGGAGCTTCTCGTGCTCTCGCGCGAGAAGGCCAAGCTGGAGAAGACCCTCGGTGGTATCCGCGAGATGTCCAAGGTGCCCAGCGCCGTCTGGATCGTGGACACCAAGAAGGAGCACATCGCGGTCGGTGAGGCCCGGAAGCTCAACATCCCGGTCGTCGCCATCCTCGACACCAACTGCGACCCCGACGAGGTCGACTACAAGATCCCCGGCAACGACGACGCGATCCGCTCCGTCACGCTGCTCACCCGCGTGATCGCCGACGCCGTCGCCGAGGGCCTCATCGCCCGTTCCGGCGTCGCCACCGGTGACTCGAAGCCGGGCGAGAAGGCCGCCGGCGAGCCGCTCGCCGAGTGGGAGCGCGACCTGCTCGAGGGCGACAAGAAGGCTGACGAGCCGAAGGCCGAGGAGCCGAAGGCCGCTGACGCCGAGGCCGAGGTTCAGAAGTCCGCCGAGACGGAGAAGGCCGCCGACGCCGAGCAGGCCGAGGCGCCCGCCGCCGCCGCGGACGCCGAGCAGGCCTGACCTCACAGGTTCGGTAGTTGACGGCGGGGGCCCGATCGGCCCCCGCCGTTCACCCGTAGACCTCCGTAGATCTTTCAGACTTCGAGAGAGAATTTCGATCATGGCGAACTACACCGCCGCTGACGTCAAGAAGCTCCGTGAGCTCACGGGCGCCGGCATGATGGACTGCAAGAAGGCGCTCGACGAGGCCGAGGGCAGCGTCGACAAGGCCGTCGAGGCGCTCCGCATCAAGGGCCAGAAGGGCGTCGCCAAGCGCGAGGGCCGCTCCGCCGAGAACGGTGCCGTGGTCTCCCTCATCGCCGACGACAACACCTCCGGTGTCATCGTCGAGCTGAAGTGCGAGACGGACTTCGTCGCCAAGGGTGACAAGTTCCAGGCCGTGGCGAACAACCTCGCCGCCCACATCGCCAAGACCTCCCCGGCCGACATCGAGGCGCTGCTCGCCTCCGAGATCGAGGCCGGCAAGACCGTCCAGGCGTACGTCGACGAGGCCAACGCCAACCTCGGCGAGAAGATCGTCCTGGACCGCTTCGCGCAGTTCTCCGGCGCCTACGTCTCCGCGTACATGCACCGCACCATGCCCGACCTGCCCCCGCAGATCGGTGTCCTGGTCGAGCTGGACAAGGCCGACGCCGAGGTCGCCAAGGGCATCGCGCAGCACATCGCCGCCTTCGCGCCGAAGTACCTCTCCCGCGAGGACGTCCCGGCCGAGGTCGTCGAGACCGAGCGTCGCGTCGCCGAGGAGACCACCCGCGCCGAGGGCAAGCCCGAGGCCGCCCTCCCGAAGATCGTCGAGGGTCGCGTCAACGGCTTCTTCAAGGAGGCCACCCTCCTCGGCCAGCCGTACGCGCTGGACAACAAGAAGTCGGTCGAGAAGGTTCTCGCCGAGGCCGGTGTCACCCTGAAGCGCTTCTCGCGCATCAAGGTCGGCATCTGAGTCCGTACCGCGATCGACGGTAGACCCCGCTAGGGTCGACAGCGGTCGCCCGCGTGGGGAGCCCCCGACAGGGAGCCCCCGCGCGACGGTACGACCGCAGGATCTGACGAGGAGGCCACTGCCGAGCATGGGATGCGAACAACACCCCACCGGCAGTGGCCTTCTTCGTATGTGTGTCAAGTAAGAGAAGCGAGAACACCATGACCACCAAGGCCGACTCGAAGAGTGACGACGACAAAGGCGCCGGACGCTTCCTGCTGAAGCTCTCCGGCGAGGCGTTCGCCGGCGGGGGCGGCCTCGGGGTCGACCCCGACGTGGTGCACGCCATCGCGCGCGAGATCGCGGCCGTGGTCCGCGACGGCGCCCAGATCGCCATCGTCATCGGCGGCGGCAACTTCTTCCGCGGCGCCGAGCTCCAGCAGCGCGGCATGGACCGGGCCCGCTCGGACTACATGGGCATGCTCGGCACGGTCATGAACTGCCTGGCCCTCCAGGACTTCCTGGAGAAGGAGGACATCGACTGCCGCGTCCAGACCGCCATCACCATGGGGCAGGTCGCGGAGCCGTACATCCCGCTGCGCGCCGTGCGCCACCTGGAGAAGGGCCGCGTGGTCATCTTCGGCGCCGGTATGGGCATGCCGTACTTCTCCACCGACACCACCGCCGCCCAGCGAGCCCTGGAGATCGACGCCGAGGCGCTGCTCATGGGCAAGAACGGCGTGGACGGCGTCTATGACTCCGACCCGAAGACCAACCCCGACGCGGTGAAGTTCGACGCCCTCGGCTACGGCGAGGTCATCACCCGCGACCTCAAGGTCGCCGACATGACCGCCATCACGCTGTGCCGGGACAACAAGCTGCCCATCCTCGTCTTCGAGCTGCTCTCCGAAGGCAATATCGCCCGGGCCGTCAAGGGTGAGAAGATCGGCACTCTCGTGGGCGACCAGGGAAGCCGGGCCTGACCCCGGGGACCTGGGCCGCTCTCAAGAGACGGACGCGAGACGTCACTTGAGAGGGATGGACAAAGCCCTGCCGGTCGGACACCGTGCAGGAAAGACACGCGACGCAGCCGGCCGCCCTGTGCTAGCCGGGCCTACTCAAGACACGCAGGAGCAAGTGGTGATCGAAGAGACCCTCCTCGAGGCCGAGGAGAAGATGGAGAAGGCCGTCGTGGTCGCCAAGGAGGACTTCGCCGCGATCCGCACCGGCCGTGCGCACCCGGCGATGTTCAACAAGATCGTGGCGGACTACTACGGTGCACTGACGCCGATCAACCAGCTGGCCTCGTTCTCGGTGCCCGAGCCGCGGATGGCCGTGGTGACCCCGTTCGACAAGAGCGCGCTGCGCAACATCGAACAGGCGATCCGCGACTCCGACCTCGGCGTCAACCCGAGCAACGACGGGAACATCATCCGGGTGACGTTCCCCGAGCTGACGCAGGACCGCCGCAAGGAGTACATCAAGGTCGCCAAGACCAAGGCCGAGGACTCCAAGATCTCGATCCGTTCCATCCGCCGCAAGGCCAAGGAAGCCATCGACAAGGCCGTCAAGGACGGCGACATCGGTGAGGACGAGGGCCGTCGCGCCGAGAAGGAGCTGGACGACACCACGGCGAAGTACGTCACCCAGGTGGACGAGCTGCTCAAGCACAAGGAAGCCGAGCTGCTCGAAGTCTGAGGCTCGAGTCCTAGGAATCAGGAAACCGATCCGTGAACGACTCTTCCTGGGGGGCGCCGCCCAGAGCCGGGTACTGGGGGCCTCCCGACCAGGGATCTGGTCAGGGGGCGCCCCCGGCAGGTCCCGCGTACGATGCGCAGGACGCGCTGCTTCCGCCCGAGACGCAGCCGATGCCCATCGTGCCCGACACCCCCGCGCCCCCGCAGGAGCCCATGCCCAGCGCACCACAGCCCGCCCCGGCAGCGCCGCGCCCTCCGCAGAAGAAGAGCGCGGGTCGTGATCTCGGCGCGGCCATAGGAGTCGGTGTGGGACTCGGCGCGGTGATCATCGCGTCGCTCTTCATCGTCAAGGCCGTCTTCATCGGCGTCATAGCGGTCGCCGTCGTGGTCGGCCTCTGGGAGCTCACCTCCCGGCTCGACGAGCGCAAGGGCATCAAGGCCCCGCTGGTGCCGCTCGCGGTGGGCGGCACGGCGATGGTCGTCGCCGGGTACGTCCGGGGGGCCGAGGGTGCGTGGGTGGCGATGGCGCTCACCGCGCTCGCGGTCCTGGTCTGGCGCATGACCGAGCCTCCCGAGGGCTATCTGAAGGACGTCACGGCGGGCGTCTTCGCGGCCTTCTACGTCCCCTTCCTCGCGACGTTCGTGGCGCTGATGCTCACCGCGGACGACGGGCCGTGGCGGGTGCTCACGTTCCTGCTGCTGACCGTGGTCAGCGACACCGGGGCGTACGCGATCGGCTGGCGCTTCGGCAAGCACAAGCTGGCGCCGCGCATCAGCCCCGGCAAGACCCGCGAGGGCCTGCTCGGTGCGGTCACGTTCGCGATGGCCGCGGGCGCCCTGTGCATGGAGTTCCTGATCGACGGCGGCACGTGGTGGCAGGGCCTGCTGATCGGTCTCGCGGTCGCGGCGAGCGCCACGCTCGGTGACCTCGGCGAGTCGATGATCAAGCGGGACCTCGGCATCAAGGACATGGGCACGCTGCTGCCGGGCCACGGCGGCATCATGGACCGGCTCGACTCCCTGCTGCCGACGGCGCCGGTGGTCTGGCTTCTGCTCGTGGTCTTCGTCGGGTCCACCTGACCGACTGCACGGCCGACCGCACGGTCGCTGCTTTCCCTTCTGACCTGCGCGGATGTGCGTGAGGGGCTCGTTGTCCACAGGGCGGCGGGCCCCTTGTCGTATGTCTGCGACACTGGAAGGACCATGCCTGTACCCGGAGAACTCACCTTCGTCGCGCCCCGCGGAGCCAAGAAGCCCCCGCGGCATCTCGCCGACCTCACGCCCGCCGAGCGCAAGGAAGCCGTCGCCGCCATCGGCGAGAAGCCGTTCCGCGCCAAGCAGCTCTCGCAGCACTACTTCGCGCGCTACGCCCACGACCCGGCGGAGTGGACCGACATCCCCGCCGGTGCGCGCGACAAGCTCCGGGAAGCGCTGCTGCCCGACCTGATGTCCGTGGTGCGGCACATCAGCTGCGACGACGACACCACGCGCAAGACGCTGTGGCGCCTCTTCGACGGGACGCTCGTCGAGTCGGTGCTCATGCGCTACCCCGACCGGGTCACCATGTGCATCAGCTCCCAGGCGGGCTGCGGCATGAACTGCCCGTTCTGCGCCACAGGCCAGGCCGGCCTCGACCGGAACCTGTCGACGGGCGAGATCGTGCACCAGATCGTCGACGGCATGCGGGCGCTCAGGGACGGCGAGATCCCCGGCGGGCCCGCGCGCCTCTCCAACATCGTCTTCATGGGCATGGGCGAGCCGCTGGCCAACTACAACCGCGTGACCGGCGCCATCCGCCGCCTCACCGACCCGGAGCCGGACGGCCTCGGGCTCTCGCAGCGCGGGATCACGGTGTCGACGGTCGGGCTCGTGCCCGCCATCCACCGGTTCTCCGACGAGGGCTTCAAGTGCCGCCTCGCGATCTCGCTGCACGCCCCGGACGACGACCTGCGCGACACCCTCGTGCCGGTCAACACCAAGTGGAAGGTGCGGGAGGTGCTCGACGCCGGCTGGGAGTACGCGGCCAAGTCCGGTCGCCGCCTCTCCATCGAGTACGCGCTGATCCGCGACATCAACGACCACGCGTGGCGCGGTGACCGCCTCGGCCGGCTGCTCAAGGGCAAGCCGGTGCACGTGAACCTCATTCCGCTGAACCCGACGCCGGGCTCGAAGTGGACGGCCTCGCGGCCCGAGGACGAGAAGGCGTTCGTGGAGGCCATCGCCGCCCACGGGGTGCCGGTGACCATCCGGGACACCCGGGGCCAGGAGATCGACGGGGCGTGCGGTCAGCTCGCGGCCGCCGAGAGGTAGTCTGGCGGTCGTACGCCTCGTACATGCGATCGCGTACTGCTCGTACACACATCTGCATATTCCGACAGGGGAGCGCCACAGCGCTGAGAGTGCGGCACCTTGGACAGGTGGGCCGCAGACCCTCTGAACCTCGCCCAGGTCATTCTGGGTAGGAAGTTCGGGCACGACTCAAGCTGTTGCGCCCTGCCCGCGGGCTTTCGCCGGCGGGCAGGGCCGCGTCTCTTCCTGGTCTCCCAGGAGGACATTCCAGTGAGCACCAAGAAGGTCACGTTCACCGCCGTCGCGGTGGGCATCGGGCTCGTCGCCGTCTCGGCGTGCGGCGGCTCCGACAGCGGTTCCACGAAGGACGGCTCCAAGAGCGTCACGCTGATCAGCCATGACTCCTTCAACGTCTCCAAGGACGTACTGAAGGACTTCGAGAAGCGCTCGGGGTACAAGGTCAACGTCCTCAAGGACGGTGACGCGGGCGCCGCCGTGAACAAGGCGGTCCTCTCGAAGGACAACCCGCAGGGCGACGTCTTCTTCGGCGTGGACAACACGCTGCTCTCACGCGCGCTCGACCACGGGCTCTTCCAGTCGTACGAGGCCAAGGGCTCGGACAGGATCAAGCCCGAGTTCCGCGTCGACGGGGGCAAGCACCGGGTGACGCCCGTGGACAGCGGCGACATCTGCGTGAACTACGACAAGAAGTACTTCGCCGACAAGAAGCTGGCGCCTCCGAAGTCCTTCGACGATCTCCTCAAGCCGCGGTACAAGAACCTGCTGGTCACCGAGAACGCCGCGACCTCGTCGCCCGGACTCGGGTTCCTGCTCGGCACGGCGGCGAAGTACGGCGACAAGGGCTGGGAGAGCTACTGGAAGAAGCTCGACGCCAACGGCGTCAAGGTCGTCGACGGCTGGGAGCAGGCCTACAACGAGGAGTTCTCCGGTTCCGCGGGCGGCAAGAAGGCCAAGGGCGACCGGCCGCTCGTCGTCTCCTACGCCTCCTCCCCGCCCGTCGAGGTGCTCTACGGCAAGCCGCAGCCCAAGAAGGCGCCGACCGGCGTCGCGACCGGCACGTGCTTCCGCCAGGTCGAGTACGCGGGTCTGCTGAGCAACGCCAGGAACCCCGAGGGCGGCAAGGCGCTCCTCGACTTCCTCGCGAGCGCGAAGTTCCAGGAGGACATGCCGCTGAACATGTTCGTGAACCCGGTGCGCGAGGGCGTCGAGCTGCCCGAGCTGTTCACGAAGCACGGGGTGAGGGTCGACGCGCCCCAGACCATGGACCCGAAGAAGATCGCCGACAATCGCGAGCCGTGGATCAAGTCGTGGACCTCGCTCGTACGGAAGTGACGAAGTCCCGCTCCCGCGCGGGCTTCGGCCGGGGGAGCGCGGCGCGGCTCGGTCTGATGGCCCTGCCCGTCGCGTTCTTCGCGGTCTTCTTCGCCTATCCGGTCTCGGCGATCGTCGCGCGCGGCCTGCACATCGGCGGGGTCTGGCGGTTCGGGCGGGTCGCGGAGGTGCTCGGGCAGTCCGACATCCGCCATGTCCTGTGGTTCACGACCTGGCAGGCGCTCGCCTCGACCGCGCTCACGCTGCTGATCGCGCTCCCCGGCGCGTATGTCTTCGCGCGCTTCGACTTCCCCGGCAAGCAGGTGCTGAGGGCCGTCGTCACCGTGCCGTTCGTGCTGCCCACGGTCGTCGTCGGCACGGCCTTCCTGGCGCTGATCGGGCGGGGAGGGCTCTTCGACGAGCTGTGGGGCGTGCGCCTGGACACCACCGTGTGGGCGATCCTGCTCGCGCACGTGTTCTTCAACTACGCGGTGGTCGTCCGCACGGTCGGCGGGCTCTGGTCGCAGCTCGACCCGCGGCAGGAGGAGGCCGCGCGGATGCTCGGGGCCTCGCGCTGGACGGCGTGGCGGACCGTGACGCTGCCCGCGCTCGGGCCGGCCGTGGCGGCCGCCGCGCTCATGGTCTTCCTCTTCACCTTCACCTCCTTCGGTGTCGTGCAGATCCTGGGCGGGCCCGCTTACTCGACGCTCGAAGTGGAGATCTACCGGCAGACCGCTCAGCTCCTCGATCTGCCGACGGCCGCCGTGCTGACGGTCGTGCAGTTCGCGGCGGTCGGCCTGATCCTGGCGGTCCACGCGTGGACGGTGCGGCGGCGCGAGAGCGCGCTGAAGCTGGTCGACGCCTCGGCCGTGGCGCGCCGCCCGCGCGGTGCGGGGCAGTGGTCGCTGCTCGGACTGGTCATGGCCACGGTCGTGCTGCTGATCCTGCTGCCGCTCGGGGTGCTGATCCAGCGTTCCTTCGACGGCCCGGACGGCTTCGGCCTCGCGTACTTCAGAGAGCTGACCTCGGCGGAGGGCGGCGCCTTCCTCGTGCCGCCGATCGAGGCGGTCTGGAATTCCCTTCACTACGCGATCGTGGCGACGGCCATCGCGGTCGTCATCGGCGGGCTCGCGGCCGCCGCCCTGACGCGGAGAGCCGGTCGTCTCGTACGCGGGTTCGACGCGCTCCTTATGCTGCCGCTCGGGGTGTCGGCGGTGACCGTCGGCTTCGGGTTCCTCATCACGCTGGACGAGCCGCCGCTCGACCTGCGGGCCTCCTGGATCCTGGTGCCGCTCGCCCAGGCGCTGGTCGGCGTGCCCTTCGTCGTACGCACCATGCTGCCCGTCCTGCGCGCTGTCGACGGGCGGCTGCGTGAGGCGGCGGCCGTGCTCGGCGCCTCGCCGCTGCGGGCGTGGCGGGAGGTCGACCTGCCGATGGTGCGGCGGGCGCTGCTGATCGCCGCAGGGTTCGCCTTCGCCGTCTCGCTCGGTGAGTTCGGGGCGACCGTCTTCATCGCGCGGCCCGACAACCCGACCCTGCCGGTCGCCGTGGCGCGGCTGCTCGGACGGGCCGGGGACCTCAACTACGGGCAGGCGATGGCCCTCTCGACGATCCTCATGGTGGTGTGCGCGGTGTCGCTGCTGCTTTTGGAACGCATCTGTACCGAACGCACCACGGGAGAGTTCTGATGGGCCCGCAGCCAATTCCGGCCGCCTTGCTGCGCCTGCGTGAGGCGACCGTCCGTTTCGGGGCGCGGGCCGTGCTCGACGCCGTGGACCTGGAGGTCGCCGAGCACGAGATCGTCTGTGTGCTCGGGCCGAGCGGCAGCGGCAAGTCGACGCTGCTGCGCGCGGTCGCCGGGCTCCAGTCCCTCGACGCGGGGCGGATCGAACTCGGTGGGCGCGACCAGCGCGGGGTGCCCGCGCACAAGCGGGGCGTCGGCCTGATGTTCCAGGACCACCAGCTCTTCCCGCAGCGCGACGTGGCGGGCAATGTCACCTTCGGGCTGCGCATGCACGGCGCCTCGCGGGGCGAACAGGCCGACCGGGTCGCCGAGTTGCTCGAACTCGTCGGGCTGCCGAAGGCGCAGCGGCGCGCGGTCGCCTCGCTCTCCGGGGGTGAGCAGCAGCGGGTGGCACTCGCACGGGCCCTCGCGCCCCGGCCCCGGCTGCTGATGCTGGACGAGCCGCTCGGCCAGCTCGACCGCTCGCTGCGGGAGCGGCTCGTCGTCGAACTGCGGGAACTCTTCGACGAGCTGGGCACGACCGTGCTCGCCGTCACGCACGACCAGGGCGAGGCCTTCGCGCTCGCCGACCGGGTCGTCGTGATGCGGGACGGGCGGATCGCCCAGTCCGGCACGCCGCTTGAGGTGTGGCAGCGCCCTGTGGACGAGTTCGTCGCGCGGTTCCTCGGCTTCGACAACATCGTCGGGGCGACGGTCACCGGCGAGGCGGCCGACACGGTGTGGGGCAAGATCCCCGTGCCGACGGGCACTCCCGCGGGGCGGTGCGAGGTCCTGGTGCGGCCCGCCGGGGTGCGGCTCGTCACCGCTCACGAGGGGCTGGCGTGCACGGTGACGGCGCGCACGTTCCGCGGCACCCATGTCGCCGTGCACCTCCAGCCCGAGGACGGGCCGCGTCTGGAGGCGGCGTGCGCGCTGCGCCGGGCGCCCGAGGTCGGGGAGAGGGTGGGGATCGCCTTCGACGCGGGGGATGTGGTCGTCCTCGGGGAGACGGGCGGGGCGGCGCCGGAAACGCGGGTGCCGCAGGAGCCCAAGTCGCTCTAGTGTTCGGCTCATGACGACCTTGAGTCACGACCGCTACTGCGCCGAAGTCACCACGCAGATCGACCTCTTGAGAGCCACGCTGCGCGGAGCGGACCTCTCCGTCACCGTGCCGACCTGCCCCGACTGGACGCTGTCGCAGCTCGCCCGGCACATGGGCGGCGCGGTGCGCTGGAGCGAGCGGCTGGTCGCCACGCGCGCCGAGCGGAACATTCCGGACGAGGACGTCCCGGACGCCCGCGGGCCCGAGAGTGACGACCCGGCCGCCCTCGACAGGTGGCTCGCCGACACCGCGGCGCTCGGCGAGCGGACGTTCCGCACGGCGGGCGCCGACGCCCCGGCGTGGTCGTGGGCGGGTGACCACACCGCCGGGTTCTGGGCCCGCCGCATGACGCACGAGCTGGCGATCCACCGCGCGGACGCCGCGATCGCCGCCGGTGTCGCGTACGAGATCGCCCCGGATGTCGCCGCCGACGCGATCGACGAATGGCTCGACCTCGTACGGCTGACACAGCTCACCGACCCCGAGGACAGCGCGTCCGAACTCAAGGGCGGCGGGCGCTCCCTCCATCTGCACGCGACCGACGCGCCGCCCGGGCTGAACGCCGAGTGGCTCATCGAGTTCGGTGAGGACGGCTTCACCTGGCGGCGCGGGCACGCCAAGGCGACGGTCGCGCTGCGCGGCCCGCTCACCGAGGTGCTGCTCGCCTTCTACCGGCGGCGATCGCTGGACGCCGGGCGCGTGGAGGTCGTGGGGGAACGGGAGTTGCTGGACTTCTGGCTGGAGCGGGCGACGTTCGGATGACGGGGGACACTCCCGGGTTCAACGCCGAGCCGACGCGGGCGCCCGCACGAGCCCCAGCTCGTACGCGAGGATCACCGCCTGCGCCCGGTCGCGCAGCCCCCTCTTCGTGAAGAGGCGGTTGATGTGGGTCTTCACGGTGTGGTCGCTGATCGTGAGGCGGTCGGCGATCTCCGCGTTCGACAGGCCCTGCGCGATGAGGACGAGCACCTCGGCCTCGCGGGCCGTCAGCCCTTCGACGCCGCCCGTCGGAGCCGGCGGCGTGGCGGCCCGCTGGCGCGTGAACTCCGCGACGAGCCGCTTGGTGACCTCGGGCGACAGCAGTGCGTCGCCGGCCGCCACGACCCGTACCGCGTGCAGCAGCTCGGGGAACGTGGCGTCCTTGAGCAGGAACCCCGAGGCCCCGGCGGTCAGCGCGTCGTACACGTACTCGTCGAGTCCGAACGTCGTCAGCATCAGTGCCTTCGTCGCGCCGCCGGACGCGGCGAGGATCTCGCGGGCCGCGTCGATGCCGTTCTTGTGCGGCATGCGGATGTCGAGGAGGACCAGGTCAGGGCGGTGCTCGGCGGCGAGGCTGACGGCCTGGGCGCCGTCCTCCGCCTCGGCGACCACCTGGATGTCGTCCTGGGTGTTCAGGAGGTTCACGAATCCGGTGCGGACGACGGCCTGGTCGTCGGCCACGAGAGTTCTGATCACGCCCGATGCTTCCCTTCCCGGGAGGTCAAGTACCGCTGTGGACAGAAGGGTTCAGCTGTCACCAAGGGAGTTCCGCCTCCACGCGGAAGCCGCCGGTCCGGCCCGCGCCCGCGGTGAGGCTGCCGCCGACCAGAGAGGCGCGCTCGCGCATGCCGGTGAGGCCGTGCCCCGGCCCGCCGCCACCGGGCGGCGGCGGGCCGGGACCGTCGTCGCTCACGCGGAGCGCCAGCCGGTCCTTGCGGTAGTCCAGCTCGACGGTCGCACGGGCGCCGGGAGCGTGCTTGCGCGCGTTCGTCAGCGACTCCTGGACGATGCGGTACGCCGACAGCTCCCACACCGCGGCCAGCGGCACCCGCTCCCCGCTGACCCGCAGGTCCACGCTGCCGCCCACCGCGCGGTGCTGGTCGAGCAGCTCGTCGAGGTGGGCGAGGGTGGGCTGCGGGGCGGTCACCGCGGTCTCGTCGTGCTGCGGGGTGCGCAGGACGCCGAGGAGGCGGCGCAGTTCGGACATGGAGGCGCGGGCCGTCCCCGCGATCTGCTGGAAGCCCTCGCGGGCCTGCGGGGTCAGACCCGGCGTCGTGTACGTCGCGCTCTCCGCCTGCACGGCGATCATCGACACCGAGTGCGAGACGATGTCGTGCAGCTCGCGGGCGATCGCGGCGCGCTCGGCCTCGGCCGCCTGCCTGCGCTCCATGGCGATCAACTGGTCCTGGGCCAGCGCTCGTTCGTGCCGCGTCTCCTCGCGGGCCCGTACCGCGTCCCCCATGCTGACGGCGCCGAGGATCACCGCGCACAGGCCGAACCCCTCGGCGAACAGACCGAGCGAGCCCGCGTTGCCGAGCGGCGGCACATAGGGCAGCCGGTCGTCGCGGGCCCAGCTGAAGATGTGCCAGAGGTTCGCCGCGAGGGCGCCGAGCGCGCCGCCCGCCACCAGCAGCGCCGGGTGCAGCACGCGATGCCGGGCGAGGACGTAACAGCCCACGAGCCCGCTGATCATCACAGCGATGGACAGGGACGTGTCGGCGCCGAAGCTCAGCAGCCCCGCCGCCACGGTCACCAGGGCCACCGGCGGAAAGGTCCGGCGCCACATCAGGGAGGCCGTGGAGACCAGGATCGCGGTCGCGTTGGTCACCGAGCCGGGGAACTCCACGAGTTCGGCGGCCGCGCCCGCGGTCAGGGCCGCGCCCGTGACCCACGGGTAGGCGGGGGCGGCCGTCAGGGCGCGCAGGCGGCGCCGCAGGGTGGTCGTGCTCATGCCCCGATTGTCGCGGGCCGCGCGGGGCGGGGGCGTCGGCGTCAGGGTGGAGGCGGCAGCCGCAAGTCATGCCACGGGTTGACCCGGGGTTACGGAGCCCGGGGCGACGCGCCGCGCGCCGCGGGTTCCTAGCGTCGGAGCATGCCTCGCACCCTCGTCGTCACCAATGACTTCCCGCCCCGCCAGGGCGGCATCGAGACCTTCGTGGACACCCTCGTCCGGCGCTTCCCGCCCGGCTCGGCCGTCGTGTACACCTCGGCGGAGCCGGGCGACGTGGCGTACGACGGGACGTTCCCCCACCCCGTCGTACGCGATCGGGCCCGCACCCTGCTGCCGACGCGGCGCACGGGGGAGCGGGCGGTCGCCCTCGCCCGGCGGTACGGCTGCGACCGCGTCTGGTTCGGCGCCGCCGCGCCGCTCGGGCTGCTCGCCGGGCGGTTGCGGCGGGAGGCGGCCGTGCGCAGGGTCGTCGCCACGACGCACGGCCACGAGGTGTGGTGGGCCCGCACCCCGGGCGCGCGGACGCTGCTGCGCAGGATCGGCGCGGGCGCCGACTGCGTCACCTACCTCGGGCCGAGCACCCGCGACCCCGTCCGCTGGGCCATGGACCCCGGGGTGCGGTTCGCCCGCCTGGTGCCCGGCGTCGACGCCGAGGCGTTCGGGCCAGGCCTGGACGGCCGCCAGGTGCGGGAGCGGTACGGACTCGCCGACGGCAGGCCGGTCGTCCTGTGCGCGGCGCGCCTCGTGCCGCGCAAGGGACAGGACACCCTGATCGAGGCGTGGCCGATGGTGCGCAGGGCGGTCGCCGACGCCACGCTGCTGCTGGTCGGCTCGGGGCCGCACGAGGCGCGCCTGCGGCAACTCGCCGAGGAACGGGGCGTCCTGGACGGCGTCGTCTTCGCAGGCGGACGGCCGCACCCCGAGATGCCGCTGTTCTACGCCGCCGCCGACGCCTTCGCCATGCCGTGCCGTACGCGCAGGGGTGGCCTGGAGGTGGAAGGGCTCGGCATCGTCTTCCTGGAGGCGGCCGCCGCCGGGCTGCCGGTCGTGGCGGGCGACTCCGGGGGCGCGCCGGACGCCGTACGGGACGGCGAGAGCGGCTACGTCGTCGACGGCCGCTCCCCGGCGGCCGTCGCGGACCGCCTCGTACGACTTCTGCGGGACCGCGAACTCGCCCGCTCCATGGGCGAGAAGGGCCGGGCGTGGGTGCGCGGGGAGTGGGACTGGGGACGGTCCTACGAGGTGCTCGCGGGGCTGCTGGAGACGTGACCCGGGCCCGACAGGAGGGCGTCGAGCGCCGCAGGGGCCTCCTCCACCCGGTCCACCAGGGCGATCCGCGACTCCATGGACCTGCCGCGGGCCAGTGACTCGAGCAGGGGCCACACCGGGAGGTGTTCCGTCCAGTGCGCGCGGTCGACCAGGACCATCGGGGTGGGCTCGCCGCGCGACTCGTAGTAGTTGGGGGTGGCGTTGTCGAAGACTTCCTGGACCGTGCCCGCGGCTCCCGGCAGGAAGACGACGCCCGCGTTCGAGCGGGCCAGCAGGCCGTCCTCCCGGGTGGCGTTGGCGAAGTACTTGGCCAGGTGGGACGCGAAGGCGTTCGGCGGCTCGTGGCCGTAGAACCAGGTGGGGATGCCGACCGAGGCGCCACCCGAGGGCCAGCGCTCGCGGACCGCGAAGGCCGCCCGCGCCCACTCGGTGACGGACGGCTCGAACGAGGGTGCCTTGGCGAGGAGTTCCAGGGCCTCGTCCAGCATGCCGTCGGCGAAGTCGGAGGCGTACGCGCCGAGGTTCGCCGCCTCCATCGCGCCCGGCCCGCCGCCCGTCGCGACGGTGAACCCGGCGCGGGCCAGCGCACGGCCGAGACGCGCCGCGCCCGCGTACGCCTCGGTGCCGCGCGCCATCGCGTGGCCGCCCATCACGCCCACCACGCCTGCCCCGGCGAGCAGTTCGTCCAGGGCGTCGGAGATCGAGTCGTCGTGTATCGCGCGCAGCATCGACGAGAAGACGTCGCCGTCGGCCTTGGTCCGCTGGAACCAGTCGTACGCGTGGGCGTCCGGCGTCGCGTCGTACCCGCCGTCGGCGAGGCCGGCGAACAGGTCGCCGGGGGTGTAGAGCAGCCCACGGTAGGGGTTGAACGGCAGGCCGGGGACCGGCGGGAAGACCAGCGCCCCCGAGGCCCGCACCTTCGCCGCCGCGTCCTCGCGCATGGGGCAGCCGAGGAAGACGGCGCCCGCGACATGGGCGGTCAGGAGCGCGGAACTGCGCTCGGTCAGGTCGACGGCCTGGACGCGGCAGCCGGCGAGCGCGCCGCGCCCCCAGACCTCGTCGAACTCGGCGAGGGTCTCGATCTCGCGGTCCTCGCCGGTCGGACGCGGGTCGGACACGGGTTCGTCAGTCGGCTGCATGGGCCCATCCTAAGAGCCTGTCCGGCCCGGCCCCGAGCGGGAATTCCGTCCCCGGTACGGGCACCGGGTAACCTGCTGCGTATTTTTGTACAGCCGTGGGCAAACGGTGAAGGTTGTGGAAGTCGGTCGGCGGCCCCGCCAACCAGAGGCGCGGGTTCCGCGCGGGGCGGCCCTTTGGTGCGGTATCTGAGCGAAACGAGGTCGATCATGGCTGAGGCGGCGGTCGAGAAGGGGCGCTCGGTGCCCCGATCGCGAACCTCTCATGAGGGCGGCGGGGTGGGGGAGCCGGAGCTGCGGCAGTTGTTGGCGGGGCTCACGGCCGTACGGGACGGCGATTTCGGCACGAGGCTGCCGGACGAGGGCGACGGACTGATCGGGGAGATCGCGTCCGTCTTCAACGGCATGGTCGATCAGCTGTCGCTGTTCACGTCCGAGGTGACCCGCGTGGCCCGCGAGGTCGGCACCGAGGGAACCCTGGGCGGGCAGGCCGTCGTACCCGGCGTCTCCGGGACCTGGGCGGACCTCACCGACAACGTGAACGCCATGGCGGGCAATCTGACGACCCAGGTCAGGGACATCGCCCAGGTGGCGACAGCGGTGGCCAAGGGTGACCTGTCGCAGAAGATCGACGTGGACGCCCGTGGTGAGATCCTGGAGTTGAAGGAGACCGTCAACACGATGGTCGACCAGCTCTCCGCCTTCGCCGACGAGGTCACCCGCGTCGCCCGGGAGGTCGGCAGCGAAGGCCGGCTGGGCGGCCAGGCCCAGGTGCCCGGCGTCGGCGGCGTCTGGCGGGACCTGACCGATTCGGTGAACCTGATGGCGGGCAACCTCACCGACCAGGTCCGCAACATCGCCCAGGTCACGACAGCCGTGGCCAAGGGTGACCTGTCGCAGAAGATCAAGGTCAACGCCCGCGGTGAGATCCTGGAGTTGAAGGAGACCATCAACACGATGGTCGACCAGCTCTCGTCCTTCGCCGACGAGGTCACCCGCATGGCGCGTGACGTGGGCACCGAGGGCATCCTGGGAGGCCAGGCCGACGTCAAGGGCGTCTCGGGCACCTGGCGGGACCTGACCGACTCGGTCAACAGCATGGCGGGCAACCTGACGGACCAGGTGCGTTCGATCGCCCAGGTGGCCACCGCGGTGGCCGGGGGCGACCTGTCGCAGAAGATCAAGGTCAACGCCCGCGGTGAGATCCTGGAGTTGAAGGAGACCATCAACACGATGGTCGACCAGCTCTCCGCCTTCGCCGACGAGGTGACCCGCGTGGCCCGCGAGGTCGGCACCGAGGGCAACCTCGGCGGCCAGGCGACCGTCCGCGGGGTCTCCGGCACCTGGAAGGACCTCACCGACAACGTCAACGTCATGGCGTCCAACCTCACGGGCCAGGTGCGGTCCATCGCCCAGGTCGCCACGGCGGTGGCGCGCGGTGACCTCTCGCAGAAGATCACCGTCGAGGCGAAGGGCGAGGTCGCCGCGCTCGCCGGCGGGATCAACACGATGGTCGACACCCTCTCGGCGTTCGCCGACGAGGTCACGCGCGTGGCGCGCGAGGTCGGCACCGAAGGCCAGCTCGGCGGCCAGGCCCGTGTCCCCAATGTCGCGGGTACCTGGAAGGACCTCACCGACAACGTCAACTCGATGGCGAACAACCTGACCAATCAGGTGCGCAACATCGCCCTGGTCACCACCGCGGTGGCCAACGGCGACCTGTCGAAGAAGATCGACGTGGACGCCCGCGGCGAGATCCTGGAGCTGAAGACGACCATCAACACGATGGTCGACCAGCTCTCGGCGTTCGCCGCCGAGGTGACGCGCGTGGCGCGCGAGGTCGGCAGCGAGGGCAGGCTGGGCGGTCAGGCCGAGGTCGAGGGAGTGTCGGGCACCTGGAAGCGCCTGACCGAGAACGTGAACGAACTGGCCGGCAACCTCACCCGGCAGGTACGTGCCATCGCCGAGGTGACGAGCGCGGTGGCCGAGGGCGACCTGACCCGCTCCATCACCGTCGACGCCTCCGGCGAGGTCGCCGAACTCAAGGACAACATCAACGCCATGGTCGAGTCGCTGCGCGAGACGACCCTGGCCAACCAGGAGCAGGACTGGCTCAAGTCCAACATCGCGCGCATCTCCGGCCTGCTCCAGGGCCACCGGGACCTCGCCGTGGTCGCGGAGCTGGTGATGGACGAGCTGACGCCCCTCGTGGGCGCGCAGTACGGAGCCTTCTACCTCGCCGAGGACGCGGACGGGTCCGCCGACCTCACGCTGGTCGGGTCCTACGGCCGCCCCGCGGACCGCGCGGAGGGCGGTCGCTTCCGGCTCGGGGAGTCCCTGGTGGGCCAGGCGGCGCGCAGTCGGCGGCCCATCACCGTCGACCGGCTCCCGGCGGACTACGTCATCTCGTCCGGGCTCGGGCAGGCCGCGCCGGGCAGCCTGATCGTGGTGCCGATCCTCGTCGAGGACCAGGTGCTCGGCGTCATCGAGCTGGCGTCGTTCGAGCAGTTCACCCCGGTGCACCGGGACTTCCTCGAACAGCTGATGGAGACGCTGGGGGTGAACGTCAACACCATCGTCGCCAACGCGCGCACCGACGAACTCCTTGACGAGTCCCAGCGGCTGACGGCCGAACTCCAGGCACGCTCCGCGGAGTTGCAGGTCCAGCAGGACGAGCTCCAGCGCTCCAACGCCGAACTGGAGGAGAAGGCGGCCCTGCTGGCGGCCCAGAACCGCGACATCGAGACGAAGAACCTGGAGATCGAGCAGGCCCGCCAGGAACTGGAGGCACGGGCACAGCAGTTGTCCCTCACCTCCAAGTACAAGTCGGAGTTCCTGGCCAACATGAGCCACGAGCTGCGCACCCCGCTGAACAGTCTGCTCATCCTCGCCCAGCTGCTCGCGCAGAACCCGACCCGCAACCTCACCGCGAAGCAGGTCGAGTACGCGGGCATCATCCACTCGGCGGGATCCGACCTGCTCCAGCTGATCAACGACATCCTCGACCTGTCCAAGGTCGAGGCCGGCAAGATGGACATCAACCCCGAGCGGGTGGCGATGCGGAAGCTCCTGGACTACGTCGAGGCGACCTTCCGGCCCATGACCACCCAGAAGCACCTCGGGTTCACCATCAGCACCGCGCCCGACGTGCCGTCCGAGCTGCACACCGACGATTCGAGGCTGCGGCAGGTCCTGCGCAACCTGCTGTCCAACGCGGTCAAGTTCACCGAACGCGGCAGCGTCGAGCTGCGTATCGAAATGGCCGGGGACAGCGAGGTGCCGGCGTCCGTTAGGCGCGGCGAGGCGATGCTGGCCTTCCGGGTGAAGGACACCGGCATCGGCATCGCCGAGCACCAGCTCGAAGCGATCTTCGGTGCGTTCCAGCAGGCTGACGGCACCACCAGCCGCAAGTACGGCGGCACCGGCCTCGGTCTGTCCATCAGCCGGGAGATCGCCCACCTCCTCGGCGGCGTGGTCGTCGCCGCGAGCACGCAGGGGCAGGGCAGTACGTTCACCCTCTACCTGCCCGTGGACCGCGCCGAATGGGGGACCACGGCCGACGCCGCGCCGGTCGCGCGGGCCACACCCGCCCGCCCGGTGGGCGACGGCCGTGGCGACCGCCCGGACCCGGCGCCCCGCCGGAAACGACGGCTGCTCGTCGTCGAGGGGCGGGCGCGCGGCCTGCTCTCCCTGGTCGCGGAGAGCGCTGTCGCCGATCTGTCCGGCGGCAGGGACCTCTCCGCGAAGGCGGCGGAGGAGGACATCGAGGTCATCACCGCCGTCGGCCCGGTGGAAGCGGCCGAGAGCCTGGCCGCGGGGGCCTGCCACTGCGTCGTCCTCGAACTCGACATGCCGAAGGACGAGGCGCTCCGGTTCCTCGACGCGATGGACGGCGACACCGCCGCGACATCGGTACCCGTCCTCGCGCACAACAGCCGCCGCCTGGACCCGGCGCACGAACAACAGCTCCAGTCACGTTCCCGCACGCGTCCCCTGGAGCTGATCTCCAGCCTGGACGAGCTGCGCGAACGCATCGCGCTGCACCTGTCCGCCGAGCAGCCCGGGGACGTGGTCCCGCTGGTACGGGGGGAGGAGGCCGGCGAGCAGCAGCTCCCGCAGGTGGTCGGCGGCAGCCTCTCCGGGCGGGTCGTGCTGGTCGTGGACGACGACGCCCGCAACCTGTACGCCATCAGCGGCATCCTGGAGATGCACGGCATCGAGGTGCTGCACGCGGAGAACGGGCGCAAGGGAATCGAGACGCTGCGCGCGAACCCGGAGATCGACCTGGTCCTGATGGACGTGATGATGCCCGAGATGGACGGCTACGCGGCGACGACGGAGATCAGGCAGGATCCGGCCTACGCGACACTGCCCATCGTCGCCGTGACGGCGAAGGCCATGCCGGGCGACCGGGAGAAGAGCCTGGCCTCCGGGGCCAGCGACTACGTCACCAAGCCCGTGGACGCCGACGACCTGATCGCTTGCATCGGGCGCTGGCTCAGTGAGGAGCCGGCAGCACAGTGACCACATCGGAACCCCTTCAGGAGCCCGTCGGCCAAGACGCGCCGCCGCCCCCCGACGCCCCGGCGGGGCCGTCGGCGCTCGCGCCCTCACCGGACCACCACGTACCCGGCGCCCGCACGGAGGCCGAGACCTCCGGCGTGGGCAGGCTGGCCGCGACGGTGGAACGGCTGCGCGGCGAGATCCGCGCCGCGCAGGCGGCGGCCGACGGCCGCGCGCTGATCGAACTCGCCAAGGGCGTGCTGATCGAGCGGCTGCGGTGCGGCCCCGCCGTGGCCGCGCGGCAACTGGCCTCGCTGGCCCAGGAAGCGGGCGTCTCCCAGCTGGAGCTGGCCGCGGACATCGTCAACCAGTCGTCGCAGGACCACCTCGCCGAGGTCGCCAGCGGTTTCGCCAGCCGCGCCAACGGCGATCCGCCCGCCGAGCAGGCAGCACCCTCCATCGGCGCGCGCCTGCGTACGGCGGAGAGCGGCGCCCTGGCCGGGGGCGACACACAGGCCGCGGCCCAGTCGCTCCTGGCGCACGCCCTGGCACCGCTGGGCGCCTGCTCGGTCGCCGTGTGGAGCGCGGGGTCCGACGCGTCACTGGCCCTGGCCGGGCACGCGGGTTTCGGCCCGGGCGAGGCCGACCGCTGGTGTTACGTGCCGCCGGGCGTGTCCACGCTGGCCCGCCGGGCGCTGACGGAGCGGCAGCCCGTGCACATCACGGACATGTCCGAGGAGGGCCTGCCGTCCATCGGCCGGGCATATCACCCCCGCGGCGGGCGCATCGCGCTCCCCGTGGGCACCGGCGGCCGCGTCAACGGCGTCCTGGAGATCTGCTGGCCGGGTCCGCTGGAACCGCAGCCACCGCAGATCCTCCGCCAGATCGACGCGCTCGCGGAGCTGTGCGCCCACACTCTGGAGAGCCGCCCGGACAGGCCGGCCCCGCCCTCCACGGACACCTGGGCGGCCACGCCCGGCCTCTCCGAACTGGTGGAGCTGGCGGACGGCCTGTACGACCCCGTCCTGGTCCTGGTGCCGTACATGGGCCCGGACGGACAGCTCACGGACTTCCGTGTCCACCATGTCAACAGCAGCTTCGTCGACCCCGCGGGCCGGCCGCGCAGCGCCGTGCACGGAGCGCTGCTGCTGGAGGCCTACCCCATGGCCGTCGGCGGCAGCGAGCTGTTCGAGAAGATCGAGCGGGTGTACGCGACCGGCGAGCCGTTCCGTACCCGCCGCATGACCCTCACCGCGCTGGTCGGTCAGGTCTCCCTCGCCGCGGTCGCCGATGTCAGCATCAGCCGCCAAGGCGGCTGCGTCCTGCTCATCTGGCGCATCGAGGACGAGGCGGCCCGCCTGGCCCACCTCTTGCAGCACGCCCAGCGCCTGGGCAGGATCGGCGGCTTCGAGGAGAACCTCACCACGGGCGAAGTCACCTGGAACGATCAGTTGTTCGACCTGTACGGGCGTCCGCACGACGCGCCGCCCGTACCCCTGGAAGCGCTGACCTCGTACGCCCACGCCGACGACGCCGCCGCCATCCGCCGTTTCCTGCGCACCGTGCTCCATCACCGCAGGTCGTCCTCGGCCGCCTTCCGCCTCGAACGGCCCGACGGCGTCACCCGCCACATGCGGGTGATCGCCGAACCCGTCCTGGACGCCGACGGCAGGTTGCTGTCCGTGCGAGGCGCCTACCAGGACATCTCCTCCCAGCACTGGACCGAGGTGGCCCTGGCGGCGACCCGCGACCAACTGGCCCACACCGAACAGCAGGCCGCCGAGAGCAACCGGCTGACCCTGCAACTGCAACACGCGATCATGCCTCCCGCCCAGGCCCCGCTGAGCAGTCCGGGACTCCAGATCGCCGTGCGGTACCGCCCCGCCGAATCGGAATCCATGGTCGGCGGGGACTGGTACGACGCCGTGACCCTGCCGTCCAAACAGATCATGCTGTGCGTGGGGGACGTGGCCGGACACGGTATCGAGGCCGCCACCAGCATGGTGGTCCTGCGCAACGCCATGCGCGGCCTGGCCGTCACCGGGGCCGGTCCCGCGCAACTGCTGTCCTGGCTCAACATCGTGGCCCACCACCTGACCGCCCACGTCACGGCCACCGCCGTGTGCGGCCTGTACGACCCGGAGCGGCACACCTTGCGCTGGGCGCGCGCCGGGCACCTGCCACCGGTGCTGCTGCGCGGGCAGAAGGCGGCCCCCCTGCCCACGGTCGGCGGCATCCTGCTGGGCGCCCTGGCCGACACCGACTACGAGGAGCGGGAGCTGAGCCTGGAACCCGGCGACACCCTGCTGATGTACACCGACGGACTTGTCGAGCGCCGTGACGAATCGGTCCAGGACTCGTTGGCCCGCTTGCTGACCACGGCAGGACCCCCGGCCGCGGACCTGGAGCAGCAGCTCGACAGACTCCTGACGCACAGCGCCTCCGACACCGACGACGACACCTGCCTCATCGGGGTGCGGGTCACCTGAGCCGTGCGGGACGGGGCGAGCTTGGTGCACCCCGCTCCTGGTCCGGGCCGGACCATGGATACTGGACGGCGACGTCCTGGACGGAAGCGGGAGGACGATGTGAACGACCCGCATGAGGGGCATGCGAGGGCGGACGAGGCGACACCGCGGAACACGCGGCTGAGCATCTGCCCCCTGACGGACCGAGCCGGCGTGGAGGTGGCCGGCGAGATCTGCCTGCCCACGCACGAGGCGTGGGAGCAGGCCTTGGAGCGGGTGGCCCAGCGGCAGCACGGCGCGTACTACTTCGAGCTTTCGGCACTGACGTTCATCGACATGGCGGGCGCCACGGCCCTGGCCATGACCGCTCAGGGTCTGCACGGCGGGCAGCGGTTCGTTCTGGAATGCCCGCCGCCAGCCCTGCGCCGTCTGCTGGAGTTGTTCTGGCCCGATCTGTCTGTAATCGAGGTGGCCGCTTCATGAGTGCCGTGACCGAGACCGAGCCCTTCGTCCACCCGGCCCTGTTCTACCGGGGCGAGCGGGAGTACGTGGCGGGCACCGTACCGTTCGTCGAAGAGGGTCTGGACGCGGGCGAGGCCGTGGCGGTGGCGGTCCCGGGGCCCAATCTGGAACTGATCCGCGGCGAGCTGGGCGCACGCGCCGCGCAGGTCAAACTCCTCGACATGACGCAGGTGGGGCGCAATCCGGGCCGGATCATCTCGCGGGTGCTCGGCGCCTTCGCCGACGCCCACCCCACCGGGCGCGTGCGGATCATCGGCGAGCCGATCTGGGCCGGGCGTACCCCGACGGAGTACCCCGCCTGCGTACAGCACGAGGCGCTGATCAACCTCGCGTTCCAGGGCCGCGCGGTAACGATCCTGTGTCCCTACGACGTGGTGAGCCTGGAGGAGACGGTCCTCACCGACGCCTACGCCACGCACCCCACGATCATCGAGGCCGGCACGCAGAGCACCAGCGCGGCCTACGCCCCCGAAGCGGTCGTCTCCCGCTACAACCAGCCCTTGACCGCACCCGGTGACGTGCCGCAGACGCGCTACGAGGCGCAGACACTCCCCGACGTACGGCACTTCGCCACCCGTCGTGCGGCCGAGCTGGGCCTGCCCGAGGAGCGCCTGCACGACTTCGCCCTCGCCGTCGCCGAGCTGACCACCAACAGCGTGGTGCACGGGCGGGGCTCCGGCGCGCTGCGGGTCTGGCTCCAGGACGGCCACGTCGTCTGCGAGGTGCGGGACGCCGGGCTCCTCACGGACCCGCTCGCCGGCCGCCGACCGCAGCCCCCGGGCCGGCGCGGAGGGCGGGGGCTGCTGCTGGTCCACGTGGTCGCCGACCTCGTCCGCATCCACACCGCCCCGGACGAGGGCACGACCATCCACGGCTACTTCCGCTGCTGACCCCTGAAAGCGGGCTCGCTCAGCCCTGGACCTCGGAGGGGTCCATCCACATGAACTCCCAGGTGTGGCCGTCCAGGTCGTCGAAGGCGCGGCCGTACATCGTGCCGTAGTCCTGGACCTTGCCGGCCGTGGCACCGGCGGCGATCGCCTTGTCGACGATCTCGTCGACCTTCTCGCGGCTCTCGGCGCTCAGACACAGCAGCGCCTCACTGGTCTTCGTGGAGTCCGCGATCTCCTTCTCCGTGAAGTCCGCGTAGCGCTGCTTGCCCAGCATCATCGCGACGATGGTGTCGCTGATGACCACGCACGCGCAGTCGTCCGACGAGAACTGCGGGTTGAGGGTGTAGCCGAGCGAGGTGAAGAACGTCTTCGTCGCGTCGACGTCGTTCACGGCGAGGTTCACGAAGATCATCTGCTGGTACATGAGCGTCTCTCCCAGTGAGTGCGGGTGCTGTACGCGTCTGCCGTATGCGTCTGCCGTACGGGAGGTTAGACGTGCGTTCGACTCCGAACTCATCGCTCGCCGCGATGTTTTCTCGTACGCGTTCTCAGCGGCCCAGCGGCAGCGCGGCCAGCTCCGCGACGACCCAGGTCAGCGGGGCGAACACGGCGGTGAGCGCGCCCGCCCGCAGCGCCGCGGAGCCGCGCAGCATCGTCGCGGGTGCCCCGAGCCGCAGCAGCGCCGCGGTCGTGTCCGCGCGGGACTGCCTGGCCTCCACGGCGGCCGTCGCGAGCGTCAGCACGGCGCAGCCCGCGACGAGCAGCGCGCCGAGGGCGGTGAGCGGGCCGATGCCTGTACGCGGGCCCGCGTACAGGACGCCCGAGGCGTACGCGCCCGACGCCACCGCGCACAGCACGCCGAGCGGTCGTCCGATGCGCCGCGCCTCCTCTTGGAGGACGCGCCCCGCGAGCAGCCGCACGGCGCCGGGCCGGGCGGCCTGGAGGAGGCGGCCGCAGAGGTAGGTGAGGCCGGGGCCCGCGAGCGCGAGGCCGAGTGCGGTCAGGGCCCATCCGGCGAGGACGCCCGCGGGGTTGCCGTCGGCCCCTCCCGGCACCGGCAGGCCGGTGCCGTTGGCCTTGCCGCTCGCGTACGTCTCCACGGCGAGGCCCGCCGCGAGCAGCGCGACGCCCCAGGGGAGGCCGCTCGGCGCCGGGGCCGGTGCGGCGGGCTCCCCGGGGTTCTCGGCGCCGCTCGACGTGGCGGGCCGCGGTCGCAGTGCCGCGGCGCTCGCGGCGGAGGCGGTGAGCGGGACCACGGTGAGCAGGGTCAGCGCGGCGGCGAGCGGCAACGGCCGGTCGGCGGCGAGCAGTTCGGCCGCCGCGCCGTCGAAGGGCAGGCCCGACAGGTCGCCGCGCAGATGCAGGAAGACGAGCAGCGCCACCAGGGAGCCGAGGGTGCAGGCGACGGCCGTGGAGATCGCGGCGAGGACCATCAGCCGGGCCGGTCCGAGGCCCACGGCGGAGAGCCCGGCACGCGGCCGGGTGCCGGGGTCGGTACGGGCGACGGCGACGGCGAAGTACACGGTCGCGGCGGTCGGCGCGGCGCACCAGGCGAGCCGCAGCACGGAACCGGTTCCCGGGTGCTCCATCGCGTACGCCAGTGTGCACAGCAGCAGGAACCCCGTCCCCGCGGCCGCGGCGGCGACGAGCAGCCGCCGCAACTGGACGAGCGGGTGGGCGCCGCGCGCTAGACGGAGAGCGAGCACGCGGCCCGGCCTTCCGCGTCGGAGACACGGGGGGCGGCGCCGGGCGCCCCGGGGGCGGGGGCGGTGCCTGCGGCGGAGTTGTCGGGGGCGCCCGAGGTGTCTGGGGTTGTTGGGGGGCTGGTGGTGGCGCCGAGGTCGGTAGAGGCGGCGGTGGTGCCGAGGTTGGTGGAGGTGGCAGAGGTGGTGCCTGTGTCGGGAGCGACCACCGGCGTTTCGTCGGGCTCGGAGGCGCTGGACGCCGCGGTCTGCGAGGTCTGCGTCTGCGATGCCTGCGCCTGGGGGGCCCGGGTGGCGGTGGTGGTGCCGGGGGTGGCGGCGGCCACCGGTCCTTCGCCGGCCCCGGACGCCGCGGTCTGCGAGGCCTGCGCCTGCGATGCCTGCGCCTGCGAGGCCCCGGCGGAGGTGGCGGTGGTGGTGCCGGAGGTGGCGGCGGCCACCGGTCCTTCGCCGGCCCCGGACGCCGAGGCCTGCGAGGTCCGCGCCTCCGCGGCCCGCTCCTGCGAAGCCTGAGCCTCCGAGAGCCGCGTTTCCGGGGCCCCCTCCTGCGAGGCCTGAGCCTCCGTGACCCGCGTTTGCGAAATCTGCGCCTCCGAGACGCGCGCCTGCGAAGCGTGCGGTCGCGACGCTCGTGCCTGCGACGCCCGCGCTTCCGAAGCCTGTCCCTCCGAGACCCGCCCCTCCGAAGTCCCCGCCTGGGACGCCCGCCTGGGCTCGGACGTCTTCGAGAGGCTCGGTCCGGGTGGGGTGTCCGCGTCCGGTAGGTGCACCGTCTTCACCCGGCGGCCGTCCAGCAGCGTGACCGTGCGGTCCGCCAGGGGGGCGAGGTCCGGGTCGTGGGTGGCGAGGACGACCGTGATGCCGTGGGAGCGGGCCGCGGTCGTCAGGGTGCGCAGCACGTGGGCGCGGTCGGCGCGGTGCAGGGGCGCGGTCGGCTCGTCGGCGAAGATCACCGTCGGCGTGGTGACCAGCGCGCGGGCGACGGCGACGCGCTGGCGCTCCGCCTGGAGGAGGGCGTGCGGGCGCTTGCGGGCGCACCGGCCGATGTCGAGTCGCTCCAGCCACTCCTGGGCGGCGGGCTTGGCGGTACGGCGCGAGGCGCCGCGCAGCATCAGCGGCAGGGCGACGTTCTCCCAGGCGGTGAGTTCGGGCACGAGGTGCGGCTCGGGGTCGATCCAGCCGAAGCGATCGCGCCGCAGGCGTTCGCGCACGAGCGGGCTCATCGTGTGGACGGGGGCGCTGTTGAACCAGACCTCGCCCTGCTGGGGCAGCAACTGGCCCGAGAGGCACCGCAGGAGAGTCGTTTTGCCGCTGCCGCGTGGGCCGCTGACGGCGAGGATCTCACCCTCGCGGACACCGAGCGAGACGCCGGTGAGGGCGGGGGAGCCGTTGTGTGTGACATGCAGTGCGCGTGCCCACAGCACGTCGTTGTCCGGCGGGGCCACCATGGCGTACACCTCGGTTCAGATCAGTTTGCCTCCCCCGTACGGGGGAACGAAGGCGGGGCCGATCGGTCACTGGGCACGCTAGGGATTCGGGCGGACTTGCCAGGAAAGGACGCGGCCCTGGGGCGCCCGTTCTCACTCGAACGGGCGCCCCAGGGCCGGTGTTGATCGGACGATCACCTCAGGTGACCACCGGTCAGAGCTTCGTCCAGGCCTCCGTGAGCACCTGTCGCAGAATGCCCTCGATCTCGTCGAAGGTCTCCTGGGTGGAGATCAGCGGCGGCGCCAGCTGGACGACCGGGTCGCCGCGGTCGTCGGCACGGCAGTACAGGCCGTTGTCGTAGAGCGCCTTCGAGAGGAAGCCGTACAGGACGCGCTCGGTCTCCTCGTCGTTGAACGACTCCTTGGTGTTCTTGTCCTTCACCAGCTCGATGCCGTAGAAGAAGCCGTTGCCGCGGACGTCGCCGACGATCGGCAGGTCGAGCAGCTTGCGCAGGGTCTGGTAGAACGCGTCCTCGTTGTCGAGGACGTGCTGGTTCAGACCCTCCTTCTCGAAGATGTCGAGGTTGGCGATGCCGACCGCGGCCGACACGGGGTGGCCGCCGAAGGTGTAGCCGTGCAGGAAGGTGTTGTCACCCTTGTAGAACGGCTCGGCGATCCTGTCCGAGATGATGCACGCGCCGATCGGGGAGTAGCCCGAGGTCATGCCCTTGGCGCAGGTGATCATGTCCGGGACGTAGCCGAACTTGTCGCAGGCGAACATCGTGCCGAGGCGGCCGAAGGCGCAGATGACCTCGTCCGACACGAGCAGCACGTCGTACTTGTCGCAGATCTCGCGCACCCGCTGGAAGTACCCGGGCGGGGGCGGGAAGCAGCCGCCCGCGTTCTGCACCGGCTCCAGGAAGACGGCCGCGACCGTCTCCGGGCCCTCGAAGAGGATCTCCTGCTCGATCTGGTCGGCGGCCCAGCGGCCGAAGGCCTCGGGGTCGTCGCCATGGATCGGGGCGCGGTAGATGTTGGTGTTCGGTACCTTGTGCGCGCCCGGGACGAGCGGCTCGAAGGGGGCCTTCAGGGCCGGCAGGCCGGTGATGGACAGGGCGCCCTGCGGGGTGCCGTGGTAGGCGACCGCGCGGGAGATGACCTTGTACTTCGTGTGATTGCCGGTGAGCTTGTGGTACTGCTTCGCCAGCTTCCACGCGGTCTCGACGGCCTCGCCGCCACCGGTGGTGAAGAAGACCTTGTTGAGGTCGCCCGGCGCGTAGTCCGCGAGGCGCTCGGCCAGCTCCACGGCCTTCGGGTGGGCGTAGCTCCACACCGGGAAGAAGGCCAGCTCCTGGGCCTGCTTGTAGGCGGTCTCGGCGAGCTCGTGACGGCCGTGTCCCGCGTTGACGACGAAGAGGCCGGAGAGGCCGTCCAGGTACTTCTTGCCCTTGTCGTCGAAGATGTAGGTGCCCTCGCCACGCACGATGGTGGGAACGGGCGCGTTCTCGTACGACGACATGCGGGTGAAGTGCATCCACAGGTGGTCGTAGGCGGTTTGGCTGAGGTCCTTGCTCACGGCTATCGGGTTCCCCACATATAGGTCTGCTTCTTGAGCTTGAGGTAGACGAAGCTCTCGGTGGAGCGCACGCCGGGGAGGGCGCGGATGCGCTTGTTGATGACTTCGAGCAGGTGGTCGTCGTCTTCGCAGACGATCTCCACGAGGAGGTCGTGCGAGCCCGCGGTCATCACCACGTACTCCGCCTCCGGCATGGCGGCCACGGCGTCCGCGACCGGGTCCACATCGCCCTCGACATTGATGCCGACCATCGCCTGCCTGCGGAAGCCCACGGTGAGCGGGTCCGTGACGGCGACGATCTGCATCACGCCCTGGTCGAGCAGCTTCTGGACGCGCTGGCGTACGGCCGCCTCGGACAGGCCCACGGCCTTGCCGATGGCGGCGTACGGACGGCGTCCGTCCTCCTGAAGCTGCTCGATGATCGCCAGAGAGACGGCGTCCACGGGCGGGGTGCCGTTCCCGCCGGCGCTTCCGCCCGGATTTCCGGTGCGGGAGCCGCGGGGGCTGCTGGGGTCTGCGCTGCGACTGGCCACGACCTCACTCTGCACGACGTCTCGTCACTTCCGCAAGGCCAGATCGATGAATTTCGTTGTCTGAGACTTCAATCGTCACGGATTCCGCAGTTCTGGGGTGCTGGGTATGTTGAAAGCGTCGGTATAGCGACTAGTGTGGGTGTCTCATCCACTGGACATCTGACTGGAGGGCCGGAAGTGAGCACCGAGCTGCGCCGTCTGCGCAACTACATCAACGGAGAATTCCGGGACGCGGCCGACGGACGGACCACCGAGGTGATCAATCCGGCGACCGGCGAGGCCTACGCCACCGCGCCGCTGTCGGGCCAGGCCGACGTCGACGCGGCGATGAAGGCCGCCGCCGACGCGTTCCCCGCCTGGCGCGACCTGACGCCCGCCGAGCGGCAGAAGGCCCTGCTGAAGATCGCTGACGCGTTCGAGGAGCGGGCCGAGGAGCTGATCGCCGCCGAGGTCGAGAACACGGGCAAGCCGATCGGGCTCACGCGGTCCGAGGAGATCCCGCCCATGGTCGACCAGATCCGCTTCTTCGCGGGTGCGGCCCGGATGCTGGAGGGGCGCGCCGCCGGCGAGTACATGGAGGGTCTGACCTCCATCATCCGCCGCGAGCCGATCGGCGTCTGCGCGCAGGTCGCGCCGTGGAACTACCCCATGATGATGGGCGTATGGAAGTTCGCCCCGGCGCTCGCGGCCGGTAACACGGTGGTGCTGAAGCCGTCCGACACCACGCCCGCGTCGACCGTCCTGATGGCCGAGATCATCGGCTCCATCGTGCCGCCCGGCGTCTTCAACGTCGTCACCGGCGACCGCGACACCGGCCGTCTGATGGTCGAGCACAAGACCCCCGCGATGGCCTCCATCACCGGTTCCGTGCGCGCCGGCATGCAGGTCGCCGAGTCCGCCTCCAAGGACCTCAAGCGGGTCCACCTGGAGCTGGGCGGCAAGGCGCCGGTCGTGGTGTTCGAGGACACCGACATCGCCAAGGCCGTCGAGGACATCTCGATGGCGGGCTTCTTCAACGCGGGCCAGGACTGTACGGCCGCCACGCGCGTGCTCGTCCACGAGTCCATCCACGACGAGTTCGTGACGGCGCTCGCCAAGGCCGCCGCCGACACGAAGACCGGCCAGCCGGACGACGAGGACGTGCTGTACGGCCCGCTCAACAACGCCAACCAGCTGAAGCAGGTCTCCGGCTTCATCGAGCGGCTGCCCGCGCACGCGCGCGTGGAGGCCGGTGGCCAGCGGGTCGGCGAGAAGGGTTACTTCTTCGCGCCGACCGTCGTCTCGGGCCTCAAGCAGGACGACGAGATCATCCAGAACGAGGTCTTCGGCCCCGTCATCACCGTGCAGTCCTTCACGGACGAGGCGCAGGCCGTGGAGTACGCGAACGGCGTCGAGTACGCGCTCGCGTCCTCCGTGTGGACCAAGGACCACGCGCGCGCGATGCGGATGTCCAAGGTGCTCGACTTCGGCTGCGTCTGGATCAACACGCACATTCCCCTCGTCGCCGAGATGCCTCACGGTGGGTTCAAGAAGTCGGGCTACGGCAAGGACCTTTCGGCCTACGGGTTCGACGACTACACCCGCATCAAGCACGTGATGACGTCCATCGAGGGTTAGTCCCCTGCGGGTGCGTGGGGTTGCTCGCGCGGTTCCCCGCGCCCCTTCGGGGCGCCCCCGACGCTAATTGAGATGCCCGGTCTCTCCGCCCCCGCGTACCGTTGGGTACGCGGGGGCGGCTCCGCGGTGTGCTTCCTTCTTTCTTCTTATGTCAAAAGATCCGTAGCGCACCCACTCCCCGCCCCCGCCTTTCCGTTTCCCGGGGGTGGGACCTGATGACGACGACCGATGACCTCGCCGGACTGCTGCTGCGCCGTCGGCAGAGTGTGTGCGTGCCTTCCGGCGCCGGACGGTCCGCCGAGACCGACGCCGCCGTCGTCGTCCTCGAAGCCGAACTCGCCGACCGCGGGCACCTGCTGACCGCCCCGCTGCGCCGCGCGCTGACCGCGCTGTCCGTCGGTGACCTCGCCGAGGCCGGGCGCAGGCTGATCGCCGACGTCGACGCCCTGATGGGCTCCGACCGCCGCCACGCCCCGCTCTTCGCGCGCTTCCCCGAAGAGGTCCCCTACCAGCACGCCTACGACCGCTTCACCTCCGTCGTCGCCGCCCACCTCGCCGCCCAGCCGCACCAGCCCTGCATGAACTGCGCGGGCACCCAGGCACGAGTGCGTGCCCTCATGCCCTGCGCGCACCTGCTGTGCGACGACTGCCACCGCAAGGAGAAGGACTGGGGCTGCTGCGACGACTGCTGCGTCTGGTACGCCTGCCAGATCTGCGAGCGGCGCTACGAGACCGACGGCCCCCTCGACCCCTGGCTCGACACCGGCGCCGGCCTCGGCGGTGACGGGGGCGAGGTCCTGCGCGCCCTGCGCCTCGCCGCACCCGGCGACGCCGCCGCCGAACTCGCCGCCCTGCTCGCCCGCCGTACGCCGTTGAACCCGCAGGACCACGACGACCTGGTGCTGCTCCTCGGACACGCGGACCCGGCCCGGGCCGCCGACTGGCTGCCCGAGTCGATACCGCTGCGCGAGAGCAAGGCCCTCGCCCTCGCCCCGCTGCTCGACCTCCCCGAGGTGCGCTCGCTCGTCGGGACGCACGCGGACACCGCCACCGACGTGCTGCGGATCCTCGTCGTACGCTCCGGGGGCGACCCCGACCTGCTCGAACTGCCGCGCCTGCGCGGCCTTTCCCGTCCCGTGCGACGCGAACTCCTGGCGCTGCTCGACGGGTTCGGCTTCCTGCGCCTCGCCGAGGACATGGCCCGCCACCCGCGCGCGTGGAAGCGGGCCGGTGAACTCCTGCACCCCTTCGAGGCCGCCGGCCGGCACGCGCGCGTGGCGCTCGCCTTCGCCGTGCTGCGCGGGACACGCCTCGAAGACAGCGCGCTCGGCGAGGTGCTGCTCACCGAGGCCGCCCGGCACGACAGCGTCCGCCTCGTCGGTGACCGGCTGCGCCTCGTCACCTGGCAGAGCCGTGTCGAGGAGGCCCTCGGCCGCTGGGACGTCACGGCCGCCGCCGGCCTGCTGTCCGAGCGCCCCGGTGAACTCCTGCGCCGCCTGGACCTGTTGCTGGCCCGCTCCGGCGCGGCCACCCTCCCGGAGCCGGTCGGTGAGGCCCTCGCGCACGCCCTGCCGCGCACCGCACCCGGCCCGCTGCTCGGGGCGTACGGACAGCTGAAGATCCGTACCGCGCCCGGGCACCGCCGGGTGTTCTTCCCGCGCGGACGGGTCACCAAGGCGTTCGCCGTCGGGGACCACCGCCCGCCGCTGCCCTCCCGCGTCGCGGGCCGCGCCGGTGAGCTGATCGAGGCCGAGGCGGTGCGGCGCCTCGCCGCGCGCGAGGGGGAGCGGTACGACGTGGCCGTCCTGGACGCCTCCCTCGACGACCTGCCCGTGCCGTTCGCCGAGCGCGCCTCCGCGGCCTCCCTGGTCGCGGTGCCGCGCGGCAGCTCGCTGCCCATGCCCACGGACAGCGAGCGGGTGCGGCTCTTCCTGCACTGGCTCCAGCCCAAGGGCACGCGCGTCGACCTGGACCTGTCCGTCGTGCTCTACGACGACCTGTGGCGGTTCGTCGGCCTGTGCGACTACACCCACCTGGAGTACGCGCGCGGCGCCGCCCGGCACTCCGGGGACCTGACCTCGGCGCCCGCCCCGCACGGTGCCACCGAGTACCTCGACCTCGATCTGCCGTGGCTCGCGAACACCGGGGTGCGGTTCGTCGTCCCTGCCGTCCTCTCGTACAACGACGTGCCCTTCGACGAACTCCCGGACGCCTTCGCGGGGTTCATGGCCGTCGAGGCAGGGGCGCGGGCCGTGTACGACCCGCGGAGCGTGCGACAGCGCTTCGACCTCGCGGGCGACGCGAAGCTGCGCGTCCCGATGATCGTCGACCTGCGGACGCGGCGCGCCTGGTGGGCGGATGTCACCCTCGCCACGACCGGCACCGACCACGACGTGTGGCGCCACCGCGAGCAGATCCGGCGCATGGGCAACGACCTGCTCGACACCTTCGAGCCGCGCGGCCGGGCCACCCTGTGGGACCTGGCCTGCTGGACGGCCGCGGCCCGCACCGACGGCGACGTGTACGTGCGCGGCCGCGGCCACGTCCTGTGGGGCTACCGGCGGGCTGCGGACGAGCCGCGCGCCGACTTCGCCCTGCGCATCCGGGAGGGCTGGGAGCCGGACGCGCTGTGCGCGGAGCCGGACCTCGGCGGCCGCAGGGCCCTTCTCGCGCTGCTGCACGGCGAGTTGGCGGCGACCGGCGAGGCCGCGTCCGGCACGCTGTACCGCCTCTACCCGGGCCCGGCCGACGCCGCGCCCCTGGAGCGGATCACGGCGGGGGACCTGGCGGCGTGGCTCGCGCCCGTGGCGTGACCGCACGCGTGATCGACAGGGTGTCGGTTCCACGAGGCGGCGCTCGACGCTGCGTCCATTGCCGCGCCGCCGCGCGAAGGCGCATGCTGCCGGGGTGCGAGCGAACCCCATAGCCCCCTCGGCCCGTCCGGTGCACCGCCGGTCCCTGCTCCGCGCCCTCGGCGGGGGCGCGGCCGCCGGCGCGCTCGCGGGGTGCGGTGTGCCCGCCGCGTACATCGCGCCGGACGAGCGCTCCGCGGGCGACCGCTCGGCGAAGGACGGGGCGCTGACCTTCGCGAACTGGCCGCTGTACATCGACACGGACGACAAGGACAAGACGCGGCGCCCCTCGCTGGACGCCTTCGAGAAGCGGACCGGGATCGACGTCCGCTACACGGAGGAGATCAACGACAACGACGAGTTCTTCGGCAAGATCAGCCCGTCCCTGATGAACCATCAGGAGACCGGCCGCGACCTCATCGTCATCAGCGACTGGATGTGCGCCCGCTTCGTGCGGCTCGGCTGGGTGCAGGAGATGGACCGCTCGCGCCAGCCCAACGTCACCAAGTACCTGGACCCGTTGCTGCGTTCACCGCATTTCGACCCGGGGCGGAAGTTCACCGTCCCCTGGCAGTCGGGCATCACCGGCATCGCGTACAACAAGCGCAGGCTCGGCCGCGAGATCAGGCACGTCTCCGACCTGTGGGCCGACGACCTCAAGGGCCGCGTCACGCTCCTGTCCGGGCTCGACGAGGCGTTCGCGCTGCTGCTCCAGGGGGACGGTGTCGACGTCACCCGGTGGAAGGCGGACGACTTCCACCGGATGTGCGACAGGATCGAGGAGCTGGTGAACTCCCACCACATCCGGCGCTTCACGGGCAACGACTACATCAAGGACCTCTCCAGTGGCGACGTCCTGGCCTGCCAGGCCTACAGCGGAGACGTCATCCAGCTCCAGGCGGACGACCCGGACATCGAGTTCGTCGTGCCCGAGGAGGGCGCCGAGCTGTGGGCCGAGTCGTTGATGATCCCCAACCTGGCCCGCCACAAGCGCAACGCCGAGCGGCTCGTCGACTACTACTACGACCCCGAGGTGGCGGCGGAACTCGCCGCCTGGGTCAACTACGTCTGCCCGGTCCCCGCGGCCCGCGACGTCCTCGCCTCCGCCAAGGACAAGGAGCTGGCGGCGCTCGCCGAGGACCCGCTGATATTCCCGGACGACGCGATGCGCGAACGGCTCGCGATCGCGCGGGACATCACGCCGAAGGAGCGCACGGAGTTCGCGAAGCGGTGGAACGCGCTGGCGGGGCTGTAGAGGTTTCTGGGCCGTGGGGCCGCACGGTTCCGGCCGAGTTGTCCGGGCCCATCGGCGGCCCCCGCGTCGGCGTACGGTCCGCCCACCGGGTCGCGAGGTGTCCGGATCAAGGAATGGGGCCCCGGGCCGGCTGGCGCGAATGCGGGTGGCCGTCATGACCTGCTCTGTAGGAGGGTTGACACGCATATTCAGCCGATCCTAGAGTCGAAAATCTGTGCATGCCTCAATCAAGTGGTTTTTGGTATTGCGGGCCGGTGGGGTACGGCCATGCCTGAAATAGGCTGTCCATAAAGCAGCGCATTTTCGTGGCGACAGGGGTCGGCAGATGAAAAGAGTGCTTCTCGCGACCGCTCCGATAGAGGCTCTGGTAGAGCCCGACGGGATCGGTGGGAACTGGTACGACAGAACCGATACCTATATGGCGTGGACCTGCGCGGTGGACCTTGAGGACCGGCTCTCCGTCACCTGTCCACCGACCGGGCTCCGTTTCATCAAGCACAACGTGCCGGACGTCGAAATTCTGGAGTACCCGACCTGGGACGAGTATCTCGCCGCCCTGCGCGCCGAGAAGTGGGACATGGTCGGCATCAGCTTCTACACCTGGTCGACGCCCGTCGCGATCGAGATGGCGAAGGCGGCACGCGAGGCCGGTGTACCGGAGATATGGGCCGGCAACTACGGCGTTCTCTCCCCGGGCATCGACCGCTACTTCACGAAGAAGGTGAAGGGCGCGGGCGAGGCGCCGATCCACGAATACGTCTACGGCACGCCGCTGCCCCGCGTGCGGCACCCGGCCATGCTGGGAGAGAGCGGATTCCGCGGGCTTAAATCCCCGGTCGGATATTTATATTCGAAGCGCGGATGCAACATCGGCTGTACCTTCTGTTCGACGCCGATCTTCAATCCCAAAGAAGAAGCCATCTTCATGGAGGACACGTACGCGGCGCTCGACGCGTACCGGGACGCCGACGTCGCCCACGTCATCATCTACGACGAGAGCTTCTTCCTCACCAACACCCTGGCCGAACAGGTGGTGGACGCGCTCGCGGAGCGCGAACTGCCCTGGATCTGCCTCACCCGTGCCGACCTGATCCGGGGAAGAATTCCCGAGCTGACCGACCGCTACATGGACGGCGCGATCGTCGGCATCGAGTCCTACCGGGACAAGAACGTCGCCGACGTGAAGAAGCGCGACGACGTCTACAACGTACGGCAGACGGTCCGGGAACTGATCGACAACGGCCGCCGGGCCCTTGGCACCTTCATGGTCGGATTCGCCGAGGACAGCATCGACGACATGCGGTTCGACATCGAGCAGCTGAGCGAGGAAGGGTTGTTCGCCTGCCAGCTGACCCTGCTCACCCCGTTCCACGGCACCCGCCTCTACCGCCAGATGGAACACCTGGTCGACGAACCCGACCTCAGCAAGCACGACCTGTACAACCTGGTGTGGAAGCACCCGAAGATGAGCCGCAGCGAGGCCCGTGACCTGCTCGCCTGGGCACAGCGCAAGGTCAACGACCCCGACCGCATCGCCGCCAGGCTCAAGCAGGAGATGAAGGCGAAGGTGCGCCAGGAGTTCGCGCGCCGCCACCGCACGACGCCGCTCAGCCCCTCGGGATCCCCGTCATGACGAACCTGCGCATCCTCTGCGTCCAACTGGGTTTCCACGAGGCGTATCCCGACGCCTCCACACTGGCGACGACGTACAACGACGGGATCTACTACGTCGCGTCGTTCGTCCAGCAGGAATTCCCGGACGCGCGGGTGGAGATGTGCCAGATGTTCTGGGGGGAGAAGCCCGAGGACTTCCCCCTCGCCACGTACGACTACATCCTGATCTCGGCGCTGGCCACCCACTTCTGGTCGAACATCGAGACGATCGAGCTGATCCAGCGCGCCAGACGCCCCGGCTGCGTGGTCATCATGGGCGGGCCCCACGCCGCGTTCGCGCCCTACGAGGCACTGCGCTACGCCGATTACGCGGTGATCGCCGAGGGCGAGATCCCCGCCGTCCAGCTGATCAACGCGCTGGAGAACGGCGAACCCCTCACCGAGGTCGACAACCTGGCCTACATCGGGGCCGACGGTGATCTCGTCGTGAACAAGATCGCCCGCTACGGAAACATCGCCACCGCGATCAACCCGAAGTTCCTCGCGGGCGCGCCGAAACTGCACTGGGCCACGGTCTCGATGTCCCGCGGTTGTCCGTTCGCCTGCTCCTTCTGCTATGCCATCCGCCTGCTCGGACGGCGCTTCCGCACCAAGACGGCCGAAGACGTCCGCAGCGAACTGGACGCCATCTACGCGCAGACCGGATGCAACCGCTTCTACGTCACGGACCTCAACTTCACGACCCGCAAGGACTACTGCCGGGAAATCGCCGAGACGTTCCGGGACCGCGACTACAAGTTCATCGCCATGAGCCGGGTCAATCACGCCGACGACCTGGATCTGGTCCTCGACCTCAAACGGTCGGGGTTCGACGAGTACTGCCTGGGAGTGGAATCGGAGGACCCGAGTGTCCTCCAGGCGTTCAACAAACGGGTCGACCCCTCCGAGCAGACCCGCCGCCTGCTGCGCTTCGCCGAGAACGACATCGCCATCCACTCCGCGATCATCTTCGGACTCGACGTCCAGGACCGGCCGGCGATCGAGGCCACCGCGCGATGGTGCGCCGAGGCCCGCATCATGCATCCGGTATTCGTATGCCTCGCGGAATACCCCTTCCAGAACCTGCTGTACGGGGCGCGGCAGGACGTCGAGGACCACCGGATCATCATGGAGGTCCCGACCTATCAGCACTATTCGTTCGTCGGCATCTTCCCGCGCGAGATGCGCCCCAGCGAACTCCAGCGGGGCATCCTCGACAGCTACGACATCTTCTTCCGGCGGGCGTTCGAGATCGAGACGCGGCCCCAGCGACGGGCACGCCTCAAGGCGTACTCCCGCAGCGTCGACCGCGGCCGCGAGGGAATGCGGCAGCACATCCACTTCCTCGAACAGCTGGAGAAGCCGTACTACACCGCGGCCGGGACCCTGCGGGAGGACCTGTTGAAGGCGGACTTCGACGCACGGCACGGAGAGCTGCGCGAGTGGCTGGCGCGCTCGTCCAAGTCCACCGACGTGGAATTCGTGAAGCGATACGCCCGATGACGGGAGCGATGCGCCCGCCGACGGCGGAGCACCGGGCACAGACCGTCGTCGGCGCGCTGCTCGAACAGGCCGCCGACGCCCCTGACCAGCCGGCGTTCCATGTGATCGAGAGGTCCGAGGAGGAGTTCGCACTCACCTACGCGGACGTCGGCCGCCTCGTCGGCCGGGCCGCGGCGGGCCTGCGGGCGCACGGCATCGGGGAGGGGGACCGGGTCCTCGTCGTCCTGCCCACCTCGCGGGACTTCCTCGCGGTCTACCTGGGCTGCCTGTACGCGGGCGTCGTGCCGGTCATCGCGGCGGAACCGACCGGCGCCAACCCGCACTACGCGGCCCACCTGCGCGGCCTCGTCGAACAGGCAGGGGCCACCAGGGTCGTCGCCGCCCCGGACCTCGCGGACTCGCTCGCCGCGTTCCTGCCGGGCGCGGTCACGGTCACGACGCCCGACGCGCTGCGCGGGCAGCCCCTCACCCTCGACGACCCACGGGCCACGCCCGCCTCGCTCGCCCATCTCCAGGCGACCTCCGGCTCGACCGGCGCCCCCAAGCTGGCCATGGTCCGGCACGGCAACATCACCGCCAACGTCCGGGCGATAGCCGAGGCGATCCGGGCGGAACCGAACGACTCGCTGGTGAGCTGGCTTCCGCTGTTCCACGACATGGGCCTCATCGGCATCTCGTACGCGCTCCACGCCCGCATTCCGATGGTGCTGGCCGATCCGGTCAACTTCCTGCGGAACCCGATGTCATGGCTGCGCTGGATCAGCCGCCACCGGGGCACCCTGTCGCCCGCGCCCAGCTCCGCGTTCCACATCTGCGCGCGGGTGGCCAAGCGGCGGCCGCCCGACGATCTCGACCTGTCGTCCTGGCGGGTGGCCCTGTGCGGTGCGGAGCCGGTGCACGAGGCCACCCTGCGCGAATTCCAGGCCGCGTTCGGCCCGTTCGGGCTTCCCGAGACGACGCTGCGGCCCGTGTACGGACTCGCGGAGACGACGCTGGCGGCGACCATCTCGGACGTCGACCACCCCTTCTCCGTCGACCGGGTGGACGCCGAGGCCGTCTCCGCCCGGGGGCGCGCCGAGCCCCGGCCGGCCGGTGATCCGCGCAGCATGAGCATGATGTGCGTGGGCCCCGCGGTGCCCGGCCACCGGCTGAGGGTGGTGGACCCGGACGGGACGCCGCTGCCCGACCGCATGATCGGCGAGATAGAGGTGGCCGGCCCCAGCGTCATCGACGGCTACCTCCCGGAGCCGGGCGCCGCCCAGGGCGCGTCGGGTGCCGCCCAGGCCACGTCGGGCGCCGCGCGGGCCGGGTCGGCGGACGAGCGGCTCAAGCGGCCGGACGGCTATCTCCGCACCGGTGACCTCGGCTATCAGCTCGACGGCGAGCTGTACGTCACCGGCCGCCGCAAGGAGATCGTGATCATCTCCGGCCGCAACTACATCCCCGACCAGATCGAGCGGTTCGTCGAGGCCGTCGCCAAGAGCCCGCGCACCCCCTCGGTCGTGGCGGTCGGCGTCCCCGATCCGATGCTCCTCACCGAGCAGTTGCATCTGCTTCTCGACGAACGCATCGGCGAGGGCCGCGACCGGCAGGCCGTCGCCGACGAGGTGCGCGGCGCACTGGCCGAGGCGTTCGGGATCGGCGGCGTCACCTTCCACTGGATCCGCCGGGCACAGCTGCCCCGGACCACCAGCGGCAAGATCCAGCGCCATCTCTGCCGGCGGATGATCGAGGAACGCCCGCCGTTCCGACGTACCGACGTACCCACGCGTGTGACCTCGGGAGGGGCACCTGATGCAGGATGAGAAGCGGGACCAGGAGCTTTTCGACAGGATCGTCAAGCACATCGGGGAGTTCGTCGAGACCGACGTGTCCCATCTGACCCCGGAGTCGAACATCGGCAACTCCATCGAGGGCATGAGTTCGCTCAAGATGGTCGAGCTGCTTCTGTTCCTTGAGGACTGCTTCGGCGTCGACTTCGACGAGTCCGTCATGGACGAGTTGCAGACCATGCGGGATCTGGAGCACTACATACGGCGGACGCTGGACGCGTCGGAGCAGCGGGCCTGACCCGGAGCGGGACATGCCGCTACACCGCGTGGTGGTCACCGGGGCGGGTGTGCTGTGCCCGCTCGGCTCAACGGTCGAGGAGTTGTGGCAGGGCCTTGTCGCCGGACGTTCGGGGATCGCCCCGCTGACCCGCTTCGACGCGGGCCGGTTCCACAGCCGGCACGCCGGGCAGGTCGACGACTCCGTCGTCACGTTCGCCCCCGGCCCGCTCCAGTTCGAGACGAAGCGCATGAGCGCGTTCGTGCGGTACGCCCTGTTCGCCGCCGACCGGGCGCTCGACGACAGCGGTCTGGGCGGGCCCGCGCAAACCGGGGCGGACGTACGCCGGTACCCGCCGGGAGGCGGCGTCTACCTCGGCGTGGCCATGGGAGGGCTGCCCAGTATCGAGGAGGGCGTACTGCGGCAGGAGAGGCGGGGAGTGCGCAGGACCAGCCCGTTCCTGATCCCCTCACTCATCCCCAACATGGCGGCGAGCGTGATCGCCCTGCGCCACGGCATCGAGGAGGAGCAGGTCACCGTCGCCGGTGCCTGCGCGAGCGGCAGCCAGGCGATCGGGCAGGCGATGCGCGCGATCCGGTCCGGTGCCCGCACCTGGGCCGTCGCAGGCGGGGCGGAGGCGGTCATCACGCCGATCACCTACTCCGGATTCCAGGCGATGCGAGTGCTCAGCCGGCACGACGACCCGCAGACCACCCCCCGCCCCTTCGACCGCTCGCGGGACGGCATCGTGGTCGGCGAGGGTGCCGCCGTCCTCGTGCTGGAGGAGCGTGCGCACGCCGAGGCGCGCGGTGCGGTGATCCACGGCGAGCTGACCGGCTTCGACGCCACCAGCGGGGGCGACGACCTCACCGCCATCTCGTCCCGCCACGTCACCCGCTGCCTGAGCGGCGCCCTCGCCGACGCCGGGCTCGAACCCGACGCCGTCGACTGCGTGTTCGCCCAGGCGTCTGGCATGGTCCAGGGCGACGCCGCCGAGCTGGAGGCGTTGGAGGCGCTCACCGCCGACACCGATCACAAGCCGGTCGTCACGTCGATCAAGGGGCACATGGGATACACGTTCGCCGCGAACGGCCCGCTGAACCTCGCCGCCGCCCTCATGTCGCTCCGCCACCAGGCCGTCCCGCCCACGCTGAACCTGAAGGAGACCGACCCCCGGTTCGTCAAGACCGACCTCGCCCGTGAGGTCCGGGAGATGGAGATACGCCGCTGCCTGGTCAACGCGTTCGGGTTCGGCGGGATCAACGCCGGCCTCGTCGTGTCCCTCGCCGATCCCCGCTCCCTCGCATAGTCCCGCCGCCGCTGCCCCCAGAGGAGTACCGTGTCCACGCACTTCGAGAAGCTCACCCGCTGCTGCATGAACTGCAAGATCTCCCGATTCCTCGACAAGACCATCGAGATCGAGGAGGCGGGGCGCGCGCGGGTGGCCATTCCGTTCCACAGCGACCTCACCCAGAACGCGGACTTCCTGCACGCCGCCCTGATGTTCGAGGTCGGGGACACGGCCGGTTTCGTGGCGGCCAACTCGATGGAGGAGACCTTCAGCGTCCTGACGGTCGACTACCACATCAACCTGATCCGGCCGGTCCAGAAAGAGGGCATCCACGCCGTCGGCCACGTGGTGACCGCGGGCAAGACCCTCTACGTCGCGCGCAGCGACATCTACAGCGAGAGCGGCAAGCTGGTGGCGGCCGGGCAGGGCACGTACACGGTGTCGAGGATCCCGCTCACCGACCTCGAAGGCTACGCGGACTGACCGGGCCGGGGAGCGACGAGTGATCGACGTATCCGACCACGACGGCATCGCGCTGCTGACGCTGGACCACGGGCCCGTCAACGCGCTGGACCGGGAACTGCTCACGCGCCTCGCCGAGACGCTGGAGGCGGTGGCCGACGCCCGCGCGGTGGTGCTGACCGGCAGCGGACGGTCCTTCTCGGCGGGGGTGGACCTCAAGCGGGTGATCGAGGGCGGGGCGGCGTACGCCGAGACCTTCCTGCCCGCGCTGCACCGCGCGACCCTCGCCCTGTTCGACCATCCGAGGCCGGTGGTCGGGGCGGTCAACGGCCACGCCCTGGCCGGCGGCTGCGTGCTGGCCGCCGCCTGCGATGTGCGGCTGATGTCCGGCGGCTCCATCGGGCTCACCGAACTCGCCGCCGGAGTGCCCTTCCCCGCGGTGTGCCTGGAGGTCGTACGCCATGCCGTCGGTCCGGCGCTCGACGCGCTGGTGCTCGGGGCCGGCCGCCTGGCGCCCCGACAGGCCCTGGCCATCGGCCTGGTGCACGCACTGGTCGAGCCGGAGGAGCTGCTCGCCGCCGCGCTGCTGCGGGCGAATGAGCTGTGCCGTGCGCCGTCGGACGTGTACGCCCTCTCCAAGCGCCAGCTCCATCGGCCCGCCCACCAACGCATAGGCGCCGCCCGGCCGTTGGACGACGGCGAGGTGCTGAAGCTGTGGAGCGCCGAGCGCACCGGCCGTACCCTGCGGGAGTATCTGGCGTCCCTGCGCCGGGGCTGACCGGGGCACCGGGCCGGGCACCGTCGGGGCGGACGCCCGCCTCAGGTCTGCTCGGCCCGGAACCCGGCCGGTGTCACCCCGGTCCGCTGCTGGAAGAACTTCGAGAAGTTCGCCGAGTCCGCGAAGCCGACGGCCGCTCCGATGCGGCCCGCCGGCAGGTCGGTGTGGGCGAGCAGGCGCTTGGCCTCCAGGATCACGCGGCGATCGATGAAGTCCTTCGGGGTCTGGCCGGTGGCGGCGCGCACCGCGCGGACGAGCGTGCGGCGGGAGTAGCCGAGCTGGTCGGCGTACGCGCTGACGCTGTGGTTGGTCGTGAAGCCCTGCTCGACCGCCCCGCGGAACCGGGAGAACGCCGAGTCCGGCAGCGGCCTGCACTCGTCCGCCGCCGCCTGCGCCGACACGTGCGCCACCCGCAGCATGAAGGCGGTCAGGGAGTGCCGCAGCACCGACGTGTGCAGGCTCAGCGGCAGCGTCGCCGTGTCCAGGTACTCGCGCTGGAGCTGTGCCAAGGAGGTTTCCAGGGCGGCCAGTTGGGCCTCGTCGGGGTGCAGGAGCGGCGGCCGGTCGTAGCGGTAGAGGCCTGTCGCCTCCACGGTCGCGCGCGGCAGGAAACCGGGCTGCATCGTGAGCGCGGTGCCGTTATAGGTGTCGGTCGCCGAGAAGCTGTGCACCTGCCCGGGGCGGATCCACAGGACGTCCCCTGCGCCCGCCTCGTACTCCGTGAAGTCGACCATGTGGCGGACGGGGCCCGCGCGGAAGAAGAGGAGCACATGGAAGTCGATGCGGTGCACGCGCCGGGCGAGACCGACGCCGCCCGCCCAGGGGCCCTCCGTGCCCATCGGGCCGACCTGCATCCCGACCCCCGAGACGCTCGCGCTCGGGTCGAAGGGGTAGGTACGGATGTGCTCCGCGGCGCCCATGTGCGCGCTCGGATGGGCGCCGGTCTGCTCCGTCATGCGTTCTTCCCTGCGCTTTCTCGGCCCGGACCGCCTCGGACCGCCTCCGTCCGCCAGGCTGTCCCATTTTCACCGGACGGTGACACGGGCGCACCTTCCTCGTAAAAAGTATGACCTTTACGTTCGTAGGTGGCTGGACCAGGGTCTTTGGGCCCGGACCGCCGGTGCCCCAGGGCACCACCCGAAGCTCCACGGATGCGAAGGAAGTCATACAGATGAGCACGCAGACACCGGACGGCCTCGACCCCTTCGAGCGGCCCTTCGAGTGGACCGGACTCGACCGGCGTGCCGTCGACACCGCCCGCCTCCTGGCGGCCGATGCCGTGCAGAAGGTCGGGAACGGACACCCCGGCACGGCGATGAGCCTGGCGCCGGCCGCGTACACCCTCTTCCAGAAGGTCATGCGGCACGACCCGGCCGACCCGGAGTGGACCGGCCGCGACCGCTTCGTCCTGTCGCCCGGCCACACCAGCCTCACCCTCTACACCCAGCTCTTCCTCTCCGGGTACGAGCTGGACCTCGACGACCTGAAGGCGTTCCGCACGCAGGGCTCGAAGACCCCGGGCCACCCCGAGTACGGGCACACCGCCGGGGTCGAGACGACGACGGGGCCGCTCGGCCAGGGCGTCGCCAACGCCGTCGGCATGGCCATGGCCGCCCGCTACGAGCGCGGCCTCTTCGACCCCGAGGCCCCCGAGGGCACCAGCCCCTTCGACCACACCGTCTGGGCGATCGTCTCCGACGGCGACCTGGAGGAGGGCGTCTCCGCCGAGGCCTCCTCGATGGCCGGGCACCAGAAGCTCGGCAACCTCGTCCTCCTCTACGACGACAACCACATCTCCATCGAGGGCGACACGGACACCGCCTTCTCCGAGGACGTCGCCAAGCGCTACGAGGCGTACGGCTGGCACGTCCAGCGCGTCGCGCCCAAGGCCGACGGCGACATCGACGCCGAGGCGCTGTACGAGGCGCTCGCCGCCGCCAAGGCCGAGACCGGGCGGCCGTCCCTCGTCGTGATGCGCACGATCATCGCCTGGCCCGCGCCCAACGCCCAGAACACCGCGGGCTCCCACGGCTCCGCGCTCGGCGCCGACGAGATCGCCGCCACCAAGCGCGTCCTCGGCTTCGACCCCGAGCGGTCGTTCACCGTCGAGGACGACGTCATCGCCCACACCCGCAAGGCCCTCGACCGGGGCGCCGAGGCGCACGCCGCCTGGGACAAGCGGCTCGCGCGGTGGCGCGCCGCCGACCCCGAGCGCTCCAGGCTGCTCGACCGCGTCGTCGCCGGCCGCCTCCCCGAGGGCTGGGAGCAGGCGCTGCCCGCCTTCGAGGCCGGTGCGAAGCTCGCCACGCGCGCCGCGTCCGGCAAGGTCCTCCAGGCCCTCGGCCCGGTCATCCCCGAGCTGTGGGGCGGCTCCGCCGACCTCGCGGGGTCGAACAACACGACGATCGACAAGACGTCGTCGTTCCTCCCGAAGGGCAACCCGCTGCCGGAGGCCGACCCCTACGGGCGCACGATCCACTTCGGCATCCGCGAGTTCTCGATGGCCGCCGAGATGAACGGCATAGCGCTGCACGGCAACACCCGTATCTACGGCGGCACCTTCCTGGTCTTCTCCGACTACATGCGCAACGCCGTGCGGATGTCGGCCCTCATGCAGCTGCCCGTCACCTACGTGTGGACGCACGACTCGATCGGCCTCGGCGAGGACGGTCCGACCCACCAGCCCGTCGAACACCTGGCCTCGCTGCGCGCCATCCCGGGCCTGAACGTCGTCCGCCCGGCCGACGCCAACGAGACCGCCATCGCCTGGCGCGAGATCCTGCGCCGCGGCTCGGACAAGCCGGCCCCGCACGGCCTGGCGCTGACCCGGCAGGGCGTGCCGACGTACGAGGCCAACGAGCTGGCCGCGAAGGGCGGCTACGTTTTGGCGGAGGCGTCCACGGGCACCCCGGACGTCGTGCTGATCGCCACCGGCTCCGAAGTGCACCTCGCCGTCGAGGCCCGCGAGCGGCTGGAGGCGGAGGGTGTCGCCACGCGCGTCGTGTCGATGCCGTCCGTCGAGTGGTTCGAGGAGCAGCCGCGGGAGTACCGCGACAGCGTCCTGCCGCCCGCCGTCAGGGCCCGCGTCGCCGTCGAGGCCGGCATCGGCCTGACCTGGTACCGCTACGTCGGGGACGCCGGGCGCATCGTCTCCCTGGAGCACTTCGGCGCCTCCGCGGACGCCGGCGTGCTGTTCGCCGAGTTCGGCTTCACCGCCGAGAACGTCGCCGCCAAGGCGCGTGAATCCCTCGCCGCGGCCCGCGCCTGACCCTTGCCGACCTCCGCGCCCGACCTCCCGCAAGACCCGAAAGAAGATGAAGCACATGACCAGCGCCGCCCCCTCCTCCTCGCCTCTCGGGGCCCTCTCCGACGAAGGCGTGTCCATCTGGCTGGACGACCTGTCCCGCACCCGCATCGAGTCCGGCAACCTCGCCGAGCTGATCGAGAAGAGCCACGTCGTGGGCGTCACCACGAACCCCTCGATCTTCCAGGCGGCCATCGGCTCCGGTGAGGGCTACGAGGAGCAGCTCGCCGACCTGGCCGCCCGCGAGGTCACCGTCGACGAGGCCGTCCGCATGATGACCACGGCCGACGTGCGTGCCGCCGCCGACGTGCTGCGTCCCGTGTACGAGGCGACCGGCGGTCGTGACGGCCGCGTGTCGATCGAGGTCGACCCGCGCCTCGCCCACGCGACCGAGGCCACCATCGCCGAGGCCAAGCAGCTCGCCTGGCTCGTCGACCGCCCGAACGTCATGATCAAGATCCCGGCGACCGAGGCGGGCCTGCCGGCCGTCACCGAGGTCATCGGCCTCGGTATCAGCGTCAACGTCACGCTGATCTTCTCCCTTGACCGCTACAAGGCCGTCATGGACGCCTACCTCGCGGGCCTGGAGAAGGCGCACGAGCGCGGCATCGACCTCTCGACCATCCACTCCGTCGCCTCCTTCTTCGTCTCGCGCGTCGACGCCGAGATCGACAAGCGCCTCGACAAGGTCGGCACGGACGAGGCCACGGCGCTCAAGGGCAAGGCCGCCCTCGCCAACGCGCGCCTCGCCTACGAGGCGTACGAGCAGGTCTTCGCCACCGACCGCGCCGTCCGCCTCGCGGCCGCGGGCGCCCACAAGCAGCGTCCGCTGTGGGCCTCGACGGGCGTCAAGGACCCGGCGTACAAGGACACCCTGTACGTCGACGAACTGGCCGCGCCCGGGACCGTCAACACCATGCCGGAGGCCACCCTCAGGGCCACCGCCGACCATGGCGACATCCACGGCGACACCGTCACCGGCACCTACGACGCCTCCCGCGCCGAGCTGGCCGCCGTCGAGAAGCTCGGCATCTCCTACGACGAGGTCGTGCGGCAGCTGGAGGACGAGGCCGTCGCCAAGTTCGAGGCCGCCTGGACCGACCTGCTCGGCACGGTGGCGAACCGCCTCGCGGACAAGGAGGCTGACACCAAGTGAGCGTCACCGCCTGGCAGAACCCCCTGAGGGACGCCCGCGACCGGCGCCTGCCGCGCATCGCGGGCCCCTCCGGGCTCGTCATCTTCGGCGTCACCGGCGACCTGTCCCGCAAGAAGCTGATGCCGGCCGTCTACGACCTCGCCAACCGCGGTCTGCTCCCGCCGGGCTTCTCGCTCCTCGGGTTCGCCCGCCGCGAGTGGGAGGACCAGGACTTCGCGCAGGTCGTCCACGACTCGGTGCGCGAGCACGCCCGCACCCCCTTCCGCGAGGAGGTCTGGCAGCAGCTCGCCGACGGCATGCGCTTCATCCCGGGCGACTTCGACGACGACACCGCGTTCCGGCAGCTGCGGGAGGCGGTCGACGAGCTGGACGAGAAGCGCGGTACGAGCGGCAACTACGCCTTCTACCTCTCCGTACCGCCGAAGTTCTTCCCGAAGGTCGTCCAGCAGCTCAAGAAGCACGGGCTCGCGGACGCCCCCGAGGGCTCCTGGCGCCGCGCCGTCATCGAGAAGCCGTTCGGCCACGACCTCGCGTCGGCCAAGGACCTGAACGCGATCGTCCACGAGGTGTTCGCCCCCGACCAGGTCTTCCGCATCGACCACTACCTCGGCAAGGAGACCGTCCAGAACATCCTGGCGCTCCGCTTCGCCAACCAGATGTACGAGCCCATCTGGAACCGGTCGTACGTCGACCACGTGCAGATCACGATGGCCGAGGACATCGGCATCGGCGGCCGCGCCGGCTACTACGACGGCATCGGCGCCGCCCGCGACGTCATCCAGAACCACCTGCTCCAGCTGATGGCCCTCACCGCCATGGAGGAGCCGGCCGCGTTCGACGCCGAGTCGCTCGTGATGGAGAAGCTGAAGGTCCTCAAGTCGGTGCGCCTGCCCGACGACCTGTCGGCGTCCACGGTCCGCGCGCAGTACGCGGAGGGCTGGCAGGGCGGCGAGAAGGTCAAGGGCTACCTCCAGGAAGAGGGCATCGACCCCGAGTCGAAGACCGACACCTACGCCGCGGTCAAGCTGGAGGTCGACAACCGCCGCTGGGCGGGCGTCCCCTTCTACCTGCGCACCGGCAAGCGCCTGGGCCGCCGCGTCACCGAGATCGCGGTCGTCTTCCAGCGCGCCCCGCACTCGCCGTTCGACTCCACCGCCACCGAGGAGCTGGGCCAGAACGCCATCGTCGTCCGCGTCCAGCCCGACGAGGGCATGACCGTGCGCTTCGGCTCGAAGGTGCCGGGTACGTCGATGGAGATCCGCGACGTGTCCATGGACTTCGCGTACGGCGAGTCCTTCACCGAGTCCAGCCCGGAAGCGTACGAACGGCTGATCCTGGACGTACTGCTGGGCGACGCCAACCTCTTCCCGCGCACGGAGGAGGTCGAGGAGTCCTGGCGCATCCTCGACCCCGTCGAGGCGCACTGGGACACCCACGGCAGGCCCGCCCGGTACGCCTCGGGCAGCTGGGGCCCGAGGGAAGCGGACGAGATGCTCGCACGAGACGGACGGAGCTGGCGCAGGCCATGAAGATCGATCTGACCGACACCACGGCAAGCAAGATCAATAAGGCGCTCGTGCAAGGACGCCGGGCCATCGGGACGCCCGCCGTGGGCGTGGTCCTGACGATGGTCATCGTCACCGACGAGGAGAACGCCTACGACTCGGTGAAGGCGGCCGAGGAGGCCTCCCGCGAGCACCCCTCGCGCACCCTCGTCGTCATCCGGCGCACCGCCCGCTCCCCGCGCGACCGGCAGGGCAACCGCTTGGACGCCGAGGTGCGGGTCGGCTCCGAGGCGGGCACCGGCGAGACCGTGATCCTGCGCCTGTACGGCGAGGTCGGCCAGCACGCCGACTCCGTCGTCCTGCCGCTGCTCCTGCCCGACGCCCCCGTCGTCGTCTGGTGGCCGGTCGACGCGCCGGAGAACCCCGCCAAGGACCCGCTGGGTGCGCTCGCCGCCCGCCGCATCACCGACGCGTACGCCGTCGAGGACCCCCTCGCGGCCCTCGCGGCCCGCGCCTCGTCCTACGCCCCCGGCGACACCGACCTCGCCTGGACCCGCCTCACGCCCTGGCGCTCCATGCTGGCCGCCGCCCTCGACCAGGCCCGCGTCGACGTCGTCTCGGCCGCCGTCGAGTCCGAGGCCGACAACCCCAGCGCCGAACTGCTCGCCCGCTGGCTGGGTGCCCGGCTCGGCGTCGCGGTGGAGCGCGTCACGACCGCCGGGCCCGTCGTCACCGCGGTCCGTCTCGGCACGGCCGACGGCGAGATCCGCATCGACCGCCCCGAGGGCCCCCTCGCCACCCTGTCCCTGCCCGGCCAGCCCGCGCGCACCCTCGCCCTGAAGGTGCGCTCGACCGCCGAGCTGATCGCCGAAGAGCTGCGCCGCCTCGACGCCGACGAGATGTACGCCGTCGCGCTGCACGGCGACGCCTCCGGCACGAAGGAGTCCGTACGACATGACTGACAGCACGCCGCTTCTCGCCCGCCGCCCGCAGTGGACCGCCCTGGAGGACCACCGCGCCAAGTTCAACGGCACGCACCTGCGCGACCTGTTCGCCGCCGACCCGTCACGCGCCGAGCGGTACACCGTCCAGGTCGGCGACCTGCACATCGACTACAGCAAGCACGTCGTCACCGACGAGACGCTCGCCCTCCTCCAGGAGCTGGCCGCCGCCACCGACGTGTTCGGGCAGCGCGACGCCATGTTCCGCGGCGAGAAGATCAACACGACGGAGGGGCGCGCGGTCCTGCACACGGCCCTGCGGGCACCCGCCGACGCCGTGATCGAGGTCGACGGCGAGAACGTCGTGCCGAAGGTGCACGCCGTACTCGACAAGATGGCCGCCTTCTCCCAGAAGATCCGTACGGGGGAGTGGACCGGCCACACCGGCAAGCGCGTCCGCAACATCGTCAACGTCGGCATCGGCGGCTCCGACCTCGGCCCCGCGATGGCCTACGACGCGCTGCGCCCGTACACCGCACGGGATTTGACGTTCCGCTTCGTCTCGAACGTCGACGGCGCCGACCTCCACGAGGCCGTCCGCGACCTCGACCCCGCCGAGACGCTGTTCATCATCGCCTCGAAGACCTTCACCACGATCGAGACGATCACCAACGCCAAGGCCGCGCGCTCCTGGCTGCTGGCCTCCCTCGGTGACGAGGCGGCCGTGGCCAAGCACTTCGTGGCCCTGTCGACCAACGCCGAGAAGGTCGCCGAGTTCGGCATCGACACGGCGAACATGTTCGAGTTCTGGGACTGGGTCGGCGGCCGCTACTCCTTCGACTCGGCCATCGGCCTGTCCCTGATGATCGCCATCGGCCCGGACGCCTTCCGCGAGCTGCTGGACGGCTTCCGCGTCGTCGACGAGCACTTCCGCACGGCACCGGCCGAGGCCAACGCGCCCTTGCTGATGGGTCTGCTGGGCATCTGGTACGGCAACTTCCACGACGCCCAGGCGCACGCGGTGCTCCCGTACTCGCACTACCTCTCCAAGTTCACCGCCTACCTCCAGCAGCTCGACATGGAGTCCAACGGCAAGTCCGTGGACCGCGAGGGCCGCCCGGTCCAGTGGCAGACGGGCCCCGTCGTCTGGGGCACGCCCGGCACCAACGGCCAGCACGCGTACTACCAACTCATCCACCAGGGCACGAAGCTGATCCCGGCGGACCTCATCGGCTTCGCGAAGCCGGTCGATGAGCTGGGCCCCGAACTCGCCGCGCAGCACGACCTGTTGATGGCCAACCTCTTCGCGCAGGGCCAGGCGCTCGCCTTCGGCAAGACGCCCGACGAGGTGCGCGCCGAGGGCGTGGCGGAGGAACTGGTCCCGCACAAGACGTTCAAGGGCAACCACCCGACGACGACGGTCCTCGCGCGCGAACTCACCCCTTCGGTCCTCGGCCAGCTCATCGCCCTCTACGAGCAGAAGGTGTTCGTCCAGGGCGCCGTCTGGAACATCGACTCCTTCGACCAGTGGGGCGTCGAACTCGGCAAGGTCCTCGCCAAGCGCGTCGAGCCCGCCCTCGCCGAAGGCGCCGAGGTCCCCGGCCTCGACGCCTCCACGCGGTCCCTCGTCGCCACCTACCGCGCCCTGCGCGGCCGTACCTCCTGACCCCACCGACCCTCCGCTGACCTCCTGGAAAGAGAGCAACTGACATGCAGCTCGGACTCATCGGCCTCGGCAAGATGGGCGGCAACATGCGCGAGCGCATCCGCCGCGCCGGCCACACCGTCATCGGCTACGACCGCAACCCCGACGTCTCCGACGTCGCCTCCCTCGCCGAACTCGTCGACAAGCTCGAAGGCCCGCGCGTCGTCTGGGTGATGGTCCCCGCGGGCGCCGCCACCCAGTCGACCGTCGACGAGCTGAAGGACCTCCTCTCCGAGGGCGACATCGTCGTCGACGGCGGCAACTCCCGCTGGACGGACGACGAGAAGCACGCCGAGGAGCTGAGGGCCAAGGGCATCGGCTTCGTCGACTGCGGTGTCTCCGGCGGCGTCTGGGGCCTGGAGAACGGCTACGCCCTGATGGTCGGCGGCGACGACGAGCACGTCGCGCGCGTCAAGCCCGTCTTCGACGCCCTCAAGCCGGAGGGCGACTTCGGCTACGTCCACGCGGGCAAGGTCGGCGCCGGCCACTTCTCCAAGATGGTCCACAACGGCATCGAGTACGCCATGATGCAGGCCTACGCCGAGGGCTGGGAGCTGCTGGAGGCCGCCGACTCGGTGACCGACGTCCGCGAGGTCTTCCGCTCCTGGCAGCAGGGCACGGTCATCCGTTCCTGGCTGCTCGACCTGGCCGTCAACGCCCTGGACGACGACGAGCACCTGGAGAAGCTGCGGGGCTTCGCCGCCGACTCCGGAGAGGGCCGCTGGACCGTCGAGGCGGCCATCGACAACGCCGTGCCGCTGCCGGCGATCACCGCGTCCCTCTTCGCCCGCTTCGCGTCCCGCCAGGACGACTCGCCGCAGATGAAGATGATCGCCGCGCTGCGCAACCAGTTCGGCGGCCACGCGGTCGAGTCCGCCAAGTAACGCCTCCAGGCAAGCAGCGCACCTGGAACCACAACGCATCCAGAACCACAACGTATCCAGAACCTTCGAAGGGGGGCGTGTCACCATGGGTGACCTTCTGCTGGTCCGGCACGGCGAGACCGAGTGGAGCCTGACCGGACAGCACACCAGCTGGACGGACAAGCCCCTCACCCAGCACGGCGAGGAACAGGCCAAGTCCCTCGCCCCGTTCTTCGCCGGCCGGCCCTTCGCTCTCGCCCTCACCAGCCCGCTGGACCGCGCGGTCCGCACCGCCGATCTGGCGGGCCTGGCGGGGGCCACCCCGTACGACGATCTCCACGAGTGGGACTACGGGGCGTACGAAGGCATCACCACCCGCGAGATCCACCGCACCCGGCCCACCTGGGACCTCTGGACCGACGGCGTGCCGCCCGGCCCCGAAGGCCACCCGGGGAAGTCACCGGCCGAGGTCGGCGCACGGGCCGACCGCGTCCTGTCCCGCGTGGACGCGGCGCTCGCGGCCGACGAGGGAGACGTCGTCCTGGTCGCGCACGCGCACTTCCTGCGCGTGGTCACCGCCCGCCGCCTCGGCCTCGCACCTGCCGAGGGCCGTTTGTTCCAGCTGGGCACGGGCACGGTGAGCCGCCTGTCGACGGAGCACGGCCGCCCGGTCGTCGCGGCCTGGAACGTGCGCCCGCGCGACTGATCCCGCAAGGCCGTGCGACCGACCCCCGCAAGGCCGTGCGACTGACCCCGCAAGACCGTGCGGCGCCGCGTCAGGAACGGCGGCGCCGCACGGCGTTCCACGCGTTTTCGGCGGCGTACGTGACGCGCAGCCGCCAGGCATCCAACTTGTCCGCCACGGCCGTGCGCACCTTCTGCCGCTTGAACCACGGCGGCAGCTCGCGAAACGGCACGAAGGTCAGCGTGTCCCTGATGGCGTTCTCGGCGAAGCCGCCGCGCCCCTCCTTGTGCAGCGCCGCGTACAGCTCCGCCGTCAGCTCGCCGTTGAGCCGGGCCGCGGCGCCCGCCGCGGTGAAGGCGAAGCCCCGCCGGCCGCGGTCCGACAGGCGCATCGCCCTGACGATGCGCGGCGACGCCTCCTCCAGGGGGCAGTTGAAAGCCAGCCCGATGACCGCCGTCCCGATGCTCCGCTCGCCGCGCTCGAACGCCGCGTCCACTTCGGCGGGGTCGTCCATGCCGATCAAGCTCCCGCGCCTGTCCCAGCTCCACTCGGGCGACATGACCGGTCTTCCTTCCCTCACTCGTGGCGCAGTGCGGCCCCCACGATGCGCTCGGCCACCGGATTCATACCCGGGCCCTTCGCGTCGGTCGCGTTGACCGGGTAGACGAGGGTGCGGGAGCCGTCCTCGGCGGCGGCGACCAGGTTCGTGTAGCGCGCCCGGCAGCAGCTCTCCGCCGAACAGCGCGTGCGTGAGGGTCTCCAGGTCGGCCTTGCGGGGGCGTGACCACCTCGGGGTCAAGTGGCCGATGTACCGGGGGAGTTGCCGGGGTTGTTCCCCAGGGGCTCCGGATCGAACAGCGTCGCTGCTTCGAACAGGGTCGTCCGGTCGAAGAGGGTTGCCGGATCGGACGGGGCCGACGAGGCATCCGCGCGTGCCAGATCGCCCGACGGCCCCCCGTCGATGAGCCGGCTCATCGACTCCGCCGCCCGGACCGCCGCGTCCGCACAGCAGTTGTTGAACAGGACGTGGACCTCGTCGGCACGCTCGGCCATGGAGCGCACGCGCGGAAGCCACTCGGCGAGTTCCGCCTCCGTGTACGTGTGGCGGAACTTGTCCTCCTTGGAACCGGTGCCCCACGCCGTGCTGCGCCCGTGGAAGCGGACCACCGCGTGCCGCGGCGCGGCGACGGGGGCCACGGGAGGCATGGACCCCGGCAGCCCCTGCGCCGTGTCCACCGCGACCGCGGCCATGTCCAGCTCCGTCAGCAGCGCCTCGCTGCGGGCCCGCCGACCCTCCTGCCACCACGCGGGGTGCCGGAACTCCACGGCCACCGGCCAGCCCGCGGCGCGTTCGGCACACTCGCTCAGCGCCTTCTCCGCCCGGGGCCCCGGGGCGAACCAGGGCGGGAACTGGAACAGCAGCGTGCCCAGCCGGCCCGCCCGGCGAAGCGGTTCGAGCGCGCCGCTGAAGCGCTGCCACACGGTGTCGAGGAGCCAGGGGCCCGCCGGTTCGCCCCGCAGGTCGGCGGGGAGGGAGGCCTGCCGGGTCGGGTGCCCGGTGAGCAGGGAGAACGCCTTCACGTCGAAGCGGAACCCGTCCGGCGTGCGGTCCGCCCACAACCGGCAGGTCTCCTCGCGGGGGAGGGCGTAGTAGGTCGCGTCCACCTCCACCACCGGGAAACGGCCGGCGTAGTGGCGCAGCCGCCCCTCGGCGTCCCGTCGGCCCCGCGGATACCAGCCGCCGGCCAGCAGCGCGCGGTCCGTCCACGAACAGGTGCCCACCAGAATCTCGCTCATCCGGGCCGGGTACCCCGAAGCGTCAGGAGGTGCGCAGCGCCTTCAAAAGGCCGACGCGGTTGGTGGTGATCGCGTCGACGCCCGCGTCGATCAGACGGCGCATCGAGCGGCGGGTGTCGGGGGTCCACGCCGAGACGAGGAAGCCGTCGCGGTGCACCTGGAAGACCAGTTCGCGGTCGACCAGCGGGAAGCGGTAGTTGAGCCAGCGGGGCTTCACGGCGTCGAGCAGGACACGGCGAGGCGGGGCCAGCGTCGTCCAGGTCAGTGCGATCTCCGCGGCCGGGTCGGCGTCGCGCACGGCGAGCATGGTCTCCCCGCCCGCGCAGTAGTGGACGCGGTCCGCGGCCCCGCACTCCGCGACGACCCCGACGATCGTCCGCACGGCGTCGTGCGTCGCCCCCGGCAGGTCGATCATCACCCGGTGCCCCGCCGTGGCCGCGAGGGCCGCTTCGAGCGTTGGCACGCCGCCCTCGGTGAGGCCGTCCACCTCGGCGGAGGACAGCACGCCGAGCGGACGGTCGTACCCCCACAGGCGTTTGAGCGTCGCGTCGTGCAGCAGTACGGGTACGCCGTCGCCGCACAGGCGGACGTCGATCTCCACCGCGTCCGCGCCCTGTTCGAACGCGGAGCGCAGGGACGGGAGGGTGTTCTCGCGGACGCGGTAGGGATCGCCTCGGTGGGCCACGGCTGTCACAGTGCGCATGGCCCCATTGTGGTGCCGGGTCACGGAGCCAGCCACGTCTCCGTGTACGTGTCGATCTCGGCGGCGATCCTGGCCTTGCCCGCGGGGTCGAGGAAGGACGCCTCCACGGCGTTCTTCGCGAGGGCCGCGACGCCGCGCTCGTCGAGGCCGAGGAGGCGGGCCGCGACGGCGTACTCGTTGTTCAGGTCGGTGCCGAACATGGGCGGGTCGTCGGAGTTGATCGTCACGGTCACCCCGGCCTCGACGAACTGCCTGATCGGGTGCTCGTCGAGGGTGCGCACGGCGCGCGTCGCGATGTTCGAGGTCGGGCAGACCTCCAGCGGGATGCGGCGCTCGGCGAGGTGGGCGAGGAGCTTCGGGTCCTGGGCGGAGGTGGTGCCGTGGCCGATGCGCTCGGCGCCCAGGTGGATCAGGGCGTCCCAGACGGTCTCGGGCCCGGTCGTCTCGCCCGCGTGCGGCACCGAGTGCAGTCCGGCCGCGATGGCCTGGTCGAAATAGGGCTTGAACTGCGGACGGGGCACGCCGATCTCGGGCCCGCCGAGCCCGAAGGAGACCAGGCCCTCGGGGCGCAGCTTGTCGGTGGTGGCGAGCCGCGCCGTCTCCTCGGCAGAGACGAGCCCGGCCTCGCCGGGGATGTCGAAGCACCAGCGCAGGACGGTGCCGAACTCCGCCTCGGCGGCCTTGCGGGCGTCCTCGATGGCGTCCATGAAGGCGCGGTCGTCGATGCCGCGGCGTACGGAGGAGTACGGGGTGATGGTCAGCTCGGCGTAGCGCACGTTCTGCCGGGCCATGTCGCGGGCCACCTCGTAGGTGAGCAGGCGCACGTCCTCGGGGGTGCGGATCAGGTCCACGACGGAGAGGTAGACCTGGATGAAGTGCGCGAAGTCCGTGAACGTGAAGTAGTCGGCTAGCGCCTCGGGGTCGGTCGGCACTGCGGAGTCGGGGTGCCGGGCGGCCAGCTCGGAGACGATGCGCGGGGAAGCCGAACCGACGTGGTGAACGTGCAGCTCCGCCTTGGGCAGCCCGGCGATGAAGGCGTGCGGGACGAGCGGGTCGTACGGGTCTCCTGCGGTGGCGGCTGCGCTCTGCTGCTCGGTCACGGTTCCTCCCCAGGAACGGGCTTGATCGGCTGATCGATGGGTCGGGGATCATCGTAGGCGGCGGTCTTCGCGGGCGAAGCGGGGGCCGTAGCATGACGGAACGTATGAAAGAGGTGACCGCCATGCCGGAGGGTGCGGACGGCGCGGAGGGCGCGGAGGGCGCGGGTGCGCCGGGGGAGCGGGATCCTTGGGCTCCGCCCGCGGAGGACGTGAAGGGCGCGGGGGCGCGGCGGGGAGTGCCGGGTCCGGTCGGGCCGCCCGCGGCTCATGTCCAGTGGGCGGGGACGCCGATGCCGGGGGCCGCGGTGCCCCCGTCCCCGCCTTCGCCGACCGGGGGGCTGGGGGAGCCGGTGCCGCCGCCACCGATATCGCCGGACGGGCCGGGGCAGGCGGCGTACGGGTACCCGGGGCGGGGACCTGCCGGTTTCCAGGGGTACGAGGGTCAGGCGGGGCCCGCCGACCGGCAGGGTTACCCGGGCTGTCCGGGATACGCCGGATACCCGGGATACCAGGGCGGGCCGCCCGGATACGGCTGGCCCTCCCTGCCGATGGCGCCCGCGAACGGCATGGGCGTGGCCGCACTCGTGCTCGGGATCATCGCCACAGTCGGCTTCTGTCTGGGGCCGCTGGCGGTCGTCCTCGGCGTCCTCGCGGTGGTCTTCGGCGCGGTGGGGCGCGGGAAGGCGCGGCGGGGAGAGGCGACGAACGGCGGCCAGGCGCTGGCGGGGATCATCTGCGGGTCGGTCGGCATCGTGCTGGGGGCGGCCTTCTTGGTGATCCTGATGACGATGCCGGAGGAGCCCGCGACGGACGCCCTGCGCTACGCCTCCACGGTGATCACAGCCAGGCCCTAGGCCCTACCCCCGGCCCCCCTCACCCACGTCGCACCGCGAGGACAGGAGAGCCCGCGCTTCCATGAGCGCGAACCCGAGGAGGTTCGGCCCCCGCCACCGCGCCGGGTCCAGGATCAGGGGGTCGTCCGCCGCGAGTCCCACCCCCCACACGCGGTCCAGCGGGCTCGCCTCCACCAGCACCTGCCGCCCCGTCCCCGTGAGGAACTCCCTCAGTGCCGGGTCCGACGTGAACTTGTGGACGCTGCCCCGCACCACGATCTCGAACCGCTCCTGGGCCCAGGCCGCCTCGTCGAAGCCCCGCACACCCCGCCCCGCCTTCTTCGCCTCGGTGGGGGTCCGTGCCGCGAGGATCGCCCGCTCGGCGTCCGCGTCGGCGAAGAGGCGGGCCTTGGCCGCCATCATCCAGTGCTCCGCCGACGCGTACGTGACGCCGTCCACGGTGAAGGGCGAGGGCCACCACTGGCTGAGGCAGCTGCGGCCCAGGGAGCCGTCCCGCCTCGGGGTGTGGCCCCAGAAGTACAGGTACTCCACCGGCTCGCCCTCGCTCACCGCGCGGACCAGCGCGTCCACCGAGCGCACCGATTCGATCTTCGTCATGCACGCGAGTCTGGCACGCACCACTGACACACCGTCCTGGGTTTTCCGGGACGACTCGACACCTGGTCGACAGATTCCGTCGCGTAACCAAAAGGCAACAACGGAATCACTTGTTGGACTATCCCTGCTCTGTCAGGATCGGCACTCAAATCGATCTGGAGCTACGCCGACCCCTGTGGGACGGGGAGGGCGGCGGAGGAGAGCGTCATGCACAACTTCCAGGCGCGGGACCATTTCGCGGACGGCGCGCAGTACATCGCCGGGCGGCTGACCAAGGGCACCTCGGGCCGGACCCACGCGGTCGTGGACCCGGCCACCGCCGAGGAGGTCTACTCGTACGAGCTGGCCGGAAGAGACGACGTCGACGCCGCCGTCGCCGCGGCGGCCGAGGCGTTCCCCGGCTGGGCGGGCGCCACCCCGGGCGAGCGCTCGGACGCCATGCACCGTTTCGCGGGCGTGCTGGCCGACCGCGCCGAGGAGTTCGCGCGGGCCGAGTCGGTGCAGTGCGGCAAGCCGATCAAGCTGAGCCGGGAGTTCGACGTGCCGGGCACCGTCGACAACACCGCCTTCTTCGCGGGCGCAGCCCGCCACCTCCAGGGCCAGTCGGCGGGTGAGTACACCGGGGACCACACCTCGTACGTACGCCGGGAGCCCATCGGCGTCGTCGGGTCCATCGCGCCCTGGAACTACCCGCTCCAGATGGCCGCCTGGAAGGTCCTGCCGGCGATCGCGGCCGGCAACACCATCGTGCTGAAGCCCGCCGAGCTGACCCCCTTCACCTCGCTCCTGTTCGCGCAGGCCGCCACCGAGGCCGGCATCCCGGACGGTGTCGTCAACATCGTCACGGGGGCCGGCAAGGACGCCGGTGAGCACCTCGTCGGACACCCTGACGTCGCCATGACGTCCTTCACCGGCTCCACCGGCGTCGGCAAGCGCGTCGCCGAGATCGCCACCGCCACCGTCAAGCGGCTGCACCTGGAACTCGGCGGCAAGGCGCCCTTCGTGGTGTTCGACGACGCCGACCTCGACGCCGCCGTGCACGGCGCGGTCGCCGGATCGCTCATCAACTCCGGACAGGACTGCACGGCCGCCACGCGCGCGTACGTCCAGCGTCCGCTCTACGACGCGTTCGTGGAGGGCGTCGCCGACCTCATGAGGAGCGTGCGGCTCGGCGACCCGTTCGACCCGAACACCGACATGGGGCCCCTCATCTCGCATGCCCACCGCGACCGCGTCGCCGGCTTCGTCGACCGGGCCCGCTCCTACGCGCGCGTGGTGACCGGCGGCGAGGCGCTCGCGCACCCCGGCGCCTTCTACCGGCCGACGCTCGTCGTGGACGCCGCGCAGGACAGCGAGATCGTCCAGTCCGAGATATTCGGACCCGTGCTCGTCGTACTGCCCTTCGACAGTGACGACGAGGGCATCCGCCTCGCCAACGACACCCCCTACGGCCTCGCCGCCTCCGCCTGGAGCCGCGACGTGTACCGCGCGGGCCGCGCCACCCGCGAGATCAAGGCCGGCTGCGTCTGGGTCAACGACCACATCCCGATCCTCAGCGAGATGCCGCACGGCGGCTACAAGGCCTCGGGCTACGGCAAGGACATGTCCGTGTACTCATTCGAGGAGTACACGCAGGTGAAGCACGTCATGTTCGACAACACCGCGGTGGTCCGCAAGGACTGGCACCGCACGATCTTCGGGGACCGATAGTCAGTAGGCCGCACGACCGGCGGCCGCATTCCTCCCGAAAGGGCAACCACGCGCATGGAGCAGTACGAGCCCCCCCAGTCCCCGGCCCAACTGGCCGCCATGCACCGCAGCCTGAGGAACGGCAGGGGGTCCCTGACCCGCCGCTCCCTGCTGCGCGCCGCCACAACGGGCGCGCTCGCCGCCGGTGGACTCGGCGCCCTGAGTGCCTGCGGGATCCCCGCTGCGGGCAAGGGCCAGGGTGACGTCTCGTCCGAGGACCACTCGGCCACGGAGAAGCGGCTCACCTTCTCCAACTGGACCGAGTACATGGACGTCGACGAGAAGGACAAGAACCGGCGGCCCACCCTGGCGGCGTTCACGGAACGCACCGGGATCGAGGTCAAGTACACCGAGGACATCAACGACAACGTCGAGTTCTTCGGGAAGATCAAGCCGCAGCTCGCCGCGGGCCAGGACACCGGCCGTGACCTCATCTGCGTCACGGACTGGCTCGCGGCACGGCTCATCCGTTTCGGGTGGGTCCAGAAACTGGACGCGGCCAACCTGCCGCACGCGTACACCAACCTGTCGTCCCAGTTCCGCGACCCCGACTGGGACCCGGGCCGGGCCTACTCGTATCCCTGGACCGGCATCTCCGCCGTCATCGCGTACAACAAGAAGGCGACCGGCGGGAAGAAGGTCACCTCGGTGTCGCAGCTGCTCGACGACCCGAAGCTCAAGGGGCGCGTCGGATTCCTCTCCGAGATGCGCGACACCGTCGGCATGACGCTCCTCGACATGGGCAAGGACCCCGCGGACTTCAGCGACGACGACTACGACGCGGCCATCGCCCGTCTCCAGAAGGCCGTCGACAAGAGGCAGATCCGCCGCTTCACCGGCAACGACTACACCTCGGACCTCGCCAAGGGCGACATCGCCGCCTGCGTCGGCTGGGCCGGTGACATCGTGCAGCTCAAGGCCGACAACCCGGACATCGACTTCCACATCCCGGACGCGGGTTACATCACGTCCACGGACAATCTGCTGGTCCCGAACAAGGCGCGGCACAAGAGCAACGCCGAGCGGCTCATCGACTACTACTACGAACCCGAGCCGGCGGCCCGCCTCGCCGCGTACATCAACTACGTGTGCCCGGTGGACGGAGTGCGGGACTCCCTCGCGAAGATCGACAAGGGCGCGGCGTCGAACCCGTTGATCATCCCCGACAAGGAGATGAAGGAGAAGTCCCGGGCGTTCCGGTCGCTGACTCCGAAGGAAGAGACCGCGTACGAGGAGAAGTTCGCGAAGCTGACCGGCGTGTGACGCCGCGTGGGCTGTGGCCGCCTGAACCTGCGGACCCGTGTGGCTGGTCGCGCAGTTCCCCGCGCCCCTGAAGGGGCGCCTCCGTTGCCCCTCTACTCTCCCCTGGACCCCCTCATGACGACTGCTCAAGAACACGGCGGCGACGTCCGTCTCACCGGGATCAGCAAGACGTACGGCTCCTTCACCGCCGTACACCCGCTCGACCTCACCGTGCCGCAGGGCTCCTTCTTCGCGCTGCTCGGCGCATCCGGCTGCGGCAAGACCACCACGCTCCGCATGATCGCCGGCCTGGAGGAGCCCAGTTCGGGCACCGTCCGGCTCGGCGACCAGGACGTCACGGCCCTGCCGCCGTACAAGCGGCCCGTGAACACCGTCTTCCAGTCGTACGCGCTCTTCCCGCACCTGGACATCTTCGAGAACGTCGCCTTCGGCCTGCGCCGCCGCGGCATCAAGTCCGTGAAGAAGCAGGTCGGCGAGATGCTCGACCTCGTCCAGCTCGGCGAGCAGGCCCGCAAGAAGCCGCACCAGCTCTCCGGCGGCCAGCAGCAGCGCGTCGCCGTCGCCCGCGCGCTCATCAACCACCCCAAGGTGCTCCTCCTCGACGAGCCCCTCGGCGCCCTCGACCTGAAGCTGCGCCGCCAGATGCAGCTGGAGCTGAAGCGCATCCAGACCGAGGTCGGCATCACGTTCGTACACGTCACGCACGACCAGGAGGAGGCCATGACGATGGCCGACACCGTGGCCGTGATGAACGGCGGCCGCGTCGAACAGCTCGGCGCCCCGGCCGACCTCTACGAGAACCCGCGCACCACCTTCGTCGCCAACTTCCTCGGCACCTCCAACTTCATCGAGGCGGAGGTCGCCGCGGAGAGCGGCGACGACCTGGTCGTGAAGGCGGGCGACTGCAAGCTGACACTGCCCACCGCCCGGTGCAGCGGCCCCACCGCGACCGGCGGCAAGGTCCTGGTCGGCATCCGCCCCGAGAAGATCTCCCTCACACACGCCGACGACGCGGGGCGGATCCCCGAGGGCCGCAACCGCATCACCGGACGCATCGCCGACAGCAGCTTCATCGGCGTATCGACGCAGTACGTCGTGCACAGCCCGGTCTGCCCCTCCTTCGAGGTGTACGCGCAGAACATCGAGCGCGACGGCCGCCTCACCCCGGGCGCCGAGGTCGTCCTGCACTGGAACCCCGCGCACACCTTCGGCCTCGACGCCGCCCAGGACGTCGAGGCGGGCGTCGAGAAGGTCGAGGAGGACGCCTCCGCATGACGACGACCCGCACCGAAGCGCCGCCGGCGAAGGACCCCGCGGACCCGGCCCCCGCACCCCGGGGGTCCCGCGGGCGCGGCCGCCTCGTCCCCTACTGGCTGCTGCTCCCCGGCATCCTCTGGCTCATCGTCTTCTTCGCGCTGCCGCTGGTCTACCAGGCGTCGACGTCCGTACAGACCGGGTCGCTCGAAGAGGGCTTCAAGGTCACCTGGCACTTCGCCACCTACTGGGATGCGCTCACCGACTACTGGCCGCAATTTCTGCGCTCGGTGCTCTACGCGGGTGCCGCCACGGTTCTGTGCCTGCTGCTCGGCTATCCGCTCGCCTATCTGATCGCGTTCCGCGCGGGCCGCTGGCGCAACCTCATCCTCGTGCTGGTCATCGCACCGTTCTTCACCAGCTTCCTGATCCGTACGCTGGCCTGGAAGACGATCCTCGCGGACGGCGGCCCCGTCGTGGGCGCCCTCAACTCCCTGCACGTCCTGGACGTCACCAGCTGGCTGGGCGCCACCGACGGCGACCGGGTCCTCGCCACACCGCTCGCGGTGATCTGCGGACTCACGTACAACTTCCTGCCGTTCATGATCCTGCCGCTCTACACCTCGCTGGAGCGCATCGACGGACGGCTGCACGAGGCGGCCGGTGATCTCTACGCCAAGCCGTCCACGACCTTCCGCAAGGTGACGTTCCCGCTCTCCATGCCGGGCGTCGTCTCCGGAACGCTGCTGACCTTCATCCCGGCGGCGGGCGACTACGTGAACGCGGATCTGCTCGGATCGACCGACACCCGCATGGTCGGAAACGTCATCCAGACGCAGTTCCTGCGCATTCTGGACTATCCGACCGCGGCAGCCCTGTCCTTCATCCTCATGGCCGCCATTCTCCTCATGGTGACCTTCTACATCCGCAAGTCGGGGACGGAGGATCTCGTCTGATGGCCATTCTTCGCTGGCTGCGGCGCAATCTCGTCGTCATCGCGGGCCTGTGCACGCTCGCCTATCTGCTCCTGCCGAACGTCATCGTCACGGTCTTCTCCTTCAACAAACCGAAGGGCCGCTTCAATTACTCCTGGCAGGAGTTCTCCACCGACGCGTGGCAGAACCCGTGCGATGTCGCCGACATGTGCGGATCGCTCTCCCTGAGCCTCCAGATCGCCACCTGGGCCACGATCGGCGCGACCGTACTCGGCACGATGATCGCCTTCGCCCTCGTGCGCTACCGCTTCCGGGCACGCGGCGCCATCAACTCCCTGATCTTCCTGCCGATGGCGATGCCCGAGGTCGTCATGGCCGCCTCGCTGCTCACGCTCTTCCTCAACATGGGCGCCCAGCTCGGCTTCTGGACGGTCCTCATCGCCCACATCATGTTCTGCCTCAGCTTCGTGGTGACCGCCGTCAAGGCGCGCGTCATGTCGATGGATCCCCGTCTGGAACAGGCCGCGCAGGACCTCTACGCGGGCCCCGTGCAGACCTTCCTGAGGGTCACGCTGCCGATCGCCGCCCCCGGCATCGCGGCGGGCGCGCTGCTCGCCTTCGCGCTCTCCTTCGACGACTTCATCATCACGAACTTCAACGCGGGCTCGACCGTGACATTCCCCATGTTCGTCTGGGGATCCGCACAGCGTGGCACGCCCGTTCAGATCAATGTGATCGGTACGGCGATGTTCCTCGTCGCCGTGCTCCTGGTGCTCGCCGGAATGCTGATCGGCAAGCGCCGCAACAAACAGTCCCGGTAATTCCCGCCGTTTCAGAAGGAGTGGAAATCATGGCCCCTAGCGCCATGACCCGTTGGACCAAGTCCCTCTCCGACGCCCAGCCGGTCCCGTACTGGCTGGACGACCCCGGCAAGCCCGCCCCCGAGCCCGCCCTCACCGGCGACGACCGATGCGACCTCCTCGTCGTCGGCGGCGGCTACAGCGGACTGTGGACCGCCCTCAACGCCAAGGAGCGCGACCCGCACCGCGACGTCGTCCTCGTCGAGGGCCGCGAAGCGGGCTGGGCCGCCTCGGGCCGCAACGGCGGCTTCTGCGCAGCCTCCCTCACCCACGGCGTCGCCAACGGCCTGTCCCGCTGGCCCGGTGAGATCGAGAAGCTGGAGGAGCTGGGCGCCCGCAACCTCGACGAGATCGAGGCGGCCGTCAAGCGCTACTCCATCGCCTGCGACTTCGAGCGCACCGGCGAGATCGACGTCGCCACCGAGCCGCACCAGGTGGCCGAACTCCACGAGATGTACGAGGAGATGGCCGCCCACGGCCTGGCGGGCGGCGCCGAACTGCTCGACGCCGACGCCGTGCGCGCGCAGGTCGACTCGCCGACCTTCCTCGGCGGCCTGTGGGACCGCGACGGCGTCGCCATGCTGCACCCGGCGAAGCTGGCGTGGGGCCTGAAGCGGGCCTGCCTGGAGAAGGGCGTACGCGTCTACGAGCACACGCCCGCCCTGGAACTGGCACGGACCGGCGCGGGGATGGCGGTCCGCACCCCGTACGGCCGGGTCTTCGCCCGCCAGGTGGCGCTCGCCACGAACATCTTCCCCTCGCTGGTCAAGCGCGTCCGCGCGTACACCGTGCCGGTCTACGACTACGCGCTGATGACCGAGCCGCTGACCGACGACCAGCTGGCCGCGATCGGCTGGCACAACCGGCAGGGACTCGGCGACAGCGCCAACCAGTTCCACTACTTCCGGCTCTCCGCCGACAACCGCATCCTGTGGGGCGGCTACGACGCGATCTATCCGTACGGCGGGAAGGTGCGCGCCGAGTACGACCACCGGCCCGAGACGTACGCGAAGCTCGCCCGGCACTTCTTCACCTGCTTCCCGCAGCTGGAGGGGGTTCGCTTCACGCACGCGTGGGGCGGCGCGATCGACACGTGCTCGCGCTTCTCGGCGTTCTTCGGCACGGCCCACCAGGGCCGCGTCGCGTACGCGGCGGGCTACACCGGCCTCGGCGTCGGGGCCACCCGGTTCGGCGCCGACGTGATGCTCGACCTGCTCTCCGGTGAGCGCACGGAACGCACGAGCCTGGAGATGGTCCGCACGAAGCCGCTGCCGTTCCCGCCCGAGCCGTTCGCCTGGACGGGCGTCGCGCTGACCAAGTGGTCGCTCGCCCGCTCCGACGCCAACGGCGGCAGGCGGAACCTCTGGCTCAAGACGATGGACAAGCTGGGGCTCGGCTTCGACAGCTGAAGTGGCGTCTGTGCCGGCTGAACCGGCGTACGCCCCACCGCCGCGGCGCGAGCCGCTTCACTACCAACAAGTAGCCGAACCCGCGTAATGCCCGGCTCCCGGGCCCCTCTCACCAGTGACACGCACAGCCGTCACCGGGAAACAGGGAGGTCCAGCCATGACTGGCTCGGGAGCGAGGTCGGCGCTCGAATGGCTCGTATCGGTGGCACCGGATCCGGACGCCTGCCGATGGGAATGGGAGCGCAACCCGTACGGCGTCGCGCTCCTGCCCGCCGGCAGGCGCTGGGACGTGCTGATTCTCCCCGGCGAGCTGGGCCACCCCACGCTCGACGTGCTGACCTGCTGCACCGACCGCCCGGGGCCGGTGCTCGCCGACTTCGGCGACTCGCGCATGGGCTTCTTCGTACCGGCGGGCACGGTCGCCCACTGGCTCGGCACGGGGGTGCGCGGCGCGGGCCGCGGCACCTGGATCGTCGTGCCCTACCCCGGGCGGGTGACGGGCGGCGTGCGCTGGCTGGTCCCCCCGGACGGATCGGGCACGCTGACGGACCCGGCGCTGCTCGAACTGGCGATGCACGAGGCGGCTGCGGGCCTCGCGCGGGAGACCCGGGACGAGGAGGCGTGAGCCACCCCGGCTCCGGCTCCTCGGCCCCCTACAGCTCGGGCCGCTTCCCGGGCGGTTCGCCGTACCGCCCGACCAAGGCCACCATCACGTGCAGCAGCATCCCGCACAGCAGCCACGAGGCCACCACGTCCAGCGGCCAGTGATATCCCCGGCGCACGAGACCGAAGCCGACGGCGACGTTCAACACCGCGCAGCCGGCGAGCAGTGCGCGACGGCCGTACGAGCCGCGCAGCAGGGGGAGCAGGAGCAGCGCGGCCGCTCCGTAGGCGACGGCGGCCGTCGCGGCGTGGCCCGAGGGGTAGAAGCCGTCGTGGCCCGCCATGCCCGGCGGCCCCGGCCGGCCGATGGCCGCCTTGAGCGGCACGACGAGCGCGGGCACCGCGGCCATGGCGAGGGCGGCGGCCACCGCGGGCAGCCACCAGCGGAACGTACCGGCGCGGTGGCCGCGCCAGGCGGTGCAGGCGAGGACGGCGAGGAGGACCGGCACCGCGACCGTGAGATTGCCGAGATCGGCGAGGAACTCCGCGGCGCGCCCCGGCAGGCGGCTGCCGCTCAGGGCCCGCCCCGCGCGCTCGTCGGCCCGGCGCAGCGGCCCTTCGGCGACGACCTGCCAGGTGAGCAGCGCGAACACGAGCGCGTACAGACAGAGGAAAAGGGGCGGCCGCCCCGGGACAGGGGGGATTGTCCCGAGGCGGCCGGAAGGACCGGGGTGCCGCGCGCCCCGGGGGGTCTGGGGCGCGCGGTCATCCGATCGGTGAGGAGTTCCGGAGCCAGAGGCTCCGGGTGCGTGCGCGAGGGCACGACCGGGACGGGGCCGGGGAGGCTCCGCCCTGGTGTCGCCCACAGTCCCCTCTGGGCGGGGTGTTTCTCTCATCTGCGGAAACCGTACGGCAGAAGGCGTCCGGCCCGACAGGCGGTTCGGCAACCTGTCATGGGGCCCGCACACCTTCTTCACACGCCCCGACGCTCCCCCGGACTCAGACGCCGGCGAAGGCGTTCTCGATGATGTCCAGGCCTTCGTTGAGCAGGTCGTCGCCGATGACCAGCGGCGGCAGGAAGCGCAGGACGTTGCCGTAGGTGCCGCAGGTCAGGACCAGCAGGCCCTCCGCGTGGCAGGCCTTGGCCAGGGCCGCGGTGGCCGCCGGGTGGGGCTCCTTGGTCGTCCGGTCCTTGACCAGCTCGATGGCGATCATCGCGCCACGGCCGCGGATGTCACCGATGATGTCGAACTTCTCGGCCATCGCCGTGAGGCGGGCCTTCATCGTCGACTCGATCGCCTTCGCCTTGGCGTTGAGGTCCAGCTCCTTCATCGTCTCGATGGCGCCGAGCGCACCGGCGCAGGCCACCGGGTTGCCGCCGTAGGTGCCGCCGAGGCCGCCCGCGTGCGGGGCGTCCATGATCTCGGCGCGGCCCGTGACGGCGGCGAGCGGCAGACCGCCCGCGATGCCCTTGGCCGTGGTGATCAGGTCGGGGACGATGCCCTCGTCCTCGCAGGCGAACCACTGACCGGTGCGGCAGAAGCCGGACTGGATCTCGTCCGCGACGAAGACGATGCCGTTGTCGTTGGCGAACTTCACGATCTCGGGCAGGAAGCCCTTCGCGGGCTCGATGAAGCCGCCCTCGCCGAGCACGGGCTCGATGATGATCGCGGCGACGTTCTCCGCGCCGACCTGCTTGGTGATCTGGTCGATGGCCTGCTTGGCGGCCTCGGGTCCGGCGTTCTCGGCGCCGGTCGGCCAGCGGTAGCCGTAGGCGACCGGGACGCGGTAGACCTCGGGGGCGAACGGGCCGAAGCCGTGCTTGTACGGCATGTTCTTGGCGGTCAGCGCCATCGTGAGGTTCGTACGGCCGTGGTAGCCGTGGTCGAAGACGACGACGGCCTGGCGCTTGGTGTACGCACGGGCGATCTTGACGGCGTTCTCGACGGCCTCGGCGCCGGAGTTGAACAGCGCCGACTTCTTCTCGTGGTCGCCCGGCGTCAGCTCGGCGAGCGCCTCGGCGACCGCCACGTACCCCTCGTACGGCGTGACCATGAAACAGGTGTGCGTGAAGTCCTGGAGCTGGGCGGAGGCCCGGCGCACCACGGCCTCGGCGGAGGCACCGACGGAGGTCACGGCGATGCCGGAACCGAAGTCGATCAGACGGTTGCCGTCGACGTCCTCGATGATGCCGCCGTCCGCGCGGGCGGTGAAGACGGGCAGCACGGAGCCCACGCCACCGGCGACCACGGCGGTACGGCGGGCCTGAAGCTCCTGCGACTTCGGGCCGGGGATGGCGGTGACGACGCGGCGCTCCTGCGGGATGTCGCTCATGCGGGGCTCCTGTTTCTGGGGGTTGGACGGCTACGCCGGACGCTGGCTGACGGTTTCGCCTGGTTCGACCTTGGCCTGGTTCGACGGGGGGTTTCTCGCAGATTAGGGGCGGGGCGGGGGGACGGTCATGCTCCATCGGGGTGGGGTCGCGCGGCACGGTTGTCCGACTTGGACACATGCCGTGTTCCGGCACTCCGGGCGGACCGGGCGCGTAACCGGTGAACTCCCCTCGCGCTGCCACTAGATTGAGCGCGGATCGACGGACGGACCGGCAGGTCAGGGGGCAAGGCCGATGGACACCGAGGGCACGCACGGGGCACGCGACGGGCAGCGGGCCGCACCGGTGCCGCGCCCGGCGACGCCGACTGCTCCCGCCGCGCCCCCGATGCCCCGGCAGCCGCCGGGCGCCGAAGGCCCCGCCTCCGTCGCCGACTGGCTGGCCACGCCCCGCCCCGAGGCGGCCCCGGGCATCTGGCGCTACGGTTACCGGCCCCCGGAGCCCGAGGCCGAGACCGAGGGCGCGGGCAGGCGCCTGGTCGTCGGCATGGTGATCTCCGCCGTGCTCGGCCTGCTCTTCTGGTCGCTGTGGCGGCAGGGCAACATCCCCTACCAGTGGGCGCTGCTGAAGCTGTTCACGCCGGGGGACTGGTGGTGGGCCGGGAGCACCCAGCCCAAGGGGCTGGAGGGCATCGACGCGCGGATCGTCTACGACGGGGTGGTCTTCGGCGCGCTGGTGTACACCGTCGGACGGCTCGGCGCGTGGCCCGACGCGATCCGGCACTTCGTGGTCCGGCGCCCGCAGCCGGCCCGCGCGGTGCTCGCCTCCGTCGCCGCCGTGGGCGCCCTGATCTTCGTCTGGCCGAGCGCCCTCGGGCTCGACACCCGGCCGCTGCCCGTGGCCGACCCCGTCTTCTCCCTGGTCGCGCTCGTCACCGGCGACCCCGACGTCTTCGCCTCGCCCGCGGTCATCGACACCCTGTACGTCCTGATCACGCTCGCCGTGCTGTGGCCCTTCGCCCGCATCGGCGGCTGGTGGCAGGCGGTCCGCGAGGCCAGGGGCGCCACCGTGCGGCGGCCCGCCACCCCGCCCCGCCCGGCCGACGCACCCCCGCGCGCCCACTGGCCCGAGCTGCGCGCCGCGGGCCAGGACAAGGCCGCGGACCTCCTCTCCGCCGAACTGCTCAGCGGGCGCATGACCGACGTCGACTGCGCCCGCGTCGCCCACGCCTGGCGCACGGCGGCCCCCGACCCGGCCGCTCCCCACCCCACCGCCCTGGCCACCTTCGTGGACACGGTCGCCCGGCACGGCGCCGCCGCCTGGACCCACCCCTCGGGCCAGCGCGACCTGCCGACCCGCACCGCCGTCCACGACCCGCTCGTCGGCCAGGTCAGGATCGGCCGCTTCGCGCGGGACGACCGCAACCCGTACGCCGTACGCGGCGCGGGCGCGGCCCTCGACCCCGCCGTGCTCGGCACCTCACTGCTCGCCGTGGGCCCCTCCGGCGCGGGCAAGACGGGACGGCTGATGCGCCCCGTCGCCGAGTCGCTCGCCCTCGGCGCTCTCGCCGGGCAGTGCGCGGTCGTCGTCGTGTGCGCGGCGGGCACGGCGCTCGGCGCCGACGACACGTACGACGTCGTGGTCAGGCCGGGCGACCCGGCCTCCGTGCACGACATCGACCTGTACGCGGACTGCGCCGACGCGGACGAGGCCGCGGCCTTCCTCGCCGAGGGACTCGTCGGCGACCTCGAAGCCGTCGACACACGGCGCGCCGCCACCACCCTCGCCCAGCTGCTCGGCCCCTACCACGCCCTCCACGGGCGCTTCCCGTCCGTGCCCGTCCTGCGGGAGCTGCTCGAAGGGGACCCCGCGGGCCTCACCGCCCTCCAGTCGGGCCTCGCCGCGGGCGAGCACACCGCCATGCGCCGCGAACTGGACGCCCGTATGCGCCAGTCGGGCTCCCCCAACGACCCCGGCCCCGCGCTCGCCGACCGGCTCGCGCTGCTGGACCGGCCCGCTTTCGCCGACTTCTTCGACCCCGGCGGGGACGGCCACCCCTTCTCGATGCGGGCGGTCGTCCACCATCCGCTCCGGGTCAGGGTGGACCTGCCCGAGCACGGCCACGAGGAGGCGTCGCGGCTGCTGGCCCGGCTGCTCCTCGCCCAGTTCACGTACGTCGTGCGCAACCGTGCCCGGCGGCCGCACTTCGCCTGTCTGATCCTCGACGACGCCTCGCGCACGCTCACCGCCGAGAGCGTGCGTGCCATCCAGCGGCTGCGGTCGCTGAACGCGGGCGTCGTCCTCGGTCTGCGCACCATAGGAGAGGTGCCGGAGTCCCTCCAGGGCCCCCTGTACGCGGCGGTCGGCTGCCGGATGGCCTTCTCCGGGGTGACGACCTGGGACGGACGGCGGTTCACCGAGGCCTGGGGCACCGAATGGATCGAGACAAAGGAAGTCGCCCAGCACACCGTCTTCGCCGACCAGCCGGTCACGCGCGCGCTGCACTCGCTGCGCAAGCTCGTCACCGGCAAGGCGGTCACCACGGACGCGGTCACCGTGCGCAAGGTCGAGCGTGAACGCTGGTCCGCCTCGGACCTCGCCCACTCGCTGCCCCCCGGCCACGCCGTGCTCTCGCTGGCCACGGTGGCGGGCGGACACGCGCCTCCCCTGCTGGTGGACCTCCGGGGGTAGTCCCGGGGCGGGCCGGAGGGCGGACGAGGTCAGGCCGGCGCCCCCGTGGTTACCCGTCAGTCCGTCTTGTCCCTACCGTACGGTGAGGCAGAATCGACACAGGTCGTTCATACGGACCGGCCAAAAGATCCGCAGACCTGAAGGTCCCATGCCGCCCACCCTCGCCTCGCTCGTCCACCACTCCGCGCTCAGACTGACCGTGCGCGCGGGCGAGGAGCGCCTGGACACCCCCGTGCGCTGGGCCCACGCCAGCGAACTCGCCGATCCCGTGCCCTACATGGAGGGCGGCGAGCTGCTCCTGATCACCGCGCTCAAGCTGGACGCGGAGGACCCGGAGGCGATGCGGCGGTACGTGAAGCGCCTCGCGGGCGCCGGGGTCGTCGGCCTCGGCTTCGCCGTCGGCGTGCACTACCCGGACATTCCGAAGGCCCTGCTCGACGCCGCCACCGAAGCGGACCTGCCGCTCATCGAGGTGCCGCGGCGCACGCCGTTCATCGCCATCAGCAAGGCCGTCTCCGCCGCCATCGCGGAGGAGCAGTACCGCGCGGTCACCGCGGGCTTCGCCGCCCAGCGCGAACTGACCAGGCAGACGCTGAGCGACGGCCCCGAGGGGCTGCTCCTCGCGCTGGCCGGGCAGGTCGACGGCTGGGCCGCCCTGTACGACGCCTCGGGCGCCGCCGTCGCCGTCGCACCGGACTGGGCCGCGCGGCGGGCCGCCCGCCTCACCACCGACGTCGAACGCCTGCGGGAACGACCCGCTCCCGCGAGCCTCGTCGTCGCGGGCGCCGAGGACCGCGTGGAGCTGCACTCGCTCGGCACGGGACGCAGGCCGCGGGCCGCTCTCGCCGTCGGCACGGCGTCCACCCTCGGCACCGCCGAGCGGTACGCGGTGCACTCCGCGATCGCGCTCCTGACCCTGACCACCGAGCGCTCCCGGTCGCTGCACGCGGCCGAACAGCGCATCGGCGCCGCCGTGCTGCGGATGCTGCTGGCGGGCGAGCCCGACCACGCGCGGACCGTCGCGGGCGACCTCTACGGCGGCCTTCTGGACGCGCCCTTCCGGCTCGTCGTCGCCGAGGTGGCGTCCGCGTCGGCGGCACGCGTGCGCGCGGGCGCGGGGACGGGCACGGGCACCGGGACGGAGGAGAGCGGCGAGGGCGCCGGGGAGCCCGCTGCCCCGGCCTCGTCGGCAGTCCTAGCCGCGGTGGCCGACGCCTCGGCGAGCGGCGATCCGCTCGCCGCACTCGTCGACGTCGTCGAGGCCGCGGCCGCCCGCTCCGGAGAGGCACTGCTCGTCGTCCCCTACGGAGAGCGGCTGGTGCTGATCGCCGTGGACGGCGGGGCGGGGGTGCGGGCGTGCGCGGAGTACGCGGCGGCGCTGGAGGCCGGGCGGGGGACCGCCGGGCGTGAGGTCACGGCGTCCGGCGAGGAGGCCGAGCTGGTCATGGGCCTCTCCGCGCCCTCCGGGCCCATCGCCGCGGCCACCGCGTACAAACAGGCCGAACAGGCGCTGTCCGTCGCGCGGCGGCGCGGGCGGGCCCTCGTCGAGCACGAGGAACTGGCCGCGGGTTCCGTGCTCCCGCTGCTCGCGGACGACGCGGTGCGCGCCTTCGCCGACGGCCTCCTGCGGGCCCTGCACGAACACGACGCGACGGGCCGCGGCGACCTCGTCGCCTCGCTGCGGGCGTGGCTCTCCCGGCACGGGCAGTGGGACGCGGCGGCCGCCGACCTCGGCGTCCACCGGCACACCCTGCGGTACCGCATGCGCCGCGTCGAGGAGATCCTGGGCCGCTCCCTGGACGACCCGGACGTCCGCATGGAGCTGTGGCTGTCCCTGAAGGCGACCTCGGTGGGATCCGAGTGACCTGCACGAGGGCGCCCGCCCCCGCCTCGCGCCCCTGACGCGGGGCAAACAGGCGGGTGGGCGGGAGAGCATCCCGGCGCGCGGCAGCACCGGCCAGTACAAACAGGCGCGAGGCCCCCGGCCAGTACTCCGCGTCGGACAAACGTCCGGGGCTTCGGCTGCCCCTACGGTGAGGGACGTACCCCCAAGACACACCTCCGCGGAAGGGCCGGGAATCACATGACTTCCATCCACGCCTTCTGGCTCGCCGGTCGCCAGACCACCGGTGAGACCACGCTCGACGTCACCTCGCCCTGGGACGGGCGGCTCGTCGCCAAGGCGGCCGTCCCGACCGACGCCCAGGTCGAGGAGGCCGTGGCCGCCGCGTACGCCGTGCGCGACGAGTTCGCCGCGACCCCGGCCCACGTCCGCGCCGCCGCCCTCGACCACGTGAGCCGCAGGCTCGTCGAGCGCACCGAGGAGATCGCGCAGCTCATCTCCGCCGAGAACGGCAAGCCGATCAAGTGGGCCCGCGGCGAGGTCGGCCGCGCGGTCTCCGTCTTCCGCTTCGCCGCGGAGGAGGCCCGCCGCTTCAACGGCGGCGAGGCCCAGCGCCTGGACACCGACGCCGGTGGCCAGGGCCGCCTCGCCCTGACGCGCCGCTTCCCCAAGGGCGTCGTCCTCGGCATCGCGCCGTTCAACTTCCCGCTGAACCTCTGCGCGCACAAGATCGCCCCGGCCATCGCCGTCGGCGCTCCGATCATCCTCAAGCCCGCCCCCGCGACCCCGCTGTCCGGCCTCGTCCTCGGCGAGCTGCTCGCCGAGACCGAGCTGCCCGCGGGCTCCTGGTCGGTCCTGCCGGTGGCCAACGACAAGATGCCCGCCCTCGTCCAGGACGAGCGCATGCCGGTCATCTCCTTCACCGGCTCCGACAAGGTCGGCTACGCGATCATGGACTCGGTGCCGCGCAAGCACTGCACCCTGGAGCTGGGCGGCAACGGCGCGGCCGTCGTCCTCGCCGACTTCTCCTCGGACGAGGACCTGGACTGGGCCGCCTCGCGCATCGCCACCTTCTCCAACTACCAGGGCGGCCAGTCCTGCATCTCCGTGCAGCGGGTCATCGCCGACGCCTCCGTCTACGACCGGCTCGTGCCGCGCGTCGTCAAGGCCGTCGAGGCCCAGGTCACCGGCGACCCGTCCGACCCGAAGACCGAGGTCGGCCCGCTGGTCAACGAGGACGCCGCCAAGCGCGTGGAGTCCTGGGTCGACGAGGCCGTCGAGGCGGGCGCGCAGCTGCTCACCGGCGGCAAGCGCGACGGCGCCACGTACGCGCCGACTGTCCTCGCCGACGTACCGGCCGACGTGACCATCGCCTGCGAGGAGGTCTTCGGACCGGTCCTCACCGTCAAGAAGGTGGACGGCGAGGCGGAGGCGTTCGCCGCCGTCAACGACTCCAAGTACGGCCTCCAGGCGGGCGTGTTCACGCACGACCTCCAGACCGCCTTCCGCGCCCACCGCGCCCTTGAGGTCGGCGGCGTGGTCATCGGCGACGCCCCCTCCTACCGCGCCGACCAGATGCCGTACGGCGGCGTCAAGCAGTCCGGCGTCGGCCGCGAAGGCGTCCGCTTCGCGATGGAGGACTACACCTACGAGCGGGTCATGGTGCTCACGGGCCTCGCCCTGTAAGCGGCCACGTCCCCGAGGCCAACGGCCGGAGCCCACTGTGCGGGGGCTCCGGCCGTTGTCGTACGAAGGCCGCGCGACTCGCGTACGAAGGCCGCGCCCCTCTCGTACGAACGCTGCGCGAGGACTGGTGGGATCGGGACGAATGGGGTACCAACGATCCAGTAGCACCCGTCAGTAACCGATTCCTCTGCGCGGCGAGGTGAGCTCCTCATGACCGCACCAACCCCCAAACCGTCCGTGAGCGAACGCGAGGCCCGGCAGGTCGCCGAGGCCGCCCGCGAGCAGGACTGGCGCAAACCCAGCTTCGCCAAGGAACTCTTCCTCGGCCGCTTCCGGCTGGATCTGATCCACCCGCACCCCATGCCGCCGGACGAGGACGCGCGGCGCGGCGAGGAGTTCCTCGCCAAGCTCCGCGACTTCTGCGAGACGAAGATCGACTCGGCCCGCATCGAGCGCGAGGCGCGCATCCCCGACGAGACCATCAAGGGCCTCAAGGAGCTCGGCGCGCTCGGCATGAAGATCGACACCAAGTACGGCGGGCTCGGCCTCACACAGGTCTACTACAACAAGGCCCTCGCCCTCGCCGGCTCCGCGAGCCCCGCGATCGGCGCGCTGCTCTCCGCTCACCAGTCGATCGGCGTACCGCAGCCCTTGAAGATCTTCGGTACGCAGGAGCAGAAGGACGCCTTCCTGCCGCGCTGCGCCCGCACCGACATCACGGCGTTCCTGCTGACCGAGCCGGACGTCGGCTCGGACCCGGCACGCCTCGCCACCACGGCCGTGCCTGACGGCGACGACTACATCCTGGACGGCGTGAAGCTGTGGACGACCAACGGCGTCGTCGCGGACCTGCTCGTCGTCATGGCGAGGGTGCCGAAGTCCGAGGGCCACAAGGGCGGCATCACGGCGTTCGTCGTCGAGGCGGGCTCCGAGGGCGTCACCGTCGAGAACCGCAACGCGTTCATGGGCCTGCGCGGCTTGGAGAACGGCGTGACCCGCTTCCACCAGGTACGCGTCCCGGCGGCGAACCGCATCGGCCCGGAGGGCGCGGGCCTGAAGATCGCCCTCACCACCCTCAACACCGGGCGGCTCTCGCTGCCGGCGATGTGCGTCGGCGCGGGGAAGTGGTGCCTGAAGATCGCCCGCGAGTGGTCGGCCGCGCGGGAGCAGTGGGGCAAGCCCGTGGCGTTCCACGAGGCTGTCGGCGCGAAGATCTCCTTCATCGCGGCGACGACCTTCGCGCTCGAAGCCGTCCTCGACCTCTCCTCGCAGATGGCCGACGAGGACCGCAACGACATCCGCATCGAGGCGGCTCTCGCCAAGCTGTACGGCTCCGAGATGGCCTGGCTGATGGCCGACGAGCTGGTCCAGATCCGCGGCGGACGCGGCTTCGAGACCGCCGAGTCCCTCGCCGCCCGCGGCGAGCGCGCCGTTCCCGCCGAGCAGATCCTGCGCGACCTGCGCATCAACCGCATCTTCGAGGGCTCCACGGAGATCATGCACCTGCTGATCGCCCGCGAGGCCGTGGACGCCCACCTGAAGGTCGCGGGCGACCTCATCGACCCCGACAAGACCCTCTCCGACAAGGCGAGGGCGGGCGCGCGGGCGGGCGGCTTCTACGCGCGCTGGCTGCCGAAACTGGTCGCGGGGCCCGGCCAGCTCCCGCGCTCGTACGCCGAGTTCCACCCGCCCGGGCACGTCGACCTCTCCGGCCATCTGCGCTACGTCGAACGCGGCGCCCGCAAGCTGGCCCGCTCCACCTTCTACGCCATGTCCCGCTGGCAGGGAAAGATGGAGACCAAGCAGGGCTTCCTCGGCCGGATCGTCGACATCGGAGCCGAACTGTTCGCGATGAGCGCGGCCTGCGTACGCGCCGAACTCCTGCGCACCACCGAGGACTACGGCCGCGAGGCCTATCAACTGGCCGACGCCTTCTGCCGCCAGTCCCGCATTCGCGTCGAGGAACTCTTCGACCGCCTGTGGACCAACACCGACGAACTCGACCACAAAGTCGTCAAGGGCGTCCTCTCGGGCACCTACACCTGGCTCGAATCAGGAATCATCGACCCCTCCGGAGACGGCCCGTGGATCGCTGAAGCGGCCCCCGGCCCCTCCAAACACGACAACGTCCATCGCCCCATTCGCTGAAATACCTCCCACGGGGCGCATTCCGTCCCGCCCGGAACCGGTCCGCTTGCCGGTAGGTCGAGCCCCGCCCACAATGAGCGGACCGGCCAGGGGGTAAGGGGGGATTCCGTTGCCCGGCCTCGGACTGGAACGCCTCACCGGAAAGATCATGCGCGCGGGCGAGGGCAGAATGCTGCGCCGCCTGGAACGCATCAGGGATCAGGTCAACTCCATCGAGGAGGACGTCCGGCTGCTCTCCGACGGCGCGTTGATGTCGCTCACCGACGACTACAAAGAGCGGTACGCCGACGGAGAGAGCCTCGACGAACTGCTTCCCGAAGTCTTCGCGACCGTCCGCGAGGCGGCCCGGCGCACCCTTGGCATGCGCCACTTCGACGTACAGGTCATGGGCGGCGCGGCCCTGCACCTCGGGAATATCGCCGAAATGCACACCGGCGAGGGAAAGACCCTCTCCGCGACACTGCCCGCCTATCTGAACGCGCTGACCGGAAAGGGCGTCCACCTCGTCACCGTCAACGACTACCTGGCCGCACGCGACGCCCGGTGGATGGGCCGCGCCTACCGCTTCCTCGGCCTGTCCGTCGGCGTCATCAAGGCCGAGATGAGCCCGGCCGAGCGCCGCGCCGCGTACGCCTGCGACATCACGTACGGCACCAACAACGAATTCGGCTTCGACTACCTGCGCGACAACATGGCCTGGACGAAGGACGAACTGGTCCAGCGCGGCCACCATTTCGCGATCGTCGACGAGGCGGACTCCATCCTCATCGACGAGGCACGTACCCCCCTGATCATCTCCGGGCCCGCCGACCAGCCCACGCACTGGTACGGATTCTTCGCCGAGGTGGTGAAGAGGATGAAGGGCATCGCGATCCAGGAGGAGAAGTACACCACCCCGCAGCGCAAGCTCGAACTGGCCGGGCTGCGCGACGCGTACGACTACGAATACGACCCGAAGAAACGCACCGTCGCCATCCTCGACAGAGGCGTGGAACTCCTGGAGGACCAGCTCGGCATCGACAACTTCTACGATGCCGCCCACACGTCCCTCATAGGCCAGTTGAACAACGCGCTCAAGGCGAAAGAGCACTTCAAGAAGGACAAGGACTATGTCGTCACCGACGGCGAGGTCCTGATCGTCGACGAGCACACCGGCCGCATCCTCGCAGGACGCCGTTACAACGAAGGCGTTCACCAGGCGATCGAGGCAAAGGAAGGGGTGAAGATCAAGGACGAGAACCAGACGCTCGCCACGATCACGCTCCAGAATTTCTTCCGCCTCTACGAGAAACTCTCCGGAATGACCGGTACGGCCATGACCGAGGCTGCCGAGTTCCACCAGATCTACCAGCTTCACGTGGTGCCCGTCCCCACCAACAAGCCCATGGTGCGCGCCGACAGACCCGACGTCATCTACCGCGGGGAGTCGGTGAAGTTCGACGCGGTCGTCACGGACATCATCGAACGGCACCGCGCCGGCCAGCCCGTCCTCGTCGGCACGGTCTCCGTCGCGAAGTCCGAACACCTCTCGGCGCTCCTCGCCGCACGCGGCATCCCGCACGAGGTGCTCAACGCCAAGAACCACCATCGCGAGGCCCAGATCGTCGCCCAGGCCGGCCGCAAGGGAGCCGTCACCGTCGCCACGAACATGGCGGGCCGCGGCACCGACATCATGCTCGGCGGCAACCCCGAGGCCATGGCCGAGGCCGCGCTGAAGGAACGCGACCTCACTCCCGAGACGGCCCCCGACCAGTACCGCGAAACCCTGGAGCGGATCACGGCCGAGGCCGCCGCGGAGCACGACGAGGTCAAGGAACTCGGCGGCCTGTACGTCCTCGGCACCGAGCGCCACGAGTCGCGCCGCATCGACAACCAGCTGCGCGGCCGCAGCGGCCGCCAGGGCGACCCGGGCCTGTCCCGCTTCTACCTCTCGCTCGGCGACGACCTGATGCGGCTGTTCCGCGCCGAACTGGTCGAGCGGGTCATGCTGATGGCCAACGTCCCCGACGACGTCCCCATCGAGAACAAGATGGTCACCCGCGCCATCGCCTCCGCCCAGTCCCAGGTGGAACAGCAGCACTTCGAGACCCGTAAGAACGTCCTCAAGTACGACGAGGTCCTCAACCGCCAGCGGTCCCTCATCTACGCCGAGCGACGGCGCGTCCTGGAGGGCGAGGACCTGCGCGAGCAGATCCACCACTTCATGGACGACACCATCGACGCGTACGTGGCCGCCGAGACCGCCGACGGCTTCGCCGAGGAGTGGGACCTGGACCGGCTCTGGCGGGCCTTCGCCCAGCTCTATCCCGTGGGCGTCACCGTCGAAGAACTCGACGAGGCCGCGGGCTCCCGCGCCGACCTGACCCCCGCCCTGATCACCGAGGCCCTGACCGACGACATCCACGCGCGCTACGAGGAACGCGAACGGCAGCTCGGCGAGGACGTCGTGCGCGAGCTGGAGCGCCGCGTGGTGCTCTCCGTCCTCGACCGGAAATGGCGCGAGCACCTGTACGAGATGGACTACCTCCAGGAGGGCATCTGGATGCGCTCCTACCTCGGCAGGGACCCCCTCTTCGAGTTCCAGCGCGAGGGCTTCGACCTGTTCACCGCGATGATGGACGCCATCAAGGAGGAGTCCGTCGGCTTCCTGTTCAACCTGGAGATCCGCGTCGGGGAACAGGACGACGAGCCCGCCCAGGACGCGGTCGACTTCAGCGCCGACGGCCTCGAAGCCCGCAGGGACCCGGGCCGGCTCCGCTTCAGCGCGCCCACGATGGACACGGCGGAAGGCGTCGTACAAGGCGACTTCACGACCGCCGACCAGGACGTGCGGCCTCCTGAGCGGCGCCCCCGGCCGAAGCGCCGCCGCACGTGACACGTACGCCACGTACGCCACATAGGGGCCCGCGCGGTCCTGCCGGACAGGTCTTGCGGCCACAATGGGGGGATGAGCGACAGCCCATCCCCCCTCGCCGACCCGCATCTCGTCTTCGACCCCGTCTCCATCACGGACGGGGCAGGCCCGCGGGACATCGTCATCCTCGGCTCCACGGGCTCGATCGGCACCCAGGCCATCGATCTCGTCCTGCGCAACCCCGACCGCTTCCGCGTCACGGCGCTCTCCGCCGCGGGCGGCCGCGTCGGCCTCCTCGCCGAGCAGGCGCGCCGGCTGCGGGTCAAGACCGTCGCGGTCGCCCGCGAGGACGTCGTACCGGCGCTGCGGGAAGCGCTCCAGGGGCAGTACGACACGGGGGAGCCGCTCCCCGAGATCCTGGCCGGACCGGACGCCGCCACCCAGCTCGCCGCCTCCGCCTGCCACACGGTCCTCAACGGCATCACCGGCTCCATCGGTCTCGCGCCGACGCTCGCCGCCCTCGAAGCGGGCCGCACCCTCGCGCTCGCCAACAAGGAATCCCTCATCGTCGGCGGCCCGCTCGTCAAGGCGATCGCCAAGCCCGGCCAGATCATCCCGGTCGACTCCGAGCACGCGGCCCTCTTCCAGGCGCTCGCCGCAGGCACCCGCGCGGACGTACGCAAACTCGTCGTCACCGCCTCCGGCGGCCCCTTCCGAGGACGTACGAAGGCCGATCTCGCGCACGTCACCCCCGAGGACGCGCTCGCGCACCCCACCTGGGCCATGGGACCGGTCATCACCGTCAACTCCGCGACCCTGGTCAACAAGGGCCTGGAGGTCATCGAGGCGCACCTCCTCTACGACATCCCCTTCGACCGCATCGAGGTCGTCGTCCACCCCCAGTCCTACGTGCACTCCATGGTGGAGTTCACCGACGGCTCGACCCTCGCCCAGGCCACCCCGCCCGACATGCGCGGCCCCATCGCCATCGGCATCGGCTGGCCCGAGCGGGTGCCCGGCGCGGCGCCCGCCTTCGACTGGACCAAGGCGTCGAGCTGGGAGTTCTTCCCCCTCGACAACGACGCGTTCCCGTCGGTCGGGCTCGCCCGGCACGTCGGGGAGCTCGCGGGCACGGCCCCGGCGGTGTTCAATGCCGCCAACGAGGAATGCGTGGACGCGTTCCTCAAGGGCGCGCTGCCCTTCAACGGCATCATGGAGACGGTGACGAGGGTCGTGGAGGAGCACGGCACCCCCGTCACCGCTGGGCCGGGAACCTCCCTGACCGTGGCGGACGTCCTCGAAGCGGAGACCTGGGCGCGCGCTCGGGCCCGCGAACTGGCAGCCAAGACGACCGCGGAGGCTCGTGCATGACGACCTTGATGATGATCCTCGGGATAGTCGTCTTCGTGATCGGGCTGCTCTTCTCGATCGCCTGGCACGAACTGGGGCACCTCTCGACGGCCAAGATGTTCGGCATCCGCGTGCCGCAGTACATGGTGGGCTTCGGCCCGACCCTCTTCTCGCGCAAGAAGGGCGACACCGAGTACGGCATCAAGGCCATCCCCCTCGGCGGCTACATCCGCATGATCGGCATGTTCCCGCCGGGCCCCGACGGCCGCATAGAGGCCCGCTCCACCTCGCCCTGGCGCGGCATGATCGAGGACGCCCGCTCGGCGGCCTTCGAGGAGCTGAAGCCCGGCGACGAGACCCGCCTCTTCTACACGCGCAAGCCGTGGAAGCGCGTGATCGTGATGTTCGCGGGCCCCTTCATGAACCTGATCCTCGCCGTGGCGATCTTCCTCGGCGTGATGATGACGTTCGGCATCAGCTCCCAGACGACCCAGGTGAGCAAGGTCTCGGACTGCGTCATCCAGCAGAGCGAGAACCGCGCCAAGTGCGAGAAGGGCGACAAGCCCGCCCCCGCCAAGGCGGCCGGCCTCAAGCCCGCCGACAAGATCGTCGCCTTCCAGGGGCAGCCCGTCGACGACTGGTCCACGCTCCAGTCGAAGATCCGCGAGACCATCGGCCCCGCCACCATCACCGTCGAGCGCGACGGCAAGCGGCTGGACCTGCACGCCGACCTCATCAAGAACCAGGTCACCAAGACCGACGGCGAGGGGGCCTACGTCGAGGGCAAGTACGTCTACGCGGGCTTCCTCGGCTTCACCCCGGCCACCGGCATCGTCCAGCAGTCCTTCGGCGACTCCGTGGAGCGCATGGGCGACATGATGGAGAACGGCGTCGAGTCGCTCATCGCCCTGCCGTCCAAGATCCCGGACCTGTGGGACGCGGCGTTCGGCGACGGCGAGCGCAAGCAGGACTCGCCGATGGGCGTGGTCGGCGCGGCCCGCGTGGGCGGCGATGTGTTCACCCTGGACATCCCGCCGCAGAACCAGATCGCGATGATGCTGTTCCTCATCGCGGGCTTCAACCTCTCGCTGTTCCTCTTCAACATGCTGCCGCTGCTCCCGCTCGACGGCGGCCACATCGCCGGCGCCCTGTGGGAGTCCGTGCGGCGCAACGTGGCGAAGGTCCTGCGCCGCCCCGACCCGGGCCCGTTCGACGTCGCCAAGCTGATGCCGGTCGCCTATGTGGTGGCGGGGATCTTCATCTGCTTCACGATCCTGGTGCTCATCGCCGACGTGGTGAATCCGGTGAGAATCTCCTAGTTGCGCGAAGTTTGCGGCGGCCCGGCGTTCTATGTGCCGGGCCGCCCACCATTGGGTGGACTTCTGGGCGTGATGTGCCCGGGCCCGGCGGGGTGCCGTAATCTCGAAGCCTGGAGCCCGCCGATCTCGGGACCTTGATCCACACTGTGATCCACACTCTTGGGGATGCTCGCCAGATGACAGCCGTATCGCTCGGAATCCCGTCCGTTCCGACCAAGCTCGCCGACCGAAGGGTCAGCCGCAAGATCCAGGTCGGTTCGGTGGCCGTGGGCGGCGACGCGCCGGTCTCCGTGCAGTCGATGACGACGACGCGTACGTCGGACATCGGCGCGACGCTCCAGCAGATCGCGGAGCTGACCGCGTCCGGCTGCCAGATCGTCCGGGTCGCCTGCCCCACGCAGGACGACGCCGACGCGCTGGCGACCATCGCGCGGAAGTCGCAGATCCCTGTCATCGCGGACATCCACTTCCAGCCGAAGTACGTCTTCGCGGCGATCGACGCGGGCTGCGCGGCGGTGCGCGTGAACCCGGGCAACATCAAGCAGTTCGACGACAAGGTCAAGGAGATCGCGCGCGCCGCCAAGGACGCGGGCACGCCGATCCGCATCGGCGTCAACGCGGGCTCGCTGGACGCCCGCCTCCTGAAGAAGTACGGCAAGGCGACCCCCGAGGCGCTGGTCGAGTCGGCCCTGTGGGAGGCGTCCCTCTTCGAGGAGCACGACTTCCGGGACATCAAGATCTCGGTGAAGCACAACGACCCCGTGGTCATGGTCAACGCCTACCGCCAGCTGGCGGCCCAGTGCGACTACCCCCTGCACCTCGGCGTCACCGAGGCGGGCCCGGCCTTCCAGGGCACGATCAAGTCGGCCGTCGCCTTCGGCGCGCTGCTCTCCGAGGGCATCGGCGACACGATCCGGGTGTCGCTGTCCGCGCCCCCCGCGGAGGAGATCAAGGTCGGCATCCAGATCCTGGAGTCCCTGAACCTCCGCCAGCGCCGCCTGGAGATCGTCTCCTGCCCGTCGTGCGGCCGCGCCCAGGTGGACGTCTACAAACTGGCCGAGGAGGTCACGGCGGGCCTCGACGGCATGGAGGTCCCGCTCCGCGTGGCCGTCATGGGCTGCGTGGTGAACGGCCCCGGCGAGGCCCGCGAGGCAGACCTCGGCGTCGCCTCCGGCAACGGCAAGGGCCAGATCTTCGTCAAGGGCGAGGTCATCAAGACCGTCCCCGAGTCGAAGATCGTGGAGACGCTCATCGAAGAGGCGATGAAGATCGCCGAACAGATGGAGAAGGACGGCGTCGCCTCCGGCGAACCCACGATCTCCGTAGCGGGCTGACCCCCTTCCCACTTCAACGCCACTGCCCCGCCGCTCCTGGAGCGGCGGGGCAGTAACGCGCCTGGCGGCGCCCGCAGCGTCACCGGGGTGTACGCGGCCCCGACTCCTGGAGAACCGGGGCGTACGAGGGCCCCGCGCCCTGCCCCGCCGCTTCGTGCCGGACATCTCCGTGCCGTCGGTTCGCGCTCACGCCGTCGCGGCCCCGCTTCGGTGCGGGCGCCCCCGCGCGGCCGAGCGCGCCGACAGGTCGGCGTCACCCCTGCCCCGCCGCTCCGCGGCGGATGTCTCCCACCCACCCACCCGTCTCGCGGCGACAAACCGCACCGGAGAACCCCCGGCCCCCACGGCACAACCCCACGCGGGGCAAACGGGTGGGCGGGTGGGAGACGCCGCGAAGCGGCAAAAAGGCCCCCGCCCCCACCGGCGTGAAGGTGACCTACGAGGGCAACCCGCCGCGAAGCGGCAAAAAGGCCCCCACCCCCACCGGCGTGAAGGCGACCCACGAGGGCAACCCGCCGCGAAGCGGCAAGCAGCCCGCCCCTACCGGAAAGAGCCGCCCCGGAGGGAACTTCCCGCGAAGCGGGCGGAGGGCCCCGCCCCCACCGGGGGAGGGCCTCGGCGTCCCTGACCAGGACGGACAAAGGCACCCCCCGCACGAGGCGCCCCCGCCAGGTACAGTGCGGAGATCAGCAAACCGTATGGTGAGGCCCCCGCACGTGTTGACTCAGACCACCACCAGGGTCCTCGACCCGAGTGACCTGGACGCCGCGCTCGCCGTGCTCGACCGCGAGCCGGTCGCGAACGCCTTCGTGACCGCCCGCGTCCAGGTGGCCGGCCTCGACCCCTGGCGCCTCGGCGGCGAGATGTGGGGCTGGTACGAGGACGGCATGCTCGCGTCCCTCTGCTACGCCGGCGCCAACCTCGTCCCGATCTGCGCGACCCCGCGAGCCGTACGCGGCTTCGCCGACCGCGCCCGCAGGGCCGGCCGCCGCTGCTCCTCCATCGTCGGCCCCGCGACCCCCACCGCCCAACTGTGGCGGCTGCTCGAACCGTCCTGGGGCCCCGCTCGCGAGGTCCGTACCCGGCAGCCCCTGATGGTCACCGACCGGCTCCCGGACGACATCACCCCCGACCCGTACGTCCGTCGCGTCCGCAAGGACGAGATGGACACGATCATGCCGGCGTGCGTGGCGATGTTCACCGAGGAGGTCGGCGTATCGCCGATGGCCGGGGACGGCGGGCTCCTCTACCAGGCTCGCGTCGCCGAACTCGTCGGCTCCGGCCGTTCCTTCGCCCGCCTCGACCAGGACGGCAAGGTCGTCTTCAAGGCCGAGATCGGCGCCGCCACGCCACACGCCTGCCAGGTCCAGGGCGTCTGGGTGGCACCCGAGTACCGCGGCCGCGGCCTCGCGGCCCCCGGCATGGCGGCCGTACTGCGCTACGCCCTGGAGGACGTCGCCCCCGTCGTCAGCCTGTACGTCAACGACTTCAACACCGCGGCCAGAGCGGCGTACCGACGCGTGGGCTTCCAGGAGGTCGGCGCGTTCATGAGCGTCCTGTTCTGACGCCCCGGGCCGCCCCGCCACCCGCGCCGAGCGCCCTGTTCAGAAGCGCGACGGCGCGAAGTAGGGTCGCCTCATGACTGACGACGTCGTGATCGGGCCCCTCGACCTCGCCGCGCGGGTGGACGAAGCGCTGGACGTCCAGGCCCATGCCTTCGGGCTGAGCGACGACGAGGTGGCCGTGCGGCGCCAGATCGTCCTGCGTCACCTCACCTACCCGGGCGCCCGCTCGTTCGGCGCGACCACTCCCGAAGACCGGCTCGTCGGCTTCGTCTACGGCATGCCCAACGACCGCCGCCACTGGTGGTCGACGGTCGTCGAGCCCTACCTCCGCGGCCGGCAGCTGGACGGCTGGCTCGACGACTCCTTCGTCATCACCGAGCTGCACGTGCACCCCGGCCACCAGAACCGCGGCATCGGCCGCACCCTGATCACCACCATCACGGAGGGTGTCGCCGAGCCCCGCTCGATCCTCTCCGCGATCGACGTCGAGACCCCCGCCCGCGGCCTGTACCGCTCCCTCGGCTACACGGACCTCGCCCGCCGCGTCCTGTTCCCGAGCGCCGCCATGCCCTACGCCGTGATGGGCGCCCCGCTGCCCCTGCCGTGCCGGGTCTGAGCCGGAGCGCCACCGCAATCGATTTCCGCCCGCGCCCGCGGCCCGGATAACCTCTCGCCATCACCTTCCCCGCCCTCTCGGCCCCGCCGAGCAGAGGGGACCCCCTTGTAGCAGGAGTTGATCATGGCCCAGGTCCAGCGCATGTCCCGATTGATGGTCAAGACACTGCGCGACGACCCGGCGGACGCCGAGACCCTCAACCACAAGCTGCTCGTCCGGGCCGGTTACGTCCGCCGCACCGCCGCGGGCATCTGGACCTGGCTGCCGCTCGGCAAGAAGGTCTACGAGAACATCGCCCGTGTCGTCCGCGAGGAGATGGACGCCATCGGCGGCCAGGAGGTCCTCCTCCCGGCGCTCCTGCCCAAGGAGCCCTACGAGGCGTCCGGCCGCTACGAGGAATACGGCGACCTGCTCTTCCGCCTCAAGGACCGCAAGGGCGCCGACTACCTCCTCGGCCCCACCCACGAGGAGATCTTCACCCAGGTCGTCAAGGACCAGTGCTCGTCCTACAAGGACCTGCCGGTGATCCTGTACCAGATCCAGACGAAGTACCGCGACGAGGCCCGCCCCCGCGCCGGTGTGCTGCGCGGCCGCGAGTTCCAGATGAAGGACTCGTACTCCTTCGACACCACCGACGAGGGTCTCGCCGAGTCGTACGCCCTGCACCGCGGCGCCTACCAGCGGATCTTCGAGCGCCTGGGCCTCGACTACCGCATCGTGTCCGCCGTCGCGGGCGCCATGGGCGGCTCCAAGTCCGAGGAGTTCCTGGCCCCGGCCCCCGCGGGCGAGGACACCTTCGTGGACTGCCCCGCCTGCGACTACGCCGCCAACACCGAGGCCGTCACCTTCGCGCTCGCCCCGGTCGACGGCTCGGCGCACGGCCCCGCCGAGGAGCTGGACACGCCCGACACCCCGACCATCGAGACGCTCGCCGAGCACCTCGGCGTCCCGGCCTCGGCGACCCTGAAGAACCTCCTGGTCAAGGTCGACGGCGAGATCGTGGCCGTCGGCGTCCCCGGCGACCGCGAGGTGGACCTCGGCAAGCTCGGCGAGCACCTGGCCCCGGCCGAGGTCGAGCTGGTCACCGCCGAGGACTTCGAGGGCCGCGACGACCTCGTACGCGGCTACGTCGGCCCGCAGGGCCTGGACAAGGTCCGCTACATCGCCGACCCCCGCGTCGCCCCGGGCACCGCCTGGATCACGGGCGCCAACAAGCAGGACAAGCACGTCAAGAACGTCGTCTGCGGCCGTGACTTCGAGGTCGACGACTACCTGGACGTCGTCGTGGTCGAGGCGGGTGACCCGTGCCCCAACTGCGGCACCGGCCTCAAGCTGGACCGCGCCATCGAGATCGGCCACATCTTCCAGCTCGGCCGCAAGTACGCCGACACCTTCCAGCTCGACGTCCTCGGCAAGGAGGGCAAGCCGGTCCGCGTGACCATGGGCTCGTACGGCATCGGCGTCTCCCGCGCGGTGGCGGCGCTCGCCGAGCAGACCGCCGACGACAAGGGCCTGTGCTGGCCCAAGGAGGTCGCCCCCGCCGACGTGCACGTGGTCGCCGCGGGCAAGGCGCTCCAGACGGAGCTGGCCCTGGACGTCGCCGAGAAGCTGGGCGCGGCGGGCGCGCGTGTGCTGGTGGACGACCGGGCCGGGGTCTCGCCGGGCGTTAAGTTCACCGACGCCGAGCTGATCGGCGTCCCGCAGATCCTGGTCGCGGGCCGCCGCTCCGCCGAGGGCATCGTGGAACTGAAGGACCGCCGCACGGGCGAGCGCGAGGAGCTTTCGGTCGAGGAGGCCGTCGCCCGACTCACCGCGTAAGGAAAACGCCCCGAAGGGGCGCGGGGAACTGCGCGACCAGCCACACACGGCCCGCAGACTCCGCGCCCACCGGGGTCACCCGGTCACAGCCACCCCGCGAACTCCAAAAGCAGCTCCGCGTCCTGCGGACGCCCCACCCGCAAGGCCCGGACCCCCGACTCCACGGCCCGGAAAAGCGTCCAGCCCCGAAGCCTCTCCTGGTCCACCTCAAGTGACTCCGCGAGCTTCTTCACGCGCCGCCGCGTGATCGACGCCCCGGACGGCGAGGCGATCAGATCCTCCACCCGGTCCCGGACGAGCCGCGCCAGATCGAAGGCGGCGTCACCGACCACCGGATCGGGCCCCACGGCCAGCCACGGCACCCGGTCCCCGGCAAGGACCTTGCTCTGCCGGAAGGTGCCGTGCAGCAGCCGCGGCTCGGGCTCCGCCGCGAGAAGCTCCTGCCGAGCGGCGAGGGCGGCGTCCACCAGCGGCGCGACCTCCGTGCCCGAGGAGGCCCGCATCGCCTCGGCCTGCCGCCCCGTCCGCTCGGCGACCGTCTCGAACCGGTGCCCGGCGGGCGGCTCCACCCACAGCCGCCGCAGCGTCCCCGCCGCTTCGAGCAGCGCCTTGGCCTCCGGCAGGGACCGCACGGACACATCACGGTGCAGCCGTTCGAGGAGCAGCGCCCCGTCCGAGCACTCGGGGTCGAGCAGCCGGGCGGCGCCGAGTCCGCCCCAGTGCGCGAGGGCGGCCCGCTCGCTCTCCGGGCGCGACCGGGGCGGCACGAGCTTGAGCACGGCGGGCGTTCCGTCGGCTTGGCGCACCATCACGACGAGGCCGCTGCGCCCGCCGGGGACGTGGACCCGCTCGATGGTCAACTCGCGCAGTGCGACGGCCTGTTCCACTGCCTCGGGCAGCTTCGCCAGCCAGTCGTCGCCGTCCTGCGCCGTCTCGCCGAGTGCGGTGACCAGGCGGCGCGGCGGTTCGAAAGACATGCGCGAGTCGTTCCTTCCTGAGGGGTTACGCCTTGGGCGTCGCCGGAGCCGATGAGCCGGATGGGGCGGACCGCTCGGCGAGCCCAGGGAAGGCTACGCTCCCGCCCCGCCACCGCGCCGCCCGGACCGCCGCCTCGCGCAGCGCCCCGGCGGCGCTGCCGCGCCGGGCGCCCGAGGAAGCGCGTACGAGATCGGAGTAGACCCCGGCGATCCGGTCCTCCAGATCGGCGGCGAGCCGGGCGGCAGCGGCCGCGTCCGGCACCGGGAAGGGCAGCGCGTAGGCCGCGTCGGCCGGCTGCGGCTCGCCGCCGAGGTCGCGCACGGCGCGCTGGAGTTCGTCGCGCCGGGCGCGGTGCGCGTCGTACGCGGTGCGGGCCTCGTCCCTGCGGCCGTCGCCGACCCGGCCGCCCACGACCCCGTAGCCGTACACGGCGGCGTGCTCGGCGCCCAGGGCGGCCTGCACGGCCTTCAGCTCGGCGTCCTTGGACTCGCTCACTTGTCGCCCTCCGTCAGCAGGTACGCGTGGGCCGCGCCCGCGGCGGCCACCGAGGCGAGCAGCCTGGCCTGCTCGGCCGGGGCCTCGAGCAGGGCCGCGCCCCGCCGGTCGGCCAGGGCGCGCTCGGCGTCGGCGAGATCGCGTACCGCCTTGTCGGGGTCCGAGGCCACGGACGGCTTCGGAGCCGGGGCGGCGGCACCGGAAGCCGACGCCGAGGGGGAAGCCGGGGCACGGCCGCCCCCGAACGCCTCCGCGTGCTTCCTCACCTCCGCGCGCAGCGGCTCGAGCCGCCCGGCGAGCGAGGGGTGGGCGGCGAGCACGGCGTCGTACCGCCCGAGCAGTTCCGTGCTCTCCTCGGCCGCCCGGGCGCGCAGGCGGCGCACGGCGGACGGGCGCTCCGCGTCCGAGCCTGCGCTGTCCGAGCAGCCCGTGAGCAGCGCCGCGGAGGCGACGCCGGCGGCCCCGGCGAGCAGGCTCCTGCGGCGCGGTCCCGGGCGGGATCGTGGGGCGGTGGGATACGACGGCACGGCAGACGTCCTCGGAAGGAAGGCCAAAAGGCGCGAGCGAGCAGGCAGACACAGGCAGACAAAGGCAGGAAGTGGGCGCGGGCCCGGTGATCACCGTACCTTCGGACGGTCTCCGTACGAGTGATCGGCTCGGGCCGGAGCGGCACATCGCCCCTCCGGTGGGCCACAACACCCCTCGGGACCGGATACCCTTTGACCTGACACGCAGACTTGCAACGCACCCCACAACAGCACACGCGGCCGAGGAGTCACCCGGATGAGCACCACCCAGAGCGAGAGGCTGCGGCAACTACTGGAACCGCTCGTCAGCTCCCAGGATCTGGATCTCGAAGAGATCGAAGTGGCCTCGGTCGGACGCAAGCGAGTGCTGAGAGTCGTCATCGACTCCGACGACGGTGTGGATCTGGACCAGATCGCGGAAGTGAGCCGCCTGCTCTCCGCGAAGCTCGACGAGACCGACGCAATGGGCGAGGGGGAGTACGACCTCGAGGTCGGTTCCCCCGGCGCCGAGCGCGCGCTGACCGAGCACCGCCACTATCTGCGCGCTGTCGACCGCCTGGTGAAGTTCCGGCTGACCGAGGGCGACGAGCTGGTCGCCCGCATCCTCACGGTGGACGACGAGGGGCTCGACCTCGAGGTGCCCGGCGTGAAGGGCCGTAAGGCCACCACCCGCCGGATCGCCTTCGACGAGATCGACAAGGCTCGGGTGCAGGTCGAGTTCAACCGCAAGGACAAGCAAGACAAGCAGGACATGAAGGAAGAGGAGGAGGCGTAGCCGTGGACATCGACATGAGTGCCCTGCGGGGTCTGGTACGGGAGAAGGAGATCTCCTTCGACCTCCTCGTCGAGGCGATCGAGTCGGCCCTCCTCATCGCCTACCACCGCACCGACGGCAGCTTCCGCCGCGCGCGTGTGAAGCTGGACCGCGACAGCGGCCACGTGACGGTATGGGCGACGGAGGACCCGGCGGACCTCGAAGAGGGCCAGGAGCCCAAGGAGTTCGACGACACGCCGTCCGACTTCGGCCGCATCGCCGCGACGACCGCCAAGCAGGTCATCCTCCAGCGTCTGCGCGACGCCGAGGACGACGCCACGCTCGGTGAGTACGCCGGGCGCGAGGGCGACATCGTCACCGGCGTGGTCCAGCAGGGCCGCGACCCGAAGAACGTGCTGGTCGACATCGGCAAGCTGGAGGCCATCCTGCCGGTGCAGGAGCAGGTCCCGGGCGAGGAGTACCCCCACGGGATGCGCCTTCGCAGCTACGTCGTCCGCGTGGCGAAGGGTGTCCGCGGCCCGTCCGTGACGCTGTCGCGCACGCACCCGAACCTGGTCAAGAAGCTCTTCGCGCTCGAAGTGCCCGAGATCGCCGACGGCTCCGTCGAGATCTCGGCCATCGCCCGCGAGGCCGGCCACCGCACCAAGATCGCCGTGCGCTCGACGCGCTCGGGGCTCAACGCCAAGGGCGCCTGCATCGGCCCGATGGGCAGCCGCGTGCGCAACGTCATGGCCGAGCTGAACGGCGAGAAGATCGACATCGTCGACTGGTCGGACGATCCGGCCGACATGGTCGCCCACGCGCTCTCCCCGGCCCGCGTCAGCAAGGTCGAGATCGTCGACCTCGGCGCGCGCTCGGCCCGGGTGACCGTGCCGGACTACCAGCTGTCGCTGGCCATCGGCAAGGAGGGGCAGAACGCCCGCCTGGCCGCGCGGCTCACGGGCTGGCGCATCGACATCAGGCCCGACACCGAGAACCCCGCCGACCAGTAGCGGACCCGGCGCGACGGCCGCCACCGGATCACTCCGGAGGCGGCCGTGGGAATAAATCCGGGCGCGCACCGCTTGGATCACGACAGTATGTGGCGAGTAGCCGTTCGATTTTTGCCCCGAAGGGGTGAGGTCGGTGCGGGGAGGTAGACTTGAGCGTGTCTGGCCGGACGCCAGCCCGGGCATGCCCTGAGCGTACGTGTGTGGGATGCCGGGAGCGAGCGGCCAAGAGCGATTTGCTGCGCATCGTGGCGATCGAGGGCGCCTGCGTCCCCGACCCAAGCGGTACGCTGCCCGGCCGGGGTGCGTATGTGCATCCCGCCCTGGTCTGTCTGGACCTGGCGGTCCGCCGCCGGGCGTTCCCTCGGGCCTTCCGCGCCCAGGGTCCGCTCGACACGGAGGCGTTGCGCCGAGCTGTCGAGACAGTTGCCGAGCAGGCAACACCGTAAGACGTGGTCGCACGGAACCCCGTGCGGCCTTGGTATTCCGCGAGTTGGAAGTAGGTCGAGATTGCGATGAGCACTCGATGAGCACGCGATGAGTACGCCCATGAAGTAGCGACGGTCCGGCGTAACCCGGACCTAAAAGGAGCGAAGTGGCTAAGGTCCGGGTATACGAACTCGCCAAGGAGTTCGGGGTAGAGAGCAAGGCCGTCATGGCCAAGCTCCAAGAACTCGGTGAATTCGTACGTTCGGCGTCCTCGACGATCGAGGCGCCCGTAGTACGCAAACTGACTGACGCATTCCAGCAGGGTGGCAACGGCAAGTCCGCCGCCAAGCCCGGCGCGCCGCGCAAGCAGGCCGCCCCCAAGCCGCCGGCCCCCTCGGGCTCGGCGTCCCCCTCTCCCGCGCAGGCCGCCCGTCCGGGTCCGGCCGCGCCCAAGCCGCCGGCCCCCAAGCCCGCGGCCGAGAAGCCCGCGGCTTCTCCGGCGGCCCCGGGCCCGCGCCCGACGCCGGGCCCCAAGCCGCCGGCCCCCAAGCCGGCCCCGGCCTCCCCGGCGCCGACCACCCCGGAGTTCACGGCTCCGCCCGCCGCCCCGGCCGCTCCGGCAGCCCCCGCGGCTCCGCAGGCCCCGCGTCCGGCCGCAGCCCGTCCCGGTGCCCCCAAGCCCGGTAGCCGTCCGGCCCCCGCGCAGGGCGGCCAGGGCCAGGGTGGCCGCGGCGAGGGCCGTGGCGACCGCGGCGACCGTCAGGGTGCCGCGCGCCCCGGCGGCCAGGGTGCCCCCCGTCCCGGCGGCGCCCGTCCCGCGGGCCCGCGTCCGGGCAACAACCCGTTCACCTCTGGTGGCTCCACCGGCATGGCGCGCCCGCAGGCGCCCCGTCCGGGCGGTGCCCCGCGACCTGGTGGCCCCGGCGGCCAGGGCGGCCCCGGCGGCGCCCCGCGCCCGCAGGGCGGCCAGGGCGGCCCCGGTGGCGCTCCCCGTCCGCAGGGTCAGGGCGGCGCCCGTCCGACCCCGGGCGGCATGCCTCGCCCGCAGGCCCCGCGTCCCGGCGGCGGCCCCGCGGGTAACCGTCCGAACCCGGGCATGATGCCGCAGCGTCCCGCTGCCGGTCCTCGTCCCGGCGGTGGCCCCGGCGGTGGCCGTGGTCCCGGCGGCGGCGGTCGCCCGGGTGGCGGCGGCGGTCGTCCCGGTGGCGGCGGCTTCGCAGGTCGTCCGGCCGGCCCCGGTGGCGGTGGCGGCGGTTTCGCCGGTCGTCCCGGTGGTCCCGGTGGCGGCGGCGGTGCCGGTCGTCCCGGTGGTGGCGGCGGCTTCGGCGGCCGTCCCGGCTTCGGCGGACGTCCCGGTGGCCCCGGTGCCCGTGGTGGCACGCAGGGTGCGTTCGGCCGTCCCGGCGGGCCCGCCCGTCGTGGTCGCAAGTCGAAGCGGCAGAGGCGCCAGGAGTACGAGGCCATGCAGGCCCCGTCGGTGGGCGGCGTCATGCTGCCTCGCGGCAACGGACAGACTGTCCGCCTGTCGCGCGGTGCCTCGCTGACCGACTTCGCCGAGAAGATCAACGCCAACCCGGCGTCGCTCGTCGGCGTGATGATGAACCTCGGCGAGATGGTCACCGCCACGCAGTCCGTCTCCGACGAGACGCTGAAGCTCCTCGCGGACGAGATGAACTTCGTCCTGGAGATCGTCAGCCCGGAGGAGGAGGACCGCGAGCTGCTCGAGTCGTTCTCCATCGAGTTCGGTGAGGACGAGGGCGGCGAGGACATGCTCGTCTCGCGTCCGCCGGTCGTGACCGTCATGGGTCACGTCGACCACGGCAAGACCCGACTTCTGGACGCGATCCGCAAGACGAACGTCGTCGCGGGCGAGGCCGGCGGTATTACGCAGCACATCGGTGCGTACCAGGTCGCCACCGAGGTCAACGGCGAAGAGCGCGCCATCACCTTCATCGACACCCCCGGTCACGAGGCGTTCACCGCCATGCGTGCCCGTGGTGCGAAGTCCACCGACATCGCGATCCTCGTGGTCGCGGCGAACGACGGTGTGATGCCGCAGACGATCGAGGCACTGAACCACGCCAAGGCGGCCGACGTGCCGATCGTGGTCGCGGTCAACAAGATCGACGTCGAGGGTGCCGACCCGACCAAGGTGCGCGGTCAGCTCACCGAGTTCGGTCTGGTGGCCGAGGAGTACGGCGGCGACACGATGTTCGTCGACATCTCCGCGCGCCAGGGCCTCAACATCGAGCAGCTGCTCGAGGCCGTGGTCCTGACCGCGGACGCCTCGCTCGACCTGCGGGCCAACCCGGAGCAGGACGCGCAGGGCATCGCCATCGAGGCCCACCTCGACAAGGGCCGCGGCGCCGTCGCGACCGTCCTCGTCCAGCGCGGTACCCTCCGCGTCGGCGACACGATGGTCGCCGGTGACGCCTACGGCCGAGTCCGCGCGATGCTCGACGACAAGGGCGAGAACGTGGAGGAGGCGACCCCGTCGACTCCGGTCCTCGTGCTCGGTCTCACCAACGTCCCGGGCGCCGGCGACAACTTCCTGGTCGTCGACGAGGACCGTACGGCCCGTCAGATCGCCGAGAAGCGTGCCGCCCGTGAGCGCAACGCCGCGTTCGCCAAGCGCACCCGCCGGGTGTCCCTCGAGGACCTCGACCAGGTGCTCAAGGCGGGCCTGGTCCAGGACCTCAACATCATCATCAAGGGCGACGCGTCCGGTTCGGTGGAGGCTCTCGAGTCCTCGCTGCTCCAGCTCGACGTCGGCGAAGAGGTCGACATCCGCGTCCTGCACCGCGGTGTGGGTGCGGTCACCGAGTCCGACATCGACCTGGCGATGGGCTCCGACGCCATCGTCATCGGCTTCAACGTCCGCGCGGCCGGCCGTGCCGCGCAGATGGCGGAGCGCGAGGGCGTCGACGTCCGCTACTACTCGGTGATCTACCAGGCCATCGAGGAGATCGAGGCGGCCCTCAAGGGCATGCTCAAGCCGGAGTACGAGGAGGTCGAGCTCGGCACCGCGGAGATCCGCGAGGTCTTCCGCTCGTCCAAGCTCGGCAACATCGCGGGTGTCCTCATCCGTTCCGGCGAGGTCAAGCGCAACACCAAGGCCCGACTGCTGCGCGATGGCAAGGTCATCGCGGAGAGCCTCAACATCGAGGGTCTGCGCCGCTTCAAGGACGACGTCACCGAGATCCGCGAAGGGTTCGAGGGCGGTATCAACCTCGGCAACTTCAACGACATCAAGGTCGACGACGTCATCGCGACGTACGAGATGCGCGAGAAGCCGCGCGGCTGATCGACTGCCTCAGGGCGGTCCGATCCGCATGGTCAGTGTCGGGGCCGGTCGACGGGGAAAATCCCGTCGATCGGCCCCGGCCGTTCCGTGTACGGTTCTTGTGTCCCTGCCAAGTGGTTGGCGGGGCATCGAACCCGTACCGGCGGGACATCCGGACACACATGTATGTGGGGACTCTGTCCTTCGATCTGCTCCTCGGCGACGTACATTCGCTGAAGGAGAAACGCTCCGTCGTCCGCCCGATCGTCGCCGAACTCCAGCGGAAGTACGCGGTGAGCGTGGCGGAAGTGGGCGATCACGACCTGCACCGCAGGGCCGAGATCGGCCTCGCCGCGGTGTCGGGCGACTGGGGCCACCTCACGGACGTACTGGACCGGTGCGAGCGACTGGTCGCCGCCCGGCCCGAAGTGGAGCTGCTGTCGGTCAGACGGCGGCTGCACGGTGACGACGACTGAACAACAGCAAGACAAGCCCAGGGAATGCCCGGGGATAAGGGAGACGGAGCAGTGGCCGACAACGCGCGGGCGAAAAGGCTGGCGGACCTCATCCGAGAGGTGGTTGCTCAGAAGCTGCAACGAGGGATCAAGGACCCGCGGCTCGGGACGCACGTGACCATCACGGACACCCGGGTGACCGGTGACCTGCGGGAGGCCACGGTCTTCTACACGGTCTACGGCGACGACGAGGACCGCGCGGCGGCGGCCGCGGGCCTGGAGAGCGCCAAGGGCGTCCTCCGTTCGGCGGTCGGCCAGGCCGCGGGCGTGAAGTTCACGCCGACGCTGGCCTTCGTCGCGGACGCCCTGCCGGACAACGCTCGGGCCATCGAGGACCTGCTCGACAGGGCACGGATGTCGGACGAGAAGGTACGGGAGGTCTCCGCCGGTGCCGAGTTCGCGGGCGGGCCCGACCCGTACCGCAAGCCCGAGTCCGACGAGTCCGACGAGAATACGAACGGCACCGACGCAGACGAGACGGACGGCGACGCCCGCACATGAGCAAGAGCAGCACCACGACGCCGGACGGCCTTGTCATCGTCGACAAGCCGTCCGGCTTCACTTCGCACGACGTCGTCGCCAAGATGCGGGGGATCGCCAGGACCCGCCGCGTCGGGCACGCGGGCACCCTCGACCCCATGGCGACGGGCGTGCTCGTCCTCGGGGTCGAGCGCGCCACCAAGCTCCTCGGTCATCTGGCGCTGACCGAGAAGGAGTACCTGGGCACGATCCGCCTCGGGCAGAACACGCTCACCGACGACGCCGAGGGCGAGATCACCTCGTCCGCGGACGCCTCGAAGATCACCCGCGAGGCGATCGACGCGGGCATAGCCAAGCTGTCCGGCGACATCATGCAGGTGCCCTCGAAGGTCAGCGCCATCAAGATCGACGGCAAGCGGTCGTACGCGCGCGCCCGCAAGGGCGAGGACTTCGAGATCCCGGCCCGGCCGGTGACGATCTCCGCCTTCACGGTGTACGACGTCCGCGACGCGGTCGCCGAGGACGGTACGCCCGTACTCGACCTGGTCGTCTCGGTCGTCTGTTCGTCGGGAACGTACATCCGGGCGCTCGCCCGTGACCTCGGAGCGGACCTCGGCGTCGGCGGCCATCTGACCGCGCTGCGCCGCACGCGCGTCGGCCCGTACAAGCTGGACGCGGCCAAGACCCTGGACCAGCTCCAGGAGGAGCTGACCGTGATGCCGGTGGCCGAGGCGGCCGAGCGCGCCTTCCCGCGCTGGGACGTCGACGACAAGCGCGGCCGGCTGCTCCTCAACGGCGTCAGGATCGAGATGCCCGAGGAGTACGCGGGTGTGGGCGCCGTCGCCGTCTTCGACCCGGAGGGCCGCTTCCTGGTCCTCGCGGAGGAGTCGCGGGGCAAGGCCAAGAGCCTGGCCGTCTTCGCCTGAGCGCCCCGCCGGGGGCGCTGTCTGCGGGCTCGGCTCCCGGGGTTTGTCGTGGAGCGGCGGACGGACTTCAGTACGCCGCTCCACGTTCCCCCCACTCAAGGTGTTTCCACTGCGGCGCGCCGATTCACCCCTTTGGGCAGGCGCTCGGAGTGAACCGAGGGGGTGGACGGGGGCGCGTTCGCATCGCGTCCTGTCCGGCTGATCACCGCCGACCTACGGTCGGAGAACGGGGAACGGCCGGGAGGTTCGAGCATGGCGGGACGGGGTCCGCGGGCCGAGGGTGCCGGGGACGCCGCGGGCGCGGAGGAGCGGAGCGGGCACGCGGCGCTCGACCGGGCCCTGGTGCGGGTCTGCGATCTGGCGGGGCGGCCGCGGGGCACGGGGTTCGCCGCCGACGAGCACGGCACGGTCATCACCAGCCACGAGGCCGTCGACGGTCTCGCCCGCGTCGTCCTGCACGCGCCCGGTGAGCGCACCTGCGTGGTGCCCGCCGACGCCGTGGTGGCGCTGCCCGACGCCGATCTCGCACTCGTGCGCACCGAGGGCCTCGGCCTGCGGCCCCTTCCACTGACCGTGCGGGACTCCGTGGCGACCGGCGCCTATGTGCGGATCGCCGCGCTCGGCTGGCGCGAGGCGCGGGTCCTCGGCACCTCCGCCGTGACGTACACGGCGACGGACCGCTTCCATCTGGTGGGCACCGCCCTGGAGCTGGCGATCGGCACGGACGGCGCCGACGCGCTGCGACTCGGCGGCGGGGCCGCGGGCGGACCGGTCGTGGACGTCTCCTCCGGTGCGGTCCTCGCCGTCCTCGGCACCGCGCTGCTGCCCCAGGACCCCGGCCCCTCCCCGGCGCGGGACGTCCCCTTCACGCACCGGCCCCCCGGCTTCGCGATCCCGCTGCGGGAGGCGGCCGCCGCCGACCCGGGCGGGCCGCTCGCCGCGCTCGTCGCGCAGAACGCCGCGACCGTCCCCGCGTACGGCGACGACCTCAATCTGGCGGGCGCGCTGCATCTGACGGCCACGTCGGCGGGGAGCGACGGGCCGCGCGCGAGCCGCCCGGAGCCGGTCGAACGGCCGGAGGTGGCAAAGGAGTTCGATCGCTTCACCGGCGGCCCGGCCCGGGTGCTCGGCCTGGTCGGCGACCCCGGCACGGGACGTACGACGGAACTGTCCGCGCTCGCCGCGCGGCGGGCCAGGGGAGCCGAACCCGCCCCCACGCTGTGGCTGCGCGGCGCCGATCTGCGGGGCACGGACGAGTCCGTCGCCGACGCGGTGGAGCGGGCGCTCGACCGGGCGGGACGGATCCTCGCGGCGTCGGAGCCGACGCCGGAGGGGATGCCCGAGGGCCAGGGGCTCGGGGACATCTCCGCGGACCGCGTGGCCCGCCTCGTACGGGACGCGGGGCGTCCGCTGCTGTTGCTGCTCGACGGACCGGAGGAGATGCCGCCCGCGCTGGCGCACCGCCTCGCCCGGTGGAGCGAGGGCACGGCCGAGTGGCTGCGGGACACGGGCACGCGCCTCGTCGTCGCCTGCCGGGCGGAGTACTGGGAGCAGGCGGGGGAGTGCTTCGCGTCCGGCCTGCTGCACGGGGCGTCCGGGGCGGGGGCCGCGGGGCTCCCCCCTTGTGTACGCCTGGAGGACCTCCCGGAACCGCAGGCGCGCAGGGCCCGCGCGCGGTACGGCATCCCGGAGGGCGCGCTCGCCGGGGCCGACGCGCGGCATCCGCTGGCGCTGCGGCTGCTCTCCGAGGTCCGCGCCGCCCGCCCCGACGCGCCGCCGCCGGGTACGCCGGGGCGGGAGGAGATCTTCGCCGCGCATCTGGACCTGCTGTGCCTGCGGGTCGCCGTGCGGCTCGCGGCGCCGAACGGCCTGCGCGGCACAGCGGTACGACGCCTGGCGGCGAAGGTGGCCGGGCAGGTCCACGAGGCGGCGCGGCGCTGTCTGGGCCCGGGCCAGGGGGAGCTGGACCGGTCGTCCTTCGAGGCGGTCTTCCCGTGGGGGGCGCTGCCGGGGGGCCACGGCTGTACGGGCTGGGCTTCGGCGGTGCTGACGGAGGGGCTGCTCGTGCCGGCGGGGTCGGGCTACCGCTTCGCGCATGAGGAGGTGGCCGACTGGATCCAGGGCACGCACTTGGACGTCGACGGAGCGCTGACTTCCCTGGTCCACCGGCACCGCCACGCGGCACGCTCCCCGAAGGTCCCGGAACAGCGCCGCCCCGCCCGCCCCCTCCCGGTGCCACGCCATCGCATCGGCCCGGTGATCGAGGCGCTGCTGCTGCTGGGGCGCCAGCGGGGGTCGGTCGCACTGGGCCAGAGGCTGTGGGACCTGGCGGACGCGGCGACGGAGCTGGCGGGCCTCGCACATGCCGTAGGCGGGGTGTGCGCTGAGGACGACGGTGCGGGGTTCGCTGAAGACAGCTGCGCCGGATGCGCCCGGGGTGGCCGCAGGGCAGTCGGCCGCGCGGGACCCGCCGAAGGCGACCGTGCGGAATCCGGTCGTACGGCACCTGCCGGGGACGACCCCGGGGCGCCCGCCGGCGGTTTCCCTGGGGGATTGGCCACAGGTGGCGGGGCGGCGGCATCCGGTGGGGGCGGCTGTGTGGCCCCCACCCCGGGCGGCCGTCCCGCACGCACCGGAGACAGCCACCCGGCATGCCCCGCAGAGGCAGCGGTGCCCCCCGCCGGGTCCGCGGCGCCCCTCCCCGACCCCCCGGAATCCGAGCCGCCGCCCTGCTCGGAGGCAGGGCCGGAGAGGGACGCGAAGGGGCGGGGCGGTGGGGAAGGGGCCAGGGGCGCTCATTGGTGGGCCCGTCATCTCGTCAGGGGCGTGCTGCTGCGCGTCACCGACGCGGCGCCGTTCCTGCCCGTTCTCGAAGTGCTCGCCGAGCGCGGGGAGTTCGGGGCCCAGTTCTGGCTGGGGCTGCCGCTGGGGGAGGGGGAGCGGTTCGCGTTGTTGCGGCGGCGTGTCGTACGGGACGGGCCGCCGGGGACTCCGGACCGCTGCCTCGACGCCGTCGCCGGCCTCCTCGCCGCCGACCCCACGGCCGTACAGCCGCACCTCGCCCGCTGGTTCACCGACGACCGGCCGCTGGACGCCGCGCCCCACGCCACCGTCGCCTCCGCCGCGCAGGCGCTGCTCCACACCCACCGGCACCACGCCATCGACGACCTCACCGAAGCCCTCGTCGACTGCGCCCACGCCCGCGCCGACGAACTCCTCGCCGCCCTCGCCGAGGAGGAGCCCTCGGCCGTGTGCCGCGCCGTCGGCCGCTGGGCCCACGACGAGCGGCCCGACCGGCGCGTCGCCGCCGCCACCTACGGCCTGCGCGTCGCCCCGCACGCCACGGCGGACGCCGACCGCGAGCGCCTGCGCTACGCCGCCTTCGCCCTGCTCGCCCGCCCCGCCGACGACGCCCTGCACGGCGCCGCGCTCGCGCTGCTCGTCCGCGATCCGAAGACCCGCTCCCGGTATCTGTCCCGCGCCCTGCGGCGCTTCGCCGCAGGGGACCCGCGGCTGCCCGCGAGCGCGCCCGCCGAGGCCCTGGCCACCCACCCCGAGCCCGTGCTCGCCGCCTTCAGCGCACGCCTGCACGCGCCCGGCCCGGCCGCCGACGACGTCCTGTGCGGCCTCGCCGACGTGACCACGCCCACCCTCGCCCGCCGCGTCGCCGCCCTCGTACAGGACCTCCTGGAGACCCGCCCCGAGGCCGCGGGATCCGCCGCCGCATACATCGACCGGCGACTCGAACAGGGCCCCGGGGCCCGCCCCGTCCTCTTCCCCCTGGTGGCCGCGCTGCTGCACAGCCGCCCCGCCCAGGTCCGGGCCGCCCTCGCGCCCGTCCTCGCCGCCCCCGGTACCACCGCCTCGCAGGCCCTGCGGGACGAGTTGCTCGACGTACTGCTCAGCCAGGAGCGGGACCCGGCGGTCCTGGAGAGCGTCCTGCGGTCCGCGGCCCGCGGCGCCGCCGACTGCGGCGAGGCCCGCACCCGCGAGCGCGTGCGCCGCACCGGGCTGCTCCTCGGACGCACCCCCGAGGGCGCCTCCCGCTTCGACCGGTGCCTCGTCGAACAGGCCCGCCTCGAGCCGGGTTTCGCCACCCTCGTCGCCCACTGGCTCCGCGACGCCCCTCAGGAGTGGGCCGCCCTGATCGGCCCGAGCGCCTCCCGCACGATCGTGACCATCGCGGGCGGCGCGCAGGTGCCGGTCTAGGGCTCGCCCGGAATGTCCCCCGCGGCCCCGCCGAGCAGACACCGATGCGAGCCGGGACACGTCGGCATGGCAGTCTTAGACCTGCGCAATGGGCAATGGGAACGTACAGACGTCACGGACGTACACAGGTTCGGCGAGGAGCAAAGAAGTGCAGCGCTGGCGTGGCTTGGAGGACATCCCCCAGGACTGGGGGCGCAGCGTCGTCACCATCGGTTCCTACGACGGCGTACACCGCGGACACCAGCTGATCATCGGCCGTGCCGTGGAGCGCGCCAGGGAGCTGGGCGTGCCCGCCGTCGTCGTCACCTTCGACCCGCACCCCAGCGAGGTCGTGCGCCCCGGCAGCCACCCGCCGCTGCTCGCCCCCCACCACCGGCGCGCCGAGCTGATGGCCGGCCTCGGCGTCGACGCGCTGCTGATCCTCCCCTTCACCTCCGAGTTCTCGAAGCTGTCGCCCGCCGACTTCGTGGTGAAGGTCCTCGTCGACAAGCTGCACGCGCGCGTGGTCGTCGAGGGCCCCAACTTCCGCTTCGGCCACAAGGCCGCGGGCAACGTCGACTTCCTCGCCGAACTCGGACGTACGTACGACTACGAAGTCGACGTCATCGACCTGTACGTGACCGGCGAGGCCGGAGCCGGCCAGCCCTTCTCCTCCACGCTGACCCGGCGCCTGGTCGCCGAGGGCGACGTGACGGGCGCCGCGGAGATCCTCGGCCGGCCGCACCGCGTCGAGGGCGTCGTCGTGCGAGGCGCCCAGCGCGGGCGCGAGCTGGGCTTCCCCACCGCCAACGTGGAGACCCTGCCGCACACCGCCATCCCCGCCGACGGCGTCTACGCCGGGTGGCTGCACGTCGAGGGCGAGGCGATGCCGGCGGCGATCTCCGTCGGGACGAATCCGCAGTTCGACGGGACCGAGCGGACCGTCGAGGCGTACGCGATCGACCGCGTCGGCCTCGACCTGTACGGGCTGCACGTGGCCGTGGACTTCCTCGCCTTCGTGCGGGGCCAGGCGAAGTTCGACTCCATCGAGGCGTTGCTGGTCGCTATCGCGGATGACGTGAAGAAGGCTCGCGAGCTTATTTCGGGCGCGGGCGCCTAGTTCGCTTCCTAGGGGGCGTGGGCTCATACGTCGCCGCGGGCGCGCTGTGGTTGCTCGCGCAGTTCCCCGCGCCCCTGACGGGGCCCAGCTGAGCGCCCCTTAAGGGGCGCGGGGAACTCCGCGACAAGCCCCCGCCGGCGGCCGGCCGAGAACGAACCTAGGGCGCCCCGCCAGCAGCCGCCCAGTGACAGGCGACCTGCGTCTCGCCGCGCCCCGAGAGCACCGCCAGATCCTCCCCGCGGCACCGGCCCGCCACGCCGGCCCGCTCCGCCTCGCCGGAGGCAAGCACCTGGCACCGCGCGTGGAACCGGCAGCCCCCCGGGATGCGGGAGGGATCCGGCGGCTCACCCGTGAGCACCACCGGGTCACCGGGAGCCTCCGGAAGGACCGACAACAGGGCCTGTGTATAGGGATGCTGAGGTGCCGTCAGCACCTCCTCCACCGTGCCGGTCTCGACGATCCGGCCCAGATACATCACCGCCACCCGATCGGCGATGTTCCACGCGAGGCCCAGATCGTGCGTCACCACCAGCGCGGACAGCCCCAGTTCATCCCGCAGCCGCAGCAGCAGCGCGAGGATCTCCCCGCGTACGGACGCGTCGAGGGAGGCCACCGGCTCGTCGGCGACGATCAGTTCGGGTTCGAGGACCAGCGCGCCCGCGATGACGACACGCTGACGCTGGCCCCCCGACAGCTCGTGCGGGTAGCGCAGGAAGAAGCGGTCCGGCGGGCGCAGCCCGGCCCGGGACAGCGCCTCGGCGACCGCCGCCCGCTCGTCACCCGCGTACCCGTGGATGCGCAGCCCCTCGGCCACGGCCTCGTACACCGTGTGCCGGGGATTGAGCGAGCCGCTGGGATCCTGGAGCACCAGCTGGACCCGCTTGCGGTACGCCTTGAGGGCGCGTCCCGCGTAGTCCAGCGGCCTGCCCGCGAAGGTCACCGCGCCGGAGGTCGGCGGCACCAGGCCGAGCAGTGATCGGGCGAGCGTCGTCTTGCCGCAGCCCGACTCGCCGACCAGGGCGACGATCTCGCCGCCCTTGATGTCGAGGTCGACGCCGTCCACCGCCCGTGCGGTCGGCGCGCCCCGGCGGCCGGGGAAGGCGATGTGCAGACCGGTGGCGGACAGCAGAGGGCCGCCTCCCGGCTCGGGGGTGGTCATGCGCGGCTCCTCGTCACGGATGCTCCGGGTCACGGCGTACGCTCCGCCGTCGTCGGCGCCGAAGTGGGCTGCGCCGGGAGCGGCGCGCCCGCGTGGACGCACGCCGCGCGGTGCTGCGGGCCCGCCTCCCGCAGGGCCTGGTCCTCGGTCGCGCAGGCGTCCAGGGCGACCGGGCAGCGCGGATGGAACGTACAGCCCGAAGGGAGCGCCGACGGGTCGGGCGGGTCACCTGGCAGCCCGCGCGGCGCGAACCGGGAAGCGGGGTCGCCGATCCGGGGGAAGGCCGCGGACAGCGCCTTGCCGTAGGGGTGCCGGGCGTTCTCGTAGACCTGCGTGGCCGGGCCCTCCTCGACGACCCGGCCCGCGTACATCACCGCGAGCCGGTCGCAGGTGTCGGAGAGCACTGCCAGGTCGTGGCTGATCATCATCAGTCCGAGGTCCTGCTCGGACACCAGCTGTTCGATCAGGCGCAGGATCTGGGCCTGGATCATCACATCGAGCGCGGTGGTCGGCTCGTCCGCGATGATCAGGCGTGGGTCGCAGGCCAGCGCCATGGCGATCATGACGCGCTGGCGCTGGCCGCCGGACAGCTCGTGCGGATACGCCTCGGCGCGGGCGGCGGGCAGTCCCACGTGTTCGAGGAGTTCGCCGGCCTTCCTCCTGGCGCCCGCCTGCGTGGCCTTCTTGTGCAGCAGGATCGGCTCGGCGATCTGGTCGCCGATGCGGTGCACGGCGTTCAGCGAGTGCATCGCACCCTGGAAGACGATCGAGGCGCCCGCCCAGCGCACCGCGCGGACCCGGCCCCACTTCATGGTGAGGACGTCCTCGCCGTCCAGCAGGATCTCGCCGGACACCTTCGACCCCGGGGGCAGCAGCCGCAGCAGGGCGAGCGCCAGCGTGGACTTGCCGCAGCCAGACTCGCCGGCGACGCCGAGCTTCTGCCCGGCGTCGACGTGGAGGTTCACGCCCCGGATGGCGGCGGCGCCGTTCGCGTACGTCACTTCGAGATCGCGCACGTCGAGGAGGCGGTGGGGCTCGTCGCTCTTGTGTACGTCGGTCCTGCGCGTGTCGTTCGGGTGTACGTCGTTCAACGGGTTGCCCCCAGCCTGGGGTTGAGCACGGATTCCACGGCACGGCCGCACAGTGTGAACGCCAGTGCGACGATCGCGATGGCGAGGCCGGGCGGGGCGAGGTACCACCAGTGACCGGCGCTGACCGCGCCCGCCTCGCGCGCGTCCTGGAGGAGGCCGCCCCACGACACGCTCGTCGGGTCGCCGAGGCCGAGGAACGCCAGCGTGGCCTCGGTGAGGATCGCGCCGGAGATGACGAGGGTCGTCTGCGCGAGGACGAGCGGCATGACGTTGGGCAGCACGTGGCGCGCCATGACGTGGCCGTGGCCGCCGCCGAGCGCCTGCGCCCGCTCGATGTACGGGCGCGACTCGACCGCGAGGGTCTGCGCGCGGACCAGCCGGGCCGTCGTCGGCCAGGTCGTCACACCGATCGCCAGGATGATCGTCCAGATGGAGCGGGACATCACGGAGGCCAGCGCGATGGCGAGCACCAGCGTCGGCATCACCAGGAACCAGTCGGTGACGCGCATGATCACCGTCGAGTACCAGCCCTTGAAGTGGCCCGCCGTGATCCCGACGAGGGTGCCGATGGCCACGGACAGCACGGCGGCGAGCAGTCCCACGGACAGGGAGATCCGCGCGCCCCACACCAGCAGGCCCAGCAGTCCGCGCCCGAACTGGTCCGTGCCGAGCGGGAATTCACCGCTCGGCGACTCCATCGGATCGCCCGGCGCGGCGGTCACGCTCTGCGCGTCCGATCCCACGAGCAGCGGCGCGAAGACCGCGGCGAGGGCGATCAGGACGAGCGCGGCGAGCCCGAAGAGCCCGGCCTTGTGGGTGCGGTACTCCCGCCAGAAGCGTGCCACCGAGTGCCGGCGGCGGGTCCAGCTGAGGGACCGCGCGCTCTTCCCCGGGGCGGAGGGCCCGGCCGGGGCGGCCGGCGTCGTCGGTGCGGATTCGGTCGTCATCGGCCCACCCGGGGATCGAGCAGCGGATAGATCACGTCGGCCAGGGTGTTCATCAGGATCACCGCGGTGGAGAAGACGAAGAACAGCCCCTGCACCAGTGGCAGATCGGGCACGCTCAACGCCTGGTAGAAGAGCCCGCCGAGCCCCGGCCAGGAGAAGACGGTCTCGACGAGGATCGCGCCCGCCACCACCGTGCCGAGATTGACGAACATCAGCGTGACGGTCGGCAGCATCGCGTTCGGGACGGCGTGCCTGCGGCGCACGAGGTCGTCGCGGAGCCCCTTGGCGCGGGCGGTCGTCAGATAGTCGCTGCCCATCTCGTCCAGGAGGGACGACCGCATGACGAGCAGCGTCTGCGCGTACCCGACGGCGACCAGCGTGATCACGGGAAGCACCATGTGGTGCGCGACATCGACGACGTACGCGAACCCGGTCTCGCCCCCGGACTCCAGACCACCGGTCGGGAACAGCCCGGGGATCGGCCCGACCCCCACCGCGAAGGTGATGATCAGCAGCAGTCCGAGCCAGAACGACGGCACCGAGTAGAGCGTCAGGGCGAGCCCGGTGTTGAAGCGGTCGCCCAGCTTGCCGTTGCGCCAGGCGGTGCGCGTGCCGAGCCAGATGCCGATGAGCGTATAGAGGATGTACGCCGTTCCGGTGAGCAGGAGCGTCGCGGGCAGGGCCTCGGTGATCTTCTCCATCACGGGGGCGTGGAACTGGTACGACGTACCGAAGTCGCCGCTCAGGACCTTGCCGGTGTAGTCCCAGAACTGGGCCATGACCGGCTTGTCGAGGCCGAACTCCGCGCGCATCGCGGCGAGTTGCTCGGCCGAGACGCGCTTGCCGCCCGTCATCTGCTTGACGGGGTCACCGGGGATGAGCCGGAAGAGGAAGAAGCTGGTGACGAGCACGGCGTACAGCGACACGATCGCGCCGCCGAGCTTGCCCGCCACATAGAGGAGATAGGCGCGGGTGTTGCGGGCCCGTGGCCCGCGGGCCGACGACGGCCCGGCCTGCGCCGGGTCGCCGTCGGCCCCGGGGCCCAGGGGACCCTCGGTGTCGAGCAGTGCGGGGTTGCTGTCAGCGGTCATGCGTTACTCGCGGTCCTCTGCGGTAGAACGGCGGCGCAGGGCGAACAGGACTCCGCCGCCCACGAGCACCACCGCGGCAGCGGCGATACCGATGATGACACCGGTCGAGCTGCCGTCCTTGGAGGAACTCTTCCCATCCGCGGGCACGGCCGACCACCAGCTCCAATATCCATCCTGGCCGTAGATGTTGCCCGCGTCCTTCGGCATGGTGGTGATGGACTTGATCTGGTCGGTGCGGTAGGCCTCGACGGCGTTCGGGTACGCGAGGACGTTCATATAGCCCGAGTCGTACAGCCACGACTGCATCCGCTTGACGATGGCGGCCCGCTTGTCCGGGTCGTACTCGGCGAGCTGCTTCTCGTACAGCTCGTCGAACTTCTTGTCGCAGATGAAGTTGTCCGTGGCGGCGCTCTCCTTGGCCTTCACCGGCAGCGCGGCGCAGGTGTGGATGCCGAGGACGAAGTCCGGGTCGGGGTTGACGGACCAGCCGTCGAAGGCGAGGTCGTACTCGCCCGCGTACCAGGGCACGGAGACGTCATCGAGGCAGTCGACCTTGAGCCCGATGCCGAGATCGCCCCACCACTCCTTCAGGTACTTGCCCACCGCCTTGTCATTGGGGTCGGTGGCGTGGCACAGAATGCGCAGGTCCAGCGGCTTGCCGTCCTTGCCGACGCGCTTGCCGTCACCGTTCTTCTCGTACCCGGCCTCGTCGAGGAGCCGGGCGGCCTTCTTCGGGTCGTACGTCAGCTCCTGCTCGGCGGAGGGCTTCCAGGCGTACTGGGAGAACCGCGGCGGGATGTACCCGGCTCCCACGACGGCGTTGCCCTGGAACACCTTGTCGACGAGCGCCTCGCGGTCGACGGAGAGGAACAGTGCCTGACGGACCTTCTTGTCCAGCAGCGCCGGGTGCCCGTCGCCGAACTTCTTCCCGTCCCTCGTCTTCGCGCCGGGGTTGGTGGCGATGGCGAAGAAACGCCGCCCCGGACCCTCGTTGACCTTGACGTTCTCCACGTTCTCCAGGGATTTGGCCTGGGCCGGGGTGAGCGCGGGCTGCCCGGCGACGAACGACACCTCGCCCTTCCTGAGGGCAGAGACGGCCGCGTCCTGGTCCTTGTACGTCTTGAAGACCAGCTCGTCGAACTTGGGCGCGCCGCGCCAGAAGCCCTTGTTGGCCTTGAGCCGCACGTACTGGTCGACCTTGTAGTCCGTCAGGATGAACGGGCCGTTGCCGACGACGGGGAAGTCCTTGTCGTTGTTGAACTTCGAGATGTCGTCGACCTTCTCCCAGACGTGCTTGGGGAGGATCGGCACGTCGAGGGCGGCCATGGTGGCCTGCGGCTTCTTCAGCTCGATGACCAGCTTGGTGGGGCTGGGGGCGGTCACCTTCTTGAAGTTGGTGACGAAGTTGGAGTTCGCGGTGGCGGTGCCCTCCTTGGACATCACCTTGTTGAACGTCCAGGCGGCGTCCTCGGCGGTCGCCTGCTTCCCGTCCGACCACTTGGAGTCGTCCCGGATGGTGTAGGTCCAGGTCAGCTTGTCGGCGGAGGGCTTCCACTCGGTGGCGAACCCGGCGATCGCCTTGTTGTCCTTGGCGTCGTAGTTCGTCAGATACTCGTACGTCAGCCGGTGGATGCTGGTGCTGAGCAGCCGCTGGGCGAGGAAGGGACTGAGCGAGTCGACGCTCTGCGCCACGGCGACGGTGAGGACCTTCTTGTCCCCGTCGCCCTTGGCCTCGGCCTGCTGCGGGGCCGGATTGAGCGGCGTGGCGAGACCGGCCGTAAGGGTGAACGCGGCGGCGCTTCCGGCTAGCGCGAGCCTCAGGTGGCGGCGGGGGCGGGGACCGCAGGGGCGACGGGGGGCGGTCGTCTTCGGGACTGCCAGGACTGCCGGGACTGCCAGGACTGGTGCTCTGCCGTGCTGATCTTGTGTGTCCATGGGTCGGTGACCTCGCGTCATCGCTCGCGCAGGGATGGCTGGTTGCACGCTGGTTGATCAAGGAACGTCAGCTGGTTGATGTGTGTGTTTACCAGCGCCGGTCTGGACGAGTCAACGGCAGGTGAACCCCATGTGGCCTGCGGAAATAACGAGTTGACGGCGATTCCGAGAACGATTTCACCCCCGATTTCACCCGCATTGGTCAAGACCTCTGAAGGGTGGCTGGTGAGGGGGTGACGGTGGGGCGTTCACCGCTGGGGCGGGCTCCTCCTGGGGGGCGGTACGCGAACGGGCCCGCGCCGAGAACGGCACGGGCCCGCTGATCGAGCGACGGGGCTTACTGCTGGGGTGGCTGCGGCTCCTGCTGCGGCTGCGGAGCCTGGAAGGGTGCCCCCGGCTGGAAGGGCGCTCCGGGCTGCACGGCTTGCGGGGCCTGGCCCTGCTGGCCTTGCTGGGCCTGAGGCTGCTGCTCCTGCGGCGGCTGAGGAACGTACCCCTGCTGCGGAGCCTGTGCCTGCCACCCTTGCGGCCCCCCAGGCTGCTGGAGGTAAGGCTGCTGAGCCGGCGCGGGCGCCGACGCCGGCGGCTGCCCCTGCGGCTGCTGAGAGTAAGGCTGCTGGGGCTGAGGCTGCCCCTGCGGCTGCTGCGAAGGCGCGTACCCCTGAGGCTGTCCCGGATAGGTCCCCTGGCCCGGATAGCCCTGCCCCGGCAACGGCGGAGCCATATGCGGCGGCGGATTCCCGTCCGAGGTCCACAGTCCCTGCTGCTGCTGAGCCCGCACGAAGTCCTCGGCCACCATCGCCGAAAGGTTGAAGTACGCCTCCCGCACCTTCGGCCGCATCATGTCGAGATCGACCTCCGCGCCGGCGGCGAGATGCTCGTCGAAGGGGACGACGACAACCCCCCTGCACCGCGTCTCGAAGTGCGACACGATGTCATCGACCTTGATCATCTTCCCGGTCTCACGGACTCCGGAGATGACAGTGATGGACCGCGAGACCAGGTCGGCGTACCCGTGCGCGGACAGCCAGTCCAGCGTCGTCGATGCGCTGCTCGCGCCGTCCACCGACGGCGTAGAGATGATGATCAGCTGGTCGGCGAGGTCGAGCACCCCGCGCATCGCGCTGTACAGGAGCCCCGTACCGGAGTCCGTCAGGATGATCGGGTACTGCTTGCCGAGCACGTCGATGGCGCGCCGGTAGTCCTCGTCGTTGAAGGTCGTCGAGACGGCCGGGTCGACGTCGTTGGCGATGATCTCGAGGCCGGACGACGCCTGCGAGGTGAAGCGCCGGATGTCCATGTACGAGTTGAGGTACGGGATCGCCTGGACCAGGTCGCGAATGGTGGCCCCGGTCTCGCGCCGCACGCGCCGCCCGAGCGTACCGGCGTCGGGGTTGGCGTCGATGGCGAGGATCTTGTCCTGCCGCTCGGTGGCCAGCGTCGAGCCGAGCGCGGTGGTGGTGGTCGTCTTGCCGACACCACCCTTCAGGCTGATGACGGCGATCCGGTAGCAGGAGAGGACCGGGGTGCGGATCAGCTCCAACTTCCGCTGCCGCTCGGCCTCTTCCTTCTTGCCGCCGAGCTTGAACCGCGAACCGCCGCCCGCGGGCCGGCTGCTCTTCGCCTTCGGCTTGGTGTTGCGCAGCAGCCGGTCGGAGGAGAGCTCGACGGCGGCGGTGTAACCGAGGGGAGCCCCCGGGTTGGTGCGCTCGCGCTGATCGTGCTGTACCGGCTGGGGCCAGGCGGCGCCGGTACGGGGGTCGATGGGCGGCTGGCCGGGCTGGCCCGGGTGGCCCGGGTGCCCCGGTTGTTGTTGGGGTGCCTGTTGTTGGGGTGCCTGCGGCTGGACGGGGGGCTGGGCCTGTACGGGGACGTGAGGCTGGGGTGCCTGGGGCTGCGGCTGGGGCTGAGGTGCCTGTGGCTGCTGGTTCGGAATGGGCTGCTGGCCGGGAGCAGACTGCTGCCCGGGGAAGGGCTGCTGCCCGGGAGCGGATTGGTGCGCAGGCAGCGGCTGCCCCGGCTGAACGGGCGGCTGCTCCTGCGGCGCGGGCGGCTGAGGGAATCCGTAACCGCCCCCCTGAACGGGCTGCGGCCCCTGGGGTGCGGGCGCCTGCGGGAAGCCGTAACCACGCCCCTGCGCGGGCGACTCGGGAGCAACTGGGGCGCTGGGGGCGGCCGGGGTGCTCGGGGAGACGGGCGAGACCGGGGCAGGCGCGGACGCGGGCGCGGCCTGCGGGAATCCGTAACCTGCACCCGCCTGGGGGACCGCGGGGACCTGCGCCTCGCCGCTCGGAGCGGCGGGGGCGGAGTTCTGGGCGGGAGGCGCGGGGGCGAAGGGCGCGCCGGGCGAGACGGGTGCGGCCTGCGGGAATCCATACCCTCCCTGCGGCACCTCCGGAGTCGGCGCCTCGGGGGCGGGGGCTACCGGCGTGGAGTTCTGGGCAGGCGGCGCGGGGGCGAAGGGCGCGCCGGGCGAGACGGGTGCGGCCTGCGGGAACCCGTAGCCGCCCTGCGGCACCTCCGGAGTCGGCGCCTCGGAGGCAGGAGCAACCGGAGCGCCCGGAGCCGCGGGCGCGTGGGTGGGCGCGGGCCAGGCACCCGGCGCAGGCTGCGGAGACGGCTGCCCCGGCGCGGGGTATGGAGCGGGCGCGGCCGGCGCCGGGTGCCCCTGCGTGGGCTCGGGTTGGGCCTGCACCGGCTGCGCGGGAGGCGGAGTCGGCGTGGACGCGGGCCACTGCGGCGCGGAGGCCGGGGCCGCGGGCTGGAACGCGGGCGGCAACGGCGGAAGCACGTCCTGCGACGAAGGCGGCGGGGGCCACGAGGACGGCACGGCGTCCTGCGGCCCGTCGCCATCGGCCCCCTTATCCGTCACGGAACCGGATGAACCAACTCCATCGGCCACGGAACCGGAGCCATCGTCAGCCTCCGTACCCCCGCCGGAGTCCTGACCCTCGACCTCGTCCTCGACCGAGTCCTCACCAGCCGAGCCAGACTCATCAACATCAACATCAGCGTCCACCGGGTGCTCGGATGCCTCCGCACCCACACTCACCCCGCCCGCATCGGCAGGCGCAGACACGTCCGGGGCCTCCAGGGCCTCCGGGGCATCCGAGGCATCCGCAGCCTCGTCGGCCGCGGCACGCTCCTCGATCTCCTGCTTGAGGGCGCGAGCGGAGAACCGCATGGTGGCGCCGCTCTCAAGATCACCGCTGCCAAGACCGTCCCCGACGGGCGCAACCGCCGCGTCGTCAGCGGCAGAAGCAGAAACCGACACATCCCCAGCCCGAGCCTGAGCCCCAGCCTGAGCGACGTCCTCGTCCTCGCCCTCAACCTCATCCGGGGCCTCGGCACCACCCCTGGCCTGGGCCAAGGCATCGACCTCGTTCTTCGGCACGACACCGGTCACGTGAACCGAGGCCGCGGGCCCGGCAAGAGCCCCGCTGAAATCAGATGCATCCACACCCGAGGCCACCGGCGGCACTGGCGGCACAACGGACGGCACGGACGCCACACCGCTCTCAGCCTCGCCCGCCGCACCGGCATCCTCGGCCCTCGCGGCGGCGTCCGGCGCGGCGCCCGACTCCTCCGCCTCGTCCGGAGCGGCGGGCTGGAACCCACCGCCCACGGGCAGCTTCGGCAACACACTGGGAACGCTGCCCGAAGGCGGACCGGCAGGAGCCGGCGGCGCCGGAGGAGCGGAGAAGGACGGCATGGCGGGCGCCGACGGGGTCGAGGCGGCAGGAGGGGAAGCGGGCGGCGTGGAAACAGGCGGCGGCGTCTCACCCGTACTGCCCGAAGCGTTCTGCGTGTACCAGGCGGGCGGCGCGTAGTCGATGGTGAACTCGCCCGTCGTCTCGGCGGCGGACTCCGCGTCGGACTGATCATCGACGGGTGAGTCCCAGCCCCCGCGGATCTCGTCCCGATCGCTGTTCACAATGCCTCCTGGTGTGGTCGAGCACCCTCGTGCCGTGGTGGGGGGCGACCGTTCCTGTCGTCCGATCCGCCTGGCTCTCCCCGTTGAGGACGCGTGCGACCCGCTCGCGGGTTTCTGGCGTCGCGCCCTGTCCCAGACTAATCACCAGGACCACCAGCCCGGCAGGGCAGTCCACCTCACCAGTGCTGTCCATTTCGGCACGCCACACCCCGGAGCGATCCACGTACGTCAAACCGTGACGGACAAATCCCTCAACGGCCGACACCGCACCCCGAATTGCCCGATGCTCCGCAGGTCAGTCCATCCGCCGGGCCGTACCCAACAATCCGGTCTCGGCATCGGTGGCCCGCGTCATCACGTACTGCCGATCACGATCGGCACACCACAACGTCACTCCGTCGGCAAGCGTCGGCAGCGAATCCACATCCTCCTGAGGCAACCCCAGCGACCGCCCGATCTGCACCGCCTCGTCCGGCGACACCCGCTGTACCCCCACCAGCCGGGCCTGCCGCATCAACCGCGGAGCGACAGGACTGAGATAGGGCAGCACTGTCAGCACCGACTGCCAGGGCCCGGCCACGACCCGCCCCCGAGGCGGCCGCATTCCACAGTCCCGCACCACGAGCACGGCACTCCCGGCCGAGGCCCCCTGCGGCGGCACGCGCCCCACATCATGCACAGCCATCCCGCTGGGCCCCACCCCAAGCGCCTGCACCAGCTGCCCCCAGGCCCCGGCCCGCCCGGTCTCCACGGCCACCCGCGTTCCGATGGCAACGGCTCGCAACGCGATGACCTGAGCGGTCCACAGACCGCCGATGAGCAGTACGTCGTACGGAGTGGGCCGGCTGACCCCGAGCACGGCGGGTTGCCCTTGCGCGTCGACACCGATCACCACCCCGTCGTCACCGATGGGCAACGCAAGCGCGTCTACATCGACGGACGGAAGCGTATGCCGTCCGTGTCGCGGCCCGAGGAGACCGAAACCACATCGCAGCGCGGTCCTGATGCCGTTGCCCACGCCTGACACGGGCGCGGCAGAGGACACTCGGACAGGGGTGGTCGGCGGCACGGCCATCAGCGGGTACCTCCTAGCGGCAACGTGGCTAGCATTCCGGGTAGTTGTTCACGGTCGAGTCGCATCAATGCGGTTCCGACCTGACGAGCTGCTTGCTCGACGGCGTCCCGTGCGGCGGCGAGTTCGACTTCGCTGCGCCCGGTCACCCGCACATGCCCGCGCAGCGCGACTTCTTGTCGCTCGGTACGCCCCAGTGTCAGGCTGAAGGTCGTGGCCAGCGTTGGAACAGCAGTGAGCGTGGAGACCAGTTGGGGGAGCGAGGAGTCTCCGGTGCCCCCGAGCCGGGGCCAGCGCCGCACCCAGTACGACGTATGCCGCCGATTGTCGCAGCGCCACGCGTTCGGGGTCTCCTCTGTCCGTCGCTGAGGTTCCTCGGCCCGGCCGGGCTCCGCCGTCACGAGTGGGTTGGCACACGCCGAAGTGGCGATGGCGGAGGCAAGGCCCTCCTCGCTCAGCGCCGTAGCGCGGAACCCCGCCCCGGCCAGGCGGCTCGCCAGTTGGTCCACGGCACGCACCACGCACCTCTGGGCCCCGACGAGACCGCCGCCACGCGCGGCCACAGCCTCGGGACACAGCTCGGGGTCGAGCTTCAGGGCGATCCAGGTGATCCGGACCGCCGGCGCCCCGGCCTGGGCTTGCAGTGGAGCGTAGTTGCTGACAGCCACGGACTGACGGGGCAGGTGCAGCGCGGGCGCGGGTTGGGTGTGCAGCACGATCTGGGCCGACTCGAGCCTGATGTCGTCCACTTCCAAGGAGTCGCGCACCAGCCCGAGCGGCAACGGCCGCTGCCCTCGCCCTGCCCGCAGCGGAGTCGAGTCCGATTCGATCTGTAGCACCGCGGTTACGAAGGTGCCGTCACCGATCAATCCGAACTGCCGCCGGTCCTGGGTGCTGTAGGCATAGGTACGAAGCGCGGGGTCACATTCCACGGCAGGGGCGAATGCGGGCTCCGTGCCCGGAGCTACCGACAATCTCGCGGCGAGGCGTCTACGTGCTCGTAGCCCCCAGGCCGCGACCAGCCATTCGGGCCAGGGACGCCTGTGGAGACGTACGACGGTGAGCAGTACGAGCACGGCTGCGACCAAGGCCGTCGGCGGGATCAACAGCGGGTCCACGACCCAGGCGGTCAGCAGCAAGGCGGCCGCGACCTCAATGAGGACGAGCCGTCGCAAGCGTGTCGCGCCGAAGCGACCTACATAGGGCCGTAGTTGAAGCGTCACGGACCTTGCCCTGCTTGTGGTGCCCTCCGCGACGCGCGTCGTCAGAGGCTGACTTGAGTCTTCCGTACGTCCTCGGGCCCTGCTTCGCAGTGCGGAAGCCATCAGTCAAATCCCCCGTAAGTCGCCTGAACCGGCGTGCCGTGAGGGCCTTGTCGCTGCACGGAGCCCGGACTCCTTACCCAGCACGCACGTGTGATCACACAACAGGCATAGTAGGGGCTCGGTCTGATGACGAAGGGTGGGGGCCACGCCCCCCGGCATCACACGGGGAGAAGCTGGCACTTATGGCATCACGGCGAGATGAACTCAACGCCTACATCTTCGCGAAGCGCCGCACGCTGGCCGCGTTCATCCAGCCCTCTCCCTCCGGCTCGGAGGAAGGTGCACCCCGGCCACTGCGTGGCGTGCTGCCCGGTCTCATCGTCGGGGTGATCATCCTGGCGGTCTTCGGTGCCTGGGGAATGTTCAAGCCGGCGGCCAAGCCCGGCTGGGACAAGCCGAAAGAGCATGTGATCATCGCGAGCGACTCGACGACCCGGTACGTCGTCCTCAAGACCGACGGCGAGCGACAGTTGCACCCGGTCCTCAACATGGCGTCGGCGAAGCTCCTCCTCGATGACGGCAAGGGTGAGGTCATCAACGTCGATGAGTCCGTGCTGGACAAGGGCACGATCCCGCACGGCGCCACCATTGGCATTCCGTACGCCCCCGACCGGCTGCCGTCGCTCTCGGAGGCTGGGGCCGCGAAGCGCTGGGCGGTGTGCGAGCGCCCGGTCCAGGGGGGCAGGGCCATCCAAAAGGCCGCGTTCGTGCTGGCCGCCCGCGACGAGGAGAAGACCGACGGGCAGGAGCGGCTGCGGGGAGGCGAACTGCTGTACGTCGTCGGCCCTGACAACGTGCGTTATGTCGTCGACGCTCGTGGCACCGCATACCGGGTCTCCGCGAAGGACGAGCTCCTGGCGCGCACGCTCGTAGGATCCGGCCGCACCCCGCAGCGGGTCTCCAAGCAATGGCTCGAGACGCTGCACCGCGGCGATCCCATCACCTTCCCGAAGGTGCCCGGCACTCCCGGGGCCAATGCCGAAGTGCCGAGCCTGCGGGACCCCGCGGTGAACAAGGTGGGGATGGTCCTCCGGGCCAATAACGGCGACAGGATGCAGCATTACGTGGTCCTGCCAGGGCGGGTCGCGCCGGTCTCCGACTTCACCGCGTGGCTGCTTCTGAGCAGCCGGAGTCTGCTCGCCCTGGGACAGTCCGGCCAGGCGCGGGAGATCAGCGCCGGAGCTTTCACTCCGACCACCGAGGACTTCGACGCGCGGTACGCCTGGCCGATAGACAAACCCTCGCCCGCCAACAGCGCCTCCGCGGGCCGTGACGGCCGTAATACCGTCTGCAACGTGCTGCGGCGCGTCGACGCGGACAACGGCAGGACGACGCTGAGTACTTGGGCGGGCTCCGAATTCCCCGCCAGCCTGCCCACCGGCTCGTCGAGCGCGTACGTCACTCCTGGGTCGGGCCAGCTCTACCGGCACTTCCTCGGATCGGAGACCAAGGCGGGCAGCGTGTTCCTGGTGACCGACACGGGCCTGCGCTACGCGATGCAATCCAACAGCGACAGCGCGACGGACGACGAAGGCATCGGCACCTCGGCCCAGCAGCGGAAACGGGAGCAACAGGAGGCGCGGCAGGCCCAGACCCGCCTCGGCTACGGGGACGCGGAGGTGACCCCGGTGCCTGCCGCCTGGTCCAACCTCCTGCCGACGGGGCCCCGGTTGTCGACAGCGGCGGCCCGCCAGCCGCAGGGCTCTTAGATCCGTAGGGGAAGCCGGCCATGACGTACGTACGCACGCGGGCCCCTGGGGCCACCAGAAGCGCCGCCACGGCAGCCGTCGCACTGCTCTTCACGGCGGCCTTGATCACTCCCGTGGCCGCCGAACCCGGGGCCGCGGGCCAATGCACGTTTCCGGCCAAGAAGTACTCCGGCCGCCCGTGGGCGCTGCAACGTGTCCTACTGGACGAGCTGTGGCACCAGTCCAGAGGAGAAGGAGTACGCGTCGCGGTGATCGATACAGGAGTGGACGTCAAGAACCCGCAGCTGGCGCGCGCGGTGGATGCCTCACGGGGCCGCAACTACCTCCCGGCTAAGGACGCCGACGGGAAGAAGGTCGAACGCGGCAAAGCGAACGGCACGACGGACCTGGTCGGTCACGGCACGCGGGTCGCGGGCATCATCGCGGCACGCCCCGCCAAGGGCACGGGCTTCGTGGGCCTCGCTCCCAAAGCGACGATCATTCCCATCCAACAGAATGACGCGGAGGGCCACGGCACCGCGCGGACCCTCGCGGAAGCCATCGACTACGCCGTTGACGCGGGCGCGGACGTCATCAACATTTCCCAGGACACGGCCGACGCGGTGAAGCCCGCACCGCAGCTCGAGGAGGCGGTGAACAGGGCGCTCGGACGGCAACGGGTGATCGTCGCCTCGGTAGGCAACGACGGCCTCGGCGGCGACGTCAAGAAGACGTATCCCGCTTCCTACGATGGCGTGTTGGCCGTGGCGGCCTCGGACCGCAACAACGAACGCGCCCCCTTCTCCCAGTCCGGCGAGTTCGTGGGCGTGGCGGCGCCCGGCGTGGACATGATCTCCACCGTTCCCGGCGGCGGTCATTGCCCGGACAACGGAACCAGTTTCGCCGCCCCGTACGTTGCTGGGGTGGCGGCGCTCATCAAGGCCAAGCACAAGGACTGGACAGCACGTCAGATCACCGCCCAGATCAAACAGACCGCGGAACGCTCCGTGTCCGACCATGACCGCCTGGTCGGCTGGGGCGTCGTGGACCCGGTCCGCGCTCTGACGGAAGACGCCCACCCGATCGAGACGCCTACCCCCGCAGAGGGCCTCACCCGAGCGGAAGCTCCAACCCCCGCTGAACTGCACATGGGTGAGACCTCACAGGAGCGCACGGCGCGTATGGCCACGTATGTGGTTGTCGCGGCGGCGGTGCTGGTCGCGGGACTTGGCGGAACGGGAGTGGCCGTGCGAGACGCACGGCGCAGGCGCCGCCGGCGGGCCACGTGACACGGGCCGCCCAGCGCCGCGCCGCGCCGCCCCAGAGTCTTCGACCCGATGATCGAACTTAGTCGCTTCCCTTGCGGGGGGCGGGGGTGGTTGCTGACCAGAAGTCGGAGTGGAGATAAGGGAGGCCCTTGGAGGCGGGATCATCCGGGTCAAGAGTGTCCATGGGGGGATCACTGACCTTGGCTTCATTCACGCAGGGGGACGTGACATCCAAGAACGCTTGCCCCTTGTAGCCGATCTTCAGAGCGAGAGCATAGCCATCGGGAGTTGACGCGAAGATGGCTGGCATGTCCTTGCTGTCGCGAACCGACGTGATTTTATAGCCACTCCTCTTCCAATGCCGTTCCACCACACCCATGAAGCTGCCGCGACGTTCGGCAGAGATCTTCGTCAAGACGTAACGGCTCTGCTTTACGTCGCCCTTTCCTGTTCCGTCGTTCTTGAAGTCGGTGCAACCGGCGCTGCGTGACGCACTGCGTCCCCACTTGACGGGTGGCTTGATGGCTTTTAGCGTCGCGTCGAGGATGCCATCCGCGTGGTCCGCGGCCTCCTGCATGTTCATACGGTTCTCTTTGCTCCTGCTTTTGGTGTCTGTCGCGTTGTCTGTCATGGTGCAGCCGGCCAAGACCAAGGTCGCGAAGGCTGTGACGAGCAGGCGGAACTTCATCGATGTTGCTCCGGGATCAAGAGATCAGGACGGCCGGCGACCACGGCTGCGATGTTTGCCGCGGACTCGGGGTCGCCGCCGTTCCTCACCTCTGCGGGGTCGAAGTAATTCGAGTGGGCGTCAATCGGGCCTTCGCCGCCAATGACGGGGATCGGCCCATCATCGACCTTGAAGCGTGTGGCCCCGAAAGATTCGCTGGCGGGGTCTCTTCCGAACCAGATGTCGTCGTCTCCCCGGTCGGCCATGTCACCCATCAGGTATGCGGCGGGGGGACCGGCGAGGATTCCCGCGGCTCCGGCCCAGGCTTCCTGCTTTGATGGGAGATGGGTGACCGGGTCGTTGTCCGCGGCGCCGACGTAGACGTGACCCTTGCCGACGCCGAGATCCTCCGCCCTGTCCACACCCACACCGGGGCTGCCGACGAAAAGGATGTCGTCCGCGGATGGGATGCCGCCATCCATCTGGGCTGCCGCTCCGACTGTGCGGGAACCGTAGGAGTGACCAATGGCCGTGAGGTGCGGATCGTCGTGCCGGTTGGTGGCATCAAGGCCGCTCATGAAGCTGTTGTAGGCGGCCGCTCCCTGCTTGGCGTCATCGTCCTGCATGACGGCCAGGTTGCCCAGCAGACTGTCGGAGTCCGGGCCGATCTGAGGCGCGTCATATCCGAGCCAGACGATCGCCGCACTGGAAGGATCGATCTCGCGCGCTCCCACGGCTGTGTCATGGGCCCGTCTGGCGACGTCGTTGTTCACGAAGTCCTTGTCCAGTGCGGTACCGAGCCCTGGCACATAAGCAGAGACATTCCTCGACGTGTCGGGGTTGCCATAGGCAACGATGGCCCTACCTCCCCCCTCTCCGCCGATTCCGAGGAGAAGCATGGGCGGTTCCTTGGGGTCCTTCAGGCGCAGTCTTTCATTTTCTGCCAGTTTTCGATCGATCTCCTGAAGCCCTGCGAGCTGAGTTTTTGCCTTCTCGTCGCCGCGCCCTTCCATCTCGCCGATGAGCAGATTCAAGTTGTTTCGGTTAGCCTCGTCCCGGACCGTGGCTGGAATCCCATCTAAGTTGCCGATCACATCCGGATAAACTGCGAGGTACTCCGCTCGTTGATCCTTGGTCAGGCCCTCCCACCAGGCCTTTCGCTCAGCTGGGGATTTATCCTGGGGAATGTGCTCTTTGAGGTACTCGTACGCGACACCGCGTACCGCTTCCGCGTCCTTGGCCGCATCTGCCCACGTGCCCGCGTCGACTTTCAGACCCGGCTCCGCCTTGAGCTTGAGCAGCGACCTACTGAAACGCGCATCGATCTCCCGCGCTTCTCGAACGGCGCGCGAGATGCGGTCGGCGATATCCTGGGCCTTTGCCTGGTGAGGGTTGGGGCTGAGGAGCTTAGGGGCACCGGGCCCGAGACCGGGTTGATACAGGCCGTTGTTGCCAGGCGGGAACAAGCCCGTGTTCCCGGGGGCAAGCATGCCGTTGTTCCCGATGACGGTGCCCCCGGGAACCTTCTTGCCGGTCGTTCCCTGCTCACCACCGGCGGGGTAGGTGATGCTTCCGTCCCCATGCACGGTGTACGACAGTGCGGCGGCATCGTCCAGTGCCTCCTTGAGGCGCCGTTGTGGAGCATTCAACTCGTGAGAGAGCCCGTTCACCGTTGAGCGGATCAGCCCGCACTCGGTCTGGATATACTCGTAGTTGCGTCCAAGGCGCTTGAGGCGGCGGACAGCGGATCGCGCGGATTCGCTCTCCTGTGTCTTCGTGAGCGCGCCCGTCATCTCCGCTTCAACGCGCACCCGGTCGGAGTCGGCGCGATCGGACACCGCCCCCCACCCGTCGCCGGCCTCATTCAGCTCGGCCAGCTTGAGATCGCGCAACTGCTGCCAGGTCAGCACGGCGTTCACCTTTCCCTTCTCGGGTCAGGCAGTTGGATCGCGTCTCCCTTGGCACCCACCTTGGCGTCGAGCTCCCCCATATCCACGGCGACCTGTCGAAGTTTGGGCTCAAGGGAATCACATTCGGTCTTAACCGCAGTCAGTCGCTTCTCCCAAGAGGTGAGGACGGCCTTCAGCGCCTTCGCGCTTGCCAGTCCCTCGGCAGCGCCAGCAGCTCCGACATGACCTGCATGGAGGTCCGTCTTTGCCTGCCCCATGCTGGTCCTGAGGTCCTTGGCCGTCTGCGCGGCGCGCGTCCAAGGCTTATCCGTGTGCCTGAGGGTTCCGGCACCTCCGTTACCTCCGCCATTGGAACCACCCTGATCGGCCGGGCTCTGGTTGAGCTGCATCTGTGTGGACTGCCGCTCGGCTGCGTCGGCTTTGAGCTGCTCCCACTCATCCCACGCCATGCGTGGCCTCCTCCTTAGTGTGTTCCGTGTGCAGTTGGCGCGTCCTGGCGGTCGGCCCCAGTGCGATACCTGAACGCTCGTGAGCGTAGCGACAGTTGCGGGCTGGTTGACTGAGTAGGAGTACTCAGACGAGTTGAGTAGCGAGTGCGTCGCCTCGTGGGCCCGGTGGTGGCATTGTGCATGCTGCGGCAGGCGCACCGGAGCTGCATGGGGCAAGCGGCGGGAACGGATCGCGTATTCGTAGCGGTACGAGGACCGGCCATGGCTGGTTCGTAACTATGCGGGCAAAAGGCTTAGTTGGCCGTCGCGCAGCGTGTGACTAGAGTGACGCTGGTGCACATGTGACCACCGGCCACCGCGCTTAAGAAGGTCGGGCAGGCGGGTAACGGGGAGGGTAGGCCTAGTGCTTCCTACGGACGGGCACGGGGGTACCGCGCCGTCATCAGGCGCTGATGTCAAGCGCGGGCTGGAAGCGTTGAAGACGTTTCGGCGGCGCATAGACACGCTTCTTACGGAGTTCGAGGGCTCTGCCGGCAGTTCGTCCAAGGTCGGGAAGCAGAACGTCTCCCGCGCCTCGTTCAGCGGCACGGGCAGCGCCTTTCCGGAGGCCGATGGGTTGTACGCGCAGTACGACCAGGTACACGAAAGGCTGACCTCGCTCTCGAAGATGCTCGGTGACCAGATCGAGGCAATAGGGATCGCCGTGCATGGCGCCGATGTCGGCTTCGACAACCTCGAAGACGACCTGCGGCAGCGCTTCTGGGCGATCCAGACCAGGGTTGACCGCGAGCAGGTGCCCGCCGGGCGTGAGCGCGGCGGCAGGCCGGACGAGCAGAGCGGCCACGGCAGTGACAAGACCGACGCCGGGTGGTCCTAGTGGGCTTCGAAGGACACCGACTGAACGACATGATCGACTTGGTCGAGCAGGCGAAACCGGGCGACCTGGAGAGTGCCGGCGAGGCGCTGCTCAAGGCACGGGGCGCAATCGCCGCAGCAGCCGAGGAACTCGGTCAGCACATCGACAGGGTCGACTGGGAGGGCGAAGCGGGCCAGGCCTTCCGTAAGTGGGGCAAGAACCTCGTCAAGGACACGCACAAACTCTCCGACTTCGCTGACGCCGCGGGTGTGCACATGGCCTCGGCGGGCGCGGGATTGGCGTCCGTGCGAGCCTCCATGCCACCCCGCGACAATCGCGCTGACCCGAAGACCGTGAAGGACATCCCCTCTCCGAAGAGGGTTGAGGGGAACGAGGAGTACGCCGCCGCGGTCAAGGCGGAGAAGCACCGCCAAGAAGCCATCAACCAGATGAACCGGCTGGCGTCGTTCTACCTGGTCTCCCAGGAGGGAATGGCCAGGCAGGAGCCGCCCGTCTTTTCGGCCATGCCAAAAGTGGGAGTGCCGAGGCCGGAACGCACTCGGAGCTTGCCCGGCGGCGGGGAACCCAACACAAAATCCACCACGGCACCCGCCGAGCCTCGGTCACCGCTCCAGCCCTTGGCCGAGATCGCGCCCACCGGCTCTTCCGATCGAGATGCTTTCGTGCCGCCACGCGAGCACGGGCAGGCCCCCACCACCTCCCCTGTTCGTTCCGTTGGCACGGAGATTGACAGCGTCGACACGTTGCCCCCGCTCACCACTGGTCCGGCTCCTACAAGCCAGCCTTCGTCCGGGGGCCCCGTGGCCCACGACGTGACGCCCGTTCCCCTGTTGGGGAGGAACCGTTACAACCCGGTACTCAATGCCCCCACGCCGCGCATCTCCGGGCCCCCGGGACTGCCGAAGAACCCAACGCCTCCGCAGGGGCGAACAGGCTGGGACGGCCCCGCGGGCCAAGGAGGAAGCCGCGGTCAAGGCCCGCTGGGACCGGCTGGGCCGAACGGACGGCAGCAGCCTCCGGGACGGAGCGTCGGTGGTCCGGCAGGACCCGGGCAGCCACCCGGGGGGCGCAGTGTGGCTGGCGGAACGCCACGGCCGCTGGGAGCACCGAGACCTTCCCAGGGTGGCCCGGCCCCCACTGGTGCGGTGCGGTCCCAGGGGGTAGTCGGAGGGCGTCCGCTTCAGGGCCCCGTCCCGAACTCTCCCAGCTCCAGAGCGCCGCGAGGACCGGACATGAATGCCCAGAAGCCACGCACTCCAGCACAAGGCTTCGGTGTCGACCAGCGAGGGGTGGTGGGAGTACGGCCGCAGGAGGGTGGGAGTCGGCAGACGCCGCGTCCGGCGACCGTCAACCCTGGTGGTGTCGTCGGCGCCCCGAAGGGGCTCACGGTTACGAACACAGGGCGCAGGGGCGGATTCACCACTGGTGGGACTGGTCTTGTGCGCGGCTCCACGACTGACTCGCGGCGCTCTGAAGAAGAAGAGGAAGAGATCGCGCAGCGGTCGGACTTGTTGGGCGAGGACGAACAGACGCAGGCACCCTCTGGGCCGCGTCCCGTGCCGCCAGTGGTCAACTAAACGAGCGAGGACGGGCAAGGCATGAAGGCAGGATTCCGCCGATACGGTACGCGGCGTGCGTCGTCCGCGAGGCGAGCTTGTGGCCGGGTCGCCACCGTTGGCTCGGTAATCGGTGTTCTGGCACTCCTGTCCGTCGGACCGGCTCCGGGAGCGTCTGCTGACGACGTCGAGTCGAAGCAGTGGTATCTGGAGGCGATGAGCGCAGGTGCCCTGTGGGAGGCGAGCACTGGTGAAGGGATCAAGGTCGCTGTCGTCGACTCTGGCGTTTCGATGACACCGTCCCTCAAAGGCCGCGTGCTGCCTGGAAAGGATGCAACGGGCAGGCGAGGTGGGTCGCTGGATGACTATGACAGCCACGGAACGAGCATGGCGGAGCTGATCGTAGGTTCCGGCCGAAACGGAGGGCTCAAGGGGCTGGCACCTGGAGCGGAGGTCATCTCTTTCCGAACCACCCTCGGCGGCAAACGGGAAAGTGACAGCGCGGAAGCCATCCGTGCCGCTGCGGACAGCGACGCTCGCATCATCAATATGTCCTTTGGTAGCGACTTCATGTACCCGGAGGAGAAGGCGGCGGTGAAGTACGCCGCTTCCAAGGGGAAGCTCATGTTCGCCAGCGTGGGGAATGAGGCGGAGAAGAAGGACTCCATCGACTATCCCGCCGCGTATCCCGGAGTGACCGGGGTCTCCGCAGCCGATGAGTCCGGCAAGGTGGCGAAGTTCTCCGAATTCGGCGTCTACGTTGATCTCGCTGCTCCCGGCCTCGACATCCCGCACTGGTGCGACGCCACCTTCCGCTCCTACTGCGAAGAAGGCGGCGGTGGCACCAGCTCCGCCACCGCCATCGCCTCCGCCTCCGCCGCCCTCGTCTGGTCCAAGCACCCGGACTGGACCGCCAACCAGGTCCTCCGTGTCCTCATCGACACCGCCGGTCGGGACTGGCCGAAGGATGAGCCCAGTGACTATCTCGGGTACGGGCTGATCCGGCCCGCCCGCCACGTCGTCAAGGGGGAGGGCAAGCCCGGCCCCGCGGACATCGATCCGATCACGAACAAGAAGACCGTGTCCGCCGGAAACAGCGGCGACGACGGAGCCTCTCCTTCCGCCTCCGCACCCGCCGCGTCTTCAGCGTCCCCGCACAAGGGCGCTCCAGATGACGACCAAGACGAAAAAGCCGCAGTGGCGAAGTCCACGGACGCGGACGGCGGCAGCTCCTCCCAGATGTGGCTCATCGGCGGCGGCCTCGCCGCCGTCGCCCTGCTCGGCGGCGGGGCCTACGCCGCGGTGCGCGCGCGGCGCGGAGCCTGAACCCGGCACGGCACAGTCCCACCCCATACAGCCCGAACTCGGCACGGAACCAACCCACACATCACAACGAAGGTTCGCGAAGGGAGCCCAGCCGTGGCTGACGGCCAGAAGTTGAACAACCAGCAAGTGGCGCTTCTGAAGAAAGAGATCGTGGGCAAGTACGACTCGGTCCAGAAGCAGCTCAAGCGCCTCCAGGGCACGCTCGACACGATGGAGGCCAACTGGCGGGGCATCGGAGCGCACGCCTTCGACAAGAAGCAGACCGAGATCAACGAGCACATGCGGGCGATCGGCAACCTCCTGGTGGACTTCCTCGAAGGCATCAGCGGCAACGAGAAGCTCGTGGACGGTCTTGAGGACCAGGTCCAGTCGACGATGAACAGCATCGACGTCCAGTACGGCGGTAAGCACTCGGCCATCAGCGGCTACTGAGCACCGAGCACTGAGCACCGAGTACTGAGCGCAGAGCACCCAACGCATCACACCTAGGAAACGGGGCAAGCATGGCAAACGTTCACCTTGATGAACTCGCCGTCAAATACGGCGGCCTTGACGCCATCACCACTGAACTCGGCATCCAGGCCAAGCAGCTCGAAGCCGACCTCGCCGACATCAAGCGAGCCGTGGCCAAGGTGGCCGAGGGCTGGGAGGGCGAAGCCCACACGGCGTACACCGTGAAGCAGAAGGAATGGGACAGGCACGTCGAGGCCATTCACCGCGCCCTCGTCGAAATCGGCCAGAAGGTCGGCCAGGCCGGCGGCGACTACCGCGGCGGCGACCTCAAGGGCGCCAGCTACTTCCAGTGAGTCCGAGGGCGTAGTAGCAGCGACGCACAGGGGTGGGCACGCACGGAAGGTGCCCACCCAGGGACCCGGGGCACGCCCAGGACGCGCCCACCCAGACCGCCTCCAGAGTCTCTACTCCGCCGCCACCCCGCCATTACGCACGGACGGCTCCAGGTCGAACTCCCCGTCCCGCGCCCCCAGCACGAAAGCCCGCCACTCCGCCTCCGTGTACCGCAGCACCGTCTCCGGCTCCAGGGACGACCGCATCGCCACCGCGCCCCCGGGCAGATCCGCGATCTCGACCCGCTCCTCGTGCTGCTCGGTGCCGGGAGCGCTGCGCCACTCGACGCCGGAGATGTCGAGGGCGTACAGCTCCTCCTTCTCGCGTTCCTTACGAGCCTTGTCCTGCGCCTCGGTGTCGGGTGCGTCGGTCATGGCGGAGGGGTCCCTTCACAACGTACGAAAGAGCTGTGTGACCACCCTACTTGGGGTGCTCCTCCGCTGCTCTCAGTTCTCTCCGGTCTCCGCGGTCACCAAGCCCGTCTGCACCATCGGCTTGCCCCTCCTCCGCGACACGAAGATGCCCCGCCCGGTCGGCATGGGCCGCGGCCGCACACCGCCCAGAAGGTCGCCCTCGTCCGGGTCGCCCGCCAGGACCACCCCCTGCGCGCCCAGCTCCTTCATCCGCTGCATGAACGGCTCGTACGACGCCCGCCCCGCGCCCGCGGTCGACCGGGCGACGATGAAGCGGACGCCCACGTCACGCGCGAAGGGGAGCAGTTCGGTGAGGGCGCCCAGCGGATTGCCGCTGGAGGTGGAGACCAGGTCGTAGTCGTCGACGATCACGTACACGGTCGGGCCCTGCCACCAGCTGCGCTCGCGCAGTTGGCGCGCGGTCACGTCGGCGGGCGGGGTGCGCCGCTTGATCAGGTCGGCCAGCGCCGCCATGTGGTGATCCATGGCGTTGGACATCGGGATGTACTCGGCGAGGTGCGAGGCCGGGGCCGCATCGAGCAGTGACCGTCGGTTGTCGACGACGAAGAGCTTGCAGGCGTCGCCGCTGTAGCGCTCCGTCAACCGCTTGATGAGCAGCTTGAGCAGGTTGGACTTGCCTGACTCGCTCTCGCCGAGGATGAGGAAGAACGGGTCCTGCTCGAAGTCCACGAAGACGGGTTCGAGGTTGTTCTCGTCCCATCCGAAGGAGACCCCCCGGTCGGGGAAGAGGTGGCCCGGCGGCAGCTGCTCGGCCGGCAGCTCACGCGGCAGCAGGCGGACCGCCGGCGCGCCGGGAGCCGTCCAGTGCCGGGAGACCTCGGCGGTGAGCGCGGCCGTCGCGTCGGCGAGGTCGGTGTCGGAGGAGAGTCCGTCGATGCGGGGCACCGCCGCCATGAAGTGCTGCTTTTGCGGTGTCTGGCCACGGCCGGGCACCCCGGCGGGGACGTTGGCCGCGACCTTGCGGTCGAACTCGGAGTCCATGGTGTCACCGAGCCGCAGTTCGAGGCGGTTCATCAAATGGTCCTTGAGATTCGCGCGGACCTCCATGGAGCGTGAAGCGGTGAGGATCAGATGGACGCCGTAGCCGAGGCCGCGGGCCGCGATGTCGAGCACGGCGGGCTCCAGACCTTCGTACTCGGAACGGAAGTTGCCCCATCCGTCGATGATCAGGAAGACGTCTCCCCACGGCTGGTCCGTCACTGAGATGTCCCCACGGGCCCGGCGCGCCCGGAAATCGGCGATCGACGCGATATCCGCTGTACGGAAGCACTCCTCACGTCGGGTGAGCAGGCCGTACACCTCGGCGAGGGTGCGCCGCACCCGCTCGGGGTCCAGACGCGAGGCGACCCCACCGACATGAGGGAGCCCGGCGACGGACGCCATGCCGCCCCCGCCGAAGTCGAGGCCGTAGAGCTGCACTTCGTAGGGGGTGTGGGTGAGGGCGAAGGACGCCATCAGCGAGCGGAGCAGGGTCGACTTCCCGGACTGGGGGCCGCCGACGATCTGCATGTGGCCCGCCGCTCCGGAGAAGTCGCACCACAGCGGCTCACGGCGCTGCTCGTACGGCTTGTCGACCAGGCCCAGCGGTACGACGAGGCGCCCCGCCCCTGAATAGCCGGGCTGGGTGAGCCCGCGCCCTTCGACGGCCGCCAGCCCGGGAAGGAGCACGTCCAAGGAGGGCGGGCTCTCCAGCGGCGGCAGCCAGACCTGGTGCGCGGCCGGGCCCTGCGCCTCCAGGCGGCGCACGATCACGTCGAGGACGGTGTCGGCGAGCGCGTCGTCCGTCTCCCCATCCGGATCCGCGGGGCGGGCTTCAGGCACCGTCACGGGCCTGTACCGCACCGGCACCTCGGCCGAGGTGAACAGCACCGGGCGGCGGTCCACCGGGCGCGGCCCGCCGAGAGCGGTGGTCTGCGCCGAACCCGAGCGGTAGACACCCGAGACGTACGCCGCCTTGAACCTCACCATCTCGTCCGTGCCGAACGAGAGATATCCCGAGCCCGGGACGTTCGGCAGGTGGTAGGCGTCCGGCACCCCGAGAGCCGCGCGGGACTCGGCGGCCGAGAAGGTACGCAGCCCGACGCGGTACGAGAGGTACGTCTCAAGACCCCGCAGCCGCCCCTCCTCCAAGCGCTGCGAGGCGAGCAGCAGATGCACGCCCAGCGACCGGCCGATGCGGCCGATCTGCACGAACATGTCGATGAAATCCGGCTTGGCGGTGAGCAGTTCACTGAACTCGTCGATTACCAGGACCAGGGAGGGGATCGACTGGAGAGGGGCGCCCGCGGCCCGCGCCTTCTCGTAGTCGTGGATGTTCGCGTAGTTGCCCGCGTCCCGCAGCAGTTCCTGACGGCGGTTGAGTTCACCGCGAATGGAGTCGCCCATGCGGTCGACCAGGGTCAGGTCGTCCGCCAGGTTGGTGATGACCGCGGCGACATGCGGCATCTGCGCCATACCGGCGAAGGTCGCACCACCCTTGAAGTCGGCGAGTACGAAGTTCAGCGTCTCGGAGGAGTGCGTCACGGCGAGGCCGAGCACGAGGGTGCGCAGCAGCTCCGACTTACCGGAACCGGTGGCGCCGACGCACAGCCCATGCGGGCCCATGCCCTCCTGCGCCGCCTCCTTGAGGTCGAGCATCACGGGGCGGCCGTCCTCACCCACACCGATCGGGACGCGCAACCGTTCCGCCTGGGTACGCGGACGCCAGGTCCTGCTGATGTCCACCGAATCGGCGTCGCCCAGGTTGAGGAGGTCCGTGAACTCCAGTTTGGCCAGCAGGGGTTCGGCCTCGTCGCCACCGGATGGCACGCGCAGCGGCGCGAGTTGGCGGGCCAGCGCCTCCGCCGCCGCGCAGGACAGGACGTCGGGTGTGCCCTCGTACACCAGGCCGTGTCCCGACTCGATCCGCATCGACTCCGGACGCACCGCGAGCGACAGTCCGCCGCGCCCCTCTGCCAGTTCACCCGGGACAAGCTCCACGACCGTCACCCCCTGAAGCCCCTCAGACGAGGCGAGGGCCGACAGCGGAGGCAGGGACAAGCCGTCGAGTACGACGACGATGTGCGGCTCATCCGGCAGGGGACCGCCCTCCGGGTGGAAGCGCGGCCGCCCCTGGAGCCGGGGGGCGAGCATGTTCTCCAGCCCCGCCGGGTCACCCGTGATGAGGCGGCGGCTGCCGGCCCCGTCCGCAGCACCCGGCAGCTGGCTGTGCGGTAGCCACTTGGTCCAGTCCCAGGCGGGCGCGGCGGAACGGCCCGCTCCGACGGCGATCATCAGATCCCGGGGGGAGTGGAGCGAGGCGAGGGACGCGACGAGCGCACGGGCCGTGCCGCGTGCGGTCTCGGGGTCCCCGCTGACCGTCACGTGGTAGAAGGCCCGCAGCGAGACGGCCATCGGCAGGTCTTCGAGCGTGCTGTGCGCGGCGAGGAAGCGCTGCATCGCGCCCGCGGTGAGCGGTTCCAGCTCGTCCACCGGAGCGGTCTGCGGCGGAACGAGGGGAGTGGCCAGCTCCTGCGGGCCGAGGCCGACGCGCACCTGCCCGAAGTCCCCGTCGCCGGCGCGGCGTTCCCAGACCCGGCTGCCCTCGGCGACGAGCGCCCAGAGTTGCTCGGGTGAGGGGTGCAGGTAGTACTGGGCGTCGCGTTGGGCCTTCGCGGTCTCCTGGGCCGCACGACGGGTGCGTTGCAGGTACCGCAGGTAGTCACGCCGAAGGTCCGCCAACTGCCCCTGGGCCCCGCGGCGGTAGCGGATGAGCATCGCCACCGACATGGCCACCGTGGAGGCGACCATGACCATGCCCATGACCTTCATGAACGGATGCGAATTCGGCATGAAGAAGAAGACGACGGAACCCCCCATGCCGAGCATGGGGAGCAGTTGCATCATCGCGCCCTCCTGCTGCTCCCGAGGCAGCTCGGGCGGAGGCTGCAACACCACTTCCTCGCCGGGCACTGCCGAGGGCAGAGCCCGAGGTGGGCGCTTGACGACGATGTGGCTCACTGGGCACCAAATCCCTTGCCGGGCCGCGGCATTCCGTCCGCCGCCCCGTGTCGGGCGAACGGCGACCGTCGGGTGATCCTACTGACATCCATGAAGGCGGGCGGGCGATAGGGTGCCGATGCGCGAGGATCTGGCCGGGTGCGCTCATAGGCTTCGTACCGCGGCCTGTCATACGGCACAGTCGGACCGGTGCGGCACCGGACCCATGCGGCGCAGTCGGACCGGTGCCGGCGAATGAGGGGAACAGCAGGTGAGCATGACGGCCTCCGCGACGGCCGGCGGAGCAGGACAGGCCGGCCGCGGGACGGTTTCGGGGACCAACGCGGGATTCGGCTTCTGCCGCGTCACCATCGTCGCCCCCGACAGCCGGATCGACGTGGCCCTGCCCGACGACGTCCCTGTCGCGGACCTGTACCCGGAGATCCTGCGACTGTCCCGGCAGGGCCCGGCCGCGGGCGCGCCGGTCGGCTACCACCTCGTACGCCGTGACGGGTCCGTCCTGGACAGCGCCCGTTCCTTCGCCGCGCAGCGCATCCTCGAAGGCGAGCTGCTCACGTTGCGCCCCTTCTCGGAGTCGCTGCCGCCGGCCGTCTTCGACGACGTGTCCGAAGCGGTCGCGAACGCGGTGACCCGGGACCGCGTGTTGTGGAGCGGTGACCTGACGCGTGCCGCAGGCCTCACCGGCGCCGCGGCCCTCTCGGCGCTCCTGGCCTTCGTGGCCTGGACCGCGGCCCCTGGCCACGACATGCACGGCCTCCCCGGGATCCTCGCCGCCGTCGCGGGGCTCCTGCTGCTGACCCTCTCCGGCGTGCGGGCGCGGATCTACGACGACCGCGCCGCCGCACTCGCCCTCGGGCTCGGCGCACTGCCCAATCTCGCCGTGGCGGGCTCCGGGCTGCTCCCACTGCCCGAGGACGAAGGCATCGGTCGTCTTCAGCTCCTGCTCGCCTGCACGGCCGTGCTCATCGCCGCCACGATCCTCACCCTGATCTCGCCGCGCGGCGATGGCCCCTTCGTCGCCTTTCTCTCCGCATCGGCGGTGGGCCTGCTCGCGACGTTCCTCGCCAGTCTCCGGCAGCTGACGCCGGTCGAGACGGCGGCCCTGTGCGCCCCGGTGGCCGTAGGGGCCCTCGCCTTCCTTCCCGGGCTGTCCATGCGGTTCGCCCGCCTGCCCATCGGTTTCGAACCGCCGGCCGGCAGTCGCGGCACCTACGAGCCGGAGCATGCCCCGCAGGGCCCTGTCGACGCCGACGGTATCGCCGCCCAGGCCCGTCGCGGCCATGAACTGCTGATCGGCCTTGTAGGCGGCTGTGCCCTGGTCGTCGTGGGCTCCGCGGCCGTTCTCGGCTTCTCCGACGACGCATGGGCGCAGCTCCTCGCCCTCGCCACGGGGATCGCGATGCTGACGCGGGCCCAGCTCTTCCGTTACGCCGCACAGGTCGCGGCGGCCCTTGTCGCGGGCCTCGTGGCTCTGGTGCTGCTCGGTGTGGGTCTCTGCCTGAACCCGCCGCAGGGCCTCATACGCGCCGCCCAGGCGGGTGACTCGGCCGCGCTCGACCTGCGTACGGTCTGGCTCGTCGCCGCGATCGCCGTGGCGGCGGCGCTGGTCACCGGTATCGGCCTGATCGCCCCGCGCGCGGGAGTGACGCCTTTCTGGGGCCGCTTCCTGGAGATCGCCGAAACCTTCGTACTGTTGACCCTGGTCCCGCTGACCCTTGCGGTCTTCGGTGTCTACGCCGAGGCCAGAGCCATGACGAGCTGAAGATCCTTTCGTCTGTCCGGCCGTCCGGCTGCCCGCAGGTAAGCGCCCTCGAGCCGACTGGTACCCTGTGTAACGACCGTCTGTATGCGTACCCCGGATCCCCAGGGACCCGGACCCGAATCCGTCAGGATTCGGACCCGCGCCCGACGGCCCATCCCCGCCTCCCGAGTCACGGAAGCTCCCCTGAGATGTAGACCAGGGGCACTCGGAGGCACTCGAAGACATCACGAGGAGTACGCGTGTCGCTCGACACTGCTACGAAGAAGCAGATCATCACCGAGTTCGGCCAGAAGGAGGGCGACACCGGCTCCCCCGAGGTCCAGGTCGCCATGCTCTCGCGCCGCATCTCTGACCTGACCGAGCACCTCAAGACCCACAAGCACGACCACCACTCCCGTCGTGGTCTGCTGATCCTGGTCGGCCAGCGTCGTCGCCTGCTCCAGTACCTGGCCAAGAAGGACATCCAGCGCTTCCGCGCCCTGGTCGAGCGCCTGGGCATCCGCCGCGGCGCTGCGGGCGCCAAGTAAGACGCCGTGAAGGGAGCGGTTCCCACTCGAAGCACTCGAAGGGGGCCGCTCCCTTTGCTGTACGTGCGCGGTGTCACCGACGCTTTGTAGTCTGGTGATGCAAGGACGTTCCCGTGGGTACGGATTACGGAGTGATCCGGTGATCCAGTAACCCCAGGACACCGAGTAGCACCGAGTAACACCGAGAAACACCCAGCAACACCGAGCAACACCGAGTACGACCCCACGAGGGAGAGGCGCACCCCGCCGCCGCCGGTCCTCGGTAGTGGCCCCCGGGAGATTCCCCGGGTGCTTCGATCGAAGACCGGCCCGCACACACGGCGCGCTTCTCCGCACAGTCCCGGTCCACGAGGACACACGTTCCCGTAGGACACATGTCCACGAGGGACACACGTCCCCCTAGGGCACATGTCCACGAAGGACGCATGGGACGCCGCCCCCGGGCCACACGGGCCCAGGGGCGAGAAGACGAAACGTAGACACGTAGGAGAACAGTGGAGAACGAGACCCACTACGCCGAGGCCGTCATCGACAACGGCACGTTCGGTACCCGCACCATCCGCTTCGAGACGGGCCGCCTGGCCCGTCAGGCCGCCGGCTCCGCCGTGGCCTACCTGGACGACGACACGATGGTCCTCTCGGCCACCACCGCGTCCAAGAAGCCCAAGGACCAGCTCGACTTCTTCCCCCTCACGGTGGACGTCGAGGAGCGCATGTACTCGGCCGGCAAGATCCCCGGCTCCTTCTTCCGCCGCGAGGGCCGCCCGTCCGAGGACGCGATCCTCACGTGCCGCCTGATCGACCGCCCGCTGCGTCCTTCCTTCAAGAAGGGCCTGCGCAACGAGATCCAGGTCGTCGAGACGATCATGGCGCTCAACCCCGACCACCTGTACGACGTGGTCGCGATCAACGCCGCCTCCTGCTCCACGCAGCTGGCCGGCCTGCCCTTCTCGGGCCCGATCGGCGCCACGCGCGTGGCGCTCATCAAGGGCCAGTGGGTCGCCTTCCCGACGCACACCGAGCTCGAGGACGCCGTCTTCGACATGGTCGTCGCCGGTCGCGTCCTGGAAGACGGCGACGTCGCGATCATGATGGTCGAGGCCGAGGCCACCGAGAAGACCATCGAGCTCGTCAAGGGCGGCGCCGAGGCGCCGACCGAGGAGGTCGTGGCCGCCGGTCTCGAGGCCTCGAAGCCCTTCATCAAGCTCCTGTGCAAGGCCCAGTCGGACCTCGCCGCCAAGGCCGCCAAGCCCACCGGCGAGTTCCCGATCTTCCTCGACTACGAGGACGACGTCCTGGAGGCCCTGACCGCCGCGGTCAAGGCCGAGCTGGCCCAGGCGCTCACCATCGCCGGCAAGCAGGAGCGCGAGGCCGAGCTGGACCGCGTCAAGGCGCTGGCCGGCGAGAAGCTGCTCCCGCAGTTCGAGGGCCGCGAGAAGGAGATCTCCGCCGCGTACCGCTCGCTGACCAAGACCCTGGTCCGTGAGCGCGTCATCAAGGAGAAGAAGCGGATCGACGGTCGCGGTGTGACCGACATCCGTACCCTCGCCGCCGAGGTCGAGGCCATCCCGCGCGTGCACGGCTCGGCGCTGTTCGAGCGCGGCGAGACCCAGATCCTGGGTGTCACCACGCTGAACATGCTCCGGATGGAGCAGCAGCTCGACACGCTGTCCCCGGTGACGCGCAAGCGCTACATGCACAACTACAACTTCCCGCCGTACTCCACCGGCGAGACCGGCCGCGTCGGCTCCCCGAAGCGCCGCGAGATCGGCCACGGCGCGCTCGCCGAGCGCGCGATCGTGCCGGTGCTGCCGACGCGCGAGGAGTTCCCCTACGCGATCCGTCAGGTGTCCGAGGCCCTCGGCTCCAACGGCTCGACGTCCATGGGCTCCGTCTGCGCCTCGACGATGTCGCTGCTGAACGCCGGTGTGCCGCTGAAGGCCGCCGTCGCCGGTATCGCCATGGGTCTCATCTCCCAGGAGATCGACGGCGAGACGCACTACGTCACCCTCACCGACATCCTCGGTGCGGAGGACGCCTTCGGCGACATGGACTTCAAGGTCGCCGGCACGAAGCAGTTCGTGACCGCGCTCCAGCTCGACACCAAGCTCGACGGCATCCCCGCCTCGGTCCTGGCCGCCGCGCTGAAGCAGGCCCGTGACGCGCGTCTGCACATCCTGGACGTCATGAACGAGGCCATCGACGTCCCGGACGAGATGTCCCCGAACGCCCCGCGGATCATCACGGTCAAGATCCCCGTGGACAAGATCGGTGAGGTCATCGGCCCCAAGGGCAAGATGATCAACCAGATCCAGGAGGACACCGGCGCCGACATCACGATCGAGGACGACGGCACGATCTACATCGGTGCCGCCGACGGCCCGGCCGCCGAGGCCGCCCGCGCCACGATCAACGGCATCGCCAACCCGACCATGCCGGAGGTCGGCGAGCGCTACCTGGGCACCGTCGTGAAGACGACGACCTTCGGCGCGTTCGTCTCGCTCATGCCGGGCAAGGACGGTCTGCTGCACATCTCGCAGATCCGCAAGCTCGCCGGCGGCAAGCGCGTCGAGAACGTCGAGGACGTCGTCGGCGTCGGCCAGAAGGTCCAGGTCGAGATCGCCGAGATCGACTCCCGCGGCAAGCTCTCCCTCATCCCCGTCATCGACGGCGAAGAGGGCGACGAGCAGGCCGCCGACCAGAAGGACGACACCGACAAGTGACGTCGCGTAGCACCACGACGACGGCCCGCCCCTCTTCGGAGGGGCGGGCCGTCGCCCGTACCCAAACCCTCATCAAGGGCGAGCACGGCATCGGCACGGTGCGCAGGACCACCCTCCCCGGCGGCCTGCGCGTCGTCACGGAGACACTGCCCTCCGTACGCTCGGCGACCTTCGGCATCTGGGCGAACGTCGGCTCACGCGACGAGACCCCGTCGCTGAACGGCGCCACGCACTACCTGGAGCACCTCCTCTTCAAGGGCACCAAGAAGCGCAGCGCCCTGGACATCTCCTCCGCGATCGACGCGGTCGGCGGCGAGATGAACGCCTTCACGGCGAAGGAGTACACGTGCTACTACGCGCGCGTGCTCGACACGGACCTGCCGCTCGCCATCGACGTCGTCTGCGACATGCTGACGGGCTCCCTGATCCTCCAGGAGGACGTCGACGCCGAGCGCGGCGTCATCCTCGAAGAGATCGCGATGACCGAGGACGACCCGGGCGACTGCGTGCACGATCTGTTCGCGCACACGATGCTCGGCGACACCCCCCTCGGCCGCCCGGTCCTCGGCACCGAGGAGACGATCAACGCCCTCAACGCCGACCGCATCCGCCGCTTCTACAAGAAGCACTACGACCCCACGCACCTGGTGGTCGCCGCCGCGGGCAACGTGGACCACAACAAGGTCGTACGCCAGGTCCGCGCCGCCTTCGAGAAGGCCGGCGCCCTCGGTCGCACGGACGCGGTCCCGATGCTCCCGCGCCAGGGTTCGCGCACGCTGCGCACCTCGGGCCGCGTCGAGGTCATCAACCGCAAGACCGAGCAGGCCCACGTCATCCTCGGCATGCCGGGCCTGGCCCGCACCGACGACCGCCGCTGGGCGCTCGGCGTCCTGAACACCGCGCTCGGCGGCGGCATGTCATCGCGCCTCTTCCAGGAGGTGCGCGAGAAGCGCGGCCTGGCCTACAGCGTGTACTCGTACACCTCGGGCTTCGCCGACACCGGCCTCTTCGGGGTGTACGCGGGCTGCCGCCCGAGCCAGGTGCACGACGTCCTGAAGATCTGCCGCGACGAGCTGGACCAGGTCGCCGAGCACGGTCTGTCGGACGACGAGATCGGCCGCGCCATCGGCCAGCTCGCGGGCTCCACCGTGCTCGGCCTCGAGGACACGGGCGCGCTGATGAACCGCATCGGCAAGAGCGAGCTGTGCTGGGGCGCGCACATGTCGGTCGACGAGATGCTGTCCAAGATCTCGGCGGTCACCCCCGACGAGGTGCGCGAGGTGGCCCGCGACGTCCTCGGCCACCGGCCGTCCCTGGCGGCCATCGGCCCGCTCAAGGACAAGCAGGCGGCCCGCCTCCACGAAGCGGTCGCCTAGGCCGCGTACGCCGCGTAGTCCCGTAAGGGACCGACTTAAGGAATGAAGGACATGAGCAAGCTGCGCGTGGCGGTCATCGGCGCCAAGGGCCGTATCGGCTCCGAGGCCGTGAAGGCCGTCGAGGCCGCCGACGACATGGAACTGGTCGCGGAGCTGGGCCGGGGCGACGAGCTGGAGACGCTGGCGGACGCCGGTGCCCAGGTCGCGGTCGAACTGACCCACCCCGACTCGGTGATGGGCAACCTCGATTTCTGCGTACGCCACGGCATCCACGCCGTGGTGGGCACGACGGGCTGGACCGACGAGCGCCTCGCGCGGCTGCGTACGTCGCTGGAGGCGTCCCCGGAGACGGGTGTGCTCATCGCCCCGAACTTCTCCATCGGCGCGGTCCTGACGATGAGGTTCGCGCAGCTCGCGGCGCCCTACTTCGAGTCCGTCGAGGTCGTCGAGCTGCACCACCCGAACAAGGCGGACGCCCCCAGCGGCACCGCCACGCGCACCGCCCAGCTCATCGCCGAGGCCCGCAGGGAAGCGGGCAGCGCCCCGCAGCCCGACGCCACGACGACCGCCCTGGACGGCGCCCGCGGCGCAGACGTGGACGGCGTTCCGGTGCACTCCGTGCGCCTGCGCGGCCTCCTCGCCCACCAGGAGGTGCTGCTGGGCGGCGAGGGGGAGACCCTGACCGTCCGGCACGACTCGCTGCACCACAGCAGCTTCATGCCGGGCATCCTGCTCGGCGCCCGCCGCGTGGTGAGCACTCCGGGCCTGACCTTCGGTCTGGAACACTTCCTGGACCTCGGCTGATCCGGGAAGCGAACCTCATGCGAGCGAAGATCACCTACGCCGTCACGGCTGCCGTCCTGGTCGTCTACTTCGTCCTGGTCGGCAGCCGCGGCGTGCTCCTGATACAGCACGGCACCGCGCTCACCGTCACCTTCGGTGTCGCGGTGCTGATCCTGCCGTTCATCGGCATCTGGTTCCTCTGGAAGAACACCCAGTTCGTCCAGCGCGCCAACCGTCTCGCCGCCGAACTGGAGGCCGAAGGCGGCCTCCCGGTCGACGAGTTGAAGCGCACCCCGGGCGGCCGCATCGACCGCGACTCGGCCGACGAGGTCTTCGCCCGCCGCAAGGCCGAGACCGAGGACGCGCCGGACGACTGGCGCTGCTGGTTCCGCCTGGCCGTCGCCTACCACGACGCACGGGACACCCCGCGCGCGCGGAAGGCCATGCAGCGAGCGATCGCCCTGCACGCGGGCAAGCCGGTGAACGTCTGACCGGACACGCCCTAGGCGGTGGGCTGGTACTCGGCCCTGGTGCGGTACTCGTCGGCCCACACCTCGATGGCGTCGGCGGCCCGGTTGAACGCCTCGTGCCGTGCCAGGAAGTCGGCGTTGCGGTCGGTCATCAGCAACTGCTGCCCGCCGGCCGCTTGATCACGGCGTACGAGGATGAGGGCCTGCCCCTGCACGGTGCGGGGCAGTCCCAGCCACCGCACGGGCTGCTGCGCGGTCCGCACGGTCGCGATCTGCGCCCAGGGCACGGTCCGCGTCCGCAGGAAGCCGACCCTGCGCACCCCGCGCGCGCTCACCCAGGTGCCCACGCGCAGCAGCCGCAGGGAGCCGACGATGATGAGTACGGCGAGTCCCGCGCAGAGGGCGGCGCCCGCGAGGGAGTCCGCGAACGCGATGATCACGGCGGCGAAGAGGACGTACGAGGCGAGCAGCAGCGAAAGCGCGGCGGTGCCCACCCGCCAGGGGCCGGGGCGATAGGGGCGGCGCCACAGATCGCGGTCGTCGAAGGGCAGCGCGGCGTCGTCCGCCGCGTCGTCGAAAGCGCGGTCCGCGGTCAGGAAAGGCAGGGGCACGGGCTGATCCTCACTCGATCCACGCACGGGCTGTGCCCGGTGAGGTTATCGAGCCGTGTCCCCTGCTACCAGCTTTGGGGGGCCATGGGGGTACTGTCAGCGCCCGTCCGAGGCCTCGGACTGCTGCGTATGCGCGGGCGACTGATCGGCCGACATGGCGGGCATCCCGAAGAGCAGGGATCCCACGAGACCGGCCACCACGGTCAGTCCGATGAGCGTGCGGCCCATGATCTGACTGGCCGTCGCGCGCTCACGGGGAGGGGGAGTGACGTTACTGCGGAACTTGTCGGCTTCGGCGATGAAGGCGAACGGGACGGGCTCTCGCCGACGGAACATGGGGCGCGCTTCTCCTCACGGGTCTCGAACTTTCTCTCTCGTCTAGACAGACGCTCGAATCGCCCAAAAGGTGCCCTGTTTCGGCAAATTAGTTGAAGAATGTCGTGGCGGGTCACCGAACGGCCGATTGTCAGTGCCTGGCCATAGAGTGGGCGCCGCCCGAGTGATGCACATGGAAGGACCCCGCCTGTGAGCGAGACCCCCGCCGAAGACCTCAAGCCCAGCTTCCGCAGCGAGGTCACCGTCGAGCTGGTGAAGCACGCCGCCACCGACTCCGACGTCCTGTGGGCCGCCCGTGTCTCCACGGCGGGCGAGCAGTCGCTGGACGAGCTGCAGAAGGACCCGGAGCGCTCCAAGGGCCTGATCAACTACCTGATGCGGGACCGCCACGGCAGCCCCTTCGAGCACAACTCGATGACGTTCTTCATCAGCGCCCCCATCTTCGTCTTCCGCGAGTTCATGCGCCACCGCGTCGGCTGGTCGTACAACGAGGAGTCGGGGAGGTACAGGGAGCTGGAGCCCGTCTTTTACGTCCCCGACGAGTCCCGCAAGCTGGTCCAGGAGGGCCGCCCGGGCAAGTACGTCTTCGTGGAGGGCACCCAGGCCCAGCAGGAGCTGACGGGCCGCGTCATGGAGGACTCCTACCGCCAGGCGTACGAGGCGTACCAGGAGATGCTCGCCGACGGCGTCGCCCGCGAGGTCGCCCGCGCGGTGCTCCCCGTCGGGCTCTACTCCTCGATGTACGCGACGTGCAACGCCCGTTCCCTGATGCACTTCCTTGGCCTCCGCACGCAGCACGAGCTCGCCAAGGTCCCGTCCTTCCCGCAGCGGGAGATCGAGATGGTCGGCGAGAAGATGGAGCAGTACTGGGCGGAACTGATGCCGCTCACCCACGCGGCCTTCAACAAGAACGGACGCGTGGCGCCGTAAGGCACTGATGTACGGATGGGTGGAGCGAAGTGTCCGTATTGCGGCACTTCGTGAAGTTCATCTAGCCTGATCAAACGGACCCGGCACTGCTTGAACCCCCGAGCAGGCAGTGCCGGGCTCCTCACTTGTCAGGTCCGCTCACATCCCCCGAGGGGGGACCCCGCGCTGAGCAGCGAGTAGCGTGTTACCCATGGCTCCGACCTCCACTCCGCAGACCCCCTTCGGGAGGGTCCTCACCGCCATGGTCACGCCCTTCAGGGCGGACGGCGCACTCGACCTCGACGGCGCGCAGCAGCTCGCCGCCCACCTGGTGGACGCAGGCAATGACGGCCTGATCATCAACGGCACCACCGGTGAGTCCCCGACTGTCGATGACGCGGAGAAAAACGATCTCGTACGAGCCGTAGTGGACGCGGTCGGAGACCGCGCCCACGTCGTCGCGGGCGTCGGCACGAACGACACCCGGCACAGCATCGAGCTGGCCCGCGCCGCCGAGCAGGCCGGGGCGCACGGCCTCCTGACCGTCACGCCGTACTACAACAAGCCCCCGCAAGAGGGCCTGTTCCGGCACTTCACCGCGATCGCCGACAGCACCGAGCTGCCGGTCATGCTCTACGACATCCCGGGCCGCAGCGGCGTACCGATCAACACCGAGACGATCGTCCGCCTCGCCGAGCACCCCAGGATCGTCGCCAACAAGGACGCCAAGGGTGACCTGGGCCGCGCCAGCTGGGCCATCGCCCGCTCGGACCTGGCCTGGTACTCCGGAGACGACATGCTGAACCTCCCGCTCCTGTCGGTCGGCGCGTGCGGCTTCGTCTCCGTCGTCGGGCATGTGGTCGCCCCCGAGCTGCGCGCGATGCTCGAGGCGTACCTCACCGGCGACGTCCAGAAGGCCACGGAGATCCACCAGAAGCTGCTCCCGGTCTTCACCGGCATGTTCCGCACCCAGGGCGTGATGACGACCAAGGCGGCGCTCGCCCTCCAGGGCCGCCCCGGAGGTCCGCTCCGCCTCCCGATGGTGGAGCTGACGCCCGAGGAGACGGCACAGCTCAAGGTCGATCTCGCCGCCGGCGGGGTACAGCTGTAACCCCAGACTTCACAACTGAATACGTGAAACACGCGGGCGACCCGAGCACCATGAGCCGCCCGCACCCCACACAACAACTGCTAATGCACGAACGTCATGCGCGCCACGTGCCCCGGAGGTACGTGGCGCGCGTGGTGAGGAGAGTCTTTTGAGTCATCCGCATCCTGAACTCGGCGCCCCGCCGAAGCTCCCCAAGGGCGGCCTGCGGGTCACCCCGCTGGGCGGCCTCGGTGAGATCGGCCGCAACATGACCGTCTTCGAGTACAACGGTCGTCTCCTGATCGTCGACTGCGGAGTGCTCTTCCCCGAGGAGGAGCAGCCCGGAATCGACCTGATCCTGCCGGACTTCACGTCCATCAGGGACCGCCTCGACGACATCGAGGGCATCGTCCTCACGCATGGTCACGAGGACCACATCGGCGGCGTCCCCTACCTCCTGCGCGAGAAGCCGGACATCCCGCTGATCGGCTCCAAGCTGACCCTCGCGCTGATCGAGGCGAAGCTCCAGGAGCACCGCATCCGTCCGTACACGCTCGAGGTCGTCGAGGGCGACCGCGAGCACCTGGGCCCGTTCGACTGCGAGTTCATCGCGGTCAACCACTCCATCCCGGACGCCCTGGCCGTCGCCATCCGCACCCCCGCGGGCATGGTCGTCGCCACCGGCGACTTCAAGATGGACCAGCTGCCGATGGACGGCCGCCTGACCGACCTGCACGCGTTCGCACGGCTGAGCGAAGAGGGCATCGACCTTCTCCTCTCCGACTCCACGAACGCCGAGGTCCCGGGCTTCGTACCGCCCGAGCGCGACATCTCGAACGTGATCCGTGGTGTCTTCGCGGGCGCCCAGAAGCGCATCATCGTGGCCAGCTTCGCCAGCCATGTGCACCGCATCCAGCAGATCCTGGACGCCGCGCACGAGTACGGCCGCAGGGTCGCCTTCGTGGGCCGCTCGATGGTCCGCAACATGGGCATCGCCCGTGACCTCGGCTACCTCCGGGTCCCGCCGGGCCTCGTCGTCGACGTCAAGACGCTCGACGACCTGCCCGACAGCGAGATCGTCCTGGTCTGCACCGGCTCGCAGGGCGAGCCCATGGCCGCGCTCTCCCGCATGGCCAACCGCGACCACCAGATCCGCATCGTCCAGGGCGACACGGTGATCCTGGCGTCGTCGCTGATCCCCGGCAACGAGAACGCGGTCTACCGCGTGATCAACGGCCTGACCCGCTGGGGAGCCAACGTCGTCCACAAGGGCAACGCGAAGGTGCACGTCTCCGGCCACGCCTCGGCCGGCGAGCTGCTGTACTTCTACAACATCTGCAAGCCCAAGAACCTGATGCCGGTCCACGGCGAATGGCGCCACCTGCGCGCCAATGCCGAGCTGGGCGCCCTCACCGGCGTCCCGCACGACCGCATCGTGATCGCCGAGGACGGCGTCGTCGTCGACCTCGTCGAGGGCAAGGCGAAGATCGTCGGCAAGGTCCAGGCCGGGTACGTGTACGTCGACGGCCTCTCCGTCGGCGACGTCGGCGAGCCCGCGCTGAAGGACCGCAAGATCCTCGGGGACGAGGGCATCATCTCCGTCTTCGTCGTGGTGGACTCCAGCACCGGCAAGATCACCGGCGGCCCGCACATCCAGGCCCGCGGCTCCGGCATCGACGACGGCGTCTTCACCACCGTCATGCCGAAGATCCAGGAAGTCCTGGAGAAGTCGGCCCAGGACGGCGTCGTCGAGCCCCACCAGCTCCAGCAGCTCATCCGCCGCACGCTGGGCAAGTGGGTGTCGGACAACTACCGCCGACGCCCGATGATCCTGCCCGTGGTCGTCGAGGTCTGACCCTCCTGACCACGTGTTCTCCGGAGCGGGGCGCCTCGATTTGCATCGGGGCGCCCCGCTCCGTTAGGTTTACGGCTCCGCCCAACCGGGAAGCACCGCGCACTCACGTGTGAGGGGCCGACCCGAACGGGGCGGGAAATCCGACTCAGAACTTCTGATAAAGTCGGAGCCGCCGGAAAGGGAAACGCGAAAGCCGAAAGGCTGGAGCGGGAACCGGAAAGGCGCCGAGGAAATCGGACACGAAAGAGTCTGATAGAGTCGGAAACGCAAGAACAAAAGAAACACCGAAGGGAAGCGCCCGGAGGAAAGCCCGAGAGGGTGAGTACAAAGGAAGCGTCCGTTCCTTGAGAACTCAACAGCGTGCCAAAAGTCAACGCCAGATATGTTGATAACCCCGTCTCCAGCATCAGCTGGGACGCGGTTCCTTTGAAGAAACACAGCGAGGACGCTGTGAACGGACGGGATTATTCCTCCCGACCGTTCCGCTCTCGTGGTGTCATCCCGATTACGGGAGAACATTCACGGAGAGTTTGATCCTGGCTCAGGACGAACGCTGGCGGCGTGCTTAACACATGCAAGTCGAACGATGAAGCCCTTCGGGGTGGATTAGTGGCGAACGGGTGAGTAACACGTGGGCAATCTGCCCTTCACTCTGGGACAAGCCCTGGAAACGGGGTCTAATACCGGATAACACCTCCACTCTCCTGGGTGGAGGTTAAAAGCTCCGGCGGTGAAGGATGAGCCCGCGGCCTATCAGCTTGTTGGTGAGGTAATGGCTCACCAAGGCGACGACGGGTAGCCGGCCTGAGAGGGCGACCGGCCACACTGGGACTGAGACACGGCCCAGACTCCTACGGGAGGCAGCAGTGGGGAATATTGCACAATGGGCGAAAGCCTGATGCAGCGACGCCGCGTGAGGGATGACGGCCTTCGGGTTGTAAACCTCTTTCAGCAGGGAAGAAGCGAAAGTGACGGTACCTGCAGAAGAAGCGCCGGCTAACTACGTGCCAGCAGCCGCGGTAATACGTAGGGCGCAAGCGTTGTCCGGAATTATTGGGCGTAAAGAGCTCGTAGGCGGCTTGTCACGTCGGGTGTGAAAGCCCGGGGCTTAACCCCGGGTCTGCATTCGATACGGGCTAGCTAGAGTGTGGTAGGGGAGATCGGAATTCCTGGTGTAGCGGTGAAATGCGCAGATATCAGGAGGAACACCGGTGGCGAAGGCGGATCTCTGGGCCATTACTGACGCTGAGGAGCGAAAGCGTGGGGAGCGAACAGGATTAGATACCCTGGTAGTCCACGCCGTAAACGGTGGGAACTAGGTGTTGGCGACATTCCACGTCGTCGGTGCCGCAGCTAACGCATTAAGTTCCCCGCCTGGGGAGTACGGCCGCAAGGCTAAAACTCAAAGGAATTGACGGGGGCCCGCACAAGCAGCGGAGCATGTGGCTTAATTCGACGCAACGCGAAGAACCTTACCAAGGCTTGACATACACCGGAAAGCATCAGAGATGGTGCCCCCCTTGTGGTCGGTGTACAGGTGGTGCATGGCTGTCGTCAGCTCGTGTCGTGAGATGTTGGGTTAAGTCCCGCAACGAGCGCAACCCTTGTTCTGTGTTGCCAGCATGCCCTTCGGGGTGATGGGGACTCACAGAAGACCGCCGGGGTCAACTCGGAGGAAGGTGGGGACGACGTCAAGTCATCATGCCCCTTATGTCTTGGGCTGCACACGTGCTACAATGGCAGGTACAATGAGCTGCGATACCGTGAGGTGGAGCGAATCTCAAAAAGCCTGTCTCAGTTCGGATTGGGGTCTGCAACTCGACCCCATGAAGTCGGAGTTGCTAGTAATCGCAGATCAGCATTGCTGCGGTGAATACGTTCCCGGGCCTTGTACACACCGCCCGTCACGTCACGAAAGTCGGTAACACCCGAAGCCGGTGGCCCAACCCCTTGTGGGAGGGAGCTGTCGAAGGTGGGACTGGCGATTGGGACGAAGTCGTAACAAGGTAGCCGTACCGGAAGGTGCGGCTGGATCACCTCCTTTCTAAGGAGCACTTCTTACCAACTCCGGTTGGTCAGAGGCCAGTCCATCAGCGAATGTCTGATGCTGGTTGCTCATGGGTGGAACGTTGACTACTCGGCACACTTGATCGTCTTTTCCTTCCAGTACTGCTCTTCGGAGCGTGGAACGTTGAGGGAAGCGGTAAGGGTGTCGGGCACGCTGTTGGGTATCTGAGGGTACGGCCGGTTTCGGCTGCCTTCAGTGCCGACCCCAGTACACTCACTGGTTTTGCTGGTGGGGTGATGGGTGGTTGGTCGTTGTTTGAGAACTGCACAGTGGACGCGAGCATCTGTGGCCAAGTTTTTAAGGGCGCACGGTGGATGCCTTGGCACCAGGAACCGATGAAGGACGTGGGAGGCCACGATAGTCCCCGGGGAGTCGTCAACCAGGCTTTGATCCGGGGGTTTCCGAATGGGGAAACCCGGCAGTCGTCATGGGCTGTCACCCGCTGCTGAACACATAGGCAGTGTGGAGGGAACGCGGGGAAGTGAAACATCTCAGTACCCGCAGGAAGAGAAAACAACCGTGATTCCGGGAGTAGTGGCGAGCGAAACCGGATGAGGCCAAACCGTATACGTGTGAGACCCGGCAGGGGTTGCGTATGCGGGGTTGTGGGATCTCTCTTTCACAGTCTGCCGGCTGTGAGACGAGTCAGAAACCGTTGATGTAGGCGAAGGACATGCGAAAGGTCCGGCGTAGAGGGTAAGACCCCCGTAGTCGAAACATCAGCGGCTCGTTTGAGAGACACCCAAGTAGCACGGGGCCCGAGAAATCCCGTGTGAATCTGGCGGGACCACCCGTTAAGCCTAAATATTCCCTGGTGACCGATAGCGGATAGTACCGTGAGGGAATGGTGAAAAGTACCGCGGGAGCGGAGTGAAATAGTACCTGAAACCGTGTGCCTACAAGCCGTGGGAGCGTCGCGTGCAGCACTTGTGCTGTACGTCGTGACTGCGTGCCTTTTGAAGAATGAGCCTGCGAGTTTGCGGTGTGTTGCGAGGTTAACCCGTGTGGGGAAGCCGTAGCGAAAGCGAGTCCGAATAGGGCGGTTTAGTAGCGCGCTCAAGACCCGAAGCGGAGTGATCTAGCCATGGGCAGGTTGAAGCGGCTGTAAGAGGTCGTGGAGGACCGAACCCACCAGGGTTGAAAACCTGGGGGATGACCTGTGGTTAGGGGTGAAAGGCCAATCAAACTCCGTGATAGCTGGTTCTCCCCGAAATGCATTTAGGTGCAGCGTCGTGTGTTTCTTGCCGGAGGTAGAGCACTGGATAGGCGATGGGCCCTACCGGGTTACTGACCTTAGCCAAACTCCGAATGCCGGTAAGTGAGAGCACGGCAGTGAGACTGTGGGGGATAAGCTCCATGGTCGAGAGGGAAACAGCCCAGAGCATCGACTAAGGCCCCTAAGCGTACGCTAAGTGGGAAAGGATGTGGAGTCGCAGAGACAACCAGGAGGTTGGCTTAGAAGCAGCCACCCTTGAAAGAGTGCGTAATAGCTCACTGGTCTAGTGATTCCGCGCCGACAATGTAGCGGGGCTCAAGCGTACCGCCGAAGTCGTGTCATTCCAGCATATAGGGCCAACGCCTGCTGGGATGGGTAGGGGAGCGTCGTGTGCCGGGTGAAGCTGCGCCGGAAGGCAGTGGTGGACGGTTCACGAGTGAGAATGCAGGCATGAGTAGCGATACATACGTGAGAAACGTGTGCGCCGATTGACTAAGGGTTCCTGGGTCAAGCTGATCTGCCCAGGGTAAGTCGGGACCTAAGGCGAGGCCGACAGGCGTAGTCGATGGATAACCGGTTGATATTCCGGTACCCGCTGTGAAGCGTCAAACATTGAATCAGGCGATGCTAAGTCCGTGAAGCCGTTCCGGACCCTTCGGGGAAAGGAAAGTGGTGGAGCCGACGGACCAGACTTGTAGTAGGTGAGTGATGGGGTGACGCAGGAAGGTAGTCCAGCCCGGGCGGTGGTTGTCCCGGGGTAAGGGTGTAGGCCGTGTGATAGGTAAATCCGTCGCACATTAAGGCTGAGACCTGATGCCGAGCCGATTGTGGTGAAGTGGATGATCCTATGCTGTCGAGAAAAGCCTCTAGCGAGTTTCATGGCGGCCCGTACCCTAAACCGACTCAGGTGGTCAGGTAGAGAATACCGAGGCGTTCGGGTGAACTATGGTTAAGGAACTCGGCAAAATGCCCCCGTAACTTCGGGAGAAGGGGGGCCATCACTGGTGATCGGATTTACTCCGTGAGCTGGGGGTGGCCGCAGAGACCAGCGAGAAGCGACTGTTTACTAAAAACACAGGTCCGTGCGAAGCCGTAAGGCGATGTATACGGACTGACGCCTGCCCGGTGCTGGAACGTTAAGGGGACCGGTTAGTGCACTTTCGGGTGTGCGAAGCTGAGAACTTAAGCGCCAGTAAACGGCGGTGGTAACTATAACCATCCTAAGGTAGCGAAATTCCTTGTCGGGTAAGTTCCGACCTGCACGAATGGCGTAACGACTTCTCGACTGTCTCAACCATAGGCCCGGTGAAATTGCACTACGAGTAAAGATGCTCGTTTCGCGCAGAAGGACGGAAAGACCCCGGGACCTTTACTACAGTTTGATATTGGTGTTCGGTTCGGCTTGTGTAGGATAGGTGGGAGACTTTGAAGCGGGCACGCCAGTGTTCGTGGAGTCGCCGTTGAAATACCACTCTGGTCGTGCTGGATGTCTAACCTCGGTCCGTGATCCGGATCAGGGACAGTGTCTGATGGGTAGTTTAACTGGGGCGGTTGCCTCCCAAAGAGTAACGGAGGCGCCCAAAGGTTCCCTCAGCCTGGTTGGTAATCAGGTGTTGAGTGTAAGTGCACAAGGGAGCTTGACTGTGAGACCGACGGGTCGAGCAGGGACGAAAGTCGGGACTAGTGATCCGGCGGTGGCTTGTGGAAGCGCCGTCGCTCAACGGATAAAAGGTACCCCGGGGATAACAGGCTGATCTTCCCCAAGAGTCCATATCGACGGGATGGTTTGGCACCTCGATGTCGGCTCGTCGCATCCTGGGGCTGGAGTCGGTCCCAAGGGTTGGGCTGTTCGCCCATTAAAGCGGTACGCGAGCTGGGTTTAGAACGTCGTGAGACAGTTCGGTCCCTATCCTCTGTGCGCGTAGGAATATTGAGAAGGGCTGTCCCTAGTACGAGAGGACCGGGACGGACGAACCTCTGGTGTGCCAGTTGTCCTGCCAAGGGCATGGCTGGTTGGCTACGTTCGGAAAGGATAACCGCTGAAAGCATCTAAGCGGGAAGCCTGCTTCGAGATGAGTATTCCCACCCCCTTTGAGGGGTTAAGGCTCCCAGTAGACGACTGGGTTGATAGGCCAGATCTGGAAGCCCGGTAACGGGTGGAGGTGACTGGTACTAATAGGCCGAGGGCTTGTCCTCAGTTGCTCGCGTCCACTGTGTTGGTTCTGAAACCACGAACAACCCCGTACATGGTCACGTGCGGTGCGGTTGACAGTTTCATAGTGTTTCGGTGGTCATAGCATGAGGGAAACGCCCGGTTACATTCCGAACCCGGAAGCTAAGCCTCATAGCGCCGATGGTACTGCAGGGGGGACCCTGTGGGAGAGTAGGACGCCGCCGAACTAATCTTGATAGAGCTGGTCCCTGAACTTCGGTTCAGGGACCAGCTCTTTTTTGTTTTGCGTCACTTGCCGTTCACGTTGCGCGGCCAACATCCGAAGGCATGGGGACTGTTGGAATGTTGCGCGTCGCTGGTGTCGGTACCGGTGACGAGGTGGTCGTGCCCGCCTACGGGAACGCCGAGGTCGCCGAGGCTGTCGTCCTCGCGGGTGCGCTGCCGGTGTTCGCCGACATAGAGCCGGCGACGTACTGTCTCGACCCGGACGCCGTCGCCGCCGCGGCGACCCCGCGTACGGCCGCTGTCATCGTCGTGCACCGCTTCGGGAACCAGGCCGACGTACGGCGACTGCGCGAGCTGGGGCAGCGGCAGGGGTTCCTCGTCCTGGAGCAGGGCGAGTCGGAGACGCCGTACGAAGGCATCGAGCGGCGGCAGGCGCATGCCGCGTACCTGAGCGGGCGGCTCAGTGGAGTCGTCACGCCCGACGTCCGTGAGAAGCACAGCTACCAGCAGTACGTGGTGCGCGTGCCCGGGAACGGGCGGCCCGACCGGGACGCGTTCGCCCGCGCCGTACGGGCCAAGGGAGTCAACTGCTGGGTGCCCGTGAAGACGCCGGTGCACCGTCTGCCGCAGTTCCGGCGGGACGTGTGCCTGCCCGAGACCGAGCGGGCCGCGGACGAGACGCTGGCCCTGCCGGTCGACGCGTCGATGTCGCGGCGTGAATTGCAGCGTGTGGTCTCCGCCTGCAACGCCCTCGGCGGGCTCCTCCAGCCCGCTTTCTAGGACGCCTTCTTGGGGTGGGACTTGAAGAACTCCCATATCAGATCGGTCGCGTTGACGCCGGCCTTCGGGTCGGACATGCTGCCGCCCGCGCCGTTCGGCCACGAGTGGCCCATCTCGGGGAGCCGGTAGACGACCACGCGCGAGCCGTCGCGGCAGTCGGCGGTGGTCTTCCTGATTTCGTTCCTCAGCCTTTGAGGCTTGCCCTGCTTGCAGGACAGGCGCTTCTGCCAGGAGTTGACGCCCGCGTCCATACCGGCGTAGTGCTCGTCGAGGCCGCCGATGAAGGTGATGACCGAGACCGGGGTCTTCGGCATGTACGAGTCCTTCTCCGCGTCGGTGCCGAGATAGCCGCCGCTGACCGGGGCTATGGCCGCGAAGGTGTCGGGGAGTTCGACGGCGAGTTTGTACGACATGTCGCCGCCGTTGGAAATGCCGGTGGCGTAGACGCGCGCCGGGTCTGCGTTCCAGGTGCCGGTCAGCCGCTTGACGAGCGTACGGATGAAACCGATGTCGTCCTCGGAGCCGCAGCAGATGAAAGCGTTGAAGCCCTGATTGAGGCCGTCGGGGTAGGCGACGAGGAAGTCCTCCTCGTCCGCTTTGCTGTTCAGGCCGCTGATGGCGGCCATTTCCTTACCGTCGGCTGGATAGGGGTGCAGGGCGACGACGAGAGGCAACTTCTCGGACGGGGTGTAGCCGGGCGGAGCGTGGACGGTGTAGACGCGCTTCTCGCCCTTCCAGGACAGCGTCACCTTCTTGTCGCCCGGGCGCGGGTTCTCCGCGGCCGCTGGTTTCCTCGTGGGCTTGGGGTTCGCGGTCCCCTTGTCGTTCTCGGATCCGCAGGCTGTGAGCGGCAGGAGCAGGAGGGCGGCCGCCAGGGGTAAGGCGGACCGCGGAAGCGTGGCGCGTCGGGTCGGCATGCGCGCAGAGTGGCAGCGCCGGGGCGGTCGGTCCAGAGGAACGGGCGGTTCGGAAGGGCTCGGATTTCAGGTATGATCTATTTCGTTGCCGCGCGGGAAACCGCGAAGGACAACAGGCCCCTATAGCTCAGTCGGTAGAGCGTCTCCATGGTAAGGAGAAGGTCAGCGGTTCGATTCCGCTTGGGGGCTCAACTTGTGAAGGCCTCCGCCCGGTTGGGCGGGGGCCTTCGTCATGTTCAGAGTGGGATGCGGGAAACGGGATGCGCAGGGGTTCGGCGGTGTCCGGGGCACCCGGCGGGTGCCCCGGGGCTCAGTCCTTCTGTAGGCCGGGGACGCGCATCGCGAGGATCGCCATGTCGTCGGACGGAGCGTCCGACGCGAAGCGCTCCACCGCGCGCATGATGCGGGCCGCCACCGCGCCGGCCGTCAGGCCCGTGCACGTCGTCAGGACGTCCGCGAGGCCGTCGTCGCCGAGCATGCGGGTGCCCTCGCGGCGCTCGGTGACGCCGTCGGTCACGCAGAGCAGGACGTCGCCCGGATCGAGCGTCACCGTCTGCTCGTACAGCTCCAGGTCGTCCATGACGCCGAGCAGCGGCTGCGGTTCCGCGTACGGCTCGACCGTGCCGTCCTGGCGCAGGCGCAGCGGGAGCGGGTGGCCGGCGCAGACGATCTTCAGGACCGCCGAGCCGTCCTCCTGGGGCCACAACTCGCCGTAGAGGAGCGTCAGGAAGCGGCTGCGGGACCCCTCGTCGAGGATCGCGGCGTTCAGGCGCTCCAGGACCGCCGGGCCGCCGAAGCCCTCGCGGGCCAGCAGGCGCAGCGCGTGCCGGGCGAGGCCCGTGACGGCCGCGGCCTCCGGGCCCGTGCCGCAGACGTCGCCGATCGCGAAGCCGTACGCGCCGTCGCGGATCGGGAAGAGGTCGTAGAAGTCGCCTCCCACCTCATTGCCCTCGCCGGCCGCGCGGTAGATGACGTCGACCTCCACGCCCGGGATCTGGGGCAGGCCGGGCGGCAGCAGACTGCGCTGAAGGGACTGGCTGATGGCCATGCGCTCGGAGTAGAGACGGGAGTTGTCCAGCGCCAGGGCCGCCCGGCGGGATAGATCTTCGGCCAATTCCAGGATCTCTTGGCGGAAGTGCTCGTCGGAGGGCTTACCGAGCGTGAGCATGCCGATGACGCGGTTGCGGGCGACCAGGGGGAGGACCACCGTCTCGCCGCCCACCGCGGACGCCGTGGAGAGCGTCGTACCGATGCCCGAACCCAGCGTCACAGGCTCACCGAGGCCGAGGCTGCGCATGGAGGTGCGCAGCGCCGCCTGGTGTGCGGCTTCCGAAGGGGCTGCCCAGACGCGGGCGCCCGGGGTGGGCACCGGGTCGGGCGGGGCGATCTTGGAGAGGAGCGCCTTCAGGCCGTCGATGCGGTCCTCGTCCTCGTGCAGGACGTACGAGAGGTAGGGCTCGGCCGACTGGTCGGCGATGGTGTAGACGGCACACCAGGTGGCAAGCGTCGGGACCGTCATCTGGGCCATCAGGGCCAGCGTCTGGTCGCGGTCGAGGGTGCCCGCGAGGAGGTCGGAGGCCTCGACGAGGAACGAGAGCGAGCCGCGGCGGAGCCGCTCCAGCTCGCCGAGGCGCGCGGACTCCACGGCGAGGGCGATCCGGTCGGCGGCGAACTGGAGGCGCAGGGCTTCTTCGTTCGAGTACCGCTCGGGAGCCTCCGCGGCGACGCCGAGGGAGCCGGTGAGACGGCCCTCGACCTTGAGGGGGACCGTGACGACGGAGCGCATGCCCGTGCCGTTGAGGAGCGGGACGGCGCCGGGGACGACGGTGAGGTCCTCGTGGACGGCCGGCATGCGGGCCGAGCCGTAGCGTCCAGGGCCCGCCTCGACGGGGACGCGGGCGAAGCGCTGGCGGGCCGAGGGCAGGCCCGTGGAGGCGCGCACCTCCAGCTCCGTCTCGTCGTCGGTGGCCAGGAGCAGGAAGGCGGCGTCGCCGTCGAGCATGTCGCGGGCGCGCTCGACGGTGCGCTGGAGCAGGCCGTCGAGGTCATCGGGGGCGGGGGAGCCGATGAAGACCTCGAAGGGGTCCGTGGCGTTCGGCTCGCTGAGCGTGGCCTGCTCGGGGGTCGCGCCGCGCAGCGGGGTCTGGAGCACGGCGCGCTCGTCGTCGCGTACGAGAAGGCAGACCGTGGACGGCTCGCCGTCGGTGTCGCGGACACGCAGGTGCGAGGCGTAGACAGGGATCACGCGGCCGTGGGCGCCGCGGATGCCGTAGCTGCCTTCCCAGCGGGAGAGCTGGAGGGCCTCGGCGATGCCGGTGCTGGTGCCGGGGGTGTGCGGCCAGGCCGCGAGGTCGTTCAGCGGCTTGCCGGTGACGTGCTCGGCGGCGTACCCGAAGAGGTCCTCCGCGTCCTCGTTCCAGGCGGAGATGGCGCCCACGCGGTCGATCTGGATGACGGCGACGCGGACGCGGCCGTCGGCGATGGGCAGGAGGTCGGCCGGGAGCGAGGGGCCCGCGGTGCGGGTGCCCACCGGGCGGTGGGGAAGGTCGAGTTGGAACCAGACCTGCTTGTGCGTAGGGGTGTACTCGACGCCCCAGCGGGTGGCGAGCGCGGCGCACAGCTGGAGGCCGCGGCCGCCCTCGCGGTCCGGGCTGCCCATGTTGACGGAGGACTGCTGGAGCGGGATTTCCCGTTCCGGATAGTGGTCGGAGACCTCGATGCGTACGGCGTCGACGCTGCGCAGGCACAGGACGTCGGCGGCCGTGCCGGCGTGCACCACGGCGTTGGTCACCAGCTCGCTGGTGAGGACGACGGCGTCGTCGACGATGTCCGTGAACCCCCAGCCCTGGAGGGTGTCGCGCACGAAGGAGCGGGCCGTGGCGACGGAACGCCCGACGGGCTCGAAGGTCGCAGCCGCACGCGCGGTGATCACAGCACTCCTCGGACGAGTATCGACGGTGTCGACTGTATCGACGCCCAGTTCTCCCGAACTCATGGTGCGGCCGCCCCTCCGATGCCCGCTTGTTCGTGTACCACCGCCCTGGCCGGGCAGGACCGGGGTGGTTGGACAGCCGGATGCAAGGTTACTTACCTTCGCCGTCCAAGCGGATGCCGGTCGTCAGTGTTTCCGCCCGGAGGGTGTGCGGACGGTGTGCGAAGCTGCCGAACTGTTATGGCCTGGTTCGGCCATGGTGAAACACTGGGCAAGCTTCATGGAGACAGCCTGAGCGGCCCAAGCAGTAGGTCAACCCTTGCGGGAGGGACACAGTGGAGTCTGGCGCAGCGACGCGGGGCACTAAGACGCGCGCGAAAGACGGACAGTCCCTGAACAAACAGCGCAAACCGCGCAATGGGGCGACTGCTTCCGTGGACGCGGCGGCCCTGAATCGGCTGCTCGCGGCCCTGGTGGCGATGCGGGACGGCAATTTCCGCAAGCGGCTCACGGTCTCCGGCGACGACGTGATGTCGCAGATCGCCGCTGTCTTCAACGAGGTCGCTGACCGGAACCTGCACCTGACGGGTGAGCTTTCGCGGGTGCGGCGCATGGTCGGACGTGAGGGAAAACTCACGGAACGGCTTGAGGGCGGAGCGAGCGAGGGCTCGTGGGCCGCCGCGATCGAGGCGTCGAACGCCCTCGTCGATGATCTTGTACGTCCCGTCTCCGAGGTCGGCCGGGTTCTCTCCGCGGTGGCGGAGGGCGACCTGGAGCAGCGCATGGAGCTGCGGGCGCAGTCGGTGGACGGGAACGGCCATCCGCTGCGCGGGGAGTTCCTGAAGGTCGGGCGGACGGTCAACAACCTCGTCGACCAGCTCTCCACCTTCACCGACGAGGTCACGCGCGTGGCCAGCGAGGTCGGCACCGAGGGCAAGCTGGGCGGCCAGGCCAGGGTGCGAGGGATGTCCGGTTCGTGGAAGGACCTCACGGACTCGGTGAACACCATGGCGTACCGCCTGACCGCGCAGGTGCGGGACATCGCGCTGGTGACGACGGCCGTGGCGAAGGGCGACTTGTCCCGGAAGGTCACGGTTCATGTCGCGGGCGAGATGCTGGAGCTGAAGAACACCGTCAACACGATGGTGGACCAGCTCTCCTCGTTCTCCTCCGAGGTGACCCGGGTGGCCCGCGAGGTGGGCACGGAGGGTGAGCTGGGCGGCCAGGCGCAGGTGCCCGGTGTGGCCGGCGTGTGGAAGGACCTCACCGATTCGGTGAACCTCATGGCCGGCAATCTGACCGCGCAGGTGCGCGGGATCGCGCAGGTGACGACGGCGGTCGCCAACGGCGACCTGTCGCAGAAGGTCACGGTGAGCGCGCGTGGCGAGGTGGCCCAGCTCGCCGAGACGATCAACCAGATGACCGAGACGCTGCGTACGTTCGCGGACGAGGTCACGCGCGTGGCCAACGAGGTCGGAGCCGAGGGACAGCTCGGCGGCCAGGCCAATGTGCCGGGCGCCGCGGGGACGTGGAAGGACCTCACCGACTCGGTCAACACGGTCTTCCGCAACCTCACCACGCAGGTGCGGGACATCGCGCAGGTGACGACGGCGGTGGCGAACGGCGATCTGTCGCAGAAGGTCACCGTCGATGTCGCGGGCGAGATGCTCGAGTTGAAGAACACCGTGAACACGATGGTGGACCAGCTCTCCGCCTTCGGTTCCGAAGTCACGCGGGTGGCGCGGGAGATCGGCGTCGAGGGTGAGCTGGGCGGCCAGGCGCAGGTGCAGGGCGCGGCCGGGACGTGGAAGGACCTCACCGACTCGGTGAACACCGCCTTCCGCAACCTCACCGGTCAGGTGCGCAACATCGCGCAGGTGACGACGGCGGTGGCGAACGGCGATCTGTCGCAGAAGGTCACGGTGGACGTCTCCGGAGAGATGCTCCAGCTGAAGAACACCGTGAACACGATGGTGGACCAGCTGTCGTCCTTCGCCGACCAGGTCACGCGCATGGCGCGCGACGTGGGCACCGAGGGCCGCCTCGGTGGGCAGGCGCGCGTGGACGGCGTGAGCGGTACGTGGAAGGACCTCACCGACTCCGTCAACTTCATGGCGGGCAACCTGACGTCGCAGGTGCGCCAGATCGCCCAGGTGACGACGGCCGTGGCGCGCGGTGACCTCTCCCAGAAGATCGAGGTCGACGCGCGTGGCGAGATCCTTGAGCTGAAGAACACCATCAACACGATGGTCGACCAGCTCTCCGCCTTCGCCGATCAGGTGACCCGGGTGGCCCGTGAGGTGGGCACGGAGGGGCGTCTGGGAGGCCAGGCGCAGGTGCCGGGCGTGGCCGGTGTGTGGCGGGACCTGACGGACTCCGTGAACGGCATGGCCGGGAACCTCACCGCGCAGGTGCGCAACATCGCGCAGGTCGCGACGGCGGTGGCCCGCGGTGACCTGTCGCAGAAGATCGACGTGGACGCGCGTGGCGAGATCCTTGAGCTGAAGAACACCCTGAACACGATGGTCGACCAGCTGTCCGCCTTCGCCGAACAGGTGACCCGGGTCTCCCGCGAGGTGGGCACGGACGGCATCCTCGGCGGCCAGGCCGAGGTCCAGGGCGTCTCGGGTACCTGGAAGGACCTCACGCAGTCCGTGAACGGCATGGCGAACAACCTCACCCTCCAGGTGCGCAACATCGCCGAGGTCACCACGGCCGTCGCCATGGGCGACCTCTCCAAGAAGATCACCGTCGACGCGAAGGGCGAGATCCTCGAACTCGTCACGACCGTCAACACCATGGTCGACCAGCTGTCCTCGTTCGCCGAGCAGGTCACGCGCGTGGCCCGCGAGGTGGGCACCGAGGGGCAGCTCGGCGGCCAGGCGCGGGTGCCGGGCGTCACCGGCATCTGGAAGGACCTGAGCGACAACGTCAACCTGATGGCCAACAACCTGACCAGCCAGGTGCGGAACATCTCCCAGGTCTCTGCGGCGGTCGCCAACGGAGACCTCACCAAGAAGGTCACGGTCGAGGCGCGCGGCGAGGTCGCGCAGCTCGCCGACACGGTCAACACGATGGTGACGACGCTGTCCTCGTTCGCCGACGAGGTCACGCGCGTCGCCCGTGAGGTGGGTACGGACGGCATCCTGGGCGGTCAGGCACGCGTGCCGGGCGTCTCCGGTACGTGGAAGGACCTCACCGAGTCCGTGAACTCGATGGCGTCCAACCTGACCGGCCAGGTCCGCAACATCGCGATGGTCACGACCGCGATCGCCAAGGGCGATCTCACCAAGAAGATCGACATCGACGCCCGGGGCGAGATCCTGGAGCTCAAGACGACCATCAACACGATGGTCGACCAGCTGTCGTCGTTCGCCGAGCAGGTCACCCGGGTCGCCCGCGAGGTGGGCACGGAGGGCCAGCTGGGCGGCCAGGCACGCGTGCGTGACGTCGACGGCACCTGGCGCGACCTGACCGAGTCCGTGAACGAGATGGCCGGGAACCTCACCCGCCAGGTGCGCGCGATCGCGAAGGTCGCCACCGCGGTGACCCGGGGCGACCTCAACCTCAAGATCGAGGTCGACGCGGCGGGCGAGATCCAGGTCCTCCAGGACAACATCAACACGATGATCGCGAACCTCCGCGACACCACCCTCGCCAACAAGGAACAGGACTGGCTGAAGGGCAACCTCGCGCGGATCTCCGGTCTGATGCAGGGCCGCCGCGACCTGGAGGATGTCGCCTCGCTGATCATGAGCGAGCTGACGCCGGTGGTCTCGGCGCAGCACGGCGCGTTCTTCCTGGCGATGCCCACGGACGACGGCAAGGATCTCGGGGGCGACCACGAGGACGCGTACGAGCTGCGCATGCTCGGCAGTTACGGCTACTCCATGGGGTCCATGCCGACGTCCTTCCGGCCCGGCGAGACGCTGATCGGCACGGCGGCCAAGGAGCGGCGCACGATCCTCGTGGAGAACGCGCCCTCCGGCTACCTGCGGATCGCGTCCGGCCTCGGAGAGGCGCCCCCGGCGCAGGTCATCGTGCTTCCGGTGCTCTTCGAAGGGACCGTGCTCGGCGTGATCGAACTGGCCGCGTTCCAGCCCTTCACGCAGATCCAGAAGGACTTCCTGAACCAGATCGCCGAGATGATCGCGACGAGCGTCAACACCATCAGCGTCAATACGAAGACCGAGGTGCTGCTCAAGCAGTCGCAGGAGCTGACCGAGCAACTACGGGAGCGGTCGGCCGAGTTGGAGAACCGGCAGAAGGCGCTCCAGGACTCGAACGCGGAGCTGGAGGAGAAGGCCGAGCTGCTGGCCCAGCAGAACCGCGACATCGAGGTCAAGAACACCGAGATCGAAGAGGCCCGGCAGGTTCTGGAGGAGCGTGCCGAGCAGCTCGCGGTCTCGATGCGCTACAAGTCCGAGTTCCTGGCGAACATGTCGCACGAGCTGCGCACACCGCTCAACTCCCTGCTGATCCTCGCCAAGTTGCTCGCCGACAACGCCGACTCGAACCTCACCCCCAAGCAGGTGGAGTTCGCCGAGACGATCCATGGGGCGGGGTCGGACCTGCTCCAGCTCATCAACGACATCCTCGACCTGTCGAAGGTCGAGGCGGGCAAGATGGACGTCTCCCCGACGCGTATCGCCCTGGTCCAACTCGTCGACTACGTAGAGGCCACGTTCCGTCCGCTGACCGCGGAGAAGGGGCTCGACTTCTCCGTACGCGTGTCCCCGGAATTGCCCGCGACGCTGCACACGGACGAACAGCGACTGCTCCAGGTGCTGCGCAACCTCCTGTCGAACGCGGTGAAGTTCACCGACTCCGGAGCGGTCGAGCTGGTGATCCGGCACGCCAACAACGACGTGCCCAACGCGATCCGCGAACAGCTCCTGGAGGCGGGCTCCCTGCGGGACGCGGGCGCCGACCTGATCGCCTTCTCCGTGACGGACACCGGCATCGGAATCGCGGCCAGCAAGATGCGGGTCATCTTCGAGGCCTTCAAGCAGGCCGATGGCACGACCAGCCGCAAGTACGGCGGCACGGGCCTCGGCCTGTCCATCAGCCGGGAGATCGCGCGGCTGCTCGGCGGTGAGATCCACGCCCAGAGCGAACCGGGCCGCGGCTCGACCTTCACGCTCTATTTGCCCCTGCACCCGAGCGAACTGCCTCCCCAGGGTTACGCGCAGCTCGCGCCCGTGCCCTCCACGGCGGAACTGCCCGCCCCGGAGGGCCCCACGAGGGCGCCCGAGACCCCGGAGCAGGACGGCGCCCCCGCGGCGCGCCAGGAGGCTCCCGCGGGCCCGGCGGCGCTCTTCAGGCGCCGCCGTCGCTCGGCGCCGGAGCAGCAGCCGCACGCGCTGCCGGGGCAGCCGGCGGGGGGCCAGGACGAGCGGCCGCAGGAGCAGTGGGCCGCCCCGGAGCAGGAGGCTGCGCCCGCGCGGCCCGGCTTCCATTTCGAGGGGGAGAAGGTCCTGATCGTCGACGACGACATCCGCAACGTCTTCGCGCTCACGAGCGTCCTGGAGCAGCACGGCCTCTCGGTGCTCTACGCGGAGAACGGCCGCGAGGGGATCGAAGTCCTGGAGCAGCACGACGACGTGACGGTCGTTCTGATGGACATCATGATGCCCGAGATGGACGGCTACGCGACGACGACGGCGATCCGCAGGATGCCGCAGTTCGCCGGGCTGCCGATCATCGCGCTCACGGCGAAGGCGATGAAGGGCGACCGGGAGAAGGCGATCGACTCCGGAGCTTCCGACTACGTGACGAAGCCGGTCGATCCGGATCACCTGTTGTCAGTGATGGAGCAGTGGATGCGCGGTCAATGACCGAGAACCGGCTTCGTCACACGGAGTTGCTGACACAGTGTGGCCGAGGTCGTGTAGAACGGCGGTATTCGGGGAACCTTCTGGTCTCCCACCGCGTTTCTGCTACGTGCACAGTGACATCGCGGTGACAGGGTGTGGCGACAGGCGGGGTGCGGCTACCATGACCGGCACAAGGACGGGCGGCGCAAGGGAGTCGTCCTCTGGGGCGGCGCCCGGTGTACCGCCGGGGCGAGGAGGGCGGGCCATGGTGCAGAAGGCCAAGATCCTCCTGGTCGATGACCGGCCGGAGAATCTGCTGGCGCTGGAGGCCATCCTCTCTGCGCTCGATCAGACACTGGTGCGGGCATCGTCCGGGGAGGAAGCGCTCAAAGCACTACTCACGGACGACTTCGCGGTCATTCTGCTGGACGTCCAGATGCCAGGAATGGACGGTTTCGAAACGGCCGCGCACATCAAGCGGCGGGAGCGGACCCGGGACATTCCGATCATCTTCCTCACCGCCATCAACCACGGGCCGCACCACACGTTCCGCGGCTACGCGGCGGGCGCGGTGGACTACATCTCCAAGCCGTTCGACCCGTGGGTGCTGCGCGCGAAGGTCTCGGTCTTCGTCGAGCTGTACATGAAGAACTGCCAACTGCGGGAGCAGGCCGCCCTGCTGCGCCTCCAGCTCGAAGGGGGCGGCAAGGCCGACCAGGGCGGCGCGAAGGAGCCCGCGGGCCTCCTCGCCGAACTGTCCGCGCGCCTCGCGGCCGTCGAGGAGCAGGCCGAAGCGCTCTCCAAGCAGCTGGACGACGAGTCGGCGGACGCGGCCGCGGTGGCCACCGCCGCCCATCTCGAACGCAAACTCACCGGCCTGCGGCGCGCTCTTGACGCCCTGGAACCGGGCACCGGCAGCGGCGCCCCCTCGGTCCCCTCGCAGAACTGACGCGGCAGGTCGCCCCGCGGCTCCGGTGAACGCCCGTCAGTTCACCGCCCCCGCAAGGGCGACACGAACGGGTGAAGCAGTAGGCACACGTGTCCGCAGTGGTAGACAACGGTAACCTCACACCCATGGCCTCACGTCAGTCCGCAGCCAAGAAGACGCCCGCGAAGAAGGCGGCCGCGCCGACGAAGGCTCCGGCGAAGAAGGCCGCTGCCAGACCGCCCGCGAGGAAGACCGCGGCCAAGAAGGCGCCCGCGAAGAGGGCCCCGGCGAAAAAAGCCGTGGTGAAGAAGCCCGCGCCCCGGCCCGCACCCAGCCCCACCGGGGGCCTGTACCGCGTGGTGCGGGCCGTCTGGCTCGGCCTCGCGCACGCGGTCGGCGCCATGTTCCGCGGCATAGGGCGCGGGGCGAAGGGCCTCGACCCGGCGCACCGCAAGGACGGCCTCGCGCTGCTGCTGCTCGGCGTCGCTCTGATCGTCGCGGCGGGCACCTGGTCGAATCTGCGGGGCCCCGTCGGTGATCTCGTCGAGGTCCTGGTGACCGGGGCCTTCGGCCGCCTCGATCTGCTCGTACCGCTGCTCCTCGGTGCCATCGCCGTGCGCCTCATCCGCCATCCGGAGCAGCCCGAGGCGAACGGCCGCATCGTGATCGGCCTGTCCGCCCTGGTCATCGGGGTCCTCGGACAGGTTCACGTCGCGTGCGGCTCACCCGCCCGCAGCGACGGGATGCAGGCGATAAGGGACGCGGGCGGGCTGATCGGCTGGGGCGCCTCCACACCGCTGATCTTCACCATGGGCGAGATCCTGGCGGTGCCGCTCCTGGTGCTGCTCACCGTCTTCGGTCTGCTCGTCGTCACGGCGACGCCCGTCAACGCCATCCCGCAGCGGCTGCGGCTGCTCGGCATCAAGCTCGGCGTGATCCAGGCGGAGCCCATGGCCGACGAGTTCCTCGACGACGACGAGCGCTACGACGAGCAGTGGCGCGAGGCGCTGCCCGCTCGCACCGCGCGCCGGCGCTCCGTCGCCCCCGAGGCGTACGCCCCCGACGACGCCGAGGAGGAGGCGCTCTCCAAGCGCCGCAGGCCGCGCAGGGCGTCCGTGCAGCCGGACATGGGCCGGCCGCTGGACGCCGTGGACGTGGCGGCCGCCGCGGCCGCCGACCTCGACGGGGCCGTCCTGCACGGCATGCCGCCCTCGCCGCTGGTCGCCGACCTGACCCAGGGCGTCTCGGGGGAGCGTGAGGGGCGCGAGGAGCGCGAGCGTACGGCCCCTGTGCCGCCCGCGCGCGCCACGGACGCCCCGGTGCCCGGCAAGCTCAAGAAGAAGCCGCAGGCGCCCGCCGAGGGCGTCGTACCGGACCTCACCAAGTCCCCGCCCGACGCCCCGCGCGAACTCCCGGCGCGCGCCGAGCAGCTCCAGCTCGCCGGCGACATCACGTACGCGCTGCCCTCGCTGGACCTCCTGGAGCGCGGCGGGCCCGGCAAGACGCGCAGCGCCGCCAACGACGCGGTCGTGGCCTCGCTGACGAACGTGTTCACGGAGTTCAAGGTCGACGCGGTCGTCACCGGCTTCACGCGCGGCCCGACGGTCACGCGCTACGAGATCGAGCTGGGCCCCGCCGTGAAGGTCGAGAAGATCACGGCGCTGGCCAAGAACATCGCGTACGCGGTCGCCTCCCCGGACGTGCGGATCATCTCGCCGATCCCCGGCAAGTCCGCGGTCGGCATCGAGATCCCCAACACCGACCGCGAGATGGTCAACGTGGGCGACGTGCTGCGCCTCGCGGACGCGGCCGAGGACGACCACCCGATGCTGGTCGCGCTCGGCAAGGACGTCGAGGGCGGCTATGTCATGGCCAACATGGCGAAGATGCCGCACATCCTGGTGGCCGGAGCCACCGGATCGGGTAAGTCCTCGTGCATCAACTGCCTGATCACTTCGATCATGATAAGAGCGACGCCCGAGGACGTGCGGATGGTCCTCGTCGACCCCAAGCGCGTCGAGCTGACGGCGTACGAGGGCATCCCGCACCTGATCACGCCGATCATCACCAACCCCAAGAAGGCCGCCGAGGCGCTCCAGTGGGTCGTACGCGAGATGGATCTGCGCTACGACGACCTCGCCGCGTTCGGCTACCGGCACATCGACGACTTCAACCAGGCCGTCCGCGAGGGCAAGCTCAAGACGCCCGAGGGCAGTGAGCGGGAGCTCCAGGCGTATCCGTATCTGCTGGTGATCGTCGACGAGCTGGCCGACCTGATGATGGTCGCGCCGCGCGACGTCGAGGACTCGATCGTGCGCATCACGCAGCTCGCGCGCGCGGCCGGCATCCACCTGGTGCTCGCCACGCAGCGGCCCTCCGTGGACGTCGTGACCGGTCTGATCAAGGCGAACGTCCCTTCGCGGCTCGCCTTCGCGACCTCCTCCCTCGCCGACAGCCGGGTCATCCTCGACCAACCGGGTGCGGAGAAGCTCATCGGAAAGGGTGACGGCCTCTTCCTGCCGATGGGGGCGAACAAGCCCACCCGAATGCAGGGCGCCTTCGTCACCGAGGACGAGATCCACGCGGTGGTCCAGCACTGCAAGGACCAGATGGCGCCCGTCTTCCGCGACGACGTCACCGTCGGCACCCAGCAGAAGAAGGAGATCGACGAGGACATCGGCGATGACCTCGATCTGCTGTGCCAGGCCGCTGAGCTGGTCGTATCCACCCAGTTCGGGTCCACATCGATGCTCCAGCGCAAGCTGCGCGTCGGCTTCGCCAAGGCCGGACGGCTGATGGACCTCATGGAGTCGCGCTCCATCGTGGGCCCGAGCGAGGGCTCCAAGGCACGTGACGTTCTTGTGAAACCCGATGAGCTGGACGGCGTGCTCGCCGTGATCCGGGGGGAGGCTCAGCCGTAGGGAAGGGGAGGCTCACCCGTAAGGAATCGGGAGGCAACCGTTTCCCTTCGGCACACGTCAAGTTGAAAGAGACGACAGCACGACGTCCCGCCATCAGGACGTCCGGCCATTCTGATGGCGTACAAAGTCCGTCCGCCCAGTTGCCCCACTCTTTCTCGGGCCCCCTAAACTGAACCTCCGGCAGGTGGCTACACGCTCGAAAGGCGCCCCCGTGTCCATCGGCAACTCCCCTGAAGACGACCGACCTTCGGACGACCGCCTCGACCGACTCGCCGACCCGGCAGCCGAAAGCCCGGCAGACGAAGCCCCGGCAGGCGACCGCCAGGCCGACGACCGGCCCTCGATCGGCTGTGTCCTGCGGCAGGCCCGCGTCGACGCCGGCCTGACCGTCGACGAGATCAGCACCTCCACCCGGGTGCGCATCCCCATCGTGCACGCGATCGAGCAGGACGACTTCTCGCGCTGCGGCGGCGATGTGTACGCCCGCGGCCACATCAGGACCCTGGCGCGCGCCGTCGGGCTCGATCCCGCCCCGCTGCTCGCGCGGTACGACGAGGGCCACGGCGGCCACCCGCCCGCGCCCACCCCGGCGGCGCCCCTCTTCGAGGCCGAGCGCATCCGCTCCGACCCGCGCCGGCCGAACTGGACCGCGGCCATGGTCGCCGCGATCGTCGCGGTGATCGGCTTCGTCGGATTCACCGCGTTCAACGGCGGAGACGAGAACGACGGGTCGCAGTCGGTCGCCGAGGGCTCCACACCCGCCTCCACCAAGCCCGCGGATAAGCCCAAGCCCAACAAGCCCGCCGACCCCAAGCCCGACCCGTCGGACAGCGCCATCGCCGGCGTGCCGCGCGACAAGGTCACGGTCAAGGTCGACGCCGCGGACGGCCGCAGCTGGATCTCCGCCAAGGACCACAACGGCCGCACCCTCTTCGACGGCGTCCTGGAGCAGGGCCAGGCCAAGACGTTCCAGGACAAGCAGAAGATCGACCTCGTCCTCGGCGACGCGGGTGCGATCAACCTGTACGTGAACGGCAAGCCGGTCGCGAACGAATTCGAGCCCGGCACGGTGGAGCGCCTCACCTACACGAAGGGTGACCCGGAAGTCGGCTGACCGGCCTCCTCCGGGGCGGCTGACCAGCGAAGCGGCACGGATCGCGGTGACGTCCGGGTGACGTGCCGGGGGCCGTGGGCCGACCGCCGGGTAACCCTGGCGGCGGGGGCCGCGGCGTGGACGAAGTAGTCTTGAGAGCATGCCCGAACGCCGCACCGTCGCCCTTGTCACTCTTGGCTGCGCCCGTAACGAGGTGGACTCGGAGGAGCTCGCAGGCCGCTTGGAGGCGGATGGCTGGCAGCTCGTCGAGGACGCCGAGGACGCGGATGTCGCCGTCGTCAACACCTGCGGCTTCGTCGAAGCCGCCAAGAAGGACTCCGTCGACGCCCTGCTCGAAGCCAATGACCTCAAGGGCCACGGCAAGACCCAGGCCGTCGTCGCGGTCGGCTGCATGGCCGAGCGCTACGGCAAGGAACTCGCCGAGGCGCTGCCCGAGGCCGACGGTGTGCTCGGGTTCGACGACTACTCCGACATCTCCAGTCGGCTCCAGACCATCCTGAGCGGCGGCAGTGTCGAGGCGCACACCCCGCGTGACCGGCGCAAGCTCCTGCCCATCAGCCCCGCGGAGCGGCAGGGCGCCGGTGCCGGGATCGCCCTGCCCGGGCACGCCCCCGTAGAGGCCCCGGAGCCCCCCAAGGACCTGCCCGAGGGTGTCGCGCCCGCCTCGGGACCGCGCGCCCCGCTGCGCCGCCGCCTCGGCAGCAACCCCGTCGCCTCCGTGAAGCTGGCCTCCGGCTGCGACCGGCGATGCTCGTTCTGCGCCATCCCGTCCTTCCGCGGCTCCTTCATCTCGCGCCGTCCCTCCGACGTCCTCGGCGAGACGCGCTGGCTCGCCGAGCAGGGCGTCAAGGAGGTCATGCTCGTATCCGAGAACAACACCTCCTACGGCAAGGACCTCGGCGACATCCGGCTCCTGGAGACGCTCCTTCCCGAGCTGGCCGCCGTCGACGGAATCGAGCGGGTGCGGGTCAGCTATTTGCAGCCCGCCGAGATGCGGCCCGGGCTCATCGACGTACTCACGTCGACGGAGAAGGTCGCCCCCTACTTCGACCTCTCCTTCCAGCACTCCGCGCCCGGCGTGCTGCGCGCGATGCGGCGCTTCGGTGACACCGACCGCTTCCTGGAGCTCCTGGAGACCATCCGGTCCAAGGCGCCGCAGGCCGGTGTCCGGTCCAACTTCATCGTCGGCTTCCCCGGCGAGACCGAGGGCGACGTCGCGGAGCTGGAGCGGTTCCTGACCGGTGCGCGCCTGGATGCCATCGGCGTCTTCGGCTACTCCGACGAGGAGGGCACCGAAGCGGCGACGTACGACGGGAAGCTGCCCCAGGACGTCGTCGACGAGCGGCTGGCGCACATCGCGCGGCTCGCCGAGGACCTGACCTCGCAGCGTGCCGAGGAGCGGCTCGGGGAGACCGTCGAGGTCCTCGTGGAGTCCCTCGACGAGGACGAGGGCCCGCTCGGCCGGGCCGCGCACCAGGCCCCGGAGACGGACGGCCAGATCCGTTTGACGGGCGCCACGGGTGGGGACGGCCTGCTGGTCGGCCGTATGGTCGTGGCAAAGGTCGTCGGCACGGAGGGCGTGGACTTGGTGGCTGAGTGTCTCGAGGAGGCCGGCAGATGACCGGAGTCCCGGCATCCGCGTCAGGCGGTTCCGGCACGCAAGGCGCTCCGGGCGCCAAGCCGGTGCGTGGCGGGAAGCTGGGTGCTGCGGCCGTCAATCAGGCCAGCCTGTGGAACGTCGCCAACCTGCTCACCATGGTCCGGCTGCTGCTCGTACCGGGCTTCGTGATGCTCCTCCTCGGCAACGGCGGACACGACCCGGCCTGGCGGTCGTTCGCCTGGGCCGCCTTCGCCGTCGCCATGATCACCGACCTCTTCGACGGGCATCTGGCACGTACATACAACCTGGTCACGGACTTCGGGAAGATCGCCGACCCCATCGCCGACAAGGCGATCATGGGTGCCGCGCTGATCTGTCTGTCCTGGCTCGGCGACCTGCCCTGGTGGGTGACCGGCGTGATTCTCGGGCGCGAGCTCGGCATCACGCTGCTGCGGTTCTGGGTGATCCGCTATGGCGTCATTCCGGCCAGTCGCGGCGGCAAGATGAAGACGCTCGCGCAGGGCACGGCGGTCGGGATGTACGTTCTCGCCCTGACGGGGCCGCTCGCGACGCTGCGGTTCTGGATGATGGCCGTCGCCGTCGTCCTGACGGTGGTGACCGGCCTCGACTATGTGAAGCAGGCCCTTGTGCTGCGCAGGCAGGGCAGGGCCGAGGAACGTACGGCGGCGTCGGAGGCCGCCCGGGAGGCCGCGAAGTGACATCCCCCGGACCCTCGGCCGTCGCGGTGTCGGCGAGCAGGCTGCTGCGCCTCCTCGCCGCCCGCGGTGAGACGCTCGCTGTCGCCGAGTCGCTGACAGGGGGCCTGGTGGCCGCCGAGATCACGGCGGCGCCGGGGGCCTCGACAGTCTTCCGGGGGTCCGTGACGGCGTACGCCACCGACCTGAAGCGGGACGTGCTCGGGGTCGACGGCACTCTGCTGGACGAACGCGGAGCCGTGGACGCCGAGGTCGCGCGGCAGATGGCGGTGGGCGTGCGCAAGGCGCTCGGTGCCGACTGGGGGATCTCGACCACCGGGGTCGCGGGGCCCGACGCCCAGGACGGAAAGCCCGTCGGGACCGTCTTCGTGGCGGTCGCAGGGCCGGGTCTGGACAGGATGCGCGGTTACGCCGATGGCGGAGCCGAGGGGAAAGTAGCCGCCCTGCGGTTGAACGGTGACCGTACGGAAATCCGTATGGAGAGTGTACGGAGCGTGCTGACGTTGCTGCTCAAGCAGCTGTCGGGCGAACCTGTAGGGAATGGGCGGGCACAGGATACGGAACAGAACGGGGGGAATTGATGTTTGCAGCCCTGAGTGAACACGACATCGCTCCCCGCACGGCCGCCGCGCAAGGCGGTACGGTGGGGCGTGAAGGATGCGGCTACGCGGTCCGAGGAGGGAGCCACCGATGATTCTGCTCCGTCGCCTGCTGGGTGACGTGCTGCGTCGGCAGCGCCAGCGCCAGGGCCGTACTCTGCGCGAAGTCTCCTCGTCCGCCCGAGTCTCGCTCGGCTATCTCTCCGAGGTGGAGCGGGGGCAGAAGGAGGCTTCCTCCGAGCTGCTTTCCGCGATCTGTGACGCGCTTGACGTACGGATGTCCGAGCTGATGCGTGAAGTGAGTGACGAGCTGTCGCTCGCCGAGCTGGCTGAGTCTGCAGCGGTCACGGAACCGGTGCGTGCGCCGGTTCGCCCGATGCTCAATTCCGTCTCCGTGGCTGGTGTGCCACCGGAACGGGTCACGATCAAGGCTCCGGCCGAGGCGGTGGACGTCGTCGCGGCGTGACGGTACTGCTGCTTGGCTGAGCGTTTGTGCGTGTCAAGGCGTTTGTGCGTGTGAAGGTCCCGACCGGGTACTCGGTCGGGACCTTCTTGCTTTGCGGGAAGGGACGGACGTCCTGTGTAGAAGCTCCCGATGGGGATAGAAGTCCTCTTAATCAGCCATATTGCAGTACTTATGCCATGGTTGATGAGGGTTTCTCTCGTTCGTCTATGAGTTGGAGGAGACAGATGTACGTCGCCAAGAGCCCGCTGTCCGACGCGGACCAGAAGACGGTCTCGGAGGCGCTCCAGGGCGCGCTGGTGGACCTGGTCGACCTGTCGCTGGTGGCCAAGCAGGTTCACTGGAACGTGATCGGCCCGCGCTTCCGCTCCGTACATCTGCAGCTCGACGAGGTCGTGGACACCGCCAGGCAGCACTCCGACACGGTGGCGGAGCGTGCCTCCACGCTCGGTGTCTCGCCCGACGGGCGCGCGGCGACCGTGGCGCAGAGCAGCGGTATCGGCAAGGTCTCCGAGGGCTGGATCAAGGACTCGGACGCGATCGGGGTCCTCGTGGACGCGCTCGGCGCGGTGATCACGCGATTCCGTGAGCGGATCGACGCGACCGGTGAGGCCGACCCGGTCAGCCAGGACATCTTCATCGGCATCACGGCCGATCTCGAGAAGCACCACTGGATGTTCCAGGCCGAGAACGGCTGAGGTTGGGTGCCAAGCGGTTGGCCTTGGGGGCGGCCCATGGGGGTCGGCCCTTGGGGCCGGCCCTTTGAAGGGGCGCTACCGCCGGGTCGGTGTCGCTGGTGGCGCGCCGTAGCGCCGCTCGGCGCTTCTGATGCCGGTGGTGCGCCCTCCCGGGGGGTGAACTCGGGCATTTAGCGTCGATCTCGCGTCGGCGGGAGGTGACAGCCGTGACAGCCGTGAGCGTGACAGCCGTGACGTGGCGGGTGGTCCGGTGGGTGCCCGCCGTCGTGATGGGCGCGCTGTGGTGGTGGGGCGTACTGCGGCTCGCCTTCGCGCCCGACGCGGGGGCCCTGGAAGGGTCCATCGCCGCCGGGGGGTGGGGGCTGAGCCTGCTCCCCGTTCACTGTGTGCCCCACTCTCAGGCCGTGCGGGCCTTGAAGGCGCGAGGTGGGGGCCGGGATCGGCGTTCCGCCGAGGGGCGGCGGATCACCAAGGCGCCGCGGGCGCGGAGCGGCAGGGCGGCGAGGGCGCGGATCACCAAGGCATGGCGACGCCGCCGTTCGGGCGGAGGATCTGGCCCGTCGTGAAGGCTGAGGCGTCGGAGGCCAGATGCAGCACGGCGTGTGCGATGTCTTCCGGTTCACCGACGCGACCCAAGGGTGACATGCGGGCCATGACTTCCCCGGTGTGGGCGTGGGGCTTCGTGTCGTGGTGGTCCGTCATGGGGGTGCGGATCCAACCCGGGGCGACGGCGTTGACCCGGATGCCGTGCGGGCCGACCTCCGTGGCGAGGGTCTTGGTGAGTTGCACGACGGCGGCCTTCGCGGCGTCGTAGCAGAGGAGGCCGGGGCCGCCGGTGTCCACGGCTCCCGAGGCCATGGTGATGATGCTGCCGCCCGTGCGGGTGTGTACGCCTGTACCTGTGGCTGTGGCTGAGGCTGCGTCGATCATGGCTCGGGCCGCCGCCTGGCATGCGTACAGGACGCCCTTGAAATTGATGTTCAGAACCCGGTCGAGGTCTTCGTCGCGGGTCTCCAGGACCGGGCTGCTGTGCATGATTCCGGCGATGGCCGCCATGATGTCGAGTCGGCCGTGCGGCGTGGCGGCGGTGGCTGTGGCGGCGGCCTGTGCGACGGCCCGGTCGACCTGTTCTCTGCCGGCGACGTCAAGTCGATGGATGTGCGCCTCGCCGCCGGCCGCCTTGATGAGCGCCGCGGTCTCGTGGAGGCCCTCGTCGTCGCGGTCGGCGCAGTGGACGGTGGCGCCCGCCTCCGCCAGGAGCAGGGCCGAGGCGCGGCCGATGCCGCTGGCGGCGCCGGTGACGAATGCGGTGCGTCCGGTGAGGTCGTACGCCTTGACGGGCATGACGGGACGGTACGGCTGGATCTGACGATCCGTCAACTGATGGGACCTCGCTGGCAGGTGGGGCACCAGTAGGTGGGGCGGCTGCGCGAACCGTCGCCCTGCTCCGCCACGCGGACCGAGGTGCCGCAGCGCAGGCAGGGGCGGGACGCGCGGCCGTAGACGTAGAGGCGCTGGCCGGGGCGGGGGCGGCCGGTGGTGGTGCGGGAGGGCTGGTGGCGGTTGGCTTCCAGGAGCTTCTTCGCGAGGGTGGGGAGGCGGGCTGCCGTCTCCTCGGGCAGCTCGCCCACGGGGAGCCAGGGGGTGACGCCCAGGAGGAAGCAGAGCTCGCTCTTGTAGACGTTGCCGATGCCCGCGAGATTGCGCTGGTCCAGGAGGGCCTCACCTAGGGGGCGCTCGGGCGTGGCCAGGAGGTTGGCCAGGGCGAGCGCGGGGTCCCAGTCGGGGCCGAGGAGGTCGGGGCCCAGGTGGCCCACGGCCTTGTCCTCGTCGGCGGTGCGGAGCAGTTCGAGGACGGGCAGGCGGTAGCCGACGGCGGTGCGTTCGGCGGTGCCGAGGATGGCCCGGATCTGGTGCCCCGGGCCGCCCCGCCAGGGCTCGCCGGGGGCGTAGATCCGCCAGGATCCGTCCATGCGGAGGTGGGAGTGCAGGGTGAGCCCGCCCTCGATGCGGGTGAGGAGGTGCTTGCCGCGGGGGGTCACGTCCAGGACGGTGCGCCCGGTGAGGTCGACCGTCGCGAGCTTCGGCACGCGCAGATCCGAACGCGTGAGGGTGTGCCCGGCGAGGGCGCTGTGCAGCCGCCCGGCTGCCTGGTGGACGGTGTCTCCTTCGGGCATGGGTCCAGGGTGGCACGCGGGTGGGGGAGGGGGCGGGAGATGGGGGCTAGGCGGGCTATGAGGGTTGTGGGGGCTGTGCCGGTGTCTTGAGGTGGGGTTAGGGGGCTGTCCCGTCGGGTGGGTGCGGGCGGGGGTGGTCCGCCCCTACGGCCGGCAGGGCGAGGCGGACCGGCGCCATCCGGAGTGAGATCCGGGTGGTGGCCCCTCTGGCGCCGTCGGAGGCCGCTACGCGCGCAGCCGCAGACCCCGGGGTGTCGCGTGGAAGCCGGCTCCTTCCAGGAGGGGGGCGAAGGGGGAGGTCAGCGCGGCGGCGGCATTGACGCGCTCCACCGTGACCGTGCCGAGGGAGCCCGCGCGGGCGGCTGAGGCCAGGGCCTCGGCGGCCGCGCGCAGCCGGGCGTCCTCGGTGACGGGCTCCTCGGGGGCTCCGGGCCAGGCCAGGAGGGTCTTGCCCCCGCGCTCCATGTACAGGGTCAGCTCGCCGTCGACCAGGACGACGAGGGAGCCTGCCTTGCGGCCGGGCTTGTGGCTTGCACCGGTCGGCGGCTCGGGCCAGGGCAGGGCTGCGCCGTACGCGTTCGCCGGGTCGGCGGCGGCGAGGACGACGGCGGCCTGGGCGTCCGAGGGGCGGGAGGTGTCCGTGCGCTCCCGGGAGTTCGCCGTGGCGCGCAGGCGGTCCACCGCCCCGTCCATCGCGAACTGGGCCGCGCCGAGCCCTTCCACGACGTAACCCCGCCGGGCCTGGCCGCTGTCCTCGAAGGCGGACAGGACGCGGTACGTCGCGGAGAAGCCGCCCTCCACGCCTTCGGCCGCCACCGCGCCGCGCGTCACCACGCCGTGCCGGTCCAGGAGGGCGCGGGCCAGGGCGTGGGCCCGCAGCGTCGGATCGGGCTCACGCGGCGGGAGCAGCGACCAGCGGCCCGCGACCGTCGGAGGTCCGGTGCGGGAAGCGGTCCGGGCGGCGGCGGTCAGTGTGCCGTAGCGCCCGCGCGGGATGCCTCGCTTGGCCCGGTGGGCCGTGGCGCCCGCGGTGCGGCCCGAGCCGAGGAGCGAGCGCATCGGGGCGAGCGTGTCGTTCGTGAGCCGTCCTGACCACGCCAGGTCCCAGATGGCGTCGGCCAGTTGTGTGTCCGAGACCTCGGGGTGGGTGGTGGCGCGGACCTGGTCGGCGATCTGGCGGAAGAACAGGCCGTACCCCCCGGAGAGGGTGTCCAGGACCGACTGGTGCAGGGCGGTGAGCTCCAGGGGGTGTGGGGGCGGCAGGAGGAGCGGCGCCGTGTCGGCCAGGTAGAGGGAGACCCAGCCGTCCTTCCCCGGCAGGGATCCGGCGCCGGCCCAGACGACCTCGCCGGCCGCGGTCAGTTCGTCGAGCATGGCGGGGGCGTAACCCGAAACGCGCGACGGCAGGACTAGCTTCTCCAGCGCGGACGCCGGGACGGTCGCCCCCTGCAACTGCTCGATGGCGCGGACCAGGCCGTCGATGCCGCGCAGGCCGTGGCCGCTCAAGTGCTGCCACTGGGGAAGGAACTGGGCGAGGGCCGACGGCGGAACCGGCTCCAACTCGTGCCGCAGGGCCGCCAGGGAGCGGCGGCGCAGGCGGCGTAGGATCGCCGCGTCGCACCACTCCTGCCCGATGCCCGCGGGGTGGAACTCTCCTTGTACGACACGGCCGTTCGCCGCGAGGCGTTGCAGCGCGCCCTCGGTGACCGCAGCTCCCAGGCCGAAGCGGGCGGCGGCGGTGGCGGTGGTGAACGGCCCGTGCGTGCGGGCGAAGCGGGCCAGGAGGTCGCCGAGGGGGTCCTTGACCGGCTCGGTGAAGGCCTCCGGGACCCCCACGGGCAGAGCCGTGCCCAGAGCGTCCCGCAGCCGGCCCGCGTCCTCGATCGCCGCCCAGTGATCGGCCCCGGCGATCCGGACCCGGATGGCGCGGCGGGCGGATGCCAGCTCAGCGGCCCACTCGGGCTCGGCGCCGCGCTCGGCCAGCTCGTCCCTGGTGAGGGGGCCGAGGAGGCGGAGCAGATCGGCGACGCCTTCGACGTCCTTGATCCGGCGGTCCTCGGTGCGCCACTGAAGCTCCTGCTCCAGCTCGGCGAGGACGTCCGCGTCGAGCAGTTCGCGCAGCTCCGCCTGGCCGAGCAGCTCCGCGAGCAGGTGGGAGTCCAGGGAGAGGGCCGCCGCACGGCGCTCGGCGAGCGGCGAGTCGCCCTCGTACAGGAACTGGGCCACGTACCCGAACAGGAGGGAGCGGGCGAACGGGGAGGGCTCGGGGGTGGTGACCTCGACGAGGCGGACGCTGCGGGCCTCGATGTCGCCCATCAGTTCTGTGAGGCCTGGTACGTCGAAGACGTCCTGGAGGCATTCCCTGACGGCCTCCAGGACGATGGGGAACGATCCGAACTCGCTGGCCACTTCGAGCAGTTGGGCGGCGCGCTGGCGCTGCTGCCACAGGGGGGTGCGCTTGCCGGGGCTGCGGCGCGGCAGCAGCAGGGCTCGGGCGGCGCACTCCCGGAAGCGGGAGGCGAACAGGGCCGAGCCGCCCACCTGGTCGGTGACGATCTGGTTGACCTCGCCCTTGTCGAAGGCGACGTCGGCGGCTCCGATGGGGGCCTTCTCCGCGTCGTACTCCACGGCGGGCTCCGTGAGGTCCGCGGGGGCCTGGTCGAGCAGGTCCAGGCCCATCAGGTCGGCGTCCGGCAGGCGCAGCACGATGCCGTCGTCGGCGTGCATGACCTGCGCGTCCATGCCGTACCGCTCGGTGAGGCGGGCGCCGAGGGCGAGGGCCCACGGGGCGTGCACCTGCGCTCCGAAGGGGGAGTGCACGACGACCCGCCAGTCGCCCAGCTCGTCACGGAACCGCTCGACGACGATCGTCCGGTCGTCCGGGATGTGCCCGCAGGCCTCGCGCTGCTCCGCGAGGTAGGTGAGGACGTTGTCGGCGGCCCAGGAGTCGAGCCCCGCGGCGAGCAGCCGCACGCGCGCGTCCTCCCGCGAAAGCGCGCCGACCTCCCTGAGGAACGCGCCGAGCGCCCGGCCCAGTTCGAGCGGGCGGCCCAGCTGATCGCCCTTCCAGAAGGGCAGGCGGCCCGGGACACCGGGGGCGGGGGAGACGAGGACGCGGTCGCGGGTGATGTCCTCGATGCGCCAGGAACTCGTGCCGAGCGTGAAGACGTCGCCGACCCGGGACTCGTAGACCATCTCCTCGTCCAGCTCTCCGACGCGGCCGCCGCCCTTCTTCGGGTCGGCGCCCGCGAGGAAGACACCGAAGAGGCCGCGGTCGGGGATCGTGCCCCCGGAGGTGACCGCGAGGCGCTGCGCGCCAGGCCGGCCGGTGACCGTGCCCGCCACGCGGTCCCAGACCACTCGGGGCCGCAGCTCCGCGAAGGCGTCGGAGGGATAGCGGCCGGCGAGCATGTCCAGGACGGCCGTGAACGCGGACTCCGGGAGCGAGGCGAAGGAGGCCGCCCGGCGGACCAGCGCGAGGAGGTCGTCGACCTGCCAGGTGTCGAGCGCGACCATCGCCACCAGCTGCTGCGCGAGTACGTCCAGGGGGTTGGCCGGGACGCGCAGCGACTCGATGGCGCCGGTCCGCATCCGCTCCGTGACGACCGCGGCCTGGACCAGGTCGCCCCGGTACTTGGGGAAGACGACGCCGGTGGAGACCGCGCCCACCTGGTGTCCCGCGCGGCCCACGCGCTGGAGCCCGGAGGCGACGGACGGCGGCGACTCGACCTGTACGACCAGGTCGACCGCGCCCATGTCGATGCCCAGCTCCAGGCTGGAGGTGGCGACCACGGCCGGCAGCCTGCCCGCCTTCAGGTCCTCCTCGACCTGGGCGCGCTGCTCCTTGGAGACCGACCCGTGGTGGGCGCGGGCCAGCAGGGGCGGGGCGCCCTTGGCGGCGCCGGACTCGGCCATCAGCTCCGCCGGGGAGTGGTCGTCGGGGAGGGCCTCGCCGGTCGCTCGCTCGTACGCGATTTCGTTGAGGCGGTTGCACAGGCGCTCGGCCAGGCGGCGGGAGTTGGCGAAGACGATCGTCGAGCGGTGCGCCTGGACGAGGTCGGTGATGCGCTCCTCGACGTGCGGCCAGATCGACGGGCGCTCGGCCGCCGCGCCCGTGCCGTCTCCGGAGTCGGCGACCGGAGAGCCGCCCAGCTCCCCGAGGTCCTCGACCGGGACCACCACCGAAAGGTCGAACTCCTTGCCGGACGGCGGCTGGACGATCTCCACCTTGCGCTTGGGGGAGAGGTAGCGCGCGACCTCGTCCACCGGCCGGACCGTCGCCGACAGGCCGATGCGGCGCGCGGGCTTCGGCAGCAGCTCGTCGAGCCGCTCCAAGGACAGCGCGAGATGGGCGCCGCGCTTGGTGCCCGCCACGGCGTGCACCTCGTCGAGGATCACCGTCTCGATGCCTGTGAGCGCGTCCCGCGTGGCGGAGGTGAGCATCAGGAAGAGCGACTCGGGGGTGGTGATCAGGATGTCCGGCGGGCGGGTGGACAGGGCGCGGCGCTCTGCGGGCGGGGTGTCGCCCGAACGGATGCCGACGCGCACCTCCGGCTCGGGCAGGCCGAGACGCACGGATTCCTGGCGGATGCCGGTCAAGGGGCTGCGCAGATTGCGCTCCACGTCGACCGCGAGGGCCTTCAGCGGTGAGACGTACAGCACCCGGCAGCGCTTCTTCGGATCCGCGGGCGGTGGGGTCGAGGCCAGCTGGTCGAGCGCGGCCAGGAACGCGGCCAGGGTCTTGCCGGATCCCGTGGGTGCGACGACCAGCACGTCGGAGCCCTCGGCGATCGCCCGCCACGCGCCGGCCTGGGCGGAGGTGGGCGCGGAGAAAGCCCCCGTGAACCAACCGCGGGTCGCGGGGGAGAACTCGTCGAGGGCGCCGTGGGCACCGGACGCGGAGCTGACCATGACCCCATCGTGCACCCCGCCACTGACAACGGCGTCGACCTGCGGAAATGGTGTCGCGCGCCGGGAGCGAGCGGCGGGCCCTGGCTGGCACTGGCTGGCCGACCCAGTGGGGTCCGGGGGGGTACGGTCTTGGATCCCCCGGGCCTACGAGGTGTCCGCGCGACGCGGCCGGCGGCGCTCCCCGGCTGGTGCCCGCAGGCGGCGCTCCCCCGGCTGAGGCCCATCGGCCGACGTCCGTCAGCCGATGGGCCGCCCGTACGCCCGGAGCGTGCGCAGCGCCTCGATCGTCACGATCGGGCGCGACTCCAGGGCCGTGCCCGGTGCCCACTGCCGCCACCGGACGGGCCAGCCGCCGTCCTCCTGCTGTTCCCGCGCCAAGAAGTCCAGCGAGCGCTCCATCTCGGCATCGGTGAACCACGCGCGCGCGAGCGACTCGGGTGCCTTCGCGAAGTCGTGCGCGAAGTGGTGCTCGCCCGGCGCGTACCCCGGCGACACCGGGAACGCGTCCAGATCCTCCGGGTCCAGGGCCGCGAGGCGCTGCTCGCGCACGAGGCGGCCGAGACGATCGGCCGCCGCCTGCGCGCGCGAGCGGTCGGGTGCGCCGTCCAGGAAGGCGACGGCCGCCTGAACCTCGTACGGATGCGACTTCTCGAGCGATTCGACAGCGGCCCAGCAGAAGTCGGTGGCCCGGAAGAGCCAGGCGTGCCACACCTCGTTGCGGTGCAGCAGACCCACCACGGGCCCCGTGGCGAGCAGCTCGCTGGGCGGGTCGTCCACGACCGGAACGAACGGCGCCGAGGGGTAGCCGCGCTGGCTGGGATGGATCGCGGGGAGAGCGCCCTCTGGCGTCGACACCGACGTCAGATAGCGGCACACGCGCTCCACCCGCTGCCCTCCGCAGCGCCGGATCGAGTCCAGGACCCACAGCGCGTGCCCGGTGTGCAGCGGCTGGCTCACGGGGCCGCGCAGATCGGGTTCGAGCGCGAAGCCGTAGCCGCCGTCCGGGGTGTCGTACGCCGCGAGGGCGGTCTCCACGGCGTCCGCGGCCTGCCGGCCCCCGTCGAGGAAGTGGTACGCGAACCGTCGCTGCTCGAGGACGCGCGCGGTGAGCCATACGAAGTGCTCCGCGCGGGCGACCGGGGAAGGCGCCGCGTCGGGGGAGGGCACGGGATCGGGGGATGCTCCGGTTTCGGCCATGTCCCGACCGTAGGGTGGAAAGCGTTCTCGGCAAGCCCCCCTGCGCCGGGCTGCACTCTCAGGGGCGCGATACTGGAGGCATGCGGTTGACGGTCTTCTGGCAGCGGATGGCGGCTCACTTCGGAGCGAGCTACGCCGACTCCTTCGCGCGCGATCACGTGATGGCGGAACTGGGCGGCCGCACGGTCCACGAAGCGCTGGACGCGGGCTGGGAGGCCAAGGACGTCTGGCGCGCGGTCTGCACGGCCATGGACGTACCGGCCGAAAAGCGCTGACCGCGGACGGCTCTTTGCCGTTGACAGGCCGTTACGCGCGCGTAGGCCGTCCCAAGATGCGGGGGCGGCGGCCGATTGCCGGCCGCGTGGGCGAGACTGGCTCCGTGGCACCCACAGACGAGACCGCGCAGGTCACCCAGGACAACGCTCCGCTCGGCACGACGCCGCCCGCCCAGCCCCCCACCGGGACCGAGGCAGATCGTGGCGCCCGCATGCCGCGCTGGCTGCCGCGTGCCATGGTGCTGGCCCTCGCGCTCGTCGCCTGCTTCCAGCTGGGCAGTTGGGCCTTCCACCAGCTGACCGGACTGCTGATCAACGTCCTGATCGCGTTCTTCTTGGCGCTCGCCGTCGAGCCGGCGGTGAGCTGGATGGCGGCGCGCGGGCTGCGCAGGGGCTTCGCCACGTTCATCGTCTTCATGAGCGTCGTGATCGCGAGCGCGGGCTTCGTCACGCTGATGGGCTCGATGCTGGCGGGCCAGATCGTCGACATGGTCGAGGACTTCCCCGACTACCTCGACAAGGTCATCAGCTGGATCAACCAGACGTTCCACACGGACCTCTCCCGCGTCGAGGTACAGGACAGCCTGGTCCACTCCGATTGGCTGCAGAAGTACGTGCAGAACAGCGCCAGTGGCGTCCTGGACGTCTCCGCGCAGGTCCTCGGCGGCCTCTTCCAGCTCCTGACGATCCTGCTGTTCTCGTTCTACTTCGCGGCCGACGGCCCGCGGCTGCGGCGCGCGCTGTGCTCGGTGCTGCCGCCCGCCAAGCAGACCGAGGTGCTGCGCGCCTGGGAGATCGCGGTCGACAAGACCGGCGGCTATCTCTACTCGCGCGGCCTGATGGCGCTGATCTCCGGGGTCGCCCACTACATCCTGCTCCAGACGCTCGACGTCCCCTACGCGCCCGTGCTGGCCGTGTGGGTGGGCCTGGTCTCCCAGTTCATCCCCACCATCGGCACGTACCTGGCGGGCGCCCTGCCGATGCTGATCGCCTTCACGGTCGACCCCTGGTACGCGCTGTGGGTGCTGATCTTCGTCGTGATCTACCAGCAGTTCGAGAACTACGTACTGCAACCCAAGCTCACCGCCAAGAGCGTGGACATCCACCCCGCCGTCGCCTTCGGTTCGGTCATTGCGGGGACGGCACTCCTCGGAGCGGTCGGGGCGCTCGTCGCCATCCCGGCCGTCGCGACCCTACAGGCCTTCCTGGGGGCGTACGTGAAGAGGTACGACGTCACGGACGACCCCCGAGTGCACGGGCACCGGCGCCGGGTCGGACCACCCCTCCTCGCGCGCGTGCGGCGGGCTCTGCGCGGGCCGAACGACCCGGACGCGGCGGCGGAGGCCGAGACACGGCCGGGGGCCGACGGGCGCCCATAGGGCACACGACAGCCCGGGGGCGCGCGAGGGAACCGCTGTTCACAGCGGCAGTGACCGGACCTCCGCCTCGGGGAGCCTGGCCCACCAGTAGTGATGGCGGCTGTAGACCTTCGTCTCACGGCCGGCGAGGAGCGCGGTCAGGGAGCGGGCCTCCGCCGCGAGCCCTTCCCAGGTCTCGGGTGACAGGGGATGAAAGGCCGTGGCCTCGATGCGGCCGTCCACCTGCCGCCACACCCCGGCGACGTGGCCGTCCACCAGGAGGGTGGGCAGCACGTCGCCGTTCTTCCGGATCACCAGGGGGCGGTAGGGCGGGGGTATCACCCGCCCCCGGTCGGCGTACGCCAGCAGGACGCTGTCCCACATCGGCATGAGCCGGGGCGGGGCGGGGGTGTCCGCGTCCGGCCGGGAGGCGCCCGGCAGGTCGAACAGCGTGCTGCCGTCCGGCCCCTGGAGCAGCTCCACGGCGCCGTCCAGGGCGCGCAGCGCCTCGCGTACGGCAGTCCGTCCCACCATGGAGAACTGCGCCACGTCCGCCACGGACGCGGGACCGAACCCCGCCAGATAGCGCAGGACCAGGGCCCGCAGCGCCTCCGGTTCCACCGTCCGCCCCACAGGCAGCGGCCCTGCCTCGGCCGCGACGAAGGACGGCCGTACGCCGAACGACCACGGCGCGTCGGTCGGGGCGTGATGGAGCGGCGCGTATGCCTTCAAGCCCCACCACGCCCCGCCGGCCTTCTCGGAGCCGAGCCGCTCCTCGACCCACGCCTGCATCTCGGCCGAGGTCCGGGGCCGGGCGGCGAAGGCCAGCAGCTCCGGCACCAGTTCCTCGGCGTCCGCGGGCGTCAGGCCCGCGGCGGCGAAGCGGTGACCGAGCCGGGAGCCGTACAGGGTCGGCTGCACGGCCCCGCGGAAGTGCCGGTAGTCCTCGGCGTGTACGGCGTGCAGGGTGATCCGCATCAGGGTCGCCTTGACCATCGCGCGCTGGGCGAAGGCGGTGTCGAGGTCGGACGGGGAGAAGTCCCTGAGCCGGTTCCAGAGCGCGAGGTACGGCGAGGCCGGGTGCTGCGCCTGGAGCGCGACCACGCGCCGTATCCCGTCCTGAACGGTCAGAGGCTCGCGCTCCAGCAGCAGCTGGCGGCTGAGAGTGGCCCGGTTGAGTTCGCCCGCATTGATCATCACAGCGCGGGATTCTGCCCCGGCCCACCTCGTTCCGACCAGTGTTCGCCGCGTCCTCGCGGCCCGGGCAGGACGGGCGGCGGATGCGGCGCGCCGCGCTTGACACTAAAATCGAACATCCATTCTTATGGGGGTGTCCGGCGGCGATTTTCCGGGGGTGCGAGGGGGGATCCCCGTCACGTTCCGGAGGATTTCGGCGAGGGAGGCCCTCGAGTTATCCACAGGCTGGACGGGCGTCGGGGCGGATTGTCAGTGGCAGGCGTTAGCGTCTTTGACGTGAAGCGATCGACTCAAGCAAATCGGGTGGAACCCATGGCAGGAACCGACCGCGAGAAGGCGCTCGACGCCGCGCTCGCACAGATTGAACGGCAGTTCGGCAAGGGCGCAGTGATGCGCATGGGCGAGCGGCCGAATGAGCCCATCGAGGTCATCCCCACCGGGTCGACCGCGCTCGACGTCGCGCTCGGCGTCGGCGGCATCCCCCGCGGCCGTGTGGTGGAGGTGTACGGACCGGAGTCCTCCGGTAAGACGACCCTCACGCTGCACGCCGTGGCCAACGCCCAGCGGGCGGGCGGCGCGGTGGCCTTCGTGGACGCCGAGCACGCCCTCGACCCCGAGTACGCGAAGAAGCTCGGCGTCGACATCGACAACCTCATCCTGTCCCAGCCGGACAACGGCGAGCAGGCTCTCGAGATCGTCGACATGCTGGTCCGCTCCGGCGCCCTCGACCTCATCGTCATCGACTCCGTCGCCGCCCTGGTGCCGCGCGCGGAGATCGAGGGCGAGATGGGCGACTCGCACGTGGGTCTTCAGGCCCGCCTGATGAGCCAGGCGCTCCGGAAGATCACCAGCGCGCTCAACCAGTCCAAGACCACAGCGATCTTCATCAACCAGCTCCGCGAGAAGATCGGCGTCATGTTCGGCTCCCCGGAGACCACGACCGGTGGCCGGGCACTGAAGTTCTACGCCTCGGTGCGCATGGACATCCGCCGCATCGAGACCCTGAAGGACGGCACGGACGCGGTGGGCAACCGCACCCGCGTCAAGGTCGTCAAGAACAAGGTCGCGCCGCCCTTCAAGCAGGCCGAGTTCGACATCCTCTACGGCCAGGGCATCAGCCGCGAGGGCGGCCTGATCGACATGGGCGTCGAGCACGGCTTCGTCCGCAAGGCGGGCGCCTGGTACACGTACGAGGGCGACCAGCTCGGCCAGGGCAAGGAGAACGCCCGGAACTTCCTGAAGGACAACCCCGACCTCGCCAACGAGATCGAGAGGAAGATCAAGGAGAAGCTGGGCGTCGGTGTGAAGCCCGAGGCCCCGGTCGCCGAGCCGGGAACGGACGCGGCGGGCGCGGCCGCCCCGGCCGAGGACACCGCCAAGACGGTTCCCGCGCCGGCTGCCAAGGCCGCCAAGTCCAAGACCGCGGCGGCCAAGAGCTAGTCCGGTGACGCGACGAACCGACTGGGCGGACCACACCGCCTCCGAAAGCCGCCCCGGCGCCGCGGGGCGGGGCCACGGGGGCGGTGCGGATCAGGACGGCGTCGACCAGGAGCACGGCCGTGGTTCCTGGGAGGACGGCCGCGGTTCCTGGGCGGGCGACGGGACCGGCTCGCGGGGCGGTGACGGCTCCCGGGAGGACGGCACCGGCCGGAGCGGCGGGCGCCGACGGCGGCGCGGCGGCTTCGGCGACCACCAGGACGGCGGCACCCCTTCCTCGTCGAGGGCCGAGAAGGGGGAGCCGCCGACGGGGGATCCGGCTGAGCGGGCGCGGGCGATCTGTCTGCGCCTGCTCACCGGTACCGCGCGTACGCGCAAGCAGCTCGCCGACGCGCTGCGCAAGCGGGAGATCCCCGACGACGTGGCGGAGGAAGTCCTCTCCCGCTTCGAAGAGGTCGGGCTGATCGATGACAGCGCCTTCGCGGACGCCTGGGTGGAGTCGCGGCACCACGGTCGGGGCCTTGCCCGGCGCGCGCTCGCCAGGGAGCTGCGTACCAAGGGCGTGGAGTCCACGCTGATCGACGAAGCCGTGGGGCAGCTCGACTCGGAGCAGGAGGAGGCGACCGCCCGCGAGCTGGTCGCCCGCAAGCTCCGCTCCACGCGCGGCCTCGATCGGGACAAGAGGCTGCGCCGCCTCGCGGGCATGCTCGCCCGCAAGGGTTACGGGGAGGGCATGGCGCTCAGAGTGGTCCGGCAGGCCCTGGAGGAAGAGGGCGAGGACACGGAGGACTTGGGATACGAGACGTTCTGAGCGGGCCGCTCCCACGGGGGTGGGGCGGCATCCAGAACGGTCCACGTGTCCCAACTCGCGCTCCGCAGGGTGGGGTTATCCCCCCTGCGGAGACGCCGGATCACCGCAGTGCCCAGGAAGGTGTGCACAGGCGACTGTGTACACATGACAAAGAGACCCGGCGCCACGGGCGCGGCGCACACCGACGACTCCGCATCCGGTACGGCATCCAGTACGGCTCCGGGCTCGGCCTTACGGCAGGGCTCGCACCCGCCCCCCGAAGAGCTGACCGATCTCCGCCTGCTCAAGGCGCTCGCGCAGCCGCGGCGGCAGCAGGTGTTGCAGCACCTCACCCTGCACGGCCCGGCCACCTCGTCGACGCTTGCCCGGGCGCTCGGCCTCAATACCGGGGCGACCAGTTACCACCTGCGCGAGCTCGCCCGCTACGGCTTCGTCGAGGAGACGCCGGGCTCCGGGCACGGGCGTGAGCGCTGGTGGCGGGCCGTCCCCGGTGACCGGCGCTTTCCGCCGCGCAGTCGGCAGAGCCCCGCGACGCGGCGCGTCATGGACGAGCTCAATCACCTCTCGTACGCCGCCGACCTCGACCTCTTCGAGCAGTTGCAGCGGGAGGCCGATGCCGGACTCGGCGAGTGGGCCGACGCGTTCCCCTACTCGCGCGGCACGATCCGGCTGACCCTCCCTGAACTCCGTGAGTTCTTCGAGGAGTACATCGCGCTGCTCAACCGCTACAAGCGGCCCGCCGCCGACACCCCGGCCGGGGCCCGCACCGTGCTCACCCGTCTCCTGGCCTTCCCCGCGCCCACTGCGCAACCGGCGCCCGCCGCTCCCGCCTCCCCCTCCCAGAACCGGAAAGAGACCGAGCTTTCATGATGCTGCGCTACGCACTACAGACGGTCCGGGACCGCAAAGGCGGGTTCCTGGGCGCCTTCCTCGCGCTGATGTGCGCCGCCGCACTCATCACGGCCTGCGGCACCCTCATGGAGACGGGCCTGCGCGGCACGATCAAGACCGAGCGATACGCCGCCACGCCCGTGATCGTCTCCGCCGACCAGAACGTCCACCAGACCACGGTCAAGCGCAAGAAGGGCAAGACGAAGGTCAAGCACAAGGCGAAACCGATCGCCGAGCGGGCCTGGCTGTCGGCCGACGACATCGAGGGCAGGCTCAAGAAGGCCCCGGGCGTCGGCGCGATCGTGCCCGAACTGACTTTCCTCGCCCAGCCGTTGCTGCCATCCACCGCCAAGTCCGACGGCAGACCCGCGTACGGGCATGCCTGGACTTCGGCCGCCCTCACCCCTTTCCGCCTCGTCGACGGCAGAGCCCCGAGCGCGGCCGGTGATCTCGTCATCGACCGTGACCTCGCCGACCGCGCCGAGCTGAGGCCCGGCGACCGGCTCACCGTTCAGTCGACGCAGAGCCCGCGCAGCTACCGCGTCACCGGCATCGCCGCCCCGGCGAACAGGACTTCCGCCGACGGTGCCCTCGCCCACCAGACCTCGCTCTTCTTCTCCTCCGAGGAGGCCGAGCGGCTCGCCGCGCACCCCGGAAAGGTCAGTGCCTTCGGCGTCGTACCGGACCGGGGCACCGATGTCGCCGACCTCAAGCAGGCCGTAGCGCACGCCCTCGACGGCACGACAGCGCAGGTCAGCACGGGCGACGGCCGCGGCCCCGTCGAGTTCCTGGACGCCGCGGGCGACCGCGTCAAGCTCATCAGCATGGGCGGCGCCATGGGCGGCACCTCCCTGCTCGTCGCCATCCTCGTGGTCGTCGGCACGTTCGCGCTCTCCGTGCAGCAGCGCCACCGCGAACTCGCCCTGCTGCGCGCCGTCGCCGCGACACCGAAGCAGATCCGCAGGCTGCTCGGACGCGAAGCGCTGCTCGTCGGCGCCGCAGCGGGCGTCATCGGCTCGCTCGCCGGAATCCCGCTCGGCGCCTGGCTGCACGGCCGGTTCGTGGAGGCGGGAGCGATCTCCGCCACCCTCGAACGCGCCGTCAGTGTCTTCCCGCCCTTCGTCGCCATCGGCGCGACCCTGCTCGGTGCCTGGGCCGCCGCCCGCATCGCCGGCCGCCGGATCGTCCGTATCCGCCCCGCCGAGGCCCTTGCCGAGGCCCGGGTCGAGCGGGCCAGGCCCGCCTGGAGCCGCGTCATCGCCGGTCTCGTCCTCCTCGCGGGCGGCATCGTCCTGGTCGCCGTGCTGAGCATGCTGCGCACCGAGGCCGCGTCGACCCCCGTGACGTATCTGGCCGTTGTGGTCTTCGCCTGCGCCATCGCGCTCCTCGGGCCGTTCGTCGTCCGAGCCGCGGCCGCACTGCTGACCGGCCCCCTCCGGCTGACCGGATCGCCCGGCAAGCTCGCCCACGCCAACCTGCGCGGCAACGCTGCCCGGATGGCCGCCGCCGTCACCCCCCTCGCCCTCCTCACCGGCATGACCTGCACCGTCCTCTTCATGCAGCCCACCCTCGGCGACGCGGCCCGCACCCAGGCCCGCGACGGCATCCGCGCGAACTGGGTGCTCGCCGCTCAGGGCCCGGGCGTCCCGGCGCAGGCCGCGCGGACCGCTCGTAGGGCCGAAGGTGTCGAGGCCGCCACCGAGGTCGTCCGCACCACCGTGCGTGTCGGACTCGACAAGTACCCGGCGCAGGGCGTCACTCCGGAAGGTCTCACCCGCACCTGGGACCCGGATGTCACCTCCGGAACCCTGAAGGGCTTCGGCAAGGACAGCGTCGCCGTCAGCGAACGGGCAGCCGACCAGCTCGGCCTGAAGCCGGGCGACACGCTCAAACTCACCCTCGGAGACGGCACGAAGGCCGAACTCGCCGTGCGTGCCGTGTATGCCCGCGGGCTCGGGTTCGGCGATCTGACCATGGCGCACGGCCTGGTCGCCCGCCACGTCGACAACCCGCTCGCCACCATGGTCCTCGTCAAGAGCAACCTCAAGAGCGACCTCGCCGACGACCGTACGCGGGAACAACTCACGGCAGCCGTCGCGAAGTTCCCGGGCGTGAGGGTTCTGGACCCGGCCGCCCTCGACGGGCTCGAAGCCGACCGTCAGCAGGCCAACGCTGAGGTGAACTACCTCGCCATGGGCCTCGTCCTGGCCTTCACCGCCATCGCGGTCGTCAACACCCTCGCGATGTCCGTGTCGGAGCGCATCCGGGAGTTCGCGATGCTCCGGCTCGCGGGCGCCACACGCCGACAGGTGCTGCGTATGCTGCGCATCGAGGCGCTGTCGGTCCTGCTCATCGGCGCGGGGCTCGGCAGCGGGGTGGCGCTCGCCGTCCTGACCGCCTTCAGCGTCGGCATCACGGGCAGCGCGGCACCGGCGGTCACTCCACTGGTGTACGTCTCCGTGGTCGCCGTCGCCGGACTGCTCGCCCTGGTGGCGACAGCGCTACCGGGCCGCGCCGCCCTGAGGCCACTCCCGGTCGCCGTGGCGACGGCAAAGGAGTAGGCAGGCGAGTAAGAGGAGTAGGCAGGCGAGTAAGGGGCGCCCCCTGGTGTGAACACCACGGGGGCGCCCCCGTGGTGTTCACACCACGACCGGAAGCCCTGCCGCACGCCACGCCTGGAAACCGCCGACCAGGTCGGTCGCGTGGCGCAGCCCCAACTGCCGCAAGGAGGCGGCCGCGAGGCTGGAGGCGTACCCCTCGTTGCAGATCACGACGACACGCAAGTCATGACTGGTGGCCTCCGGGGCGCGATGGCTGCCCTGGGGGTCGAGGCGCCACTCCAGTTCGTTGCGTTCCACGACGAGGGATCCGGGGATCAGTCCGTCGCGCTCCCGCAGTGCCGCGTACCGGATGTCGACCAGGAGGCCGCCGGCCTCGGAGGCGTCGTACGCCTCCTGGGGAGTGACCCGGTCGAGGCCGAGCCGTACGCGCTCCAGCAGCTCGTCGATGCCTATCGGCTGTTCGCTCACTGCCAGTCCTCCGGGCGCTCCACGGACTCCAGGCGGAGCACCTCCCCGGTGCGGCTGTAGCGGCGGATCCGGGGGAGCGGCGGGTAGTAGGCGTGTACGGAGATGGCATGCTCGGCCGTCGACTCGTTCAGCACCTCGTGCACATGGTTGCGGCCGAAGGCGCGGCCCTCGCCTCGCGTCAGCTCCCGCTCGCGGTCGACGTCCTCGGAGAGTTCCAGGGTCTTCCAGCCGTCGGTGGGCAGGCGCACGGCGAGCGAGTTCTCCCTGAGGGTGCCGGCCGCGGTGAGGAAGGCGCCGATCGACTCGGCGTGGTCGTGCCAGCCGGTGCCGCTGCCGGGCGGCCAGCCGATCAGCCAGGCCTCGCTGCCGCCGGGCCCCGCCAGGCGCACCCAGGTGCGGCCCTCGGGGTCGAGCGGCAGCGAGGCGATGAGTTCGCGGTCGGCGGCGCTGCGGCGGACGAAGTCGAGGAGTTCGGCGGCGGTCGGGGCAGCCGAGGACGCGGTCGCGGGCGCGGTGGAGGGAGGGGCGGAAACAGACACGGGGACCGTCCTGGAGGTTCGCGGAAGGCGCGCGAGCAGGCCGGAAGGCGCGCTCAGCGCGTGGGGAAGGGATGCGAATTCAGTAGGACGGGTGACACACGCAGCCTGCGTAGCGGACGAGGTCCATGTGGACCCTCCGCCACAGGCGCACATCGGTGTCGGTCACGATCCGGAGTAGACCATGGAGGGGGAGGGCGGTCAACTCCGGCTCAGTATGCGGTCGTGCGGGGTTCACCGGTCGGTCGGACGGCCGAGGCGAGGGGTGTCGGGCCGCGGTCGAGTGCGGTCGGGCCGCGGGTCGGGCTGTGGGTCGGGCCGCGTGCCCGGGGGGGGGGGGGGGGGGCTCGCCCGGCGGGCTTCAGGGAGGCTCGTCCCCTGGCCGCCGAGTCCCCCAGCCAGCCTGCGCCGCCCCACCGGACTGCCGCCCCACCGGACTGCCGCCCCACCGGCCTGCCGCCCCGCTACCCCGTCACCCAGCCGGACTGCTGCCTCGCCACCCTGTCACCCAGCCAGCGTGCCGCCCCCCTGTCGCCCACCCCGTCACCCCGCCCCCTCACTTCGAAGGCCGCGCCGCCCGCACCCCCGCGGCACTCCCCGCCCCGCCCGCCCGAACCGCATGCTCACCTTGCTCGGTGTCGTCGCCCCCGCGCCCGCTCCCCGGGGCCGCCGCGCCCCCCACCGCCGCCTCGGCCGCCGCGTACAGCTCGGCCGGGCGCACCCCGGAGAGGGCGGTGACCAAGTGACCGTCGGGGCGGATGAGCAGGACGGAGTGCGCGGGGGCCCCGGGGTAGCTCTCCGCGACGAGCAGCTCGGCGGGGTGCGGCAAGGCGGTGACCGCGGCGGCGAGGCGCGGCATGATCCCGGCCGTCACCCAGTGCCGCCGCTCCCACACCACGGTGCCCGGCGCGACCAGGACGACGAGGAGATGACCGAGCCCGAGCCGCTCGCGCAGCTGCACGAAGGACCCGTCGGGAGCGGTCACCCGTACGTCGGCGACCGGCGCGCCCACCTCCGTACCCACCGCCGTCTCGGACTCGGACGGCGCGGGCGCGAGAGGGGACTGCGCGTAGGACGAGGGCATGCCGAGCGGCCCGCGCCCCACATGGCCGTCCGTGAGCAGCGCGTCGTGGCCGCGCGCGCTCCCCGGCACGTAGGAGCGCAGGCCCTTGCCGCCGCGCAGCACCGGAAGCGACTGGTCGGCGGCGCGAAGGCGCGCGGCCACCCCGGCCCGCCGCTCGGCCTGGTAGCTGTCGAGCAGCGGGTCGCGGTGGCCGTGGTGCCAGGCGAGCGCCAGCTTCCACGCGAGGTTGTCGGCGTCCCGCAGCCCCTCGTCGAGCCCCTGAGTGCCGAGCGCGCCGAGCAGATGCGCGGCGTCCCCGGCGAGGAAGGCGCGGCCGACCCGCCACCGGCGGGCGAGGCGGTGGTGGACGGTGTGCACGCCCGTGTCGAGCAGTTCGTACGGCGGTGTGGGGCCCCCGCACCAGCCCGCGAGGGTCTCCCGGATCCGCAGGACGAGGGCGTCGGGCGTCACCAGCTCGCCGCGCGGCGGAAGGAGCCAGTCGAGGCGCCACACCCCGCCGGCCAGCGGGCGGCCCGTCACCTCGGCTGCCCCGCCGCGCCACGGAGGCATCCGGTGCAACAACGCTTCGCCCGGCCAGGGAAGTTCCGTGCGCAGCGCGGCCACGGCGTGTCGCTCGACGGCCGTACGCCCCGGGAAGCGGATGTCGAGCAGTTTGCGGACCGTCGAGCGGGACCCGTCGCAGCCCACCAGATAACTGCCACGCCACCACGTGCCCTTCGGCCCGCGCGTGTGGGCGGTCAGTCCGGAGGCGTCCTGCTCCAGGGAGTCGACCTTGCTCTCCGTCGCGACCTTGACGAGCCGCTCGCCGGCGATGGCCTCGCGCAGCGCGCCGGTCAGTACGTGCTGCGGCAGATGCAGCGGGGCGGGGGCCTCGTCGCCGAAGGACAGCTCTCGCATCACCTGCTTGCGCCGCAGGGACCGCCAACTGGTCCAGCGGGCTCCCGACTCCAGGTCACCGAACGAGTGACCCGCGAGCCGTTCCACGAAGGCAGCGGTGTCCTCGCGGAGCACGGCCGTCCGAGCGAGGCGCGGCTCTTCCTTGCCCGGCCCTTCGTCGAGGACGATCGTCGGCACCGAGTGACGGGCCAGCGCGAGGGCCAGCGCGAGGCCGACGGGGCCCGCGCCGACGACGATCACCGGGTCCACGGCGCACACCCTCCAGCCCGTCGGGATCCGTGGGTCCGGGCTGCCCGGAAGCGCTGGACGTACGTACAGGAACTGGCAGTTGGAGCCCGGTGCACGATCACAGAACGTATGCAACCCATTGCCGGTGCTTGCGTCAAGTGACGACGGCAGTGGCGTTCACCAGGAAGTAACAGCGGAGCGGGGTGACGCCCGAGGGATTCGGGCCCGGGGAAACAGGGGTGGGGGGCGGCCCGCCGGCCGCCCCCCACACTTATGTCGACCACTTATGTCGACGCTTTGTCAGTTGGACTTTCCAACCGTGCCCTTGGGGTCGTCGTCAGGACCCTTCGAGCCGTCCTCCGCTCGGCCGGGCCCCTCGGGCGCGGCGGCGTCCAGCACGCCCGGAGCCTCGGCGGGTTCCGCCGCGGCAGCCACCGCGATGCCCGTCTTGGTGCGGCGCCCGCGCTTCTCGATCCAGGTGGCGAGCGAGGAGAGCGCCAGGCAGAGCCCGATGTAGATGGCACCGACGACGGTGACCGTCTGGACGAACGGGTAGGTGCCGTTCACCGGGGTGTTGTTGGCGATGAGCCGTGCCGAGTACAGCAGTTCGGGGTAGAGGATCAGATAGCCGAGCGAGGTGTCCTTGAGGGTCACCACGAGCTGGCTGATGATCGTCGGCAGCATGGAGCGCACGGCCTGCGGGAACAGGATGCCGGCCGTCACCTGGGTCTTGGTCAGGCCCAGGGCGTAGGCGGCCTCCCGCTGTCCCTTCGGTACGGCGTTGACGCCCGCGCGCAGCACCTCGGCCTGGACGCAGCCGTTGTAGATCGCGAGGCCGACGACCAGCGCCCAGAACGGCGTCATGTCGCCGACGATGCCGACCCACAGGGCGAAGATCGTGATCAGCAGCGGGATCGACCGGAAGAGGTCGATGAAGATCACCGAGGCCCAGCGCACCGGGCGGTGGTCGGAAAGCCTGCCGACACACAGCACGACCGCGAAGACCAGTGAGAGGACACCGGCGAACACGAAGGCCTTCAGCGTCGCCAGGAGCGCTTCGAAGATGTTGTCGCGGATGCCGGAGTAGTTGAAGATGTCCCACAGGGCACCCTCGAACTCGCCCTTCTCGTTGAGCCGCAGGACGACCCAGACGAACAGGCCGAGCACCGCCGCGGTGCCGACGACCGAGTAGATCCTGTTGCGGACCTTGGCCTTGGGGCCGGGTGCGTCGAAGAGGACACTGGCGCTCATCGGGCGACCTCCATGCGGTGCTCCAGCAGCCGGAAGGCGCCATTGATGGCGTACGTGATGATCAGGTACGCGACCGTGACCCAGATGAAGATCATGGTGATGTCGTAGCCGTCGTTGCTGAGGGTCTTGGTGACGTTGAACAGGTCGACGTTGTCGAAGCCGCCCGCGATCGCGGAGTTCTTCGTCAGCGCGATGAAGATCGAGCCCATCGGGGCGATCACCGCGCGCGTGGCCTGGGGCAGCACCACGACCCGCATGACCTGCGTGAAGCTCATGCCGATCGCACGGGCGGCCTCGGCCTGGCCCATCGGCACGGTGTTGATGCCGGACCGCAGGGCCTCGGCTATGAAGGACGAGGTGTAGAACCCCAGTGCCACGACGCCGAGCACGAAGGAGTCCACGTCCGGGAACAGGATCTTCGGCAGGATGAAGAAGGCCACCAGGAACAGCAGGGTCAGCGGGGTGTTCCGGAGGATGTTCACCCAGAGGGTGCCGAAAACGCGCAGCGGTGGCACCGGTGAGACCCGGAAAGCGGCGATGATCACGCCGAGCACCATGGCGATGATCCCGCTGACCACGGTCAGCTCCACGGTGCCGATGAACCCCTCGCGGAACAGCGACAGGTTGTCGGTCAGTACGTTCATGAATTCTCCGCGAGAGGGCGGTCGGGCGGCGATGTGCTCACAAGACGCCCCGCCCCGTACGGACGTATCGGCCGTACGAAGCGGGGCGCGAGGTCCTACTTGGGGTCGGTGAACGCCGGCGGGTTCTTGTACTCGGAGCCGGACTTACCGATGGTGGCCTCGAACGCCTTCTTGTAGTCGCCGTTCTCCTGGTGCGCCTTGATGGCGTCCGCGACGGCCTTCTGAAGTGCCTTGTCGCCCTTCTTCAGACCGACGCCGTAGGGCTCGGCCGAGAAGGGCTTGCCGACGACCTTCAGCTTGCCCGGGTTCTGCGCCGCGTAGCCCATCAGGATGGCGTCGTCGGTGGTGACGGCGTCGACCTGGTTGTTGAGCATCTGCGCCACGCACTCGGAGTACTTGGACAGCTCGGTCACCTTGGCGCCGTACTTCGGCTTCTTGATGTTCTGCAACGGCGTGGAGCCGACGATGGAGCAGACCTTCTTGCCGCGGACCGTCTCCGGGCCCTTGATGTCCTTCTCGTCCTTGCGGACCAGCAGGGAGGCACCGGCGTGGTAGTACGGGCCGGCGAAGTCGATCTGCTTCTTGCGCTCGTCGTTGATCGTGTACGTGCCGATCATCAGGTCGACATCGCCCTTGGAGACCGTGGTCTCACGGGCTCCGGAGTCGACCGTCTTCCACTCGATCTGCTTGGCCGAGAAGCCGAGGTCGGCCGCGATCATCTTGGCGATCTCGATGTCGAAGCCGGAGTACTCCTTGGTCGACTGGTCCTGGAAGCCCAGGTACGGCTGGTCGGCCTTGGCGCCGATGACCAGCTTGCCGCGCTTCTTGGCGTCCTTGAAGACGGGCGAGTCGACCGAGGCGTCCTTCTTGACCGTGTAGCTGAGGGCCTTGGTGTCCTTGCCGTCCGGGCCCTTCGGCTTGTCGCCGGCGGAGCCCTCCTTGCCGCCGCAGGCGGTGGCGGTCAGCGAGAGCGCGGCGACGGCCGCCGCGAGGGCGACGGACTTGCGGAGCTTCATGGTGAACATCCTTTGTTTCGACTGGTGTTGAGACGGCGTAGGAGCCTCAGTGTTTAAGGATCTTCGACAGGAAGTCCTTGGCCCGGTCGCTGCGCGGGTTGCTGAAGAACTGGTCCGGCACGGCCTCTTCGACGATCCGGCCGTCCGCCATGAAGACGACGCGGTTGGCCGCGGACCGGGCGAAGCCCATCTCATGGGTGACGACGACCATCGTCATCCCGTCGCGGGCGAGCTGCTGCATCACCTCGAGGACTTCGTTGATCATCTCCGGGTCGAGCGCCGACGTGGGCTCGTCGAAGAGCATCACCTTGGGGTCCATCGCCAACGCGCGTGCAATGGCGACACGCTGCTGCTGGCCGCCGGAGAGCTGCGCGGGGTACTTGTCGGCCTGCGAGGCGACGCCCACGCGGTCGAGCAGGGCGCGCGCCTTCTCCTCGGCCTCCGCCTTGTTGATCTTGCGCACCTTGATCTGGCCCAGCGTCACGTTCTCGAGCACGGTCTTGTGCGCGAAAAGGTTGAAGGACTGGAAGACCATGCCCACGTCCGCACGGAGGCGGGCGAGTTCCTTGCCCTCCTGGGGCAGCGGCTTGCCGTCGATCGAGATGGCTCCCGAGTCGATCGTCTCCAGGCGGTTGATGGCGCGGCACAGGGTCGACTTGCCCGACCCGGAGGGCCCGATCACTACGACGACCTCGCCGCGGGCGATGGTCAGGTCGATGTCCTGGAGCACGTGCAGAGCGCCGAAGTGCTTGTTGACGTTCTTCAGCACGACCAGGTCGTCCGCCCCGGGCGGTATGGCGTCCTTGGTCACCGATACTTCGGTCACGGCTTGTTGCTCCATCCTCCTCGGTTGCGAGGACAGTAATAACCCAGTGCGACCAGCGTCATTACATCTGAGCGGAAATTGAGCATAACGATCCGGCCGCAACCGGACACACCGTGTGAAGAGGGTCCACGATGTGCGTACCGGCTGGATAACGGAACGTGTCCGTGACCCGCTGCCTCTTGACGCGGTCCTTATCCATCGGCGTGGATGCCTTGGTGCGTATGCGCGACTACCGGCCGCAAAGGAACGACGGATGAATCGGAGGGGGCCCGTATGAGACTGCTTCTTGTCGAGGACGACGATCATGTGGCCGCCGCCCTGTCCGCGGTCCTGGCCCGGCACGGCTTCGACGTCGTCCACGCCCGCAGTGGAGAAGAGGCGCTCCAGGCCCTGCTGCCCGCGGAAACGGCCCCCTTCGGAGTGGTGCTCCTCGACCTCGGCCTGCCCGACCAGGACGGCTACGAGGTCTGCGGCAAGATCCGCAAGCGCGGCTCGACACCGGTGATCATGGTGACGGCCCGCTCGGACGTACGCTCGCGCATACACGGCCTCAACCTCGGAGCCGACGACTACGTAGTGAAGCCGTACGACACCGGGGAACTCATCGCCCGCATCCACGCGGTCATCAGGCGCCCCGCCCCCGGTGGCACGACGGCGTCGGGAGGCGGCGAACTGCGGCTCGGCTCCGTCCACATCGAACTGCCCACCCGGCAGGTCAGCGTGGGCGGTTCGGTTGTCCAACTGACCCGCAAGGAGTTCGACCTGCTCGCGCTCCTGGCCCAGCGCCCCGGAGTGGTGTTCCGCCGCGAACAGATCATCAGTGAAGTGTGGCGGACCAGTTGGGAAGGGACGGGACGCACGCTGGAAGTGCACGTGGCCTCCCTGCGCTCCAAGCTGCACATGCCGGCCCTGATCGAGACAGTCCGAGGCGTCGGCTACCGCCTCGTCGCCCCGGCCACGTAGCGAGAGCGAGGACAGGTGCGCTCTCGCCTCCTCCCGCTGCTGATCATCCTGATGGCGGGCGTGCTGCTCGCGCTCGGGTTCCCGCTGGCCGTCAGTGTCGCTGCGGCGCAGCAGCAGAAGGTGGTCGTCGACCGGATCGACGACACCGCGCGCTTCGCCTCCCTCGCCCAGTTCGTCACCAAGCGCCCGACGGGCTCCCGGGTGCGGGGCGGCACGGACGAGCGGCGCGAGACGCTACAGAAGGAACTCGACGACTACTACGACGTCTACGGCATCAGGGCGGGCGTCTTCTACCGCGACGACGGTCCCATGGCGCACGCACCGGCCAGCTGGTACCTCCCCGCCAAGGGGGACGTCCGCAGGGCGTTCCAGGAGGCCCTGCGCTCCCGTGGCAGCCACGACCCCGAGCAGGTGTGGCCGTGGCGACGGGGCCGCCTCGCCGTCGCCTCCCCGGTGATCAAGGACGGTGACGTCATCGCCGTGGTCGTCACCGACTCACCGACGGGACGCATGCGTTCGAAGACGCTGAAGGGCTGGATGCTCATCGCCGCCGGGGAATCAGCGGCCATGCTCCTGGCGGTCGGCGCGGCCCTGCGGCTCACCGGCTGGGTGCTGCGACCGGTGCGGGTCCTGGACGCCACCACGCACGACATAGCGACGGGGCGCCTCACCTCACGCGTCGCCGCCGCGGGCGGCCCGCCGGAACTCAGACGGCTCGCCCGGTCGTTCAACGAGATGGCCGACCACGTGGAGGAGGTGCTCGAACAGCAGCGTGCCTTCGTGGCCGACGCCTCGCACCAACTGCGCAACCCCCTGTCCGCCCTGCTCCTGCGCATCGAGCTCCTCGCCCTCGAACTGCCCGAGGGCAACGAGGAGATCGCCTCGGTCCGCACCGAGGGCAAACGCCTGGCCCAGGTCCTCGACGACCTGCTCGACCTGGCCCTCGCCGAGCACGCCGCGGCCGACCTGAGCCTGACGGACATCGGGGAGCTGGCGGCCGAGCGGGTCGCCTCCTGGCGGCCGCTCGCCGACGAGCGGGGTGTGCGCCTGACCGGCGAGTGCCCGGCGACGACCGGCTGGGCCGACCCGGTCGCCCTCTCCAGCGCGCTGGACGCGGTGATCGACAACGCCCTGAAGTTCACCCCCGAAGGAGGGCCGGTCCACGTGGCGGTCTCCTCCAGCAACGGCACGACGACGGTGGTGGTGAGCGACGGCGGCCCCGGCCTCACCGACGACGAACTCGCCCGCGTCGGCGACCGCTTCTGGCGCAGCAACCGCCACCAGAACGTGAAGGGTTCCGGCCTCGGCCTGTCCATCTCGCGGGCCCTGCTCACGGCGGGCGGCGGATCCATCGCGTACGCGCGGAACGAACCGCACGGCCTGAGGGTGACCGTCAGCGTCCCCCGCAGCGAGCCGCCCGCGGCGGCCTCCCGAGGGGGCGCCCCAGAGCCTCACGGCGCCGCTCAGGGCTTCACCGAGCGGTAGTAGCGGCGCGCCCCCTCGTGCAGCGGGAGCGGGTCGGTGAACAGGGCGGTACGCAGATCCACCAGCTGGGCCGCGTGCACCTGATCGCCGATGTGGTCGCGGCTGTCGATGACGGTGCGGGTCAGCCCGGCGGTGAGGTCGGCGTCCGCCTGGTCCGTGGTGACCAGGAGGTTCGCCACGGCCAGGGTGGGCACGGCGGAGCCCTGCTGGGCGTCGGGATAGGCGTCGGCCGGCATCGTCGCGGCCCGGTAGTAGCGCGAGGCGCCGCCCTGCTTGTGCAGCCGGTCGACGAGGTAGCCGAGCTTGACGAGACGGATGTCCATCTTCTTCGAGAGTTCGCGCACGGAGGTGGTGGGCAGTCCGCCCGACCAGAAGAAGGCGTCGATGGAACCGTCCTTCAAAAGGCCCGGCATGGTGTCGATGCCCGCGGACACCGGCTCGATGTCCGCGACCGGGTCGAGGCCCGCGGCGTCCAGCACCCTGTCCGCTATCAGTCGCACGCCCGAGCGGGCCTGCCCCACCGCGACGCGCTTGCCCCGCAGGTCCTCCACGGAGTGGATGTCGGACCCCCGGTCCACCACGAGCTGGACGTAGTCGTCGTAGAGGCGCGCACAGCCCCGCAGGCGGTCCGCCCCCGGGGCCCCGTCGAGGCGGTAGTTCTCCACGGCGTCGGCGGCCGCGATGGTGAAATCGGCCTTCCCTGTGGCGACCCGCTCGATGTTCTGCTGCGACCCCTCGCTGTTGCGCAGGTCCACCTGCACCTTCGGCATGTCCTTGGAGATCGCCGTGCGCAGGAGCTTGCCGTACCGCTCGTAGACGCCGTTCCGCACGCCCGTGCTGAACGCCATGCGGCCGCTCGGCGAGCTCTCGTCCAGGGGGAGCAGCCACCACATCAGCAGCCCGAACACCACGAGCGCCGCGGCCGAGCCCTGGAGAGCGCGGCGCCTGCTGAGGTGGGTGAGTGCCTTGAGCATGCGCGCGATCCTGCCAGCCCGCTGACGTGGATGACCAGGGGCGAGGTCACACCGCGCTGCCGCGGGCGGCGTCCCCGGGGCGCTCCGGTCGGAATCGGCGGCCACGCGCGCGTGGCGACCCCGTACCCTGGGGGGCGAGATGAGCGCGAAGACTTACGAGGTGCGCACCTACGGGTGCCAGATGAACGTCCATGACTCCGAGCGGCTTTCCGGGCTGCTGGAGGACGCCGGCTACGAACGTGCGCCCGAAGGAGCCGACGGCGACGCCGACGTCGTCGTCTTCAACACGTGTGCCGTGCGCGAGAACGCCGACAACCGTCTGTACGGCAATCTCGGCCGCCTGGCGCCGATGAAGACCAAGCGTCCAGGGATGCAGATCGCCGTCGGCGGCTGCCTCGCCCAGAAGGACCGCGACACCATCGTCAAGAGGGCGCCCTGGGTCGACGTCGTCTTCGGCACGCACAACATCGGCAAGCTGCCGGTCCTCCTGGAGCGCGCCCGCGTCCAGGAAGAGGCGCAGGTCGAGATCGCGGAGTCCCTGGAGGCGTTCCCCTCCACGCTGCCCACGCGCCGCGAGAGCGCGTACGCCGCATGGGTCTCCATCTCGGTCGGCTGCAACAACACCTGCACCTTCTGCATCGTCCCCGCCCTGCGCGGCAAGGAGAAGGACCGCAGGACCGGCGACATCCTCGCGGAGATAGAGGCGCTCGTCGGCGAGGGCGTCTCCGAGATCACCCTCCTCGGGCAGAACGTGAACGCGTACGGCTCGGACATCGGTGACCGGGAGGCGTTCAGCAAGCTCCTGCGGGCCTGCGGGAAGATCGAGGGCCTTGAGCGCGTGCGCTTCACGTCCCCGCACCCACGCGACTTCACCGACGACGTGATCGCCGCCATGGCCGAGACGCCGAACGTGATGCCGCAGCTCCACATGCCGCTCCAGTCCGGCTCCGACCCGGTCCTCAAGGCGATGCGCCGCTCCTACCGGCAGGATCGTTTCCTGGGGATCATCGAGAAGGTCCGCGCCGCCATGCCGGACGCGGCGATCTCCACCGACATCATCGTGGGCTTCCCCGGCGAGACCGAGGAGGACTTCGAGCAGACGATGCACGTGGTCCGCGAGGCCCGCTTCGCCAGCGCCTTCACCTTCCAGTACTCCAAGCGCCCCGGCACCCCGGCCGCGACCATGGAGGGGCAGATCCCCAAGGAGGTCGTCCAGTCGCGCTACGAGCGTCTGGTGGCCCTCCAGGAGGAGATCTCCTGGGAGGAGAACAAGAAGCAGGTCGGCCGCACCCTGGAGCTGATGGTCGCCGAGGGCGAGGGCCGCAAGGACGGCGCCACGCACCGCCTGTCCGGTCGCGCCCCCGACAGCCGCCTCGTGCACTTCACCAAGCCGGACACCGCGGTGCGCCCCGGCGACGTCGTGACCGTCGAGATCACCTACGCCGCCCCTCATCACCTGCTCGCCGAGGGGCCCGTGCTCAACGTGCGCCCCACGCGCGCGGGCGACGCCTGGGAGAAGCGCAACACGGAGGCGGTCGCCAAGCCCGCGGGCGTCATGCTCGGCCTGCCGAAGATCGGCGCACCCGAGCCGCTGCCCGTGGCGACGGGGAGCGGCTGCGGCTGCGACTGACCTGATGTGAGGGCGACCGGACCGGACGGAGCGCGGGGCCGGTCGCCCAGCAGGCGCGTTACTCTGCGGATCATGCTTGTCGCCGCAGCCGTGTGCCCCTGCCCGCCTCTGCTCGTCCCCGACGTCGCCGCCGGAGCGGCACCCGAACTGGAGGCCGCGCGCGCGGCGTGCACGGACGCCATCGGGGTCCTCGCCGCCGCCAGGCCCGACCGGCTCGTCGTGGTGGGCCCCGCCGAGCTGAGCGGGCGCGGACCGCACCCGCAGGGTGCTCGTGGATCCTTCCGGGACTTCGGTGTGGACCTCGACGTACGGCTCGGATCCGCCCAGGGCGACGGCGAAGCGGCCGAACGCGAGCTTCCGCCGTCGCTCGCCGTGGCCGCGTGGCTGCTCGGACGTACGCGGTGGTCAGCCGCCCCGCTGGAAGGCCTCGGTGTGGGGGAACCACTCGCCGCCGAGCGGTGCGTCCAGGTCGGAGGGGAGATCGGTGCCCGGGCGGACCGGGTGGCACTCCTGGTGATGGGCGACGCCAGCGCGTGCCGCACCTTGAAGGCGCCGGGATATCTCGACGAGCGGGCGGCCGGCTTCGACGCGGAGGTCGGCCGTGCCCTCGGTGCGGCCGACGTGGCGGCGCTGAGGGCGCTGGATGCGGAGCTGGCGTACGAACTGAAGGCGGCGGGCCGGGCACCGTGGCAGGTGCTGGCGGGGGCGGCGGACGGCGCGGCGCTGAGCGGCGAGTTGCTCTACGAGGACGCGCCGTACGGCGTCGGCTACTTCGTGGCCACCTGGTCCTAGTAGCGCAGCCGAAGCACCTCAGCCGCTCAGGCCGGTAACCGCAGCGGCAGCAGCCAGGGCGCTCGCTCGTGGCCGCCCACGGACACGCGACGAGGGTCGCCGGACATGCGACGACGGCCGCGGAGCAGGGTGCTTCACGGCCGTCGTCGCATGTCGTGCACGTCGTGCAAGTCGTGCAAGTCGTGCAGGTCGTTCAGGGAGCCGGAGGGGGTGACGGGGGCGGGGTGGGCGGAGTGGCACTGCCACCACTGTCCTTGCCGCCCTCGCCCGTGCCCCTGCCCTTGCTCTGGTCGTGCTCCGCGAGGCGGTCGAGGGCGTCCTTGGCCTTGCCCGTTCCCGCCTGGATCACGCCGCTGTACTTGCCCTTGGTCCGTTTGTCGACCACCTTCGCGGCCTTGTCCAGGCCGTGGTCGATCTTGTCCCCGTGCTGCTGCGCGAGGTCCGAGACCTTGTCCTTGGCAGGGGCGAGCTTGGCTTTCAGCTGGTCCAGGAAGCCCATGGGGTCACCTTCCCTCGCGGGGAGCTACTTGCGGGCGCCCTCACCGGCACCGCTGTCGGCCGCTTCCTCGGCCGACTGCTGCTTCGGGATGTCCACGCTCTCCGCGGCGGCCGTCTCGGAGGCCTCCGCCGGCTTGTCCGCGGTAGCGCTCTCGGCGTCCGCAGCGGCCTCGGCAGCGGGCGTCTCCGCGTCCGTGGAGGCCTCGGGAGACCCCTCGGCCTTCTCCGGGTCAGCCGTCGTCGTGGCGGCGGCCGCATCAGTCGTCGCAGCCTCTTCGCTGTCCTTGGACTTCCGGCGGAACATGGCAAAAACGCCCATATCTACTCCATACGTTACTCGTGTGGGCGAAATCCCGCCCCGCCCGGTGCGTCCCATTGCGTCGCCCGGGGCATCGGTCCTCGAAACCGGCGGCCGGAACCTCGCAACAGGCAACGACCTGGGGGCCGTACCGTCACGTAGCTCGTTCGGGAAGTACGCGCGAGATTTGCGAGACTGGGGCGGTGAGTAGAGCAGCTCCCGCCCCGCGGGTCATCGCAGTCGTCGGTCCGACCGCCGCAGGAAAGTCCGATCTGGGCGTTTTCCTCGCCCAGCGCCTTGGCGGCGAAGTCGTCAACGCCGACTCCATGCAGCTCTACCGAGGGATGGATATCGGCACCGCCAAGCTGACGCCCGAGGAGCGCGGCGGGGTCCCCCACCATCTGCTCGACATCTGGGACGTCACGGAGGCGGCCAGCGTCGCCGAGTACCAGAAACTGGCCCGCAAGGAGATCGACCGCCTCCTCGCCGAGGGGCGCTGGCCGATCCTCGTCGGCGGCTCCGGGCTGTACGTCAGAGGCGCCGTGGACCACCTCGAATTCCCCGGCACCGACCCCGCCGTACGGGCCCGCCTGGAGGAGGAGCTGGAACTGCGCGGCTCCGGAGCGCTGCACGCCCGCCTCGCCGCGGCGGACCCCGGGGCCGCCCAGGCGATCCTGCCCAGCAACGGCCGACGGATCGTGCGCGCCCTTGAGGTCATCGAGATCACCGGCAAGCCCTTCACCGCCAACCTCCCCGGCCACGAGTCCGTGTACGACACGGTGCAGATCGGCGTCGACGTGGCCCGCCCCGAACTCGACGAACGCATCGCCACGCGCGTGGACCGCATGTGGGAGGCGGGCCTGGTCGACGAGGTACGCGCGCTGGAGGCGCGGGGGCTGCGCGAAGGGCGTACGGCGTCGCGGGCGCTCGGCTACCAGCAGGTGCTCGCGGCGCTCGCGGGGGAGTGCACCGAGGAACAGGCGCGTGCCGAGACCGTACGCGCCACCAAACGCTTCGCGCGCCGCCAGGATTCGTGGTTCCGGCGCGATCCGCGGGTGCACTGGCTCAGTGGGGCCGTGGCCGATCGCGGGGAACTCCCGGCACGCGCAATGGCGTTGGTCGAACGACCGGTCACAGCCTGATCACGTGATGGCATCGGGACGCTCCGGCGGTCATCGGGGCACCTGACGCCGTGCCATCATCGACCATCGATCGACAGGTGGAGTCCGAAGTGGGAGGGCGCGTGGCGATGGAGGCCGGCCCTCGTGACACCGCGCATGACGGCGGAGAGCAGCTGAGTCCGGACGGTCCCGACGAGACGCTGGGCGGCGTGACGGACGACGGCCCCGGCGCGGACGACATGTCCGCGGACGAGGTCGAGGTCGAGCTGCGCCCGCAGCGACGGCTGCGCATCTGGCAGCTCGCGCCCATCGTGATCCTCGCCGCGGTCGGCTCCCTGATGTTCGCCTTCCCGCTGGCCTTCGAGTTCGGCGACGGAGGCGCGGTGGTTGCCATGCTCGGGCTGCTGCTCAGCTGCTGCGCCGCCGGCTGGGGAATGATGGCCGCCCGCCGGGTGGGGCACACCTGGCCGGGGCTGCCCGAGCGCGGCTCGGGACACCGCCCGGACTGGCGGGTCGTCTCCGCGTACGCTCTGCTGTTCCTCGGCGCGGCGGTCCTCGCGGTGTGGCGGGTCGCCCGGCTCCGCTGAGACGGCCCCGCCGCAAGCCTCCGCGGCACCGCCCGGACCGAGTGTCGTACCCACCCCGTACGATCGAGGAATGAGCACGCGGACCGCCTTCCTCAAGGGGCACGGGACCGAGAACGACTTCGTGATCATCCCGGACCCCGACAACGCCATCGAGCTGCCCCCGGCCGCCGTGGCCGCCCTGTGCGACCGCCGCGCGGGCATCGGCGGCGACGGCGTCCTGCACGTCGTGCGCTCCGCCGCCCACCCCGACGCCCGCCACCTCGCGGACCGGGCGGAGTGGTTCATGGACTACCGCAACGGCGACGGGTCGATCGCCGAGATGTGCGGCAACGGCGTGCGCGTCTTCGCCCGGTACCTCCAGCACGCGGGGCACGTCGGTGAGGGCGACCTGGCGGTGGCCACCCGTGGCGGCGTGAAGACCGTGCACATCGCGAAGGCGGAGGCCGGCGGCGAGATCACCGTGGGGATGGGCAAGGCGCTGCTCCCCGAGGGGGACGTCACCGTGTCGGTCGCGGACCACCAGTGGCCCGCGCTCAACGTGAACATGGGCAACCCCCACGCGGTCGCCTTCGTGGACGACCTCTCCGAAGCGGGCACGCTCTACGAACCTCCGCTCTTCCGCCCCGCCTCCGCCTACCCGCACGGGGTGAACGTCGAATTCGTCGTCGACCGCGGCCCGCGCCACGTGGCGATGCGCGTGCACGAGCGCGGCGCGGGGGAGACCCGCTCGTGCGGCACGGGCACGTGCGCCGTCGCGGTCGCCGCGGCCCGCAGGGACGGCGTGGACCCGGCCGTCACGGGCGCGCCGGTGACGTACACGGTCGACGTGCCCGGAGGACGCCTGGTGATCACTGAGCGGCCCGACAGCGAAATCGAGATGACCGGCCCCGCCGTGATCGTCGCCGAGGGTGAGTTCGTGTCCGAATGGCTCGAAACGGCAATCCCATGAACTGTCGCTCGAATGGGTGATCCGTTTCACGCTCGGCGAGAGGCGGTCAGTGCCGCGTGATGGGCTCGGTAGCATCAAGCACCGGCCCGGACGGAGTACGCCACCGTCCGCACACCGCCGGTCGAAGCAGCCGGAGGTGCCCATGAGTGCGGAGGCCACGAACCCAGCCACGCCCGGCCCCGTGACGCCCGGGGTCCAGCGAAGGCGCGGCCGCGCCCGTCTCGACCTGCGCAGACTGGGCAGGGCGGCCCTCCTGGGCCCCGCCGCCCGGGACCGGCTTCCCGACGCGATCGGCCATGTGGTGGAGGCCCACCGGGCCCATTACCCGGACGCGGACCTGGAGCCCCTGCGCCGTGCGTACGTCCTCGCGGAGTCCTCGCACCGCGGCCAGACGCGCAAGAGCGGCGAACCGTACATCACGCACCCCCTGGCCGTGACCCTGATCCTCGCCCAGCTCGGCGCGGAGATCACCACCCTGACCGCCTCCCTGCTCCACGACACGGTCGAGGACACGGACGTGACGCTCGACCAGGTGCGGGCCGAGTTCGGCGAGGACGTCTGCTACCTGGTCGACGGCGTCACGAAGCTGGAGAAGGTCGACTACGGGGCGGCGGCCGAGCCGGAGACCTTCCGCAAGATGCTCGTCGCCACCGGCAACGACGTACGCGTCATGTCGATCAAGCTCGCCGACCGGCTGCACAACATGCGCACCCTCGGCGTCATGCGTCCCGAGAAACAGGCCCGCATCGCCAAGGTGACCCGGGACGTGCTCATCCCGCTCGCCGAGCGCCTCGGTGTCCAGGCGCTCAAGACCGAGCTGGAGGACCTCGTCTTCGCGATCCTCCACCCGCAGGAGTACGCCGAGGTCCAAGCCCTCATCGCGGCCAACGCCGAGAGTGAGGGCGACCCGCTCGGGGACATCGCGGGCGAGGTGCGCGGTGTGCTGCGCGAGGCGGGCATCGCCGCCGAAGTCCTCATCAGGCCGCGGCACTTCGTCTCCGTCCACCGGGTCCACCGCAAACGCGGCGAGCTGCGCGCCTCGGACTACGGCCGCCTCCTGGTGCTCGTCAACGAAGACGCGGACTGCTACGGAGTCCTCGGCGAACTGCACACCTGCTTCACCCCGGTCGTCTCGGAGTTCAAGGACTTCATCGCCGTACCGAAGTTCAACCTCTACCAATCGCTGCACACCGCGGTGGCCCGCCCCGACGGGGAGGTCGCCGAAGTCCTCATCCGCACGCACCAGATGCACCAGGTCGCCGAGGCGGGCGTCGTCGCGCTGCGCAATCCCTACGCTCCCCCTTCCGAGGACCCCTCCGACAGCGCCGACGACGAGCGCGTGGATCCGACCAGGCCCGGCTGGCTCTCCCGGCTCCTCGACTGGCAGCAGGCCGCGCCCGACCCGGACACGTTCTGGTCGACGCTGCGCGAAGACCTCGCCCAGGACCGTGAGATCGCCGTCTTCCGCCCCGACGGCGGCACCCTCGGCCTGCCCGCGGGTGCCAGCTGCGTGGATGCCGCCTACGCCCAGTACGGGGAGGACGCGCACGCCTGCATCGGCGCTCGGGTCAACGGCCGACTCGCCACGCTCAGCACGGTCCTGAGCGACGGCGACACGGTGCAGCTCCTCATGGGCCAGGACGCCGCCTCCGGGCCCTCGAGCGAGTGGCTGGACCACGCCCGCACGCCCGGCGCGCGGATCGCGATCCGGCGCTGGCTCACCACGCATCCGACGCCCGCGCCCGCCCCGGCGCCGTCCGCCCAGCGGCCGCCCCAGCAGGCGCCGATGGCCACGCCCCGCCCGGAGGGCCCGGACACCGGCTCGCGCTCCGCCGCCGCGAGCGCCGTGGTGGACCGCGAGGGCGCGAGCGTGCGCCTCGCGGGGTGCTGTACGCCGGTGCCGCCCGACGCCATCACCGCCTTCGCCGTGCGCGGTGGCGCCGTCACCGTCCACCGGGCCGGCTGCCCCGCGGTGGCGCGCATGAAGGAAGTAGGGCGCGCGGAGGTCGGCGTGCGCTGGGGGGACACCGCCGAGTGCCGGGTGACCCTGACCGCCGAATCGTTCGGCCGTGCGCATCTGCTCGCCGACCTCACCGAGGCGATCGCCCTCGAAGGCGTCGCCATCATCTCCGCGACCGTGGAACCACCCACCCAGCAGCGCGTCCGCCATACGTACACGCTCCAACTCCCGGACGCGGCGCACCTTCCGGGGCTGATGCGGGCGATGCGGGCCGTGCCGGGCGTGTACGACGTGAGCCGCGCCCAGCATCCGGCGGCCGCGGCCCACTGAGGCGGGCCGGTCTCCGAGCGGGATCTCGACCCCCTGAAGCGGTTCGGCTCATCGGGTGGACCCCTGCGCGACTCGTTCGAGTGGCCCGGCGCGCGCCGACGTACCGGGGAAGGCGCGCGCTGGTAGCCGTAAGTTCATGCTGCTCACCCCTCGGACCACGGCCGCGCGGCCGAAGGCCCTGCGCACCCCCCGCCTCGCCGCGGCGCTGATCGCGGCGACCACGTCCGCCGCCCTCGTCGCGGCGAGCGCACCGTCGCCGGCCGCCCCGCTCGGCATCGGCGACCCGCTCTTCCCCCACCTGGGCAACCCCGGGTACGACGTGGCGTCGTACGACATCGACTTCACCTATCACGGTGACAACCGCAAGCCCCTGGACGCCGTCACCAAGATCGACGCCCTGGTCACGGCTCCCATGGAGCGCGTGAATCTCGACTTCGCGCACGGCAAGGTCCGGTCCGTCGAGGTCAATGACGAGGCCACCCGTTTCGAGAGCACCGGTGAGGACCTGGTCCTGACGCCGTCCGCGCCGGTCGGCCCCGGCGAGCGGCTGCGGATCACCGTCCGGCACACCAGTGACCCCGTGTCCGCCAAGGACGCGCAGGGCGGCTGGGTGCGTACCGGTGACGGGCTCGCCATGGCCAATCAGGCGGACGCCGCCCACTTGGTCTTCCCGTGCAACGACCACCCCTCGGACAAGGCGGAGTTCACGTTCCGCGTGACGGCCCCCGAGGGGCTCACCGCCGTCGCCAACGGCCTGCCGATCGGCAGGACCCGCCACGTCGGCGGGGCCACGACCTGGGCGTACCGCACCCACCACCCCATGGCGACCGAGCTGGCACAGGTGTCGATCGGCCGCTCCACCGTGCTGCACCGCAAGGGACCGGACGGCCTTCCCGTACGCGATGTGGTGCCGACCAAGGACCGCAAGGTCCTGGAGCGCTGGCTGAAGAAGACGCCCGGCCAGATCGAATGGATGGAGCAGAAGGTCGGCCGCTACCCCTTCGAGACCTACGGCGTCCTGGTGGCCGAGGCGCGGACCGGCTTCGAACTGGAGACACAGACGCTGTCTCTCTTCGAGAGAGACCTCTTCACCCGCCCCGAGTACCCGGAGTGGTACGTGGACTCGATCATGGTGCACGAGTTGGCGCACCAGTGGTTCGGCGACAGCGTCAGCCCGCGCTCCTGGTCGGACCTGTGGCTCAACGAAGGGCATGCCACCTGGTACGAGGCGCTCTTCGCCGAGGAGAAGGCGAAGCGGCCCCTGAAGGACCGGATGCGGCAGGCCTACCGCCAGTCGGACACCTGGCGCGCCGCGGGCGGTCCGCCCGCCAAGCCCAAGGGGCCCGCCCCCGGGAAGAAGATCAGCATTTTCCGCCCTGTCGTCTACGACGGGAGCGCCCTGGTGCTCTACGCCCTGCGTCAGGAGATCGGGCACCGCGCCTTCGACCGCCTCGAGCGGCAGTGGGTCGACCTCTACCGCGACGGCAACGCCACGACCGCCGACTTCGTGCGGCTCGCCTCGCAGAACGCCGCCCGTGACCTGGGCGGATTCTTCGACGCCTGGCTGTACGGGACGAAGACGCCGCCCATGCCGGGCCACCCGGACTGGCGTACGGCGGCTCCGGAAGGGAAATAACATCCCTGGTCGCGGAAAACACGGATGACGAGACGGGCCGTGTCGTGCAAATATCGTCAGGTCGACGGCGCGGCCGGTCCTGACCCGGGAATCTCCGGGCCGCCTCGGGCGTTGTCGACTGTGACGGATCACTCCGTCCGCGGCGGATCAGGCATCCGTCCGCATTTCCATCGACGTATCGACGTAAGGACCCAATGACCTCCTCTTCTTCCCCTTCCCAGGACGCACAGAGCTTCGCGCAGAACTACCCCGAAGGTCTTCGGGCCGATGCCCTGATGGAAGAGGACGTCGCCTGGAGCCACGAGATCGACGGAGACCGGGACGGCGATCAGCTCGACCGCTCCGAGCGCGCGGCTCTGCGCCGCGTCGCCGGACTCTCCACCGAGCTCGAGGACGTCACCGAGGTCGAGTACCGACAGCTCCGTCTGGAGCGTGTGGTGCTCGTCGGCGTGTGGACCTCCGGGACGGTTGACGATGCGGAGAACTCCCTCGCCGAGCTGGCCGCCCTCGCGGAGACCGCGGGCGCGCTCGTGCTCGACGGCGTCATCCAGCGCCGCGACAAGCCGGACCCGGCGACGTACATCGGCTCCGGAAAGGCTCTCGAGCTGCGCGACATCGTGCTCGAGACGGGAGCCGACACCGTCGTCTGCGACGGTGAGCTGAGCCCCGGCCAGCTGATCCACCTCGAAGACGTCGTCAAGGTGAAGGTGGTCGACAGGACCGCCCTGATCCTCGACATCTTCGCCCAGCACGCCAAGTCCCGAGAGGGCAAGGCGCAGGTCGCCCTCGCGCAGATGCAGTACATGCTGCCGAGGCTCCGCGGCTGGGGTCAGTCGCTCTCCCGTCAGATGGGTGGCGGCGGCGGTGGCGGCATGGCCACCCGTGGCCCCGGTGAGACGAAGATCGAGACGGACCGGCGACGGATCCGCGAGAAGATGGCGAAGATGCGCCGGGAGATCGCGGAGATGAAGACGGGCCGCGACATCAAGCGGCAGGAGCGCCGGCGCAACAAGGTGCCTTCGGTCGCGATCGCCGGTTACACGAACGCGGGCAAGTCCTCCCTGCTCAACCGCCTCACGGGCGCGGGCGTCCTGGTGGAGAACGCCCTGTTCGCCACCCTCGACCCGACCGTGCGCCGGGCCGAGACGCCGAGCGGCCGGGTCTACACCCTGGCCGACACGGTCGGGTTCGTACGGCATCTGCCGCACCACCTCGTCGAGGCGTTCCGCTCCACGATGGAGGAGGTCGGCGACTCCGACCTGATCCTGCACGTGGTGGACGGTTCGCACCCGGTGCCGGAGGAGCAGCTGGCCGCCGTGCGTGAGGTGATCCGCGATGTGGGCGCCACCGACGTGCCCGAGGTCGTGGTGATCAACAAGGCGGATGCCGCGGACCCGCTGGTCCTCCAGCGTCTGATGCGCAACGAGAAGCACGCGATCGCGGTCTCCGCGCGTACCGGCGCCGGTATCGAGGAGCTTCTCAGGCTCATCGACACCGAACTGCCGCGGCCCGAGGTCGAGATCGAGGCCCTCGTTCCGTATACGCATGGCCAGCTCATCTCGCGCGCGCACGCCGAGGGCGAGGTGCTCTCGGAGGAGCACACCGCCGACGGCACCCTGCTCAAGGCGCGGGTGCACGAGGAGCTTGCCGCGGAGCTCGGTCCGTACGTGCCGGCCACCCGCTGACCGTCACATGGCGAAGGCCCGCCCCCTCTCGCAGGGGGCGGGCCTTCGCCATGTCGGACGCGCGGTGCGCGGTTACTGCGAGCCGTACTTCTTGCTCATCATGTCGTAGACCTGCTCGGCGCCCGCGCCCAGCTGCGGCCCCGCCAGCCAGGTGTTCTCGGCCGGGCCGATGGACGTGTTCGACACGAGCCGGGTCTTGCCGCCCACCATCCGGAACCAGCCGCCGCCGGACGAGCCGCCGGTCATGGTGCAGCCGATGCGGTACATCGTCGGCAGGGAAGGCGACAGCGAGAGACGGCCCGGCTTGTCCACGCACTTGTGCATGATCAGGCCGTTGTACGGGGGAGCGGCCGGGTAACCCCAGGCGCCCATCGAGCTCACGCTCGGCGCGGACGGAGTCGAGAAATCGACATCGAGAGCGTTGCCGACGGTCTCCTCCAGGGACTTGCCGCCCTGCTCCGGCTTCACGTGCATCACGGCGTAGTCGTGCGTCGCGCCGGCGCCGCCCGTCGGACCGCCGCCGTTGATCCACTCGTTGGAGGTCGAGACCCAGTCCGCCCAGTACTGGCCGTAGGGGGCGATCTCCTGCGGGGAGGCGTTGCCCAGCTCGGCCTCGGACTTGCCGAGGTCGTTGTAGGAGGGCACGAAGGCGATGTTGCGGTACCAGCCGCCCTCCTTGCCGGCGTGCACACAGTGACCCGCGGTCCACACGAGGTTGGACTTGCCGGGGTTGCGCGGGTCCTTCACGACGGTGCCGGAGCAGACCATCGAACCCTCGGGCGAGTCGAAGAAGATCTTGCCGACGGGGGCGGCGTTGTCGTGGTACGGCGTCTTCTCGGGCTTGGCCCGGACCGGCGTCGGGTCGGGGTCGGTCGCGCCCTGGTCGGCGGCCGCGTCCTTCGTGGCGATCGTCTTCTTCGGGTCCTTGGCCTTCCGCATCCGCTCGGGCTTCCAGAGCCCGGCGATGACCGGGTTGACGAAGTCCTTGGACTCGCGCAGCCAGTCGTCCTTGTCCCAGTTCTTCCAGGCGCCGTTCTTCCACTTGTCCGGGTCGATGCCGTGCTCCTTGAGCTTGTCGGCGAGGTCGCCGGGCAGCTTGGAGTCGGCGCCCTCGGAACCGGCGTTCGAACCGTCGGTCCCCCGGGAGGCGGCGCTGTCCGACTGGCCGGACGCCTTGTCGTCGCTGGGACCGCAGGCCGTGGCGGTGAGCGCCAGGGCGGCGGCGAGCCCGGTGGCGGCGAGTGTGACGCGCCGCCCACGGCTGCGCGCGAACGGCGCACGAGTGGAACGCATGGTGCTGTTACCCCCGATAGAACGTGTATGTGCGAAAACGTGCAGATGCGAAGTCGCGGACTGGCCGATCAGCCGTCTGGCCGTCTGGCCGTCTGGCCGTCTGGGCTTGCCATGTACTTGTCATGCGCGGATCCGGGGAGTCCGGAATCCGCGCTGACGCGACCACCCCACTATGCCCGTGGGATTGGGGACGAACGGCGGCGGGGTCGTGAAGGTTTCCGGCGACCCCGCCGCGTAGGACTACTGGTCGGCGAACTTCTTGCTGACCGCGCCGTAGATGCCCTTGGCCTCCTTGCCCAGGCGCGGACCGGCAAGCCAGCCCGCCGTCACCGGGCCGATGGAGGTGTTCGACACCAGAGCGGGCTTGCCGTCCTGGCCCTGGGCGACCCAGCCGCCGCCGGACGAACCGCCGGTCATGGTGCAGCCGACGCGGTACATCGTCGGGTCGGGCTTGTTGAGCGAGAGCCGTCCCGGCTTGTCGGCGCACTGGAACAGCTTCTGGCCGTCGAAGGGCGGCGCCGCCGGGTAGCCGGTGGCCGTCATGGTCTTGATCTCGGGCACCGCCGGGGCGTTGAAGTCCACCGGGAGCGCCGAACCGACGGTCTCCTCCAGCGACTTGCCCTCGCTGCCCTTCTCGGGCTTCACGTGCATGACGGCGAAGTCGTACGGCGCGCCCTTGCCGCCCGTCGGGCCGCCCTGCTCGATCCACTGGTCGGAGGTCTGCGCCCAGTCGCCCCACCAGACGCCGTACGGAGCCACCTCTTCCTTGGGGGCGTTCCGCAGTTCCTCGGCCGACTTGCCGCTGTTGTTGTACGAGGGGACGAAGACCATGTTGCGGTACCAGCCGCCCTTGGCGCCCGCGTGCACGCAGTGGCCCGCGGTCCACACCATGTTCGACTTGCCGGGGTGGGCCGGGTCCTTGACGACGGTCGCGGAGCAGACCATCGAGCCCTCGGGGCCGTCGAAGAAGAGCTTTCCGGACTCGGCGGCCCGGCCGTGGTAGGGCGCCTGCACGGCGGCCGCCTCCACGGGCTTGGGCGTCGGGTCGGTGACACCCTGGTCACCGGAGATGTCGTTGTCGTCGACGCTCCGGTCCGGATTCTTGTCGGCGTCCCGCATCCGGTCCGGGTCCCACAGGTCCTCGATGATCGGGTTGACGAAGTCCCCGGCCTCGCGCAGCCAGTCGTCCTTGTCCCAGTTCTTCCAGGCGCCGTTCTTCCACTTGTCCAGGTCGATCCCGTGCTCCTTGAGCCGGTCCTGGAGGTCCGCCGGGATCTGGATCTTGTCGTCGCCGGAGCCGCCGCCCTCGCTGTCACCGGGCTGCGCCGACGACGAGTCGCCGCCGGCGTTGTCCTCGCTGGGACCGCAGGCCGTGGCGGTCAGTACGAGCGCCGCGCCGAGCGCCACCGCGGCCGCCACGGGGGAGGTTCTGGTGCGCGCGCTCCTCCCACTGCGGGCGGTGAAGAGCGGACGTATGGGTCGCATCGTGAGATTCCCCCTGGGCCTCGAAAAACGTTCAATGTGCTGGACATCCGGGCGCTGCGCACCCGTCGTACACCGGCACGGAACCCCCACGACCGGGGGAGCGGCGTACCTGTCGCTGGTGAACGGCACCCCACACTATGCCGGTGCCGTTGGGGACGGCCGACGGAAGGGCAACGGTTCCGTCACGGCAAGGATCTTCCGACAACCCGTGATCCTCCGGGGGTGGCGTCGTTGGTACGTACGGGGGAGTCGCGGCCTGCGTTCATCTCCCCTGCCAACTCGTCGGCGCGGGTGGCCACATGAGGCTCCTAGGGGTCCTCCTCGGAGGCAGACGGAGCCGCACGGGACCGGACGCGCCCGTCCACAGCGGGAGGACCAACAGTCGTGGCTGTGACCGAGCCTGCGCCCGCGGCGGTGTCCGCAGAGTGTTCTCCACCGCATACCGGGCACTCCAGGCGGACCGAGCAGACCGGGCAATCCGGGCACCCTGTGCACCCTGGGCAGTCCGGGCAGACCCCTGTCGACGGGCCCCCGGCCGGGAGCTCCGCACACTCCTCGGCACAAGAGGGGATTCTGAGGCGCCAGTCGGCACGCGAGTCGGCGGCGCGCACCTACGCGCGAGCACTGCCGATCGTGCCCGTGCGGGCGCGTGGCATGACCATCGAGGGCGCCGACGGGCGCCGCTACCTCGACTGCCTCTCGGGCGCGGGGACCCTGGCCCTCGGCCACAACCACCCCGTGGTGCTCGAAGCGATCAGGAAGGTCCTCGACTCGGGGGCACCCCTGCACGTCCTCGACCTGGCCACGCCCGTCAAGGACGACTTCACCACCGAGCTGTTCGGCACGTTGCCGCGCGGCCTCGCCGAGCGTGCGCGGATCCAGTTCTGCGGCCCCGCCGGGACGGACGCCGTGGAGGCCGCGCTGAAACTGGTCCGCGCTGCCACCGGCCGCGAGGGGCTGCTGGCCTTCACCGGCGCCTACCACGGCATGACGGCCGGGGCGCTCGAAGCATCCGGCGGCGCACAGGACGTTCGCGTCGCGCGCCTCCCTTATCCACAGGACTACCGCTGCCCGTTCGGTCTCGGCGGCGCGAACGGCGCCGAACTCTCCGCCCGCTGGACCGAGAGCCTCCTCGACGACACCAAGTCGGGCGTACCGGCCCCGGCGGGCATGATCCTCGAACCGGTCCAGGGCGAGGGCGGTGTCCTCCCGGCGCCCGACGCCTGGCTGCGCCGGATGCGTGAGATCACCGCCGCGCGCGGAATCCCGCTCATCGCGGACGAGGTACAGACGGGTGTCGGACGTACCGGCACTTTCTGGGCCGTCGAACACAGCGGCGTCGTGCCGGACGTGATGGTGCTCTCCAAAGCGATCGGCGGCAGCCTTCCGCTAGCCGTCGTGATCTACCGCGACGACCTCGACGTCTGGCCTCCCGGCGCCCACGCGGGCACCTTCCGCGGCAACCAGCTCGCCATGGCGGCGGGCGCGGCGACCCTTGCCTACGTCCGTGAGAACGGCCTCGCCGAACGCGCCGCCGTCCTCGGCGCCCGCATGCTCGCCCAGCTCCGCTCCCTGGCCGCGGACCACCCGTGCGTGGGCGAGGTGCGAGGCCGGGGCCTCATGCTGGGCGTCGAACTGGTCGAGGCCGCAGAGCCGGTCGGCCCCGCCGAGCCTGTAGACCCCGCCGGCTTCAGCGGCCCCGTCGGCCCCATCGGTCCCACCGGCTTCAGCGGCCACGTCGATGCCGTCGAGCCGGGGCCCGAGGGCACCTCGGGCACCAGCCGAGAGGCATCCGACCGCGGCAGCGCCCACGGGAGCCCCGCCGGCCCAGGGGCCGCCGACCAGGCCTCGGCCGGCCGCGAGGACGCGGACAGGGCGGCCACCCCGTACGATCCCCTCGCCGGTGGCGCGGGGATCCTGCCGAGCACCACCCGCCCCCGCCCACCCGCACCCCAACTGGCCGCCGCCGTGCAGCGCGAGTGCCTGCGTCGCGGGCTCATCGTCGAACTCGGCGGCCGCCACTCCAGCGTCGTACGTCTCCTCCCTCCCCTGACCATCACCGACGAACAGGCGGCCGCGGTCCTCGACCGCCTCGCCGACGCGCTGGCCACGGCGGCGCGTGCCCACCACGGATAGCCAAGACGGACCCGGACGGCGCCCAAGGCCATGAGACGCCGGGCGTGCCCGGCCCCGTCGCCACACGGAGCCCGAACAACCTCACAAGGAACCCCTCTTGAACGCCACCCCCGCATCCGAAGGCCGCCCCGACCCCCACGCCCCAGGCGCGTGCGGCACGCAATCCTCACCGGTGGCGGAGTCCGGTACGGTCCCCCGGCAGAAGGGTGGCGGCCAAGAGGCCGAGCACCTGCGCGGCGCGTCCACGGACCTCCTGGAGCACCCCGACCCGCACATCGCCGCGCAGGCGGCGGCCGTAGAGAACCTCCTGCGCTGCTGGGCCAGGGAGAACGACCTCCCGGCACCGGACCACGGCCCCCTGCGCATCCCCCTCGACGCGAGCGGCACGGCCCTGCTCGTCCCCGTCCACTACTGGTCGGCCACCGGCTGGCACCGCTTCGGCCTGCCCTACCTGGAGGACGGCCCGACGAGCGCCCCACCCGTCGACGCGGTCACCGTCGCCGCGCTCCTCCGCCGCGAAACGGCCCGGCGCGACGCGGAGCCGAGGGCCGACGACTCGGAAGCGGGGGTCGGGCCGGGAGCCGGACCCGAGCCGGAAGCGGGGGCCGAGCCATGGGAGGCGACCGCCCCGGAGGGGGCGACGCCCTCGGCCGGGTCCGTGGACGGCGCGGACCTGCTCGGCCGGGTCGCCGACTCGGTCCGCCGGACCGCCACGTTCATCGCCGACCGGCGCGAGCGCCCCGACGACGAGCCCGACCTCTTCCTCGCCGCCGAACAGTCCCTGCTTCTCGGGCACCCCCTGCATCCGACCCCCAAGAGCCGCGAGGGCCTGTCCGACGCCGAGGCCCGCCTCTACTCACCGGAGTTGCGCGGCAGCCTCGCGCTGCACTGGCTGGCCGTCGACCGCTCCGTGCTCGCCTTTGACTCGGCGTGGACCGAGCGAGGTCGCGCTGTCCCGGCGGACCAGCTCACCGCCCGCTTGGCGGGAGCGGAACTGCCGCTGCCGGACGGGCGCGTCGCCCTCCCGGCCCACCCGTGGCAGATCCGCGAGCTGCGGCACCGCCCCGAGGCGGCCGAACTCCTCGACGCGGGACTCCTCCAGGACCTCGGCCCGCACGGCACCCCCTGGCACCCCACCTCCTCCGTACGCACCCTCTACCGCACCGGCGCGGCCGCCATGCTCAAGCTCTCCCTCGGCCTGCGCATCACCAACTCCCGCCGGGAGAACCTCCGTAAGGAACTCCACCGTGGCGTCGAGGTGCACCGCCTGCTGCGCAGCGGCCTCGCCGAGCGGTGGCAGTCGGCCCACCCCTGCTTCGACGTGGTCCGCGACCCCGCCTGGCTCGCCGTCAACGACCGTGACGGCGCCCCCGTGGCCGGGCTCGACGTCATGATCCGGCACAACCCCTTCGGCCCCGGCGACGACGCCACCTGTGTCGCCGGACTCGTCTCGCCCAGGCCGTCGGCGCTTCCCGGCTGCCAGGAGTGGCGTCTGATGCGCTCCCGGCTCGCTGAAACCGTCACCAGGCTGGCCGGGCGGACGGGGCGCCCCCGAGGGGCCGTCGCCACCGAGTGGTTCCTGCGCTACCTGGAAACCGTCGTCCGCCCAGTGCTGTGGCTCGATAGCGAGGCGGGCGTCGCCCTGGAGGCACACCAGCAGAACACGATCCTCCTGCTCGACCCCGACGGCTGGCCCGTGGGCGGCCGCTACCGCGACAACCAGGGCTACTACTTCCGGGAGTCCCGGCGCGCCGAGCTGGACCGACAGCTCCCCGGCATCGGCCGGCACAGCGACACCTTCGTCTCCGACGAGGTGACCGACGAGCGGTTCGCCTACTACCTCGGCATCAACAACGTCCTGGGCCTGATCGGAGCCTTCGGCGCCCAACGCCTCGCCGACGAGCGGCTGCTGCTCGCGGCCTTCCGGCGCTTCCTCGGCGACGTCGCCTCCGGACCCGACAGGCTGCGCACCTCGCTGCCCGCGACGCTGCTCGACTCACCCGTACTGCGGTGCAAGGCCAACCTGCTGACCAGACTGCACGGGCTCGACGAACTGGTCGGCCCGGTCGACACCCAATCCGTCTACGTCACCATCGCCAACCCCCTTCATCCCTGAGGAACATGCCCCACCTCTTCTGAACAGGAGCGACCCCGTGCCTCCCACCGATGCGAGCACCGACGCCGGGAGCGAACCCGCGGCCTCCGGAGCCGACGGCGCAGACACCCTCGATCTGCGCCTGCCCGACGAGCTGTTCGCCCTGCTCGCCGAGCGCGAAGAGCGCGTGCCGTCGGCAGCTCACATCGGCCACGGGGAGCGCCCACCGGACCAGGCCACGAGCGCCGTCACGGCGGACGACCTCCTCGGCGGCGTCGGAGAGTGGGGGCCGACCACCACCGCCGCCGGGGTCTTCCAGCTCGTACCCGTCCGCCTCGAACGCGACCTCCCGCTGATCAGCCGATGGATGAACGACCCCGCCGTGGCCGCCTTCTGGGAACTCGCGGGACCCGAAGCCGTCACGGAGGCCCACCTGCGTCCCCAGCTCGACGGAGACGGACGCAGCGTGCCCTGCCTGGGCGTGCTGGAGGGCATGCCGATGAGCTACTGGGAGATCTACCGGGCCGACCTCGACCCACTGGCCCGTCACTACCCCTCGCGCCCGCACGACACCGGAATCCACCTCCTCATCGGCGGTGTCGTCAACCGCGGCAGGGGCCTCGGCACCTCGCTGCTCCGGGCCGTCGCCGATCTCGTACTCGACCACCGCCCCGCGTGCGCACGCGTCCTCGCAGAACCCGACCTGCGCAACACCCCCTCCGTCTCCGCATTCCTGAGCGCCGGCTTCCGCTTCTCCGCCGAAGTGGACCTGCCCGGCAAAAGGGCGGCGCTCATGGTCCGTGACCGGGCCCTGCGCGCAGTGCTCTGACCCGATCACTCTCCGTCACTCATGGAACGTCGCTCGCCCCGATCCGGTTCCCTCCCTGAGGAGTCCCCGTGCCGAATCCATCCGCAAGCCCGAGCTGCCACCCCTCCACCGCGCTCTACGACCCGCCCGAACTGACTCAGGACCGATGGCGCGAGGCCGGACGCCGTCTGCTCGCCAAGATGGTCGGCGAATTCGCGTACGAGGAGATCATCCTGCCCGTACCGGTCATAGGGGGCGAGACCGGCTCGTACCGGCTCACCCTCGAATCGCCCGAGACCGACGGGACCACCGCATCGGCCGAGCGGCCCGCATCGGCGGCGCCCTCCGCACGCGCCGGTGACGAAAGCGGCCCCTGTCTCACCTTTCGCGCCCACCGCGGCTCGTACGGAGGCTGGCACGTGGACCCCGCCAGCCTCGCCCTGGCCCAGGGCGGCTCGACCGCCCTCCCCTTCAGCGACCCGATCCGATTCCTCGCGCTCGCCCGCCGGACCCTGGGGCTCGACGGCGCCACCCTCGGCCACCTGATCCGCGAACTCACCGTCACGCTCTGCGCCGATACCCGGATCGACCACAGCGCGCTCGCCGCGACGCAGCTCGCCGACCTCGGTTACGCGGAACTGGAGGGGCACCAGATCGGTCACCCCTGGCTCGTCCTCAACAAGGGGCGCATCGGTTTCTCCGCGAGCGACACCGACCGCTGGGCGCCCGAGGCCCGCCGTTCCACCACGCTCCCGTGGATCGCCGTCCACACCGACCTCGCGGTCTACCGAGGTATCACCGGACTGCACACCGCCCAGCGGCTCTACGCCCGCGAGCTGACCACCGCCACCCAGGAGTCCTTCGCGGGCTTACTCCGCGCGCGCGGGCTCGACCCCCAGGAGTACCTCTACCTCCCGGTCCACCCCTGGCAGTGGGACGAGATCGTGCTGCCGCTCTTCGCTCCGTCCGTCGCAGCGAACGCCATCGTCCCGCTCGGCAGCGACGGCGACCTGCGCCTTCCCCAGCAGTCCATCCGTACGTTCCTCAATGTGTCCCGCCCCGACCGGCACACCGTGAAGCTGCCGCTGTCGGTCCTCAACACACTGGTGTGGCGGGGCCTCCCGACAGAGCGCACGGTCGCGGCGCCGGCCGTTACGGCCTGGATGCACGCGCTGCGCGACTCCGACCCCTTCCTGCGCGACGAGTGCGGGGTCATCCTGCTCGGCGAGGTGGCATCGGTGGCCGTCGAACACCCGGTCTACGACGGGCTGCCCGAAGTCCCGTACCAGTACAGGGAACTGCTCGGCGCCATCTGGCGCGAGCCGATCACCCGCCACCTGGCTCCCGACGAACGTGCACGCACCCTGGCCGCACTGCTGCACGTCGACCCGGACGGCAAGGCCTTCGTCGCGGAACTCGTCGAACGCTCGGGACTGACCCCCTCCGTCTGGCTGCGCAGGCTCTTCGCCGCCCTGCTGCCCCCGCTGCTGCACTTCCTCTACCGCTACGGAACGGTGTTCTCCCCCCACGGGGAGAACGCCATCGTCGTCTTCGACGACAAGGACGTGCCGGTCCGGCTCGCGGTGAAGGACTTCGTGGACGACGTGAACGTCAGTGCCACGCCGCTTCCCGAGCACGACTCCATGCCGGACGACGTGCGCGACGTCCTGCTCACCGAGCCTCCCGGATTCCTCACCCAGTTCATCCACTCCGGGCTCTTCGTAGGGGTCTTCCGCTATCTGGCGCCGCTGTGCGAGGAGCAACTGGGCGTTCCGGAGGCCGATTTCTGGTCCGCCGTACGCGCCGAGATCCTCCGACACCAGGCACGCGCTCCGGAGCTGAAGGAGCGGTACGAGATGTTCGACCTGCTCACACCACGTATCGAGCGGCTGTGCCTCAACCGCAATCGCCTCCTCCTCGATGGGTACCGCGACCGCCCCCAGCGCCCCCACGCCGCTGTGCACGGGACCGTGCCCAACCCTCTCCATCAGCCTTGATCGGGGGAATGTCAGTGGGGCACCGTAGGGTGGTCGCGCTATGACGAAGCCCTCCCTCCCCGAGCTCCTGCACGCCGCCGTCACCGCTGTCGGCGGCACGGAGCGCCCTGGCCAGGTGTCCATGGCCGAGACCGTCGCCGAGGCGATCGACGACGGCTCCCACCTGCTCGTCCAGGCCGGCACCGGCACGGGCAAATCCCTCGGCTACCTCGTGCCGGCCCTGGCGCACGGGGAGCGCGTGGTGGTCGCCACCGCCACGCTCGCCCTCCAGCGCCAGCTCGTGGAGCGGGACCTGCCGCGCACCGTGGAGGCCCTCCATCCGCTGATGCGCCGCCGCCCCCAGTTCGCGATGCTCAAGGGCCGTTCGAACTACCTGTGCCTGCATCGGCTCCATGAAGGCGTGCCCCAGGAAGAGGAGGAGGGCCTCTTCGATCAGTTCGAGGCGGCCGCGCCCACCAGCAAGCTGGGGCAGGACCTCCTGAGGATGCGGGACTGGGCGGACGAGACCGAGACGGGCGACCGCGACGATCTCACCCCCGGGGTCTCCGACCGTGCCTGGTCCCAGGTCTCCGTCTCCTCCAGGGAGTGCCTCGGCGCCTCGAAGTGCGCCTATGGGGCGGAGTGCTTCGCCGAGGCGGCCCGCGAGCGCGCCAAGCTCGCCGACGTCGTCGTCACGAACCACGCGCTGCTGGCCATCGACGCCATCGAGGGCGCCCCCGTCCTTCCCCAGCACGAGGTGCTGATCGTGGACGAAGCCCATGAGCTGGTGTCCCGCGTCACGGGCGTGGCCACGGGAGAGCTGACCCCCGGGCAGGTCAACCGCGCGGTGCGCCGCGCGGCCAAGCTTGTGAACGAAAAGGCGGCGGACCAGCTCCAGACCGCTTCCGAGGGCTTCGAGCGGTTGATGGAGCTGGCCCTGCCGGGCCGCCTGGAGGAGATCCCCGAAGACCTCGGGTACGCGCTGATGGCCCTGCGTGACGCCGCGCGCTCGGTCATCACCGCGCTCGGCTCCACCCGGGACAAGTCGGTCCAGGACGAGGACGCGGTCCGCAAGCAGGCGCTCGCCTCCGTGGAGTCGATCCACGACGTGGCGGAGCGCATCACCAACGGCTCCGAATGGGACGTCGTCTGGTACGAGCGGCACGACCGCTTCGGGGCCTCCCTGCGCGTGGCGCCGATGTCCGTGTCGGGCCTCCTCCGGGAGAAGCTCTTCGCCGACCGCTCGGTCATCCTCACCTCCGCCACGCTCAAGCTCGGCGGCGACTTCAACGGCGTCGGGGCATCGCTCGGCCTGGCCCCCGAGGGCACCGAGTCCGAGGACGCACCGCAGTGGAAGGGCCTCGATGTCGGCTCCCCGTTCGACTACGGAAAACAGGGCATCCTGTACGTCGCCAAGCACCTGGCCCGGCCCGGGCGCGAGGGCACGCGCAGCGACATGCTCGATGAGCTGGCCGAGCTGATCGAGGCGGCAGGCGGGCGCACCCTCGGCCTGTTCTCCTCCATGCGTGCCGCTCAGAGCGCCGCCGAGGAGCTGCGGGGCCGCCTGGACATGCCGATCCTCCTTCAGGGCGAGGAGACCCTGGGCGAGCTGATCAAGGGCTTCGCGGCCGACGCGCGGACCTGCCTCTTCGGGACGCTCTCGCTCTGGCAGGGCGTGGATGTGCCCGGCCCCAGCTGCCAGCTGGTGATCATAGACAAGATCCCGTTCCCGCGTCCTGACGACCCGCTGATGAGCGCCCGCCAGAAGGCGGTCGACGAGGCCGGCGGCAATGGGTTCATGGCGGTCGCGGCCACGCATGCGGCTCTTCTGATGGCGCAGGGCGCGGGTCGTCTCGTACGAGCGTCCGGGGACCGCGGCGTCGTGGCGGTCCTGGACCCCAGGCTGGCCACCGCGCGCTATGGAAGCTATCTGCGGGCTTCGCTGCCCGACTTCTGGTACACGACGGACCGTAATCAGGTGCGCCGCTCCCTGTCCGCGATCGACGCGGCGGCGAAGACGGCCGAGGCGTAGGAGCCCCGGTGCCGAGGCGGGCTCGGGGCCGGCCCTCGGGGCGGACGCAGCAGGGCCCCGGAACCGGCGCAGTTGGTTCCGGGGCCCGGTCAGGGGCGGAGTCTCATACCCGCCGCAGCACCGCCACGACCTTGCCGAGGATCGTCGCCTCGTCGCCGGGGATCGGCTGGTACGCGGAGTTGTGCGGGAGCAGCCAGACGTGCCCGTCCTCGCGCTTGAAACGCTTGACCGTGGCTTCGCCGTCCAGCATGGCGGCCACGATGTCGCCGTTCTCGGCGACGGGCTGGCGGCGCACCGTGACCCAGTCGCCGTCACAGATCGCGGCTTCGATCATGGAGTCACCGACGACCTTCAGTACGAAGAGCTCGCCGTCGCCCACCAGCTGCCGGGGGAGAGGGAAGACGTCCTCCACCGACTCCTCGGCGAGGATCGGGCCACCGGCCGCGATGCGGCCGACGAGCGGGACGTACGAAGCGGCCGGCTTGCCGGTGGTGTCGGTGGGCTGGCTGCTCGGCTGGTCCGAGCCGCGCACCTCGTAGGCCCGCGGGCGGTGCGGGTCGCGGCGGAGGAAGCCCTTGCGCTCCAGAGCCATCAGCTGATGGGCGACCGAGGAGGTGCTGGAGAGGCCCACCGCCTGACCGATCTCCCGCATGGACGGTGGGTAGCCGCGCCGCTGCACGGAGTCCCGGATGACCTCGATCACCCGGCGTTGCCGGTCGGTGAGTCCTGAGCTGTCGGCGCGGATGCCTGGAGGTCGCCCTGGCAGGGAGCGCGTGGGCTTGGGCCCCTCCTGGTTCGTGGCTGCGTCATTCATGGCATGCACCGGCTCGAGTCGGCTCTGGGAGCGGTCCTGGGCAGTGATGGTGGCGCTGTCTGCGGTGGTGGTCACGTCGGTCGGCCCCTCTCGAGATGTTCTCTCCCTAGCTAGCCAACGGTAGTTGCTTTCGAAAGGTTGCGCCAAACACACGTTCGAGTGAAAAATCGAAGATTACCTGACGTGATCAGGGATCCAGGTGTATGGCTGACGCCCGTGCCGAACGGCAATTCGGTTCATTACGGTACGCTTCACCGCCGGGGTCGTGAGCCCTTCGGTGGAGCTCCAATACTGCCACCCGGCGCCCCGTCAACCCGGCACCGGCCCCCGCCCCGAGCGGCGTGAGGGGCGGCTTCGTAGACCTGAGGCGTTCCGGGGCCGTGCGACACGCGTGGGGCGGAAAAGCGACCAAACCCCAGATCTAGTGGTTGGATTGCGGCAGCAGCCCAGAAGTTGTGGTCCCTGGTCTTTCAGGGGCTTGGGCATCGCCTATGCTTGGGGCTGCTTCGAGGGCCCCACGGGCCCCGTTGAGGCTTATGAGTCGTGCCATGAAGGAGGGTTGGGAGTTCCATGCACTGCCCCTTCTGCAGGCACCCCGACAGCCGCGTAGTCGACAGCCGCACCACTGACGACGGCACGTCGATCCGAAGGCGCCGCCAGTGCCCTGACTGCTCCCGTCGTTTCACGACCGTGGAGACGTGCTCACTGATGGTGATCAAACGCAGCGGCGTGACCGAGCCCTTCAGTCGTACGAAGGTCATCAATGGCGTCCGCAAGGCGTGCCAGGGACGGCCGGTCACCGAGGACGCTCTTGCTCTGCTCGGCCAGCGGGTCGAGGAGGCGGTGCGCGCCACCGGAAGCGCCGAGCTGACCACCCATGACGTCGGGCTGGCCATACTCGGTCCGCTGCAGGAGCTCGACCTCGTCGCCTACCTGCGCTTCGCGTCCGTGTACCGGGCATTCGACTCGCTCGAGGACTTCGAGGCTGCCATCGGGGAGCTGAGGGAACAGCGGCTCGACGCGGAGCCGCGCGGCGCGGGCGGAGAGCGCGTCGTGAATGACAGCGGGCCTGGAGGGACTGTCGGAGTCCCGGTGCCCGCCACCGCCGCCGACTGATCGGCCGATCGGCCGGCCGGCGGCAAACCAGACCTGTTGCGGGTCTCCTTCTGTGATGCCCCGCAACGCCAGAAACACATCCGTGTCACGGGAAGATCGTGGCACTTCAGGGCGTTTTAGCCTGAAACAGGGAGGCGGCATGACCGAGACGACGAGCGGCCCGGCACGAGGTTCCCGCGCCAAGGGATCCAAGGCCAGCAAGGGTCTGCGCATCGAGCGCATCCACACGACCCCCGGCGTGCATCCGTACGACGAGGTGGTCTGGGAGCGCCGTGACGTCGTCATGACCAACTGGCGCGACGGCTCGGTCAACTTCGAGCAGCGTGGCGTCGAGTTCCCCGACTTCTGGTCGGTGAACGCGGTCAACATCGTCACCAGCAAGTACTTCCGCGGGGCCGTTGGTACCCCGCAGCGAGAGACCGGCCTCAAGCAGCTGATCGACCGCATCGTGAAGACCTACCGCAAGGCCGGCGAGGACTACAGCTACTTCGCCTCGCCCGCCGACGCCGAGATCTTCGAGCACGAACTGGCGTACGCCCTCCTGCACCAGATCTTCAGCTTCAACTCTCCGGTCTGGTTCAACGTCGGTACGCCCCAGCCGCAGCAGGTCTCCGCCTGCTTCATCCTGGCCGTCGACGACTCCATGGAGTCGATCCTCGACTGGTACAAGGAAGAGGGCATGATCTTCAAGGGCGGTTCCGGCGCCGGCCTGAACCTCTCCCGGATCCGTTCCTCCAAGGAACTGCTCTCCTCCGGAGGCAACGCCTCGGGTCCCGTCTCCTTCATGCGCGGTGCCGACGCCTCCGCCGGAACGATCAAGTCCGGTGGCGCCACGCGCCGCGCGGCCAAGATGGTCATCCTCGACGTCGACCACCCCGACATCGAGGGCTTCATCGAGACCAAGGTCAAGGAAGAGGAGAAGATCCGCGCCCTGCGCGACGCGGGCTTCGACATGGACCTGGGCGGCGACGACATCACGTCCGTCCAGTACCAGAACGCCAACAACTCGGTCCGCGTGAACGACGAGTTCATGAAGGCCGTGGAGTCCGGCTCCAAGTTCGGCCTGCGCGCCCGGATGACCGGCGACGTCATCGAGGAGGTCGACGCCAAGTCGCTCTTCCGCAAGATGGCCGAGGCCGCCTGGGCCTGCGCCGACCCCGGCATCCAGTACGACGACACCATCAACGCCTGGCACACCTGCCCGGAGTCCGGCCGGATCAACGGCTCGAACCCGTGCAGCGAGTACATGCACCTGGACAACACGTCCTGCAACCTCGCCTCGCTGAACCTGATGAAGTTCCTGAAGGACGACGGCAAGGGCACCCAGTCCTTCGACGCCGAGCGCTTCTCGAAGGTCGTCGAGCTGGTCATCACCGCGATGGACATCTCGATCTGCTTCGCGGACTTCCCGACCCAGAAGATCGGCGAGAACACCCGCGCCTACCGCCAGCTGGGCATCGGCTACGCCAACCTCGGCGCCCTGCTCATGGCCACCGGTCACGCGTACGACTCCGACGGCGGCCGTGCCCTCGCCGGGGCCATCACGTCGCTGATGACGGGCACCTCGTACAAGCGTTCCGCCGAGCTGGCCGCGGTCGTCGGTCCCTATGACGGCTACGCCCGCAACGCCACGCCGCACAAGCGCGTCATGAAGCAGCACGCCGACGCCAACGCCTCGGCGATCCGCGTCGACGACCTGGACACGCCGATCTGGGCCGCCGCCACGGAGGCCTGGCAGGACGTGATCCGCCTCGGTGAGAAGAACGGTTTCCGTAACTCCCAGGCGTCCGTCATCGCCCCGACCGGCACCATCGGTCTCGCGATGTCCTGCGACACCACGGGCCTGGAGCCCGACCTCGCCCTGGTGAAGTTCAAGAAGCTCGTCGGCGGCGGCTCGATGCAGATCGTCAACGGCACCGTGCCGCAGGCCCTGCGCCGCCTGGGCTACCAGGAGGAGCAGATCGAGGCGATCGTCGCCCACATCGCCGAGAACGGCAATGTGATCGACGCCCCGGGCCTGAAGACCGAGCACTACGAGGTCTTCGACTGCGCCATGGGTGAGCGCTCCATCTCCGCGATGGGCCACGTCCGCATGATGGCCGCGATCCAGCCGTGGATCTCGGGCGCCCTCTCCAAGACGGTCAACCTCCCGGAGACCGCCACCGTCGAGGACGTCGAAGAGGTCTACTTCGAGGCCTGGAAGATGGGCGTCAAGGCGCTCGCCATCTACCGCGACAACTGCAAGGTCGGCCAGCCGCTCTCCGCCAAGAAGAAGGAGGCGGAGAAGACCGAGATCACCGAGAAGGCCGAGGACACGATCCGCGCCGCGGTCGAGAAGGTCGTCGAGTACCGCCCGGTCCGCAAGCGCCTCCCCAAGGGCCGTCCCGGCATCACCACCTCCTTCACGGTGGGCGGCGCCGAGGGGTACATGACCGCCAACTCCTACCCCGACGACGGTCTGGGCGAGGTCTTCCTGAAGATGTCCAAGCAGGGCTCCACCCTCGCGGGCATGATGGACGCCTTCTCGATCGCCGTCTCGGTCGGTCTGCAGTACGGCGTGCCCCTGGAGACGTACGTTTCCAAGTTCACGAACATGCGCTTCGAGCCGGCCGGTATGACGGACGACCCGGACGTGCGGATGGCGCAGTCGATCGTCGACTACATCTTCCGCCGCCTGGCGCTGGACTTCCTGCCCTTCGAGACGCGCTCCGCGCTCGGCATCCACTCCGCCGAGGAGCGTCAGCGTCACCTGGAGACGGGTTCGTACGAGCCGTCGCTCGACGACTCCGAGGTCGACGTCGAGGGGCTGGCCCAGTCGGCTCCGCGGCAGACCGAGTCGCTGAAGGCGGTCGCCACGCCGAAGGCTGAGGCCGAGGCGGCCAAGCCCGCCCCGCAGCAGGCGCACACCAGCGCCGAGCTGGTCGAGATGCAGCTGGGCATCCAGGCCGACGCGCCGCTGTGCTTCTCCTGCGGTACGAAGATGCAGCGGGCAGGCTCCTGCTACATCTGCGAGGGCTGCGGCTCCACCAGCGGTTGCAGCTGATCCGGGGGGTCAGCCTCCTGAAGCCGGCTGACGGCTCAGGAGGCTGACCGCTCACGAAGGGGACCGGCGCCGTGCCGGTCCCCTTCGGCGTGCCTGGCACCAGGTTTCGGCGTGTCCCGCGTCAGGTGTCGGCGTGCCCGGTGTCAGATTTTGGCGCCCATGAGGGAGGCGAATTCCGTCGGACCGGCGTCGAAGCCGCGGATGACCTCGCGGAACGACCACGCCCCGGACTCGTCCCTGGTGAACTCGGCGACGGTGGAGGCCGTGTGCGCGGCGACGTCGGCCAGATCGCTCTGTGCCAGCTCCGTGTAGCCCTCGCGGATCCTCACCGTGGTGTTCGGGATGTCGCCGAACACCCTCTGTCCTTCCTGCTGTTGGATCGCGACGCCCACCACCACGCGCGTGTACGTGGGCGCGAGCCGGTCCAGCTCCAGGACCATGACCTCGTCGAAGCCGAAGCCCTGGCCCGTCCTGCTGTCGCGGTTGAGGGTGATCGTGCCGTCGGGGGAGCGACTGTCGAAGTGCACGAGGTAGACGGGGTTTCCGTACGGAGCGTCCGACGCGTACGTGGCGGCGATGATGTCGAGGTCGTTGGGAGAGGAACCGGCAGGGCTCGGGTCCCACTTGAGACCGACTTCGACCTTCTCGATTCCCTTGCTGACACTGCTCACTGGGCTTCCCCCTCCTCGTGACCTGGCACTGCCGTTCCGCCAGGATGTCCCACCCACACGCTACGGCGCATGACTGACAACGGTGTAGCGTCCCTGGCCAGGAGCGCGCAACAGCACGGCGGCCCACGCAGATTGGCGCTCGCCGCGGCTACGGAGATCATTGCCCCATGACATGGAACGGGGAAGAACTGGATTTCGACGCCTATCTGGCGAGACTCGGGCACACGGGGGAGACGAAGCCGGATCTGCACACTCTGCGCGCGCTCCACAGGGCGCATGTGGCGGCGATCCCCTTCGAGAACCTCGAAATGATGCTCGGGCGACCGGTCCCGCTGGATCTCGCGGCGTTGCAGGACAAGATGGTGCGCAGGCGGCGGGGCGGCTACTGCTACGAACAGAACCTGCTCTTCGCGGCGGCCCTCGAACGTATCGGCTTCGACGTCATCGGACTTGGGGCACGCGTGCGGGCCGGAGCCTCCACCACGCGCGCGGTTACGCACATGCTCCTCAAGGTCGAGGCGGACGGGGAGGAGTGGCACTGCGATGTCGGCTTCGGCGCCGACGGGCTGCTCGAGCCGATCCGGCTGCGCGACGGGGTGGAAGCGCGGCAAGGAGATTGGCGTTACCGGATCGACCGCGAGGGCGACGAGGGCCCGCTGGTCCTGCGGACGTGGCGTTCCGACGGGTGGTTCGATCTGTACGCCTACACCCTTGAGCGGCGTCTACCCGTCGACTACGTAGTGATGAACCACTACACGTCGACCCACCCCAGGTCGTCCTTCATACGACAACCGGTGGTGCAGAAGGCCGCTCCGGAGGCGCGTCGCAGGCTTGTGGGCGATCAGCTGAGCGTGACGCACCCGGACGGCTCGGTGGTTCAACAGAGCGTTCCTGTGGGCGAATTGGCGGGATTTCTCGCTCGCAAGTTCGGTATTGAGCTGGATGCCGACGATTCGGCCGAGCTGATCAGGGTGCACTACGCCGGAGCATGACCCGGGCCGCGCGCCGCGCCGTACGATGGCGCGGTGCTGGTCAAGTGGATTCGCTGCACCGTGGTGGACCGTCGGGGGTTCGAGCGAGGGCAGCGAAAGTGGGCGGGGCTTTTGGGTGAGCCGGGGTTCCGGGGGCAGGGCGGGGGGTGGAGTCGAGAGCGGGCGGGTGTCGCCCATGTCTTCGCCTTCTGGGAGAGCCGCGCCTTCTACGACTCCTTCATGGCCCGCTCGCACGACCGTCTGGCGGCCGCGCAGGGGGGCACGTACAAAGATCTTCAGGCCAAGCTCTTCGATCACCGTTTCGACGTGAAGACGGGGTTCGAGCCGCGCTTCACGGACGCCGACGTGGTGCGCGTCGCGCACTGCCGGGTCCGTGAGGAGCGTGTGGATCACTTCGCCCTGATGCAGGAGAAGGTCTGGAATCCGGCGATGGCGGGATCGCCCGGAATGGTGCGCGGGCTCTTCGGCGAGGCGCCCGGACATGAATTCCTCGTGCTCTCCATGTGGCAGTCCGCCGCCGAGCACGGCAAGTACCGCGTCGAACGGGTGGAGCGTCTCTCGTTGCGCGCGCAGACGGACGCCGATGTCTCCGCTCTCGCCGGGGACATCGTGCAGTTGGAGCCGTCGTGGACGGTGTGAGTCGGAGCCGTCGTGGACGGTGTCAGTCCGTGGCGCGGGCCAGGTGGTCCTGGGGTCGCAGCGGGTCACGTGCGGGCCGGGGCCGCCGTCACCGTCTGGTGAACGCCCCCGCGCGTGCGGCGGCGACGGCAGCCGCCGCCGACTGGTCGGCGAGAGCCGTGTCGATCGGTTCGCGGGTGATGAATACGCGGAGCAGCAGAGGTGCCGTCACGGCACGCACGAGCGCCGCGGGGTCGATGTCCGGGGCTGCCTCACCGCGCTCCACCGCGCGGGCGACGACTGCCTCGCAGCGGCTGAACCGTTCGGCATAGAAGGCGTGGAGGGCTTTGGCGGCCCGTTCCGACTGGAAGGCCGCGGCGATGAACGCGGTGGGTGCCGCGGCCGCCACCTCGTCGGTGAAGGAGTCGACCACCTCCCGGGCCAGTTCGCGCAGATCCCCCTCCAGACTGCCGGTGTCCGGCGCGGTCCATGTGTCCTCGCCCGCCATGTCCAGGGCGTCGGCGACCATCCCTTCGAGGCCGCCCCAGCGGCGGTACAGCGTGGTCTTGTGGACGCCCGAGTGATCGGCGACGTACTCGACGGTGAGACCGGGGTAGCCGTGGTCGGCGAGACCGCTCAGCACGGCGTCGCGGACGGCGGCACGGGTGCGGGCCGTGCGGCCGCCGGGGCGACGGGTGCCGGGGGCGGCCGTCGCCCCCGCCGACTCGTCCCCGTCTCCGCCTGACCGGCTCAGCCGTTCCTTCCCCTCGGGTGCGCGCTGCTCGGTGCCGCGTACTCGACCGCTCTGACCAGCGGCAACACGTTTGTCGGTCATGACTCGCCCCTCTCTGACGTCCCGTGCCGGGACGTCTGTCCGCCCCACTCCCGGGGGGATTTATCGCAACCGCTGTTGCGTTAGCCCGCGCAGTCTGTCACGCTCACTTTAACGCGACGATGGTTGCGTTTGATGGATGTGGTTTCGAAACCGGGGGTGCCCTTGCCTACTCAGATCTCTCTGCACGGCGTGACCAAGGCCCGTGGCGAGCGGCTGCTGTTCGACGGCGTGTCCCTCGCGGTCAGGCCGGGCGAGCGCATAGGCGTCGTGGGTGAGAACGGCGCGGGCAAGTCCACGTTGCTGCACCTGATGTCCGGCGACGAACAACCCGACGAGGGTGAGGTAGTGACCGTCGCCGAGCAGGGGGCGGGTTTGCTCGCGCAGACTCCCCAGCTGCCCGCGGACCGCCGGGTCGGGGACGCGATCGACGCTGCACTCGCCGAGCTGCGGTCCATGGAGCGGCGGCTGCGCGATCTCGAAGCCGGGCTCGGCTCCGCCACCGGACAGGCGCTGGGGGAGTACGGCGATCTGCTCACCGCTTTCGAACTGCGCGGCGGCTATGAGGCGGACGCGCGCGTGGACAAGGCGATGCACGGCCTCGGGCTCGGACGCATCGGCAAGGACAGGACCCTTGGCAGCCTGTCCGGCGGCGAACAGGCACGGCTGGGCCTGGCCTGCCTGATCGCGGCCGCGCCGGAAGTCATGCTTCTGGACGAGCCGACCAACCATCTGGACGAGGGGGCGCTGGACTGGCTGGAGGGCGCCTTGACGGCACATCGCGGGACGGTCGTCGCGGTCTCCCATGACCGCACATTCCTGGAGCGGGTCGCCACCGCGATCCTCGAAGTGGACGCCGACCGCAGGACAGTGGCGCGCCATGGCGGCGGCTATCAGGGACTCCTCGCCGAACGGGCAGCCGCCCGCACGCGCTGGGAGCAGGAGTACGCGCGATGGTGCGAGGAGACGAGCCGTCTCCAGGAGTTCATGGCCACCACCGCCCACGCCGTCGCGGGTGGCCGCGCGATGAAGGACAACAACAAGATGGCGTACGACCGGGCAGGAGGCCGGGTCCAGGCCTCGGTCGCGAGCCGCGTACGCAACGCGCAGGAGCGGCTGCGCAAACTTCGTGAGCAGCCGGTCCCCAGGCCCCCCGAGCCGTTGAGGTTCGCGGCGCGGCCCGCGACGGGAGCCGCCGAAGGGGCGCTGGTGACGCTGCGGGACGTGCGCGTGGGCGAGCGGCTCGCCGTGGACGAGCTGACCGTGTCGGCAGGCGAGCGGTTGCTGATCCACGGAGGTAACGGCGCCGGGAAGTCCACCCTGCTGCGCACCATGGCGGGCGCCCTGGAGCCTGATGAAGGAACTGTCGTCCGCAGAGGGAGGATCGGCTATCTCGCCCAGGAGATACCGGTAGGGCGACCCGCTGAACGCGTCCTCGAAGTGTTCGGCAAGGGCCTCGGGCTGACCGAGGAGGAACAGACGGAAGTGCTGCTGTCATACGGCCTCTTCCGGGACCGCGACCTGCATGTCCCGGTGGGGGCGCTCTCCGCCGGGCAGCGCCGCAGGCTGGCCCTCGCACGCCTGCTCGCCAGACCCGCGGACCTGCTCCTGCTCGACGAGCCCGCCAATCACCTGGCGCTCGGCCTGGTCGAGGAACTGGAGGCGGCGCTCGATAAATGGACAGGCGCGCTGGTCGTCGTCTCGCACGACCGGTTGCTGCGCCGGCGTTTCTCGGGCCGAATACGCCGGATGGAGTCCGGACGGCTACCCGGCTGACCCGCTCGACTCCGCGCCGATCTAGGGTTTCCGCATGGCACGCCCGCGGCGCATCATCCTGGTCCGGCACGGCGAGTCGGCGGGCAACGCCGACGACACCGTGTACGAGCGCGAACCCGATCACGCGCTAGCACTCACCGAGACGGGCTGGGCCCAAGCGACGGACGTGGGAGAACGGCTCCGCGAGGTGCTCGGCCAGGAGCGGGTGAGCGTCTACGTCTCGCCGTACCGCCGCACACACGAGACGCTCCAGGCATTCCGGCTCGACCCCGAGCTGGTGAGGGTGCGAGAGGAGCCGCGGCTGCGGGAGCAGGACTGGGGCAACTGGCAGGACAGGGACGACGTGCGCCTACAGAAGGCGTACCGGGACGCGTACGGGCACTTCTTCTACCGTTTCGCGCAGGGCGAGTCGGGAGCCGATGTCTACGACAGGGTGGGGGCCTTCCTGGAGAGCCTCTACCGGAGCTTCGAGGCCCCGGACCATCCGCCCAACGTCCTGCTCGTCACGCACGGGCTCACCATGCGGTTGTTCTGCATGCGCTGGTTCCACTGGTCGGTGGCCGAGTTCGAATCGCTCTCCAACCCGGGGAACGGGGAAATGAGGATGCTGGTGCTGGGCGAGGACGGCAAGTACGCGCTGGACCGGCCGTTTGAACGCTGGCGCGAGCCGGAGCCGTACGGCGTCACCGGATAGAGTGGCAGGGCGATGACCGCTGACTTCTCTCCCGACCGGCGCCTGGAGCGCGCTCTGGCCAGCCTGCGCGGACTGGCGGTGGGGGACGCGCTGGGCTCCCAGTTCTTCGTGCCCGCGCACTACCCGCTGCTCAAGCACCGACAGCTGCCGGACGCCCCGTGGCAGTGGACCGACGACACCGAGATGGCCTGCTCCGTGCTGGCCGTCCTCACCAAGCACCACCGGATCGACCAGGACGCGCTCGCCCAGTCCTTCGCAGAGCACCACGACTTCGACCGCGGGTACGGCCCTGCCGTGAACCGGCTGCTGAGGCAGGTTCGTGAGGGCGGGGACTGGCGTGAGCTGGCCTCGGCGCTCTTCAAGGGGCAGGGGTCCTGGGGCAACGGCGCGGCCATGCGGATCGCCCCGCTCGGCGCCTGGTACGCGGACGACCCGGAGCAGGCGACGCACCAGGCGGAGATCTCGGCCTACCCCACGCACCAGCACCGGGAGGCCGTGGTCGGCGCCATGGCGGTGGCCGCTGCGGCGGCGCTGACGGCCGATCCCGCGGGTCCGCCCACGCCGAAGGCGCTCCTCGACGGCGTCATCGCGCTGGTACCGCGCAGTGCTGTGGGAGCGGGGCTGCGCAGGGCGCGGGACATGCTCGACTACGGGGACGCGGCGACGGTCGCCGCGGTCCTGGGATGCGGGCGCCGCACGACGGCCCATGACACCGTGCCCTTCGCGCTGTGGTCGGCCGCGCGTGGCCTCGGGGCGTACGAGCGGGCCATCTGGGAGACCGCCCAGGTGGGTGGCGACATGGACACCACCTGCGCCATCGTGGGAGGCGTCATCGCGTCCGGGGACGGTGGGGCGCCGCCCGTGGAGTGGCTGGAGCGGACCGAGGCGCTGCCGGGCTGGGTGCCCGTCGGGAAGGCCTGATTCCGGACGTTGCCGACAGGCCGGGCGATCCGAGGTCACGGTCGTGCCACAGCGGAGTTCACGGCGGGAGCTGGGGGCGGCCGCGTGGATAGGCTGATGCCGCCCGCTAGTTGATCTTGACGTGCGTGCGTTGAACGAGATGCCGGTCCCGGCAGCCCTGCGGCCACCTGTCCACGCCGCGTGCCGCGCGGATGAACCGGCCGGGAGGGGGTCCCGTGTCCGACACACCAGCCGACGGCGACACATCAGCCGAAGGCGCCAGACCACCGGGAGGCGATGCGGCGCAGGCGCCAGAGCCGTCTGCGCCCGAAGCCTCTGGGGCTGAGCCGTCTGAGCCCGAGCCGCCGGGTGGCGACCCGCGAGGGCGTCGAGGCCGCTGCGGACAGCGCAACCAGCCGCTCCGAAGACCGGGCCGGTCCTCAGTCTGGGGTGCAACCGCAACCGCAACCGCAACCGCAACCGCAGGCACAGGCCCAGTCACAGGCGCAGCCCCAGGTGCCGGTGCAGGCCCCTGGGCCGACGCGGCACCCGGCGGGTGGAAGAGGAGGAGCGCCGCAGCAGCCCTACGGCGCCTGGGGTTACCCGATACCCGAGCAGGCCCCGCTCCTCGCCGATCTGCGGGCGGAGCCTCCCGGGCCCGTGCGGGCGGCCACGCTCTGGGCGGTGCTCGCCACCGGCGTACTGAGCATGCTGCTCCTCGGCGACGGTCTGGCGATCAATCTGTTGATCGTCGCCGTCCCGGCCACGCTCGCCGCCTATTTCGCCTCCAGGACGGCCGGTCGTCGGCCGCGCCCCTGGTCGCTGACGTGGGCGGTCGGCGGACTCGCGCTGCTGGTCGTGCCCGCCCTGCGTGACGCGGGATGGCCGTCGTTCCTCGCGATCGTCTCCTCGGTAGCGCTCGGGTCGCTCGCGCTGCACGGTTGCCGGACCTGGCTCGGGATACTCTTGAGTCCACTCGGCCTCTTCGACGCGCTCTGGAAGGGGATCGTCTGGGGCTGGCGCGGAGTGCGGGAGCGTGCGGGCAGCGCGCGCGGCGCCGGACCCGCGATGCGCGCGGCGGCGGTGTCCGCCGGGCTGCTCCTGGTCTTCGGCGCGCTGTTCGCCAGTGCGGACGCCGCCTTCGCCGACCTGCTCGGCGATCTGATACCGGACACCTCCCTGGTCGGCGTCCCCTGGCGCGTCCTGCTCCTGATCGTCGGTGCGGTCGGCGCGCTGGCCGCCGCGCACACGGCCGCCTCCCCCCTGCGGTGGGACCGGCTCGTGGTGAACCCCGGCCGAGCCCGCGGCCGTATGGAGTGGGGCACTGCCGTTGATCGTGCTCAACGTACTGTTCGCGGCGTTCAACGGAGTTCAGCTCGCGGTTCTCTTCGGCGGCTATGACGCTGTCCTCGACAAGACCGGCCTCTCCTACTCCGCTTACGCCCGGCAGGGATTCTGGCAGTTGCTCCTGGCCACCCTCCTCACGCTGCTCGTCATCGTGTTCGCACTGCGGTGGGCCCCGCGTGATGGTGCCAAGGACCGCACGTTGGTACGCGCGGTGCTCGGCTCGCTCTGCGCGCTGACACTCGTCGTGGTGGCTTCCGCGGTGCGCCGTATGGACATGTATGTAGAGGCGTACGGGCTGACCAGGCTCAGGATCTCGGTCGTCGCCGTGGAGTTGTGGCTCGGCGTGATCATCCTGTTGATCATGGCTGCCGGAGTCTGGGGCGCACGATGGTTGCCGCGCGCCGTCGCCGCGAGCGCCGCGGCGGGTGTGCTCGCCTTCGGCCTGCTGTCACCCGACGCGATGATCGCCGAGCGCAATGTGCAGCGGTACGAGGACACCGGCAAGCTCGACCTCGACTACGCGCGCCAGCTGTCCGCGGACGCGGTACCGGCACTCGACAAGCTGCCGGAACCACGGCGGTCCTGCGCGATCAAGCCCATCGCCGAGGATCTCGGCTCGGAGCGTGGCCCGTGGTACGCGATGAGCCTCGGGGAGTCCAGGGCCCGGCGGATCATCGAGGCACGGCCTCCCTCGGTGGACTGGGGAGTCTGTGATGAGGGACGTACGGGCGTCTCCTACCGCTGATACCGGCCGTCGGGCGGCAGCAGCTCGTCGAAGGCCCCACGCCGGACGGGACCTTCGAACGCGCGCTCGGCGGTGGTCAGATGGCCGAGGAGCCCGCCTTGCCGCTCAGCGCTTCCAGATCGCTCTTGCGGACCTGGATGACGAAGAGGGAGACGAGCGCCGCCGCGACCGCCAGTGAGGCCGCGGCGATGAAGGCGTTGCCGATGCCGTGGGTGAGGACGGCGTCGCTCCACGGCGCGGGGAGTTCGTGGGTCTTGGCGAACAGGGCCTTCTGCTCAGGTGTGCCTTCGGCAAGGAACTTCTGGACCTGAGTCTTCCCCTCGTCCTTGCCTGCCGTGCTGAACACGGTGGTGAGGATGGACAGGCCGAGCGCGCCGCCGACCTGCTGGGTCGTGTTGAGCATGCCGGACGCGGCACCGGATTCGCTGTCGGAGACGCCGGACACGGCGGTGAGGGTGAGGGTGACGAAGTTGAGGCCCATGCCGATGCCGAAGAGAAGCATGGGGCCCAGCAGGCCGCCCAGATAGGAGCTGTCGGGGTCGATGAAGGTGAGCCAGGCCATCCCGGTGGCCGTGAGGAGGCACCCCGACACCATGAAGGGCTTGGGACCGAGGCGGGGTAGCAGGCTGCTGGAGAGCCCCGCGCCGATGGCGATCGCGACGGCCACGGGCAGGAACGCGAGGCCCGCCTCGATGGGGCTGTAGCGCAGCACGTTCTGCACGAAGAGCACGATGAAGAAGAACATGCCGAACATCGCGGCAGCGAGGCTGAGCATGATCGCGTAGGTGCCGGAGCGGTTGCGGTCCGCGAACAGCTTCAGCGGGGTGATCGGTTGCGAGGTGCGTCGCTCGACGAAGACGAAGGCGGCGAGCAGCACCAACGCGGCAACGAAGGAGATGAGGGTGAGGTCGTCGCGCCACCCCTCCTCTGACGCGCGGATGAATCCGTAGACGAGAGAGGCCATGCCGAGGGTCGAGGTGAGCGCACCGGTCAGATCGAACCGTCCGGGATGGCGTTCGGACTCCCTGATGTAGCGCGGCGCGAGGACGGCGATGAGCACGCCGATCGGTACGTTGACGAACAGCACCCACCGCCAGTCGAGCCACTCGGTGAGGACGCCGCCCGCCAGGAGGCCCACGGCGCCACCGCCCGCGGAGACGCCGGCGAAGACACCGAAGGCGCGGTTGCGTTCGGGACCTTCGGGGAAAGTGGTGGCGATCAGCGCGAGGGAGGTCGGTGAGGCGATGGCGCCGCCGACTCCCTGTAGGGCACGAGCCGCGAGCAGCTGCCAGGGCTCCTGCGCGAAGCCGCCGAGGAGCGAGGCGAGCGTGAAGACGGCGATGCCGGTGATGAACATGCGGCGGCGGCCGAGCAGGTCACCGGCGCGCCCGCCGAGCAGCAGCAGCCCGCCGAAGGTGAGTGCGTAGGCGTTGATCACCCAGGTCAGGTCGCTGGTGGAGAACTCCAGCGCGGTCTGCATCTGGGGCAGGGCGATATTGACGATCGTGGCGTCGAGCACCACCATCAGCTGGCACGCGGCGATCACGGTGAGGGCGATGCCGGGGTGCGAGGGGCGTGCGCCGCGATGGGGCTCGGGCGCGGGTGATTGCGTATTTACCTGATCATGGGTCACGAGCGTTCCCCCGGAAGTGAATTAGTGAACGCATCCGTTCACTATGGGGGACGGTATCGACTCCCTGAGCGTGAACACAAGCGTTTTCGATGCGAGTTGGCCGCTCTGTGGGTGCCGTCACGCGTCGGTTGTGTCAGGAGCGGCGGCGGTTCCCGGCAGTGCGGTGGGTCACCCTCGCGCCCCCGGGTGACCGGACCGGCGGATATCGGACACGGTGCGGAGGGATCAGGCCGACATCGTCGGCCCGATCGCCGCTCGCGCCGGAGGCCGGGCACTTGGCTGTCGAAGGGAACCCGCCTGCCTGGCATGCTGGTCGAGGGTGAGGTGTCGCCGAACCCGCTTTTCGGGGATGGTGCGACGACTGCTCGCTCAACGGAGAGAAAACGATGATTACTTCGCGCTGGACGGCCACGCCCGCCCGGACGGCTGTCCCGCGGCGCCGGGGCGCCGTCCTCGAACAGGCGATCCTCGACGCCGCCCTTGAGCAGCTCAGCACAGTCGGCTGGAGCGGGCTGACGATGGAGGGCGTGGCTGCGGGCGCACAGACGGGGAAGGCGGCCGTGTACCGCCGCTGGCCGTCGAAGGAGGACCTCGTGGTGGATGCGCTGCGGGCAGGACTGCCGGCGTTCGACAGCGCGCCCGATCTCGGAAGCGTCCGGGACGATCTTCTGGAGCTGTGCGGAAAAATGCGCGAGGCGATGTTCTCGCGCCCCGGAGTCGCCCTCCGTGCCGTGCTTCACGAATGCGACACGGTGACGGCCGAGCGCTTCCATGACGTGATCTTCGAGGGGGTCATCGAGCCGGGCGTAAGGCTGATCAAGGAGGTCGTACGCCGTGGAATCGCGCGCGGAGAGGTGCGTTCCGGGGGGACGGACGACTTTGTCTGCGACGTCATTCCGGCCATGCTGATGTATCGCTCCAAGGTGTGCGGGAGCGAATGGCGGGACGAGGAATTCGAGGCCTTGATCGATCAGGTGATGGTGCCGCTGCTGCGTCGCTGACGGGCGGGCACGACGGCCGACCGGGCGGATCGGCGGAGGCTCCGAAATCACCGGGGACCTGGGTGTCGAGGAGGACCTCGGGCGGCGTAGGCTATTGGCGCCATGCCGTACGAAGCACCCACTCACACCGTCGAGCGCTCCTTGCGCGCCACCACCGGAGCGAAGATCGTCGCCGGTGTCGACGAGGTCGGCCGCGGTGCGTGGGCGGGCCCCGTCACCGTCTGTGCGGCGATCACGGGACTGCGCCGACCGCCCGCGGGGCTCACCGACTCCAAGCTGATCAGCCCCAAGCGGCGCACCGCGCTCGCGACGGAGCTGGAGAGCTGGGTCACGGCGCACGCCCTCGGGCACGCCTCGCACGAGGAGATCGACGAACTGGGGATGACGGCCGCGCTGCGGCTCGCCGCGGTGCGCGCCCTGGAAGGGCTGCCGGTCCGCCCGGACGCGGTCATCCTCGACGGCAAGCACAACTACCTCGGCACCCCCTGGCAGGTTCGTACGGTGATCAAGGGGGACCAGTCCTGCGTGGCCGTCGCCGCGGCTTCGGTCATCGCCAAAGTCCGGCGCGACAAAATGATGGCCGAACTGGGTATCGAACATGCAGACTTCGGTTTTGCGGCCAACGCCGGCTATCCGTCGCCGGTGCACAAGGCCGCGCTGGCGGAGCGGGGGCCCACCCCGTACCACCGGCTTTCGTGGGCGTATCTTGATGCGCTGCCCCAGTGGCGGCATCTCAAGAAGGCCCGCAGCTGGGCGGACGGAAACGTTCCGGAAATTGAGGGTCAGCTCGGCTTCGAGTTCTGACGCCTTTTCCGGCGCTTCCGATCGCACTCATGTGCCACCCGCCGACGCGAGTCGCATCGGCGTTTGATAGACAACACTTCATGCCTCTCATTCCCGAGGAGCCTCAGATTCACGAGAGTGCCCAGGGTCCCCGCGCCACGCCGGCCAGCGGCCGCACCGCGCCGACCCCCCGCCCCGTACCCGGTCCGCGTCCCGCGGCTCCGCCGCGCCCCGGCCGTCCGGGTCCCGCCCGGCCGATGCCGCCCGCGCAGCGCACGCCGCGTGATACGGCCGTCAAGCCCGGGCCTTCCGCCCCGGCTACTTCCGGTCCCTCCGTCACCGGCCCCTCCACTACTGGAGTGGCTACTTCCGGAGCGACTACTTCCGTAGCGCCCACCGAGAAAGCCCCCGCTGCCTCGGTTCCGCAGATCCAGCTGGTCCCGGCCTCGGCCGAGGGCGCGCTGGACGCGGCCGAGGAAGCCGTCGACCTGCTGCTGGACTCCGGGCGCGCGCCCGGGGAGGTCCTGGTGATCACCACCGGCGACCCGCACCCGTGGACCACGCACGAGCTGTCCTTCGGCGAGGCCGCCTACTGGGCCCAGCACGACGCGGGCGACGACGTCTTCTACGCCGACGCCTCGGCGCTGACCCGTGCGGCGTCCCGGCCTGTGGTCGTCGTCGCCGTCAACGGCGGCAGCGAGGAGACCGCGGTCGCCGCGCTCCCGACGGCCCTCACCCGGGCAGGCACCCTGCTGATCGTGTGCGGTGACCCGCAGCGGATCAACTCGATGCTGGGCGCGGGCGTCTGACGCCTCCGTCCGGCGTCTACGCCTGACGTCCGCGCCCGGCACCCGGCGTCCCCGACGCCTGTGCCCGGCACCGGACGTCCGGTGTGGGCCGGGCGCCGGCGTGACCGTCGGCAACGCCGGGGACTGCGCCGGGGTTGTGCCCGGCCTGCGGGTGACTGCGACAGCGCCGTGAGTGGGCTGGGCTTGCTTCCGGATGGTGCCGAGGCTGGTTCCGGGCCTGTGTCGGGGTGATGGCGGTGGCGCAACGGGCGACGGCTGTGCTTGCGTCCGTCGGAGCGGCGGAGAGATCCGAGCCGCCGTGCCGCGCGGGCTCCGGACCGCGGTCTGTGCGGCGGCGGGTGCCGTGTCAGCGCGCTGCCGCTCGACGGAGTACGTCCGAGGCCGCGCCTCCGGTACGAGGCGCCGGCGGATCGATCCCGGTGAACGCCTCGGGCTGCGAACCCGTGCTCGGTCTGCGGCCGCCGCGCCCCTCACCGAGCACCTGCCATCCGTCACGCGTCAGCGTGATGTACGCCCCGCAGCGCAGCCCGTGCAAGGTACAGGCATCCCGCAGTCCCCACATCCAGGCCCCGTCCTCCTGCGTCCAACGCGCGTCGCCGTCACGGCAGTAGAGCAGCACGGCGGTGCGCACCGGAGTACGGCGCCGCAGGTCGTGCGGGATGACCCGGCGCAACTGCGCGAGCAGCGCATTACGGAAGATCCAGCCGTCCGTCGCGGTCGCACGGCGGCTGAACGAGGCGCTGGCCCGGAGCCGTTCGTCCGGATCCAGCACCGCCACGACGGCCGTCGCGGGCGTCGGCTGATGCCTGAAGTGCAGGCCGCTGACGATCTCACGCGGATTGCGCAGCAACGGGATTCCCGCGGCTGACCACTCCGAGGGTTCGAGCATCCGGGCCAGACGGTGGGCGGAATCGGCGGACATCTCGGCCGGCGTCGAGGACTCCGGCAGCGACGCCGCATCGGACGGAGCGAATCCGAAGGTCACGGTCCTCCCTTCGGCTACGCGCCCCCTACTGAGGGGCGGGGTCGGACTGGGGGAGCGCACCGCGGCACAGCCCTACCGGGCCACGGGAACCGCGCGGGGAGCAATTCCAATTCTTCCCGTCGTCATGGCTTGCGGCAACGAGCAATTGGAGCCGCAAGCCAGTATCGGATGATGCGTCGTTTATATCCCTGCCCAACTCGTGGCCTCTCGACGCTCACCTCATCCCTGCACCGCCAGGACCAGCGGCAACACCCCCTTGGCCCCGGACCGGCGGAGCACGCGCGCGGCCATCGCGAGAGTCCAGCCGCTGTCGCTCAGGTCGTCCACCAGGAACACGGGGCCGTCGGCCTCCTGAAGCGCGGAGGCAAGCGCGGGAGGCACCGTCAGCGCCCCGTCCAGGGCACGCAGACGCTGTGCGCTGTTACTCCTGGGGGCCCGGCCGGTGTCGGCCCCCGGCGCGTACTCGATGGAACCGAGCAGCGGGAGCCTGCCGACCTCGGCGATCCGGGCTCCGAGCGACTGGATCAACTGGGGTCGGGTGTGCGAGGCCATGCTCACCACGCCGACCGGCCGGGTCTGTGCGTCGCCCCCACCCGAGGCCCAGCCACCGGGCCCCTTCGCCCAGTCCGCCAGCACTTCCACCACGGCCTTGGCCACGTCGTCGGGCACCGGCCCGTCCGGAGCCTGCGGGGCGAGCATGGGGCGCAGACGATTGCCCCAGCCAATGTCGGAGAGCCGCCCCAAGGCGCGCCCGCGGGCGGCCTGTTCGCCTGCCGGAATACGCCCCTTGAGCTCTACTCCGACCGCGGCCAGTCCGGTGGGCCACATCTTCCGCGGCTCTACGTCGACGCCCGGGCGCCCAAGCTCACCCTGCGCCGAGTCCAGCGCCGCGGGGGAAACCTCGTCGCCGAATCGCACCCCCGCGCAGTTGTCGCAGCGCCCGCAGGGGGCCGCGCCCTCGTCGTCCAATTGGCGCCGCAGGAACTCCATGCGGCAACCGGTCGCCGACGCGTACTCACGCATCGCCTGCTGCTCGGCCTGCCGCTGCTTGGCGACCCAGGCATAGCGCTCCGTGTCGTAGGCCCACGGCTGCCCGGTCGAGATCCACCCGCCCTTGACGCGCCGGACAGCTCCGTCCACGTCGAGGACCTTGAGCATCGTCTCGAGCCGTGAGCGGCGGAGCTCGACCAGGGGCTCCAGGGCCGGCAGCGACAGCGGCCTGCCCGCTTGGGCCAGGACGTCGAGTGTGCGGCGCACCTGCTCCTCGGGCGGGAAGGCCAGCGAGGCGAAGTAGTTCCAGATCGCCTCGTCCTCCTTGCCCGGCAGGAGCAGCACCTCGGCGTGGTCGACACCGCGGCCGGCGCGTCCCACCTGCTGGTAGTAGGCGATCGGCGAGGAGGGGGAACCCAGGTGGACCACGAACCCCAGGTCGGGCTTGTCGAAGCCCATGCCGAGGGCGGAGGTGGCGACCAGGGCCTTCACCCGGTTCCCGAGGAGGTCCTCCTCGGCCTGCTGGCGGTCGGCATTCTCGGTCTTGCCCGTGTACGAGGCCACGGTGTGCCCGCACTGCCGCAGATAGGCGGTCACTTCCTCGGCCGCGGCGACCGTGAGGGTGTAGATGATCCCGGAGCCCGGCAGATCATTGAGGTGGTCCGCCAGCCAGGCCAGGCGATGCGCGGCATTCGGCAGCTGGAGGACGCTCAGGCTCAGGCTCTCCCGGTCCAGAGGGCCACGCAGGACGAGGGCGTCCGAGCCGCCCCCGGTGCCGAGCTGCTCGGCGACATCGGCCGTCACGCGCGCGTTGGCGGTCGCCGTGGTGGCCAGGACCGGCACATCGGGCGGGAGGTCGGCCAGCATGGTGCGCAGCCTGCGGTAGTCGGGGCGGAAGTCGTGGCCCCAGTCAGAGATGCAATGCGCCTCGTCTACCACGAGCAGGCCGGTGGCAGCGGCGAGTTTGGGCAGCACCTGGTCGCGGAAGTCCGGGTTGTTGAGCCGCTCCGGACTCACCAGCAGCACGTCGACGTCGCCCGCGGCGACCTCGGCCTGGACGGTCTCCCACTCCTCTGTGTTGGAGGAGTTGATCGTGCGCGCGCGGATGCCGGCTCGCGCGGCCGACTCGACCTGATTGCGCATGAGGGCGAGCAAGGGCGAGACGATCACGGTGGGTCCGCTGCCGCGCTCGCGCAGCAGGGCCGTCGCGACGAAATACACCGCGGACTTGCCCCATCCCGTGCGCTGCACGACCAACGCCCGGCGCTTCTCGGCGACGAGCGCCTCGATCGCGCGCCACTGATCCTCGCGCAGCCGGGCACCGCCCGACGAGGGCGCCCCGCCGGATTCGGGGGAGGGGCCGCCGACGAGGCGGGCGAGGACGGCGTCGGCCGCCGTGCGCAGATCTTCGTTGCTCATGCCCCCATGCAACCCGATGGGTCGGACATTAGGCGAACGAGTCCGCGAGACTGTGGATAAGTCTTGGCGTGCCCCTGATCGAGGTTATCCACAGGGTAAACCGGAATCTTGCGATCCGCGGGACAGTCGGCGCATGACGAATCACAGCGAAGCAATCGGACCGATCGACCCGAGCGACGCGGCCGGCCCCGCGGACCCGAGCGATCCGACTGGCCCTGCGGACCCGAGCGACCCCATCAAGTCCACCGACCCCATTGGCGCGGCTGACGCCGGCGTCCCCGACGACGCCGCCAGCCCTGGTGGCGCCATTGATGCAGGTGGCGATACACCCAGCGGCGACCCGTTCGAGGACCCGTTGGTCACCCTGCGCACCCCGGCTGAACTGGCGGACGCCCTGCCGTACTTGCTCGGGTTCAAGCCCGAGGAAAGCATCGTGCTCATCGCTCTGCACGGCGAGCGCGGGCGTTTCGGCGGCCGTGTGCGCCTGGGGATTCCCGAGCGCTCGGAGGACTGGCCGTCCGTCGCGCAGCAACTGGCCAGGTGCCTGGTGGGCGGTTGTGAGCGCAGGGGAGACCGCCCCGACGGCATCGTCGCCTTCCTCTGCCGGGAGCCCGGCGAATCGGAGTCCGGGCAGCAGGTCGTGCAGCGTCTTCGACCGCTGGCGCAGGTCTTGCGCACTGCGTGCGGAGCCCTCGACGTCCCGGTCTTCGAAGTGGTGTGCATCTCGGGCGGCCGCTTCTGGACCTACTGCTGTCCTGACACCCGGTGCTGCCCACTGGAGGGGACCCCTCTGCTCAGGCCCGGCACCTCGGTCCTCGCGGCCGCCGCGACCTACATGGGAGTCCAGGCGGTCGCTACGCAGGGAGAGATCAGGGCGCGGCTCACTCCTTGGGAGACCGCGGCGGTGACCGATCAGGAGCGAGCGCTGGATGCCGCCGGCCTCACGCTACTCCCCAGGATTCTGAACGAGGAGGACGCGACCGCCGCCGAGACACTCGACCTGGCGCGTCTAATCATGGCGCGACTGGCTGCCGCACCACCCGTTTCCGGCACGCTCGAGGCGGACAACAGGGACGACGAACTGATCGCGCACGATGAAGCGGCCGCACTGATCCTCGGCCTCCAGGTCCGGACGACACGTGATCGAGCGGCGGAGTGGATGGAGGGCGACGAGGCACCTTCTGCCCTGCGTCTCTGGAGGGCTCTGTCCCGACGCTGCGTCGGCGCGTACGAGGAGCATGCGGCGGCGCCACTGTCCCTCGCGGGGTGGGTGGCCTGGTCCCTCGGTGACGTGGCGGAAGGCCAGGAGGCCCTGGACATGGCGTTGCGTGCCGACTGCGAGTACACGTTCGCCCTGCTCCTGCACCACGCGTGCAACGAAGGCATGGATCCGGAGTCGATTCGCCGCTGTCTCCGCGGGAAGCGAGAAGGCCGCGACGATTCGGACGCGGAGGAGGCCTTCGGGGTACTGGACGGCTCGTCCGAACCTCCCGGGGCGGAGCAGGTGCTGGAGACGGGCGCCTCGACGGCGCAAGAAGGCGCCCCGCGGCGGCGACGTCGCCGGCTCCCGCGCGCACCGGGAAGCGGCGGCTCCCGAAGCTCCGACGCCCCCCGCGCCTCAGGCGGCCCGGGCGGCGCCCGTGGCTCGGGCGGACCCGCCGGTACCCACGCCTCAGGAGGCCCCGGCACCGGTCCGCGGAATCGGCGGCGCACCATCAGGCGCGGTGCGAGGAACGGTCGATGAGCGCGCCCGTCCGTGGGTGGGCCAGGTGGGCGGCGCGGCTGCGTCGGGGAGTGGCGTCCATAGGAAGTTGGCTCCATGTGGTCGGCTTCCTGCCGCGGGGGCGTGACTTGGGGGAGGGCGGGTCCGTTCACCTGAGTGGCGGTATCTGTGGCCGGGTCGCGTTGCTGTACCGCCTCCGACCTTTCGTAGCGCAGACAACGCCGAAGAAGCCGCCCCATGTCCGTTTCCGCTCCGTCTTCCGCGTCCGACAGAGAGGGGCCCCGGCGGCCCGTGCGGGCCCCCGCGTCCAGGCCTGGCGCACCGCGCCCGTCCGGCACGCCAGCTCAGGCGCCCCACCGCCCCGTGGAGCTCCCGCCCGCGCATACGGCCTTGATCTGCGTAGCCCTGCCCGCCTTCGCCATCTCCACGGAACAAGGGCAGCTGACCGGTCACGGACTGGAGGGGTTCTACCGCGCGGGGCGCCGGATCCTCGCCCGGTGCCAGCTGCGCGTGGCCGGCCGCGAGCCGGTCGCCGTACAGGCCCGCATGCTCTCGGCGGACAGCGCCCGCTTCATGGCGACCCTGCGTCTTCCGACCGACGGCGGTCCCGACCCGGAGATCGTCATCGAGCGGATCCGCTCCGCGGACGGTACGGAGCGGATCACTCTGCACAGCGCGGCCGTGCGCCCCCTGCGGTTGCCCGTCGAGGTCTCCCTCGGCACGGATCTCGCCGAGGTGGGGGCCGTCGCGTCCGGCAGAGCCGGACCTGAACTGCCCGCCAGCGTGCACGACTCCGGTATGCGGTGGTCCACCGCCACGGCCCACTGCGTGGTCACGGCCGACCCGGCACCTGTCGACGCCCTGGCCTCCGCGGGGTTGTTGCGCTGGGAGGTGGACCTGCCGCCGGGCGCCTCCCGCAGCGTGGAACTGCGGGTGAGGCCCGATGGCGCCGGGCCGATCCGCGCGGCAGGGCAGGGCGCGCTGCGCTCCGTCGTCGCCGCACGAGCCGTCGGGGACGACCCCAGGGTCCGGCCGCTGCTCGACCGGGCCGTCGAGGACCTCCAGGCGTTGCTGCTGCGTGACCCCGAACACCCCACCGACATGTATCCGGCAGCGGGCGCGCCGTGGCGCTGCGGGCTCGCGCCTGCCGAGGCCTTGGCCGCCGCCCGCATGGCGCTGCCGTTGGGTACACGGCTCGCCGCCGGGACGTTGCGGACCCTCGCTCGAAGTCAACTCATGGGCTCGGGACCGCGGTCAGGCATGATTCCGGGACCGCTGAGGGACGCGGGGCCGCACCTGCCGCCCGGCTGCACGGGCACCGAGGCGACCTTGCTGTTCCCGGCTCTCCTCGCCGAGGCGCGGCGCTGGGGGCTCCCGGGGCAGGAGGTGGAGAAGCTGCTGCCCGCGGCGCAGAAGTGCCTGGGGTGGCTGCGCGCGGCGGTCGGTGACGGCGACTTTCTGCCGGACGCGCATCCGAGCGGGCTCGCGCGATGTGAGTCCCAGGCGCACGCTCATCGGGCCGCGCTGCTCGGCGCGGACCTGCTCGACGCGTACGGCCTTGAGGGAGCGGTCGGATTGCGGCAGTGGGCCCAGCGGCTGCGGACCACGTTCAGGGAGGAGTTCTGGGTGCAGGACCGGGCCGGTGGCAGACCTGCCCTGGCCCGGCTGCGTGACGGCCGCCTCGTACCGCACCTCACCGGGGGAGCGGCGCACCTTCTGGACACCGGCCTGCTCGGGGCGGGGGCGCTCGCACCCGGGCTACTCGACAAGGTCCAGACGGAACAACTCGCCCGGCTGTTCGGCGGCCCCGCCATGGACTCCGGCTGGGGACTGCGGAGCCTGGGGGCCAAGGAGGCCGCGTACAACCCGTTCGGGCACCGCGGTGGGGCGGTCCGGGTACAGGAGACGGCGATTGCCATCACGGGGCTCGCGGAGGCGGGGTACGAGAAGGAGGCGAGTTCGCTGTTGCGGGGCGTGCTGTCGGCGGCCGAGAGCTTCGGCCATCGGCTGCCCGAGATGTACGCGGGGGAGCAGCGGATGGAAGGCAGTGCCCCGTTGCCGCACCCGGCGGCCTGCCGTCCGGCGGCGACCGCCGCGGCCGCCGGGGTGCATGTCCTTACGGCGCTGGCAGGGATCCGCCCCGACGCGCCGGCGGGGACGGTGACGCTGAGGCCGCTTCGCGGCGCCCCGCTGGGCGAGCTGGGACTGACGGCACTGAGCGTCGCGGGTGAACCGTTCTCGGTACGGGTGAGCAGGCTCGGCCTCGCCATGGTCGAGGAAGCGGCCGACGGACTGCAGTTGGGGGTGTGAGTCAGGCCGGGAGTCAGCCGAAGGTCATGGGTGCGGGAGAAGAGCCGGACCGGCAGCTATTCGGCGAAGGAGGTGTTTATCGTCAGGCAGACGACTATGATCGCGGCATGTCCCCCTACGACCCGTCGGCTTTCCCGCCCTTCGCCGTCACTGTCGACCTGGTCGTGCTGACCGTGCGCCGTCACGCGCTCTGCGCGCTGGCCGTGCGGCGTGGCGAGCAGCCGTTCCAGGGGCGTTGGGCGCTCCCCGGAGGATTCGTCCGTCCGGATGAGGATCTCTCGTCCGCGGCGGCGCGTGAACTCGTCGAGGAGACGGGCCTGTGCGCACACGACCCCGACGCCCCGGCGCAGGCCAACGGCGCGCATCTCGAACAGCTCGCCACATACGGCGACCCCAAGCGGGATCCGCGGATGCGGGTGGTCAGCGTCGCCCACCTCGCGCTCGCCCCCGACCTGCCGGCGCCTCGCGCGGGCGGCGACGCGCACAGTGCGCGCTGGGCACCGGTCGGCACCTTGCTCAACCAAGCGGGCTTCGGCCGTGAGGGCGAGCCCGCCGCGCCGCTCGCCTTCGATCACGCGCAGATCCTGGCGGACGGCGTGGAGCGCGCCCGTTCCAAGATCGAGTACTCGTCGTTGGCCACGGCCTTCTGCCCGCCGGAGTTCACCGTGGGCGAGCTGCGACGTGTGTACGAGGCGGTGTGGGGTGTCGTCCTGGACCCGCGCAACTTCCACCGGAAGGTGACCGGCACCCCGGGCTTCCTCGTGCCCACGGGTGGCACGACGACCCGGCAGGGCGGTCGGCCCGCGCAGCTCTTCCGGGCGGGAGGCGCGACGCTGCTCAACCCGCCGATGCTGCGCCCCGAGGTCTGAGCACCCACGCACCTCCCCGTCTGCCTCGCCCTCGCCCGCGCCTTTTCCGGACGTCCTCGTCTCTCGGCGGACACCAGTGACCCACCTCCTGCCCGAAAAGCCGGAAATATCGCGTTATCTTGCTGCGGTACCCACGGGGTTCGTCCGTCCCCGATCCGGCGGACGGGCCCCGGCCGCCGAGCGGTCGCACATCCTGCGAGAGAAGCGATGATCCAGGCCATCGGACTGACCAGCAATCCCCGTCAGGAGCTCCCGCCCGCCGTCGACGACGTGTCCTTCGAGGCGCGCGCCGGTCGTGTAACGGCGCTGCTCGGCGCCGAGGCCGCCGGTAAGACCACGGCGCTGCGGCTCATGCTCGAACTCCAACAGGGCCGCGGCATCACGTACTTCAGAGGCCGCCCCATGCACCACATCGCCCACCCGTCGCGCGAGGTGGGCGTCCTCCTGGGCGATGTTCCGGGGCACCCGGCCCGCTCGGTCCGTGGACACCTGCGCATGCTGTGCGCGGCCGCCGGAGTGTCCGTGCTGCGCGCCGACGACGTCCTTGAGGCCGTTGGCCTCGTCAGCCTCCGTGATCAGCGCCTCGGCACCCTCTCGCGCGGCATGGACCGTCGCCTCGGGCTGGCCTGCGCGTTGCTCGCCGACCCGCACACACTCGTCCTGGACGGGCCGGCCGACGGGCTCTCCGCCCGGGAAGGCGCCTGGCTGCACGGAATCCTGCGCGCCCACGCGACCCAGGGCGGAACGGTCCTGTTCACCACGGCCGACCCCAGAGAGGCGGCGCGGACCGCCGATCGTGTCGTCACACTGGAGGCAGGACGGCTCGTCGCCGACCAGGAGGCCGCCGACTTCGCGCGGACCCGCCTCCGCCCCCGCGTCGCCGTCCTGAGCCCTCATGCGGCCCGCCTCGCGGCCATTCTCGCCAAGGAGGCCCGCGCGGGGCGGCGGTCGATCGAGGTGGTCCAGGAGGACGGCAACCGACTCTCCGTGTACGGCAGTAACTGCGCCGACGTGGGGGAGACCGCGTACCGCCACGGCATCCTCGTCCACCAGCTCGCCGACGAGATCGGAGACGCGGGGCCTTCAGGCGCTGACGCGAGACCTTTGAATGTCTCGGGGGCGTTGGGGCAGCCGGTGGCATCCGCCTCGACCGAGGATGACGGGCGTCAGGCCTCCGTCGAAACGTCCGTAGAAACCCCTGCCGAGCCCCCGGACAAGGACTCCGCCGAAGACGAAACGGAACTCCTCCCCGCGGCCCCTCCCCCTCGCACCACCCAGGACTCCCCCTCCCCCTTGCCGCCGCCCATCACCGTCCGTCCCGGCCGCAGTCCCCTGCGCCCGCTGCGGTACGAGCTGCGGCGTCTGACGGGTGTCGGGACCGGCTATCTCACCGCCGCCGCCGTCCTCGCCACCTCCGCCCTGATCTGCGTCCTCCTGGCGCGGTCCGGGCACACACCCCAGCCACGCCTCCTCGCCGCCTGGCCCCATGAACTTCCCTTGCCGCCCGCGGCCCTTGGCGCGGGACTGCTCGGGGCCCTCGCCTTCGGGGACGAATTCCGGCACCCCGCCCTCGCCGCGGACCGGGGGACCGTCCCGCGTCGCCTCGGGCTCCTCGTCGCCAAATTGCTGGTCGCCGCCGCCACGGCGCTGCTGCTGGGCCTGCTCACGGTGGGCGCTGACGCCACGCTGCTTCACCTTGTATACGGAGACGAGCTCATCAGAGTTCCCGGGGACTGGCTTTCACTGAGCGCGAGTTGGGCAGCCCTGGTGACCGGGTGCGCCTGGGCGGGAGTACTGGCCGCCGGCGTCTTCCGGTCCACGACCGCCGGCCTGGCCGCGGTCGTGGCGGTGCCGATCATCGTCGTACCGCTCGTACAAAAGGCCGTTGAGGGACCTGCTGTGCGATCGGCGGCCGGGCTTCCGGGGCGGCTGCGGGATCTCGCGCTGATGCAATGGCCCTTCGGAGCCGAGCGGTACGTGGCGGGGGGAGTGCGCATGATCGCTCAACCCGTGGGCGGTGCACTGATGTTGTCGCTGACCGCCCTGCTCTGCGCATATGTGCTCACGACGGTGCGCGGCAGAGTCCGTTGACGACCGTCCGCCGCCTTCGGTTCCGGGGGTGTGCACAACTCCCCGGACGGCGCTCATTTCTTTCCGATAAGGCGTCAATTGCGGCGGGGTAAGCGATCACCCTTTCGTGTGCTTTTCACCAAAGACCTCAAGGGAGTTGGGGGCCACGCCGACAACTGATCCGTGAGTACCCTTGCGCACACCATGATGACCACCGCCCGCTCCGCCGACTCCGGTCTCGCCGGCCCGGGCGACCTCGACCGATACCCCTTCGCCGAGCCCTCGGGCGCCGGCGACCGGGTCGTCGCCCCCACATGGGACGGCGCCGAACACGACCTGGGGCGTGTGAGCCGGCGCGCCTCCGGAAGCCGCGGCCGTGGACTGCACGGCCAGCTCGTCCAGCAGCTCGGTCAGATGATCGTTTCCGGCGATCTCGGAGCCGACCGCCCGCTCGTCCCCGAGGAGATCGGCCAGCGCTTCGAGGTGTCCCGCACCGTCGTCCGTGAGTCGCTGCGCGTGCTCGAGGCCAAGGGTCTGGTCAGCGCCAGGCCCAACGTCGGCACGCGCGTGCGTCCCGTCAGCGACTGGAACCTGCTCGACCCGGACATCATCGAGTGGCGGGCCTTCGGGCCACAACGCGACCACCAGCGACGCGAGCTCGGTGAGCTGCGCTGGATGATCGAGCCGCTCGCCGCTCGCCTCGCCGCCGGGCACGGCAGGGAAGAAGTGCAGCAGCGCCTCGCCAACATGGTCGAGATCATGGGGCACGCGCTGACCCAGGGCGACTCGATCACCTTCTCGCGCGCCGACGCCGAGTTCCACTCGATGCTCATCCAGGTCGCGGGCAACCGCATGCTGGAGCACCTTTCCGGCATCGTCTCGGCCGCCTTGCAGGTCTCCGGAGGGCCGGTCACCGGTTGTGACCGCCCCAGCGAGACGTCACTCGTGCATCACTCGCGTGTGGTCGACGCCCTTGCGACGGGCGACGGGGCCGGCGCCGAGGCCGCCATGCGGCAGCTGCTCACCGTCCACCCGGAGGTGGAGCGCGTCGTGCCCGCCCCTCGCGAGCACTGACCGCGCGTCCAGCCGTCCGCTGTGCGCGCGCCCCACGCCAGGCGTCGCGTCGTCCCCGCGCCGACGACGGCTCCGCCGCCGCACCACGCGTCGCCGGATCTCCGCGGGCTCCTCAGGAGCCCGGTGGGGTCCGGCGACGCGATCGTGAGGGTTGCATCGCGGGCCATCGGGGGATCATTCGTGCATGCGTATAGGTCGCTTCTGGCCGTATCTGGATGCTTTTGAGCACTTACGGGGTGTGACTCGGGCCACGTAGATTGGGCGTAACGCTCCAAGGAACAGCGCGATGACCTAAGAGGTGATAGCCGAGGAGGGAATACAGCCGTCGTTCGCGACGCTGTGTAGCTCCCCGGCCCCCGCCCGCGCCGTCGGCCCGAATCCCTAGCCGCCGGTCGTCGGCTCCGGTCCACAATGGACGGGGCCGGAAGCCGTTTTCCAACGTTCCGAGAGGTTGTTCGTGTCGGCCAGCACATCCCGTACGCTCCCGCCGGAGATCGCCGAATCCGTCTCTGTCATGGCGCTCATCGAGCGGGGAAAGGCTGATGGGCAGATCGCCGGCGATGACGTGCGTCGTGCCTTCGAAGCTGACCAGATTCCGGCCACTCAGTGGAAGAACGTTCTGCGCAGCCTCAACCAGATCCTCGAGGAAGAGGGTGTGACGCTGATGGTCAGTGCCGCGGAGCCCAAGCGCCCCCGCAAGAGCGTCGCAGCGAAGAGCCCGGCCAAGCGCACCGCGACCAGGACGGTCGCGGCCAAGGCCGCCACGGCGAAGCCCACCGCCACCGCCGCCACTGAGGCGCCGACCGCGGATGGCGCCGAGGACGCGCCCGCGAAGAAGGTCGCTGCCAAGAAGACGACGGCAAAGAAGGCCGTCGCCAAGAAGACCGTCGCCAAGAAGGCGACGGCCAAGAAGTCCGCCTCCAAGAAGGACGCCGACGAGCTCCTGGACGAAGAGGCCACCGAGGAGACGCCCGCCGCCGGCAAGCCCGGAGAGGGCGAGCCCGCCGAGGAGGGCGCCCAGGGCTTCGTGCTGTCCGACGAGGACGAGGACGACGCGCCGGCCCAGCAGGTCGCCGCGGCCGGCGCCACCGCCGACCCCGTCAAGGACTACCTGAAGCAGATCGGCAAGGTCCCGCTCCTCAACGCCGAGCAGGAGGTCGAGCTCGCCAAGCGCATCGAGGCCGGCCTGTTCGCCGAGGACAAGCTCGCCAACGCCGACAAGCTCGCCCCCAAGCTCAAGCGCGAGCTGGAGATCATCGCCGAGGACGGCCGCCGCGCCAAGAACCACCTCCTGGAGGCCAACCTCCGCCTGGTGGTCTCCCTGGCCAAGCGCTACACCGGCCGCGGCATGCTCTTCCTGGACCTCATCCAGGAGGGCAACCTCGGTCTGATCCGCGCGGTCGAGAAGTTCGACTACACCAAGGGCTACAAGTTCTCCACGTACGCCACCTGGTGGATCCGTCAGGCGATCACCCGTGCCATGGCCGACCAGGCACGCACCATCCGTATCCCGGTGCACATGGTCGAGGTCATCAACAAGCTGGCCCGTGTCCAGCGCCAGATGCTCCAGGACCTGGGCCGCGAGCCCACCCCGGAGGAGCTGGCCAAGGAACTCGACATGACCCCGGAGAAGGTCATCGAGGTCCAGAAGTACGGCCGCGAGCCGATCTCCCTCCACACCCCCCTGGGTGAGGACGGCGACAGCGAGTTCGGTGACCTCATCGAGGACTCCGAAGCGGTCGTGCCGGCTGACGCGGTCAGCTTCACGCTCCTCCAGGAGCAGCTGCACTCGGTCCTGGACACCCTGTCCGAGCGTGAGGCGGGCGTGGTCTCCATGCGCTTCGGCCTCACGGACGGCCAGCCCAAGACCCTCGACGAGATCGGCAAGGTCTACGGAGTGACGCGTGAGCGCATCCGTCAGATCGAGTCGAAGACGATGTCGAAGCTGCGTCACCCGTCGCGCTCGCAGGTCCTGCGCGACTACCTCGACTAGGTCTCGACAGTCGTCAGAGCGTTCCCGAAAGGCCCGAAGTCCTCAGCGTGAGGTCTTCGGGCCTTTCGCGCGCGGGTGCGTGGTATGCGGCGCTGACTGACTCTGGGTAAGCCATCGCAGCTCAGAGTGAGGAGATCGCATGCGTCGTCCTTTCGCCCGATCGTGGACGGGAGTACTGGCCACGGCGGCCGCTGCCGCCGCCCTGCCGCTGGCTTCCCCGGTGCCCGCGTCGGCCGACAGTGTGATCGTCGGGGGCAGCCCGGTAAAGGTGTCCGAGAGCCCGTGGGTGGTGGCGCTCTCGAGTCGTGACCGGTTCGGGGGTACCCGGTCGGGTCAGTTCTGCGGGGGCGTGGTGACCGGGTCTACAACGGTCCTGACGGCCGCTCACTGTATGAGCGAGGACGTACTCGGCGCGCCGCTGGACCGGGTCACGGACCTGAAGGTCATCGCAGGACGCGGAGATCTGGGCACCTCGGAAGGCAAGGAGATTCTGGTCAGTCATGTCAAGATCAACCCGGAGTACGACGCCCACTCCAACTCCGGGGATGTCGCGGCCCTCACCCTGGCCGAGCCCCTTCCCGAGGGGTACGTGCTCCCCATGGCGGGAGAGGGCGACCCCGCGTACAAGCCGGGCACGCAGGCGGATGTCTACGGCTGGGGGGACACCACAGGGGCCGGCGACTACGCCCGGACGCTCCATGCGGCACAGGTGCGGGTGCTGTCCGACGCAGTGTGCGAAAAGGCGTACCCGGGCAGTACCGACGGCACGTACAAGGCCAAGACCATGCTGTGCGCCGGCGAGATGCTCGGGGGGCGGGACGCCTGTCAGGGGGACAGCGGGGGGCCGCTGGTCGCGCAGGGCCGGCTCATCGGCCTGGTGTCCTGGGGAAGCGGCTGCGGGCGTCCTGGGAGCCCGGGTGTCTATACGCGGATCTCGGACGTGCCCAGGGTGCTGAGGGCCCGCGCCTGAGGCGGGCTCACCCGGGGGCGACGATGTGGCCCCCGGAAGGCTCAGACGGGGCGTGGAGGCCTCTGTGACGAGATCGGGCGGTGGTCCCTGCCGGTTGGCAGGGACCACCGCCCGATCACCGGCCTGGTGTGCCGGAGCTGGCTCGTCGTGGATGCGAGGTGTCAGCGGTCCTCTTCAGTGGCGCTCTCCGGAACAGCGGTGAGACGCTCCGTCTCGTCCTGTATCTCAGCGGCGATCTTCTTGAGTTCCGGCTCGAACTTGCGGCCATGGTGGGCGCAGAAGAGCAGTTCGCCGCCGCTCAGCAGGACGACGCGCAGGTAAGCCTGGGCGCCGCAGCGGTCGCAGCGATCAGCGGCCGTCAGGGGGCTCGCGGGGGTCAGAACAGTAGTCACGTCGCCTCTTCTCTAGCTCGACGAGCTGTCGTACCAGGGTCAACATCCAACCAGGCCGAAAACGTTCCCGCTCGTGGCTTTTCCTCGAAATTTCTTTTTGAGGAGGTTGTACGTTGCCGGTTGGCGGCGAATGTGCCGTATTGCGTCTCTTACGTGTCTTACGGTTTCGCGCTGTCTGTCAGGGTCGGTGTCCTCCCGGCTGGCTTGCCGGTTGTTCATGAGGACGTGCCCGGAGCCTAAATGGTTCATGCCTCGAAGGGAACGTGACGTGCGCTTCACTCCATCGAGGGATCGAACACGTATGCGAGCCTGGGCTAGTCTGCGTTTGGACGAGGGTGGCGTTACAACGGCTCTACCAGGCCTCGGTACCCTCTGACGGGCAACCGAAGCCGCGTCCTTACCCCAAAGGACTCCCCTTGAAATTCAGCGAGGAGCGAACCGCGTGACCGCCGAGACGTCCGTGCCGTCCACAGCGTTGCTGACCGGAGCAGACCGGGACGGTTCCAACTACACCGCGCGGCACCTGCTCGTCCTGGAGGGGCTCGAGGCCGTCCGTAAGCGCCCGGGCATGTACATCGGGTCGACGGACAGCCGCGGCCTGATGCACTGCCTCTGGGAGATCATCGACAACTCCGTCGACGAGGCCCTGGGCGGGTACTGCGACCACATCGAGGTCATCCTCCACGACGACGCCTCCGTGGAGGTCCGGGACAACGGCCGCGGCATCCCCGTGGACGTCGAGCCCAAAACCGGCCTCTCCGGAGTCGAGGTCGTCATGACCAAGCTCCACGCGGGCGGCAAGTTCGGCGGCGGCTCCTACGCGGCCTCCGGCGGCCTGCACGGCGTGGGCGCCTCCGTGGTGAACGCGCTCTCCGCGCGCCTCGACGTCGAGGTGGACCGCGCCGGGCACACCCACGCGATCAGCTTCCGGCGCGGCGTTCCCGGCGCCTTCTCCAAGCTCGGACCCGAGGCGCCCTTCGACCCGTCGGCGAAGCTCAGCAAGGCCAAGAAGATCCCCAAGAACCGCACCGGCACGCGCGTGCGCTACTGGGCGGACCGGCAGATCTTCCTCAAGGACGCCAAGCTGTCGCTGGAGAACCTCCACCAGCGCGCCCGCCAGACCGCGTTCCTGGTGCCGGGCCTGACCATCGTCGTACGCGATGAGTTCGGCCTCGGCGAGGGCGGCGCGAAGGGTGAGGAATCCTTCCGCTTCGACGGCGGCATCAGCGAGTTCTGCGAGTACCTGGCCCAGGACAAGGCGGTCTGCGACGTCCTGCGCTTCTCCGGGCAGGGTTCCTTCAAGGAGACGGTGCCGGTCCTCGACGACCACGGTCAGATGACGCCCACCGAGGTCACCCGTGAGCTGGGCGTGGATGTGGCGCTGCGCTGGGGCACCGGGTACGACACGACCGTACGGTCCTTCGTCAACATCATCGCCACCCCCAAGGGCGGCACTCACGTGTCCGGCTTCGAGCGCTCGCTGACGAAGACGATGAACGAGGCGCTGCGCAGCCAGAAGGTACTGCGTGTCGCCGAGGACGACATCGTCAAGGACGACGCCCTGGAAGGCCTCACCGCGGTCGTCACGGTCCGTCTCGCGGAGCCGCAGTTCGAGGGTCAGACCAAGGAGGTGCTCGGCACCTCCGCGGCCAACCGCATCGTCGCCAACGTCATCGCCAAGGAGCTGAAGGCGTTCCTGACGTCCACGAAGCGGGACGCCAAGGCGCAGGCGCGTGCCGTCATGGAGAAGGCTGTCGCGGCGGCCCGTACGCGCATCGCGGCCCGCCAGCACAAGGACGCCCAGCGCCGGAAGACGGCCCTGGAGTCCTCCTCGCTGCCCGCGAAGCTCGCGGACTGCCGCAGCGACGACGTGGAGCGCAGCGAGCTGTTCATCGTCGAGGGCGACTCCGCGCTCGGCACCGCCAAGCTCGCCCGGAACTCCGAGTTCCAGGCCCTCCTTCCGATCCGCGGCAAGATTCTCAACGTTCAGAAGGCGTCCGTGACGGACATGCTGAAGAACGCCGAGTGCGGCGCGATCATCCAGGTCATAGGAGCCGGGTCCGGCCGGACCTTCGACATCGACGCGGCGCGCTACGGGAAGATCATCCTGCTCGTCGACGCCGACGTCGACGGCGCGCATATCCGGATCCTGCTGCTGACGCTGTTCCAGCGCTACATGCGGCCGATGGTCGAGGCGGGCCGCGTGTTCGCCGCGGTGCCGCCGCTGCACCGCATCGAGCTCAGCCAGCCGAAGAAGGGCCAGGACAAGTACGTCTACACGTACTCGGACCGTGAGCTGCGGGAGACGCTGCTCGAATTGCAGCGCAAGAACGTGCGCTACAAGGACTCGATCCAGCGCTACAAGGGCTTGGGCGAGATGGACGCCGATCAGCTGGCCGAGACCACCATGGACCCGCGCTACCGGACCCTGCGCCGGATCAACATCTCCGACCTGGACTCGGCCGAGCAGGTTTTCGATCTGCTCATGGGTAACGACGTCGCGCCGCGCAAGGAGTTCATCACCAGCTCCGCGGCGACGCTGGACCGCTCGCGCATCGACGCGTAGGGGTGCGTATCTGACGCGGCTTCACCTGATGGGGTGAAGAGCACCGAGAGAAGTGTCAGGGATCTTCCCGATCTGCCCATCCTTGGGCACGCGGCCGAACAGGGCTGCGGACAAGGAGAGTTCGGTGGAGATGCACGACGCGCCCCATGCCGGGGTGGGCCGGGCCGACCCGGGCCCGGGTCGCCCCGGCGATCTGAGGGATCCCTGGTACGACGCGCTCGCCTCCGGCTGGGGGGAGCCGGACGGCGCGGGCGCGCCGGCCTCCGTGGTGCCGCCTCGGGGCGCCGCACAGCGGCGGAGCGCGAGTGCGGCCGACATCTACCTGGAAGTGCAGAGCAGCGAGGCCTTCCAGGAGGTGCGCCGCCGGTATCGGAGGTTCGCCTTCCCGGTGGTCGCCGTCTTCTTCACTTGGTACGTGGCGTACGTCGTGACCGCGACGGCGGCGCCGGGCCTGATGGCGCGTCCCGTCACGGGCGCGGTGAACGTGGCGATGCTGGCGGGCCTCGGCCAGTTCCTCACGACGTTCCTGCTGACCTGGGCTTACGCCCGGCACGCGCGTCTGCGACGGGACCGTGCGGCCCTTGATCTGCGGTGGACCGTGGTCGAACAGAAGCGGGTGCGGGAGCAGGTCGCGGAGCGGGAGCGGGAGCGGGAGCAGGTCGACGGGCAAGGGCGGGGAGCCGAGTGATGACCGGTGATCACCAGACCCTCGCTCTCCTGTTGTTCGCCGGCTTCGTAGCCATCACACTCGCGATCACGACGTGGGTGAGCCGCAACCGGCATGGTTCGGCCGAGGAGTTCTACGCGGGCGGGCGGCTCTTCTCCCCGATGGAGAACGGTTTCGCCATCGCGGGTGACTATCTGTCGGCCGCCTCCTTCCTCGGCATCTCCGGACTGATCGCGCTCTTCGGGTACGACGGGCTGCTCTACTCGGTCGGCTTCCTCGTCGCCTGGCTCATCGTGCTGTTCCTGGTGGCCGAACTGGTGCGCAATTGCGGGCGTTTCACGCTCGCCGACGTCGTCGCCTCGCGGATGCGGGAGCGGCCGGTGCGGATCGCGGCGGGAACTTCCTCGGTCACCGTGTCCGTTCTCTACCTGGTGGCGCAGATGGTGGGGGCGGGCTCACTGGTCGCGCTGCTGCTCGGTGGGACGAGCGGGGTGGCGCAGTCCTGGACGGTGGTCGGCGTCGGCGCGCTCATGGTGATCTATGTGTCGTTGGGAGGGATGCGGGCCACCACCTGGATCCAGATCGTGAAGGCGGTCCTGCTGATGTGCGGGGCGATCGCGTTGACCGTGCTCGTCCTGGTGCGCTTCCACGGGGACTTCGACCAGCTGCTGCGGACCGCGGCCGACCGCAGCGGACACGGCGAGCGATTCCTGGCACCCGGCCTGAAGTACGGCGGTGACTGGACCGCGCGGCTCGACTTCATCAGCCTCGGCCTCGCACTCGTACTCGGTACCGCCGGGCTGCCGCACATCCTGTCCCGCTTCTACACCGTGCCGACCGCGCGGGCCGCGCGGCGCTCGGTCGTCTGGTCCGTCGGTCTCATCGGCAGCTTCTATCTGATGACGATCGTGCTCGGCTTCGGCGCGGCGGCGATCGTGGGCCCGGAGGCGGTACGCGGGTCGAACGCCGCGGGGAACACGGCGGTGCCGCTGCTCGCGCTCGACCTGGGCGGCGGCGCGGACTCCACAGGCGGAACGGTTCTGTTCGCCGTCGTCGCCGCAGTCGCCTTCGCCACGATCCTCGCCGTGGTCGCCGGAATCACGCTTGCCTCCTCGGCGTCGGTGGCCCACGACCTGTACGCCTCCTTGCGTCGGCGGAATGCGAAACCGCGCAGCGAGGTGGCGGTGGCGCGCGCCGCGGCGGCCGGGATCGGTGTGGTCGCGATCGGTCTCGGGCTGCTGGCCCGCGACCTGAACGTCGCGTTCTTGGTGGGCCTCGCCTTCGCGGTCGCCGCGTCCGCCAATCTGCCGGTGCTGCTCTACTCCCTGTTCTGGCGGAACTTCACCACGCGAGGTGCGGTGTGGTCGGTGTACGGAGGGCTGCTGCCCGCGCTCGCGCTGGTGCTGCTCTCACCGGTGGTCTCCGGAGGGCCCAACTCCCTCTTCCCGGGTGTGGACTTCCAGTACTTCCCGTTGGAGAACCCGGGTCTCGTCTCCATCCCGCTGGGCTTCCTCGCGGGCTGGCTGGGCACGGTGACCTCGCGTGAACGCGCGGACGAGGCCAAGCACGCGGAGACGGAAGTGCGGTCGCTGACCGGCGCCGGAGCGGCGTAACGATTATCCTCCCGGCCCCTCCGCGGCCTTTTCCCGGTCTTCCCCCGGCCCCTCCCCGGCTTCTCTCCCGTTGTGGACGGCGGCCGCGCCCAGGGGCCGCCTAGACGCTCGCGGCCCACTCGTAGCGGTGCTCCGGGCGGCCCGTGTCGCCGTACTTGAGGCTGAGCCTGACGCGGCCCGTGCGCTCCAGGAGCTTCAGATAGCGCTGTGCCGTCTGCCGGCTCAGCCGGGTGCGGTCCGCCAGTTCCTGGGCGGAGAGTGGCCCTTCCGCGGCCATCAGGGCCCTGCGGACCAGCTCCGCGGTGGTGGGGGAGTGCCCTTTGGGCAGTTCGGGCACCGGCGTCGCCGAGAGCGCGCCGAAGATCCGGTCCACCTCGGCCTGTTCGGCCTCGCCCCCGCCATCCAGCGTGCGGCGCAGCCTCGCATACGCGTCGAGCTTGGCGCGAAGGCCCGCGTAGGAGAACGGCTTGACCAAGTACTGGAGCGCGCCGTGCCGCATCGCCGCCTGGACCGTGGCGACATCACGGGCCGCGCTCACCATGATCACATCGGTCTGGTGGCCGCGCTCACGCAACGTACGTACGACCGACAGACCCGTCTCGTCCGGCAGGTAATGATCCAGCAGCACCAAGTCCACGGGGAGAGCTTCGACGAGCCGCAGCGCCTCGGCGGCGTTGTGTGCCTTCGCCGCCACGCGGAAGCCGGGGACCTTCGCCACATAGGCGGCGTTGACGTCTGCGACCCGGGTGTCATCGTCGACGACAAGGACTTCAATCATGACGTCCCCTCCAGCCCCTCCATCATGGCGTCGCCTCCGTGCCCTTGATCAAAGTTGATCCCTCCGTGGGGGAGAACGCAGGCTCCGTAAGGGCTTCGGGCAGGACGACGGTGAACTCGGCGCCCCCTTCGGGCGCCTCCCCCGCGCGTGCGCTGCCGCCTTGGCGCTCGGCGAGCCTGCGGACCAGGGCGAGGCCGATCCCGCGCTTGCCGTGCGCCGGCGGCTCCTTGGTGGTCCAGCCCTCCGTGAAGATCGTCTCCCGCTGCTCGGCGGGGACCCCCGGGCCGGTGTCGCGCACCCGGAGGACCACGGCCCGCCCCTCAGTGCGCACGGCGACCTCCACGCGCGCATGGCGGGTGCCCGCGGCGGCGTCGAGGGCGTTGTCGACGAGGTTGCCGACGATCGTGACGAGACCGCCCGGGTCGACGAGCCGGTCGGGCAGCGCGGTCTCGCGCGGCACGGAGAGCGCGACGCCACGTTCCGCGGCCACTGTGGCCTTGCCGACCAGCAGCGCCGCGAGCAGCGGGTCGCGGATCTTCTCGGTGATCTGCTCGGCGGTCACCCGGTGGGCGCCCGCCACCTCGCCGACGAACTCGGCGGCCTCCTCGTACATCTCCAGTTCGAGCAGGCCAAGGAGTGTGTGCATGCGGTTGGCGTGCTCGTGGTCCTGGGCGCGCAGGGCGTCGATGAGGCCGCGCGTCGAGTCGAGTTCACGGCCGAGCTGCTCCAGCTCCGTGCGGTCGCGCAGGGTCGCGACGGCGCCTCCGTCGTCGGTGGGCATGCGGTTGGCGATCAGGACGCGCTGCCCGCGGACGGTCAGCAGGTCGGTGCCGGAGACCCGGCCGGCGAGGACGTCGGTCGTACGTCCCGCGCCGAGCGCTTCGTCGAGCGGCCGACCGACCACCTCCGTGCCGAGGCCGAGGAGGCGCTGCGCCTCGTCGTTGAGCAGCCGGATCCGGCCGCCGCTGTCCAGCGCGACGACCCCTTCGCGGATGCCGTGCAGCATCGCCTCGCGCTCCGCGAGCAGGGCGGAGATATCGGAGAACGCCAGGTCACGGGTCTGCCTCTGCACCCTGCGGGAGATCAAGTACGCGGCGATCGCGCCGACGGCGAGCGCCCCGCCCGCGTAGGCGAGCAGCCCGGGGATGGAGTGGATCAGACGGGCCCGCACGCTTTCGTACTCGATGCCTACGGAGACGGCGCCCACGATGTGACCACCGGAGTCACGCAGTGGCACCTTTCCGCGGGCCGAGCGGCCCAGCGTGCCGTCGTCGATCTCCATGACCTCGCGGCCCGCGAGCGCGTCGCTGGGGTCGGTCGAGACGGGCCTGCCGATCTGAGTGCGGTCCGTGTGGGACCAGCGGATGCCCTCCTTGTTCATGATCACGACGTACTCGGCGCCGCTGGCCCGGCGGATCCGCTCGGCCTCCGCCTGGACGGGGCCGTCCCCCGTGGGGCGCGAGGACGTCAGGTCCTCGGCGATCTTCGGATGGGCGGCGGTCGTCTGGGCGATGGCCAGCGCGCGGCGCATCGCCTGGTCGTCGAGCTGATCGCTGAGCGGCGCGAGGAAGAGCCCGGTGGCCAGCACCGCGACCCCGGCGGCGATGGCCAGCTGCATCACCAGCACCTGCGAGAACACGCGCCGCGGCAGGCCGAGGCGGAGGCGTCGCACACGGGAGGTCGGGCTCATGTGTACGAACGGTACGGCCGCCGGCGGGCTACTCCGAAGTGAGTGTGGTGGGGATCTCGTACGGAGACGCGGCGAGGTCGGGGCGGCGGCCGGTCGAGTCCTCCTGGGCAGCGCCCTCCGGGGCCTGGCGTACCGCCAGCACGTCCATCCGTGCCGGGGTCCCGAGAGCAGCGCCGCAGCTCTCCGGGCGGGGCGGTCGAGAGGTCCCCTGGGCCACGGTGACCCGCCAACGGCGGCCGTCGGCGTGCGCCACGGTCACCTCCCAGCGCGGAGCCGCGCCTTCCGCAGCCACGACGGCTAGGACCCCCGCGGCGTCCTCGCCCGTCGAGGTGCGCACCGCCAGCTCGGCGGCCTGGCCGGGCCGCTCCCATGCCGAGTTGCCCCGGCAGCCCTCGGCGATCACACGGCCCGCCCGCACGGCTTCGAGGATCTCCTTGACGGCGTGTGCCCCGGTCCTGCCGTACGCGTAGCCGTACGGCAGGACCAGAAGGGTGGGTGAGAAGCGATGGCCACCCAGATGGGTGATCTCCCACGCTCCCTCTTCACCGGCGGCGGCAAGCTCGGCAGCCAGCGGTCTGCCCAGAAGAGCGCAGCAGCGGTCGCGCTTGCCGTTGGTGCAGACGAGTGCGAGCGGGGCGCCCATGTACGGGGTGCCGAAGCCGCCGTGGTCGCCGGCGCCGAGAGCCGCGAAGTCGAGGTCGAGCAACCGCCGCGGGTCCTCCACCACCTCGGAGCGCACCCAGGTGTGCCCGGGGGCGGTGTGCGCCACGTACACCTCGTGCCGCGGCGGCGCGTGGCAGTCGGCATGGCGCCCGGGGCGGCGGATCAGCGCGACACGCACGCCGGTGCCTTCGGCGGCCCTCTCCAGGGCGCGGCCGACCTCGGGAGCGAGGTGGCTGGAGGTCAGCGCCTTGGCGCCCCAGGGGCCCGGCTGTTCCACCAGGAGCCACGTCCTGGCGGTCGCCGCGGTCCCCGCGAGAGGCTCGTCCAGATCCCGCGAGGCGGTCGCGCACGTACTCACATAGGCGAGCCTAACCGCACCCAGGCCCGAGCGGTCTACACCTCTTCGGAGGAGTCCACTGGGGGAGCCGCGGGCATCGGCCGGGGCGGGCGCAGTCCGACGTACTGGCCGCTGGGGCGCATGCGCAGCGGGCGCTCGTCGTACTCCTCCAGGGCGTGCGCGATCCAGCCCGCGGTGCGGGCCACCGCGAAGATCGTCTCGCCTGCCTCCGCCGGCATACCGGACGAGGCGGTCAGGACGGCGAGGGCGAGGTCGACATTGGCGCGCAGATCCGTGTGGCGGGCGGTGGTGGCCACCACGTCGCGTGCCGCGGCGAGGGCGGGACCCGCCTTCGGCATCGTCTCCAGGAGGCCGAACAGCGCCTGCGCGCGCGGGTCCTCACCAGGGTAGAGGCGGTGGCCGAGGCCGGGGACGCGGCGGCCCGCGCGCAGTTCGTCGGCGACCACGGGCGTCGCGCTGCCCCGGTCGAGTACGTCGAGGAGCATGCGGTGGGCGAGACCGCTGGCCGCGCCGTGCAGGGGCCCCTCCAGGACGCCGAGTCCCGCCGATACCGCCGCGTAGGGGTGGGCGCGGGCGGAGGCGGCGACCCGCACGGCGAGCGTGGAGGCGGCGAGGTCGTGGTCGACGAGCAGCGCGAGGGCCGTGTCCAGGGCGTGCAGCGCGGCCTCGTCGGGCTTGACGCCGCTCAGCCGCGCCCACAGGCGCCGGGCGAGAGGGCCTTCGTCCCGGTGGGTCGGCAGGACCGGCGGGAGCGCCGCGACGAGCGTGGGAATCAGTGTGCGCGCGGTGCCGATGACCGCGTCTTCTGAGAGGTCGAAGCGGAGGGGGTCGGCGGCGCCCGCTGAGATGGCCGCGACGCGCAGCCGGTCCGTCGGTCCGCTGTGCTCGGGCAGGGCGTTGACGGCGCGGCGGGCCGCGGAGACGGTCTCCCTGGGGGCGGTGAAGCGGATGCCGGGGCGCAGGACACCGGTCCACAGCCACTCGGCGACCTCTTCGTAGGAGTGCGCCAACGCGAGCGCGGCGGCGTCGACGCCTCGGAAGTAGTAGCGGTCGTTGTCGATGAGCGTGATGCGGGTGCGCACGGAGAGTTCGTTGGCCGTGGTCGGGGCGGTGGAATCGCGTCTGTTCCTGCGGGCCAGCGCCTCGACCTCCTTCGCGTCGAACGTGCTGCCCCGTGTCCCCGGGCCGCGGCGGCTGCTGAGCTGACCGCGGCTCACGTACGCGTACACGGTCTCGGGCTTCACACCGAGCAGCTCGGCGGCCTCCTTGGTGGTCAGCCGCCGCCGTCCTTCGTGCTCGGTTCCTTGATCCGTCATGGGCGACACCGTATCCGCATCACGACGCCCGCCTCCTCGCATTGATTCAATCAATATTGACAGAAGTTCAGTCAAGCATGGACAGTCAAATCAAGTTCTGGGAGGAAGTCGAGGAAGAACATGCCGATCAATGGCTCCACCGCCACCGCCACTGCCAACCCCGCCGAGCCCGTCGAGGTCCCACGAGGACTCGCGGGTGTCGTGGTCACCGAGACCGAACTCGGAGACGTGAGGGGACATGAGGGCTTCTACCACTACCGGCAGTACTCGGCCGTCGAGCTCGCGCAGAGCCGCGGCTTCGAGGACGTATGGCACCTGATGTTCTACGGAGAGCTGCCGGACGCCGCGCAGAGGGCCGCGTTCGCCGAGCGGACCGCGACCCTGCGGCACCTCCCCGCGGAAGTCCGCGACGCGCTGCCCGTCATCGCCCGCGCCAGCGCGCTGTCGGGACCGCTCTCCGGACTGCGCACCGCCTTGTCGCTCTTCGGGGCATCGAAGGGGTTCCGCCCGGTGTACGACATCGACGGCGACCGGCGCCGCGCGGACGCCCTCGCCGCGTCCGCCGTCGTGCCGACACTGCTCACCGCGCTCTACCGGCTCGGGCAGGGCCTCGAACCCGTGGAGCCGCGGGACGACCTGTCGTACGCGTCCAACTACCTCTACATGCTCACCGGTTCGCAGCCGGATGCCGCGCGTGCGCGGGCGATTGAGCAGTACTTGATCTCCACCATTGACCACGGGTTCAACGCGTCAACATTCACCGCCCGGGTCATCACCTCGACCGGGGCGGATGTGGCGGCTTGCCTGGTGGGCGCCGTCGGCGCGCTGTCGGGGCCACTGCACGGCGGGGCGCCCAGCCGCGCCCTCGACACCCTTGACGCGATCGGGACCCGCGACCGTATCGACAGCTGGATCCGCGAGCGCGTCCTGGCGGGGGACCGCATCATGGGGTTCGGGCACCCCGTCTACCGCACTGAGGATCCGCGCTCGCGGATGCTGCGCGGCATCGCTCGGCAATTCGGCGGCGAGATGGTGGAGTTCGCGGTCGAGGTCGAGCGGCACGTCGAGGCGATCCTGGCGGAGCTGAAGCCCGGGCGTGAGTTGCACACGAACGTGGAGTTCTACGCCGGGGTCGTCATGGAGCTGTGCGGGTTGCCCCGCGAGATGTTCACGCCGACGTTCGCGGCCGCTCGGGTGGTCGGCTGGAGCGCCAACATCCTGGAGCAGGCCCGGGATTCGAAGATCATTCGTCCGGCGGCACGGTATGTGGGCCCGGCAGCGCCCCAGGCGGTTCCGGCTGACGACTGACCACGCGACGGGCGAGAGCCGCCAACGACCCGCCCGGGGGGGGATACCCGCCCGGGGGGTACCCGCTCAGGAGATGAGCGAGTACCCCCATGCTTGACGGGCCACCAGAGCGCGGAGCCCGTCGGCTGCGTCAGCCGGTGCTAGACGTCAGGGATGTCACTCTTGGCGCGTACGAGAGTCTCGCGGCTCACGATCACGATGCGTTCGTAGCTGGCGCGCGAGGCGTCCGGGGGGAGTTCCTGTTCAAGTGCCGCAGTTGCTTCTGTCCCGATGACGGCGAAGTTCCCGTCACTCAATTCGAACACGTCGGGGCACGACTGCCCTGAGGTGCTTCCTCGCTGCTGGGGAGGGACACCGACGCGGCGCACGATCTTCAAGGTATTCCAGTCTGGGAGCGGGGGATCGGGGGGAAACCGCCTTGGTTGTGGCAGGCGAGGTTTGGCAGTTGGCGTCATGGGGTAAAACGCGCGCGCCTACCTTAGGGACAGGAGTTACCGGAGACAAACTGAGCAGGTTCCTCTCGCGGGGCTGCCTCCGGCCCCTCGGATGACGGCCAAGTCGCGCTATTCGGGCGGGGGTTCACCGATCACCCACCACTCATCGGTGTCCGCGGCCTCGAGGTCTCGGATGAGTTTGTCGACCATTCGGCCCAGGCGCGCTTCGTCCGAGGACTCCAGGAGGCTGGCGCGGTGCGGTCGTGTGGCCGCCCAGTAGTTGCGGAAGATGGCGTTCTGGCAGATCAGCCGCAGATGGCCATGCAGCTCGTCCCACCCGAGATTGCCGACGCGCCAGGCCAGCAGCGCATTGGTGTACAGCGCGTTGGCGAACAGGTACTGCCGCTGAGTGCGAGCGTCCAGCGGAGTCTCGAAGGTGTCGAGGACCGCTGCCAGGTCAGGGTCGCCCATGGCGGTGCTCAGCATGTCGAACTGGAGCCGTTGCTGAGCGGCCAGGGCCGCGTGGCGGTGGTGCTCGGACCGCTCCTCCCGTTCGGCCTTCCGGCGCAGAGCCTCGTACCGGCGTTGCTGGGCGGCCAGGACTGCCAGCGCCCCCGTGGCGAAGACCAGGCCCGCCACCACGGCCGAGCCCACCCCCCGTACCCGAAAATTCCGTGTGGCCATGTCAACCCCCGAATCGGCGACCGTCCGCCGGTCGTCGGATGCGGGTCGACAGGGAGCGGACCGGCGAGCGGTGGGCGGTGCGCTTGCCGTCTCCCAGGGTGCCGAGCGGCTCTGATCGGCGGGGAGGCGGAGAGGAGGCGCACGGAAGGAAGTGGTGGTCGCACATCCCGGCGCCGTGCCCAATGTGTGCCCCGCGAGCGCCGCTAACAATCGTTCACTTCGCGGCTCGTCGGGGCGTGCCTATCCTGGGGCGGTCTTCATTCTTCGTACGGGTTCCACCACGGTCCGTGCGAACGTCGGTACGAGGGGCCCACGGTTGAACAAGCAGCAGATCCCGGTCATCGTCCTCGCCGGATTCCTGGGTTCCGGCAAGACCACCCTGCTCAACCATCTACTGCACCGCAGCGGCGGCAGCCGGATCGGGGCGATCGTCAACGACTTCGGGTCGATCGAGATCGACGCGATGTCCGTGGCAGGACAGCTCGGCGACTCCACCGTCTCGCTCGGCAACGGCTGCCTGTGCTGCGCCGTGGACGCCGGCGAACTCGACGAGTACCTGGACCGGCTGGCCAGGCCCTCCGCCGGGATCGACGTCATCGTCATCGAGGCGAGCGGGCTCGCCGAGCCGCAGGAGCTCGTGAAGATGCTGCTCGCCAGCGAGAACCCGCACATCGTGTACGGCGGGCTCGTCGAGGTCGTCGACGCCGCCGAGTTCGACGCCACCAGGGGGCGGCACCCGGAGCTGGACCGGCATCTGGGCATCGCCGACCTCGTCGTGGTCAACAAGACCGACCGGGTGCCCGACGAGGAGCGCGAGCGGATCCTCGGGGTCGTCCGCGGGCTCGCGGGGCGCGCGGCCGTCGTCGCCGCCTCGTTCGGCCGGGTCGACGTGGAACTGTTCTTCGACCGTGCGCCCGTGGGGGAGCGGGTCGGGCAGCTCTCCTTCGATGATCTGCGCGACTTCGACGAGCCGCGCGATCTCGATCATCCGAGTGATCTCGACGCTCCGCTCGACCACGAGGCGGACGGCGATCACGAGGCGGACGGCGATCACCACGATCACCTGCACTCCGCCTACGAAAGCCTCTCCTTCACCTCCGAAGCGCCCATGGAGCCGCGCTCCTTGATGGCCCTGCTCGACAGCAGGCCCGAGGGGCTCTACCGCATCAAGGGGTACGTCGATTTCGGCGCCGCCGACCCGCGGAACCGCTACCTGGTGCACGCCGTCGGCCGGTTTCTGCGCTTCTACCCGCAGCCCTGGGCCCCGGCCGAGCCCCGGCTGACCCAGCTCGTCCTCATCGGGTCCGGCATCGACGTACGCACGCTGGAGAAGGAGCTGGAGGCCTGTCGCACGTACGCCCCACAGGCCGATGAGCACGGCATGTGGGGCGTACTGCGCTACGTCCAGGAGCCGGACGACCATCCGGACGACCAGCCGGCCGGCCGGCCGGACGCGCAGCGCTAGCCGGGCGTCACTACACCGGGCCCGCCACCGCGGCCACGGGCTTCGCGAGAGAGACGCCCGAGCCGTCACGACGCGGGTCGATCTCGGGCAGCTCGGCCGGTGTGCCGTTGCGCTGGGCCGCGTGCGGCGGCGTCGGGCCCGCCCAGGCGAAGCTCAGGCAGTCCTCGCCCTTCAGGAACCGCTGGACGCGCACGCCGCCCGTGGCACGGCCCTTGCGGGGGTACTGGTCGAACGGAGTGAGCTTGGCCGTCGTCTGTACCGAGTCGTCGAGCGTGCCGCGCGAGCCCGCCACCGTGAAGACGACGGCTTCCGCCGCCGGGTCCACGGCCGTGAAGGAGATGACCTTCGCGTTGCCGGCGAGCTTGATGCCCGTCATGCCGCCCGCGGGGCGGCCCTGGGGGCGCACCTGGGAGGCTTGGTAGCGCAGCAGCTGGGCGTCGTCCGTGATGAAGACCAGGTCCTCCTCGCCGGTGCGCAGCTCGGCCGCGCCGACGATCCGGTCGCCGTCCTTGAGGGTGATGACCTCCAGCTCCTCCTTGTTGGACGGATAGTCGGGCACCACGCGCTTGACCACGCCCTGCTCGGTGCCGAGCGCCAGGCCCGGCGAGGACTCGTCGAGCGTCATCAGGCAGATCAGCTTCTCGTCCCCCGACAGGGGAAGCAGCTCCGAAACGGGCGCCCCTCCGGAGAGATTCGGCGCGCCCATGGTCTCCGGCAGCTGCGGGAGGTCCACTACGGAGAGGCGCAGCAGCCGCCCCTCGGAGGTGACCGCGCCCACCTCGCCGCGCGCCGTGGCCGGCACCGCGGACACGATCGCGTCGTGCTTGACGCGCTTGGTCTCGCCTTCCGTGAAGGGCTCGCCGTTGGCCGTGCGGGCCAGCAGGCCCGTCGACGACAGGAGCACGCGGCACGGGTCGTCCGCCACCTGGAGCGAGACCGTGGCGGCCGGGGAGCCCGCGGACTCCAGGAGAACCGTGCGCCGGTCCGTGCCGAACTTCTTGGCGACCGAGGCCAGTTCGGAGGAGACCAGCTTGCGCAGTTCGGCGTCCGACTCCAGGATGCCGGTCAGCTCGTCGATCTCGCCGTTGAGCTTGTCGCGCTCGGACTCCAGCTCGATGCGGTCGTACTTGGTCAGGCGGCGCAGCGGGGTGTCCAGGATGTACTGCGTCTGGATGTCACTGAGCGAGAAGTGCTCGATCAGGCGCTCCTTGGCCTGCGCGGAGTTCTCGCTGGAGCGGATGAGGCGGATGACCTCGTCGATGTCCAGGAGGGCGACCAGCAGCCCCTCGACCAGGTGCAGGCGGTCGCGCTTCTTGCCGCGGCGGAACTCGCTGCGGCGGCGCACCACGTTGAACCGGTGGTCGAGGTAGACCTCCAGCAGCTCCTTGAGGCCGAGGGTGAGGGGCTGGCCGTCCACCAGCGCCACGTTGTTGATGCCGAAGGACTCCTCCATCGGCGTCAGCTTGTACAGCTGCTCCAGGACGGCCTCCGGGACGAAGCCGTTCTTGATCTCGATGACCAGCCGCAGACCGTGGGAGCGGTCGGTGAGGTCCTTGACGTCGGCGATGCCCTGGAGCTTCTTCGCGCCGACCAGGTCCTTGATCTTCGAGATGACCTTCTCGGGGCCTACGGAGAAGGGCAGTTCCGTGACGATGAGGCCCTTGCGGCGCGCTGTCACGTTCTCCACGGTCACCGTCGCGCGGATCTTGAAGGAGCCGCGGCCCGATTCGTACGCGTCCTTGATGCCCGTCAGGCCGACGATCTTGCCGCCCGTGGGCAGGTCGGGGCCCGGGACGAACTTCATCAGCGTCTCGAGGTCGGCCCCCGGGTGCTTGATGAGATGGCGGGCCGCGGCGATGACCTCGCCGAGGTTGTGCGGCGGCATGTTCGTCGCCATGCCTACCGCGATGCCCGACGCGCCGTTGACCAGGAGGTTCGGATACGCCGCCGGGAGGGCGGACGGCTCCATCTCCTGGCCGTCGTAGTTCGGCTCGAAGTCGACGGTGTTCTCGTCGATCGACTCCGTCATCAGGGAGGTGGCGTCGGCCATCTTGCACTCGGTGTACCGCATGGCGGCCGGCGGGTCGTCGTTGCCGAGCGATCCGAAGTTGCCGTGGCCGTCCACCAGGGGGAGGCGCATCGAGAAGGGCTGGGCCATGCGCACCAGCGCGTCGTAGATCGACGCGTCGCCGTGGGGGTGCAACTTACCCATGACCTCGCCGACGACGCGGGCGCACTTCACATAGCCGCGGTCGGGGCGCAGGCCCATCTCGTTCATCTGGTAGACGATCCTGCGGTGCACCGGCTTCATGCCGTCGCGGGCATCAGGCAGGGCCCGGGAGTAGATGACCGAATACGCGTACTCGAGGAAGGAGCCCTGCATCTCGTCGACGACGTCGATGTCGAGGATCTTCTCCTCGAACGAGTCGTCGGGCGGCGGGGTCTTCGTGCTGCGGCGGGCCATCGCTGCTGCGGCTCCTTCACCAACAAGTGCGGGATCTGACGCCGACCATTGTGGACTGTCCCACTGACAACGCCGACCACGACCCGTGCGTCGGCGGCATCACTCCTGACTACGCCGAGGGCGGACCGGGAACTTCGTCAGGTGTCCGCACGCTTGCATACAGTGGCAGGACTGGCAGCAATTGTTCTGAACCCAGCGATGATCACGACGATCCAGCGATCGAAGGGACGTACATGCCCATGGGTCACACGGCCACAGCCGAGGCCGGCTCCGGCGGCCTGACAGCGACCGAGCACCGGCTGGCCAATGGCCTGCGCGTGGTGCTCTCCGAGGACCACCTGACCCCGGTCGCCGCGGTCTGCCTCTGGTACGACGTCGGCTCCCGCCACGAGGTCAAGGGGCGAACCGGCCTCGCTCACCTTTTCGAGCACCTGATGTTCCAGGGCTCGAAGCAGGTGCCCGGCAACGGCCACTTCGAGTTGGTCCAGGGCGCGGGCGGCTCGCTCAACGGCACGACGAGCTTCGAGCGCACCAACTACTTCGAGACGATGCCCGCCCACCAGTTGGAGCTGGCCCTGTGGCTCGAGGCCGACCGGATGGGCTCGCTGCTCTCCGCGCTCGACGAGGAGTCCATGGAGAACCAGCGCGACGTCGTCAAGAACGAGCGCCGCCAGCGCTACGACAACGTCCCGTACGGGACCGCCTTCGAGAAGCTGACCGCGCTCTCGTACCCGGAGGGCCACCCCTACCACCACACACCGATCGGCTCCATGGCCGACCTGGACGCGGCCACCCTTGAGGACGCCCGCGCGTTCTTCCGCACGTACTACGCGCCCAACAACGCGGTGCTGTCGGTCGTCGGCGACATCGACCCGGAGCAGACGCTCGCCTGGGTCGAGAAGTACTTCGGGTCGATCCCCTCCCACGACGGCAAACAGCCCCCGCGGGACGGCTCCCTCCCGGAGCGCATCGGCGAGGAGCTGCGCGAGGTCGTCGAGGAGGAGGTCCCGGCGCGCGCCCTGATGGCCGCCTACCGCCTCCCCGAGGACGGCACGCGCGCGTGCGACGCGGCCGACCTGGCGCTGACCGTCCTCGGCAGCGGCGACTCCTCCCGGCTCTACAACCGGCTCGTGCGCCGCGACCGTACCGCCGTCGCGGCCGGGTTCGGGCTGCTGCGCCTGGCCGGCGCGCCCTCGCTCGGCTGGTTGGACGTGAAGACCTCCGGCGATGTCGAGGTCCCGGTCATCGAGGCCGCCGTCGACGAGGAACTCGCCCGGTTCGCCGCGGAGGGTCCCACTCCGGAGGAGATGGAGCGCGCCCAGGCACAGCTGGAGCGCGAGTGGCTCGACCGGCTCGGCACGGTCGCGGGCCGCGCGGACGAACTCTGCCGGTACGCGGTCCTGTTCGGCGACCCGCAGCTCGCCCTCACCGCCGTCCAGCGCGTCCTGGACGTCACCGCGGAGGAGGTCCAGGAGGTCGCCAAGGCCCGCCTGCGCCCCGACAACCGCGCGGTCCTCGTGTACGAGCCCGTGACGGCCACCGACGGCGCCGACGAGACCGACGAGGAAGAGGAGGCGGCGAAGTGAGCGAGGCCGCGACGATGCAGTTCCACCCGCAGCCCCAGGCCGGCCAGGCCAAGCCGTGGGCCTTCCCCGCCCCCGAGCGCTCCACCCTGCCCAACGGCCTCACGGTGCTGCGCTGCGACCGCCCCGGCCAGCAGGTCGTCGCCGTCGAGGTCAACCTCGAGGCGCCTTTGGACGCCGAGCCGGAGGGCCTCGACGGCGTCGCCACCATCATGGCGAGGGCCTTCAACGAAGGCACCGACAAGCACTCCGCGGAGGAGTTCGCCGCCGAGCTCGACCGCTGCGGCGCCACGATGGACGCGCACGCCGACCACCCCGGCGTCCGGGTCTCCCTCGAAGTCCCGGTCTCCCGCCTCCCCAAGGCGCTCGGCCTGCTCTCCGACGCCCTGCGCGCCCCCGCCTTCGCGGACAGCGAGATCGAGCGCCTCGTCCGGAACCGCCTGGACGAGATCCCGCACGAGGCCGCCAATCCCGCGCGCCGCGCCGCCAAGGAGCTGTCCAGGCAGCTGTTCCCGGCGACCTCGCGCATCTCCCGCCCCCGCCAGGGCACCGAGGAGACGGTCACCGCCATCGACTCGGCCGCGGTGCGCGCCTTCTACGAGAAGCACGTCCGCCCCGCCACGGCCGCCCTGGTGGTCGTCGGCGACCTCGCGGGCACCGACCTGGACGCCGTCCTCGCGGACACCGTCGGCACCTGGACGGGCGGCACCGCCGAGGCCCGCCCGATGCCGCCGATCACCGCCGACGACACGGGCCGCGTCGTCATCGTGGACCGCCCCGGAGCCGTCCAGACGCAGCTCCTCATCGGCCGCATCGGCCCGGACCGGCACGACAGGATCTGGCCCGCCCAGGTCCTCGGCACGTACTGCCTGGGCGGCACCCTCACCTCCCGCCTGGACCGCGTCCTGCGCGAGGAGAAGGGATACACCTACGGCGTACGGGCGTTCAGCCAGGTCCTGCGCTCCGCCCCGGACGGCACGGGCGCCGCGATGCTCGCCATCAGCGGATCGGTGGACACCGAGTCCACGGGTCCCGCGCTCGACGACCTCTGGAAGGTCCTGCGCACGCTCGCCGCGGAGGGCCTGACCGACGCCGAGCGCGACGTGGCGGTGCAGAACCTGGTGGGCGTTGCCCCGCTCAAGTTCGAGATGGCCTCCTCCGTGGCCGCCACGCTCGCCGACCAGGTCGAGCAGAACCTCCCGGACGACTTCCAGGCGCAGCTCTACCGGCAGTTGGCGGCGACCGGCACCGTGGAGGCCACCGCGGCCGTCGTGAGCGCCTTCCCGGAGGACCACCTGGTGACGGTCCTCGTCGGGGATGCCGCACAGATCGAGGAGCCCGTCAGGGCGCTCGGCATCGGCGAAGTGAGTGTGGTCACGGGCTGAGTGACAGGTAGGACATATCGGGCCCCGGCGACCTTTTCGGCCGTCGGGGTCCCCATATGTCCGAATTCATATGGAGGTTGCCTGTCTGCCGTGTGGCGTGCGCTACAAAACTCGCGTTCTGTTTGTCGATTGACAGACGGCACGTTTAGCGTCAGTCCGTCTGTTCGTCACGCAGTACGTCGCACCCGCGGCACCGGACAGTCATCGCCGAGTCCCCGTACGGCGCGAGCCAGGGGAGCCGGGGACCCACATGTCCCCTGGGGTGAATCGGGCACCTTGCCGTCAGGCGAGGGGCTCGTAGGAGACCTTCCTGCTCCGAACCCGTCAGCTAACCCGGTAGGCGAGAAGGAAGGAAAGGATCAGCCGCTTCATGGCGTTCACCCGTGCCACCGGGAAGCACCGTCGTCCCAGCCGCCTCACCCGCACCACTGCGAACGTCGCGGGTGTCGCCGCGCTCACCACCACCGGCGTCATCGGCGGCATGGCCGCCCCCGCGCTCGCCGCCGCCGACGACGCGGCCCTCGAGCACACCGGACTCACCCAGGCGATATCCGTCGGCGGTTCACTCGCCGAGACGATCGACGCGCAGGCCGCCGCCCAGCGGCAGGCCGCCGACGACGCGGCCGCCGCCAAGCTGGCCGAAGCGGCCGCCAAGAAGAAGGCCGCGGAGGACAAGCGCAAGGCCGAGGCCGAGGCCAAGGTGAAGGCCAAGAAGGAGCGCGAGGCCAAGGAGCGCGCCGCCCGGGAGGCCGAGCGCAAGCGCCTGAACACCTACGTCTCCCCGATCGCCGGCTCGTACGTCTCCACGGGCTACCAGACCGGTGGCGCCATGTGGTCCTCCGGCAGCCACACGGGCGTCGACTTCCACGCCGCGTCCGGCACCACGGTCCACGCCGTCGGCGGCGGCACCGTCGTCGAGGCGGGCTGGGGCGGCGCCTACGGCAACAACGTCGTGATCAAGATGAACGACGGTACGTACACCCAGTACGGCCACATGTCGTCCCTCAGCGTCACCGTCGGCCAGACGGTCACCCCGGGCCAGCAGATAGGCCTCTCGGGCTCCACCGGCAACTCCAGTGGCCCGCACCTCCACTTCGAGGCCCGCACCGGCGCCGACTACGGCTCGGACATCGACCCCGTGGCGTACCTCCGCTCGCACGGCGTCAACGTCTGACCGCCCCGCACTTCACCGAAGGCCCCGGCTCCCCCGAGCCGGGGCCTTCGTCGTTTCCGGACCGCCCGTTTCCCGGCCCGTCCGCCTTTGGCCAAAAGATATCCATGGATTCCGGCCCGCCATCGGAAAATCCGATGCCCTGCAATAGAGTCGCTGAACGAGCGTCGGTCGACCGCGTTTCGCGGGGATTAAGGCGGAGGTCCGGTCATGCGCATTCCCGCGCACTCGGTATGCACGGCCATCCGGGACGACATTGTCTCCGGTGTCTACGAAAGGGGCGGTCGGCTCGCCGAGGAGCTTCTCGCGCGCCGGTACGGCGTCTCGCGCGTCCCTGTGCGCGAGGCCCTGCGCACCCTGGAGGCCGAGGGCTTCGTCGTCACGCGGCGGCACGCGGGCGCCTGTGTCGCCGAGCCCACGGAGCAGGAGGCCGCCGACCTCCTGGAGCTGCGCACGCTGCTCGAACCCCTCGCCGCGGCCCGCGCCGCCCAGCGCCGCACCGACGCGCACCTCAAGGTCCTGCGCGGCCTCGTCCGGCTGGGCCAGCAGCGGTCACGAAAGGGCCAGGGGGAGGATCTGCGCTCGCTGGACGGCTGGTTCCACGAGACGCTCGCCCAGGCATCCGGCAGCCCCGGCCTCATCACGCTGCTCACCCAGCTCCGGCACAAGATCGCCTGGATGTACGTCGTAGAGCCCCCGGCCGCGCCGGTCGAGTCCTGGGCCGAGCACGCGGCGATCGTCGACGCGGTGGCCCGCGGGGACGCAGACCGGGCCAGGGCGCTCACCACGAGCCACGCGGAGCGGGCGAACTCCGCGCACCGATTGCGCCATTCACCACGGGGCGGGCGTGACGCACCGCGGGGTGGCCGCGTGAGGGATATGCAACATGACGTAAACACGGCGGGCTTCCCGAGTTAACGCACATGTCGTATACAAAGAAGGTGCCGAGGAGAGCATCGCCGCGGGAATTTAGGAGCGGCTATTCGTGCTGCCCGAGGCGGCTATTTGTGCTTTCCGAATAAGTCTGCTGCCTTTCTCGGGAAAACGAAGGGCACCCATAAATCGACGAAGGGCCCACCCCGTATTCCAGGGTGGGCCCTTCGAAGGGAACTGCGTGGTTCAGACCGTCTCGGGGAGCTCCTCAAGGCCCTCCGCGACCAGCTTCGCCAGACGGTCGAGGGCGGCGTCCGCACCCTCGGCGTCGGAGGCGAGCACGATCTCCTCGCCGCCCTGGGCGCCCAGGCCGAGCACCGCGAGCATCGAGGCGGCGTTGACCGGGTTGCCGTCGGCCTTGGCGATCGTCACGGGGACGCCGGCGGCCGTGGCCGCGCGGACGAAGATGGAGGCGGGTCGGGCGTGGAGGCCCTCGGCCCAGCCGACGTTGACGCGGCGCTCAGCCATGTGTTGCTGCCCTTCCAGGTGTTTCACACTTGTCTAGACCAGTGTCTCATGCCGTCGCGAGTGCTCCGCCGGCCCGACGGCCCCTCCCAGCCTGCCCCGGTCCAGACGGCCCCGCGACCCGTACCCTGGCCCCATGCAGACCCCGTCGGATCAGCAGGATCGGCACGACTACCCCTCCCACTGGGAAGCCGATGTGGTGCTGCGTGACGGAGGCACCGCCCGGATCAGGCCCATCACCACCGAGGACGCGGACCGCCTGGTCAGCTTCTACGAGCAGGTCTCGGACGAGTCGAAGTACTACCGCTTCTTCGCCCCCTACCCCCGCCTGTCCGCCAAGGACGTGCGCCGCTTCACCCACCACGACCAGGTGGACCGGGTGGGGCTCGCGGCCACGGTGGGCGGTGAGTTCATCGCCACCGTCCGCTACGACCGCATCGACGAGCGCGGCATGGCCGCCAGCGCGCCCGCCGACGAGGCCGAGGTCGCCTTCCTCGTGCAGGACGCCCACCAGGGCCGTGGCGTGGCCTCCACGCTCCTCGAACACATCGCGGCGGTCGCCAGGGAGCGCGGCATCCGGCGCTTCGTGGCCGAGGTCCTGCCCGCCAACACCAAGATGATCAAGGTGTTCACGGACGCCGGCTACCAGCAGAAGCGCAGCTTCGAGGACGGCGTCGTACGCCTGGAGTTCGACCTGGAGCCCACCGACCGCTCGCTCGCCGTGCAGCGCGCCCGCGAGCAGCGTGCCGAGGGGCGCTCCGTGCAGCGGCTGCTGACGCCGCGCTCGGTCGCGGTGATCGGCGTGGGCCGTACCCCCGGAGGCGTGGGCCGCAGCGTACTGCGCAACCTCAAGGAGGCCGGGTTCACCGGGAGCCTGTACGCGGTGAACAGCGCGTTCGCCGAGGGTGCCGAGGGCGCCGAGCTCGACGGGGTGCCCGCGTGCCGCTCCGTGGCGGCCATCGAGGAGCCGGTCGACCTCGCCGTGATCGCCGTGCCCGCCCACCGCGTGCCCCAGGTCGTCACCGAGTGCGGTGAGCGCGGGGTGCAGGGCCTGGTGGTGCTCTCCGCCGGGTACGGCGAGAGCGGTGCCGAGGGACGCGGACGCCAGCGCGAACTGGTGCGCCAGGCACGTTCGTACGGCATGCGCATCATCGGCCCCAACGCCTTCGGTGTCATCAACACCTCGCCCCAGGCGCGGCTCAACGCCTCGCTCGCTCCCGAGCCCCCCGCGCGCGGGCGCATCGGTCTGTTCACCCAGTCCGGCGCCATCGGCATCGCGCTGCTGTCCGGGTTGCACCGCCGGGGCGCCGGCCTGTCCACGTTCGTCGGCTCCGGGAACCGCGCCGACGTGTCCGGCAACGACGTCCTTCAGTACTGGTACGAGGACCCGGACACCGACATCGCCCTGATGTACCTGGAGACCATCGGCAACCCCCGCAAGTTCACCCGCCTCGCGCGCCGCGCCGCGACCGCGAAGCCGCTCGTCGTGGTGCAGGGCGCCCGGCACAGCGGGATCACGCCCACGGGGCACGCGGTACAGGCCACGCGGCTGCCGCACGCCACGGTGTCGGCGCTGCTGCGCCAGGCCGGAGTCATCCGCGTGGAGACCGTCACGGAGATGGTCGACGCGGGCCTGCTGCTCGCGGGGCAGCCGCTGCCGTCCGGCCCCCGGGTGGGCATCCTCGGCAACTCCGAGTCGCTGGGGCTGCTCACGTACGACGCGTGTGTCGCCGACGGGCTGCGCCCGCTGCCGCCCCGCGACCTCACGACCGGCGCCACACCGGCCGACTTCCGGGCCGCGCTCGCCGAGGCGCTGTCGGACGACGGGTGCGACGCGGTGATCGTCAACGCCATTCCCTGGGTGCGGGAGGACGGGGTCTCCGCCGACCCCGAGACGCTGGCCACGGAGCTGCGGGCCGCCGCGGCGGGGTGCCCCGCCAAGCCCGTCGCCGTGGTCCACGTCGAACTCGGCGGCCTCGCCGAGGCGCTGTCCGCGGCCACCAGCACCCGGCCCGACGCCCGGCCGAAGGCGCCCACGGGAGCCACGGACCCCCAGCCCCGCGTGCCCGCCGCGGCGTCGGCCGGACCGGACCCGGCCCCCACCGCCGCCGCGGAGCCCGCCGAAGCTCCCGCGGAGCAGTACCGCATCCCCGCCTACCCCGCCGCCGAGCGAGCCGTCCGTGCCCTCGCCGAAGCCGTCAAGTACGCGCAGTGGCGCCGCGACGCCGCCGAGCCGGGGAAGGTCCACGAGTACGACGACATCGACGAGAGCGGCACCGCCGAGCGCATCGCGGAGCTGCTGGCCAAGGACGACGACCCCCGTGGCGCCACCCTCGCCGCCGCCGACGCCCACGAACTGCTCGGGCGGTACGGCATCCGCGTACGACAGGCCCTGCCCGCCCCCGGCCCGGACGCCGCCGCGGAAGCCGCGCGCACGCTCGGCTACCCCGTGGCCCTGAAGACCACGGCCCCGCACCTGCGCCACCGCGCCGACCTCGGAGGCGTGCGGCTCGACCTCGCCGACGAGGAGCAACTGCGCAGGGCCTATCAAGAGTTGATCGACACCTTCGGCAAGCCCGCCGAGCTGCGGCCCGTCGTCCAGGGCATGGCGCCGCGCGGCGTCGACACCGTCGTGCGCGCCGTCATCGACCCGGCGGCCGGCGCGGTGCTCTCCTTCGGGCTCGCGGGCGCCGCGTCCGAACTGCTCGGCGACACCGCTCACCGCCTCATCCCGGTCACCGACCGCGAGGCCGGTTCCCTGATCAGATCCATCAGGACCGCGCCCCTCCTGTTCGGCTGGCGCGGCTCGGCCCCTGTGGACACCCCGGCCCTCGAAGAGCTGCTCCAGCGGGTCTCCCGGCTCGTCGACGATCACCCCGAGGTCGTCGGCGTCTCCCTGGAGCCGGTGGTCGTCGCCCGGCGCGGCCTCTCCGTGCTCGGTGCCTCCGTCCGCCTCGCGCCCCCGCCCGCCCGCGACGACCTCGGCCCGCGCACGCTCCCCGGCTACTGAACCGCGCTCCCCGGGCACCGGGGCGGCCACAGGGGCCCGTGCGCCCCGCACCGGGCCGTAGGATGGGCGGCATGGCAAAGACCGGTACGACGACCCAGGGGCTGCGCGCGGCGATCGAGCGCAGCGGCTACTACCCGGCCCTCGTGGCCGAGGCGGTGGAGGCCGCGATCGGCGGCGAGGCCATCGGGTCCTACCTGGTCCACCAGGAGACGACGTTCGACGCCAACGAAGTGCGCCGGCACGTCACCGTCCTCGTCCTGACCGGCACGCGCTTCATCGTCAGCCACACCGACGAGCAGGCGGCGGACAGCACGTCCCCGACGCCGTACGCGACGACCTCCACGGAGTCGGTCAAGATCGGCCGGATCTCCTCGGTCGTACTCAGCCGCGTCGTCGGCAACCCGGAGAAGTACGTGCCGGGCACTCCGCCCCGCGAGGTCGTCCTGACCATCGGCTGGGGCGCCGTCTCCCGCATCGACCTGGAGCCCGCGGCCTGCGGCGACCCCAACTGCGACGCGGACCACGGCTACACGGGCAGCTCGACCGCCGACGACCTGAGCCTGCGTGTCAGTGAGGCGGGCGACGGCCCCGACGCCGTGCGGCAGACCCTCGCCTTCGCCCAGGCCCTGTCCGAGGCGACCGCGGACACCGCCCGCTGATGTCCCTGCCCGCCTGGGACGACGTGGACCCGATCGCCCTCGACACGGCCCCCGTGCCCGCGTACGGCTCCGGGTCGCTCGCCGACCTGCTGCCCACGCTCGTCTCCCACCAGGGCGTGCCCGGTTACGAGACGCCGCCCATCACCGAACTCGCCCCCGCCGACCGGAACTGCGTCTTCCTGATCGACGGCCTCGGCTGGGAGCAGCTCAAGGCCCACCCCGGCGAGGCCCCCTTCCTGACGTCGCTGCTCGCCGGTTCGCGGGGCGGCACCGGACAGCCGATCACCGCCGGCTTCCCCGCGACCACCGCGACCTCGCTCGCCTCGGTCGGCACGGGCCTGCCGCCCGGCGCGCACGGCCTGCCCGGCTACACCGTGCGCAACCCCGCCACCGGTGAGCTGATGAACCAGCTGCGCTGGACCCCGTGGACCGACCCGCGCGCGTGGCAGCCCTACCCCACGGTCTTCCAGCGGGCCCACGACGCGGGCGTGCACACCGCCCAGGTGTCCTCCCCGACCTTCGAGAGCACCCCGCTCACCAAGGTCGCCCTGAGCGGCGGCACCTTCCGCGGCAAGCTCTCCGGAGAGGACCGCATGGACCTCGCCGCCGAGCAACTGGCGGCGGGGGACCGGTCCTTGGTCTACACGTACTACGCGGAAGTGGACGGCAAGGGGCACCGCTTCGGCGTCGACTCGGACGCCTGGCGCGGCCAGCTCGCGTACGTCGACCGGCTCGCCCAGCGCCTCGCCGAGCAGCTGCCCCCGCGCAGCGCGCTCTACGTCACCGCGGACCACGGCATGATCGACATCCCCTTCGACGATGCCTCCCGCATCGACTTCGACGAGGACTGGGAACTGCGCGCCGGCGTCGCCCACCTCGGCGGCGAGGGCCGCGCCCGTCACGTCTACGCGGTACAGGGCGCCGTCAATGACGTATTGACGGTGTGGCGCGAGGTGCTCGGCGAGCAGTTCTGGGTGGCCTCCCGCGACGAGGCGATCGCCGCGGGGTGGTTCGGTCCACACATTGATCAACGTGTGTACGAGCGTCTTGGTGACGTCATCGCGGCCGCGCACGACGATGTCGCGATCATCGCCTCGGAGCGCGAGCCCAATGAGTCCTCGCTCGTCGGCATGCACGGCTCGATGACCCCTGTCGAGCAGCTCGTCCCCCTTCTCGAAGTACGCTCCTAGCCGTACGCCCCTGATGCGCCGTTGACGGCGCCCCGACTCCGCACGCCCCCGAAAGGTCCTCAACTCCCCATGCCCGAGCTGGTGTTCTTCTCCGGAACGATGGACTGCGGAAAGAGCACGCTGGCTCTGCAGATCGAGCACAACCGCTCGGCCCGCGGACTCCAGGGGATGATCTTCACGAGGGACGACCGCGCGGGTGAGGGCAAGCTCTCCTCGCGGCTCGGCCTCGTCACCGACGCGATCGAGGCCGCGGACGACTTCGACTTCTACGCCCATCTCGTCGACCACCTCTCCCAGGGCGGCCGCGCGGACTACGTGATCGCGGACGAGGCGCAGTTCCTGGCCCCCGGCCAGATCGACCAGCTCGCACGGATCGTCGACGACCTCGGCCTGGACGTCTTCGCGTTCGGCATCACGACGGACTTCCGCTCCAAGCTCTTCCCGGGCTCGCAGCGCCTGGTCGAGCTGGCCGACCGCGTCGAGGTGCTCCAGGTCGAGGCCCTGTGCTGGTGCGGCGCCCGCGCCACGCACAACGCCCGCACCATAGGCGGCGAGATGGTCGTCGAGGGCGCCCAGGTAGTCGTCGGCGACGTCAACCAGTCCTCGGACGAGGTCGGTTACGAGGTCCTGTGCCGCCGCCACCACCGGCGCAGGGCGACGGCGGCGACCGCCCGCGCGGGCGCTCTCTCGCCCGACGTCCTGCCGGTGGACCCCGCCGTCACCCGCGCCTGACGCGGATAACGCCGCCCGCGCCTGCTCAGGCGCGGGCGTGTGAGCGTACGACGGTGAAGACCGCGCCCTCCGGGTCGGCGACCGTCGCCATCCGGCCGTGGGACCCCTCCCACGGCGCTCTGACGACCTGCCCGCCCAGCTCGGTCACCCGGTCCACCGCCTCCTTCACGTCGGCGACCTCGAAGTACGTCATCCAGTGCGGGCCCCGGTCGCGCGGCAGCGCCTCCCCGACCCCGTGCATGGCGGCCACCGGGCGGCCGTCGACCTGAAGGGTCAGATAGTCGAAGTCGGCCGAGACGACGGCCTCTTCGGTGTAGCCGAACACGGCTCGGTAGAACGGGACCACGCTCGCGGTCTCCCGCGTCACCAGCTCGTTCCAGGCCGGTGCGCCCGGCTCCCCGACCACGGCGCTGCCCAGGTGCCGCGCGGCCTGCCAGAGCCCGAACACGGCGCCCGTAGGGTCCGACGCGATGGCCATCCGGCCCGCCTTGCCCGCCGTGATCGGGCCCACGCCGATGGTGCCGCCGCAGTGCCGCACCGCCTCGGCCGTCGCGTCCGCGTCGTCCGTCGCCAGATAGGGCGTCCACGCGATCGGCAGATGCCGGTCCGACGGCAGCTGTCCGATGCCGGCCACTTCCCGGCCGTCGAGCAGCGCCCGCACATAGGGGCCGAGCTGCTCGGGGCCCGGCCGGAACTCCCAGCCGAAGAGCGCTCCGTAGAACTCCTGGGTCGCTGTCAGGCCATGCGCCATCAGACTCACCCAGCAGGGTGTGCCGGGTGCGCTGCGACCGGTTCCCGCGCCGTCGCGCCGCCCTGCGGACGCCTGTGCCTCGGTCATCGTCACCCTCTCCTCGGCCTTCGTGATGGCCGCTTCGCTTCCGCTCTCCGTCGAACGCGCGCGCCCGCGCCGCGCGCATGCGCGCCCTCGCAGATGCTCGCACCACCTGTCGCGTGGCGCGTCCCGGCCGCGCCGCGCCGCCCGGCTTCCCGCGGAGGATGCCCGCTTTACGGTGTCTCACCCCTTGCCGCGAGAAGGCCGAGCGAAGTCCATCTGCCGTACAGGGCGTGCAGGGTCCCGTACGCCCTGTGGTCGGGCGAGGGACGACCGAGCAGGGTAGCCGGACCTCGCCCATACGGCCACCCCATGCGCAAGGATGGGCCCCATGAACGCCATCATCTCCGCATCCGAACTCGCGAGCGACCTGGCGGGCGAGAATCCGCCGGTCCTGCTCGACGTCCGCTGGCAGCATCAGGGCTCGATGCGCGACGCCTACGAAGAGGGCCACATTCCCTCGGCCGTCTTCGTGGACCTGGACGCCGACCTGGCAGGCCCCGCCGGTCCCGGCGGCCGCCACCCGCTCCCCGACCTGGAGCACTTCGGCGCCGTGATGCGAGCGGCGGGCGTCTCGCCCGACCGTGATGTCGTGGTGTACGACGGTGGCCAGAACTGGGCGGCCGCGCGCCTGTGGTGGATGCTCCGCTGGACGGGGCACCCGTCCGTACGCGTCCTCGACGGTGGCCTCGCCCTGTGGACCGGCTCCCTGGAGACGGGCGCGGGGACGGCCCCGGCCGAGGGGTCCTTCGAGCCTGCCCCGACCAGCACGGACTTCCTCGACGCGGACTCGGCCGCGGCCCTGGCCCGCTCGGGCCTGCTCCTGGACGCCCGCGCGGCCGAGCGCTACCGCGGTGAGGTCGAGCCGATCGACCGGGTGGCCGGCCACATTCCGGGCGCGGTGTCGGTGCCGACCACCGAGAACGTAGAGGAGGACGGCCGCTTCAAGCCGGCCGCCGAGCTTGCGGACCGCTTCAAGGCACTGGGCGCGTCCGGCACTTCGGAGGTCGGCGTCTACTGCGGCTCGGGCGTCTCGGGCGCCCACGAGGTGCTGGCGCTCGCGGTGGCGGGGATTCCGGCGGCGCTGTACGTCGGCTCGTGGTCGGAGTGGTCGGCGGACGGCTCCCGTCCGGTCGCGACGGGCCCGGACCCGCAGTAGGCCACGGGTGAACGCACACAGGCCCCGCACCTGCCGGTGCGGGGCCTGTGGCGTCGTACGTCAGGGGCGTCCGGGGCCGGGGCTACTCCTGCTTCTTGCGCCGCGTGCCGAAGACGATCTCGTCCCAGCTGGGCACCGCGGCGCGGCGCCCGGGGCGCACTCCGTCGGCCTCGGCCTGCCGGTCCGTGGAGCCGACGAGCCGGTCGCGGTGGCTGGCCACCGAGCGCGGCATGAGCACGTCCGCGTAGGCCGCACCGGCGCCGGCCGATGCCGCGGGGGCTTCCTCGGCCTCGGCCTCCTGCTCGGACTCCTCCTGAGCGGGCGGCGGCAGTTCGGTGGTGGTCGTGACCGCGGGGCGCTCGGGCACGACCATGTCGCCGCGGAAGCTCGGCACCGCCTCCAGGAGGCTCGTCAGCGAGTCGCGCTCCTGCTCGGCGACCGCGGAGCCCGCGCCCTCGCCCTCCTCCGAGGGGTCGACGGGGGAGGCGGGGATGCTCGGGCGGTCCAGCTGCCGGTCCAGGGCGCGGTCGAGCGGCCGGTCCCGGGGGAGCCGGGCGATGCGCGGCACGAACGGGAAGCTGGGCTCCGGTGCCGCGATGTCGTCCGTCTCGCCGATCAGCGAGCGCGCCTCGTCGTCCACGGCCTGGACGAGCCGCCGGGGCGGGTCGTACGTCCAGCTCGCGGAGTGCGGCTCGGTCGCGACGCGGTAGACGAGCAGGACCTCCCAGGTGCCGTCGTCACGGCGCCAGGAGTCCCACTGGACGGATTCCTTGTCGGCGCCGCGCAGCAGCAGCCGTTCCTGGACGGCCTCGCCGAGCTGGGGTCCGGTGTTCTCGCCGGGACGGCGTACGGGGGTCTTCCTGGCGCGCTCCGCCATGAAGGCGCGCTCGGCGAGCACGGGTCCTTCGAAGCGGCGGACGCGATCAACGGGGATGCCGGCGAGCTGGGCCACTTCTTCCGCGCTGGCACCGGCACGTATCCGTGCCTGGATGTCACGCGGGCGGAGGTGGCTCTCCACCTCGATCTCGATCTGGCCGAGTCGGGGCCGGTCGCCGCGGACGGCCGCGCGCAGCCGTTCGTCGATCGGAAGCGTGTACTCCGTGCTGTCCGCAGCCTTCAGCACCAGCCGTGTGCCGTCGTTGCTGACGGCCACGACACGCAGTTCGGGCATGGGGACCTCCCGGGTGGTGCCTGCCGACGTCACGTGCGTCGCTGCTTCCGCTAGTCGAGTGTGGCCTGCCCGGGTGCAGCCTGCCACAACCTTGCCGAGTTGCCCGGCGTGTCGGGCAGGGGCCCTGGATCGCCGTTATGGCACGGTTACCGTTTCGCAACGCTAAGTGACGACGTTCGTCACCCTGTGCAGCGAGCCTCCCACCCGGTGGTTCTGGAAGGCCCCGGGCACCCTGGCGGGAGACCGGACCCAGGGCTCGCAACAGTACTCCATTCGGGCCACGCGGGTGGACCGCCGCGCCGCCGAACTTCTCATGGGGGAAGGGAGTTGGTGGCGTTTTCGGGCTCACAACCCCGCGCGCGGGTGGCGCACTTCACGGAAACCCCCGAAACGGAACTAATGGCTTCGCCCGTACGTCCCCTTCTCGTGTGGTCAGTCGAAAAGGTGAGAAAGGCAGGCAAGGGTCGGAGATGCGAATAAAGCCGGATTCCGGCAAGGGGTCGAAGGGTACGGACTCGATGGGCACGGCCGCGAAGGACCAGGAGGAGCCGGAGGAGAAGCGGCGCCTCGATCTCAGCGTGCCGCAGGTGGCGGGGAGCGCCATCGCCGCGGTCGTGGCGGCGAAGCTCGCCTCGAACCTCGGCGTCTACGGAACGATCCTCGGCGCCGGCGTCGTGAGCGGCATCGCGACCTGCGGCGGCACGATCTTCCAGCACTTCTTCAAGCGCACGGGCGAGCAGATACGCGTCGTCGCGGTGCAGGCCAAGCCGAAGGCGCACCAAGTGCCGGTGACCACCGCCACATCGGTGCCCGACACGTTCAGAACCACCGCCTACCCGGGCGCCGCGTCCGCCACCGGGCCCGTGACCACCACGTGGGGCCGCAGTCAGGAAGCCGGAGCCGAGCCGGACGCGACCAGGGCGTTGCCGACCGCGGCCGACGCCGACCCGACGACCGTACTGCCGTCGGTGGCCGCCGACCTCGATGCCGAGCAGACGCAACTGCTCGGCTCGGTCGACGCCACGCAGTTGGTGCCGCGCGAGGACGCCACCCAGCTCATGCCCCGCGACGACGCCACGCGCGTGCTCCGCGCGGGGACTCAGGTGCCGGCTCCGGGGACGCCGGTCGAACCGCCGCTCCCGTCGGACGAGTTCTCGGACGAGTTCACCGACGGGACCACACACCGCGCGCAGATCCGCAGCTGGAAGCGGCCGTTGATCGCGGGGGCCGTGGTCTTCGGTGTCGCGATGGCCGGCATCACCACGTACGAGGTGGTGTCCGGGGAGGACCTCAGCGGAGGCAAGGGCACGACGATCGGCAACGGCATCTCGGGGAACAACACCTCTCCGAAGAGGCCGTCCACTCCTTCCGAGCCGTCAGTGCAGCCCTCGGACAACGGCACTTCGGGGACCGATGACGGCTCCCAGGAGGGCGGCGGCACCGCGACCCCGGACCCGAACGGGACCGGCGGTCGGACGCCGGGCCAGGGCGACGGCAACGGCACAGGCCGCGACTCCGGTTCGGACAACGAGCCCGACAAGGACACCGGCACCGATCCCGGCAAGGACACGGGCGACGACTCCGGAGACGACGGTTCCAAGACGGACCCGACGCCGACGCCGCCTCCGGCCCCCACGCCGTCCAGCGGCACGGGGCCCGGCAGCGGCACGGGCACGGGCGGCGACGCGCAGCAGGGCGAGACCACCAGCCCGTAGCCGGCGTCAGTCGCCGAGAACCCGCCGCAGATACTCGTTGCCGAACACGCGGTCGGGGTCGAGGCGGTCGCGCAGGGCCGTGAACTCGCCGAAGCGGGGGTATACCTCGGCGAAGTACTCCGCGTCGCGCGTGTGCAGCTTGCCCCAGTGCGGCCGCCCCTCGTGCGCGGTGAAGATCCGCTCGGCCGCCGCGAAGTACGCCTGGTACGGCGTGCCCTTGTACATGTGGACGGCGATGTACGCGCTCTCCCGGCCCGAGGCCGTGGAGAGCGCGATGTCGTCCGCGGGCGCCGTGCGGACCTCCACCGGGAAGCTGATCCGCAGCCGCGAGCGGTCCACCATGGCCCTCAGCTCGCACAGGGTCTCCACGAGGGCCTCGCGCGGAACGGCGTACTCCATCTCCATGAAGCGCACCCTGCGTGGGCTGGTGAAGACCTTGTAGGGGATGTCCGTGTACGTGCGGGCGGAGAGCGCCTTGCTGGAGATCTTGGCGATGCCCGGGATGGTCGCGGGGACGGCCCGGCCGAGGGAGTTGACCACCTGGAAGAGGCCGTTGGAGAGCAGTTCGTCCTCTACGAAGGCGCTGATCCTGCCGGGTGGGGCCACCGGGCCCAGGCTGCGGTTGTTGCGCTTGGTGTTGCAGTTGCCGGTGTGCGGGAACCAGTAGAACTCGAAGTGCTCGTTCTCGGTGAAGAGGGCGTCGAAGTCGCTGGTGACCCTCTCGAAGGTCATCGGTTCCTCGCGGGCCGTGAGGAAGAAGACCGGCTCCACGGCGAAGGTGATCGCGGTGATGACGCCGAGCGCGCCGAGCCCGACGCGAGCGGCGGCGAAGACATCGGCGTTCTGGTCGGCGGAGCAGGTCAGGACCGTGCCGTCCGCGGTGACCAGCTCAAGGCCCGTGATCTGCGCGGCGATCGAGGCCGAGTCGCGGCCCGTGCCGTGGGTGCCGGTGCTGACGGCTCCGGAGACGGTCTGCTCCATGATGTCGCCCATGTTCGTGAGCGACAGGCCCTCACGGGCGAGCGCCGTGTTCAGGCGCTTCAGCGGGGTGCCCGCCTCGACGGTGACCGTGCCCGCCGCGCGGTCGATGCCGCGGATGCCGGTGAGCAGGCCGGGGCGTATGAGGAGGCCGTCGGTCGCGGCGGCCGCCGTGAAGGAGTGGCCCGAGCCGACGGGCTTCGCCCTGAGGCCGTCGGCCCTGGCCTCGCGCAGCGCCCCGGCGAGTTCGTCCACCGTCGCGGGGGTGACCTCCCTGGCGGGCCGCGTGGTGACGTTGCCCGCCCAGTTACGCCACGTCGCTGTGCTCCTCCCGCTGCCCGTGCCCGTTCCAGTTCCCGTGCTCATGGGTCCCTCCCCGTCGCGGAACCGGCCCGTTCAGCCGGCGATACCCCAGGAACCCGACCACGACCGCGGCCGCTCCCGAGATTCCCGGAACCGCGTACCCGGCGTCCGGTCCCGCGGCGTCGATCACCCAGCCGGCCGCGGAGGAGCCGAGCGCGACGCCGACCGCGAGCCCGGTGCTCACCCAGGTCATGCCCTCGGTCAGTTTCGCGCGTGGTACGTGCTGCTCGACGAGGGCCATCGTCGTGATCATTGTCGGTGCGATGAAGAGGCCCGCGACGAACAGCGCCACGGCCAGAAACAGCAGGTTCCCGACCAGTTGAAGCGGGATCATACTCACGGCCATCGCACAGACACCCAGCAGCCACCTGGGCGCCGGCGCCCCCTTGAAGCGCAGCAGCCCGAAGACGGCCCCGGCGAGGCAGGAGCCGAGGGCGTAGACCGCGAGCACCAGGCTCGCCGCGGACTTGTGGCCCTGGTCCTCCGCGTACGCCACGGTGACCACGTCGATCGCCCCGAAGATCGCGCCGGTCGCGACGAAGGTGGCGACGAGCACCTGGAGGCCGCCCGAGCGCAACGCCGAACCCCCGGTGTGGTGTTCGCGAGGGTGCGGCACCGGCTCAGTGTCCCGCTGTGCCGTCAGCCAGAAGACGCCCACGGCGAGAAAGGCCCCGGCGAGCAGCGGTCCGGCCTCGGGGAACCACACCGTGGAGAGCCCGATCGAGATGATCGGCCCGAAGATGAAGCAGACCTCGTCCACCACCGACTCGAAGGAGTACGCGGTGTGCAGCTGCGGGGTGTCGCGGTAGAGGACGGCCCAGCGCGCCCTGATCATCGAGCCTACGCTCGGCACACAGCCGACCAGCGCGGCGAAGACGAACAGCGTCCAGTCGGGCGCCTCGAACTTCGCGCAGAGCAGCAGACCCGTCACCGCGGCCAGGGAGGCAAGCGTCGCGGGCCTGAGCACCCGGCGCTGGCCGTGCCGGTCCACGAGCCGCGATATCTGCGGGCCGATCGCGGCGGCGGACAGCGCGACGGTCGCCGACAGCGCGCCCGCGAGGCCGTAGCGCCCGGTCAGCTGGGACACCATCGTCACGATGCCGATGCCCATCATCGATATCGGCATGCGGCCGAGGAACCCGGCGGTGGAGAACGCCTTGGTGCCGGGGGCGGCGAAGAGAGCGCGGTAGGGGCTGGGCACGTGGACTCCGGTAAGGCGTAAAGGTGGCTGATACAGCTTACGGCTCCCGGGGTGCCGGACGCACCGTGATTTTCCGGCTGTCAGTGCCTGGTGGCAGGATCGGGAGCATGTCCGATGTGCTCGATCCCACGCCCTACGACGCCCTGCTGCTGCTCTCGTTCGGCGGCCCGGAGGGCCCCGACGACGTCGTCCCGTTCCTGGAGAACGTGACGCGCGGGCGCGGCATCCCCAAGGAGCGGCTCAAGGAGGTGGGGCAGCACTACTTCCTGTTCGGCGGGGTCAGCCCGATCAACGACCAGAACCGCGCCCTGCTGGGCGCCCTGCGCAAGGACTTCGCGGAGCACGGCCTCGACCTGCCGGTCTACTGGGGCAATCGCAACTGGGCGCCCTACCTCACCGACACCCTGCGCGAGATGGTCACCGACGGCCGTCGCCGCATCCTGGTCCTGGCCACCAGCGCCTACGCCTCGTACTCGGGCTGCCGCCAGTACCGCGAGAACCTCGCGGACTCCCTCGCCGCCCTGGAGGCCGAGGGCCTCCAGGTGCCGCGGGTCGACAAGCTCCGGCACTACTTCAACCACCCCGGCTTCGTACGCCCGATGGTCGACGGCGTCCTGAAGTCCCTCGCCGAGCTGCCCGAGGACGTACGCCGGGGCGCGCACCTCGCCTTCACGACGCACTCGATCCCGAACGCCGCGGCCGACACCTCCGGGCCGGCCGAGGACCACGGCGACGGCGGTGCCTACGTCAAGGAGCACCTGGACGTGGCCCGCCTCATCGTCGACGCGGTGCGCGAGGAGACCGGTGTCGAGCACCCCTGGCAGCTCGTCTACCAGTCGCGCAGCGGCGCCCCGCACATCCCGTGGCTGGAGCCCGACATCTGCGACCACCTGGAGGAGCGGCACGGCGCGGGGGCGCCCGCGGTGGTCATGGTCCCCATCGGCTTCGTCTCGGACCACATGGAGGTGCTGTACGACCTCGACACCGAGGCCGAGGCCAAGGCCGCGGAGCTGGGCCTCCCGGTCCGCCGCTCGGCGACGGTCGGCGCCGATCCCCGGTTCGCCGCGGCGATCAGGGAGCTGGTCCTGGAGCGCGCGGCGAAGGAGAGCGGCACGGCCGTCACTCCGTGCGCGCTGGGGGCCCTGGGTCCGAGCCACGACCTGTGCCCGGTGGGCTGCTGCCCGGCCCGCGCCCCGAAGCCCGCGGCCGCCGGCGCCGACAGCCCGTACGCGTGACCCCCGATCCCCGAGCTGGAGCCAGCACCATGACGGACCCACTGAAGGCGCTCAAGGCCGAACTGCTCGACGTCGCCCTGGAGGCCGCGCACCGCGCAGGGGTCTTCCTGCGCGAAGGCCGACCCGACGACCTGGCGGTGGCGGCCACCAAGTCCAGCGCCGTGGACGTCGTCACCGAGATGGACATCGCCTCCGAGAAGCTCATCACCGGCTTCCTCGGCGAGCGCAGGCCGGACGACGGCGTGCTCGGCGAGGAGGGCGCGAGCTTCGAGGGCAGCAGCGGTGTGGAGTGGGTCGTCGACCCGATCGACGGCACCGTCAACTACCTGTACGGCCGCCCGGACTGGTGCGTGTCCATCGCCGCCCGCAAGGACGGCGAGACCCTGGTCGGGGTGGTGCACGCCCCGATGCGCGGTGAGACCTACCGCGCGGCCCTGGGGGAGGGCGCCTTCCTCGGCGAGACGCCCGCGCGCGTCCGCCCCGCGCCGCCGTTCGGTCAGGCCCTGGTGGGCACCGGCTTCGGCTACCTCACCGAGCGCCGGGCCCGGCAGGCGGAGGTCGCCCGGCACCTCGTCCCGAAGGTGCGGGACATCCGCCGCGGCGGGTCGGCCGCGATCGACCTGTGCGACGTCGCGGTGGGCCGTCTGGACGCGTACTACGAGCGGGGGCTCAACCCCTGGGACTTCGCGGCCGGTGACCTCGTCGCCCGTGAGGCGGGCGCGCTGACCGGTGGCCGCCCCGGAGAGCCCCTCTCGGGCGAGCTGGCCGTCGCGGCCCCGCCCGGCCTCTTCGAGCCCCTCCAGGGCCTCCTGGAGGACCTCGGCGCCTGGCACGACTGACGGCACACGGAAGGGCCCCGGCGGCTGGTCCAGCTGCCGGGGCCCTTCCGTGCGCATGTGCTCGGACTGCTCAGACCTGGAGAGCGGCTACCTCGACTCCGTGCTCGGCGGCCAGGCGGTGGAGGTCCTCCAGCTCCGCCTGTTCGACCTCGGCGAGGAAGTCGTCTCCCGTCTCACGGGCCATCGTGAGGTCGGACTCCGTGGCCTTTATGCGCTGCAGGAGACCTGCGGTGAATGCGTCCATGGTTGCGCCCCCTCGGCTGGGTCGTGGGTCGATGGCACGGGGGTGTGCCCTCAAGAAGGGTTCGATCACGTCGTGAGCCGCCCTGGAGAAAGCGGTTTGTGGCGCACCACATACAAAGCGTGATCGCGGGTGTAAGGCCGTCCTCCCCTTGCTCCGTTCCGCAGAAACCTCAACAGCCGGAGAAAAACCCGCATTCCCGGGCCCCGAGACCGCCTTACAGCCGGTTTATGGCCGAAAGGGGCAGGATGGAGGCCTACCCCCGAGACAAACCTGCCCGCAGGGGCACAGAGGAAGGACAACGACGTGCGCGTACTCGTCGTCGAGGACGAGCAGCTGCTCGCCGATGCGGTGGCCACCGGACTGCGCCGGGAGGCCATGGCCGTCGACGTCGTGTACGACGGGGCGGCCGCCCTGGAGCGCATCGGCGTCAACGACTACGACGTGGTGGTGCTCGACCGGGACCTCCCGCTCGTGCACGGCGACGACGTCTGCCGCAAGATCGTCGAGCTCGGCATGCCGACCCGCGTCCTGATGCTCACCGCCTCGGGCGACGTCAGCGACCGGGTCGAGGGCCTGGAGATCGGCGCCGACGACTACCTCCCCAAGCCCTTCGCGTTCAGCGAGCTGACGGCACGCGTGCGCGCCCTCGGACGGCGTACGAGCGTGCCGCTCCCGCCCGTCCTGGAGCGGGCCGGGATCAAGCTCGACCCCAACCGCCGCGAGGTCTTCCGCGACGGCAGGGAGATCCAGCTCGCGCCCAAGGAGTTCGCCGTCCTCGAAGTACTGCTGCGCAGCGAGGGCGCGGTCGTCTCCGCGGAGCAGCTGCTGGAGAAGGCCTGGGACGAGAACACCGACCCGTTCACGAACGTCGTCCGGGTCACCGTCATGACCCTGCGCCGCAAGCTCGGTGAGCCCGCCGTCATCGTGACGGTCCCGGGCTCCGGCTACCGGATCTGACCCCCGGTGGCCGCGACCCCGGCGCCGCCAGCCGCGCCTCCCAAGCCCACGTGGGACCCGAGGAAGGTCGAAGCACCCTTCCCGTGGCTGCGCCCCACCATCCGCATACGCCTCACGCTGCTCTACGGCGGCATGTTCCTCATCGCGGGCATCCTGCTGCTCTCGATCATCTATCTGCTCGCCGCGCAGGCGTTGAACGTGGGAACTGACCTGCCCTTCACCATCGAGGGCGGCTCCAAGGTGAGCAGCGACACCTGTCACAACCTCCCGACGGGGACGCAGATCCCCGCCGAGCAGGTCAACGCGGCACTGAACGAGTGCGTCAACCAGGTCCGCCGGAATGCCCTGGACAACCTCCTCAGCCGTTCACTTCTCGCCCTCCTCGGTCTCGCCGTGATCGCGTTCGCCTTCGGGTACGCGATGGCGGGCCGCGTGCTCTCGCCGCTGGGCCGCATCACCCGCACCGCCCGCAGGGTGGCGGGCACGGACCTGACCCGGCGCATCGAGCTGGACGGCCCGGACGACGAGCTGAAGGAGCTGTCCGACACCTTCGACGAGATGCTGGACCGCCTGGAGCGGGCCTTCACCGCCCAGCAGCGCTTCGTCGGCAACGCGTCGCACGAGCTGCGCACTCCGCTGGCGATCAACCGCACGCTCCTGGAGGTGCACCTCTCCGACCCCGGCGCGCCCCCCGAGCTCCAGCAGCTCGGCAAGACGCTCCTGGCCACCAACGAACGCAGCGAGCAGCTCGTGGAAGGCCTGCTGCTGCTCGCCCGCAGCGACAACCAGATCGTCGAGCGCAAGCCCGTCGACCTGGCCGAGGTCGCCGACCGCGCCGTCGACCAGGTGCGGGCCGAGGCCGACGCGAAGGCCGTGGAGATCCGCGGGGAGCGCGGCCCGGCAGTCGTGCAGGGCAACGGCGTTCTCCTGGAGCGGATCGCTTTGAACCTCGTCCAGAACGCCGTCAGGTACAACGTGCCGGACGAGGGATGGGTCGAGGTCACCACGGAGGCTCAGCACGGCCAGGCGGTCCTCGTGGTGTCGAACACGGGCCCGGTGGTGCCCGCGTACGAGATCGACAACCTTTTCGAGCCGTTCCGGAGGCTGCGGACCGAGCGGACGGGCAGCGACAAGGGCGTCGGTCTCGGCCTGTCGATCGCCCGGTCGGTGGCGCGGGCCCACGGGGGCCGTATCATCGCGGAGCCGCGTGAGGGGGGAGGGCTCGTGATGCGAGTCACGCTCCCCATCTGAGATGCTGCCGCGAGTGCGTCGGCGTGTTCGCTTTGCGCGGAATTTTCGGGACTCGATCCCGGGAAAATCGTGTGTGATCGATCACAGTGGCTATTTCATGGGTATCTACTCTCCGTGATCGCGAAAGTCGTCGGAAAGCCGGGAAAATCCGGGTTTTCAGGGGTCTTGATCACGGGAAGTACACGGGGTGACGCCCGTGAAGTGCGACATTCGGACCGTGTACGGTCCCGATCGCCATCCAAGCCGATCACCTCTTCAGGGGTGCGGTTGGGTGTCGATTGAGTAACAGACCTTGATGTGAGGCAAAATCTCCGCCTCGGGTCGGGCACAAGTCCGGCCTCTCACGCGTTACGTGCGCTGGAGACACCGCAGACACCCAGAGGGGGAGAGCGACATGGCAACGGACTACGACACCCCACGCAAGACCGACGATGACGTCAATGAGGACAGCATCGAGGAACTGAAGGCGCGGCGGAACGACAAGTCGACCTCATCGGTCGACGTCGACGAGTTCGAGGCCGCCGAGGGCCTCGAACTCCCCGGCGCGGACCTTTCCAACGAGGAGCTCGCCGTCCGGGTGCTCCCGAAGCAGCAGGACGAGTTCACCTGCATGAGCTGCTTCCTGGTGCACCACCGCAGCCAGCTGGCCAGGGAGAAGAACGGCCAGCCGATCTGTCGCGACTGCGACTGAGGCGGGGTCGGCCGTGACTGGCTCGACCCCGTCCAGGAAGCGCCGTTTCCGCAAGCGCGGAGCGGACGAAGCCGGCGCCCCGGGCGACGGCGTGCGTGACGACGAGCGGGGCTCTTCCACAGGCGGAACAGCCTCGCTCGAACCGGCGAGCGCCCTTGAGGTGGCGCCGGGCGAGACGGCGGACGACAAGGCCTCCAGGACCACTCGGACAGCCGGGTCCCGGAGCCGCGTTGCCGCCGTCGCGGTCGGAATGAGAGAAGGCGTGCGCAAGGGCGGGCGCGGCGCCAAGGCCGGCATCGGCTATCTCGCCGACCGCCTCATCGAGAACGCCCCGCGGATCCCGGTCCGCGATCTGGCGACCCTCCGCAAGCAGTTCCCGGGCCTCGGCCCGGAGCAGCTGGCGGACAAGCTCGTCTCCGGCGCGGCCAACGCCTCGTCCACGGTGGGCGCGGGAGTGGGCGCCGCGGCGATGATGCCCGTGCCGCCCGCGATGCCCGCCGAGCTCGCGGCCGAGATCACCGGCGTCGCCGCCGTCGAACTGAAACTCATCGCCGAGCTGCACGAGGTCTACGGTCAGCGGCCCGGCGGCAATCTCAAGCAGCGCAGCACGGCGTATCTGACCTCGTGGACGCAGGAGCGCGGCGTCGACGTGTCCAAGCCCACGACGCTCAACGCCGCCCTGGGGGGCCAGGTGAAGCGGGAGCTGCGCCAGCAGATCATGAAGCGGATGGTCCGCAACCTCCCGAACCTCATGCCCTTCATGGTGGGCGCCGCGGTCGGGGCGGTGATGAACCGCCGGGACACCAAGAAGCTCGCCGCGAAGATCAGGGAGGACCTGCGGACGCGGCAGGTGCCGTGGGACGCGCTTCCGGAGCTTCCGCCTCTGGAGGCGCCGGACGATCCTCTGCGGTTGGGCGGGCGTCCCAAGGAGTTGGGCGGCTGAGTCCGGTGAGGGTCTGCGGGCCCTGCTGTGGCTGGTCGCGCAGTTCTCCGCGCCCCTGACGGGCGCTCCGGCTCAGGGAGTGTTCTGGCGCACCGCGTTCAAGGCTTCCGCGAGGGCCTCCGGGTGCCTCGTCGAGATGTATGCGTACGGCGTCGGGTCGGCCGGATCCGTGATCTTCACGCGCAGGGCCGTGGGGATGTAGGCGCGCAGCAGCATGAACGCGCGCGGGTCGGCCTTGTAGGAGCGCCAGGCGCGGGTCTCCTCGCCCGTCAGGACCTCTGCCTCGCCCAGGGCGGACACCGGGATCCTCGCGTCGCCCGCGACCAGCGAGCCGGCCATCACGCGGATCCGCACCGAGCCGTACGCGCTGGTGACGACCGCGGCCACAGCCGTGCCGCCGACCAGGCCGCCGAGGAGCGGGAGGGTGCCGAACGGCAGCATGATCAGGGCCATCGCGACACCGACCAGTACCGAGGCGAACCACCACGAACGGGGCGCGGTCAGGCGTTCTTCGTAAGGCTGCATGGAACCAAGCTTGGCACGGGGAGCTGGGAGCGCTGACGCGGAGGTAAGGTCTGCGCCTGTGAGTGGTACATCTGCAGCTCTGACGCCCCCGGCCGACGCCATAGCGCCCGTCCGCCACCCCGACGCGCCCGCTCCCGGTGAGTTGATCGGTGCCCACTACGAACACTGTTTCGGCTGTGGCGAAGGGCAGGCGCACGGACTGCACCTGGCGGCACGCGCCGGGGAGGGTGTGACCGTCACCGCGGAGTTCACCGTCCGCGAGGCGCACCAGGGCGCCCCGGGCCTCGCCCACGGCGGCGTCCTCGCCACCGCGCTCGACGAGACGCTGGGCTCGCTGAACTGGCTGCTGCGGGTGATCGCGGTGACCGGCCGCCTGGAGACCGACTTCGTACGGCCCGTGCCGCTGGGCACCGTGCTGTTCCTGGAAGCCGAGGTCACCGCCGTCGCAGGACGGAAGATCTACTCGACCGCCACCGGCCGGATCGGCGGCCCCGAAGGGCCCGTCGCGGTCCGTGCCGAAGCCCTCTTCATCGAGGTGAAGGTCGAGCACTTCATCGACAACGGCCGCCCGGAGGAGATCCAGGCCGCCATGAACAACCCGGACCAGATCCGGCGCGCCCGCGCCTTCGAGGTGAACCCGTGACATCCCGCCCCCCTCTGGACGTGCTGATCAGGCGCGTCGACCCCGACGTACCGCTGCCGTCGTACGCGCGGCCCGGCGACGCAGGCGCCGATCTGCGGACGACGGAATCCTGTGAACTCGCGCCCGGCGAGCGGGTCGTGCTGCCCACCGGGGTGTCCATCGCGCTCCCCGAGGGGTACGCGGCCTTCGTGCACCCCCGTTCGGGGCTCGCCGCCCGCTGCGGTGTCGCTCTGGTGAATGCCCCGGGGACGGTGGATGCCGGGTACCGTGGAGAGATCAAGGTGATCGTCGTGAATCTCGACCCGCGCGAGGCCGTGCGGTTCGAGCGCTTCGACCGGATCGCCCAACTGGTCGTCCAGCAGGTCGAGAAGGTGCGCTTCCAGGAGGTGGCGGAGCTTCCCGCGTCGGCACGGGCCGAGGGGGGCTTCGGGTCCACCGGCGGCCATGCCGCCGTGGACGTCGGCTCGGGCGGAAGCGCGGGCGAACAAACGGGTGGGAATCGATACGCATCGGTCGTATCCGACCGGGAAGGACAGTGACGTGTTCGGACGTCGCAAGAAGGACAGTGCCGCCGAGGACGCGGCGGGCGCGGACGAGCAGGTCGTCGACGGCGTGGACAGCAATGACCAGGCCGACGTCGCGCGCTCGCGCGTGAGGCTGGAGCCGGAGCCCCGTCCCGACGGTCCCTGGGACATCTCCGAGGTCCGTGAGCCCGGCGAGGGCCGGGTGGACCTCGGCGGGCTCTTCGTGCCGGGGGTCGAGGGCATGGAGCTGCGGGTAGAGGTCGCGGGCGACGCGATCGTCGCGGCCACCGTCGTGCTCCAGGACAGCGCCATCCAGCTCCAGGGCTTCGCCGCCCCGAAGAAGGAGGGCATCTGGGGCGAGGTCCGCGAGGAGATCGCGACCGGCATCACCCAGCAGGGCGGTGTCATCGACGAGGTCGAGGGCCCCCTCGGCTGGGAGCTGCGCGCGCAGGTCCCCGTGCAGCTGCCGGACGGCACGGGCGGCGTGCAGGTCGTGCGCTTCGTCGGCGTCGACGGGCCGCGCTGGTTCCTGCGCGGGGTGATCTCCGGGCAGGGCGCGGTGCAGCCGCAGGCCGCCGGACTGCTGGAGCAGATCTTCCGGGACACCGTGGTCGTGCGCGGCGAGGGCCCGATGGCGCCCCGCGACCCGATCGTCCTGAAGCTGCCGGACGACGCGCAGATGGTCGCCGAAGGCAGCGTCCAGCAGGAGCAGCAGGAAGGCTCGCGCTTCTCGGGTGGCATGGGGCAGCTTCAGCGCGGCCCCGAGATCACCGAGGTGCGCTGACACCGCCGCGCATCGGCGCGACAGGCGCCCCCGCCGCCTGACGGCGGGGCGAGTGTCCAGCGCCTGACGGCGAGTCAAGTGCCTTGTGGCCCGCAGTGGTTCCGGTTCGTCCGGACCATTGCGGGCCTTCTTCGCGTACGCCCATACTGTGCCGGTCACCCGGGGGGAGACCGGTGCGGTGAGTGGACGGCGCGTGCCCGCCGCGGTGCGGGGGAGTCGGCATCACGGGGTGGTCCTGGGGGCCGCGGGGCTCGCGGTGCTGCTCGCGGCCACCGTCCTCGCCGCCCTCGCCGCCCTCTCCGAGAAGGCCGTGGAGGGCGGGATACAGCGGCGGCTCGCCGCGGACCGCGAGGCCGTCGTCGAGGTCGCGGGACCGCACCGGACGGACGGCGCGCGGAAGCTGGACCGTGACGTCCGCGCGGCCGTCGGCCGCGCCTATGGCGACGTACCCCATCACACCTGGTCGGCGCTGCGCGCGCCCGCGGCCCGCAACGGCGAGCTCACCGTCACCGAGGCCGCCGGCCACCCGCGGCGGGACGCGACCGTCACCGTGGCCGCCGTGCAGGGCGCCGGGCGGCACGCCGTCCTGCGGGCCGGGCGATGGCCGCGCTCCGGTGCCGGGCCGGTCGAGGCCGCGCTGACGGAGACCGCCGCCGCCGAACTGGCCGTGCGGCCCGGGGACGGCATCAGCGTGCGGAGCGCGGACGAACGGCCCGTGGCGTTGAAGGTCGTGGGGCTGTACGCCGCCGAGGAGCGGGCGCCGGCCCTGTGGGCGTCGTTGAGCAGTACGTTCGGGACCCCCGACTCGATCGCGGTCGTTCCGCACGAGGCGTTCGCGCGCAGCCCGGGGCTCGCCCGGGACGCGGCGCGGCTGTGGCTCGGGGTGCCGGACACGGGCGGGCTGCGGCTCGGGGACATCGGGGCGCTCCAAGAGCGCGCGAAGCGGTTCGCGGGCAGCGACGCCTCGCTCTCCGTCCTGCGCGGTGGCGGCCCGGGGGACGACATCACCGTGTCGGCGGGGCTGCGACGCGCGCTGGACCGGCTCACCACGCCGATCGCCGTGGCCCGCGCCGGGCTCTACGTCCCCGCGACGCTCCTCGCCGCGCTCGCCGTGGCCGCCCTCGTCCTCACCGCACGCCAGTTCGCCGAACACCGGCGCCCGGAGCTGGCGTTGCTGGCCGCGCGCGGGGCGGGCACCCGGCGGCTCGCTCTGTCGACGGCCGGGCAGTGGGCCTGCGTCGCCGTGCCCGCGGGGCTGGCCGCGCCCTGCCTCGCGGGCCCGCTGCTGCGCGGGCTCGCCGCGGCCGGGCTCATCGAGGGCGAGGTGCCCGGCTCGGCGGCGACCGGCGTGGGGTGGGCGACAGCGCTCACCGCCGTCGCCATGCACGGCGCCGCGGTGCTGCTGCCGACGGTGCGGGCGGTGCGGGACCGGCGGGCGGCGGCCCGGCCCGGGTTGCGGGTCGCGCGGCTCGCGGGCGCCCAGCGGCTCGGGGCGGACCTGGCGCTGGCGGCGGTCGCCGTCCTCGGCTGGCTGCAACTGCGCCAGTACCGCTCGCCCGTGACCGGCGGCAACGGCGTCGACCCTGTGCTGGTGCTCGCGCCTGTCGCGATGACCGTGGCGGCCGCGCTGCTCGCCCTGCGGTTCCTGCCGCTGCTCGCCCGCCTGATCGACCCCCTCGCGCGGCGCGGCAGAGGGCTCGTCCTGCCGCTCGGCGGCTGGCAGATCGGGCGGCGCGCGGCGCGGCAGGCGGGGCCCGCGCTGGTGGTGACGCTCGCCCTCGCGGTCGCCGCGCTCAGCAGTACGGCGCTGGCCGTCCTCGACCGGGGCGACCGCGACCAGGCCGCGTTCCAGGTCGGCGCGGACCTGCGCGTCGAGCCGGGGGACGGGGTGGCGCCACAGCAGCGGCGTGCCGCCTACGAGGCGCTGCCGGGCGCCGAGGCCGCCACGCCCGTGATCACCTCGGAGGGATACGTCGGGCAGGACGCGGTGGCTGTGACCGCCGTCAACACGGCGCGGGGGCCGGTTCCCGCACTGCGCGGCGATCTCGCGGACGCACCCGTGCGTGAGCTGGTGGCGCCGCTCGGCAGGGAGGTTCCTGCGCACGGGCTGCCGGTGCGCGGTGCCGGGCGGGAGCTGCCGCTCCGGGTGCGGATGTCCGCCGACGGGGACGGTGAGGTCGTACCCGTGCGGCTCACCGCCCACTTCGAGGACGGGGACGGGCTCACGCGGTCGAGTTCCGTGGTGATCAAGGAGGGCCGCGCCCGGACCGTGCCGCTGGAGGTGCCGGTGCGCGGAGGGGACGTACGCGTCCTCCAGATCGATCTGAGCATGGTCGGCGAGCGGGTGCGGCGGACGTACCGGCTGACCGTCGATGACGTGCCGGGGCTTGCGCGGCAGGCGCGGTGGCGTGACCTGCGGGCCGACGCGCCGGACCGGCATGCGGCCGGCTGCCCGGGGGCGGAGCGGGAGCGGGGGAGGGACGCCTCGGGTCAGGCGCCGGGGCCCGTGCTGTGCCGGGACAGGCCCGGTCGGGGCACGCTCGTCGACGCGGTGCTGCGCGGGCCCGACGGGCGGCTGAAGTACCCCACCTGGGGCGTGCGGCTCGGCACGGACCGCGCGAAAGGGCGGCCGGCCGCGCCCGCGCTCGCCGACGACGCGCTGCTCGCGTCGGGTGCGGTGCGGGTCGGGGACACCGTGACGGTACGGCGGAGCACGGGCGGGAGCGCGCGGGTCGCGATCGTCGGGCGGATCGCGGCGGTGCCGGGAGTGCCGCGCGACCGGGCGCGGCTGCTCGCCGACTCCCGTGCCATGGCCGCCCAGTGGGCCCTGAGCGGGGTGCTGCCCGACGCGGAGAGCGCGTGGTGGGTGGGTGTGCGCGGAGCGGACACGGGCGGGGCTCTGGGGGCGGTGCGCGAGGCGCCGCGGCTGGGGAAGGCCGTCGATGTGGCGCAGGTCCGGGCGGAGTTGGCGGCCGATCCGCTGCGCAGGGGGGCGCGGGGCGCGCTCACGCTGTGCCTGGTGCTCGCGCCCGCCTTCGCCGTCATCGCGTTCGCGCTGCATACGGTGGTCTCGGCGCGGTCCAGGGAGCGGGAGTTCGCGCTGCTGCGGGCGCTCGGGATGCGGCGGGGGCAGGTGGCGGCGTACCTGTGGACGGAGCAGGTGGCGCTCGCGGGGGTGGCGGCGGTACTCGGTACGGCCCTGGGGGCCGCGCTCGCCTCGGTGATCATGCCGGTGGTGACGGTGGACGCTTCCGGGGGGCCGGTCTTTCCCCCGCTGGTCACGCAGGTGCCGTGGGTGCGGGTGGCGGTCACGGCCGGGGTGGCCGCGGGGGTGATCTGCGGGGTGGTGACGGGGGCCGCGCGAATCTTGGGGCGGGTGGATCTGGCGCGGGTGCTCCGGGTGGGGGAGGGGCCGTGACGCGCGCGTGGCTGCGGGTGGGGTTCGCCCTGTTGGCCGGGCTGCTGGTGGCTGTCGCCAGCGGTGGGCCAGGAGTGCTGGAGCGGCTGGGCGGGGCGGCGCTCGGCGCCCGGCTCCAGCAGGCGCAGCGGGACGCGCCGGGGGTGGTGCACAGCGCGCGGTTCGATCCGGAGGAGGAGCGGATCGGGGCCGAGAGCGACCTCGGCGGTGACCTCGCACGTTACGCGGAGGTCATCGAGAACTCCTCGCCCCGAGCGCTGCGGCGCGGACTCGTGCACGACTCGACTCGGGTCCGGCTTCCCACGGTGAGGGGCGCGGGGAGCACGCTCTCCCTGATCTACGCCTCCGATGCGCCGGGGCGCGCGGCGTACGTGGCCGGGCGCGGGCCCCGTGAGCGGGGCGAGGCCGTCGAGCTGGCCGTGTCCACGCGTACGCGCGACGCGCTGGGGCTGCGGATCGGGCAGCGGGTACGGCTGAAGGCCGGCGCCCTGGAGAACGTCAGTGCCGTGGGACGCGTCGTCGGGGTCTTCCGGGCCGAGGGCGGGCGCCGCCTCTGGAGTGAACAGCCCTTGCTGGCACGGCCGTTGCCCGCGGCGGCGGGAGGCGTGCCTGAGGCCGGTGCGCTGATCGCGGCTCGCGGCGTCGAGATGCTACAGAACCAGGCGGGCGCCGAGCTGACCGTCCACTGGAACATGCGGCTGGTGCTCGGCGGCGGGGAGGCCGCCCGCTTCGTGGGGCGCGGGGAGCGGGACTTCCAGCGGGCCATGGCCCGGTATCCCCTCGCCGCACGGGAGTCGTACTGCCAATTCGGGGTGTACGGCGGGAAGTTGTGCCTCATCGGCGCCCACCCCGCTACCGAACTGGAGACCGACACCGAACTGCCGGATGTCGTCGAGGAGTTCCAGCGGCGCTGGCGGCAGGCCACCGTCGTGATCGCCTTCGCCTCGGCCTCCCTGCTCGGGGTGGGGCTCTCCGCCGTCGTCGTGACGTCGTTGCTGATGGTGCGGCGACGGCTCGACACGGATCGGCTGCTGCGGGCGCGGGGCGCCTCCGCCTCGGACATCGCCCTGGGGCGCGCCGTGTGGAGTGCGCCCGCGGTGCTGCTCGGGTTCGGCGGCGGCTGTGCGCTCGCCACGCTGGGGCCCGGGAGTTCACCCGCGTACGGCACGGGGGCGGGGGTCGCGGTGCTCTGCTGGGTGCTGCTGCCCTGCCTCACGTGGTGGGCGGTGCGGGACCGGGCCGTGCTGCGGGACCGGGCGCCGCGCCGGGGCGGGCGCCGGCTGGTCGCCGAGGCGGTCGTGCTGCTGCTCGCCGCGGGAGGCGTGTTCGCGCTGCGGGCGCGGGGCACCGAGGGCGCCGCGGGGCCCGATCCGCTGCTCGCCGCCGTACCCGTACTGCTCGGCCTCGCGGCGGTCGCCGTGCTGGTGCGGTGCTACCCCTGGCCGGTGCGGCTGATGGCGCGGACGGCGGCCAGGGGGCGCGGGGTCGTGGCGCTCGTCGCGCTGTCCCGCGCCGCGAAGGAGGCCCCAGCGCGCGGGCTCGCGCTGCTCGTCCTCGTGGTGACGCTCGCCGGCGCCGTCTTCGGCGGCCTCGTCTCCGGGACGCTGACGGAGGGGCGGCGCTCCGCGGTGGCCTGGCAGGTGGGCGCCGACGCCTCCTTTCTGGGGGCCGGACGCGATCCCGGCATGGCCGCGCGGCTGGCACGCGCGCGTGGCGTGCGGGAAACGGTGGCGGTGCGGCAGCTGCGGGTGGATCCCGTCAGCGGTACGGACGGCGGGCGGTATGGGATCTCCAGCCTGATCGGCGTGGACGGGGCGAAGCTGGGGGAGGTGGCGGAGGATTCGGCGGCGGCCCGGGCACTGGAGGGGGCCGGGCTCGCCGGTGGGGGCGAGGACGGCCGGCGTGGCGGCGCGGGCGAGGAGATTCGGGTGCTTGCCTCCGAGGGGCACGCGGGAGAACTGCTCACTTTCACCCGGCACGGCAGGGAGATACGGCTGAGGGTCGTGGGGCCGTTGCCCGGGGCCGTGGAGCGTGACCCCGCGCTGGGGCCCGTACGCGGTGCCACGGAGGCGCGGCAGCACCTGCTCCTCGCTGACAACAGGGACCTCAAGGCCTTCGCCGCCCCGGAGTTCGAGGAGACCGCGCTGCTGCTGTACGGCGAACGCCTGGACCCCGAGGCCCTGCGCTCGCTCGTGCCGCGCGCCGCCCCCGGGGCCACCACCGGCGAACTCCGCATCCGTGCCGAGGAGCAGGCCGAGGCCGACGACGACGGGCTGATCGCCGCCGTGACCACCGCGCACACCGCCTGCACCGCCCTCGCCGTGCTCCTCGCGCTGCTCGCCCTCGTCCTCGAACTGCTGCTGTCCGCTCCCGCGCGCGGGCGCACCGCCGCCTACCTGCGCACCCTCGGCCTCGGCGGGCGCGCCACGTCCGCGCTCCACCTGCTGCAACTGCTGCCCATGGTGCTCGCGGCCGTCGCGGGCGGCGTCACGCTCGGCCTCGCCCTGCCCTCACTGCTCGGCCCGGCCCTGGACCTGCGGGAGTTCACCGGCGGGCCCTCCGCGCCCGACCGGCACGTCGACGTCCTGTTCACCGCGGCCCTGGGGGCGGGGCTCTGCGTCCTGGTCGCTCTGGCGGTGGGCGTGGAGACCTGGCTCGGGCGGCGCCGGGGGCTAGGCGCCGTCCTGCGACTCGGGAGAGCCGATGACTGAACCGTCGTCCTACGAAGGAGCCGGGGGCGAACTGGCCGCCCTGGAGGCACGGGCCCGCGCCGCGCGCCGCCCCACGGGTGACGAAGGCCTGATCGTCTGCGACAACCTCGTCCGCGTCTACCGCACCGAAGAGGTCGAGGTGCAGGCGCTCCAGGGCCTCGACCTGGTCGTGTCCGAGGGCGAGTGCGTGGCCCTGGTCGGCGCCTCGGGGTCGGGCAAGTCCACCCTCCTGTCGATCCTCTCGGGACTCGACCTGCCCACCGCGGGCCGCGCGAAGGTCGCGGGCCACGACCTGCTCGCCATGGGGCGCCGCGAACGCCTCGGCTACCGCAGGCACACCGTCGGCTTCGTCTGGCAGCAGGCCGGGCGCAACCTCCTGCCCTATCTGACCGCGCTGGAGAACGTGGCGCTGCCGATGAAGTACGCGCGCGTGCCGCGTCGTTCACGCCGGGAGAAGGCCGCCGAACTGCTCGGCGTCCTCGGCGTCGCGCACTGCCGCGACCGGCGGCCCACCGAACTCTCCGGCGGCGAACAGCAGCGCGTCGCCGTCGCGGTCGCCACCGCCAACTCCCCGCGCGTACTGCTCGCCGACGAGCCCACCGGGGAGCTGGACACCGCCGGCGGGGAGAGCGTCTTCGCGGCCCTGCGCCGCGCCAACGAACACCTGGGCGCGACCGTGCTGGTCGTCACCCACGACCCGCTCGTCTCCGAGCAGGTCCGTCGCACCGTACGCATCCGCGACGGCCGTACCTCTACCGAGACGCTCCGTGAGCGGGACGGCAGGGGAGAGGAGTTCACGGTCCTCGACCGGGCGGGGCGCTTGCAACTGCCGGAGGAGTACGTCGAGCGGTACGGGCTACGGGGACGGGTGCGGCTGACGGCGGAGCCGGACCACGTGGGGGTGTGGCCGGACGGGACGGAGCCACCGGACGACGGGACACCGAATGAGACACGGACGAGCGGGGCCGATCGGCGAAAGCGGCATTGAGGGGAGCATTCCGTGCCAGATGCCATGGTCCTCGTCGAGGACCTCCACCGTACGTACGGCGCCGGGGCCGCCGCCGTGCACGCCCTGCGCGGCGTCTCCTTCGCCGTCCCGCGCGGCGAACTCGTCGCCCTGAAGGGCCGCTCCGGGTCCGGCAAGACGACCCTGCTCAACCTCGTGGGCGGGCTCGACACCCCCGGCCGGGGGGAGATCACCGTGGACGGCGTGCGGCTCGCGGGCCTCGGCGAGAGCGGCCTCCTTGAGCTGCGCCGCGACCGCCTCGGCTTCGTCTTCCAGTCCTTCGGGCTCATCCCCATCCTGACCGCCGCCGAGAACGTCGGCGTGCCGCTGCGGCTGAAAAAGACGGACCCACGCGCGCGGGAGGAACGCGTCGCCCTGCTGCTGGCCCTCGTCGGCCTCGCGGACCACGCCCGGCAACGGCCCGGCGAACTCTCCGGAGGGCAGCAGCAGCGCGTGGCGATCGCCCGCGCCCTCGCCAACAAGCCCTCCTTGCTGATCGCCGACGAGCCCACCGGGCAGCTCGACGCGGAGACCGGGCTCGCCGTGATGGAGCTGCTGCGCGCTGTCGTCCGCGGTGAGGGCGTCACCGCCCTGGTGGCCACGCACGACGCGGCGCTGCTCGATCTGGCCGACCGGGTCCTCGAACTGCGCGACGGGGAGATCGTCGAGCACTGACCCCGGCGGGCATCAGGGTTCTGTCAAGGACGCCGGCCCCGCACACCCTTGTCCGCGATGCCGGAATTGTTGGCCGTAAGGTCGACGCTGCGTACACAGTTGTTTCGGGAAGACAATGGGGCCATGGCACGCGGCAAGCTTCGGATATACCTCGGTGCGGCACCGGGCGTCGGCAAGACGTACGCCATGCTCTCCGAGGCACACCGGCGTGTGGAGCGCGGCACCGACTGCGTCGTCGGCTTCGTGGAGCACCACGACCGGCCGCGCACCGAGGTCATGCTGCACGGCCTCGAACATGTGCCCCGCAAGGACCTGGAGTACCGCGGCACGGCCTTCACCGAGATGGACGTCGACGCGGTCCTCGACCGCGCCCCCGCCGTCGCCCTGGTCGACGAACTCGCCCACACCAACGTCCCCGGCTCCCGCAACGCCAAGCGCTGGCAGGACGTCGAGGAGCTGCTCGCGGCGGGCATCGACGTCGTCTCGACCGTGAACATCCAGCACCTGGAGTCCCTCGGCGACGTCGTCGAGTCGATCACCGGCGTGCGCCAGCGCGAGACCGTGCCCGACGAAGTGGTGCGCCGCGCCGACCAGATCGAGCTGGTCGACATGTCGCCCCAGGCGCTGCGCCGCCGCATGGCCCACGGCAACATCTACAAGCCCGACCGCATCGACGCCTCCCTCTCCAACTACTTCCGGCCCGGCAACCTCACCGCCCTGCGCGAGCTGGCGCTGCTGTGGGTCGCCGACCGCGTCGACGAGTACCTCCAGCAGTACCGGGGCGAGCACAACATCCGCTCCACCTGGCAGGCCCGCGAGCGCATCGTCGTCGGACTGACGGGCGGCCCCGAGGGGCGCACGCTGATCCGGCGCGCCTCCCGGATGGCCGCCAAGGGCTCGGGCAGCGAGATCCTCGCCGTCTACATAGCCCGCAGCGACGGCCTGACCGCCGCCTCCCCCAAGGAACTGGCCGTCCAGCGCACCCTGGTCGAGGACCTCGGCGGCACCTTCCACCACGTCATCGGCGACGACATACCGGCCGCGCTGCTCGACTTCGCCCGGGGGGTCAACGCCACCCAGATCGTCCTCGGCTCGTCCCGCCGCAAGACCTGGCAGTACGTCTTCGGGCCGGGCGTCGGCGCGACCGTCGCCCGCGACTCGGGGCCCGACCTGGACGTGCACATCGTCACGCACGGCGAGGTCGCCAAGGGGCGCGGCCTGCCCGTCGCCCGCGGCGCGCGCCTCGGGCGGTCCCGGATCATCTGGGGCTGGTTGGTCGGCGTGGGCGGCCCCGCGCTCCTGACACTGCTGCTCACCCATGTCGACGCCGACCTCGGCCTCGCCAACGACATGCTGCTGTTCCTGACGCTGACGGTGGCCGCCGCCCTGCTCGGCGGACTCCTGCCCGCCCTCGCCTCCGCGGCCGTGGGTTCCCTGCTCCTCAACTACTACTTCACGCCGCCCCTGCATCTGTGGACGGTCTCCAACAACAAGAACATCGTCGCCATCGCCGTCTTCGTCGGTGTCGCGGTGTCCGTGGCGTCGGTGGTGGACCTCGCCGCCCGCCGCACCCACCAGGCCGCCAGACTGCGCGCCGAGTCGGAGATACTCTCCTTCCTCGCGGGCAGCGTCCTGCGCGGCGAGACCAGCCTGGAAGCCCTCCTGGAGCGGGTCCGCGAGACGTTCGCCATGGAGTCCGTGGCGCTCCTGGAACGCGCGGGCGACACCGCGCCCTGGACCTGCGCGGGCAGTGTCGGCGACGGCCGCCCGCTGCTCCGCCCCGAGGACGCCGACGTGGACATGCCGGTCGGCGACCATCTGGCCCTCGCCCTGTCCGGCCGTGTCCTGCCCGCCGAGGACCGCCGGGTGCTCGCCGCGTTCGCCGCGCAGGCCGCCGTCGTCCTGGACCGCCAGCGCCTGCAGTCCGAGGCCGACCAGGCCCGCACCCTCGCCGAGGGCAACCGCATCCGCACCGCGCTGCTCGCCGCCGTCAGTCATGACCTCCGTACGCCCTTGGCCGGCATCAAGGCGGCCGTGACCTCGCTGCGCTCCGACGACGTCGAGTGGTCCGAGGAGGACGAGGCCGAGCTCCTCGCCGGCATCGAGGACGGCGCCGACCGCCTGGAGCACCTCGTGGGCAACCTCCTCGACATGTCCCGGCTCCAGACCGGCACGGTCACCCCGCTGATCCGCGAGATCGACCTCGACGAGGTGGTCCCCATGGCGCTCGGCGGCGTCCCCGACGGCAGCGCGGAGCTGGACGTTCCCGAGACGCTGCCGATGGTCGCCGTGGACAAGGGCCTGCTGGAGCGGGCGGTCGCGAACATCGTCGAGAACGCCGTCAAGTACGCCCCCGAGGGCGAGCCCGTCAAGGTCTCCGCCAGCACCCTGGGCGAGCGCGTGGAGGTCCGCGTGGTCGACCGCGGCCCCGGCGTCCCCGATGCCGCCAAGGACCGCATCTTCGCGCCCTTCCAGCGTTACGGTGACGCTCCGCGCGGCGCGGGCGTAGGCCTCGGTCTCGCCGTGGCCCGCGGCTTCGTCGAGGCCATGGGCGGCACCCTCGCCGCCGAGGACACCCCCGGCGGCGGCCTCACCATGGTCCTCACCCTGCGAGCGGTGGCCGGGCGGCCGCCGGACCGCGCGGACCTTCCCGATCTCCCCGATCTCTCCGCCCAGGTCACCCAGTGACCGCGAACCAGAAGCCAGAAAGGCAGGCCGGCATGACCCGGGTGCTCGTGGTCGACGACGAGCCGCAGATCGTACGCGCCCTCGTGATCAACCTGAAGGCGCGCAAGTACGAGGTGGACGCGGCCCCCGACGGCGCGACGGCGCTCCAGCTGGCCGCCGCCCGCCACCCCGACGTGATCGTGCTCGACCTCGGTCTGCCCGACATGGACGGCGTGGAGGTCATCAGGGGCCTGCGCGGCTGGACGCGCGTCCCGATCCTCGTCCTGTCCGCGCGGCACAGCTCGGACGAGAAGGTCGAGGCCCTGGACGCGGGCGCCGACGACTACGTGACCAAGCCGTTCGGCATGGACGAGCTGCTGGCCCGCCTGCGCGCCGCCGTCCGCAGGGCCGAGCCCACCGGCGCGGGCGAGGACGACATCATGGTCGACACCGAGGACTTCTCCGTCGACCTGGCGGCCAAGAAGGTCAACCGCGGTGGCCGTGACGTGCGCCTGACCCCGACCGAGTGGCACCTCCTGGAGGTGCTCGTGCGCAACACCGGCCGCCTGGTCAGCCAGAAGCAGCTGCTCCAGGAGGTGTGGGGGCCCTCCTACGGCACGGAGACCAACTATCTGCGGGTCTACATGGCGCAGTTGCGCCGCAAGCTGGAGGCGGATCCGGCACATCCGCGGCACTTCATCACGGAGCCGGGGATGGGATACCGCTTCGAGCGTTGAGGTCCGCCGTGAGCGGGCATAAGCCGTGAGCGGGCACAAGCACAGATGAGCGCACCCCTTTCCCGCGTGTCGGTGCCCCCCGGTACGCTTCCTGTATGAGTGCTGTTCCTGGTTCCGAAAAGCCGGCAGGCCGTTTCCGGCGCATGCTCGACCGGCTGTCCTCCTCCCAGGAGGATCTGGAGTCGGAGGAGCTGCGTGAGGACTCCGAGACAGCGGGCTGCGTCCGCATCGGCGACTGCCAAGACCGCCAGATAGTCACCGTTACTGGTACCTTGCGCACGGTCACCCTGCGTCCACGAGCCGGGGTCCCCGCGCTGGAGGCCGAGCTGTTCGACGGCTCCGCGGCGCTGGACGTGGTGTGGCTCGGCAGGCGCTCCATCGTCGGGATAGAGCCGGGGCGCAAGCTGATCGCATCGGGCCGGATCTCGATGAGCCGGGGCCGCCGGGTGCTCTTCAACCCCAAGTACGAACTCAGACCGCTCGGACGGGAGTAGCCGGTGACGTCCCTCGACAAGCCGACGGACCAAGGGAAAGCGGATCAGGAAGACGCCGACTCCAGGGCCGTGACCGAGGCAGCGCTCTTCGAGGCCTTCGGCGGCGTGCGGGGCATGGTGGAGACGGTCGTTCCCGGCCTGCTCTTCGTGACCATCTTCACGATCAACAAGGACCTGCACATGGCGGCCATCGCGGCCCTCGCCATGTCCGTGGTGCTCGTGGTGGTCCGCCTGGTCATGAAGGACACCGTCAAGCACGCCTTCAGCGGCGTCTTCGGGGTCGCCTTCGGCGTGGTCTTCGCGATGATGACCGGCAACGCCAAGGACTTCTACCTGCCGGGCATGCTCTACACCCTGGGCCTCGCCCTGGCCTACATCATCACGACCCTCGCGGGCGTCCCGCTGATCGGTCTGATCCTCGGCCCGGTCTTCAAGGAGAACCTCTCCTGGCGCACCCGCAACCCCGGCCGCAAGAAGGCGTACGCGAAGGCCAGCTGGGCCTGGGGCCTGATCCTGCTCGCCAAGTGCGCGATCCTCTTCCCGCTGTACTGGTGGGCCGACACCACGCAGTTCGGCTGGGTCCTGGTCGCCCTGAAGATCCCGCCGTTCCTGCTCGCCGTCTACCTCACCTGGCTCTTCCTCGCGAAGGCCCCGCCGCCGATCGACGTCTTCGCCGAGATGGAGGCCGCCGAGAAGGCGGAGGAGGAGCGCAAGGCCGCGGCGCGGGGCCAGGAAAGCGCCCCATAGGGGCGCGGGGAACTGCGCGACCGGCCACGACGGACCCGCAGAGGACATACGAGATGGGGGCGCCCGGTAAATCACCGGGCGCCCCCATCCGCGTACAGCGCCCCGGGGCTAGTCCCCGCGACGCACCGAAAGCAGATCCTCAAGCTGCTCCTCACGCGCCTGCGCGGCCACGAAGAGAAGCTCGTCCCCCGCCTCCAGGGAGTCGTCCGGCGTCGGCGCGAGGACGCGCGTACCGCGGATGATCGTCACCAGCGAGGTGTCCTCGGGCCATTCGACGTCACCGACGCGCGTGCCCGCGAGGGCCGACTCGGGCGGCAGCGTCAGCTCGACGAGGTTCGCGTCGCCGTGGCTGAAGCGCAGCAGCCGGACGAGATCGCCGACGCTGACCGCCTCCTCGACGAGCGCGGACATCAGACGCGGCGTGGAGACCGCGACGTCGACGCCCCAGGACTCGTTGAAGAGCCACTCGTTCTTGGGGTTGTTCACGCGGGCGACGACCCGCGGGACGCCGTACTCCGTCTTGGCGAGGAGGGAGACGACGAGGTTGACCTTGTCGTCGCCGGTCGCGGCGATCACGACGTTGCAGCGCTGGAGCGCCGCCTCGTCCAGGGAGGTGATCTCGCAGGCGTCGGCGAGCAGCCACTCGGCCTGCGGGACGCGCTCGACGGAGATGGCCGTCGGCGCCTTGTCGACGAGAAGGACCTCGTGGCCGTTCTCCAAAAGCTCACCGGCGATGGAGCGGCCCACGGCGCCGGCTCCGGCAATGGCGACCCTCATCAGTGACCGCCCTCCTCGGGGCCTTCGGCGAACGCCGCTTCGACCTTGTCGACCTGATCGGTGCGCATCATCACGTGCACCAGGTCGCCCTCCTGGAGGACCGTCTGCGAGGTCGGCAGGACCGCCTCGCCCAGCCGGGTGAGGAAGGCCACGCGGACGCCGGTCTCCTCCTGGAGCCGGCTGATCTTGTGCCCGATCCAGGCCGGCGAGGCGTGGACCTCGGCGAGCTGGACGCCGCCGGTGGGGTCGCGCCACAGCGGCTCGGCCCCCGAGGGGAGCAGACGGCGCAGCATCTGGTCGGCGGTCCAGCGGACCGTGGCGACCGTGGGGATGCCGAGGCGCTGGTAGACCTCGGCGCGGCGCGGGTCGTAGATGCGGGCCGCGACGTTCTCGATGCCGAACATCTCGCGGGCCACGCGCGCGGCGATGATGTTCGAGTTGTCGCCGCTGCTGACGGCGGCGAAGGCGCCCGCCTCCTCGATGCCGGCTTCGCGCAGGGTGTCCTGGTCGAAGCCGACGCCGGTGACGCGGCGGCCGCCGAATCCGGAGCCCAGGCGGCGGAAGGCCGTGGGGTCCTGGTCGACCACGGCGACCGTGTGCCCCTGTTGTTCCAGGGTCTGCGCGAGAGCGGAACCGACTCTCCCGCAGCCCATGATGACGATGTGCACGACCGTCCTTCCGGCTGTGTCAATACTTTGTGCTCAGGCTGAACGGTAAAAGCGTCTCAGACCGGAGCCCAAGCTACACACGCGCGGTCCGCCGAGGGCACCCCCGTGCACGTCCCGGACGGGTGGGCCCGGCGCTCAGTCCACGCTGCGCAGCAGCCCCTCGACGTTCTGCAGCCGGTGGCCCAGCTCGACGAGCTGCAAGCGGGTCGCCTCCTGCTCCGACCTGGCGCGTTCGACCGCCTCGCGGTACTCGTGCATGGCCTCGGCGTACTGCCGGTCACGCTCGCGGTTGCGCTGCGTCTGGAAGTAGGCGACGGCGACGATCGCGCCGGCGAGTATCAGGAAAAATGCGACCGGGATGATCACGTCGTCCACTAGGGCGTCCCTCTGTCCGATTGCTGTCCGTCGTCGCCCGTCCGGCCTCGCTGGACGGCCGCGACGATCGTATCCACGTTCAACTGCACGTCGAACGGCGCCAGTTCGAAGTACTTGAGCGCCTTGCCGTCGTCGGAGAGCTCCAGGCGGCCGACGACGAGGCCCGCCTTCTCCATGCGCTCGAGGTGCATGTAGAGCAGGGGGCGGGACACCCCGAGCCGCCGGGCCAGTTCGCTGACGTACAGCTGGCCGGAGGCTAGCTCGCTGATGATCCGGATGCGCTGCGCGTGGCCGACCGCCGCGAGAAAAGCCAGTAGCTCCTCGCTGTCCATGGTCCGCCTTCGCGCTGGTCCCGATACCTGTCAGTCAAGGCTTACGTATGACGGGTTCTGCTGTCAATCCGCGTCCCCGAACTCTCGAATGACAGTTGACGGCTCATTCCTTCACCTGTCAGTCTCAACTTACACATGACAGACGGAGAGGGCGGGCGGGGATGGACATGAGGAAGCGATCGGTCACGGTGCGCGTGGCCCGATGGAGCGCGCTGCACCCGTGGCGGGCGGTCATCGGCTGGTTGGTCTTCGTGGTGCTGTGCCTGGGCGGCGGGATCGCCGCGGGTATGAACAGCGCCACGACGGAGGACTTCCGTGTCGGCGAGGCCGGCCGGGCCGAGGCCCTGGCGGCCGAGGGCGGCGTCCAGCTGAAGCCCACGGAGCAGGTGCTGATCCGGGCCGCCTCGGGACGGCAGGGACGGCAAGGACGGCAAGGACGGCCGGGGCGGCTGGACGAGGCGCGGGCCGAAGCCGCCGTGCGGGACGTCACCGCCCGCATGAAGGCCCTGCCCGAGGTCGCCTCCGTGGCTGCCCCGGTGCGCTCGGCCGACGGTCGCGTACTGCGGATCCAGGTGGAGCTGAACGGCTCCGAGCAGGAGGACCAGAAGCACGTACCCCCGCTCCGGGAACAGACCGCGCAGGTGGCGAAGGCGTACCCGGACCTGGTGATCGAGGAGACCGGCGACGCCTCCGTCAGCAAGGGCGTCGACGACCAGCGCAACGAGGACCTGAAGTTCTCGGAGGCGATCACACTGCCCATCACGCTGATCACGCTCGCCGTGGTCTTCGGCTCGGTCATCATGGTCGGCGTACCGCTGCTGCTCGCGATCACCTCGATCGTGGCGACCATGGGCCTGGCGATGCTGGCCTCGCACCTCCTGCCCGACACCGGCGTCGGAATGAGCATGATCCTGCTCATCGGCATGGCCGTCGGCGTCGACTACACGCTCTTCTACCTCAAGCGCGAACGTGAGGAGCGGGCCCGCGCGGGCGGCCGCCTCACCTCGGAGGCGCTGGTCGAGGCCGCCGCCGCGACGGCGGGGCGCGCGATCGTCGTCTCCGGACTCGCCGTGATCGTCTCCACCACCGCGCTCTACCTGGCCCGTGACGTCATCTTCGACTCGCTCGCCACCGGCACCATTCTGGTCGTCGCCGTCGCCGTGGTCAGCTCGGTGACCGTGCTGCCGGCGCTGCTCGTCATGCTCGGGCGGCGTACGGAACGCCGGGAGGCCAAGCGCCTGGCGCAGGGCAAGCCGGTGCGCGCGTACGGGGAGAAGGGGCCCGGCCGCGTCTGGAACGCCCTGCTCGCGCCCGCCCGCAGGCGCCCCGCGCTCACCCTGTGCCTCTCGGTTCTCGTGATGCTGGGGCTCGCGCTGCCCGCGCTGACCATGAACCTCAAGAATCCGGCGCGCGACAGCTTCTCGCGGGAGATACCGGCGATGAAGGGGTACGACCGGCTGCTCGACGACTTCCCCGAGCAGCGGGTCCGGCACCTCGTCGTGGTGCGGGCCGAGGCCTCGCAGGCCGCCGATGTGCGCCGGGCCCTGACGGCGCTGGACCGCGCGGCGCAGGCCGACCCGCTCTTCTCGCGCCCATCAGGTGCTCCGCTCCTGCGCTCCTCCGAGGACGGCAGGACCACGACCCTGGAGCTCAACGCACCGCACCCCACGTACTCCGAGAAGGCCGAGGACTCGCTCGCCCACGTGCGCGAGGCCTACCTGCCCGCGACCGTCGGCAAGCTGGCCGGCGTCGAGACGGCCGTCACCGGCGAAGTGGCGCGCGGCGTCGACTACGTGCAGCACCAGAACGAGAAGCTGCCGCTCGTCCTCGGCTTCCTGCTCCTGATGACCTTCGGCATGACGGTCTACGCGTTCCGCTCGGTCGTCCTCGGACTGCTCGGCGTAGGGCTCAACCTGCTCTCCGCGGCCTCCGCGCTCGGACTGCTCGTCCTCGTCTTCCAGGGCACCTGGGCCGAGGACCTGCTCTCCTTCGTGTCACTCGGCGGGATCTCCTCGCGCGTACCGCTCTTCCTCTTCGTGATCCTCTTCGGGCTCTCGATGGACTACCAGGTCTTCGTGGTCAGCCGGATCCGCGAGGCCGCCCTGAACGGCGTACCCACCCGGCAGGCGGTCCTCGACGGCATCGCGTCCTCCGCCAAGGTCGTCACCAGCGCGGCGATCGTCATGGTCACCGTCTTCGCGAGCTTCGTGATGCTGCACATCCTGGAGATGAAGCAGATGGGCTTCGTCCTCGCGGCGGCCGTGCTGCTCGACGCGTTCGTGATCCGCGTCATGATCCTTCCGGCCGCGCTGCTGCTGCTCGGCCGCGCCACCTGGTGGCCGTCCGGGGCGATCCGGCGTGCGGAGGCGCGGGCCGCGGAGCGCTTCGGGAACCCCGCCGAAGGGACCTTCGGACATCCTTCCGAAGAGGCCGCGGCCATGGCTCCCGGGCAGCGTGCGGCGGGGCGCAGGATCGCACAGGACAGATAACCGGGGCAGATGGGGGTGGTGGGTGGGCGGGCACCCATTCGAACGCTTACGATCCTCTGCGTGTCCAAACTGACCGACGTGCCCAAACGGATCCTCATCGGGCGCGCACTGCGCAGTGACCGGCTCGGAGAAACGCTCCTGCCGAAGCGCATCGCACTCCCCGTATTCGCGTCCGACCCGCTCTCCTCCGTCGCGTACGCGCCGGGAGAGGTCCTTCTCGTCCTCTCCATCGCGGGTGTGTCGGCGTACCACTTCAGCCCGTGGATCGCCGTCGCGGTCGTGGTGCTGATGTTCACCGTCGTCGCGTCGTACAGACAGAACGTGCACGCCTATCCGAGCGGTGGCGGTGACTACGAGGTCGCCACCACCAACCTCGGACCCAAGGCGGGACTCACCGTCGCGAGCGCCCTGCTCGTCGACTACGTCCTGACCGTGGCCGTGTCGATCTCCTCGGGCATCGAGAACCTCGGCTCGGCCGTCCCGTTCGTCGTCGAGCACAAGGTGCTCTGCGCGGTCGCCGTCATCGTCCTGCTCACGCTGATGAACCTGCGCGGCGTGAAGGAGTCCGGGAAGCTCTTCGCCATCCCGACCTACGTCTTCGTGGCGGGCGTCTTCATCATGATCGCGTGGGGCGCCTTCCGCGGCATCGTCCTGGACGAGACCATGAAGGCCCCCACCGCCGACTACGAGATCAAGCCCGAACACCAGGGCCTCGCCGGTTTCGCGTTGGTCTTCCTGCTTCTGAGGGCCTTCTCCTCGGGCTGTGCCGCGCTCACCGGCGTCGAGGCGATCAGCAACGGCGTCCCGGCCTTCCGCAAGCCGAAGTCCAAGAACGCCGCGACGACCCTCGCCCTCATGGGCGGCCTCGCCGTCACCATGTTCTGCGGCATCATCGGCCTCGCCATGGTGACCAAGGTCCGCATGGCGGAGTACCCGGGCAAGGACCTCATCCACAACGGCGTCCCCGTCGGCGCGGACTACGTCCAGAACCCGGTGATCTCCCAGGTCGCCGAGGCCGTCTTCGGCCACGGCAGCATCCTGTTCATGATCCTGGCCGCCGCCACCGCGCTGGTCCTCTTCCTCGCGGCCAACACCGCGTACAACGGCTTCCCGCTGCTCGGTTCGATCCTCGCGCAGGACCGCTACCTGCCGCGCCAGCTGCACACCCGCGGCGACCGCCTCGCGTTCTCCAACGGCATCGTGCTCCTCGCGGGCGCGGCGGCCCTGCTCGTCGTCATCTACGGCGCCGACTCCACCCGCCTCATCCAGCTCTACATCGTCGGTGTCTTCGTCTCCTTCACGCTCAGCCAGATCGGCATGGTCCGGCACTGGAACCGCCACTTGGCGACCCAGAAGGACCAGAACAAGCGCCGCCACATGATCCGCTCCCGCGCGATCAACACCTTCGGCGCCTTCTTCACGGGCCTCGTGCTGGTGGTCGTACTCGTCACCAAGTTCACGCACGGCGCCTGGGTCGCACTGCTCGGCATGTGCATCTTCTACGTGACGATGACGGCGATCCGCCGCCACTACGACCGCGTGGCCGAGGAGATCGCCGCCCCGGAGACCCCCTCCGACGACAGCGTGCGTCCCTCCCGCGTGCACTCGATCGTCCTGGTCTCCAAGATCCACCGCCCGACGCTGCGCGCCCTGTCGTACGCGAAGCTGATGCGCTCGCACACCCTCGAAGCGCTCAGCGTCAACGTCGACCCGGCCGAGACCAAGGCGCTCAAGGACGAGTGGGAGCACCGCGGCATCACCGTGCCGCTGAAGGTCCTCGACTCGCCCTACCGCGAGATCACCCGGCCGATCATCGAGTACGTGAAGAACCTGCGCAGGGAGAGCCCGCGCGACGTGGTCAGCGTGATCATCCCCGAGTACGTGGTCGGCCACTGGTACGAGCACCTGCTGCACAACCAGAGCGCGCTGCGCCTCAAGGGCCGCCTGCTCTTCACGCCGGGCGTGATGGTCACGTCCGTCCCCTACCAGCTCGACTCCTCCGAGGCCGCGAAGAAGCGGGCCCGCAAGCGCCAGGAGTGGAACGCGCCGGGTGCGGTGCGGCGTGGGCCGGTGGAGAAGCCGAGGCGTACGAAGGAGAGGGAGAGGGAGAAGGAGCCGAGCAAGAAGCTCTGAGCCCCCCGGAACCTCTCTGTGGCAAGCGGCCGGACGACACCCACGTAGACTGGTGGGCTGTAGTCCGGCCGTTCCCCTTTCACTTTTACGTTGTGGAGTCACCCCGCCATGCAGGCAGAACCGAACAATCCGCAGGCGGGGAACGCTCAGGCGGCCGCGTCGCTGGTCGGCCAGGAGTACGAGGTCGAGATCGGGCCCGTCGCGCACGGCGGCCACTGCATCGCCCGTACCGCCGAGGGCCAGGTGCTCTTCGTGCGGCACACGCTGCCCGGCGAAAAGGTCATCGCACGGGTGACCGAGGGCGAGGAGGGCGCGCGCTTCCTCCGGGCCGACGCGGTCACGATCCTGGAGCCCTCCAAGGACCGCGTCGAAGCGCCCTGCCCCTACGCCGGCCCCGGCCGCTGCGGCGGCTGCGACTGGCAGCACGCGAAGCCGGGCGCGCAGCGCCGCCTCAAGGGCGAGGTCATCGCCGAACAGCTCAAGCGCCTCGCGGGCCTGACCCCCGAGGAGGCCGGCTGGGACGGCACGGTCATGCCGGCCGAGGGCGACAAGCTGCCGCCCGGCGAGGTCCCGTCCTGGCGTACGCGCGTGCAGTACGCGGTGGACGAGGACGGCAACGCGGGCCTGCGCCGCCACCGCTCGCACGAGGTCGAGCCGATCGAACACTGCATGATCGCGGCGGAGGGAGTCTCCGAACTCGGCATCGAGAAGCGCGACTGGTCAGGCATGGCGTCCATCGAGGCGATCGCGGCGACGGGCTCCCAGGACCGCCAGGTGATCCTCGCCCCGAAGCCGGGCGCGCGCCTGCCCATCGTGGAGCTGGACAAGCCGGTCTCCGTGATGCGGGTGGGGGAGAAGGACGGCGGCATCCACCGCGTCCACGGCCGCGCCTTCGTCAGGGAGCGGGCCGACGGCCGCACCTACCGCGTCGGCAGCGGCGGCTTCTGGCAGGTCCACCCGAAGGCCGCCGAGACGCTGATGCTCGCAGTCATGCAGGGACTGCTGCCCCGCAAGGGCGACACGGCCCTCGACCTCTACTGCGGGGTCGGCCTGTTCGCGGGCGCCCTCGCGGACCGGGTCGGCGAGGCGGGCGCGGTCCTCGGCATCGAGTCCGGCAAGCGCGCGGTGGAGGACGCCCGCCACAACCTCGCGGCGTTCGACCGCGTCCGCATCGAACAGGGCAAGGTCGAATCGGTCCTCCCGCGCACGGGCATCACCGAAGCGGACCTCATCGTCCTGGACCCGCCCCGCGCGGGCGCGGGCAAGCAGACGGTGCGCCACCTGGCGGGACTGGGCGCGCGCCGCATCGCGTACGTGGCCTGCGATCCGGCGGCGCTGGCGCGGGATCTCGGGTACTTCCGGGAGGGGGGGTACAGGGTGCGGTCCTTGCGGGCGTTTGATCTCTTTCCTATGACCCAGCACGTAGAGTGTGTCGCGATCCTTGAGCCTGCTGAAAAGGGCCGCTGACCTGGGGTTTTGCTGACCGTGCATTATGGGCGCTACGTGCGTTACGGGCGATATCTTGACGCATATCTGACGCACGTGACGCACGTTTGACGCACGAACGGCCCGTTGCCTGACGGGTCGTCACGGGTGGTGTGAGCCTGCCGGGAGGCGCTTGCCCATATGGGGGTGGTCTCCGCGGTGGGGTGGTGAGGCCGGCTGCTGAGCGGTTGGCCGGCCCCGCCCCTTCGCTGCTCGGCCGTGACGTTCCGTGATGCTGGGGAGGGTGTCGGACGGATGTCTTGTCAGGGGTCGTGCCCGAGGAAGGGCGTCAAGTTGTCTGCTCCTGGTTCGGGGATGTCGGATGGCCGGGACGGCGTGCTTAGCGGCCGCAATCACGCTCAGTTCGGCGCTTAGGTGACGGTCATCGTCTGAAGGTCGCTGTTGCCTGCCGTATCGGACTCCCGAAGTGTCAGTGCCCTCCTTCATAATCGGGGCACCGTCTTCAACGAAGGACCTCACCTCTGTGACGATCACCCAGCACGAGCTCGAGTCCCGGCTGTGGGACGCCGCGAACGCGCTCCGCGGCCCCGTCGACCCCGCTGACTTCAAGACCTACGTCTTCCCAATGCTGTTCTGGAAGTGGATCAGCGACACCTGGGTCCACGAGCACGACGCGGCGTTCGATAAGTACGGCGACGACCTCGACGACGAGATTGAGGCCGAATTTCACCGGTTCGAGCTGCCCGAGGGCACGCTGTGGAGCGAGGTCACCGGGAAGGTCACCAACCTCGGTGCGGAGATCGCGAAGACCTTCCAGCGAATCGAAATGGCCAACCCCCGCTCGCTCGCTGGCGTCTTCGGCGACGCCTCGTGGGGCAACCAGGAGCGCATCCCGGAGTCGGCCCTGCTGGGGCTCATCCGAGCGTTTAACAAGATCACTCTCGACCCGACGACAGTCTCGCACGATCTGCTCGGCGCGGGCTATGAGTACTTGCTGAAGAATTTCGCCGACGAGTCGGGCAAGAAGGCTGGCGAGTTCTTCACGCCCCGTGAGGTCGTGAATTTGCTCGTCGGGATCCTCCAACCTCAGCCGGGCGAGTCCGTCTACGACCCGTCCTGCGGCTCCGGGGGGATGCTTGTCGCGACGATCAATCAGCTGCGCGAGTCCGGCAAAGACCACCGCACGCTCAGGGCATACGGTCAGGAGATCAACCTGACGACGGCCTCGATCGCCCGGATGAACCTGTTCCTGCACGAGATCGAGGACTTTGACATCAAGCGCGGTGACACCCTCCGTGCTCCGGCGTTCAAGGCCCCCAGCGGTGCGGTCCGTCAATTCGACGTCGTGATCGCCAACCCTCCGTTCTCACTAGTGAATTGGGGTGCAGACCGCTGGTCCTCGGATCCGCGAGCCATCTGCGGCGTGCCGCCGGCGCAGAACGGCGACTACGCCTTCGTCCAGCACATGGTCTCGTCAATGAAGCCCGGATCCGGTCGTGTCGGCGTGGTGATGCCCCGAGGCGTGCTGTTCCGCGGAGGCGCGGAGGCGAAGATTCGCCGGGGCCTCATCGGGAAGGACGTTCTGGAAGCCGTCGTCGGCCTGCCGCCCAAGCTGTTTTACTCGACCGAAATCCCGGCATGTCTGTTGATCTTCCGCGACCAGAAGCCAGCTGAGCGCAAGGATCACGTGCTTTTCATTGACGGCTCGGCGCGGTTTATCAAGGGCAAGAAGCAGAACCTGATGTCCGAGGATGACGTCAGAGCTGTCATCAAGGCGTACCAGACAGGTAGCGACTCAGCGGGTGAGGGCGGTGCGAACGTCCGGCTGGTGCCGCTCGAGGAGATCGAGCAGAACGACTTCGACCTGAACATCGGCCGCTACATCAGGGTCGCTGCAGGAGAGACCGCCGATCTTGGCACCGCGCTCGTGGAGTATGCCGACGCCCGGCAGCATCGCATCGACACCGAGGCTGCCATGTTTGAGCGGCTCGCAGCAGCAGGCGTCGACCTGAGCGTGTTCGGGGTGTCCAGTGAGTGAGTGGGAGAACGTCCGACTCGACGAGGTCATCGCATTGGACGTCGAAGCAGTCCCGGTCACGGCTACAGCCTCCTACGACATCGTTGGTGTCTTGAACCGCGGTCGAGGTCTGTTGTTCCGGGAACCGATTGCTGGCGATGAGACCTCATATAAGACGCTGAATCGCATCCGACCGAACCAGATCGTCTACAGCCGTTTGAAGGCGTTCGAAGGAGCGATCACCGTTGCTCCGAGCGATCTGGGTGAGGTCTACGCGTCGCAAGAGTTTCCAACATTCACGTGTGGCGAGCGAATGCTTCCCGCGTACTTCCGACTCCTTACGACCACAACACGAATGTGGGAGCAGCTGCAGGCGTTGTCGACCGGCATGGGCGGCAGGCGTGAGCGGGTCAAGCCTGCTGACTTCTTGACGATCGGAGTCGCTCTCCCGTCCTTGTCGGAACAGTGCCGCATCGTTGACGTCGTGGCCGCGGTCGACGTGCAGATTGAGTCCGTTCGATGCGAGCATGAGTGCGCTACCGAGGCCGTTCGGCGAGCGAGGCTTTCATTGCTTTCCGTGGGTGCTCGCGGAGAGTGGCAGAGCGAGATGACCGACTCACACACCTCGCTCACGTGGACGGAGCGGCTACCTGCTGGCTGGCGGCGCGAGACCATCGGAGCAGTATCGGTCGTGCGCTCCGGTGCAACTCCTCGTCGCTCCGAGCAGGCTCGGTACTTTGACGGCGGCTCCATCCCGTGGGTGAAGACAGGCGACCTCAACGAGCGCGTGATCGGCGAAACGGACGAGTGCATCACGGAGGTCGGGTTTGCGGAGTCGTCAGTGCGGCTTCTTCCTGCCGACACCGTCTTGGTTGCCATGTACGGAGGATTCGGTCAGATCGGCAGAACCGCCCGCCTTGCTATCCCATCCACGACGAACCAAGCAGTCAGCGCCCTGACAGCTTTGCGAGCGGATGTGATTCCCGCTTACTTGCATCAGGCTTTGAAGGCTGGCCGCCCCAAGTGGAGACTCGTGGCGGCAAGTTCGCGCAAGGACCCCAACATCAGTAAGAGAGATGTCGAGAACTTCGACTTCCCCCTGCCTGACCCTACTGAACAGCGGGAGATCGTCGACATCCTGGAGGGCATGGAATCTGCGGCGGACATGCTTGCCGGGGAACTGCAAAGGCTCAATGCCTTTCGGTCGGCCCTTCTGGCTTCTCTCCTCAACCAGGAGATCGAAATTCCCGAGTCCTACGACGCTCTCCTGGAAGGGGTGTCCTGATATGGCATGGACAGAGTCGTCTACCATCCAGCGCTCCCTGCTGGAGTGGGCCGAGGAGGCCGGGTGGGAGTACATCCCAGGCGACGAGCTGCCGCGCGACCATCACGATGTCGTCATCGAGACCTGGGTGCGTGAGGCGTTACTCGCCCTGGACCCTGAGCTCGCCGACGATCCCGAGTCTGCGGAGCTGGTGCTCCATGAGCTCAATCAGGCTGTCCTCGATGCGCACAACGGTCTCGTCGCGGCCAACGAGCGGCTGACCGTGATGCTTCGTGGCGACCACGCGTTCACGACGATCGACGGTAGGCATGTGCCTCGTCAGCTGATCGACTTCAAAGACCTCAAGAACAACCGCTTCACCGTGGCCGACGAGGTCACCATCAACGGCGCGACTAAACCGCGCCGGTTCGATGTCGTTTACTACGTCAACGGGTTCCCGCTGGTCGTAGCCGAGACCAAGACGCCTGTGAAGCACCAGGTCTCGTGGGTCAACGCCGCGAAGGACCTTCACGACGTGTACGAGGAGGAATACCCGAACTTTTTCGCGACGAATGTGTTCAACGTCGCGACCGAGGGGTTGGAGTTCCGCATGGCTCCGATCCGTGCAGTTGCGGACTCCGATTCCGAGATCTGGGCCCCATGGGGATCCACTGAGGACGACCCGAAGACCGTCACGGGGCCGGCTCGTGTCGAGCGGGCTGCACGCTTGTTGCTGCGGCCGGAGACTATCCTGCCGATCCTGAAGGACCTGGTGATGTTCCGTCACGCTCGGGACGCCTCCGAGGTCGACATCAAGTTCTTGCCTCGCTACCCGCAGTTCGAGGCGGCTCTGGCGATCCACGCCAAGGTGCTTGCCGACCGTCCTGGGGGATTGATCTGGCATCACCAGGGATCGGGCAAGACCGAACTCATGGCGTTCGCCGCCGCCCGTTTGCTGCGCGATGACGCGGTAACGGAGAGATTTGGGAGCGCGCCGACGGTCATCGTGATCGCCGACCGTAAGGATCTGGTCCGGCAGACGGCGGAGATGTTCGAGACTGCCGGCATGCCGCGGATGACGGTGCCCCGCAACCGGCGCGAGCTGCACGGTCTGCTACGCAGCGGTGAGTCGGGCGTGGTCATCACGACCGTACACAAGTTCGCTGAGGCCGGCCATCTGAACAACCGGTCGAACATCGTGGTCCTCGTTGACGAGGCGCACCGCTCGCAGGAGGGGAAGTTCGGCGACGCGTGGCGCGCGGCGGTGCCGCACGCGAAGTTCTTCGGCGCGACAGGCACTGCGATCGAGGACAAGGACCGTTCGACGTTCAAGCTGTTCGGCGACCCTGACGACCCGGACTTTGTGATGTCGCGGTACACGCCGGAGCAATCGATCGCCGACGGGTTCACCAAGCCGGTGATCGTGGAGGGCCGGTCTGTCGGGTTCAACCTCGACAAGGAAGCCTTGGACGAGGCTTTCGACGAGCTGGCCACAGAGGAGGGCCTGGATGAGGAGGAGAAAGTCTTCCTGTCGGGAAAGGCTTCTCACATCGAGACGATCCTATCCAACCCCGAGCGCGTGGCGGCTGTGTGCGCCGACATTGTCGACCACTTCCTAACCTATGTCGCACCTTTGGGGCAGAAGGCTCAGGTCGTGGCCTACAACCAGCGCCTTGTGATCGCGTACACCAGGGCCATCGAGGCCGAGCTGGAGCGCCGCGCTGCAGTCATGCCGGACGGACAACTCCGTGAGGTCGGTGTGGTGATGCACGTCGCCGACAGCAAGGAGACCCCCAAGGAATACAAGAAGCACCTGCTTACTCCCGAGCAGGAGGAGGCGCTTAAGCGCCGCTTCAAGAAGGTCGATGACCCGTTGTCGTTCATCGTCGTCACCGCGAAGTGGATGACCGGCTTCAATGCACCCATCGAAGGCGTGCTGTATCTCGACAAGCCTGCGAAGGACACGAACCTCTTCCAGACGATCACGCGGCCCAACCGTCCGTGGAAGAACCCGGTCACCGGCCAGCGCAAGGACTTCGGGCGGGTCGTCGACTACATCGGTCTCGCGAGGGCCATCGGTAAGGCAGTCGCCGGTCCGAAGGTGAAGGACGACGAAGAGGACGAGCTCAACGTCACGGACGCCTCCAAACTGGCGGGGAAATTCGTCACCGACCTTACGCGTCTGCTCCATCTGTTTGACGGCATTGACACCAGTGACTCATCATTCGAGTCCCTCGCCGAGGCTCACGAGCGAATCCCTGAGGGCGGTGCGCAGCGCACAGAGTTCATCGAGACCTACGTCGCGTTGCAGACGGTGTGGGAGTTCCTCGACCCCCACCCGATGCTGCGGCCGTTCAAGGGGCAGTACTTCTGGCTCGCGAAGGTATACGAGTCGATCCGACCCAAGGACGTCTCCAAGACTTTCCTTTGGGCACGTCTCGGCGCGAAGACCACCGACCTGATTCACGGCCACATGACCGATGTGGGAGTGAGGTCAATGCCGTCGAAGACAGTCACGCTGGACGCTGCCGGCCTAGCGTTGGTGAAAAAGATCGCCGAGCAGCTCAAGCTTTCGGAGCGGCAGACTTCGGAGTCGAAAGCCGAGGACGTGTACCAGGAGGTCCTCGACTCCATCGAGGCGCGCCTCAGACGTCGGCTGGCCGATACCGAGAGCCCGGCGTATCGGTCGCTGGCCGAGCGAATCGAGAAGCTCCGTGCCAAGGCGATCGAGAACGTCGAAGACTCGCTGGCCTTCCTTGAGGAAGCCCTGAAGATCGCTCAGGATGTGGTCGCCGCGGATCGGGCAGCTGAACAGGGCGACCAGGGAGCGCTCGACCGGCTGGCCGATCCCAAGCGCGGGGCGCTCACTCAGATCGTCGCGGAGAACACACCGCCTGGGCTGCATAAGATCGTCCCCGACATAGTCTTGCGGATCGACTCGATCGTCGTCGAGGTCGCCTATGCCGGTTGGAGCGCGAGTGACGCGGGCGACAAACGGGTGCGTCGCGAGCTGCGTTCCGCCTTGAAGGAGTACAGCTTGCCGATCAAGGGCGAGCTGTTCGACCGCACTTACGAGTATGTGCGGGAGAACTATTGAACGACGTCACGACCGGAACCCTTGTAAGAAGTGCCAAGTGCCCAAGTGCTCTAGGCGGAAATGCCACGGCAAGGTCACCAGCCAAGCTCCATCTGGACGGGGATACCGCTGGTGATCTTGTTCTGACCAGCCGGTGCGATCTCCACCGGTACGCCGAGCTGGATGGCGACAGGCGTGTATAGGTCGGTGGAGACCTCCGGGGTCTGCAGGGATACAAGGAGGGCGTAGCTGACGGGCAGGCCGATTCGGTCCTTGCGCTTGTTCGCCTTCCACCAGCCGCCGACGGGGTAAACCGCGAGCATGCCGCAGTCAGCGAGTTCGGCGGCGGAACCGCGCCAGATGTCCGCGTGCAGGGAGCCGAGGTTGCGGGATCGGGGGCCGACCAGCCAGCGGCTGTCGGACTCGAATGCTTTGGGGTTGCCGGTTCCGTCGGTTTCTTGTTCGGCCTGTTCGGCCAGGCGACTTTGGAAGGCGTCGGCGGATTCGGTGGGGCCTTTAATGGCGAAGCGCAGACCGTGCGAGGCGTAGCTGTAGCGACCGACCATGCCGCGCCGACCGGGGTTAGGTTCGACCATGTAGGCGAGCGTCACGCGCAGGTCGACTGTGGTCTCGGCCAGGTCGCGCAGCTGCTCCAGCGGCCAGGGCAGTTCGTGCAGTTTCAGTTCGGCCAGCCGGACCTGTCCGTTCTTGCCCTGCTTCAGCGGGACCAGAGTGTTCTGGATGATCATTGTGACGGCGTTGGAAGCGCTGCTTCGGATGCGTTCGGCGGTGGGGACTCCCCAACCGTACCGGCGGATCACCTGTCGCATGAGCTCGCCCTTGTTGAGTTTGGGGGCGCCGGTCTTCTTGAACAGGCCAGGCTCGACCATGGCCGGAGTCCACTGGGCCTCGTGGACGAGCAGGGCTCGGACCGTCTCCGCCCGCAGTCCGGGGTATGTGGTCATCGCGGTGGCGGCTAGGGCTGCTGCCTGGGCGGTCGCAGCGCTGGTGGCGTTGGCCCAGGCCAGCTGGTGCGCGGCGTCGTGGTGCGTGGTCGGCACGCTCAACAGCTCGTGCGGGTCCAGGAAGCTGTCGTCCGGGGCAACGAGCAGGTTGCCGCCCTCCAGAACGATGTCGGGCTTGGTGATGGCCGCGTTGGTCAGGGCCACCGACGTCCGGCTGAACGGGGACAGGCCGCCCGAAGCGGCCAAGGGCCGGTAACCCTGGAACAGGGGGGTGGCGGGGACGGTGTCCAGATGGGTGCAAGCGCCGACGGTCAGCACGTTGTGTGCCTGGGCGGGTTCCTCGATCCGGGATAGGTCGCATAGCAGCAAGGGGTCGAGTCGGCCGTTGTCGTCACGCATCTGGTGGGGGAGGTGCCCGCGGATATTGCCGGCGCTGACGATGATCAGCCGCGACGCCTGCGGGTCCGGTGCGCCGATGAGGTCGATACGGTCCTCGCGTACGGCCACGCTTGTTCCGGCTGCCAAAGCGTCCAGGGTGGCCGACCACAGGGTCGCTGTGCCGTCGACACCGTTCTCGCCGTCCCGGGACCACCGGGTCACGGCCATGGAGAAGACTCGGGCGGATGGTGTGGGACCGCCGTTGCCGATCTCAGCGGTCGCCACCGCGTTCGCTGTGGTCTCGGCCAAGGTCCGCGGGGACTCGACTGGCGCAAGACCGTCGTCGAGGATCTTCACCGACTCAAGCCCGTGGCCGAGAACCACGGGGCCCTGTGCTTCCAGGGCGGAGGTGAGATCGCCGAACAGAGCGAGTCCGGCCATCTGTGTGCCGTGTCCGTTCCGATCGGCCGGGGCCCTGCCGGGCAGCACACTGTAGGCGCGCTCGTGCAGTGCCGGCTTCAGCAGCGGATGCTCCTGGGCTATCCCTGTGTCCAGGACGCACACCGTGGGTGCGTGCGGGGCAGCCGGCTTGACGCGCTGGGCGAGGTCCTCGACGAGGTTCACCCGGAAGGAGCGGTCAACGGCGTAGAGGCCCTCGGCGAACGTCGGTGTGCGGATCTCGACAGGGCAGGCGTTCGTGCCCAGCAGGACCGCGAGGTCGTTGCCGGTCGCTGAGACGTGTGCTACGAGGCGTTCACCCACATGGATCGCCCGGTCGCTCATCCGCCACTGCCGCGCCTCGGCCAGGGCACGCAGAGTGGCGACCGGGTCCGTCGGTGAGATCCGCGGGTCGAACCACAGTTCCCACCACCGCTCGTCGTCCAGCGGCGGCAGCTCATGCCGCTCCTGCCAGAGGTGTTCCAGTAGCGCTCGCTGGATCTGCTCCATATTGGCCACGAGCGCGGCCTGCTGAGGATTGCCGTCGTCGGTGTCCTGGGAGAAGGCGGCGATCCGCTGCGTGAATGAGGCGACCTTGTCGAACGGGATCCACACCAGTGCGTCCTGCTGACGGTCTTCGGTCTGCGGATGGCTGCTCATCAGGGTCAGACCGGAGCCGTCCAGCCGCTCCAGCTGAAGCGGATGGTCACGCGCTGCCTCGATCCGCACCGCGAACCCGTCGGGACGGAACTCGTCGGGTGCCTCCTGGGCGAGCCGAGCCGATTCCTCCTCGGCCGTTTCCAGACCATCGACCAGCGCGGCTGCGTGCCTGTTGCGGTCCTCACGGCGGACAAGCTTCGGACCGCCTCCGCCGGAGGGCTCGGAACGCGGTGTCAGGGTGGCGGCCTGCCAGGGCACCATGAGGTGTGGCGTGGAGCGTGCGGCGATGGAGGGCTCAGGCATGGTGTGAGGCGTGCCGTTCGCTCAGCGCTTCCAGCAGCAGCTGCTCGTCCACCACGTCCTGGTCGGCGAGGATGGCCCGCTTGGCCGCGGCTTCCGCCGCCTTGACCAGCTCGGCATGGCTCAAGCCGGATGCACTGTCTGTCACAGCGCTCCACCGTAGTGTGCTCGTATCCATTCCGGCTAGGCGTCGGCGCATCACCTGAACCGCCTGCTCGGGAGTGGGAGGGCCGTAGGTGACGACCATGTCGAAACGGCGGAACAGCGCCCGGTCCAGAAGTTGGTGGTGATTGGTGCCAGCCACCACGAGGCTCTCGGAGGGCGCCTCGTCGAGGAACAGCAGGAACGAGTTCAGGATCCTTCGGGCCTCGCCGACATCATTACCCGCCGCCCGCTCAGCCCCGAGCGCATCGAACTCGTCGAATAGATAGACCGCCCGTGTCTGGGCCACCGCGTCGAAGACCAGCCGCAGCTTTGCCGCCGTCTCGCCCATGAACCGGCTGATCAGACCGTCCAGACGGATGGTGAACAACGGCAGCTTCAGCTCGCCGGCCAGTGCCGAAGCCGTCATGCTCTTGCCCGTGCCCGGGGGCCCCGACAGCAGGATCCGGTGTACTGGAGTGAAGCCGAAACGCTCCAGCCTGGCACGCTGGCGTTGCTCGTGCAGCACCCGGTCCAGAGACGCGAGCAGCCCGGCATCCAGAGTCATGTCGTCGAGCTGTGTGTCTGGGTATCCGGCCGTCAGCAGGCTGGAGAGCTCGCCGCGGGGCTGCACCACCGGCGTCGCGGCACGCCGCTTATCTGCCTGCCCTTGTTTCTGCCGTGCGGCCTCGACCAGCTCCCGCAGGTCAACAGCGAACTTTCCCTGCCCTTGGCGGGCCGACTTGGCCGCCACCTGCAGGGCCACGCTGTAGAAGAGATCGTCATCGGCTTCGGCATGCGCGCGCACCAGGGCTTTCAGGTGCTCGGCGTTCGCTGCCATCGCCTGTCACCCTTCTGATGCTGGCTTCCTCGTACGAGAGCGTTAGGTGGTTCGATACCCGGGAGCCACGAATGCACCCGCGCCTGCATCGTACGGCCCTATCGGACTGGTTGCCGCCAGAGTGGGCATGGCCAGCGTGAGCCGCAGCGACGCCACACCGAGGGCGACTGTATCCCGCTGCCGTGGCGCCCGGCGGCGGTGCGGACTACTGCTTGTCAAAGCCGACCCCATCCCCAGCCCTCGTAGCTGAGGCCGTCGATGCGCGTGGCGTCGGTCTTGGGGCCTGTGGGGTGGATAAGGCATAGATGAGGGCGGCGAGGGCGTGCAGGGAGGGGCCTCCAAACATGCCGGAGCGGATCTCGCCCTATGAGCCGCTCGACGGTGATGACGATGTTCGCCAAGCCCTGCAAGGAGGCGGGCGCGGCTCCTATGTCGACCGCGGCGTTGCCGATGTCCCAGATCAGGAGGGCGTCGGCCTGAAAGTGCTCGAGGTGCCGGGAGCCTCTGTCCGAGTCTCTGTCTGAGGAGATCCATCGGCGCTCTCTGGTGTGCGCCAGAGGTCGCCCGTAGCGCCCACAGCGCACGTAATGCACATTGATCTTGAGTCCGTTTTGTGATTTGCATGCTTCTGACCTGCGGTTTCCCTCAACCTGTTTTGACTCTACATGTTTCCGATGACCCACCACGTGGAGTGTGTGGCCATCCTCGAACCGGCCGCCAAGGGTTCCTGATCTGCGGCCGAACCGGACCCTCCAGGATGCGTAATGAACTCTCCGTTAACCGCAGGGAGTTCACAGGCGACTGGGTACCGATCAGGTCCGCCGGCCGGGGCGACTCTCCGTGCCCCGGCGGCGGCTGACGGTGTGACAGGTGTCGCGCCTAGCGGCGGGAGTACATGGTCCCGCCGAGCGCCCAGTGATCGCGGTCGACCTCGTCGATGATCACCCAGACGTCCTCCGGCTTGGCGTCGCAGGTGCGTACGATCGCCTCGGTCACCTCCTTGACGAGGGCCTCCTTCTGGTCGGCGGTACGGCCGGGGAACATCTGTACGCGGATCATGGGCATGTGGTTCTCCTCAAGGGGTTGGGGATCGGGTGGGTCAGGTGAGCGGGGCGACGAGGTAGGGCCTGCCGAGTCCGGCCGCGTACGCGAGCGTCTCCCAGGTGCCCGACCCGTCATCGGTGCCGGTCAGCGGGAAGCCGATGACGAGGTCGCTGTGGTCGACGAGCCAGCGGTTGCGCGTGGTGAACGCGGCCGGGCCGATGCCCTCGGGGTGGCCGAGCTCGACGATCCGCTCGACGCGGCCCGCGGCCTGCGCCTGCTCGATCGCCTCCCGTGCGTCCGCCGACTGGTCGGCGCACCGCACGGGGACGGCCACGACCAGCTGGCCGGCGTCGCGACCGGCCAGGAAGCGCAGCGCCGAGGTGTCGACGCCCGCGGCGCCGCCGAGCAGCCAGCCGCGGTCCGCGGCCGGCCCGTCGGCGAACGGCGCGAGCACCCGCTCGAACAGCTCTGCCAGGACACCTCGTCGCGACTCGACCTGACGTGTGCCGGTGACGGCGATGGTCAGGCCCCGGTGCGCGGTGCGGCCCGCGCCGGTCATGCGTTCGTGCCGGTCACGTGTTCGCGTCGGTCAGGCGGCGCGGGTCGAACAGCGAGATGTCGTGGGTGCTGGCGCCCTCGGTGGCCAGCTGCGCGATCACCTCGCCGAGCGCGGGGGCGAACTTGAAGGCGTGGCCCGAGGTGCCGGCGGCGACGGTGATCCGGTCGCTCTGGGCCGACGGGCCGATGATGAAGCCCATGTCGGGCGAGTTGTCGTACATGCAGACGCGGCTGCGCAGATAGCGGCCGGGCAGTGCCGGGATCCGCTTGGCCAGGAACTCCCGCACGGCCTCGACGTCCTGCGTGCTGACGTGGCGGTCGAGGGAGTCCGGGTCCGCGGGCTCGCCGCCGCTGTGGATGCCGGCCTTGACGCCGCCGGAGGGGCCGTCGACGGCCGGGTGGCCGTAGCCGACCGTGCCGTTCTCGCCCTCCCAGACCCAGTACGGCTGACGGCCGGTGTAGAAGTCCTCGGTCCGCGAGATCGGGTCGAACCAGAGCATCACCTTCCGCAGGACCTTGATGTGCGGCCGGAGTTCGGGGAGCAGCTGCGGGGCCCAGGCGCCGGCGGCGACCACCAGGCGGTCGGCCTCGTACACGCCGGTCTCCGTGCGCACCCGCACACCGCTGCCGGTGTCCGAGAAGTCCAGCACCTTCTCGTCGAACCGCAGGTCGGCGCCGTGCTTGCGGGCAAGGTCGAGGTGCGCGGTGATGACCTGCTCGGGACGCACGTATCCCGAGGACGGGTCCCACACGGCGACGTCGCCCGGCCCGGGGTTGAACTGCGGGAAGCGCGAGCGGATCTCGTCGCTCCCCAGGTGCTCGAACTCCAGGCCCGCCTCCCGGGCCGAGGCGAGCGCGGCGGGCACGAGCGCGCCGTCGGCCGGGCCGACGCAGATCCCGCCGGTGCGGTGGAACAGCGTCTCGCCGCGGATCTCGCCGAGCTCGTCCCAGAGGTCGTAGGCGCGGTCGAGCAGCGGGACGTACCCGGCGCCCATGAAGTACGCCTTCCAGACCCCGCGGCTCTCGCCGTGGCTCGCACCGCGCGCGTGCGCGGGCCCGAACCGGTCGATGCCGATCACCCGGCTGCCGCGCGCGGCGAGGTGGTAGGCCGCGGCGCTGCCGAGCCCACCCAGGCCGACTATGAGGACATCAGCGGTTTCGGTCACGTTCTCACTCACTCTCCGGTGGTGGCGGTCGGGGCGGCGGTCCTCATCAGGCGGCTGACCTCCTGATGCAGCCCGACCGGGCTTTCGGCGAAGTGCGCGGCCACCTTGTCCCTGGTGGGGGCGGCCTGTTCCTGGCTGAGCTTGAGCATCGTGTCGACTGACTCGACGGTGAAGCGGAAGGCGCCGACGCCGTCTACGATCTTGTCGAAGTAGCCGAGCGAGGGACCCGGGTCCCAGTCGAGACCGTGCTTGGCCTCGAAGGCCGCCACTGTCCAGCGCACCACGTCGAGCGCGTCCTCACGGGCGGGCATCGGGTGGATGCGGCCCTGGACGTGTGTGGTGGCGAAGTTCCAGGTGGGGGCGGCCGGGGTCCGCTCGTAGACGGCGGCGGAGACGTAGGCGTTCGCGCCCTGGAAGACCAGGGTCGCGTGCTGCCCCTCGTGCAGCGTCTCCCAGTGCGGGTTGGCCCGGTTGAGGTGGCCGTAGAGGGTGACGCCGCTCAGTGACTCGATCCCCTCGGGCTCGGAGGCGGGCGGGAAGATCACGGGCAGGTGCGTGGCGAACGGTGCCGCGGGTCCGTTGGTCAGCAGCAGGGCCAGCGGGTACTCGCGGATCAGCCGCACGGCTTCGGCGTCCGGGGACTGGTAGATCTTCGGAACGTACATCTCGTGCGTCTCCATTCTCCTGGGCACCCGGCCGGCCTCCCGGAAGCCTCCGGGACCCCGCTCATCGGGCGGACGCGGTGAGGACCTGGGCGGGAACCGCGGCCGTCACGGCCGCGAGGATCTCGCCGGCGCGCACCGCGGTGACCGAGAGCAGCGTCGAGGCCAGGCCGTGGGTGTGCTCCGTCGGGCCCTGTAAATAGATCCCGGCGCGGATCCGGTCGGTGGTGACGAGGCGGTAGTCGCGGTCGAGGTGCGGGCGGGACTGGTCGTCCAGCTTGAGCTGGTCGGCCAACGGGCCGAGCAGAGCGAGCGGATCGGCCGGGCGGTACCCGGTGCCGAACACGACCGCGTCCGTCTCGAACTCGGTCGGCTCCCCGGTGGGCAGGTGCTCCACGACCACCCGTACCGCGTCGGCCTCCTGCGACAGGGAGGCGAGCCGGCTGACGTTCATCATGACCAGCCGCGGCCGGGTGCCCCGCACCTGCTCCCGGTAGGAGCGCGCGTACAGGTCCTGGATCAGTTCCAGGTCCACGACCGCGTAGTTGGTGTTGCGGTGGTAGTCGTCCAGCCGGCGGCGGACGTGCTCGGGCGCTACGTAGTACGCGTCGACGGCGTCGGGGTCGAAGATCTGGTTCGCGAACGGGGAGTCGTCCGCCGGGCTGTACCCGTAGCGCCCGAAGACGGCCCGCACCTCGGCCTCCGGGAACCTCCCATGCAGGTGCGCCACCGCCTCGGCGGCGCTCTGCCCGGCACCGACGACGGTGAGGCTGCGCGGCGCGACGGACTCGAACTCCGGTAGCCGGTGCAGCAGTTCCGAGGTGTGCCAGACCCGGTCCGACCGCTCGATTCCGTCCGGCAGCCAGGGTTGCAGACCGGGGGCGATCACCACGTTCCGGGTGCGGTGCACCTCCTCGGCCCCGTCGCGGTGCACCACGACGTCGAGCAGGTCGACGGACCCGTCCGGGCCGGGCACCGGACGGATGTCCACCACCTGCGTGCCGTAGCGCACCAGGTGCCCGACCCGCTCGGCGCACCACGCGAGGTAGTCGTGGAACTCGGTGCGCAGTGGGAACAGCGACTTCTGGTTGATGAACGCGGCCAGTCGGCCCCGGTCCCGCAGGTAGCACAGGTAGCTGTGCGGGCTGGCCGGATTCCGCATGGTGACCAGGTCCTTGAGGAACGAGACCTGCATCGTCGCCTCGTCCAGCAGCATTCCGGTGTGCCAGCCGAAGGCCGGCTGCCGCTCCAGGAACAACGCGTCGCACCCGGCCTTCGGGCCCGCTTCGTCCAGCGCGAGCGCGACGGCCAGGTTCGACGGTCCGAATCCGACGCCGACCAGGTCGAGCACCGCTTCCGGCATGGTGGGGCTCCTCTGACGAAGTGGAGATCGGGTTGCGTCTCGGTGTGGGCGATGCCCCTGTGGACCGTGGTGCAGCCGGGGCGGAACCGGATTCATCCTTGATCGGGGCCCCCGCTCAAACAAGCCGAGCTGTCGGCGATGGCCCGATCGCGATCCGCTTTGGCCGGTTCGAACCCGTCCCCGACTGGCCCTCCGACCGTCAGATTCCTTGTCAACAAGGGATACTGACGACCCGTCATATGCGCCGGAGCGCAAAGCCCCTGATGGCCGCCTGTCAACGCGACCCCGAACCCGCCGCCATGCCTACCGTCGCCTGGGTCAACCCACCCAGCCGCAACCAGCGGGAACACTGGCTCAAAGATTCTCGGACCAACAGGCCCTTAAATTCTTGACAGTTACCCCCCGCTCCGATGTTCGATCTTCGCTACAGTCGGCGTGGGCACTACCGGGCCTGAAGCCTCCCATCGGAGCCGACCGGGCGCGGGACTGGCCATGCGACCACGGGGCAAGGAGACACGGATGGCTGCGCAAAAAAGCGACCGCACACACCTTCTGACCAACCAACAGACAGATATCCCCGGCACTCAGGACTCGACGGCGATGCGCCCGCGTCCGCGACGAGCGGAGGCTCGGACCACCCGCGCTCATCAGGGGGGAGTGACGACCGATCGTAGTGGTGAATCAGCCGACGTGAAGTCTCCCTCCAGCGCCCTGACACCGCGCCAACTCGAGGTTCTCGCCTTACTGACCGACGGCATGACGAACCGTCACATAGCTCGGGCACTCGGCATCACGGAGAAGACCGTCAAGAACCACATGCAAGCGATCTTCGCCCGACTCAATGTGTCCGATCGGACCCAGGCCGCGGTCTACGCGGTTCGGCACAACCGAGCGGCATGACGGCTGCTGCCCGGCCGTCACCAGGCCGGGCAGCAGTTCGCCGCTGGCCGAGGCCCGGTCGGGCACCGGACGTCCCGTCCGGCCGGGCCCTTACCTGCCTTGTTGAGTGACTCGTACTCCCGCGGAATCCGGCTTTTACGGGCGGCCGCATACGTTCGTGACCTGGCCTGCGCCGTCACCTCGGGAGCGGGTGCACCATTTACATAGTAGATCTTGACTACATAGTGGATCTTGATTCACGCGATCTTGGCGGCCGATGGGCCTTAAGTCCTATATACGGCCCACTTGACGATCTGACAACCTGCTTGTGGTTGCAAGCGGCCACTGTGGTTGCCATCCACCACAGTGGTCGCAATCCACCACTCGGGAGGGCTGGAGAGTTGTGAACGGCCCCCGGTGGTTGGGTTTTCTACGTCCCCGCATTGGTGCGTTTGGTCCGACACGCGTCGGGGGCCGGGTGTGTGCCGCGCGGCTGGGTGCGGTGGTGCTGCCGCACGCGCGCGGTCGGGGTAGTCGTCAGAACCGTTCAGGAATGTGCAGTGAAAGAGGGAGCAGTGACGACCGAATTGCAGCGGCCGGTGGATGACCCGATTGTCGTTGATGATCTCGAGCGCCTCTCGTTCCGGGTGGATCGTCGTGCGTACACCGACGATGATGTTGCGGCGCAGGAGATGGCGAGGATCTTTGATCGCTGCTGGTTGTACGTGGGGCACGAGTCGGAGGTGCCGGAGCCGGGTTCCTTTGTGTCGCGTGAGGTCGGCGGGCGTCCGGTGATTTTGGCGCACGGGTCCGACGGGGCGATCCGGGTGTTTGCCAACAGTTGTACGCACCGTGGGGCTCTGCTCTGTTCGCAGCCGGCTGGGCAGGTCAAATCGTTCCGGTGTCCTTATCACGACTGGACGTTCTCCAACAAGGGTGAGCTGACCGGGGTGCCGATTCCGGACGGGTACGGGCCCGGTTTCCGGAAGGCGGACTTCGGTCTGGCGCAGCACCGGAGTGACAGTTACCGGGGTTTTGTCTTCGTCACCTTTGATCCGCAGCAGCCGCGTACTTTGACGGAGTATCTGGCGGGGGCTACGGAGTACATCGATCTGGTCGCTGATCAGTCGGAGACGGGGATGGAGGTGATTCAGGGCGCGCAGCTGCACGGGGCTCAGGCCAACTGGAAGCTCATGATGGAGAACAGCGTCGATATCTATCATTTCCGGGCGCTGCACAAGCGGTATGTCAGTTATATGCAGTCGTTGGGGTCGGTGCCGCCGCGTCGGCGGGGTGGTTTCGGGCGTGCTCTGGGTCTGGGTCATGGGGCCAATGAGCTGCCGCCGGCCGCTGCCCGTCCGCTGGCTCACTGGACGCCGATGTTCGATCCTGAGCTGCGGCCGCGGATGGAGGCGACCGCGGCGCGGTTCGCCGAGAAGTTCGGTGCCGAGCGTGCGCAGCGGATCACCGGTATGAATCGCGCGTTGATGATCTTCCCCAATTTGATGATCATTGATGCGATCGCGCTCACGATCCGCAAGATCGACCCGGTCGGTGCCGACCGGATGGCTATCACTTCGGTGGCGCTGGCCCCCAAGGACGAGGACCCCGAGATCCGGGAGCTGCGCAAGAGCCACTACCTCACCTTTCTTGGCCCGGCCGGTTTCGCGACGCCGGACGACATCGAGATCATCGAGTCGTGCCAGCGCGGTTACCGCAACCGCACGGTGCGCTACTCGGATCTGTCGCGCGGTATGAACAAAGAGATTCCCGAGACGACCGACGAGCTTCCTGCCCGCGAGTTCTGGCGGCAGTGGGACCGGCTGATGCACGGCGACGACGGTCACTTCGAGGTCGCTCACCAGGCCGAGCTGCAAGGGGCGGAAAAGGAATGACCACCGAACTGAGAGTCGATGACGCGGCCCAGGTGAGGCTGTGGCACCGGGTGAGCCAGTTCCTCTTCCGTGAGGCCCGGCTCCTCGACGAGTGGCGTCTGACCGAGTGGTACGACGAGATGCTCACCGACGACATCCGCTATGTGGTGCCGGCCACCGACGTGCGCGGCGAGGTGGCCGGTGCGCTCGGGCTCATCGACGACGATGCCGCCCGGCTGCGCCAGCGGATCGAGCAGATCCTCAACGGCGAGGTGTGGTGCGAGGACCCCCGGTCACGAACCAACCGCATGATCAGCAACGTGGAGATCCTGGCTGATCACGGCAGTTACCTCCAGGTGGCGGCGAATGTCGTCGCCTACCGCTTCGGACACGGACGCTCCGACGCCTACGTCGGCAAGTACCGCCTCGAACTCGTCCCCGAAGGCGAGTCGTTCCGCATCCGCAGGCGCGTCGTGATCCTCGACCACGAGACGCTGTACGAGCACGGCAAGCTCAGCATCGTCCTGTAAGAGGCCGATGACAGCGGCCGGCCCCGGCGGGTCGTTCGTCCCCTACGGAGGAATTGATAGATGAGTCAGCCGTCTGCCCGGCACGAGCGGGGTGAAGCCATCTTCAAGGAGGTCTTCGGCCGTGAACCGCGCCCGGGTAATTACCCGGAGTTTCTGCAGATCACTGTTGAGCACCTCTTCGGTGAGATCTGGGCCCGCCCGCAACTGAGCCTTGAGGAGCGCGAGCTGGTCGCCCTGACCGCGGTCGCGCTGGCGCGGACCGACTGGGAGTTGCGGGGCCACATCGGTGCCTCCCTGAACCTCGGGATGTCGCGGGAGAAGATCATCGAGGTCATCATTCAGCTCGCCTACTACGGCGGCTGGCCGGTCGCCAACAACGGACTGCGCGTCGCCCAGGAAGTCTTCGCCGAGTTGGACAACGCCGCCGGGAAGGACGCGGACCATGACCAGTGAAACCAAGGCTCTCGACCCGGCGGAGAAGGTCGACCTGTGGCGCCAGCGGTACTTCGAGGCCCAAGCGGCCGCGGAGGAGTTCGTCCTGGGAGAGCACGGCGAAGAGGGCCTGACCGGATGGGTCAAGGAGAATTCCCGCATAGCAGCGGATCTGCTGCGAGCGCAACAGCCCGAGGGGTTATCGGCTACCGAGCACTTCATGACCCGGATGCAACGTCAGCTGTTGCTGTACGACTCGGACGTGTCCATTGAGCCTGACCCCTCGGGCCCCGTCCTGCGTAACGCCGAGTGCGGGATTCTCCGGTACCGCAAGAAGGCCGCCCGTGGCGGCGTTGTCCTGACGTTCAAGTCACCGTGCGGGTACTGCCAGAAACTCAACACCGCCATCGCCACCCGCTACGTGGAACCGGACGTCACGGTGTCATGCGAACTGGTGGGTGACGGGTGCACCTGGCGCGCGGAGCATTCCCACGCTCCAGGGGAGGACTAGGCCGGACGCTTAGTGAGGCCATCGACTCCGACACGTTTTCGCGACTTTGCCGAGCCCCGACCGGAACGTCTACCAGTGCTTCTCGCGCCCGTGATGTGGCGCAATCTCCCTGGAGCGTGAGCAGATTCCGCGCACCACGACGTCCGGCTCATTCCAGCTAGTGCGCTACCTCCTGCTCACCTGAGTAGTTGTCCGCCTTTGCCTTCCGGAGCCGGCTGGGTGCCGGTGGGTCATCGGCGTCATGTCTGCAACTTCGGAGCGACGAGCTTCCCAAACGGGGGATCCACTTCGTGACTACGCCTCTCACTCTCACATCGTTAGCCGAAACCGATGTCACTTCGGATGCGGAGCGCGAGGGTCAATGGCTTCGCACTCTGCCGGCCCAGCAGCAACCGCGGTGGAAGGACCACCGCCTGGCTGAACAGCTCAGCAGCGAACTCCGTGATGTGCCCGGCCTGGTGGCCTGGGACGAGGTGCGCCAGCTGCGGCTGCTCCTCGCGGAGGTCGCCACCGGAGCGTTGCAGGTCCTCCAGGCGGGCGACTGCGCCGAGGACCCCGCGGACTGTGTTCCCAAGGTCCTCAGACGCAAGGCCGGCATGCTGGATGCGCTGGCCGGGGCGATGCAGGCCCAGACCGGCCTGTCGGTGGTGCGGGTGGGCCGGATCGCGGGCCAGTTCGCCAAGCCCCGCTCCTCCGACCTGGAGCGGCACGGAGAGATCGAACTCCCCGCCTTCCGTGGTCATTTGGTCAACGACCCGCGGCCCGATCCGCAGCTGCGCCAACCGGACCCGGCGCGTCTGCTTACCGGTTACCGGGCCGCTTACACCGCGACGGAGTTCTTGCGCCGGCTCGGCGGTGCATGGGGTCTGCCGGCCGGGGCGCCGGTGTGGACGAGCCACGAGGCCCTCGTGCTGGACTACGAGCTGCCGCTGCTGCGTCAGGACCGGCAGGGCCTGCTGCTGTCCTCGACGCACTGGCCGTGGATCGGGGACCGTACCCGCCAGCTGGACGGTGCGCACGTGCAGATGCTGGCCCGCGTCCACAATCCGGTGGCGTGCAAGGTCGGTCCGACGATGACACCCGCCGAGCTGACTCAACTCTGTGCGGTCCTTGACCCGGCGCGTACGCCCGGCCGGCTGACGCTGATCTCCCGGATGGGCGCGGAGCGCATCGAGGAGTGGCTGCCACCGCTGATGGCCGCTGTCCGTGAGGCGGGGCATCCGGTCATCTGGCTGTGCGATCCGATGCACGGCAACACCCAGCGCGGCCCCCTGGGCCGCAAGACCCGCCTGCTGACCAGCGTCACCCGCGAAGTGGAACTCTTCCAGGAAGTGGCCGGCGCGCAGAACGTGGTCGCCGGGGGACTGCACCTGGAAGCCACACCGGACAACGTCGGTGAATGCGTGGCGGACGAGTCACGCCTCGATGACCTCCTCGACCCAGTGGGCTACACCACCCACTGCGACCCACGCCTCAACATCGACCAGGCCGTAGCAGTCGTATCGGCCTGGCACCGCTGAGCGAAGCGAGACGATCGGTCGCGGGGTGAAGCGGCCGGCCGGCGGCGTGAGCGCACCAGCCACGGCCCCCTGGCCGCTCTCGCGGTCGGTGGGGGATGGCGCGTGGTCCGGCCAAGCGGTGAACCGGCGGAAAGCCATCACTCACTCCGGACGGGCTGAAGCCGTACGAGTTGAGGCCGGGTGGGCCGAAGCCGGGCGGGAGTTGGTTTGAGTACTCCCGACAGTTCCCGGCCTCAGCTTCCTCCGAACCCCGTGGTCAGACGCGGGAGGTGGGGAGCAGCGGCAGGCTGCTGAGGTGGGGCAGGGAGCTGTTGACCTCGCTGATCCGCCCGGTGCCTGGCGCTATCCGGAGGTCCCAGCGGGCAGCCAGGGAGGCGAGGACCACCGTCATGGTGGTCAAGGCAAGATGTTCCCCGATGCACCGGTGCGGTCCGGTACCGAAGGGGAAGTAGGCGCCACGCGGGCGGTCGGTCCCGTCGTCGGGACCCGCCCGGTCCGGGTCGAAGACGCTCGGGGCCTCGTAGAGGTCTGCGGCCCTGTGCACGGCGCGCGGGCTGTAGCCGACCTCGGCGCCCTTGGGGATGACGACCCCGGCCAAGGTCACGGCGCGTTTGGCGCGGCGGGTGGACAGCATCGGGGCATGCAGCCGAAGCGTCTCGTCAATGACCTTCCGAGTGAACACCAGGTCGGTGAGCCTGTCGTACGTCACCGGGCCGCCCCCCAGCACGCGGTCGGCCTCGTCCTGGAGACGCCGCTGCACCCGAGGTCGCACGACGGACTCGAACACCGCCCAGCTCAGCGATGTGCTGGTGGTTTCAAGGGCGGCGAAGAGCAGGATGAGGAATTCGCTGCGGATCTGGACGTCGGTGAGGTGAGCGCCTGTCTCGGGGTGCGTGGAGTCGAGGAGCGCGCTCAGGACGTCATGGTGTTGCCCCGGGGCGGCACGACGCTCACGGATCAGCTGGTCGACGGTGGCATGGAACCGGTTTACGGCAGCGATGAAGCGCCGGTTACCGGGGGTGGGGATGGTACCGAGGGCGGCCGGCAGGATGGTCTGGGGGAGAAGCCGCCGGGAGATCGCGTTCATGGTTTCACGCACGTCGCGCACAGTGGCATGGCTCAGTTCGGTGCTGAACAGACAGCGCAGAACCGCCGCCGCGACCAGGTCGGAAATCTCCTCGTCGGCGGCCACTGCCCGGCCGGCCTGCCAGCCGCCGACGCGCGCTTCGGTCTCGTCGGCGATGACTTCGGTGTAGGTACGGACGCTACGACGGCTGAAGGGGGGCTTCAGGGTACGCCGCTGGTGCTGGTGCAGCGGGCCGCTGGCCGCGATGAGCGGATTGCCGAAGTTGCCGGCCAGCGCTTCGAAGAAGCGGCCGCGTTCGAAGGTGTCGGTGTCCACCTGGATGCGGTGGACCAGGGCCGGTTCGTTGGCCAGGAACAGGTTGACCGGCCCGAACCCGACTCGGACCAGCGGGTCGGCGGTCCGAGTCGCTTCGAAGAACGACAGGGGTCTGTGCAGCAGGGCGGGGCCGTGGCCGAGGAGGGGGACCCGACCGGGGGCAGGTGGGCAGTACGCGGGGATGGGCATCGGCGAGCTCCTGAATCGATCGAGTGGCCAGGGCGGTTGAGCGGGAGGGAGGAGAGAGCGATCCGAGGTTGGCGGTTCAGCGGTCGCGGGGCCCGGGGCTCTCGCCCCGGGCCAGGAGCCGTCCGTCACCCGTCACCAGCCGGAGCCGGCTGACGGATCACGGGCAAAGCGGAACTCAGTCCTCGGCCGGCGGGACCAAGCCCACGGCCACAGTGTTGCCCTCGCTGATGTAACCGTGCGGGTGGCTCAGGGGGTGGTGCGCACTGTCCGGGTCCAGGAAGGGCTGCCAGTCTCCCTGGAGCCCCATGTCGATGGCCTGCTGGGCGATGCGGGCGCAGGCAAGCGCGTAGAACCGCTGGGCAGCGGGCCGCAGCGGCGCATGGTGTTCGATCAGCATCGTCTTCTGCCGTACCGAAACCAGGCCGGCCTTGTCGAGCCAGCGGTGCAGATCACGAGTGCGCAGCAGCTGGCGGGCGTAGCCAGGCTTGCTGGACGCGTGCCGGAAGAAGTCCGTGAACAAGAAGGGGTCCGCGGGGCGCGCGGTGATCAGGGAGGCATCGAGATCCTTGATCGCCACAACCCCTCCCGGCCGGACCACGCGGCTGAACTCCGCTAGGACCGAGTCGAGTTCATCGTCATCGAGGTACTGCGTGGTGTTCGCGCACCAGACCGCGTCAAAGGTGTCGTCCTCGTACGGCAGGTTGCGCAGATCCCCCTGCTGGACATCGAAGGAGCAGCTGGACCGGCTGCGGCGCATGCGCTCGGCGGCGAGCGAGGCGTTCTCCTCGGCGAGGTCGATGGCCGTCACGTGGCCACGGGAGCCGACCAGCTCGGCCAGCCAGGGCAGGAAGGCGCCGCTGCCGCAGCCGGCGTCCAGCACTCGCCATCCGGCTCGGATACCGGCTTGCTCCAGTGCCGCCCGGTACTGGACCTCGCAGGCCTTGAAGTGGGCTTCAACGATCTCCTCGTGAGTGAAACCCAGACCAGTCGATGCGGCGTACCCCCACGAGGCATGGTCTTTCGTCGGCATGCGCGTTACCTCTTCCCGTCCGCTGTCGCGGCGTCGTCGAGCAGGGTGGTGAGCAGGTCCGTGACGTAGTCCGGTGCCTCCAGCGGCTGGAGGTGCCCGGCACCCGGCACGGTGACGAGCCGCCCTCTCGGCAGAGCGTCGGCCGCGCTCATCGCCTCCTCCAACGCGACGAGTTCGTCCTCCTCACCGGTGACGACTACGGCAGGCACGTCGGTGCTCCGCAGCACGGGGAGCGAGTCGGGGCGTGCCGCGATGGCACGCTGCGCCCAGGCCACCGCCTCGGGCGCGGCAGCCTTCGTCATCGTCAGGATCCGGTCGACCAGGTCGGGGCGCCGAGCCCTGGTAGTGGCACCGACGAGGAGCGGTGTAGTGCGAGCCACCACGTGATCGCGGGTGGCGTCGTCGAGCATCAGATCGGCGAACTTCAGACGTTCAGCGGCTGCTTGGGGGCTGTCGGCACCGGCTCGGGCGGCGAACAGCGCGAGGGCGCGGACACGGTGGGGATAGCGCCGCAGGAAGGCCATCGCTGCGTAGCCGCCCATGGAACAGCCGACGAGCGTTACCTGGTCGATGCCGCGCTCATCGAGGAGTACGGCGAGGTCGTCGGCCACGATGTCGAGGGAGGGCTGCGCGGTTCCCAGCGGCACGGTGCCGAATCCGCGCTGGTCGGGCGTGATGACCGTGTGCCCGCGCGCGCGCAGCGCCGCTGCCTGTTCCTGCCACATGGCAGAGCTCAGCGGCAGGGCGTGCAGCAGGACGACGGGTATGTCTTGGCTCCGCTTCATCGCCCGGCCCCCTCGTCGAGCGCACTGCGTTCCGCATCGGCGACAAGGGTGGCTGCCCGCGGGGACAGCGCCACGTCACGCAGCCAGGCGAGCGTCACGGGTGCGGGCGGCAGGTCGTGGACCGGAACGGCCTTGATGTGGGGTGGCAGGATCGATTCCAGTGACTGGAACGACACATGGACGGCGGTCGTGCGGGCGAGTACCTCGGTCATCGCCTCCACCGTCGTCATGGGGTGGACGCGGCGGATCACAGTTCCGCCGGGGGTGCGTGGCGGCACCACCTTGTCCCAGACATACGGAGGAAAGTCCCCCGGGCAGCGGAAGGCGTCGTATTGCGCGGCCTCTTCGACCGACACGGTCTTTCGCTCGGCGAGCGGGTGGTCGGCGGAGACGATCAGGGCCCGGCCGTCGAAGCTCACGGGCCGGCTGACGGCGATGTCCGGTTCCTGTAGTCCGTATTTGACGATCATGATCTCCAGGGAACGGTCCCGCAGCGGGCCGAACGGGTCGGCGACGTCGTACGGGACGAACTCGACCTCCTTCAGCCCATGGCCCGCGGCGGTGATGATGCGGGTAGCCAGGTGCGGCGAGCCGTGGATGCCGAAACGCAGGGGCCGCGTGGCGTCGGGTGTCGCAGCGGTAAGGGGGGCGGGCATCTTCAGATCTCCTCGGTCAGTCCGGCGTAGGCACGGAGCTCGTGGGGCCGGTGGGTGTCGGTGTCGACGCGCAGCGCGGCGAACCGCATGGGCAGGCCGGCCAGGCGCGGCACGGAACGCAGGGTCAGCCGGTCGCCCGGCAGGATCAGCCCGTCCAGCACGGCTTCGGCGAGCAGGTGGTTGACCTGGATGAGTACGTCGGAGACAGTCACCCCCGCGGTGGCGATGTACAGGTCGCGGTAGACCGGGTGGCGACCGGAGGGCCTGTTGCCGACGGGCACGGGTATCACCACGGTGGTCGGGGCCCAAGCGGGTAACTCCCGCGTGCCGTCGAACGACTTGAGCAACCGGCGCAGTGCGGCAGTGGCCTCGTCCGGAGCGGGCCCGATCCAGGCCGTCGACCCGTCGTCGGCGATGTGGTCGAAGGTGAATCTCTCCTTGAGGTTGTTCGGCCGGCCCGCCAGGAAGAGGGTGCGGGTGAACGAGCGTTGCCACGGACCGGCCCGGCCCGCAGGCACCGAGAGGGCGAAGCGGCAGGTCTCCCGCACCCAGTTCGGAAGGGAGAAGCGGCCGACGACCATGACAACGGCAGCGCCGTCGTGCGGGCCGTCCGCGTCCCCGCCTGCGAGGGTGGCCTTGGCCCTTTGAACCGCCTCGGAGGTGGACAGGTCGAGGCGCGCGGCCAGCTCGGGCCGCGCTACCCGCAGCCGCTCGGCGGCCACGGTGAGCAAGAGATCAGGGCTGAACGTCATAGGAACACCGTGCTGAGCAGGGCTCGGCCGGGAGCGCGGTGTCCCCGGCCGAGCAGGGACGAGGTGAGTCGGTACGGGTCGATGTGGGTGTGACCGCGCCGATGCCTGTCCAACAGCCCGAACAGGGCACCTCGGTCGTCCCTTTCCGGCGCTTCGTCCGCCGCGCTCAGCAGCTTCTCGGCGCGGGTCAGGTTCTTGCGGAGCAGATCGAATCGGAAGGACTCCTGCTGGCCCGGCCCGAGTCCTGCGATGAAGTACAGACGCATACCCAGCCGGAGTGCCGCAGGATCGTGGTCGTCGCCGACGGAGCGCAGCAGTGCGCTCACCGTGTGGTCGTGCCAGCCGCCCTGTCGGGCAGAGGTGATCTTCCCGTCGATCGGCACCCTGCCTAGGGGGATCCGATGCACGATGGTTCCCTTGTGGGTCAGAACCCGTTCCAGGAGCTGATAGTCGGGGTCGAGCTCACGGTCGTAGAGCAGCACGACTTCGTCGTACTCGGCGGCGAGCGGCAGCAGCTCGCGCAACGCGCACGCGAGGTAGTTGGGGCGCCCGTCAGCAGCGACTATCTGCCGCAGGGGCAGGCCGAATCGGGTGGCATCGAGATAGACCGGGCCGCCCAAGTCCCTCTGGTCCAGACCCAGTTCCTCCGCGACCAATTCGTCGATCATCTCTTGGAGACCGAGTCCGGGCGGCTGGTGTGCCATCAGTCCGGGATCGTGCAGGCCGAGTCGTTCGTAGTGGCCGGCCCACAGGCGCAGGACGCGGGCCCCCGCCGGGTGGACGTAGTCGGTGTGCTCGACGGCATCGGCGTAAGGGGCCATCTCGGCCGAGGGCATCGCTCCCTCGGCGCGGTAGCGCACGTACAGCTCACCGATGTCCTCCTCCGAGAGGCAGGAGTAGTCGGTGTCGCCCCGGGTGCGGTCGAGGAACTCCCAGAAGCCCAGGGTCTGTTCGGTCGGATGGTAGGTCGTGTGGCTGTAGCGGTAGGTCACATCGGCCACCTGAGCCGTGGCACGGTACATCACGTCTGCCCAGAGCAGGCCTTTGAGATGGCTCGGAGTCAACGGCTTGGACGGCGTGACGGTGATCGGCGCCAGCAGTACTTTCCGGCGGGTGGCGTCCATCAGCCCTCCGTCCCGGTCGCGATGGCCTCCAGCAGTTCCTGCCGGGTCGGCGGCCGGGGGCCGAGCGGGACACCGTCGGCGCGGGCGGCACGCACCCTGTTCTGGAGTGCGGCACTGTCGAGAATCCTCGCGGGGGTGTCGAGGCCCATCAGGACGCGCAGGAGGCCGCGCCAGACCGTGGCGTCAACTCCGGCGGCTCGGGCCACGTCCGCCATGGAGGGGCGGCCCGGAACCGCGGGCTGCACCGGGGACGGTGCGACTCCCTCGGCGCGGGCCCGCCACAGCCCGCCGTAGGCCCGGCTGTCGTGGACGGCCTGCTCGTACCACGGGCGATGGACCTCCTCGGCCAGCTGCGCGGCTTTCTCGCTCTGGTACTCCTCCACCGTCGGGTGGGTATCGAGGAGATCGGCCAGCTGGAAGGCGTGCTGTAGGGAGAGGGACATGCCGCGGCCGAAGAGCGGGTCGGTGACACAGGCGGCGTCACCGACGGCGAACAGCCCAGCGATCTGTCGCTGCCCGGGGCGGGCCGTGGACCTCAGGATATTGGGCGGCATGGTGATGGCACGTACGTCCGCCAGCGGCGTCGCAGTGCCCTCCTCGATCCATGCCGCCACGTAGGGGGACATCCGGGCAGCGGCGGTAAAGGCGGCGGGTTCGCGCAGAATCGTGGTGGCCGGGTCGGAGGTGAGAGCCCCTACGGCGATGGCGAAGGTGCCGTTGTCGGCAGGGTGCACGACCGCCGCGTAGTGGTCCCAGATGCCTCCCGCCGCGTTGCCCCGGTTGAGCGGCCCCGGCCAGTCGTCTCCTGGTGAGGTCAGTCGGTAGAACCGGGTGAAGCAGCGTAGTTGTGTGGCGCCGACCAGGTCTTCGCCGATCGGAACTCTCAATTCCCTGAGCCAGGTCAGGGCCGCTGCTTTCCAGCCGGTGGCATCCACCACGAACTGCGCGGGCACCTGTTCGCCCCGATCCGTCACCACACCGGCGACGCGGGACCGGGCCGGGTCCAGGAGCAGCCCCCGCACCGCGGTTCCGTGGTCGAACGTCACCCCGGGAAGGGCACGCACAGCACGGTAGAGCAGCAATTCGAGGAAGGGGCGTCGGACGGCCAGAGCAACCAACTCGTGGTCGTCCGCCTCCTTGACGAAGGTCTCCGTGGGCGCCGCCCCGGTGAGGTCGAGAAGCCGTGCGCCTTCCTCTTGGGCGGTCTCCAGCAGGTGCGGGGCCCGTTGGCGCAGCACTCGCACCCCGAGCGACGTGAGGATGTGCGAGTGGTCGCTCTGCGGGACGGTGGGGCGCAGCCAGAGTTCGGCCGCTTTGCCGACCGGGCCGTCGGGCGGAGGAGCCGAGCGCTCCAGGATCCTTACCGGAAAGCCTCGTTCAGCAAGTGCCAGAGCCGTGGCGAGACCAGCGATACTCCCGCCCACGACCACAGCCGGCCTGGTCATCGGCGTGTCCCGTGGACGAAGAAGACCCGGCGGACATTTTTGACGTCGCGCGGCGGGACCGGGTCCGGCCAGCGGCCGAAGTCCGCACCCGGCTCGCCGGGCTGCTTGGCCTCGACGCTGAATCCGTAGCGGTCGAAAAGGTCCTCGGGCTCATCAGTGCCGAAGAGCCATGGGCAGCCCCAGTTGGCGAAGACGTCGAGCAGGCCCCGCATGTGCGGCAGGCTCAGGGCGGCAGCGTTGACCACATCGGCTGCTATACGGCTTCCGGGTGCCGTGATGGCGGCGACCCGCTCCAGCATGCGGTGTGTGTCCGGTTCGGGGATGTAATAGAGGAGCCCTTCGAGCAGCCATGTGGAGGGCAGCGTCGGGTCGTATCCGGCGTCGATCAACTGGCTTTCCCAGTCGTCCGCGGTGAGGTCCACGGCCACCGTCCGGTGGGCCACGCGCGGGGCGACTCCCTGGAGCCGCCCGCTCTTGAAGTCCAGGACGGCCGGCCGGTCGACCTCGAAATAGCGTATGTGGTCGGGCCACGATATTCGGTAGGCCCGGGAGTCCATGCCCGAAGGAGCCAGCACGATCTGGCTCATCTGCCGGTCCTGCGCCGCGCCCACGAGGAAGTCGTCGAAGAACCGGGTGCGGATCGCGTTGTAGTCGGGAGTGCTGGGAAGGGACCGGGGCCGGTCGGGCGGGAAGGTCGCCGTGTGCACCTCGGCGAGCAGCTGCGGGCCGGCTTCTCCGGCGAGCCTGGCCGCGTAGGGGTCCTCGTACAGGCGGTCCTCGCGCAGGGTCTCGGCGGCGCGCAAGGCGGCGGTGAGTAACGCGGTGCGCTCCACCGGGTTCAGAAGGTCGGTCATGGAAGTTCCTCGTTTCTCGGTACGGGTCAGGCCGGGGTCGTGCCGGTCAGGCGTTGCCAGAGGCGGTCGTCCTGCCTGAAGAGCCGGTCCTTGACCTGAGTCGGGCGGATCCCGCTCCCTACCGCGGCGTGCCAGTCCTGGTGGAAGGCGGTGGGGTCGAGGAGCCGGAGGGCAGGGGCGCAGAGCCGACGGTCCGCACGGGCTCGCCGATAGTCGGCGGATTCCCGCTGTAGGGCGGCGTCGAGCAGAACTGCGAAGCGGCTGGACTCGGCGGCCTGCCAGGAGGTGTGCGGGGCCACCGCGAAGACGTAGTGCGAGGCCCCCGCCTGGCGTTCGACCCGACAGGCGACGTTGGAGATACCAAGTCCGGTGGCGTCGAGGGCGGTTCGCAAGGCCCGGACGACCTGAGACTCGCGCAGCCGCTCACCGACCGCGTCGGAACGATTGGCCCGGCCCGCGTACGCCACCCGCGGCACTCCGTCGACCAGGTCCTCGACCCGGATGACATCGCCGACGGCGTACCGGTAGAGCCCGCCGACATGGCTGAAGATCACGTGGTACTCGCGCCCGACCTCCAGCTCGTGCGGCAGCAGGGTCTGGGTATCAGGCGCGAGATCGGCGTCGGCGTCCACGAATTCGTACACGGCCGCCGACACCACGAGGCTCCCGGCAGAGCCGTGGCGGTCCAGGGGCACCCCGACCGGCCCCTCGGACGCCGCGACCGGCGCCGGCAGGGCCTGTACGCCTGCACCGAACCGCTCACGCAGTGCGGGCAGGTAGAGGGATGCCACCCCCGTCGTCCAACCGAACAGCGCACGGACGCGGGGCCATACTTGGGACGGATTCACGACACCGAAGTAGGCGGCGAGCCGCTCCAGTTCGGCCGCCCGGTGCGGGTCGGGGCTTCCGTACGGAACGCCCCCCAGGGTGCCGTCCCGCACGTCTCGGACGATCCGGTCCCACCACAGTTCGAGCTGGTACGGGACGGCCGCGATCATGGCCGGGTTGATCCCGATGAGACAGCGCACATCGCTCTGCACCGCTAGCCGCAGCCTCAGGTACATCTTCTCCAGATGGTCGTCGGGCGCGACATCCACCGGGAGAGTGGCCCAGGGGGCCGCGGTGCCGAGCTCGGCCGAGAGCGGCTCACCGAACTTCTCGCCGAAGTCGACCTGGCTGGCGCCGACATGGGGCTGCCCGTCAGCCGTCGTGGGAGGCGCGGAGAGCGGGTCGTGCTTGAGGTTGAGAACCGCGTCGGGCCGCTGCGCGATGTCGGGAAAGCTCTCGAGAAGGGGCGCCCAGGCCGCGTAGTAGAACGGGAAGAAGGTGGTCCTCATGAACCGCGGCGTGATGGGAATTTTTTTGTGGGCGCCGGTGCTGCCGCTACTGGTGAAGTATACGACCGGCCGGTCGGCGGTCAGCAGGTTCGGCTCGCCCGCCGCCGTGCGCTCGATCAGTGGCGCGTGGGCGGCGTAATCCTGAATGGGAACGGCTTTGCGTAAGTCGTCGATGTCGCGTATTCGGTCGAAGCCGTACTGCTTGCCGAACTCGGTTCCCGAGTTGAAGTCGACGAGGTCGGCGAGAACGCGCTGCTGCTGCCCTCGCATCTCGGTGAGCGCCTCACCGAGCCGAGCGCGTTCGGCAAACACGCGCCGCCGGTAGCGGTCCAGATGCCCGGGGGCTGCCCAGCCTATGTGTGAGGTCACGAAGTGAGCACCTCCACCACGGCGTCGGCCGCGTGGGCCGCACTGGGCTGTTCCTCGATGATGGTCACGGGTAATTCCCTTATCTCTTCCAGCATCAGTTTGTGAAGGCTCTCTTGGTAGTCCTCAAAACCCTGCCATTCGGGGAACTCGCCGAAGTACTCCAGAGCGTTGAGCCGCGCTCCATTGCCCGAACGCCGCCACGCGGACCTGGGCGAGACGTCCAGGTAGACCACGGCGCGCGGCTGCGGGAACGAGCGCCACCAGGTGTACATGGGGTTTTCCTCGATCCCGGCCAGCCGGCACTTCGCGAGGATCTTGTAGTAGTAGGAGTCCACCACCACGGGAACGTCGTCGTCCTGGCGCTGGATCTCGTCCTTCAGATGGACCACGGCCGTCTGGAGGAGACTGGCCATGAAATCAGCGGAGTACGCCGCTCCAAGATGTGGCAGGACTTCCCCGACCACATCGTGCCGTAGTCGAGTGACAAGCCCGTGCTCGGGCCTGACGAATGCATCGTCCGTGGAAAGCGTTCGCCATGTCGGCAGCCGGTGCTCAATCTCCGCCATCACCGAGGACTTGCCGGCACCGTCCGGGCCGAGCAGGACATAGAAGGGCCTGTCATTCATCGACACCTCCCCCGCTGGGAACATTCCGATGAAATCGACGATTCGGGCCGATGAAGTCGTATCCGGTCGGCGGCGAAGAATGGGCCGTCTCGTGGCCGGTATGGGAACTGGTTCCGATGATGAGGCTGTCAAACCTGGGCATAGGTGTCCCTAGAGCTTTCATGCAGAAATGGGGTGCATCGTGACGAATCGAGGGTCAATCACTAAGCGTTTCCGTGTCCGCCGACCTGACAGGCCCGAAACGTTACCTCAATGCGGGCCGTGGTCTCCAGATTTTCAGGCGATAAATTCGCCATAAGCGCCGACCGGGACGGCCGGGTCGGGGCGTTCGGGGCCATTGTTTTACCCAGTTTGTTGGGCCACTAATCGCCCCGGTAGGTGAGCGACAGGCCCGCGCGGCAGGCGAGTGTGCTCTGCGAGCGCCGCGTGGGGGAGCGGAGGCGGGATCCGGGGTAGTGGTCCCGCCTCCCCGCCCCGCTCAACGTCACCGGCCGAGCCGGCCGCGCACCATGTCGCGTATCCCGTTCAGTTCTTCGACCTTCAGGCACCCGGCGACGGCGGCGTAGGTGGCGATCAGTACGAGGCCGCCCGCCGCCAGGGCCGTGGTGGACCCCAGGGAGCCGGTGCCCATGGCTCCGATGAGGAGGTAGGCGATCGTGCCGCCTGCCAGGGCCGCCGGGATCGCGGCGGCGGTGAGGCGTGCGTACGTACGTACGTGCCACGCGGGCCCCGTCGAGGTCGCCGCCCAGGCGGTCGCGCAGTCGGCGCCAGGCCACCCCGACGCCTACCGCGAAGGCGAGCCCGTATGAGGCTGCTGCCGATGACCGCCCAGCGGGCCGGCAGGACGACGAAGGAGACGGCCGCCCCTGCCGCGTTGACCAGGGACACGACGACGGTGTTGTAGAAGGGCGTGCGGGTGTCCTCGAAGGCGTGGAAGCCGCGCGGGCGATGCGCGGCAGGACCGCGGTCATGACGGACACGGTGATGATGGCCTGCGGCATCTGCCACAGCTGCAAGGCGAAGTTGTAGGCGGTGACGCCGGTGCCGGGGTGCCCCTGCTTCTCGGCGATGGGCACCGCCCAGGTGGCGAGTTGGGTGACCACGATCAGGCCGAGCTGGTCGGCGAGGACGAAGAGCAGGGTCCACTTGGCGAGGCCGAGCGCTCTGCCGAGGCCCAGCAGACGTACGCCTGCGAGGTGATGGTGTGGGCGCCGACGTCGGAGTGGGAGAACGTGCCGAACGCCCAGATGAACGCGCCGAAGGACGCGATGATCAGGACGTTGTCGATTACGGGCGTCCACGTCATGGCGCCGAGCAGGGCGAGGACAAGGGTCATGAGGCGGTTGGCGTACGCCTCGCCGCCGTCTTCGTCATCTCTCGTCGCCCGCGCCGGACTTCAGCAGCCCGGTGCGTTGGCGGGTACGCCTGGCGCCGGCTGTACCGCGAGTTCATCGCTGTCCACCCCGTGCTTCTTCACCGGCCGCGGCCCGGCGCCTGCCCCACGGCCCTGGAGCGGCCGGCCGTTGCACTGGCCCGGGCCGTGTGCCGCGAGAGGGGGAGCGGGAAGGGGGAGTCCGTGGTGTCCACAGGCGCCAAGGGCCCGGTGGGGGACCCTGATCGGTGAGGCCGACAGGTGATGCTCATGATGGCCCAAAGGGGTTTGCGGCAACGTTCAAACGATCAGGGGAAGGCAGGCAGTCGGCCCCGCCTCACTCGGGCACCTCGGCCGTCACCGCCCACCGCGTGTCCCCGTCCAGGCGGTTCACGACGAGGGAGCCGCCGACCAGGGCCAGGCGTTCCCGCATGCCCGTGAGGCCGTAGCCGGGCGCGTGGTCCGGGTCGGGGAGGCTCGACGTCGGCGTGGCGTTCTCCACGGTGAGCCGCAGCGCGTCCGCGCGGTACTCCACCGTCACCCCGATGGTCTCGCCGGGGGCGTGCTTGGCGGCGTTGGTCAGCGCCTCGCGTGCCGTCTGCACCAGCGAGACCGTGGCCGCGGGGGAGAGCGGACGCAGTTCGCCCACGATGTCCACGTGTACCTCGCTGGGGTGGTTCGAACGGTGCTGCCCGGCGAGGCTCTTGAGCGCCTCGGGGAGCGAGGGCACATCTCCCCGCAGGGCCGCCACCGCGTTCCGCGCCTCGACCAGGCCCTCGTCCGCCAGCCGGTTGGACCGGCGCACCCGGGCCAGCGCCCCGGCCGAGTCGCCCTTCTCTATCAGTGCGGTGGCCACCTTGAGCTGGACGCTCAGCGCGCCCAGGGAGTGGGCGAGTACGTCGTGCATCTCCCGTGCGATCCTGCTGCGTTCACCCAGCGCGGCGGCCCGCGCCTGCTCCTGCTGGATCAGCTGGTTCTGCGCCAGCAGTTGCTCGGCCTGCCTGGCCCGGCCCTCGTACTGGCGCCGGTTGAGGCCGAACAGCGTCAGCACGAGGGCCAGCATCGTGTAGCCCAGCACGTACGTGAGTGGCTGCCCCGCCAGTACGCAACTGATCCAGATGGCCACCAGGCACGCGCACGTCACGACCGTGAGCATGCGCGCGGAGGAGGTGATCATCGAGGTGAACCTGCCGAGCAGTACGCACAGCATGATCACCGCGGTCGCGTCGTCGGAGTACCCCACGACCAGGGCCGGCAGCAGCGCGCTCGCCGCCAGCATGGCACTGGCGGCCTCGGGCCGGACGGGGTGCAGGACCATGAACAGGGTCCAGCACAGCAGGCTCGCCGCGTACACGCCCCAGACCCAGAGCGTGTCCTCCCTGGCCGTGACCATGGCCACGACGAGCACGGCCGTACCGAGGAACTGCACCACGAGCCAGGCGGGCGCCAGCCGGTCCACGATGCGCCAACTGCCGCGTGCGGGTGCCTTGTTCACCTTGCTCCAACGATGTCGCGCGATGGCCCCGGGATGTGTGGGCAAGCCTATTTGGGGCCCGTTCTCCGATAGATGATGATCATGGCGATCAGTACGAGAATAACCGCTGCCACCACGATGCCCATCTTCCACAGCCGGTCCAGCAGCACCGCGAAGAGGATGTCTCCCGCCTCCTCACCGCCTGCCTGCTGAACCGTCCCGTTCATGAGCGGCCACCGCCCTTGGTGTCGCGGTCCAGGGCCCGGAGCCGGCCCCGCACGGTGTGCTCCACCCGCCTTCTGAGCACGCCGAGACGGCCGCTGCGCTTGAGGACGATCAGGATCGTGAAGGCGATGATCACGAGCACTGCGACGGCGCCGACGATCAGGGCGAAGCGGATCAACAGGATGGTCATGACCGTATCGAGGTCCAGGGCCAGGCTCATGTGCGTTCCTTCCGGGGAATGCCCAGAGGGTAGGGACGAGGGGCCGTGCCGCGGGCCCACCCTGTGGTGGAGATCAGGGCGGAGATCCTCGGCCTGGCAGGTCTGCGGATTGCGGGTAGGTTGGGTCGCCGAAGGAGAGCGGGGGACGCCTGGTTCGGCGGCCGCGCTCGGACCGCAAGAGGTGTGTGGGGGGTCGCCGGCGTGGATGCTGAGCCCGGTTCGGCGCGGATTCGCGTCATGGTCGTGGACGACCAGCAAATCGTTCGTGAAGGTCTGATGTCGTTGCTCGATCTGATGGATGACATCGAGGTGGTGGGAGGCGCGGCCGACGGCGCGGAGGCGGTGCGCCTAGCCGGCGAGACCTCGCCCCGGGTGGTGCTCATGGACTTGCGCATGCCGGGCATGGGCGGTGCGGAGGCCACCCGGCGGATCCTGTCGGAACACCCGGACGTCGCAGTGCTGGTGCTCTCGACGTTCGCCGACGACGAGTCCCTCGTCGACGCGTTGAACGCCGGGGCGTGCGGCTATCTGACCAAGGACGCCAACCAGGAGCAGATCGCGGTGGCCATCCGCAGCTCCGCCCACGGGCAGTCCACGTTCGATCCGGCGGTGACCCGCCGGCTGACCGCGGCGCTCAGCGTGCCCGCGGCGCCCCCGGTCGCCCCGAGCCGGTCCTCGCCGCCCCCGTCCGCCCCGGCCCCGGCCCGGCGCCGGGTCAACCCCGACGGTCTGACCGGCCGCGAGGTCGATGTGCTCAAGCTGATCGCCCAGGGGCTGAGCAACGGGGAGATCGCCTCGACGCTCTTCATCGAGGAAACGACGGTGAAGACGCACATCAACAACGCCTTCGCCAAGATCAACGCGCGCAACCGGGCCGACGCCGTGCGCTACGCCTACCAGCAGGGGCTGGCGCGTCCCTGACCGAGTGTCCCTGACCGCGTCCCTGACCGCGCGTCATGGCACGGGTGTGTCCGAACCCCTACCGTTGAGGTTCATTTGAGGTTTGAGCACCCCTGAGGGGCGGGCATGGCGTAAATCACGTCCGCGCCGCCTTGATGTCGCCCCCAGGGGGCGCATCCCTCGTGGAACTCGGCCTTTGCGCCTCCGGACCCCTGCGCCACCCCCAGTGCCCGGTGCCGCAAACCCCTCCATGTGACCGCGCAGCCCCTAAATAGGGGTACCCCCTACTTTGATCAAGCTGTCTACTATTGCTGCCATCGGCGAGTACGTCGCACCGAGCACTTAATCGAAGGCGGAACGGCAGCCAATGATTGAAACGATAACCAACACGCCCTGGCTGATACGGTTCCGGTCGGCCCCGCAGGCCAGGACCCGTCTCGTCTGCTTGCCTCACGCGGGTGGCTCAGCATCTTTTTACTTTCCCATGACCCGGACGGTTGCTCCCGATACGGACGTCCTCGCGGTGCAATATCCGGGACGCCAGGATCGCCGGTCCGAACCCTGTCTCACGGATTTGGGACAGCTCGCCGACGAGGTCGCGTCGGCCCTTGAGCCGTGGCTCGATCTGCCCACCGTCCTCTTCGGTCACAGCATGGGGGCGACGCTCGCCTTCGAGGTGGCCCGCCGGCTGGAGCGGAACCCGGCATTCACTCCGCGGCGGATCATCGCCTCGGGGCGGCGCGCACCTTCCACGCACCGCGACGAGACGGTCCACAAGCGCGACGACGACGGCATCATCGCCGAGATGCGCCTGCTCAGTGGCACCGATCCCCGCATCCTGGCCGACGAGGAGTTCCTCCGGATGGCGATGCCGGCCATCCGGGGCGACTACACCGCGATCGAGACGTACCGGGTCGAGCCGGGCGCCAAGGTGCGCGCGCCGATCACCGTGCTCACCGGTGACACCGACGTACGGACGAGCGCGGAAGAGGCCGCGGCGTGGCGGCAGCACACCACCGGTGACTTCGAACTGCACACCTTCGCGGGCGGTCACTTCTTCCTGGCCGATCACCTGGAGCGGGTCGGCGGAATCGTTTCCGACTGTCTGCTCTAGTCGGCTGCGCAGAACCCGCGCCCGCATGACCGGCGTGCGAGGGTTTTTTGCGGTTCGCATTCATTGACATAGTATTCACCGTCGGGCTTTCCCTTTCATTGCGAAAGTTCCGGCGGCTCGGGGGAGAAATATGTTCTTGGACGCACACTATGTCGAGCGGGAAAAGCAGCGGAACCTGCTGCGAGAGCTCCTGGGAAAAGCGGGCGAGGGGCAGGGGCAGGTCGCACTGCTCAGTGGTGCGGTCGCCAGTGGGAAATCGGCGCTATTGATGAATTGCGCCGACCAGGCGCTGGCGGAGGGCGCGCTCCTGCTGGACACCGCGGGGGTCCCCGCCGAGCGTGACCGGCCGTTCGGCCTCCTCGGCAGGATCTTCGCGAGCGCGCCGCTGACCTCGGCCGCCCACGCCGAAGTGGCCCGGCTGATCGACGGCGTGGCCGGGGGCGAGTCGTCGGTCCACGACCAGATGCTGGCCATGCCCCAGCTGAGCGCGGTGCTCCTTGACTTGGCCAAGGACCATCTCGTGGTGATCGCAGTCGACGATGTTCATGACAGCGATCAGGCCTCACTTCGGTTTCTGCTCTATCTGACCCGCCGCATTCGCCACTGCCGGATGCTGGTCGTCCTGACCGAACCCGCGAGACTCGAATCGGGGAAGCGCGGATTCCACACGGAACTCGCGCATCTGCCTCACTGCACCCTGCTGCGACTGAAGTTGCTGTCACCGATGGGAACCGTCGGACTCCTGAGCGAACATTTCACGCCGTCGACGGCCGCGCGCCTCGCCCCGGAACTGCACGACATCACCGGCGGCAGCCCGCTTCTGCTCCGGGCGCTGGTCGAGGACCGCCTCACCGCCACCGAGGCGGGCGACCCGTACCAGCCGCTCGTACGAGGCGACAACTACGCGCAAGCCGTGCTCGACTGCCTGCACCGGTGCGGCCCCGAACCGCTGGAGATCGCGCGGGGCATCGCCGTCCTCGGGGCGCACACCGGGCCGGGGCTGCTCAGCCGTCTCCTCGGCCTCCACCTCAGAGACGTCGAGCAGGCCGTCGCGGACCTCGGCCAGTGCGGGCTCCTGAGCGAAGGCCGCTTCCGCGACGAGCAGGCCGCGGCCGTCGTACGGGACGCCGTACCGGCCGACCGCCTCTCGGGGCTGCACACCCGCGCCGCCGAACTCCTGCACCAGGACGGCTCGGCCGCGTACGACATCGCCCGCCACCTCGTCGTGGCCGGGGACACGGCGGACCTCTGGGCGGTTCCGGTGCTCCAGGAGGCCGCCGAGTACGCCCTGGCCGACGGCGACATGGACTTCGCCCACCGCTGCCTCGCCCTCGCCCGGAACTCCTGCCGGGACGACCGGGTGCGCGCCTCGCTCACCGTCAAGCTGGCCGGTGTCGTCTGGCGCACTGATCCGGCGGCCGTCGACATCGACGCCCCGGCGCTCCTGCTGGACGCGAAGGCGGGCCGCCTCTCGCCCGGCGACCTCGTGGTGTCCCTGTCGTACCTGGCCTGGTCGGGCCGGCTGCACGAGGCGAGAGAGGTGCTGGAGGCCCTCGAAGGCACCGACGGCTGGTCCGGGCGCGAGGAGCGGACGGCCCTGGCCGCCGCCCGCCGCTGGCTGACCGTGCTCAGCCCCTCGCTGGGCATGGAGCCCGGCGACGAGGAGCCGATGCGCCCGGGGCCCGCCGACACCCTCGCGGGAGACGCGGAGATCGCCCATCTGCACGCCTCCTCCGCGGTGGCGGCCGCCCTGTCGGAGAGCAGGCGCGAGGACGCGGTGGCCGAAGCCACCCGGGTGCTCCAGCGCTACCGGCTCGACGACGGCTATGTGCAGCCCCTGGCCCTCGCCCTCTGGGCGCTGGTGTACGCCGGCCGACTGGATCTCGCCGCCCCTTGGTGCGAGCGGCTGCTCAACGAATCGGCGGACCACCACGCCCGGCCCTGGCAGGCCGTGTTCACCTCCGTAAGGGCCGAGACGGCCCTGCGCCAGGGCGACCTGCCCAGCGCGAAGGTGCACGCCGAAGCGGCACTGCGGCACCTGGGGCCGCGGGGCTGGTCCCTCGCTCGCACCTTCCCGCTCGCCACGCTGATCCAGGCACACACCGGCATGGGGCAGTTCGACGAGGCGGAGAGCCTGCTCGGCCAGACCGTGCCGGAGGCGTTCCTGCACACCCTGCCCGGCCTGCACTACGCACGCGCCCGAGGCCGCTGGAATCTGGCCACCGGCCGCTACCACGCCGCTCTCGGAGACTTCCTGGCCTGCGGCGAGGCCCTTGAGGAGTGGGGTATCGACGCCCCCGAGCTGGTGCCGTGGCGGCTCGACGCGGCGGAGACCTGGCTGGCCCTCGGCCACCCCGACAAGGCCCGGAGCCTGGCTGAGCAGCAACTGCTGCGCAGCCCCGACCGGGCGCGCGGTACGGCGCTGCGGCTGGTCGGCGCGACCGGCGAGGGCCGCCGCGGGCTCCAGCAGCTCCAGGAAGCGGTGGAGATACTGGAGAACGGCGGCGACCGGCTGCAACTGGCGCTGTGCCTGGGCGAGTTGGGGCGGCTCTACCGGGTGATGGACGATGTCAACCGAGCCCGGATGCTCGTTCGCAAGGCGTGGCACGTGGCCAAGTCGTGCGGCGCCGAGCCGCTCTGCCGCCAGCTGATACCGGGCGGCGCGGACCCCGACCTGGAGACACCGCGTCACGAGCCCGTGCTGCCGCAGGACACGGCCGCGCTGACCGAGGCGGAGAGCCGCGTGGCCGTGCTGGCGGCCCACGGCAACACGAACCGGGAGATCGCGGCGAGGCTGTACGTCACCGTCAGCACGGTGGAACAGCATCTGACGCGCATCTACCGGAAGTTAAAGGTCAACAGGCGCCGCGACCTGTCGACCCGGCTGGCAGGCGGCGGCGACGCCCAGTTCGCGCTGAACGGCAGGCAAACAGTCGCCGATCTGGTTGCGATGGAGGTGACGTCCTGTGGAACAGGCCGTCGCGACTAACCGCATCTGTACATGACCTTGACACCTATCAGGTGTCCTGACCGGAGATGATCGACCGGTCACCCCCGTTCCGCCGGGCCGCCGCGGAACGAACGGGGGGCAGTACGGGCAGTACCCCCGCACCGGGGGGATCGCAACGGGGAAGCGCAGTGGCAGTCGGATCCCGGCCTCGGCCGGGACAGCGGCACCGGCCGCCGCAGCGCACATCGCAACGGGGAAGCACGACGTGCAGGCAGGACCAGTCGACCGCTGGCGTGTCCGTACCTCGTCGCCACTCGTGAGCGACGGAGGGGAAGGACACGTGGCCATGTTGGTGTATCGGGGCGAGGAAGCGGCGCGGCTCCGCGAGTTTCTCGAGGCGGACCCCAGGACGGGGAGACCCGGCCCCCGCCTCGCGGTCATCAGCGGCGCGGCCGGCATGGGCAAGACCGAACTCCTCCACACCATCGCGGAGTTCGCCGCGGCGAACCGGGTCACCGTGGTGAGCGCCGTGGCGGCGCCCACGGAACAGGACCTGCCGTACGCCGTACTGGAACAGCTCCAGCAGGGCGTGCCGGCCGAGCCGGGGCCGAAGCCAGGGCAGGAGCAGGAGCACCGGACGGACCCCCCGGGGCGCCCGGAAGCCGCGGCGCCCTCCGCGCCCGCCGCCCCCGCCTCCCAGGTCCCGCTGCGGGTCCTGAGCGAACTGACGCGCGGTTTCGGCGCACCGGCCGCTGCCGGGCGGGTGCTCATCACCGTCGACGACATCCAGTTCGCGGACGCCCAGTCCCGCCAGGTCCTGGAGTACCTCCTGCGGAACTCCGGGTTCTCCGGTCTGTCCGTGGTGGTGACGGAAGGGCCCGCGCCGACCGGGGAGGCCTTCTGCGCCGACGCGGCGCCGGAAGCCGGCCGCGTGCTGCGTATGCGGCTCGGACCGCTCGGCGTCGAGGACGTCGGCCGGCTGCTCGCCGACCAGCTCCCCGCCGCCGAGGCCACCCACCTCGCCCCGGACTTCCACCGGGCGACGGGCGGCAATCCCATGCTGCTCAAGGCGCTCGCCGCGGACCAGCTCCTGCCGTCGGCCGCCCGCCGGGGCGGCGGGACACCGCAGGCCGGCGACCTGTTCCGGCAGGCCGCGCTGCGCTGTGCGCAGCGCAGCGGTGACTACGCCCTGGCCGTCGCGCGCGGTCTCGCGCTGCTCCGGGAGCCCCCGACCTCGCCGAACGTGAGTCTGCTGCTCAGCGTCGAGGACCGGACGATCCGGTCGGCCGCGGCCGCCCTGGAGGACGCGGGCATCCTGTGCGGACGGCGGTTCCGGCACGAAGCGATGGGGGAGGCCGTACTGGACGACCTGTCGACCGAGGAGGCCGCGCGGCTGCACTACTGCGCGGCCAAGCTGCTGCACCAGAGCGGTGCGGACCCCGTGCGGGTCGCGACTCAGCTGCTGGCCCAGGATCTGCGGGGGCCGGTGGACGAGGCATGGGTGTGGGAGGTCCTCCAGGAGGCCGCCCGCCAGGCGCCGGCCGGGGGTGAGCCCGACTTCGCGGTGCGGTGCCTACAGATGGCCGAGCGCTGCTGCCGGGACGAGCCGACCCGGTTGTCCATCCGGGCCCAACTGGCCGAACTCAACTGGGGCCACCAGCCGGCGACCGCCGCCCAACAGGTGCGGTCACTGGCCCTGCCGGCCCGCGACGGCCGGCTGCCGATCAGCTACACCCTGCGGCTGGTACCCAAGCTGATGTGGTACGGGTACGTGGACGAGGCGACCGCCGCCCTCCGGCTGGCGAGCACGACCGCCGCCGAGACGCACGCGCCGCGCCTGGACGACGAGGTCAGGGCGACCCGGTTGCAGGTGGCCGGTACGTACCCGGACGCCCTCACGGAGAACGACCGGGCTCCCTACGCCGAGCAGCGGCCGGAACGGGAGGCGGCCACCGCGTCCGTGTCCACCGCGGCGACCGAATCCGCGGCGACCGAAACCACGGCCACCGCCCCCATGCTGACGAAGCCCACGCCGACGAAGTCCACGGAGTCCCACCCCGCCCCGACCGCACTCAGCCCGACCGCATCCGCCCCGACGGCATCCGCCTCGACCGCATCCGCCTCGACCGCATCCGCCCCGACGAAGCCCGCCCCGGGTGCCGCTGCCCGCGCCCGGGTCCGGGTGTTCGGCGCGCTCAACTCCGTACTGGGTCTGCGGTCGGAGTCGACGGCGGTGGCGGACGCCGAGCAGATCCTGCGGTCCACCATGCTGACCGAGACCACCGTCGAGATGCTGCTGGCCGCGCTGGGAGCCCTCATCCTCAGCGATCTGCTCGCCTCCTCGGCCCGCTGGTGCGACCGGCTGCTTGGACAGGCCCGCGGCAAGCGCGCCCTGGCCATGCTCATGGCCATCCGGGCGCACATCTTCCTGCGGCAAGGCAATCTCACCGCGGCCGTGGAGCGAGCCGAGGCATCGCTGGCGCGGCTGCCCGCGCACGGCTGGGGCGTCGGCATCGGACTGCCCCTGTCGGCCCTGGTGGAGGCCCGCACCCGCATGGGGCACCACGAGGCGGCGGCGGAACTGCTCGAACGGCCGGTACCCGACGCGATGTTCAGGACCCGCTACGGCCTCTCCTACCTCCACGCGCGCGCGGCGCTACAGCTACAGACCGGGCGTCACCACGCCGCTCTCGCCGACTTCATGCGGTGCGGCGAACTCATGATGGCCTGGGGCATGGACTCACCCGCCCTGGTGCCGTGGCGCACCGGTGCGGCGCAGACCTGGCTGAGGCTTCAGGATTCCGAACGGGCCGCGGCCCTGGTCGAGGACGAACTGTCCCGCACGCACCCCAAACACCTGCGCACCCGGGGCGCCGCCCTGCGGGTGCTGGCCGCCACCCGCCCCCTCCCGCAACGACCCGCCCTGCTGGAGGAAGCGGTGCGACTGCTCCGCGACGCCGGTGACTCGTACACCATGGCCCTGGCCATGACCGACCTCGGCCACGCCTACAAGCGGCTCGGCGCACCGGCCAAGGGACGTGGACTGGTCCGGCAGGCGGGGCAGATGGCCGACATCTGCGGCGCGTACGAACCCTTCCGGGCGCCCCAGCCCGTCGCGGCCCGCGTCGCCCCCGCCCGTGTCGCCCCGGCCGGTCCCGGAGCCCTGCCCGAAGGACCGGAACCGACCTCCGGGGCCGGGATCCGCGCGGAGGAGGCCCTGACGGAGGCCGAACGCCGGGTGGCCAGGCTGGCCGCGCTCGGCCACACCAACCGCGAGATCTCCAGCAAGCTCTTCATCACCGTCAGCACGGTGGAGCAACATCTCACCCGGGTCTACCGGAAGATCAACATCAGGCGCCGACAGGACCTGCCGACCACTTTGGACTTCGATGTCGCCGACTGCGCCTGAACGACAACTCCTCGCCGTGAGCGATCTTCACGTCGGGATGGCCGACAACTGGCCGATCACCGAATCCCTGCGCCCGGAGAGCGACGGAGACTGGCTGATCGTGGCCGGGGACGTCGCCGAACTGACGCAGGACATCGAGCGGGCACTGCGGATGCTGGCCGACCGTTTCGCCAAGGTGATCTGGGCGCCGGGCAACCACGAACTGTGGACGCCGCGCGAGGATCCGGTCCAACTGCGCGGCGAAGCCCGCTACCGGCACCTGGTGGAACTCTGCGCAAGCCTCGGCGTGGTGACCCCGGAGGACCCCTACCCGGTCTGGGACGGCCCGGGAGGTCCCCTCGCCGTCGCCCCGCTCTTCGTGCTCTACGACTACACCTTCCGGGCGCCCGGCGCCCGGACCGAGGAGGAGTCACTGGCCCGCGCCTACGAAGCGGGTGTGGTGTGCACGGACGAGTTCCTGCTCCACCCCGACCCCCATCCCGGCCGGGCCGCGTGGTGCCGGGCGCGCGTCGCGGAGACCGAACGCCGCCTGGCCGCGCACGACCCTGGCCTGCCCCTCGTACTCGTGAACCACTTCCCGCTGGTGCGGCAGCCCACGGACGTCCTGTGGCACCCGGAGTTCGCCCAGTGGTGCGGTACCGAGCTGACAGCCGACTGGCACACCCGCTTCCACACCGCCGCGGTCGTCTACGGGCACCTGCACATCCCACGCACCACCTGGTACGACGGGGTCCGCTTCGAGGAGGTCTCCATCGGCTACCCACGCGAGTGGCGCAAACGCGGCCACCCACGAGGCCTGCTGCGCCGGATCGCTCCGGTCACACCGGAGACCGTGGCCCCGCAGGGCACCGCCGACCGACTGAAGGGGCGTCCATGATCAGCCAGTTGCTGCCGAAGACGGTCGTCTGCGCGGAGGCCTACGAGGACGGGGAGAGCCCGGAGACAGCCCTGTATCCCGAGGAGGCGGCCCTCGTCGCGTCCTCGGTGCCCGGACGGCGCGCGGAGTTCGCGACCGTACGGGCCTGCGCGCGGCGGGCGCTCGCCGGTCTGGGGCTGCCGCCCTCGCCGGTGCTGCCGGGGGTGCGCAACGTGCCGCAGTGGCCGAAGGGCGTGGTGGGAAGCATGACCCACTGTGCGGGTTACCGCGCCGCGGCGCTGGCCAAGGCCGACGACGTCCTGGCGGTCGGCATCGACGCGGAGCCCGACGGGCCGCTCCCGGACGGTGTACTGGAGGCGATCGCACTGCCGCGTGAGGCCGCGTGGGCGCTCGCCCCGGGGACGGCCGGTCCCGTGCACCGGGACCGTTTGCTGTTCAGCGCCAAGGAGTGCGTCTACAAGACCTGGTTCCCGCTCATCCGGCGCGAGATCGACTTCGATGACGCGGAGATCACCTTCAGCGATGCCGCCGGATCGTCCGGGACGTTCTCGGCGCGGATCCTGCGCCCGGGGCGGCTGCCCGACGGGGGGCCGCTGACGGGTTTCACGGGCCGTTGGCTCGCTCGGGACGGGCTGCTCGTCACCGCGATCGCGCTGGAGGCCAAGGGGCCCGCCCGCTCATAGGAATCCGCCGCCCGCTCATAAGAACCCGCGCGTTCATAAGAATCCGCCCGCCAGGATCCCACCTGCGCACAAAAAGCGGACGCCGGTTCCGATGGTCGATCGGAACCGGCGCCCGCCGGACGCTGCCGGACGGGGGACCGACAGCGGGTTCAAGGGGACCTGACGTAGCGTCAGGCCCAGGTCACGCGGTGGCCGTTGCCGTAGCTGTCGCCGTGGCGCCGGCTGTGGCGACGAGCGACTCGAGGTGAGTGACCACCTCGCCGATGCCGGGAAGGCCGAGCATCTGCCGGTGGGCGCTGCGTATGCCCGCCTGGATCCGGTCGTCGCCGAGCACCTGCTTGCAGGCCAGGGCGACGCCCTCGGCCGTCACGTCGGTGACATGGGCGCCGAGGCCCAGCTCCGCCAGCCGCTCGGAGTTGTGCAGGTGGTCGCCGAACTGGGGCAGTGACACCATCGGCACACCCTGCCGGATGGCCTCACGCACACTGTTGTAACCACCGTGCGTCACGAACAGCTGGGCGCACTCCAGGAGTTGCTGCTGCGGCAGCCAGTCCATCACGGTCACGTTGTCCCCCACCGTGACGCCGTCGATGGGGAAGCCCGCGGTGGCCACGACCGCGTGGCAGTCGAGTGCGGAGAGCCCATCGATGATGGCCCGCAGCGTCTCGGAGGGGTGGAGCATGCCCTCGGGCGGCTCGACGCCCTGCTCCTTCATGCCCATCACCGTGGGCAGTGCGCTGCCCACCGACGCCACCACCAGCGGGCGGTCGCCCGGCAGTTCGGCCAGCTCGGCGGGGAGGCCCCGTGTGCCGTGCAGCGCCGCGGGCTGCTGGTAGGCGAACGCCTGCGGTGCCGGGTAGCGGGTGAAGGAGAACGCGTGGGGGACGCAGTCGATGCGGCCGAAGGGGTAGACCGACCACGGCTCCGTCCGGGGCGGCAGGCCGACTTCGACGCGCCGCTCGTTCAGGAAAGGCAGCAGGCCTTCGGGATCGGTGACATTCGTCGGCCCCGAGGGGCAGGAGACGTGCGGAATGCCGAGCGCTTCGGCGACCAGTACGCCGGTCAGTTCGCCACCGTCCCGCAATACCAGATCGGGATTCCATTCCCGGGCGATCGGAATGATCCGCTCGAAGGTGGTGGTGATATGCGGGCCGCCGCCCCAGAGGATCATCTGCAACCTGTTGTCGACGACGATCTCCTCGCCGGGGTTGCTCTCCTCGAAGCGGGCCCGCAGGGAGAATATGGAGTGCATGATCTCCGGAATGCCCGGCATCACGGGCCGTACGGTGACCGGCGAACCCTCGAATACGGGGACGAGATGCTCGGGCACCGTGGCGAGAACCTCGTGGCCCGCCTCGGCCAGCGCCCGTGCCAGCGGCAGCACCTCATTGGCATGCCCCTGAGTTCCGGTCACCGTACAGAAAACTCGCATTTCCAGATCTCCCTGACGTTCCGTGTGTGCCGCGCCGGCCCAATTTCCTGAAGTGAATGTTTCCGGCCGGCGAGAGGCGGCGACAACCCCTACCCGCCCCTCCCGTACGACGGTCAGGCGGCGCTGGTCTGCTTGGTCCGTCCCGCGGACGCCACGGGCTTCGGCCGCCGGATCCAGCGGATGGCGACACCGACCGTGCGGACCAGAACCATGGCCATGGCCATCAGGACGAAGAAGGCGGCCACCCCGTCGGGGTCGATCTGCTGCTCGACCGTCCACTTGCCGAAATCGGCGCGGAAGGAATCGATGTTCTCCAGCGACCAGATGAACGTGAGCCGACTGACGAGCACGATCAGCCAGATGGCGAGGTAACTCCAGCCGGCCCGGGTGTAGGTCTTTCCGGTGGCCGTGTCGTTCTCGACGGTCATGGTGTAGAGCAGTCCGACACCGATGACCGCGCCGATGGCGATTCCGACACCGGCCGACGTGAGATTGGGCTGCGTCGTCTTCATGTTGTGCAGCATGTCGTAGGCGAAATAGGCCACGAGTCCCAGCGGCATGAGCAGCTTGAGGAGTCCGAAGCGATGCCGCCCCACCTGGGTGGTAAGGACGATGGTGATCAGGATCCCGGCCAGGAACAGAGCATCCAACATGGCGTCAGTCACTGCGTACCTCCGCTTCTTTCTCGTGCTTCGTTCGTGCGTATGAAGGAAGACTAGGAGCCGCGCGAATTCCCGTCCTGGGGTCACGGGTGGAGAAAGGGGGTGGAGACCGGGACTTCGGTTTCCACCCCCCACAGCCCTCCGCAGGGAGGACCCGGACGGACCACTACGCCGACGGGTCCAGGCGCGCGAGCCACTCGTGCACGGCCCGTGCCGTCTCGCCGGCGTGCTCCTCCATCATCGAGAAGTGGTCGCCCGCGGTGTCCAGCGCACTGTGCTCAAGGCGCCAGGAGGACTGCCAGTCCGCCGTGTGCCGCCAGTTCGGCAGCGGCTCCGAAGCCCTCACCAGCAGCGTGGGCGTGGCGATCGGCTGCGGCTGCCAGGCGCCGAACACGCGGAAGTACCCCGCCATCGCGGTGAGCCGCACATCACCGAGCGCCCCCAGGCCGCCCGCCGCCGCGCCCGCCGTGGCCCCGGAGTCCGGCTCCCGCTCGCCGTCCGGGGATCCGGCGCCCCCGATCCGCGTCTGGACCCCCTCGAACGCCTTCGCGTCCAGCGGGTAGATGTCCATCAGGACCAGCGCCCGCGGCTGTACGCCCAGCGACTCCAGCCGGCTCACCAGCGCGTGCGCCAGCATGCCTCCTGAGGAGTGCGCGGCCAGCACGAACGGCTTGCCGTCCGTGTGGGCGAGCAGCGATTCGGCGTGTGCCGCGGCCAGCGCGTCCACACTCGCCGGCAGCGGCTCCCCGGGAACGAAACCGGGTGCCGGCAGCACCGACACGTCACGGACATCGCGGAGCGCGGCGGCGAACCGGGCGTACTCGTGCGGCCCCGACATCGGCAGGACCGAGGGGATGCAGACCAGCTCGGCGCCGGACTCACCCTTGGCCAGCCGGACCACGTCCAGCTCGCCGGACAGCTCCGCGGACGACGCAAACGACGGCCGGAACTCCGAGGCGCTGGTGAGCAGCGTGACGAACTCCTGGAGCCGGCCCAGCTCGCCCGCACGCCGCGCCATCGCCCCGAACACGCTCTCCTGACCGGCCGCGGCGGGTCCCTCCCCTTCCTCGGGGCGCGACGCGGCCGCCGCGCCCATGGCCCGGGTGAGATAGGCGGCCAGCGCCTCCGAGGTGGGGTTCTCGAAGGCGACGGTCGCCGGCAGCCGGACCCCGGTCGCGGCGCCCAGGCGGTTGCGCAGTTCGACGGCGCTCAGCGAGTCGAAGCCCATCTCCAGGAACCTCCGGGTGGGCGCCACCGCGTCAGCGTCGGCGTAGCCGAGGACAGAGGCGGCCTGAGTACGGACGTACTCCAGCATCGCCGCGCCCCGCTCGTGCTCCGGCAGCCCGGCCAGCCGCTCCGTCAGCGACGGGCCCGCGGCCTGTGCCCCGCCGGCGGAACGCCGGGCGACGGTCTTGAAGAGGCCCCGCAACAGCGGCGGCACGCCCGCCGGATCCGCCTGGGCGCGCAGGCCCGCCAGGTCCAGCCGCATCGGCACGAAGAGGGTGCGCTCGTGGTGCCATGCCGTGTCGAACAGCTCAAGACCCTCCCGCGAAGTGAGGCCGGGTATCCGGTTCCCGGTGCGGGCGGCGGCGTCCTCGCCGTTGGCCTCGCCTATCGCGCCGAGACTGTCCAGCCACAGGCCCCAGGCCATCGAGGTGGCCGGCAGGCCCCTGACGCGCCGGTGCTGGGCGAGGGCGTCGACGAACGCGTTGGCGGCCGCGTAGTTGGCCTGGCCGGGGTTGCCCATCACACCGGCCGCGGACGAGAACAGTACGAAGGCACTGAGATCCAGGCCCTCGGTCAGCTCGTGCAGGTGCAGCGCGGCGTCGACCTTGGGGCGCAGGACCTTCGCCAGCCGCTCGGGGGTGAGCCCGTCGAGGACACCGTCGTCCAGCACTCCGGCGCTGTGCACCACCGCCGTCAGCGGATGACCGGCGGGCACATCGGCGAACAGCGCTTCGAGCGCGGCCCGGTCGGAGGTGTCGCAGGCCACCAGCCGGACATCGGCGCCCAGCGCGGTGAGTTCGGCCGTCAGCTCGGCGGCTCCCGCCGCTTGCATGCCGCGCCTGCTGGTCAGCAGCAGATGGCGCGCGCCGTGCTCCGTCACCAGGTGGCGGGCGACCAGGGCGCCCAGTGTCCCGGTGCCGCCGGTGATCAGCACGGTCCCCTTCGGGTCGAGGGCCGTACGCGGCACCACACCGGCCGCCGGATCCGCCCCCGCACCGCTCTCGTCGGCCACCGGGACCCGCGCGAGACGCGGGGTCAGCGCACTGCCCGCACGCAGAGCGATCTCCGGCTCCCCGGAGGCCGCCGCGGCCCACAGCGCGTCGGCCGAGGACCGCTCACCGTCGAGGTCGACGGTGACGAAACGGTCCGGGTTCTCCGCACGCGCCGAACGCAGCAGACCCCACACCGGGGAGTCGGCCAGGCCGGGAACGTCCTCGTCGAGACCGGTGGCCACCGCGTTCCGGGTCACCACGACCAGACGCGCGTCCGCGAGCCGCGGTTCCGCCAGCCACGCCTGGACCAGTTCGAGCGCCTCACGGGCCGCGCGGTGCGCGGCCTCGGCAATCCCGGCCGCATCACCGGAGCCGGCCTCGGAGGCCAGGCCGAGGGGCGCGAAGACCAGCTCGGGGACCGGCCCGCCCGCGGCCAACGCGGCGGTCAGTGCCCCGAGATCGGCGTGCACCGGGCCCGTCGCGCCGGGCAGACCGGCACCGACCACGGCGTACGGTGCCTGCGCGCCGGCCGCCGGGAGCGGCAGCGGCACCCAGTCGACCTGGAACAGCGACTCGTGGTGGCGCGTGCTCGCCGCGCTCAGCTTCTCGGCCGAGATCTGCCGCACCACCAGCGCGTCGGCGGCCACGACCGGACGCCCGGTGGCGTCACCGACCTGGAGGGAGAGCGCCTCCTCGCCCTCGACCGGCGCGAAACGCACCCTAAGGGCCTTCGCACCCTTCGCGTACAGGCTGACGCCGCGCCACGAGAAGGGCAGCCACAGCCCTCCCGCGTCCGACCCGTCGGCCCCGTCGACCGTCCCCGCCGCCACGGCGTGCATCGCCGCGTCCAGCAGAGCCGGGTGCACCCCGAACTCCGCGGCCGCGGAGTGCAGTTCCTCCGGCAGGTCGATCTCGGCGAAGATCTCCGAGCCGCGCCGCCACACCCCGCGCAGCCCCTGGAACGCCGGTCCGTAGCCGATCCCCGCGGCGTGGAACTCGTCGTACAGGCCGTCCACCGGCACCGCCTCGCCGCCCTCGGGTGGCCACGCCGTGAAGTCGAACGACGCGGGCGCGGCGGATCCGGCGAGGGTGCCCGTGGCATGCCGGGTCCACGGCTGCTCGCCCGTGGCGTCGTCGGGGCGGGCGTGGACGCCGACCGCGCGCCTGCCCGTGGCGTCCGGCGCACCGACGACGAGCTGCACGGCGACACCGCCCTCCGCGGGCAGGATCAGCGGGGCCTCGAACGTCAGCTCCTCAAGCACCCCGCAACCCACCCGGTCGCCGGCGTGCAGGGCCAGCTCCACGAAGGCGGTCCCCGGCAGCAGCACGGTGTCCAGCGCGGCGTGGTCCGCGAGCCACGCATGCGTGCGCAGGGAGAGCCGGCCCGAGAGCAACAGACCGTCCTCGTCGGCCCGTTCGATGACGGCGGCCAGCAGCGGATGACCGGCCGGGACAAGCCCGGCGGACGTCACGTCACCGTCATAGGGCCCCGGCTCCAGCCAGTAGCGGCTGCGCTGGAACGCGTACGTCGGCAGCTCCACCCGGCCCTCGGGGCCAGGGCTGATCACGGCGTCCCAGGTGGGCTCGGCCCCGGCGGCGTGGGCGGCGGCCAGGGCGCCGAGGAAGCGCCGCGCACCTCCCTCACCACGTCGCAGGGTGCCCAGGACGACGGCCTCGCCACCGGCGCTCTCCAGGATGCCCTGGAGCGGCACCGTCAGCACCGGATGCGGGCTGACCTCGATGAACATCTGGTGACCCGACGCCAGCAACTCGCGTACCGTGCCATCGAACTCGACGGTCCGCCGCATGTTCTCGTACCAGTACGCGGCGTCCATCGTGGTCGTGTCGAGCAGCTCACCGGTGACGGTCGAGTACAACGGCACCCCAGCCGCCCGCGGCACGACCGGGCCGAGGTCGGCGAGGATCCGCTCCCGCAACGGCTCGACCTGCGCGGAGTGCCCGGCACCCAGGGCGCCCGGCACGCGCCGCACTCGTATCTCCGCCGCCTCCATCGCGGCGACGAACTCGTCGACGGCGTCCGGCACACCGGCCACCACACACGCGCCGGGCCCGTTCACCACCGCGATCGACAGCCGGTCACCGTAGGGCGCGATCCGCTCCCGCACCGACTCCACCGGGGCGAGCACGGACGCCATCGCACCCTTGCCGATCAGCGCGAGCAGCGCCCTGCTGCGCAGCGCGACGATGCGGGCGGCGTCCTGGAGCGACAGCGCGCCCGCGACGTACGCGGCGGCGACCTCACCCTGTGAGTGGCCCACGACGGCGGCGGGCTCCACGCCGCAGGACCGCCACAGCGCGGCGAGCGACACCATCGTGGTGAACAGCATCGGCTGGAGCACATCGAGGCGTTCCGGGTCCGGCGCGCCCGGCGCCCCGCGCAGGGCGTCGGCCACCGACCAGTCGAGGAACTCGGCGAAGGCGGCATCGCACTCGGCGACGGAGGCCGCGAACACCGGCGACGACTCCAGCAGGCCCGCGGCCATGCCGAGCCACTGCGAGCCCTGCCCCGGAAAGACGAACGCGATCTTCCGGTCCGGCCGGGCCATGCCCTGGACGATCAGCGCGTCCCCGGCCTCCTCGCCCGTCTCCGTGGCGCCGTCCGCGAGCGCCGCGAGGCCCCGCAGCAGCCCTTCACGGTCGTCGGCGACCACGGCGGCCCGGTAGTCGAACCGGGCACGCGTGGTCACCAGGGAGTGCGCCACATCCGCCGGGTCAAGCTCGGGCCGGGCGGCGACATGGGCGCGCAGCCGTTCGGCCTGACCGCGCAGCGCCTGCTCCGACTTGGCGGACAGGAGCCAGGGCGCGGCGACCTGCGGCAGCGGCCGGGCGGCGGCCTGCGGGGCACCCTCCGCGGCGGCGTTCTCCGCCGGGTCCCGCGGCGCGGACCCGGTGTCCGCCGGCTCGGGGGCCTGCTCCAGGATCACGTGCGCGTTGGTGCCGCTGACGCCGAACGACGAGACGCCCGCACGGCGGGGCTCCCCGGACTCGGGCCACGGTCGCGACTCCTTGAGCACCGCGACGGAACCGCCCGACCAGTCGACCTTCCGCGTCACCTCACCGACGTGCAGCGTCTTCGGCAGCACCCCGTGCCGCATGGCCATCACCATCTTGATGACACCGCCGACACCGGCCGCGGCCTGCGTATGCCCCACGTTGGACTTGAACGAGCCGACCCACAGGGGCCGGTCGGCGTCACGCGCCTGACCGTACGTGGCGATCAGCGCCTGCGCCTCGATCGGGTCGCCGAGCGTGGTCCCGGTGCCGTGCGCCTCCACCGCGTCCACCTGCTCCGGTGCGAGCCGGGCGTTGGCCAGCGCCTCCTGGATGACGCGCTGCTGGGAAGGCCCGTTCGGCGACGTCAGGCCGTTGGACGCGCCGTCCTGGTTGACCGCTGTACCCCGGATGACGCCCAGGATCCGGTGGCCGTTGCGGCGCGCGTCGGAGAGCCGCTCCAGGAGCAGCATGCCCGCCCCCTCGGAGAACCCCGCGCCGTCCGCGTCCTCGGAGAACGCCTTGCACCGGCCGTCCGCCGCAAGCCCCTGCTGCTTGCTGACCTCGATGAAGGTGCCCGGCGCGCACATGACGGTCGCGCCGCCCGCCAGTGCCATGGAGCACTCGCCGCCCCGCAGCGCCTGAACCGCCAGGTGCAGCGTCACCAGCGACGACGAGCACGCGGTGTCCACGGTCACGGCCGGACCGACCAGGCCGAACGTGTACGACACCCGGCCCGAGGCCACGCTCCCCGAGGTGCCGGTGCTGAGGAAACCGCCGACGCCCTCCGGTAGCACGGGCGCCTGCGCCAGGTAGTCGGTGTTGTTCATCAGGCCCGCGAACACACCGGTCCTGCTGCCCCGCAGCTCGGCCGGGTTGATCCCCGCGCTCTCGAACGCCTCCCAGGACGCTTCGAGCAGCAGCCGCTGCTGCGGCTCCGTCGCGAGCGCCTCACGCGGCGAGATGCCGAAGAACGCGGGGTCGAACTCGGCGGCGCCGTGCACGAACCCGCCGTACACGGTGTCGGAGGTGTATCCCTCACCCTCCTCGCCGGAGCCCTGGAGCGCCGCGATGTCCCAGCCGCGGTCGGTGGGGAACTCCGTGACGCCGTCCCGGCCGTCGCGCACCAGCTCCCAGAGCCCGTCCGGGTCTTCCACCCCGCCCGGGAAGCGGCAGCTCATGCCGACGATCGCGATGGGCTCGTGCGCGCCCGCCTCCAGCTCGCCGAGGCGCTGACGGGTCTGGTGCAGATCGGCCGTGACCTGCTTAAGGAAGTGGCGGAGCTTTTCCTCGTTGGACATGGTGACGCTCTTCTCCTAGCGGGTCAGGAAATGCCGAATTCTCGGCCGATGAACTGGAACATCTCGTCGTCGCTCGCGGAGTCGATCGCGTCCGCCACCGACTCCGTCTCGGCGACCTCGTCGCCGCGGCCCTCGCCCAGGCGGGCCAGCAGCGTCTGGAGGCGGGTGCTGATACGGACCCGCTCGCCGCCGTCCGGGTCGAGCGAGGAGAGCAGCGACTCGAGAGCGTCCAGCTCGTCGTGCACACTGCGCCCGGCTCCGTCGCCGTCGGGCAGCGCGCCCAGCAGGTACTCGGCGAGTTCGACCGGGTTCGGGTAGTCGAAGACCAGCGTGGCGGGCGGCCGCAGTCCGGTCGCCTTGCCCAGCTGGTTGCGCAGCTCGACACCGGTCAGCGAGTCGAACCCCAGCTCCCGGAAGGCGCGGTCCGCGGGCACCTCCGACACACTCGCGAAACCGAGCACCGACGCGGCCTGCTGCCGTACGAGATCGAGCAGCGCGGCACGCCGCTCCTCACGCGACAGCCCGGCGAGGCGCTGCGTCAGCGTTTCGCTCTCGGCCGGTGAAGTGGCCTGCGCGGTACGGCGGTTGGGGGCGCGTACGAGTCCGCGGAGCAGCGGCGGTACGCCGGTCGAGGTGGCCTGGGCGCGTACGGCGGCCAGGTCGAGGTGCATGGGCACGAGCAGGGCCTGCTCGGTGGCCCACGCGGCGTCGAGGAGGTGGAGGCCCTCGGCGTGGGTGAGGCCGGTCATGCCGCCGCGGTTCATGCGGTCGGCGTTGGTGCCGCCCAGGTCGGCGGTCATGCCGCCGGTCTGTTCCCAGGCGCCCCAGGCGAGTGAGGTGGCGGGCAGGCCGAGGGTGTGGCGGTGGTGGGCGAGGGCGTCGAGGAAGGTGTTGGCGGCGGCGTAGTTGGCTTGGCCGGGGTTGCCGAGGACGCCGGCGGCGGAGGAGAAGAGGACGAAGGCGGAGAGGTTCAGTTCGCGTGTGAGTTCGTGGAGGTTGAGGGCGGCGTCCGCCTTGGGCCGCAGGACTGTGTCGAGGCGTTCGGGGGTGAGGGAGTTGATGACTCCGTCGTCCAGGACACCGGCGGTGTGGATGACGGCGGTGAGGGGGCGGGTGTCGTCGACCGAGTCGAGCAGCGTCTCCAGTGAGCCGCGGTCGGCGGCGTCGCAGGCGGCGATCTCCACGGTGTCCGCGCCGAGTTCGGTCAGTTCGGCGGCGAGCTGCGGGGCGCCTTCGGCGTCGAGTCCTCGGCGGCTGGTGAGGATGAGGTGGCGTGCGCCGTGTTCGGTGACGAGGTGGCGGGCCACAAGCGAGCCGAGGGCGCCGGTGCCGCCGGTGATGAGGACGGTCCCGGCCGGGTCCAGGGCAGGGGTGGTCTGGTCGGTGTCGGTGCCGGTGATGGGCTCCCGGGCCAGACGCGGCACGCGCAGAGCGCCGTCACGGAGTACGGCTTCCGGCTCGTCGGAGCCGAGGAGCGACCACAGCGGGGTGAGTTCCGAGGTCGCCTCGTCGAGGTCTAGGAGGACGAGCCGGTCGGGGTTCTCGGCCTGCGCGGCGCGTACGAGGCCCCAGACCGTCGCGTTCGCCAGGTCTCGCACCGTGTCGTCCGGACCGGTGGCGACTGCACCGCGCGTGACGAACACCAGCCGGGACTCGGCGAAACGGTCTTCCGCCAGCCACTCCTGGACCAGGGACAACGCGTGATGCGCGGCCCGATGTGCGGCGGTGCCCGTGTCCGTGCCTTCGGAGGCGGGGACGGCGGCGAGGACGACCTCGGGAACAGTCTCGGAGCCGGCGAGTTCCGCCAGGTCCATGACGGTCACCGCGTCGACACCGGAGCCCTTGAGCAGGCGCTGGAGACCGTCATCGGCCCCGACGACGGCACAGGAGAGTGCCGGGGCGGTCGGGTCGGCCGCGGGGGTGGTGAGCCCGGTCCAGTCGACGCGGAAGAGAGCGTCGTGCGTGGCCTCGCGGCCCCCGGTCAGCTGCTCGGCCGCGAGCGCGCGCAGCGTCAACGACTCCACCGACGCCACGTGGGCGCCTGTCTCGTCGGCGACGGTCAACGACACCGCGTTGGCACCGCCGGACCCGGCGGCACCGGCGGCACCGGCCGGGGACAGCCGCACGCGGAGTGCGGAGGCGCCGGTCGCGTGCAGGGAGACACCGTTCCACGCGAAGGGCAGCCACGGGCCGCTCTCCGGCTGGCCCTCGCCCGGCGCTCCCACGAAGTCGCCCAGGGCCACGGCGTGCAGAGCGGCGTCGAGGAGTGCGGGGTGGAGCCCATAGCCGCTGGTCGCGGTGGACTCGGGCAGCGCCACTTCGGCGTAGACGTCGGTGCCGAGCCGCCAGGCGGCGCGCAGGCCCTGGAACACCGGCCCGTACGCGAGACCGGCCCCCATGAGATCGGCGTAGAGGCCCTCCGTGTCCAACGGCTCGGCGCCCTTGGGCGGCCACACCGGCAGGCCGGCCGAGGTGCCCGGCGTGTTCTCCGCCAGGAGACCGGAGGCGTGGCGGGTCCACGGCTCCGCGGCGTCCGCCTCGTCCGGACGGGAGTAGATCCCGACCTGACGCAGCCCGTTCTCCTCGGCGGCACCCGCCGTCACCCGGAGGGCGATACCACCGCGTTCGGGGAGGACGAGGGGGGCTTCGAGCGTCAGCTCCTCGACCTGACCGCACCCGACCTGGTCACCGGCGTGGATGGCCAGCTCGACCAGTCCGGTGCCGGGGACGAGGACGGTGTCCATGACTGCGTGGTCGGCGAGCCAGGGGTGCGACTGGAGGGACAGACGGCCGGTGAGCAGGACACCGTCGGAGTCGGGGAGAGCGATGGTGGCGCCGAGCAGCGGATGGCTGGTGGCGGACTGACCGAGCCCCGACGCGTCGCCGGTGGTGGACAGCGGCTGGAGCCAGTAGTGCTGATGCTGGAAGGCGTAGGTGGGGAGGTCGACGCGGTGTGCGTCGTGGCCTGCGAAGACGCCGTTCCAGTCGAGTTCGGCGCCGTGGATGTGGGCGGTGCCGATGGCCTGGGTGAGGGTTTCCGTTTCGGGGCGGTTCTTTCGGAGTACGGGGGTGAAGTGTGCCTCTTCTGTGTCGGTGAGGGTTTGCTGGGCCATGGCGGAGAGGGTTCCGTCGGGGCCCAGCTCGATGAAGGTGGTGACGCCCTGTTCCGAGAGGTGGGTGATGCCGTCGGCGAAGCGGACGGCTTGGCGGACGTGGCGGACCCAGTACTCGGTGGTGCAGAGGTCGTCGCCTGCGGCGAGCTGGCCGGTGAGGTTGGAGACGACCGGGATGCTCGGGGTGCCGTAGGACAGACCTGCTGCGATGGTGCGGAACTCCTCCAGCATGGGTTCCATGCGGGGGGAGTGGAAGGCGTGGCTGACGCGCAACTGGTGGACCTTGCGGCCCTGCTCGCGCCAGTGCTCCAGCACCTCGACTACGGCCGTCTCGTCACCGGAAACCACGACCGAGGTAGGCCCGTTGATGGCGGCGATGGCAATCTCGGACTCGCGGCCTTCGATTGTCTCCAGAACCTCAGCTTCGGTGGCCTGGATCGCGGCCATGGCCCCGCCAGCGGGGAGCGCCTGCATGAGGCGACCGCGCGCGGCGACGAGCTTGGCGGCGTCTTCCAGGGTGAAGACGCCGGAGACGTGCGCGGCGGCCAGTTCGCCCACGGAGTGTCCGACGAGGAAGTCAGGGGTCAGCCCCCACGCCTCCACCAGCCGGAAGAGCGCGACCTCAATGGCGAACAGCGCAGCCTGCGTGTAAACGGTCTGGTCGATCAGACCGGCGTCACCGCTGTCCGTGCCGAAGACGACGTCCTTCAGCGGACGCTCCAGCTGCCCGTCAAAGTGCGCACACACTTCATCAAAGGCTGCGGCGAACACCGGATAGGTCTCATACAGCTCGCGGCCCATCCCGGCCCGCTGGCTGCCCTGCCCCGTGAACAGGAACGCCAGCTTGCCGCGCCGCACGCTCCCCGAGGTGACGGCACCGGACGGCTCGCCCGCAGCCAACGCCTGCACGCCCGCGAGGAGTTCATGCACATCAGAACCCGTGATGACGGCCCGGTGCTCGAAGCGGGCCCGCGTTACGGCGAGGGAGTACCCCACGTCCGCCGCACGCAGCTCGGAGTTGTTCCGCAGGAAGGAGTACAGCCGCTCGGCCTGCGCCCGCAGCGCCCCCTCCGTCTTACCGGACAGGACCCACGGCACAACCCCACCGACCGCGCCCGGCGCGGTCGACGGCACTGGCTCGGCTTCGGCCGCGAACTGCTCGATCACGACGTGGGCGTTGGTGCCGCTGATGCCGAAGGAGGAGACGGCGGCTCGGCGGGGGCGGCCGGTCTCGGGCCATTGCTGGGCCTGGGTGAGGAGGGCAACGTCGCCTGCCGACCAGTCGACGTGCGGGGAGGGTTCGTCGACGTGGAGGGTCTTGGGCATGACGCCGTTGCGCAGCGCGAGGACCATCTTGATGATGCCGGCGACGCCGGCGGCGGCCTGGGTGTGGCCGAGGTTGGACTTGATCGAGCCGAGCCACAGCGGCTCGGAGCCCTCGCGGTCCTGGCCGTACGTGGCAAGGAGCGCCTGTGCCTCGATCGGGTCACCCAGTCGCGTGCCCGTGCCGTGTGCTTCGACGACGTCCACATCGGTTGTCGACAGGTTGGCGTTGGCCAGGGCCTGGCGGATGACGCGCTGCTGGGAGGGACCGTTGGGGGCGGTGAGGCCGTTGGAGGCGCCGTCCTGGTTGACGGCGGAGCCGCGCACGACGGCGAGGACCTGGTGGCCGTTGCGCTTGGCGTCGGAGAGGCGTTCGACGAGGAGCATGCCCACGCCCTCGGACCAGCCGGTGCCGTCGGCGGCGCCGGCGAACGGCTTGCAACGGCCGTTCAGGGCGAGGCCGCGCTGGAGGGCGAAGCTGGAGAAGGTGTCCGGCGTCGGCATGACCGTCACACCACCGGCCAAGGCCAAGGAGCACTCGCCCCGGCGCAGCGACTGCGCGGCCAGATGGAGGGCGACGAGCGAGGACGAGCACGCGGTGTCCACGGTGACGGCCGGGCCCTCGAACCCGAACGTGTACGACACCCGTCCCGAGATGACACTGCTCGATCCGCCCGTGCCGAGGAAGCCCTCGACACCCTCCGGGATCTCCGTCGGGCGCGAGGCGTAGTTGTGGTACATCACGCCGGCGAAAATGCCCGTTGAACTGCCGCGTACGGAGGCCGGGTCGATGCCCGCGCGCTCCAGCGCCTCCCAGGAGGCTTCGAGAAGCAGCCGCTGCTGCGGGTCCATCGCCACGGCCTCACGCGGGGAGATCCCGAAGAAGGCAGGGTCGAAGTCGCCCGCGCCCCGCAGGAATCCGCCTTCCAGAGCGTACGACTCCCCGTCGAGCTCCGGGTCCTCGCCGAAGACCCGCTCAAGGTCCCAGCCGCGGTCGGTGGGGAAGGGGGTGATGCCGTCGCCGCCGTCGAGCAGGAACCGCCACATCTCCTCGGGCGTGGTGATTCCGCCCGGGTAGCGGCAGGCCATGCCGACGATCGCGATCGGCTCGTCGTCCGCGGACGCGCCAGTCGAGGCGGCGGCCTCGATCACCGCATGGGTGTCCGTCAGCTCGGCCACCAAGAAGTCGGCGACGGCCGTCGCGTTCGGGTGATCGAAGACGAGGGTGGCGGGGAGACGCAGCCCGACAGCCGTACCGAGTTGGTTGCGGAACTCGACGGCCGTCAGCGAGTCGAACCCGAACTCCTTGAACGCCTTCTCGGGGTCGACCGATTCGGCATCGGGATAGCTGAGCACCGCGGCGACCCGAGCCCTGACCAGCCCGAGCGCGAACGCGTGCCGCTCACTGGGCGCATGCGCGACCAGCTGCTTCGCCCACTCCCCGCGCGCCGCCCCCGGAACGCCGGTGCGGGCACTGCGGCGGTTGGGTGCGCGGACGAGTCCGCGCAGCAGTGGCGGTACGCCGGTCGAGGTGGCCTGGGCGCGCACGGCGGCCAGGTCGAGGCGTACGGGTACGAGCAGCGTCTGCTCGGCTGTCCACGCGGTGTCGAGGAGGTGGAGGCCTTCCGTTTCGGTGAGGCCGTTGAGGCGGTGCCGGTCGGCGTCGGTGAGGTCGGCGGTCATACCGCTCGCCTGCTCCCAGGCGCCCCAGGCGAGTGAGGTGGCGGGCAGGCCGAGGGTGTGGCGGTGGTGGGCGAGTGCGTCGAGGAAGGTGTTGGCGGCGGCGTAGTTGGCTTGGCCGGGGTTGCCGAGGACGCCGGCGGCGGAGGAGAAGAGGACGAAGGCGGAGAGCCCGAGATCCCACGTGAGTTCGTGGAGGTTGAGGGCGGCATCGACCTTGGGACGCAGGACCGCGTCGAGTCGGTCAGGGGTGAGGGAGTTGATGACTCCGTCGTCCAGGACACCGGCGGTGTGGATGACGGCGGTGAGGGGGCGCGCGTCGTTGATCGAGTTGAGCAGGGCCTCCAGCGCGTCGCGGTCGGCGGCGTCGCAGGCGGCGATCTCCACGGTGTCCGCGCCGAGTTGGGCCAGTTCGGCGGCGAGCTGCGGGGCGCCTTCGGCGTCGAGTCCTCGGCGGCTGGTGAGGATGAGGTGGCGTGCGCCGTGTTCGGTGACGAGGTGGCGGGCGACGAGGGAGCCCAGAGCACCCGTGCCGCCGGTGATCAGGACGGTCCCGGACGGGGCCAGGCTGAGGTCCGCCGGGTCGGTGCCGGTGAGGGGCACCCGGGCCAGACGCGGCACGCGGACCGTGCCGTGACGGAGCGCGGCCTCGGGCTCGTCGGAGGCGATGACCGGCCACAGCGCGCCGAGTTCGGGCGACACTTCATCGGCGTCGATGAGGACGAACCGGTCGGGGTTCTCGGCCTGCGCGGAGCGTACGAGGCCCCAGACGGGAGCATTGGCCAGGTCGGTGACAGCATCCTCGGGACCGGCGGCGACGGCGCCGCGCGTGACGAAGACCAGGCGGGAGTCGGCGAACCGGTCTTCCGCCAGCCACTCCTGAACCAGGGCCAGGGCCCGATGAGCGGCGAGGCGTGCGGCGTCCGCCGTACCTGTGCCCTCCTCGGCATCGAGGGGGACGAAGACGACCTCGGGGATCGTGTCGGCGGCGACGAGACCGGTCAGGTCCGCGAACAGAGGACCGTCCGTGAAGGAGGTCGCCCCACCCAGCACGGCGTAGGACTTGGACTCGGCGGCCGGCACCGACAGCTCCGTCCACTCCACGTGGAACAGGGACTCGGCGAAGTTTTCGGTGCCTGCGGTGAGTTGTTCGGTGGTGATGGCGCGGAGGACGAGGGAGTCCGCGGTGGCGACGGGGGTGCCGGTTTCGTCGGTTGCGGTGATGGATACGGCGTCGGTGCCGGTGGGGGTGAGTTTGACGCGGAGTACGGAGGCTCCGGTGGCGTGGAGGGCCACGCCGGTCCAGGCGAAGGGCAGGAGTGCGTGGTCGGTTGTTTCGGTGAAGTCGCCGAGGGCCACGGCGTGCAGGGCGGCGTCCAGGAGTGCGGGGTGCAGTCCGAAGCCGTCGGTGGAGGTGTCCTCGGGGAGGGCGACCTCGGCGTAGACGGCGTCGTCCAGCCGCCAGGCGGCACGCAGCCCCTGGAACACCGGCCCGTACGAAAGACCGACCGCCGCCAAGTCGGCGTAGAGGTTGTCGAGTTCCACGGCCTCGGCGCCCTTCGGCGGCCAGACCGACAGCTCGGGCGAGGCGACCGGGGTGGTGTCGTTCAGCGAGCCGACCGCGTGAAGGATCCATGGAGTGTCGGGCTCGGCGTCGTCGCGGCGCGAATAGATGGCGACGGACCGGCGACCCCCCTCGTCGGCGGCCTCCACCGCGACGCGCAGCGCGACACCACCGTGCTCGGGGAGTACGAGCGGGGCCTGGAGCGTCAGCTCCTCCAGGGACCCGCAGCCGACCTGGTCACCGGCGTGGATGGCCAGCTCGACCAGTCCGGTGCCAGGGACGAGGACGGTGTCCATGACGGTGTGGTCGACGAGCCAGGGGTGCGACTGGAGGGACAGCCGCCCCGCGAGAAGCACCTCGTCGGACTCCGGGATGGTCACGGCGGCGCCCAGCAGCGGATGCCCGGTCGTCCCGAGACCGAGGCTGGTCGCGTCGCCACCGGGGGCCGGCATGTCCAGCCAGTAGCGCTCGTGCTGGAAGGCGTAGGTCGGAAGTTCGACGCGCTGTGCGCCCCGGCCTGCGAAGACGCCGTCCCAGTCGAGATCCCGTCCGCGTATGTGGGCTTGGGTGACGGCCTGGGTGAAGGTGTCGGCTTCGGGGCGGTTCTTGCGGAGTACGGGCGTGAAGGCCGCGGTGTCGGTGTCGGTGAGGGTTTGCTGGGCCATGGCGGAGAGGGTGCCGTCGGGGCCCAGCTCGATGAAGGACGTGACGCCTTGTTCGGCGAGGAACGCGATGCCGTCTGCGAAGCGGACGGCCTGGCGGACGTGGCGGACCCAGTACTCGGTGGTGCAGAGGTCGTCGCCTGCGGCGAGCTGGCCGGTGAGGTTGGAGACGACCGGGATGCTCGGAGTCCCGTAGGACAGGCCCGCCGCGATGGTGCGGAACTCGTCCAGCATGGGTTCCATGCGGGGGGAGTGGAAGGCGTGGCTGACGCGGAGCTGGTGGACCTTGCGGCCCTGCTCGCGCCAGTGCTCCAGCACCTCGACTACGGCGGTCTCGTCGCCGGAAACCACGACGGACGTGGGCCCGTTGATGGCGGCAATAGCGATCTCGGACTCGCGGCCTTCGAGCGTCTCCAGAACCTCAGCTTCGGTGGCCTGGATCGCGGCCATGGCCCCACCGACGGGGAGCGCCTGCATGAGGCGACCGCGCGCGGCGACGAGCTTGGTCGCGTCGCCGAGGGTGAAGACACCGGAGACGTGCGCGGCGGCCAGTTCGCCCACGGAGTGTCCGACGAGGAAGTCAGGGGTCAGCCCCCACGCCTCCACCAGCCGGAAGAGCGCGACCTCGATCGCGAAGAGCGCAGCCTGCGTGTAGACGGTCTGGTCGATCAGACCGGCGTCCCCGCCGCTCGTGCCGAAGACGACGTCCTTCAGCGGACGCTCCAGCTGCCCCTCAAAGTGCGCACACACCTCATCGAAGGCTGCGGCGAACACCGGATAGGTCTCATACAGCTCGCGGCCCATTCCGGTCCGCTGGCTGCCCTGCCCCGTGAACAGGAACGCCAGCTTGCCGCGCCGCACGCTCCCCGAGGTGACGGCACCGGACGGCTCGCCCGTAGCCAACGCCTGCACACCCGCGAGGAGTTCATTCACATCAGAACCCGTGATGACGGCCCGGTGCTCGAACCGGGCCCGCGTCACGGCGAGGGAGTAGCCCACGTCCGCCGCACGCAGCTCGGAGTGCTCCCGTACGAACGAGTGCAGCCGCTCGGCCTGCGCCCGCAGTGCCCCCTCAGTCTTACCGGACAGCACCCACGGCACGACCCCACCAGCAACAGGAGCCTCGGGGGCCGCTTCGGTGTCGACGGTCGGCGCCTGCTCCAGCACCACATGGGCGTTCGTGCCACTGACGCCGAACGACGACACCGCGGCCCGTCGGGGTCGGCCGGTCTCCGGCCACTCCCGTGCCTCGGTCAGCAGAGACACCGCGCCCGCGGTCCAGTCGATCTTCGAGGAAGGAGCGTCCACGTGCAGGGTCTTCGGCATGACACCGGCGCGCAGCGCGAGGATCATCTTGATGATGCCCGCGACACCGGCCGCCGCCTGCGTGTGACCGACGTTCGACTTGAAGGACCCCAGCCACAGGGGCTGCTCCGCGGAACGCTCCTTGCCGTAGGTGGCCAGCAGGGCCTGGGCCTCGATCGGGTCGCCCAGCCGTGTGCCCGTGCCGTGGGCCTCGACGACGTCCACATCGGCCGTCGACAGACCGGCGTTGGCGAGGGCCTGGCGGATGACACGCTGCTGGGAGGGCCCGTTGGGGGCGGTCAGGCCACTGCTCGCGCCGTCCTGGTTGACGGCCGAGCCGCGGACGACCGCGAGCACCTTGTGGCCGTTGCGCTCCGCGTCCGAGAGCCGCTCCAGGAGCAGCATGCCGACGCCCTCGGAGAACCCCGTTCCGTCGGCCGCGTCGGCGAAGGCCTTGCAGCGGCCGTCGAGCGCGAGGCCCCGCTGGCGTGAGAACTCCAGGTACGTACCGGGAGTCGCCATCACGGTGGCGCCACCGGCCAGGGCGAGGGTGCAGTCGCCGTTGCGCAGCGCCTGGGCGGCCAGGTGCAGTGTCACGAGGGACGACGAGCACGCCGTGTCGACGGTCACGGCGGGGCCTTCGAGGCCCAGGGTGTAGGAGACGCGGCCGGAGGCGACGCTGCCGGAGCCGCCCGTGCCCAGGAAGCCCTCCAGGCCCTCGGGGATGCCCTCCTGCGCGGGAGACGGCGTGTAGTCGGTGTTGTTCATCAGGCCCGCGAACACACCGGTCTTGCTGCCGTGCACCGACTCCGGGTCGATCCCGGCCCGCTCGAACGCCTCCCAGGAGGCTTCGAGCAGCAGCCGCTGCTGCGGGTCCATCGCCAGCGCCTCACGCGGCGAGATCCGGAAGAAGGTGGGGTCGAAGTCCCCGGCGCCTTCCAGGAATCCACCGCGCGGCACCCGCTTCTCGCCGGTTCCGCCGGCCGCCTCCTCGTCCGCGAGCGACAGGGCGTCGAGATCCCACCCGCGATCGGCGGGGACCTCCGTGATGCCGTCCCGCCCCTCGGCGACCAGCTGCCACATCTCCTCGGGCGTGGTGATTCCGCCCGGGTAGCGGCAGGCCATGCCGATGACGGCGATCGGCTCGCGATCCTTGTCCTGCGCCTCCTGGAGGCGGCGCCGGGTATCGCGCAGGTCGGCCGTCGCCCGCTTGAGGTAGTCGACCAATTTTTCTTCGTTCGACACTGAGGTCACTCCACTGTGAGGGCTACGACGTGCGGGTTTCAGGACTGGCCAAGTTCGTTGTCGAGCAGGTCGAACAACTCGTCTGCTGTCGCCGACTCCAGCGCGTCGTCCGGTGCCGCGCCGTTCGTTTCGGTCTGGGCGTCGGTCCACTTCGACATCACGGCCCGCAGTCGGGCGGTGATCGCGGAACGCTCGTCGGCGCCGCCGCCGATCTCCGCGAGCAGCGATTCGAGCTTGTCCAGCTCGGAGTGGACGGACAGCGCGGATGCGCCCGTCTCCGTGCCGAGTTCCGCCCCGAGGTAGTCGGCCACGGTGGCCGGGGCCGGGTAGTCGAAGATCAGCGTGGCCGGCAGCCGGAGCCCGGTCGCCTTGCCGAGCTGGTTGCGCAGTTCGACGGCCGTCAGCGAGTCGACACCCAGCTCCAGGAAGCCGCGCTTCGGGTCGATGTCATCGGGTCCCGCGAAACTGAGGACGGCTGCCGTCCGCGTACGGACGAGGTCGAGCAGCAGCTCCGCGCGCTTCTCCGCGGTGAGGCCGGCAAGACGCTCCGTGAACGCCTGCGACTCGACGACCGCGGTGGCCTGGCGCGCGCTGCGACGGCCGGGCGTACGGACGAGTCCGCGGAGCAGCGGCGGTACGCCGGTCGAGGTGGCCTGGGCGCGTACGGCGGCCAGGTCGAGATGCATGGGCACGAGGAACGGCTGGTGCTGACGCCATGTGGCGTCGAGGAGGTGGAGGCCTTCCGCCTCGGTGAGGCCGTTGAGGCGGTGCCGGTCGGCGTCGGTGAGGTCGGCGGTCATGCCGCTCGCCTGTTCCCAGGCGCCCCAGGCGAGGGAGGTGGCGGGCAGTCCCTGGGTGTGGCGGTGGTGGGCGAGGGCGTCGAGGAAGGTGTTGGCGGCGGCGTAGTTGGCTTGGCCGGGGTTGCCGAGGACGCCGGCGGCGGAGGAGAAGAGGACGAAGGCGGAGAGGTTCAGTTCGCGTGTGAGTTCGTGGAGGTTGAGGGCGGCGTCCGCCTTGGGCCGCAGGACGGTGTCGAGGCGTTCGGAGGTGAGGGAGTTGATGACTCCGTCGTCCAGGACACCGGCCGTGTGGATGACGGCGGTCAGCGGACGCTCGTGGTCGATGGACTTGAGCAGCGTTTCGAGGATGTTGCGGTCGGCGGCGTCACAGGCGGCGATCTCTACGGTGTCCGCGCCGAGTTCGGCCAGCTCGGTGGCCAGTTGCGGGGCGCCTTCGGCGTCGAGTCCTCGGCGGCTGGTGAGCAGCAGGTGCCGTGCGCCGTGTTCGGTGACGAGGTGGCGGGCGACGAGCGATCCGAGGGCGCCGGTGCCGCCGGTGATGAGGACGGTCCCGGCCGGGTCCAGGCGGAAGTCCGCCGGATCGCCGTCGACGACAGGCACGCGGGCCAGCCGCGGCACGAGCACGGAGTCACCGCGCAGCGCTGCCTCCGGCTCACCGGTCGATGCCACCGAGGCGAGCCTGTCCCAGGCGTCGTGCGACGCGTCATCGGTGTCGATGAGGACGAACCGGTCGGGGTTCTCGGCCTGTGCGGACCGTACGAGGCCCCAGACGGGAGCGTTGGCCAGGTCGGTGACAGCGTCGCCGGGACCGGCGGCGACGGCACCGCGCGTGACGAAGACCAGGCGGGAGTCCGCGAGGCGGTCCTCGGCCAGCCAGTCCTGCACGAGGGCCAGCGTCCGGTGAGCGGCGAGGTGTGCGGCATCAGCCGTGTCCATGCCCTCATCGGCTGCGGCCGACTCCACGAGGACGACGTCCGGCACGGGCGTACCGGATGCGACGGCCTCCGCGAGGACGTCGAGGCCCGCATACGTCGCGGACTCCGGGGCGCCGGACGGCAGCCCGGCATCGGTGCCGATCACGGCCAGGTCCCTGTGCACGGGAGCGGGGACGGAGATGCCCGTCCAGTCCACCTCGAACAGCGACTCGTGGAAGGCGTGCCGGTCGGTGGCGAGCTGCGCGGAGTCCACCGGCCGCAGCATCAGCGACTCCACGGCCGCGACAGACGCACCGCTGCCGTCGACCGCGCTGATCGACACGGCGTTGGTGCCGGCTGCCGAGAGCTTGACGCGGAGCGCGGAGGCACCGGTGGCGTGGAGGGACACACCGCTCCAGGCGAACGGCAGAAGTGCCTCGTCCGACGCTTCGGTGAAGTCACCCAGAGAGACGGCGTGCAGCACGGCGTCGAGGAGCGCGGGGTGCAGTCCGTAACCGTCGGTCTCGGTGCCCTCGGGGAGCGTGACCTCGGCGTAGATGTCGGTGCCGACCCGCCAGGCGGCGCGCAGGCCCTGGCAGACCGGGCCGTAGGTGAGGCCGACACTCGCCAGACCCTCGTACAGCCCGTCGAGTTCGAGGGCGTCGGCACCCTCGGGCGGCCAGACCGACAGGTCGGCGCCGCCGTAGGAACCTTCCTCGGACAGGAGCCCGGTGGCGTGGGACGTCCACGGCGTCTCCGCCTCGGCGTCGTCGAGCCGTGAGTGGACGGTGACGCGGCGGTGCCCCTCGTCGTCGGCGGCGGCCACGGTCACGCGCAGGGCGATACCGCCCTGCCGCGGGAGTACGAGCGGGGCCTGGAGCGTCAGCTCCTCCAGGGACCCGCAGCCGACCTGGTCACCGGCGTGGATGGCCAGCTCGACCAGCGCGGTGCCGGGAAGGAGGACGGTGTCCATGACGGCGTGGTCGGCGAGCCAGGGGTGCGACTGGAGGGAGAGCCGGCCGGTGAGCAGGACGCTGTCGGAGTCGGGGAGAGCGATGGTGGCGCCGAGCAGCGGGTGCCCGGTGGTGCCGAGCCCGAGACTGGTGGCGTCACCGGACGAGGCCGTCGCGTGGAGCCAGTAGTGCTGGTGCTGGAAGGCGTAGGTGGGCAGGTCGACGCGGCGCGCGTTGTGCCCCGCGAAGACGCCGTCCCAGTTCAGCTTCTGCCCGTGAATGTGGGCTTGGGTGATGGCCTGGGTGAGGGTTTCGGCCTCCGGGCGTTTCTTTCGGAGTACGGGGGTGAAGACCGCTTCTTCGCTGTCGGACGCGATTTCCTGGGCGAGGGCGGAGAGGGTTCCGTCGGGGCCCAGCTCGATGTATGACGTGACGCCTTGCTCGGCGAGGAACGTGATGCCGTCGGCGAAGCGGACGGCCTGGCGGACGTGGCGGACCCAGTAGTCGGGTGAGCTGATGTCTTCGGGGGTGGCGAGCTGGCCGGTGAGGTTGGAGACGACCGGGATGCTCGGAGTCCCGTAGGACAGGCCCGCCGCGATGGTGCGGAATTCGTCCAGCATGGGTTCCATGCGGGGGGAGTGGAAGGCGTGGCTGACGCGGAGCTGGTGGACCTTGCGGCCCTGTTCGCGCCAGTGCTCCAGTACCTCGACTACGGCGGTGTCGTCGCCGGAAACCACGACCGAGGTAGGCCCGTTGATGGCGGCGATGGCAATCTCGGACTCGCGGCCCTCGATTGTCTCCAGAACCTCAGCTTCGGTGGCCTGGATCGCAGCCATGGCCCCGCCAGCGGGGAGCGCCTGCATGAGGCGACCGCGCGCGGCGACGAGCTTCACAGCGTCTTCCAGAGCAAAGACACCGGAAACGTGCGCGGCGGCCAGTTCGCCCACGGAGTGTCCGACGAGGAAGTCAGGGGTCAGCCCCCACGCCTCCACCAGGCGGAAGAGTGCGACCTCAATGGCGAACAGTGCGGCCTGCGTGTACACGGTCTGGTCGATCAGACCGGCGTCACCGCTGTCCGTGCCGAAGACGACGTCCTTCAGCGAACGCTCCAGCTGCCCCTCAAAGTGCGCACACACCTCGTCAAAGGCTGCGGCGAACACGGGATACGTCTCGTACAGCTCGCGGCCCATCCCGGCCCGCTGGCTGCCCTGCCCCGTGAACAAGAACGCGATCCGCCCGCTGCTCGTGCTGCCCGAGGTCACCGCGCCCGACGCATCCCCGGCCGCCAACGCGGCCGTTCCTGCGAGGAGTTCATTCAGGTCAGAGCCGGTGATGACGGCCCGGTGCTCGAACCGGGCCCGCGTCACAGCAAGGGAGTACCCCACGTCGGCCGGACGCAGCTCGGAGTTGTCCCGCATGAAGGAGTGCAGCCGCTCTGCCTGAGCCCGCAGCGCGTCCTCCGTCTTACCGGAGAGCACCCACGGCACGACCCCACCAGCAACAGGAGCCTCGGGGGCCGCCTCGGCGTCGACAGTCGGCGCCTGCTCCAGAATCACGTGGGCGTTGGTGCCGCTGATGCCGAAGGAGGAGACGGCGGCTCGGCGGGGACGACCGGTCTCCGGCCATTGCTGGGCCTGAGTGAGGAGGGAGACGTCACCCGTCGACCAGTCGACGTGCGGGGAGGGCTCGTCGACGTGGAGGGTCTTGGGCATGACGCCGTTGCGCAGCGCGAGGACCATCTTGATGATGCCGGCGACGCCGGCGGCGGCCTGGGTGTGGCCCAGGTTGGACTTGATCGAGCCGAGCCACAGCGGCTGGTCCGCGTCGCGCCCCTGGCCGTACGTGGCAAGGAGCGCCTGCGCCTCGATCGGGTCACCCAGTCGCGTACCCGTGCCGTGCGCCTCGACCACGTCCACGTCACCGGGCGTCAGGCCCGCGGATGCCAGGGCCTGGCGGATGACGCGCTGCTGGGAGGGACCGTTGGGGGCGGTGAGGCCGTTGGAGGCGCCGTCCTGGTTGACGGCGGAGCCGCGGACCACGGCGAGGACCTGGTGGCCGTTGCGCTTGGCGTCGGAGAGGCGTTCGACGAGGAGCATGCCCACGCCCTCGGACCAGCCGGTGCCGTCGGCGGCGCCCGCGAACGGCTTGCAACGGCCGTTCAGGGCGAGGCCGCGCTGGAGGGCGAAGCTGGCAAACGTATCCGGCGTCGGCATCACCGTCACACCGCCCACAAGGGCCATGGAGCAGTCACCGCGCTGGAGCGACTGCGTCGCCATTTGCAGGGCGACGAGCGAGGACGAGCACGCGGTGTCCACGGTCACGGCCGGGCCCTCGAACCCGAACGTGTACGAGACACGGCCGGACGCGATGCTGCTCGCACTGCCGTTGCCGAGGAAGCCCGCCACCTCGTCCGGCACCTCGGTGAGCCGGGAGGCGTAGTTGTGGTACATCACGCCGGCGAAGACACCGGTCGAGCTGCCGCGTACGGAGGCCGGGTCGATGCCCGCGCGCTCCAGCGCCTCCCAGGAGACCTCAAGGAGCAGCCGCTGCTGCGGGTCCATCGCCAGCGCCTCACGCGGTGAGATCCCGAAGAAGGTCGGGTCGAAGTCGGCGGCCCGGTGCAGGAAGCCGCCCTCCAGCGCGTACTCCGACGAGGACCGATCCGTGTCGCCGTCGAAGAGCCCGTCCAGGTCCCAGCCGCGGTCGGTGGGGAAGGGGGTGATGCCGTCGCCGCCGTCGAGCAGGAACCGCCACATCTCCTCGGGCGTGGTGATTCCGCCCGGGTAGCGGCAGGCCATGCCGACGATCGCGATCGGGTCGTCGTCGGCGCTGTCGCGGACCAACACGGCAGCGGTCGCCTCGGGCTGGGTGCCCATGACTTCGCCGATGAGGTACTCGGCGACGGCCGTCGCGTTCGGGTAGTCGAAGACGAGGGTGGCGGGAAGCCGGAGGCCCGTCGCGGTGCCGAGCTGGTTGCGCAGTTCGACCGCGGTGAGGGAGTCGAAGCCCAACTCCTTGAAGGCACGGGCCGGTTCGACGGTGGCGGTGTCCTCGTAACCCAGGACGTGGGCGACGTTCGTACGGACCAGGTCGAGGAGCAGCGTGTGGCGCTCCTCGGGGGAGAGTCCGGCGAGGCGCTGCGCCAGGGCGCCGGTCTCGACGGTCGCCGCGTGGGCGGTGCGGCGGGTGGAGGTGCGGACGAGTCCGCGCATGAGGGGCGGTACGCCCGTCGAGCTGGCCTGGGCGCGCACGGCGGCCAGGTCCATGTGCATGGGCACGAGCAGGGCCTGCCCGGTGGTCCACACGGTGTCGAGGAGGCGCAGGCCTTCGGCGTGGGTGAGGCCGGTCATGCCGCCGCGATTGATGCGGTCGGCGTTGGTGCCGCCCAGGTCCGCGGTCATGCCGCCGGTCTGTTCCCAGGCGCCCCAGGCGAGGGAGGTGGCGGGGAGACCGAGGGTGTGGCGGTGGTGGGCGAGGGCGTCGAGGAAGGTGTTGGCGGCGGCGTAGTTGCCCTGCCCCGGGCTGCCCATGACGCCGGCGACCGAGGAGAAGAGAACGAAGGCGGACAGGTCCGTGCCGGCGGTCAGTTCGTGCAGGTTGAGCGCGGCGTCCGCCTTGGGACGCAGGACCGCGTCGAGTCGGTCAGGGGTGAGGGAGTTGATGACTCCGTCGTCCAGGACACCGGCGGTGTGGATGACGGCGGTGAGGGGGCGCGCGTCGTTGATCGAGTTGAGCAGGGCCTCCAGCGCGTCACGGTCGGCGGCGTCGCAGGCGGCGATCTCCACGCTGTCGGCGCCGAGTTGGGCCAGTTCGGCGGCCAGTTCAGGTGCACCCGCAGCGTCGAGTCCTCGGCGGCTGGTGAGCAGCAGGTTGCGTACGCCGTGTTCGGTGACGAGGTGGCGGGCGACGAGGGAGCCCAGAGCACCCGTGCCGCCGGTGATCAGGACGGTCCCGGACGGGTCCAGGGGTGAAGCGGTGGTCTCGGTGAGGGCCGGGCGGGCCAGGCGCGGCACGCGCAGGGCGCCGTCGCGGAGTGCGGCTTCGGGCTCGTCGGAGGCCAGGAGGGGCCAGAGTGTGGTGAGTTCGGGTGACTGGGTGTCGGTGTCGATGAGGAGGAAGCGGTCGGGGTTCTCGGACTGGGCTGCGCGTACCAGGCCCCACACGGGTGCGTTGGCCAGGTCGGTGACAGCTTCGTCGGGGCCGGCGGCGATGGCGCCGCGCGTGACGAAGACCAGGCGGGAGTCGGCGAAGCGGTCCTCGGCCAGCCACTCCTGGACCAGGGCCAGGGTGTGGTGGGTGGCCTGGTGCGCTGCGGCGGCCGCGTCGGTGTCCTCGTAGGCCGTCAGCGGGGCGAAGACGATCTGGGGGATGGTGTCGGCGGCGGCCAGTTCACCAAGGCTGGGGAACGCCGGTCCGTCGGTGAAGAGGTTGGGCTCGTCGCCCAACACCGCCCACGTCTGCGGCTCGACCGGCGCCGACGGCAGCTCGCGCCACTCGATGCTGAACAGGGACTCGGCGAAGTTGGCGGAGTCCGCCGTGAGTTGTTCGGTGGTGATGGCGCGGAGGACGAGGGAGTCCGCGGTGGCGACGGGGGTGCCGGTTTCGTCGGTTGCGGTGATGGATACGGCGTCGGTGCCGGCGGGGGTGAGTTTGACGCGGAGTACGGAGGCTCCGGTGGCGTGGAGGGCCACGCCGGTCCAGGCGAAGGGCAGGAGTGCGTGGTCGGTTGTCTCGGTGAAGTCGCCGAGGGCCACGGCGTGCAGGGCGGCGTCCAGGAGTGCGGGGTGCAGTCCGAAGCCGTCGGTGGAGGTGTCCTCGGGGAGGGCGACCTCGGCGTAGACGGCGTCGTCCAGCCGCCAGGCGGCACGCAGCCCCTGGAACACCGGCCCGTACGAAAGACCCGCATCGGCGAGGTTCTCGTAGAGACCCTCCACTCCGAGGGGCTCGGCGCCCTTCGGCGGCCACACCGACAGGTCGAAGGACGCCTGCGGCGTGCTCTCCGCGAGGAGGCCGACCGCGTGACGCGTCCACGGCACCGCGGCATCTGCCTCGTCGAGCCGCGAGAAGATCGCGACCTGCCGCCGCCCGCTCCCGTCGGCCGCGTCCACAGCCACGCGTACGGCGATGCCGCCACGCTCGGGGAGTACGAGCGGGGCCTGGAGCGTCAGCTCCTCCAGGGACCCGCAGCCGACCTGGTCACCGGCGTGGATGGCCAGCTCGACCAGTCCGGTGCCGGGGACGAGGACGGTGTCCATGACGGTGTGGTCGGCGAGCCAGGTGTGCGACTGGAGCGAGAGGCGGCCCGTCAGGACAATGCTGTCCGTCTCGGGCAGCGACATCGCCGCGCCGAGAAGCGGGTGCCCGGTCTTGCCGAGGCCGAGGCTCGTGGCATCACCGGCTGCGGCCGTCGCGTGGAGCCAGTAGTGCTGGTGCTGGAAGGCGTAGGTGGGCAGGTCGACGCGGCACGCGCCCCGGTCTGCGAAGACGCCGTCCCAGTCGAGTTCGGCGCCGTGGATGTGGACGGTGCCGATGGCCTGGGTGAGGGCTTCCGCTTCGGGGCGGTTCTTGCGGAGTACGGGGATGAAGGCCGCTTCTTCGCTGTCGGACGCGATTTCCTGGGCGAGGGCGGAGAGGGTTCCGTCGGGGCCCAGCTCGATGAAGGACGTGACGCCTTGCTCGGCGAGGAACGTGATGCCGTCGGCGAAGCGGACGGCCTGGCGGACGTGGCGGACCCAGTACTCGGTGGTGCAGAGGTCGTCGCCTGCGGCGAGTTGGCCGGTGAGGTTGGAGACGACCGGGACGCTCGGAGTCCCGTAGGACAGGCCCGCCGCGATGGTGCGGAACTCCTCCAGCATGGGTTCCATGCGCGGCGAGTGGAAGGCGTGGCTGACGCGCAACTGGTGGACCTTGCGGCCCTGCTCACGCCAGTGCTCCAGCACCTCGGTCACGGCGGCCTCGTCACCGGAAATCACCACGGACGTGGGTCCGTTGATGGCGGCGATGGCAATCTCGGACTCGCGGCCCTCGATTGTCTCCAGAACCTCAGCTTCGGTGGCCTGGATCGCAGCCATGGCCCCGCCAGCGGGGAGCGCCTGCATGAGGCGACCGCGCGCGGCGACGAGCTTCACAGCGTCTTCCAGAGCAAAGACACCGGCCACATGGGCGGCGGCCAGTTCGCCCACGGAGTGTCCGACGAGGAAGTCAGGGGTCAGCCCCCACGCCTCGACCAGGCGGAAGAGTGCGACCTCAATGGCGAACAGCGCGGCTTGCGTGTACACGGTCTGGTCGATCAGACCGGCGTCACCGCCGCCCGTGCCGAAGACGACGTCCTTCAGCGAACGCTCCAGCTGCCCGTCAAAGTGCGCGCACACTTCATCGAAAGCGGCGGCGAACACCGGATAGGTCTCATACAGCTCGCGGCCCATTCCGGCCCGCTGGCTGCCCTGCCCCGTGAACAAGAACGCCAGCTTGCCGCGCCGCACGCTCCCCGAGGTGACGGCACCGGACGGCTCGCCCGTAGCCAACGCCTGCACACCCGCGAGGAGTTCCTCGACATCGGAGCCGGTGATGACGGCCCGGTGTTCGAACCGGGCCCGCGTCACGGCGAGGGAGTAGCCCACGTCCGCCGCACGCAGCTCGGAGTTCTCCTGTACGAACGAGTGCAGCCGCTCGGCCTGAGCCCGCAGCGCCCCCTCCGTCTTACCGGACAGGACCCACGGCACGACCCCGCCGACGACCGGCGCCTCGGAGCCCGCCTCGTCGACGGCGGCGTCGACGGCAGCCGGCGCCTGCTCCAGGATGATGTGCGCGTTCGTGCCGCTGATGCCGAAGGACGACACCGCCGCTCGGCGCGGCCGGTCGGAGTCGGACCACTCCCGTGCCTCGGTCAGCAGGGAGACGTCGCCTGCCGACCAGTCGACGTGCGGGGAGGGCTCGTCGATGTGCAGGGTCTTGGGCATGACGCCGTTGCGCAGCGCCATGACCATCTTGATGATGCCGGCGGCACCGGCGGCGGCCTGGGTGTGGCCGAGGTTGGACTTGATCGAGCCGAGCCACAGCGGCTCGGAGCCCTCGCGGTCCTGGCCGTACGTGGCCAGCAGCGCCTGGGCCTCGATCGGGTCACCCAGCCGCGTGCCCGTGCCGTGCGCCTCGACGACATCCACGTCACCGGGCGTCAGGCCCGCGGATGCCAGGGCCTGGCGGATGACGCGCTGCTGGGAGGGGCCGTTCGGAGCGGTCAAGCCGTTCGACGCGCCGTCCTGGTTGACGGCGGAGCCGCGCACCACGGCGAGGACCTGGTGGCCGTTGCGCTCCGCGTCGGAGAGCCGCTCGACGAGGAGCATGCCCACGCCCTCGGACCACGCGGTGCCGTCCGCGGCACCGGCGAAGGCCTTGCAGCGGCCGTCACCGGCCAGGCCGCCCTGGAGGGCGAAGTCGATGAACGTATCCGGGTTCGGCATGACGGTGACACCGCCTGCCAGCGCCAGCGAGCACTCCCCGCGACGCAGCGCCTGAACCGCCAGGTGCAGCGTGACCAGCGAGGACGAGCACGCGGTGTCCACGGTCACGGCCGGACCCTCGAGGCCGAACGTGTACGAGACACGGCCGGACACGACACTGCTGGAGTTGCCGGTGCCGAGGAAACCGCCGACCCCGTCGGGGATGTCCGTCACGCGAGCGGCGTAGTTGTGGTACATCACACCGGCGAACACACCGGTCGAGCTGCCGCGTACGGAGGCCGGGTCGATCCCGGCCCGCTCGAACGCCTCCCAGGAGGCTTCGAGCAGCAGCCGCTGCTGCGGGTCCATCGCCAGCGCCTCACGCGGCGAGATCCCGAAGAAGCCGGGGTCGAACTCGGGTGCGTCGTGCAGGAATCCGCCGGCCAGCGCGTACTTCGTGCCCGGGCGCTCCGGGTCCTCGATGAACTGGTCCTCGACGTCCCAGCCGCGGTCGGTGGGGAACCGCGAGGTACCGTCGCCGCCCCGCATCAGGAACTGCCACATCCCCTCGGGCGAGGTGATTCCGCCCGGGTAGCGGCAGGCCATGCCGACGATCGCGATCGGCTCGTCGTCGGTGAGCACCACGGGGGCGGACGCCCCCGCCGCCACGGTGTCCGTACCGCCGAACTCGGTGAGCAGGAAGTCGACCAGGGACAGCGGGTTCGGGTAGTCGAAGACGAGGGTGGCGGGGAGGCGGAGCCCGGTCGCGGTGTTGAGCTGGTTACGCAGCTCGACCGCGGTGAGCGAGTCGAAGCCCAACTCCTTGAAGGCACGGGCCGGTTCGACGGTGGCAGGGTTGTCGTAACCCAGGACGTGGGCGACGTGGGTGCGCACCAGGTCGAGGAGGTGTGCCTGGCGCTCCTCGCGCGTGAGGGGGGCGAGGCGCTGCGCGAGGGCGCCGGTCTCGACGGCCGCGGTGTGAGCGGTACGGCGTGCGGGGGAGCGGACGAGTCCGCGCATGAGGGGCGGTACGCCCGCCGAAGCGGCCTGGGCGCGCACGGTGGCCAGGTCCATGTGCGTCGGCACGAGCAGGGCGGCGCCGGTCGCCCATGCGGCGTCCAGGAGCCGCAGGCCCTCGGCGTGGGTGAGGCCGGTCATGCCGCCGCGGCTCATGCGGTTGGCGTCGGTGTCCCCGAGGTCCGCGGTCATGCCACCCGCCTGCTCCCAGGCGCCCCACGCGAGGGAGGTCGCGGGCAGGCCGAGCGAGTGGCGGTGGTGGGCGAGTGCGTCGAGGAACGTGTTGGCGGCGGCGTAGTTGCCCTGGCCCGCGTTGCCCATGACGCCCGCGGCCGAGGAGAACAGGACGAAGGCGGAGAGCCCCAGGTCCCACGTGAGTTCGTGGAGGTTGAGGGCGGCGTCGGCCTTCGGGCGCAGGACGCTGTCGAGGCGTTCGGGGGTGAGGGAGCCGATGACTCCGTCGTCCAGAACGCCGGCCGTGTGGACCACGGCGGTCAGCGGGCGTCCGGCGTCGATCGAGTGGAGCAGGGCCTCCAGCGCGTCACGGTCGGCGGCGTCGCAGGCGGCGATCTCCACGGTGTCCGCGCCGAGTTCGGCCAGCTCGGCGGCCAGCTCCGGAGCGCCTTCGGCGGCGAGCCCCCTGCGGCTGGTGAGCAGCAGGTTGCGTACGCCGTGCTCGGCCACGAGGTGGCGGGCCACGAGCGAACCGAGGGCGCCGGTGCCGCCGGTGATGAGGACGGTGCCGGACGGGTCCGGCGTGACGGCCGCCGTCTCGGCGTCGGCGGCGGGCATGCGCGCCAGCCGGGGCGCCCGTACGACGCCGTCACGCAGGGCTGCTTCCGGCTCGTCGGAGGCGAGGAAAGGCCACAGCAGGGCGAGTTCGAGCGATGCGCCCTCGGTGCCGGTGCCGGTGCCGTTGTCAGTGCCGTTGCCGGGGCCGGTGTCGGTGTCGAGGAGCACGAACCGGTCGGGGTTCTCGGCCTGCGCGGAGCGTACGAGGCCCCAGACAGGCGCGTTGACCAGGTCACGGACGGTGTCGTCCGGTCCGGCGGAGACGGCGCCGCGCGTGACGAACACCAGGCGTGAGTCGGCGAACCGGTCTTCCGCCAGCCAGCCCTGGATGAGGGCCAGCGCGTGATGCGTGGCCCGATGGGCGGCAGCGGCCGTGTCCGTACCCTCGCGGTTGGTCAGCGGGACGAACACGACCTCGGGGATCGTTTCGGCGCCGGCCAGCTCGGCCAGGCCCGGGAAGGCCGGGCCCTCGGCGAAGGAGCCCGGCTCACCGAGCACCGCCCAGGTCGCAGGCGCGGCCGACGGCACGGACAGCTCGGGCCACTCCACGCGGAACAGCGAGTCGGTGAAGCCGCCTCGGCCCGCCGAGAGCTGCTCGGCCGTGACCTGGCGGAAGACGAGGGAGTCGGTCGAGGCGACCGGCGCACCGGCCTCGTCCGCCATGGCGAGGGCCAGCCCGTCGGTTCCGGTCGGCGTCAGCCGTACGCGCAGGGTCGACGCGGCCGTGGCGTACAGGGACACACCACTCCACGCGAACGGCAGACCGGTCCCCGTGTCCTCCTGCGGCGACGCGCTCAGCGATGCGGCGTGCAGGGCGGCGTCGAACAGCGCGGGGTGGAGCCCGAAGCCGCCGGTCGGGGTGGACTCGGGCAGGGCGACCTCGGCGTAGACGGCGTCGTCCAGCCGCCAGGCGGCGCGCAGGCCCTGGAACACCGGCCCGTAGGACAGTCCCGTACCGGAAAGGTTCTCGTAGAGGTCCGCGACCTCAAGGGACTCGGCACCCTTCGGCGGCCACACGGACAGGTCGAAGGAGGCCTCCGGCGCGCTCTCCGCCAGGAAACCGGCGGCGTGACGGGTCCACGGCTCCGCTTCCGAGCCCTCGGGCCGGGAGAAGACGGCCACCGGACGCCGCCCGAGCGTGTCCACGGCCTCCACGGTCACGCGCAGGACGACGGCACCGCGCTCGGGGAGGACCAGCGGGGCCTGGAGCATCAGCTCGTCGACGTGGCCGAAGCCCACCTGATCACCGGCGTGGATCGCCAGCTCGACCAGACCGGTCCCGGGCAGCAGGGCCGACCCCATCACGAGGTGGTCCCCGATCCACGGGTGGCTCTGCAACGAGATGCGCCCGGTGAGGACGAGCGTGTCCGAGTCGGGCATCACCACAGCGGCACCGAGCAGCGGGTGCTCGGTCGCGGACTGCCCGAGCACGGAGACGTCGCCCGCGGGGACGCCCATCTCCAGCCAGTAGTGGTCGTGCTGGAAGGCGTAGGTGGGGAGGTCGACGCGGCGGGCGTCGTGGCCTGCGAAGACGCCGTCCCAGTCGAGTTCGGCGCCCTGGATGTGGGCTTGGGCGAGGGCGGAGGTGAGGGTTTCCGCTTCGGGGCGGTTCTTGCGGAGTACGGGGGTGAACTCCGCGGTGTTGGTGAGGGTTTGCTGGGCCATGGCGGAGAGGGTGCCGTCGGGGCCCAGCTCGATGAAGGACGTGACGCCCTGTTCCGACAGGTGGGTGATGCCGTCGGCGAAGCGGACGGCCTGGCGGACGTGGCGGACCCAGTACTCGGTGGTGCAGAGGTCGTCGCCTGCGGCGAGCTGGCCGGTGAGGTTGGAGACGACCGGGATGTTCGGGGTGCCGTAGGTCAGGCCCGCCGCGATGGTGCGGAATTCGTCCAGCATGGGTTCCATGCGGGGGGAGTGGAAGGCGTGGCTGACGCGCAACTGGTGGACCTTGCGGCCCTGCTTGCGCCAGTGCTCCAGAACTTCGGTCACGGCGGCCTCGTCGCCGGAAACCACGATGGACGTGGGTCCGTTGATGGCGGCGATGGCGATCTCGCGCTCGCGGCCTTCCAGGAGCGGCAGGATTTCCGCTTCGGTGGCCTGGATCGCGGCCATGGCCCCGCCAGCGGGGAGCGCCTGCATAAGCCGTCCACGCGCGGCGACGAGCTTGACGGCATCTTCCAGGGTGAAGACACCGGAAACGTGCGCCGCAGCCAGTTCACCCACCGAATGCCCGACGAGGAAGTCAGGGGTCAGCCCCCACGCCTCCACCAGGCGGAAGAGTGCGACCTCAATGGCGAAGAGCGCGGCCTGCGTGTACACGGTCTGGTCGATAAGACCGGCGTCCCCGCCGTCCGTGCCGAAGACGACGTCCTTCAGCGGACGCTCAAGGTGCCCGTCAAAGTGCGCGCACACTTCATCGAAAGCTGCGGCGAACACGGGATACGTGTCATACAGCTCGCGGCCCATCCCGGCGCGCTGGCTGCCCTGCCCCGTGAACAGGAACGCCAGCTTGCCGCGCCGCACGCTGCCCGAGGTGACGGCACCGGACGGCTCGCCCGCGGCCAACGCCTGCACACCCGCGAGGAGTTCCTCGACATCGGAGCCGGTGATGACGGCCCGGTGCTCGAACCGGGCCCGCGTCACGGCGAGGGAGTAGCCCACGTCCGCCGCACGCAGCTCGGAGTTCTCCCGCATGAAGGAGTGCAGCCGCTCTGCCTGCGCCCGCAGCGCCCCCTCCGTCTTACCGGACAGCACCCACGGCACAACCCCACCAGCAACAGGAGCCTCGACGGTCTCGGAGGCCTCCGCCTCCAACGCCGTGGCCGGCGCCTGCTCGATGATGGTGTGGACGTTCGTACCGCTGACGCCGAACGACGAGATGCCGGCTCGGCGCGGGTGCCCGGTCTCCGGCCACTCCCGTACCTCGGTCAGCAAGGAGACTGCGCCCGCCGACCAGTCGACCTGCGGGGTCGGCTCGTCGACGTGCAGGGTCTTCGGCAGCAGGCCTTCCCGCATCGCCATGACCATCTTGATGACACCCGCGACACCCGCGGCCGTCTGGGTGTGGCCGATGTTGGACTTGATCGAGCCGAGCCACAGCGGCTGGTCCGCGTCGCGGCCCTGGCCGTAGGTGGCGAGCAGCGCGCCCGCCTCGATCGGGTCGCCGAGCCGCGTGCCGGTGCCGTGCGCCTCGACCACGTCCACGTCGCCCGGCTCAAGGCCCGCGCCTGCCAGGGCCTGGCGGATGACGCGCTGCTGGGAGGGCCCGTTGGGGGCGGTGAGGCCGTTGGAGGCGCCGTCCTGGTTGACGGCGGAGCCGCGCACGACAGCGAGGACCTGGTGGCCGTTGCGCTCCGCGTCGGAGAGCCGCTCCAGCAGAAGGAGCCCCGCGCCCTCGGACCAGCCGGTGCCGTCGGCGGCGCCCGCGAAGGCCTTGCAGCGGCCGTCACCGGAGAGGCCCCGCTGCCGGCTGAACTCGATGAAGGCGCCCGGGGTCGCCATGACGGTGATACCGCCCGCCAGTGCCAGATCGCACTCACCCTGGCGCAGCGACTGCGCGGCCAGGTGCAGCGCGACGAGCGAGGACGAGCAGGCCGTGTCCACGGTCACCGCGGGGCCCTCGAGCCCCAGCGTGTAGGACACGCGGCCGGAGATGACGGAGGACTGGGTGCCGGTGAGGAAGTAGCCCTCGGTTCCCTCGGGGGCGTCGTGCGCGTCGATGCCGTAACCCTGGGAACCGGCGCCGATGAAGACGCCGCCCTGGCTGCCGCGCAGCGACAGGGGATCGATGCCCGCACGCTCCAGCGCCTCCCAGGAGGCTTCGAGGAGCAGTCGCTGCTGCGGGTCCATCGCCAGCGCCTCACGCGGCGAGATCCCGAAGAACCCGGCGTCGAAGCCGCCGGCACCGTCGATGAAGCCGCCCTCGTACGCGTACGTGGTCCCGCTGCGCTCCGGGTCCGGGTCGTACAGGTCGTCGATGGGCCAGCCGCGGTCGGTGGGGAACGGGGAGATGGCGTCGCGGCCTTCGAGGACGAGCTGCCAGAGTTCCTCGGGCGTGCTGACACCGCCCGGGTAGCGGCAGCTCATCGCGACGATGGCGATGGGCTCGTCGTCCGCCGCCGGGCCGGTGAGGGCGGCCTGACGCACCGGGTCCACCGCGCCGGTGTCGTCGGCGCCGAGCAGCTCGGTGAGGACGAACCCGGCGATGGCGTCGGCGTTCGGGTAGTCGAAGACGAGCGTCGTGGGCAGCGTGAGCCCGGTCGCGCCGTTCAGGCGGTTGCGGATGTCGACCGCCGTGAGCGAGTCGAAGCCCAGCTCGCGGAAGGCCGAACCGGGTTCGATCGCCGTCGCGTCGGCGTGGCCGAGTGCGGCGGCGGCCTGCGTGCGGACGAGGTCGAGGACCAGTTCCCGCTGCTCGCCCGCCGACAGGCCGCTCAGCCGCCGCGCGAGCGCGTTGCCGCCCGCGGGCTCGGCGGAGTTCGCCGTCTCCGCTTCCAGGACGCTCCGTACCTCGGGAAGGTCCTCGATGAAGGGGCGCCGGCGGATGGCGGAGTAGGCGGGGGCGAACCGGTCCCAGGCGAGGTCGGACACGCACACCGTGGTCTCGTCGTGCGCCACGGCCTGGACCAGGGCGGACACGGCGAGTTCGGGGTTCATGCGCTTGAGGCCGACGCGCAGCATGGCCTCTTCGTCGCCGTCGGTGCCCATGCCGCCGCCGCCCCACAGGCCCCAGGCGATGGACGTGGCGGTACGGCCCCTGGCACGGCGCCGCTCGGCGAACGCGTCGAGGAAGGAGTTGCCCGCGGCGTAGGCGCCCTGATCGGCGCCGCCCCACACCGCGGCGGCGGAGGAGAAGAGGACGAAGGCGTCCAGCGGCGTGTCGCCGAGCAGGTCGTCGAGGTGGGTGGCGCCCGCCGTCTTGGCCGCGACGACGGCGGCCACGTCGCCGAGGGCGCTGTCCATGAGCGACCCGGTGTCGCCGACACCGGCGGCGTGCACGACCGCCGTCAGCGGCCGGGCCTCGTCGGCCGCCAGATCCGCCAGGACGGCGGCCAGCGAGTCGCGGTCGCCCGCGTCGCACGCGGCGATGGTGACCTGGGCGGCCCCGAGCCCGGTGAGTTCGGCACGCAACTCCTCGGCGCCGGGCGCCTGATCGCCGCGCCGGCTGGTGAGGACGAGGTGCTCCGCACCGTTGGCCGCCGCCCAGCGGGCGACGTGGCCGCCGAGCGCGCCCGTACCGCCGGTGATGAGGATCGTGCCGCGCGGCGTCCACGAACCGCCCGCCGAGTCGGCGAGGGGCGCCCGGACGAGACGACGGCCGAAGATCCCCGTCGAACGTATCGCCAGCTCGTCCTCAGCGCCGAGACCGGCCAGGACGTCGGTGAAGCGGGCGAGCGCGGGCGCGTCGACCGTCTCGGGCAGGTCGAGCAGACCGCCCCAGCGGTCGGGGTGTTCGAGCCCGGCCACCCGGCCCAGGCCCCAGACCTGGGCCTGCGCCGGGTCGGCGGCCCGGTCCGAGCGGCCGACGGAGACGGCGCCGCGGCCGGCGAGCCACAGCGGCGCCCCGACCCCGGAGTCGCCGAGGGCCTGGACGAGTTCGAGCGTCCCGGCGAGCCCCGACGCCACGTGGGGGTGGCCGGGGTGCGGGGCCGTGTCGAGGGCGAGCAGCGAGAGCACACCGTCGACGGCGCGGTCGCCCACGGCCTCACGGATCAGCCCGGCGAGCGAGGCGCGGTCCGAGCCGGTCGCGCTCCACTCCACCCGTACGGTCGTGACACCCCGGCCGTGCAGGGCCTGCTCGGCCGCGGGCACCCACGCGTAGGTGTCACCGTCGGCCGGAACCACCAGCAGCCAGGTGCCGGAAAGACGCTTGGCCGGGGTGACGGACAGGGGCTTCCAGGTGACGCGGTACCGCCAGGCGTCGACGGTGTTCTTCCGCCGGTTCTGGCGCCGCCACGTCGACAGGACCGGCAGCGCGGCTTCGAGCCACTCGGGCTCGACCTCACCGTCGAAGTCGAGCGCGGCGGCCAGTGCGGCCGTGTCCTCCCGCTCCACGGCCTCCCAGAAACGCGTCTCCTCGGGGGCGGCGGCATGAGCGGCCGCCGCCTCCACGGGCTCAGCGGCTTCGAGCCAGTAGCGCTGGTGCTGGAAGGCGTAGGTGGGCAGGTCGACGCGGCGGGCGTCGTGGCCTGCGAAGACGCCGTCCCAGTCGAGATCCGCGCCGTGGACGTGGGCTCGGGCGATGGCCTGGGTGAAGGTGTCGGCTTCGGGGCGGTTCTTGCGGAGTACGGGCGTGAAGGCCGCGGTGTCGGTGTCGGTGAGGGTCTCCTGGGCGAGGGCGGAGAGGGTTCCGTCGGGGCCGAGTTCGATGAAGGACGTGACGCCTTGCTCGGCGAGGAACGTGATGCCGTCGGCGAAGCGGACGGCTTGGCGGACGTGGCGGACCCAGTAGTCGGGCGAGCCGATGTCCTCGGGAGAGGCGAGCTGGCCGGTGAGGTTGGAGACGACCGGGATGCTCGGGGTTGCGTAGGTCAGGCCTGCTGCGATGGTGCGGAACTCGTCCAGCATGGGTTCCATGCGGGGTGAGTGGAAGGCGTGGCTGACGCGGAGCTGGTGGACCTTGCGGCCCTGTTCGCGCCAGTGCTCCAGGATCTCGACTACGGCGGTGTCGTCGCCGGAAACCACGACGGACGTGGGCCCGTTGATGGCGGCAATAGCGATCTCGGACTCGCGGCCTTCGAGCGTCTCCAGAACCTCAGCTTCGGTGGCCTGGATCGCGGCCATGGCCCCACCGACGGGGAGCGCCTGCATGAGGCGACCGCGCGCGGCGACGAGCTTCACAGCGTCTTCCAGAGTGAAGACACCGGCCACATGGGCGGCGGCCAGTTCGCCCACGGAGTGTCCGACGAGGAAGTCAGGGGTCAGCCCCCACGCCTCCACCAGCCGGAAGAGCGCGACCTCGATGGCGAACAGTGCGGCCTGTGTGTAGACGGTCTGGTCGATCAGACCGGCGTCCGTCTCGTCCGTACCGAAGACGACGTCCTTCAGCGAACGCTCCAACTGCCCGTCAAACTGCGCGCACACCTCGTCGAAGGCGGCGGCGAACACCGGATAGGTCTCATACAGCTCGCGGCCCATTCCGGCCCGCTGGCTGCCCTGCCCCGTGAACAAGAACGCCAGCTTGCCGACCGTTTGGGCGGTCGCCGCGCCCTCCACGACCCCCGCGGCGGACTTGCCGGTGGCCACGGCTTCCAGGCCGGCCAGCAGTTCCGCTCGGTTCGTACCCGTGACGACGGCCCGGTGCTCGAAGCGCGCGCGAGAGACGGCGAGCGAGTAACCCACATCCGCGGGGCCGAGGCCCAGCCGCCCGGCGAGGAACGACGTCAGGCGCTCGGACTGGGCCCGCAGCGCGGCCTCGGTCCTGCCCGAGATCACCCACGGCACGGGGGCGTCCGCCTGCTGCGTGACGGCGGGCGGCTCCTCGGCGGAGGGCTCGGCGGCCGCCTGCTCCAGGATGATGTGCGCGTTCGTGCCGCTGATGCCGAACGAGGAGACCGCGGCCCGTCGGGGCCGCCCCGTCTCCGGCCACTCCCGCGCCTCGGTCAGCAGCGAGACGGCGCCCGCCGACCAGTCGACCTTGGTGGAGGGCTCGTCGATGTGCAGCGTCTTCGGCATGACGCCGTTGCGCAGCGCCATCACCATCTTGATGACACCGCCGACGCCCGCGGCTGCCTGCGTGTGACCGACGTTGGACTTGAAGGAGCCGATCCACAGCGGCTGCTCGGCCGGGCGTTCCTGACCGTAGGTGTTGATGAGCGCCTGCGCCTCGATGGGGTCACCGAGCGTGGTGCCCGTGCCGTGCGCCTCGACGAGGTCGATCTGGTCCGAGGAGAGCTGGGAGTTGTCGAGGGCCTGGCGGATGACGCGCTGCTGGGACGGGCCGTTGGGGGCGGTCAGGCCACTGCTCGCGCCGTCCTGGTTGACGGCCGAGCCGCGGACGACCGCGAGCACCTTGTGGCCGTTGCGCTCCGCGTCGGAGAGCCGCTCGACGAGGAGCATGCCCACGCCCTCGGCGAAGCCGGCGCCGTCCGCGAGGTCGGAGAAGGCCTTGCAGCGGCCGTCGGGGGAGAGGCCGCCCTGCCGGGCGAGGTCGATGAACGCCTCGGGGGTCGACATGACCGTGGTGCCGCCGGCCAGGGCCATGGAGCACTCGCCGTTGCGCAGCGCCTGTACGGCCAGGTGCAGCGTCACCAGCGACGAGGAGCAGGCGGTGTCGACGGAGACGGCCGGGCCCTCGAGCCCGAGGGTGTAAGAGATGCGTCCCGATGTGACGCTGTACGCGTTACCGGTGCTGAGATATCCCTCCACGCCGTCGGGGATTCGGTCGAGCCGAGTGGCGTAGTCCTGGTACATCACGCCCGCGAATACACCGGTCTTGCTTCCGCGCATCGCGTGCGGGTCAATTCCGGCGTGCTCAAAGGCTTCCCAGGCGACTTCGAGGAGCAGCCGCTGCTGCGGGTCCATCGCCAGCGCCTCGCGCGGCGAGATCCCGAAGAACGCCGGGTCGAACTGTGCGGCGTCGTAAAGGAATCCGCTCTCGCGGTTGTAGAAAGTGCCCGGCTTTTCGCGGTCGGGGCTGTACAGCCGCTCGATGTCCCAGCCGCGGTCGGTGGGAAGGTCGGACACGGCGTCCCGGCCCTCGGCGACCATCTGCCACAACTCCTCGGGGGAGTTGGCACCGCCCGGATAACGGCAGCTCATGCCCACGATCGCGATGGGCTCGTGTGCCCGCGAGTCGGCCGCGCTCAACAGCTGCTTCGTCTGCTGCAGATCGGCCATTACCCGCTTGAGGTAGTCGCGAAGCTTCTGCTCATTCTGCATCTAAAGCAACCTCTTGAGGACGGACAGCACTTGGGCACCTGGGCAATACATGAGATCGCGCCGCACGCGAAACCCGGGCGGAAGTCCTTTTACGACGTGACTCCCCGGCTGGGAGACCCATTCGGCGATGCCTCGAACCGGCTGTGTATGAGCACGGGGGACACATCGACATGACTTCACATACGACGCTAGGAGATGACCACCCGACCGCGGCACCCCTAACCTTCCCTAAGAGCCCCCCTACGCCCCCCAGGGCCGGCCACGCTCCTTTGGGGAGGTGACCGGCCCTGGGCCGGAGAGAATTGCCGTGGTCAGGACAGACCCAGCTCCTGGTCGATCATGGCGAACATCTCGTCGTCGCTCGCCGACGTGAGGTCCGTGGCAGCGGCCCCGGCGCCACCCCCTACGACCACCGGGCGGCCGAGCGCGGCCAGCAGGGACTGGAGCCGGTTGACGACCTTGTCGCGGTCCTCGTCGGACAGCTCGGCGGCGGAGACGGTGGCCTCGAGGCGGCCGAGATCGGCATGGACCGGGGTGGCACCCGGCCCCGCGGCGTCGGCGGAGAACTGCGTGCCGAGGTACTTGGCGACCGCGCCCGCCGACGGATAGTCGAAGATCAGGGTCGCGGGGAGCCGGAGGCCGGTCGCGCCGCCCAGCCGGTTGCGCAGCTCCAGGGCGGTCAGCGAGTCGACACCGAGATCAAGGAAACCGCGGTCCGGCTCGACCTGCCTGCTGCCGGTCAGGCCGAGCACCTTGGCGACGTTCAACTGGACCAGCTCCAGCAGCACGCCGGCCTGCTTGTCCGCGGCGAGCCCCGACAACCGCTGCGCGAGCGAACTGCCCTGTGCTTCCGCGTCCGCCGCGGCCGGCGCCGTCCGCCGTGCCGGCGCCTTGACCAGCCGGTCGAGCAGAGCGGTCAGTTCACCGGACGAAGCCTGGGCGCGCAGCCGGGGGAGGTCGAGGCGCACCGGCACGGAGACGGCCTCCGCGGTGGCCAGCGCGGCGTCGAACAGGGCGAGCCCCTCGACCGAGGAGATCGTGGCCAGCCCCGATCCCGTGATGCGCCGTACGTCACCGGTGGCGAGGTTCGCGGTCAGGTCGCTGCGCTGCTCCCACAGGCCCCAGGCCAGCGAGTGGGCGGTGAGGCCGACGGCCCTGCGGTGGCGCGCGAGAGCGTCGAGGAACACGTTCGCCGCGGCGTAGTTCGCCTGGCCGGGGCCGCCGAAGACACCCGCGGCCGAGGAGAAGAGCACGAACGCGGCCAGGTCGAGGTGCTGGGTCAGCACATGCAGGTTGACCGCCGCGTCGACCTTCGGCCGCATGACCGCCTCAAGGCGCTCGGGGGTGAGCGAGCCGACCACACCGTCGTCGAGGGCGCCCGCCGTGTGGACGACAGCGGTCAGCGGACGGTCCGCGGGCACACCGGCCAGAAGAGCCGCCAGAGCGTCCCGGTCCGCGGCGTCGCACGCGGCGACGGTCGTCTCGGCCCCGAGTGCGCCGAGTTCGGCCACCAGCTCGGTGACGCCCGCTGCCGCCGCCCCGCGGCGGCTCACCAGCAGCAATCGGCGGGCGCCGTACTCGCTCACCAGGTGCCGCGCCACCAGCGCGCCGAGCGTGCCGGTACCACCGGTGATCAGGACCGTGCCCTCGGGGTCGAGCCGCGGACGGGCGGGCTCGGCGGGCGCCTCGGTCCTGGCGAGCTTCGGCACGTACAGGGCGCCGCCGCGCACGGCCAGCTCGGGCTCCTCGGAGACGGCCGCCGAGGCCAGCACGTCACGCGTCACGGTGTCCGCGCCGGCCGGGTCGAGGTCGAGGAGGACGAACTGCCCAGGGTTCTCGGCCTCGGCCGAGCGGACCAGACCCCATAGGGGTGCGTGCACGAGGTCGGTGGGAGCCATGTCGGCACGCCCGGCCGTGGCCCCGCGGGTGACCAGGACGAGCCGCGACCCGCCGAACCGCTCATCGGCCAGCCACGCCCGTACGGTTTCCAACGCCCGTACGGAAGCGGCGCGAGCACCCTCCGCCAGGCCCGAGAGATCCTCCGAGCCGACCGGCGCGAAGGGCACGAAGACGATCTCCGGCACGGGCGCGCCCGCGTCGAGGGCCGCCGCGAGACCGGCGAGGTCCGCGTGGACCGTCGGCTCCGCCGAGCCGCCGGCCTCCCGCAGTACACCGTGCAGACCGAACCCGTCGTCCCCCAGGGCCGCCCACCGCCCGCCGGCGGACGCGATCGGCGCCGCCGCGACATCCGGGGCGCTCACCCAGTCGACGCGGAACAACGACTCGTGCCACGCCCCGCCGGCCGAGGACAACTGCCCCGCCGAGACGGGACGCGTCGCCAGGCCCTCCACGGAGACGACCGGGGCACCGGTGGTGTCGGCGGCCGCCAGCGTGATCCGCCGGTCGCTGTCGACACTGAGGCGTACCCGCAGACGCGAGGCGCCCTCGGCGTGGAAGCTGACACCGGCCCACGAGAACGGGAGCCGCACCTCGGCCTCCTCGCCCCCGCCACCGCTCCGCGCGGCGTGCTCGGCGCCGACGATGACGGCGTGCAGCGCGGCGTCGAGAAGCGCGGGGTGCACGACGAACCCGTCGGTCCCGGTGCCCGGGGCCAGCTCGACCTCCGCGAAGATCTCCTCGCCGCGCACCCAGACCGAGCGCAGGCACTGGAAGGTGGGCCCGTACTCGTAGCCGTGCTCGACAAGACCTTCGTACAGACCGTCGAGCGCGACCTCTTCACCACCGGCCGGCGGCCACGACATCAGATCGGCGTCCACGGCCGCCACGGTCGGCGCGAGCACACCCACGGCGTGTGGCGTCCACGGCTCGTCGACGGCGTTGTCCGGGCGCGAGTAGATGCCGACCGTGCGGCGCTCCGACGAGTCGGGGGCGCCCACGACCACCTGCAACTGAAGCGCCCCGGCCTGCGGCAGTACGAGCGGAGCCTGGATCGTCAGCTCCTCGACCTGACCACAACCGACCTGGCCGCCCGCGTGGATCGCCAGCTCCACGAGCCCGGTGCCGGGAACCAGCACGGTGCCCATGACGGCATGGTCGGCCAGCCACGGGTGCGTGCGGAGGGAGACCCGGCCGGTGAGCAGCAGGCTGTCGGAGTCGGCGGGGGTCACGGCGGCTCCGAGCAGCGCGTGCTCGCTCCCCACGAGCCCCAGGCCGGCGGCGTCATGAGCGGAGGCGGGCCCTTCGAGCCAGTAGTGCTGGTGCTGGAAGGCGTAGGTGGGGAGGTCGACGCGGCGCGCGCCTCTGCCTGCGAAGACACCGTTCCAGTCGAGTTCGGCGCCGTGGATGTGGGCGGTGCCGATGGCCTGGGTGAGGGCTTCCGCTTCGGGGCGGTTCTTGCGGAGTACGGGGGTGAAGACCGCTTCTTCGCTGTCGGACGCGATTTCTTGGGCGAGGGCGGAGAGGGTTCCGTCGGGGCCCAGCTCGATGAAGGACGTGACGCCTTGCTCGGCGAGGTACGTGATGCCGTCGGCGAAGCGGACGGCCTGGCGGACGTGGCGGACCCAGTAGTCGGGTGAGCTGATGTCTTCGGGGGTGGCGAGCTGGCCGGTGAGGTTGGAGACGACCGGGATGCTCGGGGTGCCGTAGGACAGACCTGCCGCGATGGTGCGGAACTCGTCCAGCATGGGTTCCATGCGGGGGGAGTGGAAGGCGTGGCTGACGCGGAGCTGGTGGACCTTGCGGCCCTGTTCGCGCCAGTGCTCCAGTACCTCGACTACGGCGGTGTCGTCGCCGGAAACCACGACCGAGGTAGGCCCGTTGATGGCGGCGATGGCGATCTCGGACTCGCGGCCTTCCAGAAGCGGGAGGATTTCCGCCTCCGTGGCCTGGATGGCAGCCATGGCCCCGCCAGCGGGGAGCGCCTGCATGAGCCGCCCGCGCGCGGCGACGAGCTTGGCGGCGTCTTCCAGGGTGAAGACGCCGGAAACGTGCGCGGCGGCCAGTTCACCGACGGAGTGTCCGACGAGGAAGTCGGGGGTCAGCCCCCACGCCTCGACCAGCCGGAACAGTGCGACCTCGATGGCGAAGAGCGCAGCCTGCGTGTAAACGGTCTGGTCGATCAGACCGGCGTCCCCGCCGCTCGTGCCGAAGACGACATCCTTCAGCCGACGCTCAAGCTGCCCCTCAAAGTGCGCACACACCTCGTCAAAGGCTGCGGCGAACACCGGATAGGTCTCATATAGCTCGCGGCCCATCCCGGCGCGCTGGCTGCCCTGCCCCGTGAACAAGAACGCGACCCGCCCGCGGCGCACACTCCCCGAGGCCACGGCACCCGACACATCCCCGGCCGCCAACGCCTGCACACCCGCGAGGAGTTCATCCACATCAGAACCCGTGATGACGGCCCGGTGCTCGAACCGAGCCCGCGTCACAGCAAGGGAGTACCCCACGTCGGCCGGACGCAGCTCGGAGTTGTCCCGCAGGAAGGAGTGCAGCCGCTCGGCCTGCGCCCGCAGCGCGTCCTGCGTCTTACCGGAGAGCACCCACGGCACAACCCCACCGACAACCGGAGCCTCGGAGGGCGGCTCCGGCTCGGCGGCCGGTACTTGCTCCAGAATCACATGCGCGTTCGTGCCGCTGAGGCCGAACGACGAGACGCCCGCCCGACGCGGGCGCCCGGTGTCCGGCCACTCGCGGGCCTCGGTCAGCAGGCGGACGTCGCCCGCCGACCAGTCGATCTTCCGCGAGGGCTCGTCGACATGGAGGGTCTTGGGCATGACGCCGTGGCGCAGTGCCATGACCATCTTGATGACGCCGACGACTCCCGCGGCGGCCTGCGTGTGACCGAGGTTCGACTTGACCGAACCGAGCCACAGCGGCTCGGCCCCCTCGCGCCCCTGCCCGTAGGTGTTGATGAGGGCCTGCGCCTCGATGGGGTCGCCGAGCGTGGTCCCGGTGCCGTGCGCCTCGACCACGTCGACTTCCGCCGTCGTCAGCCGGGCGTCCGCGAGTGCCTGGCGGATCATGCGCTGCTGGGAGGGGCCGTTCGGGGCGGTGAGGCCGTTCGACGCACCGTCCTGGTTGATGGCGGAACCGCGTATCACGGCGAGGATCTCACGACCGTTGCGCCGCGCGTCCGAGAGCCGCTCCAGGAGGAGCATGCCCACACCCTCGCCCCAGATCGTGCCGTCCGCGCCGTCCGCGAACGCCTTGATGCGGCCGTCCGTCGCGAGTCCCCGCTGCCGGGCGAAGTCGGTGAAGGAGATGGGGGTCGCCTGGACCTGGGCCCCGCCGGCGAGCGCGAGCGCGCAGTCACCGCGCCGCAGCGCCTGGGCGGCGAGGTGCAGGGAGACCAGGGACGACGAGCACGCGGTGTCCAGCGTGATCGCGGGCCCCTGGAGGCCGAGACTGTAGGCGATCCGTCCCGAGGCGACGCTGTTGACATTTCCATTGGACAGGAACGGCTCGATATCGGCCGGCACGGTCGGGAGAATGCAGCCGTATTCGTTGTGGATCATGCCCAGATATACGCCGGTCGAGCTGCCCTTGAGTGAACCGGGGTCGATCCCGGCACGCTCCAGCACTTCCCATGACGTTTCCAGGGCGAGACGCTGCTGGGGGTCCATCGCGACGGCCTCACGCGGCGAGATCCCGAAGAACGCCGGGTCGAACGCGTCGGCGTCCTCGATGAAACCGCCTTGGCGCACGTACGTCGTGCCGGGGCGGTCGGGGTCCGGGTCGTACAGCGTGTCCAGTTCCCAGCCACGGCCCTCGGGGAAGTCGGAGATCGCGTCGACCCCGTCCGCCACCAGCCGCCACAGATCCTCGGGCGAGGCGACTTTGCCGGGGAACCGGCAGGCCATGCCCACGATCGCGATCGGCTCGTGCTCCGCTTCCTCGACCTCGACCAGGCGATGACGGGTCCGGCGCAGCTCGGCCGTCACGAACTTGAGATTTTCCAGAAGTTTCTCGTCCTGCGCCATCAGATTTATCACCTATCGAAGTCAAATGCTGTGCGAGAGCCAAAGATGCCGGTACCGGGATCTCACTGGATCCCGGTACGCGGCGGATTCTCAGGCCTTGCCGAATTCCCGCTGGATAAGGGCAAGCATCTCGTCGGCGGTCGCCGATTCGAGATCGTCGTCACTGTCCGCGGCCGCCCCGGTCGTGGCGCCCTGGATTTCGTTCCACTTGGAGAGCAGGCTCTTCAGCCGTTCCGTGACCCTCTCCGCCCGCTCGCCCGCGTCGCCGTGCCCGTCACCATTCGCTTCACTGCCCGCGTCGCCGTGGAGCGCGACGCGGGACATCGCCGACTCCAGGCGGTCCAGCTCGGACAGGACCGAGCCGACGGGCGCGGCGGCGGCCGCGTCCGCGGTACCCCCGACCATCTCGCCGCACAGGTACTCCGCCAGGTCCTGCGGGGTCGGGTAGTCGAAGACCAGGGTGGACGAGAGGCGGAGCCCGGTGCTCACGCCGATGCGCGCGTTCAGGCGGTTGCGCAGTTCGACGGCGGTCAGCGAGTCGAAGCCCAGCTCCCTGAAGCTCCGTTCGGCGTCGATCGAGCCGGTCTGCGAGTGCCCGAGCACCGCTGCCACGTTCGATGCCACCAGTTCGAGGACGCTCCTCAGCTGCTCGGCGGGTGACAGTCCGGCGAGGCGCTCGGCGAAGGACGGGGCCTTCGCCCCACCGGCGGCGCCGGCGTTCGCGTGCGCCACGCGCCGCGCCGGTACGCGTACGAGCTTGCGCAGGATCGCGGAAGCCGGACCGTCGTCCACCTGGATGCGAGCCGGGTGCAGCCCCATGGGGGAGAGCGCCGGGTGGCCCGATGTGCGTGCTGTGTCGAGGAGTTGGAGGGCGTGGGTGGTGGGGAGGGGGGTCATGCCGGAGCGGTGGATGCGCTCGATGTCGGCGGTGGTGAGGTGTCCGGTGATTCCGCTGCGCTGTTCCCACAGGCCCCATTGGAGGGAGGTGGCGGGCAGGCCGAGTGCGTGGCGGTGGTGGGCGAGTGCGTCGAGGAAGGTGTTGGCGGCGGCGTAGTTGCCCTGACCCGGGTCGCCGAAGAGACCGGCGGAGGAGGAGAAGAGGACGAAGGCGGTGAGGTCCAGGTCCTTGGTGAGGTCATGGAGGTTGAGAGCGGCGTCGACCTTGGGCCGCAGGACCGCGTCGAGGCGCTCAGGGGTGAGGGAGGTGACCAGGCCGTCGTCGACGACACCGGCGGTGTGGAAGACGGCGGTGAGGGGGCGGTCGACGGGGATATCGCCCAGGAGAGCCGCGAGGGCCTCGCGGTCAGCGATGTCGCAGGCGGCGAACTGCACGCTGTGCGCGCCCAGTTCGGCTAGCTGGGCGGCCAGCTCGGGCGCGCCGTCCGCGCTCTGGCCGCGTCGGCTGGTGAGGATGAGGTGGCGTACGCCGTGCTCGGTGACGAGGTGGCGGGCGACGAGGCCGCCCAGTGTCCCGGCTCCGGTGATCAGAGCGGTCCCGTCCGGGCCGTGCGTGGCGATCTCACCGGCGTCGACGGCCTTGGCGACCCGGCTCAGCCGCGGTACGTGCACGGCCCCTTCCCGCACGGCTGCCTGCGGCTCACCGGCCCGCAGTACCGGCCACAGGACCGCGAGCCCGGCGGATTCGTCGGTGTCGAGGAGCAGGAACCGGTCGGGGTTCTCGGCCTGCGCGGAGCGTACGAGGCCCCAGACGGGCGCGTTGGCCAGATCGGTCACGTCTTCGCCGGGCCGGGCGGCGACCGCACCCCGGGTGACGAGGACCAGGCGGGATCCGGCGAACCGGTCCTCCGCCAGCCAGCCCTGGACGAGGGCGAGTGCGTGGCGGGTGGCCCGGTGCGCGGCGGTGGCCGCGTCGGTGTCCCCGTATCCCGCCAGGGGAGCGAGAACGACCTCGGGAACCGTGTCGGCGGCGGCCAGTTCGGCCAGGTCCGCGAAGACCGGACCGCCGACGCCGAAGCCGTCCGGCTCACCCACCACCGCCCACGCGCCCGGGTTGGCCGGGGGGAGGGGCAGTTGCGGCCATTGCACGTGGAAGAGGGAGTCGTGGAAGGGGTGGTGGCCGGTGGTGAGTTCGTCGGGGGTGGTCTGGCGCCAGGTGATGGTCTGTGCGGTGAGTACGGGTGTGCCGGTGTTGTCGGTGGCGGTGAGGGTGTTGTTGGTGGTGGAGAGTTTGACGCGCAGGGTGGTGGCGCCGGTGGCGTGGAGGGTGACGTGGTTCCAGGTGGAGGTGGTGCGTGCCTGTTCGTGGGGGGTGAGGGGCAGGGCGTGCAGGGTGGCGTCGAGAAGGGCGGGGTGGAGGCTGAAGCCGTCGGTGGTGGCGGTTTCGGGGAGGGTGACCTCGGCGTAGATGTCGTCTTCGAGCTGCCAGGCGGCGCGCAGGCCCTGGAAGGCGGGTCCGTAGGTCAGTTGGGTGTGTGCGAGGTGTTCGTAGGTGGTGTCGACGTCGATCGCGACGGCACCCCGCGGCGGCCACACCGACAGATCGGAGCCCTCGCCGTACGTTTCGTCCGTGAGCAGGCCCACGGCGTTCTTGGACCAAGACGTGTCGTCCCCGGCACTGTCGGGCCGCGAGTGGATCGCCACTGCCCGGCGGCCCCGCTCATCGGCGGCATCGACCGTCAGCCGCAGCACTACGCCGCCCTGCTCGGGAAGGACGAGCGGAGCCTGGAGCGTGAACTCCTCCAGGGACCCGCAGCCGACCTGGTCACCGGCGTGGATCGCCAGCTCGACCAGCGCCGGGCCCGGCACCACTGCCGTGCCCATGACGGTGTGGTCGGCCAGCCACGGCTGCGACTGAAGCGACAGCCGGCCTGTGAGCAGCACACCACCGGTCTCGGGGAGGATCGCGGCGGCGCCGAGCAGCGGATGCGTTGTCGTGTCCAGCCCGAGGCCTGAGGCATCACCGGCCGGGGCGGTGGCCCGCAGCCAGTAGCGCTGGTGCTGAAAGGCGTAGGTGGGCAGGTCCACGCGCCGCGCGCCCCGGCCTGCGAAGACGCGGTCCCAGTCGAGTTCGGCGCCGTGGATGTGGGCGGTGCCGATGGCCTGGGTGAGGGTTTCCGCTTCCGGGCGGTTCTTACGGAGTACGGAGGTGAAGGCCGCGGTGTCGGTGTCGGTGAGGGTCTCCTGGGCCATGGCGGAAAGGGTGCCGTCGGGGCCCAGCTCGATGAAGGACGTGACGCCTTGTTCGGCGAGGTGGGTGATGCCGTCGGCGAAGCGGACGGCCTGGCGGACGTGGCGGACCCAGTACTCGGGCGAGCCGATGTCCTCGGGAGAGGCGAGCTGGCCGGTGAGGTTGGAGACGACCGGGATGCTCGGAGTCCCGTAGGACAGGCCCGCCGCGATGGTGCGGAACTCCTCCAGCATGGGTTCCATGCGCGGCGAGTGGAAGGCGTGGCTGACGCGCAACTGGTGGACCTTGCGGCCCTGCTCACGCCAGTGCTCCAGCACCTCGGTCACGGCGGCCTCGTCACCGGAAACCACGACCGAGGTAGGCCCGTTGATGGCGGCGATGGCGATCTCGGACTCGCGGCCTTCCAGGAGCGGCAGGATCTCCGCCTCCGTGGCCTGGATCGCGGCCATGGCCCCACCGACGGGCAGCGCCTGCATAAGCCGTCCACGCGCGGCGACGAGCTTGACGGCATCTTCCAGGGTGAAGACCCCCGACACATGGGCGGCAGTCAGTTCACCCACCGAGTGTCCGACGAGGAAGTCAGGGGTCAGCCCCCACGCCTCCACCAGCCGGAACAGTGCGACCTCAATGGCGAACAGTGCGGCCTGCGTGTACACGGTCTGGTCGAGCAGACCGGCATCCCCGCCGCTCGTGCCGAAGACGACATCCTTCAGCCGACGCTCAAGCAGCCCGTCAAACTGCCCGCACACCTCATCGAAGGCTGCGGCGAACACCGGATACGTCTCGTACAGCTCGCGGCCCATCCCGGCCCGCTGGCTGCCCTGCCCCGTGAACAGGAACGCCAGTCGGCCACGGCTGACGCTCCCCGAGGGCGCCTCCCCGGCAGCCACCGACCGCAGTCCGGCCAGCAGCTCCTCACGGCTCGCGCCCGTGACCACGGCCCGGTGCTCGAACCGTGCGCGCGACACCGCCAGGGAGTAGCCGACATCCGCCGGGCCCAGCTCGGGCTTGCGCTCCAGGAAGGAGAGCAGCCGGTCGGCCTGCCCCCGCAGCGCGTCCTCGGTCTTGCCCGAGAGCACCCACGGCACGGGGCCGGCGACGATCGGTGTCTCGCCTGCCCCGAGGTCCGCCGCCGGCGCCTGCTCCAGCACCACGTGCGCGTTCGTGCCGCTCATGCCGAACGACGACACCGCTGCCCGTCTCGGCCTGTCGACCTGCGGCCACTTGCGGGCCTCGGTCAGCAGGCGGACGTCGCCCGCCGACCAGTCCACCTCGGGGGCCGGCTCGTCCACGTGCAGGGTCTTCGGCAGCAGGCCCTCCCGCATGGCGATGACCATCTTGATGATGCCCGCGATGCCCGAAGCCGCCTGGCTGTGGCCGATGTTGGACTTGATGGAGCCGAGCCAGAGCGGTTCCGCGCCCTCGCGGCCCTGGCCGTACGTGGCAAGGAGCGCCTGCGCCTCGATCGGGTCGCCGAGCCGCGTCCCCGTGCCGTGCGCCTCGACCGCGTCGACGTCGCTCGTCGACAGACCGGCGTTGCTCAGTGCCCGCCGGATGACGCGCTGCTGGGAGGGCCCGTTGGGCGCCGTCAGACCGTTCGACGCGCCGTCCTGGTTGAGGGCCGTACCCCTGATCACCGCAAGGACCTGGTGACCGTTGCGGCGGGCGTCGGAGAGGCGCTCGACGAGGAGCATGCCCACGCCCTCCGCCCAGCCGGTGCCGTCCGCCGCGCCCGCGAAGGGCTTGCAGCGGCCGTCGGGGGCGAGGCCCCGCTGGCGTGAGAACTCGACGAACGTGTCCGGCGTCGACATGACCGTGACACCACCGGCAAGCGCCAGCGAGCACTCGCCCCGGCGCAGCGACTGGACCGCCAGATGCAGGGCCACCAGCGAGGACGAGCACGCGGTGTCCACCGAGACGGCCGGGCCCTCCAGGCCGAGCACGTACGAGACGCGGCCCGAGGCGACACTGCCCGAGTTGCCGGTGCTGAGATAGCCCTCGAGCCCCTCGACGGACTTGGTGAACTCGGAGTAGTAGTCCGAGCTCATCACCCCGGCGAACATGCCCGTTTGGCTGCCGCGCATCGCCTCGGGATCGAGACCGGCGCGCTCGAACGCCTCCCACGAGGCCTCAAGGAGCAGCCGCTGCTGCGGGTCCATCGCCAGCGCCTCACGCGGGGAGATCCCGAAGAACGCCGGATCGAAGTCCCCCGCCTCGTAGAGGAATCCGCCCTCACGCGAGACGATCTTGCCGGGCTTGTCCGGGTCGGGGTCGTACAGCCCCTCGATGTCCCAGCCGCGGTCCGTCGGGAACCCGGAGATCGCGTCGACCCCGGCCGACACCAGCCTCCACAGGTCCTCGGGCGAAGCGACCCCGCCCGGGTAGCGGCAGGCCATGCCGACGATCGCGACCGGCTCCGTCGCCGCACCGACGAGCTGCCGGTTCTGCTGCTTCAGGCTCTCGGCTTCCTTGATCGACGCACGCAGCGCCTCGACGAGTTGTGCCTGGGACGTTGTCATCAAGAGCTCCACACATCAGACGTCACAACAGACGTCACATCAGCATCAGACGTCATGAGTCGGCGTTTCCGAGCGCCATACGGATCAGGTGTTCGGTGTCCATCGCGTCGATGTCGTCGATCGCGTCGGATCGGCCGTCGTCCTCGGGCGCGGGGTCCGCGTCACCCAGACCGGCCAGGTCCATCAGGAGATCCAGCACACCGGCCTCGCGGAAGCGGGCCAGCGGGACCGCCGCGAGGGCGGAGCGGATACGCGCCTCCTCGGGGTCGGCGCCGGTGTCGGGGCCCTCGCCGTCCGGCACCAGCTGGGCGCGCAGATATCCGGTGAGCGCGAGCGGCGTCGGATAGTCGAAGACGAGAGTGGCCGGCAGCCGCAGGCCGGTCTCCGCGCCCAGACGGTTGCGCAGTTCGACCGCGGTCAGCGAGTCGAAGCCCAACTCCTTGAAAGCACGCCCCGGTTCGAGGCCCGCGCCGCCGCTGTGGCCGAGCACCGCCGCGACATGGGTGCGCACGGATTCCAGCAGCAGTGCGTCCTGCTCCGTACCGCTGAGCCCGGCGAGCCGGTCGGCGAGTGTCGCCCCGTGACCGGCGGGCCCGCCGGCCGCCGCCGCACGCCGGCCGGGACCACGCCGCAGCCCGCGCAGCAGAGCCTCGTCCGAACCGCCCTCCTGAGCGAGCAGCTTGGTGAGATCGAGGCGCACCGGGGCGACCACGGGACGACCGGACTCGCGGGCCACGTCGAACAGCGACATGCCCAGCTCCGAGGAGATCGGCAGCATGCCACCGCGCTCCATGCGCTGTACGTCGGCCGCCGAGAGGTGGCCCGTGATGCCGCTGCGCTGCCCCCAGAAGCCCCACTGGAGCGAGGTGGCCGCGAGGCCGTCGGCGCGCCGGGCCTGCGCCAGGGCGTCGAGGAAGGAGTTGCCCGCGACGTAGTTGGCCTGGCCCGCCTCGCCGAAGAGGCTGGCGGCGGAGGAGAAGAGGACGAACGCCGACAGGTCCTGGTCCCGGGTCAGCTCATGGAGGTTGAGCACCGCGTCGATCTTCGGACGCAGCACCCGGCCGAGCCGCTCAGGTGTGAGCGAGCCGATCGTGGCGTCGTCGATCACTCCGGCGGTGTGCACGACCGCTGTGAGCGGGTGGTCGGCCGGCACGGACTTCACCAGGGAGGCAAGCGCCGAGAAGTCCGTCACGTCGCAGGAGGCGATCTCCACCTGCGCGCCGAGTGCCGTCAGCTCGGCGGCCAGCTCCGGTGCGCCCTCGGCGTCGAGACCGCGCCTGCTGGTCAGGAGGAGACGGCGCACGCCGTGCTCGGTCACCAGGTGCCGCGCCACCAGCGCACCGAGCGTGCCGGTACCGCCGGTGATCAGCGCGGTGCCCGCCCGGTCCAGTTCGACAGGGGCCGTCGTAGGCACCCCGGCGGCGGGAACGCGGGCGAGGCGCCGCGCGGACACCTGGCCGCCCCGGACGGCCAGCTCGGGCTCACCGGAGTCGAGGGCCGTGGCGAGCAGTTCGGCGGTGAGTTCGTCACCGCGTACGTCAAGGAGTACGAACCGGTTCGGATTCTCGGTCTGCGCCGAGCGGATCAGCCCCCAGACGGCGGCGTTCTCCAGGTCGGGTACGTCCTCGTCGGGCCCGGTGGCGGCCGCCCCCTGCGTCACGAGCACGAGCCGCGAATCGGCGAACCGCTCGTCGGCCAGCCACTCCTGGGCCAGGCCGAGCGCCCCGTACAGCGCGTCGTGCGCAGCCTGAGCGAGACCCCGCGCATCGCCCTGAGCGGCCCCGCCGCTCGACTCAGGCGTGTCGGTGTCAGGTGTGTCGGGCGTGGAACTCAGGGGTGCGAACACCACCGGCGGTACGGACCCCTCCCGGGACAGCTCGCTCAAGTCCGCGTACCACGCCGCGCCGTCGACCGGCAGGCCCAGCGTGTCGCCCCCGAGCACGGCCCACCCGGCGGCGATGTCGGGCGCGGCAGTGCCGGACGCGCCGAGCGCCAACGGCGCCCACTCGGAGTGGAACAGCGCCTCATGGAACCCGGTGCGGCCCGCGGAGACCGCCTCGGCCGTCACCGGTTCCAGCCCGAGCGCGGCGATCGTCGCCACGGGCGAGCCGGAGCCGTCCGCGATCTGTACGCCGAGATGCTCGTTGATGCGTACGCGCAGCAGGGAGGCGCCCGTCGCGTGGAGTGTGACGCCGCTCCACGTGGTCGGCAGGGAGATCCGGCCGTCCTCGACCGCGCCGAGGGTGTCGAGTGCGTCGAGGTGCAGGGTGTGCAGGGCGGCGTCGAGGAGCGCGGGATGGAGCCCGAAGCCGTCGGTCGCGGTCCCCTCGGGAAGCGCGATCTCGGCGTACGTGTCGGTGCCGAGCCGCCAGACATTGCGCAGCCCCTGGAAGACCGGCCCGTACTCGGCGCCGAGGTCCGTCAAGTCGTCGTACAGGCCGTCGAGTCCGACCTCCGTGGCACCCTCGGGCGGCCACACCGACAGCTCGAAGTCGCCATCGGTCGTACCGTCCGTGAGTACGCCCTCGGCGTGCAGGGTCCACGGGGTTCGCGCGTCGGCGTCGTCGGGCCGCGAGTAGATCACCACGCGCCGGTCACCGCTCGCGTCGGCGGCCTCCACGGTCACGCGTACGGCACTTCCGCCGCGCTGCGGGAGCACGAGCGGGGTCTGGACGGCCAGTTCCGCCAGGTTGCCGCAGCCCGCCTGGTCGCCGGCGTGGATCGCCAGCTCGACGAGGACGGACCCGGGCAGCAACGCGGACCCGAGCACCACGTGGTCGGCCAGCCAGGGGTGTGACTGGAGGGACAGCCGGCCGGTGAGGACGGTGGTGTCCGACTCCGGAAGGGCGATGGTGGCGCCGAGCAGCGGGTGCCCGGCGGGCGCCTGGCCGAGCCCGGAGGCATCGCCGAGGGGAGCCAGCGCTTCGAGCCAGTAGCGGTCGTGCTGGAAGGCGTAGGTGGGGAGGTCGACGCGGTGTGCGTCGTGGCCTGCGAAGACGCCGTTCCAGTCGAGTTCGGCGCCGTGGATGTGGGCGGTGCCGATGGCCTGGGTGAGGGTTTCCGTTTCGGGGCGGTTCTTTCGGAGAACGGGGGTGAAGTGTGCCTCTTCTGTGTCGGTGAGGGTTTGCTGGGCCAGGGCGGAGAGGGTGCCGTCGGGGCCCAGCTCGATGTATGACGTGACGCCTTGCTCGGCGAGGAACGTGATGCCGTCGGCGAAGCGGACGGCTTGGCGGACGTGGCGGACCCAGTAGTCGGGCGAGTCGATGTCCTCGGGAGAGGCGAGCTGGCCGGTGAGGTTGGAGACGACCGGGACGCTCGGAGTCCCGTAGGACAGGCCCGCCGCGATGGTGCGGAACTCCTCCAGCATGGGTTCCATGCGGGGTGAGTGGAAGGCGTGGCTGACGCGGAGCTGGTGGACCTTGCGGCCCTGCTCACGCCAGTGCTCCAGCACCTCGGTCACGGCCGTCTCGTCACCGGAAATCACCACGGACTTGGGCCCGTTGATGGCGGCGATGGCGATCTCGGACTCGCGGCCTTCGAGCGTTTCCAGAACCTCAGCTTCGGTGGCCTGGATCGCGGCCATGGCTCCGCCAGTGGGGAGCGCCTGCATGAGGCGACCGCGCGCGGCGACGAGCTTCACAGCGTCTTCCAGAGCAAAGACGCCGGAGACGTGCGCGGCGGCCAGTTCGCCCACGGAGTGTCCGACGAGGAAGTCAGGGGTCAGCCCCCACGCCTCGACCAGGCGGAAGAGTGCGACCTCAATGGCGAAGAGCGCGGCTTGCGTGTACACGGTCTGGTCGATCAGACCGGCGTCACCGCTGTCCGTACCGAAGACGACATCCTTCAGCGGACGCTCCAGCTGCCCCTCAAAGTGCGCGCACACTTCATCAAAGGCTGCGGCGAACACCGGATAGGTCTCATACAGCTCGCGGCCCGTCCCGGCGCGCTGGCTGCCCTGCCCCGTGAACAGGAACGCCAGCTTGCCGCGCCGCACGCTGCCCGAGGTGACGGCACCGGACGGCTCGCCCGCGGCCAACGCCTGCACACCCGCGAGGAGTTCATCCACATCGGAGCCGGTGATGACGGCCCGGTGTTCGAACCGGGCCCGCGTCACGGCGAGGGAGTACCCCACGTCGGCCGGACGCAGCTCGGAGTTGTCCCGCAGGAAGGAGTGCAGCCGCTCGGCCTGCGCCCGCAGCGCCCCCTCCGTCTTGCCCGACAGGACCCACGGAACGACCCCACCGACGACAGGAGCCTCGGAGCCCCCCTCGTCGACGGCGGCCTCGGAGTCATCGACCGGCGCCTGCTCCAGAATCACATGGGCGTTGGTGCCACCGATGCCGAAGGACGAGACGCCGGCCCGGCGCGGGTGCCCGGCCTCGGGCCACTCGCGGGCCTCGGTCAGCAGCCGGACGTCGCCCGCCGACCAGTCCACCTCCGTCGACGGCTCGTCGACGTGCAGGGTCTTGGGCAGCAGCCCCTCCCGCATCGCCATGACCATCTTGATGATGCCCGCCACGCCCGAAGCCGCCTGGCTGTGGCCGATGTTGGACTTGATGGAGCCGAGCCACAGCGGCTCGGCGCCTTCGCGGCCCTGGCCGTAGGTGGCGAGCAGGGCCTGGGCCTCGATCGGGTCGCCGAGCCGCGTGCCGGTGCCGTGTGCCTCCACGGCGTCCACCTCGGCGGGCGTCAGCCGCGCGTTGGCGAGGGCCTGGCGGATGACGCGCTGCTGGGAGGGGCCGTTCGGGGCGGTGAGCCCGTTCGACGCGCCGTCCTGGTTGACGGCCGTGCCGCGCACCAGCGCGAGAACGGTGTGGCCGTTGCGGCGCGCCTCCGACAGCCGCTCGACGAGCAGCATGCCCACGCCTTCCGCCCAGCCGGTGCCGTCCGCGGCCGCCGCGAAGGCCTTGCAGCGGCCGTCGGGGGCGAGGCCGCGCTGGCGCGAGAAGTCGACGAACGTGTCCGGGCTGGCCATGACGGTGACGCCACCGACCAGTGCCAGCGAGCACTCCCGCTGGCGCAGCGACTGCACGGCCAGGTGCAGGGCGACGAGCGAGGACGAGCACGCCGTGTCCACCGAGACGGCCGGGCCTTCGAGGCCGAGTACGTACGAGACGCGGCCCGAGGCGACACTGCCCGAGTTGCCGGTGCCGAGGTAGCCCTCGACGCCCTCCGGGGCGGAGTCGCGGCCCGAGTAGTAGTCGGAACTCATGACACCGGCGAAGACGCCGGTCTGGCTGCCGCGGATGGACGCCGGGTCTATCCCGGCGCGCTCCAGCGCCTCCCAGGAGGCTTCGAGGAGCAGCCGCTGCTGCGGGTCCATCGCCAGCGCCTCGCGCGGCGAGATCCCGAAGAACGCGGGGTCGAAGTCACCGGCACTCTCCAGGAAGCCGCCGACCCGGGCGTAGGTGGTGCCGACGCGGTCGGGGTCGGAGTCGAAGAGGGCGTCGAGGTCCCAGCCGCGGTCGGCAGGGAAGTCCGTCAGGCCCTCCTCGCCCGCGAGCAGCAGTCGCCACAGTGCCTCGGACGACGTGGCCCCGCCGGGGTAGCGGCAGGCGACGCCCACGATCGCGATCGGGTCGTCGTCCGTCGCCACGGCGGTCTCGGCCGGCGCGGCGACGGCGAGCGCCGTCCCGGCGTCCTGCCCGAGCACCTCACCGCCGATGTACTCGACGAGCGCGGCGGGCGTCGGGTAGTCGAAGACCAGGGTCGCGGGGAGCCGCAACCCGGTCTCGCCGCCCAGGCGGTTGCGCAGTTCGACGGCGGTCAGCGAGTCGAAGCCCAACTCCTTGAAAGCGCGCCCCGGCTCGACCGCGTCCGCGCCACCGTGACCGAGAACGGCGGCCACGTGCGTACGTACGAAGTCCAGCAGCACGCTGTCCTGCTCGCCCCGCGACAGACCGGCCAGGCGCTGCGCCAGACCCGATCCGGCGGCCACGGCCCCGGTCCGGACCGTGCGCCGCGCGGGAGATCCGACGAGCTTGTGGAGCAGCGCCGGAACGGTACCGCCCTGTGTCCGCAGCGCCGCCAGGTCCAGCGGGATCGGAACGAGCGTCGCCTCCGTGCCGCGGACCGCGGCGTCGAACATCGCGAGCCCTTCCTCCGAGGTGAGCGGCACGGTCCCCGCACGCCTCATGCGCTCGATGTCGGCGGCCGAGAGGTGTCCGGTGATGCCGCTGCGCTGCTCCCAGAAGCCCCAGGCGAGTGAGGTGGCGGGCAGTCCCTGGGCGCGGCGGTGGGAGGCCAGCGCGTCCAGGAAGCTGTTGGCGGCCGAGTAGTTGCCCTGCCCGGCCTCGCCGAACACACCGGCCGCGGAGGAGAAGAGGACGAACGCGGAGAGGCCGAGGTCCTTCGTCAGCTCGTGCAGATGGACGGCGGCGTCCGCCTTGGGGCGCAGGACCGCGTCGAGCCGGTCCGGGGTGAGGGAGTCGATGACCCCGTCGTCGAGAACACCGGCGGTGTGGATGACCGCGGTGAGGGGGTGTTCGGCGGGGACGTCGGCGATGAGGGCCGCGAGGGCTGCGCGGTCCGAGGCGTCGCAGGCGGCGACGGTGACGGTGCTCGCGCCGAGGGCGCTGAGTTCGCCGGCCAGCTCGTCGGCACCCTCGGCGTCACGGCCTCGGCGGCTGGTGAGGACGAGGTGTCGTATGCCGTACTCGGTGACGAGGTGACGGGCGAACAGCGCGCCGAGCGAGCCGGTGCCACCCGTGATCAGGACCGTGCCCCGGTTGTCGATACCGGCTCCCGGCTCAGTTCCCCGGCCGGAGAAGCGGGCCAGGCGCGGGACGAGGGCCTTGCCGCCGCGCACGGCCACCTGCTCCTCACCCGTGGCGGTGACGGCCGTGAGGAGTTCGGCCCCGGTGGCGTCGGTCGCCTCCAGGTCGATGAGGGCGAACCTTCCCGGGTTCTCGGCCTGCGCCGACCGTACGAGGCCCCAGACAGGGGCGTGCACGAGGTCCTCGACGCCGTCGTCCGCACCCGTCGCGACCGCGCCCCGGGTCACGAAGACCAGGCGGGAGTCGGCGAAACGGCTCTCCGCGAGCCAGCCCTGGAGGAGCTCCAGCACGCGATGCGCGGTCGCACGGACGGTGCCCGCGACGTCCGCCTCGGAAGGACCGGCCGTGGCTGTGGCCGTGAGCGGTACGAACACCACGGCGGGCACGCTGTCCGCCTGAGCCAACTCCGCCAGCTCCGCCGGATCCGCGCCGACGATGGCCGACATGATGCTCGCGCCCGGGTTGGCCGGGGGGAGGGGCAGTTGCGGCCATTGCACGTGGAAGAGGGAGTCGTGGAAGGGGTGGTGGCCGGTGGTGAGTTCGTCGGGGGTGGTCTGGCGCCAGGTGATGGTCTGTGCGGTGAGTACGGGTGTGCCGGTGTTGTCGGTGGCGGTGAGGGTGTTGTTGGTGGTGGAGAGTTTGACGCGCAGGGTGGTGGCGCCGGTGGCGTGGAGGGTGACGTGGTTCCAGGTGGAGGTGGTGCGTGCCTGTTCGTGGGGGGTGAGGGGCAGGGCGTGCAGGGTGGCGTCGAGAAGGGCGGGGTGGAGGCTGAAGCCGTCGGTGGTGGCGGTTTCGGGGAGGGTGACCTCGGCGTAGATGTCGTCTTCGAGCTGCCAGGCGGCGCGCAGGCCCTGGAAGGCGGGTCCGTAGGTCAGTTGGGCGTGTGCGAGGTGTTCGTAGGTGGTGTCGACGTCGATCGCGACGGCACCCCGCGGCGGCCACACCGACAGATCGAGAGACTCTTCCCCAGACGCTCCCTCAGCCATGGCGGACAGCACGCCGTCCGCGTTGAGCACCCATGCCTCGTCCGCTTCCGCCTCCTCGGGCCGGGAGAAGATCCGCACCGTGCAGAGCCCGTTCTCGTCGGCCTCCTGCACGGTCACGCGCAGCGCGATGCCACCGCGCTGGGGGAGGACCAGCGGGGCCTGGAGCGTCAGGACGTCGATCGTGCCGTGCCCGACCTGGTCACCGGCGTGGATCGCCAGCTCGACCAGCGCCGAGCCCGGCACCACTGCCGTGCCCATGACGGTGTGGTCGGCCAGCCACGGCTGCGACTGGAGGGAGAGCCGGCCGGTGAGGACGGTGGTGTCCGAGTCCGGGAGAGCGATGGTGGCGCCGAGCAGCGGGTGCCCGGTGGTGCCGAGCCCGAGGCTGGTGGCGTCGCCGGACGAAGCCGTCGCTTGCAGCCAGTAGTGCTGGTGTTGGAAGGCGTAGGTGGGGAGGTCGACGCGGTGTGCGTCGTGGCCTGCGAAGACGCCGTCCCAGTTGAGTTCGGCGCCGTGGACGTGGGCGGTGCCGATGGCCTGGGTGAGGGTTTCCGCTTCGGGGCGGTTCTTGCGGAGTACGGGCGTGAATGCCGCGGTGTTGGTGAGAGTCTGCTGGGCCATGGCGGAGAGGGTTCCGTCGGGGCCGAGTTCGATGAAGGACGTGACGCCTTGTTCGGCGAGGTGGGTGATGCCGTCGGCGAAGCGGACGGCTTGGCGGACGTGGCGGACCCAGTAGTCGGGTGAGCTGATGTCTTCGGGGGTGGCGAGTTGGCCGGTGAGGTTGGAGACGACCGGGATGTTCGGGGTGCCGTAGGTCAGGCCTGCTGCGATGGTGCGGAATTCGTCCAGCATGGGTTCCATGCGGGGTGAGTGGAAGGCGTGGCTGACGCGGAGCTGGTGGACCTTGCGGCCCTGCTCGCGCCAGTGCTCCAGCACCTCGGTCACGGCGGTCTCGTCGCCGGAAATCACCACGGACGTGGGTCCGTTGATGGCGGCGATGGCAATCTCGGACTCGCGGCCTTCGAGCGTTTCCAGAACCTCAGCTTCGGTGGCCTGGATCGCGGCCATGGCCCCGCCAGCGGGGAGCGCCTGCATGAGGCGACCGCGTGCCGCGACGAGCTTGGTCGCGTCGCCGAGGGTGAAGACACCGGCCACATGGGCGGCGGTCAGTTCACCCACGGAGTGCCCGACGAGGAAGTCAGGGGTCAGCCCCCACGCCTCCACCAACCGGAAGAGTGCGACCTCAATGGCGAAGAGTGCGGCCTGCGTGTAGACGGTCTGGTCGATCAGACCGGCGTCCGTCTCGTCCGTACCGAAGACGACATCCTTCAGCGGACGCTCCAGCTGCCCGTCAAAGTGCGCGCACACTTCGTCGAAGGCAGCGGCGAACACCGGGTAGGTCTCATACAGCTCGCGGCCCATTCCGGCCCGCTGGCTGCCCTGACCCGTGAACAGGAACGCGACCCGCCCGCTGCTCGTGCTGCCCGTGGCCATGGACCCGGAGTGTTCGCCGGCCGCCAACGCGGCGGTACCTGCCATGAGTTCATTCAGGTCAGAGCCGGTGATGACGGCTCGGTGCTCGAAGCGGGCCCGGGTGACAGCGAGGGAGTACCCCACGTCGGCCGGACGCAGGTCGGAGTTGTCCCGTACGAAGGAGTACAGCCGCTCGGCCTGTGCCCGCAGCGCGTCCTCCGTCTTGCCCGACAGGACCCACGGAACGACCCCACCGACGACAGGAGCCTCGGAGCCCGCCTCGACGGACGCTTCGGAGTCATCGACCGGTGCCTGCTCGATGATGGTGTGCGCGTTCGTGCCGCTCAGGCCGAACGACGAGATGCCGGCCCGGCGCGGGTGCCCGGTCTCCGGCCACTCCCGCGCCTCGGTCAGGAGCGACACCGCACCCGCCGACCAGTCGACCTCGGGCGACGGCTGATCCACATGCAGGGTCCGCGGGAGGACACCCTCCCGTATCGCCATGACCATCTTGATGACACCGGCGACACCGGCTGCCGCCTGGGTGTGACCGATGTTGGACTTCACGGAGCCGAGCCAGAGCGGTTCGGCGCCCTCGCGGCCTTGGCCGTAGGTGGCGAGCAGGGCCTGGGCCTCGATCGGGTCACCCAGCCGCGTGCCGGTGCCGTGCGCCTCGACCACGTCCACGTCCGCGGCGGACAGGCCCGCGCCCGTGAGGGCCTGGCGGATGACGCGCTGCTGCGAGGGGCCGTTCGGAGCGGTCAGACCGTTGGAGGCGCCGTCCTGGTTGATGGCGGAACCGCGGACGACGGCGAGCACCTGGTGGCCCTTGCGCCGCGCGTCCGACAGCTTTTCGACCAGCAGCATGCCCACGCCCTCGGCCCACGCGGTGCCGTCGGCGGCACCGGCGAAGGCCTTGCAGCGGCCGTCGGGGGCGAGGCCGCGCTGGCGCGAGAAGTCCACGAACGTGTCCGGCCCCGCCATCACGGTGACACCGCTGACCAGCGCCAGCGAGCAGTCACCCTGCCGCAGCGACTGCACGGCCAGGTGCAGGGCGACGAGCGAGGACGAGCAGGCCGTGTCCACGGAGACGGCCGGGCCTTCGAGGCCGAGCGCGTACGAGATGCGGCCCGAGGCCACGCTGCCGGACGTGCCGGTGCTGAGGTAGCCCTCCAGGTCCTCCGGGACCGACTGGAGGCCCGGGAAGTAGTCGGTGGCCATCACACCGGCGAAGACACCGGTCTGGCTGCCGCGCACCGAATCGGGGTCGATGCCCGCACGTTCGAAGGCCTCCCAGGCCGCCTCCAGCATCAGACGCTGCTGGGGGTCCGTGGCGAGCGCCTCGCGCGGCGAGATCCCGAAGAACGCGGGGTCGAAGTCGCCCGCCCTCTCCAGGAACCCACCGACCTGGACGTAGGTCGTGCCCGTCTTCGCCGGATCCGGGTCGTACAGGCTCTCGACGTCCCAGCCGCGGTCCGTCGGGAACGGCGAGAGCCCTTCACGCCCGTCGAGCAGCAGCTGCCACAGCTCCTCCGGGGAGGACACCCCGCCGGGGAAGCGGCAGCTCATACCCACGATCACGATGGGGTCGTCGTCCGACCCCGGCGTGCCGACCGGAACCACCTGCGAGTTGGCGCCGGTCGTGCCGCTCGCGTCGGTCCCCGCGGCACCGAGGAGTTCGGTGCGCAGGAAGTCGACGAGTGCGGCGGGCGTCGGGTAGTCGAAGACCAGGGTGGCGGGGAGCCGCAGCCCGGTCTCGCCGCTCAGACGGTTGCGCAGTTCGACCGCGGTGAGGGAGTCGAAGCCCAGTTCCTTGAAGGCGCGCTTCGGCGCGACGGCGTCCGCGCTGCCGTGGCCCAGAGCGGCCGCGACGTGAGTACGCACCAGGTCGAGCAGTACGCCGCTCTGCTCACCTTCCGGCCGCCCGGCGAGGCGGAGAGCCAGCGATGACGTCTCGGCGCCGGTGCTCGTCCCGCCGGCGACACGGCGGGCGGGAGAGCCGGCCAGACCGCGCAGCAGCGCGGGCAGAGCTGTGCCCTGGCCGCGCAGCGCGGCGAGATCGAGCGGCATGGGCACGAGCAGTGCCTCGTCCGACGACGAGATGACGGCGTCCAAGAGGGACATGCCGAGCTGCGAGGAGATCGGCAGCATGCCTGACCGCTTGATGCGCTCGATGTCGGCGGCCGAGAGGTGCCCGGTGATGCCGCTGCGCTGCTCCCAGAAACCCCACGCGAGTGAGGTGGCGGGCAGGCCGAGTGCGTGGCGGTGGTGGGCGAGTGCGTCGAGGAAGGTGTTGGCGGCCGCATAGTTCGCCTGGCCCGCGTCGCCGAAGACACCGGCGGCGGAGGAGAAGAGGACGAAGGCGGTGAGGTCCAGGTCCTTGGTGAGGTCGTGGAGGTTGAGCGCGGCGTCCGCCTTGGGGCGGAGCACGGTGTCGAAACGCTCGGGGGTGAGGGCGTTGATGACACCGTCGTCGAGGACACCGGCCGTGTGGATCACGGCATCGAGGGGACGCTCGGCGGGGACACCGGCGAGGAGGGCCGCGACGGCCTCACGGTCGGCGGCGTCGCAGGCGGCGATCTCCACGGTGTCCGCGCCGAGTTGGGCCAGTTCGGCGGCCAGTTCAGGTGCACCCGCAGCGTCGAGTCCTCGGCGGCTGGTGAGGATGAGGTGGCGTGCGCCGTGTTCGGTGACGAGGTGGCGGGCGACGAGGGAGCCCAGAGCACCCGTGCCGCCGGTGATCAGGACGGTCCCGGACGGGTCCAGGGGTGAAGCGGTGGTCTCGGTGAGGGCCGGGCGGGCCAGGCGCGGCACGCGCAGGGCGCCGTCGCGGAGTGCGGCTTCGGGCTCGTCGGAGGCCAGGAGCGGCCAGAGAGTGGTGAGTTCGGGCGACTGGGTGTCGGTGTCGATGAGGAGGAACCGGTCGGGGTTCTCGGACTGGGCTGCGCGTACCAGGCCCCACACGGGTGCGTTGGCCAGGTCGGTGACAGCGTCGTCGGGACCGGCGGCGATGGCACCGCGCGTGACGAAGACCAGGCGGGAGTCGGCGAAGCGGTCCTCGGCCAGCCACTCCTGGACCAGGGCCAGGGTGTGGTGGGTGGCCTGGTGCGCTGCGGCGGCCGCGTCGGTGTCCTCGTAGGCCGTCAGCGGGGCGAAGACGACCTGGGGGATGGCGTCGGCGGCGGCCAGTTCACCCAGGCTGGGGAATGCCGGTCCGTCGGTGAAGAGGTCCGGCTGGTCGCCCAGTACGGCCCAGGTCTGGGGTTCGGCGGGTGCCGGGTTGAGTTCGGGCCAGTCCAGGCGGTACAGGGAGTTGTGGAATCCGGTGTGGCTGGTGGTGAGTTCGTCGGGGGTGGTCTGGCGCCAGGTGATGGTCTGGGCGGTGAGTACGGGTGCGCCGGTGTTGTCGGCGGCGGTGAGGGAGCCGGTGGTGGTGGAGAGTTTGACGCGCAGGCTGGTGGCGCCGGTGGCGTAGAGGGAGACGTCGTGCCAGGTGGAGGTGGTGCGTGCCTGCTCGTCGGGGGTGAGGGGCAGGGCGTGCAGGGCGGCGTCCAGGAGTGCGGGGTGCAGTCCGAAGCCGTCGGTGGAGGTGCCTTCGGGGAGGGCGACCTCGGCGTAGATGTCGTCACCGAGTCGCCAGGCGGCACGCAGGCCCTGGAAGACCGGGCCGTAGGACAGTTCGGCCTGGGCGAGACGCTCGTAGACCGCATCTGTATCGAGGGAGGCGGCGCCCTGCGGCGGCCACACCGACAGGTCGAAGTCGGCATCCTGGGCCACTCCGGTGACGCGGCCCGTGGCGTGGCACACCCACGGCTCGTCGATCGAGGCCTCTTCGGCGCGCGAGTAGATCGCGACGGCCCGGTGCCCGTCTTCGTCGGTGTTGTCCACGGTCACCCGGAGGGCGACGGCACCCTGTGCGGGCAGGACGAGCGGAGCCTGGAGCGTCAGCTCCGCCAGCGCACCGCAACCGGCTTCGTCACCCGCCTGGGTCGCCAGCTCCACCAGGACCGACGAGGGCACCATCGGGACGCCCATCACCACATGCTCCGCGAGCCACTCGTGGGATTGCAGCGAGAGACGGCCGGTCAGCAGGATGGTCCCCGTCGCGGGCAGCGCGACCGCCGCGCCGAGCAGCGGGTGCGTGACCGACGCCAGGCCGGCAGGGGCAAGGCTGCCGGTGGGGACAGTCTGCTCCAGCCAGTAGTGCTGGTGCTGGAAGGCGTAGGTGGGGAGGTCGACGCGGTGTGCGTCGTGGCCTGCGAAGATGCCGTTCCAGTCGAGTTCGGCGCCCTGGATGTGGGCTTGGGCGAGGGCGGAGGTGAGGGTTTCCGCTTCGGGGCGGTTCTTGCGGAGTACGGGGGTGAAGAGTGCCTCTTCTGTGTCGGTGAGGGTTTGCTGGGCCATGGCGGAGAGGGTTCCGTCGGGGCCCAGCTCGATGAAGGACGTGACGCCCTGTTCCGACAGGTGGCTGATGCCGTCGGCGAAGCGGACGGCCTGGCGGACGTGGCGGACCCAGTAGTCGGGCGAGCCGATGTCCTCGGGAGAGGCGAGCTGGCCGGTGAGGTTGGAGACAACCGGGACGCTCGGAGTCCCGTAGGACAGACCCGCCGCGATGGTGCGGAATTCGTCCAGCATGGGTTCCATGCGGGGTGAGTGGAAGGCGTGGCTGACGCGCAACTGGTGGACCTTGCGGCCCTGTTCACGCCAGTGCTCCAGCACCTCGGTCACGGCGGTCTCGTCGCCGGAAATCACCGCGGACGTGGGTCCGTTGATGGCGGCGATGGCGATCTCGCGCTCGCGGCCTTCCAGAAGCGGGAGGATTTCCGCCTCCGTGGCCTGGATCGCGGCCATGGCACCGCCAGCGGTGAGCGCCTGCATAAGCCGTCCACGCGCGGCGACGAGCTTGACGGCATCTTCCAGGGTGAAGACACCGGAGACGTGCGCGGCGGCCAGTTCACCCACCGAATGCCCGACGAGGAAGTCAGGAGTCAGCCCCCACGCCTCCACCAGGCGGAAGAGCGCGACCTCGATCGCGAAGAGCGCAGCCTGCGTGTAGACGGTCTGGTCGATCAGACCGGCGTCCGTCTCGTCCGTACCGAAGACGACATCCTTCAGCGGACGCTCCAGCTGCCCCTCAAAGTGCGCGCACACTTCATCGAAGGCGGTGGCGAAGACGGGATACGTGTCATACAGCTCGCGGCCCATTCCTGCCCGCTGGCTGCCCTGCCCCGTGAACAAGAACGCCAGCTTGCCGCGCCGCACGCTCCCCGAGGTCACCGCACCCGACGCATCCCCGGCCGCCAACGCGGCGGTTCCTGCGAGGAGTTCATCCACATCGGAGCCGGTGATGACGGCCCGGTGCTCGAACCGGGCCCGGGTCACAGCGAGGGAGTAGCCCACGTCCGCCGGACGCAGCTCGGAGTTCTCCCGTACGAAGGAGTACAGCCGCTCGGCCTGCGCCCGCAGCGCGTCCTCCGTCTTACCGGACAGGACCCACGGCACGACCCCACCGACGACCGGAGCCTCGGAGCCCGCCTCGTCGACGGCGGCGTCGACGGCAGCCGGCGCCTGCTCCAGAATCACATGCGCATTGGTACCGCTGATACCGAAGGACGAGACGCCCACCCGGCGCGGACGCCCGGTGTCCGGCCACTCCCGCGCCTCGGTCAGCAGGCGGACGTCGCCCGCCGACCAGTCGATCTCGGGCGAGGGCTCATCCACATGCAGGGTCTGCGGCAGCACACCCTCCCGCATCGCCATGACCATCTTGATGATGCCCGCGGCACCGGCTGCCGCCTGGGTGTGACCGATGTTGGACTTCACGGAGCCGAGCCAGAGCGGTTCGGCGCCCTCGCGGCCTTGGCCGTAGGTGGCGAGCAGGGCCTGGGCCTCGATCGGGTCGCCGAGCCGCGTGCCGGTGCCGTGCGCCTCGACCGCGTCCACGTCCGCGGCGGACAGGCCCGCGCCTGTGAGGGCCTGGCGGATGACGCGCTGCTGCGAGGGGCCGTTCGGAGCGGTCAGGCCGTTGGAGGCGCCGTCCTGGTTCACGGCCGTGCCGCGGACGACCGCGAGCACCTTGTGGCCGTTGCGCTCCGCGTCGGAGAGCCGCTCGACGAGCAGCATGCCCACGCCCTCGGCCCAGATCGTGCCGTCGGCGGCACCGGCGAAAGCCTTGCAGCGGCCGTCGGGGGCGAGGCCTCGCTGGCGCGAGAAGTCCACGAAGGTGTCCGGCGTCGACATGACGGTGACACCACCGGCAAGCGCCAGCGAGCACTCTCCCCTGCGCAGCGACTGCACGGCCAGGTGCAGGGCGACGAGCGAGGACGAGCAGGCCGTGTCCACGGAGACGGCCGGGCCTTCGAGGCCGAGCGCGTACGAGATGCGGCCCGAGGCCACGCTGCCGGACGTGCCGGTGCTGAGGTAGCCCTCCAGGTCCTCGGGGACCGACTGGAGGCTCGGGAAGTAGTCGGTGTTCATGACGCCGGCGAAGACGCCGGTCTGGCTGCCGCGTACGGACGCCGGGTCGATCCCCGCGGCCTCCAGCGACTCCCAGGACGCTTCGAGGAGCAGCCGCTGCTGCGGGTCCATCGCCAGCGCCTCACGCGGCGAGATCCCGAAGAATCCGGCGTCGAATTCCGCCGCGGAGACGAATCCCCCCTGGCGGACGTACGTCGTGCCGACGCGCGCCGGGTCCGGGTCGTACACGCCCTCGATGTCCCAGCCGCGGTCGGTGGGGAACGCGGAGAGACCCTCGCCCTTCCCGACCACCATGCGCCAGAGGTCGTCCGGCGAGGCGACGTCACCCGGGAAGCGGCAGGCCATACCGACGATGGCGATCGGCTCGTCGTCGTGACGCGGCCCGGCGGCCGGGGGCACGGGACCGGCGATGGCGGACTGGTCGGCGAACGTCTCGGCGAGGAGGTGCTCCACCAGCGCCGACGGGGTCGGGTAGTCGAACGTGAGGGTCGCCGGGAGGCGGAGGCCGGTGAGGGTGTTCAGGCGGTTGCGCAGCTCGACCGCGGTCAGCGAGTCGAACCCCACCTCCTTGAAGGCTCGCCCCGGCTCGATCGCCCGCGCGTCGCCGTGACCGAGTACGGACGCGACGTGACCGCGTACGAGTTCCAGCAAGGTGCTCGTCCGCTCGGCGGGCGAGAGTCCGGCCAGCCTGCGGGCCAGGGCGGACGTGCCGCCCGCCGCCCCGCTCGCCGCGACCCGGCGCGCCGGCATGCCGACGAGCCCGCGCAACAGGGCGGGGACCGTGGCCGAAGGCGCACGGAACGCGGCGAGGTCCAGGCTCATGGGCGACGAGACAGCGGCGCCCGATGTGCGTGCTGTGTCGAGGAGTTGGAGGGCGTGGGTGGTGGGGAGGGGGGTCATGCCGGAGCGGTGGATGCGCTCGATGTCGGCGGTGGTGAGGTGTCCGGTGATTCCGCTGCGCTGTTCCCACAGGCCCCATTGGAGGGAGGTGGCGGGCAGGCCGAGTGCGTGGCGGTGGTGGGCGAGTGCGTCGAGGAAGGTGTTGGCGGCGGCGTAGTTGCCCTGACCCGGGTCGCCGAAGAGACCGGCGGAGGAGGAGAAGAGGACGAAGGCGGAGAGGTCCAGGTCCTTCGTCAGCTCGTGCAGATGGACGGCGGCGTCGGCCTTGGGGCGGAGAACCGCGTCGAGGCGCTCGGGGGTGAGGGCGTTGATGACGCCGTCATCCAGGACACCGGCGGTGTGGATCACGGCGGTCAGTGGACGCCCGCTGTCGACCGAGGTGAGCAGCGTTTCGAGGGAGCCGCGGTCGGCGGCGTCGCAGGCGGCGATCTCCACGGTGTCGGCGCCGAGTTCGGTCAGTTCGGCGGTGAGCTGCGGGGCGCCTTCGGCGTCGAGTCCTCGGCGGCTGGTGAGGATGAGGTGGCGTGCGCCGTGTTCGGTGACGAGGTGGCGGGCGACGAGGGAGCCCAGAGCACCCGTGCCGCCGGTGACGAGGACGGTCCCGGCCGGGTCCAGGTGGAAGTCCGCCGGCTCGCCGTCGGCGACGGTCACCCGGACCAGGCGCGGCACGCGCACCGAACCGTCACGGAGTGCGGCTTGGGGCTCGTCGGCGGCCAGGAGCGGCCAGAGAGTGGCGAGTTCGGGCGATTCACCGTCGGTGTCGATGAGGACGAACCGGTCGGGGTTCTCGGCCTGCGCGGAGCGTACGAGGCCCCAGACGGGCGCGTTGGCCAGATCGGTCACGTCTTCACCCGGCCCGGCGGCGACGGCACCACGGGTGACCACCACCAGACGGGATCCGGCGAACCGGTCCTCCGCCAGCCACTCCTGAATGAGCGTCAGAGCGCGCTGGGTGGCCTGGTGGGCTGCGGTGGCCGTGTCGGTGTCGTCGTAGGCGGCCAGCGGGGCGAAGACGGTCTGGGGGATGGTGTCGGCGGCGGCGAGTTCAGCCAGGCTGGGGAATGCCGGTCCGTCGGTGGAGGGGCCCGGCTGGTCGCCCAGTACGGCCCAGGTCTGGGGTTCGGCGGGTGCCGGGTTGAGTTCGGGCCAGTCCAGGCGGTACAGGGAGTTGTGGAATCCGGTGTGGCTGGTGGTGAGTTCGTCGGGGGTGGTCTGGCGCCAGGTGATGGTCTGGGCGGTGAGTACGGGTGCGCCGGTGTTGTCGGCGGCGGTGAGGGAGCCGGTGGTGGTGGAGAGTTTGACGCGCAGGCTGGTGGCGCCGGTGGCGTAGAGGGAGACGTCGTGCCAGGTGGAGGTGGTGCGTGCCTGCTCGTCGGGGGTGAGGGGCAGGGCGTGCAGGGCGGCGTCCAGGAGTGCGGGGTGCAGTCCGAAGCCGTCGGTGGAGGTGCCTTCGGGGAGGGCGACCTCGGCGTAGATGTCGTCACCGAGTCGCCAGGCGGCACGCAGGCCCTGGAAGACCGGGCCGTAGGACAGTTCGGCCTGGGCGAGACGCTCGTAGACCGCATCTGTATCGAGGGAGGCGGCGCCCTGCGGCGGCCACACCGACAGGTCGAACGCCGCGGGCTCCGCGGCCCCCGACAGCGTGCCGGTGGCATGCAGCGTCCACTGGCTCCCGGGCGCCGCCTCGTCCGAGCGGGAGAAGAACCGGACCGGGCGGCGGCCCGCGTCGTCGGCGGCGTCCACCGCCAGCCGCAGTGCCACCGCGCCCTGCTCGGGCAGGACCAGCGGGGTCTGGAGCGTCAGCTCCTCCAGGGACCCGCAGCCGACCTGGTCACCGGCGTGGATGGCCAGCTCGACCAGCGTCGAGCCCGATACGACGGCCGAACCCAGCACCGCTTGATCCGCGAGCCACGCGTGCGACTGGAGAGACAGGCGCCCCGTCAGCAGAATCCCGTCCGACTCCGGCAGCGCGACCGCCGCGCTCAGGAGCGGATGTCCCGTCGCCGACTGCCCGAAGCCCGTGGCGTCCCCGGAGAGGGCGGGCGTCTCCAGCCAGTAGTGCCGGCGCTGGAAGGCGTACGTCGGCAGGTCCACGCGCTGCCCGCCGCGGCCCGCGAAGACCCCGTCCCAGTCCAGCTCCGCGCCGTTCACGTGCAGACGGCCCATGGCGGAGGTGAAGGCCTCGGCCTCGGGGCGGCCCCTGCGCAGGGCCGGGGCGAAGACCACGTCCTCGGCGTCGGGCAGGGACTCCTGGCCCATCGCCGAGAGGATGCCGTCGGGGCCCAGCTCCACGAAGGAGGTGACGCCCCGCTCGGCGAGGCAGGTGACGCCGTCCCGGAAACGCACGGCCTGACGCACGTGCCGCACCCAGTACTCCGGTGAGCACAGCTCTTCCGCGGTGGCCTGCTCACCGGTCACGTTGGAGACGATCGGGATCCGCGGCGCGGAGTAGGTCATCACCCGGGCATGCCAGCGGAATTCCTCCAGCATGGGTTCCATGCGGGGGGAGTGGAAGGCGTGGCTGACACGCAGTTGGCGGACCTTGCGGCCCTGTTCACGCCAGTGCTCCAGCACTTCGGTCACGGCGGTCTCGTCGCCGGAAACCACCACGGACGTGGGCCCGTTGATCGCGGCGATGGCGATCTCGTGCCCGCGGCCCTCGATCGTCTCCAGAACCTCGGCCTCGGTGGCCTGGATCGCGGCCATGGCCCCACCGGCCGGGAGCGCCTGCATGAGCCGGCCCCGCGCGGTCACCAAGATCGCCGCGTCCTCGAGATCGAAGACACCGGCCACGTGCGCGGCGGCCAGCTCACCCACCGAGTGGCCGATCAGGAAGTCAGGGGTCAGCCCCCACGCCTCGACCAGTCGGAAGAGCGCGACCTCGATGGCGAAGAGCGCGGCCTGCGTGAACACCGTCTCATCGATCAGACCGGCAGCCGCCTCGTCCGTGCCGAAGACGATCTCCTTCAGCGGACGTTCCAGATGCAGGTCGAGGTAGGAGCACACCTCGTCGAAGGCTGCGGCGAACACCGGATACGTGTCATACAGCTCGCGGCCCATTCCGGTCCGCTGGCTGCCCTGCCCCGTGAACAGGAACGCGACCCGCCCGCGGCGCGCGCTCCCCGAGGTCACCGCACCGCCCGGAACCTCCCCGGAGGCGAGAGCCTCAAGGCCGGCCAGCAGCTCCTCGCGGCTCGCGCCCGCCACCACGGCCCGGTGTTCGAACCGGGCCCGCGTCACGGCGAGGGAGTAGCCCACATCGGCCGGACGCAGCTCGGAGTTCTCCCGTACGAAGGAGTGCAGCCGCTCGGCCTGCGCCCGCAGCGCGTCCTCCGTCTTACCGGACAGGACCCACGGCACAACCCCGCCGACCACCGGCGCCTCGGACAGCGGAGTCTCGGAGACCGGCTCGGAAAGTTCGGCCGGTGCCTCCTCCAGCACCACGTGCGCGTTCGTGCCGCTCATGCCGAACGACGAGACACCGGCCCGGCGCGGACGCCCGGTCTCCGGCCACTCGCGCGCCTCGGTCAGCAGCGCCACGTTCCCCGCCGACCAGTCCACGTGCGGGGACGGCTCGTCGGCATGCAGCGTCCGCGGCAGCACGCCCTCCCGCATCGCGAGGACCATCTTGATGACACCGGCGATACCGGCCGCGGCCTGCGTGTGGCCGACGTTCGACTTCAGCGAGCCGAGCCAGAGCGGCTCCCCGTCCTCGCGCCCCTGCCCGTACGTGGCAAGCAGCGCCTGCGCCTCGATCGGATCGCCCAGACGCGTACCCGTGCCATGGCCCTCGACCGCGTCGACGTCCGTCGCGGCGAGGCCGGTGTCCGCGAGGGCGCGGCGGATGACGCGCTGCTGGGCGAGACCGCTGGGGGCGGTCAGGCCGTTGGACGCGCCGTCGGAGTTGACGGCGGTGCCGCGCACCACCGCGAGGACCTGGTGGCCGTTGCGCCGGGCCTCCGAGAGCCTCTCCAGGACGACGATGCCGACGCCCTCGCCCCACCCGGTGCCGTCGGCGTCCGCGGAGTACGCCTTGCAGCGCCCGTCGGCGGAGAGGCCGCGCTGGCGGCTGAAGGCGAGGAACCCGCCGGGGCTCGACATGACGGCCGCGCCGCCCGCCACAGCGAGGGGGCAGTCGCCGCGGCGCAGGGCCTGGACGGCGAGGTGGAGCGCGACGAGCGAGCCGGAGCAGGCGGTGTCGACGGTGATGGTGGGACCCTCGAAGGCGAAGGTGTAGGCGAGACGGCCGGAGGCCACGCTGGCGGCGTTGCCGGTCAGCAAGTAGCCCTCGAAACCCTCGGCCGCATCCTGGAGACGCGGGCCGTACTCCTGGTTCTCGACGCCGACGAACACACCGGTCTGGCTGCCGCGGACGGACTTGGGATCGATGCCCGCGCGTTCGAGGGCCTCCCAGGTGCTCTCCAGCAGGAGCCGCTGCTGCGGGTCCATGCCGAGCGCCTCGCGCGGGCTGATGCCGAAGAAGTCCGCGTCGAACTCACCGGCGTCGTGCAGGAATCCGCCCCGGCGGGTGTAGCTCTTGCCCGCGTCGTCGGGGTCGGGAGAGTACAGGCCGTCGAGGTCCCAGCCGCGGCGGGTGGGGAAGTCGGAGATCGCGTCGCCGCCCTCGGCGAGGAGCCGCCACAGCTCCTCGGGGGTGCTGACGCCGCCCGGCAGCCGCACCGCCATGCCGACGACGGCGATCGGCTCGTCGTCGGCCGCGGCGGAGCCCGGCTGCTCGCCCAGGTCGCCCGCGTCCACGGCGGAGCCGTACAGGAGGCGCTGGAGTTCGCGCGCGAGCGCCCGCGGGGTGGGATGGTCGAAGGGCAGGGTGACGGGCAGGCGCAGCCCGGTGGCCGCGACGAGCCGGCTGTGGAAGTCGACGGCGGCGAGCGAGTGGAAGCCCAGTTCGAGGAAGGAACTCTCGGGGTCGATCCCGTTCGGCACCTCTCGGTCCGCGCTCTTGAGCACGTCCTCGGTCAGACCGGTGACGAAGGCGAGCAGGTGGTGTTCCTGCTCCGGCCCGGTCAGTTCAGCCTGCGAACGGAATTCTCCGGACTGGCCTACCATCGCTCGCTCCACAACTCTGCCGACATGGCTGTTCAAAGAAACCGGACTTCACGCGAGAGTATGTGGACGCCGAGTGGCGGTCACACCCCTACGCACCCCTTGGGGCATTGCCGGTACGGGGGTTGGTGATGCGGTGGCATTCGATGCCGCGACGACGGCGGACAGGGAATTGCGCACCGCAGCGCATCAGCTTTTCGCGGGCCGCAGAGTGGACCGGAGAACGCTTTTCGGATCGACGGCCACGACGTCGAAGTTCCGGGTGGTGCACTTCACCCGCCGGAACAGATTGTCGGGACCGGTGATGTAGAGCTTCCGCACACCGAGACCGAGCAGTGAATCGACGACCTCGGGCCAGTTGATGGCCTTGTCGAACGTGTCGAGCAGCATGGTCCGCATGGCGTCCGCGGTGCGCACGACACTGCCGTCCTGGTCGGCGACGACGGTGAGCTTCGGGTCCCGGATCTCGTACCGGGACAAGACCTCCTCGTCGGCCTTGCGGCGCAGCCCGCCGAACGCCTCGGCGTGCACGGGCGGGCGCATCGTGTACATGGAGTAGCCGCCCATGGCGCCGACGGCCTTCTTCAGGCCGTCCAGGAGGTGCTCCCGCACCGACACCATGAGGAAGCCCTCGTCGAGCCGGCCGGAGATGTCGTACCAGTCGCCGTTCGCGGTGAGCCCGTCCAGATACTCCTGGAAGGGTTCCGCCGGGACCCGCACACAGGAGTGGGTCACCACGTCCTGGTGCTCGGAAGCGAAGAACTCCTGCTCGCAGCGGGCCAGTTCAGCCGTCATGCGGACGGTGTCCGCGAAGTCCAGCGCCCCTGTCCAGGCGGCCGCGGCCTTCTGCCCGAAGCTCGGCCCGACGCAGTAGTCGGGCCGCATCCCGAGGAGGTCCTCGGCACGGTCGGCCAGCGCGAGGGAGTTCACCAGGAAGGCCACCTGCGTGTACTCCGAGTAGTCGTCCTCGGCTCCGTGGAACCGGTCGAGGAGCGAGTACCCGAGCGCCTTGTCGGCGGCCGATATGCGGCGCCTCGCGTACCTGTCGAGAACCATGAATTTGCCGACCGCGGAAAAGCTTGACGGTCCCATCCCCGGAAATACGACAGCTGTCTTCTCTTCCATCAGATTTCACCCACAGTCAGCCAGCGGACAGCATGGCCGACGCTATGGGGGCGGGCAGGCCCCCGGCCACCCCATAGGCCCCCTAAGACAACCCCGTAGACACCCCTTGTCGTTCACTGCGTGGCCCGCGGTCACCGCGCCGACCCGTCCCGCATGTCACACAGGCAGGGGGGATAGGGGTTGCCTGTGCCGCCCGGCGAAAAATAGCGTGTGCCTGCCGGAGCAGGCGGTCCTCGGCCGGCAGTTCCCCATTCGATTCGGCCGGGCCACACCGACGGCATCGACATGCGGCTCGCGCGGCGTGAGCGGGCGGAGCCTCCCGGAATTTCATTGATTCCCCGACCAGCATCGCCGAAACGGCCCGAAGGGTATTCCTGATGACGTCACCCAGCCCGGCTTCAATGAGCATGCTTGTTCCGGACTTCCCCTTCTCCTACGACGACTGGCTGCGCCATCCCGCCGGTCTCGGGGAATTGCCCCCCGATCGCGCCGGCACGCCGGTGGCCGTGATCGGTGGTGGCATCTCCGGGCTGACGGCCGCGTACGAACTGATGCGGCTCGGCCTGCGGCCCGTCGTGTACGAGGCCGGCGAGCTGGGCGGCCGTATGCGGGCCGTCCCCTTCGCGAGCCGCCCCGAATACGTCGCCGAACTCGGGGCGATGCGCTTCCCGAAGTCGGCGCGGGCCCTGTTCCACTACATCGACCTGCTCGGCCTGGACACCCGGCCGTTCCCCAACCCGCTGGCGCCGGACACCCCCGGCACGCTCATCGACGTCAACGGCCAGCAGCACTGGGCCCGTTCGCAGGACGACCTGCCGACGCTCTACCAAGAGGTCGCCGATGCCTGGGAGAAGACGCTCCAGGAGCTGGCCGAGCTGTCGACGGTGCGCGGCGCGATCCAGCAGCGCGACATCGTGACCCTCAAGGCCGTCTGGAACCGCCTGGTCCGCGACCTCGACGACCAGTCCTTCTACGGCTTCCTGGCGTCCTCGTCCTCGTTCCACTCCTTCCGGCACCGTGAGGTCTTCGGCCAGGTCGGCTTCGGCACGGGCGGCTGGGACACCGACTTCCCCAACTCCGTCCTGGAGATCCTGCGGGTCGTCTTCACCGAGGCCGACGACGACCAGCTCTCCATCGTCGGCGGTGTGCAGCAACTGCCCCGTGGCCTGTGGGAGCGGCGGCCCGCGTCACCGGTCCACTGGCCCGAGGGCACCTCCCTCTCCTCACTGCACGGCGGCGGCCCGCGGCCCGGCGTCGTGGGGCTGCGGCGCAAGGGATCCGACTACGTGGTCGAGGACACGTCCGGGGACGTCAGCGCCTACCCGGCGGTGGTGTTCACGCCGCATCTGTGGACGCTGCTGAACCGGATCGACTGCGAACCGGGGCTGCTGCCGACCGAACACTGGACGGCGGTGGAGCGCACGCACTACATGGGCTCCTCCAAGGTCTTCGTCCTCACGGACCGCCCGTTCTGGCGCGACGTCGACCCGCGCACCGGCCGGGAGACGATGGGCATGACCCTCACCGACCGGATCGCGCGCGGCGTGTACCTCTTCGACAACGGAGCGGACCGGCCCGGCGTGATGTGCCTGTCGTACACCTGGAACGACGACTCGCTGAAGTTCTCCACCCTCTCCCCGGGCCGGCGCCTGGACGTACTCCTCGACCGGCTCGGCGAGATCTACCCGGGGGTCGACATCCGGTCGCACATCATCGATGAGCCGATCACCGTCACCTGGGAGAACGAGCCCCATTTCATGGGCGCGTTCAAGGCGAACCTGCCGGGCCAGTACCGGTACCAGCGGCGGCTGTTCACCCACTTCATGCAGGACCGGATGGACGCGTCGCACCGCGGGTTCTTCCTCAGCGGCGACGACGTCTCCTGGACCGCGGGCTTCGCCGAGGGCGCGGTGACCACCGCGCTGAACGCGGTGTGGGGCGTGGTCAACCATCTGGGCGGCCGCTCCCCGGCGGCCAACCCCGGCCCCGGCGACCTCTTCGACCGGCTCGCCCCGGTGGAACTGCCCTACGCCTGAGCCGGCCGTGTCTGTCCATCAATCCCCATGCTCCTCGCGGAAGAGGTATCACGATCATGACCAGGACCGGACCGGATGTGCGGGCGGGCAACGTCTCGACTCTGCCTCAGGCGCTCCGTCTGCGCTGCGAGAAGCAGCCCGACGAGACCGCCTACGTGTTCCTGCGCGACGGTGAGGAGCCCGACGGGTCCCTCACCTACCGGCAGCTGGAGGCCGACGCGGGCTCCCGCGCCGCCGCCCTGGAGCGCGCCGGACTGAGCGGTGGCAACGCCGTGCTGCTCTACCCCTCGGGTCTGGAGTTCGTACGAGCGCTGCTCGGCTGCATGTACGCGCGAGTGGCCGGCGCCCCGGTTCAGGTGCCCACCCGGCGGCGCGGCGTGGAGCGGCTGCGCCGCATCGCGGACGACGCGGGTACCAGCACCGTCCTGACCACCGGCGCCGTCAAGCGGGACCTGGAGGAACGGTTCGGCGATCTGCCCGAGCTGGCCGGGCTCACGCTCATCGACACCGAGGCGCTGCCGGACGCCCCGTGGACGGGCGAGGGCCCGGGCCCCGAGGACATCGCGCTGCTCCAGTACACCTCGGGCTCCACCGGCGACCCGAAGGGCGTGATGGTCACTCACGCCAACTTCCTGAGCAACGTCGCCGAGACCGAGGAGCTGTGGCCGGCCGGACCCGACGGCGTGGTCGTCTCCTGGCTGCCGCTCTTCCACGACATGGGCATGCTCTTCGGCGTGCTGATGCCGCTGTGCTCGGGCATCCCCGCCTATCTGATGGCGCCCGAGGCCTTCATCCGCAGGCCCGGCCGCTGGCTGGAGGCGATAGCGCGGTTCCGCGGCACGCACGCCGCCGCGCCGAGCTTCGCGTACGAACTCTGCGTACGGGCCCAGCAGGACGGCAAGGTCGCCGCGGACATCGACCTGTCGAGCTGGCGGGTGGCGGCCAACGGCGCCGAACCCGTGCGCTGGCGAGCCGTGCGCACGTTCGCGGAGACGTTCGCACCGGCCGGCTTCGACCCCGCCGCCATGAGCCCGGGCTACGGCCTCGCCGAGAACACCCTCAAGGCCACCGGCAGCCGCCTCGGCCAGGAGCCGACCGTCCTCTGGGTGGCCGCGGAGGCCCTGCTGGCCGGCCGGGCGGACCTGTGCGCCCCGGGCGCCGAGGGAGCACAGCCCCTGGTCGGGTCGGGCTTCCCCGTGTCCGGCACCCGGGTGCGGATCGTCGACCCCGTGGCGCTGACCGAGTGCCCCGAGGGCCGGGTCGGCGAGATCTGGGTGGACGGGCCGTGCGTCGCCGCCGGCTACCTCGGGCGGGAGCGCGAGAGCGAGGAGACCTTCCGGGCGGCCATCGCCGGGCAGGACGGCCCCGGCGACGCGACGTACCTGCGCACCGGTGACCTGGGCTTCCTGCTCGACGGGGAGCTGTATGTGACCGGCCGGTTCAAGGACGTCATCATCCGCAACGGCCGGAACTTCTACCCGCAGGACATCGAGCTGTCCGCCGAGAACGCGGCACCGGGCCTGCACCCGAACGCCGCCGCGGCGTTCTCCGTGGACGACGGTGAGAGAGAACGCCTGATCGTCGTCGTCGAGGCCGACGGCAGGGCCCTGCGCGGCACAGGAGCGCAGGAACTGAAGGACCTGGTCCACCGGGCCGTCTACGAACGCCAACGGCTCGAGACGGACGAGGTCGTCGTCGTACGGCGCGGCCTCCTGCCCCGTACCACCAGCGGCAAGGTGCAGCGCCGAGCCTGCCGCGAGCGATACCTGAACAACGAACTGAAGCCTGCCGTGGCAGCGGAGCGGAGCGCCTGATGGCATCGGAAGAGACCCCCGACAACCCTGCCCGCAACGGGACGGCCGCGCGCCTGGCGGAGTTGCGGCGCCGCCGCGACGAACTCGCCGCGCACGCCGGATCCGACGCGGTCAGGCGTCAGCACGACAAGGGCAAGATGACGGCCAGGGAGCGCATCGACGCGCTGCTCGACCCCGGGACGTTCGTCGAGCTGGACGCCTTCGCCCGCCACCGCAGCCACGACTTCGGCATGGAACGCAACCGTCCGCTGGGCGACGGCGTGATCACCGGCTACGGCAAGGTGGACGGCCGCAAGGTGTGCGTGTTCGCCCAGGACTTCACGGTCTTCGGCGGCAGCCTCGGCGAGAAGTACGGCGAGAAGATCGTCAAGGTGATGGACCTGGCCCTCAGCACCGGCTGCCCCATCATCGGCATCAACGACTCCGGCGGCGCCCGCATCCAGGAGGGCGTGGTCTCGCTCGCGTACTACGCCGAGCTGGTCAAGCGCCACGTCGAGGGCTCGGGCGTCATCCCGCAGATCTCGCTGATGATGGGCCCCTGCGCGGGCGGCGCGGTGTACGCGCCGGCGATCACCGACTTCGTGGTGATGGTGGAGGAGACCTCCCACATGTTCGTCACCGGTCCCGAGGTGCTGCGCACCGTCATGGGGCAGACGGTGGACCGGGAGGAACTGGGCGGGGCGCTCAGCCACAACACCGTCTCCGGAAACGCCCATTACCTGGCGCAGGACGAGAAGGACGCGTTCGAGTACGTCCGGCTGCTGCTCAGCCATCTGCCCTCCAACAACATGGAGGACCCGCCGGACTACGACGTGACCGAGCCCGCGGGCCTCACCGAGGCGGACCTGGCCCTGGACACGCTGATCCCCGACAGCCCCAACCAGCCGTACGACATGCGCAGGGTCATCCGTACCGTGCTCGACTCCGGTGAACTCCTGGAGGTGCAGCCGCTGTTCGCGCAGAACGTCGTCTGCGGCCTGGGGCGGGTCAACGGCCAGAGCGTGGGCATCGTCGCCAACCAGCCGATCGTCCAGGCGGGCGCCCTGGACATCGACGCCAGCGAGAAGGCGGCGCGCTTCATCCGCATGTGCGACTCCTTCCACGTGCCGATCCTCAGCTTCGTCGACGTGCCGGGCTTCCTGCCGGGCCTCGAACAGGAGCAGGGCGGCATCATCCGCAGGGGTGCCAAGCTCATCTACGCCTACGCCGAGGCCACCGTGCCGATGGTCACCGTGGTCACCCGCAAGGCGTACGGCGGCGGATACGGGGTCATGGGCTCCAAGCACCTGGGCATCGACGTCAACCTGGCCTGGCCGACCGCCGAGATCGCGGTCATGGGAGGCGAGAGCGCGGTGAGCGTGCTGCACCGCCGCGCGGTGGCGGAGGCCGAGGACCCGGCCGCCGAGCGGACACGGCTGCGCGAGGAGTACGAGCAGGCGCTGTGCAACCCGTACACGGCCGCCGAGCGCGGCTACGTGGACGCGGTGATCATGCCTCACGAGACCCGGGCGAGCATCGCGGGCGCACTGGAGACACTGCGCGGCAAGCGAGCCCACCGGCTGCCGCGCAAGCACGGCAACATCCCCCTGTGAGCGCTCGGGACGAGGGGGTCACCACCCCCCACGAGGCAGCCGGGCTGCGGGTGGAGCGAGGCCGCCCGACGGGAGAGGAACTCGCCGCGGTGGTGGTCGCGGTGACGGCGCTGCTGACGGAGCGGACGGCGAGCCGGGACACCGCGGGCCCGCGGCCGCGCCGCCGCTGGGGCGCGCCCGCGCAGCGCATGACACGCCCGCCCGAGCGAGGCGGGTTCGGTGGCTGACCGGGTCACGGCCGGGCAGGCCGCCCGGCGCCGCGCGGCGGTCGCCGCCATCAACGACCACATGGGACGTAGGAGTTCATCGTGCACAAGATCCTGATCGCCAACCGTGGCGAAATCGCTGTCCGTGTTGCCCGGGCATGCCGGGATGCGGGGATCGCGAGTGTTGCCGTCTACGCGGATCCCGACCGGGACGCTCTGCATGTGCGGGCGGCCGATGAGGCGTTCGCGCTGGGCGGTGACACTCCGGCCACCAGCTACCTGGACATCTCCAAGGTGCTGGCGGCGGCCAGGGACTCGGGGGCGGACGCGATCCACCCCGGTTACGGCTTCCTTTCGGAGAACGCCGACTTCGCGCAGGCCGTCATCGACGCGGGCCTGATCTGGATCGGCCCGCCGCCGCAGGCCATCCGCGACCTGGGGGACAAGGTCGCCGCCCGGCACATCGCCCAGCGTGCCGGTGCCCCGCTGGTCGCGGGCACGCCCGACCCGGTCTCGGGTGCGGAGGAGGTCGTGGCCTTCGCGAAGGAGCACGGCCTGCCCATCGCCATCAAGGCCGCCTTCGGTGGTGGCGGGCGCGGCCTGAAGGTCGCCCGCACCCTGGAAGAGGTCCCCGAGCTGTACGACTCGGCGGTGCGCGAGGCGGTGGCGGCCTTCGGCCGCGGTGAGTGCTTCGTGGAGCGCTACCTCGACAAGCCCCGGCACGTGGAGACCCAGTGCCTGGCCGACCAGCACGGCAACGTGGTCGTGGTCTCCACCCGGGACTGCTCGCTCCAGCGCCGCCACCAGAAGCTGGTGGAGGAGGCCCCGGCACCCTTCCTCTCCGAGGCGCAGGTCGCGGAGTTGTACGCCTCGTCCAAGGCGATCCTCAAGGAGGCCGGCTACGTCGGCGCGGGCACCGTGGAGTTCCTCGTCGGCGTCGACGGCACGATCTCCTTCCTGGAGGTCAACACCCGCCTCCAGGTCGAACACCCGGTCACCGAAGAGGTCGCCGGCATCGACCTGGTCCGTGAGATGTTCCGCATCGCCGACGGCGAGGAACTGGGCTACGGCGACCCCGAACTGCGCGGGCACTCCTTCGAGTTCCGCATCAACGGCGAGGACCCGGGCCGCAACTTCCTGCCCGCGCCCGGCACGGTCACCAAGTTCGAGGCGCCCTCGGGTCCCGGTGTGCGCCTGGACGCGGGCGTGGAGTCCGGCTCGGTCATCGGTCCGGCCTGGGACTCGCTGCTGGCCAAGCTGATCGTCACCGGCGCCACCCGCGAGCAGGCGTTGCAGCGTGCCGCGCGTGCACTGGCGGAGTTCAATGTGGAGGGCATGGCCACCGCCATCCCCTTCCACCGCGCCGTCGTCAAGGACCCGGCGTTCGCACCCGAACTGACCGGCTCCAGCGACCCCTTCACCGTCCACACCCGCTGGATCGAGACCGAGTTCGTCAACGACATCCCGGCCTTCACCGCACCCGCCACCGACACCGGGGCGGACGCCGTGGACGCGGCCCGCAGGACCGTGGTCGTCGAGGTCGCGGGCAAGCGCCTGGAGGTCTCCCTCCCCGAGTCCCTGGGGGCCGCGGTCGCCGGCGCTGCCTCCGGTGGCGGCAGGAAGGCCCCGCGACGCAAGAGCGGCTCCAAGGCGTCGGCGGCGGCCTCCGGTGAGTCGCTGACCTCCCCGATGCAGGGAACCATCGTGAAGCTCGCCGTCGAGGACGGCAGCCAGGTGGAGGAGGGCGACCTCGTCGTGGTCCTGGAGGCGATGAAGATGGAACAGCCGCTCACCGCCCACCGTGCCGGGACCGTCAAGGACCTGTCGGCCGTGGTGGGCGCGACGGTCTCGGCCGGGGCGGTCATCTGCGAGATCAAGGACTGACCCGCTGCCGCGGCGCGTGTGACGGAGCCGGCCCCCCACCCGATCGGGTGGGGGGCCGGCTCCGTCACACGCGCGGCACCCGGCCGGGTGCCGCGGGGGCCTCAGCCCTGTTCGCGGTTCATGGTCCGCATGCCCCAGGCGCCGAAGATGACCACCAGGGAGAGGGCGGCCAGGGCACCGGTCAGGGTGGTCGAGGAGGCGTACTCCCCGGCGGTGATCGCACGCAGCGCGTCGACCACGTGGGACAGCGGATTGACCCGTGACAGGTCGTACAGCCAGTCCGGCGCCGCACTCATCGGGAGCAGCACGCCGGAGAGCAGCATGAGCGGCACCAGCACCATGCTGAGCAGCGGGGCGAAGCGGTTCTCCTGCTTGAGGATGAGGGCCAGCGCATACGAGGCCGAGCTGATCCCGGCGGCGAGCACGGAGGACAGCGCCAGCAGCAGCACGACCGCGGGGAGCGGGGCGCGGAAACCGAAGGCGGTGGCCGCGGCGAGCAGCATGACGCCCTGGATGCCCAGTTGGGCCAGGTCGCTCAGGACGCGGCCGGAGAGCAGCGCGGCGCGGCTGACGGGGGCGACGCGCAGCCGCTCCATGACCCCGGAGCGCAGCTCGGGGGTGAGGGAGAACCCGGCGTAGGCGGCACCGAACAGGGTGAGCTGCATCAGCATGCCGGGCACGAACCACTGCCAGGCGTCCACGTCGCCGGGCAGCGTGTTCTTCAGCAGGGGGCCGAAGAGCACGAGATAGACCAGCGGGCCGGATATCCCGACGATGAGCTGGAGCGGGCTGCGGGCCCACGGGCGGGTGGAGCGGATGAAGATGAGGCGCGTCTGCTTCAGGTAGTGCACCGTCACTCTCCCTGTTCGTCGGTGGAGTCGGCGTCCGTGTCGCGCAGACTGCGGCCCGTGAGGGTGAGGAACACGTCGTCCAGGGTCGGGCGGTGGGTCTGTACGGACATGACGGAGATCTGGTTCCGGTCGAGTTCCCGCAGGAGGCCGGGGAGGACCGAGCCACCGAGCGGCACCCGGAACCGTACGGTCGAGCCGTCGACGGTGATCTCGCGGGCGCCCGGGAGGCGTTCCGCGGTCGCGGCCGTGCTCGACGGGTCGGAGGTCTCCAGGACGAGCAGATCACCGGAGACCTCGCTCTTGAGGCCGTCGGGGGTGCCCTCGGTGATGATCCGCCCGCCGTCGATCACCAGGATGCGTTCGCAGAGGGCGTCCACCTCGTCGAGGTAGTGCGTGGTGAGGAACACCGTGGTGGAGTGCAGATCGCGCAGCGACCTGATGTGGTCCCACAGGTTGCTGCGGCTCTGCGGGTCGAGGGCGGTGGACGGCTCGTCCAGGAAGACCAGTTGGGGCCGGTGCAGCACGCCCATCACGATGTCGAGACGCCGCCGCTGGCCCCCGGAGAGGGTGGACACCGTCCGGGTCTCCATGCCCGTGAGGTCGTACTGGCCGAGGAGTTCCTCGACCCGCAGGCGGGCCTGCCTGCGGTCGATGCCGTACAGCTGGGCCTGTGTCATCAGCTCCTCGCCGACGCGCTGGTCGCCTCCGGCGCCGTTGCCCTGCCCCACGTATCCGATGCGGCGGCGCACTCCGGCGGGGTCGTCGAGCAGATCGCAGCCGGCGACCATCGCCACGCCCGAGGTGGGGCGCAGCAGCGTGGAGAGCATCCGCAGCGTGGTGGACTTTCCCGCGCCATTGGGGCCGAGGAATCCGACCAGTTCGCCTTCCGCGACGTCGATGTCCACGCCCCGGACGGCCTCTACGGTGTTTTTTCGGCTGCGGAACGTTTTGGCAAGGTCTCGTACCTTGATCATCGGCGGTGCCTCATCCGGTCTCGCATGATGCGCTGAGCGCAGGGAGAAAAGAATGTATTGCGCGCGGAATTCGGCGGACAACCCCTAGTCTCCCCTGCGGGACTCAACTGGGGTCAGGGGGTGGGGTGCAGGGGAGGCTAGGTCGGGGCCCCGGTCGGCCGGTAGTGGCCGAAATTGGTCCTGAGCTGCCAGTATCTCCACCCGGACCTCAACCATAGGGTCCAGGTTGCCGGTTTCACTCCGTCGTAATGTCGCGCTAATCGATGTATGCGACAAGTAAGTATCGATTCGAAAGGGGAAGGTCATTGGTGTCACATGTGTGTGCCGATCTGGATTTGATATGCATCCGGCATGCCTCGATCGCCGGCAAGTTCAGGCTGGCCGCCTTTCCGCACGGTGTCGAATCGACGTCCTCGTTCCTCTGTCTGGCGGAACTCCTGCTGCCGTCCGTCGAGATGCTGGTGTTCCAGCACTCCTACGCCTTCGACAGCAGCGCGCCCCCGCGGATCGGGGATCTCTCGGACCTGGCCGGCGACGCCTTCGAGACCCTCGCGGAGTGGACGGACCGGCCGTTGGCGCTCTTCGGGCACGGCAGGGGCGCCGACCTGGCGTACCGGGTGGCACGCAGGCTGGAGCGGGAGGCGGGGGTCGTCCCCGCGACCCTGTTCGTCTCGGGCGCCGTGGGTGCCGCGCGCAGCGAAGTCCGCGACAGCGGGCCGGAGTTACGGTGCCCGGTCGTGGCACTCACCGGCGAGAGGGACCGAAGGGCGCCGGTGTCGGCGGTGCGGAACTGGCGGCACCGCACCAGCGGAACCTTCGACCTGGAGGTGTTCCCGGGGGCTCGGGGCTACCTCGACATCAGCCGCCGGCAGGTCGCCAACCTCGTCCACGATCAGCTCCTCGTCACGGAGAACAAGGGAGCCTAGGGGGAGGTTAAGGGTTCCCGAGTGGGGGCATACTGCCTAACTTCCTTGGTGGGGCCCGTGTTACGCATCAGTAGCGGCACGGTTCCCTCACCGTCCCGGACGATGGACCGCCCTTGTGGACGGTCGCCTTCCCGGTCCGCGGCTCTGCGCACCGGTCATGTCCGAGCCCGAGGAAGGAACCTCCCGACAGTGACCTCGAAGATATTTGCCCACGACTCGGTTCAAACCCTCTCCGCAACGGAGGAGGGAGCCCTGCGCATCGCCGACGCGCTCCGCGAGCGCGGTGTCGGCCCGGGCCAGCGCGTCCTGCTCAAGGCAGGCAACTCGGCGGGTTGGGTCGGGACGCTGCTGGGGCTCATGCACCTCGGCGCCTCCATCGTCCTCGTCGACCAGCAGGAGCACGCGGAGGAGACCCGGCGCATCATCCGGCGCACCGGCGCCAAGGTCCTCCTCGTCGACGACGACGCGCCGATCGACGACGATCTGGACGCCATCCACCTCTACGAGATCCTGGTGGCCGCGGCGGGCCGCGAACTCACCGAACAGCGGCTGTCGTTCGACGAGTGGGGCGAGCGCCCCGACGGCCTGATCATGTGGACCTCGGGCTCGACCGGTTCCCCCAAGGGCGTCGTCAAGTCGGGCGCCAAGTTCCTCACGAACCTGCGGCGCAACGCCGACCAGGTCGGGCATGTCGCGGACGACGTGCTGATGCCGCTGCTGCCCTTCTCCCACCAGTACGGGCTCTCCATGGTGCTGATCGCCTGGATCACCGGGTGCTCGCTGGTGATCGCGCCGTACAAGCGGCTTGACCGGGCCCTGCGGATGGCGGGCGAGACCGGGGTCACGGTGATCGACGCGACGCCCTCCAGCTACCGCAGCATGCTCAACCTGATCGGCCGCAAGCCCGTGCTGCGCGCCGACGTCGAGCAGGTGCGCATGTTCTGTGTCGGCGCCGCGCCCCTGGACGGGCCGCTCGTCGACCGGTACGTCGCGGAGTTCGGCCGCCCTCTGCTGGACAGCTACGGCAGCACCGAGCTGGGCAACATCGCCTTCGCCACCATCGAGAACCCGGTCGCCTGCGGCCGGACGATGGAGGGCATCCGCCTGCGGGTGGTCGACGAGGACGGCCGCGAGGTGGCGCCGGGCGTGGCGGGCGAGATCGAGGTGGACACCCCGGACGGCATGGAGGGCCACCTCGACGAGGACGGAGCCCTGATCCCCGCGCCCGACGGCTGGCAGCGCACCGGCGACCTCGGCCAGCTGGACGAGCACGGCAACGTGTACCCGCTCGGCCGCAAGTTCGCCGTGCACCGGATGGGTTACACGCTCTATCCGGAGCTGATCGAACGCAAGGTGGCCGCTCTGGACTGCTCCGCCAGGATCGTCCCGCTGCCCGACGAGCGCCGCGGGTCGCGACTGGTGTTCTTCGTCGAGGACGAGCGGGGGCAGACGGCCGCGTACTGGCGCGACCGGCTCTGTGACATGCTTGCTCCCTTTGAGCACCCCGACCGGGTCGTCGTCCTGGACCGGTTCCCGCTCAACCGCAACGGCAAGCCGGACAAGCGGCAGTTGGAGCGGCTCGCGCGGGAATCGCAGGCCGGGCCCGGTGATTCCCCCGGAGGAAACACTCAGTGAGGATCGCTTGTCTACAGGCGGCTTGCGGCGCGACCGATGTGCGTCAGCTTCTGGAGAAGCTGCGGACAGCGGCGCGCCGCGCTGCCGATGAGGGGGCCGAGCTGCTCGTCACCCCCGAGATCTCGATCGGCGGCTACCCCCTTCAGGCAGGCAATCTCGCCCAGGCCGCGGGTCCCGTGGACGGAGAGCGGTGCGCGGAGGTCTCCGCCATCGCCCGGGAGTTCGGCATCGGCATCGTCCACGGCTGGCCGGAGACGGACGGCCCCGCCCTGTACAACTCCGCGCGCCTCGTCGAGCCCGGGGGCGAGACGCTCGCGGTCTACCGCAAGGCGCATCTGTACGGGCGGGCCGAGCGGGCCCGCTTCACCCCCGGGGAGCAAGGGGTGGTGCAGGCGTCCTTCGGCGGACTGACGCTGGGCATGCTGATCTGCTACGACGTGGAGTTCCCGGAGGCGGTACGGGCGCACGCGCTGGCCGGCACCGATCTGCTGGTCGTGCCCACCGGACTGATGCGGCCCTGGGATTTCGTGGCCCGCACGCTGGTGCCGGCCCGCGCCTTCGAGAGCCAGCTCTACATCGCGTACGCGAACTGGACCGGGGACAACGGCGGTCTCAGTTTCTGCGGCCACACCACGATCGCGGCACCGGACGGCACGACGCACGCCGTCACCGGGGACGGCGAGGATCTGATCGTGGCCGACATCGACCCGCTCGTCCTCAAGCGCGCCCGCGCCTCCACGACGTATCTGCGCGACCGGCGCCCGGAGCTGTACACGACATGACATGACGTGACGAGGAGCCGGAACGTGACGAGGGGCCCGGAGACAGTGACTGTCTCCGGGCCCCTCGTCGTGCGCCGTGCCGTCGCGGCGGGCGGCCGTCAGATGCGCGGCCGCTCGAAGCGCCGCGGCTTCTCGGGGGCGAAGGGAACCCCCGTGGACAGCCCGCGGGCGCCGACGACCAGCGCCTCGCCCAGGAATCCGACGCCGATGGAGAGGTTGATCGGCCGGGCCTCCGCCTGCATGCCCATGTGCACCGCGAGGAAGCCGAAGGCGGCCATGATCAGCAGCGACCCGATGATCACGAGGAACGTCTTGCCGGTGTAACGCTGGTAGAGGATCCCTTCCTTGGGATAGACCTGGATGGTGGCGCCACGCACCGCGCCGAGCCCGACACCGAGCACCGAACCGGCGATGACCCAGCCGATGTCCGTACCGGTCAGTCCCTTCACCTCGGTCAGCGCCCATATCCCGAGGCCGGTGAGGACCAGCGGTGGCGCGAAGAGGTCCCGGGCGTTGAGCGGTTCACCCATCAGGCGCTTGATCACCACTGCGACCGCGCCTACGGCGATGATCGTTACGAGCATCCACGTGTCCACCACTGCACCCCTTTGTTCCTGGCCTGTCCGTGCCCCAGCAGGGCGCCAAATTAATTTAGCAAGCCCGTGCTATAACAGCAACATGCCAAGAGTCGTCGTAGCCGAAACCCGGCGCCAGGATGTCGCCCGAGCCGTTCTCCGCATCGTGGGCAGGGAGGGCCTCGAAAGCGCCTCCCTGCGGAACGTCGCCCAGGAGGCCGGGCTCGCCATCGGTTCCGTGCGGCACTACTTCGCCAGCCACACCGAGCTGATGATCTTCACCATGGAAGAGCTGCGGCGCCGCATCGACGGCCGCGTCCGCAGCCACGCCGAGCAGCTCCTCGACCCGGACGCGGGCATCGACCGCCGCACCCGCACCGAGGAGATGTTCGCCGAGTTCCTTCCCCTCGACGAGACGCGCCGCGAGGAGGCGGTGGTCTGGCTGGCGTTCGTCACCGCCGCCCGCACCCGCCCGGAGTTCCGGCCCTGCGCGCGCCGGATGCACGAGGAGGCGCGCGAGCTGATCGGACGGGTCCTGCTGGAGGCCCAGCGCTCCGGCGGCATCCCCGGCGACCTCGACATCGCGCTGGAGACCCAGCGGCTGGCCGCCCTCCTGGACGGCCTCACCCTCGGCGGGGTGCTCCACCCCGATCTGATGCCGCCCGACGACGCGCGCGCGATCCTTCACCGGCACCTGCGTGCCCTGGCCCCCGGCCAGGAGCCCGCGTGAGCCCAGGTCAGGGCCGCCCCGGGCCGAGGCCTCGGCTTTACCTCCGAATGATTGTCCCGCTCACTCCGGCCAGGTAGGAAGGACGGGAACCGAACTTTTTGATCTTGAGCATGGGCGGGGGAAAGCGGCGTGAAGCTCACCGCGGGCGGACGAGGGCTCGCCGCCGCTCTCGTCCAGTCGCTCGGCGGGGAGCGGATGCGCGCGGGGGAGCCCGTCGATGCCTGAACTGTCCGTCCTGCTCCTCGCGTCCGCCGCGGTGTTCCTCGGCGCGCTGGTCCAGGGCAGCCTGGGAGTGGGCCTCGCCCTGGTGTCGGCGCCGGTGGTGCAGATCGCCGCGCCGAGTCTCATGCCGGGGTCGCTGCTCCTGGTCGCCGCCGTCCTGGCCGCGCTCGGGGCGGTCAGGGAGATCTCCCACACCGACTGGTACGGCGTGTCCTGGGCGATGGGCGGGCGGATCGTGGGCACGGCAGCGGCCTCGTACGTCGTTCTCGTGGTCTCGGTGCCGACGCTCGACCTGCTCTCGGCGGGCATCACCCTGGGCGTCGTCTCGCTGCTCGCCTTCGACCCGGCCAGACTGCCGAAGAACCGGGGCACGCTGATCGCCTCCGGAGCCGTGGCGGGCCTCACGGGGACGACGTCGTCCATCGGCGGCCCGTTCATCGCGCTCGTCTACCACCGGGAGCCGGGGCCCACGGTCCGCGGCACGCTCAGCGTCTTCTACATGGCGGGGACGCTGCTCTCGCTCGGCTCCCTCACGGTCGTGGGCCGACTGCCGGTCCGCCAACTGGGCTTCGGCGCCCTGCTGCTGCCCGCGGTGGTGGCCGGGTTCGCGCTGTCGGGGCCGATCCGGCGACGGGTGGACGGCGGGGGCCGGACGCGCGGCGCGGTGCTCGTCCTCGCGGTGGTCGCGGCGCTCGTCCTCCTCGTCCGAGGGCTGGCGGCGATCGTCACGGGATGAGAGGGGCTGGGCCACGGCCACACCGCGGCCGGAGAACGCGTACCGCGCCCATCACGCCGGGCCCCATCGCCCGGTCGTACGACCGGGCCGGGCTGCTCGTCACCGGCTGATCGGCACCACGCCCTCGGGGACGGTCTCCTGACCATCCCTCAGGAGGGAAGGGATTCGGGTGCGCGATGATCGTGAGGCAGAATTCCCGCATGCGCGTTGTGATCTTGTGTGGTGGAGAAAGCCCCGAGCGGGACGTTTCACTGGCCTCGGGCCGGTCGGTCGCGCGAGCGCTGCTGGAGCGGGACCACGAAGTGATGCTGGTCGATCCCGCCGCGGTGGAGCCGGTCCTTGCGGGGCCGCTGAGGCCCGGGGACGTACTCGACGCGGGCGTCGTCGCGAAGGAACCGCCCGCGCTGGCCGAGCGCGAGCAATGGCGGCGGCGCATGTACGCGGCCCTGACGGGCGGTCCGGTGCTGGAACTGCTGCGCGATGCCGAGGTCGTGTTCCTGGCGCTGCACGGCGGCTGGGGCGAGGACGGCCATGTGCAGGCACTGCTGGAGATGGCGGGTATCCGCTTCACCGGCGCCGGCAGCGGGGCGTGCGCCGCGGCGTGGCACAAGGGGCGCGGGCAGGCCGTGCTCGGTGCGGCCGGACTGCCAGTGGCCGAGCGGCATCTGTGGAAGCCCGAGGACGGCGCCGTGCCGGAAGCCGTGGAGCGTCTGGTGGCTACGGGGCCGGTGGTGGTGAAGCCCGTGGCGGACGGGTCGAGCGTGTCGGTGTACCGGGTCGACTCGCTGGCGCAATTCGGACACGTAGCCGCCGAGGTGCGCTCCAGCGGCGTCGAGCTGCTGGTGGAGCCCTTCTTGCCGGGACGCGAGTTCACCGTGGCCGTGGTCGGTGACCAGGTGCTTCCCGTGGTCGAGATCGAGCTGACGACCCCCCTGTTCGACTACGCCGCCAAGTACCAGCCCGGAGCCGTGAGCGAGGTGTGCCCCGCCCGCGTCCAGCCGGACTTCGCTTCCCGGTTGCAGGATCTCGCTCACCGGGCGCATCGCGCACTCGGGTTCGACGACAACGCGTACTCGCGCACCGACTTCCGCTGCGACAGCAGGGGCGAGCCGATGTGCCTGGAGGTGAACGCCCTGCCGGGCCTGACCGCCACGAGCCTGTTGCCGCTCGCGGCGAGCGGTGCCGGCTGGACCTACCCCGAGCTGATCCAGCGCCTCATCGGGCTCGCCACGCGCTGACCGTCGGCGCCGCCCGCCGACGTCGGTGCGGCGGGCGGCGCCGGGGGAGCTACGACGACCTGGCGCGCTGGGTGACGACGATGCACGCGAGCACGATGACGGCGGCCACCGGAGCGGCGGGCGTGAGGTGTTCACCGAGCAGGAGCACGGACCACACGAGCGTCAGCAGCGGCTGCGCGAGCTGGAGTTGGCTGGTCTTGGGCACACCGATGAGACCCATGCCCTGGTACCAGACGACGAAGGCCCCGAACTGTGAGACGCCGGCGATGTACACCATCCCCACCACGGCCTTGACCGTCAGGTGCACCGGCTCCTGCGGAAGCGCCACCGCGGACACCAGGAGGTTGACGGGGGCGGCCAGGACGACGCCCCAGGCGATGACGCGCCACCCCGGCATATGGGCCGAGAGCCGCCCGCCTTCGGCGTAACCGGCCGCGCAGACGAGGAGCGCGGCGAAGAGGTACAGGTCCGCGAGCGTCGGTTGTCCGCGGTTCTGCAGAAGCGTGAAGACGATCACGGTGGCCGCGCCGGTCCCGGCCGCGCCCCAGAACATCTTCGAGGGGCGGTGCCGCGTCAGGGCGGCCGAGATCGCCGCCGTCGCCACCGGCAGTACGCCGATGACGACCGCCGAGTGCGCTGTGGACGACGTCTGTAGGGCGAGGGTGGTGAGCAGCGGGAACCCGATCCCGCAACCCCCCGCGACGACGGCCAGCGCGGGCCGGTCGGCGCGTGACGGCAGCGGGGCGCGGGTCGCCACGAGCGCCGAGAGCGCGATGGCGGCCGCCAGGACACCCCGTACTCCCGTGGCGCTCCACGGGCCGAATCCGTCGAGCGCCCAAACGGTGCCCGGGAAGCTGAAGGAGAAGCTCACCACACCGAGGGCGGCGAGCACGGTGCCGCGCCGCTGCGGCGTCTGCCGCCCGGTGGCCCCGTCGCCGCGCCTGGTGACCGTGGCCGTGCGGGTCACGGCTTCAGCCGCTCGGCCAGGGCGCGGGCGAATCGCAGTGCGCTGCCCTCACTGAAGGAGAGGTTGAGCGACGGCTCACACAACTCCATTTCGAGCACCATCGGTTTGCCGTCACGGTCGCGGATCAGATCGATACGTCCGTAGAGCAGGGGAGGCTCGATCCCCAGGGTCGCCGCCGAGGCCTCCAGAGCGGCGGCGGCGACGGCGCGCTCGTCCTCGTCGGCGACCCTGGCCTTGCGGTACTCCAGCGTCGGCACGTTCACCGTGCCGTCCGGCATCAGCATCGCGCCCTTGTGGATGGCGTGGCTGTAGGCGCCGTCGAAGTACGTCAGGTCGATCTCGCCCTCGCGGTCGACCGACTCTATGTAGGGCTGGAGGATGACGTGACTGCCGCTTTCGTGCAGCCGGGCGATGTGCTCCGCCGCAACGTCCACGTTCTGCCGGGGATAGCGCTGGACGTCCTTGGAGTAGCAGGCGTTCGACGGCTTGATGACGAATTCGCGGGCGTCCGGATGAGCCGCCAGGAAGTCCCCCAGCGCTGTCGACGGCTGTTCACCGGGGGCGACCACCTGGGTCGGTGCGACCGGCACGCCGTGGGCCGCGAGGTCCCGCAGATAACGCTTGTCGAGGGCCCACCGCACCAACGGCATGGGGCTCAGGAGGTGGGTCTCGGCGGATATCTCCTCGCACCGGGCGATGAACTCGGGCAACCGGTCGACCCACGTCCACGGCGAGCGCATCAGGACGGCGTCGAAGCGGGACCAGATGACGGCCGGATCGTCCCAGAAGACCACCTCGGGGGCGAAGCCGACCTCCTTGCACGCGTCGAGCAGCGGCGGCATGTCGTAATCGATCGGGAGGCTGGCCGCGTCGGTGACCAGGGCAAGGGAGAACATATCGCCAGTCCATTTTCGGGAGGGGGAGGGGGAAGTGGTGTCATCGGTGGCACTGCGCCACCGGAGGACCTACCAAGGGACGGTCTCGCCCCTGTGCACGTAACTGCCGGTGGGGCCGTCGCTGTCGAGCAGGGCCATGTCGACGCTCGTCCTCGCCCCGTCCGGGATGTCGAGGTCACCCGCGCCTTCGTTCATGTCCGTCCTGGTGTAGCCCGGGTGCACCGCGTTCACCTTGACCGGCGTATCGCGCAGCTCGTAGGCGAGGTGCACGGTCCAGGAGTTGATCGCGCTCTTGGACGCGCTGTAGGCGGGAAGCGACTTGAACATGGGGCTGTACGCGTAGGAGTCCGGGTCACTGTGCGTGCCCAGCGACCCGAGCAGGCTGGAGACGTTCACGATGCGCCCTGCCTGAGACCTGCGGATCAGCGGCAGGAAGGCCTGGGTCACCTCCACCACACCGAAGACGTTGGTGTCGAACGTCTCGCGCCACTGCCGCAAGGGCTGTTCGGAAGGCTGCTTGCCGTACTCCTCGATCCGGATGCCGGCGTTGTTGACCAGGATGTCGAGCCGGCCGTAGGCGCGCTCGACCTCGGCGGCAGCGGTGGAGATGCTGTCGCTGGAGGTCAGGTCGAGCGTGAGGGCCTCGACATCGAGGTGGCTGCCCCGCAGCTCCTCGACGGCCTTGGCGACTGCCTCGGTGTCGCGTCCGGAGACGAGCACGTGGACGCCCTTCTCGGACAGCTGGCGGGCTATTTCGAAACCCATTCCGCGATTGGCTCCGGTGACCAGTGCTATGCGGGATGACCTTGCACGCAAAACGGGGACTCCATCTCAAGAGGAACGATCAAGAGGATCAAGAGGATCAAGAAGCGAGGAAGACCGAGGAAGACCGAGGAAGACCGAGGAAGACCGAGGAAAGCCGAGGAAAGCCGAGGAAAGCCGAGGAGGGCGGCGGTCTCCTACCAGCCCACGGACAGGAACTTCGCCACGGGGGGACCGAACCGGTCGATGTCGACCAGGAAGGCGTCATGCCCTGCCGGTGAGTCAAGTGGCAGGAACTCGACATCGGCACCGCCGGCACCGAGGCCCTCGGCTATGGTGCGCTGCTGATGCCAGGGGAACAGGATGTCCGTCCGCGCACCCATCACCAGCGCCGATTCGACGCGTATGCGGGACAGCGCCTCAGCGGCCGTGCCGCCGCATGAATCCCCGAGATCGAACTGATCCATGCTGTGGCTGAGGTAGAGATAGCTGTTGGGGTCGAAACCGCGCACGAAGCGGTGTGCGTGGAATTCGAGATAGCCCTCTACCTTGAATTCCGGTTCGAATGGCGCCGGTTCCGCGGGCGCACGCCGTTCCGGTTCCATGCGGGCCCGGCCGAAACGGCTGTCCCACTCCTCGGCGGAGCGGTAGGTCATCATGCCGAGCTTCCGCGCCATGAGCATGCCCCGACGAGGGTAGTTCTCCTCGTCGTAGTGCCCCTGGTTCCAGTCCGGGTCGGAGCGGATCGCCTCGCGCTGCAAGGAGCGGACGGCGATCGAGAACGGCAGGGAGTGCACCGCTCCGCACATGTTGATGTGACTGCGTGCCAGACCCGGGTGCCGGGCCAGCAGGGCCAGCGCGCTCATCCCTCCCATGGAGGTGCCGATCACACAGGCCAGGCGCTCGAAGCCCAGAGCGCGCACCGTATAGGCCGCCGCGTCCGCGATGTCCTCCAGGGAGAGCTGCGGGAAGTCGAGCCGGTAGGGCTCGCGGGTGGCGGGGTTGACGGAGGCCGGCCCGGTCGATCCCTTGCAGCTGCCCAGCGAGTTGACGCAGATGACGTGCCAGCGGTCGGTGTCGATGGGCCTGCCGGGACCCACCATGCCCTCCCACCACCCGGGAGTGGCGTCACGCTCGTTCGACGCCGCGTGTGCGTCGGGCGAGAGGCCGGTGAGAATCAGGATGGCATTGTCGCGTGCCGCGTTCAGCTCACCGAAGGTTTCATATGCGATGCGGGCGCCGTACAGCACGCCACCGCGCTTCATGGCAAAACCGGCCGGAAGGTCGACGAACCGGGTTTCCGGGCGGATGGATTCTCTCATTAACCTAGTCCCGCCTGAGGGATCGCGAAGGGCCTACTGGCCCGGGGTCGCGCCGGACGCGGCGTCGAGCGAGCCCAGCCAGTCGTCGTCCGAGCCCTCGTTCATGCCGTCGAACAGGAAGGTGGACAGGTAGCGCTCACCCGTGTCCGGCAGCATGGCCAGCAGCACCGAGCCCGCGGGCGCGTTCTCCGCCACACGCAGCGCCGTCGCCAGGGTGGCACCGGCGGAGATGCCGGCGAAGATGCCCTCCTCCACCGCGAGACGGCGAGCGGTGTCCCGCGCCACCACCTCATCGGCGGTCAGCAGGTCGTCGATGACGCTCCGGTCGAGGACGCCCGGGACGAAATTGGGGGCCAGCCCCTGGATCTGGTGGGTGTTCCACTCCTGACCGGCCAGTACGGCTGCCTTGTCCGGTTCGAAGGCGACGACGCGTACGTCGGGCCGTGCCCGCTTCAGCATCTGCCCGACGCCGGTGAGGGTCCCGCTGGTGCCGAACCCGGTGACGAAGTAGTCCAGGCGCTTCCCGGCGAAATCGCTCAGGATCTCCGCGGCGGTGGTCTCCCGGTGGTAGGCGGGATTGGCCGGGTTCTCGAACTGCCTGGCCCGGAACCAGCCGTGCTTCTCGGCCAGCTCGTCGGCGATCCGGTTCCCGCCCTTGCTGCCCTCGGAGCCCGGGAACAGGATGACCTTGCCGCCGTAGGCGCGGATCAGCTTGCGGCGTTCCACCGAATAGGTGTCGCCCATGACCGCCACGAACTGGTAGCCGCGCGCCGCCGAGACCATCGCCAGAGCGATCCCGACATTCCCCGACGTGCACTCGACGATGGTGTCGCCGGGCTTGAGAAGGCCCTTCGCCTCGGCGTCGAGAATGATGGAGAGCGCGAGACGGTCCTTCACCGAGCCACCGGGATTGAACGACTCCACCTTGACGTAGACCGAGGTGTGTTCCGGCGCCATCCGGTGCAGCTTGACGATGGGCGTACGCCCCACGGTGTCCAGGATGCTGTTATAGAGCGGCATAGGGGATCTTTCCTTCGTAAACGAATGCGGCCGGTCCGGCCATGTGTATCTGTGCGGTGTCGTCAGGCCAGTGGATCCGCAAGGTGCCGCCGGGCAGGGAGACCGAGACATCGCGGTCGATGCGGCCTCGCCGCATCAGGACGGCCGCGGCGGCGCACGCCCCGCTGCCGCAGGCGAGGGTCTCGCCGGCGCCGTACTCATGGACGCGCAGGCGGAGACGGTCGCGCGAGACGACCTGGACGAAGCCCACGTTGACGGTCGGTGGCAGGACCGCCGAGCCGCGCAGAGCCGGACCCACCTCGGCGACGGGCGCGCTGTCCACGTCGTCGACCTCGATGACCGCGTGCGGATTTCCCGTCGAGACGGCCGAGAAACGCAGCGGCCGAGCCCACCCCAGGTCGGCTTCGTACACCTCCTCCTCGTCCTCATAGCCCGCAAGAGGAATGGCCGCCGGGGAGAACTGGGGCACGCCCATGGCGATGCGCATGGTGTGCGGGTCGAGCACCTCCACGGCATGGGAGCCGGACGGGCTGTCCAACACGAACCGGGGCCCCTGCGCCAGGCCGGAGCGCACGAGCCAGGCCGCCACGCAACGGGCACCGTTTCCGCACTGCCGCGAGGGCGAGCCGTCGGCTGTCCAGATGCCGTACGACGCGACCGCTTCGGCGCTGCGCGGAGCTCCGACCCCGAGAATCATGTCGCAGCCGACACCGGTGTGGCGGTCGGCCAGCGCACGGCACCATTCCGGTGAGGGCGCCGGTGCGTCACGCAGATCGAGAAGAATGATGTCGTTTCCGGCACCGTGCATCTTGCTGAAGTGCAGAGCGGGCGACGGCTCGAACGGGCTCGTCCTCATCGGGGGTCAGTCGCGTGCGGCGGCGGCGTCGAAGACGGGCGCGACCATGTCGAGGATGATGGAAACCGCTTCTTCGCTGCTTTCGTCGTCCATCGGGGCGTTGAACTCCGCCAGTTCGACCCCGGCGAGCTGCGACAGCGGGATCGCTTCGAAGATGGCGCGGATCTGCGACGGCAGCATGCCATCCGGAACGGTGTAGTCGGCCGGTACCGAACCGGGTTCGAGTACGTCCCAGTCGATGTGGATCCACACGGGCGCCCCGCCGACCGCCTTCAGGACGTTCTCCGCCGTGGCCTCCTTCGGCGGTATGACCCGGACGCCCGCCGTCCGCAGCAGTTCACGCTCGCCCGCGTCGATGTCGCGCGACCCGACCAGAACCGCCTGCTTCGGGTTGAGTCCGCCGCCGTGGCCGCTGTCCCAGAGCCCGCACGCACCCGAGAGCACCATGCCGCCCAGGTAGCCCGTGTCGGTGGTGTCGGGCGTGTTGAAGTCACCGTGCCCGTCGATGTAGAGGACGACGGCCTCGGGGGTCTTACGGGCGATGACCGGCAGGGTCGCCAGACTCGCTGAGCAGGTGTTCGAGACCAGGACCGGCAGCCTGTCGTCCTCGATGCTCGAAGTGACCGCCCGGGCGAGGCCGTCGAGCGTCTCCTTGGCCTGCGGAAGGCTGTCGCGCCAGTCGTCCTGGGCGGGCGGAGCGGGCGTTCCGATGAATTCGCCCTTGAGTCCGTAGCGCTGTTCCATTTCCCGTGCGAGGCGCGCCGCGCCCTCGATCATGCGCGGAACTCTGTCCGCTACGCGCCCCTGGGAAACAATAAGGTCGATCATCGCTGAACCTCTTTACGTGTGGAGGGATGTGCAGGACCCGGCCATTGCCGGGAGCGTGACCCGGGGGGTCAGGCGCCCCGGAACTTGAAAGGACACTCGTCCGACCGCGGGGCGTTCTCCTCGATGAGGCCGTACTGGTACCACTCGAGTGCGCCGGCGCCGTACGAACCCAGTTGCATCGCGTGCGGCATGGAGTCGTAGCGGGCGATCCGGTTGCGGATGTTGGCGCGGACCTTGCGTCCGCTCGGTGTCTCACCGGCGAATACGTCGAAGCGTTCGCGCGGGTTGACGATGAGGAAGAAGTACTCGCCCAGGTTGCGGCTCCGGCGTGCCGTGTGCGCCGGGCTGCTCATGTTGCAGAAGAGGGGCATCGAATCGAAGCACATGGACCAGCCGTCGGCGTCCGGGTCCTTTCCGACCTCGTCCGGCCACGGGCCCGGGTCCAGGTCGTGCAGCTCCTGGAGTACCTTCCAGCCGAAGGCGTGGTATTCCTCGACGGTCTGTGCCTTTACGGCGTCCTGTGAGAATGCGACTGCCAGGGGATAGGCGGTGTCCAGTTGGCCGTCCCACTCCCTGGAGATTTCAACGTACTCCTTGAGGCCGGCCGCCAGGTGCTCCAGGCCGCTTCGCTCGCTGTTCTCCACGAAGATGAACCTCAGGAGCTTCTTGCGGAATGCGTTCCGTGAGAATACGCAGGGGAATCCGGAATCGGTCAACCGGTCGGCGATGTCTTCGAAGGCCGCACGGTGCCAACCGGTCGCCCTTTCGCTGACATGCGTGTGTGTGATGAGTTTGGTGTTCTTTTCCGACTCACTCAACTGAGGCTTCCATTCCTCGATGGCTATCGCTTCAGGCGCCTCCGGCGGATTGCCCTGAGCGCGCCAAGGATGAGATCTCGGGGTGAATGGCTGTGAGATACGACGTCCAGTGACCCGGGCTGTACCAGCCGAGCGAGACAGCGAAGGAGAAGCAGGCGAGAGTGCGATACGTCGCCTGATCACGGTGGTTCCTCGGCCTACGCTCTGAGGAACGCTGGGAAATTAGTTCCGGATCCGATGGGCTGTCAAGGTAATCCTGACCCCCTCACCGGCAGGATGCTGCCCAACGATGATCATGCATGTCAAGGCTTTGCGCCTGCCGCCCGGCAAGGGAGCGCGGGGCGCCCAACCGGCAAATGTTTGCCGGTTGTTGCGGTGGTAGAACGGCAAACAGTTGCCTCTTGACGAGCGATGTTGATCATTGGCAGCATCCCTTCGGCGCGCAGGTCGGCCGGACCCTCCGCAGCTCAAATGGCTTGTGGTGGGAAATCTGGTTTCTTGCTTGCTTCATGCATGGGGGGCAATTAGGCCGGTCATTTCTTGTGGCTTCTTCCGGTTCGATGGCGAACGTAGAAGCCAGTTATTTCTGTTGACGTCGCTGACATCCGACTCCGGTCTGATACCTCACACGAACACCTTGAGGACAGTAGAAGCATGAAGAAGCCACAGGGCGCAGCCGCCCAAGGCGGTTACAAGCGCAGCCTCGGCACCCGCCAGATGCAGATGATCGCGATCGGCGGAACGATCGGCACGGGACTCTTCCTGGGGGCCGGCACCGCTATTTCCCAGGCAGGTTCGAGCCTGATCATCTGGTACGCCATCGCGGGCGCCGTGCTCTTCCTCGTGGTCCGGGCCCTCGGCGAACTCCTGTTGTACCGCCGGGTGACCGGGAGCTTCGCCGACTACGCGCGTGAGTTCCTCGGGCCCTTCTGGGGATATGCCACGGCCTGGACGTACTGGATCATGTGGGTGACCACGGGGATGGCGGAGATCACCGCGGCCGGCCAGTTCGTGCACTACTGGGCGCCCGGCTTCGACCAGTGGAAGACCGCCCTCATCGCCCTGGTGGTCCTCGCGGGCGCCAACCTGATCTCGGTCAAGGTCTTCGGCGAGCTGGAGTTCTGGTTCGCCATGATCAAGGTCACCGCCATCCTCGGCATGATCCTGATCGGCCTGGGCGTACTGACCCTCGGCTTCAGCGACGCGGGGGACACCGCTTCCGTCACCCACCTGTGGGCGGACGGCGGGATCGCCCCCCACGGGGCGTGGAACTCCCTGATGACCCTTCAGATCGTGCTCTTCGCCTATCTGGGCGTCGAACTGGTGGGTGTCACCGCCGGCGAGACCAAGGACCCCGAGAAGAACATCCCCCGGGCCATCAACACGCTGCCGATCCGGTTCGGTCTGTTCTACCTGGGCTCGCTGCTCGTCATCCTCTCCGTGGTGAGCTGGAGTGAGTTCCAGCCCGGCACCAGCCCCTTCGTGGCGGCGTTCGCCAAGATCGGCATCCCCGCTGCCGCCGGCATCGTCAATTTCGTAGTCCTCACCTCGGCGCTCTCCTCGTGCAACGCCGGAGGCCTCTACGCCACCGCCCGCATGCTGCGCACCGCGGCCCTGAACGGCCACGCCCCCCGTGGGCTGGCCCGGCTCAGCGAGCAAGGCGTTCCCCGGGCGGCACTGGCGGTCTCCTCGGCCGTCATGGCACTGGGTGTCGGCGTGAACGCCCTCGACCCGGAGCACGCCTTCCTCTACATCACGAGCGTCTCCACCGGCGGAGCCATCCTCGTGTGGAGCATCATCCTCGTCACGCACATGCGCTACCGCCGTGCCGTGAACGAAGGACGCGTGGCCGCGTCCCCGTACCGCATGCCGGGCGCCCCGTACACCAACTGGCTCGCCCTCGCGTGCTTCGCCTTCGTCACGGTGCTGATCAGCTGGAACTCCGACACCCGCCTGGCCCTGTACGTCATGGGCGTGTGGGTGGTGCTCCTCGTCGTCGGCTACGCGGTCCTCCGCGCCCGGCGCACGGACACGCCGGACGAGCCCGGTACCGCCGAGGCCCTGCCCGCGGACCTGACCACCAGCGCACCACAGAACTGACCTCCGCCCGGCCTGCGTCGGCCTCCCGTCGATCGGAAGTGACCCCCGACATGTTGATAACGTCCGTAGAAATCACGCCCATTGCCGTCCAGGACCCCCCGCTGCTCAATTCCGAGGGCGTCCACCAGACCCACGCGCTCAGGTCCGTCATCCAGGTGCGCACCGACGAGGGACTGACCGGACTCGGCGAGACCTACGGCGACGACCAGATGCTGGTCTGGCTTCGCGCGGTGGCACGGAAGCTGCCGGGCACGGACCCGTTCGCCACCAACCTGCTCATGGCCACCGTGACCGAGGTGATGGAGGAACTCGCCGGCGACAGCGCCAACGAGGTCCCGGTGGGCGCCGGCTATCCGATGGCGGGTGCGGCCTCCAGCAAGACGAAGGCCGCCGTCTTCTCCGCCTTCGAGGTCGCCTGCCTCGACATCCAGGGGAAGGCCCTCGGCCGCCCCCTGCACGATCTGCTCGGCGGCAAGGTCCGGGACGCCGTCCCGTACAGCGCCTACCTTTTCTACAAGTGGGCCGAGCACCCCGACGCCCCCTACCCGGCCGACTCGTGGGGGGAGGCCCTGACCCCTGACGCGATGGTGGCGCAGGCGCGGCGCATGGTGGAGACGTACGGATTCACCTCGCTGAAGCTCAAGGGCGGAGTGCTCCGCCCCGGCATCGAGATCGACACCGTCCTGGCGCTGCACGACGCCTTCCCCGACTACCCGATCCGTATCGACCCCAACGCGGCGTGGACCGTCGACGTGGCCGTCGAGGTCGGACAGCGGCTCGAAGGCGCCCTGGAATACCTGGAGGACCCGGTCGGGGGAACTCCGGCCATGGCGGAGGTCGCCCGCAAGGTGTCGATGCCGCTGGCGACCAACATGTGCGTCACCGCCTTCGAGGACATCCCCGAGGCCGTACGTGAGGGAGCGCCGCAGGTCATCCTCTCCGACCACCACTTCTGGGGCGGCATGCGCCAGTCGCAGGTGCTGGACGGGCTCTGCCAGACCTTCGGACTGTCCCTGTCGATGCACTCCAACACGCACCTGGGCATCAGCCTGGCGGCCATGACCCACTTCGGTGCGGTCTCCCGCAGCCTCGCGTACTCCTGCGATACGCACACCCCCTGGCAGACCGAGGAGATCATCGTGCCCGGCACGCTGGGCTTCGAGAACGGCGCGGTCCGCGTCCCCGACGGCCCGGGCCTCGGGGTGGAGCTGGACGAGGACGCCGTCGCCCGGCTGCACGAGCAGTGGGTGAAGTGCGGTGTCCGCACCCGCGACGACGTCACCCCGATGAAGGCCGTGCACCCCGAGTGGACGGGCGAGACGCCGAGGTTCACCAGCCTCTGACCGGCCCCGGCCCGGGCGCGGGCGCGAGCTGACGACGAGCCGCAAGGCCGAACGACCCGATCACCGCGGAGGCAACCCTCCGCGACAGAGAGATGGCTGAGAATGCGTGTTACAGAGTCGATCGAGGACTTCTCCGAGCAGGAGCTGGACGAGATCGCCGCCGACTGTCTCTTCGGGAAGCAGTACCTCTCGTTCGTCGAGGAAGAGCACGGCTCCCGCGCCCGGGTGCTCTACTTCTCCACGCGGGACAGCAGCGGGAAGCTGACGGGGTTCACCACCGGGCACGTGTACCGCGAATCGATCCCGCTCACCTTCCACCTCGACGACTTCGCCGGTGCCGGCACCGCGGGGACGTTCGCACGGTGGACCTCGCATCTCGTCGTGGGCGTCCCGGTCAGGCTGCGTTCCCGCGTCTTCGCCACGCGGCCGTCGGCGATCGCGGACTTCCTGGAGGAGATCGTGGAGTGGGCCGGGCAGGCGGGGCTCGAAGCCGTCGTCCTGCCGTTCGTGCTCGGCTCGGACAAGAACCTCTGCGAGAGCCTGACCGAGGCAGGCTTCGCCTCCGCCTTCTACGAGGGAGACTTCTACCTCCCGGTCTCCGGCGGTGACATCGACGAGTTCCTCACCGCCGGTCTGCCCCGCGGCCCGCGCAAACGCTTCCGCAACGACATCAACCACTTCGAACTCAGCGGCCTCGAAGCGGTGGACATCGCGGAGCTGGGCCCGGACGCCGCCGTGCTCGCGGACCAGCACCGCGCCCTGATGGAGCGGTACGGCAGGCCGGCGGTGGAGTTCACCCGCGAGTCCTTCGAGCGCTTCGAACGGCAGGTGCGGGACCGCAGCTTCATCGGCGTGCGCTCCGGCCGGGACCTCATCGGCTATTCGATGAGCATGTACGGCCACGGCACGCTGCACGTCCTGCGCTACGGACGCGACGACGACGTGTCGGACGACTCCCGGATCTACATCAACGTGGGCTACGTCGAGCCCCTCAAGCGTGCCATCGAACTCGGCTGCGAACGGGTGCACTTCGGCAAATCGGCGCACCGGGTCAAGACACTCCGTGGCTGTCAGTACGAGGACGGCCTCGTCTACGCCCGCTTCCTGGACAAAGGCGTCCACGGCGAACTCGCCGAGACCTTCTCCCGTCTCGACCCGGCCAACCGCGAACGCTTCCACGCGCTCGTCGACGGCACTCCGCCGGACACGCCCTAGGGCGTGTCCGCAGAGTCCCGCCTGCGTCGCGACGCCCGCCCTGCGGGCGAACGACGGGACTATGCGGACACGCCCCAGCCGGCTCCGAGCGGGATCACGGCGAGGGGGCCGGCACCCGGTCGCGGATCGCCCCACGGTCCCCGCACAGCCACCATTCCGCATCCTCATCACGGGGGAAAGATGACGCAGAGCAGTCCCACCCTGCCGAGCAGGCGCAAGCGTGTCGGCATCATGGGTCTCGGTTACACCGGCCTGCCCATGGCGATCGGCTTCGCCGAGGCCGGCCATCCGGTCACCGGTTACGACATCGACGGCGACAAGCTCGCGGCGCTGCACGCGGGCAAGTCCTACCTCACCGACATCCCGGACGACAGCGTGGCCGCGACGTCCGGAACCCTCTCCGCGACCGGTAGCAGCGCGGACCTCGCGGAGACGGACGCGATCGTCGTCTGCGTCCCCACGCCGGTCGGGCCCGAGGGCGAACCCGACCTGAGCATCCTCCAGGGAGCCCTGGACACGCTGGCCGACCTGCTGCGGCCCGGGATGCTGGTCATCCTTCAGTCCACCGTCCCGCCGGGGACCACCGCCGCGGCGGCCGCGTTCCTCGCCGAGAAGTCGGGCCTCACCGCCGGAACCGACTTCTTCGTGGCCAACGCCCCCGAGCGGATCAATCCGGCCAACCGTGACGGCTGGACCCTGGCCAACACGCCCAAGCTGGTCGGCGGACTGAACGAGGAGAGCACGCGTCAGGCCCGGCAGCTGCTGGAATCGGTGTGCCAGACCGTCGTACCGGTGAAGACCCTGGAGATCGCCGAGACGGCCAAAGTCTTCGAGAACACCTTCCGGCTGGTCAACATCGCCCTCACCTACGACCTGGCCGACCTGTGCAAGAGCCTCGGCATCCCCGTCCGCGAGGTGATCGACGCCGCGGCGACGAAACCGTACGGCTTCCTCGCGCACCACCCCGGACCCGGCATCGGCGGCGAATGCATCGCCGTCGACCCGCTCTTCCTCAAGTCGGTGGCCGCGAAACACGGCCGCGAGGTCCCCCTGATCGACACGGCCCACCGGCGCATGCTGCACCGCCCCCAGCAGGTCGTCGACCGGACGGAACAACTCCTCAACGACGCCGGAAAGAAGCTGTACGGCAGCAAGGTCCTGATCGTCGGCGTCTCCTACAAACCCGAGGTGTCCGACACCCGCAACTCCCCGGCGCGGGACATCGCGAGGGAACTGCGGCGCCAAGGCGCCGAGGTCAGCTACGTGGACCCGTACGTCACCGAGTTCACCGCCGACGGCGAACCCGTGCCGCGCGTGGGATGGGAGCGCTCGGTCGTCCTGGAGCACGACTGCCTCGTACTGACCACGCTCCACGACGAGTTCACCCACCGCCCCCTGTGGTACGCCGCACCGCTGGTGCTTGACGCCTGGAACAGAGCGGTCGTGGGCGACGGGGTGTTTCACCTGTGAAGGTGCGCCATCCGGGCCGCCCCCCACTGGTGCCCGTGCTCGTGGGCTACGGCCGCGCCGGCCGTGACCTGCACCATCACAGCTTGCGGACCCTCGCCGAGGAGGGCGCCCTCGCCACCGGGCAGGTCCTCGTGGTGGATCCGGTACGCCGCGACGACCTGCCGCACGATGCCCGGTGGGCACCGGATCTCGCGGCCGCCGTCGCCGCGCTGCCTGAACCGGACCGCGGCGTGTTCCACCTGACCATGCCGGCCGGTCAACGCCTGCACGCCCTGCGACAGCTACTGGCCGCGGGCGCCCGGCGGTTCATCGTCGAGAAGCCCCTGGCACCGAGCGCGCACGAGGCGCGTCAACTGCTCGCGCTGGCCGACTCCGCGGGCGCCCAGCTCATTCCCATGAGCGTGTGGCCGTCGAGCGCGGTGACACAGGAGGTCGTCGGGATGCTGCGTGCCGGGCGCGTCGGACGGCCGCGCTCCCTGCGGATCGAGCAGCACAAGCCGCGCTTCCGGCGCGGCCTCGACGACGCCGCCCACAGCAGCGCCCTACAGATCGAGATGCCCCATCAAGTCCTGCTCGCGCTCTATTTGTGCGGCACGCCCTGTCGGCTGACGGCCGGCGACGTCTGGCCCCTGCCGCTGCCCGACGCCCTGGTACCGGCGCTCGGCGGGGCCCGGATCGGCCTCGTGCACGGCGGCCCCGAGGACGCAGAGGTCACCAGCACGCTGGTGAGCGACCTGACGTCACCGGTCCGTATGCGCCGCCTCCGGCTGACGGGGACCGAGGGCGAGATCGTGGCGCACTACCCCACGGGCGGGGACGACCCGTACGGCCAGCTCCAGGTAGTGGGCGAGGAGTCACGGCGCATCATCCCCGACGCCCCCCTGACACGGCTGATCGAGGACGCGTACCGGTTCCACCTGGGCGAAGGTCCGCGACCGCCGGGCACGGACCCGGCCCTGCACCTGGCCGCGATGGATCTGCTGGACGCCGCGAAGGCCGCGGCGCACGCCCGGGGCGCCGCCATGGAAACCCCTGTCCCGCACAGGTCGAGAGAGGCTGAATCATGCTGAAGGACCCGAGCATCCCGTTCTTTTCGGGTGCCGTCGGCCTGCACGAGGCACGCGAGGGGCTCGCCGCCCGAGTCCGGCGGATCGCGGAATCGGGCCGCTTCGTCGACGGCCCCGCCGTCGCCGAACTGGAGCAGGCCGTCAGCGCGTACACCGAAGCCCGGTACGCCGTCGCCTGCAACAACGCCTCCGACGCCCTGATCCTGATGATGAAGGCGGCGGGAATCGGTGCGGGCGACGAGGTGATCGTGCCGGCCTACACCTTCCTCGCCACCGCCTCCTGCGTCGTGCATGCGGGCGCCGAGCCGGTCTTCGCGGACGTGCTCCCCGATTCCTACGCCCTGGACCCCGACTCCGTCAGGGCGGCGATCGGCCCGAACACCAAGGCCATCATGGCTGTGCACCTCTTCCACCAGGCCGCGGACCTGCACACGCTTCGCGAGATCGCGTACGAGTACGGCCTCGACTTCTTCGAGGACAGCGCGGAAGCGATCGGGATGCGCGTCGGGGACACGCACGCCGGACTCTGGGGCCGCGCGGGCGTGCTCTCCTTCTTCCCCACCAAGACCCTGGGCGCTCTCGGCGACGCCGGGATGCTGATCACCGACGACGAGCAGCTGGCCCAGCGGGCAACACACCTCCGCCGGCCCGGCTCCGCAGGTCGGGGTGACGGGCACACGCTGACCGGCATGGACAGCCGCTGCGACGAACTCCAGGCCGCGGTGCTCCTCACCCGGCTCCGGAGCCTCGACGCGGACATCTCGCGCCGAGCCGAACTGTCCGAGCGCTACACCGCCCGACTCGCTCCGCTCGCCCCCGTCGTCACCACACCCGCACGGGCGGACGCGCGGGAACCGTCCAACCTCGTCTGGTACGTGTACCTGATCGAGACCGAGCGCCGGGACGAACTGGTCGGCTTCCTCCAGGAGAACGGCGTCGGCACGGAGACGTACTATCCGCGCCCGCTGACCGCCCAGCCCTGCTTCCAGGGCCGGCCCGGGACCAGGGTCCCCGTCCCCGTCCCCGTCGCCGAAGCCGCCGCCGAGCGGGCCCTGGCACTGCCGCTCTACCCCGACCTCACCGAGGCCCAGGTCGACAGGGTCTGTGACCTCGTGCACGAGTTCCACCGCGGAACCCGGCGATGACGAAGGCAACGACACCCACCGAGGAGAGAGCCATGTCCGTACCGCTGCACGGAACGGCCCAGCGGTACGCGCTGCTTGCCGACGACATCGTCGAGGTGGTCGAGGAGATCGCGGGCGGCGACGAGTTCATCCTGAAGTCCCGCGTCGCGGCGGTCGAGACCGGCCTCGCGGCCCGCCTCGGAGCGGCACACGCCGTGGCCTGTGCCAACACGACGGGCGGACTGCTCCTGGTGCTCCGCGCACTGGGCATCGGGCCCGGTGACGAGGTCCTGGTGCCCGCATGGGCGGAATGGCCGGTACTCAGCGCGGTGGGGTCGGCGGGGGCCCGCCCGGTGCTTGTCGACGTCGAAGAGGACGACGGCGCCCTCAACGCCGCTCTCGCCGAGAACGCCTGCTCCCCGGCCACGCGCGCAGTGCTGACCATCGCCGCGGGCCGCCCCCTGCTCGACCTGGCCGGCCGGCTCGGGGTCCCCGTGATCGAACTGCTCGGTACCCGGAGCGAGACGCGGGTGAGCCCGGTGGCCGACAACGTCACACGAGTCCTCGCCCTGCGGCCGGAAGGCGTGCTCGGCGGCATCGGCGACGCGGCCGTGATCCTCACCGATGACAGCCGCGTCAGCGAGCTGTGCCGTACGTTGCGCAACCACGGCCAGGACCTGCGGACCCGCTTCCTCTACCACCACATCGGCTACAACTCGCGCATGGACGAGCTGTGTGCCGCGTTCCTGCTGCGCCGCCTGCCGGAACTCGACCCCCTGCACGAGGAGCAGGCGTCGCTGGCCGGACGGTACGCCGACAGCCTCCGCCCGCTCCAGGACGTGCGGATCGTCTCCGAGGGCCGCAGCGCCGCCGCGGACGGATTCCTGATCCGTACCGCGCGAAGGGACGCGCTACAGCACCACCTCGCGGCGCGCTCCGTGGAAACGGCCCGCCCCCGGCCCGTCGCCCTGCACAGGGACCCGTCCGTACGGCAGCTCGCCGTGATCACGGGGGAGTACCCGGTCGCCGAGCGGCTCGCGGCCGAGACGCTGGTCCTGCCGCTGTACCCGGGGCTGTCCATGGAGACCGTCGGCCGGGTCGCGGACCTCGTCGCCGAGTTCGGCGCCACCCGATGAGCGGCGGGATCGGGAGCGGACGGCTCTGCGGTATCGGCGACGAGGCGGCCGCCGATCTCGCCGGGCAGATACGCGTCCACCGCGCGCTGGGATTCACGGGTCTGGAGCTGCGCACGGTCGACGGAGTGGGCCTTCACGACCTGCCCGAGGACACCGTGCGGGCCATGTCCGACCGGCTGGGTGAGGCCGGACTGGAGGTCCCCGTCCTGGACACACCGCTGGGAAGCTGGGCGGTCGACATCTCCGTCGACTTCACCGAGGAACTCGACCTGCTGGAGCGGGCCTTGCGGCGGGCCGAGCTGCTCGGCTGCTCCCGGCTGCGGGTGATGTCCTACCCCAACACCGATCTGGACGAGCCGCAGTGGCGGGCCGAGGCGCTGCGCCGCATGCGGGAACTGACCCGCAGGGCGGCCGACTCCGGTGCCGTACTGCTGCATGAGAACTGCCACGGCTGGGCGAGCCGCAGCGCGCCGCACACGGTCGAGCTGATCACCGAGGTCGACAGTCCCGCGCTGCGCCTGCTGTTCGACACGGGCAACGGGCTCGCTTACGGGTACGAAACGCTGCCGTTCCTCCGGGAAGTCCTGCCGTGGATCGACCACGTGCACATCAAGGACGGTGTCAGGGACGAAAAGGGCAACGCCGTGTTCGGCATGCCCGGCGAGGGCACGGCGAGTGTGCTCGACTGCGTACACACCTTGGAGGAGGCCGGCTACCAGGGGTGGTACAGCATCGAGCCGCACGTCGCGCTCATTCCCCATCTGGGGGTGACGGGCGAGCCGGACAAGCTGGCCTCGGCCTACAGCGCGTACGGCCGCCGGTTCCGGGAACTGGTCTCCCGCTCACGGGGCGGGCACACCCCCTTCCACGACGGCGGCCCCGCCGGGCCGGGCCTCGACCCGGTGTCCTTCACCGACCGCGACCTTGCCTGGCTCATGGAGCTGATGAGCGAGGACACGGTCTCTCCCCTCGAAGGCGGCGACCCGCTGGGCATCGTCCGTGCCCAGAGCGTCTTCGTCGCCGGGGCGGCCCGGCGCGGCCTGGCCCTCAGGCAACTCAGCTCCCCGCCGCCCGACTTCTTGGACCTGCCCGGCGTACCCGCCCAGGTGCGCACGGCACTCGCCGATGCGCCGGAACGCTTCCTCGACGCACAGCCCTCCGTGGTGGTCGGGATGGGAGAACCCCAGCCCCCCGAACGGCGCCTGGTGTTCAACTTCCACATGGACACCGTGGGCCCCCACGTTCCCCCGCGACTCGATGCCGGCACCCTGCACGGCAGGGGAGCGGTCGACGACAAGGGGCCGGGCGTCGCCGCGCTCCTGGGGGTCGCCGCCGCGTTCGCCCATGATCCGGCCCTCGCCGGGGACATCGAGGTCCAGATAGCCTGCGTGCCGGGCGAGGAGGGCGGCGCCATGGGGGTCTACGGGACCCGGTGGCTGGTGGAGTCCGGTGTCGTGGGCAGGCTCATGGTCTTCGCCGAACCCACCGACGGCCGTTCCCTCGACGCCTGTAGCGCCGCGATGACGCCGCGATGGACGGTCGCCGGCGCGGACAGCACCGACGATCACCCGTACGACGGGCACAACGCCACCGTCGCCCTGTCCCTGCTGGCCTGTTCCCTCACCGAACGGCTCGCGCCGCTGGCGGAGAAGCTCGGGGCGAAGCTCTGTGTCGCCGGGCTGCGGACGGGCACGTCGCACAACAGGGTGTACGGGTCCGGCCAGTTGCTGCTGAACATCGCCTACTACGACACCGCGGCGGCGGAGGAACTCGCCCTCGCCGTGGCGGAGACGGCCGTCGCCGCCGGAGATGACCTGCGGCGGCGCTTCCCCGACAATCCGGTGGTCCGCCGGCTGGCAGCGGACTGGAACAGCGTCGTACGGCTGGACTGGCTCAAGCGTGGCCTGCCACCCCTGTCGAACCGGGATCCGGTGATGGAAGGCGTCCTGGCCGCGGCCGGCCTGCCACGGCACGACGGGGTCGCGGACGGCACCGCCTTCACCTGCGACGCCATCTGGGCCGCGGGGCCGGGCCGGTACGTGGTCGCCTCGGGTCCGGGGACGCTGGACGGCAACGGCGCGCACACACCGGACGAACACGTCGATCTGAAGGACCTGGAAAGCTACGCGACCCGCTGCCGCGACCTCGTGCTGCGCTTCGGCGCCGAGGTGGGCCGGGAACGGCGGCAGGTCCCAGACTTGCGGAAGGAACCGTCTCGATGAAGCTCGGAATCATTGGTCTCGGCGCGATATCACCCTTCTTCATCGAGGCCGTCGAACGGTCCGGCGAAGTGACGCTCGCGGCCGTCTGTGACACGGCCTCGGCCAAGACCGAGCCGTTCGCCGCGCGAGGGGTGGCGGCCTTCGGCCGCTACCAGGACCTGCTGGCCGCGGGCGTCTGCGACGCCGTCGTCATCACCTTGCCCAATCACCTGCACGCCGAGGCGGCGGAAGCCGCGCTCGACGCCGGGCTCGCCGTCTGCTGCGAGAAGCCTCTCGCCGTCACCACGGCGGAGGCAGCGCGAATGACCCGTGCCGCACGTCGCAACAACGGTGTCCTCTTCACCGCCTTCCACCGCCGCTACAACACGAACCTGGTGGCGCTGAAGAAGCGGCTCCCCGACGACCCGGCCGAACTGTCCCGCGTCGTGGTCCGCTACCACGAGAACATCACCGAGCACATGGGCGGTGAGGGCTGGTACCTCCAGCCCGAGCAGTGCGGCGGCGGCTGCGTCATCGACAACGGCCCCAACGCGCTGGACGAGGCGCGCTTCCTCGTGGGCGACCTGGCCCTGACGGACGCGAGCATCGGTGACGTCCGCATGGGCGCGGAGTTCTGTGCCGAGCTGGACCTGCAAAGCGCCGACGGGGTTCCCGTACGGGTGGAGCTGGACTGGGCCCTGCACACCGGTGAGGTGAAGGACGTCACGGTCGAGCTGCGCGACGGCCAGGTGCTCCACGCGGACATGCTCGCTGGTTACGACGGCTTCAAGGCCTCGCTCAGCCACGAGTACGACGGCATCCTCGCCGACTTCCGCGGCGCGGTCGCCGCCGGGTCCGCCGCCTACCAGGACCCGGGCCCGGACATCGTCGCCCTCGTCGAGGAGGCGTACCGCGTCGGACGGGCGAAGCACACCAGGCTTCGCATGTCCTCCAAGAACCCGGTCTCCACCAAGGTGGTCCGGCTCCTGTTCCACGTCACCGAGAAGCGCGGCATGACCCTCTCCCCGTGGGGCTCCCGCGCCATCCCCGCCGGCCAGATCCACGAACTGGTGACCACGACCGACCGCCCCAGCGCCGAGGGCGACCGGGTGGACCGGGCGGGTTTCCTCGGCTTCGTCGAGTTCCAGGACCCGGCCATGCTCTGCCGGGGTGATGAGGTGTGGGTCCGTCAGGCCGGCCGGGCGGACCGCCTGATAGGCCGCCTCGCGGGGTTCGACGAGTGCCATTACCCGAACCACTACAACATCCTCATCGACTCCGACCGACTCTGGACCGCGGGCGACATCAGCCTCCAGCCGGGCGACGAGATCCGCTTCGTCGAAGGTCCGCAAGAAGAGATCGGCTGAGCACAGGAAGCCGGCCGGCAGAGTTTTGACGAAGGGCGACGACATGTCGGACACCGCACCGCGGCTCGAACCGCTGAACAAGATAATGATCACTTCGCGTGACTTCTCCGAGTACCTGGAGATGTTCGGGCTCACCGAGAACGACGTGCTGGCGGGCCCCGTTCTCGACTGCGCCGCGGGGGCGAGCGACTTCGCCCTGCGGGCACGCGGGCTCGGCGCGTCGGTCGTGAGCGTGGACCCGCTCTACGACCGGCGGCCCGATGAACTCCGGGGACGCGTGCTGGACGAGCTGGACATCGGGGAGCTGCGGGCGCGCGAGGCTCCCCAGCTCTACGACCTTTCCTGGGCGGGCGGGCTCGACGGCTACCTCGGCATGAGGCGCTCGGCCGCGACCGCCTTCCTCGACGACTACGAACGGGCGTGGAGCGGCGGAGGCCCCCGGCCCTATCAGCCGGCCGCGCTGCCCGATCTCCCCTTCGGTGAGGGGCAGTTTCGTCTCGGTCTCGTTCCCAATCTCCTGTTCACGTACGCCAACCTGTTCGACCGGGACTGGCATCGCGCTGCCCTGCTCGAACTGCTGCGTGTCTGCGACGAGGTACGGGTGCATCCGCTCACCGACACCTCGGGGCGGTTCTACCCGGAACTCGACCTCCTTCTGGCGGAACTGGCCGAGCGGGGAGCCGAGTGCCAACTCATCGACGTGGACTACCGGTTGCGTCGCGAGCGCAGCCGTACGCTGGTGTGCCGCAAGGGGCAAGGATCGGTGTGATGAAGGTGCGGCAGGGCGACAAGGACACCGCGCGCGAAGGTACCCGGCTGGACAGATGGCGCGAGAAACTGCCCCAGGGCACCGCGGGCCGCCAACTCACGGCGATGGCGTTGATCGACGCCCTGGGGACCGGTGTGTTCCTCTCCGTCTCCGTTCTGTTCCTGACGGGTGCCGTGGGGTTGTCCGTCGGCCAGGTCAGCACGGGCCTCGCGCTGGCGGCCGGGGCGGGACTGCTGACGACGCTCCCGACGGGGATGCTCGCCGACCGCTGGGGTGTCCGGCGCCTCCTCGTGATCGTGGCGGTGTGGCGTGCTCTGTGCATGGTGGTCTACGCGTTCGTTCCCGGATTCGTGAGCTTCCTTGTCGTCGCCGTCCTGATGGGGTGCGTCGACAAGGCCATGGCGCCCCTCGTGCAGGCGCTCGTGGGCATGGCCGTTCCGGAAGCGGACCGGGTGAGGACCATGGCGGTCATGGGAGCCCTGCGCAACGCCGGCTACTCGGTCGGAGCCCTCTCAGGAAGCGTCGCGCTGGCGCTCGACACCCGGGCTTCCTATACGGCCGTGCTGCTCTGCGGTGGCGCTCTGCTGATGGCGCTGGCCACGGTGGCGGCACGCATACCCCTGTTGCCGGGCAAGGTTACGGACCCCTCGCACCTCGGGCGGAGGCTGTCGGTCCGCATCCTCACCGACCGGCCGTTCCTCGCCATCGCGGTACTGAACGTGGTGCTGGCCATGCACCTGTCGCTGCTGACCGTGGGACTGCCGCTCTGGGTGTCGACGGCCACGACGGCCCCCCGTTGGATGGTCTCCGTGCTGCTCGCGGTCAACACCGCGCTCGCCGTGCTCTTCCAGGTACGCGCGAGCCGGGGCGCAGGCGACCTCACCAAGGCGGCGAAGCTCATGCGCGTCTCGGGGTTCAGCCTGGCGGTCGCGTGCCTGCTCCTCGCGGCGACACCGTCGTTCTCCGTCGTACCTGCGGCAGGTCTGCTCGTGCTGGGCGTTGCCGCCCTCACGGCGAGTGAGCTGTTCCAGTCGGCCGGCGGGTGGGGGATCTCCTACCAACTCGCCCGGGAGGGGCAGGAAGCCACGTACATAGCGCTCTTCTGGCTGAGCGTGGGTGCCCAGCAGGTGATCGGCCCCTTGCTGATCAACCAGTTGATCCACGGAGGCACACTCGCCTGGGCCGTCCTGGCCGCCGTGCAGGTGGCGGCCGGACTGGCGGTACCTCCTGTGACGCGTTGGGCCGCGAGGACCCGGAGCGCCGAGAAGGCGCTGGCATATTGTGGGTCGGATTAACAACTGAGGCGGGCGACGGGGGAGACGGGAAGATGTTCGAGAATGCGGCCATATGGGGCGGACAGGGTGAAGACTGCTTACTCGGCAAATAGGTTCCGGGGCTTGCCGAGCCTGCTGCGTGTCTGGCGGCTCGAGGCCGGGCTACAGATGGAGCGGGGTAAGGCGCTGTCCCAGAAAGAGGTCGCCCACAAGACGGGCGTGAGCGAGCGCTGGTATCGCACCCTGGAGAGCGGGGCCGACGTATCCCTGCCCCCGAATGTCCTCGACCGGCTCGCCGAAACCCTCCGCCTGGGCCCCGATGAACGCATGGCGATCTACGCCCACGCGTTGAGCGGTTCGACTCTGACGCGTCCCTATTCAGTCGAAAGCAGCTCGGAATCAGCCGATCTTGAGGAGCTTGAGGAACTCGTCGAGTGGCCTCAGGACGTGCCCGCGTACCTGATAGATCACACGTGGACCATCATCCGTCACAACGCACACATGGCCCGCTGGTTCCCCTGGGTGACCGAGCCCTCCGCGAACCTGCTGCGCTGGGTGCTCACCGCGCCGGAAGCCCGTGAACAGCTTCTGGGCTGGCACGACCACGTCGAGCACTACCTGGGGCAACTGCGCTTCGCACTGGTCAACTGGCCGGCGGACCCCGTGCTCAACGACCTGCTGGAGCACGTCCTGGCCATCCCCGAGTGCGAGCGGATCTGGCAGGAGAGGCCCAGGGTCGTCGCCTACCGGCAGGGGCACCAGTTCCATCTGCGGGTTCCGTCCGCATCCGCGGAAGAAGTGACGGTCCGTTCCCAGGTTCTTCTCCCGGCGTCGCACCCGGGATGGCGTTTTGTGATTCTGATGCTGCGCCAGGGCGGATCGCGCTAGGAGTTCCCGCCGTTTCCGGGTATTCCAGTGGCACCCGTCAACGCCTGTTCCTCCGACGGTAAATTGTGGCCCGACGGCAGGCGATGAAGATCTGTCGGCGGGGGAGGCGGGAATGCAGGGGACGGTCCTGGACGGCCGGTACACGCTCGTGGAGCGTATCGGCGCGGGCGGTATGGGCGAGGTGTGGCGGGCCGAGGACTCGCGATTGCGGCGGCGCGTCGCCGTCAAGGTCCTCAGCATGCCGCGCGGGACGACCCCGGCCGAGGGGGAACGCCTCCTCGCCATGTTCGTACGCGAGGCGCGGGCCGCAGCGGCCCTCGACAGCTCGTACATCGTGCCCGTCTTCGACCACGGGTCGGCGCACGGCGTCCCCTACCTGGTGATGCCGCTGCTCACCGGACGTACCGTAGGGGACCTGGCCCTGGAGTCGGGGCCCCTGGCGCCCGAGCGGGTCGCCGTGATCTGCGCGCAGGTGTGCCGGGCACTGGCCACCGCGCACCGGGCGGGCATCGTCCACCGGGACATCAAACCGGCGAACGTGATGGTGACGGACGAGGGCACGGTCAAGGTCCTCGACTTCGGCATCGCCAAGTTCCTCGATGCCACCACCACGGCCGGATATCTGACGGGCACCGCCGACGCGCCGGTGGGCACCCTGCACTACATGGCGCCGGAGCGCTTCACGCGGGGCGTGGACGACGGCCGCGGCGATGTGTACTCGCTGGGCTGCATGGTGTACCAACTCCTCGCGGGCACACCGCCGTTCGACGCGGACTCGGCCGCCGCGCTGATGCACGGCCATGTGTACGAGACCCCGGACCGGCTGTCGGTGCGTCGCGCGGGGCTGGCCCCCGAGTGGGACGACCTGCTGGGGCGGATGCTGGCCAAGCAGCCCGCGGACCGGCCGGACGCGCAGGAGGCGGGGGACGCCCTGGACAGGCTGGGTGCGCCTGCCCCGGGCGCCGCGCCACCGCCCGCGCCCGCCACCCCCACGTCCTACTCCCTCGCCCCGCCGCTCCCCCCGATGCCGCAGGCCCCGCCGTCGGCCCCGGCGGCCCCCACGCCCACGGGCGCGTACGCGCAGGGCCAAGTGCCCGCTCCCCTAACCTTCGTGAGCCCCTCAGGCCCCTCAGGCCCCTCGCGTCCCTCCGGGGCTTTCGGCCCCGCCGCCCCGGCTGTCAGGTCGCGAGCCAGGGTCTGGGGCCTGAGCGCGGTCGCGGCGGTCGCCGCGGGCGCGCTGGTGACCACCCTCACGGTCTTCAACCCGTTCGGGGACGGTTCGGACGGCAACCGGGACGACTCCAAGCGGCAGGGCGGGGCCGGCTCCGGTGACGGCGGCGCCATCCGGGGCGACAAGGTGCTCCGGGCCGCGACGCAGAGCCTCACCGTCGGCACCGCGGCCGACTCCAAGGGCCCCGCACCCGTCGTCAGGGGCGCACGCGAGGGCGGTCGGGTCACCGTGCTCGAACCGAGCGAGTTCGACTCGCTCGACCCCGCCTTGACCTGGCCGGGCAGCGGCGGCCAGCAGCTCGCACGGCTGGTGCACCGCGGGCTCACCGCGTTCAAGACCGGGGCGGGCGGCTCGGTGAAGGTCGTCGGCGACCTCGCCGAGGACGCCGGCCGGACGACGAACGGCCGTGACTGGACGTTCAGGCTCAAGAGCGGACTCACCTACAACGACGGCACGCCTGTGCGCTCCGAGGACTTCCGGCACGCCATCGAGCGCACCTTCGAGTCCGGACTCGGCGAGGGCGACCAGACCCTGCGCACCGCCCTCTACGGACCCAAGGGCGCCCGCGCCGAGTCCGCGAAGAAGAGCGCGATCGAGACGCCCGACGACCGCACGGTCGTCTTCCATCTCGCGGGCGTCCACCGCGACTTCAACGTCGTCCTCGCGGGGCCGTCGGGAGCGCCGGTCCCGCGGGCGGCCGACGGCGGGACCGGCAGCTCCGAGCCGCTGCCCTCCACGGGCCCGTACCAGATCAGCGGCTCCGCCGACCCCAAGGACCTCACCCTCACCCGCAACCCCAAGTGGCGCAAGGGCACCGACCCCGTGCGCAGCGCCTATCCCGACAGCTATCGGATCCAGACAGGCTTGGGGCCCGAGGAGATCCGTGCCCGCATCGGCTCGGCGCCCGCGGGCAAGGCGCTCATGACCTTCTCCGGCGCCGACGACCCCAGCGGCCGGCGTGGTCCGGAGGGCAGCGCGAAAGTGGTCACGTCCCCCACCTGGCACACGCAGTCGTACGTCATCAACACGGACCGGGTGAGGAACCTCGACGTACGCAGAGCCATCGCCACCGCCCTGCCCGGCGACGACATCCTCAAGGCGAGCGGCGGGGAAGGCCGCTTGACCACTCACTTGCTGCCGCCGGGAGTGCCCGGGACCCTGGGCTTCGACCCCAACCGCCGGATGGTGAACGGCGATACGGCCAGGGCGCGGAAGTTCCTCCTGGAGGCGGACGAGATGGGCTACCGCCTCACCCTCGCCCACCCGGACACCAGCACCGACAAGAACCGCGCGGAGGCCGTCGAGGCGGGCCTGGAGGGAGCCGGGTTCGAGGTCACGGTCAAGCAGGTGCCGCTCTCCTCCTTCTGGAGCGGCGTGGCCGACGGCAAGTACGACATGGTCCGCATGGCCGTCGGCGGCGGCCTGCCCACCGCCTCCAACTACCTGCCCGACTACTTCGACGGACGCCATGACCGGGCCAGGTCGAGCAATTACAGTCGGCTCGACAACGCGAAGGTGAACGCGGCGATCGACGCGGCGAACGGCGCGGCGGACCTCAAGGACTCGGGCAGGCTGTGGGCCGAGGTGAACCGCCTGGTACTGGAGCAGGCGGCCGCCGTCCCGGTGTTCGTCCCCGAGCGCACCTACCTGTACTCACCGGCGTTGCGCGGGCTCCAGGTCGACCTGTCCGGGCTCTCACCGGTGAACGCGTACGTCAACGGGTGATACGCGCGTCGTACGCCCTTCGCATGACCGAAAGCGAGCAACGAGACTTGACGCGATATATCGCGTCTCCTACTGTCGCCCGTGCTCGACAACACCACCCAGACCGCGGCCCTGGGCAATCCGTCTCCCCCGGCGGTGTCCAGGGCCGCTTCCTACGCGCCGGGGTGGCGCTTGGTGAGAAGGCGTGCGAGGGGCGGGACGGCGACGCCCGCCAGGAAGGCGGCGAACGGGAGGGCGACGGTGAGCCACGGGTTGGGGAGCGGCCGGTAGGTGGCGGTGCCGTTCCTGATCTCGATGAAGCCGCGGGGGTGGGCCCTGACGCAGCCGGCCCCACCGGTTTCGGAGGCGGTGGGGGAGGTGGGGCCGAGGCCGAAGCCGTAACCGACTTCGGCGACGGGGATGACGGTGACCTCCGCGGCGGTGACGGCCTCGCCGAAGACGACCGTCCCGGCGGCCCGCTCGCCGATCTCCTCGGCCAGCCGCTCCAACTGGGCGCGGTGGGCGTCGTCGCCGGTCGGGTGACCCGACGGGGTGGGCAGAGCCGTCTCGTCCGGGGCGGTCACCGGTGCCTCCTGGGGCAGTGCGTACGCGCGACGAGCCCGAGCCTAGCGCAGCGGCGGATCGTTCCGTCATCCACGTACGGGTGATATGGGGCCTATCGGGTGCGGGAGTTGGGGAGTCACGGAGCGGCCCGGCACGAAGCGCCGGGCCACGGGCAACACCGCCGAAGTGAAGGAGATCTCACATGCGCCGTACCGCCGCCGTCGTCCTTGGAGCCGTCACCCTGCTGGGGATCCTCACGGTGCCGGCGAGCGCCGTTCCGGACCCGATCGCGACCCTCGGCTGCGTGACACAGGCGGCCGGTGACGTCACGGGGCTCGTCGATCCGGCCGCCCCCAGCGTCCCCGCCGAGATCCCGGGCGTCGGCTGCCTCGCGCCGTGACCTGAACCACCGTGCTCCGTCACGCACTTGCGCTGCCGTCCGGGACCCGCGCGAGTGCGTGACGGTTACGAGGCGCGGCCGGCCCCGCCGGTCAGCCCCATCGGTAGCCGTCACCGAAGAGGAGGGTGTGCTCCAGCACGTCCTCCAGCGGATCGTCGATCTGGCCGGTGCTGATCAGCGCCACCCTGGGCGCGTTGTGCGAGTTCTCATGCGTCTCGTCGGCGTGAGCCGTGCCGGAGCACAGCACGGCCGGCCCGGCCACCATCGCCGTGACCAGCACCCAACGGGACGTTGCCTGCACCCAACCGCCGTTCATGACAGCCTCCTTGGACCCTGCGCGGGGGCCGCCCACCGCGGCCCGCTCGCCGTGTGTAACCCCGCCGCGTCCAAGAAGTCACCGACGATCATACGAACGGGTCGTAAGACGCCCGCCACCCGCACCGACAGAGAAGGCAGCCACATGCGTCATCGCCGCGCCCTGACCGCCACCCTCCTGGGAATCCTCATCCTCGCCCTCGCCGCCGTGGCGGTCCCGGCCTCGGCGGCACAGCGGGCGGTGGCGAACCCTTCGCCGCTGCCCCTCCCCGAGTCACTGATCACGGAAGGAGTGACGGTCGAGGGCCCCCTCATCAACAATGTGGGGATTCCGCACCTTCTGTGAGTTCCGGCGGGAACCCGGTCCAGCGCAGCTCCGCGGGCAGGTGCCGCATGTCGTTGTAGAAGACCAGTGAGGCGGGGCGCCCCGGACGAGCCAGCCGATCAGGAAGTTGTGCGTGACGACCAGCTCGTGCCGCGGCTCGTCGCCGGGCACCGGCCCGGTGAACCGCGCCAGCGCCTCGCGGGCCAGCGCGGGCCCGCCCTCACGCTCTTGCGCGGGGAACTGCGCGAGGCGCCGGAGCGTGGCTTCGGCACTGTCCGGGGGGAGTTCGTCCGCGCTCGGCAGGTACGGGACGTAGTCCCCGGCGGCCTCCGACCGGTGCACCGGAACCCCGCCGAGCCGCTCCCCGATCAGCCGGGCGACCCGAAGCCGCTCCCCGAGCAGAGCGGCAGCGCTGCCGGCTGGCTATTCCCGCGTGCCCTCGTCCTCCAGGTTGCCCTCGGTCTCCAGGTAGGCCTGGCGCAGCGCTTCCAGCACCGCCGGGTCCGGCTTGGCCCACATGCCGCGCGACTCCGCCTCCAGGAGGCGCTCCGCGATGCCGTGCAGGGCCCAGGGGTTGTTCTCCTGGAGGAACTGGCGGTTGGTCGGGTCCAGGACGTACGCCTCGGTGAGCTTGTCGTACATCCAGTCGGCGACGACGCCGGTCGTGGCGTCGTACCCGAACAAGTAGTCCACGGTGGCGGCGAGTTCGAAGGCGCCCTTGTAGCCGTGGCGGCGCATCGCCTCGATCCACTTGGGGTTCACGACGCGGGCGCGGAAGACGCGTGAGGTCTCCTCCACCAGCGTGCGCGTGCGGACCGTCTCGGGGCGCGTCGAGTCGCCGATGTACGCCTCGGGGGCCGTGCCCCGCAGGGCGCGCACGGTCGCGACCATGCCGCCGTGGTACTGGAAGTAGTCGTCGGAGTCCGCGATGTCGTGCTCGCGGGTGTCCGTGTTCTTCGCGGCGACCGCGATGCGCTTGTACGCGGTCTCCATCTCGGCGCGGGCCGGGCGGCCTTCGAGCCCGCGGCCGTAGGCGTAGCCGCCCCACACCGTGTAGACCTCGGCGAGGTCCGCGTCGGTGCGCCAGTCGCGGGAGTCGATGAGCTGGAGCAGGCCCGCGCCGTACGTGCCGGGGCGGGAGCCGAAGATGCGGGTGGTGGCCCGGCGCTCGTCGCCGTGCTCGGCCAGGTCGGCCTGGGCGTGGGCGCGTACGTAGTTGTGCTCGGCGGGCTCGTCCAGCGAGGCGGCGAGGCGCACCGCGTCGTCGAGCAGGCCGATCGTGTGCGGGAACGCGTCGCGGAAGAAGCCCGAGATGCGCAGCGTCACATCGATACGCGGGCGGCCCAGCTCCTCGTACGGAATGGCTTCCAGGCCCGTGACGCGGCGCGACGCGTCGTCCCAGACGGGGCGGACGCCCAGCAGCGCGAGGGCCTCGGCGACGTCGTCGCCCGCCGTGCGCATCGCGCTCGTGCCCCACAGGGACAGGCCGACGGAGGTGGGATAGCCGCCGTTGTCGTTCCTGTACCGCTCGATGAGCGAGTCGGCGAGGGCCTCGCCGGTCTCCCAGGCGAGGCGGGACGGGACTGCCTTGGGGTCGACCGAGTAGAAGTTGCGGCCGGTCGGCAGGACGTTGACCAGGCCGCGCAGCGGGGAGCCCGAGGGGCCCGCCGGGACGAAGCCGCCGTTCAGGGCGTGCACCGCGTGGTCGAGTTCGGCGGTGGTGGCGGCGAGGCGCGGGACGACCTCGCGGGCCGCGAACTCCAGGATGGCGGCGACCTGTTCGCCCTGGTCGGCGGGGACGGCCGAGAGGTCCCAGTCCGCGTCGTCCATCGCCTGGACCAGTGCGCGGGCCTTCTCCTCGGCCTCGTCGGCGCTCACGCGCGTCGCCGCGGACTCGTCGAGGCCGAGGGCCTCGCGCAGGCCCGGCAGCGCGGTCGTGCCGCCCCAGATCTGGCGGGCGCGCAGGATCGCGAGGACGAGGTTGACGCGGTCGGCGCCCGCCGGGGCGGTGCCGAGCACATGCAGGCCGTCGCGGATCTGCATGTCCTTGATCTCGCAGAGCCAGCCGTCGACGTGGAGCAGGAAGTCGTCGAAGCCGTCGTCGTCCGGGCGGTCCTCAAGGCCGAGGTCGTGGTCGAGCTTCGCGGCCTGGATGAGCGTCCAGATCTGCGCGCGGATCGCGGGAAGCTTCGCCGGGTCCATGGAGCTGATCTGCGCGTACTCGTCGAGGAGTTGCTCCAGGCGCGCGATGTCGCCGTAGGAGTCCGCACGGGCCATCGGCGGCACGAGGTGGTCGATGAGCGTGGCGTGCACGCGGCGCTTGGCCTGGGTGCCCTCGCCCGGGTCGTTCACCAGGAACGGGTAGATCAGCGGGAGGTCGCCGAGCGCGGCGTCGGGGCCGCAGGCCGCCGAGAGGCCCGCGTTCTTGCCGGGCAGCCACTCCAGGTTGCCGTGCTTGCCGAGGTGGACCATCGCGTCCGCGCCGAAACCGCCGTCGGCCGCGGGGGCCGCGATCCAGCGGTAGGCCGCCAAGTAGTGGTGCGAGGGCGGCAGGTCGGGGTCGTGGTAGATCGCGATGGGGTTCTCGCCGAAGCCGCGCGGCGGCTGGATGAGGATGAGGAGGTTCCCGCGGCGCAGGGCGGCGAGCACGATGTCGCCCTCCGGGTCACCGCCGTCGCCCACGCGGGAGCGGTCCAGGAACATCTCGCCGGGCGGCGGGCCCCAGTGCTCCTCGACGGAGTCCCGCAGCTCCTGCGGCAGCGTCGCGTACCACCGCTTGTAGGCGGCGGCCGGGATGCGGACGGGGTTGGCGGCCAGCTGCTCCTCGGTGAGCCATTCCTGGTCGTGGCCGCCCGCGTCGATCAGCGCACGGATCAGCTCGTCGCCGTCACCGGAGACGATGCCCGGGATCTCCTCCGAGGGGCCGAAGTCGTAGCCCTCACCGATGAGCCTGCGAAGGAGCGCCACGGCGGACGCGGGGGTGTCGAGGCCGACCGCGTTGCCGATCCGCGAGTGCTTGGTCGGGTACGCGGAGAGCACCAGCGCGAGGCGCTTGTCGGCGGCCGGGATGTGCCGCAGACGCGCGTGGCGCACGGCGATCCCGGCTACCCGGGCCGCCCGCTCGGCGTCCGCCACATAGGCCGGGAGCCCGTCCTCGTCGATCTCCTTGAACGAGAACGGCACGGTGATCAGACGTCCGTCGAACTCCGGCACCGCGATCTGGCTCGCCGCGTCCAGCGGCGAGACGCCCTCGTCGTTCTCCTCCCAGGCCGAACGCGAGCCGGTCAGGCAGAGCGCCTGGAGGATCGGCACGTCGAGCCCGGTCAGCGCGCCCGCGTCCCACGACTCGTCGTCGCCGCCCGCGGAGGCCTCGGCGGGCTTGGTGCCGCCCGCGGCGAGGACCGTGGTGACGATGGCGTCGGCGGGCCGCAGCGCGTCGATCAGCTCGGGCTCGGGAGCCCGCAGCGAGGCCACGTACAGCGGCATCGGGCGGCCGCCCGCGTCCTCGATGGCGCCGCACAGGTCGTCGATGAACGCGGTGTTGCCGCTCATGTGGTGGGCGCGGTAGTAGAGCACCGCGACGGTCGGGCCCTCGATGTCGCGCGCGGTGCGCTCCAGCGGGCCCCAGGACGGCGCGGGCGCCGGCGGGTCGAAGCCGTGGCCGGTGAGGAGCACGGTGTCGGAGAGGAAGCGGGCCAGCTGCTCCAGGTTCGCGGGGCCGCCGTGCGCGAGGTAGGCGTGCGCCTCGGCGGCGATGCCGACCGGCACGGTCGAGGAGGCCATGAGCTGGGCGTCGGGCGCCTGTTCACCGGTGAGGACGACCACCGGCAGACCGCTGGCGGTGAGCTGGTCGAGGCCGTCCTGCCAGGCGCGTACGCCACCGAGGAGGCGTACGACGACGAGGTCGGCGCCCTCCAGCAGGGAGGGCAGCTCGGCGAGGTCCAGACGGGACGGGTTGGCGAACCGGTAGTCGACCGGACCCCCCGCCGCGCGGGCGCTGAGCAGGTCGGTGTCGGAGGTCGACAGCAGCAGAAGCATGCGTGCGCAGGCCTTCCTCGGGGTGTCCGCGCCCCGGGTGGTCGTATGGACGGCAGGAGTTCCTGGCTCGCCCCACCTCGGTGGGGTTCACAGTGGCGGGACCGCGCCGGATTCGCACCGGGCTTCCTCCCTCGGGTCCTGGTGGACCCACGCCGTCGCTGGCGTCGGCGAACCTGGCGGCCCGCCGCCTGCATAGTAAGTCCTGCCCACCGATCGCGGGGCGGCCACCTGCCAGGACGGGCCGTCTCGGGAGGCGACCGCCCGGATCCGCCTGGGTATGCTCGCCGCCATGCCGCCCAGCCGAGCAACTTCCATGAAACAGGGCGAATCCCCCATACGTGACCGGATACGCGACCGGGGTGACGCCTGCCCCGGAGCCCTCCGTCTGCACCGCGCCGACGACGGCGCACTGGCCCGACTCCGCCTGCCCGCAGGCCTTTTGACGGGTCATCAGGCATCGGTTCTGGGTGACGCGGCGGAGCGTCTGGCGGACGGGAACCTCAGCGTCACCTCGCGCGGCAACATCGAGCTGCGCGGCCTCGGCGAGAGCTGCGGCGCGGAACTCTCCACGCTCCTCGCGGACGCGGGCCTGCTGCCCTCCGAACGCCACGAGCGCGTCCGGAACATCGTGGCGTCCCCGCTGGCCACCCTGGACCGACTCGGCCACGCCGACGTGCAGTTGTGGGCCCGTGAGCTGGACGGACTGCTGTGCGCCGAGGACTGGACGACGGCGCTTTCCGGCCGCTTCCTGTTCGCCCTGGACGACGGGCGCGGGGACGTGGCCGGGCTCGGCGGCGATGTGACCTTGATCGCAGAATCGGGCGGTACGGCGGTCGTACGCGTCGGGAGCCACGCCCTGCGCGTCCCCGGCGCCGCCGCCCCCCGCGCCGCACTCGCCGCCGCCGGGGCCTTCCTCGCCGCCGCGCGTGAGGCGGGCAACGGAGCCTGGCGGGTACGGGAGCTGCCCGCGGGGCACGCCGTCGACCTCGCCGGAGCGCTGCGGCGGGGCACCGAGGGCAGCGACGGCATCGACGCCGAGCCCGCCGCCGCCCCGCACCTGCCCCGCCCCGCCGCGCCCCTGCCCGGCGTCGTCGGCCGCGCGGTGGCGGTGGGCGCCCGCCTCGGCCGGGTCACGGCCGCCCAGTGGCGCGCCCTGCTCCCGGCCCCCGCCGACGAGCTGCGGGTCACGCCGTGGCGCGGCTTGGTCATCCCGGGCTTCCGGGACGACGCGGCGGCCCGCGCACGCCTGACCGCGCTGGCCGACGCCGGCTACCTCACCGACCCGGGCTCGCCCTGGCTCGGCGTAGGCGCCTGCACCGGCCGCCCCGGCTGCGCCAAGTCCCTCGCCGACGTACGCGCGGACGCCGTTCCCGGCGCCGGGGGCCTGCCCGTCCACTGGTCGGGCTGCGAGCGCCGCTGCGGCCACCCGCACGGCGACTGGGTCGGCGTCACCGCTATCGGCGACGGGCGCTACGAGGTGACGGCGCACACCGGCGGCACCGCGGTGCCCGTGAACGGCGGGACCCTGACCGAGACGGTCACGACGGCACGTACGACATCCGCAACCACCACCACAACGGCCACGAGATGAGCGAGAGCACAGTGTTCGACTACGAGAAGGACGGCGCGGCGATCTACCGCGAGTCCTTTGCCACCATCCGCGCGGAGGCGGACCTCGCCGGTCTGCCCGCCGATGTCAGCCAGGTCGCGGTGCGGATGATCCACGCCTGCGGGATGGTCGACCTCGTCCGCGATCTCGCCTTCAGCCCGCGCGTGGTGGCCGACGCCCGCAAGGCGCTGCGCGACGGCGCGCCGATCCTGTGCGACGCGAACATGGTCGCGAGCGGCGTCACCCGCAAGCGGCTGCCCGCCGACAACGACGTGATCTGCACCCTCGCCGATCCGTCCGTCCCGGACCTCGCGGCACAGCTCGGCACCACGCGCAGCGCCGCGGCCATGGAGCTGTGGCGCGACCGCCTCGAAGGCTCCGTCGTCGCCATCGGCAACGCCCCCACCGCCCTCTTCCGCCTCCTGGAGATGATCGAGGCGGGCGCCCCGCGCCCGGCGGCGGTCCTCGGCATCCCGGTCGGTTTCGTCGGCGCCGCCGAGTCCAAGGACGCGCTCGCTGAGCACCGCTCGGGCCTGGAGTACCTGGTCGTACGGGGACGTCGTGGCGGCAGCGCGATGGCCGCGGCGGCGATCAACGCGATTGCGAGCGAGGCGGAGTGAACACCGAGACCACCCGAGGGAAGCTCTACGGAGTCGGGCTCGGCCCCGGCGACCCCTCCCTGATGACCGTGCGCGCCGTCGAGGTCATCGCCGCCGCCGACGTGGTCGCGTACCACTCGGCACGGCACGGCCGCTCCATCGCCCGCCGCATCGCGGAGAAGCACCTGCGCGCCGACCACATCGAGGAGCCGCTGGTCTACCCCGTCACCACGGAGACCACCGACCACCCCGGCGGCTACCGCGGTGCCCTCGACGACTTCTACGAGCAGGCCGCGGCGCGCCTCGCCGCGCACCTCGACGCCGGGCGCACCGTCGCCGTCCTCGCCGAGGGCGACCCGCTCTTCTACGGCTCCTACCAGCACATGCACAAGCGGCTCGCCCACCGCTACGACACCGAGGTCATTCCCGGGGTGACCTCGGTGAGCGCCGCCGCCGCCCGCCTCGGCGAACCCCTCGTGGAGGCCGAGGAGGTCCTCACGATCCTGCCCGGCACCCTCCCCGAGGAGGAACTGGCCGCCCGCCTCGCGTCGACGGACTCGGCGGTCGTCATGAAGCTCGGCCGCACGTTCGGCAAGGTGCGCGGCGCCCTGGAGCGCGCGGGCCGCCTCGAAGAGGCCCGGTACGTGGAGCGCGCCACCATGGAGGGCGAGCGCACCGGCCGGCTGGCCGACGTGGACCCGGAATCGGTGCCGTACTTCTCGGTGGCGGTCCTGCCGAGCCGCGTGGCGCCGCTGACCGGCGGCCCCGCGCCCGAGCCCGCCCCGGCAGGACGGGGCGAGGTCGTCGTGGTCGGCACCGGCCCGGCGGGGCCCCTCTGGCTGACCCCCGAGACGCGCGGCGCGCTCGCTGCCGCCGACGACCTGGTCGGCTACACCACCTACGTCGACCGCGTGCCCCACCGCCCCGGCCAGCGGCGGCACGGCTCCGACAACCGCGTGGAGTCCGAGCGTGCCGAGTTCGCCCTGGAGCTGGCGCGTCGCGGGCGGCGCGTCGCGGTCGTCTCGGGCGGCGACCCCGGCGTCTTCGCGATGGCCACGGCCGTCCTGGAGGCGGCCTCGCAGGACGCGTACGAGGACATTCCGGTCCGGGTGCTCCCGGGAGTGACGGCCGCCAACGCGGCCGCCGCGCGGGCAGGTGCCCCGCTCGGCCACGACTACGCGACCCTCTCCCTTTCGGATCGGCTCAAGCCGTGGGAGGTCATCGCCGAGCGCCTGGCCGCCGCGGCCGCCGCGGACCTCGTCCTCGCCCTCTACAACCCCGGGTCGCGCAGCCGCACCTGGCAGGTGGGCAAGGCGCGGGAACTGCTCCTGGAGCACCGGACGCCGGACACGCCGGTGGTGCTCGGCCGGGACATCGGCGGGCCCGAGGAGAGCGTGCGGGTCGTACGGCTCGGCGACCTCGACCCTGCCGAGGTCGACATGCGGACGCTGCTCATCGTGGGGTCGTCCCAGACGCGGTGGACGCGCAGGCGCGGGGGCGCGGAGCAGATCGTCTGGACGCCGCGGAGGTACCCCGAAGGGGGGTGAGCGGTTCTCGGCGCGTCGCGCGTCCGCGGGTGCGTGGGGGCTGGTCGCGCAGTTCCCCGCGCCCCTTACGGGGCCAGGCTGAACCGGCGCAGCCAGGCGGCCGCCTCCTCCGGGGCGGTAGCCACCGGGACGCCCTCCGGGACCGGAGGGCGCCGGACCACCACCACAGGAACCCCCGCCTCGCGCGCAGCGACAAGCTTCGGGGCCGTCGCCGCGCCCCCGCTGTCCTTCGTCACCACGACGTCGATCCGATGCGTACGGAGCAGCTCACGCTCCCCGTCGAGCGTGAAAGGCCCCCGGTCGAGGAGGACCTCCACGCGGGCGGGGTGGGGCGGCTCCGGAGCGTCCACGGAGCGTACGAGGAACCAGAGAGCGTCCAGCTCAGGGTCCCCGGCGAAGGCGGCGAGGCCCATGCGGCCCGTGGTGAGGAACACCCGCTCGCCCAGCGCGGGCAGGACCCGCGCCGCCTGTTCCAGGGAGTCGACCCGATGCCAGTCGTCGCCCTTGTCGGCGACCCAGCCGGACCTGCGCAGGGCGAGCAGGGGAACATGGGCGAGCGCGGCGGCCGACGCCGCGTTGAACGAGATCGTCCCGGCGAAAGGATGGGTGGCGTCGATGAGCGCGTCCACGCGGTGCTCCCGCACCCACGCCGCCATCCCCTCGGCCCCGCCGAACCCGCCGACGCGGACCTCGCCGGGCGGCAGCCGGGGCGCGGCGACCCGCCCCGCCAGGGAACTGGTCACCCGCAGCCCCGCCTCGCCCGCGAGCAGCTCGGCCAGGCGGCGGGCTTCGGTCGTTCCCCCCAGAATCAGTACGTGCACGGAGTTCGGTTTCCTTCATGAGTGAGCCAAGTCAGCCGGGTCAGCCAAGTGAGGCAAAGGGCGGACGCAGCGCCCAACTCAAGCACACCGGTCTGCGGCCGGGATGGACGACCGGCGCCTGTGCGACGGCGGCCACGACGGCCGCGTACACGGCGCTGCTGACCGGCGACTTCCCCGACCCGGTGACGATCACGCTGCCCAAGGGCCAGACGCCCGCCTTCGCGCTGGCCGCCGAGGAGCGCACGGACGCGTACGCCATGGCGGGGATCGTCAAGGACGCGGGCGACGACCCGGACGTCACGCACGGCGCGCTGGTGCGCTCCACGGTACGGAGGCTGCCGCCCGGCACGGGCGTCGTCTTCAGGGCGGGCCCTGGCGTAGGCACGGTCACCCGCCCCGGTCTGCCCCTGGAGGTCGGCGAACCCGCGATCAACCCCGTCCCCCGCCAGATGATGCGGGACCACGTGGCGCTGGTGGCCGAGCGTGCCGGAACCACGCCGGACGTGGAGATCACCATCTCCGTCGACCACGGCGAGGAGATCGCCCGCTCCACGTGGAACCCCCGCCTCGGCATCCTCGGCGGCCTGTCGATCCTCGGCACCACCGGCATCGTCGTGCCCTACTCCTGCTCGGCGTGGATCGACTCCATCCGGCGGGGCGTGGACGTGGCGCGGGCGGCCGGGCGCACGCACGTCGCGGGCTGTACCGGCTCGACGTCGGAGAAGACGGTCGTCGCGGAGCACGGCCTGCCCGAGGACGCCCTCCTCGACATGGGGGACTTCGCGGGCGCGGTCCTGAAGTACGTACGCCGCCACCCCGTCGACCGCCTCACCATCTGCGGCGGCTTCGCCAAACTCTCGAAACTGGCGGCCGGCCACCTGGACCTCCACTCGGCCCGCTCCCAGGTGGACAAGGGCTTCCTCGCGGAACTGGCCCGCGCGGGCGGCGCCTCCGACGCCTTGGCGCGGGAGGTGGCAGCCGCCAACACGGGCCTGGAGGCCCTGCGCCTGTGCGAGGCGGCGGGCGTCCCCCTGGGCGACCTGGTGGCGACGACGGCGAGGGACGAGGCACTGGCGGTACTGAGGGGCGCCCCGGTAACGGTCGACGTCATCTGCATCGACAGGGCGGGCGCGGTGGTGGGCCGAAGTGCCCCGTAAGGGCCCTCAGCAGACGTGCCGCTCCCGCTCGGGAGAGTACAGATGGCTGTCACGGAACTGCGAGGCACCCAACGTACGACCGACCATGATCACAGCGGTCCGCACGATCCCCGCCTCCTTCACCTGCCCCGCGATATCGCCGAGGGTCCCCCGGAGAACCACCTCGTCGGGCCGGCTGGCAAGCGCCACCACGGCAGCGGGGCACTCCGCGCCGTAGTGGGGGAGGAGTTCCTCGACCACCCGGTCGACGTATCCCGCGGCCAGATGCAGGACGAGCAGCGCCCCGCTGCGGCCCAGCGTGGCGAGGTCCTCGCCCTCGGGCATGGCCGTGGCCCGCTGGGCGATCCGCGTGAGAATGACCGTCTGCCCGACCGTCGGCACGGTCAGCTCCCGCTTCAGCGCCGCGGCCGCCGCCGCGAACGCCGGCACCCCGGGCACCACTTCGTACGGCACGCCCGCCGCGTCGAGGCGCCGCATCTGCTCGGCGACCGCGCTGAAGACGGACGGATCGCCCGAGTGCAGCCGCGCCACGTCGAGCCCGGCCTCGTGGGCGCGGACCAGCTCACCGGTGATCGCGTCCAGGTCGAGTTGCGCGGTGTCCACAAGACGCGCCCCGTCCGGGCATTCGGCGAGCAGTTCGCGCGGCACCAGGCTGCCCGCGTACAGGCAGACCTGGCAGGCGGCGAGCGTGCGCGCGCCGCGCACCGTGATGAGGTCGGCCGCGCCGGGCCCCGCGCCGATGAAGTACACGGTCATCTGCTGTCAACTCCTGCTTTCGTGCGGTGACTTGGTGACGGACCACTGGGTGACCGGCATGGCCTGCCGCCACCCGGTGAAACCGCCGACGGGGACGGCTTGTGCGACGGCGAGCCGCACCAGCTCGCCGCCATGACGCCGGTACCAGTCGGTGAGCAGTGCCTCGGACTCCAGTGTGACGGTGTTCGCGACGAGCCGTCCGCCGGTGGGAAGGGCCTCCCAGCAGGCGTCGAGGAGACCGGGCGCGGTGAGGCCGCCACCGATGAAAACGGCGTCAGGCATGGGGAGTTCGGCCAGCGCGCCAGGCGCCGCGCCGGTGACGACGCGCAGCCCGGGCACGCCGAGCCGGTCGGCGTTGCGGGTGATGCGCTCGGCCCGCACCGCGTTCTTCTCCACGGTGACGGCGCGGCACGAGGGGTGCACCCGCAGCCACTCCACCGCGATCGACCCCGACCCGCCGCCCACGTCCCACAGCAGCTCCCCGGGCGCGGGCGCCAGCGCCGCGAGGGTGGCCGCGCGGACGTACCGCTTGGTGAGCTGGCCGTCGCTCTCGTACGCCGCGTCGGGCAGCCCCGGCACGGCGCCGAGCCGCAGGGCGCCGGGGGAGCGGCGGCACTCGACGGCGACGACGTTCAGCGCGTCACCGGGCGCGTGCGACCAGGCGTCGGCGACACCCTCGTACGCCGACTCGTGCTCGGAGCCGAGCTGTTCGAGCACGCGCAGCCTGCTCGGGCCGAAGCCACGCTCGCGCAGGAGGGCGGCGACCTCGCCGGGGGTGCCGGCGTTCGCGCTGAGCACGAGGAGGCGTCGGCCGTCGTGCAGCGCGGCGGCGAGGCGCGCGGCCGGACGGCCGACGAGCGTGACGACCTCGGTGTCCTCGACGGGCCAGCCGAGGCGCGCACACGCGAGGGAGACGGAGGACGGGTGCGGCAGGACCCGCAGGGCGGCGGCGCCCATCTCCTCGCTCAGGGCGCGTCCGATGCCGTAGAACATGGGGTCGCCACTGGCGAGTACGGCGATCCGGCGCCCCGCGTGGGCGGCGAGCAGGCCCGGTACGGCGGGCCGCAGCGGCGAGGGCCAGGCGACGCGCTCGCCCGGGCAGTCGGGGAAGGGCAGCAGATCCAGTTGGCGGGAGCCGCCGACGATCACCTCGGCGTCGGAGAGCGCCGCGCGCGAGGCGGCGGGGAGCCCGCCCCAGCCGTCGGCCCCGATCCCGACGACAGTGACGGCCGGTATGTCTGCGGGGGATGCGGGGGTCACTGCTGGGTACCTGACCTCGGGGTTCGGGAAGGGCTGCGCAGCCGCACTCTACTGGTGACCAGGCGGCGGCCCCTTATCGCGAACCACTCGCGACAGGGGGTACGGGCGGCTCCTCGGCTCGCGGACCTTCGGCGTCGGTGGAGTTCGCGCCGGCACCCCGACCGTGTCGCAGTTGGGCTGAACGGGTGACTTGGCGTAAGAATTGGCCGGTGCAGACAATGAGTGCGAGCCAGGACGGGGTGGGCCAGTGAGTAGCAGTCAGCGCCACGACGTCACCGACGAACAGTGGGAAGGGCTCGCCCAGGTCGTACCGCTGCGCAGCCGCAACGAATGGCCCTCGTGGCCGGGACACCGCGCGCTGCCGGAGGCGGAGACCGAGACGCGACGGCGTTTCGTGGTGATGCGGGTCAACGTCTTCTCGGACGCCCGAGAGGTCGCCGAGACCGTCATGTCGCAGATCCCGGTCCTGCTCGACCTGACGGGCGCCGAGACCGAAGTCGCCAAGCGGGTACTCGACTTCAGCAGCGGTGTGGTGCTGGGCCTCGGCTGCGGCATGCACCGGGTCGACAAGAACGTCTTCCTCCTCGCGCCACCCGGCACGGAAGTGCAGGGACTGGTGGAGGCGGTCGCACAGCCTTAGCCTCTGGCAGGCCGCCGCGGTGAATCTTCCGAGGGAACCCCTCGATCGTAGGAAGGGCGGCTGGGCGTAACGGTTCGCCCGGTCCGCCGCCCCTTAGCTTCCGAGCATGACGGCGCATACTCCGGAGCCGGCCCCGCGGCCGACGGCAGGCCAGGACCGCCCGCAGATCACGGAGCTGCGGCTGTCCGCCTTCGCCGGGCACCGCGGCACGGTGCTTCCCCTCGGCGCGCTGACGCTGATCACGGGGCCCAGCGGCAGCGGCAAGTCCAGCGCGATGACCGCGTACGAGGCACTGGCGCGGCTCGGCGCCGGTGCCGAACTCGTCGACGTCTTCGACGACCCTTCGGCGTGCGTGCCCGAACGCGCCCGCGCCGACGGCCAGCGGCGGCGCGGATTCCGCATCGGCTGCACGGTCGAGGGGCCCGCCGGAACCGTCCGGCTCGACCTCGCCGTCCAGGCCGAGCCCGAGCTGCGCGTCGTGGGCGAGCGGCTGACCCGTGGCTCGCTCGTCCTTCTGGAGACGGCGCTGCGCGATCCGGGGCGCCGCATGGTCCAGGCGGCCTGGCACACCGCGGGCGCGGCCCCCGTGACCCGCGCCCCGATGCCGGACGACCGGCTCGGCACGGCGCTCGTGCCGCTGCGCGTGGCGGGCAAGACCGACGGGCAGCGCCTGGTGCTCGCGGCGGCCGAACAGGTCGTGGTCGCGCTGCGCTCGGCGTTCCCCTGCGACCCTCGGCCCAGCCGGATGCGCGCACCGGTCCCGGCGGGGCTGATCGGGGCGGGCCGCCTCCTGAGCGGCTGCGACAACCTCGCCGAGGTCCTGTGGCGCACCCGCTCCGAGTGCGCGGGACGCCACGCGCTGCTCGTCTCGGCGGTGCGCGACGGCTGCGCGGGGCCGGTCGCCGACGTGTTCTCCGAAGAGGCGGAGGACGGGTCGGTGCAGGCCTTCGTGGACCGGGGTGACGGGGTGCGTACGCCCCTGACGCGGCTCGGGGACGGCGAGTTGCGGTACCTGGCCCTGGCGCTCGTCCTGCTCACCGGGCCCGGCGTGCTCGCCGTCGACCCGGTGGCGGAGGTCCCGCAGGCGTATCAGACCCTCACCGTCCTCGCCGACGGCCTCGACCGCCGCCTGGACGCGCGGCAGACGCGCGCGCTCGGCGAACTGGCGGCGCTGACCTGTGCGCGCGGGCACATCCGCCTGGTCGGGGCGGTGCGCGACGCGGACTGGGCGGCCGACGCGGCCGGCGCCTCGGTGGTAGACCTGGGGCTGTGACAGAACGACTTGATGTAGCGGGACTCCAGCGCCGGCTGGCCGATTTCGCGGCGGCCCGCGACTGGGGGCAGTACCACACCCCCAAGAACCTGGCCGCCGCGCTGAGCGTGGAGGCGTCCGAACTGGTGGAGATCTTCCAGTGGTTGACGCCGGAGGAGTCGGAGCGGGTGATGAAGGACCCGGACTCCGCGCACCGGGTGACGGACGAGGTCGCCGATGTCCTCGCGTACCTGTTGCAGTTCTGCGAGGTCCTGGGGATCGACGCGCTGGCCGCGCTCGCGGCGAAGATCGAGCGGAACGAAGAGCGTTTTCCGGCGGCAGACGGGCCGTGACGCCCGCGGCGTGATCGCGGCGTGACCGTCGTTTGCCCGCCGCGTGCCCGCCTTGAGCCTGCCTTTTGGACCCCCTTTCCACCTGCTGTCGGAGCCCTCTTCAACATTTTCGTCACTCTCCGGAGTGGATGGCTTGGCCAAACTCGATTGCTTGTCCACAGATTTCCGGCTTCCCCTGGCTTTTCGACCGGATGAGTATCACTCTGGGTAGTGGACGTGGGAGTGCGGGCGGACGTGCGGCGTATGCGCGCGGGAGGGATGGGGGGTTGCGCATGAACGCGATGCGGCTCATCGAGGCGAACCGGCGCGCCCTGGCGCGAAGCGAGGACCCGGTCGCCATCGTCGTGGAGGTCTGGCAGTCACAGGCGCTCGCGCAGGCGATCGGCAGCCGCCTCGCGGTCGCGGGCCCTCCGGAGTTACGGGGAGAGGCGCTCGGCCTGAGCGAGGTCGGCGGCAGGGCCTGCGGGCTGCTCGACGCCCCGCGCCTGGGGACGGAGGACATCCGGGCCGCGCGGCTGACGGAGACGGGCGACGCCCAGGAGGTCCTGCTCGCCCTCGACCAACTCTTCGGCGAGGTCGGTATCGCGCTCGTCGGGGTCGCCATGGGCGCCGCCGACGAGGGGGTGTACTGGCAGTGCATGGAGGCGATAGACGCCGCCGACGAGTCCAGGGACCGGGTCCTCGAAATGCTGCGCAGACTCGCGGTGCGGGAGCGGGGCCTGCCCGAGCCGGACTCGGCGGCGGGCCCGTCATGAGGCGCCGGCGCACGGACCTCGCGGAGCGGCGCCCTCGCTCGGGCCCGGCCGTCGTTCTGTTACGGCTCCCGGGGCGCGGACCGCTGCACAACCGCGGAGGGCTGCGGCGTGGTGGAGGAGGACTGCTGGAGGTCGGCGTCGAGTTGGGTCAGGTCCGCGTTGAGCGCCGCCATCAGCTCCTCCATCTGCTGGAGCAGGCCCTTCGGCGCGCTCTGCGGCGCGGGCACGGACGGATCGTGCGCTGCCTCCTGCTCGGGGACGGCTTCCTGGGACATCACGGCCTCCTCGGCCCTCGCCCTCCCGACGGGGGAGGGCAGTTGACGCGAGCGACGCCCCGGCGGCGGCCGCCGGCGCGGGTGCCGGGCGGTCCGGCTCCGCCCGAGGCAACGATCTCCCGGCGGGCCGGGTCACTGGGGCGGGCCCGCACCAGCCGTGCCGTTGACGGATTTTCACCCGACTGGGGCGGCCGCGGACCGGCGGGACCGGTGGGGTTGACGAGCGTTCGAGCATGCAGGATGGAGCCATGGATCTTCGAATCTTCACCGAGCCCCAGCAAGGGGCGACCTACGACACGCTGCTCACCGTCGCCAAGGCCGCGGAGGACCTCGGCTTCGACGCGTTCTTCCGCTCGGACCACTATCTGCGCATGGGCTCCGCCGACGGCCTGCCCGGTCCCACGGACGCCTGGATCACCCTGGCCGGACTCGCGCGGGAGACCAAGCGGATCAGGCTGGGCACGCTCATGACCGCGGGCACCTTCCGGCTGCCCGGCGTACTCGCCATCCAGGTGGCCCAAGTCGACCAGATGTCGGGCGGCCGGGTCGAACTGGGCCTGGGCGCGGGCTGGTTCGAGGAGGAGCACAAGGCCTACGGCATCCCCTTCCCCAAGGAGAAGTTCGCCCGCCTGGAGGAGCAGCTGGAGATCGTCACCGGCCTGTGGGCCACCGAGGTCGGCCAGACCTTCGACTTCGACGGCAAGCATTACCAGCTCACCGACTCCCCGGCTCTGCCGAAGCCCGCGCAGTCCAAGGTGCCGGTCCTCATCGGCGGCCACGGCGAGACGCGCACACCGCGCCTCGCCGCGCAGTTCGCCGATGAGTTCAACATCCCGTTCGCCTCGGTCGAGGACAGCGAGCGGCAGTTCGGCAGGGTCCGCGCCGCCGCCGAGCAGGCCGGGCGCCAGGGCGACGATCTGGTGTACTCCAGCGCGCTGGTGGTCTGCGTCGGCAAGGACGACGCGGAGGTCGCCCGGCGGGCAGCGGTCATCGGCCGGGAGGTGGACGAGCTGAAGGCCAACGGCCTGGCGGGCTCCCCGGCCGAGGTCGTCGACAAGATCGGGCGCTATGAGGCGGTCGGCGCGAGCCGGATCTACCTCCAGTGCCTCGACCTCGGTGACCTGGACCACCTGGAGATCATCTCCTCGCAGGTGCAGTCACAGCTGTCCTAGCCCAGCGGGCGTCAGCGCCCGCAGCCGTAGGGCGGCTCCCATACGTGGCCGCCGGGCGCACCCCTCCGGTGCCCGGCGGCCACTCGAAAGCACCGGTCGCCAGGGGGGGCGACGGCTCACTGACCTGTCGAGCGGCCGAAGAACTCCAGCTCGGCGACGGCCACCTGGCGCTCCTTGCCCGCGCCGTACGCGGAGCGCAGGATCAGCCGGGCGCTCACCGCGTCCCGTACGCGCACGTCGAGCTTCTGCACGCCCCCGTCGTTGATCCGGCGGTGCAGGGTGTGCTCCTTGCCCGCCGAGTCGCTGACCACCAGGTCGAACTCCATGGGCCTCGCCTGCTCGGCCGCCTGCGCGGTGCGCGCGGAGGTGCCCGGGGTGATCAGCAGGTTGAGCAGGTCGGTGGGCTGGCCGAAGTCGGCCTGGATCCACTGGCCCGCCGAGTCGCCCGCGTAGCCAGTGCCCCACCAGGTGTTGGAGTAGCCGTCGAAGGCGAGCTTCGCCGCCTGCTTGGGGGCGGAGTGCGAGGCGCTGGAATCCGTGGGGCGGACGGGGACCCGCTTGGCGAAGTGGTCCTGCACGGCCCGCGCGGCCGGGGGCCCGCCGACGATCCCGCCGACCACCAGGCCGGCGATCACCGCGACGCCCACGGCCCGGGCGATCCACCGGGTGCGGTCACGGTCCAGGCGCGGCCGCTGACCCGCGTAGGGGCCCTCGGCTGTGGGGGCCGCGGAGTCCTTCAGGGGATTGGCGCAGCTGCGGCAGAAGTGCCGGCGGGGCGCGTTGGGTGTCCCGCAGCTGCGGCAGGCCGCGCCGGATTCGGGCTCGGCGGGCACCGCGGCCTGCCGCACCCGGGGGCGCGCCGCCTCGGGCCTGCCCGGCAGGACGCCGCCCGGCGTCTCCGGGGGCGCGACGGGCCCGGAGGCCTCCGGCACGGGGACGAGCAGTGAGCGTATGGCCGTGTCGGACACGGAGGCGCCGGGGGTGTCGGCGGTGCCGGAGGTCGCAGGGGACTCAGAGGTCGCGGAGGGCTCAGAGGTCTCAGAGGCCTCGGGGGAGGAGCCGCGGCCGGGGGTCGTGGGGAGCGGGGCCGTGGTGTCGGCGCCATCGGAGGCAGGCTCGGACGCGGGCCGGGGCCGGTCGGGCTCACCGGACTGCTGCCGGGGTGCGGCGGGGCCGTCCTGGGCGGCCGGCGCGTTCGCGGGGCCCGCCGGGGTGTCCCAGCGGAGGAAGGCGCCGCAGGAGTCGCAGAAGGACTGGCCGCGCTGCCGGGCGGGGGTGCCGCACTCGGGGCACGGGGGCGTGGTGGAGGGGGAGGTGGGCATCTCGTCCGTCTCGGGCTGCTCGGGCATCTCAGGTTCCTTCAGGGAAAGGCGTGGCGGTCACCTCGGCCGTGAAGGGGAGGTGTGCGGGGCGGGCGGCGGCGACGACCGCCCGCAGGCGGTGCGGGTCCACCGACGCGGGGTCGGGCACGCGCAGGGTGACGTGCAGGGCGGGGCGCGGGGTGCCGGGAAAGGGGCCGAGCGGGCGCGCGGACCAGGTCGCGCCGCCGCTCTCGCTGATCTCCGGCCGTATGCCGAAGGCGAGTTCGACGGCGGCGGACAGGCCGCGGCGGGTGCCGCGGACGCGGTGCAGCGCGACGGCCGACGCCACCGCGTGCCGGCGCGTCGGCAGCGGCTCGGTGCCGTCAAGCTCCGTGCCGACCCAGTCCGTCAGCCATCCGAGGAAGTCCTCGGGCGCCAGGGCGGGCGTGAAGTACGCCTCCAGACAGTCCAGGACGGTGAAGACGGGCGCGAGCACGATGTCGAGCCCGGAGACGAACCGCAACGCGAAGTCGTCGTCGGCGAACACCGCGGGCAGCTGCTCGCCGAGCGGATGCGCGGAGACGAGCCCGGGCAGCGAGCCACGCCCTGGGCCGGGGGCCGCGCGTCCACCCGCCTTGCGCAGATCGGCGGCCCGTGGCATCGGCGTCGTCATCGCGCCTCGATGACACGGACGCGGTGGTCGAACGGGAACAGCAGGGCGGACGGCGTGAGTTCGATGCGGTCGGTGGCGTCGCCGCGGCGGCCGGTGAGCGGGTCGGCGGGGTGCAGGAGGACCTCGTCGACCAGCTCCACGCCCGGCACGCGCTGGAGCGCGGCGAAGATCTCACCGGCGCGCAGCGGTCGTCCGAAGGGCCAGCCCGCGCCGTGCGCCCCGCCGGTCAGCGGGTCCAGATAGGCGTAGAGCGCGTCGAGCGCGTCGGCCCGCACCCGCTCGGCCTCGGCGGCGCGGAACGAATGGAGCGTGGCGACGACCGTGACGCCCTGGTAGAAGGGCGGTCCGACCGCGAGCCGGGTGCCGATCGGGCGGCGGTCGTCCAGGAAGTGCGTGACGCGGGAGAGGAGTTCGTCGCCCGGCACCAGCTGCTCGAAGCGCAGACGCCCGCCGCGGTCCGGCACGGCCTGGGGGACGACGAGGACGCGCACCGCGTTCTCACCGGCGTCGGAGGCCTCCGCGGCCAGACAGTGGATGCGGGCCGTCTCGGGCGCCGCGCGCCGCGCCAGTTCCTCGTAGTCGCGCGCGGTCACCGCCCGCTCCTGCGCGCGCAGCGCGATCGGCGCGCGCACCTTGGCCTCCTGCACGGTCTCGCCGTCCACCCCGCCGCGTGCCGCCTCGCGGTTCTCCACCCGGGAGACGTACGGGATGGAGCTGCGCAGCACCTGGATCGCGCCGCGCGCCACGTTGCCCGCGCGCCCGCCGCCGGTGCGGTAGCGCGTGGCGCGGATCGCGGCGCCCTTGGCGGGCACCGCGCCGAACTGCCGCAGCGAGCCGTCCGGTTCGCGGACCGCGGGCCCGAACGCGATCTCGCCGGTCGCCGCGTCGAGAGTGACGTGGCGGTCGTAGGGCCCCGACGCGGCGAAGTGGTCCACGACCTGCCACTCCTGCCAGCCGACGCCGTCCTCGTCGGAGTTCCCGGAGTCCTCGGAGACCTCCAGGAGCAGCGGCGGCCGGTCCGCGACGACCGGTGCCTGCGCGAGCCGCACGCGCTGGCCGGGGACGCCCGTGGAGTCGCCGAGCGGCTCATCGCGTACGACGTCGGCGTGCGCGACCCTCGTCGTGCCGCCGATGGTGAACGCGGACGCGGCCCGCACGGTCGGCGACGCGCTGTAGAACGGCTGGCCCTGGGCGGCCTCGACCACCCGGCAGCGCAGCCAGCCCGCGTCCTGCCGCCCCACCCGGGAGACGACGTGCCCGGCCGGGATGTGCAGGACCACGTCACCGGGCCGGTTGAGGCCACCGGTGGAGTCCTCCTCCACCTCGCACTCGGTCCAGCCGTCCGCGGTCCACGCCTCCCACACCAGCGGCGGCTGGCGCGGGTCGACGCCGACACCGTCCACGCGGCTGTCCAGCTGGAGCACGGCCACGCAGGAGGGCACCGCCGCGCTGAGCCCGAACAGCAGTGTGTCGCCGGGGCGCGGGGACTCGGCGAAGACGCCCACGTCACGCCCGCCGAACACGTCCTGCCCGCAGTCCTGCGGGGTGCCGCCCGCCTCCTGGCGCAGCACGGCGTCCAGCTCGCAGGGCACCACCGTCAGGTCCGCCTCGGTCGCGAAGGCCACCGCCTCCTCGGCCTCGGTGCGGCCGGTGGCCACCTCCGTCCCCGCGGGCAGCACCACCGGCTCGGGCTGCGGCGCGGAGAGCCAGAAGGTGACGTCGGCGCGGGCCGCGGAGGGCGGGAAGAGGGTGACGCCGAGCAGGTCGAGGAAGGCCAGGTGGTTCTTCTCCGGCACGCGGTTGAGGCGGTAGACGACCTGGTCGGCCATGTGCGCGACCGCCTCGACGAGGGTGACGCCCGGGTCGGAGACATTGTGGTCGGTCCACTCCGGGCAGCGCTGCTGGATGTAGCGCTTGGCGTCGTCGACGAACTGCTGGAAGCGCCGGTCGTCGAGGTGGGGTGCGGGCAGGGCCATCGGACTTCAGACTCCGCTCTCTGATTCCGTGGACGGGATCACGTAGAAGGGAAAGACGAGGCTGCGCGGGTTGTTGGTGCCGCGCACGGTGTAGCTCACGTCGATGAACAGGACGGACGGATCGTCGGCGGCCGGGCTGACCTCGACGTCCAGGACCTCGATGCGGGGCTCCCACCGGTCGAGCGAGGACCGCACCTCGTACCGGATGCGGCCCGCCGTCGCCTCGTTGACCGGCGAGAACACCAAGTCGTGGACCGCGCAACCGAATTCGGGCCGCATCGGCCGCTCGCCGGGTGCGGTGGCGAGCACGAGCCGGATCGACTCCTCGATCTCACGCTCGCGGCGGGCCAGCGCGATGCCGCCGCCCGCGTCCGTACGCAGCGGAAACGTCCAGCCCGCGCCGACGAACTGCTCACTCATGCCCCACGACCTCCCTCGGCATATCCCTCGACTCCACTCGGCATCTCTCTCAACCTCACTAGAACGGCAGGCCGTTGCGCAGGACGGCCGGAGCGTTCAGCGTGACGGTGGCCACCGAGTTGACGGCGACCGCGCCGACCGCGCTGACCGCCACCGCGGCGGCCGCGTTGACGGAGACGGCGCCGGCCGACTTCAGGCTGACGGCGCCGGTCGCGTTGATGTCCGCCACGGCGCCCGCGGTGACGCCGAACTTGGCGCCCGCCTTGATGTCGACCGCCCCGCCCGCGCTCATCGTCAGCGAGCCGCCCGCGGTCAGCGACAGATTGCCGCCCGCCCTGATGCTGACGTTGCGGGTCCCGGAGATGGACACCGAACCGTCGCTCTGGATGGTCACGCTGGTGCGCGTCTCGTCCAGGTGGACGGTGAGGCGGCCGTTGCCTGTCTGGAGCCGGATCCCGCTCTTCATACGGGACTTGGCGTCCACCAGCTCGACGGTGTGACCACTGCGCGAGGCGAGGGACCGCCAGTTGACCCGGCCGCTGGTCGGGTCGACCGCGGGCAGCCCGTCCGGGTCGGGCGTCGGCTTGTCGATGCCGTTGTACAGCCCGGCGAGGACGTACGGATGCTCCAGCGAGCCCCGGTCGAAGGCGACGAGCACCTCGTCACCGACCTCGGGCAGCATCAGACCGCCGCCCCGCACCCCGCCCAGCTGCGCGATGCGGCACCAGTCGCTCTCGTACGTGTCCGACAGCCAGGGGAAACGCAGCTTCACGCGGTTCAGCTTGAGCGGGTCCTTGGCGTTGCTGACCAGCGCCACGGCGACGCCCGGCATCGGCGGGGCGGCGTCGGCACCCCCGGAGGCGAGCCCGTACAGCGAACGGAACTGCCGCCCCGAGACGGTCAGCCACGTCGTGAACGGCCGCCCCGACTCGAAGAGATGACGCACCCCGGTCGCCGTGTACTTCCCCTCGAAGGGGAACCCGGCCCCCTTCAGCGCCACGGGCTGCCCCGGCCGCAGCTCGGGGTTGCCGGTGACCGCGACCTCGACCTCCGCGAAGGAGGCCGTCACGTCGTCGGCCAACGACCTTGCCGCGTGGGTGACTTGGGCCTGTGTCGTGTACGGCGTCCCGGTGTCCGTCAGCTCGGCCCTGCCGAACGGCTGCGAGAGCTGCGCGGGGGTGATGTCGGCGACGATGTCCTTGCTCGTGACGGCCGGGGACTGCGCCGACAGGGCGCGCTTGGCCCGCATGTCCCAGCCGCGCACCCCGGCCGTGGCGACCTGACCGGCGGCGGTCACCGCGACACGGCTGTGCAGCGCGTTGTGCCCGAATTCGAGGACGTACGGGCTCTGCGCGGCGGGCGTCGTGTCGGCGGGCGCGCCCGCGGCGGGCGCCAGTTTCGCGAAGCACAGCTTCCCGTCCTCGTCGAACGACAGATGGGTGTCGTTCTCCTGGGCGAGGCGCGAGAGGAAGTCCCAGTCGGTGATGTTCGGCTGCGTGGCCAGCTCGTAGACCGTGGGCGTGGCGTCGACCTTGCCGAGCTTGAGGCCGCTGAGGGCGGCGACCCGGCGCACGATGTCGGAGGCCGTCATGTTCGGGAAGCCCTGCACGCGGCGGTTGCGCAGCAGCCGGTGCCCGGGGTCATAGCCGCGTACGACGAGGGACTTGCCGCCCGCGTCGGCGTCCACCTCCAGGGCGGTCACCTCGCCGGTCAGCATGGGCTTGCCGCGCACCCCGTCGGTGAAGGGGCACAGGACAGCCTTGGCACCCACCTTGATCTGCGGGAACTTCTCCAGAATGTCGCCGCCGGTGTCGGCGAAGGTCAGCTGGAAGGCGGACGGCACGTTCACGCTGGAGTCCACCCAGCCCTCGACGAGCAGCACGGCGAGCTTGTCCGGCAGCCGGGAACCGCCGATCTCGGCGTGCAGGACGCTCGTATACGTCTTCTCACTCATACGGACTCCACATGCGCGGGGCGGGCCTCTTCGGCGGCGGGCAGCAGCAGTTCGGTGCCGGGTCTCAGCCGCATCGGGTCGTCGATGCCGTTGGCCTCGGCGATCAGCCGCCAGCGGGTGGCGTCCCCGTACTCCCGCCAGGCCAGCGAGGCCAGCGAGTCACCGGCGACGGTGCGGTGCACGCGGCGGGCGGAGAGCGCGCCGGACGTCGGGTTCTGCCCCTTGGTGGGCATCGCCACCTCGGTGAGCGACAGCGCGCAGGTCGCGCGGATCGGCTCGCCCGTCGGATTGAACAGCGTGAAGGTCGCGCTGACACTGGTCACGTACGCCACGAACTGCACGGTGTTGAACGACCCCCAGGAGAACCGCACCCAGGGCGGCGAGGGCCGCTTGGAGGTGACGCTCTGCGGCGTCACCTCGCAGCAGGAGAGCAGCAGCTCCACCTGCTTCTGCACCTTGCCGGAGTTCGGCTCGCCCGACGAGTCGAGGAACACCTCCAGCTGGAGCGTGGCGGGCACGGACCCGGTGAACTTCGGCGGCGCGCCCCGCATATAGGCGACCGCGGGCTGCGTCCGCCACTCGGCGGAGCGGGCCATCTGGAGCTGCGTCGGGTTGAACTGGAACTCGACCTCGCCGATCTTCCCGCCCATGGACCCGCCCAGATCGGTGGGCGGCTGATGGATGTCCAGCTCGGCCCGGACCAGGCTCGCCCCCGCCTTGCCGCCGGTCGGCGCGGCCATCTCAGGCACCACCCGCGTCGGTGAACCCGTGGTGGGCGATCTCCAGCGTCTCGGTCGCCACGCTCGGGTTGTCCGGGCTGAGACTCGGCCCCTGCCAGCGCACGGGAAGCACCTCGACGAGCCCCCACTGCGCGACGACGGACCCGTCCGCGCGCAGGGCCGCGATCTGGGCCGTGGGCCGGGTGATCCCGGTGGCGATGGAGGAGATCCAGGCGGCGACGCGGGCGGTGTCGGGGGTCAGGGGGCGGGTGAGGCGGATGGTGGAGAAGGTCACGCGGGTGGGCAACTGCCAGACGAACCCGTTGTTCCCGCCTTCCTGCCGCTGCTCCACCTCCACCTCGGAGGCCAGTCCGTCGCACCCGTTGAAAAGGCCGAGGTCCTGGCCGTCGATGGTCAGTTTGAAGAAGACGGTGGAACCGGGGTCCAGGGTCGAGGGCATGGATTCTTTCCTGTGGCGATGGCAGCGGTGGCAGTTGTTGGGGCGTAGGGATTCGTGCCGCGGGCGGTGATCCGGCTGAGGGCCGGCGCTCAGCGGCCGTGGTCGCGGAGCCGTCCGATCCGCTCACGGTCGCCGCGGAGTTCCGCGCGGAGGAGTCGGGAGAGGGGGGCGAGGAGGCGCCGGGCCAGGTCGTCCAGGTCGGCGGGGCTGGCAGGGGTGGATTCGGGGGCGGGACCGGGGCCGGGCCCGGTGGGACTGGCGGGGCCCGCGGGGCTGGTGCGGGTGTTGCTGGGGGCGCTGCCTCCGGGGTCAGGCTTGGTGGCCGTGGGGGCGGTGGTGCGGGCGACCGGAACGGGCGGTTGCGGGGGAGGGGCGGCTGCCGCAGGGGGTGTGGGGGCGGCCTCGGCCGGACGCCGCTGGACGGCGACTCGGCGGGCCGGGGGCCGAGCGGGAGTAGGCGTCACGGGGGAGGCCGGAGACGCGGATGAGTGGCCTGGCGTACGGGGGCCGGGCTTGCCCAGGGGTACGACGGCCGGGGTGACGGCAGCGGAAGAGGGGCCGGCCGAGGAGGGCGGGCCCGCGCTCTGGGCTGCCTGGAGCGGTACGGGGGCCGGTACCGGCCGCGGGGAGGGGGTGGTGCGCCCGGCTGCCGGCGGCTGGGCCGTCAGGCTCCGGGAGGGAGTCAGGGGGAGGGTGGGGCCGGGGGCGGCGGGGTGGTAACTGCCGGATGTGGTGGGCTGGTTGAGGGGCGCGACCGGGAGAGGTTGGGGGGCGGGGGCTGGGGTGGCTTTCTGTACGGGGGTGACGGGGGCGCTGAGGGGGAGGGGCGCACTGCTTTCCACCGCGGGCGGGGGCTTCACGGGGCTGGCGGCGGCCCGCTGTACGGGGGTGACTGGGGAGTTGTCGGGTGCCCGGTGCGTGCCGGGCCGGGGTGCAGGGGAGGGGGCAGTTGGGTGCTGCCGAGGACCTGGGGCGTTGTTGTCGCCTGTGCGCTGGGGGTCTGCGGGGCTGGCAGCGGCCCTCTGTACGGGGGCGACGGGCATGTCGTTGGGTCCCGGGTGGGCGCGCCGGGGTGCGGGGGAGGGGGTGGCTGGGTGTTGCCGGGGCTCCGGGGTGCCGTTGCCGGTGGTGTGCTGCGGCTTCGCCGGGGTGGGCGTGGCTTTCTGCACGGGCGTGACCGGCGTGCCGACGGTTTGGGGGGCAGGGCTGGGTGCCGCCGGGGTTTGCCGAGGGGCGGGGTGCTGCTCTGGCGGGAGTTCGCAGGGGTGGCCGGGGTGACCTGCGCGCCGCCGGGGGTCGGGCGGGTGCCGGGCTGTGGGGCTGCGGAGGGTGTGGCTGGTGTCTGCGGAGGGGGCGGGCTGCCGTTGGCGGTGCGTTGGGGCTTCGCCGGGGTGGGCGTGGCTTTCTGCACGGGCGTGACCGGCGTGCCGACGGTTTGGGGGGCAGGGCTGGGTGCCGCCGGGGTTTGCCGAGGGGGCGGGGTGCTGCTCTGGCGGGAGTTCGCAGGGGTGGCCGGGGTGACCTGCGCGCCGCCGGGGGTCGGGCGGGCGCCGGGCTGCGGGGCTGCGGAGGGTGTGGGTGGCGTCTGCTGAGGGGGCGGGGTGCTGCCGTCGGTTGTGTGCCGGGGCTTCCCCGAGGTGGCCGCGGCCTTCTGGACAGGGGTGATCGGCGCACCGATGGGGGACTGGCGGGTGGTGGGCCGCGCGGCCGGGGCGGGTGCGGCTGGGTTCTGCGGGGGTGGTGGGGTGCTGCTCGTGGAGGTGTGCGAGGGCTCCGCCGGGGCGGGGGACACTGGCGCGCCGGTGGGGGACTGGCGGGTGGCGGGCCGCGCGGCCGGGGTGGGCGCGGCCGGGTGCGAGGGGCGGGGAGTGCTGCTCGCGGCCGTGTGTGAGGTGTCCGCCGGGGCGGGGGGCACCAGCCCGCCGATGGGGGCTCCGGTGCCGGGCCGCGGTGTCGCGGCGGGGGGCTGCTGACTCAGCGGCTGGCCGAGTCCCGCGCGGGGGCGCCCGCCTTGGGCGGCGCCGGTGTCCGGGGCGGGGCGCTGGACCCGGCGTACGCGAGGCCGTCGCTGTACGGGCTGGACGGGGGAATCCGCCCGCACAGCGACGGGGTCTGCTGCCGCCGCGTTCCCGGGACCGGGCGCGGCGGAGGCAGGCATCCCCGGACCGGCGGGGGACACCGGCCCGGGGACATCTATGGGCCGGACAGGGGTGTCCGGCGCAGTGGAGGAACCGCTCTCGGCGGCGGAGGGTGCCGTACGCGTACGCGTGGCGCCGACAGGGAACAGCTGCCGCTGCGGCACCGCGGCCGGCGGCGCCGACACCAGCGGGGAACGCCCCGAGGGTGTACGCCGCACCCCGGGTACGACGCGTGCGCCCGACGCCGCCGAACCGGAGGCCGCTGAACGGGAGGCCGCTGAACCCGACGCCGCTGAGCGCTGAACTGCCGCGTCCGCGGGGGCATTGGGCCCACCGGAGCGGGCCGCGGCGTCGCCCGCCGCTCGGCTGCCCCGGCTCGGGGCGGGCGAGTCCATGGCAGCACCGGTGAGCGGCGCGGACCCCGCGAGGGGCGCGGTTCGGCCGGGCGTCTTGCGTTGTACGGGCGAGTGTGCGGCGGAGGTCGGGGCGGCGGGCGTGGGCCGGGGAGCGGCCTCGGGAGCTTCCCCGCGCCGTTGCGGCGCGGACGGCGTCCGCGCACCGGCCACCGGGACGGCGGCAGCCTCCCCGGCCGCCCGTTGAACGACCCCAGCAGGCTCTGGAGCGACAGAGCCCGTATCAACAGGACCCCCACGCACGGGCAGACTCAACGAAGGCAGGTCAAGGCGTCCCGGCCGCCCGGCCACGGGTGTGAGGACATCGCGGAGCAGGCCGCCAGGGGCCGAGGCACGCACCGCGTGGCCCAACTCCCCGCCCAGAGACGGATTCTGATGGGTGGAGAGAGTGGAGCCGAAGCCCTGCTCGGCGACCGTGCGCGGCGCCGCCAGGACACGCTGGACCGGCGGCACGGCAGCCCAGCCACCACCACCGCCCCGCACACCCGACGCCACCTCGGCACCGGCACCGGAATCAGCACCGGAACCAGCAAGGGCACCGGCGCCGCCGCGCGCCGTCTCCGCGGCGTCACGCCCCCGCGCCCCACGCCGCCACCCGAACAAGCCCATCACTTACCTCGACTCACCAACGCCCGACAGTCCTACGCCCGAAGGGCACCCGCCCCAACCCTCACTGCCCGGCCTCCGCCTGCTCCACCAGCCTGGCCGTCCGCGCCACGTACGCGCGCCGGTCCGCGTGTTCGAGGTCGAGGATGTCGTCCATGCCCCAGTGGAAGTGGTAGGCGAGGTACGCGACTTCCTCCTCGATGCGGTCGGCCGCGTACGTCACGATTCCCCCAGGCGGCTCCCGGCCAGCTCCACCTCGAAGGACTCCGCGCAGTGCGGGCACGCCACGGCCGCCCGCGTGTGCCCCTCCGCGTTGATCTGCCGGTAGAAGTCCTGGAGGAAGGCGAGGTCGGAGGCGAACATGTTCTCCACCGTGCCGTCGTGGACGGAGCCGAGCGTGCCGAGCCGGGTGATGACCCGGCCGAGCAGGACCACCGAGAGGTACGCGGGGTTCTCGCGCACGCGCACGTCCCGCAGCGGGACAAGCTCGTCGCGCGCCGTCGCCAGCCGCATGGCGCCGTTGCGGTGCACGGTCCCGGACTCGTCCACGAAACCACGCGGCAGCTCGAACTCGAACTCCGTACGCAGCGGTTCACGGACCGCCGCCGCGCCGCCCGCAACCCCCGGAGGGCCTTCGCGCCGCATTATTCGATGACCAGCTCTTCGAAGACGATGGTGACCTGCTCGGTCAGCGCGGCGGCGTCGCCCGCCTTGACCCCGCTGGTCTCCACCTTGCTGCACCAGGCGTTGCGCAGGTTGTAACGCTTCACCGGGTTGTTCTGGTAGTCCATCATCATGATCGTGGCGTTCTTGCGCGCCGAACCCATGTCGCCCGCGATGGACGTGTTGATCCACTCGCTGAAGACGGGGCTCTGCGTCATGCCGCGGGTGACCGTGCACTCGCCGGCCTTCTTCACGCCGGGCATCTTCTTCACGACGGGCTTCCCGTCGGCCGACACCTGCTGGTACTCGATGACGTCCTGCTCCATCGACAGGCCGCTCACCTCTTGGAGGTACTCGACCATGACGCCGTCGATCTGAAGGCCGAAGTTGTGTGTGGTGAGGGCGTCACCGGGCTGAAGGGACAAGGGAGTTCACTCCTGGTGTGGTTCTCTGGGGCGGTGATGTCAAGTGCGTACGCGGTACACGCGGCGTACGCGGCGTACGCGGTCTACTCCTCCAGCTCGCCGCCCCCGCCGGAGAACTGCGCGAGCCGGAACACCACGAACTCGGCGGGCTTGACCGGCGCGATGCCGATCTCGCAGACGACCCGGCCGAGGTCGACCGACTCGACGGGGTTGGTCTCCGCGTCGCACTTCACGTAGAAGGCGTCCTCGGGGCGCGAGCCGAACAGCGCGCCCGACCGCCACTCGTTGACGAGGAACGCCGAGACGTTGCGGCGGATACGCGCCCACAGCGCCTGGTCGTTGGGCTCGAAGACCACCCACTGGGTGCCGATGAGAATCGACTCCTCCAGGTAGTTGAAGTAGCGGCGCACGTTCAGGTAGCGCCAGGCCGGGTCGGACGCCATCGTGCGCGCGCCCCACACCCGGATGCCGCGGCCCGGGAAGGCGCGGATGCAGTTGACGCCGATCGGGTTGAGCAGGTCCTGCTCGCCCCGGGTGATCTGGAGTTCCAGGTCCACCGCGCCGCGCACGATCTCGTTGGCCGGCGCCTTGTGCACTCCGCGCTCGGAGTCGTTGCGCGCCCACACGCCCGCCATGTGGCCGGACGGCGGCACAACCACCGACTGGCCGGTCGCCGGGTCGAAGGACTTGATCCACGGGTAGTAAAGGGCCGCGTAGCGAGAGTCGTAGCCCGCCAGCTCCTGACGCCACTGCCGTATCTGACGGGCATTCAGTGACGGGGGCGGGTCGATGATCGCCATCCGGTCGCCCATCAGCTCGCAGTGCGAGATCAGCCCGAGCTGGACCGCCTTGACCTGCTCCTCGTCGATGAGCCCCTGCTGGTAGGCGGCCATCAGGTCGGGCACCGCCACCATGTTGATCTCGTCCAGCGCCTCCAGGCCGCCGAACCCGGTGCGGTCGGCGGAGTCACCGATGAACTGAGCGGTCTCCACACGGGCCACGGACCCGTCCGACGCGGGCACGGCGGCGGGCGCGGGAGCGGGCGGCGCGAGCGTGACGGACTGGGCCTCGGGCCTGGCCAACTGGCCGCCCGCCGAGGCCTCTTCGAGCACGATGGTCTTGGAACGCTGCTTGACCTGCGTGACGACGTAGTTGCGCGCGGTCTTCTTCGCGCTCACGTCGAAGCTCTCGACGACCTTCTCGCCGTCCTTGACGACCAGCTTGAAGCGGTCCGCCGCGCTCTCGCCCTCGCCGTCCTGCACCTCGACGGTGAGCGCCCCGCCGTTGCCGGTGCCCGCGGCGATCGCCGACACCGTGAAGGCGCCGAGCGCCACGGGCTCACCCGCGGTCAGCTCCTTGGGCGCCTGCGCGGGGGCCGTGCCCTGCTGCTGGGGACCGGCGCCGCCCGCGGTGTCGGTGCCGCCGACCCGTACGACGTACGCGGCCGCGCCACCGTTGTTGAAGAACCCGTACACCGAGTGGGCCAGGTAGTACCCGTCCGTGAACTCGCCGAACGCCGCCACGTACTGGGACCAGTTGGTCACCAGCGTCGGCTCGTTCAGCGGCCCGCGCGGCGCCAGACCGACGAAGGCCGCCACCGATGTGCCGACGCCCTCGATGGGGCGCGAACCGCTGGCCACTTCTTCGATGTAGACACCGGGGGACAGATACGTGGGCATTGGGGCCTGGCTCTCTTCCTGGAGGCGAGCAAAAACTGAAGGGGAACAGCGGGAGGGGAAAGCGGGAGGGGAAAGCGGGAGAGGGAAAACTGGAGGGCATCAAAACGATGGCCCATGTGCGGCCCGGTGCGTAGAGACGAACGGACGTCAACGAGGGCAGACGCCGCTGCCCGTTCGGCCGCCCGCCCGGCCCCCGCGGCGAAGGCGAGCCGGGCGATGCGGCGCGGTGCGCCCGGAGGCTGTCGGCGGGGCAGCGGGCGTTGCCCGTCCGGACACGCACGCAGGCGTGGGGACGGTCCGCGGGCGGGCCGCGTTCCACCCCGCCACCGCCTACGGCCGGATGTGCGTGGTCCATGGCGCATATGCCCCGCACCACGTCTCGGCGGCGTCCATACCAGGTCAAGAAGGTGGCGCAAGTGCACCGGGTGCGCGGGGAGGCCGGTGCGACTGTCGTACCGTTTGGTGCGGATGGTCATGCGTGGCCAGTACGAACGGGCACATTCACAGGGCGTTACGGGGCAAGGGGTGCGGGCTGAGCATGCGGGGCGACGCGGACGGTGATCCGGGCCAGAACGGCGATCCGGGCCGGCGAGAGGGGAGGGGAGCGGGCCAGGGCGACCCCGGTGGGTCGCTGTGGTTCCAGGTCCTCGGACCGGTACGGGCGCGGCGCGACGGGCAGCCTCTGAACCTCGGCTCACCGCAGCAGCGCGCCACCCTCGCCGTACTGCTGCTGCGCGACGGGCGGCCGGTCTCCGCGTCGGAGCTGGTGGACGCCCTGTGGGGAGAGGAACCGCCGCCGCGCGCGGTGGGCACGCTGCGTACGTACGTCTCCCGGCTGCGCACCCTGCTCGAACCCGGCCGGCGCTCCCGCGAACCCGCCCGGCTCCTGGTGTCCGCCGGTGACGGCTACGCCCTGCGGGTACCCCGTGCCGCCCTGGACGCGTGCGAGCTGGAAGACCGGGTGGCCGCGGCGCGGCGGATGCGCGCCACCGGTCAACACGCGGAAGCACACGCGGAGTTGACAGCCGCCCTCGCGCTGTCGGACGGCATTCCGCTGGCGGGCCTGCCGGGCCCCTACGCCGGACGCCAGCGCGACCGCCTCACCGAACTGTCCGTCACCGCCCAGGAGGAACTCTTCGCCTGCGCCCTCGAACTGGGCTGCCACGGCGAGACCACCGCCCCCTTGCGTGCCTTCGCCGCCGAACACCCGCTGCGCGAACCCGCCCAGGCCCTGCTGATGCTGGCCCTGCACCGCGCCGGCCGGCAGGCGGACGCCCTCGCCGTGTACGAGACCACGCGCCGCACCCTCGCCGCCGAACTCGGCGTCGACCCCGGCGAAGCGCTCACCGCGCTACGCGACGGGCTGCTCAGGGGCGGCCCCCTCCCGCCCTCCGCCGGTCCGGGCCCGCTCTCCGGTCCGGGCCCGCTCTCCGGTCCGGGCCCGCTCTCCGGTCCGGGCCCGTCTTCCGCCGACCCGCTCCCCCCGCTGCCGGCGCCGAGGCCGCGTGCCGGTCTGCCGCCGACGGCGGCAGACCGGACGTCCGTCAGCCAGCCGTCAGCCCTCCAGCCGTCAGCCCTCCAGCCGTCGGACGTCCGCTCCCGCCCCTCCGACTCCCGCCCCTCAGGCCTCCATTGCTCCGACGCCCACATGTCGGACGTCTACTCCCGAAGCCCCGCTGTCCCCGCTGCCCCCACCACCCCCGCCACCCGCCCCGCCCAGCTCCTCCCCACCGTCCCCGACTTCGCGGGCCGTGAGGCCGAGACAGGGCTGCTGATCGAGACGCTGCGCGGCGCCGTGTCCGGCGACGACATGGCCGTCGCCACGCTCACCGGCCTCGGCGGAGTCGGCAAGACCGCCCTCGCCGTGCACGTCGCGCACGCCTTACGGGACGACTTCCCCGACGGGCAGCTGTACGTGGACCTGCGCGGTGCCGACCCCGCCCCCGGCCTGGACAGCGGCAGCGCGCTCACCGGGTTTCTGCGTGCCCTCGGCGTACCCGAGAGCGCCGTGCCCGACGGCCTCGACCAGCAGACCGCCCTGTACCGCTCCCTCCTCGCCGGGCGCCGCGTCCTCGTCCTCCTCGACAACGCCCGCGACACCGCGCAGGTGCGACCCCTGCTGCCCGGCACCCCGGGCTGCGCCGTGCTCGTGACCAGCCGCTCGCGGACCATCACGCTGCCCGGCGCGCGCCTCGTCGACGTCGAGGCGATGGACGAGCGGGAGGCGCTCGGCCTGCTCTCCGCCATGATCGGCCGCGACCGCGTGGCCGACGAGCAGGCCGCCGCCCGCGAACTGGTCGCCACCTGCGGCGGACTGCCCCTCGCCGTCCGTATCGCCGCCGCCCGGCTGGCCGCGAGGCCCGGCCGTGCCATCGCCGACCTCGCCGCCCGGCTGCGCGACGAGCACCGCAGGCTGGACGAGCTGCGGGTGGACGACCTGGGCGTCGAGGCCACCTTCCGGCTCGGCTACGAAGCGCTCGACCCCGGCCTGGCCCGCGCCTTCCGCATGGTGTCGCTCTGTTACATGCCCTCGTTCTGCCGAGGAGCGGCGGGCGCCCTGCTCGACGTGAGTGAGGAGGAGGCCGAGACGGCCGTGGAACGGTTGGTCGACGCGGGACTCATGGAGCTGCACGGCGAGGACCGCTACCGATTCCACGACCTGGTGAGGCTCTTCGCCAGGCAGCAGTGCGAGCGGCACGAGAGCGCCGCGGAGCGCGCCGCCGCCCGGCTCCGGTTCCTCGACTACGTCCTGGCCACCGTCATCACCGCCATCCGCCGCACCAAACCGCACAGCGTGCTGCCGGACCTGCTCCACCGGCCCGCCTCCCCGGGCAAGACCCTGCCGGACGAGGCCGCCGCACGGGACTGGCTGGTCGTCGCGCACTCCCGCCTGTACGCGGCAGCCGAGAACGCCCTGCGTCACGTCCCGGACCCCGCCAACACCAAGGGTGAAGAGGGCAAAGAGGGCAAGGCGGGCGCCCCGCCCGGCCTCCGCCCCACCGTCGACCTGCTCACCGCCTGGTCCCACCTCCTGATCGGCACCGCCCGCCACCGCGACCTGGAGCCGCTCGCCGAACTCGCCCTGGAGACCGCCCGGCACCACGGCGACGATCTCTGCGCGGCCCGCGCCCTGCGCCTCCTCGGCGCCCCGCACTACGGCACCGAGACCTATGGCCGCGCCGAGCGGATGCTGCGCGAGAGCCTGCGCCTGGCCGCGTCGGCGGGGGATCCGCTGGTCGGCGCCGAGGCCGGCCACGAACTGGGCATCGTCCTCATGGCCACCGGCCGCTCCGAGGACGCCCTGGAGCAACTGCGGCTCGCGTACGCGCGGTTCGGCGCGCTCGGCGGGCACAGCGACCGCGTGCGCGTCCTGTCGCACATGGCACGGGTGTACGTCGCCCTGGGGCGACGCACGGAAGCCGACACCGCGCAGTCCGAAGCGGTGCGCCAGGCACGGCGGTCGGGCAGTACGTCCACCCTCGCGCACGTCCTCTACCAGGCGGGCTGCGCCCTGCTGGCGGACGGCCGCGCCGCCGAGGCCGCGGACCGGCTGCGTGAGGCGCGGCGCCTGCACGCCCGTTCGCGCGACCCGCGCTGGGAGGCGCTGTGCTGGGCCCGCCTCGCCGCCTGCGAACTGGACCTGGGCAGCCCGGGCAAGGCCATGGACTGCGCGGACGCGGCGCTGGCCGTCGAGGGCGAGCTGGGCGACGCCTTCTGCCACGCGCTCGCGATGGCCGCGCGGGGCCGGGCGCTGCTCGCCCTCGGTGACCTCGACCGGGCCAGGGGCGCCCTCCTGATCGCGTACCGCGTCCTGGACCGGCGCGGCGCCATGGAGGCCACCGGGATCGCCGCGCTCCTCGCCCAGTGGAAGCCGCGCAGGGGCGCACCCCGCCCGCTGCTCTCGGCCCACGGCTGAGAGCCCGTACGCGAGGGCAGCACGTGCTGCCCCTGACGTGGCACTTTCGTACAAGGAGAGAGCCCGCGACGCCCTCTACCGTGCCCGTATGACGTGGTGGAACTCCCTTGACCCGGCCGCGGTGACCGTTGACCCCGGTGGCCGAGCGACCGTACGGCTTCGCATACGCAATACGGGAGACACGGTCGAGGAGTACAGGCTCGGGGTGGTCGGCACCCCGGCGGGCTGGTCCCGCGTCGAACCGGAGGTGCTGCGCCTCTACCCGGGCAGCGAGGGAACGGCCGAGATCTCCTTCGCGCCTCCCCGCTCGCCGGACTCGACCGCAGGGCCGACGCCGTTCGGCATCCGCGTCGAGCCCCGTGAGCACCCCGAGTCCCGCGATGTCGTCGAGGGCCAGGTCACCGTCGCGCCCTTCTCCGAGATACGGGCGGAACTCCTTCCGCCCACCATCGTCGGACGTTTCCGCGGCCGGGCCTCCGTCGCCGTGGACAACCTCGGCAACACCCCGCTCACCGCGTCGCTGATCGCCCGCGACGACACCGACCGGCTCACCTTCGACGTCCTGCCCACGAGCATCCAAGTCGCCCCCGGACGGGCGGCGTTCGCCCGCATGACAGTCCGTCCGCAGCAGGTGCGGTGGACGGGCCCCGCGCAGGCGCACCCCCTCACCGTCGCCGTGCGCCGCTCCGGCGACGAGACCGCGTACGAGCTGCCGGGCAGCTTCGACCAGCGTGCGGTCCTGCCACGCTGGCTCCTCGCGCTCGGCAGTGTCCTCGCGGCCCTCGCCATCGCGTTCGCGGTGTTCTGGTTCTCCTTCGCGCCCAAGCTGACGGGCTCCGCGCGGGAGAACCAGGCCGCCGCGGCCCCCGACACGGCCCCGCAGGGCGGCGAGAAGGACAAGCTCGGGGACGCCCCGCCGCCCCCGAAGGGGAAGAAGGTCGTCGACGCCTCGGACCGCGGTGGCGGCGGGGCATCCGGCGGCGGAGGCGGCGAGGGCGGTTCGTCGGGCTCGTCCGGCGGCGGCAGCGGCGGCGGTGGGGGCGGCGCCGGCGGTGGCGGGGACGGTGGTGGGCGGGACGGCGGCGGAGGCGGCGGCGGTACGTCGAAGTCCGGTGGCGGCAGCGCCGCCCGCGTCAAGGCGGGGCCGCCGTGGAAGCGGGGCTACAAGCCCGACGTCGTCGTCGAATACGCCCAGCGCCGCCTCGCCGCCCTCGGCTCCAGGAACTCCTGCACGCTCGACGGCCGCTGGACGCCCGGCGTCATCGACGCCAACACCGAGGCCTCGCTGATCTGCTACCAGGAGGCGGTCATCCGGTCCGGCCGCAGCAGCGGCAACAACACCGCGCAGATCTTCGCCACCGACGACAAGGGCACCCTCGGCAGGGCCACCCTCACCTCCCTGTGGGCGCAGGGAATCCGCGCCGACGACGTCCGCTCCGGTGCCGACAACTGGGAGGTCGTGCAGCTGAAGGCGGCGTTCTGGTGGGCCTCGCAGGCCGGCATCAGCAACGACGACCTGAACCGCGACCGGGCGTACGCCGAGCACGGCGTCGCCTACTTCGAGAACGGCCGTACCCCGCCCACCACGGCCCGGTACGACAGCGGCACCGCCGGCCACATCAGGGAGTACCAGGGCGCCGTCGGCCTCCCGAGGACGGGCGTCGCGGACAGCGCCACCCTGCGCGCGATGGTCGGCGGCAGTGTGAAGAACCCCGGCGTGGTGGGACGGTGAGCGAGATGTGGACGGCGCTGGAACCCGACGCCACCAGCGTGGAGCCCGGCTCCACCGCGAGCGTGCGGCTGCGCGTGCGCAACACGGGCGACACCGTTGAGGAGTACCGCCTCCAGGTGGTCGGTGACGCGGCGGGCTGGGCCCGCGTCCAGCCCGACGTGCTGCGCCTGTACCCGGGTGCCGAGGCCACCGCCGAGGTCGAGCTGGCGCCGCCGCGGACCCCGGACGCGCAGGCGGGCCCGACGCCGTTCGGCGTCCGGGTACGGCCACGCGAGGCGCCGCACACCGGGGACGTCGTCGAGGGCCAGGTCACCGTGGGCCCGTTCACCGAACTCCGCACGGAATTAGTGCCGTTAGTCGTACGCGGCCGACTGCGCGCCAAGGCGTCGGTGGCCGTCGACAACCTCGGCAACCAGCAGCTGACCGCCTCCTTCTCCGGCCGGGAGAACGGCGAGGAACTGCAGGTCGAGGCCGAGCCCGGCTCGGTCCAGGTCGCCCCGGGGCGCGCCGGGTTCGCCCGGCTGAACCTGAAGCCCGGCGCGGTGAGCTGGGTCGGCGGCACCCAGAAGCATCCGTTCACGGTCTCCGTGCTCCGGGCCGGGGTGCCCGATCCGGTGGAGCTGCGCGGCACCTACGTACAGCCGTCGGTGTTCCCGCGCTGGGTGATGGCGGTCTTCTCGGTCCTGGTCGCGCTGGGTGTGGCGGGCGCCGTGATGTGGTTCCAGCACAAGCCGGGCCTGGCCAGCCAAGCCCGGGAGAAGCCCGGCAAGCAGCAGCGACTCCCGCAGGGCGACGGCATGAAGCCGGCGCCGAGCCCCAAGCCCAGCGCCTCCGAGGAGGAGAAGAAGGCGGAGGAGCCCGCGCCGCCGGACGAGGACAAGGACGAGGCGCCGAAGTCCAGGCCGGGCGGCGGCGAGAAGAAGAAGGACGAGCCCGAGGGCCCCACGACGCACACGATTCGCAGTGCCGAGGGCAGCGGCTGGTACCTGGAGGTCAAGCAGGGGGAGGAGGCCGACGGTACGTACGTCGGCCAGAACCCTTCCCTCACGGACGAGTTCGGCGAGAACCAGGACTGGATCCTGCACCACTACCCCGAGTCCGACACGTACGCCCTGGAACCCGCGAGCGCCCCGGGCGCCGTCCTGGACCAGAAGGTCAACACCAACATCGCCCAGATCTTCCACGCGCCCCCGGAGAACATCGAGTCCGGCCGACTGCCGGACAACCAGAAGTGGAAGCTGGAGAAGCGCGGCGACGGGCTGACGCGGATCGTGGCCGTCGGGTCCGGAGAGTGCCTCGTCGACATGCAGAACGACACGAGCGCGGTCACGTGGAAGTGCGACGACCGCAAGAGCATGGGCTGGACGATCTCCGACTGGCCGGAATAAGCCCTGGAACAAACCCTGGAACAAACCCCGGAGCGGCCTCGGAAGAGGCCCCGGAACAGAACGTGGTGCGGTGGCGTGTCTCCCCCGACGCGCCACCGCACCACCTCACTGCCAGGGCAGTGAGGTGCCCGGCTCAAGCCGGCCCATCTTGCGGTACTCGCGGCGCGCCCCGGCCCGTACGTCCGCGCCCGAGACCGGGCCGCCGCGCCCCGCCGCCAGATAGGCGGCGGTCACCGCGGCCGACCGGATGCCGCCGCCCGCCAGCTCGAACTCCTTGGCGCACAGAGTGAGGTCGTCATCCAGGTCGGGTGCGCAGGGCGTACCGGCCAGGCAGGCCCGCCACAGCGCGACACGCTGCTCGACGTCGGGGAACGGGAAGTCGACCACGAGGTCCAGACGCCGCGTGAACGCGTCGTCGATGTTCGCGCGCAGATTGGTGGTGAGCACGGCGATCCCGTCGAACGCCTCCAGGCGCTGGAGCAGATAGGCGCTCTCCAGGTTGGCGTACCGGTCGTGTGAGCTCTTGACCTCCGAGCGCTTGCCGAAGACGGCGTCGGCCTCGTCGAAGAGCAGCACGGAGTCCGTGCGGTCCGCCTCGACGAAGATCTTCTCCAGGTTCTTCTCGGTCTCGCCGATGTACTTGTCGACCACCGCGGAGAGGTCCACGACGTAGAGGTCCAGGCCCAGTTCACCGGCCACCACCTCGGCCGACAGCGTCTTGCCGGTGCCGGAGTCCCCGGCGAACAGGGCGATCACCCCGCGCCCGCGCCCGCCCCCGGTCCGCAGCCGCCACTCGCCGAGCACCTTGTCGCGGTGCCGGGCCCGTTGCGTCAACTCGCGGAGCATGCCGAGTGGTTCTTCGGGAAGTACGAGGTCCTCGAAGCCGACCTCGGGCCTGATCCGCCGGGCGTGCTTGTCCAGGAGCGGCGCGGATTGCCGGCGTGCGCTGCCCTGGACGTGTGCGGCGGTCGGCGCGGTGCCGTCGAACGCGGCCAGGGCGGCGGTGGCCCGTGCGGCCCGGCGGATCTGCGCGGGACCGAGCCGGTAGGGGGCGACTGCCTCGCCGAGGTCGAATCCGAGGTCGAATCCGAGGTCGGAGCCGGGGGCGGAGTCGGGGCTCGGTGCGTCGGCGGGCGCGTGCCGGGCGAGTTCGGCACGCCACGCGCGGGGCGCGTCGATGCCGGCACGCGGCGGTGCGTCCAGCGCGAGCAGTCCCGCGTCGGGCGCCCACCCGGGGTCGTACGGCTCGCTCCCGATGAACACCACCGGCACGTCTCCCGTCGCCAGGGACCGCACCAGGGCGCCGGGATCGGGCGGGAGCGGCGCCACGACGAGCGCGGCCCCCCGCAGCCGTGCCTCGCGCACCAGCGCGACGGCGGTCCCGGCCTCCGAGCCCCCGGCCGGGGGCAGGTGGCGCAGCACCGGCAGCCCGGCGGCACGCAGCGCAGCGACCACCGGATCGGCGGCGGTCTCCTCCCTGCGCTCACGCAGATGGACGAGGACGGGCCGGGCGGCGGCGAGTTCCGCGAGGCGCGCGGCCAGCGGATCAGCCACTTCTGGATCGGCCCCTGGTGAATCCGTCGGCGACAACAACTCGACGGAAGGTCCGACGAGTTCGGGATCCAGCGCCTCGTCCCCGAGCAGCCACGCCACCACCCGCTCGGGCACCCGTAGCGCGCGCCCCGGCAGTGGCCTGTCCTCCTCGTCGAGGGTGAGGAGCCCCGCGGCCCGCAGCGGCGCACCGGGGTGGAAGCGGGCGCGGGCCGCCGGGTCGTGCGGCCCGGTGCCCGCGAGGTCGAGGGCCAGCGCGACCGTCGCCCTGCGCCGCCCCACGTCGTCGTTGAGGAAGCCGTACAGCGGCTCGAAACGGCGGTCCACATCGGGCGCGAGGGCGGCCAGCAGAATCTGCCGGTCCAGCGGCGCGAGGCCGAACAGCTCCGCCAACGCGCCCATCGAGCCGCCCGGTTCGCCCTCCAAGGGACGGGGCGCGGATGCCGGGGCCGGCGGGGAAGCCGTCGCCAGCCGCTGAGCGGTCTCGGGCGACACGTACAGGCCGCGCAGCGGATCCGCCGCCGTCGGGTCGTCGGACCCGCGCCGCTCGACCAGCTCCGCCACTCGCCCGCGTAGCTCGTCGAGCAGCGCGAGCACCCCTTCGGAGGGGGCGCTCACCGCGTACTCTCCGGCCTGATCCGCAGCGGCCGGGGCCGTGAGTCGCCCGGCTCGCCGTCGATGCCGCGCACGACGACGGCACCCTCGGTGACCGGCGGCGCCACGTCGTACGCGGGCGACACCGGGAACGGCACGATGACCACCACGTCCAGCGACGGCTTCAGCTCACCGCCGAGCGCCGACCAGATGTCCGCGATGGAGCGGGACTCGGGAGGCACCGCGACGCCGAGCGGCAGCGGCGCACCCAGCGCGGTGAGGGCCGCGGGGAGCCGGTCCGGCGGGAGCAGTTCGTGGGCGAGCAGGGTGCCGAGGGCCGCCGAGAGGAGCCGGTGCTCGTCCTCGGGGCGGTTGGTCCAGGCGGTGAGCAGGTAAGAGAGCCGGAACCAGCGCGGCGGCTGCCGCCTGCGCAGCACCCTGCCGTCCGGCCCGCGCTCGGCGTATGCTCCGCGCTCGCGCCGGGCGACGTCCTCGCGGATGTCGTAGAGGTATGAATTGAGGGTGGGCGCGTTGCGGCGCGCGGCCCAGTCCCGGGTCGGCGCCTCGAAGACGACGTCGCCGGTTCCTTCGGGAAGCGCTCCGCGCAGCAACTGCCGCAGCGCCTCGTCCACTTCGTGGATCACGTCGAAGCCCCCGGCCCGAGGGGTCGGAGGCGGTGGATCGACGGCATCAGATGTATCCCTCCCGCAGCGCGTACGCGACGGCATGCGCGCGGTTCTGCAGCTGTAGGCGCGTCATCAGCGCGTGCAGCACGTTCTTGACGGTCCGCTCGGAGTAGGCGAGCTTCTCCGAGATCTGTTTGGTGTCCAGGCCCTCCGCGATCAGCCGCACCACGTCCACCTCGCGGGGCGCCATGCCCAGCGTCGGTACGAGCGCGCCGCCGGACGGCGAGGAGTCGAGCGCCGAGAGCCGCAGCCGCCCCAGCTGGGTCATGAGCCGGTTGATGAGGTCGGGCGGCAGCTCCCCCTCGCCCCGCGCCGCGCTGTGCACGGCCCGCAGCAGTTTCTGCGGGGTCGCCTGGTGCCGCCAGAGGATGGCCCGTACGCCGCATTCGACGACCGCGAGCAGCTCCGGCTCACGCAGTTCCCTCGCGATCAGTACGACGCGCTGCTCGGCGGCTCTGGCGAGACGGCGCAGCTCCGTGCCCGCGAGGTCGTCGAGCCGGTCGACGAGCATGACGGCGACCCGCTCCGGTGCGGGCGCCGCTTCGTGCGGGGTCCGAGGCGTCTGTGAGATGTCCCCGGCGCGGTCCACCAGCTCGACGCTGGGCTGGTGCTGGAGGTGACTGATCACCCCGGCCCGGCTGAGGGGGTCGGTGGCGTGCACGGCCACCGATATGCGTGTATCCGACACTGGTGTTCCCTGTCTTCCCCCGAATAGCGACGGGCACAGGGTGACCGGGGTCGATCAATAAACGATTGCCGATGGATCAACGCGGATGTCTACGGACGTGAGTGGGCGTGAGTGGACGACGTGAGCGGACGTGAGTGAACGTTAGTGGTCACGAGGCCGGGGGCGGGTACGGGGCCCCGCTCAGCAGCCGCGCGAGGTGCACGGTGTTCGCCGCGAGGGCCCGGGTGGTGTCGGCGACGGCGTCGGGGGTCTTGTCCAGATCCTGGTAGTCGGTGCCCTGCTGGGCCTCGCCCACCCAGTAGGTCACGGCTCCCGGCGCGAGGCTGAAGCCGATGTCGTTGAGCCCCTGGAAGACATCGGCGCTCACCTTGTGCGCGCCGTCCTCGTTGCCCACGACCGCCACGGCCGCCACCTTGCCGTGGATCAGGGGGCGGCCCTGGTCGTCGGTCTCGGACTCGGCGTTCAGCCGCTCCATGACGCGCTGGCAGATGCTCGAAGGGTGACCGAGCCAGATCGGCGTGGCCAGGAGCAGGATGTCGGCCGCGAGGACCTTCTCGCGCAGCGCGGGCCAGGCGTCCCCGTCGCCCAGGTCGGTGGAGATGCCGGACTTCACGTCGTGGTCGGCGACCCGCACCGACTCCACGCTCACCTCCAGCTTCTCCAGTTCGGCCAGCACCTGGCCGGCCAGCAGCTCACTGCTGGAAGGGGACGGCGAGGGGGAGAGGGTGCAGACGAGTGCCAGGGCGCGCACGGGGACTCCTTCATCAGACGGATACGGTGGGAGGCCTCCAGTTACCTGATCGTCGCGTACGAAACATCACCGCGCACGCCGGCGACGGCATCCGCGCGGCCCGGGTCCGCGCGCCGCGCCGTCCCGCCCCCGCCGGCTACTGCACGGCGGCCCGCACGAGGACCTGCTCCGTCTCGGAGGGGAAGAACCCGCTGATCCCCAGCATCAGACGGAGCGCCGTGGCCACGCGCGGGGGCAGCGGCCGGGGCAGGCCCGCCGGGGCGAAGACCACCCCGGACGGTTCGACCCGCACCGCGTCCAGTTCGTGCTGGGCGCGCTGCGCCTCGCCGTTGTTGATGTGCAGGAGGGCACGCCGCACGCCGACCGACGCGTGCTCCGAGACGTCCAGCAGAGCGGCGATACCGGTCGCGGTGGGATCCGGGTCCTGCCGGGGGGCGGCTGTCGTGGAGCCCGCCGCCGCGCACTCCACCGCGGCCTCCCGCAGGTGGGTGCTCGCCTTGTCCAGGATCTTGACGATCGCACACAACCGTCCTGTGTCGAACGACGCCATACGATCACTCCTCTGCGATGCCGCGCGTACGAGCACGCGCTCGAGTAGGACTGCCAACAGGCGTATCACCGGCGTGCGCGCCGACCGAACCCCTCCGAGGGAGCGCACACGGCGCGCAGAGAGGAAAAGCAGCCGGCACATCCGCCCGGCCTTCCGCCGGGGGGCGCACGCCGGGCGGCGGCCGCACCCGGTCCTCGCGCGACACCTCCCCACCGCCCTGACGAGGGAAAATTCCCGGGTACGCCCGCGGAGGGCGCGGTACGTTGAGGGTGCGCGCCGGGGATGGGGCGCCGCGCGGGCGGGTGACCGTGGCGCGGCGCGCGTACGGCCGCGAGCCCGACGAGGGGCCGCGGTCATGTCTCCGGGGCGTACTTCCACCCAGCCCCCGTTTCGAGGCCAACCCACCGTGTTCCTGACGATCAGCACCACCGGCATCCCCGAACGCCCCGCGACCGACCTCGGGTTCCTGCTGCACAAGCACCCCGGCAGGACGCAGGCGTTCTCCACCTCCTACGGCACCGCGCACGTCTTCTACCCCGAGGCGAGCGAGGAGCGCTGCACGGCCGCGCTGCTCCTGGAAGTCGATCCCGTCGCCCTCGTACGGCGCGGTAAGGGCAAGGGGCGCGGCGGGGCGCCCGACGCGGCGCTCGCGCAGTACGTGAACGACCGGCCCTACGCCGCGTCGTCGCTGCTCGCCGTCGCGCTGAGCGCGGTGTTCTCCAGCGCGATGCGCGGCGTGTGCACCGCGCGGCCCGAGCGGGCCGCGCAGCCACTGCCGCTGCGCGTCGAGGTGCCCGCGCTGCCCGCACGCGGAGGCGCCGAGCTGGTACGGGCGCTGTTCGAGCCGCTGGGCTGGACGGTGGCGGTCACGCCGGTCCCGCTGGACGAGCGCTTTCCGGAGTGGGGCGACTCGCGGTACGTCGGTCTCGTACTCGACGCGCCCGACGGGAAGCTGACCCTCGGCGAGGCACTGCGCCACCTGTACGTCCTGCTGCCCGTCCTCGACGACGCCAAGCACTACTGGGTGTCCCCGGACGAGGTCGACAAGCTGCTGCGGGCCGGTGAGGGCTGGCTCGCGGACCACCCGGAACAGCAGGTCATCACCAGCCGCTACCTGGCGCGGCGCTGGTCCCTGACGCGCGAGGCGAGGGAACGCCTGGAGCTGGTGCGCCTCGCCGACGCGGACGACACGGACGTCGAGGAGATCGACAACGCCGTCGACGAGCGGTCCGACACCGAGGAGAAGCCCGTACCGCTCGCCGTCCGCCGCCGCGAGGCGATCCTCGCGGCGCTCACCGCCGCGGGCGCGGCCCGCGTGCTCGACCTGGGCTGCGGGCAGGGCCAGTTGGTGCAGGCGCTGCTCAAGGACACCCGGTTCACCGAGATCGTCGGGATCGACGTGTCCATGCGCGCGTTGACCGTCGCCTCGCGGCGGCTGGGACTGGACCGTATGGGCGAGCGCCAGGCGGAGCGCGTCAAGCTCCTCCAGGGCTCGCTGGCGTACACCGACAAGCGGCTCAAGGGGTACGACGCGGCGGTGCTCAGCGAGGTCATCGAACACGTCGACGTGGAGCGGCTGCCCGCCCTGGAGTACGCGGTGTTCGGCTCCGCCCGCCCCCGCACGGTCCTGGTGACCACGCCCAACGTCGAGTACAACGTCCGCTGGGAAACGCTCCCCGCCGGCCACACGCGCCACGGCGACCACCGCTTCGAGTGGACGCGCGAGGAGTTCGGGGCGTGGGCGCACGAGGTAGCCCAACGCCACGGGTACGGAGTGGAGTTCATACCCGTGGGGGACGACGATCCCGAAGTGGGGCCGCCCACCCAGATGGCGGTCTTCACCCGGACCGAGCAGACCGAGCAGACCCGCCCGGCCGCGACGACGACCGAGAAGAACACGAGGGGGGTACGGGCGGCATGACCGACGACACCAGCACCAGCACCACCAGCAGCGGCACCGGAGCGCCGCGCGCGGGACGGATCCTGCCCGTCACCGACCTCTCCCTCGTCGTCCTCGTCGGCGCCACCGGATCAGGCAAGTCCACCTTCGGGCGGCGGCACTTCAAGGCCACCGAGGTGATCTCCAGCGACTTCTGCCGCGGCCTCGTCGCCGACGACGAGAACGACCAGAGCGCCAGCCGCGACGCCTTCGACGTACTGCACTACATCGCGGGCAAGCGCCTCGCCGCCGGCCGTCGTACGGTCGTCGACGCCACGAACGTACAGAGCGACAGCCGCAAGCAGCTGATCGAGCTGGCCCGTGCGCACGACGTGCTGCCCATCGCCATCGTGCTCGACGTGCCCGAAGAGGTCTGCGCCGCCCGCAACGCGCTCCGCGCGGACCGGGCCGGACTGCCGCGCCGCGTCATCCAGCGCCACCAGCGCGAACTGCGCCGCTCCCTGCGCCACTTGGAGCGCGAGGGCTTCCGCAAGGTGCACGTCCTGCGGGGCGTCGCGGAGATCGAGGCGGCCGAGATCGTCACCGAGAAGCGCTACAACGACCTGTCCCACCTCACCGGCCCCTTCGACATCATCGGCGACATCCACGGCTGCGCCCTCGAACTGGAGGCCCTCCTCGGCAAGCTCGGATACGTCGACGGGGCGCACCCCGAAGGACGTACGGCCGTCTTCGTCGGCGACCTCGTCGACCGCGGCCCGGACACCCCGGGCGTGCTGCGCCGCGTCATGGCGATGGTCGCCGCGGGCACCGCGCTGTGCGTGCCCGGCAACCACGAGAACAAGCTCGGCCGCTACCTCAAGGGCCGCGGCGTCCAGCACACCCACGGACTCGCCGAGACCGTCGAGCAGCTGGAGCGGGAGAGCGACGAATTCCGCACCCAGGTGAGGGAGTTCGTCGACGGCCTCGTGTCGCACTACGTCCTCGACGGCGGCAAGCTGGTGGTCTGCCACGCCGGCCTGCCCGAGAAGTACCACGGGCGCACGTCCGGGCGGGTCCGCTCGCACGCGCTGTACGGCGACACCACCGGCGAGACAGACGAGTTCGGGCTGCCGGTGCGCTACCCCTGGGCCGAGGACTACCGCGGCAAGGCCGCGGTAGTCTACGGCCACACCCCCGTGCCCACCGCGAGCTGGCTGAACAACACCATCTGCCTGGACACCGGCGCCGTCTTCGGCGGCAAGCTGACCGCGCTGCGATGGCCGGAGCGCGAGCTGGTCGACGTGCCCGCCGAGCGGGTCTGGTACGAACCCGCCAAGCCGCTGCGCACCGAGGCGCCGGGCGGCCATGACGGGCGCCCGCTCGACCTGTCCGACGTGCACGGCCGCCGGGTGGTGGAGACCAGGCACGCGGGCCGCGTCGCCGTGCGCGAGGAGAACGCGGCGGCGGCCCTTGAGGTCATGAGCCGCTTCGCCGTCGACCCGCGCCTGCTGCCTTACCTGCCGCCGACGATGGCACCCACCGCCACCTCGCGCAGGGACGCCTACCTGGAGCACCCGGCCGAGGCCTTCGCCTCGTACGCGCGGGACGGCGTCGCCCGCGTGGTGTGCGAGGAGAAGCACATGGGCTCGCGCGCGGTCGCCCTGGTCTGCCGCGACGCGGCCGTGGCCCGCGAGCGGTTCGGCGTCGAGGAGGGCCCGACCGGCTCCCTCTACACCCGCACCGGCCGCCCCTTCTTCGGCGACGCGTCCACGACGGAGGAGATACTGGCCAGGCTGCGCGCCGCCGTCACGGACGCCGGCCTGTGGGAGGAGCTGGACACGGACTGGCTGCTGCTCGACGCCGAGCTGATGCCGTGGTCCCTGAAGGCATCCGGCCTGCTCCGCACGCAGTACGCGGCCGTCGGCGCCGCCTCCGGAGCAGTCTTCCCCGGCGCGCTGGCCGCCCTGGAGGCCGCCACGGCGCGGGGCGTCGACGCGGACGCGCTGCTCGCGAGCCAGCGTGAACGCGCCGCGGACGCCGCCGCGTTCACCGACGCCTACCGCCGCTACTGCTGGCCCACTGAGGGCCTGGAGGGCGTACGGCTCGCGCCGTTCCAGATCCTGGCCGTCCGGGGCCGCAGCCTCGCCGCGCTCGCGCACGACGAACAACTGGCGCTGATCGACCGCATGGTGGAGCACGACCAGAGCGGCCTGCTCCAGACCACCCGTCGCCTCTACGTCGACACCGGCGACGAGTCGTCGGTGCGGGCGGGCGTCGACTGGTGGCTGGAGATGACCAGCCGCGGCGGCGAGGGCATGGTCGTCAAGCCGCTCACGGCCCTGGTCAGGAACGACCAGGGGCGGCTGGTGCAGCCCGGCATCAAGTGCCGCGGCTGGGAGTACCTGCGGATCATCTACGGCCCGGAGTACACCCGCCCGGAGAACCTGGAGAAGCTGCGGGACCGCTCCCTCGGCCACAAGCGCTCGCTCGCCACGCGCGAGTACGCGCTCGGCCTGGAGGCCCTCGACCGCCTCGCGGAGGGCGAGCCGCTGTGGCGCGTCCACGAAGCGGTGTTCGCGGTGCTGGCCCTGGAGTCGGAACCGGTGGACCCGCGGCTCTGAAAGCCGAGGCGCCGATCCGTCACCAGGTGCCGTGTTGACCGCGCGTAGGCCGTCCGGCCGGGGAAAGATGGACCCCATGGGATTCCATGTCGACTCCGAGGCCGGGCGGCTGCGCCGCGTCATACTGCACCGCCCCGATCTGGAGCTCAAGCGGCTGACTCCGAGCAACAAGGACGCGCTGCTCTTCGATGACGTCCTCTGGGTGCGCAGGGCCCGCCAGGAGCACGACGGCTTCGCGGACGTGCTGCGCGACCGGGGCGTCGAGGTGCACCTCTTCGGCGACCTGCTGACCGAGACCCTGGACGTGCCGGCGGCCCGCCTCGTCGTCCTCGACCGGGTCTTCGACGAGAAGGAGTACGGCCCGCTGGCCACGGACCACCTGCGCGCCGCGTTCGAGACGCTGCCGTCCGCCGAACTCGCGGAGGCACTGGTCGGCGGCATGACGAAGCGGGAGTTCCTTGAGCGGCACGCCGAGCCGACGTCCGTGCGCTTCCACTGCATGGACCTGGACGACTTCCTGCTCGGCCCGCTGCCCAACCACCTCTTCACCCGCGACACCTCCGCCTGGATCTACGACGGCGTATCCATCAACGCGATGCGCTGGCCCGCCCGGCAGCGCGAGACCGTGCACTTCGAGGCGATCTACCGCCACCACCCGCTGTTCCGGGACGGCGACTTCAACGTCTGGTCGGAGGGCCAGGCCGACTACCCCTCGACCATCGAGGGCGGCGACGTCCTGGTCATCGGCAGGGGCGCGGTGCTCATCGGCATGAGCGAGCGCACCACCCCGCAGGCCGTCGAGATGCTCGCGCACAAGCTGTTCGCGGCGGGCTCCGCACAGACGATCGTGGCCCTCGACATGCCGAAGCGGCGCGCGTTCATGCACCTCGACACGGTCATGACGATGGTCGACGGCGACACCTTCACGCAGTACGCGGGTCTGGGCATGCTCCGCTCGTACACCATCGAACCGGGCGTCGGGGAGCGGGAGTTGAAGGTCACCGACCACCCGCCCGAGAACATGCACCGGGCCATCGCCGCCGCGCTCGGCCTCGACTCGATCCGGGTGCTCACGGCCACGCAGGACGTGCACGCCGCCGAGCGCGAGCAGTGGGACGACGGCTGCAACGTCCTCGCCGTCGAACCGGGCGTGGTGGTCGCGTACGAGAGGAACGCGACCACCAACACGTATCTGCGCAAGCAGGGCATCGAGGTGATCGAGATCCTCGGGAGCGAGCTGGGGCGCGGCCGGGGCGGGCCGCGGTGCATGAGCTGCCCGGTGGAGAGGGAGGCGGTACCGGGGGCGTAACGTACCGGGGGCGTAACGTCGGAAAGCGCGCATTCGGGGCCCGCGCGGAGCCCCGTGACACCAGCACCACCAGAAACGAGAACCACCCCATGAGCCCCAAGAGTCCGAACGGGCTTCGCATCAAGTCCCCCGACCAGCTCGTCGCCGAATCGGGCGCGGACCTCGAGGGGCACGGCCTCAAACGGACCATGGGGCTCTTCCAGCTCGTGTGCTTCGGCGTCGGTGCCATCGTCGGCACCGGCATCTTCGTCGGACTGTCCGACTCCGTGGCCGAGGCGGGTCCCGCCGTCGCCGTCTCGTTCGTTCTCGCGGCGGTCACCTGCATCTTCACCGCGTTCTCGTTCGCCGAGCTGGGTGGCGCGATCCCGGTGTCGGGCAGCTCGTACTCGTTCGCGTACGCCTCCCTCGGCGAGCGCGTCGCGTTCCTCGTGGGCTGGTGCCTGTTCCTGGAGTACGGCGTCTCGGTCTCGGCGGTCGCCGTCGGCTGGAGCCAGTACCTCAACGAACTCCTGAACAGTCTCACCGGCTGGGAGCTGCCCGCCGCCCTGTCCGCGGGCCCCGGTGAGGGCGGCGCGGTGAACCTCCCCGCCGTCGTCGTCATCCTGCTCGCCGCCGTCCTCCTGGTGCGCGGCATCCGCGAGAGCGCCGGTGCAACGGCCGCCATGGCGGTGCTGAAGATCGGCATCCTGCTGCTCTTCCTGGCCATCGCGTTCACCGCGTTCGAGGACGGCAACCTCACGCCGTTCGCGGGCGCGGGCGTCTCCGGCATCACCGCGGGCGCCTCGCTCGCCTTCTTCTCCTTCATCGGCTTCGACGCCGTCACCACGGCCGGCGAGGAGGTCAAGGACCCGCGGCGGAACATTCCGCTCGCGATCATGATCTGCATCGGCGTGGTCACCCTGCTGTACGTCGCGGTGGCGCTCGCGGCCATCGGCGCGCTCGGCTCGGACGCCGTGGCGGACAAGCCCGCCGCGCTCTCACTCGTCGTCAACGAGGTCACGGGGTCGACCGTCGGCGGCGGCGTCATCGCCTTCGGCGCGGTCGTCGCCATCGCGTCCGTCGTCCTCGCCGTGATGTACGGCCAGACCCGCATCCTGATGTCGATGTCCCGCGACGGCCTCATGCCGCGTGTCTTCGAACGCGTCTCGCCGCGGACCTCGACGCCTGTCGCCAACACCTGGATCGTCGCGGCCGTCGTCGCCGTCCCCGCGGCCTTCTCCTCGCTCGACGTGGTGGTCGGCCTGACCACCATCGGCACGCTCGCGATCATGGCCGTGGTGAACATCGCGGTGCTCGCCCTGCGCCGCTCGCACCCCGGCCTGCGGCGCACCTTCCGGGTGCCGTTCTACCCCGTGAGCCCCCTCCTCGGTGTGGGTTTCTGCCTCTATCTGATCTGGGGCACGGGCTGGTCGACGTGGGTGCAGTTCGCCGTCTTCCTGGCGGTCGGCGCCGTCGTGTACGCGCTCTACGGGCGACGCGGCTCCCGTCTGGCGAAGGCGGCCGATCAGGCCCTGAACGGGGGGTCCGCCCAGTAAGCTGATCCGGCCGGGCGGCACGGGAGGCCGCGGGGCACGGGGGCCGGCGGCACGGGAGCGAGGGGGCGGCCGTGATTGAACTCTCCGAAGTCATCGCCGAGTTGAGGCGGGAACTGGACGAGGCCATGAGGGCGGGCGCCGGGCACCGGCTGCGGTTCGAACTGGGGCCCGTCGAGGTCGAGGCGTCCGTCGCCGTCGAACGCTCGGGAGGAGCCGACGCCAAGGTCCGCTTCTGGGTGCTCGACGCGGGCGCGGACGCCCGGATCGCCCGCAGTGAGACCCACCGCATCTCCCTCACCCTGCACCCGAAGATCACCGGACAGTCCGGGCCGCCCGAGATCGCGGGCCCCGAGACGGAGCGCGAGCGCTGACCGGCACGGGGGAGCGGTGAGCACACCCGGTCTGGACGTCCGGCGGATCGCCGAGATCATCGTGACGACCGTGCACGGCGAGCGGCGCCGCGGCACCGGCTGCCTCGTCCGTGACGGCCTGGTCCTCACCGCCGACCACGTCGTACGCGGCGCGCGGACGGTGGACGTCCGCTTCGACGCCGACCGGCCGGGCGAGCGCACCCACCGGGCGGCCGTCGCCTGGTCCCACGCCGACACCGACGCGGCCCTGCTCACGGTGGCGGAGGAGAAGGCGGACGGCCCGCTCCTCCTCGGCGGCATCGGCGAACGCGACGCCGTCCTGCGCTGTACGACCCTCGGTTTCCCCCGCCACAAGCTGCGTACCGACCCGACGGGCGCCGCCCTCGCCTACCGCGACTCCTGCCACGCACAGGGCTCCGCCGCCGTCCTCGGCAACCGTCGAGAGGGCACCCTCGACCTGCGCGTCCCGCCCCCGGACCGGGACCCCGACCCGGACCGCTCGCCCTGGGAGGGGATGTCCGGCGCGCCCGTCTTCAGCGGTGAACGGCTCGTCGGCATCGTCGCCAGACACCACCGCGCGGACGGCCTCGGCAGCCTCGCCGTGCTCCGCATCGACCGCTGGCACGAGCGGCTCGGTGCCGCTGAACAGGCCGCTCTGGAGGCCCTGATCGACGTGCGCGTCGGCCCCGGCGGCGACCTGCGCGACGTACTGCCCCTGGACGGCGGCACACTCGCCCAGAGCGCGCATGTGCGGCAGGTGCGCGACATCGCGCCGCCCCGGCTCGTCGCCAGGGAGGGGTAGATCGAGGAACTCGTCACCTTCTGCGCGGGGCGCGACGAGCCCTACCAGTGGTGGCAGGCCCTGCCCTGGAGCGGCAAGACGGCCCTCGCCTCGACCTTCGTCCTGCACCCGCCCGCGGGAGTCCGCACGGTGTCGTTCTTCGTCACCGCCCGCTGGGCCGAACAGGCCGACAGCGACGCCTTCACCGACGCCCTGATCGCCCAGCTCGCGCCCCTCGCGGGCATCGCGGGCGCCGAGGCGGCGCCCGCCGGCCGCGACGCGCTGCGCCGGCTCCTCCTGGAGCGGGCCGCCGAGCGCCTCGCCGAACGGGACGAGACGCTGCTCCTCGTCGTCGACGGCCTCGACGAGGACCGCGGCGCGCGCCCCGGCAGCCCCCGCCCGAGCATCGCGGCCCTGCTGCCGCCCCGCCCGCCCGCCAACGTCCGTGTCCTCGTGACCAGCCGCCCGCACCCCGGCGTGCCCCTGGACGTGCCGGGCGACCACCCGCTGCGGCACTGCCCCCGCAGGCAGCTCGACGCGAACGAATTCGCCCGCCACACGCGGGAGGAGGCCAAGCGCGAGCTGCACGAGGCGCTGCGCGGCGACCGTGCGCAGGTGGACCTCCTCGGCCTGGTCACCGCCGCGCAGGGCGGCCTCACCCTCCGCGACCTCGTGGAGCTGACGCGGCTGCTGCCCTACGAGTTGGAGGCCCGGCTCTCCAGCGTGTTCGGCCGCAGCCTGGAGACCCGTACGCGCTGGGACCTGGAGGAGGAGAAGGGGTACCTCTTCGCTCACGAGACCCTGCGCGAACAGGCCGCGCAGGCGCTCGGCCCGGCCGTCGCGGGGTACCGCGACCGCATCCACGCCTGGGCCGACGAGTACCGCGAGCGGGGCTGGCCCGAAGGCACTCCCGGGTACCTCCTGCACACGTATGGCAGGCTCCTCGCGTCCGGCGACGACCTGGAGCGCTACCTCGCCACGATCACCGACCCGCTCCGCCAGGAGAGGCTCCTCGCCGTAACCGGGAGCGACGCCGTCGCCCGCGCCGACGTCCAGGCGGCCCGCAGACGGCTCGTCGCGACGCCGGGCGGCGACCTCGGGACCGTCGGAGAACTCGCGCTCCTGAACGACCGGTTGGGGCACAGGGGCGGCGTCCTGCCGGAGTACTTGCCCGCCGTGTGGGCGGCGCTCGGGCGGCGGGCCCAGGCAGAGGGCATGGCCCGTTCCCTGATCGACCCGGAAGCCCGACAGCGCGCCCTGGCCCGGATGGTGGCCCATGCGGCGGTGCCCGACCCGCGCCTTGCCCGGAGCGTGGCCGCGGAGACCGAGAGCCTGGCGCTGCGGCGGGTCGGCGGCGCGGAGGTCTACGCGTACGAACACGTCGGGTTCTGCGTGGACCGGGTGACCGGGCTCATCAGGGCGGGGGAGCCGCACGCCGCCCTGGCCGAGGCGCTGCGGCCCCCGGACGGCTGGGAGCGGGCCCTCGTGCTGCGTACCCTGGCCGAGCGTGCCCGCGCGGGCACGCTCATGGACGTGACGGAACTGGCCGACGTGGCTCAGGAGTTGGCGGACCGCCTGCGGGCGCAGCCCGACCGGGCCCTGCTCCTCGGCTGCGCGGCGCTCGCGGTCCGCGAGGAGTCACCGGCGCGCAGCGAGCGGCTTCTGCGGGCGGCGGAACAGGTGCCCTATCGACGCGCGGGGCACTCGCTGGCCTGCCTGGCCGCTCTGATCGCACGGGCCGAGCCGGAACGCGCGCGAAGGCTCGTGCGCCGGGTCCGGCTGCGCAGCCCTTTTACCGTGGAGGTTCACCCCGCCCTCGCACATATCCGCCAGGCCGCCGGTGAGGAGACCGGCGGCATCTTCGCGCTCGGCGCGGCCGCCGAGGAGGGAGCCGAGGTCGCCCTGCCGGCCTTCAACTCCGAGATGCGCCGCTGTCTGGGGCAGACCCTCGGGCTGGCGGGCCGGACCGCCGAGGCCCGGCAGGCCGCGTGCGTGCTGGAGGCTACGAAGGCGGCGGAGGTGGAAGCCGCCATCGCCCTCGGCCTCGCGGCCACGGCGCCCGATGAGGCGGCAGCCCTCGCCAGGACCCTCGCGGAGCGCTCCCGCGGCTCCGACAGCGATCACGCCGCGCTGCTCCCGCTGCTCCCGGTGCTTCCCGAAGCCCTCGCGCTCGCCGGGGACGCGGACCTGGCCGCCCGGCTCTCCGGTTACGTGCAGTCCCGGACGGAGCGGTGGCTGATGGACCTGCTCTGGCGCGCGGAGGGAGGGGTCGAGGTGAAGCGGACGATGCGGCGGGCGGGACTGCGGCTGTCGCCGAGCGCGTTCACACACTTCTCCGACTATCTGGACGTACTGGCCCGGGTGAAGGGAGTGGACCACGCCGCCGTCCTCGCCGGGAAGCGCCAGGGCGAAGTGGCCGCTTTCTGCTTCGCCTCGCTGATCCGGCAGCTGCCACCGGGTGATCCGCGCCGGGCGCGGTACGCGGAGCGGGCGCGCGCCGAGGCCACCGACGGCAACCCGGGCCACGCGGTTTCCCCGGCCGCGTGGTGGGCGGGCCTCGCGGCGACGCTCTGGGGGCAGCCGGACGCGGTGCGCTTCTGGATCGCGGCCCGGGTGCGGTCCGCGGCCCGCACGTCGCCGCGTGCGCGGGCGCTGGTGCCGAGGGCGTCGTCGACGCACTGGCTGGCCTCGCCGTTCGAACGGGCGTCGGCCGTCCTCGCGCTGGCGGCCACCGACCGCGACGAGGCGATCGGGCTGCTCAAGCGGTGGCGGCGCAGGGACGCGTGGTCGGAGAGCCCGGAGCACGCGGAGGCCGGGGCCCTCTGGGCGATGACGGAGTTCCTGCTGGGCGTTCCCGATGCCGAGCGCGAGTGCGTGGTGCCGGAGCGGTCGACGGGACCGTTTCTGGCCACGGCGGCCCTGGCCCTCCTGGGCGGCGGCAGGGAGTGGCACTCGCTGGGCGGCTCGGTCGCCGCCGGACCGTCGCTCCTGCGCCGCCTGCTGGTCCTGGACTCCTACACGGACCGGCCCCTGGCGGTGGACCGCGCGGGCGCCGAGCGTCTGATCCGTGAGCTGCTGGTACGTGAGGACTGGTGGCGGGCGCTGCCCGCGCTCGCCCTGCTGGATCCGGCGGCGGTCCGCCGCATCGGCGCGGCCGTGCTCCGCCGGCTCAGCTGACCCCGGGCCCACCGCCCGCGCACCCGCGGGTGGGGAGCGTGAACCACACCGCTTTGCCGGACTCGGTGGGCCGGTGCCCGCACGATGAGCTGAGGGTGCGGATCAGGAGGAGACCGCGGCCGTGCTCCTGCCAGGGGTCGGGCTCCTCGGGCGGGCAGGGGGCGGTGAGATCGCCGGGCGGCAGCGGGCTGGAGTCGTGCACCTCGACCTGGCAGCCGGTGGGCAGCAGCTCGATCACCAGCTCTATCGGGTCCTGCCCCCTGGTGTGCTCGACGGCGTTGGCGACCAGTTCCGCGGTGAGCAGTTCCGCGGTGTCGGTGTCGGCGGACGACTCGATGTCGGTCAGCGCGGTACGGACCAGGGCGCGCGCGACGGGCACGGCTGCCGTGGTGTGCGGCAGCGCGATGCGCCAGGAGGCGGGGGAGGCGGGCTCGTGCAAGGCGGGGGGTCCGTTCAGAGCAGCAGGCGATCCTGCTTTCAACCGTACGAATCTTAAGCGCTATGTCGACAGGGACGACGGTCGGGCGTGTGCGGGACGTCCGGCCCCCTCGAATCCTCCCTGTCGCGCGTCTGGTGTATCGCGTACTCATGACGACAGTCACGAACAGGTGATAGCTTCGAGGGAAGCGACGCTGTCGGCGGCTCGCCCGGCTGCCCGCCTCTTGCTCGCCCGCAGCTAGCTCACTGCTCGCCCGCTGCTCGCTCGGTGTTCGCTGCTCGCTCAGCCCCGAGGCCCAGGAGGCCGCACCTGATGAGTCCCTTCACCGGCTCCGCTTCCCGCACCCCCGACTGGCGGCATCTGCGCCTCGCCGTCGACGACGGGGTCGCCACGGTCACCCTCGCCCGCCCCGACAAGCTCAACGCCCTCACCTTCGGCGCCTACGCCGACCTGCGCGACCTCCTCGCCGAACTGTCCCGCGACAAGTCCGTACGCGCCCTGGTGCTCGGCGGCGAGGGGCGCGGGTTCTGCTCGGGCGGGGACGTCGACGAGATCATCGGCGCGACGCTCGCCATGGACACCGCCCAGCTCCTCGACTTCAACCGCATGACGGGGCAGGTCGTGCGGGCCATCAGGGAGTGCCCCTTCCCGGTGATCGCCGCCGTGCACGGAGTGGCCGCGGGCGCGGGCGCCGTGCTCGCCCTCGCCGCGGACTTCCGCGTCGCGGACCCGAGCGCCCGCTTCTCCTTCCTCTTCACCCGCGTGGGGCTCTCCGGAGGCGACATGGGCGCCGCCTACCTCCTGCCCCGTGTCGTCGGCCTCGGCCACGCCACGCGGCTGCTGATGCTGGGCGACGCGGTGCGCGCCGCGGAGGCCGAACGGATCGGCCTGATCAGTGAGTTGACGGACGAGGGCAAGGCCGCGGAGTCCGCCCACGCCCTGGCCCGCCGCCTCGCCGACGGTCCGGCCCTCGCGTACGCCCAGACCAAGGCGCTGCTCACCTCCGAACTGGACATGCCCCTGGCGGCGTCGGTGGAACTGGACGCGGCGACCCAGGCACTGCTCATGAACGGCGAGGACTACGCCGAGTTCCACGCCTCGTTCACAGAGAAGCGCCCGCCGAAGTGGCGGGGCCGGTGAGGGCGGGGGCGCCCGACGGGGCGGTGCCGCTTCCGCCGGCCGGCGTGGGGGCCGGGGCGCCGGAGGAGCCGGCGGTGCCCGCCGGATCCGTGTCACTCCCGGAGTCCACCGCGGCGGGCAAGCGGTACGCAGCGGACGCGCCGGGAACGGGCGCCGGACCGGCCCCGCTCCCGCCGCGCGCAGCGGCCGACCGTCCCCCTCCCACCGGTTCGGAGGAGGGGCCTGGCCCGGCCGAGACCCCCCACTATCCGGAGGCACAGGGCGCCGCCCAGGCTTCTGGCGCCGTCCAGGCTCCCGGCGTCGTCCAGGCTCCCCGCGCCACCCAGGCGCCCAAGCCGTCCACCCCGCCCGAGGCGCACCGCATCGCCGTCATAGGCGGCGGCCCCGGCGGCCTCTACGCCGCCGCGCTGCTCAAGCGGCTCGACCCCGCCCGCGAGGTGACCGTGTGGGAGCGCAACGCGCCCGACGACACCTTCGGCTTCGGCGTCGTCCTCTCGGACGAGACGCTGGGTGGCATCGAGCACGCCGACCCGGCCGTCTACGCCGCCCTCCAGGCCGAGTTCGTACGCTGGGACGACATCGACATCGTGCACCGCGACCGGCGCCACACCTCCGGCGGCCACGGCTTCGCCGCGCTCGGGCGGCGCAGGCTTCTGGAGATCCTGCACGCACGCTGCCGCGACCTCGGCGTCCAGCTCCGCTTCCGTACGGAGGCGGAGCCCGCCGCCACCCTCGCCACCGCCTACGACCTGGTCGTCGCCGCCGACGGCGTGCACAGCCTCACCCGCGAGGCGCACGCCGAAGCCTTCGGCCCGAGCGTCACGACGCACCGCTGCCGGTACATCTGGCTGGCCGCCGACTTCGCCTTCGACGCCTTCCGCTTCGAGATCGCCGAGACCGAGTACGGCGTGATGCAGCTGCACGGCTACCCCTTCTCCGCCGCCGGTCGCGGCGCGTCCACCGTCATCGTCGAGATGCGGGAGGAGGTCTGGGAGGCGGCCGGCTTCGACGGACTGGACGAGCGCGAATCCACCGCCCGCTGCGCCAAGATCTTCACGGAGGCGCTCGGCGGCCGCCCCCTGCGCGGCAACAAATCCGCCTGGATCAACTTCCGTACGGTCGTCAACTCCCGCTGGTCCCACGGCAACACGGTCCTGCTCGGCGACGCCGCGCACACCGCCCACTTCTCCATCGGCTCCGGCACCAAGCTCGCCGTCGAGGACGCCCTGGCGCTCGCGGCCTGCCTCCAGGAGCAGCCGGACATCCCGAGCGCCCTCCAGGCGTACGAGACCGAACGCCGCCCCGTGGTCGAGTCCACGCAGCGGGCGGCCTGCGCCAGCCTGGAGTGGTTCGAGCGGCTGCCCGACTACCTCGACCAGCCGCCGCGCCAGTTCGCGTTCAACCTCCTCACCCGCAGCCGCCGCGTCACCCACGACAACCTCCGCCTGCGCGACGCGCACTTCACCCGTTCCGTGGAGGACGAGTTCGGCTGCCCGGACGGTACGCCCCCCATGTTCACGCCCTTCACCCTGCGCGGCCTCACCCTGCGCAACCGCGTCGTGGTCTCCCCGATGGACATGTACTCCGCCGAGGACGGCGTTCCCGGCGACTTCCACCTCGTCCACCTCGGCGCCAGGGCGCTCGGCGGCGCGGGCCTGGTCATGACCGAGATGGTGTGCGTCAGCGAGCGCGGCCGCATCACACCGGGCTGCACCGGGCTCTACACCGCCGAACAGGCCGCGGCCTGGCGCAGGATCACCGACTTCGCCCACACCCGGGCGCCCGGCACGGCCATCGGCGTACAGCTGGGCCACTCGGGCCGCAAAGGCTCCACGAAACTCATGTGGGACGGCATCGACGACCCGCTGCCCGATGGCAACTGGCCGCTCAGCGCGCCCTCCCCGCTCCCGTACAAGCCCGCGAGCCAGACCCCGCGCGAACTCTCCCGCGCCGGTCTGACGGAGATCCGCGAACAGTTCGTCGCGGCGGCCCGCCGCGCCGACCTCGCCGGCTTCGACCTCCTCGAACTCCACTGTGCCCACGGCTACTTGCTGTCAGGATTCCTCTCCCCGCTCACCAACCACCGCACGGACGCGTACGGCGGCACCCTCACCGCCCGACTCCGCTTCCCCCTCGAAGTCTTCGACGCGATACGAGAGGTGTGGCCGGAAGAGAAACCCATGACGGTCCGCATCTCGGCCACCGACTGGGCCGACGGCGGCACCACGGCCGAGGACGCCGTCGAGATCGCCCGCGCCTTCGCCGCGCACGGCGCCGACGCCATCGACGTGTCGACGGGCCAGGTCGTCTCCGACGAACGCCCCGCGTACGGCCGCTCCTACCAGACGCCGTACGCCGACCGCATCCGCAACGAAACAGGCATCCCCGTCCTCACGGTGGGCGCCATCTCCTCCTGGGACGACGTCAACTCCCTGCTCCTCGCGGGCCGTACGGACCTCTGCGCACTGGCCCGCCCCCACCTCTACGACCCCCACTGGACCCTGCACGCGGCAGCCGAGCAGGGCTACCAGGGCCCGGGCGCCCCCTGGCCCCTCCAGTACCGCGCGGGCAGCCGCCGCCCGCAGACGGGACGCACGGACGCCCCGAAACCCCGCCTGTCACTCAATAGATGATGGAGCGTCAGGCGGTATCGGGCGACACGAACCGCGCCCCCGCCTGCCGCAGCAGCCCGTCCAGCGCCGCGAACACCGCCGCCGACCGTGCGCCGGGCCAGTTCCGCGGGAGGAGGTCGGCGGGCAGTCCCGGGTCCGCGTAGGGGAGTTGGCGCCAGGAGTCCAGGGCCAGGAGGTAGTCGCGGTAGGCCTCCTCGGGCGCCGGGGGAGCGTCCCCGCGCGCCTGCCAGGAGCGAAGGACGGGCTCGTGGCGGTCCAGGAACGCCTCGTGCTGCTTGGCCAGCGCGGCGAGGTCCCACCAGCGGGCCACCGCCTCCGCCGTCGCGGCGAAGCCCAGGTGCTCACCGCGGAACAGATCGACGTACGAGGAAAGTTGAAGGCGCTCCAGGGTGTGCCTTGTCTCCTCGTAGAGGTGCGCGGGGGCGATCCAGACGCCCGGCGCCGCGGTGCCGAAACCGAGGCCCGCGAGACGGGAGCGCAGCACGTGCCGCTTGTGCCGCTCCGCCTCGGGCACCGAGAAGACGGCGAGGACCCAGCCGCCCTCCCGCGCCCCGGCCGCCGTGGTGCCGTAGATACGGCGGTCGCCGTCGTCCAGCAGTTGACGGGCGTCGGGGGAGAGGGCGTAGCCCGCCGCGCCCGCCTCCGTGCGCGCCGGCACGAGGAGGCCGCGCCGCTTGAGCCGTGACACCGACGAGCGCACGGAGGGCGCGTCGACGCCGGCCGGCGCGAGGAGGCGCACCAGCTCGGCCACCGGGACCGGGCCGGGTGCGGCCCGGCCGTAGGCGCCGTAGAAGGTGACGATCAGGGACCGTGGAGTGTGCTGCTCGGACACGTGATCACTCTACGGGCCCCGGCTCCGCCGAGGCCCGCGCGGAGTCCGGCGTACGCAGCCGGAACCTCTGCAGCTTCCCGGTCGCCGTCCTCGGCAGCGCGTCCAGGAAGACGATCTCGCGCGGGCACTTGTAGGGGACCAGCTCGGCTTTCACGAAGTCACGGAGCCGGTCCGCGTCCCGCGGCGCGCCCTCGCGCGGCACCACGTACGCCACGACCACCTGCCCGCGCAGCTCGTCGGGTCGCCCGACGACCGCGGTCTCCGCGACATCCGGATGGCGCAGCAGCGCATCCTCCACCTCGGGGCCCGCGATATTGTACCCGGCCGAGATGATCATGTCGTCCGCGCGGGCGACATAGCGGAAGTAGCCGTCGGCGTCGCGGACGTACGTGTCACCGGTGACGTTCCAGCCGTGGCGTACGTACTGGAGCTGGCGCTCGTCGGCGAGATAGCGGCAGCCGACGGGCCCGCGCACCGCGAGCAGTCCGGGCTCGCCGTCCGGCACCGGGGCCCCGGTACCGTCCACCACGCGCGCGTGCCAGCCCGGCACCGGGCGGCCCGTCGTGCCCGGGCGGATCGCCTCGTCGGCGGCGGAGATGAAGATGTGCAGCAGTTCCGTCGCGCCGATGCCGTTGATGATGCGGTGCCCGGTCCGCCGGTGCCAGGCCTGCCAGGTGGCCGCGGGAAGGTTCTCGCCCGCCGAGACGCAGCGGCGCAGCGAGGAGATGTCGTGCCCGTCGAGCCGGTCCAGCATCGTGCGGTACGCGGTCGGCGCGGTGAACAGCACGGAGACGCGGTGCCGCCCGACGGCGGGCAGGAGCTGCTTGGGCGCCGCCTGTTCGAGCAGGACCGATGACGCGCCGAAGCGCAGCGGGAAGATGACGAGCCCGCCGAGCCCGAACGTGAAGCCGAGCGGGGGGCTCCCGGCGAACACGTCGTCGGGGACCGGCTTGAGGATGTGCCGTGCGAAGGTGTCGGCGATGGCGAGCACGTCGCGGTGGAAGTGCATGCACCCCTTGGGGCGGCCCGTCGTGCCGGACGTGAAGGCGATGAGAGCGACGTCGTCGGCTGCCGTGTCCACCGCCTCGTAGCGCTCGGGCCGACCGGCGGCCGCGCGCGCCAGCAGGTCGTCGGGGCCCTCACCCCCGTACGTGGTGACGCTCAGGCCCGGCACTCCGGCCTTGATCAGGTCGTCGACCGACCGCACGTCACACAGCGCGTGCCGCACCTCGGCGATCTCGCACATGGTGGCCAGCTCCTGCGCGCGCTGCTGGGCGAGGACCGTCACGGCGACCGCGCCCGCCTTCATCACCGCCAGCCAACAGGCCGCGAGCCACGGCGTGGTGGGCCCGCGCAGCAGTACGCGCTGGCCGGGCCGCACGTCGAGGTCGGTGGTCAGTACCCGCGCGATGCGGTCGACGTGGCCGCGCAAATCGCCGTACGTCCAGGTCTCGCCGGACGCGGTGTGGAAGACGGGCCGCGCGGCACCGAACCGCTCCGCCGTCCGGTCGAGGAGTTCCGCGCCGCAGTTGAGCCGGGCGGGGTAGTGCAGCTCGGGGCGGTCGTGGACGAGCACGGGCCACTGCTCGCGCGGAGGGAGGTGATCCCGGGCGAAGGTGTCAGTGTGGCCGGATGGTGTCAGCCCTGGGATGCCGTTGGGTTCCATGGCGGCTCTGCCCCCTTGCCTGCGGGTCGGGCGCTGTGGTGGGCTCGCCCCACGAGCGTATCGTGATGGTGACGACAGTCAACGGTGCGCGATAAAGGAGGGGTCCGGGATGACGGCTTTCTCGCTCGATCCTGAACAAACCGCCTGGTGCGCGGAGCTGCGGACACTCGCCTCCGAGCGGCTGCGGCCCCTGGCGGAGAAGGGCGAGCCGGGCCGCGTGAACCGGCCACTGGTCGAGGCACTGGGCGAACTGGGGCTGCTGGGCCGCCTGTTCGATGACGCCCCCGCGGTCGACTCCGACCGAGGCTCGGCGCCCTCCGTCCGCCCGGGCCGGGGCTCGGCGCCGGTTGTCGGTCCGGGCCAGGATCCGGCCGCCGCGGTCGGCTCCGACCGGGGCTCGGCACCTGCTGGCCGCCCGGACCGGGGCTCGGCACCTAATGTCGCCCCCGGCCCCGGCCAGGTCCCGGCACCCGCCGTCCGGCCCGGCGGGGGCTCGGGGCCCGCCGTCGGCCCCAGCCACGGTGCGACCCCCGCCCGGGGAACCGGCGCCCTCGACCTCTGCCTGATGCGCGAATCGCTCGCCTACGCCTGTACGGAGGCCGAGACCGCCCTCGCCCTGCAAGGCCTCGGCGCCTATCCCGTGCACGCGCACGGCACGGCCGCGCAGCGGGAGCGGTGGCTGCCGCCCGTCCGCGCCGGGCGCGCCATCGTGGCCTTCGCGCTCTCCGAGCCGGGCGCGGGCTCGGACGCGGCGGCCCTGTCCCTCACGGCGACACCGGACGGCTCCGGTTCCGGCCCGGGCACCCGTTCCGGCTCGCAAGGCTGGCGCCTCACCGGCGAGAAGTGCTGGATCTCGAACGCCCCCGAAGCCGACTTCTACACCGTCTTCGCCCGTACGTCCCCCGGCACGGGAGCCCGTGGCGTCACCGCCTTCCTGGTCCCCGCCGACCGCGCGGGCCTGACCGGCACCCGCCTCGACATGCTCTCCCCGCACCCGATCGGCGCGCTCGTCTTCGACGGGGTACGGGTCGGCCCCGAGGACGTCCTCGGCGAGGTCGACCGCGGCTTCCGGGTCGCGATGACCACCCTGAACCGGTTCCGGCCGAGCGTCGGCGCGTTCGCGGTCGGCATGGCGGCCGCGGCCCTGGACGCGACCCTCGCGTACACGGCCGAACGGGAGGCGTTCGGGGGCAAGTTGAAGGACCTCCAGTCCGTCGCCCATCAGGTCGCCGAGATGGCCACGCGCACGGAGGCGGCCCGCCTGATGGTGTACGCGGCGGCTTCCGCGTACGACCGGGAAGGCGCCGGGGCGCCCGGCATCGCGCGCCGGGCGGCGATGGCGAAGCTGCTCGCGACGGAGAACGCGCAGTACGTGGTCGATGCCGCCGTCCAACTGCACGGTGCCCGCGCGCTCCAGCGCGGCCACCTCCTCGAACACCTCTATCGCGAGGTGCGTGCGCCGCGCGTCTATGAGGGGGCGAGCGAGGTGCAGCGCACGATCATCGCGAAGGAGCTGTACGGGTGAGGGCCGGTGGCCGGTTGACGGGGGCTGGTCCGTGGCCGCGGGCCGGCCGCGGCTGGTCGCGCAGTTCCCGGCGCCCCTGACGGGGCACGGATGACCGCGGCGCCCCCTGACGGGGAGCGGCGCGAAGCTCGCTCTGTTCCCGACTTCTGCCCCCCCGGACGGCTTCTGTCCCCCGACCCAGGAGGTCGACCCCATGACCCTGCACCGCGTCAACCCCGCCGAGCTCTCCCCGCCCACCGGCTTCTCGCACGCCGTCACCGCGACCGGCTCCCGCCTCGTCTTCCTCGCCGGGCAGACCGCCCTGGACAGCGAGGGCAAGGTCGTCGGAACCACCCTGCCCGAGCAGTTCGAGGTGGCCCTCGCCAACCTCCTCACCGCCCTGCGCCACGCGGACGGCACCCCCGCCGACCTCGCTCGCGTCACCGTCTACGCCACGGACGTGGCCGACTACCGCGAACACGCACCCGAACTGGGCGCCATCTGGCGGCGGTTGGTCGGCCGCGACTACCCCGCGATGGCGGTGGTGGGCGCGGTCCGGCTGTGGGACGATCAAGCGTTGGTGGAGCTGGACGGGGTGGCGGTCCTCGACTGACGGCTCGCCGAACTCGACGCCTGCCGCACGCTGATCCCGCTCGACCGCCCCGACGGCCTGGCGAAGGCCCTCCGCGATTTCACCGAGGAGACGTGAGATAGCCCCTCCCGCCTCGCCAAGTCACCTGCGTCGGAAGGAAGTTCCGGGGTACTTGGAGACAGCCGCGGCCACGAGGGCCGGGGCGACTGAGGAGGGGTGAACACGTGCGTGCGAGCAAGGTTACGGGCGTCATCGGCATCATGGGACTCTCGGCCGCTCTGCTGACGGGGTGCGGCGACAGCGATGACGGCGGCTCCGGCAAACCGTTCGCCAAGGACAGCGCCGACCAGATCGCGGCCAAGGCGGTCGAGGCCACCAAGAAGGCGGACTCGATGCGCCTCAAGGGCGACCTGCGGCAGGCCGACGGGAAGTCGGTGAGCGTGGACCTCGCGGTCGACCAGGAGAAGAACTGCGAGGGGATCGTCGACACCGCGGGCGCCAAGGCCGAGCTGCGGCACACGAACGCGGCACTGTACGTGCGCGGCAACGAGCAGTACTGGAAGAACGCGCTGAAGAACCAGCCGGGTTCGGACAAGGTCCTCGCCAAGGTCACCGACAAGTGGGTCAAGACGCCCGCCGACGACGCCTCGACATCCGGCCTGTGCGACAAGCAGGGCCTGGTCGCCTCCATGGACGAGGACAAGTCGACCCGCAAAGGCATGAAGAAGGGCGACACGACGACCGTCGACGGAAAGGAGGCCATCACCCTGACGAAGAAGGCCTCCGGAGGCGAGACCCACACGATGTACGTCGCCACAGAGGGCAAGCCATACATTCTGCGCACGTCGGTAAAGGGCGGCGACAAGCCCAACGAGGCGACGTTCACCGACTACAACAAGCCCGTGAGCCCGAAGGCTCCGGGCAAGGGCGAAACGGTCGACCTCAAGGAACTCGCGGCCTCGGGCCAGTAGCCCCCATCCGGCACGGCAACCGCCGCCGCACCCCCGTCCGGCCCGCACGCGCGTGCGCGGAGCGGGAGCGGGACGGGGTGCGGCGGCAGCCACAAGTCGACCCGGGTTAGATGTCCCGGAACGTCTCGATCTGCGCCCCCACCGAATTCAGCCGCTCCGCCAGATCCTCGTACCCACGGTTGATCACGTACACGTTGCGCAGCACCGACGTGCCCTCTGCCGCCATCATCGCGAGGAGGACGACCACGGCGGGGCGCAGCGCCGGAGGGCACATCATTTCCGCGGCGCGCCAGCGGGTGGGGCCCTCGACCAGGACGCGGTGCGGGTCCAGGAGTTGGAGGCGGCCGCCCAGGCGGTTGAGGTCCGTGAGGTAGATCGCCCGGTTGTCGTACACCCAGTCGTGGATCAGCGTCTTGCCCTGGGCCGCCGCCGCGATGGCCGCGAAGAAGGGGACGTTGTCGATGTTCAGGCCGGGGAACGGCATCGGGTGGATCTTGTCGATCGGTGCCTCCAGTTTGGAGGGGCGCACGGTGAGGTCGATGAGGCGCGTGCGGCCGTTGTCCGCCGCGTACTCCGCCGAGCGGTCGTGGTCGAGGCCCATCTCCTCCAGGACCGCCAGCTCGATCTCCAGGAACTCGATCGGCACCCGGCGCACCGTCAGCTCGGACTCCGTGACGACGGCGGCGGCCAGCAGGCTCATCGCCTCGACCGGGTCCTCGGACGGGGAGTAGTCGACGTCGACGTCGATGGTCGGCACGCCGTGCACGGTCAGCGTCGTCGTCCCGATGCCCTCGACCTTGACGCCCAGCGCCTCCAGGAAGAAGCACAGGTCCTGGACCATGTAGTTCGAGGAGGCGTTGCGGATGACGGTGGTGCCCGCGCTGCGGGCCGCGGCGAGCAGCGCGTTCTCCGTGACGGTGTCCCCGCGCTCGGTCAGCACGATGGGCCGGTCGGGGGAGACGTCCCGCGCGACCTCGGCGTGGTACAGCCCCTCGGTCGCCGCGATGTCCAGACCGAACCGGCGCAGCGCGATCATGTGTGGCTCGATCGTGCGGGTGCCGAGGTCGCAGCCGCCCGCGTACGGCAGCTTGAAGCGGTCCATGCGGTGCAGCAGAGGGCCGAGGAACATGATGATCGAGCGGGTGCGGCGCGCGGCCTCCGCGTCGATGGCGTCCATCTCCAGCTTGGCGGGCGGCACGATCTCCAGGTCGACGCCGTCGTTGATCCAACGGGTGCGTACGCCGATGGAGTTGAGCACCTCCAGAAGGCGGTAGACCTCCTCGATGCGGGCGACGCGGCGCAGCACCGTGCGGCCCTTGTTGAGCAGGGACGCACAGAGCAGCGCCACGCACGCGTTCTTGCTCGTCTTGACGTCGATGGAGCCGGAGAGGCGGCGCCCGCCGACCACCCGCAGGTGCATCGGCCCGGCGTAACCGAGCGACACGATCTCGCTGTCGAGCGCCTCGCCGATGCGGGCGATCATCTCAAGGCTGATGTTCTGGTTGCCCCGCTCGATGCGGTTCACGGCGCTCTGGCTGGTGCTGAGCGCTTCGGCGAGCTGCGTCTGTGTCCAGCCCCGGTGCTGCCGGGCATCACGGATGAGCTTGCCGATGCGTACGAGGTAGTCGTCTGCCATGCGTCGCAGGTTATCTCAGATATGAGATGACGTGCGCGCTGGGGTGGTCCATACGGGGAGCGTCCCAGGCCCATTCGGGGAACGGCGTAGGGGAGTTCAGCCGCAACCGCAGGAAACATGCCGTCCGCCGTGCACCGACGCGTACGCCGTGGGCCGGGGCCCCGCCGCCGCCCGCGTCACCCGGGCGGCGGCCGCGCGTCCTGCCGACGACTGTGCGTCGTGCACCACTGTGCCTCCGACGAGCGTGAGGCGCACCTCGGCAGAGCTGATATCGGCCACCGGACAGCGCGTCACATCGCGGTCGAGCAGCACCAGATCGGCCTCCTTGCCCTGCTCGACGGTCCCGGTGAGGTGGTCGGTACGGAGTTGGCGCGCGGTGCCCAACGTGTGCATGAGCAGGGAAGACGCACGGCTGATGCCTTCTTCCGCGCGGTAGAGGTCGCCCTCGCCGTCCATGCCCTCGCGGTCGATCGCGGTCCGGATCTGGTTCCAGACCTGAAGGGGGTCCACCGGCCAGTCCGAGCCACCCGCGAGCGTCGCGCCCCGCTTCTGGAGGCTGCGCGCCGGGTACTGCCACCGATGGCGCGCCGCGCCGATGTACGGCAGCAGGGCGTCCACGGTCCAGGTGTCGCGGGCGGCCCATTGGAGTTGCATGCAGGGGACGACGCCGAGCGCCGCGAACCGGGGGAGGTCGGCGGGATCGACGAGCTGGAGGTGCGCCGTGGTGTTGCGCACGTCCCGGCGGCCGGTGGCGCGCAGGGCGTACGCGTAGCCGTCGAGGGAGGTGCGTACGGCACGGTCACCGATGGCGTGCGCGTGCATCTGCCAGCCCTCGGTGTTGAAGGCGGCACTGAGCCGTCCGTAGTCGGCGGCCGACACGTACAGGTCACCGCGGTTGTCGGTGGGCCTGCCGTCCTTGTCCAGATAGGGCTTCAGGAGCGCGGCGGTCTGCGCGGGGTACTCGATGACGCCGTCGAGGAAGACCTTCACCGTGCCGAAGCGCAGTCCGCGTACGCCCTTGAAGTCCGCCCGGAGGCCACGGGCGTACGCGAGCGCCGCCGCCGGATCTCCGGTCAGCTCGGTGTCGATGCGCAGGGCGGGCACGATGCGCTGCGGGAGGCGGCCCGACTCGGCGAGGCGCTGATAGAGCTTCAGCTCGCCGCGGCCGACGACGGCTTCCATGAAGGTGGTGATCCCGGACGCGGCGGCCTCGGCGAGGATCTTCGTGGCGGCCTGCGCCAGTCGGGTCTCGTCGGGCTCGGGGATGTGCCGGGCGACGAGTGGCTGGGCGTCGTCCTTGAGTACGCCGGTGGGCTTGCCGTCCCGGCCCTTGACGATCTCTCCGCCGGCCGGGTCAGGGGTCGACGCGGTGACCTTCGCGATGTCCAGGGCGCGCCGATTGGCCCACAGGTTGTGGCCGTCCCCGCCGCGCAGGACGATCGGGCGGCGCGTGGGCAGCGCGTCGAGCATCGAGTGGTGCGGGGCGGTGCCGCGGGGGAGGAGCCCGATGGGGTTCCAGTCCTCCACCACCAGCCAGCCGTCGGGCTCCTGGTCGGCGGAGTCCTCCAGGAACCCGGTCAGCGTCTTCCGGAGCTGGTCCACCGTCTGCTCGGCCCCCGCGAGGGAGGGGCGCAGGGAGCGGCTCGCGGCGTCCATGGGGTGGGCGTGCCCGTCGTGGATACCGCTCATGACGGTGCCGCCCCGGGCGTCCACCACGTCGGTGTCCCGGCCGATGAACCGCCGCACGGCCCGGCCGGCACCGACGGCGAGGATCCGGCCGTCCCGCCCGACGGCCACCGCTTCGGCCCGGGGGCTCCCCGAAGCGCCGGTGAACACCCGGGCGTTGTGCAGGACGAGCGCGGCGGAGCGACGCCGGGCGGGGGAGGCGGCGGATACTCCGGCGGCTCCGAGGGCCCCGGCGGCCCCGGCGGCTCCGGCGGCGAGGAGAAGGCCGCGCCGGGAGGGCTGGGGGACGTATGACTTGGATGCGGGCGGCTGCGGCAAGAGGGCACTCCAAACGTGACGGCGACGGCCAGGGATGAGTGGGCGGGGAACTTCCACCGTGAAGCCGCGGCACGGACGGCCCCGCCGCGACCCGAACCAGACCCTCGACGAGTAATCCGTTAACCAGAACCCGCCCCTGACGACGATTTCCGTACGATGAGCCGCGTGCCAGGGCCGAGACTGACCGACATAGCCCGCGCCGCGGAGGTCTCGACGGCGACGGTCTCCCACGCCCTCAACGGCACCGGCAGGATCGGCGAGGCCACCCGCCGCCGCGTCCGCGAGACGGCGACGCGCCTCGGCTACGGCACCCCCGGCCCTACGCGCAGCCGTACGCTCGGCATCGCCGTCACGACCTTCCCCGGTGCCTGGAACTACACGGAGGTCGCCTACTTCTCGCGCGCCGTCACCGCGGCCACCTCCGCCGCCCACGCGCGGGGTTACGCCCTGACCACGTTCCCCGCCGACCGCGCCGCGGACGACTCCTGGCACAGCCTCGCCGTCGACGGCATGCTCATCGTGGACAGCCCGCGCGGCGACCCGATGGTCCGCGCCCTGCGGGCCCGCGGCATCCCGCTCGTCTTCGACGGCGCCCCCGGAGACCCCCGGCCCGGTGACCGCTGGGTCGACAACGACCACGAGGCGACCGCCCGCGAGGTCCTCGACCACCTCGCCGCGACCGGCGCCCGCCGCATCGCCCTCCAGTCGGGCAACGGCGACGAGCACTACGCCCGCGCGGTCACGGCGGCGTACACGCGGTGGTGCGACCGGCACGGCTCGGCGCCGCGGATCGTGCCCTTCGAGGTGGCCGACGGCCAAGGGCACGCGTTCGACGCACTGCTGCGGGGCCCTGACCGTGCCGACGCCGTCTACGCCGCGTACGACCCGGGCGGCCGCCAGCTGCTGGCCGCCGCCGCCCGCCACGGCCTGCGGATCCCGGGCGACCTGCGGCTGGTGTGCGCGAGCGAGGACCCCGGTTACGAGGCGACCACGCCGCCGGTGACCACGGTCACCCTCGACCCGGAGCGCACGGCGCGCACCGCCGTGACACTCCTCGTCGACCTGATCGAGGGCACGTGCCGGACGGCTCCCGGCCCGCTGGTCGTACCGGCCGCGCTCCTGGTGCGGGCCTCATCCGGCGGGGAGCAGGCGCACCCCTGATCTCCCCGGCGGACCCGCCCAGGGCCGGTTGACGAGTGGGCACGCGCCCACCAGGGGTCCCGCCCGGCGCGCGGGCCCGGATAATGGAGGTCACGCCCACCGGACGGAGTCGGCATGACCCGCGAAGCCCACCCGCATAGCTCCGATAACATGCTCGGACTCACAGCCCACGTCTAACAAATCGGCCAAACAATTGATATCCAGAGCATCGCGGGTGTTTTCGCGAACAAACTGCACAGCCATGCTCGCCGCATGGCGTCAACCACGGGCGATCCTGTGGACCGCAGCGGCTGTGGTGGCCCTGGCGTTCCTCATCGCGCTGGAGATCGCCGCGCGCGGCTACGGCCTGCCCGGACCGATCACCAACCAGGCGCGCGAGGTGATCTTCGCCCCCAAGTCGGGTCCGCTGCTGTACGCCGGCATGGCCTTGATGATGGTGGTCCTTACCTGGCGGCAGCGGTTCATCGCCATGGGCGTCGCGGTCGGCATCGACATCGTCTTCTTCCTGGTGCGCTGGGCCGTCGACGCCAAGATGATGTTCGGCAACGGCGCGCTGTGGGTGATCCTCGCCTGCGCCGTGCTCGCCGTCACGCGCCGCACCGGCCGGGACCGGCTCCTGCTGCTGAAGGGCGTGGGGCTCGGCCTGCTGCTGGTGGCCGGCCGCAAGACCGGTGACACCTGGCTGCTCATCACGTGGAAGACCCGCCCGACGGTCCTCGACCAGTACGTGGCGACCGCCGACCACGCGCTGGGCAACCCGTCGTGGGTCGTGGGACGGATGGTCAACGCCACGGGCGAGATCGGCGCGCACGTTCTCGACTACGTCTACATCCAGCTCGCGGTGGCCGCGGTCGTCATCGCGCTGTACCAGCTGCGCAACGTGGCGAGCGAGGGCCGTTTCCCGGGGCACCACCTGGTGCGTACGTTCCTGGTCATCGGTCTGCTCGGGCCCGGCATCTACATGATCTACCCGGTCGTCGGGCCGATCTTCGCGTACGGCGTCCACGGCGAGCACTGGGCGGTGGCCGACATCTGGCCGAACACGCCGCCGACGATCACCACCCCGCACGTGATGCCGTTCGACGACAAGACGCCGCGCAACTGCATGCCCAGTCTGCACACGGCGTGGGCCACGACGATCTTCATCCACTCCCGCAAGGGGCCGAGACTGCTGCGCTACGCGGGCACGTTCTGGCTGATCGCCACGCTCGGCGCCACGCTGGGCTTCGGCTACCACTACGGCGCGGACATCGTCGCCGGTGTCGTGTTCGCGTACACGATCGACGCGGCGCTGCGCTCGTTCGACCGGGGCTGGGACCGGGCGAGCATCCAGCTGGTGGCCTACGGCACGACGGTGTTCGTCCTGTTCCTGCTGTCGTACCGCTTCCTGCCGATGGAGATGGCCCGGCACCCGTGGCTGTTCGGGCCGCTGCTCATCGGGGCGATGGCCTCGGTCATCTACGGCTATATGCGGACCGCCGAGCCGCGGGAACCGAAGGCCGCGCCGCCGACGCAGCAACTGGAGCCGCAGCCCGAGATGGTCTGACGCGAAGGCGCGCCCCACCGGCCGGGAGGTCCGGCACGGGGCGCGCCTTGTCACCGGCGTGAGGCGCGCCTCGTCACCGACGTGCGGGCGCGCCTCGTCGCCACGGCGGGTCATGTACTAGAGTTATCTCGACATCGAGATATCTGCCGAGGCGCACCAGGAGCCGCCCCCCGGTAAGGGTTACCTAACTAAGCCTTACCTTAGCGGATCGACGAGGAGTCGTGGCGGCAGGATGTGCTGGAACGCGCACAAAAATGAAGGAGACTGTCGTGTCGGCGAACAGCTTCGACGCCCGCAGCACGCTGCGCGTGGGCGACGAGTCGTACGAGATCTTCAAGCTGGACAAGGTCGAGGGCTCCGCACGGCTCCCTTATAGCCTGAAGGTCCTCCTTGAGAACCTGCTCCGCACCGAGGACGGCGCGAACATCACCGCCGACCACATCCGTGCGCTCGGCAACTGGGACTCCCAGGCCCAGCCGTCCCAGGAGATCCAGTTCACGCCGGCCCGCGTGATCATGCAGGACTTCACCGGCGTCCCGTGTGTGGTGGACCTCGCCACCATGCGTGAGGCCGTGAAGGAGCTCGGCGGCGACCCGGCGAAGATCAACCCGCTGGCCCCGGCCGAGCTGGTCATCGATCACTCCGTGATCGCCGACAAGTTCGGCACGGCGGAGGCCTTCGGCCAGAACGTGGAGCTGGAGTACGGCCGCAACAAGGAGCGCTACCAGTTCCTGCGCTGGGGCCAGACCGCCTTCGACGAGTTCAAGGTCGTCCCCCCGGGCACCGGCATCGTCCACCAGGTGAACATCGAGAAGCTGGCCCGTACGGTCATGGTCCGTAACGGCCAGGCCTACCCCGACACCCTGGTCGGCACCGACTCGCACACCACGATGGTCAACGGCCTGGGCGTCCTCGGCTGGGGCGTCGGCGGCATCGAGGCCGAGGCCGCGATGCTCGGCCAGCCGGTCTCCATGCTCATCCCGCGCGTCGTCGGCTTCAAGCTGACCGGTGAGCTGCCCGCCGGCACCACCGCCACGGACCTCGTGCTGACCATCACCGAGATGCTGCGCAAGCACGGCGTCGTCGGCAAGTTCGTCGAGTTCTACGGCGAGGGCGTGGCCGCCACCTCGCTCGCCAACCGCGCCACCATCGGCAACATGTCGCCGGAGTTCGGCTCCACCGCCGCGATCTTCCCGATCGACGACGAGACGCTGAAGTACCTGAAGCTGACGGGCCGCGACGAGCAGCAGGTCGCGCTCGTCGAGGCGTACGCCAAGGAGCAGGGCCTCTGGCTCGACCCGGCCGCCGAGCCCGACTTCTCCGAGAAGCTGGAGCTGGACCTCTCCACGGTCGTCCCGTCCATCGCGGGCCCGAAGCGTCCGCAGGACCGCATCGTCCTCGCCAACGCCGCCCAGCAGTTCGCCCTGGACGTGCGCAACTACGTGGACACCGCCGACGAGGCGGGCCAGGAGTCCTTCCCGGCCTCCGACGCCCCGGCCACCACCAACGGCGTCCCGTCGAACCCGACCACGGTCACGGCCCCCGACGGCTCGACGTACGAGATCGACCACGGCGCGGTGACGGTCGCGGCCATCACCTCCTGCACCAACACCTCGAACCCGTACGTGATGGTCGCCGCCGCGCTCGTCGCGAAGAAGGCCGTCGAGAAGGGCCTGACCCGCAAGCCGTGGGTCAAGACCACCCTCGCGCCCGGCTCGAAGGTCGTCACCGACTACTTCGACAAGGCGGGGCTCACCCCCTACCTCGACAAGGTCGGCTTCAACCTCGTCGGTTACGGCTGCACCACCTGCATCGGCAACTCGGGCCCGCTGCCCGAGGAGGTCTCGAAGGCCGTCAACGACCACGACCTGGCCGTGACGTCCGTCCTCTCCGGCAACCGGAACTTCGAGGGCCGCATCAACCCCGACGTCAAGATGAACTACCTGGCGTCCCCGCCGCTGGTCGTCGCGTACGCCCTCGCCGGCTCGATGAAGATCGACATCACGACCGAGGCCCTGGGCGCCGACCAGGACGGCAACCCGGTCTACCTCAAGGACATCTGGCCCTCCGAGGCCGAGGTGAACGACGTCGTCGCCAACTCCATCGGCGAGGACATGTTCAACAAGTCCTACCAGGACGTCTTCGCGGGCGACGCCCAGTGGCAGGCGCTGTCGATCCCCACGGGCAACACCTTCGAGTGGGACACCGAGTCGACGTACGTCCGCAAGCCCCCGTACTTCGAGGGCATGACGATGGAGACCACCCCGGTCTCCGACATCACGGGCGCCCGCGTCCTCGCCAAGCTGGGCGACTCGGTCACCACCGACCACATCTCCCCGGCCGGTGCGATCAAGGCCGACACCCCGGCGGGCAAGTACCTCACGGAGCACGGCGTGCAGCGCCGCGACTTCAACTCCTACGGCTCGCGCCGAGGCAACCACGAGGTCATGATCCGCGGCACGTTCGCCAACATCCGCCTGCGCAACCAGATCGCGCCGGGCACGGAGGGTGGCTTCACGCGTGACTTCACGCAGGAGGACGCTCCGGTCTCGTTCATCTACGACGCCTCGCGCAACTACATCGACCAGGGCATCCCGCTGGTCGTCCTCGCGGGCAAGGAGTACGGCTCCGGCTCGTCCCGCGACTGGGCCGCCAAGGGCACCGCGCTCCTCGGCGTCAAGGCCGTCATCGCCGAGTCGTACGAGCGCATCCACCGCTCGAACCTCATCGGCATGGGCGTGCTGCCGCTCCAGTACCCGGAGGGCCAGTCCGCCGCGTCCCTCGGCCTGACCGGCGAGGAGACCTTCTCCTTCACCGGCGTCGAGGAGCTGAACAACGGCTCCACGCCGCGCACGGTCAAGGTCACCACGGACACGGGCGTCGAGTTCGACGCGGTCGTCCGCATCGACACCCCCGGCGAGGCGGACTACTACCGCAACGGCGGCATCATGCAGTACGTGCTGCGCAGCCTGATCCGCAAGTAGGCGGGCGGTACGCAGTAGTCGAGGGCCGCACCCCGTTTCGTACGGGGTGCGGCCCTCGTGTGTGCCGGCGGGCCGGCCCGCAGGGTCAGTCCATCTTGCACAGGGCGTCGTCGACGAGCTGGTCGGTGCGGTCCTCGCGGTCCTCGGCGGCCGTGTTGGTGGAGCGCATCACGATGATCCCCTTCAGGTCCTTGCCGAACTTCTTGCCCTTGTCGACGAAGCCATTGGCGTTCAGATGGCCGAGGGTGGTCCCGCCGTGGCCCCAGTAGCCGCCGCCGCAGCTGAGCTGGGTCCGCATGATGCCGAGGCCCATTTCCCTGCTGTACTTCGCGGTCTCCGACGGGGCCGGCACCGTCTTGAGCATCTGCGCCATCTGCTGCGGGCCGAGCAGCTTGCCGCCGAGGAGGCTCCGCCAGAAGCGGTTGAGGTCGTTCGAGGTGGTGATGAGGTCGCCCGCCGCGTCGCCCCAGGTCATGCTCACCTCGGTGGTGTCGACGAGCCGGCCACCCGGCTTGAACTGCTGATAGGCCTTGGCGTGCGGCTGGGGGAGGCCGGTGCGCGTGCCCGGTGAGAAGGTGTGCTTGAGGCCGAGGGGCTCGATGATCCGGGCCCGGACCTCGTCGCTCCAGTGACGGCCCGTCGCCTTCTCGATGATCATCCCGGCCAGTACGTAACCGGTGTTGGAGTAGCTCCAGCCCTTGCCGGGCTCGAAGAGGGGCTTGTCCCGCAGGGCTATGTCGACCAGGTCACGCGGCGCGTACTGGTGGAAGCGGTTCTTCTGGAACCCCTCCTCGTCGATCATCGGCAGCTTCGGGGCGTAGTCGGGCAGGCCGCTGGTGTGCTGGAGCAGCTGCCGTACGGTGATCCGGTTGCCGTCGTGGCCGTTGCCCTCGACCACGCCGGGCAGCCACCGGTCGACCTTGTCGTCGAGGTGTATGCGGCCCTCGGCGACCAGTTGCAGGACGACGGTGGAGACGAAGGTCTTGGTGTTGCTGCCCATCCGGAAGTAGCCCTGGTGCGGTACCGGCCGGTCGGTGCCGAGTTCAGCGGTCCCGCTCCGCACCGACGTGCGGTGCTTGCCGTCCACCAAGGTGGCCTGGGCGCCCACCACTCCGTCCTCGCGGACGATGTCGTCAAGACCCCGCTGGAGGTCCGCCCGGCCGTAACCGGCCCTGCCGGCGTCGTCGGAGTGGGCCCAGGCGGCGGAGACCGGCATCGCCAGCGTCGCCGTGGCGACGATCGCCGTCACCGTTCCCAGGGTCTTTCGCAGGTGCGTCATGGTGGTTGCCTCACATGGCCGAAGGGGTGGTGGTCAGTGCGCTCGTCCCAAGATCATTGAGCCATGGGAGGGTGTCGCCGGGCCATGGAGGAGCCCCCCAGACCAGGGATGTGGAGAACCCACTGACCAGGGGTGAGGAGAACCCCACCACGGCGAGATGCCCCGGCCCGCGCCGCTTCCGGCACGGACCGAGGCATCCATGTGAAGGCCTGAACCGCCAGGCTCAGGAGAGCAGTTCGACCTCCGCCAGCGTCGAGGAGCCGCCCGGCACCAGCCGGTAGTGGCGGTACGTCCCCGGATGCGCGACCGTGAACACCCGCGTCTGCTGGTCCCAGGCGAAGGACTCACCGGAGCGCTTGTCCAGCTCCTTCCACCTGCGGCCGTCGGCGGAGCCCTGAAGGACCCAGCCGCGCGGCGCCTTCGCCCTGTCGGTGGACGACGTCAGCGTGTACTGCACCGCCTTCGTCCTCCCGGCAACCGGCAGTTCCACGGCCGACTCCGAAGTCGCCTCGGTGGCCGAGGTGTTGTCGAAGAGCGCGCCCTCACCCCTGAGGGCGTCCTTCCTCGGCGAGGGCACCTTGTCGTCCCGGGTGACCGACGTCGGCTGCGCGTTCTTCCCCGAGCCCCACGTGGACGGCCTCGGGCCCATGTCGAACTCCAGGACCCCGCCGCGCGCTATGAGGTCGTGCGGGAGCGCGGTCGACTTCCACACCTTGCCGTTGACCTTCAGGCCCTGGACGTAGACGTTCTCGGCGCTGTTCCTCGGCGCCTTGACGACCAGGTCGCGTCCGTTGTCCAGGTGCACGGTCATCTTCTTGAACTGCGGTGAGCCGATGGCGTATTCACCGCTGCCCATCACCAGCGGGTAGAAGCCGAGCGAGGAGAAGAGGTACCAGCCGGACTGCTCGCCGTTGTCCTCGTCGCCGTGGTAGCCCTGGCCGATCTCGCTGCCGGTGTAGAGGCGTGAGAGGACCTCGCGGACCTTCTCCTGCGTCTTCCACGGCTGCCCGGCCGCGTCGTACATGTACGCGGCGTGGTGGGCGACCTGGTTGGAGTGCCCGTACATGCCCATACGCACGTCACGCGCCTCCGTCATCTCGTGGATGACACCGCCGTAGGAGCCCGCGAACTCGGCGGAGCCGGTCTCGGGAGTCGCGAAGTACGTGTCGAGCTTGTCGCCGAGGCCCTTTCGGCCGCCGTACAGGTTCGCCAGACCGCGCGAGTCCTGCGGAGCCGTGAAGGCATACCCCCAGGCGTTCGTCTCGGTGTAGTCGTGACCCCACACGCGCGGGTCGAACTTGTCCGACGGGACACGCCAGTTGCCCTTGGCGTCCTTGCCCTGGAAGAACCCGGGGGGCGTGCCCGCCCCCGCCGCCTTGTCGTCGAAGAGGTGCACGTAGTCGCGGGCGCGGTTGAGGAAGTACGCGGACTCCTCCTTGTACCGCTTGTCACCCGTCTTCTTGTAGAGGGCCGCTCCCATGCGGGAGATGCCGTAGTCGTTGAGGTAACCCTCCAGCGCCCACGACAGGCCCTCGTGCGTCTCGCTGCTCGTGTACCCGAGGAACGGCGAGGTCTTCATACCCTTGCGGCCGACGCCCGAACTCGGCGGCACCACCGTCGCGTTCTTCAGCGCCGCCTCGTACGCGGCCTTCGTGTCGAACTTCACGTCCTTCACGTACGCGTCGGCGAACGCGACGTCGGAGGAGGTGCCCGTCATCAGGTCCGCGTACCCCGGCGACGACCAGCGCGAGGTCCAGCCGCCGTCCTTGTACTGCTGTACGAACCCGTCGACCAGCTCACCCGCCTTCTTCGGGGTGAGGAGGGAGTACGCGGGCCACGTCGTCCGATAGGTGTCCCAGAAACCGTTGTTGACGTACGGCTTGCCTTCGACGATCTTCGCGCCGGTGTGGGTCGGAGTGTCCGGCCCGGTCTGCGGCGAGAACGGGGAGGCGTACTTGTACGTGGCCTTGCCGTTCGCCGAACGCACCTTCTCGAAGCCCGAGTTGGGGTACAGGTACAGCCGGTAGAGCGAGGAGTACAGCGACGTCAGCCGGCCCTGGCTCGCGCCCTCCACCTCCACCTTGCCGAGGAGGGCGTCCCACTGCTTCTGCGCGCGGTCCTTCACCCGGTTGAAGGAGGTGCCCGCCGGGATCTCCTGGTCGAGATTGTCCTTCGCCTGGTCCACACTGATGAGGGAGGTGGCGAGCCGCAGCTGGACCGAGCGGTCCTTGCCCGCGTCGAAGCGGAGATAGCCGGTGACGTCCCCGCCACCGCCGCCGTCGAGCTTGCCGCCCGCGGTCACGGGCGAGTCGAAGGTCCCATAGACGAACAGGCGCGTGGCGCCCGTCGACAGGCCGGACTTGACGTCCGAGAACCCGGAGACGATCCCGCGCTCCTTGTCGAGGGTGAGGCCGCCCTTCTCCGAGACGTTGTCGAAGACGACGCTCGCGTCGTGACCGGGATAGGTGAACCTCATCATCGCGGCGTGGTCGGTCGGCGCCATCTCGGCTTTGAGGCCGTTCTCGAACGTCACGCCGTAGTAGTGCGGGCGCGCCGTCTCCTTCTCGTGCCGGAAGGGCAGCGCCCGCTTGGTCCGCGAGGCGCTCGGCGTGTCCTTGTCGACGGACGGCATCATCTGGAACGTCTGCCGGTCACCCATCCACGGGCTCGGCTCGTGGCTCGCGCTGAACGCCTGCATCGTCGGGAGGTTGCCGTCGTTGTTGCCGCGCGCGTAGTCGTAGAGCCAGCTCAGGGAGCCCGCGTTGGTCACCGGCGTCCAGAAGTTGAAGCCGTGCGGGACGGCCGTCGCCGGGAAGGTGTTGCCGCGCGAGAAGCCGCCGCTGGAGTTCGTGCCGCGCGTGGTGTCCGCGTAGTCGGACGGGTGCGCCCTGGGCTTCGGCGGCGCCTTCTCCGTCAAGGACACGTCGTCGAGCCAGCCGCGGAACTTCGCGGGGCCCTTCGGCGCGTCGTACGCCAGGAGTATCCGGTCGACGGTCTTGCCGCGCGCGGCCTGCCCGATGCGCGAGGTCACGTTGTTCCACTGGTTGACGTAGAGCACCTTGGCGGCGCCCTGGCCGCGCGGACTCAGCGGAAAACCGTGCTGGTCGGTGGCCCGGAGGTCACTCAGATAGGTGCCGTCGGTGAACGCCAGGTCCACGGCGACGTTCGTGGCCGCGTAGTCGAGGTCGCCCTCGGCCATCGACGGGAAGACGCGGTAGCCCAGCTCGGTGTCCGACCACACCGGGACGTCGACGTCGAAGACCTTGTTGTACGAGTATCCGCGGCCCGTCACCTTGTGGGTGCCCGCGTAGCGCAGCGCGTGCTTGCCCGTGAACCCGGCGCGCGACTTGGCGGTGGGGGAGCCGCTGGGCCCGCGGTCCACGAGACTGAGCATGTCCTCGGGCGCGGGACCCTCGGAACCTCCCACCGACAGCTGGACGTCGGCGAGCTGGAGGATGTCGGCGGCGCCGTTGTTCGCGGTGACGTCGAGGCGGAAGTGGGAGTACGCCGTGGCGCCGGCCCCGCCCGTGACGTCGTACTTCTTCGTCTTGTGCCGTCCGTCGAACGCCTCGCCCGCGCGCTCGTCGAGGACCTTCCAGTCCTTGCCGTCCGTGGAACCCTTCAGGGTCCAGTCCTTGGGGTCCCGCTCGGCGTGGTCGTTCGCGGAGGTCAGCGCGTACGTCACGACTTTGGCGGGGTCGTCCAGGTCGAACTCGACCCAGCCGTCCTTCGCGAACGTCAGCCATTTGCTCGTCGCCTCGCCGTCGACGAGGTTCTCCGCCACTTCACCCGAACCGGCGTTCTCCCCGCTGGCCCGGACCTCGGTGACGTGGTCCATCACGCTGCCGGGCAGACCGGAGCTGAACGCGCCGTTGACCCCCGAGGCCTTCTTCGTGCCGCCCGGACCCGTCTCGACGGTACTCACCCAGTCCGGCCGGGCGTCCCCTTCCTCGAACGAGGAGACGAACTCCCGTTCCTCGCGGGGCGCCTGCTCGGGCCCGGCGACGGCGGCCCCCTGTGCCGCCACGACGAGCGCCAGCGCCAGCGTGCCGATGGCCGCGGCCGAGCGGGGCCGTCCGGGCGCACCCGGACGGTGGTGTCTGTAACGAGGTCTGCGTGCCGTGTACGGCATCCCCGAGCCCCTCCTTGCGAGTTGGACAACGTTGTCACGATCGCTGCGCAAGGTCTAGTAGGGAGTCAAGTGGCGAGCGGTGTCAAGGCTGTTGTGGGAGCTGTCGTGGGAGGTGGCGATGAGTGGTCGCTCTGAAGGAGGTCACCGCCCTGCTTGCCGAGGCAGGTCTCCACTCTGCCTGCTGAAGCAAATCACTGGCCTGCCGACTCCACCGTCAGGGCACCGTTCGTGGTCGACAGATCCAAGCGGTGAGGCCGCCGCTGGTGGTGCGGGCCGTGATGTTCTGTGGGGTGGCCGTGCGGATCGTCACCTCGCCGTTCGTCGTCCGCGTGTCGATGCCGCCGCCCTTGGCATCCTCGACGTGGACGCCGCCGTTGCGTGAGCGCAGCTTCACCGGGCCCGTCGCGCCGTTCACCGCGATCTCGCCGTTGCTCGTGTGCGAGCCCGGCGGGGCGCAGATGCTGGTAAGAAGAACCTCACCGGCGCCATCAATATTTCCAAGGGGACCGCAAAGACGTCGCTGAGCAAGTGGGGGTTGGTGTCAGGGCGGCCACTGCACCCGTGGCCACAATGTCGACGCTTCGGTCGTCCGGGAACCCCGCCGTTGCCGCTGTCGAGACGGATCGAGGTTACTTTCCGGGACACCGTGGCGTCGTCCTCGAAGGTCTCCTGATCGAGGGCCGAGCACGCGGAGAGCCCGTCGGCGGTGAGAGCGGTCAGAGCTGCGACTTTACGCAGCGACGACAGCGCCGCCCACGGTGGGGACCCCCGCCCCCGCCCCTCCTGGATCGAAGGCACGGGGGCTGCCCGAGGATCAGGCGGTGACGCCGAGCCGCTCGCCCGTCCGCCGGACGAACGCACGGACAGCCGGCTCGCGCCGCCACGGGGGCAGGGCCGCGTGGAACTCGCGTACGTAGTCCGTGGCCCGGCTCGACCGGGCGTGGGCAAGGATCTCGACGGACCGGTTGCCGAGTTCGAGGCCGTGGTCGAGGTCGCGGGCCTGGAGGTGCGCGGTCCCGACGATCGGCAGGCGCATGCCGACGGACCAGGTGAACGCCCCGGTCGGCATCGCGGCGGCCCGCGCGTTCCAGCTGAGGGCAGCCCTGGGGTTCCTCAGGTCGCGGAAGACCTCGGCCGCGAACGCCGAGAGGCGAGCATGGTGGTGGTCGGCGGTGTCGTCGGCGGGAGTGACGAGCCATCGGGTGACGGGGGTGGTGAAGGCGGAGGCGGCGAAGCCGGATGAGACCCCGAGGGCCATCGACGGCTGCGGCACCCTCGCCCCGGCCACCTGGCGCGAGGCCGGCTGGATCTTCCGTGCCCTCGGGCGCCCCTGAGCCGCAATCAGGGAAAGTCCAAAAGAAACGCCGCGAAAGTCCACGCGCCCGCGAGGCGACCTGCGAGAGGTTTGACCAGGGATCTCCGCAGGTCTCAACTCGGAAAACTCCGGAGGAAACCTGTATTCGATCTTGCCCAGCCAACCGGGAGTGGACTATACCTGTCGGCATTCACGCAGCCGTTCGGCACCATCGCACGACCCCAGCTTCACACCACCGCGGTGCCGGGGAGGGTCCGGTTCACCGCCTGAGTCCTGTGAGAAGGCGAGGACTTGAGCATGGGATCCACCAGCGTCAACCGTCGTGATGTCATCAAGAGGGCGGCGGCCACCGGTCTGCTCGCGGTGCCCGCCGTGGGGGCGCTCAGCTCCTGCGCCAGCGGGGGCGGCGAGGAGAACAAGGCCGAGAAGGGCAAGAAGTCCAAGGAGAACCCGCTCGGGGTGAAGGAGGACGCGGCCCTCGCGGTCTACATCTTCAACGGCGGGTACGGCGACAAGTACGCCCAGTTCGTCACGGACATGTATGCCGAGAAGTATCCGAAGGCCGAGCCGAGCCAGAAGGCGACCGAGAAGATCGCCACCCAGGTGCAGCCGAAGATCGTACGCGGCAAGCCCACGGCGGACGTCGTCAACAACTCCGGCGCCGACCAGATGAACCCCGGCAAGCTGGTGCACAACAAGCAGGTCGCCGACCTGAGCGAGGTGCTCGACGCCCCCTCGTGGGACGACCCGGACGTCACCGTGCGCGAGACGCTGGTGCCGGTCGTGGAGCAGATGGGCCGCTTCGGCGGCAAGGAGTGCTACCAGCTGAACATCGCGCTGACGGTGTACGGCAACTGGCACTCCAGGAAGCTCCTGGAGGACGGCCTGGACTCGGCGTATCCGAAGACCTGGGACGACATGCTCGCGGTCTGCAAGAAGGCCAAGGCCAAGGGCATCCACGGCTGGAGCTATCCGGGCGGCCACCCGCGGTACATGTTCTTCAGCATGTACACGATGTTCGCCCAGCGCGGCGGACGCGAGGTCATCGAGGCGATGGACTACCTGGAGCCGGGCGCCTGGAAGCACGACGCGGTCAAGGACGTCTTCGAGGCCTGGGAGGAACTGGTCGCCAAGAAGTACGTGCTGACCGGCTTCGACGGCCAGCAGGCGCACACCGAGATGCAGACCGCCTGGACGAAGGAGGGCAAGTGTCTCTTCGTGCCCAACGGGTCCTGGGTGGAGAACGAGGCGAAGGACACCACCCCCGAGGACTTCCGGATGACCGTGGGGGCGACCCCGTCGCTGGACTCGGGCGACAAGATGCCGTTCGGCACGCTCTACGCCCCGGCCGGTGAGCCCTTCATCGTCCCCGCCAAGGCCAAGAACCGGCAGGGCGGCCTGGAGTGGCTGCGGATGATGTACAGCAAGGAGGCCGCGCTCAATCTCTTCAAGGAGATCGGCTCGATGCCCGTCGTCAAGGGCGCCATCGACGGCCAGAAGCTCCCCTCGGGTACGGCGAGCGCACAGGCGGCGATCAAGGCGGCCGGCGAGAACATCGTCATCCCCCAGTTCATGGACTGGTACAACGAACTGTTCCGCGAGGACTTCAACAACATGATCCACAAGTTCATGCAGGGCCAGATCGGCCCCAAGCAGGCGATGGACACCATGCAGAAGGCGAGCGAGCGGATCCTCAAGGACCCCGACGTCACCAAGGTCAAGAAGGCCTGAAGGACGTGACGACCGACACCCGGGTGGCCAAGCCCCCGCCTTCGAGGAAGCGGGCGGAGCCCGAAGCTCCGCCCAAACCGGCGAACGGCCTGCTGCTGTGCCTGGCGGTGCTGCTGCCTCCCGGCCTGACCCCGCGCCGGGTCCGCTACGACCGGCGCTACCGCACGCTCGACAAGTACCGCTTCATCGTGGGCTTCCTGGCCCTGCCGCTCGCGTTCTACGTGCTGTTCGTCATCTCGCCCTTCCTCCAGGCGATCTATTACTCCTTCACCGACTGGTCCGGCGGCCCGGTGGCGAACTTCGTCGGGTTCGACAACTACCGCAAGATGTGGAACGACGAGCGGTTCTGGGACTCACTGGAGGTCAGCGTCCTCCTGCTCGTCGTCGCCCCGCTCCTGACCCTCGTCCTCGGCATGTTCTTCGCCTACATGATCACCGCGGGCGGCCGGCACCGCAGGGGCCAGGCCATCGCGGGCGTCGTCGGATCGTCGTTCTACAAGGTCGTCTACTTCTTCCCGCAGGTCCTGTCCGTCGCCATCATCGCCGTGGTGTGGGGGCGCGTCTTCAACACCAACAGCGGTCTGATCAACGGGGGCCTTGACAAGGCCGGCGTGGACGGCCCGGCCTGGCTGGGCGGCGACCAGACGCTCGGCCTCCTCTCGCTGCTCATCGTGATCAGCTGGAGCTTCATCGGCTTCTACGTCGTCCTTTTCTCCGCCGCGATGGGCGCCATCCCCAAGGACATCTACGAGGCCGCGCTCCTGGACGGGGCGGGCCGCGCCCGTACGTTCTTCAGCGTCACGCTCCCGCTGATCTGGGACACCGTGCGCACCGGCTGGATCTACATGGGCATCCAGGCGCTCGACACCTTCGCGATCTGCCTCGTGATGGTGCCCTCGCACGTTCTGAAGGTCACCCCGGTCTTCCTCTACGAACGGTTCCGTGACGGCCAGTACGGCTACGCCACCTCCATCGGTGTCGTCCTCCTCGTCCTGAGCATGGCGTTCTCCGTGATCGTCATGCGGGCCGGGAACCGCGACCGGATCGAATACTGAGACCGGATCGAATACCGAGACCGCGGGAGCCACTCGCACATGACCACGACCAGCGCCGCCGCGCCCCGCCCCGAGACCGCCGCCGTGCCCCATGAGAAGGAGTCGGGCGCGACCCTCAACGTCTTCTCGCACGCCTTCCTCGTCCTGTGGGTCGTCCTCGCCGCCGGGCCCCTGATCTGGGTCGCCCTCACCGCGTTCCGCCCCTCGGCCGACATCCTCAGCGATCCGACGGGCTGGCCCACCTCCTTCCACTGGGAGAACTTCACCAACGCGTGGAACAAGGCCAACATCGGCCAGTACACCGTCAACTCGCTGATCATTCTGGCCGGTTCACTGACCGGCACCATGCTGCTCGGGTCGATGGCCGCCTACGTCCTCGCCCGCTTCACCTTCCCCGGCAACCGCCTCGTCTTCCTGCTCTTCGTGGGCGGTATGACGTTCCCCGTCATCCTCGCGCTCGTCCCGCTCTTCGCCGTCATGGAGAACTTCGGGCTCCTCGACACCCGGCCGGGCCTGATGATCGCCTACATCGCGTACTCACTGCCCTTCACCACCTTCTTCCTGACCTCCTTCTTCCGCACGCTGCCGACCGGCGTGCAGGAGGCGGCGATGGTCGACGGTGCCTCGCACACCCGTACGTTCTTCCAGATCATGATGCCGATGGCCAAGCCCGGCCTGGTCAGCATCGGCATCTTCAACTTCCTCGGCCAGTGGAACCAGTACCTGCTTCCGCTGCTGCTCAACAACGAGGACGAGAAGACCTACGTACTGCCTCAGGGCCTCGCCTCGCTGGCCGTCTCCCAGGGCTACCGCGGCGACTGGGGAGCGCTCTTCGCGGGTCTGACGATCGCGATGCTGCCGGTGCTCGTCGTCTACGCCGTCTTCCAGCGACAGGTACAGGCCGGTCTGACCGCCGGTGCCCTCAAGTGACCTGGTGGGGCAGGTGATTTCAGCTTGGCCACGAAAGTGGTCTAGGCCTGTCGAGGCAGAAGTGGGCGTGCGTATTCTCGGCGCCACGGCGCCGCGGGGGTGCGACTGTACGCGCTCAAGTCGACACCGATGTCGAAGGGTTGGACAGCATGAGGAATCGAATGGTCGCCACCGGTGCGGCAACGCTCTGCATGACACTGGGACTTACCGCCTGCGGCGGGGACGGCGACAGCGGCGACAGCAAGACGATCAAGCTCGTCGCCGCCGACTACGGCGACAAGGCCTCCAATGCCTCCAAGGTGTACTGGAACCAGGTCAAGAAGGAATTCGAGAAGGCCAACAAGGGCTACGAGGTCGACGTCCAGGTCATCAACTGGAACGAGATCGACAAGTCCGTCAAGAACATGATCCAGGCGGGCGACGAGCCCGATCTCCTCCAGACCGGCGGTTACGCCGACAAGGTCGCCGACGACCTCCTCTACAAGGCGGACGAGGTGATGTCGGCCAAGACCCGCGAGAACCTCATCCCCACCTTCGCCAAGGCCGGCGAGGTCGACGGCACCCAGTACGGCATCCCGTGGGTCTCCTCAAGCCGCGTGATGTTCTACAACAAGGACGTCTTCAAGAAGGCCGGCGTGAAGACCCCGCCGAAGACCTGGGACGAACTCGCCGCGGCCGCGAAGAAGATCAAGGACAAGAAGGCCGCCGAGACCCCGTACGCCCTGCCGCTCGGCCCCGAGGAGGCCCAGGGCGAGACGATGATGTGGGAGCTGGGCAACGGCGGCGGGTACACCGACGCGAGTGGCAAGTACACCCTCGACAGCGCCGAGAACGTCGAGACGTTCGAGTGGCTCAAGGCCAACCTGGTCAAGCCCGGCCTCACCTACGCCAACCCCGCCTCCACCGACCGCAAGACGGCCTTCGCCGACTTCGCGGGCGGCAAGGTCGGCATGCTCAACGGCCACCCGAGCCTCATCCAGATGGCCAAGGGCGGCAACGTCGACTACGGCGTGGTCCCCATCCCCGGCAAGGACGGCCCGCTGGAGAGCACCCTCGGCGTGGCCGACTGGATGATGGCGTTCAAGGACGGCGGCGCCGAGAAGGCGGGCGTGAAGAAGTTCCTGGACTTCACGTACTCCAAGAAGATGCTGGAGTTCGACGAGATGTACAACCTCATGCCTGTCACCCAGGACGCCCTGAAGACCATGCGGAGCAACGGCAAGCACAAGGACCTGGAGCCGTTCTTCAAGGTGCTGCCGAGCGCGAAGTTCTATCCGCTGGGCGACACCTCCTGGGACCTCGTCTCCGCCGAGATCAAGAAGACCGGTGGCAAGGCCGTCGTCGACGACCCGAAGCAGGTGCTCGGCGACCTCCAGAAGAAGGCGGAGTCGGCGGCGGCCGACGCCAAGTAGCCCCCGGCATCCCCCAGGCACCCCCGTCAACCCAGTTCGCAAGGAGTCCTTGTGTCACTGAAGGCCCCTCCGTCCCCTGCCGACGCAGGCCGGGGACGGGGCGGGCGCGCGGCAAGGCCGGTGAGCCGCCGCAGCGGCATCGCCCGGCTCGGCCCGCTGCCCTGGATAGCGCCCGTCATCCTGCTGATCCTCGCCGTGGTCGTCTGGCCCGTCATCGAGCTGATCCGCACCTCGTTCCTCAACATCTCCATCGCCGGCAAGGTGCGCGGCAGCGCCGGGACCGACAAGTTCAAGAAGCTCTTCGAGGAGAGCGACTTCGGGGCGGTCCTGACGTGGACGGTGATCTGGACGCTCGTCGTCGTCACCGTCACGATGCTGCTCTCCCTCGCCCTCGCGCAGCTCTTCGACCAGAAGTTCCCGGGCCGGCGCGTCACCCGCTGGGCACTCATCGCCCCCTGGGCGGCGTCCGTCCTGATGACCGCCATCGGCTTCAAGTGGATGCTCAACCAGACCGCGGGCGTCCTCAACACGCTGATGCTCGACCTCGGCCTCATCGACAGCTCCAAGGACTGGCTCGGCCGGCCGGAGACCGCCTGGCCCTGGATGATGGCCGTCGCCGTCTTCGTCTCCCTGCCCTTCACCACGTACACGCTCCTGGCGGGCCTCCAGACCATCCCGCGGGACGTCTACGAGGCCTCGCGGATCGACGGGGCGGGGCCCTGGCAGACGTACCGCCACATCACGCTCCCGATGCTGCGGCCCGCCTTCCTCGTCGGCGTGGTCATCAACCTCATCAACGTCTTCAACTCCTTCCCGATCATCTGGGCCATGACCCAGGGCGGTCCGGGCTACGACACCTCCACGTCGATGGTGTTCATGTACAAGCTGAAGGAGACCGACATCGGTGAGTCCGCGGCCATGTCGGTCGTCAACTTCCTGATGGTCGTGGTGCTCGTGCTGATCTTCCTGAAGGTCAGCCGGTGGAACGAGGAGGACTGATGGCCACCGCGACGGCGACCCGTCCCGCGCCGAAGAAGGGCCGCACACCCAGGGGCCGCGCACCCAAGCGCTCCCTCCGGCCCCGCACCCTGGTCATCACCGCCTGCGCCTGGCTCCTCGCGGCGGTCTTCCTCGCGCCGTACCTGGAGATGATCGTCACCGCGCTGCGCCCGAAGGAGGAGCTGAGGGACCGCACGTATCTGCCCCAGAACCTGGAGTGGGCGAACTTCATCGACGTATGGAAGGAGTCCGAGCTGGGCCAGAACCTCCAGGTCACCCTGCTCGTGGCAGGCGGCGCCACGCTCCTGGTCCTCCTCGTCTCACTCCCGGCCGCCTACTACACGGCCCGCATGCGCTACCGCGGACGCAAGCTCTTCCTGCTCCTCGTCCTCGTCACCCAGATGTTCCAGCCGACGGCCCTGCTGGTCGGCCTCTACCGCGAGTTCCACCAGCTGGACATGCTGAACTCCGTCTGGACGCTGATCCTCACCAACGCGGCGTTCAACCTCGCCTTCGCCGTGTGGATCCTGACGGCCTACATCAGCTCGATCCCACCCGAGCTGGAGGAGGCCGCCATGGTCGACGGCACCAGCCGTTTCGGCGCGATGATCAAGGTGACGCTGCCGCTCGCGCTCCCCGGCGTGGTCACTGCGGTGATCTTCACCTTCATCACCTCCTGGAACGAGTTCGTGATGGGCCTGACGCTCACCACCGAGCCGGACAAGCAGCCGCTCACGGTGGGCATCAGCAACTTCATCGGCAACTACACGGTCCAGTGGAACTACCTCTTCGCCGCGTCCGTGGTCGCGATCGTGCCGGTCATCGTGCTCTTCGCCTTCATCGAGCGGCATGTGGTGTCGGGGCTCACGGCGGGGTCCGTGAAGTAGCGGCCGGCGCCGAGGCGGGCCGGGGCCCGGCGGGGGAGCGGAATGCCTCCCGCCGGGCCCTGGCCCGTTCCGTGTCCGTTCCCCTGTTTTTCCGTCAAGGACTTGACTGCGCCAACCCCTTCATCGGAGCTTGGAGTTCACAACTTGTACGGGCGGCCCTGGTGCCGTACGTCATACGGCAAAGGTGGAAGAGTCAATGGAGACTCCGGGGTCGCAGTCCTCTCTGCACCGGGCCAATCTGGAGCGGGTCGTACGCGCCGTACGCCTGGCCGGGTCGCTCACGCAAGCGGAGATCGCGAGGACGACGGGCCTGTCGGCGGCGACGGTCTCCAACATCGTGCGAGAGCTGAAGGACGCCGGAACGGTCGAGGTCACGCCCACCTCGGCGGGCGGCAGGCGGGCCCGCAGCGTCTCCCTCAGCGGCGACGCGGGCATCGTCATCGGCGTCGACTTCGGACACACCCACCTGCGCGTGGCGGTCGGCAACCTCGCCCACCAGGTGCTCGCCGAGGAGGCGGAGCCGCTGGACGTCGACGCGTCCGCCGCGCAGGGCTTCGACCGGGCCGAACAGCTGGTCAGCAGGCTGATCGCGGCCACCGGCGTGGACCGTACGAAGATCACGGGCGTGGGGCTCGGCGTGCCGGGGCCCATCGACGTGGAGTCCGGGACGCTCGGCTCCACCTCGATCCTGCCGGGCTGGGCCGGCACCAAACCCGCCGAGGAGCTGGGCGCCCGGCTCGGCGTGCCGGTGCACGTGGACAACGACGCCAACCTCGGCGCGCTCGGCGAGCTGGTCTGGGGGAGCGGCCGCGGGGTCAGGGACCTCGCGTACATCAAGGTCGCGAGCGGTGTCGGCGCGGGGCTCGTGATCAGCGGGCGGATCTACCGGGGGCCCGGCGGCACGGCGGGGGAGATCGGCCACATCACCCTCGACGAGTCGGGCCCGGTCTGCCGCTGCGGCAACCGCGGCTGCCTGGAGACCTTCACGGCCGCCCGTTATGTCCTGCCGCTGCTCCAGTCGAGCCACGGCACGGATCTGACCATGGAGCGTGTGGTGGGCCTCGCGCGGGAGGGCGACCCGGGGTGCCGGCGCGTGATCGCCGACGTCGGGCGGCACATCGGCAGCGGCGTGGCGAACCTCTGCAACCTCCTCAACCCCTCCCGGGTCGTCCTCGGCGGTGACCTCGCGGAGGCCGGTGAGCTGGTGCTCGGCCCGATCAGGGAGTCCGTCGGGCGGTACGCGATCCCGAGCGCGGCACGGCAACTGACCGTGCTTCCGGGGGCACTTGGCGGCCGCGCCGAGGTGCTCGGCGCGCTGGCCCTCGCGCTCAGCGAGATGGGTGATTCAACCCTTTTGGATGGAACGCTCCCCGCAGATACTCCCGCCTTCACTTAGATAACGCATGGCACCGTTGTCATCTCGTTAAGGATTTACTCCTTGACGCTGGTGTGGCGGCCGAGTTGACTTCGAGCCACCTCGGCCGCAACGACGCGGCCTCGTCAGGGAGGCACCCCACCATGAACGCAATGACGCGTCGCGTCGTCATAGGCACGGCCGCGGTTTCGATGGCACTGGCCATGACCGCGTGCGGCAAGGCCGGAGACGGCGAGGACAAGGGCAGCGGCGGCGACGACAAGACCATCGGTCTGCTGCTCCCCGAGAACAAGACGACCCGGTACGAGACCTTCGACCGCCCCATCATGGAGGCGAAGATCAAGGCACTCTGCTCGGACTGCGAGATCAAGTACAACAACGCCGCTCAGGACATCGAGAACCAGAAGAAGCAGTTCGACGCGCTGATCACCCAGGGCGTCAAGGTGATCATTCTGGACGCGGTCGACTACAAGTCGACGAAGTCCTGGGTCGAGCGGGCCGACAAGCAGGGCGTGAAGGTCGTCGCGTACGACCGTCTCGCCGAGGGCCCCCTCGCGGCCTACGTCTCGTACGACAACGAGAAGATCGGCCGCCTCCAGGGCGGGGCCATGGTCAAGGCGCTCGGCGCCAAGGCCAAGGACGCCAACGTGGTCATGATCAACGGCTCGCCGACCGACCCGAACGCCCCCTTCTTCAAGAAGGGCGCCCACTCGGTGCTCGACAAGAAGGTCAAGAAGATCGCGTACGAGCAGGACATCCCGGACTGGTCGCCCGACGAGGCGAACAAGAAGATGTCCTCCGCGATCGACAAGCTCGGCAAGGACGGCATCCAGGGCGTCTACGCCGCCAACGACGGCATGGCGGGCGGCGTGATCACCGCGCTGAAGCAGCGCGGCATCAAGGTCCCGGTGGGTGGCCAGGACGCCGAGCTGGCGGGCGTGCAGCGCCTGCTGAGCGGCGACCAGGACTACACGATCTACAAGGAGATCAAGCCGGAGGCCGAGACCACCGCCGAGATCGCCGTGGCCCTGCTCAAGGGCAAGGCCGTCGACGCCCTGACCGACCGCAAGGTCGACTCGCTCAGCGGCGACTTCAAGGGGATCCCCGCCAAGCTGTACGACGCGCAGGCGATCACCAAGGACGAGGTCGCCGAGACGATCGTCAAGGACAAGGTCTACAAGGTCAGCGAGATCTGCACCGCCCAGTACAAGAAGGCGTGCGACGCGGCGGGCATCAAGTAACTCCCGCGACTGCCGCGGACGGCTACGCCGTTCGCACCCCCCGGGCTCCGTGGGGCGTTCGTGAGAGCGCTCCACGGGCCGCTGCCCTGCTCTCGCTGTACCACCATCCCCGCCGGTCAGGCGGCGAAGGAGATGATTCACGTGTCCGCTACGCCCGTGCTGGCGTTGCGCGGGGTCTCCAAGCGGTTCGGCGCCGTCCAGGCGCTCACGGACGTAGACCTCGAAATCCACACCGGTGAGGTGGTCGCCCTGGTCGGCGACAACGGCGCCGGCAAGTCCACCCTCGTCAAGACGATCTCGGGCGTTCACCCGATCGACGACGGCGTCATCGAGTGGGAGGGCCGCCCGGTCCGCATCGGCCGGCCGCACGACGCCCAGAACCTCGGCGTGGCCACCGTCTACCAGGACCTCGCCCTCTGCGACAACCTCGACGTCGTCGCCAACCTCTTCCTCGGCAGCGAGCTGAAGAGCGCCTCCGTCCTCGACGAGATCAAGATGGAGAAGCGGGCCAGGGAACTCCTGGACACCCTCTCCATCCGCATCCCCAGCGTCCGCATCCCCGTCGCGGCGCTCTCCGGCGGTCAGCGCCAGGTCGTCGCGATCGCCCGCGCGCTGGTCGGCGACCCCAAGGTCGTCATCCTCGACGAGCCCACCGCGGCCCTCGGCGTCGAGCAGACCGCGCAGGTCCTCGACCTGGTCGAGCGGCTGCGCGAGCGCGGCCACGGCGTGATCCTCATCAGCCACAACATGGCCGACGTGCGGGCCGTCGCGGACAAGGTCGCGGTGCTGCGGCTCGGCCGCAACAACGGCACGTTCTCCGTCGCCGGCACCACCAACGAAGAGATCATCGCCGCGATCACCGGCGCCACGGACAACGCCGTGACCCGCCGCAAGGCGCGTACGGCCACGGCACCGAAGGAGGGAGCGAAGTGAGCGACCTCGCCAAGACCCCGACGAGCACCGACTCCGACACCCCGGCCCCGGCGGCCCCGGTCCCCGCCGTCGACCCGCGCCTCCTCGTCCGCGAGGAGGGCCTGGCCGGCTACTGGACCGAGTTCAAGCGCAAGATGCGCGGCGGCGAGCTGGGCTCGCTGCCCGTCGTCATCGGCCTGATCGTCATCGCGGTCGTCTTCCAGCTGAAGAACGACCACTTCCTGGACGCGAGCAGCCTCGCGAACATCGCGGTCTTCACCTCCGGCCTCGGCATCATGGCCGTCGGCATCGTCTTCGTCCTGCTGCTCGGCGAGATCGACCTCTCGGTCGGCTCGGTCGCGGGCATGGGCGCGGCGGTCTGGGCCGTGCTGAGCGTCACCCACGACCTGAACGACTGGCTCGCCGTCGTCATCGCCGTCCTGGCCGGCCTGGCCATCGGCGCCGTCCACGGGTTCTTCTTCGCCAAGATCGGCGTACCCGCCTTCGTGGTCACCCTGGCGGGCTTCCTCGGCTGGAGCGGCCTCCAGATCTGGCTGATGGGCGGCGAGGGCAGCATCAACACGCCCGAGGGCAGCGTCGTCGAGGACCTGACCGGGCACTTCTTCGCGGAGAAGGCCGCGGCCTACGGTCTCGCCGCCGTCGCGATCATCGCGTACGCCGCGTCCCTGCTGCTCGACAGCAAGCGCCGCAAGGCCGCCGGGCTGCCCTCGCGCCCGGTCAGCGAGATCGTGCTGCGCACGGTCGTCGTCGCCGTCCTCGCGGGCGGCGCCGCGTACGTCCTGAACGAGCCCGCGGGAGCGCGCGGACTGCCGCTCGCCCTGGTGCTCTTCCTCGCCGTCCTGGTCGTCGCGGACTTCGTGGCGCGGCGCACCACCTTCGGACGCCAGGTCTTCGCGGTCGGCGGCAACGCGGAGGCCGCGCGCCGGGCCGGTATCAACGTCGACCGGGTCCGGATCATCGTCTTCGCGGTGTCCGGGATGCTGGCGGCCTTCGGCGGCCTGTTCATCGCGAGCCTCTCCGGCGGCGCCACCAAGAGCCTGGGCGGCGGCAACACGCTGATGATGGTGATCGCGGCGGCCGTCATCGGCGGAACGAGCCTCTTCGGCGGGCGCGGCAAGGTGTGGTCCGCGCTGCTCGGCATGCTGGTGATCCAGTCCATTCAGCAGGGGCTGAATCTGCTCGGTATGGCGAGTGAGATTCAGTACATGATCACGGGGGCTGTGTTGCTCGCGGCGGTGGTCATTGACTCTGTTTCGCGGCGGACCCAGAAATCCGCGGGGCGCGCGTAGCGTTCCCCTGGGCGGGCGGTGGGGGTGTTTTCGGCCGCAGGAGCGTCGTGGCTGGTCGCGCAGTTCCCCGCCCCCCTTACGGGGCTTCCCCCCCCCGCTCCTGACGGGCTTACCCCGCGTCCCTCTCAGGGGCGCGGGGTTTTCCGTGCGAGCCGGGGGCGGCTCCCCGGGCGCGGTTCGTGGATGCGGAACATTAGACTCGACAGACCCGGCAACGCTCGAACAGCACATCTCAGCTCTACTGCAAGGAGGCACGGGTGCCGCTGCTGACCCGCATCACGGGACCGCGCGATCTGGACCGGCTCAGTCCCGAGGAGCTGAACCAGCTGGCCGGAGAGATCCGGGGCTTCCTCGTCGAGGCAGTCTCCAAGACCGGCGGCCACCTCGGCCCCAACCTCGGCGTGGTCGAGCTGACCATCGCCCTGCACCGCGTCTTCGAGTCCCCGAAGGACAAGGTCCTCTTCGACACCGGCCACCAGAGCTATGTGCACAAGCTGCTCACCGGCCGCCAGGACTTCGGCAAGCTCCGCAGCAAGGGCGGCCTGTCCGGCTACCCCTCGCGCGCCGAGTCCGACCACGACGTGATCGAGAACAGCCACGCCTCCACGGTCCTCGGCTGGGCCGACGGCCTGGCCAAGGCCAACGAGGTGCGGGCCAAGGACGACCACGTCGTCGCCGTCATCGGTGACGGCGCGCTCACCGGCGGCATGGCCTGGGAGGCGCTGAACAACATCGCGGCCGCCAAGGACCGCCCGCTGGTGATCGTCGTCAACGACAACGAGCGTTCGTACGCCCCCACGATCGGTGGACTCGCCAACCACCTGGCGACCCTGCGGACGACCGACGGCTACGAGCGTTTCCTGGCCCGCGGGAAGGACCTCCTGGAGCGCACGCCGGTCGTCGGCAAGCCGCTCTACGAGACGCTGCACGGCGCCAAGAAGGGCCTGAAGGACTTCATCGCCCCGCAGGGCATGTTCGAGGACCTCGGCCTGAAGTACGTCGGCCCGATCGACGGCCACGACATCGAGGCCCTGGAGTCCGCGCTCCAGCGCGCCAAGCGCTTCGGCGGCCCGGTGATCGTGCACTGCATCACCGAGAAGGGCCGCGGCTACAAGCCCGCCGAGGACGACGAGGCCGACCACTTCCACGGCATCGGCCCGATCCATCCCGACACCGGGCTGCCCATCGCCGCGGGCGGCATGGACTGGACGTCCGTGTTCGGCGAGGAGATGGTCAAGCTCGGCCACGAGCGCGAGGACATCGTCGCCATCACGGCGGCCATGCTCCAGCCGGTCGGTCTGGAGAAGTTCGCCAGGGCGTTCCCGGAGCGGGTCTACGACGTCGGCATCGCCGAGCAGCACGCGGCCGTCTCCGCGGCGGGCCTCGCCACCGGGGGCCTGCACCCCGTCTTCGCCGTGTACGCGACCTTCCTCAACCGCGCCTTCGACCAGCTCCTGATGGACGTGGCCCTGCACAAGTGCGGCGTCACCTTCGTCCTGGACCGGGCGGGCGTCACCGGCACGGACGGTGCCTCGCACAACGGCATGTGGGACATGTCGATCCTCCAGTGCGTGCCGACCCTGCGGATCGCCGCCCCGCGCGACGCCGACCAGGTCCGCCTCCAGCTGCGCGAGGCCGTCGAGGTCGACGACGCCCCGACCGTCGTGCGCTACTCCAAGGGCGCGGTCGGCCCGGCGGTCAAGGCCGTCGGCAAGGTCGGCGCCATGGACGTGCTGCGCAAGGCGAGCACGGGCCGGCCGGACGTCCTGCTCGTCTCCGTGGGCGCGCTCGCCCCGATGTGCCTGGAGATCGCCGACCTGCTGGACAAGCAGGGCATCACCACGACCGTCGTCGACCCCCGCTGGGTCAAGCCGGTCGACGAGGCCATGGCGCCGCTCGCCGAGAAGCACCGCGTCGTCGTCACCGTGGAGGACAACTCCCGTGCGGGCGGCGTCGGTTCGGCGATCGCCCAGGCCCTGCGCGACGCGGGCGTGGACGTGCCGCTGCGCGACTTCGGCATCCCGCCGCGCTTCCTCGACCACGCCTCCCGCAAGGAGATCATGGCTGAGATCGGCCTGACCGCGCCGGACATCGCCCGGCAGGTGACGGGTCTGGTGGCCAAGCTGGACGGCCGGTTCGAGCGGTCCGCCGCGGCCGTGGACTCCGTGGAGCCCGCCCGCGACTGACGTCAACCCGCACGGCCGATGGGCCGGTCCCGACCACCCTGTACGGGTGGTGGGACCGGCCCATTCGCGTGAATAGGCCCGTGCCGGGGCTTCAGGGGTACTCGCCCTCTCGATCATGTCGTGGACGACAAGCGTGGAGGTTCACCCGTGACAAGCCCCCTGTTCCGAACAAAAAGCGTCGAGCAGTCCATCCAGGACACCGAGGAGCCGGAGCACGCGCTCAAGAAATCGCTGTCCGCCCTGGACCTCACGGTCTTCGGTGTCGGTGTCATCATCGGCACCGGCATCTTCGTCCTGACCGGCAAGGTGGCCAAGGAGTCCGCGGGCCCCGCCACCGCCCTCGCCTTCGTCGTCGCGGGCGTCGTCTGCGCGCTCGCGGCCCTCTGCTACGCGGAGTTCGCCTCGACCGTGCCGGTGGCCGGATCGGCGTACACCTTCTCCTACGCCTCCCTGGGCGAGCTGCCCGCCTGGATCATCGGCTGGGACCTGGTGCTCGAATTCGCGCTCGGCACCGCCGTGGTCGCCGTCGGCTGGTCCGGCTACGTCCGGTCGCTGATGGACAACGCGGGCTGGCATCTGCCGGAGACGCTCACCGGGCCCGATGCCACCGACGGCTTCGGCTTCGACCTGCTCGCCTTCGCCCTGGTGCTCGTCCTCACGGCCATCCTCGTCCTCGGCATGAAGCTCTCCGCGCGCGTGACCACGGTCGTCGTGGCCATCAAGGTGGCCGTGGTGCTGATCGTCATCATCGCGGGCGCCTTCTTCATCAAGGCCGACAACTACAAGCCCTTCATTCCCAAGGCGCAGGACGTGCCCGCGGGTGACAGCATCCAGTCGCCGCTGATCCAGCTGATGTTCGGGTACGCGCCCACCAACTTCGGCGTCCTCGGCATCTTCACGGCCGCCTCGGTCGTCTTCTTCGCCTTCATCGGCTTCGACATCGTGGCCACCGCCGCCGAGGAGACCAAGCTGCCGCAGCGCGACATGCCGCGCGGCATCCTCGGCTCCCTCCTCATCTGTACGGTCCTGTACGTCGCCGTGTCGATCGTCGTCACCGGAATGCAGCACTACAGCGAACTCTCCGTGGACGCCCCGCTGGCCGACGCCTTCAAGGCCACCGGACACCCCTTCTACGCCGGCATCATCAGCTTCGGCGCGGCCGTCGGCCTCACCACCGTCTGCATGATCCTCCTGCTCGGCCAGACCCGCGTCTTCTTCGCGATGAGCAGGGACGGGCTGCTGCCCCGGTTCTTCTCGCACGTCCACCCGAAGTACAAGACGCCACACCGGCCGACCATCCTGCTCGGTGTGCTCATCGCCGTGCTCGCGGGTTTCACCAGCCTGAACGAACTCGCCGAACTGGTGAACATCGGCACGCTCTTCGCCTTCGTCGTCGTCGCCCTGAGCGTCATCATCCTGCGCCGCACCCGCCCCGACCTGGAGCGCGCCTTCCGTACCCCGATGGTGCCCCTGGTGCCCATCCTCTCGGTGGCGGCCTCGGTGTGGCTGATGCTGAACCTGCCCGCCGAGACCTGGCTGCGGTTCGGCATCTGGATGGCGCTCGGCTTCGTCGTCTACTTCGCGTACGGGCGCTCGCACAGCCAGTTGGGCCGGCGCGGGAAGCAGCTCTCCACCGACGACGCACGGTAGTCGCCCGCCGTTCGCCAGGCATTCCTCACCGGCCCCGTATGTCCCGATCCGATCGGAACTGCGGGGCCGGATAGCGTGCACCGTATGCTCGCCGCGCCCTCCACCTCACTACGCTCCGTACGCGACCTTCGGGTGCCGGGCCCGCGCAAGGAGTACGTCCCCGAGCCCTCGGCCGCCTACTGGGTACGACTGCTCCCGCTGCTCGCCGCCCTGGCGTGCGTGACCCGCCTGCCCTCCTTCCGGTGGCCGCTGTGGAACCCCGACGAGGGCTATCTGGCCGTCCAGGCGCGGATGTTGGCCGACGGCGGCGAGCTGTACGAGACGGTGGTCGACCGCAAGCCGCCGCTCGTCCCCTGGCTCTACGCGGGCGCCTTCGCGCTCTTCGGCGACTCCTCGCTCCTGCCGCTGAAGGTCCTCGCGGTCGCCGCGCAGCTCCTGACGGCCGTACTCCTGGCCTCGCTGGCCCGGCGCCGCTGGGGGGACGGCGCGGGCCGCACGGCGGGCGTCCTGTACCTGCTGATCTCCGTCGGCCTCAACCCGGAGGACGCCCAGGCGGCCAGCTTCGAGGTCTTCACGCTGCCGTGCACGGCAGCGGCGATGTGGTGCGCGGACCGGCGCCGGTGGGGCGCGGCGGGGGCCGCGGTCGCCTGCGCCTTCCTCGCCAAGCAGACCGGGGGAGCGGTGCTGCTGCCGGTGGTCTGGCTGCTGTGGCGGGGCGGGCCTGCCCGGCGGGACGTCCTGCGCCTCGGCGCCGGTCTGTGCGCCCCTGTCCTGGCCGCGGCCGCCCTGACGACACCCTCGGGGTTCCTGTTCTGGACGGTGACGGGCTCGGGCGCGTACGCCTCCTTCACCGGCTCCGAACTCCACGTCCTGGCGCGGGGGTTGGTGAACGCCGCGGTCCTCGCGACGGCCTGCGCGGGCATTCTCCCGCCGGTCGTGCGCGTGCTGCGCATCGCCCGCACCGGAGCGGCGGAGCTGTGGCTGTGGCTCGCCTCGTCGCTGGCCGCGGTCCTCCTCGGCTTCCACTTCTTCGGCCACTACTACCTGCAACTCATCCCGCCCCTTGCCCTGTTGGGGACGGCGGCGCTACAGACCCTGCCGCGCGAGCGTACGACCCGCGCGGTGGCGACCTCGGGGTGCGCCTGTGCGCTCTTCCTGGCCTGGGGCCTCCTCGCGCCGCGCCCCGAACTGGCCCACGCCACGCGCCTCGCCGAGACCGTCAGGGCGCACACCGGCCCGCAGGACCGGGTGCTGCTCTGGGGGATACACCCGGAAGGGTACTGGCTGGCCGACCGCACCCCCGCGAGCCGCTTCCTCACCGCGGGTCTGCTCACCAACTACAGCGGCGGCCGCAACGGCCCGCAGGTGGGGGAGAAGTACGCGGTCCAGGGCGCCTGGCCGGCCTTCCGCGAGGAGTGGCGGGCCCACCCTCCGACGCTGGTGGTCGACGACTCGCGAGGCAAGCCGTACGCCCCTGCCCGTGTCCCGTCCCTGCGCAGGGCCCTGGCGGCGGGGTACGAGCCGGTGCTGTGGGTGGAGGGGGCGGTGGTGTACGAGCGGGTGGATCAGCGGGCGCGGTGAGGGCGGCGCGGGCGGCGCGGGCGCCCCTCAGTCGAGGGTGTGGTGGGTGAGGACGTAGTCGGCGGTCTGGTGCAGGGGCTGGTCGTGGCGGAACGCGTGGGCGCGCATCCGGGCCAGGGCGTCGTCCGGTAGCAGCTGGTACGCCTCGGCGAGGACGCCCGCGGCCATGTGGACACTGGGCGGGTAGCCCGGCGGGCCGGGCCGGGCGGGACGGTATTCGGCGGTGGCCAGGTGGGGGTGTTCGTCGACGGCGAGCAGGGCGAGGATACGGGCGTAGCCGCGTGCCAGGGCCTTGTGCCGGGCGGTGAGGAGGCCGGGCGCGGCGCGGTAGAGGTTCACGGCGCCGACGCGCAGGGGGCCGGTGGTCAGGGGGAGGGCGGTCACGGAGCGCAGGCGCTGCTCGGCGGCGGTCTGGGTGAAGGCCGGCCAGCGGCAGAACGCCCGCTCCAGGTCCGCCTCCTCTACCAGGGCGCGCCGGACGTAGGCCTCGGTGCAGGGGCCCTCGCCGGTGGTGAGCTGGGCGTCCTCCAGGCGCCGGGCGCGCTCGTCGGTGACGTGGGCCAACAGGCGCAGTTCGCCGCCGACGACCAGGGTCACACCGAGGCAGTCGATGTCCAGATCCGCCGCGCAGGCCCGGCAGGCCGTGGCGAGGGTGATGCTGCCGTCGGCCGAGCCGATCCTGCGCCAGGCGGCGGCGTGTTCGTCGTCATCCATGGGATGTCCCGGTGAGAGGTCGCGGAGAGCGGGGCCCGGGGGGGGGGCGGGGTCAGGCGTGCGCGATGGAGTTGGAGTCGAGGTGCCCGTCGATGAGCTGGCGGCACAGCTGGGTCAGGCCGAGCTGGTGGGAGCGGGCGTGGCGGCGCAGGGCGTCGAAGGCCTCGTCGACGCTGGTGCCCCAGCGTTCGGCGAGGATGCCCTTGGCCTGTTCGATGGTGACGCGGCTGGTCAGGGCCGCGTGCATCTGGGCGCGCTGCTGGTTGGCGTAGGCGACGGTGCGGTGCTGGAGGATGGCGATGGTCGCCACGTCCGCCAGTGCCTGCGCGACCCGCGCGTCGGCGGCGGAGAGGCTCTGCGGGCGGGTGTCGAAGAGGTTCAACGCGCCGATGACCGCCTCGCGCAGGCGCATCGGCAGTGCGTGGGTGACGACGAAACCGGCCTTCTGGGCCCGGGCCGCGAAGAGCGGGAAGGGGCCGGTCTCCACCGGCGAGGAGAGGTCGATGTTCAGCCGGACCGTACCGCTGCGGTGGCATTCCACGCACGGCCCCTCGTCGTGCTGGAGGGCGAACAGCTCCAGCAGGCGGGTGTGCTCGTCGGAGGCGGCGATCAGCTGGAGGTTGCCCTGCGGGTCTTCGAGCATCACTCCCACCGCCGACACATCGAGCAGCTCCGCACAGCGATCGCACAGCGTGTGCAGGAAGTCGATCAGATCGAAGTCGTCGACGAGCGTGTCGACCGCGTCGATGACGGCTGCCAGCAGGTGTTCTTCTCGAGTCATGGCCCTTCAGTCCCTCCGCCGGCCAAGCGCGCCCGGCCGTCCCCATCATCCTGACGAAAATGCACCCGCCGGGCCACCACGTCCTCGGCGACCTCGATCAACGGCCGGCCGTGGCGGAAGGCATGGGCCCGCAGCCGGACCAGCGCCTCGGCCAGGGAGACCCCGGCCTGCACACTGATCATCCCGGTCGCCTGGTGCACCGCGGCCCGGTAGAGGTGCGAGCCGTCCTCCGCGGCGGCGAAGGCGTCCCACTGCCCGCTGTCCCGCACCAGTGTGGCGGTCAGCGCGTGCGTGACGATCCACGCGTCGGCCAGGGACATCTCCTCCAGCGGGCCGGGTCTCGCGCGTTGCAGGGTCATCGTGCCGAGGCAGGCGGTGCCGGCCAGCAGCGGCAGGCAGAAGACCGCCCTGATCCCCAGCTCCAGGGCCTCGGGCAGCAGGGCTGGCCACCGGCTGGCCGGCTCACGCGCCAGATCGGGCACCGAGACGGCCGTACCGGACTCGGCGACCTGCGGGCCCGGCCCCTCGCCCAGGGTGAACTGGAGGTCTTCCAGCCGGGTGCTGACGCCCGGGGTGGCCCACAGCAGTTCGTTGAGGCGGCTGCCGACCGTCACGGACACCGCCACACCGTCGACCCCCAGCGCACGGGCGCACCGCGGCGCGTCCGCACCGAGCAGGCCGCCGCTGTCGGGCGCCGGGCGCAGGCTCTCCAGGACAGCGGCGAGGTCGCCCTCGGAGCCCACTGGTGTCACCTCCTGCCTGGCCGAATCCATCCGGGACTCGGCACGCTCAGTCTATGGGGCACGTTCATTCCGGGCATGGGCCGTGGTCGGCGGCGCCAGGAGCGTAGGGTGGAAGCAGGCCACCCGCCCCGAACGCTGGTTTCGTCTCGTACGGCAACCATGACATTGGCTTCCGATCATGGGTGGCATCGGCAGTTGAGTGCCAAAAATCGGAAGCACGGCCATGTGCACACTTCCCCGCGCGCTCTCCCTGTCCGCGCCCCACGTCTGTTCCCCGTGAAGGGCGCCCGGCCGTCGGCCGTCGAGCTCGCAGCCCTCCACGTCGACCGCCCCGACCCCGCGAGCAGTCTCGCGCGCGCGTGCAGGGCCGCACTGAGCCGACGCTGCTCGGTCGGACTGACGTTGGCTGCGGACGCGGCCTTGGCTCAACGCGTCTCCCTTGCCGCCGTCGGCCCGCTGGCCGGCCGGGGGGAGACCCTCCAGATAAACCTGGGCGAAGGCCCCTGCGTCCAGTCCCTGAGCCGTCTCGCGCCGGTCCTCGCCCCCGACCTCGACGACACGGACGTCACCGGGGCGTGGCCCGTCTTCGCCGCGCAGGCCCGAGCCGACGGGATCCGGGCCGTCTTCGCGATCCCCGTCGTCGGCGCCCGCCCGGCCGTTCCCCAGCCGGGGCTCGTGCTGAGCCTCTACCGCGACCGGCCCGGTGACCTGCCCGAAGCGGACCTGCGCACCGCCCGCACGCACGTACTAGCCGCGGAACTGCTGCTCCTGGCCGCTCCGGTGCCCGGCGAGGACTCCGCCGCCGACGCCTGGCTGCTGCCGACCGATGCCGTCGTCCACCAGGCCACCGGCATGATCAGTTACCGCCACGCCCTCACCACCGGCCAGGCCCTGGCGCTGCTGCGCTCGCACGCGCACATCCGCGGCACCGACCTGACCGACCTCGCCCACGCCATCGTCCACCGCGGCCTGCGCCTGCCCGATCCGCCCCCGCCCGACCCCGCCGGGCCGTGAGCCCCGGCCTCGTGACCCGGGCTCCTTACCAGCGCGGGGCCGGGCGCCGCAGGTGTTCTGCCGAACCGGCTCCACGGCGGGCGGGCCGCCCTACGGTGGAGTGTCGGCCAGGACCCCGTCGGCAGTCCGCTCCCCACGGGGGATCCGCTGCACTTCGCCGAGCGAGAGTCATGCCCTTCCCGTTGCCAGCAGCCCGCTGTATCGCGTCCGTACACACCCATGGCACCGGCGTCCTGGTCCGCCTGTGCGGTGAGATCGACCTTGCCACCGCACCCGACGTCACCGCCTATCTCGACACCCTGTCCCACGCCGGTTCCGGCGAGCTGCTGATCGACCTGCGTCAGGTGGAGTTCATGGACGGCTCCGGAGTACGCCTCCTGAACCGGGCCCGCGCCCGCGCCCGGGGCGACGGACGACTGCGTCTGATCTGCACGGATCCGGTCACCCTTCGGCTGCTCCGCCATCCGAGCCTGCACTTGTGGTTCGAGATCCTGGACCACTTGCCTCCGCCGACGGTTCCGCCGCGCACGGCGGCCTGAAGTCCTGAGGCGGGGGGCCGGGTCCGGGAGGTGGCCGGGCTATACGCCTCGCCGCCACGTCCGCGTGACATCGGCCAGCGCCTCCACCGCCTCCTGCGCGCGGTCGCGGTCCTCGCGGAGCATCGGGCCGAACTCAACGTGCAGGAACGGCACGTCGCGGGCCGTCGCCGAGCGGCCCTGGACGTTGGTGCGGCCCGCCAGGGGGCAGGACCTGGCCCAGGCGCGGCATACGTCGTAGCCGCGCTTCCTGAGGTCGTCCGCGAGGGCGCGGCCCTCGGTGACGGCCTCCCTGCCCCGGCCCGTCGAGGCGACCACATCGTGATCCGGAGCGGAGTCGTCCGCCATGCCGTGCAGCTGTACGCCGGGCAGCCCACGGCGCACCAGCTCGTCGCAGACGGCGTGGAAGACGCTGTCCCTGCGGTGCGCGACGTCCGCCTCGTCACCGCGGCCGGCTTTGCGATGTGCTCCCGCGATGATCAGTACGCCGCCGGGGGCGCGGCTGAGGAGCTGGGCGCCGAGCCGTTCCGTGTGCTGGTCGGCCACGGGGTGGGGGACCTGGACCGACCAGCGCGCGGGGGAGTCGAGGTCGACGTAGACACGCCCCCAGCCGCGCGGTGCGGCGCCGCTCTCGGCGCGGTCGGCGATCTCCGCGTACCGCCGCCCCGTGGCCTCTTCGGTGACGGTGCGGACCGCGAAGTCCACGTCGGCCAGGCGGTGTTCGGCCTCCGCCCGGCGGCCGTCAAGGAGCAGGCCGACGCCCGCGGCCACCGTGCTGCGGTCGGTGCGCGAGGGGCGGCGGTAGCCGGTGTCCTCGCCGAAATCGGCGGTGTAGGCCGTGATCTCCCGCTCCAGGCCGGGCCGGGGGGCCGTGGCGGACGGGCCCCGGTGCTCCCGCGAGGGCGCCCGGCCCTGGTCCGAGGAGCTGCCGGAGCACTGCGCGAGGCTGAGCACGCAGGCGGTCACGGCGGTGAGAATCCCGAGCTTCTTCGCTATCGCTACCGGCCGAGTGTGGGAGTTCATCATGGTTGTATAAAGATAGCCCTGTGATGACACGTCCCTCCCGCAGGCATTTCGTGACCTGTGCGGCCTCCGCGCTCCTGCTGCTCGCCACCGCCGCCTGCGGCCCTTTCGGCGACGACGACAAGGCCGCCGACGCCGGTCCCTCGTTCACCGTCGCCGCCGCGGGCGACATCCTGATCCACCCGCAACTCACCGACCAGGCCCGCAAGGACGCCAAGGTCACGGGCAAGGGGGAGAAGGGCATCGACTTCCGGCCGATGATGGCCGGGGTCAAGCCGGTCATCAGCAAGGCCGACCTCGGCATCTGCCACTTCGAGCCGGTGGTGGGCAAGCCCGGCGGCCCCTTCCAGAGCTACCCGGACTTCCTCGTGCCGCCGCAGATCACCACGGCCATCAAGGACATCGGCTACGACCAGTGCTCCACGGCGTCGAACCACACGCTCGACCACGGCCCCGCCGGCGTCACCCGCACCCTGAACGCGCTCGACAAGGCGGGCCTGCGCCACACCGGTTCGGCGCGAACCGCGGCGGAAGGCGGCAAGCCGCTCATCACCGAGGTGAAGGGCGTCAAGGTCGGCCAGATCGCCTTCGCCTTCGGGTTCAATGGCCGCGAGGTCCCCAAGGACAAGCCGTGGATCGTCAACCAGAACGACTTCGGCGCGATCGCCGCCGCCGAGAAGAAGGCGCGCAAGGCGGGCGCCGAGGTAGTGATCCTCAGCATCCACTGGGGCCGTGAGAACCAGCCCAACGCCAGCGCCCCCCAGATCAGGCTCGCCCGCCAGATCGCCGAGAAGACCGGCATCAACCTCGTCATCGGCCACCACGCGCACGTCGTCCAGCCGATGGAGAAGGTCGACGGCACCTGGATCGCGTACGGACTCGGCAACCAGGTCGCCCGGCACGACGTGCCCAGCGGTCTGACCGAGGAGGGCGTGATCGGCTGGTTCGAGTTCGTCAAGCGCGGTGGCGAGTGGGACGTCGACGCCAAGTACGTCCCCACGTTCGTGGATATCCCGCCGGATCCGGACGAGACCGGCGCCCTGCCCAAGGGGGCCGTCGAGGACCACCGGCTCCTCGATGTGGCCGCCACCCTGCGGGACGGCGAGGGCCTCAGCGAGCAGCAGCGCTCCCGCTACCGCCTCGCCTTCGAACGCACCCAGGGCACACTCCTGAACAGGGGTGCGAGCAAGGACGGCCTCGAACCGCTGGAAGAGCTGCCCGCCGACTGACCGGAAGGACCGCTTCCAGCTGATCCGAGGGGCAAACCCTCGATCGGTGCGAGCTAGCTCACATTTCGAGTACTTCGTACATCCCTCCGGACGAGTCGCGGGTCAAAGCTCTCCGGAACGCATCACCCTGCGCTTCCGTACCCCGCGTCATTCCAGGAGAGGAGCACCCCTTGGCCGCTTCGCGTTCGAAGCGGCGGCACAAGGTCCGCCGAAGGACCGACATGTCCCTGCTGGGTGGCATACGTCCCCCCATCGCCGTGCTGTCGGTCCTGCTCCTCGCCCTCGCGGGCATCACCGCCCTCACCCTCGGCCGCGTCGGACAGGAGGCCGTCCCCAAGGCGGTCAAGCTGTCCCAGCAGCACTTCGCCGAGGACGGCGCCATCGCGCTGCGCGCCTCCATCGACGAGTCCGTCACCGACCTGACCCGGACCGCCGAACTCTTCAGCGCGGGCGAACCGGTCGCCCCGGACGCCGTCCTCGACAAGATCGGCAGCGTCTACCAGAAGTGGATGGGCACCGCGGTCGTCGAGATCTCCTCCGGCAAGCTCCTCGCCGCCCGCGGTGAGAACCTGCCGCTGACCGCCATCGACCGCGGCGCGCTCGCCGACGAGGACGGCCTGGCCCCGCGCATGGTGCGCCTGGAGAACGGCGAGACCCGCCTGCTCTCCTTCGCCCTGCTCACCTGGAAGGGCCAGCCGCAGCAACTCCTCGTCGCCTCCAGCAGCCTGCGCTTCCCCGGCATCAGCCTCGGCAAGTTCCGCTCCATCGCCGTCGTCGGCCAGGACGGCCACGTGCTGAGCACCGACGGCATCCCGGAGCCCGAGCAGGTCCTCACCGACCTCCAGCGCGAGGAGGTAAAGCAGTCCAACAAGCAGCTCAAGGCGTTCGCGGAAGCCGCCGCGAAGAAGACGCGTACGCATCCGCTCATGTCCAAGGAGCCCGGCTCGGGCGGCTTCCTCGGGGTCAGCGGCCACCTCACCGGCGAGCGCTACCTCGGCGAGCGCGCCATCGGCGGCTACGCGAGCCTCGCCGGACCCGAGGCGGGCAAGCCCACCGTGGCGACCCGGCTCGGCCTCTCCGTCGTGGCGATGGTCCCGGTCGCCGAGGACCCGAGGGCGACCAACAGCTCGGCCTTCGGGCTGCTCGCCGCGGCCGCTCTGCTGCTCATCGGCGGAGTCACCGTCCTCCTGCTCGTACGGACCGTCCAGCGCCCGCTGATCCGGCTCTTCCTGGAAGGCCGCCGCCTGAGCCGGGGCGACCTCGACCGGCCCGTCCCCGTGCCGAAGTCCGGCGAGGCCGCCCGCATCGGCGCCGCCCTCGAACGCCTGCGCCGCCAACTGCTCGGCGAACCCGCGCGGAAGCAGGACGCCCCCGGCCACCGCCGCAGGTTCGGCAGCCGCACACTGATCGCCGTCTGCGGAGTGCTCCTGCTCGCCTGGTCCGCGCCGCTCATGCTGCTGCTCAACCGCGCGGGCGACACCGTCGTCGTACCGCAGCAGATGGTCAACGACCAGCGCGAGCGCACCGACACCCTCACCGACCGCGTCCGCCGCGCCCTCAACGAAGGCCACGCCGACCTCACCTCCGTCGCCTCCCTCATGGGCGACCGCACCGAGGCCTCGGACATGTCCAAGGTCCTCGAAAGCACCCTGAACCAACACCCCCGCTACCAGTCCCTGTACGTCCTGGACGCCCGGGGCAAGGTGCTGGCCAAGGCCGGCGCGGACCCCCGCAGCCCGTCCGGCAAGGGACCGTCCGACCAGCCCATCCGCGTCCTCGACGAGGGCGGCAAGGAGCCGGTCATCCTCGGCACCGCCGAGGTGCAGGGGCGCCAGGGCGCCGCCGTGGTGGGCGAGTTCCGCATCGACTTCCTCAACTCGCTGCTCAAGCGCCCCGGCCTCGGCGAGGTCCGCGTCGTCGACGCCAAGCGCAAGGTGATCGGCGCCAACACCGGCTACCGCGAGTTCGAGGGCCTGCCGAGCGGCCGCCTCGACGCGCTCGCCGAGGGCACGGGCCAGAAGGTCGGCCTCAGCCCGCGCCCCAGCGGCGTCCTCTACCGCCACGGCGACGACATCCAGATCGCGGCCGCCGCGCCCTTCGTCGGCGGCGGCGCCGCCCACGCGCTCGGCTGGACCGTGCTCAGCTGGCAGCCCGCGTCGGGCCTCGCCATCCCCGAGTACAGCCTCCAGAACCGCACCGTCCTCGCCGGCCTCCTCGGCATCACCGCGGCGGCGGCCTGCCTGGGCTGGCTGCACATCGTCGTCGTGCGTCCGCTGCGGCACCTCGCCGACCAGGCGGAGGCGCTGGCCGACGGGGACCGCCGCACCGTCCTCTACCCGCGCCACCACGACGAGGTCGGCGCGGTCACCCGCAGCCTGGAACTCATCAGGCAGCAGCTGCCGACGGGCACCCAGCGCAAGCGGGACGGCGTCACCGCCGGCCTCGCCGGAAGGAACTGAACCGCCGTGCTCTTCCTCTACACCGTGCTCGTGGTGTGCTGCGCCATCCTGCTGACGGCCGGCGTCGTCGAACAGCGTCGGCACTTCACCAACCTGGAGCACATCCCCACCCGGGTCCTCGTCAACGGCATCCGCGGCAAGTCCTCCATCACCCGCCTGTGCGCGGGCGCGCTGCGCGGCGGCGGGCTCACCACGGTCGCCAAGACCACCGGCACCGCGGCCCGCTTCATCCACCCGGACGCCACCGAGGAGCCCGTCTACCGCAAGTTCGGCATCGCCAACGTCGTCGAGCAGATCGGCATCGTGCGGCGCGCCGCCGCGTACGACCCGGACGCCCTGGTCATCGAGTGCATGGCGGTCATGCCGGCCCTCCAGGAGATCAACCAGTCCAAGCTGATCCGCTCCACCATCGGCGTGCTCTGCAACGTCCGCGAGGACCACCTCGCGGAGATGGGCCCGACCCTCGACGACGTGGCGCGGTCGCTCTCGCGCTCCATGCCCGAGGGCGGCATCTGCGTCACGGCGGAGAGGGACCGCTACGCCATCCTCAAGGAGGAGGCCGACGCCCGGGACTGCAAGCTGATCTACGCGGACCCGGAGTCGGTCACCGACGACGAGCTGCGCGGCTTCAGCTGGTTCACCTTCAAGGAGAACGTGGCGATCGCGCTGACCGTCGCCGAACTCCTCGGCGTGGAGCGGGAGACGGCCCTCAAGGGCATGTACGACGCCCCGCCGGACCCCGGTGTCCTCTCCGTCGAGCGGTACGCCACCGAGGACGGCAGGAAGCTCCGCTTCGCCAACGTCTTCGCGGCGAACGACCCCGAGTCGACGCTGATGAACATCAACCAGCTGCTCGACCTCGGCGCCATCCACCGCCCGCTCAACGTCGTCATCAACTGCCGCCCCGACCGCGTCGAGCGCAACGGCCAGATGGGCGAGATCATCCCCGAACTCCGGCCGGAGAAGGTCTTCGTCATCGGCCACCCCGCCAAGTCCGCGATCGACGCGATCCCCGCCGAGTGGCGCTCGCGCGCCGTCGACCTCGGCGGCGACCGGCGCGACCCCGAGGAGTTCATGCGCGAGATGCTCGGGCAGCTCGGCCCCGACTCCTCGCTCGTGGCGATCGGCAACATCCACGGCCAGGGCGAGCTGCTCCTGGAACACCTCGCGGAACTGCCGCCGGACGAGAGCGAGGAGCAGGCCGCGGAGGAGCCCGCGCCCTTCTACGAGCCGCACGTCGACCCGTACCAGCACTACCCCGAGGCGTACGAGACGCGGTACACGGGCACCGGCCAGCATCCGCAGGTCCACGTGCCCGCCCAGCGCACCACGGACCGGTCCTACGAGGCGTACGCGCCGCACGACGCGTACGCGCCCCAGCAGGCGTACGCGCCCCAGGAGACGTACGAGCCGTATGCGCCGTATGAGCCGTACGGAGCCCACGGGTCCTATGAGCAGCAGGCGCCCCAGCAGCACGTGTACACCCCGCAGGAGACGTACGCCCCGCAGGAGACGTACGCCCCCAGGGAGCCGTACGCAGAACCCCCCGCCCCCCGCGGTCTGTTCGAGCCGCGGGTGCCGCCCGCACCGCCCGCCGCAGACGACACCCAGCAGTGGCACAGCCCAGGAGAGCCCCGTTGATTCACTCCGTCCTCACCCCTGAGATCGCCGCGATCGGCATCGCGCTCGGGCTGCTCTTCTCCCTGGTCTGCTATCTGACGACCAACCTCTCGCCCGGCGGCATGATCACCCCGGGCTGGCTGGCGCTGACCCTCGTCGAGGACTTGCAGCGCGCGGCCATGGTGGTCGGCGTGACCGTCCTGACGTACGCCGGCACCCTGCTGATGCAGAAGTTCGTGATCCTCTACGGCAAGCGGCTGTTCGCCGCCGTCGTGCTGCTCGGCGTGACGCTCCAGGCGACCGTGATGATCGTGCTGTCCATGGAGTTCCCGCTCATGTACGCGAACCAGACGCTCGGCTTCATCGTCCCCGGCCTGATCGCCTACCAGCTGGTCCGCCAGCCCAAGGGCCCCACGCTGCTCGCCACCGGCTCGGTGACGCTCATGGCCTACGTCGTCCTCACCGCCGGGATCCTCCTCGGCTTCATGCCGTCCGCCTGATTCCCAGGAGTCATTCATGCCACCCAAGAAGAAGCGTCCCGTCCTGCACGCGGCGACCGTGCTCGCCCTGCTCGCCGGCAGCGCCTATCTGACCGTGGAACTGCGCGAGGACGAAGCGGCCAAGGCGCCCAAGGTGCAGGCCGTCACCGACACCCCCGAGCTGCACAACAGCACGGGCCAGCAGGCGAGCGGGAAGCAGACGTGGGAGCGCCTGAAGAACCCCGAGCGCTCCGTCCTGCGCACCGACGGCGGCAAGGTCCTCGCCACCTTCACCGACGGCGCCCGCACCGCGACGCTGACCGGCCCGAGCCGCACCTTCACCGAGCCCGCCAACACCAAGTCCCGGGTGGTGACCAACGACTGGGTGCGGCTGATGCCCGAGGTCTGGCGCGAGGGCGCGGAGAAGGAGAAGTGGTTCAAGGACTGGTACAAGGAGTTCTCCGGCAGCGAGGAGGACGACATCTTCGCGATGGCGTTCCAGTACGTGGAGGGCGCGCCGGTCAAGAAGGACGACGAGGGCATCGCGTACGCGGGCGACGCCAACTTCGGCCCGCTGAACCCCGACGGCAGCTCCGGCAACGACCTGCGCCTCGAACAGTCCGACTTTTTCGACTACCTCGGCATCCCGTACACCTTCCGCAACGGCACCACCGCGCAGCCGGAGAAGGCGCGCGCCCGCTCCATGGACTGCTCCGGCTTCATCCGGACCGTCTTCGGCTACCGCGCCCGCTACCCCCTGATGGCCGACGACCGGTCCGGCGACGGCCTGCCCCGCACCGCCAACGGCATGGCGCGCGGCAAGGCCGGCACGGACGTCATCGAGCTGAAGGGCGTGGGCGCGGCGGACCGCCCCAAGTCCATCGACGTGGTGCAACCCGGCGACCTGGTCTTCTTCAAGCTGGACGCCCGCACCAAGCAGCGCCTGGACCACGTCGGCATCTTCCTCGGCCACGACGCCGACGGCCACAAGATCTTCATCTCCAGCCGCGAAGAGGTCAACGGCCCGACGATCGGCGACAAGGGCGGCACGTCACGCCTCGACGGCAACGGCTACTACGCCACGACGCTGCGCAGCGCCAAGCGGCTCTAGCGCTCCGCGGGGCGGGGCGGTTCCCCACCCTGCGGGTCGGTGGGGGATGGTCGCGCAGTTCCCCGCGCCCCTCAAGGGGCGCGTACCGTCCTGGGGCCCGCGCACGCTGCGCCCACCTCGCCCACCCTGCGGCGCAGCTCGCGGTCGGCCGTGATCACTACGCACGGCCGGCCCGCCGCCCCGGCGGCCACCTCCACGATGTGGTCGTCGCCGCTGCCGGGCGCGCTCTCCACGCGTACGCCCGGCACGGACTCCACGCCACGAGCGGCCCCCTCGACGACGAGCACGACGTCCAGCGGACCCGGATGGTCCGCGATGCCTTCTTCCGCGTACGCGACGAGCGCGTCCCGCAGCCGTTCCGCGGCCCCGCGGCGGTCCTTCCACCATCCGTCGGGCACGGATCCGACGACGTTCGCGGCATCGACGACGACGAGAGTTCTCATGCGGCAAACGTAAACTAATAGGCAAAACGCTGTGCGTCCGTGAACGTGGAAGGGTTGGCGCCGAGTCATGCCGTCGAGGTCCACCAGCACCGGTGCCCCGGATACCGCCCGCTGGCTGCTGCGCGGTCACGACGGCCGCCTCACCGCCTACGCCCGCGCCGCGGGAGGCCTCCTGCGCTGGACGGAGACGCGGCCCGGCGGCCCGGAGTGGAGCGGCCCCGACTTCTTCGAGGCGCCCGACCTCACCTACCTCACGCTCGCCCAGGGCACCGACGGATACGTGCACTTCGTGGCCCGGCGGGAGCGGCCGGGGGACGACGGCAAGGCCGTCGTCGACCTCGTGCACTCCATCCAGTACCAGACGGGCCGCCCCCTCATGGACTGGCGCTCGCTCGGCAACCCGCACACCAAGCTCGTCGAGCGCGCCCCGTACCTCGGCGCGCCCGCCGCCGCGGTGGACACGGCGGGCACCGTCCACGTCTTCGTGCGGGACGCGGTGGGCAGCGTACGGATGCGCCGCGAGGGCAAGGGCGGCAAGTGGGAGGGGTGGAAGGACTTCAAGGTCCGCGACACCCTGGACGGCATGGCCGCGGTCGCCACGTCCACGGGCCGCGTGGAGGTCCTCGCTCCCTCGGGCAAGGCCACCCTGCGCTGGGCCCAGGAGCAGCGGGGCGGTGAGCCGCAGCGCGCCGACGACGTGCCGGTGGTCGCCGCCCCCTGCTCCGGCACGGCCCTGGAGACCGCCCCCGACCGCCTCACGTACTTCGCGGCCGACGCGCTCGGCGACGGCGTCGTCGCCCACCGCCCGGCGAGCGGCGGCCCGCCGCTGCCCCTCGGCGGCGCCCCGGGCCCCGGCCCCACGGCGGCGCTGCGGACGACCATAGACGGCTACGACTGCACGGTCCTCGCCCACCGCACGAGCAACGGCCGCCCGGCGCTCGCCGCCTTCCCCACCGAGGACGAGGACGCGGGCCTGTGGTGGGCCGAGACCGGCGAACCGTGCCTGGGCGCACCGGCCTTGGCGCTCGACGCGCGGGGCCGCGTCGTCATGGCGGCGATCGGCCTCGACGGCTCACTGCGCCTCGCCCGGCAGAAGGCCGAGCCGGGCCTCGCGCTGGAGGCGTGGACTCGCGTGTGAGCGCACGAAGACGGGCCGTACGGGACAAGTCCCGTACGGCCCGCCGACGTTGGTGCGCGAGAGGTTACGCCGGGACGCTCGCCACGCCCTGCGCGAGGAACCGCTTGCCGTTCACCCGCTCGCTGACGCCCTCACGGTCCAGGTACGGCGTGATGCCGCCCAGGTGGAAGGGCCAGCCCGCGCCGGTGATCAGGCAGAGGTCGATGTCCTGCGCCTCGGCGACGACGCCCTCGTCGAGCATGAGCCCGATCTCCTGCGCCACGGCGTCGAGCACGCGGTCGCGCACCTGCTCCTCGGTCAGGACGGAGTCGCCCTGCTTGAGCAGAGCGGCGACCTCGGGGTCCAGCTCCGGCTTCCCGGAGTCGTACACGTAGAAGCCGCGCTTGCCCGCCTTGACGACGGCCGCGAGGTTCGGCGAGACGGTGAAGCGCTCCGGGAAGGCGCGGTTCAGGGTCTCGGAGACGTGCAGACCGATGGCCGGGCCGACCAGCTCAAGGAGGACCAGCGGCGACATCGGCAGGCCGAGCGGCTCGACGGCCTTCTCGGCGACGGCGACCGGGGTGCCCTCGTCGATGACGTTCTGGATCTCGCCCATGAAGCGGGTCAGGATGCGGTTCACGACGAACGCCGGGGCGTCCTTCACGAGCACCGCGGTCTTCTTCAGCTTCTTGGCGACGCCGAAGGCCGTGGCCAGCGACGCGTCGTCGGTCTTCTCGCCGCGCACGATCTCCAGGAGCGGCAGGACCGCGACCGGGTTGAAGAAGTGGAAGCCGACGACCCGCTCGGGGTGCTTCAGCTTCGACGCCATCTCGGTGACCGACAGCGAGGAGGTGTTCGTGGCGAGGATGGCGTGCGCCGGGGCGACCGCCTCCACCTCCGCGAAGACCTGCTGCTTGACGCCGATCTCCTCGAAGACGGCCTCGATGATGAAGTCTGCGTCGGAGAAGCCCTCGGCCTTGTCCAGGACACCGCTGACCAGCGCCTTGAGGCGGTTGGCCTTGTCCTGGTTGATACGGCCCTTGCCGAGCAGCTTGTCGATCTCGGCCTGGACGTAGCCCACACCCTTGTCGACGCGCTCCTGGTCGATGTCGGTCAGCACGACCGGCACTTCGAGGCGGCGCAGGAAGAGCAGTGCCAGCTGCGAGGCCATCAGACCGGCGCCGACGACGCCGACCTTGGTGACCGGGCGCGCCAGGTTCTTGTCCGGGGCACCGGCGGGGCGCTTGCCGCGCTTCTGCACGAGGTTGAACGAGTAGATGCCCGCGCGCAGTTCACCGCCCATGATGAGGTCGGCGAGCGCCTTGTCCTCGGCGTCGAAGCCCTTCTGGAGGTCGCCGTCCTTGGCGGCCTCGATGATCTCCAGAGCGCGGTAGGCGGCCGGGGCGGCGCCGTGCACCTTGGAGTCCGCGATGGCACGGCCGCGCGCCACGGCGGCGTCCCAGCCCTCGCCGCGGTCGACCTCGGGGCGGGTGACCTCGACGGAGCCGTTCAGGACGGAGGCCGTCCAGATCAGCGACTGCTCAAGGAAGTCCGCGCCCTCGAAGAGGGCGTCGGCGATGCCCAGCTCGAAGACCTGCTTGCCCTTGAGCTGACGGTTCTGGTTGAGCGAGTTCTCGATGATGACCGAGACGGCCTTGTCCGCGCCGATCAGGTTCGGCAGCAGCGCGCAGCCGCCCCAGCCCGGGACCAGGCCGAGGAAGACCTCGGGCAGCGAGAACGCGGGCAGCGCCTTGGAGACGGTGCGGTAGGAGCAGTGCAGACCGACCTCGACGCCACCGCCCATCGCGGCGCCGTTGTAGTACGCGAAGGTCGGCACGGCGAGCCCGGAGAGCCGCTTGAAGACGTCGTGGCCGCCCTTGCCGATGGCCAGCGCGTCCTCGTGGCGCTTGAGGATCTCCACGCCCTTGAGGTCGGCACCGACGGCGAAGATGAACGGCTTGCCGGTGATGCCGACGCCGACGATGGCGCCCTCGGACGCCTCCTTCTCGACCTGGTCGATCGCGGCGTCGAGGTTCGCCAGCGAGCCAGGGCCGAAGGTGGTCGGCTTGGTGTGGTCGAAGCCGTTGTCGAGGGTGATGAGCGCGAAGCGGCCCGCGCCCTGGGGGAGGTCGAGGTGGCGTACGTGCGCCTGCGTGACGACCTCGTCGGGGAACAGCTCGGCCGCACCCTTCAGAAGCTCAGCGGTCGTGGTGCTCACTTGTCGCCTCCGGCGTCCTTGTGGTTCGGGTTCTCCCAGATGACCGTCGCGCCCATGCCGAAGCCGACGCACATGGTCGTGAGGCCGTAGCGCACCTCGGGCTGCTCCTCGAACTGCCGCGCCAGCTGCGTCATCAGACGCACACCGGAGGAGGCGAGGGGGTGGCCGAACGCGATGGCGCCGCCGTACTGGTTGACGCGCGCGTCGTCGTCGGCGATGCCGTAGTGCTCCAGGAAGGCGAGCACCTGCACGGCGAAGGCCTCGTTGATCTCGAAGAGACCCATGTCGGAGATGGAGAGCCCCGCCTTGGCGAGGGCCTTCTCCGTGGCCGGGATCGGGCCGTAGCCCATGACCTCCGGCTCGACGCCCGCGAAGGCGTACGAGACGAGGCGCATCTTGACCGGCAGGCCGTTCTCCCGCGCGAACTCCTCGGAGGCGATGAGGGAGGCGGTGGCGCCGTCGTTGAGACCCGCGGCGTTGCCGGCCGTGACGCGGCCGTGCGTACGGAACGGCGTCTTCAGCCCGGCGAGGTTCTCCAGGGTGGTGCCCGGACGCATCGGCTCGTCGGCGGTGGCGAGGCCCCAGCCGGTCTCACCGGCCTCCTCGTTCGTACGGCGTACGGAGATCGGGACCAGGTCGGCCTGGATCTTGCCGTCGGCGTACGCCTTGGCGGCCTTCTCCTGCGAGCGCACGGCGTACTCGTCGGCGCGCAGCTTGGTGATGCTCGGGTAGCGGTCGTGCAGGTTCTCGGCGGTCATGCCCATGAACAGCGCGGACTCGTCCACGAGCTTCTCGCTCACGAACCGCGGGTTCGGGTCGACGCCCTCGCCCATGGGGTGGCGCCCCATGTGCTCGACACCGCCGGCGACGGCGATGTCGTACGCGCCGAAGGCCACGCTGCCCGCGACCGAGGTCACGGCGGTCAGCGCACCGGCGCACATGCGGTCGATGGAGTAGCCGGGCACGGACTGCGGCAGACCGGCGAGGATGCCGGCCGTGCGGCCGATCGTCAGGCCCTGGTCGCCGATCTGCGTGGTCGCCGCGATGGCGACCTCGTCGATCTTGGCGGGGTCGAGGTCCGGGTTGCGGCGCAGCAGCTCCCGGATGGCCTTCACGACGAGGTCATCGGCACGGGTCTCGTGGTAGATGCCCTTCGGACCCGCCTTGCCGAACGGGGTGCGGACGCCGTCCACGAAGACGACGTCCCTGACGGTACGAGGCACGATGGCTCTCCTCCAGGGTGCGGTTGCGCCACACCTGCGGCGCGCTTCCTCCGCCCACCCTACTTGCCGGTAACTATGCGGCCAAGGGAGGTCTCGGCGAGGCGAAGGTCACACTTGCCGCACCGCTCGGCGCAGGGGCTCTCCCCGGGGCCCGGGGCGGGCACCTCCCGTCGGCCCGGGTCAGGAAAGGGCCGCCACCAGAGGGGCCGTCACCTGGGAGATCTGCCAGCGCCGCGCCCCGTGCGCGGCGAGCGCCGACGCCACCGAGTCGGCGTCCACCAGAGCCGGCGGCTCCCAGCAGACCCGGCGGACGGTGTCCGGGGTGATCAGGTTCTCCTGCGGCATGTTCAGCTCCTCGGCGAGCGAGGAGACCGCCGTCCGCGCGGCGGAGAGCCGGGCCGCGGCGGCGGGGTCCCGGTCCGCCCAGGACCGCGGCGGGGGAGGCCCGCTCACCGTCTGTCCGGGCTGCGGCAGCTCGGAGTCCGGCAGTGCCTTGGCTCGGTCCACCGAGGCCTGCCACTGCTCCAGCTGGCGTCGCCCCATACGGTGTCCGAATCCCGGGAGGGCGGCGAGCGCGTGCACGTTCGGCGGCAGGGCGAGCGCCGCCTCGACGATCGCGCCGTCGCTGAGCACCTTGCCCGGCGACACGTCACGCCGCTGCGCGATGCGGTCGCGCGCGGTCCACAGCTCCCGCACGACGGCCAGCTGCCGGCGCCGCCGCACCTTGTGCATGCCGGACGTCCGGCGCCAGGGGTCCTTGCGGGGCGGCGCGGGCGGCGCGGAGGCGATGGCGTCGAACTCCTCGCGGGCCCACTCCAGCTTGCCCTGCCGGTCCAGCTCCTTCTCCAGGGCGTCGCGCAGGTCGACGAGCAGCTCGACGTCCAGCGCGGCGTACCGCAGCCAGGGCTCGGGGAGCGGCCGGGTCGACCAGTCGACCGCGGAGTGCCCCTTCTCCAGTACGAAGCCGAGTACGCCCTCGACCATCGCGCCGAGCCCCACGCGCGGGAACCCGGCGAGCCGTCCCGCCAGCTCGGTGTCGAAGATCCGCGACGGAACCATGCCTATCTCCCGCAGGCACGGCAGATCCTGGGTGGCGGCGTGCAGGACCCACTCGGTGTCGCCGATCGCCGCGCCGAGGCCCGAGAGGTCGGGGCAGGCGACGGGGTCGATGAGCGCGGAGCCCGCGCCCTCGCGGCGGAGCTGGACGAGATAGGCGCGCTGGCCGTACCGGTATCCGGACGCGCGTTCGGCGTCGACGGCGACGGGGCCGGTGCCGCGGGCATAGTCGGCGATCATCGCGGCGAGGGACTCCTCGTCGGCGATCACCGGCGGAATGCCGTCGCGGGGCTCGAGCAAGGGGGTCGGCAGCCCTTCGGAAGCGAGGCCGTCGTCCGGAGGAGCGCCTCCGGTGGTTCGCAGTGAGCTGTCTGCTGCGGTCTCTTGGGCGTCGGTCACCTGTCAAGGGTATCTGTGGATGCACGGCGCCCGTCGACGGAACGTTCCGTCGACGGGCGCTGGAGGGTTGTAAATCAGTCAGTGGATGATTCCGGTGCGCAGTGCGACCGCCACCATCCCCGCCCGGTCACCCGTGCCGAGCTTGCGCGCGATACGGGCCAGGTGGCTCTTCACGGTGAGCGCCGACAGGCCCATGGAGACGCCGATGGCCTTGTTCGACTGGCCTTCGGCGACGAGCCGGAGCACCTCGACCTCGCGTCCGGACAGTTCGCGGTAGCCGCCGGGGTGGCTCGGGGAGCCCGGGGGGCGGCGGTGCATTCGGGCGGCGGCCGAGCCGATCGGAGCGGCGCCGGGGCGGGTGGGGAGTCCGACGTTCGTACGGGTGCCGGTGACGACGTAGCCCTTGACGCCGCCCGCGAGGGCGTTGCGCACGGCACCGATGTCGTCGGCGGCGGAGAGGGCGAGGCCGTTGGGCCAGCCCGCGGCGCGGGTCTCGGACAGGAGCGTCAGGCCGGAGCCGTCGGGGAGGTGGACGTCTGCGACGCAGATGTCCCGGGGGTTGCCGATGCGGGGACGAGCCTCCGCGATGGACGAGGCCTCGATGACGTCACGTACACCGAGCGCCCACAGGTGGCGGGTGACGGTGGAACGCACGCGGGGGTCGGCCACGACGACCATGGCGGTCGGCTTGTTCGGGCGGTAGGCGACCAGGCTTGCAGGCTGCTCGAGGAGAACGGACACCAGGCCTCCTGGGGGGAGCGGGTGGGGGAGGGGGGGAGCGGGACGGGACCGGCTCGGGGATGAAGCCGGGACGAACCATGCTTTTCAAGGTCACAAACCTCTTCGGCAGCAAACCCGTCAGCCTTTAGGAATGATCACGATTTGATGAGTGTCAATCGGGACAATTAGGACACGTACTCGACCACCCGAAGACCATTCCGAACCCTCACTCTCCCGAGGGACAAGAAAAGAGCCCCGCGGCACAAGGCCACGGGGCAACCGCCGTCTCCGGGAACGTCAGGGCGAAAGAGGACCCCGCCGCTGGGGCAGCGACACCACGGAACCGTCCCCGGCGGGCCCGGCCGGCGGCAGCCCGGCGATCTGGCAGAGCAACTCGCACCACGCCGCCAGATGCGCCCCCGTGTCCGGCACCCCGCCGCCCCCCTCCCGGGGAGTCCAGGACGCCCGGATCTCGATCTGCGAGGCGGGCGGGCGCTCCGAGAGCCCCCCGAAGTAGTGCGACCCCGCGCGGGTCACCGTGCCGCTCGCCTCCCCGACCGAGAGGCCGCGCGAGTGCAGTGCCCCGGTCAGCCACGACCAGCACACCTCCGGCAGCAGCGGATCCGCCGCCATCTCCGGCTCCAGCTCCGCCCGCACGAGCGTCACCAGCCGGAACGTGCCCTGCCAGGCGTCGTGCCCCGCCGGATCGTGGAGCAGTACGAGCCGCCCGTCGGCGAGGTCCTCCTCGCCGTCCACGACCGCCGCCTCCAACGCGTACGCGTAGGGCGCGAGCCGCTGCGGCGGCCGCGTCGGATCGATCTCGATCTCCGGCCGCAGCCGTGCCCCCCGCAGCGCCTCGACCGCCGCGCGGAAGGGCACCGGAGCCGAATCCGCCACCTTCCCCTCCGAACCGTCCATCTCTCCAGCGCCGTCCGACCGTTGTCCCTGAGCCGCAGCCATGCGGGGAAGGTTAAGGGGAACGGCGCCCTCGCGCAGGGAGAGACACCCGTGAGGGGGCTTCCGGTCAACGTGCGAGACTTTCCGCGTGAGTGCCAACAGCAGCCAGAGCCCCGCGGGCCGGCAGAACGCAGCGACGTACGACTCCCCCTTCATGAAGGCGTGCAGGCGCGAGGCCGTGCCGCACACGCCGGTCTGGTTCATGCGGCAGGCGGGGCGCTCACTGCCCGAGTACCGCAAGGTCCGCGAGGGCACGGCCATGCTGGAGTCCTGCATGCGGCCCGACCTCGTCACCGAGATCACGCTGCAGCCGGTGCGCCGCCATCACGTGGACGCGGCGATCTACTTCAGCGACATCGTGGTCCCGCTGAAGGCGATCGGCGTCGACCTCGACATCAAGCCCGGCATCGGCCCTGTCGTGGAGAACCCCATCCGCTCGCGCGCCGACCTGGCGCAGCTGCGGGACCTCACCCCGGAGGACGTCCACTACGTCACCGAGGCGATCGGGATGCTGACGGGCGAGCTGGGCGCGACGCCGCTCATCGGGTTCGCCGGGGCGCCTTTCACCCTCGCGAGCTACCTCGTCGAGGGCGGCCCGAGCCGCAACCACGAGCACACCAAGGCGCTGATGTACGGCGACCCGCAGCTCTGGGCCGACCTGCTCGACCGGCTCGCCGAGATCACGGCCGCCTTCCTGAAGGTGCAGATCGAGGCCGGCGCGAGCGCCGTGCAGCTCTTCGACTCGTGGGTGGGCGCGCTGTCGCCCGCCGACTACCGGCGCTCGGTGATGCCCGCGTCGGCGAAGGTCTTCGACGCGGTCGCCTCGTACGGCGTGCCCCGGATCCACTTCGGCGTCGGCACGGGCGAGCTGCTCGGGCTGATGGGCGAGGCCGGTGCCGATGTCGTCGGCGCCGACTGGCGGGTGCCGATGGACGAGGCGGCGCGGCGCGTAGGCCCTGGCAAGGCGCTCCAGGGCAACCTCGACCCGGCCGTCCTCTTCTCCACCCGCGAGGCCGTGGAGGCGAAGACGGACGAGGTGCTGGCCGCCGCGAGCGGCCTGGAGGGCCACATCTTCAACCTCGGCCACGGCGTCCTGCCGACCACGGACCCCGAGGCGCTGACCCGACTCGTGGAGTACGTCCATACGCGTACGGCTGTCTGAAATATGTCCGAAAAAGGTCCCTGCCCGGGTGGGCGGGGACCTTTTTCGGATCTCCTTCGAGATCACCGGGGGCTCCCGGTGATCGGCGCGAGGTGCGGCGCGCCGTCCGCGGCCCAGAGCGCGGCCAGCGACTCGCGCAGGGTGAACCGCGGCTGCCAGCCCAGCTCCCACTCCGCGGCGGTGACGTCGGAGCACTGCCAGGGCGCCGCGGCCGGACGGCCCGCCGCGGCGAGCACCTCCTCGACGTCCCCGGTGAAGCCCGAGGCGGCCACCAGGCCGTGTGCCAGGTCGCGCACCGGGACGGCACGGCCGCTGCCGATGTTGAGCAGCCGCGGCAGCCGCCCGGGCAGGGCCAGCGCGAGTGCCACGGCCTGCGCCACATCGCGTACGTCGACGAAGTCCCGGTGCGCCGAGAGGTCACCGACCCGCACCGCGCCGTGCGGGGTCCGGGCGACGGCGTGGCTCAGCTCGGCGGTGAGGCGGCCCGGGAGGGCGGCCGGGGGAGCGCCGGGCCCCACCGGATTGGTGACCCGCAGAACGATGGCGTCGAGCCGCGTGTCCAGGACGGCGAGGGTGCCGGCCAGTTTGGTAGCGCCGTACGGGGTGACCGGGCGGGCGGGGTCGTCCTCGGAGGTCCGCTCGCCGATCGCGCTCGGTCCGTACTCGGCGGCCGAGCCGAGGTGCACAAGTCGGGCGGTGGGCACCGCGGCCCGCAGGGCCTCGCACAGGACGGCGGGGCCGCGGGAGTTGACCTCGGCGAGGGTGAGCGGGCTGCCGCCGACGGCGCCGGCGCAGTTGACCACGGCGTCCGGCGCGGCCCGGCCCAGCTGTTCGGCGAGCGCGTCGGGCGTGATGGTGGCGAGATCGATCCGGTGGTCGTCGACGGGGGCACGGCCGCCGCGGAGCAGTCGCACGCCCGGCAGGGCGCGCAGCCGTTCGGCGATGTGGCCACCCAGGTATCCGGTGGAGCCAAGGACGAGTATGCGCACGGTCTCCTCACGCTTCCCTGAGGAGAATGCCGGTGTGATTCATGCGGTGTGTGGTCCCCTCCACGGTCGGGCCGATGGGGTCTGCACCCCATGGCCCGCCCCCCAAACAGCTGGTCACACGTCGCAGCGTGTGTCCGTGCCGCTCTGACGCGTCACATGGTGGGGCCCGTCTGTGGGATCTGTGCCGATCCTGTGAAAACCTGGCGGAAAAAAGATGGCACTCCTTCAGGGGTGCGGCATGCGATGCGCGGGACCCGTGAGGTACTCCCGGAGTCGAGGCTTCCGGTGGACCGTGGCCGCTCAGAGGGGTTGCCGGGTCTCGCCCCGCCGGTGGGTGGCGAATACACGCGCCGCCCGTGGGCGGGCTCCCACGGCACGCTGATCACGGGCGGCCGCGACCGCCCGGAATCAGCCAAACGGGAAACGTTACCCAGTGGTCACTTTTCTCTAGTAAGCGCGTACTGACCTGCGGGGGAAGCGCGTTCCCCGTCCCTTGAGGGGGTGCGGAACAGGTTGCGTACGCGGTGCGGCTGTTTCAGCTGGAGGCCGTGTCCGCCCGTACCGCCGCCACCGCCTTGCGCGCCGCCACCAGGATCGGGTCCCACACCGGGGAGAACGGCGGCGCGTACCCCAGGTCCAGTGCCGTCATCTGTTCCACCGTCATCCCCGCCGTCAGCGCGACCGCCGCCACGTCGACCCGCTTGCCCGCGCCCTCGCGCCCGACGATCTGCACGCCGAGGAGCTTGCCCGTGCGCCGCTCGGCGAGCATCTTCACCGTCATCAGGGCCGCGCCCGGGTAGTAACCGGCGCGGCTCGTCGACTCGATGGTCACCGACACGAACCGCAGCCCGGCCGCGAGGGCGTCCTTCTCGCGCAGCCCCGTACGGGCGATCTCCAGGTCGCACACCTTGCTGACGGCCGTGCCGACCACACCGGGGAACGTCGCGTAACTCCCGCCCACGTTCGAGCCGATGACCTGCCCGTGCTTGTTCGCGTGCGTGCCGAGCGCGATGTGCCGCTCGCGCCCCGACATCAGGTCGAGGACCTCTACGCAGTCACCGCCCGCCCAGATGTTCTCGTGCCCCCGCACCCGCATCGCGAGGTCGGTCAGCAGGCCGCCGTGCTCGCCGAGCGGCAGCCCCGCCTCGCGCGCCAGTTCGGTCTCGGGCCGTACGCCGACCCCGAGGATCACCACGTCGGCCGGGTACTCGGCGTTCTCCGTGGCCACCGCCCTGACCCGCCCGTCGTCGCCCGTGAGGATCTTGGTGACCTCGGTGTCGTTCACCATCTCGATGCCGAGGCCCGTCATCGCGTCGTGGACGAGGCGGCCCATGTCCGGGTCGAGCGTGGACATCGGCTCCTTGCCGCGGTTGACGACCGTCACGTCATAGCCGCGCTGGATCATCGCCTCGGCCATCTCGACGCCGATGTAGCCCGCGCCGACGACCACGGCGCGGCGGCCCTCGGTGCGGCGGTCCTCGGTGCGCTCCAGGGTGTCGATCAGGGCCTGGCCGTCACCGAGGGTCTGCACGCCGTGCACGCCGGGCGCGTCGATGCCCGGCAGCGACGGACGCAACGGCCGGGCACCGGTGGCGATGACGAGCTTGTCGTACGCCGTCCAGTACTCCTCGCCCCCTTCGAGGTCACGCGCGAGCACGCGCCGCCCCGGCACGTCGATGCGGCACACCTCGGTGCGCATCCGCAGGTCGATCGCGCGCTCCCGGTGCTCCTCGGGCGTGCGCGCGACCAGATCGTCCCGCTCGTCGACGGCGCCGCCGACCCAGTAGGGGATGCCGCAGGCGGAGTACGAGGTGAAGCGGCCGCGCTCGAACGCGACGATCTCCAGTTCGTCCGGGCTCCTGAGCCTGCGCGCCTGCGATGCCGCCGACATGCCGGCGGCATCGCCTCCGATGATGACCAGTCGCTCTTGTGTGCTGCTCATGTATTGACACGCTACGGCGCGGTGGCGCTGCGCCGGCGGAAGGGGGCCCATCTGCGGGTTCGTTCTGGCTGGGCGCGCCCTCGCGGCGGAGCCGCACATGTCGCAGCCCCGCGCCCCTTACGGGGCGCCCCGTCCGTGGCGGGGGAGTACGACTCGCAGCCACAGCAGCAGGAGCAGTGCGGCGACCGCGGCGAACGGCAGGACCGCCGCCAGTGCGATCACGATCCAGCGCAGTCCGGTGACGAACACGTCCCAGCCGCCCCCGAGCGCGTCCCCGAACGTCGGATCGTCGTCCCCGGCATCCGTCTGCCCTTGGTGTTCGGTCAGCGACAGCGTGATCGTCGCCATGGCCGTACGGTCCCTCAGCGAGGCCCGCTGCGCGAGCAGCGACTCCAGGTCGGCCTGACGGGTGCTCAACTCCCCTTCCAGGGTGACCACATCGCTCAGCTTCGTCGCCCTGTCCATCAGCTCCCGCACGCGCGCCACGCTCGCCCGCTGGGACTTGACGCGGCTCTCGACATCGATGACCTGGGCGGTGACGTCCTGCGCCTTGGCGTCGCGGTCGACCAGCTTGCCGGTCCCTTCCAGTGCGGTGAGGACGTCCTCGTACTTCTCCTGCGGAACGCGCAGCACCAGGCGGGAGCGCTCGCGGCCCTCGTCGTCGCGCGAGGTGCTCTCGTTCCCCACGGTGCCGCCCGCGTCCTCGGCCGCCGCGCGGGCCTCCTCCAGCGCCTTCGGTACGTCCCCGACCCGGACGGTGAGCCTCGCGGTGCGGATGATCTGAGGGCCAGTCAGTTTCGAGGGCTTACGCTTCGCCGACTTGCCGGACTGCGCGCCGTCCGCGTCCTCGGGCCCTTGCGGACCGGCGGCATGATCGGCCGCCGAGGCCCCCTTGGCGTCCCCGCCGCTGTCGCCGTCGCCGCTCGCGGTGCACCCCGTGAGCGCGAGCGCGACCGCCAGAAGCAAACCGGAGAGAGCCCGGACCGTGAGCCTGCTGGACGTGTGCATCGACGTACCCCCGAGGGTCGTGGCCAGTGATGCTCCTACGACGCCAGGGAGGGGCACAACGGTGGTTGCCGACCGGTCCCGATGCGGTCACGGTCGGGACTCGGCGGTCTGAGAGAGTGGAGACATGCGCGAAACGGACACACGCACGGGTAGCGGCCACGCCGTCGTCATCGGAGGCGGGATCGCCGGCCTTGCCGCCGCGCACCGCCTGCTCGCCACCGATCCGCGGACCCGCGTGACCGTCCTGGAGGCCTCCGACAGGCTCGGCGGCAAGCTGCGCGCCGGGGAGATCGCGGGGGTCCGCGTCGACCTCGGCGCCGAGTCGATGCTCGCCCGCCGCCCCGAGGCCGTCGCCCTCGCCCGCGAAACAGGTCTCGCCGACCGGCTCCGGTCGCCCGCCACCGCGACCGCCGCGATCTGGACCCGGGGCGCCCTGCGTCCCATGCCCAAGGGGCACGTCATGGGCGTGCCCGGTGCCGCCTCCGCCCTCTACGGGGTCCTCTCCGACGAGGGCCTGCGCCGCATCGAGCGCGACCGCGAACTGCCCCGCACCGAGATCGGCGACGATGTCGCCGTCGGCGAGTACGTCGCCGCGCGCCTGGGCCGCGAGGTCGTCGACCGCCTCGTGGAGCCCCTGCTCGGCGGGGTGTACGCCGGGGACGCCTACCGCATCTCGATGCGCTCGGCCGTCCCGCAGCTCTTCGAGGCCGCCCGCACGCACGCCTCCCTCACGGACGGCGTCCGTGACATCCAGGCCCGCGCCGCGCGGAACCAGCAGACCGGCCCGGTCTTCATGGGCATCGAGGGCGGCGTCGGTCGGCTGCCGCTCGCCGTCGCGGAGTCGGTACGCGCGCGTGGCGCACGAATCCTGACCGACACACCCGTCACAGAGCTGCGGCGCGCCGGTGACCGCTGGCGCGTGGTCACCGCGAGCGAGGTGTACGAAGCCGACGCCGTCGTCCTGGCCCTGCCCGCGCCCGCCGCCGCGAAGCTCCTGGACGCCGAGTCGCCCGCCGCGGCCGCCGAGCTGCGCGGCGTCGAGTACGCCTCCATGGCGCTGATCACGCTCGCGTACAGGCGCGCCGAGACCGACCTCCCCGAAGGCAGCGGTTTCCTCGTGCCGCCCGTGGACGGACGCACCATCAAGGCGTCCACCTTCGCTAGCCGCAAATGGGGCTGGATCGACCGGCAGGACCCGGACCTGCTGGTCCTGCGCACGTCGGTGGGCCGGTACGGGGAGACGGAGATCCTCGGCCGCGACGACGCCGACCTCATCGCCCTCTCCCGCCACGACCTGCGCGAGGCCACCGGTCTCACCGCCACCCCCGTCGCCTCCCGCGTCACCCGCTGGGACGACGGCCTGCCGCAGTACCCCGTCGGCCACCACGCGCGCGTGGCCCGCGTCCGCGCGCACGTCGCCGCGCTGCCCGGTCTCGCGGTCTGCGGAGCCGCGTACGACGGCGTGGGCATCCCCGCGTGCGTCGCGAGCGCCAACGCGGCCGTCGACCAGCTGGCGGGGGACCTCGCCGGTGTGGAGCAGCTCACCCGCGACCCGGTGCGGAGTCCGCGCGGCGGCGGAGGAGAATAGCCGCATGAGTGACGACGCCCCCGCCAAGACCCCGAACGCCGGCAAGAAGGCCAAGGACCTCAACGAGGTCATCCGCTACACCCTGTGGTCGGTCTTCAAGCTGCGTGACGTGCTGCCCGAGGACCGCGCCGGTTACGCCGACGAGGTCCAGGAGCTGTTCGACCAGCTCGCCGCCAAGGACATCACGATCCGCGGCACCTACGACGTCTCCGGCCTGCGCGCCGACGCCGACGTCATGATCTGGTGGCACGCCGAGACCGCCGACGAGCTTCAGGAGGCCTACAACCTCTTCCGGCGCACCAAGCTGGGCCGCGCCCTGGAGCCGGTCTGGTCGAACATGGCGCTGCACCGCCCCGCCGAGTTCAACAAGTCGCACATCCCGGCGTTCCTGGCCGACGAGACGCCGCGCGACTACGTCTCGGTCTACCCCTTCGTGCGCTCCTACGACTGGTACCTGCTGCCCGACGAGGACCGCCGCCGCATGCTCGCCGACCACGGCAAGATGGCCCGCGGCTACCCCGACGTGCGCGCCAACACCGTCGCCTCGTTCTCCCTCGGCGACTACGAGTGGCTGCTCGCCTTCGAGGCCGACGAGCTGTACCGCATCGTCGACCTCATGCGTCACCTGCGCGCCTCCGAGGCCCGGATGCACGTACGCGAAGAGGTGCCGTTCTACACCGGCCGCCGCAAGTCCGTCGCGGACCTCGTGGCGGGCCTGGCGTAACCCCCCGGGGCGGCTGCCCGCGGGTCAGAGCGCCCTGGGCCGTTCCGCCGCCCGCTCGGCGGAGTCCGGCCGGGGCTCCTGGTGCGGTGCGCACGCCGCGCGCCGCCCCGGGAGCCTGCCCTCCAGGAGGTACGCCTCCAGGTGTCCGTTGACGCACTGGTTCGCGCCGCCGCCGATGCCGTGGGTGCCGGCCTCCCGCTCGGTGACCAGGACCGAACCGCGCAGCCTGCGGTGCAGCTCGCGCGCCCCCTCGTAGGGCGTGGCCGCGTCGCGCTCGGCGGCGAGGATCAGCGTCGGGGCCAGCTCGTCGTCGTCCGCGCGCACGTCGAGCGGCTGCTGCCGGGGCGCGGACCAGTAGGCGCACGGCAGGTTCATCCAGGCGTTGTCCCAGGTCTCGAAGGGCGCTACGCGCGCGAGGAGCGTGTTGTCGCGGTCCCAGGTGGCGAAGTCCGTCGGCCACGGGGCGTCGTTGCACTCCACGGCCGTGTAGACGGCGTTGCCGTTCTCCTGTTCGACCGCCGCGCGCGGCTCGGGCGCGGCCTGCTCGATCAGCGGCTTCGGGTCGCCCTTCAGATACGCGGAGAGCGCTTTGGCGCGCATCGGCCAGTAGTCGTCGTAGTACCCGGCCTGGAGGTACGCGGACTGGAGCTGGCTCTGGCCGACCTTTCCGCCTGCGGGCTTGCGGCCCAGTTCGGCGCGCACCTTCTCGTAGTTGCGCAGGACCTCCTCCGGCGTCCTGCCCAGGTGGTACGTCTTGTCGTGCTTGGCCACCCAGGCGCGGAAGTCCGCCCAGCGCCGCTCGAAGGCCGCCGACTGGTCGAGGTTGTTGCGGTACCAGATCTGCGCCGGGGCGGGGTTGACCGCCGAGTCGAAGACCATGCGGCGCACGTGCGTCGGGAAGAGCGTCGCGTAGACGGCCCCGAAGTAGGTGCCGTACGAGGCCCCCATGAACGTCAGCTTCTTCTCGCCGAGCGCGGCCCGCAGCACGTCCAGGTCGCGCGCGTTGTTCAGGGTCGTGTAGTGCCGCAGGCCGGGGTTGCGGGCGGCGCACCCGCGCGCGTACGCCTGCGCCTTCGCGACGCGCTCCCGCTTGTACGCCTCGTCGGGGTGGGTCGGCGCCTGCGTGGGGGCCTTGCCGAACTCCTTGGGGTCCTGGCAGGACAGCGGCGCCGAGCGGCCCACACCGCGCGGGGCGTAGCCGATCAGGTCGTACGCGGCCGCGATGCGCTTCCACTCGGGCATGACGCCCGCCATCGGGAAGTACATGCCGGAGCCGCCGGGTCCGCCGGGGTTGAAGACGAGCGCACCCTGGCGCGCGACGGCCCGGCCCGCGGCCTTCCCCTTCGCCTTCGCCTTCGCCTTGGCGCGGCTGACGGTCAGTTTGATCTGCTCGCCATGAGGGTGGGCGTAGTCCAGCGGTACGGAGACCGTGCCGCATTGGAGGGAGGGGGGAAGGTGCTCGGCCTTGGCGCAGGTGCCCCAGCGGATCCCGGCGGCCTCGGCGCGCTGCGCGGCGACGGAGGTGCCGTGCGTCTCGGGGGTGGGCAGGGTGGCGCTCGCGCTTCCCGCGGGGGCGGCGACGAGGGCGGTCAGGACCAGGGATCCGGCGGTTCCATAGCGGGCGGCTGCTGCTCTCATCGCGCTTCTCTACCTCTTTTGTTCGGCCATGCGTTTCAGGCGATCTTCGAACAAAAGGGATGATTCGTGTGATATTCGGTGAAGTAAAGCACCGGGCGCCGGTGTCGGCTCAATGCCCCCCGTGCGCGGCCTCCCGCCGCCCCCGGCCGGAGAAGGCCTCCCGCAGTTCCGGGTCGGCGACCGCGCGGACCCCGCGCACGGCCACCGCGGTCAGCTGGTCGCCCCGCGTGCACAGCGCGCCCAGGAGCCGCTGACCGGCGGGGGACGCCCACCGCGTGTACGGATGGACCTCGACGCGGGCGATCACCAGGCAGCCCGCGCACAGGAGCAGCGGCAGCCCGAACCAGACCGCGACCGGCACCTGCCCTGGGGCCTCGCGCCCCTGTGCCGGCATGAGGACCGCCACGGCGCCGAGCGCGAGCACCGCCACCGTCGCCGCCCGCACCTGGCGCACGGCGGCTGCGACCCCCGAGGCGGAGCCCGCCGGGACGGCGAGCCCCGCGGTGACGAGCCCGTCCGCGAGCGCCCGCACGGCCTCGGTGGCCGCTGCCCCACGGCGTATCGGGGCTATCCGTGCCTGGCCCGCCGGACCGATCGCACCGAGCACGGAGCGCTCCATGTCGTCGCGGCCCACCGGATCGACGACGGTCGCCCACCCCGTGTGTGCGATCAGCAGCCGGCGCGCCCGCGCCATCGCCACGAGTGTGACGTCGGCGACGCGGGTGGGGCCACCGGAGAGGAACGCGGCCTCGTAGAGGTTGAGTTCGTGACCGGGCGGCGCCGCCCTCTCCTGGGTGGCGGCACGGCTCGCGGCCAGGCAGAGGCGGCCGCAGGCGAGGCCGGTGAGGGCCCAGGCGAGGAGGAGCAGCGGAACCCAGAACATGACGGTGTTCTATGCGAAGGCACCGCTCGGCGCCACGGCTTATTCACTATGCGGACGCGGGGTGACGGGTGGGTAACGTTCCGCTTGTGGCCGGGCGTTCGGCCTGTCTGGATACGGCCTCTCCGGATCAGACCCCTCCGGTTTCGGGCGGGACGCGGCGGGCGGCAGCGTGTATGTCGGTGACGGGGTGACCGGCGTGGCCGGGTCCGGGGACGTGGTCGGGCCCGGGGGCGCGGGGGAGCGGGTCAGGGGCGGCGGCCCCGCGGTGGCCGCCTCGCGGGCTATGCCCTCGAAGTCGACGAGGCCGGTGTCCTCCAGAACCGTGATGTGGTCGAGGACGGTGGTGTTCGCGTCGTCGGCGAGCGTCCGCACCAGCGCGTTGCGGGTGTTCGCGCGGACCTCCGCGACCACGGAGAAGACCTTGCCGTGCGCGCGGCGCAGAATGTTCGCGAACTTCTGGTTGTACGTCTCACCGCGCGCGCGGCTCAACTCGGCGAGCCAGCGCCGCTGCTGGGGGTTCGGCTGGCTGGGCAGTTCCAGGCCGAGCCGGGTGGCGACTTCGCGTACGCGCGCGTCCAGGAACGTATGGCCCTCGACGAGGTGCTCGCCCGCGGTCCGCACCGCCTTGGTCGTGCCGCGCGCCTCGGCCTGCTGGCCGGCGGGCAGCTCCCACAGGCCCGCGAGGCGGACCTTGGTGATGAAGTCCCGGTCCAGGGCGGACAGTGGCCCGAAGTCGGTCGACACCGTCTCGGCGTTGAGCCTGTCGAGGCCGGTGCCCGAGCGGTCCTCGTAGGACCAGAGGGGGAAGAGCAGAGCGGCCAGGGTCGCGACGAGTCCCGTGACGACGAGGCCGGTTCCGTTGATGGCTGGGGATCGCATGGTGCCTCCTGTTGCGGCACCGCACGTTAGTGCGCCTCGGGCGTGGGGCGGCGGGTTATGGCGGGGGGTACGTCAACTGCCGTACGCCTGAAGCGAAGTGGCGTCCTTGGTGGGTGCCGTCAGGTGGAGGAGGACGAGCTGCTGCAACTGGACCCGCCCCCTCCGCCCCCTCCGCCGGAACAGGAGGACCCACCGCCACCGCCGCCGCTGGAGCAGGCCGAGCCACTGGAGCAGGCCGAGCCGCCGCTTCCGCCGCTGGAGCAGCACGAGCCGCCTCCGCCTCCGGAGCAGGCCGAGCCACCGCCTCCGCCTCCGGAACAGACCGCCCCGCCGACCCCGCCTCCGGAACAGACCGCCCCGCCCCCGGAACCGGAGCTGCCCGAGCACGCGAAGCCGTGGTGCCCGCTCCAGGCGTTGGGGCCCGGGAAGGGAGCCAGGTGTGGGCCTGACGGAACCGGCACCCGACCCCGGACGCGGGCCGCGGTGATCAGCTGGGCCCGCAGATCGGGGTGGGCCGCCGCCAGGCCGCGGGTCGCCACGAGGTGCGCGGCGCCCGCGAGATGGCGTGACGAGGCGACGTACTCGTCGAGGGCGCGGCGCCCGGCCGAGGTGAGCTGTTTCTCGGTGACCGAGAGGCAGCTCAGGGCGACCGCGAAACCGACGATGCCCGCGGGGACCATGTGGAGGACGGCGTCGAGCGTCCGGTCGGCACCGCCGGGCACCACGGGGTCGTCCGCGTACTGCGCCAAGGTCAGCATGGAGGCCGCCAGGAATCCGAAGAGGCTCGCGAAGAGCTGTGCCCCGGCCCAGCGCCGCCATGTCTGCCGCGGCCCCGGCCGCATGAGGAGGCCGCGCGCCGCGAGCGCGTCGCCCGTCTCCCGTACCGGGCCGCTTCGCATCACGGCGGCCCGCAGCCAGTGCAGCGAGGCGTTGGGCGCCGCGCGGTGGGCGTCGACGACCGCCTGCTCGGCGGCGTTCCTGGCCGTCGGCCGGGGGATGCCGACGACGCCGGGCCCGGCCACGACCAGGCGACCGTCCTCGTGCAGGCCCGCGATCAGCGCGTCGGCCAGCCGGGCGGGGCCGCCGGAGAGGAACGCGGCCTCCGGTGTGCCGCGTACGAAGTCGCCGTGGTCGTCGCCGGTGGGCATCTGGGCGCGCCCGGCCGCCACCACGCCCCTGATCAGCGCGGCGGAGGAGACCACGACGAGGATCGTGTAGATCATGCCCGCGATGCTCACCGCGTCACCGCCCCGACAGGATGCGGCGGGTGGCCTTGAGCAGCCTGGCGGCGGGCCGCCGGGAGAGCGGCGCGGGGCCCGAGCGCTCCAGCCACCAGTCGCTCAGCCGCCGTCCGGCGTCGGTGCCTTCGAGCCGCCCGGCGAGCAGCAGGTGCTCGGCGAACCTCAGCGCGTCGAGGCGGTAGCCGCCCGTCATGGGCCGGGCGTGGGCGTAGGCGAGGAAGTCGGCGCGGTACGCCCCGCCGAGGATGTCCGGCAGCTCGGGCGCGACCTTCGCGACGACATCGGCCCGCTTGGCGGCCAGCGCGTGGCTCTGCACCTTCAGCCGCGCGCGGTCGAATCCTTCGGGGGCCGGGGTCCCCGCGACGAGCGCGGAGAGCAGGGCGGCCTGCGCGAGGGCGCTGCGCTGCCGGGCTTCGGCGGGCGCGGGAAGGTCCCCCGGGGGCGCGGGGAGGTCTTCGCGTGGTGCGTCGGGAAGGTCTTGGTGTGGCGCGGTGAGGGAGGCCTCGTGCGGCACGTCGGAGAATCCCTCGCGCGGAGTGCGCGGAGTGCGCGGACTGCTGGGGTTGCCCCCGGGCGCTGCGCCAGAGAGGTGGTCCTCACGCGGCCCGCCTGGGAGACTTCCGCGCTGCCCGTCTGGGAGTTCCCCGCGCCGCCCGCCCAGGAGTTCCCCGTGCTGCTCGTCTGGGAGTTCTCCGCGCCGCCCACCCGGAAGGCCCTCGTGCGATCCGCCCGGGAGGCCTCCACCGGCCCCCTTGGGGAGGCCCCCGCCCGCCTTCGTGCCAAGGTCCCCGGCCAGTTTGCCCGTCGTCTCCACCGTGGCCCTTATCGTGGCCAGCTCCCGCTCCAGCTCGGCCGGTTCGGGGAAGTTGTCGTCGCGCTCCAGGAGGACGCCCGGTGGGGTCGTCCGGGAGGCGAGGTCGGTCAGGATCGCGAGGACCGGTTCCGGTACGGGGTGCGCGTGGCTGTCGTGCCAGACTCCGTCCCGTTCGAAGCCGCCCGCCACATGGACGTACGCGATGGCCTCGACCGGCAGCTCGTCCAGGGCCTTGGCCGGGTCCTCGCCGCGGTTGACGTGGTTCGTGTGGAGGTTGGCGACGTCGATGAGCAGACGTACGCCCGTGCGCTCGACCAGCTCGTACAGGAACTGGCCCTCCGTCATCTCCTCACCGGGCCAGGAGATCAGCGCCGCGATGTTCTCCACGGCGAGCGGCACGGGCAGCGCGTCCTGCGCGATGCGGACGTTCTCGCAGAGCACGGCGAGCGCGTCACGGGTGCGCGGCACCGGCAGCAGATGACCGGCTTCGAGGAGCTGCGTCGCGGTGAGGTCGCCGCCCGCGCGCACGAACGCGATGTGCTCGGTGACCAGCGGCGAGCCGAGCGCCAGCGCCCGCTCGGCGAGCGCGGTCAGCCGGCCCTCGTCGGGGCGGTCGGCGCCGCCGAGGCCCAGGGAGACGCCGTGCGGCACGACGGTCACGCCGCGCTCGCGCAGCCGCAGCAGGGAGTCGGGCAGATGGCCCGGACAGACGTTCTCCGCGACCGCCTCGACCCAGTCGATGCCGGGCATCGCCTCCACGGCGTCCGCGATCTCCGGACGCCAGCCGATGCCGGTCCCCAGACGCCGCATGTCGCTCCCCCTTCACCCCTCGTCCCCCGAACCGGTCCCCCCGATCCCCGTCCCCGGGTCCTTCACCGGGGCGGGGTCGGCCGAACCCTCAGGGAGGGACGTTCAGAGCTACATTTGAGGTTCCGGCCGTCCGGTGTTGATCTGGCCCGGCGGGCCGGGCGAGGGCCGGGACGTGGTGGAGATGTCGCCGCTGGGCCGGGCGGGCACGGGCTCCGGGGGAGTGCCCCCGGACGGCGGGGGAGGCCCGGAAGGGCTGGCGGTCGCGTTCGACGCGGCGTCGTTCGCGATTCCGTCGAAGTCGACGAGGCCGGTGGCCTCCAGCATCGTGATGTGGTCGAGGACGGTCTGGTTGGCGTCCGTGGCGAGCTGCCGGATCAGGGAGTTGCGGGTGGTGTCGCGCACCTGGGCGACCACGCTGAACACCTTGCCGTGCGCGACCCGCAGCAGGTTCGCGAACTTGCGCTGGTACGTCTCGCCGCTCGCCTCCGTCAACTCCTTCAGCCAGCCCTGCTGTTGCTCGGTGGGCTGATTGGGCAACTCCACGCCCAGTTTCGCGGCGGTGGTGCGGGCCCGCTGGTCGAGGTCGGTGTGGCCGACGATGAGGTGGTCGCCCGCCTCCTTGATGGCCTCGGTCGGCGCGCGCTCCACGGCCTGTTGCCCGGCCGGTATCTCCCAGAGCCCGGCGAGCCGCACCTTCACCAGCAGATCCCGGTCGGCCGCCGAGAGAGGCCCCCACTGGGTGGACACGGACCCGGCGGCCAGATTGGCGGGCCCCGTGCCGGAGCGGTCGGCGTACGACCACATGGGGAACGCGAGCGCGCCGAGCGTGGCGACGAGTGCCGCGATGATCAGAGCCGTGCCGTTGACGCGCCGCAAGGTGCCTCCCGTAATGCTCCCGTGTCACCGGTGATACCGGGGAGTACGGAAGATACGTGCGGGGCGTTCAAGTGCGCGAGAGATTGTTCGGATCGGGGTGCGTGATCTTCCGCCTGGGAGGCGTGATCTCGCGCGCGGAGGCGGTCACGGGCGGGGCGCGCGCAGGGCCGGGTGGTCGGCGACCACCGTGCAGGACCCCGGGGCGATCTCGGTGAAGCCCGCGTCGCGGACCACCGGCAGGCCACTGGAGGTGAGTTCGCGCCAGAGGGCGGCATCGGGGGTGCGGACGGAGAGCGGGAACCCGGCGTCGCGCCAGGCCGTGCGGTCCTCCGCCGACAGCTCCCACCAGGCCAGTTGGGCACCGTGGCCCGCCTGCGCCATCGCCTTGCCCGCCGACATGTCGACGTCGGGGCTCATCCACAGGACGGGGTGGGTCGGGTCGGCCCCGGCCGGCGGCTCGGGATCGTCCAGGTCCGTGCCCGACACCTGGAGCCGCGCCAGATCCTTCGGCCAGCCGTCCAGCGGAACCGGCGGGAAGACGCGGACCTCCGCCGACTTGCCGGTGACCGTGATGCCGGGCAGCGCCTCGGCCCTTCGCCACTCGGCACCCCGCGCCCGGCGCACCACCTTGCGGATGCGGGCGTCCTGCCAGTCGCGCATCGCCCTCGCCCACTCGCCCTCGCCCAGGGAACGCTCGTCGCTCAGCATCACCAGGACGGCACGGGCCGCGGTCTCCAGCGCGTCGGTGCGGGCCGGGGGAGCGGCGCGCTCGATGCGGGCGACGAGGGGCAGTACGAACTGCGGGGCCTCGTCGCGCGAGGCGGTCTCGTGCCGGAAGGGGCTGTCCTGGGCGGTGGTGGTGTTCTCGTCGCTCACGCGTCCAGTCTGCCAGTGCGCCGGTTCGCAGGTCCGCCGGGCTTCCGGAGGGGGCGTACGCGAGGATGGCCCGCATGGAACGTGATCTCGTGGTGCGGCTGAGCGGGGTGGGGCGGCGCTACGGCGTCCGCGGGCCGTGGGTGCTGCGCGGTGTCGAGCTGGGCGTGCGGGCGGGCGCCCTCGTACGGGTCGAGGGCGCCAACGGCAGCGGGAAGTCAACCCTGTTGAGGCTTCTGGCCGGTATCGACGCGCCCTCCGAGGGGCGCGTGGCGGGGCGCCCGCGCACGGCGTTCGTACCCGAACGCTTCCCCGCCTCCATGCCGTTCACCGCGGTCGGCTACCTCACGCACATGGCGCGGGTCCACGGTCTCGCGCGGGGTGCGGCGGGCCGGAGCGCGGAACAGTGGCTGGAGCGCTTCGGCGCCGGGGGGTACGCCCGTACTCCGCTCAGCGAACTCTCCAAGGGCAGCAGTCAGAAGGTCGCCGTGGCGCAGGCGCTGCTGGCCGCGCCCGATCTGCTGGTCCTGGACGAGGCGTGGACCGGCCTGGACGCCGCCGCCCGCGCGGAACTCGACCGCGCGGTGGCCGAGCGCACGGCGGCGGGCGGCGCCGTCGCCTTCGTGGACCACGACCCGCGGCGGCTGCTGGGCGTGGTGGACGAGACGTACGGGGTGGTCGGCGCGGAAGTGAAGCGGCGGACAGAGCGAGGGAGTTCCGAGCCCCTGGCCGAGCGGGACGGGCCGACGGTCACCATCCTGACGCGGGGCCCGCGGGGCGCGGAGCTTCCAGCTCCGGTCACCGCCGCGGCGGCGACCGTCGTGACCGACGCGCCGGAGGGGGCCACGCGGCTCAAGGTCCCGGAGAGCCACTCGGACCTGGTCCTGCGTGAACTCCTGACGGCACGGCCGCCGTGGCACGTCGTGACGGTGGAACGGGCCCCGGCCTCGATCCCGACCCCGACCCCGGCTCCTGGCTCGGCCCCGGCCTCCGATCTGGCCCGGGCTTCTGATCCGGCCTGGGCTTCCGATTCGGCCTCGGCTTCAGCTCCGGCCTCAGTCTCCGATCCGACCGCGGCTTCTGATCCGGGCCCGGCTTCTGGTGCGGTTTCGGCCTCTGATTCGGTTTCGGCTTCCGATTCGGCCGCGTTTTCTGATCCGGCCTCGGCTTTTGATCCGGGCCCGGGTTCTGGCCCGGTTTCGGCTTCCGACTCGGTCGCTTTTTCTGATCCGGCCTCGGCTTTTGAACCGGGCCCGGCCTCAGCTTCAGATCCGGCCTCAGTTTCCGATTCGGCCTCGGCTTCCGATCCGTCCCCGGCGTCCGACTCGGCCGCGGCTTCTGATCCGGGCCCAGCCTCAGCCTCAGATCCGGCCTCAGCCTCCTACTCGGTCCCGGTCTCTGAGGGGCAGGCCCAGCGATGAGTGCTCTGCTCGCCTACCACATGGCCCTCCTGGGGCGGTCGCAGCGGTGGCTCGCCCCGGTGATCCTGTACGCCGTCTTCCTGGCCGTCGGCGTCCAGGGCGGGCAGCCCGTGCTGGACTCGCTCGCCTACGCCGCGGCCACGCTCCTGCCGGTCGCCGCCTGGCTGGTACGTATATGCGCGACCAACGAACCGCCCGCGGCGCGCAGTTGCTCCGCTGCCGCGGCGGGCCCGGGGCGAGCGCATCTGGCCTCGCTCCTGTCGGCGTTCCTTGTCGCGTCCGCGCTGGGGGTGCTGGCCGTGCTCGTGGTGACGGTCATCAGCGACGGGGCGAGCACCAACGGCCGCCTGCCGGTGGCCCGCGTCCCCGCGGGCGCCGCCGGCCTGATCGCGATGCTGGTCAGCGCGCTGCTCGGCACGGCGGTCGGCGCCCTCACCAACTGGCCCCTGCTGCGCTCGGCGGGCAAGTCCGTCCCCACGATGCTGCTGGCCGCACTGCTCCTCCTGGTCACGACAGGCTCCCCGGCCCAGTCGGTGCTGACCGACCTGACGACGGGCTCGCGGGAGGGTGTCGTGCCGTGGCCACTGGGAGCACTGGCGGGTGCGGTTGCCGCCGCGGTGGCGGCGGTGTGGACGGCCTGCGCGCTCAGCTCGCGGCGCGGTTGACTCTCCCACGGCTGTACGGCTGTACGGCTGTACGGCTGTACAGCTGGACCGCCGGTCTGCCGGCCGCCCAGCCTAGGGCGTGCCCGTGAAGTCCCGCCCGTCGGAGGCTCCCTGGCCCCGCGCCACCGCCACCCGGGTCGAACGGATCTGCTCCGACACCCGCACGAACCGGAAGCCCCGTTCCCGCAGCTTCGGGATGATCGTCCGCAGGGCGCGTTCCGTCGTCGGCGCCGCGCTGCGGGTGCAGTGCATGACGACGACCGAGCCCGGCCGCACCCCGTCGACCACCTGCCGGGCCACCGCATCGGCGTCCGTCGCGAAGGCGTCGCCGCTGACCACGTCCCACTGCACGGCGGTGACGCCGCCGGGCGCGAGCGCGCGCAGGGCCCGCTGGTCGTAGCAGCCCCCGGGGAAGCGGAAGTACGGCAGCGGACGCTCGACGCCCGCCTTGCGGAACGCGTCGTAGGCACGTTCCATGTCCGCGCGCATCCGTTCCGGAGGCACGGTCGGCAGGCCGTAGCAGTCGCTGGTGAAGGCATGGTGGCTGTACGAGTGGTTGGCGACCTCGAAGAGCGGGTCCTTGCCGATGGCCTTGGCCTGGGCCGGATACTCCTCCGCCCAGCGGCCCGTCATGAAGAACGTCGCCGGTACCTTCAGCCTCCGCAGCGTCGCGACCAGTTCGGGATGGTCGAACCGCTCACCGGCCGCGGCCCGCGTCCCCTGGTTCACGGTCATGTCCGCGTCGAAGGTGAGCGCGACGGTACGGCCCTGCGTCCGGGATCCGTTGCTGAACACGGGGGTGAGCCCCGAGGGGCCGGGTGCGAGCGTGGGAGGGGCGGGCGGCGAGGCGGTCGCGGCGGGCCCGGCCGGGCGGCCCGGGTGGCCGTTGCCCGTGGTGTCGCCGGATGAGCAGCCGGCGAGGACGGTGGTCAGGGCGCCCAGGGCGCAGAGCGCGGCGCGTCTCCGTGCGAGAGTGATCACGTGGTGACGATATGTGCGGGAATGCGATAATTAGGTTATCGGCCCGCATGTCCGTCCCGGCACCACCCATCTGGGCTGGGGCTCTGCGCTGGTCGGCGCGCCTGGAGCCGCCCTGCCGGGGGCCGCCCTGTCCTGCCCTGCACTGCCCTGCTGGGCCTGGCGCTGGCGCCCAACCTGGCGGCGACCCCAGAACTGTGGGCGGCGGTTCCCCGGCGGCGGCCCCCGGTTAGCGGCGGCAGTGCCTCCCCGAGCGGCGGGCCCCCCGGACGGCGGCGCGCTCCGGCGGCGTGACGGCGCCCGCGGGCGCGTTCCCTCCCGGGAGGAGGGAGCGGACCCGTCCCCCCGGGAGGCCGAGGTTGGCCGACCGCGGTACTCCGGGCCGAGGAGCCGAGGAGATGTGGAACGTACAGCCAACCCAACGCCCCAGGCGGTAGTTGAGCGAGAGGACCACCACGTCGTGGCGCTGCCAGCCTCGTCCGTGGCGATCCGCTCCTCGCTGACGACGCAGTCGCGTACGCCGTGCCGGTGCGACGGCCTGGCGGGCGGACGGAAGCGCAGCTGGCCCACGGGGTCCAGCGGCGTACGGGATGCCGAGAAACGGGGCACGGCACCGCCCGCGAGGTGTTCGCCACGGACCACGCCGCTCGTGGTCAGCGCGGTCGGGCCCCCGCGCTCACACCCACCCCTCCAGCGAAGCCATGAACGCCTCGAAGTCGTCGCGGTGGATGGTGTGCCCCGTGCCCTTGACCGTACGTACCTCGAACCCGCGCCCCGTCAGCTCCTCCTTCATCGCCTCGTCGACGAGGAAACTGGTCTCCGCGACCTGGACGAGCGAGGGGACGACCGCCTTGGCCGGGGTGCGGTCGACGGCGTTCGCGCCGGAGAGCGCGAGCGCGGTGTCCGAATCCCAGGCGGCCAGCGTGGCGAGTTCGATGTCGACGTCGGCCTCGTCCCAGCGCGGGTTGAAGTGCGCGATCACCTCGCGCCTGGCGCCCTTGAACTCCACGAACAGCGCGGGGTCCGCCGCCCCGACGCGGCCGAGCGCCCAGGCCGGATCGGAGTAGACGGCCCGCGCGGGCGCCAGGCGCTCGGCCGCGAGGGCCAGCGCGATCGCGCCGAGCGAGTGCCCTATCGCCAGCTCCGCGCCCGCCGGCAGCGTTTCGACGAGGTCGTCCGCGAACAACTTCGCGCTGTACGGCCCGCGTTCGCTCATCCCGTGCCCCCGCAGGTCGACGCCGATCGCGCGGTAGCCGCGGTCGGCGAGTTCGGGCCCCACGCGCCGCCACGTGCGGTGGTCCGACATGATTCCGTGGACCAGGAGCGCGACGCGGTCTCCTGTTCCCCATTCGTGGGTGTGCAGCTTCATGGTGGTGCCCTTCTTTCACGTGAGCCGGTCGGCACACCTCGATCTTGGACGATGCGCCGCGAGAGCCGTATCGGGGGCCGTGCTGGGGGCCGGTCAGCGCACCCCGCGGATCGGCCGTACGGCAAGCGCGCCCAGCAGGGAGAGCACCGCGCCGGCGAGGAACAGCGCGGTGTAGCCCCCGCCCTGACCGCCGCCGCAGAGCGAGACGATCACGGAGGCGGCGAACGGCGCCAGGATCTGCGGGCCCGCCTGCGCCATGTTGAGAACGCCCAGATCGCGCGCCGCGTCCTCGGCGCTCGGCAGGATCATCGAGACGAGCGCGTTGTCGACGGCCATGAAGCAGCCGAAGCCGAGACCGTTGAGCACGGCGAAGACGAGCATGGCGGGCCAGGTCGGCGAGACCGCGGGGACGGTCAGCGCGACCGCGGAGATCACCGCGGAGAGCGCGACGAACAGCTTGCGGCGGTCCAGACGGTCGGAGAGCACGCCGCCGACGACCGTGGAGAGGGCCATGGCGGCCGCGTTGACCGGGGCGAGGATCGCGATGGCGGCCTCGGGCCCGATGCCGGGCGGCAGGGCGATGTGGTCCTGGAGGATGTAGAGCTGGTAGCCGAAGACGCAGAAGTAGCCGAGGACGAGCAGCGCCCGCCCGATGAAGGCCCAGCGGAAGTCGTGGTGGCGCAGGGCGCCGAGGAACGCCGCGAACTGCCGCTTCAGCGGCACCTGTTCGACCCTGGCCACCACGGGCAGCGGCTTCTCCCGGGCGAACGAGGTGAAGAGCACGGCGGACAGCGCCACGAAGGCGCCGAGCACCAGATAGCCGGTGCCGACGCGGTCCGCGAAGGCCGAGCCGAGCAGCGCCCCGATGGTCGAGCCGATCGGCATGCCGAGGCCGACCGCTGCGGACGCCCTGCCGCGCGCGGAGAGCGGCACCCGGTCCGGGACGACGGAGGTGAGCGCGGCCTGGAAGACGTTCATGACGGCCTGGCCGACGCACCAGGCGATGGTCACGAGCAGCACCGTGTCGGCCCCGCCGAGCAGCGCCATCGCGCCGACCGCGGCGAGCCCGCCGCCGAGGATCCACGGGTTGCGGCGCCCCGACCGGTCCGAGAGAGCACCCGCGACCGGGTTGAAGAGGGTGGCGAAGACCGCGCTGACCCCGCTGACCAGGCCGAGCAGCGCGACCTTGTCGGCCTGGTCGATCTGCTCGATCTGGAGGGGGAGCAGGACGCCGCCGACGCCGATGTAGAGCGTGAACATCGCGGTGTTGCCGAGCATGAGCAGCGGCATCAGACCGCGCGGGACGCGGGCGGCATGATCCGACGGGGAGACCTGTTCCTGGCGAGCGGAAAGGGCCATGTTGCCCTCCTCCTCCGGTGGTCGGCCCTCAGGGCGCGGCAGGACCTCGGTGACACGTGTCAGTTGACGCGTATCGAGAATGTTTAGCAGTGAACGAACGGATCCACTAGGCCCCTGACGCGAGAAGGGGGACGTCGAGGTCCGGAGGGAGCGGCCGGTACGGACGCGCTCCCCGACTCGTGCTGAATCTCCGGCGAATACCACTAACGGGTATGCATTCCCGGTCAAGTGCCGGAAGCGGGGGAGAAGTCGGTACGTTCGCCGTACGGCGTCGGCTTGAGGGGGTCTCGACGTGTTCCTCCGATGCGCCCGACGACTGGGTGCCCATCTCGTACTGGTGATGGTGGCCGGTACCTGCACCTACTTTCTCGCGGCGCTGAGCCTGGACCCGCGGTCCACCTATGCCGATCGCAATCCACCGCCGTCCCCGGCGGAGATCGAGGCCGTCCTCAACGCCTACAACCTCAACCCCAAAACTCCGGCTGCCGAACGGTTCGTTCACTGGGCGCGAGGGGTCGCCAGGGGAGACCTGGGCTACACGGTGTCCGGTGCGCGCGTGAGCCCGGAGTTCCTGCGCCGCGCCGCGACCAGCGTCAGGCTGGTGCTGGTGGCCACGGCCGTCGGCTCGGCTGCCGGGATCCTGCTGGGGGCCTGGAGCGCCACCCGGCAGCGGCGCCGGAGTGACCGTGCTCTGACCCTGGCGTCCTTCACCGTCCTCGCCACACCGGTCTTCGTCATCGCGGCCGCCTTGCAGTTGTGGGCGAGGAACATCAACGACGCGGTGGGCATTACCGTTTTCGAATACACGGGTGAATACGCGCCAGGGGCGACGGGCACCTGGGGCAGACTGCTCAGCAGAGCCCAGCATTTCGTGCTGCCGAGTATCACGCTCATCGCTTTCCAAGCCGCGCTGTTCAGCCTCTACCAGCGCAATACGATGCTCGATGTCCTCCACGCGGACTTCGTACGCACAGCCCGGGCCAAAGGCCTTTCGCCACGCACTGCCCTGCGCAGACACGGGCTGCGAGTGGCGGTACTGCCGCTGCTTCCCCTGCTGACCTACAACACGGTGCTGACGTTCACCGGAGCCGTCTTCGTCGAGAAGATCTTCGGCTGGCACGGCATGGGCGAATGGCTCGTGGACTCCGTGCTCACCCAGGACGTCAACCCGGTGGCGGCGGTCGGGCTCTTCACCGCCGCCCTGGTCCTCGCGGCCGGTCTGATCGCCGACGTGCTGCACCTCGCCCTCGACCCGAGGAGCAGGGCCGCATGAGCACACTCCCCGACCCCGGCGCGCTCCTGGCGACGGACCGGACCGCCCTCACCCCGGGCGCGGTGAGGCGCCACCCGGCAGCGCTCACCGGTTCGGCACTGCTCACCGGGCTCGCCCTGCTCGCCTGCTGCGGGCCATTGTTCTACCCCTGGGACCACACCGCTCTCGACCCCCTGGCCCTGCGCCGGCCTCCGAGCGGCAGCCACTGGTTCGGCACCGACGGGGCGGGAGCGGACGTCTTCGCCCAGGTCCTGCGGGGGACCCGGAGATCTCTGGTCGTGGGCGTGCTCACCGCGATCCTCGGTACGACGGTGGCGGTCGTCATCGGGACAGCCGCGGGCTATCACGGAGGCCGACTGGACCGCGTGGTCCTCTCGTGCATCGGCCTCTTCCTGGTGCTGCCCGGGTTTCTGCTGGTCGCGGCGGTGTCCCCGGTCATCGAGGAGACGAGCTGGCTGCTGCTCGTCGTGTTCCTCACGGCATTCAGCTGGATGATCACCGCTCGGGTGGTACGCGACAGCACCCGGTCGCTGAGGGAACGCGACTTCGTGCGGGCGGCACGCTACCTCGGGGTGCCCGGCAGGACGGTGATCCGCCGGCATGCGGTTCCCTCGCTGGCCTCCTTCCTCATCATCGACGCGACCCTCCAGGCCGGGTCCGCCGTGATCGCCGAGGCGGGCCTCGCCTACCTGGGCTTCGGGGCGCGGCCCCCGGAGGTGTCCCTCGGGGCGGTCATCGCCACGGGCACGCCGAACGCGATGGCGTATCCCTGGCTCTTCTACTTCCCGGTGTGTTGTCTGCTGCTGCTGTGCCTGTCGCTCTTCCTGATCGGCGACGGCCTGCGCGACGCACTCGACCCGACGTCCGCGGGTACGAAGCGCCGACGAGGCACGTCCGCGGGCACGAGGCACCGACGAGACGCCCCGGCGGGCGGCACTCCCGTCGCAGGCGGCCGGCTCCGGGCGGAACCCCCTACCCCATCCGACCCGCCCGTCCTTGAGGTGCGGGATCTCCATGTCTCCCTGCCGAGTCCCGGCGGCACCGTACACGCGGTCCGGGGAGTGTCCCTTCAGGTGCGGCCCGGCGAAGTCCTCGCCGTCGTCGGGGAATCCGGGGCCGGGAAGTCGGTGACGGCGTCGGCCATCCTCGGCCTTCTGCCCGAACAGGCCGACGTCCGCGGATCCGTGCTGCTGAACGGACAGGACCTGACGGCCCTCGGCGAGGCCGGACTGTGCCGCATCCGCGGCAAGGAACTGTCCATCGTCTTCCAGGACTCGCACTCGTCGCTGACCCCCGTGTACTCCGTCGGATTCCAGCTCGCGGAGGCCCTGCGCGTACACAAGCGGCTGACCAGGACGGCAGCGCGGCAGCGGGCGGTCCAGCTCCTGGGGCTGGTCGGCATCGCCGACCCCGCGCGGCGGATCGACGCCTACCCCCACGAGTTGTCCGGCGGAATGCGGCAACGCGTCGCCGTCGCCATGGCCATCGCCCACGGCCCCTCGGTCATCGTCGCCGACGAACCCACGACCGCACTGGACGTCACCGCCCAGGCCCAGATCCTGGACCTCCTCGGCAGAGCCCGAACGGCCACCGGAGCGGCGGTCGTCATCATCACGCACGACCTGGCGGTGGTCGCGGGACTGGCTGACCGGATCCACGTCATGTACGCGGGACGCTTCGTCGAGGAAGGCCCCGTGGACGACGTCTACGAACGCCCCCGGATGCCGTACACGATCGGCCTGCTCGGTGCCGTGCCCCGCCCGGAGACCCGCCACCGCATCCTGACCCCCATCGAGGGCAGTCCACCGAGTCCGCTCCGGACGCCGCGGGGCTGCCCCTTCGTGCCGCGGTGCCCGCTGGCCTTCGACGCCTGCGGTGAGGAGGAGCCCGTACTGGAGGTCCGCGACGGCGTCGGCCACGCGACCGCGTGCCTGCGCAGCGCAGAGTTCGAGCAGAAGCACGGGCCGGCCCTCACGGCGGCCCTGTCGACACCCTCTGGACCCTCTGTACCCAGTGTGTACGCGCCGCCGCCGCCGCGCGTCGAGCGGCCCGTCGTCCTGCGGATGCGGCGGGTGTCCCGCCACTACCCGGCCCGCCGGACGTCCTCCGGACGGGCCGGGGCCGGTCCGGTACGGGCGGTGGACGACGTCAGCCTGGACATCCGGGAAGGGGAGACGCTCGTACTCGTCGGTGAATCGGGAAGCGGCAAGACCACGCTGCTGAGACAGGTCGTCGAGGCGCCGCCGCAGCGGGGGCACGCGGCCGGGACGGTGCTGGTCGCCGGTCGGGACATCCGCGGCGCGTCGCCGGGCGAGCGGCGACTGCTCTGCCGTGAGGTGCAGATGGTGTTCCAGGACCCGGTCGCGGCGCTGGATCCGCGCATGACCGTCGCGGACATCCTCACCGAGCCGCTGGCCACGCACGGCTGGACGCGCGACGCGAGCACCCGCAGGGCCGCCGACCTGCTCAATCTCGTCGGCCTCGGCGCGGAGCACCGGGACCGCTTCCCCGCCCAGCTCTCCGGAGGCCAGGCCCAAAGAGTCGGCATCGCGCGGGCGCTGGCCCTGCGGCCGAGGCTCCTGCTGCTCGACGAGCCCGTCTCCGCCCTCGACGTCTCGGCACAGGCGGCGGTGCTCAACCTGCTGCGAAGACTGCGGGCGGAGCTGGGCCTCAGCTGTCTCCTGGTCGCCCACGACCTCGCGGTCGCCGGCTACCTCGCGGACCGCGTCGCCGTCATGCACCTCGGGCGCGTCGTCGAGACCGGTGACGCCGACACGGTCCTCACCCGGCCCGGCCACCCGTACACCCAGGTGCTGCTCTCCGCCGCCCCGCGGCCCGAGCCGAGGCTGGAGCGGAATCGACCACGCCTGCCCCTGCTCGGTGAGCCCCTGGGACCGATGGACATTCCCACGGGGTGCCGCTTCCGCGGTCGATGCCCCCGCTACGCGGAGCTGCCGAGCGAGCAGCGACGGCGCTGCGAGAGCGAGGACCCCCTGCCGTCGGTCCAGGCGGCGGAACACACCGTGGCCTGTCACTTCGCCGGGCCTCACGAGGCCCGCGACGGAGACCCCCCACAGCCATGGCCGAGCAGTCAGTAGTCACGTCTTCAGGAGGCGGCATCTTGCGCTCTTCCCGCACGGCACGTACGGCACACACGGCTCGTACGGCACATACGGCACGCACGCCGGTGATCGCGGTCGTGGCCGCGGCCGCGGTCTGCGCGTCACTCGTCACCGCGTGTTCGACTCGCGACGACAAGCCCTCGTCGGCAGCGCCGCCCGCGAGCCGGATCAACCCCGTGGACCGCGCCGACCTGAAGAAGGGAGGCGTGCTCGACTGGCCCGTGGCTGTCATCCAGGAGAACCTCAACGTCCGGCACCTCGACGGCGGTCACGTCGACACGCGGCGCATCGTGGAGTCGATGCTGCCCGTCGTCATGAAGAGCGACGCCCGGGGCCGCGTCACCCCCGACCCCGACTACCTCGTGTCCGCCGCGTCCCGGACGAGGGCCGGTCGGCAGCGCGTCACCTACCGCGTCAACGAGAACGCGCGATGGACCGACGGGTCGCCGATCACCTACCGGGACTTCCGGGCGAACTGGAAGGCGCAGAACGGCCGGGACCCCGCCTTCCACCCGCTTTCCCGCACCGGCTACGAGCTGATCTCGAAGGTGTCCGCGGGGCCCGGGGGAGACCGGGAGGTCATCGTCGACTTCGCCCGCCCCTTCGGGGAGTGGCGATCACTGTTCACGCCGCTGTACCCGGCGTCCGTCATCGGTAAAGCCACCGGCTTCAACGCCGGATTCAAGGGCAGGGCCAGGGTCACGGCCGGACCGTTCAGGTTCGCCGGCCGGGACGAGACCGCCAAGACACTGACCGTGGTGCGCGACGAGAAGTGGTGGGGGGACACTCCGCTCCTGGACAGGATCGTGTTCCGCGCACTCGACCCGGCCGCCCACCCCGGGGCCTTCGGCAACGGCGAGATCGATCTCTTCGATGTCGGGACCAGGGCCGCCGCGTACCGCTCCGCCCAGGACACGCCCGGCGCACAGATCCTGCGGGCCGCGACGCCGAGCCACCACCAGATGACCATGAACGGGCAGAGCCGAATCCTCAAGGACGTCCGCGTCCGGAGGGCTCTGGCACAGGCTGTCGACCGCCGCAGGATCGCCCGGGTAGCGCTCCAGGGGGTCGACTGGAACGCCCGACCGCTCGGAAACCACTTCTTCCTCCCCCAGCAGGACGGCTACCGGGACAACGCGGGCCAGGTCGGTACGTACGATCCCGCGGCGGCCCGCGCGGCGCTCGCCTCGGCAGGCTGGCGCCGCGAGGGCGCATTCCGCAAGAAGGGCGGACGGACGCTCGAACTGGACTATGTGTCCGTCAGCGGTGAGGCGGAAGCGCAGAACGAGGGACGGGTCATCCAGGCCATGCTCCGCGAGGTGGGCGTACGGCTGAAACTCACGTTCGTGCCGCAGAACGTGCTTTTCGAGCGCTATGTCATTCCCGGCAACTTCGACCTCGCCGTCTTCAGCTGGACCAAAAGGCCTTTCCCGGTGTCGGTGAGTCGCAGCATCTACGTGAAACCCAAGGGGAAGGACATCCAGTTGAACTTCTCGCGGACCGGGACCTCCCGGATCGACGCGCTGCTCGACAAGGCGGCGACCGAGACGGACAGGGGGCGGGCCGTCGACGTCATCAATCGGGCCGACCGCCTGATCTGGCAGCAGGCGGCCGCCGTCCCCCTCTACCAGGAGCCCGGCATCGTCGCGTCGAAGCGCACCCTCGCCAACCTGGGGGCCCAGGGCTTCACCTCGGTCGTCTACCAGGACATCGGCTTCACCGGGTGAGCGGGCACGGTCACCGGTAGAGGGCGTCGAGTTCCTCGCGGAACCGCGCGTGCACCACATGGCGCGCGACCTTCATGGAGATGGTCAACTCCCCTTCGTCCAGCGACAGGTCGCGGTCCAGGACCATGAACGCCCGCACTCGGTAATACTCTTGCAGTGTGGCGTTCGCGCGTTGGACCGTCCGCGTCAGTTCCCGCAGCAGGATCGGGTCGCGCACCAGAGGGGCCATGCCAGTGGGCAGTCGGCGTTCGGCGGCCCATTTCCCGGCGTACGGCTCATTGAGCGTCAGCAGGACCACGAGGTGCGGTTTCCCCTCTCCGTAGGCGACCGCGTGGGAGATCAGGGGATTTCCGCGCAGTTCGCTCTCGACGGGATTCGGTGACACGGCCACACCGTGGGAGAGCTGGATGAGTTCCTTCTTGCGGCCGGTGAGCGTCACGTACCCGTCGGCGTCGATGCTGCCGAGGTCGCCGGTGTGCAGCCAGCCGTCGCGTACGGAACCGAACTCGTCCTCGTGGTAGCCCCAATAGCCGCGGAACACGTTGGCGCCCCGGATCAGCACCTCGCCGTCGGGCGCCGTGGCGACCTCGACGCCGGGCAAGGGCCTGCCCACGGTCCCCAGCCGGTAGGCGTCCGGGGTGTTGGTGGTGGCCGCCGCCGCTGTCTCCGTCATGCCGTAACACTCGACGAGGGGAACCCCGCAGCCCAGGAAGAAGACGAGGATCTCCCGGGACACCGGCGCGCCCGACACCGTCACCCTCCGCAGCGCGCCACCGAAATGGTCGCGGACCTTGGCGAACAGGGACTTCTCCGTGGCGTCGAACCACTCCTGGAGGCGGGGCGGCAGGGTCTCGCCGCGCCTGACGCGTTCCCGCGCGTCCAGTCCTGCCCGTGCCGCCTCGACGACCAGGGACACGTCCTCCTCGGGCCAGGAGGCGAGGACCGAGCTGTAGATCTGTTCGAGCGCCAGCGGGACGAGCGGCAGGATCTGCGGCCGTGCGGCGCGGATCTCGTCCACCAGGCTGTCGTCGGGGCCGCCGCGCCGGAAGACGAGCGTGTACCGGGACCACCAGGCGAGGACCTGCATCAGCATCGCGATGGTGTGCGGACCGGTGACGACGAAGACGGTTCCGTTGGTGTGCTCCTGACCGCCCTCCGGCCGGGGCGGTGGCTGCGGGTGCGCCCGCAGGACGCTCACATAGTTGCCGTGGCTGAGCGCGCAGCCCTTCTTGGGGCCCGTGGTGCCCGAGGTGTAGATGATGGCCAGCAGGTCCTCCGCCCGTACCGCGTCCGAGCGCAGCCTCAGCTCCGCCGCGTCCACGTCACGTCGCCCCCGGGCCCGGAGTTCGTCGAGGCTCAGCGTCCGCACGGGGTGCTCGGCGGAGTCGGGGGACGAGCCGGCGGAGTCGGGCGGTGAGGCAGCGGCCGGAGCGTCGATCAGCACGGTGTGGCGCAGGTGCGGCAGACGGGGCCGGGCGGCTTCGACCTTCGCCAACTGCTCCGCGTCCTCGCACACCACCACCCGGGCCTCGCAGTCACCGAGCACATGGACGATCTCCTCCGGAACCGTCGAGGGCAGCAGGGACACCACGACGAGTCCAGAAGCCGCGGCCGCCAGCAGCGTCGTCGTCCACTCGGGCCGCAGTCCGCTGAGCACCGCCACCCGGTCACCCGGCGCAAGGCCCAGCGAGAGCAGGCCGCGCGCCGTGCCCTCACTCGCCTCCCAGGCCGCTGCGTACGTCATGTGGCACGGCTCGTCGGCGGGGCCGCGCCAGCGGATCGCGGCCGCCGTCGGCCACCGCTCAGCGTTCCGTCGTGCCAGGTGAGCCAGCGTCTCGCCGGTCCCGGGAGGGCCGCAGGGGCGGGCGCCCGGGGCGGCTCGGCCGTCCCTCGCGACCGGGGTGTCGCCACCCACGCTCAAACGGACGTTCATACCGCTCCTTCGTCGACATCGGCGTGGAGCAGATAGCCCCGCTGCCGCACCGTTTTGATGAACAGGCCGAGGGGGGCGACCCTGCGGCGCGTGCGCAGGATCCTGACGTCCAGCGCGTTGCGCCGACCGCTCCTGTCCTCGGGCCACACCCGCGCCGCCAGCACGTGCCGGCTGACCACCGAGCCGTAGGACTCGATGAGCAGACGCGCGATCTCGGCCTCGCCCGCCGCCAATGGCAGGTGCCGTCCGGCGAAACGCAGCACGTTCTGTGTGTCGATCGCCGGTCTGCGCTGCGCCGCTCTCGCCCGCAACGTCTCGCAGCGCACCCGCAACTCCCGCTCGTCGACCGGCAGTCGCACCCAGTCCTCCATCGGATCCAGGGTCGTCGGAGGCTGCTCGCCGGGGTGCACCAGGAGGAGCCGAGGCACCTTGCGAAGACGCAACTCCTCCACGACGTCGGCCTGTTCGGGCCAGCGCAGGGCCGGAACGCCACCGGTCGCCCGGTGGGCGCCTCGACGACCCGGCGGAGGCGGGGACGGGGACGGGGGTGGAGCGGGAAAGCGGATCATGCGTCTTCCTGAGAGCTGGGGGACGTGTGTTCTTCGAGGGCGAACCAGGTCCTGGTGCCCTCCCGGGTCCGGTCGCAGCCCCACGCGGAAGCCATCGCCTCCACGAGGAGCAGCCCCCGGCCGCTCTCCGCCAGCTCCTCCGCGGGGGAGCCGGCGACCACCGGAATGCCCTCGCACCCCGGGTCGTCGACCGCGACGACGAGCGATGCGGGCCCCTGCCGGATGCTGACCTCGACGCTCTCCTCGGCCCGGGGGCCGGCCGCCGCATGCGTGACGGCGTTGGACAGCAGTTCGCAGAAGAGGAGTTCCACGGTGTCCACCTGGTCGCCCCACCCCCACTCGATCATGGAGCGGCGTACCCGATGGCGGGCGCCGGGCACCGCCCGGACCGACGCCGGAACTCTGAGCCGCAGGGCGCGGAAGTCCCTCGGCCGCCGCGTCTCATGGCCTGGCCCGGGCCGCAGTGCGACTGGGCCGGCGGTCTCGGATAAGGGAGCCATCTGCGCCTCCTGTGGTCCGCTGGACAGAGCCTCACGGGCTCGCCCCTGTCGACTCCCAGAGGACCGCGCGGATGGATACGCATTCAATGCGGGACGCCACCTAATCATCCGGCGGAAAGCATGCGTACCGAGGCCGGGCGGGGCCGTCAGTGGACCTGTCGACGGACTGTCAGCGGGTCGCGCGAAGAGGGGCAGAACGCCTAAACTGCGTATCTGGCTGATGTTCCGGTGGGTGTGACTCGGTCACACCCTTCAGAGGGCGAGAACCGGTGGTTCAAGCGGTGACTTCCACGGACATCTCGTGGATGCGGCGAAATGGTTTCACTCTGGTCGGCCGCGAGCGGCAACTCGAAGACCTCGTCACCCCGCTGCGGGCTCTCCCCTCAGTGGTCATGGTCGAGGGCGAGGCGGGATCCGGCAAGTCACGGCTGGTGCGCGAAGCGGAGCAACTCCTCACGGCCGACGGTACGCAAGTGGCGACAGGCCTGTGCTGCCCACTGCGCGAGCCGTTCCCGTACGGCCCCGTTCTCCAGGCGGTCGGCCAGGCGGCGGAGCGGCTCCCCGCGGACTGTCTCCTGACCCCCGAGACCCGGACGCTGGCCTCCTTCCTCCCCGGCCTGGCGCCGCACGTCGACGACTCACGGCAGGCGGCCGGCGCGATGCCCGAGCGGCACCGGCTCCTCCTCGGCATCCGAGACGTGCTGCGCGCGGTCGAACCGGTGGTGCTGGTCATCGAGGACATGCACTGGGCGGACGAGGCCACCCGGGAACTCCTGTTCCTCATCGCCCGGGAACCCCCGCCCGGCCTCGGCCTCGTCCTGACGTACCGCGCGGAGGACCTGCCGCCCACCGAGCCGGTCCTGGGCAGCGCGTACCGCAGGCCGATCGGTGTGTCGGGCGGCGAGATCCGGCTCCAGCCGCTCAGCGAACAGGAGGTCACGACCCTGGCGTCGGGAGTCGTGGGGCGCGTCGCGGGCCGCGCTCTGGGGCAGGTCCTGCACCGGCGCAGCGCCGGTCTCGCCCTGGCGGTGGAGGAGGACCTGCTCACGCTCCTGGACCGGCGCAAGAAGAACGCGCCGCAAGGGCTCGAACAGGAGACGGAGGCCCTGGGCCGGTCACCCGTGCCGCGCTCCCTGCGGGAAGCCGTCCACGAGCGGCTCGCCGTGCTGCCGGAGCCCGCCGCCCGCGTCGTGGAGGCCGCGGCCGTCCTCGCGGTGCCCGCCACCCAGGACGTCCTGGCGGAGGTGGCCGGCCTTGAGGCCGATCAGGCCACCACCGCGCTCACCCAGGCCCTGCACCGAGCGCTCCTGCACGAGCCGGAACCCGCCAAGTACGCCTTCCGCCACGTACTCGCGCAGCAAGCCGTGTACGGGGACCTCCCCGGCCCGAGGCGACTGCAACTGCACCGGCGGGCACATGGCGTACTGCGCGGACAGCAGCGGCCTCCGCTGGTCCAGATCGCCCACCACACCAAGGCGCTGGGGGACAAGGAGACGTGGCTGAGGGAGGCCGAGGAAGCGGCCCGCGAAGCCGTCGCCGTGGGGGACGACGGCGTCGCCTCCCAACTCCTGCACGGCATCCTCGGCGCGGAGGGAGTGCGACCGCAGGCCCGCTCACACGCCGCCCTCGCCCTCTCCGACATCGCGCACAAGTTCACCCGCTTCGCGCACCATCTGGCCATCATGCGGCGGCTCGTGGACGACCCCACGCTCCCCGCCCTGACCCGCGGCCGGGTCAGGCTCACCCTCGCCGCGGTCCTCATGAACCACGCGGGTGACGTGGCCTCGTTCCGAGAGCTGATGAAGGCCACGGAGGAACTCGAACCGTGGCCCGCTCTCGCCGCGTCCGGCATGCTCAACGCGATCTTCTACGAGCGCGTCCAGACCCCCGCCGAGATCGCCCTGTGTGTGGACCGGGCCGAGACGGCCCTGCGGGGCTGCCGGGACGAGGGGCGGCTGGCCGAACTGGAGGGCGCCAAGCTGTTCCTGATGGCCAGGGACGGTCACCCCGCACTGTGGGAACGGGTCGACGCCCTCCCGCGCACCTCGCCGCACCCCGAGGCACGAAGGCAGCGGCTCATCGCCCTGTACAACGTCGGAACGAACGCGCTGAACCGGGGGGAGGACGCGCGCGCCGCCGCGCTGCTGCACGAGACCGTCCGGCTTACCACCGATGGTGTCAACCCGTCCCTGGAGTGCTTCGCCCGGGCCCAGCTCCTGCGATACGACTGGCTCTCCGGCGCGTGGGACGGCCTTGAGGAGCGCCTCGACGAACTGAACACGTCGTGCCCCGACATGGCGATCGCACAGCGCGAGCAAGCACTTCTCGGCGGGAGCCTGGCGGCGAGCAAAGGGCAGTGGGCCAAGGCGATGGAGCACTTGGAGTTCGCCCGCGGCGCGGGGGAACGCATCGGCGGGACGCTGTGCGCCCTGCACGCGGCGGCGGCCACCGCCGAGGTCCATCTCGCCCGCGACGAGCCGGACAGGGCCTGGGAAGCGCTCGGTCCCGCGATCCGGCTGCTCCAGTCCTCCTCCAGTTGGTACAAGCTCCTGGGGGTGGTGCAGGCGGCGGTCCGAGCGGCCCTGAGGACCGGTCACCGCGCGGCGGCGCAACAGGTGGTGGAGCAAGCGCTGGCAGCACAGGAGAGCTACATCGCGCCGGCCGCGGACGCCGAACTGTGCGTGGCTCGCGGCCTACTGGAACAGGACTCCGACCCCGACGGCGCGGCCCGGTGGTTCCGGCGGGCCCGCGACATGTGGCGTGCCATCGGCCGGCCCTACCCCGCTGCCCGGGCCGTCGAGCTGCTCGCCCACTGCCACGACGGTCCGCGGGCCCACGTGGACACCTCCTCCCTCGGCGAGGCGCTCGACACCTACAGCAGGCTCGGGGCCACCGCCGACCTCGCCCGGTGCCGGCACGCCCTGCGGGAGGCGGGCGCGAAACGTCCCGCCACCCCCGGACGGCGCGGCTACGGCGAGGGTCTCTCGCCGCGGGAGGCCGAAGTGGCCCGGTTGCTCGCCGAGGGCGCGAGCAACCGTGACATCGCCCAGGCGCTCTGCCTCTCGGTGCGCACGGTCGAGCACCACGTCGCCCGGACGCTGAAGAAACTCCGGGTCGACCATCGCGCCGAGGTGTCCGCGGCGCTGCGGCGCGGACCATAGCCGTCCCGCGCCCTTGGCGGGGGCGGCCCGCGGTACGTCAGGCTGTGGGCGCCGCCGCCTCTCTCGCCGCGAGCGAGGAACCGTACCGCCGCAGCAGCAGGACCGCCGTCGTGGCGAGGCCGGTGAGGAGGCCGAGCCAGATGCCGACCGTCTCCAGGCCCAGCGGGTGGGAGAGGAGCCAGGCCGCGGGCAGGCCGACGGCCCAGTAGCCGATGACCGTGATGCGGAAGCCGCTCTTGGTGTCGTCGAGACCGCGCAGCAGGCCCACGCCGATGTTCTGCGCGCAGTCGAAGAACTGAAGGAACGCCGTGACGATCAGCAGATGCGTGGCGATCGTCAGCGCGCGGTCGGAGCCGGAGTCCATGAAGGGGGCCAGGACCAGGCGCGGCACGGTGAGGTAGGCGATGCCCACGACAGCCATGACGGCCGCCGCGCACGCCAGCGCGGTGTTCTTGATGCGCCGCGCGTCGTCGAAGCGGCCGAGCGCCAGCTCCCGGCTGACGTTGATGGACGCGGCGTGCGAGAGGCCGACGGCGACCTGGAAGACGATGTACACGAGCTGGTTGACGGCCGTGTGCGCGGCGAGCGCCGCCGGCCCGAACGCGCCCGCCATCAGCGCCGTCACGGAGAAGAACCCCGCCTCCGAGCCGTACGTCGCGGCGATCGGCACCCCGAGCCCGATCAGCCGCTTCACGGCGGCGGGATCGGCCTTGGCGGCGTTCAGCGTGAGCAGCGGCGCCAGGGCGGCGTCGCGCTTGGCGGAGGCGTACAGCGCGAGGAACGACAGGAGATAGACCGTGGACGTGGCCACGCCGATGCCGGTCAGGCCGAGCTTCGGAAGGCCCCACGTGCCGTGGATGAGCACCCAGTTGAGGCCGGCGTTGACCGCGATCGAGGCGATCGTGATGCGCAACAGGGCCTGCGGGCGGCGCATGCCGACGGTGAACTGGCGGATCGCCTGGAACCACAGACACGGCAGCAGGCCGGGCGCCAGCGCGATCAGCATCGTCTGCGTGCGGTCGACGACGGCGGCGTCCTGGCCGAGCCAGGTCAGGCACTGGCCGATGAGGACCATGAGGACGGCACCGACGAGCCCGGCGAGCGTGGCGACGGCCATGCTCGCGCGGACGATCCCGCGGACCTCCTCGTGATCGCCCCCCGCACCCTCCTCCCCGGCCTTCTCGGCGCGCGCGGCGGCCGCGGCTATCTGGTTGCCGACCGAGGTGACCAGGCCGACACCCATCGTGCGGAGCTGGTTGAAGATGACGATGGCGAGGCCGCCCGCGGCCAGCTCCTGGGTGCCGAGCAGGCCCATCATCACCGTGTCGGTGGTGGTCAGGGCGACCTGGGCGAGCTGGGTGAGGATGAGCGGAACGGCGAGCGTGGCCAGCGCGCGGCTGTCGCCGAGCAGTGTGGCGAGCGCCGAGGGCGGCGCGTCCCGGTGGGGGGCTTCGGGAGCGGCGGGCGAGTCGGGCTTGGGGGGCATCGAGGTCATCGGTTCCTGCGGAGCTTGGTGAGGAGCTCGTCGATCTCGCGTTCCGCGTCGGGATCGAGGAGGTTGCGGGCGTTCATCCAGGCGTCGTCGAAGACGGTGTCCAGGTACTTCTCGCCGCCGTCGTTGATGAGGGCGACCATAGTGCTGCCCGGGGGGAGCGTGCCCAGGCGGGTCAGTGCCTCGTACACCACACCGCCCGCCGAGCCGCCGATGAGCAGCCCGGTGCGGGCCACGGCGCGGCAGGTCGCGAACGCCTCGACGTCCCCGACCTTGACGCCCTCGTCGATGAGGTCGAAGTCGACGAGCGCCCCGATCTCGGCGCCCTCCGGCGTACCCGTGCCGGACTGGTAGTAGTCGTGGGCGGGCCCACCGAACGCGATCGACCCCTTGGGCTCGACCCCGACCGTCGCGAAGTCCGGTACGAGCTTGCGCAGTTCACGGGTGGTGCCGCACAGGGCGCCGCCCGTGCCGACCGCCCCGATGAGCACGTCGATCCGGCCGTCGAGGGCCTCGTGCAGCTCGTGGGCGACGGGGAAATAGCCGACGCCGTTGCTCGGGTTGTTGTGCTGCTCCGTGAAGATCGTGTTGTCCTTGCCGCGCGCCATCTCCTCGGCGAGTTCCTCGCGGGCGGCGGTGGCCAGCTCCTCGCTCTCCCCGCCCTCGTCGACGTAGACCAGCTCCGTGCCGAGGGCCTTCATCGCGCGCAGCTTGTCCGTGCAGGCGTGGTGGTCCACGACGGCGGTGAAGGTGTAGCCGCGCTCGGCGGCCACGACCGCGAGACCGAGGCCGGTGTTGCCGGACGTGGACTCGATGATCCGGCCGCCCGGGCGCAGCTCGCCGCGCTCCTCGGCGTCGAGGACCATCTGCCGGGCCATGCGGATCTTCGCGGTGCCGGTGGGGTTGAACATCTCCAGCTTCAGCAGCAGCCGGCTGCCGGTCTCGGTGGTGGCGAGCTCCAGAAGGGGGGTGCGGCCGATGAGGTCGGACACGTGGGAGACCACGGCGGGGCGCTGAAGGGCTCCGGGCATCGATGTGCTCCTGTACGGGAGGGGAGGGGCGGGGGCGGGAGGGGGCGTCAGGTGAAGTGGCGGTCCAACCGCCAGCGCGGGCGCGGCAGTTCGGTGCGGTCGACGACGACCTTGGGCGGCAGCGGCAGGTCGTGGAAGGGGGATTCGTTGGAGTCCATCTGGTAGCCGGCCGTGTTGGGGTAGACCAGCAGGTCACCGACGCGCGGCTGCCGTCGGAAGGGGATTTTCCGCCAGGTGACCATGTCCGACTCCAGGCAGGTCGCGGCGCCGACGCTGGAGGGATACGTACCTTCGGTGGCGGCCGGGCCCGCGGCGCCGCCCGTCTCTTCGGCGCCCCCGCGGGGAACCAGCACCGGGTCGGGCAGGTACTCGCTGGCGAACCACTGCTCCGACAGGCTCAGGCTGCTCCCGTCCACGGTCAGCAGCCGGTAGCCCGCCCGCTCCTTGACGCCCTGCACGCGGAACACCGTCCCGCCCGCGCGGTCGAGCAGCGCCCGGCCCGGTTCGAGCAGCAGGCGTACGCCCGCGTCTCGAAGCACGGCGGCCAGCGCGCGCCCCCCGGTGCGATGCGCCAGCAGCGCCCGGAGCGCGTCCGCGCCCGCGACGGGCGAGTGGTACGGATAGAAGTCGCCGTCCTCGAACGACTTGCGCGCGTGGAAGTGCCCGTCGTGCCGCGCGGCGAGGAAGGCCCGCCAGTCGTCGGCGCCGACGTAACTGATCGGCAGCCCTCCGCCGATGCTGACGCGGTCGGCGTGCAGCCCCAAGGTCCGCGCTTTGACGCACAGTTCGGCGAGCGAGGCCGCCGACTCCGCGCGCGCCGCGACGTCGTATCCGGAGAGGTGGAAGCTGAAGCCCTCCATGCGCAGGGCGGTCTCGCCCGCGTGCGCGCAGCGGTCCATGGCCGTGGCCAGCTCGGCCTCGGTCAGGCCGAAGCGGCTGTGCGGCTGGCCGGGGGGCAGGGCACGCAGCAGGACGCGGGCGGGCCGCGTCACATGGCCGGCGCCCTCGCCGGCCACGAGGGAGAGGAGCGCGTCGAGTTCGTCCAGCGCGTCCACGGCGATGAGCGCGCCCTGGCGCACCGCGAGCCGCAGCAGGTCGTGCGCCTTGGCGGGCCCGGTGACCACGAGGTGCTCGCCGGGTACGCCGTGACCGAGCGCCTCGCGCAGCTCTCCGAGGGAGGCGACGTCGACGCCCGCGCCCTGGGCCGCACACCGCTCGACCCACACGGCGGCCTTGTTGGCCTTCTTCGCGTAGTACACGAACCCGGCGACTCCCGCGTCCTCCAACGCCCCGCGCATCGCACGCAGGTTGGCGTCGAACGCGTCCGGCAGCAGGAAGTGGAAGGGGCCGCCGAAGGCGTAGGAAAGCTCCTCGACGAGCCCGGAGGCCAGCACGGAGTCGGTGGCGGGGTCCGGCAGTGCGGGCAGCCCCGCGGAGACCTCCGCCCCGCTCACCGCCACACCGCCACCTCGGTCCCGAGGCCCTGCTCCAGCGCGAGCTGTGCGAAGCGGTGCCCCAGGGCGATGTCCGTGACGACCAGACCGCTGTTGTACGCGAAGATCCGCTCCTCGGCGCCGGTGCGGCCGGCCGCGACGCCCGCGAGCACCGGGGGGAACTCCGTGTCCACCGCGGGCAGTTTGCCCTCGGCGTCTGCCATGTCCGTCCCGGTGACGTTCATCTGCGCCTCGCTCGTGGCGACGACGCGGTCGGCCCGGTGCAGGGTCGAGGGGGCGAGGCCGTGGCCGACCAGGATGGAGAGGGCGCCCGGCTTCAGCCAGTCCGCCTCGATCGCCGCGGGGGTGTGCCCGCCCGCGGTGGCCACGATGACGTCGGCGTCCCCGGCTGCGGCCCGCAGGTCCTCGACCAGTTCCAGCTCGCGCCCGGGGAAGTGCCGGTGCAGCTCGTCGCGTACCGCCTGGATGCCCTCGGGGTGCGTGCCGGACAGCATCAGCCGCTCCAGGCCGGGCAGCGCGGTCAGCAGGAACGGCAGCGCCAGCCGCCCCTGCGTCCCGGTCCCCACGACCAGGGCGCTGCGGGCGCCGGGCGCGGCCAGCTCGCGGGCGAGCAGCGCGGAGACGGCCGGGGTGCGCAGCGAGCCGATGCGGGAGCAGTCCATCATCGCCACCGGCAGTCCGGTCACGTCGTCGTAGAGCGTGAGCGAGGTGTAGTAGTGCTGCTCCTCGCGGCCCTTGTCCAGGCCGTGCTTGTACGAGGTCTTGATGGCGACGACGTCGCGGGAGCCGTCACGGCCGAGCATCGCGTACGAGACGGAGTGCCCGTCCTTCGGCTTCACGGTGAGCTTGCGCGGGTTGTCCGACTCCCCGGCGTACAGCGTGCGGTAGGCGCCCTCGACGGTCGCGATCACGTCGGAGAGGGAGATGTCGATGCCGGCGAGGTCGCTGGTCGACAGGATCCGCAGATGCTGGTCGTCGCCGGATGTCCGGGGCTCGGCGGGGCTGCCGGGTATTCGGTCCTCGGTGGGGCTGGGCGGGGTACTGCCGGTCATGATGTCCGTTCCTTCCGTTCCGTGGGGGCGCGTTCAGGCGGCGTGCGCTTCGAGCGCCGCCTGACCGTAACCGTGCTCGTCGGCCTCGGCCAAGGGGCGTCCGCGCCGCCCGGGCACCCGCACGGAGGCCCGCTTGAGCCAGCGGTCGGTCCCGTCGTAGCGCGCCTTGAAGGGCACCCGGCCGTGCACGACCAGGTCGTTGTCGACGACGAGGACCTCCCCGGGGTCGAGGCTGACCGCGACGGAGACGCGGGCGAGTTCGTCCTCCAGGCGCTGGTACGCGGCTCGGTACTCCCCGTCCGCCTGGTCGAGGGGCGTGTACGCGGGGTCGAAGCGCAGGGTGAGCCCGTCCTCGGCGGCGAAGAGCGTGGGCACGGGCGGGGGAGCGGCGTCGGCGTAGCCCTGGGCCTCGGCGTAGGCGTCGTCGGGCAGGATCGGCAGGGCGGGCCGGGAGAGCAACTCCACGTCCTCGTCGGTGAGCCGGACCTTGCGGACACTGGCCGCGGTGGTCGCGATGCGGTCGTGGTTGCGCATGCAGCCCAGCATCAGCAGATGCGCGCGGCCGGGGTGGAAGGCGTCCTCGGTGTGCGGGCTGAGGAGCACCGCGCTGCTCGCGCCGGTCTGCTCGGACTCATGGCCGGGCGAGGGCACGATGTTGTGCACGAACCTGCCGTCCTGCTGGCCCTGCCAGGCGATGGGGTTGCCCATCACGCTGGCCAGCAGCAGGAGCACGATGTCGTGCACGGCTCCGCTGTCGCCCGCGTGGGCCCAGCCGGGCGGGGTCGGCCCCACCTGGGCGTCGTCGACTTCCAGGCCGCGCAGGACGAAGAGGCCGTCGTCGGTGTCGACGGGGCGGCAGTGGTGGCGCAGGGTGGCGCCGAACTCCGCCGCCGACTCCTCAACTCGTGCGAGAAGCTGGGGAGATGTCGCGGAAGTGCCGAATTCGGCGAGAATCTTCTCGGCTGCGGTGCGGAGCTCGCCCACGGAGTGGGGATCGAGCTGGCGGACGGGTGCGGCTGCGGCCGTGCTCATCGCGAAATTAGTCCGTTTCCGTCGAGTTGGTGGAGGAATCCGGGCGTGCGATCACCGGTGACGAGTCGAACGCTAGCAGTAAACTTAGGTAAGGCAAACCTTCCTGATTCATGGTTGAACCATCCCCTACCGGGCGGCAAGTTGGAAGGTGGGGGGCGCACTTGGCGGCGTGCGCGGGGTTGCGCACACAAGGGCCATTAGGGTAGGCAACCCTAAGATTTTCCGATCGTATTTCTGCTTCGACACGCGCTTCGATCGTGCTTCGATCGCGCTTCGACAGGCCGCTCTGAACTGGAACGAGGACGTACGTGGACATCACCAGGCGCCAAGTGCTGTGGGCCGGCGGGGCATTGGGTACGGCGACACTGCTCACCGCGTGCTCGGGGGGCGACGACACCTCGTCCAAGGCGGGCGGCGGAGGCAAGCCCCGCAAGGGCGGCACCCTGCGCGTCGGAGCCCTCGGCCGGGCCTCGGCGATCACCCGGGACCCGCACGGCACCCAGGCCAACGAGAGCGACTACCTCATCATCGCCCTCGTGTACGACACCCTCACCGCGCCCGGCGCCAAGGACAACACCGCCGCGCGCCTCGCGGCCAGTTGGAAGCCGTCCGCCGACCTGAAGACCTGGCGCTTCAAGATCGCCGAGGGCGCCGAGTTCCACGACGGCACCCCCGTCACCGCCGACGACGTCGTCTGGTCCCTCAAGCGCCTGCGCGGCACGCCCTCCGGGGCCTCCCGGCTGCCCGGCATCAAGGCCGAGAACATCAAGGCCGAGGGCAAGGACACCGTCGTCCTCGTCTCCGACTACGCCAACGCCGAACTGCCCCTGCTCACCCGCCTGTCCACCTTCGTACTGAAGAAGGACACCAAGGAGAAGGACCTCGGCAAGGCGCCCGGCACCGGTCCCTTCAAGCTCGACTGGTTCCGCTCCGGCAACGCGCGCCTCGTCCGCAACGACAAGTGGCACGGCGGCGAGGTGCTCCTCGACGCCATCGAGGTCAAGATCTTCGAGTCCCCGCAGGCCATGTCCAACGCCCTGCTCGCCGGCCAGATCGACCTCGCCTCCAACGTCGGCGCGGTCGCCGCCCGTACCGCCGAGAAGCGCAGCGACATCCAGGTCGTGCGCCGCCCCGACGACATGGCGATGCCGATCATCATGCGCGCGGGCGACGGCCCCTTCGCCGACCCCAAGGTCCGTGAGGCGCTGCGCCTCGCCGTCGACCGCAAGGCCATGGTCAAGCAGGTCCTGTCCGGCTACGGCACCGTCGGCAACGACATCATGGGCACCGGCGACCCCGCCTACGAGTCGGGCATCCCGCAGCGCGCACGCGACCTCGCCAAGGCCAAGTCCCTCCTGAAGGAAGCGGACTTCGACACCTCCAAGACGTACAAGCTGATGACGACCGAGGACGTCCCGGGCCTCGCCGAGTCCGCGACGCTCTTCGCGAGCCAGGTCCGCGAGGCGGGCGTGAAGGTCCAGGTCGTCAAGCAGGAGTCCGCCACCTTCTACGACAAGACGTGGCTCAAGGCCGACCTGTACACCACCTACTGGGGCACCAACGACTCGGTGCTCTTCTTCGCCAGCAAGACCATGGAGTCCAAGTCCGCCCAGAACGAGGCGGCCTGGAAGAGCAAGGAGTTCGACGCCGCCTACCGCGAGGCCATCGGCGGCAAGGACGCGGCCGCGCGCGCCAAGGCCCTCAAGAAGGTCCAGCAGATCCAGCACGACGACTCCGGTTACCTCCTGTGGGGCGTCGCCGAGGGCATCGACCTCGCCGCGGCCCCTGTGCACGGCCTGCCCAAGCTGCCCGGCTACGGACGCGTCCAGCTCGAGCGGGCATGGCTGGCCCGCTGAGCGGCACGGTGAGCGAGCGGGTCGCGGGTCCTCGCCCGCGGCCCGCCGGTCCCGCGCTCTCCGGGACCCTGCGCCTGGCCGGGCTGCTCGCCCGCCGGGCGCTGCTGCTCGCCGTCCTGCTCGTCACCGTCTTCGTCGCCGTCGAACTCCTGCCGGGCGACGCCGCCAACGCCACATCGGAGCGCGGCGAGAGCGCCGCCGACCTGGCGCGCCGCCGCGAACTCCTCGGCCTGGACCGGCCCGTCCTCACCCGCTTCTGGGAGTGGATGACCGGCCTGCCCACCGGCGACTTCGGCACGTCCGCGCGCGGCGAGCCCATCGCCGACATCCTCTCCAAGCCGCTGCCCAACACCCTGCTCCTCGGCGGTCTCGCGCTCCTGGTGACCCTCGCCGTCTCGATCGCGCTCGGCTGCTGGGCCGCGCTCAAGCCGGGCGGTGCCACGGACCGGGCCGTCTCCGCGACCGCCACCGGGATCCTCGCGCTGCCGGAGTTCGTCGTCGCCGTCGCGCTCGTCCTGGTGTTCGCGCTCTGGACCGACCTGCTGCCCGCGGTCACCCTCACCGACGCCGACGGCTCGCCCGCCTCCTGGCGGATGCTGATCCTGCCCGTCCTCGCCCTCGCGATCCCGCAGATCGGCTGGAACGTCCGCATCGTGCGCGCGGCCCTCGCCGACGAGGCCAAGGCGCCGCATGTGGAGAGCGCCGTCATCGACGGGCTGCCGCGCCACCGCGTCTTCACCCACCACCTGCTGCCGGGCGCGCTGCCCACCATCGCCGCGGGCATCGCCACCTCCACCGGCATGCTGCTCGGCGGCGCCGTCGTGGTGGAGACCATCTTCAACTACCCGGGTATCGGCTCGGTCCTCGCGGGCGCCGTCACCGACCGCGACGGCCCCCTCGTCGCCGGCGTCGTCGCCGTCACCGGAGCCGTCATCACCGGCGTGCTGCTCCTCGCCGACCTCGTACGTTCCTGGGCTTCGGGAGGCCGAACATGACCGCGCCCCTCACCCTGGCGAAGCGGGCCGCACGCCGCCTCCCGCGCCGCGGCGTCGTCCTGCGCGTCCTGCCCGCCCTGCTGCTCGTCGCCCTCGCCTTCGCCGGGCCCTGGCTCGCGCCGCACGCCATCGACACCCCCGTCACCGCCCCCTACGCCGAACCGGGCGGCGAGGCGGCGCTCGGCGGTGACCAGCTCGGCCGCGACGTCCTGAGCCGCCTGCTCGCCGGCGGCCGCGAACTCATCGCCACCTCCCTGCTGGTGGCCGCCCTGGTGACCGGCGCCGCCGCGTTCCTCGGCGCCCTCGGCGCGCTGCGCCCCGCCGTCGGCCGCGTCGTCGAACGCTGCGCGGACGTCCTCATGCTGCTGCCCGCCGTCCTCGGCATCCTGCTCATCGCGCTGTCCTGGCCGGGCGGCGGACGGTTCGCCGTCATCGCGGCCGCCGTGGTGATGGGCGTGCCCTACGCCGTACGCCTGGTCGCGGGCGCCGCCGCGCCGGTCGCCGCCTCCGGGTACATCGAGGCCGCGGCGGTCGGCGGGGAACGCCTGTGGCACCTCGTCGTACGCGAGGTCCTGCCCAATCTGCGGGCCACGCTGCTCGCCCTCTTCGGCCTGCGCTTCGTCGCCGCCGTCTACATCGTGGCGACGGCCGGTTTCCTCCAGGTGGGCCCACAACCACCCGCCGCGGACTGGGCACTGATGATCCGCGAGAACTCCGGCGGAATCGTCCTGAACCCCTGGGCGGTCCTCGCACCCTCCCTCGCCATCGGCCTCCTCGCCATGAGCGTCAACCTCGCGGCCTCGGCGCTGGTGCCGCGGTCCGGCAGGAGAGAGGTGACCGCGCTGTGAAGCGCGAGCCCGTCTCCGCGAAGCAAGAGCCCGTCTCCGCGAAGCAAGAGACCGCGATGACCCGGGGGGTCGCCTCGTGAACCACATGCCCGACTGGTACCCGAAGGGGCAGGTCCCCTCCTCCGGGGTGGCGGTGCGCGTCGACGGACTGAGTGTGGCCGCCGCCGACGGACGGCTCCTCCTGGAGGGCGGCGGCATGGAGGTGCGGCCCGGTCGCGTCACCGCGCTCGTCGGGCCCTCGGGGTCCGGCAAGACCACCCTCCTGCGGGCTGTGGCCGGGGTCCTGCCGCCCGGCGCCCGGCGCACCGCGGGCACGGTCGAGGTGCTCGGCCAGGACCCCTTGGCGCTCGGCGCCGCCGACCTGCGCGCCCTGCGCCGCCACCGCCTCGCCTACCTCGGCCAGGACCCCGGCTCCGGGCTCAACCCCCGCATGAAGGTGCGCCGCCTCATCGCCGAGGTCGCCGTCGACCGCGGCGCCGAGGCCTTGCGCGCCCAGCTGGAGGAGGTACGGCTCCCTCTCGGCCAGGGGCTGGAGAACCGGCGCACGGGCGAGCTGTCCGGCGGCCAGCAGCGTCGCGTCGCCCTCGCCAGGGCCCTCGCCCGCCGCCCCGCCGTCCTCCTCCTCGACGAGCCCACCGCGGGCCTCGACCCGGAGGTGCGGGACGAGATCGCCGAACTGCTGCGGCACCTGGCGGCCCACCACCGCCTCGCGGTCGCCCTCTCCTGCCACGACACCGACCTCGTCACGCGCCTGGCGGACGACGTCGTCGACCTGTCCGCCGCCGGCGCGCCGCCCCTGCCCCTGCCCGCGCCCCGCCCCCGTACGGTCGAGGCCCGGACCCCTGCGGACGGCACCCCCAAGCTCGCCGTCGCCGGACTGTGCGCGTCCTTCACCCACCGCGGCCGCGCCGTCCCCGTCCTGCACGACGTCGGCCTCACCGTCACCGCCGGATCCAGCACGGGCATCGTCGGCGCCTCCGGATCCGGCAAGACCACGCTCGTACGCGCTGTCGTCGGGCTGCACCGGCCCGCCGAGGGCACCGTCACGCTCGACGGCGTACGCCTCCACCCCGCCGCCCACGGCCGCACCCGCGCCCAGCGCCGCGCGCTCCAGCTCGTGCCGCAGGACCCGCTCGGCACCCTCAACCCCAGCCGGACGGTGGGCGAGACCCTCGGCCGGCCGCTGCGGCTGCACGGCCGCGCCCCGCGCGCCGAGGTCCCCGGGCGCGTCCTGGAACTCCTGGAGAGCGTCGGCCTGCCCGCGAACTTCGCCGACCGCTACCCCCACGAACTCTCCGGTGGGCAGCGGCAGCGCGCCTCCATAGCCAGGGCGCTGGCGGCCGACCCCGACGTCCTGGTCTGCGACGAAGTCACCTCGGCCCTGGACGACAGGACCGCGGGGGCGGTCATGGACCTCCTCGAAGAGCTGCGGGAGAGCCGTGCCCTCGCCCTCATCCTCATCAGCCACGACCTGCGGCTGGTGGCGAGCCGCACGGACGCGCTGCTGGTCCTCTCCGACGGCCGGGCCGTGGAGTCCGGCGCGACCGAGCGGATCCTCGCGGGCGTGGCGGGGGCCGCGGACGTACGTTTGCCAGGGGAGCGGCCGGTGTGACAGGTTTCCGGTCATGAACATGGGCATGGTGGTCGGTGACGTCTCCTCGCGCGCCGCGACGCGGGAGACGGACCTGCCCTGATGCCCTGACGTCCGTCAGGGGCCGTCACCCAGGAGGTCCGCCCCCTCCTCGTCGAAGCGCGCTTCGTGTCCCGGCGCCCACGACCAGGAGGAGACCCCGATGCCCCGCATCGAGTGGACCGAGAACGACAACACCCCCACCCAGTACGCCCGTTGGCACTCCGAAAGCGACGCGGCCCCGCCCCGCCGGGTCGTCGTCGCCGACGACCGGACGAAGGCCGACGCCGCCCACCGCCTCGCCTGCGAGGGCACCGCGCTGCTCTGGCGCGGCGACTTCCACGGCGCCCGGCAGCTGCTCGCCGCCCTGGCGCGCCGCGTCGACAGGAAGCCCACGCCCTCGGGCGCCACCCCCGCCGACGGCTTCCACCTGCACCGGCGGGCCCGCGGCCACCGCGCCCGTGTGCTCGGCATGCTGCTCGTACGCCTCGACGAGGAGTACGGCCTGACGCTGCGCAGGGCGCCCGACGTCCGCGCCGCCTGCCGGGAGGCGTACGGGCCGCCCGACGGCCCGATGGTGGTCTCCCTGCGGGAACTCCTCGGCGTCATCGGCGCCCACGAATGGCGGACGAAGGGCGTGGAGGTACCCGCCCTCGACGGTGACCGCATCCACCCCCACTACGGCGTGTTCTCGCCGGTCAGAGGGGAGTACGTCGACCTGGTGGCGTGCGCCCCGCTGCCGCCCGTGGCGGACCGGCCAGGGGCCCTGCCTTCCGCCGCGCCGCGTACGGCGTTCGACATCGGCACCGGAACGGGCGTCCTCGCCGCGGTGCTCGCCCGGCGCGGGTTCGACCGGGTCGTGGCCACCGACATCAACCCGCGCGCCCTCGCCTGCGCGCGCGACAACGTCCGGCGCCTCGGGCTCGACGGGCGGGTGGACGTGGTCGACGCCGGGCTCTTCCCGGCGGGCCGGGCCGCGCTCGTGGTGTGCAACCCGCCGTGGCTGCCCGCCCGCCCGGCCTCCGCCGTCGAGCAGGGCGTGTACGACCAGGGCAGCGCGATGCTGCGCGCCTTCCTGACCGGGCTCGCGGAACACCTGGAGCCGGGCGGCGAAGGCTGGCTCGTCCTCTCGGACCTGGCGGAACACCTCCAACTGCGGTCGCGAGCCGACCTGTTGGCGCTCTTTGACGCGGCGGAGCTGCGGGTCGTCGACCGGCTCGACACCGTCCCCCGCCACCCGCGCGCCGCGGACACCACCGACCCGCTGCACACGGCCCGCGCGGCCGAGGTCACGTCGCTGTGGAGGCTGGCGCCCCGCTGACCCCGCTGGTTACCCGACCGGCTCCCCGGTCGGCTCCACCGTTATGGAGCAACTGCTTCAGAATGTGTTAGCGTCCTCACTCGTCAGTTATGAAGCAGTTGCTTCAAAAAGGTCTCGGCACGTCGGAGGACGTTTCCATGCCACCTGCGGTGTACATAGTGGGGCTCGGTATCTTCACCCAGGGAACCTCGGAGTTCATGCTGTCCGGCCTGTTGCCGGGTATGGCCGACGACTTGGGGGTGTCGATCCCGGACGCCGGACTGCTCATCTCGGCCTTCGCTGTCGGCATGGTCATCGGCGCGCCGCTGCTCGCCGTCGCCACGCTCGGCTGGCCGCGCCGCACGGCGCTCGTCTCCCTCCAGGCCGCCTTCGTCGCGGCCCACGTGGTGGGCGCCCTCGCGCCCGGCTACACCGTCCTGTTTGTCTCACGCATCGTCAGCGCACTTGCCTACGCCGGGTATTGGGGCGTATCCGTGGCCACCGTGGTGGCGCTCGTGCCCGCGGCCGCCAAGGCGCGGGCGATCGCCGTGGTGGGGTGCGGACTGACGCTCGCCACCATCGTCGGCGTCCCCGCGGGCACGGTGCTCAGCCAGTACTCCGACTGGCGCGCCGCCTTCTGGGCGGTGGCCGCGGCGACCGTGGTGAGCCTGGTGGGCACGCTGCTCGTGGTCCCCGGCGGCCGCGGCGCAGGCGAGCGCCTGTCGGTCAGGGCCGAACTGCGGGGCATGGCACGGCCGCAGCTGTGGCTCTCGTACGCCATCACGGCCTTCGCCTTCGGAGCGGTCATCGTCACCTTCAGCTATCTGGCGTCACTCCTGACCGAGGTCAGCGGCGTCTCCGAGGGGTGGGTGCCGGGGATGCTCGCCCTCTTCGGCGTCGGCGGCATGGTCGGCATCGTGATCGGCGGACGCACGGCCGAGGCGCGGCCGCTGGGCACGCTCGGCGTCGGGCTCGGCGGGCTCGCTCTGTTCTCCGCGCTGCTCGCCCTCACGGCGCACGTGACGGCCGTGGTGATCGTCCTGGTCTTCCTGCTCGGCCTCGTCGGCTACGTCACCAACCCGGCCTTGCAGTCCCAGGTGTTCACCCTGGCGCCGGGCGCCCCGACGCTCGTCGGCGCGACCAATACGGCCGCGTTCAACGTCGGCAACACCGTGGCCCCGCTGCTCGGCGGCCTGGCCATCGACGCCGGGTTCGGCTACGCCTCGGTGGCCTGGGTCGGGGCCGCGCTGGCCGCGGCGGGTGTGGCCGGTGTGCTGTGGGCGGCGTACCTTCAGCGCTCGGGGCCGAAGCGGGTGCCGACGCCGGGCCCTCGTACGGCCGTGATCGCCCGCGAGACCGCCAAGGCGGAGGCGTGAGCACCGGCGCGCGGGAGGACCACGCCGCCCCACACGCCACCCGCGCCCCCCACGCCACGCGCGTCCGCGTCACCGCCGAGCCCGACTGGTACGAGTCGGCGGGCATCTCGCTCGGCATCCGCGTCGGCGGCCTCGTCTTCACCTCGGGACAGGCGCCGGTCGACGAGCGCGGTGCCACGGTCGGCGCCGGGGACTTCGAGGCGCAGGCCCGGCGCGCGCTCGCCAACCTCGCCACGGTCCTCGGCCGCGCGGGCTCCGGCCTGGACCGGCTGGTCAAGCTCACGGTCTTCGTCACCGACATGGCCCACCAGGACGTCTTCGCCCGGCTGCGTGCCGAGTACTACGTCGCGCCGTTCCCCGCGGAGTCCTTCGTCCAGGTCGCCGCGCTCGCCGATCCCGCGTGGCTGATCGAGATCGAGGCGATCGGCGCCGTGGAGTGACACCCCGCGTTTTGTGAGAGCGTTCCAAAACGTCTACTGTAGGGCCATGGCCAGGCCACGAGAGTTCAGCGAGGACCGCGTCGTCACCGCGGCCATGGAGACGTTCTGGCGCCATGGGTACGAGGGCACCTCGACCCGGGACCTGTGCGACAGCACGGGTCTGGGCCCGTCCAGCCTCTACAACACCTTCGGTGGCAAGCGGCAGCTCTACCTCCGCGCCCTGGGGCACTACTACGACACCGCCACCGCCGAACAGGTCGAGATCCTGCGCGGCCCCGGCCCGGCGAAGGAGCGGCTGCGCGCGATGATGCTCCACGCCCTCGACGCCGACCTCGACCCGGCGGACGCGCGCGGCTGCTTCGCGATCAATGCCGCCGTCGAGGCCGCCGCGCCCGACCCGGAGGTCAAGGAAGCGGTGCGGCGCAGCTTCGACCGGGTCGAGGACGAGCTGTGCGCGGTCGTGGAGGAGGGTCGGCGGGCCGGTGAGATCCGCTCCACGGGTGACGCGCGGACGGTGGCCCGCCGGGTGCAGAGCGCCTACTACGGACTGCGCGTCCTCAGCCGCGTACACGACGACCGGGAGATCCTGCTCGCCACGGTGGAGGGCGCGCTCGCCGATCTGTGACCCGCGGCGCGCTCACGTACCGCTCACGCGTCACCCGGGTCCGTTTATCGGCTGTTGATCGCTTCACCGGACGCTTCGCTGGTCCAAGTCCGTCGTGAACCAACGGAATTGACCGGAGGTATGTACATGAAGATGATCCGCTCGCTCAAGAAGAAGATCACCGGGGAGAAGAGCCTGAAGGCGTACGCCTGGTACCACTGGTACTAAACCGGCGAATCGTCCCTCTGTGTTCCGTGTGTCCCGTGTCCGGCGTGCCCGAGCGGCCGCCGGGCGCGGGCCCTCCGCCCTGGGAGACCACCGATGCCCCTCTCCGGTACCGACCGGTCCGCCCGCTCCGCCCGGACCACCGTCTTCACGCCGCGGCTCGACGCCCTGCTGCGCGGCCACCGCGGCGAGGACGTGTTCCGCCTGGACGCCGACACCGTGGGCGTCGCCGGGCCCGAGCTGACCGACCGGATCCTCGCCGCCCGGCCCGCCACCGAGCACGAACGCCCGACCTTCAAGCCCCTGCACGGCCGTTCCATCCACCGCACCGAGGCGTCGCACGTCATGCGGGCCATCGGCCGCGACGTACGCGCGGCGCTGCGCGGGCCCGGGCCGGGGGACGTCGACCTCACCGGGGAGTGGCCGCACGTCGGCCACGTCCACCTGCGCGACCTGATCCTCGGTGCCGACCCCTACCGGCTGCGCATCCTCATGGACCGCACCCTGGAGCTGACGCCCAAGCTGACGTGGACGGTCATCGCCGTCGGCGCCGCGCTCCCCGGCAGACCGCGTCCGGGCGCGCCCGTGACGGAGATCGCGGGCCTGACCGCCGAGGCCGCCACCTACAGCGACCGGCGGTACGCGATGGGCCTGTACCGGCGCGCGGCGGCGCCCGTCTGCTTCACCGTCTCCACGCTCGTCGCGAGCGCGTACTGGCTCGGGGCGCCCTTCGACGACGACACCCCGAACGAGCACATCCTGTACGAGGCCATGCGCCTGCTGCCCCCCTCCTGGAACATCCTGCGCAACGCGTCCCCCGAGTACCCGGCGCTCGACGCCCGCATCGGCGCGGGCGACGACGTCCTGCTGCTGCCGCTGCTCAGCCACCGCGACCCGGCGCTCTGGGACGACCCCGACGAGTTCCGCCCCGGACGCTGGGCCGCCCTCGACCCCGACGACCACCCCGGCTACCTCCCCTTCGGCCACGCCTCCGAACGCTGCTGGGGACGGCACATGGTCATGCCGCTGGCCGGGATGCTGCTCGACCTCCTCCGCGCCGAGGGGCTGACGGTCGACCCCCGGCAGACCACCGCCAGGGTGCCGCTCGCGGGGCTGCTCGGAGTCGACAAGGTGCGGCTCGTACGGCCGTCCTAGGCGGCGCGGCGGAACAGGCCCGTCCAGAGGAACGGCTCGCCGAAGAGCGCGGACTCGGCGGGCTCGTCGCGCATGCGGCGCAGTTCGACCTCCGTCAGGTCCCCGAAGATCCGCCGCAGCGCCCGGTCGTCGTAGGCGATACCGCCGTGCAGGGCGGACTGCCGGTAGAACTCCGCGTCCGGCAGTTCGGATCCCATGCCCCCCGCGCCGGCCGCGAAGCAGGTGAGGGCGAAGTGGCCGCCGGGCGCGAGGACGCGGTCCAGGAGGGCGAGGTAGCTGACGCGGCGGTGCGGCGGCAGGTGGTGGAAGCAGCCCGAGTCGTAGACCAGGTCGTACGGACCGGCCAACTCGGCCTGCGTGAGGGCGAAGGCGTCGCCCTGGTGGAACCGTACGGCGGCCCCCGTCGCGCGGGCGCGGTCCTCGGCCCAGGCCAGCGCGGCCGGCGACAGGTCGACGGCGTCGACCTCGAAGCCGAGCGAGGCGAGATGGAGGGCGTTGCGGCCGGGCCCGCAGCCGAGGTCGAGCGCGCGGCCCGGCGCGATGAGGCCCCGCTCGGCGTACGAGACGAGGTTTTCGTCCGGCTTCGCCACGAAGAACGGCACGGGCCTGGAGCGGTCGGCGTAGAAGTCGTCCCACCAGGCCGCGCCGCCGGCCGTCCAGCGGTCGGCCTCCGGTGCGAACAGGCCGTCCAGGAGGTTCAGCACGTCGTCGGCCGTGCGGATGTCGCGGTCCATCAAGTCCCCTTTCCCAAGGGGCAATTGTAGGTCGCGGGCCAGGGAAAGCCCAGGTCAGGGTCGGTGTGGTGAGGGGGCTTTCCGGACCTCGCCGCCGCTCCTTCCGGTGAGCCGAACAGTGTGTTCACGCGCTGTATCCCCAGAAGTAATCACAGCTGCTTGGATGTGCGAGCGCCGGAACAACGGCCGCTTCCGGCCAGTCCGGAAACAGCAGCAACAGCCCCCCACCGTCAGGAGTTTCAGTGCCGTACTCAGCGCCGCGCAGGTCCCAGGCGGCCGCGATCGCCACCGTGCTCGCCGCCGCCACGCTCGCCGCCGTCGCCCCGTCCGCGACCGCCGCCGACGCCTCCGCCGCGACGCCCTCGCTCAAGGTGCTCACGTACAACACGTTCCTGTTCAGCAAGACGCTCTACCCGAACTGGGGCCAGGACCACCGCGCCAGGGCCATACCGGCGGCGGACTTCTTCCAGGGGCAGGACGTCGTCGTCCTCCAGGAGGCGTTCGACAACTCCTCGTCCGAGGCTCTGCTGGCCGGGGCCAAGGGCCGCTACCCGCACCAGACACCGGTGATGGGCCGCGGCAGGAGCGGCTGGGACGCCACCGGCGGTGCCTACTCCTCGGTGACACCGGAGGACGGTGGCGTGACGGTCCTCAGCAAGTGGCCGCTCGTGCGCAAGGAGCAGTACGTCTACAAGGACGCGTGCGGCGCCGACTCGCACTCCAACAAGGGGTTCGTCTACGCCGTGCTGGACGTGAACGGCACCAGGGCGCACGTGGTGGGGACGCACGCCCAGTCCACCGACCCGGGCTGCGGCAGCGGCGAGGCGGCAGCCACGCGCGCGAAGCAGTTCAAGGAGGTGGACGCCTTCCTCGACGCCAAGAACATCCCGGCCGCTGAACAGGTCATCGTGGCGGGCGACTTCAACGTCGACTCGCACAGCGCCGAGTACGCCTCGATGCTCGCCGACGGAGGCTTCGCCCCCGCCGACGCCCGCACGGGCCACCCGTACTCCTTCGACACCCGGGACAACTCGATCGCCTCCGAGCGCTACCCCGACGACCCGCGAGAGGACCTCGACCACGTCCTGCACCGCAAGGGCCACGCGCGCCCCGCCACCTGGCACAACAACGTGGTCAAGGAACAGAGCGCGCCCTGGACGGTCTCCAGCTGGGGCAAGAAGTACACGTACACGAACCTGTCGGACCACTACCCCGTGACGGGGTACTAGGGCGTCGGCCGCTAACTGTGCCAGGGCCCGGTCACGGCGAACGTCGTGCCGGGCGTGTAGCAGTTGACGTACATCGTGGCGTGGTCGGGGGAGAAGGCGACGCCCGCGAACTCGCCCCATTCGGGCTTCTCGGGGCTGCCGATGTTCTGGCGGTTGCCGGCCATCGCGTAGACCTCGCCGCGCCGGGTCACGCCGTAGACGTGCTGGGCGCCGTCGCCGTCCTCGCAGACCATCAGGCCGCCGGTGGGTGCGAGGCAGATGTTGTCGGGGGACTCGCCGGGCAGCTGGATGTCCGTGCTCGGGCCGAAGACGATCACCAGGGTGAGACGGCGCGCGGCCGGGTCGTACCGCCAGATCTGGCCGAAGTGGTCGCCCGCCGAGCCCTCCGCCTTGCGCGCGAAGGACGACACGAAGTAGACGGACGAGCCGCCCCAGTAGCAGCCCTCCAGCTTCTGCGCGTGCGTGATGCCCTTCGGGCCGAAGTCCTGGTGGCGGATGGGCGTCTCCTTGGCCAGCGGGTCCGGTACGTCGACCCACTCGACACCGTCGAAGCTCGCGCCCGTCTTCTGGATCGAGGACAGGTCCGGTACGCCCGGCACGCGCATCGCCTGAAGCCTGCCGCCCGCGCGCAGCGAACCGCGGCCGCCCCCGGGCTTCTTGGGCAGGAAGCGGTAGAAGAGGCCGAAGGGCTTCTGGAAGGCGTCCTCGGTCTCGTAGACGATCCCGCGCTCGGGGTCGACGGCGATCGCCTCGTGCTGGAAGCGGCCCATCGCGGTGAGCGGTACGGCGCCGGTACGGCGCGGATCCACCGGGTCGACCTCGAAGACGAAGCCGTGGTCCTTGGTGTAGCCGTTCGTGCCGGCCTTGTCCTCGGTCTCCTCGCAGGTGAGCCAGGTGCCCCAAGGGGTCGGCCCGCCCGCGCAGTTCACGGCGGTCCCGGCGATCGCCACGCGCTCGTCCAGGACGTCGTTTCTCCGGTCGAGCGCGAGCGCCGTACAGCCGCCCTTGGCGGCCGGGTCGTACGTGAGTCCGCTGACCGTCGGCACGCCGATCTTGGCGGTGACGCGGTTCTCGTGGTTGCGCACGAGGTGGACACCGCCGCGCCTGCCGCGGAAGGCGGCCATGCCGTCGTGGTTGCTGGGCACCTTGCCCTCACCCGAACGGAGGTTCTCACCCTCGCGCGAGAGGACCCGGTAGCGGAAACCTTTCGGCAGATCGAGCAGGCCCTTGGGGTCGGGGACGAGGGGGCCGTAACCGGCCCGCCCGTGGGCGGCGGCCGTCCCCGCGAAGAGCTCCGAGAGAGCGCCCGTGAAGGCGATTCCCGCGCCCACGGCACCGGTGCGGGCGAGAACCTGACGTCGAGTGGCAGACATGATGGGCAACCTCCTGCTGGCGGACAGGAATGTGACCGGATGTGTGTACCACGCGCCCTGACTAGTGCACGAGACCCTTGGCATCCCGGGCGAGCGCCGTGAGCCGCGAGATGGCCCGGAAGTACTTCTTCCGGTACCCGCCGTTCAGCATCTCCTCGCTGAACAGCCGGTCGAAGGGCACACCGGAGGCCAGCACCGGCACCTCCCGGTCGTACAGCCGGTCGGCGAGTACCACGAGCCGCAGCGCGGTCGACTGGTCCGGCACCGGCGTCACCTCGGTGAGGCAGACGGCCGCGATGTGGTCGGTCAGCGCGCCGTAGCGGCTGGGGTGGACCTTGGCCAGGTGCGCGAGCAGATGCGGGAAGTCGTCGAGCGAGGCGCCCTCGGTCGCGTACGCCGCCTTGGTGACCTGCTCCTGCGAGTACGGCTCCGGAGCCTGCGGCAGGCCCCGGTGGCGGTAGTCCTCACCGTCGATGCGCAACGCCTTGAAGTGCGCGGAAAGGCCCTGGATCTCCCGCATGAAGTCGGTGGCGGCGAAGCGGCCCTCACCGAGCTTGCCGGGCAGCGTGTTCGAGGTCGCGGCCAGCGCCACGCCCTGCTCGACCAGCTTGGACAGGAGCGAGGACACCAGCACGGTGTCACCGGGGTCGTCGAGTTCGAATTCGTCGATGCAGAGCAGCCGGTGATCGCTGAGTGTGCGCACCGTCTGCTGGAAGCCGAGGGCGCCGACCAAATTCGTCAGCTCGACGAAGGTGCCGAACGCCTTCTGCTCGGGCGCCGCGGGCGTCGCGTGCCAGAGGGAGGCCAGGAGGTGGGTCTTGCCGACGCCGTAGCCGCCGTCGAGATAGACCCCGCGCGGCCCGGTCGGGGCCGGGGCCTTCTTCTGGAACCAGCGCTTCCTGCCCGCGCCGGAGGCATGCGCTCCGCCGAGGCCCGCCGCGAACCCGCTCAGGACGCGGACCGCCTCGGTCTGGCTCGGCTGGTTCGGGTCCGGGATGTACGTATCGAAGCGGACCGAGTCGAAGCGCGGCGGCGGCACCATCTCGGCGACCAGACGGTCGGCGGGGACGTGGGGCTCGCGGGCGCACAGGGACAGCGGAGCGACTTCGGCTATGGGGCCGGGCCCATGGGCTGCGGTGGAGGACGACACGGTTCCCCACCTTAAGGGGCGTGCAAGACTGCGGATATGCGACGCCTGTTCCCTGTGACCGACCAGACAACCGAGACGAACGCCGCGGACGGACGTGGCGCGAGCACCGAGGCCGCACGGGAGTGGAGCCTCGACGAACTGGCCGAGGCCTACGCCTACCCGGCGGGAACCGCCGCGGGGACGGGCACCTGGCTGCGCGCCAACATGGTGTCCACGCTCGACGGCGCCGCCCAGCACGACGGCCGCTCCCGGCCGATCTCCAACGACACCGACATGCGGATCTTCGGCACCCTGCGCGGGCTCGCCGACGCCGTGGTGGTGGGGGCCGAGACGGTCCGTCTTGAGGGCTATCGTCCGGCACGCGCGCGTGACGCCTTCGCCGCGCGCAGGGCCGCCGCCGGGCAGACCCCGGCGCCCGCCATCGCGGTCGTCAGTGCGAGCCTCGACCTGGACTTCTCACTTCCGCTTTTCGCCGAGCCGCCGACCCCGACGCTCGTGGTGACCGGGGCCGCCGCGTCCGCCGACAGGATCGCCGCAGCCGAGCGGGCGGGCGCCGTCGTGGTGATCGCGGGCGAGGGCGCGACCGTGGACCCCGCGCGAGTGGCGCCCGCCCTGGCCGAACGCGGGCTCACCCGGCTGCTCACCGAGGGCGGGCCGCGCCTGCTCGGGCAGCTCGTGGCCGCCAAGGCGCTGGACGAGCTGTGTCTGACGGTCTCGCCGATGCTCACCGCGGGGGACGCGCAGCGGATCGCGGGCGGGCACGCGCTCGCGACGCCCGATGAATTCGTACTGACGTCCGTACTGGAGGAGGCCGGGTTCCTCTTCACCCGATACCGTCGTAGCTGACAATCAGCGGAATCAGCCGTTCCGTTTGGCTTCCGCTGGGCACACTAGATCTCGCAGACCCCGTGCGGCCACGGGGCAGGATGGTTTCCGCAAGGGCCTCAGTACGGCCTACGGAGGAGAAGGGCGCCTGTCGTGTTCACAAGCGTATTGATGATCGAGAAGGCCCTGACGTCCGCCGACGTGGAGTTCGTCACCACCTTGCACGGCGACGAGCCGGTCACCTTCCACGTGCTGCTCCAGCCCCGGGGCGATCAGGCGGACCGCCTGCTGCGAGCCATCGACGACGTCGCCCTGGGCGAGCTGGACGAGGCGGCGCGCGAAGGAGAGACCCCCGAGGGCAAGGACGCGGCGGCCCTCGGCGAGCAGGCGCTGCGGGTCTCGCTGACAGCGCTGCGCGCGGCGGGCTGCGAGGCGCAGGGGCGGCTCATCCAGGACCACCCGCTGGACGCGCTCCAGGCGCTGGTCGACGACGTGGGCGCCGACGAGGTGATCGTGCTGACCGATCCCCACTACGTGGAGGAGTTCTTCCACCGGGACTGGGCCTCGCGGGCGCGGCACAAGGTGGGGGTGCCGGTCCTGAAGTTGTTCTCGCACAGCGAGTGACGCTGCCCGCTGTGGGTGGGCGGTTCTTTGTTGTGCGGGGTCGCTGCCGCTGGGGGGCGGGTCTCTGTCGTGCGGGTTTGTTCGTGGCTGGGCGCGCAGTTCCCCGCGCCCCTTTGGGGCGCATCCCTGCGGGCGCTTTACCGCGGGGCGCTTAGGCTGGGGCCGTTCACACCGTACGAACGCGACACCGTCGCACCACCAGGGGAGACACACGCATGGCACCCGGCCTGCCCCAGTCCATGGCCGACATGGACCGACCGCACTTCATCGGCATCGGCGGCGCCGGAATGTCGGGCATCGCCAAGATCCTGGCCCAGCGCGGCGCCAAGGTCGCGGGCAGCGACGCCCGGGAGTCCGCCACGGCCGACGCGCTGCGCGCGCTCGGCGTCACGGTCCACATCGGGCACGACGCCGCGCACCTCGCCTCCGACGCGACCTGCGTCGTCGTCTCCTCCGCGATCCGCGCCGACAACCCCGAGCTGGCCCGCGCCGCCGAGCTGGACATCCCCGTCGTCCACCGCTCGGACGCCCTGGCCTCCCTGATGGACGGCCGGCGGCCGATCGCCGTGGCCGGTACGCACGGCAAGACCACGACGACGTCGATGCTCGCCGTCACGCTCGCAACCCTCGGCCTCGACCCGTCGTACGCGATCGGCGGCGACCTGGACGTGCCCGGCTCGAACGCGCTGCACGGCGAGGGCGACATCTTCGTCGCCGAGGCCGACGAGAGCGACCGCAGCTTCCACAAGTACGCGCCCGAGGTCGCCATCGTCCTCAACGTGGAGCTGGACCACCACGCCAACTACGCGTCGATGGACGAGATCTACGAATCCTTCGAGATCTTCGCGGGCAAGGTCGTCCCCGGGGGCACGCTGGTGATCTCCGCGGACCAGCACGGGGCCGTCGAGCTGACCGGGCGGCTGCGGGACCTCGGACAGCTGAAGGTCGTCACGTACGGCGAGTCCGAGGACGCCGACCTGCGCATCCACAAGATCACCGCGCGTGGTCTGACCAGCGAGGTCACCGTCGTACTGAACGGCAAGTTCCTCACCTTCCAGGTCTCGGTGCCCGGCCGCCACTACGCGAACAACGCGGTCGCCGCCCTCGCCGCGGGCATCGCCCTCGGCATCCCGGCGCACAACCTCGCCTCCGCGCTCGGCTCCTACACGGGCGTCAAGCGCCGCCTCCAGCTCAAGGGCGAGGCCGCGGGCGTCCAGGTCATCGACTCCTACGCCCACCACCCCACCGAGATGACGGCCGACCTGGAGGCGATGCGCTCCGCCGCAGGCGACTCCCGCATCCTCGTCCTCTTCCAGCCCCACCTCTTCTCGCGCACCCAGGAACTGGGCACCGAGATGGGCCAGGCCCTCGCCCTCGCCGACTCCTCCGTGGTCCTGGACATCTACCCGGCCCGCGAGGACCCGATCCCCGGCATCACCAGCGCCCTGATCATCGACGCGGCCCGCGCGGCGGGCGCCGAGGTGACGGCCGCCCCGGACAAGGAAGCGGCGGTCGCGACGATCGCGGGAATGGCCAGGCCCGGCGATCTCGTTCTCACCATGGGAGCGGGCGACGTCACGGACCTCGGCCCGCGGATCCTGGCCGAACTGTCCAAGTGAAGGGGACCCCACCCATGGCGTACGACGTCGAGAAGCCGGACGAGCAGTGGCGCGCGGAGTTGACCCCGTCGGAGTACGCGGTCCTGCGTCAGGCCGGCACGGAGCCCGCCTTCGTCGGTGAGTACACCGACACGAAGACGAGGGGCGTCTACTCCTGTCGCGCGTGCGGCGCGGAGCTGTTCACCTCGGCGGAGAAGTTCGAGTCGCACTGCGGCTGGCCGAGCTTCTTCGACCCGAAGGACACCGACGCGGTCGAACTGATCCAGGACACCTCGCACGGCATGGTCCGCACCGAGGTGCGATGCGCGCGCTGCGGATCGCACCTCGGACACGTCTTCGAGGGTGAGGGTTACCCCACCCCCACCGACCAGCGGTACTGCATCAACAGCATCTCGCTGCGGCTCACGCCGGACGAGGGCTGAGCCGGCCCGGGGACGGGACTCAGAACGTCAGCTTCCAGCTGTTGATGTAGCCCGTGTCCTGGGCGGCCACGTCCTGGACACGGAGTTTCCAGGCGCCGTTCGCGGGCTCGCTGGACGCATCCACCGTGTACGTGGCGATGACGTTGTCCGCCGAGTCGTTGCCGCTGGAGTTCTTCAGGCGGTACGCGCTGCCGTCGGGGGCCAGGAGGTCGACGACCACGTCGCCGCGCCAGGTGTGGCGGATGTCGACGTCCACCTTGAGGGTGGCCGGGGCGTTGCCCGTGCGGCCGGTCACGTTCACGGTGGAGGTCACCGCGGCGCCGTTGTCCGGGATGGTGACGTCCGTGGTGTTCTCGTAACTGTCACCGGGCGGGACCGGCGTGTCCGTGCCGAGCTTCCACACCGTGTGGGCGATGGCGTCACTGTTGCGGTCGAGCGCGGTGTCGTTGATGTTCGCCGTGGTGTCGCAGGACGAGTGGTAGCAGCGGTCGAAGGCCTGGCCGGCCGTGCCGCCCCACTTCTGCGCCTGGGCGCTGGTCTTGGCGCGCGAGGCCCCGCTGAACAGGCCGCCGACCGGGATGCCGGCGCTCTTGAACGGGGCGTGGTCGGAGCGGCCGTCGCCCTCGGTCTCGATCTCCGTCGGGATGTTCAGACCCGCGTAGTAGTCCTTGAAGGTCTTCTCGATGGTGGGGTCGTCGTCGTAGACGAAGTAGCCGGCGTTCGGCGAGCCGATCATGTCGAAGTTCAGATAGCCGGTGAGCTTCGACCGCTCGGCGGCGGGGAGGTTGTTCACGTAGTGGCGGGAGCCGACCAGGCCGATCTCCTCGGCGCCCCACCACGCGAACCGCAGGTGCTTCGCCGGCTTCAGCTGCGCGCGGGAGACCGCGAGCGCGGTTTCCAGGACGCCGGCCGAGCCCGAGGCGTTGTCGTTGATGCCGGCTCCCGAGGAGACGCTGTCGAGGTGGGCGCCCGCCATCAGGACCTTGTCGGGGTCGCCGCCCGGCCAGTCCGCGACCAGGTTGTAGCCGGTGGCCCCACTGGACGTGAACTGCTGGACGGTGGTGGTGAATCCGGCCGCGTCCAGCTTTCCCTTCACGTAGTCGATGGAGGCCTTGTAGCCGGGGCGGCCGTGCGCGCGATTGCCGCCGTTGGCCGAGGCTATGGACTGGAACTGGGAGAGGTGCGCCTTGACGTTGGCGAGCGGGATGTCGGGTGCCGCGAGTGCCGGGGCGGGGGCCGAGGGCGCCGCGAGGGCTGTGGGCGCGGCGGTGGCGAGCAGACCGGCCGCGGCGAACGCGGCGATGCCCGCGGTCGTGCGTCTCGCGGTCGTGCGTCTCAGGGTGCGGGGCAGGGCGGTGGGTCGGGAGAGTCTCATGTGGGGCTCCGTATTCCGAACAGCGAAGGGGACGGAACGTGCGAGACGCCCCGCGACGCGGGTGCCGCGGGGCGCCTTTGGAGCTGTGCGTTGCCTGATGTTGAGGGCGCGACGATCTGCCGTCAAGAGCGGAAACCGGTCAGAATACGGTCAGCCAAGTTCGTATAGCGGACAACCCTCCGGCGCCGTCCGGTCTCAGAAGAAGACCCCGCACCTCAACAGCACATTCGCGTACGGCCGGGCCTCCCCGGTGCGGACCACCAGACGGGCCCGCGCCGAGAGGCGTTTCAGCTCCTCGTGCGGGACCAGCTCCAGCGCGGGGATGCTCTCCCGCAGCAGCCGCGCTGCCTGCGGGTTGGCCTCCCCGACCTCCCGCGCGGCCGTTCCGCCCTCCACCACCAGCTCGGCGAGCAGCCCGTCGAGGACCTCCGCGAAGGCGGGGACCCCGGCGCGGAACGCCAGATCCACCACGCGCGGGCCCGCCGGGATCGGCATGCCCGCGTCGCAGATCAGGACCGTGTGCCCATGGCCCAACTCGGCCAGCGCGCCCGCGAGATGACGGTTCAGGATGCCCGACTTCCTCACCGGGACGAGACCTCGGGGGCGGCCTCCGCAAGCTCCGACGCCGTCGGGTAGGAGCCCTGCGCGCCCTTGCGGGTGACCGCCGCCGCGCCCACGCGGACGGCGTAGGCGGCCGCCGTCGCGAGGTCCTCGCCGAGGCCGAGGCGCCAGCCGAGCGCCGCGGTGAAGGCGTCGCCCGCTCCCGTCGTGTCCACCGCGTCGACCTTCGGACTCGGGACCCGGACGGCGTCGGAGCCGTCCGCGGTGAGCGCGCCCGCCGAACCCAGCGTGATCACCACCGAACGGGGCCCGAGCGCGAGCAGCCCGCGCGCCCACTCCTCCGGGGCGTCTCCCGCGTCCTCGCCGAGGATCACGCGCGCCTCGTGTTCGTTGACCACCAACGGGTCGCAGGCGGCGAGCACTTCGGTGGGCAGCGGCGCGGGCGGCGAGGGGTTCAGGACGAAGCGGGTGCCGGGCCGCAGCGTGCGGACGACCTCGGCGACCGTGTCCAGGGGGATCTCCAGCTGACTCGAGACCACCCGCGCCGCCGCCAGGAGACCGCTCGAGGCGCGGATGTCCTCGGGCGACAGGCGGGCGTTGGCGCCCGGCGACACCACGATGCTGTTGTCGCCCGACGGGTCGACCGTGATCAGCGCGACGCCGGTGGGCGCGCCGCCCACCAGGACGCCGGCGGTGTCCACCCCGGCCGCGCGCTGCGCGTCCAGCAGGAGCGTGCCGTGCGCGTCGTCGCCCACCCGGGCCAGGAGCGCCGTGCGCGCGCCGAGCCGGGCGGCGGCCACCGCCTGGTTGCCGCCCTTGCCGCCCGGATGGACGGCCAGGTCGGAGCCGAGGACGGTCTCGCCAGGCGCGGGGCGGCGCTCCACCCCGACCACCAGATCGGCGTTGGCGGAGCCCACGACGAGCAGTTCGAGGTCCGTGTCGCCCGTGCTGCCGGCGTTGTTGTCGTTCATGTGCTGCTTCCTGCTTTCGTACGGTGATGAGGCGAGGGCGGTCAGGAGAAATTCTTCACGTTCTTCGACGTGACGACCTTCACCGGGACCTTCACCATCTCCCGCACCTCCTTGCCCTGCGCCGCCCGCACCGCGTTGCGTACGGCGATCCTGCCCAGCTCCCTGGGCTGCTGCGCCACGGAGGCGTACAGCGTGCCCGCCTCGACCGCCTTGAGGCCGTCGGGGGTCCCGTCGAAGCCGACCACCGGGACGGACGTCCCCGCCTTGTCGCCGAGCGCCTTGACCGCGCCGAGCGCCATCTCGTCGTTCTCGGCGAAGACGCCGTTCACGCCCTTGTTGGACTGGAGGAGGTTCGTCATGACGTCCAGGCCCTTGGTGCGGTCGAAGTCGGCGGGCTGCTTGGCGACGACCTCGATGCCCGGGTACGCCTTGATGCCCTCGGCGAAACCCTGCCCGCGCTCGCGGCTCGCTGAGGTGCCCGGCGTGCCCTGGAGGACGACGACCTTGCCCTTGCCGCCCAGCTTCCCGGCGAGGGCCTTCGCCGCGAGCCTGCCGCCCGCCACGTTGTCGGAGGCGACGAGCGTGGCGGTCTTCGCCTTGTTCACACCGCGGTCGGCCGCCACCACCGGGATGTCCTGCTTGTTCGCGCCGCGCACGGCCGGGCCCGCCGCGTCGGAGTCCACCGGGTTGACGATGATCGACTTCACGCCCTCGCCGGTGAAGTTCTGGAGCTGGTTCGTCTGCTGGGACGCGTCGTTCTGCGCGTCGGTCACGGTCAGGTCGACGCCCGCCTTGTCGGCCTCCGCCTGTGCGCCCTCCTTCATCTGTACGAAGAAGGGGTTGTTGAGGGTGGAGAGGGACATGCCGACCTTCGTCGAGGTGCCCGAGGTGCCCGAGGTGCCCGAGTTGAAGAAGGAGACGGCACCGATCACCGCCGCGACGACCACGGCGGCCACCGCGTACTTCATCGCCTGCGGCCCCTTGCCCCGTATGCCTCCGGACGCGCCCGAGGAAGCTCCCGGAGTCGCCCCGGCCCGCCTGCGCAGCGTGTCCAGCAGGACCGCCAGCGCGATGACGACACCGATCACGACCTGCTGCCAGAAGGCCGACACCGAAAGGAGGTTGAGGCCGTTGCGCAGCACCGCGAGGATCAGCGCGCCGACGAGCGTGCCGGACGCCTTGCCGACGCCGCCCGCGAGGCTCGCGCCGCCGATGACGACCGCGGCGATCGCGTCGAGTTCGTACCCCTGCGCGGCCTGCGGCTGCGCGGAGACCAGGCGGGAGGCGAGCACGATGCCCGCGACGGCCGCGAAGAGACCGGAGAGCGCGTAGATGACGAGCTTCTGGCGCTTGACGCGCAGGCCCGAGAGGCGGGCGGCCTCTTCGTTGCCGCCGATCGCGTACATGGAACGGCCGATGAACGTACGCCCGAGGACGACGGCCGTCACCAGGCCCATCACGACCATCACGATCACCGGGACCGGCAGCCAGCCGCCCACGGTGTCGCCGAGGTGGGAGACCGAGTCGGGGAACGCGATCGGGCTGCCCTGCGAGATCACCAGGGAGAGGCCGCGGGCCACCGACAGCATCGCGAGCGTCGCGATGAACGGCGGGAGCTTCCCGTACGAGACGAGCAGGCCGTTGACGAACCCGCACGCCATGCCGGTGCCGACGGCGAGGACGACCGCGAGCCAGACCGGCAGCCCCTCCGAAGTCGCCGACCAGGCAAGGACGGTGGCCGACAGCGCGGCCACCGAACCGACCGAGAGATCGATGCCGGCCGACACGATCACGAACGTCACGCCGAACGCGAGGATCGCCGTCACGGCGGCCTGCACACCGACGTTCAGCAGGTTCTGCGTGGTGAGGAAGTCGCCGGAGAGCAGCGACATCGCCACGACCAGGACGATCAGGGCGCTCAGCGCGCCGTTGTCGAGCAGGACGCGGCGGAGCGTGGCCGCACCACTCGCGCCGCCCGCGTCACGCTTCACGGTTTCAGTGGCCACGGGAGCCCTCCGCTTCTTCTTCGTCGTTCCGTACGTCCGTGTGGTGCGCCGTGTGGTGCGCCGTGTCGGTCGGGGCCGCAGTGCTGACGGCGAGCGCCATCACCGCGTCCTGGGTCGCCTCGTCGCGGTGCAGCTCACCGGCGATCCGGCCCTGCGCCATGACCAGGACCCGGTCGCTCATGCCGAGCACCTCGGGCAGATCGCTGGAGATCATCAGGACGGCGTGCCCGGAGGCCGTCAGCTCGTTGATCAGCTGGTAGATCTCGACCTTCGCGCCCACGTCGATGCCGCGCGTCGGCTCGTCGAGGATCAGCACCTCGACGTCCGCGAGCAGCCACTTGCCGATGACGACCTTCTGCTGGTTGCCGCCGGACAGCGTGCGCACGTGCTGGCCGAGCCCGGCCATGCGCACTTTCAACTGCTCGGCGATCCGGGCGGCGTCCCGCGCCTGGCCCTTGAGGTCCACCAGACCGGCCCGGGTCGCCGAACGCAGCGTCACCAGGCCGAGGTTCTCCCGCACGGACGCGTCGAGGACGAGCCCCTGGCCCTTGCGGTCCTCCGGTACGAGGCCGATGCCCGCGCCCATCGCGGCGTTCACGTCGTGCCGGGGCAGCCGCGCGCCGCGTACGCCGACGCTGCCCGCGTCGTAGGGATCGGCGCCGAAGACCGCCCGCGCCACCTCGGTGCGGCCCGCGCCGACGAGCCCCGCGAGGCCGACGACCTCACCGGCCCGCACCTCGAAACTGACGTCGTGGAAGACGCCGTCACGGGTGAGGCCCTCGACGGACAGCAACGGCGGGCCCGTCTCGGGCCGTTCGCGCGGGTACTGCTGCTCGATATTGCGCCCCACCATGAGGCGTACGAGTTCCTCCTCCGGGGTGGAGGCGGGCACCTGCTGGACGCTGCGGCCGTCCCGCAGCACGGTGACGCGGTCGCCGAGCGCGGCGATCTCCTCCAGGTGGTGGGTGATGAAGACGATGCCGACGCCGTCCTCGCGCAGCGTGCGCACGATGGCGAAGAGCTTGTCGACCTCCTCGGAGGTGAGCACGGCCGTCGGCTCGTCCATGATGAGCACGCGCGCGTCCAGGCTCAGCGCCTTGGCGATCTCGACCATCTGGAGCTGTGCGATGCCCAGTTCGCGCACCTTGGCGCGCGGTGACACCCGGACGCCGACCCGCTTCAGCAGCGCCTCGGCGTCCGCCTCCATCCGCTTCCGGTCGATCATGCCGAAACGCCGCGGCTGGCGTCCCAGGAAGATGTTCTCAGCGACCGTGAGATCCGGTACGAGGTTGAACTCCTGGTAGATGGTGGCGATGCCGAGCCTCTCGGCGTCCTGCGCACCGTTGATGCGCACCTCGCGTCCCTCGGCGAGGATGCGGCCGCTGTCGGGGCGGTAGGCGCCGGAGAGCATCTTGATGAGGGTGCTCTTGCCCGCGCCGTTCTCGCCGAGCAGGACGTGCACCTCTCCGCGCCGCAGATCGAAGTCGACGGCGTCGAGCGCGACGACGCCGGGGAACGTCTTGCGGATGCCTTCGATGCGCAGCAGTTCGTCCGCGTGGGTCACGGCTTGCTCCTTTGCGTGCTCGGGTCCGTGTCCGGGGCCGGGGCCGTGCTCGGGTCCGTGCCCGCCCGCCTGCCCGGCTGCGTGCGCCGGACGGCGGGCTCGCCGCAGGATCGCCGGACGACGAGGCGCGCGGGCAGGGTCACGGACCGCGGGCTCCTGCCCTCGATCCGGTCGATCAGCGCCTGTACGGCGGCCCGGCCGAGGTCGCCGGTCGGCTGGGCGATCGCGGTGATCGGCGGATCGGTGTGCACGAACCAGGGGATGTCGTCGAAGGCCGCGAGCCCGATGTCGTGCGGGACGCGCAGGCCGTGCGCGCGGATCGCGTCGAGGGCGCCGAGCGCCATCAGGTTGTCGGCGGCGAAGACGACTTCGGGCGGCTCGGGCAGGGAGAGGAAGCGTTCGGTGGCGCGGCGGCCGCTGTCGGCCTGGAAGTCGCCCTGGCCGATGTAGGCGTCGGGCAGGGCGATGCCGTGCTCGCGCAGCGCGTCGCGGAAGGCCTCGACGCGCTCGCTGCCGGTCGTGGTGGCGGCCGGCCCCGCGATGATGGCGAGCCTGCGGTGACCGAGGCCGTGCAGATGGGCGACGAGGTCGCGAACGGCCTGGCGGCCGTCGGAGCGGACGACGGGCACCTCCACGCCGGGGATCCACCGGTCGACGAAGACCATCGGCGTTCCGGCCCGCACGGCGTCGAGCATCAGCGGCGAGCCGCCGTCGGTGGGGGAGACGAGCAGCCCGTCGATCCGCCGGTCGAGCAGCGTCCGCACGTGATGGTCCTGGAGCTCGGGCCGCTCGTCGGCGTTGCCGATGATCACGCTGTAGCCGAGCGCGCGGGCCGCCTCCTCGACGGAGCGCGCCAGCTCCGTGAAGTACGGGTTGAGCACGTCGCTGATGACGAGCCCGAGGGTGCGGGTCTGGTCGGTGCGTAGGGACCGGGCGACGGCGTTGGGCCGGTAGCCGAGCGCCTCGACGGCGGCGAGCACGCGGGCGCGGGCCGCGGGGCTGACCGAGGGGTGACTGTTCACCACCCGCGACACGGTGGCGACGGAGACGCCCGCCTCGGCGGCGACGTCCTTGATGCTCACGGAGCCCGAGCTTGCGGCCATCGTCGGTCCACCTCCTTGTGGAATCGATTACACGGAGGATTGGAAACGATTACACGGGGGTGTGGCAAGGGGATGGAGGGGGCGATGGGGGGAGTGAGATCCGATCGTGATGAAGCGGGGAGGGGCAGGCCGGCGGGTCAGGCCGACCGGAAGGGGACCGTCAGCCAAGGGCTGTCCGGGTCCGAGGTCAGGGCGCGGTGGGCGTGCAGTACGTCCGTGTACCAGGAGCCGAACGACTCATCGTCGAAGTGGAGGCAGCGGCCCAGGATGTAGCCCGCGGAGAACTCCTCCCACGAAGCGTACGCGGCCCGCGCGGCATGCGAGGTCCGCTCGACGGCCGTACGCAGCTCCGCCTCGGTCGCGTACCGGGCGCCCCGCCCCCAGCGGGCCATCTTGGAGGCGCGGCCGATGTCCCACGCCGCGACCGTGCGGACGAAACCGTCCGGCGGCAGCAGCTCGTCGGCGCGGAAGCGGGCCTCGTAGCGCAGGATCTTCCCGACCAGGCCGCGCATGGCGGCGACGAAGTCGTCCAGCTCGGGGTCGTCGCCCGGGCGGTGCGGGGTGTCCGGGCCGCCCGTCTCCACGACGCGGTTGCGCAGCGTCACCTCGACGCACTCCCGCCACCGCTCCGGGTCGAGGCGCGGCCCGACCTCGGCCAGCACCGCGAGGCGGGCACCGAGGACGAAGTCCCAGTACCAGGGGCTGACTTCGCGCGTCAGCAGACGCTCCTGGACGGCCAGCCAGTCCTCTCGGCCGGCCACTCCCCAGGACTCCGCCAGGCGGTCCACCTCGTTGCGGTGGCCGGCGCCGTGCCAGTAGAGCGTGTTCCACGGGTCGCCGTTGGCGAAGCACAGATGCGCGCCGCACGCCAGGCCGTGCAGGAGCGGGCCGGGCCCGGGCGCCCCCGTGCGGCGGGTCTCGATGCGGTCGCCGAGGCCGCCGTCGCGGTGGTGGCGCTCGTGCAGGTCGGCCCAGACCTGCCGCTCCTCGTCGGTGGTGAGGTAGTACTGCTCGCACGGCGTCGCCGCGTTGACCACCAGGATGTCCACGTCGTCGGGGCAGCCCTCGGCGAGCGCGCCGAGCGTCACGAACTCGTATACGACGGCGGGGTGCGGGCGCGGCAGCAGCCCCGCGGTGTACACCTGCGCCGCCTTGCGGCCGTCCGGCAGATCGACGGTGAGCAGCGGGCTCGCGTCCGCGTCGGGGTCCTTCTCGTGCAGCGCCACCGGCCGGTACAGGCCCGCCACGGCCACGGCCCGCAGATACGTGTACGCGTCGTCGGCCTCGCGGAGTTCGTACAGGTGCTCCTCGAGATCGGCGGGCGCCTGCCACCGGCTGCCGTCCTCCGGAGCGGGGACGAACGGGAAGATCTCGTCGTGGAACTCGTCCTCGGCCTCGGGCGCCGCGTGCATCGTCGTTCTCCGCTTCCAGGTGTGTGGATCTTGCACCTTACGCGGGGACCTCCAGCCGCAGCGACTTCAGGCCGTTGATGAAATGCGAGACCAGCCGCCGGGGCGGTGCCGCGAGCCGCAGCACGGGCAGGGCGCGCGTCACCTCCTCGTAGAAGACGCGCAGTTGGAGACGGGCGAAGTGCGCGCCAAGGCAGACGTGCGGGCCCTCGCCGAACGCCACATGGGGGTTGGGTGAACGGGCCAGGTCCAGTCGGTGCGGATCGGTGAAGACCCGTCCGTCGTGGTGGGCGGAGGCGTGGAAGACGACGACCTTGTCACCGGCCGCGACCGGCGTCCCCGCCAGCTCGGTGTCGCGGGCGGCGGTACGCCGGAAACTGAGGACCGGCGGGTGCGCGCGCAGCAGTTCGTCCACGGCCGTGCCGAGGCCGGCCGTGCCGTCGCGCAGCCGCTCGTACTCTCCAGGGTTCTCGGCGAGCGCGAGCAGCCCGCCCGGCGCGGCGGCGCGCACGGTGTCGTTGCCCGCGACCGTGAGCAGGAAGAAGAACATCTCCAGCTCAGGGGCGGCGAGTTCGGCGTCCGTGGCGAGGGTCGTCAGGATGTCGTCGGCGGGGTGGCCGCGCTTGTACGCGGCCAGCGTCCGCGCGTAGTCGAACATGTCGCGCAGCATCGCGGGGGAGCGCGGATCCACGGGCGTGCCGTCGGGGCCGTGCGCGGTCGGCGCCGCCTCGTCCGGGTCCTGGTAGCCGATGACGCGCCGCGTCCAGTGCAGCAGCAGGCCGCGGTCGCCCGGCGCCACGCCCAGCAGGTCGGCGAGGTTGAGCAGGGCGTAGTCGTCGGTGACCTCGGTGACGACGTCGAACGTGCCGTCGCCCGCGCGGGCCCCCTCCACGGCCCCGGCGATGAGGGCGCGGGCCCGCTCGCGCACCCGCGCCTCGAAGCGGGCCACCCGCTTCGGCGTGAACGCCCGGCTCACCCGGCCGCGCAACCGGTTGTGCGCGGGCGGGTCCTGATTGAGCATCATGCGGCGGATGAACGGGAGGTCGTCCGGCGCGGGGTCGCGGATCTGCGTGGCTCCCAGATGGGAGGAGAAGGCGGCCGGGTCCTTCAGGACGCGGACGACGTCGGCGTGCCGGGTGACGGCCCAGAAACCCGGGCCCGCGGGCCAGCCCAGCACCCCGGGCTCCTCCTGCCAGGCCACCGGGTGGTGGTCGCGCAGGACGCGGTAGCGGTCGTGGGGGACCGCGTCCGCGTACAGACGAGGATCGAACACGTCGGGGACGGGCGGCGTCGGCGGCCCGCCACCGCGCGCCTCCCTCATGCCCCGGAGCCTCCACGGCCCGCGCTCCCCGGGTGGGGGTCCGCCGCGTCATCGTCCGCGCGCAGGAAGTCCTCCACGGTGCGGATCAGTTCGAGGGGGGTCTCGTCCATCGCGTAGTGCCCGGCCCCCGGCAGCTCGGCCAGCTCCCCCCGGGGATACGTGCGCAGCCACGTGTCCCGCATGAGGTCCGCCGACAGCGCCGGGTCGAGCGCGCCGGCGACCGCGAGCGCGGGCACCGACGACCGCGCCACCTCGGCGTGGAAGTCCTCGCCCGCCCAGGAGTCCAGCCAGGCGCGGAACGCCTTGACGTCGCTGACCGCGAGGGAACGGTCCACCATGCGGTCCAGCCAGGCGCCGGGGCGTACGCCACCCGTGGTGAAGTCGATGATCGCGCGCCGGTTCGCCGGGGTGTGCGCGGCGGACGCGAACAACTCCCACTGTTCGGGAGAGAGCCGCAGGCCCGAAGCGGGCACCGGCGACACCCCGACGAGGCGGCGCACCCGGTGCGGGGCGGCTGCCAGCACCCGCTGGGCGACGCTGCCGCCCATCGAGTGGCCGACCAGCGAGAACCGCTCCCAGCCGAGCCGGTCGGCGAGGTCGAGCACATCGGCCGCTCCCTCACCCGTCGTGTACGAGCCGACCGCGTCCTTCGCCTCGCCGTAGCCCCGCAGGTCCACCACCGCGTACTGGAACGATCCGACGTCGAGGTCGGCGAGCACGGGATCGTACGCCGACCGGTCGGCGAGCCAGCCATGGACCGCGACGACCTTGTGCGGGCCCTCGCCGAGCAGGGTGCGGGGAAGCTGGAAGGAGGCCACATCGACTCCGATCGCCGGCACGGTCCGGGCGACGCCGGTCGGCACCGGCCCGCGACCACGGTGACCCCAACTCCGACGCCGCGCAAGGGTGCCCCTGCTCCCGCGAGCGCCTCCCCGGTACGGGTGGTGCGCGCGATGGCGGGGATGAACTTGCCGGACGGCCTGCGGTCCGGTGCCGTGACTGGTCAGAATGTGGCATGGCCATCCGTCGTCGCAGCTACCGGCTCGATCAGGAGCCCGAAACCGGAGCCGTCCGACTGATCCCCGCGGGCGCCTCGCCCGGGGCGGACGGACAGGTCCCCGGACAGGTCCCCGGACAGGACCCCGGTCAGGAACACCCAACGGATCTTGCCGAGTTCGGGCCCGCGGTCGAACGCGTCATCGGGGCGGCCTCCGAGCTGAGCTACAGCCTGCTCCCGGACGGCGGCCGCCTCCTGTGCGCGGCGCTTCCCGGACAGCGCGTGGAGGCGCTGTACCTGAGCGCGGACACCCCGGGGCCCGGCCCCGTGTGGCCGATCGACACGTGGCGCTCGGCGACCTGGGAGCCGGGCGCGCAGGAGACACTCGGCGCCGGGTTCATCGAGTCCGAACTGCCCGTCCCCGAGGCGCACTTCGACCGCGAGCTGCTGGTGGAATTCGCCCGGGAGCGCGCGGACCGTGTCGCGCCCTTCCTCGCCGATGTGCGCCGCCTCTTCGAAGACCCGGCCGGACGGCAGATCGTCCTCGTCGAGAAGGACTCCGAGACCGTGGCCCGCTGGGTCGCGCTCGCCTGCGCCTCGCTGCCCGAGGCGTACGTCCCTCTGCTCACGTTCACCACCTGGACCACCGCCCCGCACCAGTCCCCGCAGCAGATCATCGGGATCGGCCCGGAGACGGAGTTCGACCGGACCGACCCCGCCACGGTCACGTACCTGTACCGCGTGCACGACGGCACGGGCGGCCCCCAGAGCCCGCCCCCCGACCGCGACCCCTGGGCCCGGTTCACCGCCGAGCGCTGGATCTCCGGGAACCCGCCGCGGCCCGGCCCCGGGGCCATGCCGCGGCCCGAGGACGCCTTCGCGCTGCTCCCGCTCATCGCCAGAGGCGGCGGCAGCGGGAGTGACGGCGGCGACGGGAGCGGGGGCGGCGACGGGAGTGAGGGCGGTGGCGCGGGCCTCACGAGAGCCCCCTCGGGCGCCGACCTCGCCGGGCTCGGCGAAGACTCCCTCCGCGCGGTCTTCGATGACCTCGCCGGGTCCGTGGCGCGGGGCGAGACCGACTCCCGCACGCTCGGCGAACTCGACCGGCTCTGCCGAGGGCTCGACGACGACCGGGCCCGCGCGGCCCGGCCGCTGGCCCTCGCTCTCGTCAAACACCATCTCGACGCGCCCCGCGCCCGTGACATCCTGCCCGATCTCACCGCCTTCGAAGGGCTGCCGCTCGGCCAGGAGGCCTGGCGGCAGCTGCGCGAGGAGTACGGCGACCGCGCCGACGACGCGCTGCGCCGCAGACTCTCCGACCCCCTCCACACCTGGACGGAGCCGCTGAGGCTCGCCCTCGCCGTGGGCACCGACGGCGGACCGGGGCTCGACGAGGCCATGAACCGGCTCGCGGGAGCACTGCTGCGCCCCGACCGGGGCGAGTGCGCCCACGCGGTCCGCGTCCTCGACGAGGTCGGACACCTCCCCCTCACCCGCCGGGTGCTGCGCCTGCTCATCAAGGACTTCACCGAGCGCAAGCTCGACCGTCTGCGGGAGCTGGCCCGCTCCCCGCACGGCGACTGGCTGCGGCGGCACATCGAGGAGGCGCCGCTCACCGTCCGGCTCGCCGCCGCCGCCGCGCAGTGGCACGGCCCCCCGGACCACCTGCGCGGCGCCGAACTGTTCAAGCGGCTCACCGAACTCCTTCCCACACGGAAGGTCGAGGACAAGACCACTCTGGGCCTGCTGTGGCACATCGTGTGGCGCGCCAACCCGCCGGACCGCGCCGAGCAGCCCTGGATCGCCCGCACCTGCACGCCCCGCCTGATCGTCGAGGCGGACCTCGGCCGTCGCGTCATCGGCTGGCTGAGGGAGCCGGACCGCTGCGACGCGGAGCTGGTCGACTTCGCCCGGGCGATGTGCGGTGACTCCAAACTGGGCGCGGGAGACCGGCACACCGCCGCCCTGCTCGTGACCGCCCAGGACCTCGCGGACGGCCGTACGCTCCTCACCCGCTCCGCCGTCGAGCGCCTCGGAGAGCTGTTCCGCAAGGCACCGCCGCCCGGCCTGGTCCTGCGGCAGGGCATCGACGAGCGGGTGGGCCACGCCCTCGCCCGGGCGAACCCCCTCGACGTGTGCGACTCCCACGGCGTGCGGATCCTCTTCGCCGCCGGACGGGAACTGCTGCGGCCCTACCGCGCGTACTTCCTGGACGACCGCACCCGCGACCGCCTGCTGCGCGAACTGCCCGAGCAGCCCGCCGAGTTGGCCGCGTACTTCCACATCTGGCGGCCCCGGCAGCGGCACGGCGTCAGCCCGGAATGGAACACGGTCGCCGAGGAACTGCTCGACGAGGTCCTCGCGCCCGTCCTCGCGCACGTGGACGACCATCACCTCGGCCGCGTGGCGACCGTCCTCCAGCGTGAGAACCAGGACGTGCAGGGATGGACGGCGTGGCGCCACCGGATCAGGCAGCGGACCGAGCATCCGACCGCGCCCCAGGACGAGTAGTCCGCCCGTTCGAGCGGCTCCCCCTCGGAAGCCCCCGAAGCCCCCGCCCCCCGCACCCTTCGCGCTCCATAGGAAAGGACCAGCGTGAGCGACACCAGCGACACTGTCGTCGTCGACAACTTCCCCGGCGGAAGCATGGCCAGCCGCCCCGTGCACTTCATCTGGATGCTCGACTGCTCGGGCTCCATGGGAGTGAACGGCAAGATCGGCGAGCTGAACTTCGCCATCCGCGAGGCCATCCCCGAGATGCAGCAGGCCGCCCAGTCCAATCCCGCCGCCTCCCTGCTCGTGCGGGCCATCACCTTCGCCAGCGGGGCGAGCTGGCACGTCAGCGACCCCACCCCGGTCGACCAGTTCTCCTGGGAGGACGTGCACATCTACGGCGGCACGGACATGGGCGCCGCGTTCAAACTGGCCGCCGGTGCGCTCCAGACGCCGCCGATGCCGCAGCGCGCCCTGCCGCCGGTGCTCGCCCTCGCCTCCGACGGGCAGCCCACCGACGACTGGCGGGCCGGGCTGCGCGCCATCGACAGCACCCCGTGGGGCAAGCGGGCCGTGCGCGTCGCGGTCGCCATCGGTGACGACGCCGACAAGAGCATGCTCAAGGAGTTCCTCGGCAACCCCGAGCTGGAGCCGCTCCAGGCGAAGAACCCCCGCCAGCTCGCCGCGGCCATCCGCTGGATGTCCACCGCGGTCGTCAAGGACGCCTCCACGCCGAAGGTCGACGACGGCTCTCGGCCCACGACGCCGATCGACGTCCCGTCGATGACCAAGGGCGAAGACGACATCTGGTGACGGGACCGCAGACAGCGACCGGACCGGATCCGGTGTCCGGCCCCATGACGGCCGCACCCTGGGCGCTGCTCAGCGGCGCGGTCAAGGGAGTGGCCAAGAAGTACAGCCAGGACCGCAGCGCCGCGCTGTCCGTCGCCGGGGGCCGCGCGGTCGTCCTCGTGGTCGCCGACGGGCACGGCAGCGCCGCCCACTTCCGCAGCGACCTCGGGGCGAGTTGGGCGGTCGAGGAGTTCACCGCGTGCGCGCGGGCCTTCGCGTACGAAGCGGTCCGGGTCGGCGGCGACGCCTCGGGCTGGACCGGGCTGCGCGAGGAGGCGCGCCGCCTGCCGCAGCAGGTCGGCCACCGCTGGCACGAATGGGCCCTGCTGCACGACCGCAACTCGCCCGCGCACGGCGCCCGTTCGCACCGTGCGGGGCGCGCGGAGACGGAGCGCGACCGCAAGGAGCCCCCGGACCTCGCCGCCTACGGCAGCACCCTCATCGGAGCCGTGCTGACCGAACGTATGGTGTTCTGCTGGCAGTTGGGCGACGGCGACATCGTGTTCGTCGACGACGCGGGCGTCCCGCACACCCCGCTCTCCACCGGCCCCGACATGGGCGACGAGACCGACTCGCTCTGCGCGCCCGAGCCCTGGCGCAAGATGCGCTCGCACTGGCAGCCCTTCACGGGCGGCGCCCCGCCGTGCGTACTGCTCTCCACCGACGGGCTCTCCAAGAGCTTCGCCGACCACCAGGGGTTCCTGGACTTCGCCACGGGCCTCAGCGGCCGCGCCGCAGAGCAGGGCGTGGCGGCGGTCCAGAGCCAGCTACCGGACTGGCTGGCGCGGGCCGCCCAGTTCTCCGGGGACGACACGACCCTCGTGGGCGCCATCGCGGCGCCCGCGCGGCGCAGCGACGAATCGTAAGGGCAGAAAGGCAGAGAGGAACAGAATGGTGAACGGCATGCTCGCCGCCGGAAAGACCCTGGTGGCCGAGTCGGGGGAGAAGCTCAAGGTCGCCGAGCTCTTCGGCTCCGGCGGCCAGGGCGAGGTCTACCGCGTCACGACGCCCACCGGCGACCACGCGGTCAAGTGGTACTACCCCCAGCTGGCCGACGCCCGCCAGCGGGAGATCCTCGAAGGGCTCATCGCCAAGGGCTGGGACGACGACCGCTTCCTGTGGCCGCGCTCCATCGTGATGGATCCCGCGGGCAAGCAGCCCGGCTTCGGCTACCTCATGGACGTACGGCCCGCCCGCTTCTGCGACCTGCCCGCCCTCTTCCGCCGTGACCCGTCGGTGTCCGCCGCGACGATGCGCACTCTGGTGACCGTGGCGCTGCACACCGTCGAGGCGTACCGCGCGCTGCACTCCCGGGGCATCGCCTACCGCGACATCAACTGGGGCGCAACATCTTCTTCGACCCGCGCACCGGCGACGTCCTCGTCTGCGACAACGACAACGCCGTCGTGGAGGGCGCCGAGGCGGGCGTCGCGGGCACCATGGACTTCATGGCGCCCGAGCTGGTGCGCGGCGACAAGGGCATCCAGCCCGGCACCCAGAGCGACCTGCACTCGCTCGCCGTCCTCCTCTTCTACCTCCTGATGAACGATCACCCGCTCAATGGAGCCCTGGAGTTGAACATCCGCTGCCTCGACATGGCCGCCAAACGCAAGCTGTACGGCACGGATCCCGTCTTCGTCTACGACCCCAAGGACACCCGCAACCGCCCGGTCCCCAGCGAGCAGCCCACCGTCGTTGCCAGTTGGAACGCGCTGCCGCAGATCCTGCGTGACCTGTTCGTGCGCACTTTCACGGACGGCCTGCACAACCCCTCCCTGCGGGTGCGCGAGTCACAGTGGCGCGAGGCGCTCAGCCAGGTCCTCGACGCCATCACGCAGTGCGGCGCGTGCGGCAAGCAGAACCTCACCCAGCCGGACGGAGCCCCGCCCAACTGCTGGAAGTGCCGCACCACCCTGACCCTGCCGCCCCGCCTCGAACTGGTCACGGGCACCGGCACGCTGCGCACCCGCCGGGGCATCCGCCTCGCTCCCAGCGCCCGCGTCTACGCCCATCACCTGCGCGACGACCCCGACCGCCACGACTTCACCGCCGTGGTCGGCGAGGTCACCGAACACCCTCAGCAGCGTGGCCGGTTCGGCCTCACCAACCGTACGAGGTCGGTGTGGACGGCGCGCAAGGACGACGGCACGGTCCGGGACGTGGAACCGGGCAAGACGATCGCCCTGCGCTCGGGACTGCTCATCGAGTTCGGCGGCGGCACGGAGGCCGTGGTCAAGGAGTGACGCAGGGCCGTCTCACGGCCGCCACCAGCGCCGCCACCACCCCCGCCACCAGGGAGGCTCCGAGGGTAGCGGGGGTGGTGGCGGAGGCGCCGCGGGGAGTGTCGCGCTGGCCGGGGGCGTGTCGATCGCGACGGCGTCGGGGCGGGGCAGCGGCACCGCGGTGACCACGCACACGTCGGCGGACACGGGGATCTCCACCCGCCCGGCGAGCAGCGCGCTGCGTGCCACATGCCGCTCCCCGCCCCGCAGGCCGTCGCCCCACGCCACGCGGACCAGGACCGCCGGTTCCGGCCAGTCGAAGCGCACCTCGGCGCGGTCCGCATCGATCCGACGCACCATCAGATCCCTAATCGGCGCCGGGCTTTCGATGACCAGGCTCGGTCCGGACACGGCCCGGTCGCCGAGCACGCTCACCGCCGTCACACGGACGCGCCGCTCGGGCCGCGGTGTCAGCTCGGCGCACGACTCGGCGCCGGCCGACCGCGCCGGGACGGCGTCCACCGTACCCACGAGGTCCGACACGTCCGTGCCCGGCGGGACGGGGCCCGCCGTCCAGGGGATGAGCAGCCCGTCGCCGACGGCGGGGGGCCGCCAGGTGATGGTCACGCGCTCGCCGTCCGCGTGCCGCCGCACGGTGAGTTCCTCCACCGGCGACGGCCACCGCTCGGCCCGCTCGGTGAGGGTGACGCCGCGGGACCACACGAGGTCGCCGTCCGGATCGCGGTAGCCGCAGCGCACCTCGTAGGTGTACGTCCCCGGCGCCAGGGGCGCGTCGAGCAGCCCGTCGTGGGCGCAGGGGACCCGCACCAGCGACGCCCCCCCCAGCCCTCGGTGGCGTCACCGAAGCCCGAGCGCGTCACCCGTACCTCGGCCGCCGCCGGGTCGGGCCGCCAGCGCAGCCGCACCCCGCCGGGGACGACGTTGGCGCGCAGCTCCGTCACCACAGGAGTGAGCAGCACCGGCCCCGTGACGCGGGGCACCCCGGCGAGGCGATCGCGGCGCAGCGGGACGACGGCGTATCTCAAGGGGCGGCCCACCGGGGCTTCGGTGTCGACGCTGCCGAGGCCCGTCTCGCCCGCCGCCGTCTCGACCGCCAGCTGGGGGGCGCCGTCGGGAAAGCGCAGGACGCGGTAGGTGACGCCGTGGGCGCGGCGCGGCGGCGCGCACCAGGACAGGCGTACGGCCCGGTCGTCGGTCACGGCGCCGACCTCGGCGTCCGCCGGGGCGAAGGGGTCGTCGGCAAGGAGCGTGGCCACGCGCAACAGCTCCGTGTGGGCGTGCGGGTCGTCCCGCGCCAGGCGCAGCGCGCCGAGCCGCGCGGTGGCGGCGGCACGCAGCGCGCCCTCGGCCTCGGACCGTGCGGCCTCGGCGGTGAGCCGGTCGACGTCCGCGGCTCGCGCGCGGAGGGAGCCCACCAGTGCGCTCAGGCGGTGGTCCTGCGGCCCGTCCGGGGAGGCGGAGCCGCGCGGCAGCCGCGCCACGACCCGCTCCGCCTCGCGCAGCCGCGGGCCCGGCCATACGTCGTTGAGCGTCTCGGCGGCGTGCCGGGCGGGCCCGGGGCCGGGGAATCCGGCGGCCACCGCCGCGGCGAGCTGTCCCGCCTCGCTGCGGTGCACTCCGAGCGCCACCGCGTCGGCGGCCCCCGGGCTGTCACCGGCGTCCGTGAGGAGGCAGCACACCTCCCACAGGACGATGCGGCGCAGGCCCATCGCGTCGTCGGTCAGGACCGTCTCCAGAATGTCCACCAAGGCCGCGGCCTGACGGGCACGAGGCTCCCCGGAGGCCTGCCAGCGGGCGCCCGCCCGCTGGACGTACGGCCGGTCGACGCGCTGCCAGATGCCGCCGCGGCCGGGGAACCAGAGGCCGTCGAGCACCCGGAAGCCGTCGTCCTGTTCGGCCCTCGGGAGCGTGCCGAACAGGGCGTCCGTCGCGGGCGCGGCCGCCGGGGCCCGCAGCACCTCCGCCGCATGCCTGAAGCCCGCCTCCCGCATGGCCTCGCGCAGCGCGACGTACCCGCGCATGCCGGGGCAGCGGGGCAGGACGGGCAGCGGCGGGCGGGCGCCGCTCGCCTTCGGGTGTTCGCCGGGGCGCAGGACCGCCATGCCTCAGCCGCCCGGCGCCGTGTAGAAGTACACGCGGACCACGGCGGTCTCGGGCCGCTTGCCGAGGTTGTGGAAGTCGTCCGTCGCCGTCTTCTTGGTGAACATGTCCGGACGGCCCTTGCCGAGGAGGCCGTTCACGCGGTGGGCGTAGACCGTGCCGTTCGGGCCCCCGCCGAAGGTGAGCACGAGCGCGGCCCGGCGGCCCGACCACTTCCGGGTGCCCTTCGAGATCTGCGCGACGAGGTCGCCCTTGCCCCGACCCGACACCTGGAACTCCTGGGGGTCGCGGTCCACGGCGAGGGGCCCGGTGGGAGTGGGGGAGGGCTTGCCGCCTTTGGACGGCGGGGGCTTGGGGCGGTCGTCGGCCTGCGGGTCGGGGCGGTCGGCCATCGACACGAGTGCGAGGACGAGCAGCAGGTCGGCGAAGAGCCACCCCGCGAGGAACACCACGCTGAACCGGTTGCCACGCCCGCGCACCGGCCGCCCTCGGCTCACGCGGGGCCCCCGTCACGGGGCGCGGGCGGGGGCAGCCGGGTCGTCGGCGGGTCGGCGGGCGGGCTCGGCGCGGGCACGGGTGAACCGTCCTCGGCGGCATGTCCATGGGCCGCCCCGCTGTTGGCCGTCCCGGCTCGCCCTGCACGCGGCTCGCTCGCCGCTGCCTCGGCCCGTGGCTCGCCCGCGCTTCCGTTCGAGCCACCGGAACCGTACGAACCACCCGAACCGTTCGGGCCGCCGCTCGGGCCGTTCGGACTGCCGCTCGGGCCGAACGCCCCGCTCTGGGAGCCGTACGCCCCGCTTGGGGAGCCATACGCCGCGCCGGAAGAGCCGTACGCCCCATTGCCCCTGCCGTGCGACGCGCCGTACGCCTCGCCTCGCGGCGACAGCGAGGGCAGGGCGGTCGCCAGCGTGTCCATGCGGGCGTCCAGGCGGGCCGCCGCGTCCTGCCAGTGGGCCGCCGCCGCGTCCCACCGCTCCGTGGCCTCGCGCATGCCGTCCACCGCGTCGCCCGTGCGGCCCGTGCTCGACACCAGGGCCTGCGAGGCCAGTTCGGTCGCCTTCGCCACCGACTCGGACTTCGTGACGAGCGTCTGCTGCGCGGCGACCAGCGCCTTCAGGGAGGCCTCGACCGTGTCGCCCGCCGCCTTGACGTGGTCGGCGATCCCGCGGGCCGCGAGCGCGTTGGCCCGGCCCGCCTTCGCGGTCGCCGCCGCGCCGTCGCGCAGGGTGGTATCGATGCGGTCCGCCGCGGCGCCGAGCTTGGGCACTTCCTTCGTGAGGGACAGCGCCGCGTTCTTCAGGGCGTCGGTGGCGTGCCCCACGGACGCCGTGGCCCCGCTGAGCGCCTTGTGGCTCTGCTCCGCCTTCGCCGCCACGTCGCCCATCTCCTTGGCGGCCTGCCTCAGCTCCGCGATGAACTGCTGCGGCGTCGCGCTGCGGTACGGCGCGAGCAGCATCTGCGCACGGGTGAGCACCGACGCCAGCTGGGCGAGGACCTGCTCCCGCTCCTCCTCCCGCTCCGCGTCGTCGCGCTCGGCGCGCACCCGCACGCGCGCGTGCCACACCGAAAGGCCCACGAGCAGGGCGATGAGGAGTACGGCCATCAGCGCCACGTTCTCGAACCGCCCGAGCGACGACAGATGGCCGCCGAAGCCCGTCTGCCACAGCTGGAGGAAGGGGCGCGTCGCCTGCTTGGGGTCCTCGTCGGCCAGCTCGCCGTACGCCCGCACGGCCTCCCGCAGTCCGAACCAGGTGATCAGGAGCGGAATGAAGACGAGCACCCCGAGGGCCGCCTCCAGGAGCCGGTCACGCCGCCCGGACGTCCGTTCAGGGGGTGTGCGTACGCTCTCCGGTCGTACGTACGTCTGTACGAGGTCGACCTCCGCCCAGCTGTCGAGCCGGGTCATCGTGCCCATGTCCCGGTGCAGCGCGGTCAGTTCGGCGCCGCGCGGCTCCAGCGCGGGCAGGGCGGCGAGCCGTCTCAGCTCGGTGATGATCAAGGCCTTGTCGAGCAGTTGGTCGGGCGTCAAGCCAGTTCCCCTCCATGACTCACGGGCGACTCACAGGCAACTCACGGGCGGCTCGCGAGCGGCGGCGCACGCGGGGCGCGACCGGCCTCTATCCGAGGACGTCCCCCCTGCCGCGCCGGTTCCTGCCGTCACGGTTGAGCCGCGCCAACAGTGCCTCGGCGGCGGAGTGTTCAGGGTCCCACGTCAGACACTTCCCCAGGGCCTCAATGGCCTCATCGCGCTCGCCGCGCCGGTCCAGCTCCACGGCGTGCCGGTAGGTGCGCTCGGCGAGCAGGCCGCGCACCCGTACGTTCGTCGGATCGTGGTTGTACGCGCACTTCAGCCACTGCTCGGCGCCGGTGAAGTGCTCCGGCGACATGTCGGCCATCGCGGCCTCGCAGTGCACGTCGATCATCGCGTCCAGCATGTCGGCGCCCGTCGGCCTGGTCGCCGCGTCCTGCCAGGCGATGTGCGCGGCCCGCACGGCGTGCTCGTACCGGCCGAGGGACAACAGTGCGCGGGCGCGGGCCAGTTGGCGCTGCGAGGCGTAGTCGAGGGCAGGCGCGGGCTCCGGTGCGGCCGGCCGGGTGGTCGGCGCGGGGTCGGGCCGGGGCGAGGGGCGGTCGAGGTCGTCCAGCAGCCCCTGGGCCTCGACGATGATCTCGCGCAGCAGGGCGCCGGCCTCTCGCGGGCGTCCCTGCCGGACGAGCAGCCGTGCCTGTTCCAGGTCGCGGGCGCCGTGACTCCCGCGTTCCTCCCGCACGCCGTGCGGGGCGGTGGCCTCACGGGGGTCCCGTACGGCGGCGCGCGCGGGCCGCGGATCGCGTGCGGCATCGTGATCTTTTGGGGCACCCGGGACTCGTGGTTCCCGTACCTCTTCGACGTCGGCCCCCACCAGCGTCGCCGTCAGCGGCGGTGCGTCCGAGAGGGTGTCCTGGGCCGGCGCCGCCGGTTCCAGAGGGCCCTCCTCCAGGGCCGAGGGGCCCGAGGACGCCGTGCCGCCCGCGAGCCGCACCGCGTGCTTCAACGCGCCGAGCGCCAGCAGCTCGGGCGACGCCTGGACGCTGCGCTCCCCGAGCCCGGCGATCCGTGAACGCACTTGCTCCATACGGGTGTTGCCGCCCACGAGCAGTAGCGTGTCGACGTCCGACGGCTCCATCCCCGCCTGGTCGAGCAGCGCCCGCGCCCGGTCGAGGGTGCGCCGCACATGACGGTCCAGATACGCGTCGAGGTCGGGCCGCTCGATCCGCAACCACAGCGGGACTCCGGCGCCGGGCATCATGTCCAGCACCGCCGCCTCCGGGCCGCCCGGCGACCCGAGCGCCTCCCGCGCCTCCTGCCCGCGCGCGCGAAGGCCCTGCCACACGGCCGCGTCGAGCCCGGTGACCGAGGACGGGGCGCGGTGCCTGCGCAGCAGCCGGACCGCCGACGACAGCAGCGCCGCGTCGAACGCGCGCCCCCCCGACGTGGTGCCGCCCTCGTAGCCCAGCGAGCGGAAGTGCCCGCGCACGCTGCGGACCAGACCCAGCTCGAACCCCTCGTACCCCATGCCGTAGACCAGGCACGTGCCGCTGTCCCGCTCCGTCATGTGACCGATCACCGCGGCCATGGAGTCGCTGACCAGCCGCGCCGGGTCGAGCCCCGCCTCGCGCGCCGCGTCCCGCAGCGCCGCCCGCTGCGCCGAGCCGAACCGCGCGGGCACGCTGATCACGGTCTGCGTCACCCGCCCGGGCGCCGCCGCCTCCACCCGCTCCCGCACGGACCGCAGCAGCCGCACGACGAGCTGGTCCGGGTCCACGGGCTTGTCCCCGACCCACACCGGACGCCCGCTGCCCAGGCGGCTCTTGAGGCTGGGGAAGGTCACCGGCAGCTCCCCCGTCTCGGCGGGTTCGCACAGCAGCCACGGCCCGTCCTCCGCGTCCGTGTCCAGGCGCCGCCCCGGGCGGCCCGGCAGCGCGAAGAGCGCCCGCACCCCCGTGGCGCCGAAGTCGATGCCGAGACTGACAGCGGCCGTCCCCGGCGCGGGGCGGCCGTCCTGCCGCGCCTGGTTCATCCGCCGGCCGTCTCTTCGGCGAACCGCAGGATGCCCTCGTAGTCCGGCCGGTCGGGAAGCGTCGGCACCGCACGCTCGGACTGCGCGACCGCCACCAGGTTCACGAGGTTGCGCGCCTGCTGGGCGGTCTGGACGTTGTTGCCCTGGCGGTGGGCCTGCTTGACGTACTCGACTGCTTCGTTGATCTGCCGGACCGTCTCCGGAGGAGCGCCCTCCGACGCCAGCTCGGCCTGCCGGAACTGGCTCGCCAGACCGCACTGGCGGTACATGTCGTCGAGCAGCAGCTCGGTCAGGCGCTTGTATTCGTTGCTGTCGCCCATCGTGACGGCCCGCTGCGCCTGCTCGATGTCCCTGCGGACCTTCATCGCCTGCACCGGCTCGATGTAGGGCCCGTACCGCTTCAGGAAGTGGTCGGCCTCCCGCTCGGCGAAGGCCAGCTGCTCGCGCAGGACGGCGCTGTCCAGCTCCTCCACCGGCTCGGGCGGCGGCGTGCGCGGCTTCTCCCGGTTCGGCGTGGCCTCCAGGACCATGTCCGTGCCGCGCACGCTGATCTTCACCGTGATGATGCGGTCCGCCGAGTAGTTGAAGGAGACGTCCACCTGGCGGTTGATCTCGATCTCCTGCGGCAGCTCGAACTCCACCACGCCCTGCTCGTGGTTCTCGCTCGCCACCTTGCTGTCGCCCTCGTAGACCGGCACCCGGATGCGGCGGCTGTCCGTCGCGTGGAACGTGCGCTGCCGCGGCTCGGAGAGCGGGTACGGCGAGCCCGCCTCGATGATCTCGACGAACACGTCGCGCTGGCTGCCCTTGATCGCGGCGATGCCCATCGCCATCGGCGTCGACTCGTACAGACCCGTGTCGCCCTTGGAACGCCCGTCGGCCAGGCTCCTGCCGCAGGCCGCGCAGGCGCTCGCCCCGTACTCGTTGACCTTCGCGCAGCCCGTGTCCGAGCACTCCACGCCCCGCAGCGTCTCGGCGAGGACGCCCGCGCCGAACGCGACGCACTCCATGGGGTTGATGTTCCTGCGCACCTTGTCCGCGCCGAAGAACGCCTCGACCGCCTCGTACACGGGCCGCGTGAGCGTGCCGCCGCCCACCAGGAGCACGTCCGAGATGTCGTCGGTCGAGAGTTCGTAGCGCGCCAGGGTCTCCTGGACGAGCGACATGGTGCGGCCCACCAGCGGCGCGATCATCGCGGTGAACTCGCGGCGCGTCAGGTTCATCTCGACGTCGAGCACGCCGTTCTCGCCCTTGTACGCGGCGGGGATCACGATGTACGTGTCCTCCATGTCGTTCAGCTCCCGCTTGGCGCGCTCGGCGGCCTTCTTCGCGTGGAAGAGGAACGCCTTGTCGCCGGACGGGTCCACGTGGTGCTCCTCGCGCATCCACGTGATGATGCGCTCCACGATCGCGAGGTCGAAGTCGTCCCCGCCCAGCCAGATGTCGCCGGCCGAGCGCAGCACCTGGAACTGGCTCCTGCCCTCCTGGTCCTTGACCGCGTTCAGCACGGAGATGTCGAACGTGCCGCCGCCGAGGTCGTAGACGAGGACCCGGCTGCGCGCCCCGCCGGGCTTGTGCAGGCCGAAGGCGACCGCGGCGGCCGTCGGCTCGTCCACGATCTTCTTCACCACCAGGCCCGCCTTCTCGGCGGCCTCGCGTGTGGCGGCGCGCTGCGCGTCACGGAAGTAGGCGGGCACGGTGATGACCGCGTGCGTCACCGGCTCGCCGAGGGTGCGCGAGGCGTCCCTGACCAGCTTGTCCAGGATCACGCTGGAGATCTCGGCGGGGGTGCGGGCCCGGCCGCCGAGCACCACGTGCGCCCGCGGGTCCTCGTCGGGCCCCGCCACGATCTCGTAGCTCATCCGGTCGCGGGCCTGCGCCACCGACGCGTCGGCGAAGTCCCGGCCCATCAGCCGCTTCACGGAGACGATGGTCTCCTTGGGCTGCCTGATCGCCCAGTTCAGCGCGTCCTCGCCGACCAGCGGCTGGTCCTTGCCGTCGCGGCTCTTGATGCCGACGACCGACGGGGTGAGCCGCTCGCCCTTGCTGTTGGTGAGCACCGCGATGTCCGCGCGGTGCGGATCGTGGGCGGCGACCGCGCTGTTGGTGGTGCCGAGGTCGATGCCGATGGCCTTCATTCCCGCTCCGTCCCTTGCTCCGTGCCGCCGTCGACGGCGACAACAACCCGGGCGGCGCGCAGCACTTGCCCCCGGTATCGATACCCGCGCTGGAGGATCTCAAGGACCTCGTCGTCGGCGCTCCCGGGCGGCGCGGCGCGCACCTCGGTCACCTGGTGCGTCGCCGGTTCGGCCCGCTCGCCGACCCGCCCGACCCGCTCGAGACCCTCCTCGGCCAGCGCCGCCTCCAACTGCCCGGCGATCAGCGCGAGGCTCCTTCTGTACGTCTCCACATCGCTCGCCGCGCCGTCCGAGAGCAGCCGGTCGAAGGAGTCGAGGACGTCGGCGCAGCGCAGCAACAGCCGTTCGGTGAGCGCCTGGTGGACCGCGTCGCGGGCGGCCAGGTCGCGGGCGTGCTCGTAGGCGAGCCGGGCCGTCGGGTCAGACATCGAAGCGGATCAGATCGTCCAGGAGGCGCGCGGTGGCCTCCGGGAGCGGGTGCCCGGGGCGCTCCTGGGGCGTGGCCTCGTCCGCATGCCCCGGGGACGCCGTCTCGACGGCCAGGCGCCGGTCGATCTCCGCTGCCGCCACCGGGAGTTCGGCGTCGAGGTCGACGTCGTACAGGAGCAGATCGACGAGCATTCTGCGGCGTACGACGCGCAGCTCGTCCCACGCCTGCTGGGTGACCGGCGTCATCAGGTGCCGGGCGAGCAGTTCGAAGGAGACGTCCCGCATGTCGGCGTGGGTCGTCCAGGGTGTCACACCGGCCGGGGCGAGCGCGTCGTAGGGGAAGGGGCCCTCCCAGCTCGCGTCGGGGTCCTTGATCACGCGACACTGCCTCCTGCTTCGTCCTCGGGGGTCCCCTGTCCGGGGCTCAGCTCGGCGAGCCAGCGGCGCACCGCGTCCAGGAGCGCGCGCCGGATCCGGCTGTCGGTGGGATCCGCGCGGGTGGCGCGGATCAGGTGGTGCAGCGCCCACAGGATCTCCCCGCGACGCAGCGCCCGCTCCGCCTTGTCCGTCAACTCCGCCGCCCAGCACGGCAGATCGTCGTCGTCGGGCGGGGTCTCCTGGCCGTCGCTGCGAATCAGATCGCCCATCCCGCCGACGCCGAGATGCCGGGTGAGGAGCTTCTCCATCTCGTCGAGGGACTCACTCAGCGTCTCGCGGTAGCGGTGCGTCAGCGCCTGGCCGAGGCCCACGTCCAGCAGACCCAGCGCCTCGTGGAGGAGTCCCAGGCGGGCCGGCACCTCGTACGTCCGCTCGTCGAGGGTGAACACGAGGGCCCGCGCGAGGTTGTCGCGGGCGTGGCTCGACTCCGGGTTGAGGGCGAGGGCGCGGCGCAGGTCGGCCTCCGCGCCGTACACGTCGCAGCGCATGCCGTGCTTGGTGCGGGTGTAGCCGCGCCACACGCCCCGCAGGGACAGCAGCGCCGAGAGCCTGCCGTTGAGCCGGCCGAGCAGGTCGCGGTCGAGCGGGTGCAGTACGGCGGTGGCGGACTCGACGAGCCGGACGGCCTCGTCCAGGCAGGGGCCGAGCTGCGCGCCCTCCTCGTCGGCGAGGGCCTCGGCCCGGCCGAGGACCGTGCGGATCACGGCCTTCTTCGAGCGGGCCTGCATCCCCGCGTCGCGGGAGACCCGCACCAGCTCCCGCCAGTGCTCAAGGGCCTCGTTGAGCCCGCCGTCACCGCGCGTCAGGGCGGCCCTGGCGAGCGCGAGCCGCACGTGCACGGCCAGTTCGACGCCGTCCTGGAGGAGGCGGGCGTGGCGGCGCGGCAGGCGTACGTAGGCGGGGTTGCGCAGCAGGAAGTCCTTGCAGTGGTCGCACCCCTCGGCGTGCCCGGCGCGGGAGGCGGGGCCCGCGCAGTCGTCGGGGAGGGTGCTCAGCGTGCGCAGGGCGGGCAGCGCGCGCAAGGCGGGCCCGAACTTGCGCACCTCGCACAGGGCGAAGCTCCGTGCCAGCTCCGAGAAGGCCCAGCGCAGCTCGCGTACCGCGTACTCGCCGGGGTCCTTGCCCTGCTGGGCCGCCGCGTCCAGGCTCGCCACCAGATCACCGAGGGGCGCCTGGAGCCGCAGCAGCCGCAGATAGCGCGGGCCGCACGCCAGCGTGGCGCGCGCGCCCGGCACCGACGGCAGGCCGCCCACGTCCTTCAGCACCCGGGCGCCGCCCAGCTCGGACTCCAGGATGCCCGCCAGCGCCTGGTAGGCGGCGGCCTGTCCGGGCCGGTCCTGCTCGGTGTGGCGCTGCTCGTAGGCCGACAGCTGGCCGAAGAGGTGCTGGCTCAGCTCCCAGCGCAACGACGCCATGTCCTCGTGGGTGAGGTCGCGTTCGTAGCAGACGGCTCGCTCGGCACGCCAGCCGTCCCAGTACTCGTCGTCGCTGAGCAGCGTCGCCCAGTACGCGAGCGCCGACTCCCAGGCGCCCACGGCGTGTTCCCATGCGCCGCTCTGCTCCAGCTCCTGCGCCTGCCACAGCCGGGCCGCGGCCAGGCCGTGCACCACGTCCATGTCGCCGGGCGCCTCCTTCAGGCGCCGCTCCCACTCGGCGGCGGCGGCCTCGCGGTCGCGCGCGAGGAGCAGGAGCAGCGGGGCGTCCTTCGGGAAGCGCTCGCACAGGGTGTCCAGGAGGCCGGGCCCCTCGTCCGGCGAGAGCCCGGCGAGGGCGTCGCGCAAGGCTTCGGGGGAGTGCCAGCGGTAGAGCAGGGCGTCCAGCCGCAGCCGTCGGGCCGGCAGGCGCAGCCGCTCCAGCGCGACGCGCTCGTGCCACGACATGGAACCGCGCTCCAGCAGCGCGTACGAGGCGTTCTTCACCACGTCCATGGAGGCGCCGGGATCCACGCCCGCGTCCCGGAGCGCGAGATACGGAAAGGCCTGGTCCTGTACGGCGAAGGGGTCGGCGACCAGGGGCGCGCTGGTCAGCCCGTCCGCCCACGGGAGCAGCCCGACCAGCCGCCGCAGCCTGCGGCATCTCACGTCGGCGCGGTCCAGGACACCCCGGGCCCGCTTGTACGCGGCGACGGCCGTGCTCCACTTCCCCGCCGCCTCCAGCAGCCGCCCCTCGGCGTAGGCGAGATGGGCGTCGGCGTCCTGGTGCCCCGGGCACTGCCGGAAGGCGTCGGCGGCCCGCTGCCACTCCTGGTGCGCGTCGGCGAGACGTCCGCGCGCGTAGGCGGCGACGGCGTGGGCGTCCCGGTGCGCCCCGAGAGCGTCGGCCTCGGCGGCCGTACGGGCCCAGTCCCCTTCGGCCTCGGCGAGCCGCACGCGCGCGTACCGCCCGCGCGTGGCGGCGTCCACGCCGTGTGCCTCCTCCCGCTCCAACTCCTCGTACGCCTCGACGACCCCTCGCCACGCCGTGGCCCCGTCAGCACCCTCTTCGGCGATCCGGGCCCGCATGTAACGCCGACGCGCCCGGACGTCGGCCCACTGCTCGTCCATGGCTTCGTAGACGCCGAGCGCGTCCTGCCACCGTCCGTCCAGTTCGCGGGTGCGGGCGAGGGCGTAGTGGTAGAGGTGCGCGGGTTCGTCGTCGACGGGGGTGGTGCCGGAGGCGAGGGGTGCGGGCGGCGGGCCGGGCGGGAGCGGTGCGCCGCGCAGCCGCGGCGGAAAGGCGCGGGCGTGGATCTCGCAGGCCCTCGCCCAGTCGCCCGCCTCCTCCGCCCTGCGGCCTTCCGCCTTGCGGCGCAGGGCGGCCACCGCGCCCTCGCGGGCCTCGTCCGGTACGCCTGTGAGGAGGCCGAGGACCGCCGCCCAGTCGGCGCGCAGATCGGCGGCCACGCGCGCGCGTGCGTAAAGGCGCCGCACGCCGACCTCGCCCTGGGCGTACGTGTCGGGCAGCCGCCCGAACCCATCGATGACCCCGCCCCACTCGCCCCGCTCGTCGGCGGCCCGCCCGCGCGAGTACAGCACCCGGTCCGGTACGTCCGACAGCTCGGACGGCAACCCGGCGAAGTGGGCGAGCGCCTGCGCCCAGCGGCCCTGCTCCTGGCAGAGCCGGCCCTCGGCGTACGTGCGCAGGTGGAGCGTGTCGGAGGGCAGGCCGTCCCCGGCGTCACCGCAGGCCGCCTCCCCGAATGCCTCCGCCGCCGCGCCCCAGTCACCGGATGCCATCGCCGACCGGCCCTGCACATAGCGTCGGAGCGGCCTTGTGGCGCGGTACTCGGCCGGCAGGGGAGCCAGTTGGGCCAGCGCGGCCGGCCAGTCGGCGGACTCCGCGGCGGCGAGGGCGCCCTCGTATGCGCGGTGGCGCAGCTCGCCGAGCCACGGCTCCGCGTCCCAACCGTGCGCGGCCGCCGCCGACAGGTCGGTGACCGCGTCGACGACGCGGCCCGCGTCCGCCGCCGCACGCCCCCGCGCGTACAGGACCCGCACCCCGCTGTCGAGGAAGCCGTCCGCCGAGCCGTAGCCCGTCACCGCCGCGGCCCACGCCCCCGCCGCTTCCGCCGTCCGTCCCTCGGCATACGCGCACCAGCCGGCCCGCTCGGGCCCCGCCTGCGCGAACGCCTCCCGCGCGCCCGGCCAGTCCCCGTCCCGCGCCGCCGCCCGGCCGCGCGCGTAGGCCGCCCGTCCCGCCGCGTCCTCCAGGTCCGCGCACGCCCCGTACGCGGCCAGTGCGGCGGGCCAGTCCTCGCTCGCCTCGGCGGCCCGCCCCGCCACGTACGCGGCCCACGCCGCGGCTGTACCGTGGCCGGGGCGCAGCGTCAGGACGGTGGCGTACCCCCGCGCGGCCGTCGCCCAGTCGCCCGCCTGCCGCGCCCGCTCGGCGGCCTCGCAGGTGCGCGCCACGTGCAGTTCGTCGCGTGCGGCCGCGAGCCGCTCCACCACGTCCCGCAGCCCGCCGGGCCGGGCGGCGAGCACGTCCTCGTAACGGCTGATGGCGGTGGGCCAGTCCGCCGACGCCTCGGCGGCCCGCGCCTCGTCGACGAGCGCGGCCAGGCGCTGAAGCTCGGCCACCTCCGCCTCCAGGCAGCCCGGCACCGCACCCGGCAAGGCCCGGCGGACCACGTCGAGTTGGGCCGCGGCGGCTGCCGCGTCCCGCTCCCCGGCGAGCAGCGCGCACAACTTCTCGACCTGGGGCCAGGCCAGCTCGAAGTCGGCCTCGGCCCGCATCCGGCGCTGCTCATCGGCGTAGCTCTCGGCCGGTGTCCGCAGGATCCGCTGCACCTGCGCCCAGTCGCCCCGGTCCCGCTGGAAGCGCGCCGCGCCGATCAGGACGGCCGAGCCGACGTGGCCGACGGGGCTCTGGAGCGTCTCCAGCGCGTGCGCGCCCTCCAGCAGCGGGTCCGGCTCCGCCCGGTCCCGTACCTCCCGTGCCTTGAAGAGCCATCCCTGCCGACAGCCCTCGTGCAGGAACAGCGTGGGCGTCGCCCACTCCACCGCCGTGTGCTCCGGCTGGTGGGAGATGCGCAGCCGCGCCGCGGCCACCGACTCGTCGACGGTCTTGTTGGCCGCGATGCCCTTCAGCAGCTCCGGGCTGAACGCTCCCGCCGACACATCGCTGACCAGCCCCCGCATCGCCACCACCGCCGGCACGCCGCCGCCGATCAGCGCCTGCGCGAGCCCGGAGAAGGGTTCGAGGTGCGAACTGTCCGCCCCGAAACAGAGGTTGAGGGCGACCAGCCGGAGCCGCCGGGATTTCAGCAGGATCCCGCTGAGCAGATCCGCGGGCACCCGGTCGCTGCCACCGCTCTCCGTCTCCAGGGCCACCACGCCCTTGCCCAGCTCCTGGTCGTACTCGCCGTGCGCGATCAGTACGACGGCCGTGGGGAGTTCGTGGTCCTCGGCGAGCGCCGACTCCAGCCCCGCGCGCGTGGCCCGCTCAAGCACCCTGGTCTTCACGGCGACATCGGGCAGATCGTGGCGCAGGGCGGCCACCTCCGCCGACGTCCGCAGCTGGGCGAGGTCCTTGGGGGAGGCGCAGGCCACCACGAGCCGGATCACGCTCGGCTCGTCCGCCGGCCCCGGCAGCCGCTGTCCGAGGGACCCGCCCGGCAGGGAACGCGCCAGTGAGTAGCCGTGGTTGAGGGCGAAGGCCTGCTGCGGGCTGCCCGGCGGCCCGCACAGCGACTCCAGGGGGAGGTCGCGCAGCTCGGGCGGCAGGTCGAAGCGGAGCCGGATCCCGCGCTGCCTCGACATTCCCTGCGCGCGGTCGTACGCGGTGTCGACGCAGACGCCGACACGGGTACCGATCCCCTCGCGGGCCTCGCCCTCGGCCCCCTGGCGCGCCTCCTCGTGCTCGCTCTCCTCCGATTCCTTCCCGTCACCGCCGAACAGCAGGCGGAACACCCCGCGCCCCAGTTCCCGCAGCTGCGCCACGGTGTGCAGTTCGCCCATCGGGGCCAGGCAGAGTTCCGCCGCGATCAGCCGGTCCCACTGCTCGCGGAGCGCCGCGGGCTCCGCGCCGACCGTGATGATCTCGGCGGCGGCCGCCGGGCCGTTGGCGGTCACGAGATAGCGGTCGCCGCCGACGCGGCGGACCCGGATGCGCAGTTCCTCGTAGGTGAGCACGGCCGTCACCGCTCGCTCTCGTCGGGCTGCCACATGACGTGGTCGAGGTCGGCGACGGCGGCTTCCCGCTGGTCCTCCAGGTCGGGATCGTCCGGGAAGTGCTCCAGGGCGGCGGTGAGCTGGTCGATGGCCTCGCGCAGGGTGTCCCGCGCGCCGGACAGGCTGCCCGAGCCCCAGCGGGCGGCGGCGAGGCGGCGCAGCACGATGCCGAGGCTGACCTGGGTCCGCAGCAGGTGCGGGTTGAACGCGACGGAGCGGCGCAGGTCGGCGGCGGGCTGGTCGAGCGGCCCGTCCTCCTCGTTGGCCACGGAGATGCCCCGGTCGGCGAGGACGCGGGCCAACTGTCCCTCCAGGCGGCCCCGTTCGTTGGCTCCGATCACCGAGCGGGTCGCCTCCAGGGTGGCCACCGCGCGGGTCAGCCGTCCTTCGTAGTGCGCCGCGCGGGCCGCGCCGAGCGCCATGTCGACGATGGCGGTCTGCGTCTCGCGGTACCGGTCCAGCTCCCGGCTGTGGACCAGGGCGCGGCGCCAGTACGCGGCAGCAGCCGTGAAGTCGGGCCGGTCGGCGGTGAGTTCGTCGCGCCCCATGCTGAGCCGCGCCTCCAGAGCCAGGCCGCGCGCGTCGAGGGAGAGCCTGCGGTGCCTGTCCGGAAGCCCGGCGTAACCGGGGTTCAGCTCGTCGAAGCGCGCGCAGTCCGGCTCGCACACGGCCGCCGCCCCGGGCCCGCCCCGCGCGCGACAGCTCGGGCAGCGCAGCTCGGCGAGGGCGGCGAGGGCGTCGCCGGGCTTGCCGAGACCCAACAGCAGCTGAGCGAAGCCCAGTTCGGAGAAGGCGTAGGTGAGGGAGGTGTACATGGGCGGGGCGCCGGCGGCGGGGTCGATGGACGGGTGGCCGGTGACCGCGGCGGTGGCACCGGGCGGGAGTGCGGCGGGCGTGTCCTCGACGGGGTGGAAGCCGTTCGCCCGGAGCGCGTGGGCCTGCTGCGCGGCGGTGTGCGCGGCGCCCGTGTGCAGCGCACGGGCCTCCTGCGCCGCGGCGAACGCGCCGAACTCGGCCGACCTGCCCAGCTCCGCGATGCGCAGCGGCCCGCAGAAGAGGGGCACCCCGCCGCCCTGCGCCGAGGGGAAGCCGCCCACGGCGGCGAGCAGCTTCGCGGCGTCGGCCTCCCGCTGGAGCAGCGGTCCCGGCGCTACACGCGTACCGGCGTCGTCGGGCATGCGCCGCTCCAGCGCCTCGCGCAGACCGGCCCGCAGGGCAGGCACCAGTGAGGCCTCCACCGCCACGCCGTACCGCCGGGACGCGGTGGCCCGGGCCCGCTCCCAGAACCCCGCGTCGTGCAACACGGAAGCCCAGGCGGCGATACACCTCTCCCACTCCGGGCCCCGCTGCCCGCCGGGGGAGTTGAGCAGGGCCAGTGCCAAGGTGTGGGTGACCCTGTGGTCGGTGGGGTCGCGCCGGGCGGCCTCGTGGAGAAGTTCCACGGCGGCGGCGCGCCGGCCGCCGCGCACGAGCACCACGGCGTGCAGCGGAACGAATCCGCCCGGCTCCGGGTCGAGGCCGCGGGCGGCGTCGACCAGCGCCCCGGCCCGCGCCCGACCGGCGCACTCCCGTGCGGGGTCCGCGCCACGCTCGCTCATCAGCCCCTGGAGCGCGGCCTTGCGCAGCCGCAGGGCCACCTCGCGCGCGGGGCGGCCCGAGAGCGCCGCCATGACCCAGCGGGCCTCGTCGTCCAGCGGGGCGATCCGGGAGGCGGCGCGCAGATCGCTGAGCGCCGCTTCCGGGGCGCCCGCGCGCGCGTGGACGTACGCGCGTTGGATCAGGGTGCGGCGGTGCGGGACGGCGCAGGCGAGCGCGGCGGTGAGGTGGCGCTCGGCGGCGGCGAGGTCACCGCGGTGCGCCGCCGCGCAGCCCAGCCAGTGCAGCGGCCCGGCAGCCGTGGGCCGCAGCCGTCGCGCCCGCTCGAACTCGACGACGGCCGCGTCGACGTCCCCGGCGGCGAGCCGCACCCGCCCCACCCCGGTCCGAGCCCGCGCCTCAACCCGCCCCCCGCTCCCCCCAATCCCCCGCTCGCCCCCAGGGCCCCGCCCCCCACCACTTCCCCCACTACCGCCACCCACCACCCCGGAGCAACGTCCCTCACGCTCCGCGCCACCGCTCTCGTCCCGGCCTTGCCGACCGCCTGGCCCGACCCCCGTGGCGCCGTTTTCCCCGCCCTCCGCGCCGCCGCTCTCGGCTCTGCCTTGCCCGTCGCCCGCGCCGCCGCTCTCGGCTCTGCCTGCCGGACTGCCTGCGCCGACCCCTTCGGCGCTGTATTCCCCGCGGCCCGCGCCGCTCCTCGGGGTACCGCCTTGTCCGCTGCCCGCGCTGCCGCTCCTGGTGCTTCCTTCCCGGCTGCCCACGCCGACCCCCGTGGCGCCGTTTTCCCCGCCCTCCGCGCCGCCGCTCTCGGCTCTGCCTTGCCCGTCGCCCGCGCCGCCGCTCTCGGCTCTGCCTGCCGGACTGCCTGCGCCGACCCCTTCGGCGCTGTATTCCCCGCGGCCCGCGCCGACCCCCGTGGCGCCGTTCTCCCTGCCGCCCGCACCGCCCCCTTCACCGCTACCTATCCCACCAGCCCCGCCACCATCCCTGAGCCCCTCACCGCCCTCGGCACCCTCACCGCCGTCGGCGCCCCCCGCCCACGCCGACGTCAGTGTCAGCGCCTCCCGGAAATAGGCTTCCGCCCTCGCGCGGTCGCCGCGATCCAGTGCCGACTCCCCGGCGGCGCACGCCTGTTCGGCGCGGGTCAGTTCCGCGTCCGACGTCTCCGCGGTGTCCGCGGTCTGCGTAGTCACAGTCAGCCCCCGATCCACGGCGAACACCCCGCCGTGCCCTCCGGCCGGCGTGTCAGCCGGCGGCCTCGTCAAGGACCGAGCGCCAGCGGCCCTGGGCGCGGTCGTAGTGCAGCGGCCCCACCGCGAACTCCGCCAGGTCGAGCCCGATCAGCGACTCGTACGCCTCGGCGGGCAGATCGGGCTCCAGCACGATGCTCAGCCCGCCCCCGGGGTCCTGGAGGACCAGCGGCCTGGCCTCGGCGCCCGCGGGCGACCCCGGACGCGCGGTTTTCCGTACGACCCCCTTGAACGCGGCGTACGCGTCCTTGACCGCCTCCGCCCCGAGGCCGCTGAGGAACGCCTGCAACGGCAGGGAGGCCAGGACGATCCAGGGGATGTCGGCCGCCCCGCGGTGGACGAGGGTGCGGCGGACCCGGACCGGCGGGGCGCCGAGCCGGTCGAGCGCGGCGGCCAGCTCCTGCCCGATGTCCTCGGGGACGTCGCGGTCCAGGAGCAGCTCCGCTCGCGGCGGCGCATCGGTCATGGAGGTGATTCCTTCCGGGGGCGTGGACCGCAGCCTAGAGGCGTAAGCCCTGCGCACGCGGGCAAACTGATGATTCGGCAAAGGCGCATCCAGGCCGCCGCCCCATGCCTTCGTGCGCCCCTTGTGCGCCCCGGCGCGCCTCCGATTCACGCGATGGTGCGATCATGCGCGGCCGCCCGGATGGCGGGAGAGGGTCATGGGTAGGGCCGGGCCATGACGCAGCCGTTCGAACTGCCGCACTTCTACATGCCGTACCGCGCGCGGCTCAACCCCCACCTGGAGGAGGCGCGTGCACACTCCAGCCAGTGGGCGCGTGACATGGGCATGTTGGAGGGCTCCGGCATCTGGGAGCAGAGCGACCTCGACGCGCACGACTACGGCCTGTTGTGCGCGTACACCCACCCCGACTGCGACGGCCCCGCGCTGTCGCTGATCACCGACTGGTACGTGTGGGTCTTCTTCTTCGACGACCACTTCCTGGACATGTACAAACGCACCCAGGACCGCGTCGCGGGAAAGGCTCACCTGGACCGGCTCCCCCTCTTCATGCCGATGGACCTCTCGACCTCCGTCCCCGAGCCGCAGAACCCGGTCGAGGCGGGCCTCGCCGACCTGTGGGCCCGCACGGTCCCCGCGATGTCCGCCGACTGGCGCCGCCGCTTCGCCGAGTCCACCGAGCACCTCCTGAACGAGTCGATGTGGGAGCTGTCCAACATCAACGAAGGACGGATCGCCAACCCCGTCGAGTACATCGAGATGCGCCGCAAGGTGGGCGGCGCCCCCTGGTCGGCGGGCCTCATCGAGTACGCGACCGCCGAAGTGCCCGCCGCCGTCGCCGGTTCGAGGCCCCTGCGCGTGCTCATGGAGACGTTCTCCGACGGCGTCCATCTGCGCAACGACCTCTTCTCGTACCAGCGGGAGGTCCAGGACGAGGGCGAGCTGAGCAACGGCGTGCTCGTCCTGGAGACGTTCTTCGGCTGTACGACCCAGCAGGCCGCCGACATCGTCAACGACGTCCTGACCTCGCGCCTGCACCAGTTCGAGCACACGGCGGTCACCGAAGTGCCCGCCCTCGCCCTGGAGAAGGGCCTCACCGCACCCGAGGTCACCGCGGTCGCCGCGTACACCCGGGGCCTCCAGGACTGGCAGTCGGGCGGCCACGAATGGCACCTGCGCTCCAGCAGGTACATGAACGAGGGCGCGCTGGCCACCTCGCCGCTCGCCGGGCCCACCGGCCTCGGCACCTCCGCCGCCGACGTGGGCGCGCTGCTCGCGTCCGCCGGGGCGGAGCGGCTGCGCTCGTTCACGCACGTCCCGTTCCAGAAGGTGGGCCCCTCGATCCTGCCGGACTTCCACATGCCGTTCCCGCTGCGGCTCAATCCGCACCTGGACGCCGCCCGCCCGAGGCTCACCGCCTGGTCGCACACGATGGGCATCCTGTCGGAGGGCGTGTGGGACGAGGACAAGCTCGACGCGTACGACCTTCCGCTGTGCGCCGCCGGAATCGGCCCCGACGGCACGGCGGAAGCCCTGGACCTCAGCTCGCAGTGGCTGGCCTGGGGCACCTACGGCGACGACTACTACCCCCTGGTCTTCGGCCACCGCCGTGACTTCGCCGCGGCGAAGCTCTGCACGGAGCGCCTCGCCGGGTGCATGCCCATCGAGGGCGAGCCGACCACCGTGCCCGTGAACGGCATGGAGCGCGGCCTCGCCGACCTGTGGGCGCGCACGACCCGGGACATGTCCCCGGAGCAGCGGCGCACCACACGGCACACCGTGGTGGTCATGACGGAGAGCTGGCTGTGGGAGCTGGCCAACCAGTTGCAGAACCGCATCCCCGACCCGGTCGACTACCTGGAGATGCGCCGTGCCACCTTCGGCTCCGAACTCACCATGAGCCTGTGCCGGATGGGCCACGGCCCCGCGGTGCCGCCGGAGGTCTACCGCAGCGGCCCCGTCCGCTCCCTGGAGAACGCCGCGATGGACTACGCGATGCTCCTCAACGACGTTTTCTCTTACCAGAAGGAGATCGAGTACGAAGGAGAGGTCCACAACGGCATCCTGGTCGTGCAGAACTTCTTCGGCTGCGACTACCCGACCGCGCTCGGCGTCATCCACGACCTGATGACCCAGCGCATGCAGCAGTTCGAGTACGTGGCCGCCCATGAGTTCCCCGTCCTGTACGAGGACTTCGGGCTGACGGCCGAGGCGCGCGCCGTCATGGACTGCTATGTCACCGAGCTGCAGAACTGGCTGGCGGGCATCCTGAACTGGCACGCGGGCTGCCGGCGCTACGGCGCGGAGGATCTGGCGAGGCGGGCGCACGGCTTCGTGCCGGACCGTGCGCCCGGGGTCCCCGCCGTCGCCGGGCTGCGCTGACCCGCCTCGCGGGCCGGCCAGGCAGGTACTAGGCAGGTACGCGCGCGTGCCGCACGGCGGCCCGCGCCAGCGCCTGGACGACCGGGTGCGGGCGTGAGCCGTCGCCGAACAGCTCGGGCTGGAAGAGGGTGGCCAGGAAGAAGGGATGGCCGGGGAGTTCGGCGATCCGGACCCGGCCCTCCTCGTCCTGGCCCGTGAAGCGCAGGCCGTGCGCGCGCAGCGTGTCGAGGTGGGGGCCGGGTCCGTAGGAGCAGTGGTAGCGCTCGATGGACCGGTCGGCGCCGAGCACCGATTCGGCGAGCGATCCGGGGGTGAGCGTCACCGTGCCCTCGTGGCCGACCAGCGAGCAGGCGAGCGGCTCGATGAGCAGGTCGCCGGCGCCGGGGTCGTTCTCGGCGTGCGCGACCGCGGTCAGGCCGCACACGTTGCGCGCGAACTCGAGCAGCGTGTGCTGGAAGCCGCCGCAGGTGCCGAGGAAGGGAATGCCCTCCTCGCGCGCGGTGCGGATCGCGGTCAGCGCTCCCGCCTCGCTGCGGTAGGGGCTGCCGGGCAGGACCCACACCGCGTCGAAGCCACGTACGGCTTCCGGCTCCTCGGCGTCCTCGGTCGGGACCCAGTACGCGTCGAGGACGAGGCCGTCGTGGGCGGCGAGGGCGTCCAGGAGGAGCGGCAGCCGGTTGTGGGAGGTCACGTTCGGCGAGCGTTCGCCGATCAACGCGATACGTGCCGTGGGGGAGTTGTGCGCCGCGTCGGCGGTCATGGCTGTGTCAGTCGTCATGCCGATCATCCTGGGCGCGGCCGGCCGTTCACGTCCAACGATGAAATCTGCATTCTCCATAAGTGTTCCTGATGGGGGTGCGCGATCCTTGGCGCATGGATCCACACCTCCTGCGTACGTACGTGACGGTGGCCCGCCTCGCCTCCTTCTCCGCGGCCGCGCGCGAACTCGGCTACACCCAGTCCGCCGTCTCCCAGCACATAGCGGCCCTGGAACAGGACCTCGGCGCCGCTCTGCTGACCCGCCGCCCCGTGGCGCCCACCCCGGCGGGCGCGCGCCTCATGGAACACGCGGGCCCCCTGCTGCTGCGCCTCGACGCCGCCCGCGCCGAGGTCATGCGCATGGCGGCCGCTCCCGAGCAGGGCCTGACGCTGGCCACCACACCGACCGCGCTGACCCGGCGTACGGCCGAGGCACTGCCACCGGCCGGCGTCACCCTGTCCGTGCTGCCCCGCGACGAGATTCCCGCGGCCGTCGCGACCGGTGCCGTCGACCTCGGCCTCGTCGACGGCCTCGCCGCACCGAACGACCCGCTGCGCCTGCCCGACGTGGCACCCCTGACCGCGCGGGGCGTCGGCCAGGAACCCGTCGCCGTGCTGCTCCCCGAAGGCCACCCGCTGGCCCGCCGCACCGGACTGCGCCTCGGCGACCTCGTGTACGCGCGCTGGATCGACGCGCCCGACACGGGCCTGCCGCTGGCCCAACTCCGCGCCGCGAACGGCACAGCGGGCTTCCGGCCCGCGCTGCGCTACGACGGCACGGACCTGCGCACCCTCGCCGCGCTGGCCGCCGCGGGCCACGGCCTGACCCTGCTGCCGCGTGCGGCCGCCGCCGAGGTGCCGGGCGCGGTCGCCGTGCCGCTGACCGCGCCCCGCGTCGTCCACCGCACGGAGCTGCTGCACGCCGGGACCCTGCGCGGGCCCGCCGCGGCGCTGGCGGCGCAGCTGGACGTCAGAGCCTGATCTCACCCGTTCGTGAGGCATCGCCGCCGGGTCGCGCCGGGTAGAGCTGTGGCCGGAGGCGAGCCATGGAACAGACCGCGTTGCGTCCCAAGCCGATGCCAGGCCGGAGCCCCGGCCGCAGCCCAGGCGACCATTCCGAGAAGGGCCGCCGCCCGTACGCCGTGCGGCGTCGCGGCAGGCGCCTGACGGCCGTGCTCGGCGGCCTGCTCCTCGCGGTGCTCCTGGTGCTGGCGGGCGTCGGCATCGGCACGGTGGGCGTCACCGTCATCGGCATGGGCGGAGTCGCCGAGACGGCGAAGGCGGCGGCCCCGCCGGGCGCGCTCCGGCAGGCCGCCGGGGGCCTCGGCGCAGAGGAGCCGAAGTCCGAACCGTCGAGGCCCGAACCGTCGAAGCCCGCGCCACGGAACTCCGGAGCGGCCGACGGCCCCGCCCCCGCCTCCGCGAATCCCGCCGGGGCCTCCACTCTCGGCGTCGAGGCCGTCGACGCCCCCGACGGCCGGGGCGCGCTGCTCGTCGGCGTGCACCTCCCGGGCCCGGGCTACGCCGCGGGCCTCGTACGCGGCGACACCCTGCTCGCGTTCGGCGGGGTACGCGTCGGCTCGGCGGCCGCTCTCGCGTCGGCGGTCGCCGCCGCACAGCCGGGCAAGGAGGTGCCCCTGACGGTCCGCCACAAGAACGGCAACCGCCAGATCCTCTCCGTCAGGCCGGGCATCGTGACCTGAGCCAGCCCCTTCGGCCGGCTCGCGGTCACCCGCGGCGGAAGGGAGGATGCTCGCGTAGCCAACAGGAGGCCCTCATGAGCACCGCGCCCGCGCCCTTCACCGCCGACGACTACAGGGCCCGTATGGAGCGCGCCGCTGCCACGGCCGCCGACGCGGGCCTCGCGGGCGTCCTCGTCGCCCCCGGCCCCGACCTCGTGTGGCTCACCGGCTACCGGCCGACCGCGCTCACCGAACGCCTGACCGTCCTCGTGCTCGCCGCCGGACAGGAACCCGTCCTCGTCGTGCCCACCCTGGAGGCCCCGGACGCCGAGCGCGCCGCGGGAGCGCCCGCGCTCACCCTGCGCGACTGGACCGACGGCAAGGACCCGTACGCCGTCGCCGCCCCGCTCCTGGACGTGTCCGGCCGCTTCGCAGTGAGCGACAACGCCTGGGCGATGCACCTGCTCGGCTTCCAGAAGGCGCTGCCCGGCACCTCGTACGTCTCCCTCACGGAGGCGCTGCCCATGCTGCGGGCCGTCAAGGACGCCGCCGAGCTGGAACGCCTCGCGGCGGCGGGCGCGGCGGCCGACGCGGCGTACGAGGAGATCCAGAAGGTCCCCTTCGCGGGCCGCAAGGAGATGGACGTGGCCGCTGATCTGGCCGGTCTGCTACGGCGGTTCGGACACTCCCAGGTGGACTTCACCGTCGTCGGCTCCGGTCCCAACGGCGCCAATCCCCACCACGAGGCGGGCGAACGCGTTATCGAACACGGCGACATGGTCGTCCTCGACTTCGGCGGCCTGCTCCACGGCTACGGCTCGGACACCTCCCGCACGGTCCACGTGGGCGAGCCGACCGCCGAGGAGCGGCGCGTGCACGACGTGGTGCGCGAGGCGCAGGCGGCGGGCTGCGCGGCGGTGCGGCCCGGGGCGGCCTGCCAGGACGTCGACCGGGCGGCCCGCGCCGTGATCACCGAGTTCGGCTACGGCGACTACTTCATCCACCGGACCGGCCACGGCATCGGCGTCACCACCCACGAACCGCCCTACATGATCGAGGGCGAGGAGCAGCCCCTCGTGCCCGGCATGTGCTTCTCCGTGGAGCCCGGCGTCTACCTGCCCGGCCGCTTCGGCGTACGCATCGAGGACATCGTGACCGTCACCGACGACGGCGGGCGGCGCCTCAACAACACCGCCCGCGACATGGCCATCGTCGACTGACCGCTCAGGACGTCCGGTTGAGGGGCGTCAGGCGAAGTCCGTCCGGGGCCCGCTGCGTGGCTCGCGGCCCGGGTAGTACGCGAGGACGTTGTACGGGTACGGCAGCGGACGCGCGCTCGCCGACGTCAGCCGCTCCTGCTGCTCGGGCGTCAACTCCCAGTCCACACAGCCGAGGTTGTCCGTCAGCTGCTCCACCGACCGGGCCCCCACGATCGGCGCGGTCACTCCCGGACGCTGGAGGAGCCACCGCAGGGCGACCTGGGCCGGTGTGCGGCCCGCCTCCTCGGCGACGTCCAGGAGCGCGTCGACGACCCGCCACGTCTCCTCGGTATTCCGCTCCTGCCAGGCGTCCGAGCCCCGCGCGCCCTGCGGGGGCGCGGCCATGCCGCGGCGGAACTTGCCCGACAGCCAGCCGCCCTGCAAGGGGCTGTACGGGATGACGCCCACGCCCTCCGCCTCGCTGAGCGGCAGCAGCTCCCACTCGGCCTCGCGCACCAGGAGGTTGTACACCGGCTGGAGGCAGGAGTACGGCTCCCAGCCGCGCGCCCGCGCCACGTCAAGGGCCTTCTGCAACTGGGCCGGGGAGTGGTTGCTCGCGCCGAGGTAGCGCACCTTGCCCGCCTTCACGAGGGTGTCCAGCGTGGACAGGGTCTCCTCGATCGGCGTCGTCGCGTCCCACACATGTGTCTGGTACAGGTCGATGTGGTCGGTGCCGAGGCGGCGCAGGCTCGCCTCCACCGCCGACAGGATGTGCTTGCGGCTCAGCCCGCCCGCGTTCGGGGCGTCGCCTCGTCCGCGCCGCTGCCGAACATCATCGCGCCGAAGCACAACTCGCTGACGCGCAGCCCCGTCCGGCCGAGGAATCGCTGCTTCATGGCGTGCCTCCCCTTGGTGGGCCCTCAAGATAGGCGCTTCGGCGGGCCGTGTGGACAGCTGCTCTAGGCGACGCCCACGACAGCGCACGACTCGCCGGGCAGCCGCAGCACGCCGTCCGCGCCGGGCGGCTCGACCGGCTCCCAGGCGGCGAGCACGCGCGCGTGGTTGTTCCCGAGCGGGACGGCGGCGGGATCCTTGCCGAAGTTCACAGCGACCTTCAGGTCCCCGCGCCGGAACGCGAACCAGCGCGCCTGTTCGTCGTACGCGACCCGCACCGCCGCCAGGTCGGGATCCATCAGGTCGGCGCGGGCGCGCCGCAGGGAGATCAACTCGCGGTGCCAGGCGAGCACGCGCGCGTGGTGCCCCGATTCCGGCTGAGACCAGTCGAGGCAGGACCGCTCGCGGGTGGCCGGGTCCTGCGGGTCGGGAATGTCCTCCTCCGCCCAGCCGTGCGCGGCGAACTCCCGCCGCCTGCCCCGGCGCACGGCCTCGGCCAGCTCGGGATCGGTGTGGTCGGTGAAGAACTGCCAGGGCGTCGTGGCCCCCCACTCCTCGCCCATGAAGAGCATGGGCGTGAAGGGGCCCGTGAGCGTCAGCGTGGCCGCGCAGGCGAGCAGGCCGGGGGAGAGGGAGGCGGAGAGCCGGTCGCCCTGCGCGCGGTTGCCGATCTGGTCGTGGGTCTGCGCGTACCCGAGGAAGCGGTGGGCGGGCGTCCGCGCACGGTCCACGGGGCGGCCGTGGGCGCGCCCGCGGAACGTCGAGTACGTCCCGTCGTGGAAAAAGCCGCGCGTCATCGTCTTGGCGAGTGCGGCGAGCGGGGCCCGTGCGAAGTCTTCGTAGTAGCCCTGCGACTCGCCGGTGAGCGCGGTGTGCAGCGCGTGGTGGAAGTCGTCGTTCCACTGCGCGTGCAGACCGAGGCCGCCGCTCGCGCGCGGGGTGACGACGCGGGGGTCGCCCAGATCGGACTCGCCGATCAGGGCCAGCGGCCTGCCGAGATCGCCCGCCAGGGAGTCGACGGCCGTGGACAGCTCCTCCAGGAAGTGGCACGCGCGCGTGTCCCGCAGCGCGTGCACCGCGTCGAGCCGCAGCCCGTCGAGCCGGTAGTCCCGCAGCCAGGCGAGCGCGCTGCCGATCAGATAGGCGCGCACCTCGTCCGAGCCCGGCGCGTCCAGATTGACCGCGGAGCCCCAGGGCGTGTGGTGCGTCTCGGTGAAGTACGGGCCGAAGGCGGGCAGGTAATTGCCGGACGGACCGAGGTGGTTGTGCACGACGTCCAGGACCACGCCGAGGCCCTGCGCGTGCGCCGCGTCGACAAAACGCTTCAGCGCCTCCGGGCCGCCGTAGGGCTCGTGCACCGCCCACAGGGACACTCCCTCGTACCCCCAGCCGTGCCGGCCGGGGAAGGGGCACAGCGGCATCAGCTCCACATGGGTGACGCCGAGGTCCGCGAGGTGTTGGAGCCGGTCCGCCGCCGCGTCGAGCGTGCCCTCGCGCGTGTACGTCCCCACGTGCAGCTCGTACAGGACCGCCTCCCGCACGCCGCGCCCCGCCCATGGCGTCCGCCACGCGTACCGCTCGTGCTCGACGACCGCGCTGAGGCCGTCGGGGCCGTCCGGCTGGCGGCGCGAGCGCGGGTCCGGCAGCACGGGGCCGCCGTCCAGCGAGAAGCCGTAGCGCGTCCCGTCCCCGGCCTCCGCGTCCGCCGTCCACCAGCCCGCGCGGTCCCCGTCGCGCTCCATCGCGCGCGTGGCGCCCGCGCACTCCAGAGTGACCTGCCCGGCCTGCGGCGCCCACACTTCGAACCTCACCGACGTGCCCCCTCGTCCGCTGTTCGTCACACCTGCGTCCCATGGTGCGTCAGAAGTCGCCTGTTCGTGGGCGGAAGAGATCGATCGACCGCCGCCCGCGCCCATTCTGGACACCTGGGGCGAGGTTGCCCGACAATCCCTTGGTGACATCCTCTTTCGAGTTCTCCACGTACCCCGCGCGGGTGACGGACGCCGAGCGCGACCGGGCGCTGGACGCACTCAAGGAGGGCGCGGCCGTCGGCAGGCTCTCGCACGACACCTTCCTGCGGCGCATGGAACTCGTCCTCGCCGCCCGCAGGCCCGACGAACTGGCCGCCCTCACCGCCGATCTGCGGACCGAGGGCCGCTGGTCGCGGATGGTGCTCGGCAGCGTGGAAGCGGTCTCCGGGTTCACCATGAAGCTGCGCAGGGCCTGGCAGGCCGAGCGCCTGCCGAAGCTGCTGCTGCCCTCGCCCGACAGCCCCTACCCCCTGCGGATCGGCCGTGACCCGGCCAATGGCCTGCGGCTCAGCCACGACACGGTCTCGCGCGTGCACGCCGAGCTGCGCCGGCAGGGCGGCATGTGGGTGCTGCGCGACCTCGGCTCCACCAACGGCACGTCCGTGAACGGCCGCAGGGTGACCGGCGCCGCGCTCGTCCAGGACGGCGACCTGGTGAGCTTCGGGCGGATGGCCTTCCGCCTGGCCGTGAGCTGAGCCCCGGCCGCGCGCCCGACCGGCCCCGGTAGGCGGGGCCGGTCACTTCTGTAGCTGTACGCGCGCGTGGCGCGCGGCGGCCACCGCGGTCCGTGACTGGTGCTCCACCTGGTGCTCCAGCGGCACCCACCGCGCCTCGAACCGCTCGGCGAAGGCCTCGCTCCACCGTGTCACGAGCCGGTCGAGGCGGGGCGCCGCCCGGTCGCCCGCCTCGTCGAGGACCCGCAGCAGCATCGCGGCCGCCCGCAGCGGCAGGCGCCGCCCGAACGCGTCGACGCTCCCGACGTACGCCACGGTGGTGTCCGCGGGCGGCAGGCGGACCCAGTCGTCGGCGAGGCCCGGCGCCAGCGCGAGTCCCCAGCGCGCGGCCCGCAGCAGCGGCCCGGCGTGGCCGGCCAGCCGGGGCAGCGCCTCGGCCAGGATCTCCTCGACGAGCCTGCCGTCCCTGCGCAGCCGCCGCGCGAGCGCCCGCAGGGCCGGTCCCGGCGCCGGGTGCGGCGCCGGGTCGTCGACGAGGTCGCTCGCCCACATCGGCACCTCGACGATCGCGGTACGGCCGCCGTACCGATGGGCGTGGTGCCAGGTGGTGAGCCGGGCGTCCTCGGGCAGGCTCGGGTAGGCCGCCGCCGCCCCGGGCCCCGGCAGTACGTGGACGCCGGGCCCGGAGACCGGCCAGCCCGCGGCGTCCGACGCGCCCGTCTCCACCGGAATGTGCAGCTCCGCCGCCGACTTGGCGAAGGGCTCCGCGAGGCCGGGGATGTCCTCCGTCAGCTGCACCCAACTGCCGCCCAGATCGGTGCCGTGCAGGGACACCTGCAAATAGGGCCGCAGCTCGTCGATGACGGCGGTCAGGGCGCGCGTCTCGGGCGGCAGCCGGTGAGGAGGCAGTACGGAGGGCGACCACTCGGGCTGCTCCGGACCCGCGGGGCGGAAGAAGTGCCGGTGGTAGTCGAGGAGCGAGCGCGGGGCGGGGGTGCGGTGCAGGCTCGCGCCGTCCGGGTCCGCGCAGAGCAGGAAGTGCCAGGAGGTGTCGGCGCGCAGCCGGGCGTCGCGCAGGGTCCGCTCGGCGAGGTGCAGGAGGGTCGAGCCGCCGGCGGGCTCGTTGGCGTGGGCGCCCGCGACGACGAGGACCGCGCGGGAGGCGTGCCCCACGGACAGCAGGTGGAGGGGCCTTCCCGCGCGTGAGGTGCCGATCTGGCGCAGGGCGGTCAGTTCGGGGCGGTGTTCGGCCAATTGCCGAGCAGCGGCGATGAGTTCCGGAACAGTGGGATAGCGCTGCACCGCCAGTTGACTCACCCCCGTCCGGTCCGCCACCGACGCAATCCGCAGTACGCCACGCCCCCGAGCGGGTGTCAAGGACACGCGCGATAGGGGCATTTGTACGACGCCGCCACCTCTGTCCCTGCCTCCCGCACACCTGTACGGAACCCACGCGGGCCCCCTGTCCCGCCACGGGCCTGTGCCTTGCGGGTGGCTCGGTTTCACCGTTCCTGCGGGCGTGGTGGCGGCGCATCCTGATCGCGGCGCGGGCCGTGCCGCCCCTGGCGCAGTGTCCCGTCCCCAGCCCCTGGGTCGCTCTCCGCCCCGCGGCTGCGGCAGCCGGGCGCCCGGACCGGCACGGGCTGTGCCGTGCGGGCAGCCTGGCCACGGCCCCCTGCGGCCCTACGGGCACGACCCGGGGCGCACCCCGATCGCGCCGCGGGCCATTGCCTACCGGCAGTTCGCCGTCCCGATCCGCCGCTACGGCGTTCGCCGCCCCGCCCCCTGGCTGACCGGCTCCCCGGAGTCGTCCGCCCGCTCCAGCAGCACCACAGGCGACTTCGCGAAAAGCTCCTCCGCGCGTGCGCGGCCCTCGAACTCCCGCCCGGGGGACAGCAGATCGGTCCACCGCCCGCCCGGGAGCGGAAGCTCCGTCTCCCGCCAGCCGCCCACCTCCGCAAGCCGCAGCGACAGCCGCGTCACCGCGACCACGACCTCCCCCGAGCGCGTGAACGCCACACAGTGCGCGGCGCCGGGCCCCTCGGCCGTCAGCGGCTCGTACGTCCCCGCGTCTCCGAACAGCTCCGGGCGCCGTCGGCGCAGCCGCAGCGCCACCGCCGTGAGCGCCAGCTTCTCCTCCGCGAGGTCCGCGGGCTCCGGCCGTGTGTCGAGCCGCTCCAGGACGTGCGGCTGGAAGCGCGCGGGCCGCCGGTTGTCCGGGTCGACCAGCGCGCGGTACTCGCCCTCCGTGCCCTGGTAGAGGTCGGGCACCCCGGGCATGGTCAGATGCAGGAGCGCGGCACCCAGGACGTTCACCCGCACATGGGGCGCCAGTTCCCGCGCGAGGTCCGCGACGGCGTACAGCGGGGGCCCGCACGGCCCGGCCTCCACGAAGGCGCTCACGGCCTTCTCGTAGGCCTCGTCGGGCTCGGTCCAACTGGTGTGCAGTCCCGCCTCGCGCACATGCTTCAGGAGCGCGTTCTGCAACCGCATGTCGTACGGGAAGCCGAAGCCGACCGCCGTCTGCCAGGCGGCCCACGCCAGCTGGGGGTCGGGGGCGCGGACACCTCCCTCGCGGGCGGTCCGTTCCGTCACCTCGGCGAGGAGGTCGGCCCACCGGTCCGGGCACTGCGACAGGAGGGAGATGCCCGCGCGCACGTCGGCGCTGCGCTTGGTGTCGTGGGTCGTCAGGACCGTGCCCGTCCAGGGCCAGTCGCGCTGCACGCGCGCGCAGTACGCGTGGAACTCCTCCACGGAGACCGCGGGCCGCTCGGGCGCGCCGCCCACCTCCGCCGCCGAGAGGAGCGGCGCGTGCCGGTAGAACGCGGTGTCCTCGACGGCCTTGGCGCGCAGCGCGGACGCGGTCTGCGCGAACCGCGCGCGGAACGCCGCCACGGCGGCCCCACCGCTCCCGTCCGCCGCCCCGGCCCTGCCCAGCGCCAGATCCCGTACGACGTCGACCGTCTCGGCCTCCTCGGGCACGCTGAAGACGGCCCTGGCCTCCTCGGCGGCCCGCGCGGTGAGCACCGTCTCGGGGGCGGCGCCCCCGGACACGTACGGCCGGTAGACGGGAAGCCGCACGAGGAGTTCCCGCAGGGCCGTGCGCAACGCCCACGGCGCGTGGTCCCGCAGGGCGGGGTCGGCCGCGCAGATCGCGGCCGCCGCGCGCGTGAGGCGGTCGACCTCGGCGGCCAGCTCGCGCGTGACGACCTTGTACGCGGCACGGCGCACCGTCGCGGCCCACTCGCCGCCCCGGTCGGCCGGCGGCGCGGCGAAGCGGCGGTACTGGCCGAGGAGTTCCCCCGCGCCCGCCGGATCGGTGAGGACGCCGTCGAGATGGCGCAGCGCGTCGTAACCGGTGGTGCCCGCCACCGGCCAGGCCGCGGGCAGGTGCTCGCCGTCGGCGAGGATCTTCTCGACGACCGTCCAGCGCCCGCCTGTCGCCTCGTGGAGCTTCTGGAGGTACGCCCCCGGGTCCGCGAGCCCGTCCGGGTGATCGATCCGCAGTCCTTCGACGACCCCCTCGCGGAGCAGCTGGAGGATCTTCCCGTGGGTCGCCTCGAAGACGTCCGGGTCCTCGACGCGGACTCCGATGAGGTCCGAGATGGTGAAGAAGCGCCGGTAGTTGAGATCCGTACGGGCCAGTCTCCACCAGGCCAGTCGGTACCACTGCGCGTCCAGCAGCTCGGGCAGGGGCAGCTCTTCCGTTCCCTCCCGAAGCGGGAACGCGTGTTCGTGATAGCGCAGGACGTCCCCGTCGACCCGCAGCGCCGTCAGCTCGTCCCCGAGCCGCGCCCCGAGGAAGGGCAGCAGGACGCGCCCGCCGCCCGCGTCCCAGTCGATGTCGAACCAGCGGGCGTACGGCGAACGGGGTCCCTCGCGCAGCACCTCCCAGAGCGCGTGATTGTGGCGCGGCACCGCCGCCATGTGGTTCGGCACGATGTCCACGACCAGGCCGAGACCGGCCTCGCGGGCGGTGCGTGCCAGGGACCGCAGCCCCTCCTCGCCGCCCAGTTCGTCCCTCACGCGGGCGTGGTCGACCACGTCGTAGCCGTGCGTCGACCCGGGGACGGCCTCCAGCACCGGCGACAGGTGCAGATGCGAGACACCCAGCGAGGCGAGATGGGGGACGGCGGCCTCGGCGGCCGCGAAGGGGAACTCCGGCTGCAACTGGAGCCGGTACGTGGCGGTCGGCGAAGGAGGCACCGCGGGCCTTGTGCGCTCTGGCGTCATGCGAAGGTACGTACCCGCCCCGGCGGCTTTCGTGTCATCCGCTCATGCGCGTCCGCTCAACGGCGTCGTTAGCGTCAGACGATGGCTCGGGGCACGCGGGACGCGTATCGCACAGTGATCGGCATGACGGGGGCGCTGCTGCCCGTCGTCTCGTTCCTCGGCAGGCTCCCCGTGGCCGTGATCCAGTTCGGCAGCGTGCTCCTGGTGACGAAGACCAGCGGGTCGCTGGCCACCGGCGGCGGCGTCGCCTGCGCGCTCGCGCTCGGCCAAGTGGGCGCCGGGCCCTTCGTCGGGCGCCTCGCCGACCGGCACGGCCAGCGGGCGGTGGTGCTCGTCCTCTCGCTCGTCAACGCCGCGGCGATCGCCGCGTACACCGCGGGTGCCGTCGCGGACCTGCCCACGCCCGCTCTCGTCGCCCTGGGCGTGCTCGCGGGCGCCACGGTCCCGGGGGTCGGCCCGCTCGCCAGGGCCCGCGTCGTCGCGCTGATCCGTGCGCGGGGCGGTGACGAGCGGCTCGCGGGGACCGTGCTCTCCCTGGAGAGCACGATGGACGAGCTGTCCTTCGTGCTCGGCCCCGCCCTGGTGGGCCTGGCGTCCGTCGTGGGCCATCCGGCGTACGCGTTCGGCGCGGCGGCGCTCCTGGTCGCCGTCTGCGGCACGGGCTTCGCACTGCACCCCACGGGGCGCACCGCCAGGAGGAGCCCGCGAGGACCGGCACGCGCGCGTGGGGCACGGCCGCTCCTGCCACGCTCGGTGTACGTGGTACGCGTCGGGCTCCTCTTCCTCGGGGTGCTGCTCGGCGCCTGCGGGGCGGGCATCACCGCGCTGACCGAGGAGCTGGGGCAGCCGGGGCAGGCCGGGCTCGTCTACGCGGCGATGGGCGTCATGAGCGCCGTGGTGGGGCTCTCCATGGCCGCGCTGCCCGACCGCTTCGGGCTGCTGGCGCGCTGGCGCGTGGCGACGGCGGCCGCCGCCCTCCTGTCGCTGCCCCTGGTCTGGACCGACAGCCTGGCGGCCCTCTACGGAGTGGTCACCTTCTTCGGCGCGGTCTACGCCCCGAACCTCATCACGGGCTTCGCGCTGACCGAGCGTTCCGTGCCGCCGCAGCGGCTCGCGGAGGGCATGACGTTCGCGGCGAGCGCGTTCGTCGGGGGGCAGGCGGTGACGCTGGCGGTGGCCGGGCGGCTGGCCGAGGCCCACGGGCCGGGGGCGGCGTTCGCCCTCGGCAGCGCGGCCGCGGCGGCGGCGTTCACGGTGGCGCTGATCGCCCGCCACGAACCGCCCCGCCACGGACCGCCCCGCCACGAACCGCCCCGCCAAGACCTGCCGCCCCGCGAACCGCCCCGCTCCGAAGCCCGCGCTCGGCAGCCCCGCGCCCCCGTCACGCCGGACGCTGCAACACCGTAAGGCTGCGGTCGGTCAGCGTCAGCCGGTCGCCCGCCCGCACCTTCGGCCCCGAATCCGACGCCACCCCGTCCGGACGCGCCGTGTCCACCACCACCTGCCACTGGCGGCCGTGGTTGACCGGCACCACGAACTCCAGCGGTTCCGGCGACGCGTTGAACATCAGCAGGAACGAGTCGTCGGAGATCCGCTCCCCGCGCGATCCCGGCTCCGAGATCGCGTTGCCGTTCAGGAACACGCTCAGCGCCCGCGCGTGCGAGGCCTCCCAGTCGCGCTGCTCCATCTCCGCGCCCTCCGGGGTGAACCAGGCGATGTCGGACAGCTCGTCGTGCGTGCCCTGGACCGGGCGGCCGTGGAAGAACCGGCGCCGGCGGAAGACCGGGTGGTCCCGCCGCAGCATCGCCATCGCCCGCGTGAAGGCCAGTATCGGGCTCTCGCCGTCGGGCCAGCGCACCCACGCCACTTCGTTGTCCTGGCAGTACGCGTTGTTGTTGCCGGCCTGCGTGCGCGCGAACTCGTCGCCGTGGCTGAGCATCGGCACGCCCTGGGAGAGCATCAGCGTGGCGATGAAGTTCCGCATCTGCCGCTCGCGCAGGGCGAGGACGCCCGGATCGTCCGTCTCGCCCTCGACGCCGCAGTTCCAGGAGCGGTTGTGGCTCTCGCCGTCGCGGTTGTTCTCGCCGTTCGCGTGGTTGTGCTTCTCGTTGTACGACACGAGGTCGTGCAGCGTGAAACCGTCGTGGCAGGTGGTGAAGTTGATGGACGCCAGCGGGCGCCGCCCGTCGTCCTGGTAGAGATCGGACGAACCGGTCAGCCGGGAGGCGAACTCCGCGAGGGTGCGCTGCTCGCCCCGCCACAGATCACGCACCGTGTCGCGGTACATGCCGTTCCACTCGGTCCACAAGGGCGGGAAGTTGCCCACCTGATAGCCGCCCTCGCCGACGTCCCAGGGCTCGGCGATCAGCTTCACCTGGCTGACCACCGGGTCCTGCTGCACGAGGTCGAAGAACGACGACAGGCGGTCCACCTCGTGGAACTGCCGCGCGAGCGTCGCCGCGAGATCGAAGCGGAAGCCGTCCACCCGCATCTCCGTGACCCAGTACCGCAGCGAATCCATGATCATCTGAAGGACGTGCGGCGAGCGCATCAGGAGCGAGTTGCCCGTCCCCGTGGTGTCCATGTAGTAGCGGGGGTCGTCCGTCAGGCGGTAGTACGAGGCGTTGTCCAGGCCCTTGTACGACAGGGTCGGGCCCAGGTGGTTGCCCTCGGCCGTGTGGTTGTAGACGACGTCCAGGATGACCTCGATGTTCGCCTCGTGCAGCGCCTTCACGGCCTGCTTGAACTCCAGGACCTGCTCACCGCGGTCGCCCCAGGAGGCGTACGCGTTGTGGGGGGCGAAGAAGCCGATGGTGTTGTAGCCCCAGTAGTTGTTCAGGCCCATGTCCACCAGGCGGTGGTCGTTCACGAACTGGTGGACCGGCATCAGCTCCAGGGCGGTCACACCCAGCCCTGTGAGGTGCTCGATGATCGCCGGGTGGCCCAGCGCCGCGTACGACCCGCGCAGTTCGTCCGGAAGGTCCGGGTGCAGCATCGTCAGGCCCTTCACATGGGCCTCGTAGAGCACCGTCTCGTGGTACGGGGTCCTGGGCGGCCGGTCGTCGCCCCAGTCGAAGTACGGATTGACCACCACCGACGTCATCATGTGCGGCGCCGAGTCCAGGTCGTTGCGCCGGCCGGGGTCCTCGAAGTGGTAGCCGTACACCTCCTCGCCCCAGTCGACGCGCCCGCTCACCGCGCGCGCGTACGGATCGAGCAGCAGCTTCGCGGAGTTGCAGCGGTGCCCCTGCTCGGGTGCGTAGGGGCCGTGCACGCGCAAGCCGTACCGCTGTCCCGGCATGATGCCGGGGAGGTAGGCATGCCGCACGAACGCGTCGGACTCACGCAGCTCGACGGCGGTCTCCGAGCCGTCGTCGTGCAGGAGACACAGCTCCATCCGCTCTGCGGCCTCGGAGAAGACCGCGAAATTCGTGCCGGCTCCGTCGTACGTGGCACCTAAGGGGTACGCCTGCCCAGGCCAGACCTGCATGCATATGACTCTTTCACTAACGCCCCCTCGGGCCGGGGCCACTTTGGCCAGAGTCTGCCCGAAAGTGGGGCAACCACCCTTGAGTTGAACCCGTCTAACCGTCCGACCACATACTCGGCATGCCCACGAATGGGGCGCCAGGGGAGTAGGGGGAGTAAGTGCGAGAGATAGTCAGACGCCACCTCGGGAAGGTGGTGGCGGGCGCGGCGGTCGCGGCGACCGCCACCGCGGTCGTGGTGGGCGTCAATCTGCCGGGTTCGGAGGCGGGCGCGTCGGGGGACCGCCAGGCCAACGCGGCAGCCGCGAAGCAGGACGCCATCGCCAAGGACGGCGTCGTCGAGGCGGCGCCCGAGGAGGGCGCCAAGGGCATCGGCAGCGACCCGCTGACCGACGAGGAGATTGAGCGCGCGGAGAAGGCATCGGTCAGCGGCCAGATGCGCTCCAGCGGCCGGGACGTCGAGGGGGACCGCGGCCCGCAGCTGCTGTCCACGAACCTCAGCGAGCCGGACCCGACCGACGCGGGGGCCGCGGCCCCGCGCAGGGCCGAAGTCGTCTACTACGACTACAAGAAGGACGCCGTCATCACCAAGACGGTGAATCTGGAGTCCGGCAAGGTGGACGACACGACCACCGCGCAGAACGTCCAGCCGCCACCCAGCCAGGAAGAGCTCGCCGAGGGCGCCAGGCTGCTGATCGCCGACCCGCTCGGCAAGGGGCTGAAGAAGGACTTCAAGCACGCCACGGGCAAGGCGCTGACCGGCCCGCAGCAGCTTCAGCTGAGCGGCATGGTCTTCCGCAAGGAGACCGTCAAGCGGGTGCCGTCGGACCTGACCGAGTGCGGCAAGCACCGCTGCCTCCAGGTCGTCACGAAGGTCAAGAACGGCCCGTGGATCGACACCCGGTCCCTCGTCGTCGACCTGAGCACCCGCACGGTCGGCCGCCTCGGCTGATTCCGGCCAGTCGCGCAGGACACCACACATCAACTTCTCCTCGTACGAGGGAGCCCACTCCACCATGCACGTCAACAGACTTTCGCGCGCCCGCAAACGGGCCACTCTGGCCGTCGCGGTCTCCGCGCTCCTCGGTGGCGCCCTGAGCGTCGCCGCCCCCGCCTCCGCCGCCCCCAAAGCGCCCAGCGCGCCCGCCGCGGCGGCCGACTGCAGCGACGCCTACAAGATCGAGCAGACCCTCGACGGCGGCACGACCTGGCGCATGTGCTGGCACTACAACACGCTCTCGGGCCTGATACTCGACAAGATCAGCTACCAGCCCAAGGGCGAGGCGAAGCCGATACCCGTCCTGACCAGCGCCCGGCTCGCCCAGGTGCACGTCCCCTACGACGACGGTCAGGCCGAGTACGACGACGTCACCGGCACCGACTTCGGCCAGGCCCTGCAAAACCTCGCCCCCGGTGAGTGCCCCGGCGGCACCATCAAGACCGTCAAGGTCCCCAACCGCGGCGAGGTGAAGGGCCTGTGCACCACCACGCGCGCGCGTGGGCACGCGTACCGCCTCAACGACGACGCGAGCACCGGCGGCTCCGGCAAGGTCTTCAGCGGCCAGGGCAAGGACCTGCTCGTCTACACCGTGAACAAGGCCTCCTGGTACGAATACATCACCGAGTGGCGCTTCTCCTCGGACGGCACGATCACCTCCAACGTGGGCGCGACCGGCAGTCTCTCGCCGTACGACTACGACGGCGGCGACGACCGCGGCTGGCCCATCGGCAAGGGCGACCAGGCCAAGGCCGAGAGCCACGCCCACAACGTCTTCTGGCGGCTCAACTTCGGCCTGGACGGTTCCCCCAAGGCCAAGGTCGAGCAGTACGACTCCAAGGTCACCCCGCCCACCGGGCCGGGCAGCCCCACCACGAAGACCACCCGCACCAAGGTCACCAAGGAACTCGCCGGTGACCGCAAGGACATGCGCTGGTGGCGCGTGGTCAGCGGGGCGGGCAAGAACACGGACGGCCACCCCAGGTCGTACGAGATCGTGCCGGGGGCCAGCAACAAGCACGCGGGACGGCCCTTCACCAAGCACGACGTGTACTTCACCCAGTACAAGAAGTGCGAGCAGTACGCGAGCAACAACATCGGCTGCCCGGCGGGCAGCCCGGACAGCGTCGACAAGTGGGCGAACGGCGAGAGCCTCACGCACCCCATCACCTGGGTGCACATCGGCTTCCACCACATCGCCCGTGACGAGGACCAGCAGCCGATGCCGGTCCACTGGCAGGGCTTCTCGCTGGCCGCGCGCGATGTCACCGCTATGAGCCCGCTCACTCCGCAGGATCTCGCTAACCAGAACGGTCAGCCGCCGATGGGCGGTTGAGGAAACACCCGGCCCATCCGGCTGCACCGCCCGCCGCTCCCGGAGTACCCTTCCTTGATCGTTGACCGGGGGAGTGGCAAGGGGGAACGGAAGGCGGTGCGCGGGTGAGCTCGGGTGGGCGGGAGCTGCCCTCTGGTGACGAGGGTCACGAGGGGGGCTCCGCGGACGTACCCGCCGGAGCGGTGTCCCTGGCACGGCCGGTGGAGATGGGATCTCAGATCGGACCGGAACTGGACTGGGGTGCCGACGCCTGGCGCGAGGTCCGTACGCGCGCCCAGCGCGCCGGGCGCGCCTACATCTGGCTGAATCTGGTGGAACAGCGGCTGCGCGCGGTCGTGGCCGCTGTTCTGCGCCCCGTCTACGAACCCGTCCACGCGGACGACTGGGTGGTCGCCGCGGCGGGCCCCGCGGGGCAGGAGTGGGTGCAGCGGGCCGTCGCCGTGCGCGAAGTGAGCCGGCGCAAGGGCTACTTGCTCGACCCCGCCGACGACAACGTCCTGAGCTTCCTCACGCTGCCCCAGCTGCGCGAGCTGATGGTGCAGCACTGGCCGTGCTTCGAGCCGTACCTCGACGACCGGCGCGATGTCGAACTGGCCCTGGACGAGCTGGAGGTCACGCGCAACGTCGTCTCGCGCAACCGCGCGCTGTCCGCGGCGGTCCTGGCGCAGGCTGAGCGCGCCTCCGCCAAGCTCTTGGACATACTCGGCGCGGGTACCGACACGCCTTCCGCGCGCCGCCTTCCGGTGGACGCCGTCGAGGACCTGGTCGGCGACCGTTACGCGGACGTGGTGGCGGTGCACCCGGACCGGGTGCGCCTCCTGCGGCAGTTCCCCGCGGAGGACATCTTCGGCGGGGCCCGCCGCCTCGACGCGATCGGCATCGGCCTCAACCTCCTCGTGCAGAACTTCTCCGGGCGCCGTCTGGTCCGGCTCGCGGAGTCCGGCTGCCGGGTGCGGCTGCTCTTCCTCAACCCCGCGAGCAGCGCGGTCAAGCGCAGGGAGCGGGAACTGGGCATCAAGAAGGGTGAGTTGAGCCGCTCCGTCGAGATGAACATCCTGCACATGCGCCGGGTGCGGGCGCGCCTTCGCGATCCGGGGGCCTTCGAGATCCAGGTCTTCGACGAGACGCCGCGCTTCACCGCGTATCTGGTCGACGGGGACGGCGCGGACGGCATCGCCGTCGTCCAGTCGTACCTGCGCGGGACCCGCGGCATGGAGGCACCGGTGCTCGTGCTGCGCGGCGGCGGCCGGGTGGTGAAATCGGGTGATACGGACGAGGGCGGTCTTTTCCCGACATATCGCGAGGAGTTCGAGCTGGCGTGGGCGGACTCGCGCCCGGTGTCCTGACCCCTCCCGCCCCGGCGCTTCGGTGCGCTCGGGCCGGGTAAGCGGAACGCGGACCTCGGATTGTCAGTGGCGCATGCGATCGTGGTGGCCACTGGGGGAAAGCACGACGAAGAAGGGGGCGGCCGTGGGCTGGCACCAGGAGCTGCTGATCGGTTTCGACCTGGAGACGACAGGGACGGATCCGGACGAAGCGCGCATCGTGACCGCCGCGGTGATAGAGGTCAAAGCGGGTGAGACGCTGGGCCGTCGCACCTGGCTGGCGGATCCGGGAGTTCCGATCCCGGCCGACGCGGTGGCCGTGCACGGCGTCACGAACGAACGGGCGGCGGCCGAGGGCCGCCCCGCCACCGAGGTGGCGGACGCGCTCGCCGACGTCCTCGTCTCTTACTGGCACTCGGGCGTCCCGGTCGTCGCGTACAACGCGGTCTTCGACCTCAGCCTGCTCTCCGCCGAGCTGCGGCGGCACGGCCTTGCGTCCCTGAGCGACCGGCTCGGTGGCGCGGAGCCCGGCCCGGTCATCGATCCGTACACGATCGACCGCTCCGTGGACCGCTACCGCAGGGGCAAGCGGAATCTGGAGGCGGTCTGCACGGAGTACGGCGTGGTCCTGGAATCCGCCCACGACGCGGCGGCCGACGCCCAGGCCGCGGCCCGCCTCGCCTGCGCGATAGCCGACCGCCACCCCAAGGTCGCCACCCTCGGCCCGGCGGAGCTCCACCGCCGCCAGATCGAGTGGTACGCGCACTGGGCGGCGGACTTCCAGACCTTCCTCAGGAAGAAGGGGAACGAGGACGCGGTAGTGGACGGAGTGTGGCCCTTCAAGGAGCCCGCGTCTCCGGTGAGCTGAGTCAGGGCGACGGAGTCAGAAGGGGTACCAGCGGACGGCCGTGTCGCGCTCGCGCAGGGACGAGACCCGGCGTCGGAACTCGGCGAGGGCCTTCGGGTTGGCGGGAGCGTGCTGCGCGACCCACGCGCAGCTGGCCGTCTCACGGGCGCCCCGCAGCACCGCGCATCCCTCCCACTCCCGCACGTCCCACCCGTAGACCGAGACGAACCCGTCGTACGCCTCGGGCGAGAGTCCGTACCGGTCGCGGGAGAGCGCCATGACGACCAGATCGTGCTCCCGCAGGTCGGAGGAGAAGGTCTCCAGGTCCACGAGGACGGGGCCGTCCGGTCCCACCAGGACGTTGCGCGGCAGCGCGTCGCCGTGGATCGGTCCCGGCGGCAGGTGCGGGGTGAGCGCGGCGGCCGCCGAGGCGAATCCGTCCCTGCGCTCGCGCAGATAGTCCGCGTCGGCCGGATCGATGGCGTCACCCGCGAGCCGCAGCCAGCGCTCGACACCGCCGAGCAGTTCACGGCGCGGCAGTTCGAAGGAGGGGGAGGGCAGTTCGTGTACGAGACGGATCAGCGCGGCGAGATCACGGGGCTCGGCGGGGCGCACGGCTGCCGGGAGCCGGTGCCAGAGCGTCACCGCGTGGCCGTCCACGACCCGGGGTTCGGCCTCCACGGCTCGTACGGCGGGGACGCCCGCCTGTTCGAGCCACCGGGCGACGCCCAGTTCGCGCCGCGCCCGGTCGAGGAGTCCGGGGGCGTCGCGGCCGACCTTGACGACCAGGTCGCCGACGCCGAACACCGCGTTCTCGCCGAGGGCGAGCAGCCGGGCCCCGCTCACCGGAACCGAAAGTTCCGCCGCGTCCAGTACGTCCCGCGCCCGTGCCTCGTCCATCCCGTGCCTCCCGCACCCGTTGCCCCGTTCGCCCGACAGTCTCGCATTCGCACAGGCCAACAGGCGTGCGCGGGCTGCGCAGCTGCTTGACGTATCAAGATCACATCAGCACGATGACGGGGGCCGCCAGGGCGGCCAGACCCGTATGAGCCGCCCGAAGGAGCCGATTCCGTGACATTGGCGACCGCGACGAAGCGGTCAGCGAGAGGCGCGCCGAACCGCGGAGGCGCGGACCACGGTGCGTGGTTCCTCGTGCTGCCCGCGCTGATCCCGATTCTCGTCCTCAGCGTCGGCCCCCTCCTCTACGGCATCGCGCTGGCCTTCACCGACTCCCAGTCGGGCCGCACCGAGCCCACGCAGTGGATCGGCGCCCTCAACTTCCAGGACCTGCTGCACGACACGCTCTTCTGGGACTCGTTCCGGATCGGCCTCCTCTGGGCGTTCGGCGTCACCGTGCCGCAGTTCCTGCTCGCGCTCGGCCTCGCGCTGCTGCTCAACCAGAACCTGCGCTTCCGCTGGCTGGCGCGGGCGCTCGCGATCATTCCCTGGGCGATGCCCGAGGTGGTCGTCGGCATCATGTGGCGCCTCGTCTACCACCCGGACGCGGGCGTGCTCAACGAAACGCTCTCCACCTTCGGCCTCGGCGAGGGCAAGGACTGGCTGACCGGCACGGCCACCGCGCTCTTCGCCGTGATCGCCGTCGGCGTCTGGGCGGGCATGCCGCAGACCACCGTCGCCCTGCTCGCCGGGTTGCAGAACACCCCGCGCGAGCTGCACGAAGCGGCCGCGATGGACGGCGCGGGCGCCTGGCGGCGCTTTCGGACCGTCACCTGGCCCGCCATCAAGCCGATCGCCCTCGCCATCACGGCGCTCAACTTCATCTGGAACTTCAACTCCTTCGCCCTCGTCTACGTCCTCACCCAGGGCGGCCCCGGCGGCCGCACCCGCCTGCCCATGCTCTTCGCCTACGAACAGGCGTTCCGCTACGGTCAGTTCGGCTACGCCGCGGCCATGGGCTGTGTGATGGTCGCCGTGATCTCCGTGCTCCTCGCCGTCTACCTCGTGGGCCGCCTGAAGGGGGGCGACGAGGCATGATGCGTACGAAGAAGTCCACGCGCGCCGCGCAGTACGTGGCGCTCGCCGCCTACCTCGTCTTCCTCGCCTTCCCGTTCCTCTGGCTGATCTCCACGGCCTTCAAGCCCGCGCGGGAGCTGGGCAGCCTCGACCCCACCTGGATCCCGAAGGACCCGACCCTGGAGAACTTCCGGCAGGCCTTCGACGAACAGCCGCTCCTCCAGGCCGCCGGCAACTCCTTGGTCGCCGCGGTCAGCGCGGCCCTGATCGCGGTCGTCATCGCGACACCGATGGCGTACGTCATGGCCAGGCACCGCACGCGTCTGGCGAAGGCGGCCACCGGCTGGGTGGTGGTCAGCCAGGCGTTCCCGTTCGTCCTGATCATCATTCCGCTCTTCCTGATCCTGAAGAACCTCCACCTGATCAACTCGCTGCTCGGACTGATCATGGTGTACGTGGTGTGGTCGCTGCCCTTCGCGCTGTGGATGCTCGTCGGATACGTCCGCGCGGTGCCGGCCGAGCTGGAGGAGGCGGCCGCGGTGGACGGCGCGAGCAGGGTGCGGACGTTCGTCTCGGTCGTCGCGCCGCTGCTCGCACCCGGCATCGTGGCCACGGCGATGTTCGCCTTCATCACCGCGTGGAACGAGTTCTTCTTCGCGCTCGTCCTGCTCAAGACCCCGGAGAAGCAGACGTTGCCGGTCATCCTCAACCGCTTCATCGGCGCGGAGGGCGTCGCGGACCTCGGCCCCCTCGCAGCAGCGGCGTTCCTCGCGACCATCCCCTCGCTCGTCATCTTCGCGATCATCCAGAAGCGGATCACGGGCGGCATGCTGGCGGGGGCGGTGAAGGCCTGATGCGTACCGCACCGCGTCTGCTGACCGCCGCGGCCACCGCGCTCGCCCTGCTGCTCACCGGATGCAGCGGCGACTCCGGCGACGACGACGGGAAGATCACGCTCCAGTTCCAGTCCCTGGCCTGGCAGAAGGAGTCCGTCGACGCCAACAAGGCGCTCGTCGAGGAGTGGAACGCCACCCACCCCGACGTCAAGGTCGAGTACGTCCAGGGAAGCTGGGACAGCGTCCACGACCAGCTGCTCACCTCCTTCGAGGGCGGCGAGGCGCCCGACATCATCCACGACGCCTCGGACGACCTCGCCGACTTCGCCTACGGCGGCTACCTCGCGGACCTCGGCGAGCTGCTCCCCGACCGTCTGAAGTCCGACATCCCGAAGCGCAGCTGGCAGACGACGACGTTCGGCGGCAAGGTCTACGGCGTGCCGTTCCTCCAGGAGCCGCGTGTACTGATCGCCAACGCGAAGTGGCTGAAGAAGTCGGGCGTCCGGATCCCCACCCCCGAGAAGCCGTGGAGCTGGGAGGAGTTCAGGGACGTCAGCGAGGAACTCGGCGACGGCGAGGACGGCAAGTATGGCGTCGCCTGGCCGTTGAAGGAGCCGGTCTCCGCGACGCTCAACCTCTCGCTGTCGACGGGCGGCCAGATGTTCCACCGCGGTGCGGACGGCAAGGTCGACGTCCGCTTCGGCGAGGCCGACGAGATCATGCCCCGCACGGTCCACGACCAGGTCAACGACGACAAGAGCGCCAGCGGTACGACGCTCGGCATGGGCGGGTCCGACACGCTGCCCGGCTTCTTCGGCGGGAAGTACGCGATGGTCCCGCTCGGCTTCTCCTACCGCCAGCAGATCGTCCAGCAGGCCCCCAAGGGCTTCGACTGGCAGGTGCTTCCCGCGCCCGCCGGGTCCGAGGGGCTCGCACAGGGCGTCAGCCCGCAGACCCTGTCCGTCGCCGAGGACAGCCCGCACAAGAAGGAAGCGGCCGAGTTCATCGACTTCTTCCTCCAGCCGGACAACATGGTGAAGCTGGCGCGCGGCGACTGGATGCTGCCGACCGGCAAGGAGGCGCTGAAAGACCCCGCGCTGCGCACCGGGAAGCACGACTGGGCGGCGGGCACGGCCCTCGCCGAGGATCTGCGCTCGGCGCCCGCCCAGTCGGTGCGGGGCTATCCGGAGTGGAAGGACAAGGTCGCCACCCCGGCGTTCCAGGAGTACTACAGCGGGGCGATCGACCTGGACGAGCTGCGCGAACGCCTGGTGGAGGACGGCAATCTGGTCCTGGCGAGATATCAGCGCTAGGGAGGCGGCCGTCGGCGGCGCGGTCTCAGTCGGCGTCCGGCTTCTCCGCCGAGAAGAGCCAGGTGTCGAACAGCTCAGTGAGGTCCTGCCCCGACTTCTTCTCGCACAGCGCGATGAACTGCTCGGTGTCGGCGTTCCCGTGCCGGTGCTCACGCGTCCAGGTGCGCAGGATGCCGAAGAAGGTGCGGTCGCCCACGGTCTCGCGCAGCTGGTGCAGCGTCATGGCGCCCCTGCCGTACACCGGCCTGTCGGAGACCCGGGCGGCGCTCGGCAGGTCGGCGGCCGGGAAGTCCCAGATGCCGTCGCTCTCCGAATGCGTGCCGTCGTAGAAGGAGTCGAAGGTGCGCTGGGCGCTGCGGTGTCCGTGCTCCTCGTCCCACAGCCACTCGGCGTAGGTGGCGAAACCCTCGTTCAGCCACATGTCCTGCCAGGCGCGGGGCGTGACGGAGTTGCCGAACCACTGGTGTGCCAGTTCGTGGACGACCAGGCGAGTGTCGGGTGCCTCCTGGAAGTACGGCCTGGTCTGCGTCTCCAGGGCGTAGCCGAGGTCGGGGAGGTGGTCGACGACGGCGCCGGTCGAGGAGAAGGGGTAGGGGCCGAAGCGGTCACTGGCCCAGTCGACGACCTCGGGCACCAGGTCGTGGACGTCGACGGGCCCGTCCGCCTCATCGGGGTCGACGGCCGTGTAGACGGGCAGGCCGTCGTCCGTCGTAGTGGTGGAGACGTCGAAGACGCCGGTGACGACGCTCGCGACGTAGCTCGCCGTGGGCTCGGGGTTGTGCCAGCGGAAGGTGGTGCGCTTGCCGCGCTGCCGCGTCTCGCGCAGTGTTCCGTTGCTGACCGCGGTGTAGTCGGACGGCACGGTGACGTCGATGTCGTACGTCGCCTTGTCGGACGGGTGGTGGTTGCCGGGGAACCAGGTCATGGAGCCGGTGGGTTCGCCCAGCGCTGCCACGCCGTCGTCCGTCTCGATCCAGCCCTCGTTGCCGCCGTCGCTCGCCGTGAGCATCCGGGGCGTCCCGTCGTACCGGACGGTGGTCCGGAAGGTCTCGCCCTTGCGGATGGGCCGGGCGGGGGCGAGCGTCAGCTTGTTCTTCTTCCTGCTGAAGCGGGCGTCGGAGCCGTCGACGGCGGCGTGGCGCACGCGCAGGCCCGCGAGGTCCAGGCTGAAGCGGGACAGGTCCTGCGTCGCCCGCGCGGTGATCACGGCGGTGCCTTCGAGGGCGTTGTCGTCGGGGACGTAGTCCAGTTCCAGGGCGTAGTGGGCGACGTCGTAACCGCCGTTGCCGAGGGCGGGGAACAGGTGGTCGTCGACGCCGGTGGCACCGGCGCGCGGCGTCCCGTCGGCGCGGTCCGACGTCGACGAGGTCGTGCAGGCGGTCGTCACCGTGAGGAACAGGGCGGCCAGGAGGACGGCGGAGCGGCGGGGGCGGATGGGGAACTCCTGACGGGGGCGGGGCGCGGGCGGACGGGCGCGGTCACAGGCGGCTGTGGGCGAGGCGGTTCCCGTGTACGTCGAGCAGGACGAGGTCTCTCGCGGTGCCGTCGCCGTCGTCGCCGTCCCACCAGGTACGGAAGAGGCCCCCGAGTTCCTTGGCGGTGGCCGTCCTCGCGGAGAGGTCGGTCCTCATTTCGACGTCGTAGTCGTCCGCCTCGCGGGTGTCGGTGAGTTCGACCGTCGTCAGGGCCTGCGCGTGGCGGGCGGTGCGGGACTCGCCGGAGTCGCGAGCCCAGGAGCGGAACCGCTCCAGGAGGCGGTGATCGGACTCCTGTACGGCGTCGTGCGGGGCCTGCGCGCCGCCCGTGCTCTTGGCGCCGCACGCCGACAGGGCGAGGCAGAGGGCCGCCGCGCACGCGAGCGCTGCGGGGCGGCGCGATGGGCGGCCGCTGGTTCCCGCGTGCACGTGGTTCATGAGGTGGTCTTCCGGCCGCTCGTAGGTTGTCGCGGTTATCTGGGTTGCCTGCTCGTTCGCCAGGTAAGAGGGGCAGAGGCCCCGTCAGGTTCCGCCGCGCCCCGTGCCTCGTGCCGGGGTGTCCAGGTGTGAGTCCAGCACCCTGAGCGCCTCGTCGGGAGAACGCTGTCCGAGGGCGACGTCGAGCCCGAGGCTCGTGGCCAGATTCAGCAGAGGTCCGCGTCGATCCGGGCGTAGCCCGCTGCGGAGTGCCCCGTTTCTACCGGGCCCCGGCGATGAGTCCCGCGGTGAAGTCCAGGAGTTCGCCGCTGCCGGGGGCCAGGCGCAGGCTCTTGGGTGTGATCCGAGTGGGGTCCTGCCGTTGCCCCTGACGGTCAATCAGAGCGCTTACTGGTGGCCGGTGTTCGCCGGTCTGGTCGTGACCGGCGTCGGTCAGGGTCTGGCCTTCCCGGCGCTCACGGTACTGGGCCTGCGGGGTGTCCCGCAGGCCCAGCAGGGCGCGGCCTCCGCGGTGACCGCCACCGCGACCGTGCCGCAGGGCGGGATCACGCCGTGACCGTGCCGTACGCCGGGGTCATCGCAGCCATGCGGCACGGCGAAGCCACCGCCACCCCGCCCCCCCGGCGGGATCACACCGCGACCGACTCCTCCATCTCCTCTTCCTCCGCTTCCCGCTCCCGCGCCTCCCGCACCCCGGCGGGAGTCGCCGCCGTCCGCCCGCGTCGCTCCCACAGGCCCGCGATGGCGACGATCGCCAGGCCGAGCACCAGCCAGCCGGCCAGCGTCCACACGTGCCCGCCCAGGCCGTGGCCGCCGAAGTAGAGGTGGCTGCGGATGCCCTCGACGAAGCCCGCGCCGTTCCAGAAGGCGTGCAGTGAGCCGAAGAAGCCGTTCTGGAGTTCGGGCCGGAACAGGCCGCCGGACGTCGTGAAGTTGAGCATCACGAAGAGCACCATCATCGCCAGCGTCGTCCAGCGCTTCAGGAACGTGTGCAGTCCTACGCCGATGAGGAGGACCCCCGCCGAGTAGAGCCAGGCCATCGCCCACACGCCCCACAGGCCGTGGTGCACGAGGTGGAAGATGGGCCCGGCGAGCGCGGCGCCGATCAGGCTGACGGCGAAGGAGACCCCCACCGCGAGGCCCGCGCGGGCCCGCATCCGCAGCCCCGCGCCCGCCGCGCCGAGGACCGCCACCGACGCGTACGAGCCGATGCTGACCGCGACGAGCAGGAAGAAGAGGCCCTGGCCCGTGGGATCGTCGGCGACCGGTGCCGCGACATCGGTGACCTTGAGCGGTACGCCCTGTTCCACCGCGACCGGCGTGAAGATCTTCTGCGCCGCCAGTGAACTCATGTCGGACCCGGCGGAGGCCACGATCAGCTCGGGCGACTTGGCGTCAGGGACGTAGGCCCCGGCTATGTCCAGGGACTTGAGCGCGTCGACGGCCTGCTCGCGGTCGGCGAGGGTGCGCACGTCGAGCGCGTCGCCCGCCTTGTCCTTGACGGTCTGCGCGAGGACCTGCGTCTGCGGGCCCGAGCCGACGACGGCGATCGGCATGTCGTTCGGCTCGGGCGTGACGAACGCGCCCATGTAGGCGAGGCCCATGCCGAGGCACATCAGCAGGGGCGTCACCAGATGGAGGAGGACGTGGCGCAGCGCGTCGCGCAGGCGGGGCGCGGGTTCCGCGGTGACGGACATGGGATTTCTCCGGAGGCTCGACAGGTGGATGGCGTGGATTGCGTAGAGGGCGGGGACATAGTTGCTATATACAACCCTTTCGATGTTGTACTCTACAACCATCCTGGGAGAGGGAGAAATCGTGACCGATCGCGACGAGGCCATCGAGATCATCCAGCGGGAGATGACCGCCTTCGCCCGGCGGGCGCGGGCCACCGCCGCGCGCATGCACCCGGAGCTCTCGCTCGTGTCCTTCACGCTGCTCAGTCACCTCGAACACCAGGGCGGCTGCCGGGCCACGGATCTGGCCGCGCACTACACCCTCGACAAGTCGACGATCAGCAGGCAGGTCGGCGCCCTGGAGAAGGCGGGGCTCGTCGAGCGGCGGCTCGATCCGGCCGATCACCGGGTGCACGTGCTGCACCTCACCGACCGGGGCAACGAAGTCCTCGCGCAGGTGGGCGAGGCCCGCCGGGTCGCGTTCCAGGGGCGGCTCGCGGGGTGGAGTGAGGCGGATCTGGAGCGGTTCGCCGGATATCTGCTCCGTTATAACGAGGCTGCCGCCGGTGACGGCGAATCCGTATAGCTTGCACGAGACGTCTCGTCTCGCTTAGGGTCCGGGGTATGACCTCACCTGGGCCCGCCCATATCGCCATGTTCTCGATCGCCGCCCACGGGCACGTCAACCCGAGCCTCGAAGTGGTCCGGGAACTCGTCGCCCGCGGCCACCGCGTCACCTACGCCATCCCGCACGCCTTCGCGGAGAAGGTCGCGGAGACCGGCGCCGAGCCCCGCCCCTACACGACGACGCTGCCGGGCCCCGACGACGACCCGGAGGCCTGGGGCAACGAGCTGATCGACAACATCGAGCCGTTCCTGCACGACGCGATCACGGTCCTCCCGGAGCTGGCCCGCGCCTACGAGGGCGACCAACCCGACCTCGTCCTGTACGACATCACCTCCTACCCGGCGCGCGTCCTCGCCCGCCGCTGGGGCGTCCCCGAGATCTCGCTCTCGCCGAACCTCGTCGCCTGGGACGGCTACGAGGAGGAGGTGGCCGAGCCGATGTACGCGCAGCTGAAGGAGACCGAGCGCGGCCGGGCGTACTACGCGCGCTTTCACGCCTGGCTCCAGGAGAACGGCATCACCCAGCACTGCGACCCCTTCGTCGGGCGTCCGCCGCGCTCGCTCGTTCTGATCCCCAAGGCGCTCCAGCCGCATGCCGACCGGGTCGACGAGAGCGTGCACACCTTCGTCGGCGCCTGCCAGGGCGACCGGGCGGAGCAGGGTGACTGGGAGCGGCCCGCCGGGGCCGAGAAGGTGCTGCTCGTCTCGCTCGGCTCGGCCTTCACCAAGCAGCCCGAGTTCTACCGCGAATGCGTCAAGGCCTTCGGAGGGCTGCCGGGCTGGCATGTGGTGCTCCAGGCCGGTAAGCACGTCGACGCGAGCGAACTCGGCGAGGTGCCCGGGAACGTGGAAGTGCACGACTGGGTGCCGCAGCTGGCGATCCTGAAGAAGGCGGACGCGTTCATCACGCACGCCGGTGCGGGCGGCAGTCAGGAGGGGCTCGCCACGGCGACGCCGATGGTGGCCGTGCCGCTCGCCACCGACCAGTTCGGCAACGCCGACATGCTCCAGGGGCTCGGCGTCGCCCGGCACCTGCCGATGGCGGAGGCGACCGCCGACGCCCTGCGCGAGGCGGTCCTCGCGCTGGTCGACGACCCCGAAGTCGCCCGCAGGCTGGGGGAGATCCAGAGGTCGATGGCGGGGGAGGGGGGCACGAGGAGGGCGGCCGACCTCATCGAGGAGGAACTGGAGAAGGGGCGGGCCCGAAGGCTCTGACGTAACGCTGCGTGACGCGGTTCCCTTGGCGGTCCAGTTGTTCGGTAACGCTCTGATAACGCGCCACCGTGCTGGAAGGCCCATTGACTCGTCCTGAAAGGTTGACCGTTACCCCCGGGTAAAGGTTGCACAGCGTAGATCTTGTTCCTTGCGCGAACCCCTCCCTAGCGTGAGATGAACTTTCGTCGAACGCCAGGAAGTTGACCCCCATGCGTCGAGACATACCGCCCCTCGCCGAGGTGCGCCGCATCACCCAGAAGAAGCGCGACGCGTGGTGGACCGTGTTGCTTGTCGACCCGGTCGCCACGCCGCTCGTGCGCATCACCGCGATGCGTACCAGAATCACGCCCAACCAGATCACGTGGGGCGCGTTCCTTCTCGGTCTCGGCTCCGCCGCGTGCTTCGCGCTCGGCGACTGGAAATGGCTCGCTCTCGGCGCCGTCATCTACCACCTCAGCTTCATCCTCGACTGCATGGACGGCAAGGTCGCCCGGCTCACCGGACAGGGTTCGGTCTTCGGTGCCTGGCTCGACTTCGTCTTCGACCGGATCCGCGTCATGGTGTGCGGCGTCGCCCTGATGGGCGGCCAGTACGAGCGCACCGGGGACACCCTCTACATCTGGCTCGCCCTCGTCGTCGTGGCGCTCGACACCCTGCGGTACATCAACTCGCTGGAGATCTTCAAGATCCGCCACTCCATGCGCAAGCAGATCAAGTCGCGCATGCGGGCCGCGCGGCGCGCGCAGAACGAGGCGGAGCTGGCCTTCATGGAGGACCTGCTGCGTGACAACCCCTCGGCGGACATCGAGCAGGATCTCCAGCGGGCGGCGGGCGAGGCCGCGTACGACCCGGAGACGGCCGAGGGGACCGGTGCCGACGGGGAGGCGGCACCGGCCGCCCCCAGGCCCCAGGTGATCGACCTGCACCAGGAGTTCCGCCGGAAGTTCCCCGCCTATCTCCGGGCCCGCTCCTTCCTGCTGCGCCACCGCATACGCGCACACCTGGTGAGCGGCATCGAGTTCCAGATGGGCGTCTTCATGATCGGCCCGCTCTTCGACGTGGTGGTGCCCGCGACGATCGTCTCCGGCGCGCTCCTGCTCGTCTTCGAACTCGCCATCATCTACAAACTGTTGCTCTCGACGAGGGACTTCACGCGGACCATCGACTCCTTCGAGGAGCAGAAGGTCCCCGCGGCGGCCTAGTCCCCGCGGCGGCACGGACCGCAATACGCGTCACGCCGGGCGGGCTGGAGACTCCAGCCCGCCCGGCGTGACGCGTGGGGGCGCAAACGGCTTTCTGTTAACTGGAGTTGAGTGGCTTGGCTCCCGAGATGTCCGTTCCGGTGTGTCAGATCCTGTTTGTTATTACGAAAGCTTGTTGAACAAGTCACAGCTGTATGTAGGTATTGATCTGCGCGCGTCAATCGGTCAGGGTTTCGTCCCAACACCCGGAGATCTTCCGGGCGTCAGGGCGTGCCGCGACGAACTTGTCGCCACGGCACACCCCTGGCAAGACAGCTGAATACCCCCCACATCCCCCACACTCCACGAGGAGCCCCCTCTTCATGGCAACTCACAAGCGCGCTCGCACGATGAAGCTCACCGCCGCGATAGCCACCGCCGCCACCGCGGTCGGTGTGACGGTCTTCGCCACCTCCTTCGCCGGTGCGGCCACTCCCGCCGAGGGCAAGATCTACGGCGCGGACGCCCAGGGCGCCGTCGCCGGCAGCTACATCGTGATGATGGACGAGAAGGCCGACAAGGGCACCAAGTCCGACCTCGCCGAGGAGTACGGCGGCGAGCTGAAGCGGAACTACTCCTCCGCCATCAACGGCTTCTCCGCCAAGGGCCTGAGCGAGACCGAGGCCAAGCGCCTGGCCGCCGACCCGGCCGTCGGCAAGGTCGTCCAGTCGAAGAAGTTCACCATCGACGCCACCCAGGACAACCCGCCGTCGTGGGGCCTGGACCGCATCGACCAGGCGGACACCGCGGCCGACAGCAAGTACACCTACCCGGACGCCGCCGGCGAGGGCGTCACCGCGTACGTCATCGACACGGGTGTCCGCGTCAGCCACAAGGACTTCGGCGGCCGCGCCACCTCCGGCTTCGACGCCATCGACAACGACGACAACGCCGACGACGGCAACGGCCACGGCACGCACGTCGCCGGGACCATCGCCGGTGAGTCGCACGGCGTCGCCAAGAAGGCGAAGATCGTCGCGGTCCGCGTCCTGGACGACCAGGGCTCGGGCACCACCGAGCAGGTCGTCGCGGGCATCGACTGGGTCACCAAGAACCACCAGGGCCCCTCCGTCGCCAACATGAGCCTCGGCGGCGGCGCGGACGAGGCGCTCGACGCCGCCGTCCAGAAGGCCATCGCCGCGGGCGTCACCTTCGGGGTGGCCGCCGGCAACGAGTCGGCCGACGCCTCCCAGGGCTCCCCGTCCCGAGTGGAGGAGGCCATCACGGTCGCCTCCTCCACCAAGGACGACGAGCAGTCGGACTTCTCCAACTTCGGCTCCGCCGTGGACATCTACGCCCCGGGATCGGACATCACGTCCTCCTGGAACACCGGTGACGACGCCACCAAGACCATCTCCGGTACGTCGATGGCCACCCCGCACGTCGTGGGCGCCGCCGCCGTCTACGTCGCCGCCCACCCGGACGCCAAGCCCGCGGACGTCGCCAAGGCCCTGACCGACGGCGCCACCCCGGGCAAGATCTCCAACCCGAGCGAGGGCACGCCCAACAAGCTCCTGAAGATCGTCGAGTAACCCTCGCCGTCCGCCGAGCCGCGGCCGCCGTGCCCACCCCCACGGGGCACGGCGGCCGCTCTATGGTGTGCGCATGGTGACCAAGAGATACGCGGCACTCCTGCGCGGCATCAACGTGAGCGGCCACAAGAAGGTTCCGATGGCGCAGCTGCGCGCGCTCCTGGAGGGGCTCGGGCACGGCGGCGTACAGACGTACCTCCAGAGCGGCAACGCGGTCTTCACCGCGGAGAGGGGAGACGAGGAGTCACTCGCCGCCCAGCTGCGGACGGCGATCGAGGAGCACTTCGGCTTCGCCGTCGACGTGCTGGTGCGCGACGGCGCGTATCTGCGGGCGGTGGCCGACGCCTGCCCGTTCCCCGCCGCCGAGCTGGAGGCCAAGCAGCTCCACGTCACGTACTTCTCCGCGCCCGTCGCCGCGGAACGCTTCGCCGCCATCGACCGGACCGCCTTCCTCCCGGAGGAGTTCAGGCTCGGCGACCGCGCCCTCTACCTGTACGCACCCGAAGGACTCGGCCGCTCCAGACTCGGTGAGCAGCTGTCGAGACCCGCCCTGAACAAGGGCGTCATCGCCACCAGCCGCAACTGGAACACCGTCATCCGGCTCGTGGAGATGACCCGTGACTGAACGCACCCCCGCCGTCGAAGCCGCCATCGAGGGCGAACTGCGCCTCCTGGACCCCGAGGTGCGCGCCTCACCCGAACTCTTCGGAGCCTTGCTGCACCCGGAGTTCACCGAGTTCGGGGCGTCCGGCACGCGCTGGGACCGGGAGTCGATCGTACGGGTCCTCACGGCGCGCCCCGACCCCGCGAGCCGTCCCACCACGACCTCGCACATGCGCGGCGTCCAGCTCGCCGACGACGTGGTGCACCTGACCTTCGACACGGACGACAACGGCCGCCGCGCGCACCGCAGTTCGCTGTGGCGGCGCACGGACGACGGATGGCGGCTCTGGTTCCACCAGGGGACGCTCTTCAGTGATGTGAGTGACGTCAGTGACGCGAGTCCGGGAGCCGGGAGGTGAGCAGCAGGGTGGTCCTGCCGTTCTCCTCGGGGACCTCGCGGCCCTGGGTGTAGCCGAGGCGCTTGAGGACGGCGAGGGAGGCGGTGTTCTCCGAGTCGACGGTGGCATGCACCTCGGCCAGACCGAGGGTCTCGTGCCCGTACGAGGTCAGCAGCCGCGCCAGCTCCGTCCCGAGCCCGAGGCCCCAGGTCTCCCTGGTCAGGCCGTAGACGATCTCGTGCCCGTCGAGCCAGCTCTCGGGCGAGGGCTTCAGCTCCGCGTGCCCGACGTAGCGCCCCTCGTACCGGACCGCCCACACGGGAAAACGTTCCTCCGCGTAGATGAGGCTGAATATCCGCCCGAACAGCGCCCGGTCCTCCGCCGCGCTCTGCATCCCGTCCCCGAACCAGCGGCCCACGGCCTCGTCCTGGAAGAGCGCGACGAAGTGCGCCTCGTCGGTGGCGGCATAGGCGCAGAGCGAGAGGCGTTCGGACCGCAGTTCGGGTGTCATCCGCGAGACAGTAGGGGGCTGGGGCGGGTGGGGCAAGCGGTTTGCGCCGGTCACGGGCCCTGCGGAGGCCGCGGCCCACCCGCCCCGGGGTCTATCACCCCGCCGCCCGTCACCCCGCCGTACGCGGCAGTCCGATCGGGTTCGGGTAGGGCAGGATGCCCGAGCTCTGGATGGCCCGGGACGCCGGGTGGAGGGCGGCCAGGAGCGCGTCCACGGTGGGGGAGGGCAAGGGGTGCAGCAGGCGGTCGGTGAGGCGGTCCGTGTCGTCCTCGATCAACTCACGTTCCGTCAGGCCCTGTTCCGTCACCCGGCCCGTCGGGTCGATCAGTCCGCGGCCGCGCAGGCGGTCCACGGAGACCTCCCACTCCTCCTCGCTCCAGCCGCGGTCCTGGCGGATGCGGGTCGTGTCCACCCTGCCCGTCGCGGCGGCCAGGACGAGGGCCTCGCGTGCGTCCAGGCCGTGATCGGCGAGCACCGCGACATGCGCGTCGCCCCGGAACTCACGTACGCACGTGACCAGTTGCCAAAGGCGCTCCACCGGATCCGCCCGGTCCGTCAGGTCGCGGTTGGCGGCGAAGAGCGGGCGGGCCAGTGGCGGGGCGTCCTCGACCAGGGCCTTCAGCGGCGGGTTGGCCGAAGTCGTCAATATGGCGATGTCCGGAACCATTTGGCGCAGAGCGCGGGCCGCGAGGCGGGCCCGCTCCTCGACGACCCGGTCCGGCGAGGCGTACTCCCACGCCGACGGGAGGGCGCGCGCCACCATGCCCGGCGCGAAGACACCGAGGGCCGCCGACGCGACGCCGGGCCCCACGCGGCCCATCGGGGCGGTGCGGGCGGCGAAGTACCCCATCCAGAAGCCCTTCAGGCCCACCGCCCGGCCGAGGCCGCGGCAGCGCTCCTCGAAATAGATCACCGCGTGCAGGGGTTCGGTCCGCAGCCACAGCGTGCGGGAACGGCTCGGGGTCATGAACCCACAAGCTAGGCCAGTGCGGGAATCCGCGCCAGAGGAGCAACAGAGCAGGTGTCCGGCGCGTACGTCTCGTCGTAGCGCCGCACCAACAGCCGCGCCACCGCCGGTGCCGGGCCGAGGACGTCGGCCAGTACGTCGGCCCCGGCGGCGCCCCGCGCGATGCGGTCCGGCAGGAAGCCGGGCGCGAGGACGTAGGGGGCGACCGCCACCTGACGTACCCCGGGCACGGCACGCAGTGCGCGCACGGCGTCCTCCGTGCGCGGCAGAGATGCGGAGGCGAACGCAGGCCGCACGGCACACCAACCGGTGAGCCGCCACTCCCGCGCGATTTCAGCGATCACTGCGATCGCCTCCGGGTCCGATGACCCCGCCGAGGCCAGCACGACCCCGGTCGAGGACCTGTCGGCGGGGTCGAGCCCCGCCTCGTACAACCGCTGCTCCAGGGCGTGCAGGAGGAGAGGCGACGGGCCGAGGACCGGCGCCCGGCGGATGCGCAGGGCCGCGGGGGCCTCGCGCAGCACAGCGGGGATGTCCGCCTTGGCGTGGAACGCGCGCGTCAGCAGCAGGGGCAGCGCCACGACGTCCCGTACGCCTTCGGCCGCGAGCCTCTCCAGCACGGCCGGCACGGAAGGCGCGTCGAAGTCCAGGAAGCCGACCTCCACCCGCAGTCCCGGGCGCAGCGACCGCACCCGGCGCACCAGCGCGCGCACGGTCGCGGCGTGCCGCGGGTCGCGGCTGCCGTGGGCGATGACGAGGAGCACGGGTCGGTACACGGCGCGTCAGCTCTTCACGAGGAGACCGCGGCCGCGCAGCACGCGCCGCTCCAACGGGCTGAAGATGAGCAAATCGATGGCGATGCCGACGATGAGGATGAGGAAGATGGCCAGGAAGATCATGGGCATGGAGCTGGCGTTGCGGCCGTTCTCCAGGAGCTGGCCGAGGCCCACGCCCAGCTCCGGCGAGGACGCGATGATCTCGGCGGCCATCAGGGACCGCCAGGAGAACGCCCAGCCCTGCTTGAGCCCCGCGAGATAGCCGGGCAGCGCCGCCGGGAGCACGATGTGCCAGGTGTGCCTGAGGCCCGTCGCGCCGAGCGTGCGGCCCGCGCGCAGGAACAGCGGCGGCACCTGGTCGACGCCCGACACCAGGCCGTTTGCGATGGAGGGCACGGCGCCGAGCAGGATCACCGCGTACATCATCTTGTTCTCGAGGCCCAGCCAGAGCACGGCCGGCGGCACCCACGCCACCGAGGGCAGCGACTGGAGTCCGGAGAGGATCGGGCCGATCGCGGCCCTGATGAACCGCACCCGGGCGACGATCAGGCCGAGCGGCGTACCGATCGCGAGGGCGAACACGAAGCCGAGCAGCCCGCGCGAGACGGACGTCCAGATGAAGTCCAGGAGCGTGCCCTGAAGCCAGGCCTCGCGTACCTCGTCCCACACCGCGGACGGCGACGGCAGTTTGCTCGGGTCGTCGACCATCTTGAAGGAGACCAGCGCCTGCCAGACCACCAGGACGAGCAGCACCGCGGTCAGCGGCGGCAGCACCTTCTGCACCAGGACCTGGCGCACCGGCGTGGGGGCGGGCCCGGCGGTCGTCTCCAGCGCGTCGAGCCCCGCCTCCAGACCGGCGAGATCCTGACCGTCCCCGGCCTCCTTCGTCTCAGTGCTGGCCATGGCGGCGGATCTCCCCACGCAGTTGTTCGGTGATCTCGACGGACAGTTCCGCCACGGCGGAGTCCTCGATGCGGCGCGGGTGCTCGATGTCGACCCGCCACTCGTGCGCCACCCGGCCGGGACGCGACGAGAGGAGCACGACGCGCTGGGCGAGGCGCACGGCCTCGCGGACGTTGTGCGTGACGAAGAGGACGGAAACGTCTCTCTCGCGCCAGATGCGGGTCAGCTCGTCGTGCAGCACGTCGCGCGTGATCGCGTCGAGCGCCGCGAACGGCTCGTCCATCAGCAGGAGCCTGCTGTCCTGCGCGAGCGCGCGGGCCAGCGCCACGCGCTGACGCATGCCGCCGGACAGCTCGTGCACACGCTTGCCGTAGGCGCCGTGCAGCCGGACGAGTTCGAGCAGCTCCTCGGCCCTCGGGCGGCGCTCCGCCTTCGGCACGTCGCGCAGCTTCAGGGCGAGTTCGATGTTCTTGCCCGCGGTCAGCCACGGGAAGAGCGCGTGCTCCTGGAACATCAGGGCCGGGCGGCCGTCCGTCGCGATGGCGCCGGCCGAGGGCTTGTCGAGTCCGGCCACCAGATTGAGCAGCGTCGACTTTCCGCAGCCCGACGCTCCGAGGAGGGTGACGAACTCGCCCGGCGCGACATCGAGCGTGATGTCGTCGAGGACGAGCTGGGACCCGGCGGGACCGGCGAAGGACTTCGATACGTGCTCGATCCGGGCGGCGTGCGTTGTCGCGGTGCGGATGTCCTCCGCGGCCTCGGCGAGAGTGGTCGCCATGGTCGTCACCTCCTGGGAACTGGTCTTCTTCCGGGCTTACTTGACGCCGAGACCGGCGTCGCCGACCGGGGACCCGCCCTCGGCCTTGAGGACCTTGTTCAGCGGGCCGAGGTCGTAGATGCCCTGGAGATCGGGCTCCTCCAGGAGGCCGGCCTTGACCGCGTGGTCCGCCTCCGCTTCGAGGGTGGCGGCCAGCGGGTCGTTGGTCGTCCGGATCGACTTCCACGCCGGGTCGAGCACCTCGGCGGGCAGCGCCTTGCCGGAGTCCGCCTTGAGCTGGGCGTTAGCGGCGGCCTTCGCCTTGTCCGGGTTCTTCTCGATCCAGGCGTTGGTCCTCACGGAGCCGCGCAGGACGGCCTCGACGACCTTCGGGTGCTCCTTCAGGAAGCTCTGCTTCACGATGATGTTCGTGATCACGAACTTCTTGTCCGGCCACAGGTCGGCCTCGTCGAGGAGGACCTTGCCGCCCTCGGCGACCAGCTTGGACGCGGTCGGCTCGGGCACCCAGGCGCCGTCGATGGAACCGGACTTGTAGGCGTCCGGAGTGATCTTGTTGTCGGTGCGGACCACCGACACGTCGCCCTTGCCGCTCTGCGCGTCGACGTCCCAGCCCTGCTCGGCGATCCAGTTGAGGAAGGCGACGTCCTGGGTGTTGCCCAGCTGCGGCGTCGCGATCTTCTTGCCCTTGACGTCGTCCAGCGACTTGATCTTCTTGGGGTCCACCACGAGCTTCACGCCGCCGGAGGCCGAGCCGCCGATGATGCGCAGGTTCTTGCCCTGGGACTTGGTGTAGCCGTTGATGGCGGGGGACGGGCCGATCCAGCCGATGTCGATCGAGCCCGCGTTCAGTGCCTCGATCTCCGAGGGTCCCGCGTTGAACTGCGAGTACTTCGCCTCCGTGCCGCCCAGTTCCTTCTGGAACAGCCCCTCGCGGTTGCCGACGAGGGCGGTGGCGTGGGTCAGGTTCGGGAAGTAGCCGATCCGCACGCTGTCCAGGCCGTCGATCTTCTTCGCGCCCGTGGCGACCTTGGACTTGCCGTCCTGGTCCGTCGCCTGGGAGCCGTAGCCGCAGGCACCGAGCGCCAGGGCCAGCAGGGGCAGGGCCGCCAGGGCGGCGAGTCGAGTACGTGGTGCAGGCACGGGAGGTGGCCTCTCGTCGGCCCGGGCGCACGCCGTCAGGTCGTGGCCGGGAGGTCAGCAGGTCTTCGTCTTCGCGTACGTCGTACGGGTGCGCCCCGCAGGACGGGGCGGCGGTGGGCGCGCAGGCGGTGCGCGTACGTCATCGCGCACATCGCGCGACGCCGCCCTGCCCGCTGCCGAGGGCGCCGCTGCCGATGCGGCCGCCCTCCTTCGCGAAGGTCGAGAACACGTCGAGTCGGGGCATGTCAGAAGTCCCAGCCCTCGTCGTCCGGGGCCAAAGCGGCCTCTTCGGCGGCGGTGGCGAACGCCTCGCCCGCCATGCCGGCCGCCAGCGTCGTGCCGTCGGCCGGGTCGATCAGCAGGAACGACCCGGTGCGCCGCGAGTCCGCGTACGAGTCGAGCGCGAGGGGCTCGGCGGTACGGACCTTCACGCGCCCGATGTCGTTGGCGACGAGCCGGCCGGGCTCCGGGTGCTGGGACAGGTCGTCGAGGGTCAGCCGCGAGGGGATCTCCTTGACGATCGCCTTGACCGTGCGGGTGGTGTGCTTGAGCAGCACCCGCTGGCCGACGTTCAGCGGCGTGTCCGCCACATGGCAGACCGTCGCCTCGATGTCCTGCGTGGTCGGCGGGGTGTCACCGCTCGGCACGATCAGGTCGCCGCGCGAGATGTCGATGTCGTCCTCCAGGAGCAGCGTGATGGACTGCGGCGTCCACGCCACGTCCACCGCCTTGCCCAGCAGGTCGATCCCGGTGATCTTCGAGGTGCGGCCCGAGGGCAGGACGGTCACCGACTCGCCCACGCGGAAGGTGCCGGCGGCGATCTGGCCCGCGTAGCCGCGGTAGTCGGGGTGCTCGGCGGTCTGCGGGCGGATCACGTACTGCACGGGAAGGCGGGCGTGGCAGGAGGTCAGGTCGTGGCTGACCGGGACCGTCTCCAGGTGTTCCAGGACGGTGGGGCCGCCGTACCAGTCCATGTTCGACGACGGCTCGACGACATTGTCGCCGGCCAGCGCGGAGATGGGGATGGCGGTGATCTCCGGGACGCCCAACTCGCGGGCGTACGCGGTGAATTCCTCGGCTATCTCCGCGAAGACCCGCTCCTCGTACGCGACGAGGTCCATCTTGTTGACTGCCAGGACGACGTGCGGGACGCGCAGCAGGGCGGCGACCGCGGCGTGGCGGCGGGTCTGCTCGATGACGCCGTTGCGGGCGTCGACCAGGACCACGGCCAGATCGGCCGTGGACGCGCCGGTGACCATGTTCCGCGTGTACTGCACGTGGCCGGGAGTGTCGGCGAGGATGAACCGGCGCCGGGCGGTGGCGAAGTAGCGGTAGGCCACGTCGATGGTGATGCCCTGCTCGCGCTCGGCACGCAGGCCGTCGGTGAGCAGTGCCAGGTCGGGGGCGTCGGCGCCGCGGCTCGCCGATACGCGCTCCACGGCCTCCAGCTGGTCGCTCAGGACCGACTTGGAGTCGTGCAGGAGGCGGCCCACCAGGGTGGACTTGCCGTCGTCGACGGATCCGGCGGTGGCGAACCGCAGCAGGGTGGTGGCCGACAGGTCGGCCAACTGCTCGGTGGTGGCGGTGGTGTTGCTCATGGTTAGAAGTACCCCTCGCGCTTGCGGTCTTCCATCGCGGCCTCGGAGAGCTTGTCGTCCGCCCGCGTCGCCCCGCGCTCGGTCAGCCGGGACGCGGCGATCTCGGCGATGACGGCGTCCAGCGTCGTCGCGTCCGAGTCGACGGCGCCGGTGCAGGACATGTCACCGACCGTGCGGTAGCGGATCAGGCGGGTCTCGACCCGCTCGTCGTCCTTGGGGCCGCCCCACTCGCCCGCGGTCAGCCACATCCCCGAGCGCTTGAACACCTCCCGCTCGTGCGCGAAGTAGATCTGCGGCAGCTCGATGTCCTCGCGGGCGATGTACTGCCACACGTCCAGCTCGGTCCAGTTGGACAGCGGGAAGACCCGGACGTGCTCGCCCGGCGCGTGCCGGCCGTTGTAGAGCTGCCACAGCTCGGGCCGCTGGCGGCGCGGATCCCACTGCGAGAACTCGTCGCGCAGGCTGAACACCCGCTCCTTGGCGCGCGCCTTCTCCTCGTCGCGGCGCCCGCCGCCGAAGACCGCGTCGAACCTCTCGCTCTGGATCTTCTCGGTGAGCGGCACGGTCTGGAGCGGGTTGCGCGTCCCGTCGGGGCGCTCGCGCAGTTTCCCGGCGTCGATGTACTCCTGCACCGAGGCCACGTGCAGCCGCAGTCCGTGCTCGGCCACCGCCCGGTCGCGGTACTCGATGACCTCGGGGAAGTTGTGCCCCGTGTCGACGTGCAGCAGGGAGAAGGGGACCGCGGCGGGGGCGAACGCCTTCAGTGCCAGATGCAGCATGACGATGGAGTCCTTGCCGCCGGAGAAGAGGATCACCGGCCGCTCGAACTCGCCCGCCACCTCGCGGAAGATGTGCACCGCCTCGGACTCCAGGGCGTCCAGATGGCTGAGCGCGTACGGGCTGTCGGTGCCCTCGCCGGTCACAGCGGCAACGGTGGTCATGCCAGGCCCCTTTCGGTGAGCAGCGCGTGCAGGGCCGCGGCGGACTCCCGCACCGTCTGGTCCTGCGACTCGATGCGCAGATCGGGCGACTCCGGCTCCTCGTACGGGTCGTCGACCCCGGTGAGCCCGGATATCTCGCCGGCCGCCTGCTTGGCGTACAGGCCCTTGACATCACGTACGGAGCAGACCTCGACCGGCGTGGCGACATGCACCTCCACATATCCGGTACCGGCCGCCTGGTGGCGCGCTCGCACCGCCTCACGGCTGTCCGCGAACGGCGCGATCACCGGCACAAGAACCAACACGCCATTACGGGCGAGGAGTTCGGACACGAAACCGATGCGCTGCACATTAGTGTGCCGGTCCGCACGGCTGAAGCCGAGGCCCGCGGAGAGGAAATCGCGGATCTCGTCCCCGTCGAGCACCTCGACCCGGCGGCCCTCCGCACGCAGGCGGCCCGCCAGTTCGTACGCGATGGTCGTCTTGCCGGCGCTCGGCAGGCCGGTGAGCCAGACGGTGGCTCCGCTCACGTGGTTCTCCTGACTTTCTCGCTGTGCACGCTCTTGCCGTGCGCTCTCTCGCTGTGCCGCGGTCATCCGTGGATCCCGCACTCGGTCTTGGCGTTCCCGGCCCAGCGGCCGGCCCGCGCGTCCTCACCCTCCACCAGGCGGCGGGTGCAGGGAGCGCAGCCGACCGAGCCGTAACCGTCCATCAGCAGAGGGTTGGTGAGGACGCCGTGCTCGGCGACGTACGCGTCGACGTCGTCCTGCGTCCAGCGGGCGATCGGCGAGATCTTGACCTTCCGCCGCTTCTCGTCCCAGCCGACGACCGGGGTGTTCGCCCGGGTCGGCGACTCGTCACGGCGCAGGCCCGTGGCCCAGGCCGCGTACGACGTCAGGCCTTCCTCGAGGGGCTTGACCTTGCGCAGCTTGCAGCACAGGTCCGGGTCGCGGTCGTGCAGCCGGGGCCCGTACTCGGCGTCCTGCTCGGCCACCGACTGACGTGGCGTCAGGGTGATGACGTTGACGTCCATCACGGCCTCGACGGCGTCGCGGGTGCCGATGGTCTCCGGGAAGTGGTAGCCCGTGTCGAGGAAGACGACGTCCACGCCGGGTGCGGCTCGCGAGGCGAGGTGGGCGACGACCGCGTCCTCCATCGAGGAGGTCACGCAGAACTCCCCGCCGAAGGTGGCGGCCGCCCACTGGAGGATCTCCAGCGCGGACGCGTCCTCCAGGTCGCGCCCGGCCTGTTCGGCGATCGCCTTCAACTCGACGTCGGTACGCGCCGTGTGAGTGGTCGTCATGTGCGATCGCCTCCGCCGTCGGTGTGCTGAACTCCCCGGGCGAGCAGCCCGAGGAACTTCAACTGGAAGGCTCGGTTGCACGCCGCGCATTCCCAGGCACCGTGACCGGTCTCGTTCGGGCGCAGGTCCTCGTCGCCGCAGTAGGGGCAGTGGAAGGGGGCGGCTCGCTCGCTCACTTGAGGGCCTCCTCGCCGGCCCGCGCCGCCCACGTGGCGAACCGCTCGCCGTCCGTGCGCTCCTCCTGGAACCGCTTGAGGACCCGCTCGACGTAGTCGGGCAGCTCGTCCGCGGTGACCTTCAGGCCGCGGACCTTGCGGCCGAAGCCGGCGTCGAGGCCGAGCGCGCCGCCCAGGTGCACCTGGTAGCCCTCGACCTGGTTGCCGTCGTCGTCGAGGACCAGCTGGCCCTTGAGTCCGATGTCGGCCACCTGGATACGGGCGCAGGCGTTCGGGCAGCCGTTGATGTTGATGGTGATCGGCTCGTCGAACTCCGGGATACGGCGCTCCAGTTCGTCGATGAGCGAGGCGCCGCGCGCCTTGGTCTCGACGATGGCCAGCTTGCAGAACTCGATGCCCGTGCAGGCCATGGTGCCGCGCCGGAACGGCGAGGCGTTGACCTTCAGGTCGAGGGACTCCAGGGCGGAGACGAGCGAGTCGACCTGCTCCTGCTCGATGTCGAGCACGATCATCTTCTGCTCGGCGGTGGTGCGCAGCCGCCTTGAACCGTGCGCCTCGGCGACCTCGGCGATCTTCGTGAGGGTGGCGCCGTCCACCCGGCCGACGCGCGGGGCGAAGCCGACGTAGAAGCGGCCGTCCTTCTGCCGGTGCACGCCGAGGTGGTCGCGCCAGGTGCCGGCGGGCTGCTCGGGCGCGGGGCCGTCGGTCAGCTTCCGCTTGAGGTACTCGTCCTCCAGGATCCGGCGGAACTTCTCCGGGCCCCAGTCGGCGACGAGGAACTTCAGACGGGCGCGGTTGCGCAGCCGCCGGTAGCCGTAGTCGCGGAAGATGCCGATGACGCCGCCGTACACGTCCGGCACGTCTTCGAGCGCCACCCAGGCGCCGAGGCGCACGCCCAGCTTGGGGTTGGTGGACAGGCCGCCGCCGACCCAGAGGTCGAAGCCGGGGCCGTGCTCGGGGTGGTGGACGCCGACGAACGCGACGTCGTTGATCTCGTGCGCGACGTCCAGCTGCGGTGAGCCGGAGATGGCGGACTTGAACTTGCGCGGCAGGTTCGAGAAGTCGGGGTTGCCGATGAAGCGGCGCTGGATCTCGTCGATGGCGGGGGAGCCGTCGACGATCTCGTTCTCCGCGATGCCGGCGACGGGCGAGCCGAGGATGACGCGGGGCGTGTCGCCGCAGGCCTCGGTGGTGGAGAGCCCAACGGCCTCCAGCCGCCGCCAGATCTCGGGGACGTCCTCGACGCGGATCCAGTGGTACTGGACGTTCTGCCGGTCGGTGAGGTCGGCGGTCCCGCGCGCGAACTCCTCGGAGATCTCACCGATGACGCGCAGCTGCTCGGTGGTCAGCCGGCCGCCGTCGATGCGGACGCGCAGCATGAAGTACTCGTCGTCCAGCTCCTCCGGCTCCAGGATCGCCGTCTTGCCGCCGTCGATCCCGGGCTTGCGCTGGGTGTAGAGGCCCCACCAGCGCATCCGGCCGCGCAGGTCGTTGGGGTCGATGGAGTCGAAGCCCCGCTTCGAGTAGATCGTCTCAATACGTGTCCGCACATTGAGACCGTCGTCGTCCTTCTTGAACTGCTCGTTCCCATTGAGCGGCGTGAAGTGACCCACGGCCCACTGGCCCTCGCCGCGGTGACGGCTCGCCTTGCGGCGGGGCGTGGCTGGGGCGGGCTTCTCTGGCGTGGCGGGCATGGGGTTACGTCCTTCGGGGCAGCGGGAAAGCGGCTCTCTGACCTGCGGGTATGGGCACATGCGGAAATGTGCGCGCGGCGCTGCGCAGGGAGGGGAAGCTGGGGGGATCGGTGATCAGTTGTGCGGCAGTGCTGAGTCGATCAGCAAGGCGGACACATGGCGCTGGACATGCGGCCGAGGTCGACGTGACGCCGACTCACCAAGGCAGTTCCAGTGCGATCCATGACGGAAGCGTGTCACGGGACTTTCGACCCAGTCCAGCATTATCCAGAATGTGGACACCCCTGTCCCGCATCGCGGACAGGGGTGTTGTCGATCACACGGATCAGGCGGTGTCAGTCGCGCCGGGCGCCCGGCCACGGGCCCGGGGTGGCGACCTCCGGTTCCTGTTCCACCTTGGTGTCGAAGAGCTTGAAGCCGCGCCGCAGGTAGTTGTCCATGGCGTGCTCGCCGTCCTTGGTGCAGGTGTGCAGCCACACCCGCTCGGTCGGCGCGAGCCCCGGCCACCGCTCGGCCAGGTCCCACGCGCGCGCCGCCCCGTACGAGAGGAGGTGCCCGCCGATCCGGCGGCCCCGGAAGGCGGGGAGCAGCCCGAAGTAGACGATCTCCACGACGCCCGGTGCCTCGTCCCCCTTCTCGCCCCGCGCCGCCAGCTCCATGTACCCGGCGGGCGTCCCCCTGTCGTACGCGACCCACGTCTCCACGCCCGGCCGGTCCAGCAGCTTGTGCCACTCGGCGTAGGTGAGGGACAGGCGGTCGGTCCAGCGGAGGTCCCCGCCGACCGACGCGTACAGGAACCGGCTGAACTCGGGCGACGGCACCTCGGCGCGCATGATCCGCACCTCGCCGTCGGGCGCGGCGGCGGGAAGCAGCTCGCCGGGGGAGGTCTGCTCCAGCGACCACGTGGTGACAGTGAGACTCATGGGGCTCAGCGAATCACGGGTTCGCCGGGATCCGGAAGCCCGCCCGTACGGGTGCCGCGCCGCGAACGCGCCGCCCAGAGGCTCAGGGCTCCGCCACGCTCCTCGCCTCCCGTATCGCCGGTGCGACCGAGTGCGGCAGGAGGCGGGCCGGACTGTCCGGTGCCACCACCTCCACCTCGACGTCCTCGTGGAAGCGGTACGGGCGGTGGGCGAGCACGCCGCCGCCCAGGTATCTGCGCACCCGGGACAGCTCGGCGCGCACCGTCACCGTGCGGGCCGGGTCGCCGAACATGTCCTGCGCGAGGCCCGAGGCGCTGCGTCCCTCGCGGTGCGTGGCGAGCAGATAGAGCAACTCCGCGTGGCGCGGACTCAGTTCATGCGTCCAGTCGCGGACACCGCCGAGCATGGACAGGGTCCATCCGCGCGGTTCGCTCACGTCGAGGACCAGCCGGGTCGCGGACAGCGGCTCCGGCGTGCCGCCCGGCGCCTCCGGGCGCAGCAGCCAGCCGCCGGGCAGCGGCTCCACCCGGCACGACCCCAGCGAGGGCAGCCAAGTACGGCCCGCCGCGAGGGACCTGGGGAGGGCGAGGCGGTCCGCAGGGGGCATGCCCGTCACCGCGGCGGTCCAGCCGTGCACGTCCACGGCGATCGCCCGCCCGTCCAGGCGCGCGAGAACCGGCGCCGCCACCGCGCGCAGCCGCTCCAGCGCCGTCACATGCCGCTCGCGCAGCCGGGCCTCGGCGAGCTTGGCCACCGAGCCGGCCAGGGCCAGCGTCGCCGGGTGCATGGTCCGCAGCGGGCCGCTGACGTCGACGACGCCGAGCAGCCTGCCGTCGCGCGGATCGGTCACCGGAGCGCCCGCGCACGTCCAGGAGTGCTGGGTGCGCACGAAGTGCTCGGCGGAGAAGACCTGCACCGGGCGGCGCACGACCAGCGGCGTGCCCAGGCCGTTCGTGCCGACGACGCTCTCGGACCAGTCCGCGCCCGGTTCAAAGCCGAGCGAGTCCGCCTTGCGCAGCACCGCGGCGCTGCCCTCGCGCCACAGCACCCGCCCCTCCGCGTCGCAGACGACCATGATGTGCTGCGCGGCGTCCGCCACCGAGACCAGGGCGTCGCGCAGGACCGGCAGGATCTCCCGGAGCGGCGAGGCGCGGCGGCGCTCCTCCAGTTCCTCCTCGCCGAGCAGCGGCGACCTGAAGCCGTGATCGGGGTCGACCCCGTCGGTGAGCATCCGCTCCCAGGACTCGCGGATCACCGGGCGTGGTACGACGCGCGGCCGCTGCCCGGAGAGCGTCGCGTCGTGCGCCCCCTTCAGCAGCCGCGCGGCGTGCGCGAGGTCCATGGCGGAGATCCGCGCGAGATCGATCATCGAAGGGGCGTTCATCACCACGGGGTCCTTTCCGGCCAGACCGGTGCGTAGCGGCATCCCTTCATCCTGCCGTGGGATCACGGGCCGGGGCGATGGTTCGACGATAAACAATTGGGCGCGGGAGGGCGTTGCAACCTCATGCAACCCTCGCGAACGCCTGTGCGGTGGCCGAATCTGGACGCATCACCGCCCGTGCGGTGTTCATGCTCCTCAAGGGGCCTGAAGGACGGGGGTGGTGCCGTGTCGGCGCAGCACCACCCCCGTGTCGTACCCGTCGGCGGCTACGGCCGCGGCGCGGCCCGCTCCACCACCGAGGCCAGATCGAGACTGTGCGGCAGCGTGCCGAACGCCGCGCCCCAGTCCCCGCCGAGCCGTGAGGCACAGAACGCGTCGGCGACCTCCGGGGGCGCGTAGCGCACGAGCAGGGAGCCCTGGAGCACCAGGGCCATGCGCTCCACGAGGCGCCGCGCCCGCGCCTCGATGCCCTCCAGATCGGCGAGTTCGGTCAGCAGGCCCTTGATCGCCCCGTCCAGCCGGTGATCGGCGCCACGGGCCCTGCCGACCTCCTGGAGGAAGGCGTTGAGGGCCTGCGGCTCGCGCTGCAACGCCCGCAGCACGTCCAGCGCCTGTACGTTCCCCGACCCCTCCCAGATGGAGTTGAGCGGCGCCTCGCGCAGCAGCCGCGGCATGCCCGACTCCTCGACGTAGCCGTTGCCGCCGAGGCACTCCAGGGCCTCGCCGACCATCGGCGTGCACCGCTTGGTCACCCAGTACTTGGCGGCCGGCACCGCGAGGCGCAGGAACGCCTGCTCCTGCTCGCTCCCGTCGTCGTACGCCGCCGCGAGCCGCAGCGCCAGCGTCGTGGCCGCCTCCGATTCGAGGGCCAGGTCCGCCAGGACGTTGCGCATGAGCGGCTTGTCGATCAGCTTGCCGCCGAAGGCCTCCCGGTACGTGGCGTGGTGCACCGCCTGCGCGACGGCCTGCCGCATCAGCGCGGCCGAACCGATCACGCAGTCCAGCCGGGTCGCGGCGACCATCTCGATGATGGTGCGCACCCCTCGCCCCTCGTCCCCGACCCGGCGCGCCCACGTACCGTCGAACTCGACCTCGCTGGAGGCGTTGGAGCGGTTGCCCAGTTTGTCCTTGAGCCGCTGGATGGCGAAGGCGTTGCGCGTGCCGTCCTGAAGGACGCGCGGCACGAGGAAGCAGGTCAGCCCCTGCTCCGCCTGCGCGAGCACCAGGAAGCCGTCGGACATGGGCGCGGAGCAGAACCACTTGTGGCCCGTCAGCTCGTACGCGCCCTCCTCCGAGAGGGCCGCCGCCCGCGTCGTGTTGGCCCGCACGTCACTGCCGCCCTGCTTCTCCGTCATGCCCATCCCGAAGAGGACGCCCGCCTTCTGCGACGCCGGGCGCAGCCCCTGGTCGTAGACGGTCGAGGTGAGGCGCGGCTCCCACTCGGCGGCGAGCGCGGGGTCGGCGCGCAGCGCGGGCACCGCGGCGTGCGTCATCGACACCGGGCAGCCGTGCCCGCCCTCCGTCTGCGTCCACACCAGGAACCCCGCGGCCCGCCGCACATGCCCGCCGGGCCGCGACCAGGCCGCGGTCAGGCCCGCCCCGACCGCCTTGCCGAGCAGCCGGTGCCAGGACGGATGGAAGTCGACCTCGTCGACGCGGTTGCCGTACCGGTCGTGGGTGCGCAGCACGGGAGGGTTGGCGTTGGCCAGTGCTCCCCACTCCTGTGCCTGGGCGGAACCGGCGCTGCGGCCGAGCAGCGAGAGGTCCTCGCGGGCGGAATCGAGGAGCGCCGGGTCCAGATGCCGCTCGACGCCCTCCACGAGGGCCCGGTCGGAAGCGAATACGTCATATCCCACCAGGGGCGGAGCCTGGTTGGTCACTGTGTGGGTGGTGGCTGCCATGCCGCTACGGTAAGGAGGTGCACCAGGCAAATGAAACACCCGGGCGGCCCTCGGGACGCTGGAAACGGGCCCGCGCTCTGTACCGCAACGTCTCCAAGCGCAGGACCGCCTGGCTGCTGCTCAAGGACACCGTCAACTCGTGCATCGAGTACCGCATCCTGGGGCTCGCGGCCGAGGCGGCGTTCTTCACGCTGCTCTCCGTGCCGCCGCTGCTGCTGAGCCTCATCGGGCTGCTCGCCTACGTCGACCGGTGGACCGGCGCGAACACCATCGCCAGCGTCGAGAACAACATCCTGGAGGCGTCCCGCACGATCCTGTCCGACCGGGGAGTCAGCCAGATCGCGCAGCCGATACTGGAAGACGTCATGAAGGTCAGCCGGCCCGACATCATCTCCATCGGCTTCCTCTTCGCCCTGTGGTCCGGCTCGCGCGCCGTGAACGTCTTCATCGACACGATCACCGTGATGTACGGCCTCGACGGCGTGCGCGGCATCGTCAAGACGCGCCTGCTCGCCTTCGGCCTCTTCATCGTGGCGCTGCTCATCGGCTCGGTCGCGCTGCCGCTGATGGTGGCGGGGCCGGACGCGGTGGTGAAGCTCCTGCCCGGCTCGACGACGGTCGTCCAGATCCTGTACTGGCCGGTCGTCGTCATCCTCTCCGTGGTCTTCCTGACGACGCTCTACCACGTGTCGGTGCCGGTGCGTTCGCCGTGGGTCGAGGACATGCCGGGCGCGCTGATCGCCCTGGCCATGTGGGTGCTCGGCAGCTTCCTCCTGCGCATCTACCTCACCTCCACGGTGGAGGGCCCCACGATCTACGGCTCCCTCGCCGCGCCGGTCGCCGTGCTCCTGTGGATCGGTGTGTCCGCCTTCGCGGTCCTGGTCGGCGCCGCGGTGAACGCGGCGATCGACCGCGTCTGGCCGTCCGTCGCCACGGCCGTCGCGCGCGCCGCCAACGACCGCATAAGGGAGGCGCAGGCCGCCGAGGTCGTCGCCCGCGCGGCCGCCGCCCGCGAGGGCCTCACCGACCCGGACGACCCCGAAATGCCCTCGGAGTTCCCCGAGCGGTGGTCCCGTTTCCTTCCCCCGGACGACGTGACCTCGCGGCTCCGTACGCATGTGAAGAAGAACGGCACGGAGCCGCCCCCGGAGTAGCGGTGCGAAGAGCCCCCCCGGCGATTGAGGAGCGGGGGCCGGGGCGGAGCCCCGAGGCCTCGCGCGGAGGGGCTCCGACTCAGCTCTTCCAGGTGCCCGCATCGGCCTGCTCCGCGGCGAAGTCGGCGAAGTCCCTGGGCTCGCGCCCCAGCACCTCCCGCACCCCCGCGGAGAGCATCGCATTGCGCCCGTCGAGGTTCGTCTCGAACATCCCCACCAGGAACTCCGCCTCCTCCACCGGGACCCCGAACTCCTGGAGGGCGGCCCCGTACTCGCGGGCCGAGACCGGGGCATAGGTGATCTCCCGCCCGGCCGCCGCCGAGACCTCGGCCACCGCCTGCCGGAACGAGAGCAGCCGCGGCCCCGTGATGTCCAGGATCCGGTCGGCGAACCGGTCGCCGCCGGTCAGCGCGGCCACCACCACGTCACCGATGTCCCGCGTGTCGATGAAGGGTTCGAGCACCTCCCCGGCGGGGAAGACCAGCTCGCCGCCCCGCATCTCCTCCAGGAGCGGACCCTCGCTGAGGTTCTGGGCGAACCAACTGGCCCGTACGACCGTCCACCGGGCGCCCGACTCCCGCACGGCCTGCTCGGTGGCGTGTGCCTGGTGCTCACCTCGCGCCGAGAGCAGCGTGAGCCGCCCTACGCCGAGTTCGACCGCGAGCCGGGCGAACGCGCCGACCGCCTCCGCCGCCCCGGGCGCGCCGACGTCCGGCAGATACGCGAGATGCGCCGCGTCGGCGCCCCGCAGGGCGTCCGCCCAGGTCGACCGGTCCGCCCAGTCGAAGCGCACCGCCCCGTGGCGCGAGGCGGCCCGCACCGTGAGCCCGGCCGCCTCGGCGGACTCCACCACTCTGCGCCCCACCCGGCCGGTCGCGCCGGTCACCAGGACGGTCATGCCCGCCGTGCTTTTGGAGTTCGTGTTGCCCCTGTTCGTCTTTTCCGTGTTCGTCGTCATGGCTTCAGTCAACCGCCCGGCCCGCGGCGGAACCATCGCCGAGGCGCTCACGGCCATACGCCTGCGTCCACGCGCCGCTCGCGCCCGCGTCTACGCTGCCGCCATGGACGTACTCGCAGGCTTGCTGGAAGGCCCCCGCGCCCGGGGGGCCTTCATGATCCGCGCGCTGTTCGACCCGCCCTGGTCCGTGCGCATCGCGGACGAGGCACCCCTGTCCGTCATGGTCATGGTGCGTGGCACCGCGTGGGTCGTCCCCGAGGACGGGACGCCCCCGCAGCGCATCCGCCCCGGCGACCTCGCCATCGCCCGCGGACCCGACCACTACACCTGCGCCGGCGACCCCGCCACGAAGGCGCTCGCCGAGATCCAGCCCGGCGAGCGCTGCGTGCCGCTGGGCGACGCCCCGCCCGGGAAGTACGGGTCCCTCGGACTGCGCGCCTGGGGAGAGTCGCACGACAGCTCCGTGGAGATGCTGATCGGCACCTACCAGATGCGGGGCGAGATCACCGGACGGCTCCTCGACGCGCTGCCGCCGCTGCTCGTCCTGCCCACCGAGGTGTGGGACTGCCCCCTCACCCCCCTGCTCGCCGACGAGATCAGCAAGGACGAGCCGGGCCAGGACGTGGTCCTGGACCGGCTCCTCGACCTCCTCCTGATCGCCGCCCTGCGCGCCTGGTTCTCGCGGCCCGAGGCGGCGGCCCCCGCCTGGTACCGGGCGATGGGCGACTCCGTCGTGGGCCGCGCCCTGCGCCTGCTCCAGGACGATCCCGCGCACCCCTGGACGATCGCGGACCTCGCAGCGAAGGCGGGCGTCTCGCGGGCCGCGCTGGCGCGGCGGTTCACCGAGCTGGTGGGGGAGCCACCGATGACGTACCTGACGAACTGGCGGCTCGCGCTCGCCGCGGACCTGCTGCGCGACAGTGAGCTGACGATCGCCTCGATCGCCCGCAAGGTCGGCTACGGCAGCGCGTTCGCGCTGTCCGGCGCCTTCAAACGGGTCTACGGAATCAGCCCGCAGGAGCACCGCACCCGAGCGGCGTAGCCTTTGTGTGTGACTTTGTGTGTGGCTTCGTGCGTGGCCGAGGAGGCCGGTGACCAGGGGGAGTACCGCGAGCGGCCGTCCCGGCTGACCGGCGCGGTCGTGTGGACCCGCACGGCCACGGCCGCCCCCGGCGACGCCCGTCCCGTCCTGCCGGACGGCTGCATGGACCTGCTGTGGACCGAGGGCAGGCTCTTCGTCGCGGGCCCGGACACCCGCGCGTACGTCCCCACGGCCGCCGGGGGCCGCTATGTGGGTCTGCGCTTCCACCCCGGCACGGCCCCCGCCCTTTTCGGCGTCCCGGCCCACGAACTGCGGGATCGGCGCGTGGAGTTGGCGGACCTGTGGAGTGCGGCGACAGTGCAGCGGCTGACCGGGCGGGTGGACGGAGCCCGCGACCCGGTGGCCGCCCTGGAGGAGGTCGCGATGGAGCGCGCCGACGAGGCCGGGCCGCCCGACCCGTTCCTCGCCGAGGTCGTACGCTCCCTGGGTGCCGGCGCCTCGGTCGCCGCGACGGCGAAGGCGCTGGGCGTCAACGCCCGCCTTCTGCACCGCCGTTCACTGCCCGCCTTCGGCTACGGCCCCAAGACGCTGGCCCGCGTGCTGCGACTCCAGCGGGCACTCGCACTGGCCCGCGAAGGACTGCCGTACGCGGACACCGCGGCGGTGGCGGGCTTCGCCGACCAGGCCCATCTCGCCCGCGACGTCAAGGAGTTGACCGGGCTGCCGCTGACCGCGCTACTCGGCGGCAGCTGACGGGCCGGGGGCCTCCAGCGGCGCGAAGAGGTCGACGCCGTTGCCGTCCGGGTCGAGGACGACGGCGTACCGCTGCCCCCAGGGCGCGTCGAACGGTGTCAGCTCGCTCTTGTACCCGGCGCCCATGAGCCCCTCGTAGGACGCGTCGACGCCCTTCGGCGTCCCGCAGTGGAAGGCGAGCCCGATCCGCCCCTCGCCGGTGGGCGGATGCCACCCCTCGTGGAAGGAGCGGATCGTCTCCTCCGTGTCGAAGGCGATGCGCAGGCCCCGGGAAGAGCGGCCTCCACATGCGGCGCGCTCTCGGAGCCCTCGGCGAACTCCAGGCCGAGACGGCGGTAGAAGCCGAGTGAGGCGGCCATGTCGGACACGATCAGGCCGATCACATCGAACCGTGGAATGGGTGTGCTGTTCATGTCCGTGAGCGTATGCGGCCTACGGGTGACCGGTCTTGAAGGAATCGGACACTACCTGCACGACTGTCCGGGCCCCCGAATCCCCGCTACGGTGGAAGGCATGGACTATCCCGGCGACAACCGGCTCGCGGCGGCCGTCGTGGCCCATCGCGGCCGTGTCCTGCTCGTACGCCGCAGCGAGACCGAGCGGTTCCTGCCCCGGGTCTGGGGCGTGCCGTGCGGAAAGCTCGAACCGGGCGAGAGTCCGCGCGACGGCGTCCTGAGAGAGCTGAAGGAAGAGACCGGTCTGCTCGGCCAGGTACTGCGCAAGGTCGGCGAATCCTCCTTCGTCAGTACGTACCACGGCCACGAGGTGAAGAACTGGCAGGACAACTTCCTGGTCAGGCCGCTCACCCTCGACGTGGCGCTCCCGCTGCCCGACCAGGAGCACCGCTGGCTCGCCCCCGCCGACCTCGGCTCGGTCGAGATCGACGACTACAACCGCGACATCGTCAGCCAGGCCTTCAGTACTCGTCCCGGCAGTACTCGTCCCGGCCGATGAGCTGCGCGAGGGTCTCCAGCTCCGCCAAGTAGTCCCCCACCTCCAGGGGCTTCTTCGCCACCGCCCGCGTCGGCACGTCCGCCGCGCCGGGGTCGGTGAACACGTCCGTGTAGCGCCGCCGCTCCGCCCCGGTCTCCAGGAACAGTGTCACCGTCGGCCCGGCCGACGCGCACCACGCCCGGTGCAGGGCGAACGACGGCAGCGCGTACCCGCTCCCCGCCGTGTACAGCGCGCTCTGCGTCAGCCGCAGCCGCGCCCGCCCGGCCGGCTCCAGAAGCCAGTCGCCCTCCTCGCCCGCGAGGGACTCCCGGTACCGCGCGGCCTCCAGGCCGCCCGCGCTCTCCTCGCCGCCGGGTACGGGTTCGTACAGCTCCATGCCGAGCGCGCCGCGCACCACGTGGGAGGCCAGCGGCGAGCGGTGGTTGTGGATGTCCTCGCGGACGTTCGCCCCGGGGTGCCACACGTGCGCGCGCAGCATGTGCCGGGGACCGCCGTCGACCAGGAGCAGCTTGTCGAAGCCCAGGACGTGGCGGTACGAGAGCAGGGCGCACCCCGACGGGTCGCCCGCCCCCGCCGCCAGCTCGGTGAGCAGCGGCAACAGGCGCGCGGGCGAGCCCAGTTCGGCGACGACGGTGCGGGCCGCCCGCACCAGGTCGTCCTCCGTCGGCCCGGTCGGCGCCCCTTCGAGCAGCCGCCTGGCCCTGTGCACGTGCCGAGCACCCACAGCACTCTCCCCCTCGTCCGCGCGTGGACGCGCCGGTCCCGGGGTTCAGGCACCCGGCTGATACATCCATACGGCATGTGCCCGCAGCGCCGAAAGGCCCTGATAGGTCATCCACAGGGGGCGGCCGAGATCATGCCCGTCCCAGTTCCATATCCCGTCGTCCTGCTGACGCCACACCGAGCCGACGGCTGTCGTGAGCAGCGCGTGCCACTGCTCCTCGCGGCCCTCGTCGACGGCGATCCGCCAGGCGCCCGGCGTGAGGAGCGCCCGCACCATCCAGGCGGCCGTGAAGTGCCGTACGAACAAGACCTCTTGGCGCCAGGAGTCCACGGGGTGCGGGCGACGCACCTCCTCCTGGGTGTTGGTCAGGTCCACGCAGGCGTCGTGCAGCGGCTGCGGGCAGGACAGCAGCCAGCGCACGCCGTCCTCGCGGGCGGCGCGGGTGTTCGTGTCCTCGTCCAGCAGGCGGGCCGCCCGGTCGAGGGCGACCACGGCCTGCGCCGTGTGCACGGGGGACGGGCGGGCGGCCGGGGTGCGCAGGGTGGGGCCCCAGCAGCGGCGGTGCTCCCTGGCGGGGTCCGTGATCGTGCGGTCGACCAGCTCGTCCCGCAGCCGCGCCACGTCGGGTGAGTGCGGCGCCGCGCGCAGCAGGCCGCGCAGCATCGTGGTCACCACGTGGGTCCTGCCGAAGCCGGACGCCTCCAGCTCCGCGGTGAAGCCCGCGGCGCAGCGGGCCGCTTCGGCGGCGACCCGCTCGGGGTCCGCGCCCGCCCGGGCCAGGGCGCCGAGCGCGAGCGCGGTCACCTCGGGCCGCGGCATGACGCCCTGGGAGCGCGCCGCCCAGCCGCCGTCCCGCAGCCGCAGCCGCCACAGCGTCTCCGTGAGGTCGCTGACGCTCAACCGGCCGTCGGGGGCGGAGAGTTCGAGGACGATGTGCAGGCCGTAGGCGGTGCCGGTCGGGGTGGGCCGCACCGGCCTCGTCGGCTCGTCCAGCGAGTGCGGCCAGCCGGTGAGCCTGCCCCGGTCGGGGTCGTCGAGGACGGCCAGCTCCGCGGCGAGCGTGGCGTGCGAGGCGGCGAGGAGCGCCGGGAGGGGGCGGGGCGTGGCGGCGGGCGCGCCCGGGGCGGACCCGGTGCGCGCCCCGCGCGGAAGGGGGACCCCCGCGGTGCCCGGTCGGCCCGCGAGACCCAGCCGGCCCGCGTGACCGGGGCGGACGCCGCCGGACCCGTCCGCTCCCGTGGCGTCGCTGTCGCCGTCCTCGCCATCGGCGCCCGCCCGTGCTCTGATCAGCGCGGCCGAGAGCCAGGCGGCGAGGCCCACGCCGAGGCCGCTCACCGCCGCGATGCCGTAGCGCGCGGCGTCCGCCGAGATCGCGTCCGGCAACACGCCCACCAGCGACTGGAACACCGCGTATCCGGCCGCGGCGCAGCCGAAGCCGCCGAGCCAGCCCACGAAGCGTCCCGGGGGCGCGTCGGGCCGCGGGTCCGGGGTGGGTTCCGGCCTCGACGGGCCCCGGCCGAGCCGCTGCTGTGACATGCGGTGCTCCCTCCCCCCAGGGCGGCGCGTGGGGTCGGTGTTCACACACCAGTCTAGTGCCGGGCGGCCCCGTTTCCCCGGGTCACGGCGGTGGAGAAGGTGACGTCCAACCTCTCGGGCCGGGCGTGCAGTTGGTACTGCGGCAGGGCTCCGGGGCCGCAGGACTGCGAGCCGATGCCCTGCTGGCCGATGTCCAGATTGACCCACACGGTGTCGCCCGGGACGAGGTCGGTACGGTGCCGGGCGGCGTCGAGCTGTTCGGTGGTCCAGCGGCGCGCGGTGAACCACGGCCCGTCGTTGGTGTCGACGCGCAGCCCGCCGACCTCCGCCCAGCGCAGCCCGGGACGCGCGCCATTCTCCTGCGGGCGCACGTAAGGGGTCTGCATCGCGTCGACGTCCGACTCCCAGAGGCCGGTCATCGAGGCCGCACAGGTGTCGGGGTAGGCCTCGCCGGGCCCGCCGCCGAACCACCGGACCGGCCCGGACGCGCCGGGCAGCCCGAAGCGGATGCCGACGCGCGGCAGCGGCACCGTCCACTCGCCCTCGGGCTCCACCTCCAGCGACAGCAGCAGGCGGGGCCCGTCGGACTGCCAGCGGTACTCCACGCGCAGCCCCAGATCGCTCGCCGCGGGCGCCACCCGTGTGCGTACGGTCAGGGCGTCGTCGCGCAACTCGACCGCGTCCACGCGGTGTTGCATCCGGTCGAGTCCGAGCCGCCGCCACCGCGTGCTCAGGGAGGGCTCGGGGCGCCAGGGCATGCCGTTGTCGTTGTCGGTGGGCGCCCGCCACACATCCAGGCGCAGCTCCTTGATCTCCAGGCCGCCGAGCGAGAGCAGCGTGCCGTGGGCGTCGAAGGCGGCGTCGCCGAGCAGGATGCGCCGGCCGTCGCGTACCGGGGCCGTGCCGCCGGGCGTCGACCGCACCGGGCGTGCCTCGTCGTCGAGTTGGGCCCACGCCACCACGTGGCCGCGCTCCGCCCACGCCGCGTCCTCGGCGAGCACCGCCCGCACCGTCCACCGGCTCTCGGCGCCCCGGCCCCGCTTCGGCGCGGGCGGCAGCTTCACCTCGGCGCACTCTCCGGGCCGGACCGCGGGCATCGGCAGGGAGCCGTCGGCGACGCTCACGCCGTCCACCTCGTACGACCAGGTGAGGGCCAGCAGGGAGAGGTCGGTGAAGTCGTACAGATTGGTGATCCGTAGGGCCCTGCCGCGCTCGTCGCTGTCGCTGTCGCCGTCGCCGTCCGTACGGGCCGGCTCGACGCGCACCGGCTCGATGCGCACCGGCTCGATCACCTTCTTGTACTCGACGAGGCCGGGAGACGGCGTCCGGTCGGGGAAGACGAGCCCGTCGCAGACGAAGTTCCCGTCGTGCGGCTCCTCGCCGAAGTCACCGCCGTAGGCGTACGCGTACGACGGGTGCGCGAGCCCGTGGTCGATCCACTCCCAGATGAAGCCGCCCTGAAGCCGCTCGTACGTCTCGAAGAGTTTCTGGTACTCGCTCAGGCCACCCGGGCCGTTGCCCATGGCATGCCCGTACTCGCAGAGCAGGAAAGGAAGTTGACGCCTCTCCTCGGGGCCTTCGTCCGCGCCGCGGCCGATGCGCTCGACCTCGTCGTGATCGGCGTACATCCGTGAGTACATGTCGGTGTCCGCACAGGAGCTGTCTCCCTCGTAGTGCAGGAGGCGGCTGTCGTCCCGGGCGCGGATCCACTGGGCCATGGCGGTCAGGCCGCGGCCCGTGCCGCATTCGTTGCCCAGCGACCAGACGACGACCGAGGGGTGGTTCTTGTCGCGCTCGACCATGCGGGCCGCGCGGTCCAGGAGGGCGGGCGTCCACCGGTCGTCGTCGACGGGATTGCCCCGCCAGCCGACCGCCTGGAAGCCGTGCGTCTCCAGGTCGCACTCGTCGACGACCCACAGGCCGAGCTCGTCACAGAGGTCCAGGAAGGCGGGGTGGGGCGGATAGTGGCTGGTGCGGACGGCGTTGATGTTGTGCCGCTTCATCAGCAGCACGTCAGCGCGCATGGTGTCGAGGTCGAGGGCGCGGCCCGTCTCCGGGTGGAACTCATGGCGGTTGACGCCGCGGAAGAGGACCGGGCGGCCGTTGACCTTGATGAGCCCGTCCTCGACGGCGACCGTACGGAAGCCGATCCGCAGCGGGATCCGCTCGCCCGCCGTGGCGTAGACCCCGTCGTAGAGCCTCGGCGTCTCGGCGGTCCACGGCTCGACGTCCACGGTGACCGTCTCGCCCGTCGCCACGTCGATGCCCAACTCGCCTACGACGACCCGCCCTTCGACGTCGGCGTCGACGCGCAGCGTGCCCGTCCCCGCGCGATGGTCGTACGACGCGTGCACGAAGTGGTCGCCCGCGCAGCCCTCGGGCCGGTGCAGCAGCGTCACATCGCGGAAGATGCCCGGCAGCCACCACTGGTCCTGGTCCTCCAGATACGACCCCGAGGACCACTGGTGGACGCGGACGGCGAGGACGTTGCCCGCGGGGCGCAGCAGCGCGCCGACGTCGAACTCGTGGGGCAACCGGGATCCCTTGAAGTCGCCCAGCTCCGTGCCGTTGAGCCAGACGCGGGCACAGGACTCGACCCCGTCGAAGCGCAGCACCGCCGTGCCCGGCCCCGGCCAGTCGGCGGGCAGGTCGAAGGTGCGCAGGTGGTCGCCCGTGGGGTTGTCGGTCGGCACCCTCGGAGGGTCCACCGGGAACGGATAGAGCTGATTGGTGTAGTGGGGCGCGCCGTGGCCCTGGAGCACCCAGTGTCCGGGGACCGTGATGTCGTCCCAGGCCGTGCGGTCGTGGCCGTCGGCGGCGAACGCGTCGTCCTCGGCGTCGGCGGTGGGGGAGAGGCGGAAGCGCCAGGTGCCGTTGAGGGAGAGGGCGGGGGCGTCCGACGCCGCGTACCAGGCGCGGGGCGGCAGGCTGCCGGTGCCGGGGGATGCGTCCTCGTGATGGCGGAGATCCAAGCCGTGATCCATGCGTTCCATCAGACCGTGCCGGGGCGGCGGCTCACAATTGTTTCGGAGCGGGAGTCGATGGACTCTTCGGGCGTGGCTTGGACGGGCGCGGGACTGGCTGCGGATAGCGCGGGACATAGGCGTCTGCGGGGGTACCACTCGGCGTTCGGGCGGCCGATCTCCCGCTCACGGCGGCCCGGGGCGCGCCGGCGCCCGCCAGGGGCAGGGGCGAACCGGGAAGGAGGGCAGGGCAGTCTCGCGTGCAGGCAGGTCCGGGCTCAGGCGGCCTCGCCTCAGGGCAGCCTCGCCTCACGGCAGCTTCGTCCAGGGCAGCCTCGCCTCAGGGCAGCTTCGGCGCCCCGCAGCCGTGCGCCCTCGCCGAGCGCCGCGCGAACTCCTTCAGCGCGGCCTTCTCGTACGCCAGGTCGGCCGCGGACGCCTTCGTGGCGCGGCGAGCGTCGTCCCCGTCGTGCTCCTTGCCGTCCACGGCTCCACTCCGCTCCACCGTGAACAGGGCGGGACCGCCGCCGTCACGGCAGGCCGCGCTCGCCCAGTGGCCGCCGCCCGGCGACCCTCCCGCCGGGGTGTCACCGGGTACGGGCTCGTCGGAGTAGCGGCCCACCCGCTCCTGTCGCAGCAGCCGCTCGGTGACCGCGTACGGCCCGTAGTAGGCGACCAGCGAGTAACGCCGCTCCTCGTGGTCCGAGCCCGTGACCGGCTCGCCGGCCCCGCCGCCCGAGAGCACGCACACCTCGACGGGCCCGCCGGGCCGCGTGCCCTCCCACGCACGGGACACCCGCGAGCCCCGGCCGGGGACTCCGCGGCAGGAGCCGGACGCGTCGGCGAGCGGCACGTCCTCGTCGGCGTTCACCGGCAGCGGCACGGTACGCGGAGGCTTGCCCAGCTCGGCGTCGCAGCCCCACTTCCCCGACGCCTTCGCGGCCGTCGCGGTCGCGATCCGCGCGAGGGCGGTGCGGCGCCGCGGGTCGTCGAGGGTGACGTCCTCCACCTCCACGTCGACGGTGACGAGCAGACCGCCGCGGCGGCGGGCGCAGTCCAGGAGCACCGTGGCGGTCGCCGAGTCCTCACCGGCCGCGCTCGTGAGGCTCTCCCCGGTCGTGAACAGGCCCTGCCAGCCGCCGCCGAGCGCGGCGGGCGGCAGCTCGGTCGACACCGACGGGTACAGCGCGCCGAAGCCCCGCGGGACATCGACCTCGCGGTCCTCGGCCGTGCTGGCCGCGGGCCGTTCCGGCAGCCTCTGCACGGTCACCTCGACCGAGGCGTCATGGGTCGGACGACCCGCGCCGCGCTCGGTCTCGCGACGGACGGTGCATGTCACCTGGCGCGTATCGCCTTTACCGCCATACGCGTCCTCGCCGGCCGCCCGCACCTCCGCCCTGCCCGGCCCGCTCTCGAACGGGCCGTCGCCGAGGACGGCCCGCATCTCGTCCGAGGGCAGGACGCCCCCGCACGACTCGGCGAGCACCTGCCGGGCCGCGCGGCGCTCGTGCGGACCGCCCCACCAGTAGTAACCGCCCGCGATCAGAGCCAGGGCGACGAGCGCCCCGCAGGACGTGAGCACCACGCGCCCCGCCCTGCCCTCCCACGTCAGCCGCGCCACTCCGGCACCTCTCCCATGATCTTCGTGTCCCGGCAGTGCGCGCGCTTCGGCCAGCCATCCGGCGCCGCGAGATAGCGGTCGAGCAGGGCGCGCGCCCGCTCGGAGAGCCGCCGCCGCTCCTTCGGTTCGAGAACGACGCTGTCCTTGGGCGTGCCCTGGCCGAATTCCAGTTCCGGTGTGACCGTGACCCGGTGGTAGGTGGCGCCCGCGTCGCACTCCGACCGGGCCCAGAGGGCGAGAAGCGGATCGTCGCCGGACCGCGCGATCGTGACGGGCTTCCCGGCACCGGTCCTGGCCTCAGGATCGGGGGCGTGGTTGTTGCCCCGATGGCTGTCGTACGCGCCGCCCGCCAGCACCCCCGACCAGCTCTCCGCGCCCGCCGCCCTGATCGCGAGCCTGTCGGCCGGCTCCGCCGAGTCGTCGAGGCGGCCGCCGCAGGCACCGGAGCGCCTGCTGTACGCCGACGCGTTCCGGTCGAACGTCCAGTCGCCGGGCGCGAACCGCAGCGCCGCGGGGGAGAGCCAGTCGCACAGTTTCGGCGCCTTGTCGGGGGTGGTGCCGGACGCGGACGCCAAGGGCTCGCCGCCGCAGCCCTGCCTCCGGGAGACCCAGTCCGCGACCCGCACCGCCGTGCGGGACGCGAGGAGGCGCTCTGCCTTCGGGACGTCGTACTCGTCGGCGGCCGACGGCAGGTCCACCGTGACGAGCAGATCGCGCGACGGGCGCACCCGGCCGCTCAGGCCCTTCGGGCAGTCGGCGAGCAGCGAGGCCGTCACCGTGCTCCCGTCCAGCTGCTTGTCGTCGACCGACACGGCACCCAGCGCGCTGTCCGGCAACGGCAGTCCGAAGCTGCCGTCGAGCGGGGGCGGGGAGGTGCGGGTGAGCACGGCCTCGGCCCGCACCCGCGCCCGCGCGTCGGGCTCCCAGGCGTCATCACCGCCGCCCCACGACAGGGTGCAGTCGAGCAGCGCGCGGCTCTCGTGACGGGGTCGCAGCATCGTGCCGAACTCGTCCAGTACGCCCGGCTCGTCATCCGGCACGAAGTCACCCAGCTCGTCGGGGAGCAGACCCGCACACGCCCGCGCCAGCTGCCGCTGATTGGCCGCGAACCGTTCCTGGCGGTCCTCGGACCTCGACACGGCGAGCCAGGTCACGCCGGACACGAGCACCGACAGGGTCACCACACAGGCGATCAGCCATGTGCGCCCTCGCACCGCGCGCAGCGCACCCACCCCGGGTATGACGCTCCCCATTCCCGCTTCCCCCGCTTCCCCCGCGAATCGTTCCCGCGAAGGTCCCCCCGCGCACCGCATGCAGACCAGCCGCATCAAGACCAGCCGCATCAAGCCAGAGGGACGGTATCAATCCCGGTCGGCGCGTCGGAGCGCGGACCCTTGTCGCCGGTGGGCCCATCTGCTTGACTCCGCCCGCCGGAACGCCACGTACGCCGTCGGTGGAGGCCGCCATGGAGATCACCCGCAGATGCCTGCTGTCCGCCCTGTCGGCCGCCGGACTCCTGGCGGTGGTTCCCACGGGCCGCGCGGACGCGGCCGCGGCGGCCGAGGGCCGCGCCCGGCTGCTCGCCAATACCGTGGCGGTCCTCGCCGGAACCGCCGACTCCAACGCCCGTCCGGAGACGGCCGCGAAACTGGCCGCCGTCGAGCGGACCGCGCGGGCGAACCTGAAGGCGATGGACGGTGCGGGCGAGGGCGAACTCTTCGCCGGCCTGCCGCTCGGCACCGACGACGCGAACCTGAACACCGCCTACCGCCGCCTGTACGAGATCGCCCTCGCGACCCGCACGCCGGGGATCCCCGCGGACCTGCACGGCAGCACGGCCGTGCGGCGCCGGGTGGTAGACGGCCTGACCTGGCTGCACGAGCGCTACTACGGCGACCAGTCCACGGGCTACTACGGCAACTGGTTCCACTGGGAGATCGGCATCTCCCAGCACGTCAGCAAGACCCTGGTGCTGCTCGCGGACGAGGTGCGCGCCCACCGCCCGGAGCTGGTGCGCACCTACGTCGACTCCATGGACGCCTACCTGCGCAACGGCACCGACGGCGACGTGGACCTCGACTCCCGCTTTCACACCGGCGCCAACCTCGCCGACATCACCACCAACCGTGTCCTCCAGGGCGCCCTGCTCGGCGAGGGCGGCGAGGCCCGCATCCGCAAGGCCCTCACCGACCAGCTGACGGTGTTCCTCACGATCGACCCCTACCGGCTGCGGCACGGCGTGACGGACGGCTACTACGCGGACGGCTCGTTCCTCCAGCACGCCTCCGTCGCGTATACGGGTTCGTACGGCAAAGGCCTGCTCACCCGCGTCGTGCAGACCCTCAAGATCCTCGAAGGTACCGGCTTCGCGCACGGTGAGGAGCTGGTGCCGACCGTGTACGGCTGGGTGAAGGACGGCTTCGCCCCGCTGATCTTCGAGGGCTGGATGATGGAGGTCGTCAAGGGCCGCGCGGTGGCACGCCCCGACTCCGGATACACCGATGTGGGCGTGGTCGTGGAGGCCGTCGTCGACCTCGCCTCGCTCGCGGCCGGAGACCGGGCCACGGCCCTCAAGAGCTACGTCAAGCACATCAGGGCCACTTCGCGCACCGCCCTCGACCCGGCACGGTTCGTCTCCCCGGTCAGCGTCGTGCGCTACGCCGACATCCTCGGCGACGCGTCCGTGCCGCCCGCCGACCTCAACCCCGCCGAGCGCAGTGTCGCCTTCAACGCCATGGACAAGACCGTGCACCGCAGGCCCGGTTACGCCTTCGCACTCGCGCGCAGCTCCGAGCGGATCAGCAAGTACGAGTACATGAACGGCGAGAACCTCATGCCGTGGTTCCAGGGCGACGGCGCGTACTACCTCTACCTCTCCGGTCAGGACCAGACGCAGGCCTACGGCGTCGACTACTACACGACGATCCCGCCGTACGGTCTGGCGGGCGTCACGGCGCCGGTCGAACAGCGGCGCAGCGTAACGGAGTTGTACGGCAAGGCGTACTACGACAACCCCGGGCACCCGCTCAACTTCACCTCGTCGTCCGCGTCGCAGAACAAGTACGTCTACTTCCCGCGCGGCACCAACGGCCACTCCGGGGGCGCCGTCCTCGGGACGTACGGCACGGCGGCGATGGTGCAGTCGAGCGACGCGGCGCACCACGACCGGGCCCTGCTCCCCGACGACTTCGTCGTGTACCGGAACGCGACGGCGACCAAGTCCTGGTTCCTGCTCGACGACGAGATCGTGGTGCTCGCGGCGGGCGTCGGCGACACCGTCGGGCGGGCCGTGACCACGACCGTCGACGCCCGCACCGCCGCCCCCGACGACCGGACCTCGCTCACCGGCACGCTGCGCGACGGCCGCGCCTGGACCGGCCCCGGCACCGCCGACCTGCGCTGGCTGCGCTACGCCAACGCCACGCAGGGCACCGCCATCGGCTATGTCTTCCTCGACACGCCGCAGGTGCGGGTCGCCCTGGACCGGGTCACCCGCAGCCGCCGCGCCGTGCGCACCGCCAACCCCGATACGCCGGTGACCCGTTCGGTCCTCGGCGTGACCGTGGACGGGGCCGCCGGGGCCCGCCCGGCGCGCCTCGCCTACGCGCTGGTACCGAACGCCACGGAGGAGCGGCTGCGCGCCCACCGCCACGGCCCCCTCACGGTCCTCGCCAACTCCCCGCGCCTCCAGGCCATGTCCCACAGCGGCATCGGTCTGACGGCCGCCAACACGTTCACGCGGGGCACGCACGACACCGCCGGTCTGCGCATCGAGGGTCCGGCCTCGGTCATCGTGCGCCGCCAGGGGCGCCACGACAAGGCGAGGACCACCGTGGCCGTCTCCGACCCGACCATGAACCGGGACCGGATCACGGTCCTGCTCCGCGGCCGCCGTCTGCGCGAGCTCGCCGCGGATTCCGGCGTACGGGTGAGCCGGGCGCCCGGCGGCACCCGGATCGACGTCGACACGCGTCATGCGTACGGCAGAAGCTTCACGGTCACCCTGAGCGGCTGAACGCCCATGGTGCGTAACGAGCGTGACGGTCAGTCAGTAGACAGACCGGGCGCGCTGATGGCCTGCACCGGGCACGCCCGTACCGCTTCGCGCACCATCGGGTCGCCGCCGCCGTCCTCCTTGCCCGGCAGTACCTCGCTGAAGCCGTCGTCGTCCTGCGTGAAGACGCCCGGCGCGGTCAGCGCGCACATGCCCGCCCCCACGCACCGGTCCGTGTCGACGTGGATCACCTTGTTCGTCGCCCCATTCGTCATGGTCAACTCCTACCAGGTGACGGGTAGTTCCAGCATCCCTTGGAGGGTGTCGCCCGGCTTGAAGGGGATTTCGTCGGCGGGCACCGCCAGGCGCAGCCCCGGCAGCCGCTCGAAGAGGGACCACAGGGCGATCTCCAGCTCCGCACGGGCGAGGTTCTGCCCCAGACACTGGTGGATGCCGAACCCGAAGGCGAGGTGATGGCGGGTCGTGCGGTGCCAGTCCAGCTCCTCCGGGTTCTCGTAGGCCGCGTCGTCGCGGTTGATGAGGGACGTGGAGAAGATGACGCCCTCACCGGCGCGCAGCGTGCTGCCCGCGATCTCGATGTCCTCCCTCACCACGCGCAGCATGCCGTCCGCGATGGACAGGTAGCGCAGCAACTCCTCGATCACGGCGGGCATCAGCGTCGGCCCTGCGCCGCCGGGTCCCGGCCGCAGTTCGGCGAGCCGCTCGGGGTGCTGGAGCAGGGTGAACGTACCGAGGGAAATCATGTTCGCGGTGGTCTCGTGCCCCGCGACGAGCAGGATCGTGGCCAGGCTGACCAGTTCGTCGCGGTCGACCGCGCCCGCCGCCAGCTGCCGGTGGATCAGCTCGTCGAGGAGACCGTCCCCCGGGTCCCTCCGCTTGCGCTCTATCAACTCGTGGAAGTACGCGGCCAGTTCGTCCCGTGCCGCCTCGGAGTTCTGCGCGCCGGGGCCGCGCAGCAGACGGCGCGACTGCTCCTCGAAGAAGTCGTGGTCGGCGTAGGGCACGCCGAGGAGCGCGCAGATCACCATGGACGGCACGGGCAGCGCGAACGCGCCCACCAGCTCGGCCGGCGGCCCCTGTTCCTCCATGGCGTCGAGGAGCCGGTCCACGGTCTCCTGGATCCTCGGGCGCAGGGCCGCGACGCGCTTGACCGAGAAGCTCGGGATCAACATCCGGCGCTGGACGTTGTGCCGGGGATCGTCGACGCCGAGCAGGGCGACACTGCGGTCGCGGACGCGGGCGAAGCGTTCGGTCGGCGCGGGGAAGTCCTCGCTCTGGCGGTCCGAGGAGAGCCGCGGATCGGCGAGCAGCACCCGGGCCGCCTCGTGCCCGGTGACCAGCCACACGGAGCGCCCGTCGAACAGTGAGACGCGGGTGAGCGGCCCGGCCTCCCGCAGGGGCGCGTAGCCGGTGGGCGGGTGGTAGGGGCAGGTGCGGTCCTGTGGGAAGGGCGTGAGGGCCGGGGCCGGGGCCGGGGTGGAGGCTGGGGCGGAGGCCGGGGGTTTCGTCGACTCGACTGACTCCATCATGGACGTACCTCGCAAGCGCAGATGGTCCCTTACCCGCCCCATTGGATGCTCAGGGCATCTATCTCGTACACGGCAAGACCGGCCAGATCGACGGCGGGAGGGATCTGGCCGGAAAGCCCCCGTGCGAGGATCCGGGAGAACCATGTGCGGCCACTGTGGAGGATGAGACGAATGTTCGCGATTTCCCTGGGCGGCGGAGCCGAACTGCGTCCGCTGGAGCCTTGGCAGGCCGAGGAGTTCCTGGCCCACATGGACCGCGGCCGAGAGTTCATAGGCCAGTACGTCGGCCTCCCCGACATCACCGCCGACCTGCCGGCCGCGCGCCGCTGGCTCCAGTTGTACGCCGACAAGTCCGCCGCCGACACCGGCCGCCTGTACGGCATCCGGCTCGACGGACGCCTCGTCGGCGGCGTGCTCCTCCGGAGCTTCGACGCCGGGACCGGCACCTGCGAGGCGGGCTGCTGGCTGGAACCGGCGGCCGCGGGACAAGGACTGGTCACCCGCGCCGTACGCGTCGTCATCGACTGGGCGTTCGAGGTGCGAGGGATGCACCGGGTGGAGTGGCTGGTGGCTCCGGAGAACATCCCGAGCATCAACGTGGCCAAGCGCCTCGGCATGACCCTCGAAGGCGTTCAGCGCCAGAACGACCTCTACCGTGGCGTGCGTCAGGACACCGAGGTCTGGGCGGTACTGGCACCGGAGTGGCGCGCCGAGCGAGCCGAAGCGGCGGCCCGGTGAGCGGGGGGAACCGGCTCCCGGTAAATGGCTGGCGCGCCCGCGGAGCCGGGATCTAAGCTGCGTCTCGTTCCTCGGCGGCCATCCCGGCCGCCGGGCCAGGCCGAGCAGGACCCAGGAGGTGTGACCGATGGCTGTCGTCACGACGGGCGTTGCCCGCATCCGGAAGTTCATCAAGTCCACCTCCGTGGCCACCGGCTGACCGACCGTCACTTCGCAGCGCGCCGTCGAGCGCGTGCGCCGGGGCCACCCCTGTGAAGGGTCACCCCTTGTCTTTCTCCGCTCTTCCGTTCTCCTCCCTCCTGAGTTCGTCCTCGTCCGCCGCGCACCCCCTCGCCCCCTACGGCTGGGACGCGCGGTGGGAGGCCGAGTTCGCGCCGTACGCGGCACAGGGGCTGCTGCCCGGCCGGGTCGTCCGCGTCGACCGCGGGCAGTGCGACATCGTCACCGCCGAGGGAACCGTGCGGGCCGACACCGAGTTCGTCACCCCGCGCGATCCGCTGAAGGTCGTATGCACCGGCGACTGGGCCGCGGTGGACCCGGCCGGCGGCGACCCCCGCTACGTACGGGCGTACCTGCCGCGGCGTACGTCCTTCGTGCGCTCCACCTCGTCCAAGCGCTCCGAGGGACAGGTCCTCGCGGCCAACGTCGACCACTCGATCATCGCGGTCTCCCTCGCCGCCGAACTCGACCTCGGCCGGATCGAGCGGTTCCTCGCGCTCGGCTGGGAGTCGGGCGGCCAGCCGGTCGTCGTGCTCACCAAGGCCGACCTCGTCCCGGACGACGCCACGCTCGCGCACCTCGTCGAGGACGTGGAGACCTCGGCGCCCGGCGTCCAGGTGCTGCCGGTCAGCGCCACGAACGGCCACGGCGTCGACATCCTCGCCGCGGTCGTCTCCGGCGGTACGTCGGTGCTGCTCGGCCAGTCCGGCGCGGGCAAGTCGACCCTGGCGAACGCACTCGCCGGCGCCGACATCATGGAGGTCCAGGCGATCCGTGACGTCGACGGCAAGGGCCGGCACACCACGACGACCCGCAACCTCCTGCTGCTGCCCGCGGGCGGCGTCCTCATCGACACGCCGGGGCTGCGAGGCGTCGGCCTGTGGGACGCCGGTACCGGTGTCGGGCAGGTCTTCTCCGAGATCGAGGAGCTGGCGGGGGACTGCCGGTTCCACGACTGCGCCCACACCGCCGAGCCCGGCTGCGCGGTGCTCGCCGCGGTCGAGGACGGCACCCTTCCCGAACGCCGCCTCGACAGCTACCGCAAGCTGATCCGCGAGAACCAGCGCATCGTCGCCAAGACGGACGCGAGGGTCCGCGCGGAGCTGCGGCGGGAGTGGCGGCTGCGGGGCGCTGAGGGGCGCGCGGCCCTGGAGATCAAGCGGGGACGACTGCGCTGACCTCACCGGTCGGGGCAGTGCTGGGCGCCCCTGCGGGGGCGCCCAGCGTCGTGTCCGAATTCCGCCAGCCCGGGTGTGCTCCCGGCTCCACAATGGAGGGCGTGATCGATGAGGAGACCCGATACGAGGCCGTGCGCAGCCGGGACGCCCGCTTCGACGGCGAGTTCTTCTTCGCCGTGGAGACGACCGGCATCTACTGCCGCCCCAGCTGCCCCGCCGTGACCCCCAAACGGCAGAACGTCCGCTACTACACCACGGCCGCCGCCGCCCAGACCTCCGGCTACCGCGCCTGCCGCCGCTGCCGGCCGGACGCCGTGCCCGGCTCCGCCGAGTGGAACGTGCGCGCCGACGTGGTCGGCCGCGCCATGCGCATGATCGGCGACGGCGTCGTCGACCGCGAGGGCGTCCCCGGCCTCGCGGTCCGCCTCGGCTACAGCGCCCGGCAGGTGCAGCGCCAGCTCACCGCCGAACTCGGCGCGGGCCCGGTCGCGCTGGCCCGCGCCCAGCGGGCGCACACCGCGCGCGTCCTGCTCCAGACCACGGACCTGCCGATCACGGAGATCGCGTTCGCCGCGGGCTTCGCCAGCGTCCGCCAGTTCAACGACACGATCAAGGCCGTGTACGCGCTCACGCCGACCGCGCTGCGCGCCGCCGCCCCCCGACGCGGCGCCGCACGCGCCACACCCGCCGCGGGCATCCCGCTGCGCCTCGCCCACCGGGGCCCCTACCAGGCCGCGGCGGTCTTCGACCTGCTCGCGGCTGAGGCGGTCCACGGCATTGAGGAGGTCACCGGCGAGCGCGCCGCCCGCACCTACCGGCGTACGCTCCGACTGCCCTACGGGACAGGGATCGTGGCCGTCCAGGAGGCCCGCTCCACGGCCGCGGCCGGGGGCGGAAGAGGGGGAGGAGGAGGGGGCGGGGCCGAGGGAGCTTCCGGCCCCGGAGCCGTACACCGCGGCGGCTGGCTCGACGCCCGGCTGCACCTCACCGACCTGCGCGACCTCACCACCGCCGTGCAGCGCCTGCGCCGCCTCTTCGACCTGGACGCCGATCCGTACGCCGTGGACGAGAGGCTCGGCGGCGACCCCCGCCTCGGCCCGCTCGTCGCCGCCCGGCCCGGACTGCGCTCGCCGGGCGCCGCCGACCCCGAGGAGTTCGCGGTGCGGGCGCTCGTGGGGCGGGCCGGCGCCGAACGGCTCGTGGAGCGGCACGGCAAGGCGCTGGACGCGGCGTGCGGACGGCTCACCCACCTCTTCCCCGCGCCCGCCGAACTGGCCGTCGAGCGCGGCCCGCTCGGCGCGCTGGCGACGGCGCTCGCCGACGGCGCCCTGCGGCTGGACGCGGGGGCGGACCGGGACGACGCCGAGGCCGCGCTGCTCGCCCTGCCCGGCCTGGATGCGAGGACGGCGGCGCTGATCAGGATGCGGGCGCTCGGCGACCCCGACGTGGCCCCGCCCGGCGAACCGGAGCCGATCCTGGACGCCTGGCGGCCGTGGCGCTCGTACGCCCTGCGCCACCTGCGGGCGGACCGTGACCCTACCGCGCGTCGAGCCCCCAGCTGTGGATCCGGCGCGGACGGATCCGGATCAGCTCCTCGCTGAAGCCGGGGCCCAACTCGTGGGGACCGGTGAGCAGTTCGGCCTCCCCGCGGATGTCGATGCCCCGCACCTTCCACGGCTCCAGGCTCACGATGTCGTCGACGACGAGGGACACCTTCGGGTTCGTCCGGAGGTTGCGCCACTTCTTCGTGGTGCCCAGCGAGTGTCCGCCGACCAGGATCGTGCCGTCGTCCTGCGGGAAGAAGCCGACGGGGTTCGCCTGCGGCTGCCCCTTCGGGTCGACCGTGGCCATCCGCCCCAGCCGCTGGGACCTGAGGTACGCGCGTTCGGCTTCGCTGAATTCGCTCATGCGCCGACCCTCGCACGAGCCCAGGCCCCGCCGCACCGGTGCCAGGCCGCCGGCCAGCCGCGTCACCAACCTGTCGGCACAGCACACCTAACCCCAGAACACGGCCCCCAGCCACGCCCCCAGGATCATCAGGCACGCGAACAGCTCGGTCAGTACGCTCGCGCCGCCGCTGCGCATGGCCGTCCGCGTCGCCGCCGCCGCCTCGCCGTGACCGCCGAGCCGCAGCCGCTCCGCGGTGTAGATCCCGCCGATGAAGCCGGGCACCGCGCCGATCACCGGCACCACGCAGAAGCCCAGCAGCGCCCCCGCCCCGGCGAAGACGGCCATCCGGCGCGTGGCGCCGCTCTCCCGCAGCCTGCGGGGAGGCAGCTGCCAGCGCACCGCCTGCGCCGCGAGCAGCACCACGGACGCGCCGACGAGGACACCCCAGGCGAGCCCCCTGGTGTCCTGGAGCGCCCACCACAGGACCGCGGCCCACACCAGCCACGGCCCCGGCACTCCGGGCACCAGCACTCCGCACAGGCCGAGCAGCATCACCACCGCGACCAGCAGGAGTTCCCACGCTCCCATCTGCCCAGCGTGCAGCAGTTCCGGTGAAACCGCAGGTCAGGTTAGACCCGCGGCGCGCGGGTACGGCGTGCCACCCAGTCGCGTTCGTACGCGTGCCAGCCCAGCTGGAGCCGTGTCGTCACGCCCGTCAGCTCCATCAGCCGCTTCACCCGGCGCTGCACCGTCCGCAGCCCCAGGTCGAGCTGTTTGGCGACGCTCGCGTCGGTCAGGCCCGCGAGGAGCAGCGAAAGGATCTCCAGGTCCGTACCGTCCGGGCCCTCGGGGGCCTCTTCACGGGCCGTGCCATCGCCCTCGCCGAGGCGCAGCGGCAGCGCCTCCCGCCAGACCGCCTCGAAGAGGCCCGTCAGCGATGCGAGCAGCCCGCTGGCGTGCACGACGAGCGCCCCGGGCTCCGCGGTCCGCGAGGTGAGCGGCACCATCGCGAGCGAGCCGTCGGCGATCACCAGCTTCGTCGGGACGCGGTCCACGACCCGCACCCGCTCGTCGCGGCCGATCGCCGTCGACAGTTCGACGAGCCCCGTGGGCAGGTCGAGGACCGCTCGCTCGACCACGACGCGGTAGCCGACGCCCCGGCCCGCGGCCCGCTTCCCGGCGCTGTGCTCCATGCCGGTGACGGCGAGGGGGCCGCCGGTGACCAGTGCGCACACCTCCTCGCTCGCCCCCAGCTGCAACTGGAGGAACCGCTGCGAGACGGCGCCGGCGCCGGTGACCACCTCGACGAGGTCATGGACGGTGGGCTCGGCGGCCTGCGCGCGGTACTCCCCGGCGAGCAGGCTCGCCGCCAGCTCCGCCTTCTCCAACTCGTGCCACCGCTGGGTGAGGAGGGCGCCGAGCGCGACGCCTGGCGGCGCGGCCACCCAGCGGCCCGCCCTGCCGGAGGCCTGCGCGGCCAGGCCGTGCCGCTCCAGGCGGCGCAGCGCCCGCTCGGTCTCCGGCTCGCCGAGGCCGAGTCTGCGGGCGAGGTCGGGCACGTCGGCGGCGCCCACCGACACCAGTGCCCGGTACGCCGACTCGTGCGTCTCGTCCAGACCTATCGCTGCCAGCATCCGGCGACGTCCCTCCCCGAAGCTCCGTCCCGGCGGCGCCGTGGCGGGAAACAGCCACGGCGTGAACCCGCCCCAGGACATCATCCCGCCCGCGGACGGTACGCGGATTGAACTCGGCGCTACTGGGCACGCGGGTTACAAGCCGGGTGCACTCACCGAGGTGAAGCTGTCGCCCTCCTACGACGAGGGCGGCACATGGAAGGCGGCGACGACCGCTGAGCACGCCGGGAAGTAGGGCGCGACCGTCAACCACGCGGGCGCCCGGCGGTGAGCAGGTGCGGCTCAAGGCCCGGCTGACGGACTCTCACGACGACTCCGTCACACAGACCGTGGCCCGCGCCTACGACGTGCGCCGGCCACACAGACGCCGCCGGGCGGTCCTCCTGTGGGGGGTAGGCCCGCCCGGCGGTCCCCTTCGTCGCCAAGATGGCCGGAATTTCCGGAAGCACCGTTTTCGTACGCCCTCCGCGGTGGAAAATAAGGGCATGAGCCAGCAGGGGGAGAGGCGCACCGGCCGCGACGACGACTGGTGGGGGCAGCTGTACGACGACACCACACAGGACACGGGCCCCACGCCCGCACCGGACACCCTCGACGACAGGTTCGCCTCGGCGTCGGACGCGGTGAAGGAAGGGACCCCCGCGGACGCGTCCCTCACTCCTCCGGCCCACGGGAACCCGCCCCCACCACCGGCCGGCCCGGGCGGACCTGCGGGCTCCGAGGCGGCGGGGGACCGGCGGGACGTACTGGGTCCGGCCGAACCTCGGTCGGCCGGGCCCCGGTCGTCCCAACCCTGGCCGGTCGAGTCAGGGTCAGCTCAGCGTGGTTCGGCTGGGCCCGCGGCTGCCGGGCCCCCGTCGGTCGAGTCCCGGTCGGTCAAGTCCCGGTCGGTCGAGCCCGGGTGGGGGGAGCCCTGCTCAGCTGGGTCTCAACCAGCCGGGCCGCAATCAGCCGAACCGCAACCAGCCGGGCCCCGGCCAGCCGGGCCCCAGTCGTTCGAACCCCGCGCGCCCGGACCCCAGCCGTCCGAACCCCGCGCGAGCGAGCCCGAAACGTCCGAGCCACGCTCAGCCGAGCCCCGACCCCCCAGCCCCGGCGCCCTGATTCCACCCCAGGCGCCACCGGACCCCGGCGGCCCCGCACCAACCCCTCCGCCCGCCCCACCAACCGCTCAGCCCGCTCCGTCCGACCCGGCCCGCCCGGGCGGCCCGCCCCCCGCCCCGCCCTCCACCCTCGTCACCCCCGCCCCCTGGGAACCCCCCACCGGGCCCACGGGCCCGGTGACCTTCGGGGCGGGCTCCGGGCCGGTGGCGGGGACGCCGCCCCGCCCGCCGGTGCCAGGGTCGCGAAGGCCCGGGTCGCCGAGGACCGAGGCTGCCGCGGGGCCGGCCGGCGCCGCCCCGTCGCCCTTCGCTTCCGCCGGTCCCGCCTACGTGGGTGACCGGCCCCCCACCTACGAGGCCGAGCCCACCGCCCTGCCCGCCGCCGACCCCGACGACCTGGGCGATCTCGTCGCGGACACCGTCCTGGACGGGGCGCGGTACGGCTCGTCCACGCTGCGCGCCGCCTCCGTGCGCGGCGACTCCGCCCGCTACCGCGGCGAGCCCCGCCGCGACTCCCTGCTGACCGCCCGCTTCGGCACCGGAGAGGACGCCCTGGTGCTCGTCGCCATGGCCACCGGCGCCCGGGCGACCCCGGGAGCGCACCGCGCGGCCGCCGAGGCCTGCGAGTGGATCGGCAGGGCCGTGGGGCGCAGCCACCAGCGGCTCGCCGAGGACATCAGGGCCGCCCGGCGCGGAGACCTGAAGTCGGGCCTGCACCGCCTCACCGACCGCAGCCTCGGCAAGCTCCGCGCGCACGCGGCGGACCTCGGGCTCCAGCCGGACGAGTACGCCGCCTCCCTGCGCTGCCTCCTTTTGCCCGCGGACCCCCAGTGCCGTACGCGCGTCTTCTTCGGTGTCGGCGCGGGCGGCCTCTTCCGGCTGCGCGAGGGCGAGTGGCAGGACATCGAGCCGCGCGTCGCCGACGCCACCGGCGAGGCCGTGGTCGGCTTCGGCTCACCGCCGCCCCAGACCCCGGAGGGCGACCGCCTCACCATGGACCTGGGCATCACCACACCCCCGAGCCCCTACGAACCGGCCCCGGAACCACCCCGCGACCCCTTCCGCTTCCGGGCCTCGGTCGCCCGGCCGGGTGACACGCTCCTGCTGTGCAGCGGCGGCCTCGCGGAGCCCCTGCGCGGCGAGCCCGAGCTGGCCGAACACCTCACCCTCAGATGGCAGAAGAGCGGCCCGCCGGGGCTCGCCGCGTTCCTGGCCGACATCCAGGTCAGGGTCAAGGGGTACGCCGACGACCGCACGGCCGCCGCGGTCTGGGAGGCATGACCGCCGCACCTGTGAATTCATGGAGCAAAGGGTCCAAGCGGTTACAAGGGGCCCAAGGGGTTACAAGAGGCCCAAGGGCTCCATGATGCCCAAAGGTTCCAAGGGTGAAGAGGTGCGTACCGCATGGCCAAGCAGAACGTCGCCGAGCAGTTTGTCGACATCCTCGTCCGGGCGGGCGTCCAGCGCCTGTACGGAGTGGTCGGCGACAGCCTCAACCCGGTCGTGGACGCCATCCGCCGCACGAAGGAGATCGACTGGGTCCAGGTGCGGCACGAGGAGACCGCCGCCTTCGCGGCTGGCGCCGAGGCCCAGATCACCGGCAAGCTCGCCGCCTGCGCGGGCTCCTGCGGTCCGGGCAACCTCCACCTCATCAACGGCCTGTACGACGCCCACCGCTCCATGGCCCCGGTGCTCGCCCTCGCGTCGCAGATCCCGTCGAGCGAGATCGGCCTCAGCTTCTTCCAGGAGACGCACCCCGACCGGCTCTTTCAGGAGTGCAGTCACTACAGCGAGCTGATCTCCAGCCCGAAGCAGATGCCCCGGCTGCTCCAGACCGCCATCCAGCACGCCGTCGGCCAGTCCGGCGTCAGCGTCGTGTCGCTGCCCGGCGACATCGCCTCCGAGCCCGCCCCGGACAAGGCCGCCGAGACCGCCCTGGTGACCTCGCGGCCCACCGTGCGCCCCGGCGACGAGGAGATCGACAAGCTCGCGAAGATGATCGACAAGGCGGGCAAGGTCACGCTGTTCTGCGGCAGCGGCACGGCGGGCGCCCACGCCGAGGTGATGGAGTTCGCCGAGAAGATCAAGTCCCCGGTGGGGCACGCGCTGCGGGGCAAGGAGTGGATCCAGTACGACAATCCGTTCGACGTCGGCATGAGCGGCCTGCTCGGCTACGGCGCCGCGTACGAGGCCACCCACGAGTGCGATCTGCTGATCCTGCTCGGCACGGACTTCCCGTACAACGCCTTCCTGCCCGATGACGTCCAGATCGCCCAGGTCGATGTGCGCCCCGAGAACCTCGGCCGCCGCTCGAAGCTGGACCTCGCCGTCTGGGGCGACGTCCGCGAGACACTGCGCTGCCTCACCCCGCGCGTCTCGCCCAAGTCGAACCGCAAGTTCCTCGACAAGATGCTCAAGAAGCACGCGGACGCCCTCGAAGGCGTCATCAAGGCGTACACCCGCAAGGTCGACAAGCACGTCCAGATCCACCCCGAGTACGTCGCCTCGGTCCTGGACGAACTCGCCGCGGACGACGCGGTGTTCACCGTCGACACCGGCATGTGCAACGTCTGGGCGGCCCGCTACCTCACTCCCAACGGCAGGCGCCGCATCATCGGTTCCTTCAGCCACGGCTCGATGGCGAACGCCCTGCCGCAGGCGATCGGCGCCCAGTTCGTCGACCGCAAGCGCCAGGTCGTGTCGATGTCGGGCGACGGCGGCTTCTCGATGCTGATGGGCGACTTCCTCACCCTCGTCCAGCACGACCTTCCGGTGAAGGTCGTCCTCTTCAACAACTCCTCCCTGGGAATGGTGGAGTTGGAGATGATGGTCGCCGGACTGCCGAACTACGGCACGGCGAACCACAACCCCGACTTCGCCGCCGTCGCCCGCGCCGCCGGGGCCTACGGTGTCCGCGTGGAGAAGCCCAAGCAACTCGCGGGCGCCCTGAAGGACGCCTTCGCGCACAAGGGCCCGGCGCTGGTCGACATCGTCACCGATCCCAACGCCCTCTCCATCCCGCCCAAGATCAGCTCGGACATGGTGACCGGCTTCGCGCTCTCCGCCAGCAAGATCGTGCTGGACGGCGGAGTCGGCCGGATGGTGCAGATGGCCCGCTCGAACCTGCGGAACGTGCCGAGGCCCTGACCCGGGCCCCGGCCGCACCCGCCCGTCGGCTCAGGCGGGACGCAGTCGCAGCGTGACGATCTGGAAGGGCCGCAGCGCCAGGGTCAGACCGGCCTCGCCCGTGTCCGCCTCGCGCAGCGGCCGTTCCATCAGGTCCGTCACATCGGCCCGCGCCACCGGGAACGACGTGCCGAGCGTGGCCGCGGCCCGCCCGCCGCGCGACTCGTAGAGCCGTACGACGACATCGCCGCTGCGGTCGTCGGCGAGCTTGACCGACTCGACAGTGACCGCCGGATCGTCGATGCTCACCAGCGGCGCGAGGGCAGGCGCGTCGGCCACCCGCAGCGGCAGGTTGAGCGCCAGTCCCTCCGCGACCGCGTCGCCCGTCGCCGCGCCGGGGAGCAGGGCGTACGTGAAGCGGTGCGCGCCCTGGTCGGTCTCCGGGTCCGGGCTGTGCGGGGCCCGCAGCAGTGTCAGGCGCACGGTGGTGCCGAGGGCGCCGCCGTGCTCCGTGCGCGTCACGTCATGGCCGTACGTCGAGTCGTTGAGCAGCGCGACGCCGTACCCCTCCTCGGCCACCCGCAGCCAGCGGTGCGCGCAGATCTCGTAACGCGCGGCGTCCCATCCGGTGTTGGCGTGCGTGGGCCGGTGGACATGGCCGAACTGGATCTCGGCGGCGGACCGTTCGGCGTGCACGTCCAGGGGGAACGCGGCCTTGAGTACCTTCTCCGACTCCCGCCAGTCGACGTCCGTGACGATGTCGACGCGCCTGCTGCCCGCCGCGAGCCGGATCACCTGCGTGATCCGCGACTCCCCGAACGCGCGCACCACCCGCACGGCGACCCGCGACGGCCCGTCCTCGACCAGCTCGACGGAGTCCGCGTCCGTGAGGTCGGTGTGCCGCCGCCGGTAGTGCCGGTCGAGGTCCCAGGCGTCGTAGCGCGTGGGGTGGTCGGGGTGCAGCTGGAGGAGGTTGCCGGGGGCCGCTAGCACCTCACGGTCCGCGGTCAGGTCCCGCACGGAGGTGAGGAGCCCGGCCGCGTCGACGGTCACGCTCAGCCGCTCGTTGGTGAGGACGATCGTGTCGCCGGTCGTGTGCGCGGCCGCTCCCGGACCCGGCGCCACGACGCCGTCCAGACTCCGTGTGCCGAGGGCGGGGACGTCCACGCGCACCAGCGTGCCGTCCCCGCCGTCCACCACCTCGCTGCGGGCGTACGGCGAGGCGTTGAGCACCGCGGGCCCGCCCGCGCCGAGCGCGCGCACGGCCGACGCGGTGATCCCCTCCAGCTCGGCCAGCACGCGCCCGTAGGTCTCACGTGCCTCCCGGTGCACCCACGCGATCGACGAACCGGGCAGGATGTCGTGGAACTGGTGCAGCAGGACCGTCTTCCACAGCCGGTCCAGCGCGTCGTACGGATAGACGTACGCCGGATCCCGTACCGCCGCGGCCGTGCACCACAACTCCGCCTCACGCAGGGCGTGTTCGCTGCGGCGGTTGCCGCGTTTGGTTGCCGCCTGGGTGGTGTACGTCGCCCGGTGCAGCTCCAGATACAGCTCGCCCGACCAGACCGGGGCGCCGGCGCCGTACTCCTCCTCGGCCGCCGCGAAGAACGCCGACGGCTTCTCGATCTCGACGCGCGGCGACCCCTCCAGGGACCTCAGGCGCCGCGCCCGCTCCATCATCTCGCGGGTCGGACCGCCCCCGCCGTCACCCCAGCCGAACGGCACCAGGGAGCGGGTCGCACGCCCCTTGTCCGCGAAGTTCCGCTCGGCGTGGGCGAGTTCGGCGCCGTGGAACTGTGAGTTGTACGTGTCCACTGGCGGGAAGTGGGTGAAGACCCGGGTGCCGTCGATGCCCTCCCACCAGAAGGTGTGGTGCGGCATCCTGTTGGACTGGTTCCAGCTCAGCTTCTGGGTGAGGAACCAGCGCACGCCTGCCAGCTTCGCCAACTGCGGGAAGGCGGCGGTGTAACCGAAGGAGTCCGGCAGCCAGATCTCCTCGGTCTCCACGCCCAGCTCCTCGCGGAAGAACCTCCTGCCGTGGGTGATCTGCCGGGCCAGTGCCTCACCGCCCGGCATGTTGGCGTCCGACTCCACCCACATCGAGCCGACCGGCGCCCAAGTCCCGTCGGCTACCGCCTTCTTGATGCGCTCCCAGATGTGCGGCTGGTGCTCCTTCACCCACGCGTACTGCTGGGCCTGCGAGCAGGCGAAGACCAGCTCCGGATACTCCTCGGCCAGCGCCGTCACATTGGCAAAGGTGCGCGAAGCCTTGCGTACCGTCTCGCGCAGCGGCCACAGCCACGCCGAGTCGATATGCGCGTGACCGGCAGCCGATACGCGGTGCGCGCTCGCGTGCGCGGGCCTGGCGAGCACCCCGGCGAGGGCCGCGCGCCCGGCCGCCGCCGTGCCCGGCACATCGTGCAGATCGAGCGCGTCGAGCATGTCCTCAAGGGCCCGGAGGATCTCGTGCCGCCGCGGACGGTCGGCTTCCAGTTCGCCCATCAGCTCGGAGAGGACCTCGATGTCCAGGGTCAACTGCCATACGTCCTCGTCCAGTACGGCGAGATCGGCAGACGCGAATCGGTAGATCGGGCTAGTACTTGCGGTCAGGACGTCGCCCAACGGCGTCGGCACGAAGTCGTGCAGAACAGTCGGATTGGCCGCCGCCTCCAGAAGTAGGTGCACCGGCTCACCACCCCGCGCGGGGGAAGCCACCGGAATATGCCGATTGCGCGGGTGAACTCCTTTCAGTGGAACGCCCGCCGCGTCGTACACCAGCCCCTCGGCCTGGAACCCCGGCCCTTCCTCCGTGAACCCAGGGTCGATCACCACCTCGACACGGCGCCCCCGCCACTCCCGCGGGACCTGCCCTTGGAGGCGGAACCAGCTGGTCGACCAGGGACTTCCCCATTCGCTGCCGGTCTCGAAGGGTTCGTACGACGCCTCCAGAGCGGCCGATACGGGTACCGGCTCGCCCGGCGCGTGCCAGGCGGAGAGGGCGAGCGGCACCCTGCGCGGATACTGGGCGGGACGGATGAACTGGCGCAGCGCCCGCTCCAGGCGGCCTTCCACCAGCAGTCTGTCGTCATGCACGGAGGCTCCTCGAACGCTCGGTGGCGGGGGTCCACCGCTTCATTTCCCCTCAGCGCCCCGGCACACCCCCGCCATTGGTTGATGATTCGACAGGAGTGCCGTCATGGGGCCGGGGCATGCATTCCGTGAGGTTGTTCGACCAAGGAGGCAAGGTCATCGCTTGGTGGGCGGGGGTCATGACGAGGCAGTCAGGTAGGAGCGGCCCGGGGGGATTCGGGTCCTCTTCACCGAACGTACGGGACGAGATCGCCGAGGGAGCGCAGGCCGGACCGGACCGGGCCCAGCTCAGGCGCAGACTGGGGAGGTCTGATCTGTCGGCGGTACCCGAGGTCAGGGCCGCCCTGAGGGAATTCCTGAGACGCTGGGGGCAACCGGCACGGGCCGACATAGCCGAGCTGCTCACCAGCGAACTGGTCACCAACGCACTGGTGCACACCGATCACGACGCGATCGTCACCGCGAGCCTGGGCCCGCGCGGGCTGCGTGTCGAGGTGCGGGACTTCGTGGGCCGCCGCCCCGAGCCGCGGGTACCGAACGCCGACGACGGTACGAACGGCAGGGGCCTGGTCCTCGTGCAGTCCCTCGCAGACGCGTGGGGCGTGCGCGCCCACGGGGTGGGGAAGGCGGTGTGGTTCGAGCTGAACGGCGGCGGCACGGCGTGAACCCTGCCGCCACCGCCAGGACCCTGGTGTGATCAGCCGAACTGCTGCTCCAGGTCCTTGAGCTTCTGCTCCAGCGAGTCGAGCCGGGGCAGGGTCTGCGTGTCATCCTCCGCCGTGAGGTCGACGGTGACGGGGGTGGCATTCTCGGCGTCACCTCTGACGGCCTGGAGGGAGGGGCGGGCGCGTACCGGCAGTTCTTCCTGCGGCGCTATAGCAGGGTCCGCGCCGACCTGCGCGGACCCGGCGGACGCGGAGACAGCCTGTACCTCGACCTGCCTGCCGCCCCGGGCGTAACCCCGGTGGCCGCGGCTGATGGCCTTGAGCCGGGCGCGCTCCAGTTTCTCGTGGTCGCGCCTCTGTAGCCGCGTGCGCTCCTTCTCGCGGCGGTCCTCACGCACCTCCTCGACGGCCTCGTCCAGCGTGCGTACGCCTTCGAGGAGCATCAGCGACCAGGCGCCGAACGTCTCCCGGGGCGCGCGCAGCCACCGCACGATACGGATCTGCGGCAGCGGCCGCGGCACCAGACCCTGCTCCCGCAGCGCCGCCCGGCGGGTCTGCTTCAGCGCGCGGTCGAAGAGCACCGCCGCCGACAGCGACATCCCGGCGAAGAACTGCGGGGCGCCGGCATGGCCAAGACCCCGTGGCGCGTGCACCCAGTTGAACCAGGCGGCGGCCCCGGCGAACGTCCACACGAGCAGCCGCGAGCCGAGCGCCGCGTCGCCGTGGCTGGCCTCGCGCACGGCGAGGACGGAACAGAACATGGCCGCGCCGTCGAGGCCGAACGGCACGAGGTACTCCCAGCCGCCGGAGAGGCTGAGATTCTGCCGGCCGAAGCCGACAAGGCCGTGGAAGGAGAGCGCGGCGGCCACCGCCGCGCAGCAGAACAACAACACGTAGGACGCGGTGCCGTAGATGGCTTCCTTGCGCCTGCGGCGCTCCTCGCTGCGTTCCCACGAATCGTCGCCCGTGGCCTTCGCTGCTCTGTCGTGGCCTCGCTTGCCGCGCGCGAGCACCGCCACCGCCACCAGCATGCCCAGGAGCAGGACGCCGCCGGGGAGCAGCCAGTCCAGCGATATGTCGGTCAGTCTCATCTGGGGTCCCTTGCATCGCGGTAGGGCGTTTCGGCGCCATAGTGACCCGATCCCGACGACCCTCAGGAGGGTTTCGGGACAAGAGAACGCCAAGGGGGTGCGAGGGAGTGCGCAGAACGCGATTTAGCTCGAACTGACGCTTGATGAGTGGCCGTTGAGTTCGATTAAACAGGCCCGAAGGGGTGGTTCAGCCGGACGTGGCGGCGGTGGCGCTCAGCCGAGCGACCCGGTCCGCGTCGCAGGTGCGCGGGCAGGTGACGCAGGTGTCGTCGGGGCGCAGCGTGTAGAACATGCAGCAGCTCGCCCGGTCGCGGGTCGGCAGCGCCTCGCCGTTCGGTCCCGTCAGCTCCCGGAAACCGGCCGTGCCCACGTACGGCTTCGTGGCGCCCGGCAGCAGTCGCTCCAGCTCCGTCATCGCGCGCCGTTCCTCGCCGAGGAGGTGCGCGATGTACCAGAGGCCCTCGACGATCTCGTCGGTGGCCGCGCTCCACAGGGCGCGCGAACGGCGCCGCATCCGGGGGCCGAAGCCTTCCAGGAGCGGGCCGAGGTGCTCGGCGACCGCCGCCCGCACCTCCGCGCGCAGCGCCTCCTCGTCGGGGACGACGCGGGCGCCGGGCAGGGCGGCGGCAGGGTCGCCCGGCAGACAGGCGAAACCGTCCGTGCGGACGGCCATGCGGCCGAGGGCGCGATGGAAGGAGACGTTGGCCACCGGCAGGCGCGGGACGCGGCGGTGGAGGAACCACGGGACCGTGATCAGCAGGGTGGCCGGCCAGGCGTACCGGTGCAGGCCGAAGCTCGCCACCACGTCGGGGCGCGCCTGGGTGCCGTAGTCCTTCAGGACCTGTGCGTTGTCCCACGCCAGGAACGCGTCGAGGTCGGCCCCGCCCTCCGCGAGCCGGGCGGCGGTGACCCAGCCGCCACCCTGGGGAGCCTGTTCCCCGGCGCCGAGTTCGGTGACGCGCAGTCCGGGAAACACCTCGGTGAGGCGGGCATAGGAGTCCGCGACGGCGCTGGGGGCGCTCTGGGCGGGCGCGGCCAAGGTGGGGACGGACATGCGGGGACCACCGAATCGCGATCGATTGCAGGTAAGCCTTACCTTACCCGACGTGATCGAGGTTTCAACCGCGGTCCTGTCCGCCTATGGTGCCTCTCGTACCTTTCACAGCAGGCGAAGGCGGGGCGGGCGGACGACGTGGAGCAGACCGGAGCGCGCGGGGCGGGTCCCCTCGCGGGGGCGCCTCGCGTCCGGGTGCCGGAACAGGCGGGCCGCGAGGTCCGCGGTCCCGCCGCGCGCCGGACGGTGCGGCGGAACTCCGTACGCGGACAGATCCTCGACGCGCTGCGGGCCGCGCTGGTGGGCGGCGAGCTGACGCCCGGCGAGGTGTACTCGGCGCCGGTGCTCGGCGAACGCTTCGGCGTCTCGGCGACGCCCGTGCGCGAGGCGATGCAGCAGCTGGCGATCGAAGGCGCGGTCGAGGTCGTCCCCAACCGCGGCTTCCGGGTCGTCGAGCGGGGGGCGCGGGAGCTGGGGGAGCTGGCGGAGGTGCGGGCGCTGATCGAGGTGCCGGTCATGCTGCGGCTCGCCCGTACGGTGCCGGCCGCGCGCTGGTCCGAACTGCTGCCGCTCGCGGAGGCCACCGTGACGGCGGCGGCGGGCGGCGACCTCGCGCGCTACGCCGAGGCCGATCGCGCCTTCCACGGCGCGATGCTCTCCCTCGCGGGCAACCGGCAGCTGGTGGAGGTCGCGGAGGACCTGCACCGGCGGGCGCAGTGGCCCCTCGTCAGCGGCCCCGTCTCGGCCCGCCGGGCGGACCTCGTGGCGGACGCGGCGGAACACATGTCGTTGCTCGAGGCGTTGATCGCCCGGGATATCCCGGTGGTGTCCACGCTGGTGAGCGAGCACTTCGCGGGTGCGGGCGGCCTTACGTAGGGTCCCGCCGCTTCGCGCCGGACGTGTCCCCTCCCACCCGCCCGTTACCCCGCGTCGGCGTACGTCGAGTGACCGCCCCTCCTCGCCCGTCAGTGCGGGGTGAACGGGCGGATGGGTGGGAGGGACCCGGCGGGAGGGCAGGGGGCCTAGGCCGCCGGGGTCGGAGGGGTGAGGTGGGGGGAGAGCCACGCGGGGACGCCGCCCAGCAGGCGGAAGAGCCGCGCGGCCTCCGCGCGGAGCCGCGCCGCCTCCGGCTCCGGCTCCGCGTCGGCGAGCGCGGCCAGCGCCGGCGCCGTGCCGACCAGATAACCCAGCTCCTCCCGAAGCCGCAGCGACTCCGCGAACCCGTGCCGCGCCTCCGCCAACTCCCCGTCCCGCAGGGCGAGTCCGGCGAGGTGGCGCCAGGTGAAGGAGAGCAGGAGAGGGTCCGCGTGCGCCGTGGCCCCCGCGTGCGCCCGCCGGTACGCGGCCTTCGCGGCCTGCGCCGAGTCGGCGATGTGCTCCGCGATCAGCCCCCGGCGGAAGTCGAGCAGCGGCCGCCCCGCCGCGTTCGGGGCGAGCAGCGCCGCCGCCCTGCCGAGCGCCGTACGCGCCTCGTCGGCCCGGTCCCGTACGCCCAAGACCGTGGAGGCGTAAGCGAGTTGGCCGCGCTCGCACGCCGCGGCCCCGCGGTCGTCGTCGTCCTCGGCCAGCGCCTCCGCGGTCCGCAGGACGTCCTCGGCCTCGCCCCAGCCGTCCCCGGTGAACAGGCACCGCTCGACGAGCAGCGCGGCCCGCTGGAGCGCGGGCGCGGCCCCGGCCCGCGAGGCGAGCAGCGCGGCCGCGTCGGTCCAGCAGCCGCGCGAGCGCAGCCGCCATACCGCGGTCTGGAGTGGATCGTCCCCTGCAATCGTTCCGGTACCAGACATGGCGGTATGCGCCACGTTGCCCTCCCCGAGCACCCCATTGAGCTGTTGAGTCGTGGGCGAATCTCAGCATGGATGGCGGGGTCCGGCCAAGAGGCTGGGTGAAAGAATTCACAAAGGGCGGGAGCGCGACGGGACTTGGGCCGTCCGGAGTCCGGACGGCCCAGCACGGGCACATCCGGATTTCCTCAGCTCATCCGCAGCGCGAGGAAGAAATCGAGCTTGTCCTCAAGGCGTGAGAGGTCACGACTCGTCAACTGCTCGATACGGCCCACCCGGTAGCGCAACGTGTTGACGTGCAGGTGCAGTCGCGCGGCGCAGCGCGTCCACGAGCCGTCACAGTCGAGGAACGCCTCGAGGGTGGGGATCAGCTCCGCCCGGTGCCGCTGGTCGTACTCCCGCAGCGGGTCCAGCAGCCGCGCCGTGAACGCCCGGCGCACGTCGTCCGGGACGAAGGGGAGCAGCAGCACGTGCGAGGCCAGCTCCTGGTGGCCGGCCGCGCAGACCCGGCCGGGGCGGGCGGCGGCGACCCGGCGGGCGTGCCGCGCCTCTTCGAGGGCGCCGCGCAGCCCCTCCGCCGAGTGGACGGCCGCGCTGACGCCGAGCGTGAGCCGCCCGTCGCCGTCTAGGCCCGCCGACAGCGGGTCGCGGACGGACTCCAGGAGGGCGTCGGCGAGCAGGCCGGTCTCGGAGCCGTCGTGCTCCGCCGAGACCGCGGGGAGCGGCACCAGCGCGATGGCCTCGTCGCCGGTGTGCGCGACCGCGATCCGGTCGGAGGGCTCGGGCCCGGAGGACAGGGGGCCTCCCGCGCCCGAGTCGGTCCGGAAGCTCAGGGAAGGGTCGACGAGGATCTCCTCCAGGAGCGACTGGGCCACCGGGCCGCCGTCGATGTCACCGCCGTCCCACTCGACCCGGGCCACCACGACCTGCCAGTGCGGGGCCGTGCCGAGCCCGGGAAGCAGCACGGGCGCGGCGACCCGCAGGCGCGCCGCGATCTCCGCGGGGGCCGCGCCCGTCTGCACCAGCTCAAGGACCTCCTGGGCCAGGCGGCGCCGCACCGTGCGGGCGGCGTCGCGCCGGTCCCGCTCCACCGCGATCAGCTGCGTGACGCCCTGCAACAGGTCGAGCCGCTCCTCGGGCCAGTCGCCCGCGTCGGCCTCCACCGCGAGCACCCAGTCGGAGAGCACCGTCTCGCGCAGGTCGCGCGAGGCGGCGCCCGCTCCCCGCCCACTGGTCCGAATGGGGAACAGCGAGTACGTCACCCCGTCCACCGAGACGCGGTACGGCCCGCGCCGCCCGGTGCGCGAGGCGGCCAGGTGCTCCCCGGCGAGGCGGGCGCAGACGGCCCCGGGCAGGGCCGTGCCGCCCGCCGTCGATCCGGCGATGGCGCGCCCTGCGGGGGAGAGCACCCAGGCCCGCAGGTCCAGGTCGGTGCCGAGCAGGTCCAGTACGACATCGGGGCCGCCGCCCGCCGGGCCCGATGTCATCAGACGCCGGTGCCGGTCCACCACCGCCGCCAGGTCCCCGGCGCGCTCGCCGGACACCTGGCGTACGACGTGTTCGGTGATCGTCGCGAAGGCCACGGATTCGTTGACCGCGAAGAGCGGCAGGCGGTGGCGGGCACAGGCCTCGACGATGTCGTCGGGGATGTCGCCCAGCTCGGCCTCCCCGGCGGCCAGCGCGGCCACTCCAGCGCTCGCGAGGATGCGTACGAAGGGTTCGGTGTCCGAGGCGTCGCGGCGCCAGGCGAGGCCGGTGAGGACCAGCTCGCCGCCCGCCAGATAGCGGCTGGGGTCCCGCAGGTCCGTGGTCATCACACCGCGCACGGTGCGGTCCAGCTCGTCCTCGCCGCCGAGCAGCCGCAGGCCCAGCGCGTCGGTGTCCAGGAGTGCGCGCAGCCGCATGGTGTCGTCGCCGCCGATCTGTCTCGAATGGTGTGTACAAACATGTGCGCTCCGTAGCGCCGGGACCCTGTGCCGCAGGGCGTCTCCGGTTTCCCGGGGGAATCCGCGAGGTTTCTGGGGCCCGTTCTTCATACGAATCTACAAGACGCGCGGCTTGGCCAGCCAACTCCTTCATGGTTTCGGTGACTGACCCCATCGGACGAGCGGGCGGTGTACTTGCCCCACTCCGCGTTAACAGCACATGAACGAGCAGTCGAGGGACGAACGGCCCGAGTGGCCGAAACGGAATCCTCCCGTCCCCCGAAGCGAACGACCCTCGATACGAAGAAGAGAGCCTCATGGACTTCCTTCGCCCCGCCAGCTGGGAGGAGGCGCTCGCCGCCAAGGCCGAGCACCCCACGGCTGTGCCGATTGCGGGTGGCACCGACGTGATGGTCGAGATCAACTTCGACCACCGTCGTCCCGAGTACCTGCTTGACCTCAACCGCATCGTCGAACTGCGCGAGTGGGAGGTGGGCGAGGAGACGGTCCGGCTCGGTGCCTCCGTCCCGTACACCCAGATCATGGAGGAGCTGCGCACGGAGCTTCCCGGCCTGGCGCTCGCCTCGCACACGGTCGCATCGCCGCAGATCCGCAACCGCGGCGGCGTCGGCGGCAACCTCGGCACGGCGTCCCCGGCCGGCGACGCCCACCCGGCGCTGCTCGCCGCCGACTGCGAGGTCGAGGTGGAGTCGGTGCGCGGCTCGCGCCTGATCCCGATCGACGACTTCTACACCGGCGTGAAGCGCAACGCCCTCGCCGAGGACGAGCTGATCAGGGCCGTCCACATCAAGAAGGCGGACGGCCCGCAGCAGTACTCGAAGGTCGGCACGCGCAACGCCATGGTCATCGCCGTGTGCGCGTTCGGCATCGCGCTGCACCCCGAGACCCGCACCGTGCGGACCGGCATCGGCTCCGCCGCCCCGACCCCCATTCGGGCGAAGACCGCCGAGGAATTCCTGAACGCGGCGCTCGAAGAGGGCGGCTTCTGGGACAACAAGAAGATCATCACCCCCTCGATCGCCAAGCAGTTCGCGGAGCTGGCCTCCGGCGCCGCCAACCCGATCGACGACGTGCGCGGCACGGCGAGCTACCGTCGGCACGCCGTCGGGATCATGGCCCGCCGCACGCTCGGCTGGACCTGGGAGTCGTACCGCGGCAAGGGCCGCAGCACTGAGGGAGTCGCATAATGCGCGTGAACTTCACGGTCAACGGCCGTCAGCAGGAAGCGGACGACGTCTGGGAGGGCGAGTCCCTTCTGTACGTGCTCCGCGAGCGTATGGGGCTCCCGGGCTCCAAGAACGCCTGTGAGCAGGGCGAGTGCGGTTCCTGCACCGTCCGTCTCGACGGCGTGCCGGTCTGTGCGTGTCTGGTCGCGGCCGGTCAGGTGGAGGGCCGTGAGGTCACCACCGTAGAGGGCCTCGCGGACTACGCCAGGCACCGCGAGGACGCCCACCCCGGCGGTGGCTGCGCCTCCGGCGCGTGCGGCACCTCGCTCCAGGACGCCCAGCAGTGGAAGGCCCAGGGCACCGACTCCCAGACCGGCGAGGGCACCACGCTCTCCCCGATCCAGCAGGCGTTCATCGACGCCGGCGCCGTCCAGTGCGGCTTCTGCACGCCGGGTCTGCTGATCGCGGCCGACGAGATGCTGGAGCGCAACCCGCAGCCCACCGACGCGGACATCCGCGAGGCGCTGTCCGGCAACCTCTGCCGCTGCACGGGTTACGAGAAGATCCTGGACGCGGTGCGCCTCGCCGCTGCCCGCCAGGACCGTCAGGGACTTCAGGAAGGGGCGGTCTGATCATGGGTTCCACCCGTACGACCGGCGTACCCACCAAGCTCACCCAGGGTTCGCAGACCAAGGGCGGCATCGGCGAGTCGACGCTGCGCCCCGACGGCACCCTGAAGGTCACCGGCGAGTTCGCGTACTCCTCGGACATGTGGCACGAGGACATGCTGTGGGGCCAGACCCTGCGCTCCACCGTCGCGCACGCCGAGATCGTCTCGATCGACACCTCCGCGGCCCTCGCGATGGCGGGCGTCTACGCCGTCATGACGTACGACGACCTGCCCGCCGAGATGAAGAACTACGGCCTGGAGATCCAGGACACGCCGGTCCTCGCCCACGGCAAGGTCCGTCACCACGGTGAGCCGGTCGCCCTCGTGGCCGCCGACCACCCGGAGACCGCCCGCCGCGCCGCCGCGAAGATCGTGATCGAGTACAAGGAACTGCCCCTCATCACCGATGAGGCCTCGGCGACCGCTCCCGACGCGGTGCTCGTGCACGAGGGCCGCACCGACAGCCACATGAAGCACGTCCCGCACCCGAACATCGTGCACCGCCAGCCGATCATCCGCGGCAACGCGGCCGAGGCCGCCAAGAAGGCCGACGTCATCGTCAAGGGCGAGTACACCTTCGGCATGCAGGACCAGGCCTTCCTCGGCCCGGAGTCCGGTCTCGCCGTGCCGGCCGAGGACGGCGGCGTCGACCTCTACGTCGCCACCCAGTGGCTGCACTCCGACCTCGAACAGATCGCCCCCGTCCTCGGCCTGCCCGAGGAGAAGGTGCGCATGACGCTCTCCGGCGTCGGCGGTGCCTTCGGCGGCCGCGAGGACATCTCGATGCAGATCCACGCCTGCCTCCTGGCGCTGCGCACCGGCAAGCCGGTCAAGATCGTCTACAACCGCTTCGAGTCCTTCTTCGGCCACGTGCACCGCCACCCGGCGAAGCTCTACTACGAGCACGGCGCCACCAAGGACGGCAAGCTCACGCACATGAAGTGCAAGATCGTCCTGGACGGCGGCGCCTACGCGTCGGCCTCCCCGGCGGTCGTCGGCAACGCCTCGTCCCTGTCGGTCGGCCCGTACGTGATCGACGACGTCGAGATCGAGGCCATCGCCCTCTACACCAACAATCCGCCCTGTGGCGCGATGCGCGGCTTCGGCGCCGTCCAGGCCTGCTTCGCCTACGAGGCGCAGATGGACAAGCTCGCGGCCAAGCTGGGCATGGACCCGGTCGAGCTGCGCCAGCTGAACGCCATGGAGCAGGGCACCCTCCTGCCGACCGGACAGGTGGTCGACTCGCCCGCCCCGGTCGCCGAGATCCTGCGCCGTGTGAAGTCCCGCCCGCTGCCGCCCGAGCGCCAGTGGGAGTCCAGCGAGGGCGCCGACGTGCGCCAGCTGCCGGGCGGCCTGTCCAACACCACGCACGGCGAAGGCGTCGTACGCGGTGTGGGCTACGCGGTCGGCATAAAGAACGTCGGCTTCTCCGAGGGCTTCGACGACTACTCCACCGCCAAGGTGCGCATGGAGGTCATCAACGGCGAGCCCGTCGCGACCGTGCACACCGCGATGGCAGAGGTCGGCCAGGGCGGTGTCACCGTCCACGCGCAGATCGCGCGGACCGAGCTGGGCGTCAACCAGGTGACCATCCATCCCGCCGACACCCAGGTGGGCAGCGCCGGTTCGTCGTCCGCGTCGCGGCAGACGTACGTCACCGGCGGCGCCGTCAAGAACTCCTGCGAGCTGGTGCGCGAGAAGGTCCTGGAGATCGGCCGCCGCAAGTTCGGTTCCTACCACCCGGCGTGGGCCACCGCCGAGCTGCTGCTCGAAGGCGGCAAGGTCGTCACCGACGGCGGCGAGGTCCTCGCCGACCTGGTCGACGTCCTGGAGGACGAGAGCGTCGAGATCGAGGCCGAGTGGCGGCACCGCCCCACCGAACCCTTCGACCTGAAGACCGGGCAGGGCAACGGCCACGTCCAGTACTCCTTCGCCGCGCACCGCGCGGTCGTCGAGGTCGACACCGAGCTGGGCCTGGTCAAGGTCATCGAGCTTGCCGTCGCCCAGGACGTCGGCAAGGCGCTGAACCCGCTGTCCGTCCTCGGCCAGATACAGGGTGGCACCACCCAGGGCCTGGGCGTGGCGGTCATGGAGGAGATCATCGTCGACCCGAAGACCGCGAAGGTGAAGAACCCCTCCTTCACGGACTACCTGATCCCCACCATCCTCGACACGCCGACCATCCCCGTCGACGTGCTCGAACTCGCCGACGAGCACGCCCCCTACGGGCTCCGTGGCATCGGCGAGGCCCCGACCCTCTCGTCCACCCCGGCGGTCCTCGCGGCCATCCGGAACGCGACGGGTCTGGAGCTGAACAGAACTCCGGTACGGCCCGAGCACCTCACCGGCACGTAACCCCTGGCCGGGTGGAGGCGGAGCAAGAAGCACCCGGGGGCTTCCGTCCCCGGGTCCCCTCCTCAACGCCATGTCGTTCGTCTCGGGCCGTCCCCCGGGTCGTGCAGCCAACGCACCATCCCAAATCCCGCAACTCCGCGGGTGCCCCTGTGAACCTTGGGAGTAGGCACCATGACCCAGTCTTCAGTGGAGCCCAAGACCACCGCAGAGGACGCGGGCTCCGGCTCCCGCGTCCCGGCCGGCCGGTCTTGGCTCGATCGGTACTTCCACATATCCCGGAGAGGATCCTCGGTCGCGCGCGAGGTGCGCGGCGGCGTCACCACCTTCATGGCGATGGCGTACATCCTCCTGCTCAACCCCGTGATCCTGTCCGGCAAGGACGCGGCCGGGGACACCATGGCGACGAAGGCCGTGATCACCGCGACCGCGTTCGCCGCGGCCCTCACCACGCTCCTGATGGGCTTCGTCGGCAAGGTGCCGCTGGCCCTGGCCGCCGGACTCTCCGTGTCCGGCGTGATCTCCTCGCAGGTCGCACCCGAGATGACCTGGCCGCAGGCCATGGGCATGTGCGTGATGTACGGCGTGGTGATCATGCTGCTCGTGGTCACCGGGCTCCGCGAGATGATCATGAACGCGATCCCGCTCGCCCTCAAGCACGGCATCACCATGGGCATCGGCCTGTTCATCGCCATCATCGGCCTGGTCAAGGGCGGCTTCGTCCACCCGGGCAAGGCCACCCCGCTCTCGCTCGGCCCCGCCGGTGAACTCTCGGGCTGGCCCGTCCTGCTCTTCGCGGGCACCCTGCTCCTCATCTTCATGCTCCAGGCGCGCAACATCCCCGGCGCGATCCTGATCGGCATCGTCACCGGCACGTTCGTGGCCGTCATCCTCAACGCCTTCGACGTGATCGACCCCAAGCAGTGGGCCAACGGCGCCCCCGAGCTGCACGGCAGCGCGATCTCCTCGCCGGACTTCTCGCTCTTCGGCGAGGTCGAGTTCGGCGGCTGGGGCGAGGTCGGCGCGATGACCGTCGGCATGATCGTCTTCACGCTCGTGCTCGCCGGGTTCTTCGACGCGATGGCCACCATCATCGGCGTCGGCACCGAGGCCAACCTCGCCGACGAGAAGGGCCGCATGCCCGGCCTGTCCAAGGCGCTGTTCATCGACGGCGCCGGCGGCGCGATCGGCGGTGTGGCGGGCGGCTCCGGCCAGACCGTCTTCGTGGAGTCCGCGACCGGCGTCGGCGAAGGCGCCCGCACCGGCCTCGCCTCGGTCGTCACCGGCCTGTTCTTCGCGGCCTGCCTCTTCTTCACGCCGCTCACCGCGATCGTGCCGCAGGAGGTCGCGTCCGCCGCGCTCGTCGTCATCGGCGCGATGATGATGATGAACGCCCGGCACGTCGACTGGGCCGACCGCGCCACCGCCATCCCGGTCTTCCTGACCGTCGTGCTCATGCCCTTCACGTACACCATCACCACCGGTGTCGCGGCGGGCGTCGTCTCCTGGGTCGCCATCAAGATCGCCCAGGGGAAGGCCCGCGAGATCGGCGCCTTCATGTGGGGCCTGACGGTGATCTTCATCGTCTACTTCGCCCTCAACCCCATCGAAGGATGGCTGGGCGTCCACTGACGCCCGGGCCCTCCGCACACCCGCAGAGCCTGAGGAGGCCGCACATGCTGGACATCGCCGACGAGCTGAACCGGTGGGTCGAGCAGGGACGTGACTTCGCCGTCGCCACCGTGGTGGCGGTCGGCGGGAGCGCGCCCCGGCAACCCGGCGCCGCCCTCGCGGTCGACGCCGACGGCACCGCCATCGGCTCGGTCTCCGGCGGGTGCGTGGAGGGCGCCGTCTACGCGTTGTGCCAACAGGCGCTGGAGGACGGCGAACCCGTACTCGAACGCTTCGGCTACAGCGACGAGGACGCCTTCGCCGTGGGCCTGACCTGTGGCGGCATCATCGACATCCTCGTCTCCCCGGTCCGCGCGGACTCCGCGTCCCGGCCGGTGCTCGCCGCCGCCCTCGCCGCCGCGTCCTCGGGGCAGGCGGCGGCGGCCGCCCGCATCACCTCCGGACCCGCCGACCTCATGGGCCGCGCCCTTCTCGTACGTCCCTCAGGTGCGTACGAGGGCGGGCTCGGCGGACATCCGGAGCTGGACCGCACGGTGGCGGGGGAGGCCCGCGCCCTTCTCGACGCCGGGCGCACCGCGACCGTGGAGATCGGCGAGGACGGGTCGCGGTGCGGATCGCCGCTGGTCGTCCTGGTGGAGTCCAGCGTGCCGCCGCCCCGCATGATCGTGTTCGGTGCCATCGACTTCGCCTCCGCGCTGGTGCGGATCGGCAAGTTCCTCGGCTACCACGTGACCGTGTGCGACGCGCGGCCCGTCTTCGCGACGCCGACCCGCTTCCCCGACGCCGACGAGATCGTCGTCGAGTGGCCCCACACCTACCTGGAGAACACCGAGGTCGACGGCCGCACCGTGCTGTGCGTGCTGACCCACGACGCCAAGTTCGACGTACCGCTGCTGCGCCTCGCGCTGCGGCTGCCCGTCGCCTACGTCGGCGCGATGGGTTCGCGCCGCACCCACGAGGACCGCAACGTCCGTCTCCGCGAGGTCGGGGTCACCGAGCTGGAACTGGCGCGGCTGCGCTCACCCATCGGCCTCGACCTCGGCGCTCGTACGCCCGAGGAGACCGCCCTGTCCATCGCCTCGGAGATCGTCGCCAGCCGCCGGGGCGGCAGCGGGGTCTCGCTCACCGGGGCGCACACGCCCATCCATCACGACGGAACCCGCGGGCCCGCGGGGCGCATCGGCTCGGTCGCCTGAGCCGCGCGGCGCACCCGGCCTACGTACTCGGCGGCGCGGTCGCGGTGAGCCGGTCCACCACCCGGCCGAACATCCGCCGGGCCGCGAAGGCCAGCACCCGGTCGAACAGCCGCGGCAGCCGACGCACGGTCAGCTCCTCCTGCCAGAGCACCGTGGCACCGCCGACGGACGAGGGACGCACCTCGAACTCCGCCCAGCCCGTCACGAACGACCCCCGCTTCTCCAGGCGGCACCGGCCCGGTGAGGCGGCCTCCGGCGGGTGCCAGCCGACGACCTCCATCGGGTCGTCGAAGCCGACGGGGCCGAGCGCACTGCGGGCGACGAAGACCGTGCCCACGCGCGTGGGCGGGGGAGTGCGGACCGTGACGCGGGTGAGCGGAACGGCCTCGCCGTGCCGTTCCCACGTGGTCAGACGGTGCCACGCCTCGGCGGCGGGCAAGGACGTTTCCCTGGCGAACCGGAAGAGAACCACGTCGCCGAGCCTAGGGCCTGTCCGGCGGATCATGCCGCGTGCCGCGGGGTCTGGCACGCCGATCTGCCGCGTTGTCGTCGGTTGACAACGCTCCGCGTTGCCGCCCTCCTCCGCCTTGCATCTCGACGCACCAGACCCCGCTCACCTGCGCAGAAAGGTGACCGCCTCCCCAGTACGGCCTGATCCGCCGGACAGGCCCTAGTTCCAGCCGGTGCGCGCGGCGCGTGCTCAGCGGTAGACCTTGCCCGGCTCGGCCTTGCCCGGCGCGAGCAGCTGGGAGACGGTCACGAAGACGTAGCCCCGCTTCTTCAGCTCGGAGATGACGCCCGGCACGGCGGGCACGGTGCCCTTGTAGATGTCGTGCAGCAGGATGATGCCGTCCCGCTTGGTCTGGTCGATGACCCGCTTCTCGATCAGCTTGGAGTCATTGGTCGTGTAGTCCTTGGCCGTGACGGTCCACAGGACCTCCGAGAGGCCCAGCTCCTTGGAGAGCTTGTTGACGTCGTCGTCGGTGCGGCCCTGCGGCGGGCGCATCAGTGTCGGCTTCTTGCCGATGAGCTTCTCTATCGCCTCGTTCGGGCGCTCCAGCTCGCGGCGCGCCTCGTCGGGCTCGATCTTCGTGAGGATCTTGTGCGACCAGGTGTGACTGGCGACCTCGTGGCCCTCGCGGTCCATCCGCTTCACCAGCTCGGGGTACTTCTCTATGTGGTTCTTGCCCAGCGTGAAGAAGGTGGCGGGGACCTTCTCGTCCTTGAGGATCTTGAGCAGACGGGGCGTGTTCTCGCTGGGCCCCGCGTCGAAGGTCAGCGCCACGCACTTGGCCTTGCGGCAGTCGACGGTGCCGAACTTCCCCCGGTCCGCGGCCTTCGCCTCCGCACCCGCCTCGCGGACGGTGCTGGGCGAGGTGGTGTCGAGTTCGGCGCACCCGGTCAGGGCGAGGGCGAGGGCCGCCCCGGCCGCGAGGACGGCAGCGGTGCGAGGCAACCTCTTCGAGGTCCGTCTCGTCTTGCAGGCAGCGGCAGGCGTGTGAGGAGGAGGCATGGGAGCACTATACCTGCTGTGTATACATGGAGTGTATAGCGGCCTCCGCTTGCCGGGTGCCACCAGCGGTCAGGTGAATTCGGTGGTGATTTGCCGTGGGTGAATGCGTGAATCGGCAGGAGTAATCCCCAGCTATTTTTCGGGTGGGGCGGGTACAACACTCATATGAAATCCATGGAGTGGGAACTTGCTATTTCGCACACCGCCGCCCTCCTGATGTGGATCGCCGGTGTCGTGGTGGTCGCGGTTCTTCTCGGCGCCTTTTTCTGGGGGCAGCGGGTTCGCGCGCGCGAGCCCAGACCGCCGCGTCCGGACGAGCAGACGAAGATGCCCGAAGGCGGCCCGGTCAGGGAGATCCGCGAATACCGGGACCCGGACGAGGTGCCGAGGGACGGCCACCGGCTCACGCCGCACGAGCTGAAGGAGGGGTACGGCCAGTCGAGCACGCACCCCAGCCCCTCGCAGGATCCGGCCGACCACAGGAAGGGCGACGGCGGCAGCTTCGGCAGCGGCGGCCTCGGCAGCTGACCTCGCCGTTCAGGCGTGACGGTCGGCGGAGGCGGCGGCCGTCACGGCTTCGTCGTGCCCGTGTCCTCGCAGGTGGTAGACGTTGAACGCCTTGCGGATGACGGGCTGGGCGACGTTGCGGACGGGTACGCCGCCGCTGGTCATCCCGTGCTCGGTACCGGCGTGCGCGTGGCCGTGCACCGCCAGGTCCGCGCCCGCCGCGTCGACCGCCTCGGCCAGCAGATAGCTGCCGAGGAACGGATAGATCTCCAGCGGTTCTCCCGCGAGCGTGTCCGGCACCGGTGCGAAGTGCGTCAGCGCCACCCGCGTGTCACAGCCCTGCTCGGCCAGCTCGTGCAGCGAGGCCCGCAGGCCCTCCGCGCAGCGGCGGGTGTACCGGATGAACTCCTTCATCAGGGGTTCCCCGAACTCGCTCCCACTGCGGCCCACGAACCCGCCGCCGAACCCCTTGGTCCCCGCGACGCCCACGCGCGCCCCTTCGATCTCGACGACCGTGCCCTGCCCTTCGAGCACCTGTACGCCCGCAGCGCGCAGGACGGCGGTGACCTCCTCGGGCCGCTCGTCGTGATGGTCGTGATTGCCGAGCACGGCGATGACCGGAACCGGCAGGTCCGCCACCTCACGGGCGACCACCCGCGCCTCGTCCGGGGTGCCGTGGCGGGTGAGGTCCCCGGCGAGAAGCAGCAGGTCGGCGCAGTCGGGAAGCGTTTCGAAGGCGGGCCTGAGCAGCCCCTGGCTGTCGGCCCCCATGTGAATGTCCCCCACGGCCGCGACGCGGATCATACGACTTCCTCCGGGTGGTCCGGGGCCGCCGAGCCGGCGACCACTACATCGAAGTGCACCGTCTGCCCGGCCAGTGCCTCGTTCACGGTACGCAGCAACTCCTCGCGGCAGTGCGATGTGGGGACGGTCCCGACGACCGCCACGGACGACCCGCGGCTCTCCACGCGGATGCCCAGTTCGCCCAGCTCCTCCGCGGCGAGCCGCTCTTTCAAATGGGCGATTCGGTATTCGACATTGGCTGGGTCGTTCACCGGTCTCCTCCTCGCGGTGCGATGACTTCAAGGCGTTCCAGCAGATAGAGGAAAGCGGCCGGCATCGGCGCGTCCCCGCACTCGCCGCGGACGGCCTCCCAGTCGACCATTTCCCGCAGCTGTCGCGCGATCGGCAGTACGGCTCCGAAGTCGCAGTGGTGCTCGGAGAAAGCCGCGAGCAGGGCCCGCATCAGATCGGTCGGCGCAAGGACCGGCATGCGCACCGAGTCCACCGGCAGTTCCACGGCCCGTCCCAGCAGTTCCGCGGTGACCGGCTGGTGAGCCAGTTCGAAGATGAGGTCGATGTCCTGGCCCAGGCACTTCGCCTTGAGGAGCCAGTCCTCGGGCGGCGCGTACACCGTCAGACCGGCCTGTTCCAGCGTGGCCGCGACCGCCTCGGCGTCCTCGGGCCTGATGCAGAAGTCGGCGTCGTGCTGGAGGTTGCCGGTCCCGCCGTGCGCGTACACGGCGACGCTGCCGGCGAGGGCGAAATCGTGCTCGTGCCTCTTGAGAATGGCGGCGACCTGCTTGGTCGCCTCCAGGATGGCCTGGTTCAGGTCGGGCGGAAGCTCTTCCGCGCACAGCTCGTGGTGCGGGGACCCACCGGCCGGCCCCGCCGCGGTGCGCAGCTCGGTGACCGGCTTCCTTCCATACCCGTCGGGGGTGGTTTCTTCTGCGTTCGGCGTCACCTGCTGCTCCGTTTCCGGACGCCGGCTGCTGCACTGTCGTCGTGCAGGTCGGCGGTCTCCGACGATCGCTGCCCAGGCAGCACCGGTACCCGGACCGCCGGGTTCGACACGGGCCAGTTGTCCGTGCGGCACCGTGGCGCACAAATGCGCGCGATGTTGGATTTCCCTTATACCGCAGGGGCGGGCGCTCCACCTCTCCGTACGGCGTACGGCGTACGGCGTATACGGGCTTCAGGCTTCCTGACTGTCGGGGGTGGCCTTAGCGTGAGAAAACGGAGTAAAAGGAACGCACACGGGTCGAAGGAGTCGACGAACGTGACGGACGTATCGAGCAAGGGCCCCGCCTCGGGCGACAACCGCGAGACGCTCACCAACCGGCAGGGTCACCCGGTCCACGACAACCAGAACCAGCGCACCGTCGGCGCCCGTGGCCCGGCGACGCTGGAGAACTACCAGTTCCTCGAGAAGATCAGCCACTTCGACCGCGAGCGCATCCCCGAGCGGGTCGTCCACGCGCGCGGGGTGACGGCGTACGGCTACTTCGAGGCGTACGGCGCCCTGGGCGACGACCCCATCGGGCGCTTCACCCGCGCCAGGCTCTTCCAGGAGCGCGGCAAGCGTACGGACGTCGCCGTGCGCTTCTCGACGGTCATCGGCGGCCGTGACTCCTCCGAGGCGGCCCGTGACCCCCGGGGCTTCGCGGTGAAGTTCTACACCGAGGACGGCAACTGGGACCTGGTCGGCAACAACCTGGGGGTGTTCTTCATCCGGGACGCGATCAAGTTCCCCGACGTCATCCACGCGCTCAAGCCGGACCCCGTGACCTTCGAGCAGCAGCCGCGTCGGATCTTCGACTTCATGTCGCAGACCCCCGAGTCCATGCACATGCTGGTCAACCTCTTCAGCCCGCGCGGCATCCCGTCGGACTACCGCCACATGCAGGGCTTCGGCGTCAACACGTACAAGTGGGTCAACGAACAGGGGGAGTCCCTCCTGGTGAAGTACCACTGGATGCCCAAGCAGGGCGTCCGCAGCATGACCGAGGAGGACGCGGCGAACGTCCAGGCCGAGGGGCTCGGGCACGCCACCAAGGACCTGTACGAGGCGATCGCGCGCGGTGATCACCCGGAGTGGGAACTGCTCGTCCAGGTGATGGAGGACCACGACCACCCCGAGCTGGACTTCGACCCGCTCGACGACACGAAGACCTGGCCCGAGCAGGACTTCCCGCCGAAGGCGGTCGGCCGGATGGTGCTCGACCGGATGCCGGAGAACTACTTCGCGGAGAACGAGCAGATCTCGTTCGGTACCGGTGTGCTGGTGGACGGCCTCGACTTCTCGGACGACAAGATGCTCGTGGGCCGCACCTTCTCCTACAGCGACACCCAGCGCTACCGCGTCGGCCCCAACTACCTCCAGCTGCCGGTCAACCAGGCCAAGAACGCCCGTGTGCGCACCAACCAGCGCGACGGCCTGATGACGTATCAGGTCGACGGGGGCGGCGAGAACCCCATCGTCAACTACGAGCCGTCCATCACCGGCGGGCTGCGCGAGGCGCAGTACGCGACGCACGACGAGCAGGGCCCGGAGATCCACGGCAGGCTCACGCGCAAGCGCATCCCGCGGACGAACGACTATCTCCAGGCGGGCCAGCGGTACTGCCTGATGGAGCAGTGGGAGCGCGACGACCTCGTACACAACTTCGTCGAGCTGCTCTCCGAGTGCGACCGGGCGGTCCAGGAGCGGATGGTCTGGCACTTCCTGCTCGTGGAGAACGAGCTGGGCCTCAAGGTCGGCGAGGGGATCGGCATCGGCGCGAAGGACGTCGCGGGCCTCCAGCCCCTCGCCGGTCAGGACCTGACCGAGGAGGACCGCAAGCGGCTCGCCAACCTGGGGGAGAACCCGCCGCGCGACGTCAGCGGCCTGACCATGACGCACTGCGTGCCGAACGAGAGGCACGTGGTCAGCCGCTGAGGGCTCTGCTCCCGCACGGAAACGCGGTCGACCGAGCACTACTCGGCCGACCGCGCCCCGCACTGACGCCTACTACTCCTCCTACTCCCACTGCTACTGCTGTCGCAGCTCCTTCTCGCTCAGCCAGGGCCCGCCCGGTAGGCCGCCGCCTTGCCGTGACCGGCGGCCGAACTCTCTTCCGCACGGACGGCCGCGCTGGCGGCCACGCCCAGCAGCAGGGCCACCGCGCCGGTGATGACGTTGCAGACCACCGACCTGGTGGTGCTCATGTCACCCGCCACGACCCACGGGGCGACGATCGTCCAGGCCCCCAGCGCGCAAGCGGCCCACGCCATGCTGTGGGTGCGTTCGTACGCTCGGCCGAATCCGCCGCTCATCAGCAGGGCGTAGGCGATGCCGACGACGAGGTTGGTGACCGTCAGCCTCGTCAGTCCGTCGAAGCCCACGATCCAGGGCGAGCAGGCCAGGAAGAGGCCGGTGAGGAAGGCCATCGTCTCGACGGCTTGCACTTTCGGTGTGCTCGCCGCGCGCTCGGCGATCTCATGACGAGCGCGGATGTCGATGATGTCGGGATGCGTCTCCATCGATGACGGGGACCTGGGGGACGTTGTCATGTCGCCCACCTCCAGCTGAGTGGTGGTACTTGGTGCGTGTGGTTCCAGATGCGTGGGGCCGCGCGAACCGATGGCACGCGGCCGAACCAGGACGCGGGCCGACGCGGTGGTCCACGGACTCATCGGCCGGCTCAGGCATGGCGATCACCATCCAGAGTACTCGCGGAGGCGCCGCGCCACCCGGCGTGGGAGGCGCGCTAGCCTCCGGGTATGGATGTGCGACTGGCCGCGTACGCCGTGTCCGTCGAGAGCGGGCGGGTACTGCTCGCCCATGCCGTGAAGCCGGACGGCGAGAGGGTCTGGACTCTGCCCGGTGGCAGGGTCGAGGACGGGGAGGATCCGTTCGACACGGTGATCCGGGAGGTCGCCGAGGAGACCGGCTTGGACGCCGTGGTGGAACGCCTGTTGGGTGTGGACTCGCGAGTCATCCCCGCGGCGGAGCGCCGCTCACCCGGCAGGCCCGCGCTCCAGAACGTCGGCATCTTCTACCAGGTCCGCACCACCGGCGGCCGGCTCCGCCCGGAGCCCAACGGCGACACCGCCGAGTCGGTCTGGACCCCGCTCTCCGACGTCCCCCGCCTCGTTCGCTCGTCGCTGCTCGACATCGGTCTGGCCCTGGCCCGAACCGCCCCGCCGACCGGCCACGTCGCCCCCGTCCCGGTCGGCGGCCTGATCCGGCACTGAGGTCACCACGCCCGGTCGCCCCCAGGGTCGAACAGGCGCACGCTGGAAGGAGTGGAGCCGGGGCTGGCGAGCGGAGTTGGCAGTTTCGGAAGCTCCCGTACGCGCGTACGCGCATTGTCGGAAGGAGGTGCGACGCCATGTCCAAGTTCATGGACGTCCACCACGGGATGAACGGCATCACGGCCGACCAGTTGAAGGAGGCCCACCAGGCCGACCTCGCCATCGAGAAGGAAGAAGGCGTCCACTTCGAGAAGGCCTGGGCGGACCCGGAGTCCGGCACGGTCTACTGCCTCTCCGAGGCACCCTCGGCCGACGCCGTCCAGCGCATCCACGAGCGCGCAGGACACCGGGCCGACGAGGTCCACCCGGTTCCCCTCACCGTGTGAGCCCCCGGCCGCCGACCGGCGCGGGCGGGCGCGGTCCCAGCGCGCCCGTAGGTCGTCAGGCGTAGGTCGTCAGGTCGTCAGGCGGCCGATGTCCTGCGGGTCGATGCCCGTCAGCTGGGCGATGCGCTGCGCGGGGATGCCCGCGGTGAGGGCCCGGTGCACGAGCGCCTCCCAGTCCTGGGTCGTATCCCGGTATTCGAGCAGCTCGCTCTCCATGTCCGTGACGGCCTGCGGCGCGCACTCCTGCTGGACCCGCAGCGCCTCCTCCTCGCTCAACGGCACGGGCAGGCGCTCGGCGTCCTCGGGGATGAGCGCCTCTGCCTCGGCGGGCAGGATCCTGACCTGCTCCGAGGAGACGGAGACGTCGTGGGCTTGCAGCCAGCCGTGCACGGCTGGCGTCTCCGTGCACTCCAGGCCCCCGAGGGCGGCCAGGGCCGCCCCCAGCCGCGGGCGCCGGTCGGGAAGAAGGAACAGGTATGCGTCATCGGCCATCGCGGAAAATCGCCTTCTCGTTCGGTCATCACAAGCGCGCACGGATGCTAGTGCCCCGCCTTGCGCGATCTCACGCGCGACGGCTCACACCGGTTCGGGTTGCGGCTCCGGCTGGAGCGCCGGTGCGGTCTTCGGCTCCCACAGCCTGGTGGTCCGCATGTAGCCGTAGATCACGGAGGCCATCGCCAGCAGGAGAAGCGGCCCGAACACCCCGGGATGCTCGGCCATGTCCAGCGGCAGATAGCGGTACGACACCAGGAGCCCGGTGAAGACCGCCGTGCCGTAGGCGACCAGCTGGATTCCCGAGCGGTCCCAGCCGCGGTCGAACGTGCGCAGCGCCGCCTCGACGGTGAGCGCGAACACCACGCCGGCGATGAGGTCCACGCCGTAGTGGTAGCCGAAGCCCAGCGTCGCGCTGAGCGTGGCGACCAGCCAGAACGCCCCCGCGAACCGCAGCAGGCGCGGACCCTTGCGGGAGTGGATGAAGATCGCGGTGGCCCACGCCGTGTGCAGGCTGGGCACGCAGTTGCGGGGCGTGATCCCGTCGTACGGCACCGGTTGCGGGACGCCGATCGGCGGCGGTGTGTTCGGCCACAGGTCGGCCACCGCCCACTCCACGCCGCCGGTGCCGGAGGTGCCGGGGCCGTAGGCGAAGATCGGTCCGACCACCGGGAAGATCATGTAGATGCCGGGCCCGATGAGGCCGATCAGCAGGAAGGTGCGCACCAGGTGGTGGCGGGGAAAGCGGCCCTCGGCCGCCACGTTGCGCAGTTGGTACAGGGCGACGACGATCGCCGCCACCGCGAGCTGTGCGTACACCAGGTCGAGAACGTACGTGCTGACCGGGCCGGAAGCCCTGAGTATGCGGCCTGCCAGCCACGACGGGTCGCCCAGTGCGTGATCGGCGGTGGCCACATACGGATCGAGCACGGTGGGGCGGGTCTTCGACGTGATGAGCAGCCAGGTGTCACCGGTCTTGCGGCCGGCCACGAGGAGCAGCCCCAGACCGACGCCCTTCAGCAGCAGGAGGCGTTCCTTGCCCGTACGACGCGTGATCGCGAAAGCCGCACAGCCCAGCATCGCCCACAACGCGCCGTTGCCGATGAAGTGGTCCTCGGGCACCTCGGCGCCGACCGCCCACCGCACCGATACGAAGACGACGTCGACACCGATCGCGGCACCGGCCGCGATGAACCGCTGCCGCCAGGTGAGCACCACCATCATCAACGCCAGGCCGCCGTACAGAGGCCCCGGTTTGGGGGGAAATATGACCTCTCGCGCCTGGTTGGTGATCGGCCCCGGTACGCCGCCGTAGCGTCGCGCGGCGATCTCCAGCGCGATGAGGAATCCGAGGGTCACCACACACGCCGTGGCCCACAGGATCGCTCGCCCCCGCGAAACTATAGGTATCAATTGTTTGACCGATGGTTAGACGTTATTCGGATGACCGATCATGTCACGACCGCCTTCACGGCCTGTGTGCGTGATCCGGCACCGCGGAAACGCCGGGCCTGGCCACGCGGAGGATCCCGTCGGCCAGGCGGGCCAGGGCGAGCAGGGTGGCGAGTGTCCAGATCGCGGCACCGGGCCAGCCGAAGCCGAACAGCAGCGGTGCCAGGACGAGCAGCATGAAGGTGATGAGCAGGGCGGGGAAGACCATGGCCAGCAGGCCGTACGGGATGCTCCACCCGCGGGTGAACTGGCGAGGCTGCGGGCTCTGGCGCCACAGGTGCTGACTCAGCCACGAGCGGGCGTCGGCCATGGCGCGCGGCCGCACGAAGGGCTCGTCGACGAAGGCCAACAGGAGCAGATAGCCGTCGAGTCTGAGGAACGGAATCAGGTTGATGGCGACCGTGAAGAGGTTGGCCAGCACCAGCCGCCACCAGAACTCGGCTGGCCCGGCCAGGTCGGCAGCCGCGAGGAGAGCGGCGAGCGAGGCCACGCCGGCGTTGACCATGACGCCGGCCAGGGCGACGACGGAGCGGGCCCTGCGGGGCAGGCGCCAGCTGGAGGAGACGTCGCAGAAGAACGCGGGGCAGACGTAGTACAGGAGGGCCACGCCCATGCGGCGCGGGTGGCCGCCGAGTGCGGCGACCGCGGTGGCGTGGCCGAACTCGTGGCAGACGTTCACCACGATCATGGCGAGCAGGATGTGCCACCACATGCCGGGTGAGGGGTCGAGCAGCGACCGGGCCATGTCCGGGAAATGGGTGGCGGCCAGACAGACGCCGACGACCAGGAGCAGCGCGTACAGCAGCCGCGTGATCCGGCTACCGGCGAGGGTGCCCACCGCGGCCAGCGCGCGGGTCAGTCTGTGCGGCCGGTAGAGCGTGAGTTGGATGGTGACCGGGTTGGGCCGCGTGAGTCGCTTTTCGGCGGCTGCGGGGCCGTCGGTTTCGAGCAGGCCGAGGCGCGTGAAGTGCTGGAGTAGTTCAGCGGCCTTCCGCGCCCCGATCCGGGCCGACCAGGCGCGGGTGACCTCGTCGCGGGAGCGGGTGCCGTCCAGGTCTCGCAGGAGCCCGATCGCGTCCCGGCCCATGCGGAGATACAACCCTTCCGGCAGACTCACCACGGTTCTCTCGCCGTGAGTGGTGAACTCGACGCCGGGTCGCAGAGCGGGCCGGGATGGCGTTTGCACGGGCGGGGCAGGCGAGACAGCCGAGGTAGTCATCAGGTCAGGTCTCTGTGGGGAGCAGGGCGAGTGATGCCCGTCGGGCCCGGCACGGGCCGCCTCGTGAAACGACGTTGCGCGAGGGCGAGTAACGCCGGGCGAGGCGGCGCGCGCCGGAGGAGGGGAGGGAGTTGCCGGTGGGGGCGTCTCAATGGGCGCCGTTCCACCACCGCTGGGTGTTGTAGGCGGCCGAGCCGAAGTTCTTGACCGCCTGGGCCCCGTGGTTCCACGCATCACCCCAGTTCCCCTTCACGCCTTCGTGGACGGCCTGCCCGGTGTGTCCCACCCCGTCCCAGCCCTGCTTCCACGCCAGCTCGCCGGGTCCGTCGAGCGGTGCGACGTGGGCGTCGAGGGGCTCCAGGACCTCGATGTCCAGATCCAGTGTCGGGTCGAGGGCCTGCGTGCTCATGAGCGCCTGCATGTGCGTTCCTGCTTTCTGTCCGGAGAGGGTGGCGGGTGCCCGCCTGACGATTCAGAGAAGCAGAACACCGACGCTCTTTCTCCTACCGCCCATTCGCCCCGGCGCGAAGTCGCTCGATTGGCGCCCCCAGGGCGGACCGGTCCGGCGCGTCCGCCACGACGAACCCGCTGGGTGAGCCACTATCACGCCGGGAAATCCAAACGGTTTCCCCACTCCAAGTGTGTGCAGTCCCAGTGTTCGCAGAAGGGGAATTCATGTCCGTAGTACGTCGTGTCTCCGCACTGTCCGTGACGGTTCTGGCGGCAGCCAGCCTGCTCACCGTCCCGGCCCACGCCAGTTCCACCTCCGCCACCTGCGGAAGCCGACTCGAGCACTACAGCGGCACCTTCACCGGAAGCTTCAAGCCCACCGGGAACAAGGCCACCCACCACGTCACCGTGGAGTTCCTCGAAAGCAACGCGGTGCACGCCACCTCGGTCAACAGCAAGACCGGCAAGGTCCAGTCCACGGGCGCCAATTACTTCGTCGCCGAGGTCGACAAGAGCCCTGCGATCGCCCTGAACACCATGGAAGGGACTTTCGCGGGTCTCCCGTCCTGCAACTCCCACGGGCATGTCGTCAAAATCAAGGGCGGAGTCTCCAAGGACGGTTTCAAGACCGAAGCGCCCTTGACGCTCCGAAGGGTCTGACACCGCCCGACCATTCCCCGCCTCGATACGCCTGTCGTCCTCCCGGGTCATGCGGGATCCGCGACGGTGGGAGAGGCGGGGTTCGGAATGCTTTTGGTGGGGGCGTACTGGGCGGCCTGCGCGGTGAACATGGCGGCGTAGCGGCCCCCGGCGGCCATGAGTTCGTCGTGGCTGCCGTGCTCGGCGAGGCGTCCGTGATGGAGCACGTAGATGCGGTCGGCATGGCGCACTCCCGACATGCGATGGGTGACGAGGACCACGGCCCGGTGGGGGGCGGCGAGGCGGCGGATGCGGTCGAAGGCCTCGATCTCGGCCTCGGGGTCGAGGGCGGAGGTGGGTTCGTCGACGATGAGGACGCTGTCAGCCCGGGAGGTTGAGCTGCGCCAGTGGGTGCGGGCGAGCCCCACTTTCTGCCACTCACCGCCGGACAGTTCGATGGCTCCGCGGAACATGCGGGCCAGCAGACTCCGCAGCCCGTCGGGGAGTTTGGCGATGACGGGGCCTGCCCCGGCGTACTCCACCGACGGTCGCAGGTCCTGCGGTGAGGCGCTGCGGGCGGGGCGGCCGAGGCGGATGTTCATCGCGGCGGTCACGGGCCAGCGCTGGAAGTCCTGGGTGAGCAGACAGACGCGTTCGAAGAGCTGGGAGCGGTTGAGGTCGTTGATGTCCGCGTCGCCCCACAGGAGGGTGCCGTCCTGGGGAAGCAGCAGACCCGAAAGGATCTTCATCAGCGTGCTCTTGCCCGAGCCGTTCTCGCCCACGACGGCGGTGACCGATCCCATGGGCAGCGTGAGCGTCACCTGGTCCAGCGCCGGGGTGTCACGGTCGGGGTAGCGGTAGGTGACGTGGTCCAGCACGATCCGCTCGACGCGGTCGGGGACGGGGGCGCCGCCGTCGGGGATGGTGCGTTGTGCGGCCTGGACGAGGAAGCGTCCGTGGTCGCGTACGTACAAGGACTCCTCGTGCAGCTGGTTCACGTTCATCACCAGCGCGCCCAGACTGGCCGACCCGGTCCGTACGGCGATCACCGCGGTGCCCGCGACGGCCAGACTCATGTGACCGCTCGTGATCAGCCAGAACATCGTCCCGTAGGTCGCCGCCATCGCGAGGCCGGACAGGGCGGCGGCGACCCACTCGGTGAGGGCCTTGCTCGTGGCCAGTCGCTCCTGCTCGGCTTCGGCGCTCTCGGCCATCCGCCGGTAGCGGCTGAGCAGGAAGGCGCCGACGGCGTGGATACGCACCTCCTGTGCGGCGCTTCGCTCGGTGAGGAGGTTGCCGATGAGGCGGCCGGCGCGCACGTGCTCGATCCAGCTCATCCGTGACACGTAGCGCTCCTGTGCGACACGCATGGCGCCCCAGCCCCGTGGGGCGGCGATCAGGATCAGCATGGGCAGCAGGGCGGGGTGCAGGACGGTGAGCACGCCGGCCGTGGTGATCAGCGAGATGACGCCGTTGAGCGCGGCGACGCAGGCCCCGATCATGCGGCGGGCGGAGGCCGGGCCGTACTGGGCGATGTCGATGAGCCGGCGGAAGTCGGGGTCGTCGATCGCCTCCAGTTCGACGGAGGCCGAGGCGGCCAGGTACTGGGTGGTCGCGATCCGCTCGACGAGCGGTTCCAGACGCCCCGCCCGGGAGGTGGACCACGCGGCCAGGGCCGAGTTGACGACGCCGACGACCCCCGCGGCGAGCAGGCCGGGCAGCAGGGCGTGCAACCGCTCGACGGGGCTGCCGGTGCCGCCGAGCAGGGCGTGCATGACGGCGTTGACGGCGAGCAGTCCGACGGCCGCGGCGATGCCCTGGCCGATCTCGCTCATCGCCACCGCGAGGAGCGCTCGCCGGTCGGCGTTCCAGGCCATGCGCAGGGTCGCTCCGACCAGGCCCGGCATGGAGCGGAGCGCGGAGCGCATGGTCAGGTCCAGGGTGGCGTGCTCGTGTTGGGACCAGCCCATGTCGTAGCGCAAGGGGCCGCCGAACAGCTCCCGTTCGGCGTCGGAGACCTTGGGCTCGGCCATGCGTACCGGCCCGAAGAACCTCTTCACAGGGCGCCTCCCCGAGGGGCGGCGTCTTCGAACGCAGGATGAATGAGGGCAGGGCGACACAAGCGGTGCATGGGCGCTCCTCGGCGTACGATGCGGACAGGTGATCGGATAACTCAGCCGTTCCTGTCCCCGTCACGGGTGCACGGGAGCTAAATCTAGAACCGGATTTCGAATAGCCGGGCGACCCTTGGTGGGGTGGAGCGCGCCGCGCCGTGATGCTGCGTTCGACCACTCCTGTGGGTCTGGGTACGTCGTCCGGGGGATTGCCCAGCACGGGCGTCCGGGGTGGGCGGCCCCGTCGGTCGCGCGTTCACCGCGGCGCGGCGGCGATCTCTTCGAGGAAGGGGCCGATCGCATCGATGAAGTGGTCGTTCCGGTCCCCGGCCACCATGTGCCCGGCGCCCGCCACGTCGACGCGCCGCGCGTGGGGAACCCCGGCGCAGAACTCCTCGGCGATGTCCTCGCGCACCACGTCGCTGATCCCGCCGCGGACGAGCAGGATCGGCGCGCCGACGCGGCGTGCGGCGTCGAGGAGGCGCTCCGCCATGCCGGGCGGGTCCATCCGGCCCTCGAAGCTGTCCAGCAGGCGGGGGTCCCAGTGCCAGACCCAGCGGTCGCCGCGGCGCCGCAGGTTGTCACGTATCCCCATTGCCCCCGACTCCGAGGGTGGCCGGTGCGGCAGGTAGGCCGAGACGGCCGCGGCCGCTTCCTCCACGCTGGCGAACCCGTGCGTCCGTCGCATGAACTCGACGATCCGCACGACTCCGCGAGGGTCCGGCCGATGGGCGACGTCGACGAGCACCAGGGCGCGGACCGCCGCTTCGGGGGCCTCTCCGGCGGCGAGCAGCGCACTCAGTCCGCCGAGCGAGGCGCCGATGACCACCGGTCGGGCGCCGAGTCCGGCGACGAGCGCACGGACGTCGTCGGCGAACAGGCCGAGGTCGTAGTCGCCGTCGGCCGACCACGCGCTGGTGCCGTGGCCGCGCAGGTCCGGGGCGATGACCTGCCAGCCCAGCGCGGCCAGCCGGGGGCCGGTCCGGCCCCAGGCGTGCCGTGTCTGGCCGCCGCCGTGCAGCAGGACGAGCGGAGGCGCCGACGCCTCGCCCCACACGTCCGCCGTGAGCCTGATCCCGCCGCGGCCGGCGAAGCTGCGGGCCCGTCGCGGCGCGCCGGCCGTCATCGCGCGTCCCCGGTTCGCAGCGGCGCGAGGAGCCGGTCGCGGTGGGGGTCGGCGGCCGCCGCGGCGAGCGCGACGTCCAGCGCGAGCAGCGCGCGTTCGAGGAACCGGTCGTCGTCGATCAGTGCGGCCACCCACTGGTGCAGCGCGCCCACGCACGCGGTGCTGACCACGGCGGCCAGCGCGTCGGTGGCGATGTCGGTGCGCAGCAGGCCCCGCGCCCGCGCGTCCGCCAGCGCCCTGCGGAGGTGGGTGTGCGGACTGCGGTGGAGTACGAGGCCGCTGTCCTCCCACTCACGCACCATGCGACGCGATACGACCGGATCGCCCACGAACAACTGGACGGTCGACCTGACGACCTCCCTCGGGTCATCGGCTCCCTGCGACCCCAGGCGGCGCTCCAGCTCGTCCATGAACTCGGCGGCGAGCGCCTCCCAGATCTTGTCGCGCGGTCCGACCAGGTTGTACACGGTGGCAGGGGAGACCTCAGCCCGCGCGGCGATCCGCTCGGTACTGATCACCGCTTCCGGGCCCTCCCGCAGCAGTTCGCGCGTCGCCTCAAGGATCCGCCCGCGCCGCCGCGCCTTGTGCCGCTCGCGCAGCCCGCCTTCGACGGCCTCCATACGCGCACACCCCATTCCTCTGAGCCCAGAAACTTAGAGACATCTATAACTTTAGAGGTCCCTCTGGATTCTGCAAGGCTCTGGCCGCAGTGACGTTTCTCTGGTGAAAGCGCTGGGCCGGGAGGGTGAGGGGAGCGCGGGTCGGGGAGGCCCGCTCCTCGTGCCCGAAATCATCCTGTCTCGGCCACCCCCCACCCACATGACCAGGAGTCAGGCGTTGAACTACGGAACCGAGCTGAGAGACCGGATCGCCGCGCCGGGCACGACTCCGCTGATCGGCGTGTACGACATGTACTCGGCGTCCGTCGCGGCCGGCCACTACGACGGGCTCTTCGTGTCCGGCTTCGGCTTCGCCGCCTCGTACTACGGGCTGCCCGACATCGGCTTCATCGCCTGGCCGGACATGCTGGCGTTCGTACAGCGGCTGCGCGGAGCGTTTCCCCGGCATCACCTGCTGGTGGACATCGACGACGGTTACGCCGATCCCGAAGTGGCCTGTCATGTGGTGGAGAGTCTGGAGCGGATCGGGGCTTCGGGCGTGATCCTGGAGGACCAGAAGCGGCCCCGCCGCTGCGGGCACGCGGACGGCAAGCAGGTGCTGCCCCTCGACGAGTACCTCACCAAGCTGGAGATGGTGCTGCGGACCCGCGAGGACATGGTGGTGGTGGCCCGCACGGACGCGACGGACGAGGCGGACATCATCGAGCGCGCCAGCCGCCTGGCGGCCACCGAGGCGGACGTGATCCTGGTGGACGGCGTACGTGACGTCGAGTGGGTCCACCGGATCCGCGAGGTCGCCGACGGCAAGCCGCTGCTGTTCAACCAGATCGGCGGCGGCAAGTCCCCGCGGCTCTCGCTCGCCGAACTCGCCGAACTGGGCGTGGACGTCGCCATTTACAGCACGCCCTGCCTCTTCGCCGCGCACGAGGCGATGGAGGCCGCGCTCGCCGAGCTGAAGCGCGCCGGCGGCAGGCTGCCGTCCGTCGACCCGGAACGCGGCGTCGGCGTCGCCGCCTCGACCCGGCTGCTGGAACGGAACATCGCCCGCCACCGCGTGGCGCGGGGCGGCCCGGCCGGGGCCGCGGTCAGCGCACCGGGAAGCCGAACGAGTAGCCCTGCTCCTTGAGTCGGGGGAGGAGCCGGCGCAGGGCCTCGACGGTCTGGGTACGGTCACCGCCCGCGTCGTGGAAGAGGAGTGTCGGTCCGTTGGGCAGTTCGCGCTCGACGGTGGCGACGATGGCGTCCGTGCCCGGTTGCTCGAAGTCCTTGGTGTCCACGTTCCAGCCCAGCGGGCGCATGCCCCGGGAAGCGGCCAGTTTGCGGCTGTACGGGGTGAAGGCTCCGCCGGGCGCCCGGTAGTACATCGGCCGCACGCCCCCGGACGCCTTGGTGATCATGCGTTCGGCATCGAGTATCTGCCGCGACTGGTAGGCCTGGGAATCCTTGTCCATGGCGGTGTTGTGAGAGACCGAGTGGTCGCACAGCCGGTGCCCGGCCGCGACCACCTTCTTCACCAGGTCCGGGTGAGCCTGCGCCTGCGTGCCCACCATGCAGAACGTGGCCTTCACTCCGTACTCCCGCAGCAGGTCGAGCACTTGAGGGGTCCACTTGGGGTCGGGGCCGTCGTCGATGGTGATGTTGATGCCGCGCTTCCCCTTCTCCGAGGCGTGCGCGATGGCCGCCGAGACGGGCTTGACGGCGCTGCCCGGCGCGGTCGGCGCGGCCGCCTCCGGCGTCGAGTCGTCCGTGGCGCCGGCCTGCGCGGTCCACACCGAGGCCCCGGTGGCGAGCATCGTCACCCCGAGGGCCGCCCCGATCAACTTGCCGTACCAGCCCCGCCCGCCGCCGTGCCGCGCCATGTCCGCCCCTCTCGCGCAATCCCTCGCCGTTCTCCGGTCGTCTCACGACCACCCGGCAGGACGAGACACACGGGCCACGGGATGCGTCTGTTACCGATCACGGACAATTCCGGGAGATTTCGCGGACAACCCACTGCCGGGTGCGGAGTGCCTGGGAGGCCCAGGTGAGCGCGGGCGCCAGGCTTTCGGGTGGCGGCCAGCCGTTGATGACGGCCAGCAGGGACAGGTACTGGTCTCGGCGCGGGTCGTGCATCTGTTCCAGCCGGGCGGCAAGGCGCCGGTGAAGGGCAGGGGTGTCGTACGAGGCCTGGTCGCCGAGGATGCGCGCGTAGTGGGCCGCGAGTGCGGCGACGATCGGGTCCGCCGCGGGCGATTGGGGTGCGACACCGGCTTCCAGAGCCGGTGTCACCTGAGCCCGTACGGCTTCGGTGAGGATCAGGGGACGGCCCGTGCCGGCGTCCGGGGCCCGGTCGGCCCCCAAGTCCTGGGCCATGCCGTGCAGTGTGGTGCGGAAGCCGTGGTCCTGGAGCAGCTCCGCCAGTTCCACCCAGGCCTCGATCTGCTCGGGTTCGGGGTCGTTTGGCAGTTCGGGTGTCAGTGAGCGGGTGGCCGCGGCGAACGCGGGGTGATCGTGCAGGCCGTCGAGCACGGCACTGAGGAAGTCGTCGATCAGCCCTTGCCGTTCGGCTTCCGACAGGCGTGCCAATCTGTGCATGAGGTCCATCTCCCGGGGAGTCGAGCCGCGCCGGGCCACCGCCGCCAGTACGGCGCGGCGCTGCCGCAGGACGCGGATCTGCACGTCCAGCGCATCGGCGTGCGTCGCCGCGACGTCCGTCAGCAGAGCCTCCCGGTCCATGACCTTGCGGATCGTGGCCAGGTCGATGCCCAACTCGCGCAGTGTGCGCACGAGTTCGACGCGGGCGATGGCATCGGGGCCGTACCGGCGGTACCCGGCGGGGGTGCGGTCGGTGGGTGGCACGAGCCCGGTGTCCGCGTAGAACCGGATGGCCTTCACCGTCAGACCCGTCCGCCGGGCCAGATCACCGATCGAGTAGAGCGTGTCGCCGTTCATGCCCCTACCCTCATGTCTCCTGTAACCGGAGACTCAAGCCTCTGCTCGCGCCCGTTGGCGTTGCCGTTGCCGTTGCCGTTGCCGTTGCCGTTGGTGTTGGCGTTAAAGCGTGTCCTCCGGCCGATCCAACTCCATGGTCAGACCGTCGAGTTCCTCCAGGCGGTTCGCCGAGCCGGTCAGGTGGGGAACCGTGGCGACCAGGATCAGCTCGGTGACGGCCACGATGTGGGTGAGGGGAGCGATCGGGCCGGCTGCTTCGCTGGGCAGGCGCAGCAGCACGTCGGAGTCCGGGGCCATCGGCGATCCCCAGGCGTCGGTGACCAGCACGAGTCGTGCCCCGCGCGCTCGGGCGGCCCGGACGAAGCGCGCGGCGCTCTGCGAGTAGCGGCGGAAGTCGTAGGCCACGATCAGGTCCTGCGGGCCGATGTCGACCAGCACCCTGGCCCGGGCGGCCGCCTCGTGCGGCACCTGGCGCACGCGCGGACGCAGACCGGAGAGCTGGCGGACGAGGTAGTCGGCGGCGAGTTCGCTGAGCGGTCCGCCGATCCCCCAGACGCCGCCGGCGCCCGCGAGCAGGGCGCCGATGCGGTCGAGGAGGGGTTCGGTCGCGGCCTCGACCGTGCCGCTGAGCCCGGCGAGCAGCTCCTCGGCAGCCTGGTGCGGTGCGGCGGGAGAGGTGCTGACGAATTCCCGCAGCCGCGACCGGTCGTGCTCCCTGCTCTGCGCGCGTACGGAGGACTGGAACTGCGCGAAGCTGCTCCAGCCGAGCCGGGCGATGAGCCGGGACGCGGTGGGCGGGCTGACCTCGGCCCGGTCGGCGAGGGACCGCAGCGAGCCGAGCGCCGCGAAGGGGTAGTCACCCAGGAGCACCCGCACGATCGCCTGCTCGCCGCGCGGCAGTTCGGGATACATCTCGCTGAGCCGCGTCGTCACCAGGTCCGGACGGCGGGTTGAGTCGTACGACCCACCGGCTCGTTCAAGGACCGCGGCATGACAGTGGCGGTCAGCAAGGCGGTCGAGGCGGGCACGGAGATGCTGGTGTGCGCGTCGACCGGCAACACCAGCGCCTCGGCCGCCGCGTTCGGCGCGCGGGCCGGGCTCAGGACCGTGGTCCTGGTCCCGAAGGGAGCCGTCGCGCTGGGCAAGCTCGCCCAGACGGTGCAGTACGGCGCCGAAGTCGTCGAGCTGACCGGCACCTTCGAAGACTGCCTGCGGGTCGCCAGGGAGTTGGCCGCTGAGCATCCGGTGGCCCTGGTCAACTCGGCGGCCAACGACCACCGTCTGGCGGGCCAGCAGACCGCGGCCTTCGAGATCGTCGACGTGCTGGGCGATGCCCCCGACCTCCACTGCCTGCCGGTCGGCAATGCCGGGAACATCACCGCGCTCTGGCGCGGCTACACGGCGTACGAGAAGGCCGGACGCGCCGCGCACCGCCCGCGGATCTGGGGCTTCCAGGCGGCGGGCGCGGCCCCGCTGGTCCTCGGGCGGACCGTCGAGGCTCCCGAGACGGTGGCCAGCGCCATCCGGATCGGCAACCCGGCGTCCCGGGCGGGCGCGCTGGCGGCCCGCGACGAGTCCGGCGGCCGGATCTCGGCCGTCTCGGACGAGCAGATCCTCGCTGCCTGCCGCCTGCTCGCCCGCCACGAGGGGGTGTTCGTGGAACCGGCGTCGGCGGTCGGCGTCGCGGGACTGCTCGCCGAACACGCGGCGCGCCGGGTGCCCGCCGCCCAGCGCATCGTCATCACGGTCACCGGCAACGGCCTGAAGGATCCCCAAGCCTCGATCCCGGAGGGCTGCCACTCGGTGGAGACGTCGACGGCCACCTCCGATGTGGTGCGGGCTCTGGGTCTGGTCTGAGCGGCGCCCGACCGAGTTCGAGGAGCAGCCGGCCACCACGAGGGGGCGAGCCCGCTACCTCCTCGCGCACCCTGCCGTTACGGTCGCGGACGGTCCTATGATCGTCACTCCGCGTACGAGGGGGCTGGTATGGCGGCAGGCGGTTCGGCGGCACGGCGGGCGCAGGAGGCGCGGCGGCAGGAGCGGCTGCTGCGCGAGCAGTGGCAGTCCGCTCGTCGGCAGGCGCGGCAATGGGAAGCGGCGAGCGAGGGTGAACGGCGGGTCGCGGCCCAGCTGTTGGTACTCACTGAGCGTGGGTGGAGGCTGCTCGTAGACCGCCGATGGCCGGGGACACGGACCGCCAACGTGGACATGCTGATGGTGGGCCCCGGCGGGGTCTTCGTCATCGACGTCAAGAACTGGCGCCGTGCTCCAGAGGTCGCGGACGGCAGGTTGCGCGCCGGTGGCGAACCGCGGGACGAGCATGCGGCCAAGCTGCTGGCGGTCACGAAAGCCGCCGAGAGCGCGGTCGCGTCGCTCGGCCTGTCCCCGGTGGCGGTCCAGCCCCTCATGGTGTTCGCGGGGCACCGGGTCGATGCCGGCCTCGGTCGCATCCGGCTGCTGGGGGAGCACGAGGTCGGTCCCGCGCTGCTGTCGGAGTGCCGCAGGTTGCGCGCGGAGTCCGTCCGCGCGATCGCCGACCATGTGGAGCGCGTCTTCCCCGACTATGAGGGATCGGCGGTGACCGAGCGGATTCCGCCGTCTCCGGGCCAGCCTCAACAGGGCGTACCGGATGGCCTGTTCGACCTGGAGGGTCTGCGCGACGCGGCCCTGGAAGAGGCGCTGCGGGCCCCGATCGAGCAGTGGATGACCTTTCTGCACCCCGATCAGGTCGCACTGGTACGCCGCAACTGGTCGGGTCCGGCGCGCATCAGCGGCCCGGCGGGCACGGGCAAGACGGTGGTCGCACTGCACCGCGCGGCCCACGTGGCTCGACGTACCGGCGGCCGGACCCTGTACGTCACGTACGCCAACAACCTGCCTCGCGTACAGGCCACGTTCCTCAAGGCCATGGCCCCGGCGGTCGCCGACCGGGTGGACTTCCGCAGCCTGCACTCCTGGGCGCAGGAATTCCTGCAAGAACGTGGCGTCCCGGTGAGGCTGCACGGGAACAAGGCGCAGACCGCCTTCAGCCTCGCCTGGAAATACGTCGGACGCGACAGCCGCCTCGCCGAGGTCGACCCGGCGCCGATCTACTGGCGAGAGGAGATCGACCACGTCATCAAGGGCCGCGGCATCACCACCTTCGAGGAGTACGCGACCGTGCCTCGGCGCCGACGCAGGGCGAGCCTGCGCCGCCCCCACCGGCAGGCGGTGTGGGAGCTGTACGAGGCATACGAGGAACTGCGCATCGCGCGCGGCGTGCACGACTTCAACGACGTGCTCTCGCTCGCCCTGGCCGAGGCGTCGCGTCCCACCGGCCAACTCCCCTATGCGGCCGTCATCGTGGACGAGGTCCAGGACCTCACCCTCGTCGGGGTACGTCTGTTGCACGCCCTCGTCGGTGACGCCCCCAACGGGTTGCTCCTGGTCGGCGACGGCCAGCAGGCCGTCTATCCGGGGGGATTCCGCCTGACCGACGCCGGCATCGACATCCGCGGCGACCGCGGACAGGTCCTTCGTACCAACTACCGCAACAGCAAGCAGATCCTGGACGTGGCGCTCACGGTCGTGGCGGAGGACGCCTTCGAGGACATCGACGGCCTGCGAACGCCCGGCCGCCGCGACGTCGATCTCACCTACCACGATGGGCAGGTGACCCGCGTCACCAAGCCGACTGTCCATGACCACGACCAAGCGCTGCTGGACGCGCTACGTGCCATGCCCGGTGGCACGCGAGCCGATGCGGCCGTTTTGTGCCCGTCCAAGCGAGCCATCGGTCATTACCAGCGACTGCTCGCTCAGGCGGACATCCCGGTATGCCTGCTGGAGCACTACGACGGGCGCCCCGTCGACGCGGTCAAGCTGGGTAGCTACCGCAGAGCCAAGGGCTTGGAGTTCAAGCGGGTGTATCTGCCGCAGCACGACGCCGCTCTGTCGGACGGGGTACCGGCCGGTGAGCGGTTCGGAGTCGCCGAGGTGCCCGAAACGCTAAGAGAGCGCGAAGAGCTGCTGCGCAGCCAGCTTTTCGTGGCCATGACCAGGGCACGAGACGTGCTCTGGCTGGGGAGCGTGGGTTCGCCTCGTTGACAACGGGGGAGCCCATGGCGCAGTGGGTTCTGGATCACGTCCTGCACGGGCCGCCCGTGCCTGTGCCGTCGTACGGATTCGACCTCACGCCGGTGGTCGCACACAGTCTGCGTCGCGCAAGCACTGCCCGCGATGGTGGCGGAAACCGCTGTGGCCGCACACTTCCGCCCGCACTTCCGCCCACTATGACATCCGCTCACGGACAGTGACCACCGCTCCGAACTGGCCTAATGATCCCGTGTCCGGAAGGGTGGCACCAAGGCATCCGTACACGCCTGAACGCAGCGCCACCTGCGATGCCTGCGCGCCACCAGCGCGCCTCAACTCTCCTACATCACACGCAACTTGCCTTTTCGTCGTCGTGCCGAGGCCCCCGCACTCCGTCGAGTTGCCGCCGCCAACTCACCTGTCGCACAGGCATGTTGCTCGCGGGCTGCGAGCGTCCGAACCCCGGTGGCGCACCGTCCGAGAGCTGCGGTCGGCGGGTTCGGTCACGGATGGCGACGCTGGCCCGCCGCGTGGCCGAAACTCATAGCTGAGCAACCGAACAATCTTGGGATTCTCTGGTCATGCGCCTCTCCAGGCACTTAAGTACCTGTCGAGCACTCGCTACCGGCCAAAGGTGAGAGCCACCGGCCCGGCCCCCCATCCCAACTGTCCCGAGAGTCCTTCTGCCTATGCTCGCCCGTGCACACCGTTCGGTGTCGTGCTCACATGAACCGGCGAGCCGAGGGATGCGTTGATGGAGAGTTCGACCCCGGCCGGCCGGGCGAACCCGGTCGGCCGAGACGCAGATCTCTATGCGGCGGTGCAGGACGTCCAGGCGGGTTACTGGATGCAGATGCGGCAGGTGCTCGCCCGGACGGGCAGCTGGACGCAGTGGACATCCCGTACTCAGGTTCTTGGAGTCGTCGCGGCTCAGGCCAACGTTGTCGAGCTGTGGCTGAAGGAGGAACCGGAGAGCCTCGCCGCCCGGGTGATGTACGCCAGGGTCGCCACCGAACGCGTGTTGCAGGCCCACCGCAGGGACTGGGCGCGTGACTACCGGCGGGCAGGGGACCTGGAGAAACTGGTGGCCAGAGCCCGGGACGCGTGCCACAGGGCGGGCGAGGGGAACGCCGACGACGCGGTGCCCTGGATCTGCCGCCTGGCCCTGGCCGAGGCGGACACGACAGGACGCTACCCGGAGCATCACGTGGCTCCGCCACCCCATGAGTACCTGCTGCCCGGCGGGCCATGGGGCCTGCTGGGGGAAGCGCACCGACGAGATCCGTTCAACCGCGAGGCATGGCACCGCATGTCCCAGGCGCTCCAGGCCCGCCCGGGCCCCGCGGGCCGCCAGGCCGTCGCGACGGACTTCGCCCGCTGGACGGTCTCCTTCGCGCCGCCCGACTCGCCCCTGCTTCTGCTGCCCCTCTACGCCCGGGTGCAGGAACACCGGGAGCGACGGGACAACGGCGCCGAGGTCATGCTGAACCTCCTGTGGACCAGGGAGGACACCACCCGGGCCATCACGCAGGCATTCGAGGGCTGGTTCCGAAAGTGTGATCCGGCCACCAGTTCACAGCTGGATCTCAACTACCTCGCCTACGCCCTGGCGAGGGGCGGCTTCGCCCAGTGGGCCGGCGAAGTGTTCGATGCCATCGGCGATTTCGCCACTCCTGCGCCGTGGCAGTACGACGCCCGGCACCCCGACAACCAGTGGCGGAAGGCGTTCGAGGAGGACCGCGTCGCCTGCCTGAGATCCCGCCCGCGGCGTTCGGGAAGACATCCATGACCGCCGAGCTGTCACCCACGGGCGGGCACCGCCACGTCTCGCCGACAGCCCGGCGGCCACCCGCCTGCACCCCCCTACTTCAGCTTTCCTGTGCGGAGAACCAATGACTTCGGTAAGAACACCGCGCCAGCAGCCGATCCCGGTCGACGACGACGGGGAGGACGCACGCATCCTCCAGTCGCTGGGCTACACCCAGCAACTGCACCGCCGGATGGGGGATTTCGGCAACTTCTCCGCCTCCCTGTCGGTCATCTCGATCATGTCGGGGACCTTGCTGCTGTTCGGCTACGGCCTGAACTCGGGAGGCCCCGCGGTGATCACGTGGGGGTGGCTCGCCGTAGGGCCGCTCGTGCTGTGCCTGGCCGCGTCCCTGGCGGAGATAACCTCCCGGTACCCCACCAGCGGCGGCCTGTACTACATGGCCCGCCAGCTCGGCGGCGAGCGGTGGAGCTGGTACACCGGCTGGCTCAACCTCCTGGGCCTGCTCGGCGGGATCGCCGCCCAGGACTACGGCATCGCGACCTTCACCGCCGCGTGGATGAACCTCCAGTTCGGCTACACCCCCACCCCGGGCTCCCTGCTGGCCCTGTACGCCGTCATCCTCGCGCTGCACGCGGTACTGAACCTCTTCGGCACCCGGCTGATGAACATCTTGACGTCCCTGAGCGCGTGGTGGCACCTGGCAGGGGCCGTCGCCATCATCGGGTCCCTGGCGTTCGTGCCCTCCCACCACCAGTCGGCCGGCTTCGTCTTCTCCGAGTTCACCAACAACACGGGCTGGAGCGCCCCGGTATACGTGGTCCTGCTGGGCATGCTGCTGCCGGTGTTCGCCCTGGCCGGCTACGACACCTCGGCCCACTTGAGCGAGGAGACCAACCACGCCTCCGTCGCCGCGGCCCGTGGGGTCTTCCGCTCGGTGGCGGTGTCCTGGATCGCCGGCGGCATCCTGCTGACCACACTGCTGTTCGCCATCCAGGACTACACAGTGACCCTGGAAAGCCAGACCGGCGTACCGGTGGCGCAGATCCTTCTGGACGCGCTGGGCATGGCGGCGGCCAAGGCCCTGCTGCTGGTGATCATCGTGGCCCAGTTCCTGTGCGGCTACACCGTGACCGCCAGCGCCAGCCGGATGATCTACGCCTTCGCCCGGGACGGTGCCCTGCCCGGATCGGGGCTCTGGAAGAAGGTCAGCCACCGCACCGCCATCCCCGCCAACGCGGTCTGGCTCGCGGTCGCCGTGGCGTTCGTACTCGCACTGCCTTCCCTGTACTCCAACGCGGCGTTCGCGGCGGTGACCGCCATCTCGGTCGTGGGATTCACCTCCGCCTACGCCATCCCGGTGCTGCTGCGCCTGCTCCACCGCGACCGATTCACCCCAGGACCCTGGCACTTGGGCCGCTGGAGCCGGCCGATCGGATGGGTGGCGGTGGTGTGGGCGGGCGCGGTCACGGTGCTGTTCCTGCTGCCGCAGAGCAGCCCGATCACCACCACCACCTTCAACTACACACCCGTCGCGGTGGTGGTGGCCTTCCTCATCGCCGCCCTGTGGCGCCGCTTCGGACGCGACTCCTACCACGTGCCGCGCTCCGGATCCCCCACCGAGGACGAGCGGTTCGAAGGCATCATCTGATGCCGGCGATACCGCGTACGAAAACGCGCACGACAGCGCGTACGAAACCGCGTTCGACCCCAACCCAGCCCCAACGACCCACGGGAGTACGGTGACTGGCCTCACGGAGTCCATCGAATCGGCACAGCAGCTCGCCGTGGCCTGGCGTGCTTTGGTGCTCGACCGCGACGCGGACGCGGATGTGCGAGACCTCCCCGGCATCGCCGTCCGCTGGGCCGACTGCCGGTTCTCGTTCTACAACTGCGTCACGCTGACCGACCCGGGAGCAGGAGCCGACCTCGTCGCGCGGCGCCTGAGCCGGGCGGCGGACATCATGCGCACGAAGAAGCACCCGGGCTTCCTGTGGCTCTTCGAAGGCCTCCTCGACGACGAGGCGCGCACCGCGCTGACCACGGCGGCCGAGCAGGCCGGCCTGGAGTACGCCTTCCCCGGCACGGGCATGGCCGGTGACCTGCTGCCCATTCCCGACCCGGTCCACCCCGACCTGACGTTCGTACGGGTGCGCACCGACGAGCACCTGCGGGCCTACGCGGACCTCCAATCGAGCGCCTACGGGTTCCCTTTGGAGGAGGGCCGCGACGGCCTGGTCGGGTCCGCACACTGGAAGAGTGAGATGTACGCCTACCTGGGCATGCGGGGCGACATCCCGGTGGCGTGCGCCGCGACGGTCGAAGCGCAGGGCCGTCTCTTCGTCGCCTTCGTCGCCACCGACCCGCGGTGGCAGCGCAGGGGCTATGGCGAGGCGGTCACGCGCAAGGCGCTGTACGAGGGCGCCCGAGCCACCGGGCTGACCCGCGCCACCTTGCACGCGACCGTCGCCGGGGCTCCCGTGTACCCGCGCATCGGCTTCACGCCGAACTCACCCATTCACTTCTTCAACTTGAAGAAGTGAGGCCTCGGCGGGCCCCGGGCCGGAGGCCGTGGACATCGCCGCGGGTCGCTTCGGGTGTGTGACCTCCCGGGCCCGCTGGACCGGCTTCTGCGACGCCGACCTGCCGACGCCCGTGACGGCGGTCGACGACGGACCTGTCGGCATGCCGGCGAGGGGGCGTTGGGGCGGGCGGGGCGAGTCATGGGCACTCCCGGACCTGTCGGTGCGCGCGTCCCGACTCGATACCGGTGTCACCAACGTCCGGTCCTCATACACCTAGTCGGCCATTGCCTCCACCGCCCAGGGCGTCACCGACAAGGTCGTGTGCGTGTGCTGTGGGCAGCTGCGCCGGGTCAACAACCGCACCGCGGACGGCCGGTTGAGAGTTCACTGCGGCTCACCCGGCGGCGTCCAGGGCGCGGCGCGCGGCAGTGCGCAGGTGCCTGCGGACGGCTTCGTCAGCGTCCAGGGTGTAGTCGGCGCCGAGGCCGGCGAGGAGCTGGGCGATGCCGGGGAGGTGGTCGCCGGAGCAGTCCACCGTGCAGGCGTCGGGGCCGGCCGGCCGGATGCGGGTGGCGAGGGCCCAGGTGCGGCGGCGGACGGCGTCGGCGGGTTCCCGGACCGTGGCGATGGCCCGATAGCGCACAGGCGCGGCAGCGATCTTCGCTGCCACATAGGCGGCTGGGTCGTGGCCGGGCACGAGCCGGGGGGTGAAGCGGTGGCGGGTCGGGGCCAGGTCGGTGACGCGGTCGAGGCGATAGATGCGCCAGTCGTCGCGGGCGTGGTCGTGGGCGAGGAGGTACCACAGGCCGCCGGAGGCGACGAGGTGGTGCGGGTCGGCGCGGCGGTCAGCGCTGTGGCCGGTGCGGTTGGTGTAGGCGAAGGTGACGGTCTCCCGGTCCCGGCAGGACGCTGCCAGCGCGGTCAGGGTCGCCGGGTCGGTTCGCGGTCCGCGGCGCTCCCATTCGATGGTGGCGGTCGCCTGCTGGAGGGCGGCCACCTGGGTCCGGAGGCGGGCGGGGAGGACCTGTTCGAGTTTCGCGAGGGCGCGCAGGGTGGTCTCCTCCATGCCGGTGAGGTGCCCGGCGGCGGTGCGCAGGGCGACGGCGGTGGCGGTGGCTTCGTCGTCGTCGAGGATGAGGGGCGGCATGGCGGCGCCGGAGGCCAGGCGGTAGCCGCCGGCGTGGCCGGTGGTGCCCTCGACGGGGTAGCCGAGATCGCGTAGGCGCTCGATATCGCGCCGGACGGTGCGGCCGGTGACGCCGAGCCGCTCGGCCAGCTCGGCGCCGGACCACTCGCGGCGCGTCTGGAGCAGGGACAGCAGGCGGAGCATCCGTGCGGGAAGGTCGGTCGTCATGTTTTCCAGGATGGCGTGCTCTGAGGACGTGAGGTGTCCTAAAGGCCTCTTAGCGTGGAGGCATGTCCGAGAACAAAACCTCCCGAACCATTACGGATACGGCAGCCCCGCGACGGTGGGCCGCGCTGGTCGTCGTGCTGATCGCCGCCTTCATGGACGCGGTCGACGTCACCGTGGTGCATATCGCCCTGCCCGACATCCAGGCCGAGACCGGAGCGTCCACGGCACAGCTTCAGTGGATCACCGGTGGGTACGCGCTGGCGTTCGCGCTCGGGCTGATCACCGGCGGCCGGATGGGGGACCTGTTCGGCCGTAAGAAGATCTTCCTGCTCGGTGTCGTCGGCTTCACGGTCACCTCGCTGGTGTGCGGCGTCGCCGGAAACCCGGAAATTCTCCTCGCCGGGCGCATCGCGCAGGGCGCCATGGCCGCGTTGATGGTGCCGCAGGTGCTGTCGATCATCCACGTCACCTTCCCCGAGCGTGAGCGGGGCAAGGTGTTCGGGATCTACGGAGCGGTCATGGCCCTGGGCACGCTCGCCGGGCCCTTGGTCGGTGCGCTGCTGGTCGAGGGTGACCTGTTCGGGCTCGGCTGGCGGCCGGTCTTCCTGGTCAACCTGCCGCTGGGCGTCGCAGGACTGATCGCCGGAGCCCTGGTGATCAGCGAGTCGAAGGCCGAGCGGGCGGCCCGTCCGGACCTGGTGGGTGTGCTGCTGGCCACGGCCGGTCTGCTGGCGCTGGTTCTGCCCCTCACCCAGGGGCGTGAGCTGGGCTGGCCTGCCTGGACATACGGGTCGATGGCCGCCTCCGTGCCCGTTCTGGCCGCGTTCGTGGCCTGGGAGCGGCGCCTGGCGCGGCGTGGCGGATCGCCGTTGGTGGTGCTGTCGCTGTTCTCCCGGCGCAGTTTCTCCGGCGGGCAGGGTGTGCAGCTGCTGTTCGGTCTGGCCTCGGGTGTGTTCTTCCTGGCCTGGACGCTCTACCTGCAACTGGGGCTGGGCTTCTCGCCGCTGAAGGCCGGGCTGTCGGGGATGCCGCTGTCCGCGGCCATGATGGCCGGGGCCGGACTGTCGATGCAGGTGCTGGTGCCGCGCTTCGGCCGCCGGGTGCTACAGGCCGGCGGACTGCTGGCCGCCGCGGGCATGGTCCTGTTCGTCGGTCTGGCCGGCCATTACGGCACCGACATCGCCCTGTGGCAGACGATGATGCCGCTGATCCCGATGGGCCTGGGCATGGGGTTGATCATCGCCCCGCTGACCGACGTCATCCTCTCCGAGGTGCCTCACGAGCACGCGGGCTCCGCCTCCGGCCTGACCAACACCACCATGCAGCTCGGCCAGGCCGTCGGCGTGGCCCTGTCCTCGGTCGTCTTCTTCGACCGACTCGGGCCCGGCGGCCCCGCCGCACAGGCGGAGCAGATGCCGCACGCCTTCGCAGGCTCCCTGTGGTACGTGGCTGCCGCCTTCACGGCCGCGTTCGCCGTTCTGTTCGCTCTGCCCCGCACGGTCGGCACCATGCCACGAGCCACCGACAAGGCCTCCCCGGAGCAGGGGCAGGAGCAGGAGGCCGAGCCGGTTCTGACCGGCTGACAGGTCGGCCCTGTCCCCGTGCCCGCCCCGTACAGCACGTACGAAAGGCATTCACGTCATGGGTTACATGTCCCCCGGCCAGGTGGTCTGGTTCGAGATCGGACGGTACGCCGTACTTCCACGACTTCACCGGCGCCCAGCGGCCCTCCGGCGCCCAGCGGCCCTCCGACGGCCTGTGGGATCACAGCGGCAGCCCGTACGGCGCCGCTTACGTCATGCCGTCCTCGCCGGACGCTGCCCCCTCACCACCGCCGGGCTCCCCGGTACACCCCAAGACCGCGGCCCGCACACGCGTAGCCGCACCCCCCGAGGTAAGGAACTCCCGCCATGAGCACCTCCCACTCCGCCGACGCCCTCAACGGTTCGGTGATCTCGTACGCGATCTGGGCCGACGACGGGCGCCGGCTCGCCGAGTTCTACGCCGCCGCGCTGGGCACCGAGGTCGGCACCCCCTACCCGGACGAGCACGGCAACGAGGTCGCCTTCCCCGTCATCGTCGGCAACACGATGTACGTCTTCTGGACCTCCAGCTCCTTCACCGCACCCGCCTGGCCCCAGCAGGAGCTGCCCTTCCACATGGACCTGGCGTTCCCCGATGTGGCCGCCGCTGAGAAGCGGCTGCTGGAACTCGGGGCGAGCAAGCCCGACTTCCAGCCCGGCGGCGAGCACTGGACGGTCCTGCTGGACCCCTCCGGCCAGCCGCTGTGCATCAGCCAGGCCCACCCCTCCTGACCCCGCCCACCACACCTGTACCGAGCCCACGGCCGTGGTAGTCGGCCGCGGCCGTGGGCCGCAGGGCCCGCTACACGCGGAAGGAAGACTCATGAAGATCGCACTGTTGGGAACCAGCTTCGGCCAGGCGCACGCCGGGGTCTACGCGGCCCGCGACGACGTGGACGTGGTGATGTTCGGCCGCGACGAGGACAAGACCGCGCAGGTGGCCGGCCGGTTCGGCTTCATCGCCTCCACCGACCTGGATGTCGCCTTCACCGACGACTCCTTCGACCTGGTCGACCTCTGCCTGCCCATCGCGCTGCACACCCCGATGGCGCTGCGCGCCTTGGAGGCCGGCAAGCACGTGCTGACCGAACTGCCCATGGCCGGTTCCCTGGCGGAGGGCCGCGAACTCGTGGCCGCCGCCGAGTCGAGCGACCGGCACGTGTTCGTGGACATGTTCGAGCGGTTCATCCCCGCCAACCAGGCTCTTGAGGACGCGGTACGGGACGGTACGTACGGGCGGCTGGAGGAACTGACCTGCTGGTCGGCGATGGCGCCGCTGTGGCCCGGCGCAAGTCTGGGAGTGAAGGTGCTGCCGATGGAGGCCATGCACAGCGACCTGGACCTGATCACCCGCGCCCTCGGCATGCCCGACCAGGTCCACGTCACCTCGGTCGAACGGGACGCGGACGCCGGCGCGGTCGAGGCGGTCATGGCCTTCGACGGGGCGCTAGCCCGCAGCTCGGTCTCCTCGCTGCGGCCGATGCCGTGGGGCGGCCGCGGCGGCTACACCGCCGCCTTCACCGACGGCGTCCTCGAGTGGACCTCGGCCATGGGCTACGACGGCCAGCCGACCGGCACTCTCACCGCCTACAGCGACAAGGGGGCCCACGAGGTGGAGCTACCCGCCGCCGACCAGTACACGGCGATGATCGACCACGTGCTGGCCGTGCTGCGCGGTGAGGCCGACAACGAGATCAGCCCAGCCAGCGCCCTGGCCGCACTGGAGCTGACCTGCCAGATCGACCAGCAGGTCAACCCCGCCACCTGACCATCCAGCCCTGTTGCCGCCCGGTCCCGACCGCGTGGCAACTTCGTCCGCAACCGGCTGCCGAAGTACGAGAAACCCGAAGCCGACAGCATTGAGGACCTTTCCCCGGCGATCGTGGTCGACCAGAAGCCGCTGGGCGGCGGCTCACGTTCGACGGTGGGCACCATCACGGACATCGCCTCCCTGATCCGGCTCCGGTTCTCCCGCGCAGGGTCGCCCAGTGCGGGCACGTCGACGGCCTAGCGCTGTGAGTGGCGACGCTCTGGGGAGACGGGCCGACTGATACCTGCAGAGGAACCAGTCGTCCTGTGGCTCGGCTGAACTCTCAAACCTTTGGTGACCGTTGTTCACGTCCTGAGAGGCACGGGTAGGGCACGCACCGCGTCCACTCGGTGTTGGGTTCCGCTATCCGACTGATGTAGGCGAAGGTAGCGCCCCCAGTTGGCTGCTTGTGTGTCGGCGGCTGGGGCGGCGGTCGACTCGCACAGAGGGCCGGACCATCGGTCGGGTGGACGGGCACCTCCGTGTGTGTGGTCGTATGCAACGCTTCTGCTCGTTCGTTGCACGGCAAGGGTGTCCGGCATACACCGCCGCAGTCCTGGTTGAGACGTGTGGGCTCTGCCCTACAGGCTTTTGACGTTGAGTGAACAAACGTTGCACTGTTGGATGACCCGGGAGTGCGACGGGAGGGGTGAGCCGCGACGGCGGCTTCACCGTCGACCGCGCGTTTCTTGGAGTGAAAGACGCGGCTGCATATCTCGGCCTTTCGCCCCGGACGCTGTACGTCTGGCGTCACCGACGGCAGGGGCCTCCAAGTTTCCGTATGGGTTCCCATGGGCCCGTGACCTATCGGCTCGATGCCCTTGAAGCCTGGATACGCGAACAGGCACAGGCGGACTCCCGCTCCAACCCCGCCCTCAACCCCGTGAGCGTCGCGCCGCAGCGGCGTACCGCGTACTCGGCAACGCCTTCCGGCCGACCCTCCCCACCCCTACCTGCAAGGAAGCACTTGGCCGGCTACATCGAAGACCGCTGGGTCAACAAGAAGAAGGACCCCACCAGCGGCAAGCGGGAGCGCACCACCCGCTACGGGAAGGGCTCGCGGTACCGCGTCGCAGGCATCCCCGGCGTACGGAACATGTCGTTCGACACGCTGGAGGACGCCAAGGCGTGGCTGCGCAGGGCCGGTACCGACAGCGAACGCGGCGAGTTCGTCGACCCGCGCGACGGTTCCATCCCGCTGACCGACTACGTCACGCGCTTCTGGAAGGAGGGCGTGCGGGGCGACCGAGGGTGAGGGGCGGGGGCGAACCCTGGAGGCACCGGACGGGGTGGAGCTGCGCTATGTCCTCACCTTCCTGCCCCGAGTCCGCGACCCCACCATCCGACAGGTGCGCGTCAAGACCATCATGCCCGCCCTCCTGACGGCCACGAGCAGAGCCACGGAACCCTGCTCCTGGTCACGGTCGACGGTGGTGGGACCCTCGGCACCGCCAGCGGCCCGGGCTTGTCGATGAGGCTGGCCCTAAGCCCCCTGTATCCGCGGCACGGGCTCCGAGCGACTCTGCGAGCCAGCCTCCACACCCAGCCCACGCTCACCCAAGCCCGGGGGCTGTCGAATCAACCAGCAGGGCCAATGTGGAGAACCCGTGGGACGCCAAGTCCACCGGATGGCCGACGCCGACTCCTGGACATCGGCACGGGGACCGGGCTGGTGGCAGAGGCGCTGCTCAGTCGCTTCGACGACATCATCGCCGTCGTCAACGACGCGGACATGCTCACCGCGGCCGACTCGGCGCTGCGCCCCAAGCTCCCCCAGGGCTGCGACGTCCGCCAGCGTCTCGGCGCCGCCAGACGATGGGTTGAGCCGTCTGCGCGCGGACGTCTCCAGGGCCCGGCAGGACACGCTCAGTGACGGTTGACTGAAGCGGCTTGGTCGAGCCGCGTCGTACGGCAGGTGCGGAAGAGCAGGTGGGGAGGGTGATGGCCCGCTCCCCAAGGCCGCGCATTCTCCCCAGCTTCTCCCCAGGGCTCCGAAACAGATGCCCATGGGAGTTCGCATGAGCGAAGTTGATCATCTATTCCGAGCTGACGTCTATAGCCAGTCCCGCCGCTTGAAGATGAAGTACAAGCTCACACAAACCCCCGCCATTAGCAGGATTGCGAAGGGGTACCCGGCTACCCACTTCAGCTCGGGCATGTTCTCGAAGTTCATCCCATAGATTGTTCCCACCAACGTGGGAGCAAATAGAATGGCCGCCCACGACGAGATCTTCTTGATCTCCTCGTTCTGTTCGAACCCCGCCTCCGCCAGCGCCCGCATCTCCGCGTTCTGCTGCTGTGTCACCAGCGTCGCGTTGACCGTGAGGATGTCGGTCAGGGCCTGTCGGAAGCCGTCGGCCCGTTCGCTGGTGTGGGTGACGTGGTCGGCTACGTCCCTCAGGTAGCGCTGGAGTTCCTCGTCCGTGCCGTACTTCGCGAAGCCCGCCATCAGTTGGTGCAGCATGCCGACCAGGGGGCGCGTCGCGCGTTGGAACTCGACCATTTCGCGGGAGAGTTCGTAGATGCGGCGGGAGACCTCGGGGTCGCCGCTGAAGACCTCGGTCTCGATCTCGTCGATGTCGTTCTGGACGCCCGCGACGACTGGGGCGTAGCCGTCGACCACCGCGTCGAGGATCGCGTAGAGCACCGCCTCGGGGCCGAGTTTGAGGAGGTCCGGGGTCTCCTCCATGCGGCGGCGGACCCCGGACAGGTCGGGGGCCGCGGCGTGCCGGACGGTGATGACGAAGTCGGGGCCCACGAAGACGTGCAGCTCGCCGAAGTCGACCTCCTCGGGGGCGTCGAGGTAGCGGGCGGCGCGCAGGACGACGAAGAGTGTCTCGCCGTACCGTTCCAGCTTCGGGCGCTGGTGGGCCTCCAACGCGTCCTCGACGGCCAGCTCATGCAGGTCGAACTCGGCGGCCAGGGAGAGGAGTTCGGCCTCCGTCGGGCGGGCCAGGCCGATCCACGCCATTCCGTCCCGCTGCTCGCGCAGCTCCCGGAAGGTGTCCGCGAGGGAGGACGGCGTCGCCACGCGGACTCCGTCGCGGTACAGGGCCGCCTGCACGACGCTGCCCGCCTCCCGCCCGGCAGGCGCGGAGACGGAGGGTGCGTCGGGCCGCGTCTCCTCCGGCGGTGGCGCCGCCGGGGGCCGCGTCGCGCGCCGCCACGTGTGCTTCCTCGCGGGCGATGCCGGACGGGGTCGGCGCTCCGCCATGCTGGCCGCCTCCAGGTGAGTCGAGAGTCGAGTGTCGGTGTCGAGTGGCGTCGAACTTATGGTCTAGATGGGCACTGAGCAGGATATACGTCCCAAAAGGCGCGGGTGCGTCGTGTGACGTCACCGACGTGAGGGGGCAACTCTATGGAGGGGGCAACTCTATGGATGGGCGCGGCACGTCGACGGCGGCCCCCGCACTTGCGGACCGTGGATGTCCGCAAGCCCCGCTAGCGTGACCCGCATGACCAAGACGACCAGGGCCCAGAACGGCACCGCCCCCGTGCTGGGGACGCGCGCGCTCAACCGTGCCACGCTCGACCGGCAGCTCCTCCTGCGCCGCTCCCGCGACCTGTCCGTCAAGGACGCCGTCGCCCATCTCGTCGGCCTCCAGGCGCAGAACGTCAAGCCGCCCTACTACGCCCTCGCCGCGCGCCTCGAAGGCTTCGACCCCGCCGAGCTGTCCGCGCTCCTGGAGGCGCGCGAGCTGGTGCGCATGGTCACGATGCGTTCCACCATCCACCTGCACACGGCCGACGACGCCCGCACGCTGCGGCCGTTCGTCCAGGACGCGATCGAACGCGAGCTGAGCGTGTTCCGCGCCGGGCTCGTCGGCGTCGACCTGCGCGAACTCGCCGGGGTCGCCCGCGAGGCCGTCGAGGCCGAACCCCGCACGATGAAACAGCTCCGCGAGGTGCTGCTCGTGCGGTGGCCCGACGCCGACCCCCAGTCGCTCGCGCTCGCCGCGCGTTGCGTGCTGCCGCTCGTCCAGGTGACCCCGCGCGGGCTGTGGCGGCGCAGCGGGCAGGTCGCGCTCACCACCCTTGAGCAGTGGCTCGCAGGCGGCGCCGCCGAGCAGGCGCCGTCGCGAACCACCGCCCGTACGCCCGACGCCATCGTCCTGCGCTATCTCGCCGCCTTCGGGCCCGCCTCCGTCAAGGACATGCAGACCTGGGCGCGGCTCACCCGGATGCGGGAGGTCTTCGAGCGGTTGCGGCCCCGGCTGCGGACGTTCCGCGACGAGAACGGCGTCGAACTGTTCGACCTGCCCGACGCGCCGCGCCCCGACGCGGACACCCCGGCCCCGGCCCGTTTCCTTCCCGAGTTCGACAACCTCCTGCTCTCGCACGCGGACCGGGCCCGCGTCGTGCCCCCCGCGTACAAGGGGCGTACGTGGAAGGGGAACTTCGCGTACTGCGTCTTTCTCCTCGACGGGTTCCTGGCCGGTGTGTGGCGGCTGGCGGAGGACGCCGGGAACGGGCGGGCCGTGCTCACCATCGAGCCGTTCGGGAAGCCGGGGCGGGCCGAGCGGGAGGAGTTGACGCGGGAGGCCGAGCGGATGCTCACGCGGATGGCCGCGCCCTCGCCCTCGTACGACATCCGCTTCGGGGCCGTGATCGACGCCTGACGCGTCGCGCCTCTCCGCTTGCGACACCCCCGCTCAGGGGTAGTGGGACCCGCGTCACGAGTTACACGATGCTACGTATCCGAACGCGACGCCGTGTGACGCGATGTTGCTTAACGCGGTGTTGCGTGACGTGATGCCGCGTATCTGAAGTGGTCCCGGATATCAGGAGAGAGCTATGCGGACACCCATGACCGTCACGGACTTCCTCGACCGGGCGGAGCTGGGCTTCGCCGGCAGCCCCGGCGTGATCGACGAACCGCGTCAACCCGCCCCGGTGGTCCCGGAGTCGACGTACGGACGTCTCGGCGAGCGGGTCCGGGCCTGGCAGGCGGGGTTCGACGCGCTGGGCGTCGGGGAGGGCGAGCGCGTGGCCGTCGTCAGCCACAACTCCGCCCGCCTCCTTGAGCTGCTGTTCGCCGTGCCGATGAGCGGGCGGATCTGCGTGCCCGTCAACTTCCGGCTCAAGCCGGACGAGGTCGATTACGTGGTGCGGCAGAGCGGCGCCTCGGTCCTGCTCGTGGACCCGGAGCTGGACGACGCCCTGTCGGCGGTCAAGGCACGCCACCGCTTCGTGCTCGGCGAACGGACCGAGGCCGAGCTGATGCGGTTCGGCGTCGAGCCGCGCCCCTGGGCGAACCCCGACGAGGACGCCACCGCCACGATCAACTACACGTCGGGGACCACCGCCCGCCCCAAGGGAGTGCAGCTGACCCACCGCAACATCTGGGTGAACGGGCTGACGTTCGGCCTGCACACCCGCGTGTGGGAGCGGGACGTCTATATGCACACCCTGCCGATGTTCCACTGCAACGGCTGGGGCATGCCGTTCGTGATGGCCGGGCTCGGCGTGAAGCAGGTCGTGCTGCGCAAGGTGGACGGCGCGGAGATCCTGCGCCGCGTGGAGGAGCACGGTGTCACGCTCATGTGCGGGGCGCCCGCGGTGTGGAACGCGGTGCTGGACGCGGCCACGGCCTGGCGCGGCGAGGTGCCTGGCCGCGACCGGGTGCGGATCGTCTGCGCCGGGGCCCCGCCGCCGAGCAAGCTGATCCAGCGGGTGGAGGCGGAGCTGGGCTGGGAGTTCACGCAGATCTACGGCCTCACCGAGACGTCCCCGCTGCTCACCTTCAACCGGTCCGCGCCGGCGGACGCGGAGCTGCCGGCCGAGGAGCGGGCGCGCAAGCTCTCCCGCGCCGGGCTGCCCGCGCTCGGCGTCAAGCTGAAGGTCTCCGACGCGGGCGAGGTCCTGGCCCGCTCGAACGTCGTACTCGAAAGCTACTGGGACAAGCCGGAGGAGACCGCGGCGGCGCTGGAGGACGGCTGGTTCCACACCGGTGACGGCGGCACGCTCGACCCGGACGACGGCCACCTCACGATCTCCGACCGCAAGAAGGACGTGATCATCACCGGCGGTGAGAACGTCTCGTCGATCGAGGTGGAGGACACCATCTTCAGTCACCCGGCGGTCGCCGAGGTCGCGGTCATCGGAGTGCCGCACGAGAAGTGGGGCGAGACGATCAAGGCCCTGGTGGTCCTCGCGGAGGGGGCGACGGCCCAAGAGGCGGACATCATCGCCCACTGCAAGCGGCGGATGGCCGGGTACAAGGCGCCGACGTCCGTCGAGTTCCGCGACGCCATCCCGCGCACGGCCACCGGCAAGGTCCAGAAGTTCAAGCTGCGGGAGCCCTACTGGGCGGGGCGCGACCGCGGGGTGAACTGACACCGTGAACTGACACCCCGTCGGCGCCCTCATGACGTCACATCGGTGTCTTCAATAAACCTGCACATCGAATACGCAGTCCAGTCACGCAATTCGGCGGACGCTCCACGAAAACTCCGCCCGAATTCCCGTGCATAGGCCACAGAACGCGGTCGCGGGTGCGCGAGTGTCCGGTTTGTTGAAGGGAGTACCGTCGTGCACCCGATTTCCCTCTGTGCATGTTGTGAAGGAGCTGCCACCTCGCGGTGAACCTGCCTGCACGCAGCGGTGATGCGATGCCGCGCGCGGTCCCGGACGGTGCTTCGGCGATTGGATGCGCGCCCCGCGAACGTGCTTTGATCCTGGCCCACGCGGAATTGGCACAGCAGGTTCCGCCGGTGGGAAACACCTTTGCGACATTTATGAGAAGGGCAGCTCACGCCATGAACAACACCCCGCAGGTCGAGACCCTCGAGATTTCCGACGCCGACCTCGACAACGTCTCCGGCGGCCTCGTCGCCGGTGTCGCGGGCAACGTCACCAGCACCGTCGACTCCATCGCCCCGGTCTCCGGCGTCGTCGCCGGCGTCGTCGGGACCGTCGAGGGTGCCACCGGCCTGAACACCGGCGCCGTCACGGGCCTGGCCTCCGGCCTGACCGCCGGTCTCTGAGCCTCGGCTCGCTGAGACACCGTGATGCGTGAGCCCCGGAGCCGCTGGTTCCGGGGCTCACGAATGCCACCTGCGCAGGAAGGAAAAGGCGTCCCGTGCAGTTCCGCCAACAGGCCCTGTCCAAGTTGCAGTCGCCCGAGGAACTCGACCTGCCGGTGCGCTACGCCCGCCCCCAGGGGCTGCTCGTCCTCGCCGTCACCCTCGTCGTCATGGCCGCCGCGAGCGTCTGGGCCGTCACCGGCTCGGTCTCCTCGACCCTCAGGGCACCCGGCATCCTCACCCACGGGCAGGGCAGTTACGTGCTCCAGAGCCCCGTCACCGGTCAGGTGACCCGGGTGCGGGCCGAGGAGGGCGAGCGCGTCGCCGCGGGCGCTCCGGTCCTCGAAGTCCGCACGGATGGCGGCGACAAGGTCGTACGTGCCATCGCCGCGGGCCGCGTGACCACGCTCGTCGCCAGGATCGGCACCGTGGTCACCACCGGCGCCGACGTCGCGACCGTCGAGCGCGTGGCGGGCACCGGCGACCCGCTCCTCGCGATGCTCTACGTACCCGCCGACAGCGCGGCCACCGTCCCCGTCGGCGCCCCGGTGGACCTCACCCTCCAGTCCGTGCCCACCCAGGAGTACGGGACGCTGCGCGGCCGCGTGAAGGCCGTCGGGCGGGCCGCGCAGACCCGGCAGAGGATCACCGGCTTCCTCGGCGACGAGGAACTCGCCGGGCGGTTCACGAAGGACGGGCCGCCCGTGGCCGTCCTCGTACGGCTGGAGAAGTCGCCCGGCGCCACGCGAGAGGGGGCATCCGGCACCAACTCCCGCTACGCGTGGTCGGCCTCCGGCGGACCGCCCTTCGCGCTCGACTCCATGACCCCGGCCACCGGCGCCGTCCACCTCGCCGAGCAGCGCCCGATCGATTGGCTGCTTCCGTGACCGCACCCCACGCCTCCCAGGCCGCACCGCACCCCTCCGCCACCGCACCGCACCCCTCCCCGGCACACCAGCAGCGGCTGCCGCCCCCCGGCGGCCGTCGCAGGCACCGCCCCGAACCCCCGCGGCGCGGCCGCCGTGCCGCGCCCCGCCCCGCGGCGAGGGGCAGGCGGCAGAAGACCGTCCGCACGCCCACCGTCCTCCAGATGGAAGCCGTGGAGTGCGGCGCCGCCGCCCTCGCCATGGTCCTCGCCCACCACGGGCGGCACGTCCCCCTGGAGGAGCTGCGCATCGCGTGCGGGGTCTCGCGCGACGGCTCACGGGCCAGCAACGTCCTGAAAGCGGCGCGCAGTTACGGCTTCACGGCCAAGGGCATGCAGATGGAGCCCGCCGCGCTCGCCGAGGTCGAGGCGCCCGCGATCCTCTTCTGGGAGTTCAACCACTACGTCGTCTACGACGGCATGGGCCGCCGCCTCGGCCGCCGCGGCGTGTACATCAACGACCCCGACAAGGGCCGCCGCTTCGTGCCCGCGGAGGACTTCGACACCAGCTTCACCGGCGTCGTCCTGGTCCTCGAACCGGGGGAGGGCTTTTGCCCGGGGGGCCGCAGGCCCGGCGTCATGAAGGCGCTGCCGGCACGCCTGCGCGGCACCACCGGCACGATGCTCGCCGCGCTCCTCGCCAGCCTGCTGCTCGTCGCGGTCGGCGCCGCGCTGCCCGCGCTCAGCCGCACGTACATCGACCTGTTCCTGATAGGGCATCAGACCTCGCTCCTCGGACCGCTGTTCGCATCGATGGGCGCGATGGTGGCGCTCACCGTGGTGCTGACCTGGCTGCAACAGGCCAACCTGCTGCGCGGCCGCATCATCTCCTCCACCCTCGGCAGCGCCCGCTTCCTGCGGCATCTGCTGCGCCTGCCCGTCACGTTCTACGCTCAGCGCAGCCCCGCCGACCTCGTGCAGCGCCTCGCCTCGAACGACGCGGTCGCCGAGACCCTGGCCCGCGACCTCACCGCCGCGGGCGTCGACGGCATCGTCGTACTTCTCTACGCGGCCCTGCTGTGGACCTACGACCCCCAGCTCACCCTCGTCGGCGTCGGCATCGCGCTGCTGAACATCGCGGCGATGCGTGTCGTCATCCGGCTGCGCGCCACCGGCACCCAGAAACTGCGCGCCGACAGCGCCAAACTCACCAACACCTCCTACACCGGCCTCCAGTTGATCGAGACCATGAAGGCCACCGGAGGTGAGAACGGCTACTTCCGGCGCTGGGCGGGCCAGCACGCCACCACTCTGGAGGAGCAGCAGCGCCTCGGCGTGCCGAGCGCTTGGCTCGGTGTCGTCGCGCCGACCCTCGCCACCCTCAACAGCGCGCTGATCCTGTGGATCGGCGGCCTGCGCGCGGTCGAGGGACATCTGTCGATCGGCCTCCTCGTCGCCTTCCAGGCCCTCGTCACCCGCTTCACCGCGCCGATCACCCGCCTCAACGGCGTCGCGGGCCGCATCCAGGACTTCGCCGCCGACGTCGCCCGCCTGAAAGACGTCGAGAACTTCCCCGTCGACCCCCTCTACACACGCCCCGAACCCACCGCGAGCACCCGCCGCCTCAAGGGCCACGTCACCCTCGACGACATCACCTTCGGCTACAGCCCCCTCGACAAGCCGCTCCTGACCGGCTTCTCGCTGTCCGTCGGCCCGGGGCAGCAGGTCGCCCTCGTCGGCGGCTCGGGCAGCGGCAAGTCGACCGTCTCCCGGCTGATCTCGGGGCTCTACAGCCCGTGGGAGGGCACGATCCGCATCGACGGGCAGCGCCTGGAGGACATCCCGCGCGGCGCGCTCGCCGCCTCCGTCTCCTTCGTCGACCAGGACGTCTTCCTCTTCGAGGGCACGATCCGCGACAACGTCGCCCTGTGGGACCCGTCGATCCCCGACGACGCCGTCGTCGCCGCCCTCGAGGACGCCTGTCTGTACGAGGTCGTCGCCCGCCGGCCCGGCGGCATCCACGCCCGCGTCGAACAGGACGGACGGAACTTCTCCGGCGGGCAGCGCCAGCGCCTGGAGATCGCCCGTGCCCTGGTCCGCCGCCCCAGCGTCCTCGTGCTCGACGAGGTGACCAGCGCCCTGGACGCCGAGACCGAACAGGTCATCATCGACAATCTGCGCCGCCGCGGCTGCGCCTGCGTCGTCATCGCCCACCGCCTGAGCACCGTGCGCGACAGCGACGAGATCGTCGTACTCGACCACGGCCGGATCGTGGAGCGCGGCCGCCACGAACACCTCGTCACCGCCGGCGGCCCCTACGCCGACCTGGTCAAGGAGCACTGAGGTGACCTCGGTACCGGAACACGCGTACCCCCACGACACGGTGGCCGCCGCCTTCGGCGCGCTCGGCACACCCGTCGACTGCACGGACCTGCGCAGCGTGCACCTGGAGGGCCCGCAGGTGCTGTGGCTCGTGGTTGCGGGCGCCCTCGACCTGTTCGCCGTCGACGCCGCGCAGCAGGGCCACTGGCACTTCCTCGGCCGCCTCGAACCGGGCACCCTGCTCCTCGGCCCGGCCGAAGGCCCCCAGCACACCCTGCTCGGGCGCCCCCTCCAGGGCTGCGCGCTGCGCCGCATCCCGCTGCGCGAGCTGTACCGGCCCGACTACCCCGACCACAACAACACCTGGGCGTACGAGCAGCAGTACCCCACTCGGTACGACACCCAGGACGCGGCCCTGAGCCTCCTGGAGCACGCCTTCGTACTCGGCATCGGGCGCGGCCACCGGGTCCTGTTCGAGGCCCCGCTCGACGGTCGCACCCTGGGCGACGGCGTAGGGGCCGACGGCGTGGTGACCGACGACGACGTCCTCTGGATGCCGGTCGCGCCGGGCACTGTTCAGTACGGCTCCGCCTGCAGCGCCGAGGCCGCGGGCGCCCTGCTCGTGGACGCCGTGATGTGGCAGCGCATGGTCAACCAGCAGTACCGCCTCCTTGCGACCCTCGACCGCTGGATCGAACGGCTGGAGCGGGCCCACGAGGACCGCACGGCGGCCGGCATCAAGGCGGGCGAGAGCGTCCGCGAGCAGGCCGACCGGACCTTGATCGCCTCCATCGGCCGCGCGGGCGGGGGAAGTTCACGCCGCGCCGCTTCCAGGGGCGGCGGAGACACCACGTACGCGGCCTGCCGGCTGGTCGCCGAGGCGGCGGGCATCACGCTGGCCGACCGGGCGGACGGCGGCGCGGTGAACGACCGGCTCGACCCGGTGGAGCAGGTCGCGGTGGCCTCCCGGATCCGTACCCGCCCCGTCCGGCTCGACGGACGCTGGTGGCGCGAGAACACGGGCCCGCTGGTGGGATACCGAGCCGCGAGCGGGACACCGGTCGCCCTGCTGTGGCGGCGCGGCGGCTACGAGTCGGTGCACCCCGCCTCCGGGCGGCGCACCCGCGTCGACCAGACCAACGCGGACGAGTTCGCACCGCGGGCCGTCATGTTCTACCGCCCGCTGCCCGAGGGGAGGCTGACGCCGTGGCAGCTCTTCCGCTTCAGCCTGCGGGGTACCGGTGGCGACGTACGCAACCTCGCGCTCGCCACGCTCGTGACGGTCGCGACCGGCGCGCTGGTGCCGCTCGCGACGGGGCAGGTGCTCGGCGTGTTCGTGCCGAACGCCGAGAAGAGCCTCGTCGTCCAGGTCTCCCTGGCCGTCATGGTCACCAGCATCGTCTCCGCGGCGTTCATGCTGCTCCAGAACCTCACCATCCTGCGGATGGAGGGACGGATGGAGAGTGCGCTCCAACCAGCCGTCTGGGACCGGCTGTTGAGGCTGCCGACCCGCTTCTTCACCTCCCGCTCCACCGGTGAACTGGCGAGCGCGGCGATGGGCGTCAGCGCCATCCGCCGGGTCCTTTCGGGCATCGGCCCCGTGGCGCTCCAGTCGAGCACGGTCGGCGCGATGAACCTCGTCCTGCTGCTGCTCTACAGCGTCCCCCTCGCCCTGGCCGCGCTGGCGATGCTCGCCGTCATCGCCGGTGTCTTCCTCGCCCTCGGCCTAGGGGAGCTGCGCTGGCAGCGGCGCCTGGTCGAGCTGGGCAACAAGCTCAACAACCAGGCCTTTCAGACCCTGCGCGGCCTGCCCAAACTCCGGGTGGCCGGGGCGGAGAGCTTCGCGTACGCGGCGTGGGCGGAGGAGTTCGCGCGCAGCCGCGAGCTGCAACGGCGGGCGGGCCGGATCAAGAACGCGACGACTGTCCTGAACTCCGTCTACCTCCCCCTGTGCACGCTCATCATGTTCGTCCTCCTCGCGGGCCCCGCCCGGGGCAGCCTGACCGCAGGGGAGTTCCTCACCTTCAGCACCGCCGTGACGATGCTGCTGACGTCCGTCACGCAGCTCACCGGCGCGCTGATCTCGGCGGCCGCGGTGCTCCCGATGTTCGAGCAGGTCAAGCCGGTCCTGGACGAGGCGCCCGAGGTGCGGGACGCGAGCACGCAGCCGGGTGAGCTCCAGGGCGCGATCGAGGCCCGCGGCCTGTCCTTCCGGTACTCGGACGACGGCCCCCTGGTCCTCGACGACGTGTCGCTCTCGATCCGTCCGGGCGAGTTCGTCGCCGTCGTCGGCCCGAGCGGCTGCGGCAAGTCGACGCTGCTGCGCCTTCTGATCGGCTTCGACCGGCCGGTCTCGGGCAGTGTGCTCTACGACGGTCAGGACCTGGCCGCCCTGGACCAGTCGGCCGTGCGCCGCCAGTGCGGAGTCGTGCTCCAGAACGCCCAGCCGCTCAGCGGATCGATCCTGGACTGCATCCGCGGCGCGGAGTCGTTCACACAGGAGGAGGCGTGGGAGGCCGCCGCGATGGCCGGTCTCGCCGAGGACATCAAGCGGATGCCGATGGGCCTGCACACGATGATCTCCGGCGGGGGAGCGGTCTCGGGCGGCCAGCGCCAGCGCCTGATGATCGCCCAGGCACTGATCCGCCGCCCCCGCGTCCTCTTCTTCGACGAGGCGACGAGCGCCCTGGACAACGAGACGCAGCGCACGGTCATCGACAGCACCCGCGCCCTGAACGCCACCCGCGTCGTGATCGCCCACCGCCTCTCCACCGTCATGGACGCCGACCGGGTGATCGTCATGTCACAGGGGCGCGTCGTGCAACAGGGGCCGCCCGCCCAGCTGTTGGCGGACACGGGCGGGCGCCTGCACGAACTGCTGAGGCGGCAGCTGCGGTGAGTCAGTCGTCGTAGTGGAGCGTGCCGTCCTCGTCCATCGTGGGGTGCATCTTCATGGGTCCGTAGGAGTCCACGTCCGAGGGGCGGGGCGGCTCCGGGCCGTCGGGGCCGACGCGGACCAGCCGCTCGGTACGGCAGATCCGGTACAGGGTGTCGCCCACGCGCGCCTCGTTGGCGTGAGCGGCGGCCTTGAACCGCTCGGCGGCCCGCGCGTGCGCCGCCTTCTCCTCGGCGTCGAATTCGTAGAGCAGCGGCCAGGATTCCGTCATCGCGTCGTACAGCAGCCGGCGGGCGTCGTGCGGGGTGGGCATCAGGGAAGTCCGCGGCGTCCACCCCGTCTTGCCGCGCTCGGCCACGCCGAAGCCGACGGGCATCAGGACGATGCCCGGATGGGTGGTGACGGCCCGCTGGGAGTCCGCGCGTACGTCGACGGGGAAGCGCGCGCCGGTGTAGGCGAAGTCCCGCAGCCCCAGCTTCAGGGCGCTCGTCATCAGCCCCGGGGTCTCCTCGGTGGGGTCCAGGACGAAACCGGGGTCCGTGGAAGGAGCGTCGTGCCGTCCGGTCCACGACCGGTCGGGCGGTTCGGGGTCCGTCGGCCGGGGCGGCTCCAGGCCGTCGGCGCCGGTGCGCGCGAACTCGTCGCCTCGCACCACGCGGTAGCGCACGCCGCGGACCTCCAGCTCGTCGACGGGCTCGCGCTCAAGGATCGCGACCGCCGCCAGCAGATCGCGGCGCTCGGCGGGGTCGTCGGTGTCGTCCTTGGCCTTGAACCACAACACCGAGTTCAGCGCGTCCCTGGCCTGTTGGGGCATGCCGTCCACGATCGGCTTCAGCACCCGCCAGTCGGGCCCGGCCGCGGGGTCCTGCACGGCGAGACCGAAGACGGGTCCGCGGACCGCGAGATGCGGGTAACGGTACGACGCGTCCACGGCATCGGCCTCGGTCACCAGCTCGGCGGGATCGTCGCGGCGCACCAAACCGGCGTGGAGCTGGTCCAGTTGTCGCTTCCAGTCATCACCCATGCGCATATTGTGGTCGCTGCGCGGGGAGGGCGGGCCGAAATGCCGCAAGCGGCCGAGCGAAGAGCGTTCTCGGGGCATCCTTGACGGCATGGCGCAGAAGGCGAACACGGGGCGTGACCAGGAAGCCGGGGCGGCCGGACTCGCGTACGCCCACGGCACGAGCGGGACCCCGCTCCTCGGCGACACCATCGGGCGCAATCTCGACCGGGCGGTCGCGGCCTGGCCCGAGCGGGACGCCCTCGTGGACGTGGCGTCCGGTACCCGCTGGACGTACGCCGAGTTCGGCGACGCCGTCGAGCGGCTGGCGCGCGGGTTTCTGGGGGCGGGCGTCGGCAAGGGGGAGCGCGTCGGGATCTGGGCGGTGAACTGCGCCGAGTGGGTGCTCGTGCAGTACGCCACCGCGCGCATCGGCGCGATCATGGTGAACATCAACCCGGCATACCGCGCACATGAGTTGGAGTTCGTACTCAAGCAGGCGGGCGTGTGCGTCCTGGTCGCCTCGCAGGCCCACAAGGGCAGCGACTACCGCGCGCTCGTCGACGAGGTGCGGCCCCACTGTCCCGAACTGCGCGCTGTCCACTACATCGGGGACGGATCGTGGGACGCGCTGCTCGACGCCGCGGCGTCCGCCGGCCCGGCCGAACTCACCCTGCGAGAGGCGGCGGTGAGCTGCGACGACCCGGTCAACATCCAGTACACCTCGGGCACCACCGGCTTCCCCAAGGGGGCCACGCTCTCCCACCACAACATCCTCAACAACGGCTACTGGGTGGGCCGTACGGTTGGCTACACCGAACAGGACCGGGTCTGTCTGCCCGTGCCCTTCTACCACTGCTTCGGCATGGTCATGGGGAATCTCGCCGCCACCTCGCACGGCGCCTGCATCGTCATCCCCGCGCCGTCCTTCGACCCCGTCGCCACGCTCCACGCCGTCGAGCGCGAGCGCTGCACCTCGCTGTACGGCGTGCCCACCATGTTCATCGCCGAGCTAAACCTCGCCGACTTCGCGACGTACGACCTGAGTTCGCTGCGCACCGGCATCATGGCGGGCTCGCCCTGCCCGGTCGAGGTGATGAAGCGGGTGGTCGCCGAGATGCACATGGAGGAGGTCTCCATCTGCTACGGCATGACCGAGACGTCCCCCGTCTCCACGCAGACGCGCCGTACCGACGACCTGGAGCGCCGCACGGGCACCGTCGGCCGGGTCCTGCCGCACATCGAGGTGAAGGTCGTCGACCCCGCGACCGGCGCGACGCTGCCGCGCGGCGCCTCCGGCGAGCTGTGCACCCGCGGCTACAGCGTCATGCTCGGCTACTGGAACGAACCCGAGCGCACCGCCGAGGTCATCGACTCCGGGCGCTGGATGCACACGGGCGATCTGGCGGTCATGCGCGAGGACGGTTACGTCCGGATCGTCGGCCGCATCAAGGACATGATCATCAGGGGCGGCGAGAACATCTACCCCCGCGAGATCGAGGAGTTCCTGTACGGACACCCGAAGATCGCCGACGTCCAGGTGGTGGGCGTCCCCGACGAGCGGTACGGCGAGGTGCCGCTGGCCTGCGTGATCCTGCGGAACCCCGACGAGGGCATGACGCTGGAGGACCTCCGGGCCTACTGCAAGGGGAAGTTGGCCCACTACAAGGTCCCGGCCGCGCTGCGGATCCTGGAGTCCTTCCCGATGACGGTCTCGGGCAAGGTGCGCAAGATCGAACTCAGGGAGCGGTACGGGGAGTGACGTCCGCCGTGAGGGCGCGGCGCATACAGAGGCGGGGCCACCGGTCGAGGCCCAGCTCCGCCTCGTGCGCCCCGATCTTCCTGAGGCCGGGCGTGAGTTCGGCCTCCGTGAGCGGGCGGAAGCCGATGCGGGCGTAGTACGGGGCGTTCCACGGCACGTCGGCGAACGTCGTCAGGGTGAGGGCGGCCCTGCCCTCCGCGCGGGCCCGGTCCGCCACGTGCTCGATCAGCGCACGGCCCACCCCGCGGCGGGCGGCGCGGGGGTCCACGGTGACCTGCTCGATGTGCTCGGCGTGGTCGACGGGCTCGCTGAGCACGTACGCGACGGGGGTGCCGTCCTCGTCCGTGGCGACCCACGCCCGCCCCGCCCGGCGAAAACGCTCCAACTCCGCCGTCGTGGGCGGCTCGTCGTCGGCGACGGCGTCCATGCCGAGGGCGCGGAAGGCCTCTCCCGCGGCGCGTTCGATGTCCTGGAGCACGGGGAGTTCGCCGGCTGTGGCGGGGCGGATCTGCATGGGGTGAGTATGGCCCGGTGAAAAACGGTTGTGCCGCCACGGTCCGGGCGTGGATCGTGTGCCGGTGATCGAGAGAGCGACGACCGGCGGCGGCGTCCGGCCCGAAGCGGAGCCGACCGAGGAGCCGACCGCGGAGCCGACGGTGGGGCCCGGCGCGCCGCCCGGACTCGGCCGCGGCATGGTGCTGTTGCTCGCCGTCGTGTGCGGTGTGGCGGTCGGCAATGTCTACTTCCCGCAGGCCGTCAGTCCGTTGGTCGCCGACGGCCTCGGCGTGTCGGCCGATACCGCCACGCTGGTGGTGACGGCGACCCAGTTCGGTTACGCGGGCGGGATCTTCCTCCTCGTACCGCTCGGCGACCGCCTCCCCTGCCGGCCCCTCATCGTCACGCTGCTCTCGCTCGCCGGACTCGGCCTGCTCGGCGGGGGCCTCGCACCCGGGCTCGTGCCGCTCATCGGCGCGAGCGTCCTCGTCGGCGTCACCACCGTGATCGCGCCGATCGTGGCGCCCATGGCGGCGGGGCTGGTTCCGGAGGGGCGGCGCGGCGCCGTCACCGGCACCCTGCTCAGCGGCTCGATCGGCGGCATGCTCCTGTCCCGCGCCTTCGGCGGGAGCCTCGGCGAGTGGCTGGGCTGGCGCGCCCCCTACCTCACGACGGCGGCCCTCGCCCTGCTCCTCGCGCTCGTGCTCTCCCGCGCGCTGCCGAAGGCCACCGCGCCCTCCCGGCAGAGCTACCCCGCACTGCTCGGCGCGACCCTCCACCTGCTGCGCACCGAACCGGAGCTGCGGCGGTCCGGCTTCTATCAGGCGATGCTCTTCGGCGGGTTCTCCGCGCTGTGGACGGGCGTCGCCCTGGTGCTGACCGGTCCCGTCTACGGCCTTGGCGCCTCGGCGGTCGGCCTGCTGGCCCTGGTCAACGCCGGGACCATGATCTGTACGCCGCTCGCGGGGCGGCAGGTGGACCGGCGGGGGCCCGACGCGGTCAATCTGGTCACGATCCTCGCGGTGCTCGCGGCGGCGGCCGTCCTCCTGCTCGGCGGCCTCGGCGGGGCCATGGGCCTCACGGCGCTCGCGGTGGGGTCGCTGCTCCTGGACGTCGCGATGCAGTCGGGGATGGTCGCCAACCAGGTGCGGATCTTCGCGCTGAGCGACGAGGCGCGCTCCCGGCTCAACACGGCGTACATGACGTGCGCCTACCTCGGCGGAAGCATCGGTTCCTGGCTCGGGGCGCGCTCCTACGGCGCCTTCGGCTGGCCGGGCGTCTGCGGGCTCGTGGCGGCGCTGGCCGCGCTGGCCCTCGTACGGCATGTGCTGCATCTGAGGACCGGCGGCGAGCGCTGAGGCCCCGCGGCGGGCGCTGAAGGAGGGGAGGCCGGTCAGCGCACTCCGTGCGGGCGGAACTGGACGCTGATGCGCCCGCCGGTGGCCCGCGCCGACTTGGGGACCGCGTGTTCCCAGGTCCGCTGGCAGGAGCCGCCCATCACGATCAGGTCGCCGTGCCCGAGCGGCCTGCGGACCGTCGCACCGCCTCGGCGCGGGCGCAGCAGCAGGTCGCGAGGGGCTCCCACGGAGAGGATGGCGACCATCGTGTCCTCGCGGGCGCCCCGGCCGACGCGGTCGCCGTGCCACGCCACGCTGTCGCGTCCGTCGCGGTAGTGGCACAGGCCGGCCGTCGTGAACTCCTCGCCGAGTTCGGTCGCGTAGTGCGCGGAAAGCGCTCGGCGCGCCTCGTCGAGTACGGGGTGCGGCAGTGGTTCACCGGCGCGGTAGAAGGCGAGCAGGCGCGGTACGTCCACGACCCGCTCGTACATCTGGCGGCGTTCGGCCTGCCACGGGACGTCCGCGGCGAGGCGTTCGAACAGGGCGTCGGCGCCGGTGAGCCAGCCCGGCAGGAGGTCGATCCACGCCCCGTCGCCGAGCACCGTCCTGCGGATTCCGTCCAGGGAGCGCAGGCGCGTGTCGTCGCTCTGATCGAAGAGTGACCCTTGGAGCTGGTGCCGTGCCATGGTGTCAGCGTACTCCTCGATCGAACATGTGTGCCAATTCGAAGACGGGCCCCTCGGGGCCCGCGTCAGGCTCCGTTCGCGATGAGGTCGTCCGCCGCGCTGTTGACCGGCTGGGGCGTGCCCGTGAGGTCCAGGATGAACAGCGGCACGTCGAGCGCGTCCGCGCGGGCGCGGGCCTCGTCCGTATATCCGGCGAGGGAGAAGAAGGCGCAGGTGGCGGGGGTGTCGTCGGTGCCGGTCGCGGCGGTGAGCCACAGGCACTCGACATCGCGCAGGCCGGTGCGGTGCAGGCCGGGGTCGACCTGGGCCAGCATCCCGCGCGCGGCGATCCGTGTCCCCGACGGCGGGCGCCGGGCGGCGCTGCGCGTGTTGAGGTAGCCGAGCCACCGCAGATACAGCGCGGCCACGGTCACGGCGTCGCGGGTGTCACGGATGGTCACCGGCCGGAAGGCGGGGCGGGGGCGGGCCGCCGTGTTGCCGATTGCCGTGCTCGGGGCCGTAGTGGACCTGCCCGGGACCGGTGCCCCGGGTGCCGGGACGACGGGGACGCGCAGGACGGCGCCGCAGTCGCAGTCCAGTTCCGGCCGCGGCCACTGGCCCTGACGGCCGCAGGCCCAGCAGCGGACGGTGACCCACTCGTCCGCCCAGCTCCGCTCGGTGACCGGCGTCGCGGGCACGCCCCTGGCCACCGGCGCGGTCATGGGGGCGCCGCACGCGCAGGGCAGGGGCGCGGGGGCGTACAGATGCTCGCGCAGGCACTCCGGGCACCGGACCGGGACGCCGCCGTCCGCCATCGTCACCACCGCCTGCCGCGCGCCGCCGCGCACCGTGCCGTCGCGCTCAGCGGGGCGACCGTCGCCCCTCGCGCCGTCTCCCGCCATCCTCCACCCGACCGGCGCCCGCCGAGGGCAAGTTGGCCCGTCCCTTGACGCTGTCCGGCGCACCCCCTTACATTGCTTCCATATAGCAGAACATTCTTTCCACAATGCGGAAACAGAAGCTCACCGCGGGGCGCGACGGGAGCCGGATCCGCCAGCCGTATCCGGCAGCCGAAAAGCTGTCGAAGCTGTCGAAGCAGGAGAACCCCATGGCTCGTATGACCGCTGCCCGCGCGGCAGTTGAGATCCTCAAGCGCGAAGGCGTCGTCAACGCGTTCGGTGTGCCGGGCGCCGCGATCAACCCCTTCTACAAGGCGCTCAAGGAGGGCGGTGGCATCGACCACACCCTCGCGCGTCACGTCGAGGGCGCCTCGCACATGGCCGAGGGCTACACCCGGTCCAACCCGGGCAACATCGGCGTCTGCATCGGCACGTCGGGCCCCGCGGGCACCGACATGATCACTGGTCTGTACTCCGCGACCGGTGACTCGATCCCGATCCTCTGCATCACGGGCCAGGCGCCGACGCACCTGCTCCACAAGGAGGACTTCCAGGCCGTCGACATCGCGACGATCGCCAAGCCGGTCGCCAAGATGGCCGTCACGGTCCTGGAGGCCGCGCAGGTCCCCGGCATCTTCCAGCAGGCGTTCCACCTGATGCGCTCGGGCCGCCCGGGCCCGGTCCTCATCGACCTGCCGATCGACGTCCAGCAGACCGAGATCGAGTTCGACCCGGAGACGTACGAGCCGCTGCCGGTCTACAAGCCGTCCGCGACCCGCGCCCAGATCGAGAAGGCGATCGGCTTCCTCCTCGCCTCCGAGCGTCCGCTGATCGTCGCGGGCGGCGGCATCATCAACGCCGACGCCTCCGACCTCCTGGTCGAGTTCGCCGAGATCACCAACACTCCGGTCGTGCCGACCCTGATGGGCTGGGGCACCATCCCCGACGACCACGACCTGAACGCGGGCATGGTCGGCCAGCAGACCGGCCACCGCTACGGCAACGCCACGTTCCTGGAGTCGGACTTCGTCCTCGGCATCGGCAACCGCTGGGCCAACCGCCACACCGGCTACAAGCTCGACGTCTACACCCAGGGCCGCAAGTTCGTGCACGTCGACATCGAGCCGACGCAGATCGGCAAGATCTTCGCGCCGGACTACGGCATCGCGTCGGACGCGAAGGCGGCCCTGGAGCTGTTCGTCGAGGTGGCGAAGGAGCTGAAGGCCGCGGGCAGGCTGCCCGACCGCTCGGAGTGGGTGGCCTCCCACCTGGAGCGCAAGGAGACCCTCCAGCGCCGTACGCACTTCGACAACGTCCCGATGAAGCCGCAGCGCGTCTACGAGGAGATGAACAAGGCCTTCGGCCCCGAGACGCGGTACGTCACCACGATCGGCCTCTCGCAGATCGCGGGCGCCCAGATGCTGCACGTCTACAAGCCGCGGCACTGGATCAACTGCGGCCAGGCGGGCCCGCTCGGCTGGACCATCCCGGCCGCGCTCGGTGCCGCCAAGGCCGACCCGCAGACGCCGGTCGTGGCCCTCTCCGGTGACTACGACTTCCAGTTCATGATCGAGGAGCTGGCGGTCGGCGCGCAGCACCGCATCCCGTACGTCCACGTCCTGGTCAACAACGCCTACCTGGGCCTGATCCGGCAGGCGCAGATCGGCCTGGACATCAACTTCCAGGTCAACCTGGAGTTCGAGAACCAGAACTCCCCGGAGCTGGGCGTCTACGGCGTCGACCACGTCAAGGTCGCCGAGGGCCTCGGCTGCAAGGCGATCCGCGTCACCGAGCCCGACGAGCTGCTGCCGGCCTTCGAGCAGGCCAAGAAGCTCGCGGCCGAACACCGCGTGCCGGTGGTCGTCGAGGCGATCCTGGAGCGCATCACGAACATCTCGATGAGCCCGACCGCGGACATCAGCGCGGTCAAGGAGTTCGAGGAGCTGGCGACGGAGCCGGGTCACGCGCCGACGGCGATCCGCCCCCTGAAGGTCTGACAGCACCCGCCACATCGAGAAGGGGCGGCCGACCCGAGAGGGTGGGCCGCCCCTTCTCGATGTTCCCCGCGGGGCACACCTGTTCGCGTAGCGTGGCCGGATGGATTCACTTGCCGGCCTGAAGGTCATGACCTGCGCTGACGCGTCCCGTCTTGAGGACTGGCTCGACGAGCACCACGGCGACACCCCGGGAGTCTGGGTGAAGATCGCCAAGAAGGGCGCGGGGGTGGCCTCGGTGACAGCCGCGGAGGTCAACGACGTGGCGCTCTGCTACGGCTGGATCACCGGCCACCGGAAGGCGTACGACGACGTCCACTACCTCCAGAAGATCACCCCCCGCCGTCCGCGCAGCCTCTGGTCGAAGGTGAACGTCGACCGGATCGAGGAGCTGACCGCCGAGGGCCGCATGCGCGAACCCGGCCTCGCCGAGGTCACGTTGGCGCGCTCCGACGGACGCTGGGACGCGGCGTACGAGTCGCAGCGCAACGCCACCGTGCCGGACGACCTGGCCGCCGCGCTCGCCGCGAGCCCGGCGGCTCACAAGACGTTCGAGGCCCTCACCAAGTCGGAGCGCTATGTGGTCCTGCACCGCCTGATGACGGCGAAGACCCCCGCCACCCGCACCGCGCGGCTCGAACGGATGCTGGCGCGACTGGAGTCGGGCGAGGCGATCAGCTGAGGCGGCACGAAAGAGCGCCGGGGTACGGGACCGTCCGTACCCCGGCGCTCCGGCCTGGTGCTGGTGTGAAGTTGTTGCCGCCCGACGGCGCGCGACTGGCGAAACATGCATACGTGCTGCCGGGCGGAGTTCGTGGGCCCCGCGAGGGGGTTGGGGCCGCGGCGGGTGCGACGGGCCGTGGGTTCCCCTCCCTCAGGTCGAGAAGGAATCCGCCGGACCTTGACCACCGCACTGGCTCGCAGAGCCGCCGCGGACCGTGCCCGCGCGCCTGTGTCACGTACCACCCCTCATCCGGGTTCGTGACAGCGGTGCGGGCTCAGCGCCGAAGAGTAGACCTCCCGTCAACTCACCGGCGCAGCATTGGGTGTGACCGTGCCTCAGTCCTCGCGCAGGGCGCGGACGGCTTCCGCGACGCGCTTGCCGTAGTCGGCGTCGGCGGCGTGGAAGTGGGCGAGGTTCTTCTCGATGACGTCGTCGCGGGAGACCTGCGAGAGACCGCCGGCGATGTTCGCCACGAGGCGCGACTTCTCGTCCTCCGACATCAGGCGGTACAGCTCACCGGCCTGGAAGAAGTCGTCGTCCTTGGTGTGCGTCGGGGCCGCGTGCGTACCCGTGTAGCCGGCGACCGCGAGCGGGGCGGAGAGCGGCTGGCCGGTCTCGGCCGGGCCGTCGTACGAGTTGGGCTCGTAGTTCTTGCGGTCGCGGCCGTACGCGTTGGACGCCATCAGGCCGTCGCGGCCGTAGTTGTCGGCCTTCGCCGCCCTCGGGGCGTTCACCGCGAGCTGGGTGTGGTTGACGCCCAGGCGGTAGCGGTGCGCGTCCGCGTAGGCGAACAGGCGGCCCTGGAGCATCTTGTCGGGCGAGGGGCCGATGCCCGGCACGAAGTTGTTCGGGGAGAACGCGGCCTGCTCGACCTCGGCGAAGACGTTGTCCGGGTTGCGGTCGAGGACCAGGCGGCCGACGCGCTGGAGCGGGTAGTCCTTGTGCGGCCACACCTTGGTGAGGTCGAACGGGTTGAAGCGGTAGTCCGCCGCCTCGGACGCGGGCATGATCTGCACGTGCAGCGTCCAGGACGGGTTCACGCCCCGCTCGATCGCCTGGAGCAGGTCGGTCTGGTGCGAGTTCGGGTCCTTGCCCGCGATCTCGGCGGCCTGCTCGCTGGAGAGGGAGCGGATGCCCTGGTTCGTCTTGAAGTGGTACTTGACGAAGAAGGCCTCGCCCTTGGCGTTCGTCCACTGGTAGGTGTGCGAGCCGTAGCCGTTCATGTGGCGGTACGAGGCGGGGATGCCGCGGTCGCCCATCAGCCAGGTGATCTGGTGCGTCGCCTCGGGGGCGTGCGCCCAGAAGTCCCAGACGTTGTCCGGCTCCTGCTTGCCCGTGAAGGGGTCGCGCTTCTGGGAGTGGATGAAGTCGGGGAACTTGATCGGGTCCTTGATGAAGAACACCGGGGTGTTGTTTCCGACGAGGTCGTAGTTGCCCTCTTCGGTGTAGAACTTCAGCGCGAAGCCACGCGGGTCGCGGACCGCGTCCGCGCCACCGAGGTTGTCCGCCACGGTCGAGAAGCGCAGGAAGACCTCGGTGCGCTTACCGATCTCGCTCAGGAAGTCGGCGTGGGTGAAGCCGGTGACGTCGTCGGTCACCTCGAAGTAGCCGTAGGCGCCCGAGCCGCGGGCGTGCACGACGCGCTCCGGGATGCGCTCACGGTTGAAGCGGGCCAGCTTCTCCAGGAGGTGCTGGTCCTGGAGCAGGATCGGGCCACCGACGCCGGCGGTGGCGGAGTTCTGATTGTCGGCGACCGGGGCGCCGGACTCGGTCGTAAGCACGCGCTTCGACATGGTGACCTTCCGTGCTGTGACTGCTGAGGTGCTCGGAGCGTAAGGAGCCCTGAACTGCTACGTCAACAGTTTGTTGAATTTGTGGTTGTGGTTCCGGGCCGCGGCGGCGCCTGGGCGCGACAGGACAGGTGTCAGCGCCGCCGCGGCCCGGAAGTTCATGAGGAGCTGTTACAGCTCGGCGCCCGAGAGGCGCTCCACGGAGCGCAGCAGGGCGGAGTGGTCGAGGCCGCCGTCACCCTGGGCGCGCAGGGAGGCGACGAGCTGGGCGACGACCGCGCCGACCGGCAGTGCGGCGCCCACGTTGCGGGCGGCGTCGGTGACGATGCCCATGTCCTTGTGGTGCAGGTCGATCCGGAAGCCGGGCTTGAAGTCCCGGTTCAGGAAGTTGTCCTTCTTGCGGGTCAGCACGGTGGAGCCGGCCAGTCCGCCGTTCAGCACGTCGAGCGCGGCCTGGAGGTTCACGCCGGACTTCTCCAGGAAGACCACGGCCTCGGCGCACGCCTGGATGTTGACGGCGACGATCAGCTGGTTGGCGGCCTTCACGGTCTGGCCCGAGCCGTGCGGACCGCACAGCACGATGGTCTTGCCGAGGGCGTCGAAGAGCGGCTTGGCCTCGTCGAAGTCGGCCTGGTCACCGCCGACCATGATGGAGAGGACGGCCTCGATGGCACCCGCCTCGCCGCCGGAGACCGGGGCGTCCAGGACGCGCAGGCCCTTCTCCTTGGCGGCCTTGGCCAGGTCGACGGAGGTCTGCGGCGTGATCGACGACATGTCGACGATCAGCGCGCCGGGCCTCGCGTTCTCCAGGATGCCGTCCGGGCCGTACGCGATGGCCTCGACCTGCGGGGAGGCGGGCACCATCGTGACGATGACGTCGGCGTCCTTGACGGCCTCCGCGATGGACTTCGCGGCGGTGCCGCCGGCGGCCGAGAGCCGGTCCAGCTTGTCCTGCTCCAGGGTGAAGCCGGTGACGGAGTAACCCGCCTTGATCAGGTTCTCGGACATGGGGGAGCCCATGATGCCGAGTCCGATCCACGCGATCGCCGGGCGGGCAGGGCGGGAGGAATCTGCGAGGTTGCTCATGAGGGTGCCTTTCTGACTGCGGTACTACGTCGTTCCTGCGGCGAGGATCTGACGCGGAGTAACGGGTGGGTGGGTGGGAGGCATCCGCCGCGGAGCGGCGGGCTAGTTCGCCCCGGACAGCCAGCCGAAGGACTCCTCGCTGGGCCGGTCCCCGGCCTTGTACTCCAGGCCGACCCACCCCTCGTAACCCGCGTCCCGCAGCTGATCGAGCAACGCCTCCAGAGGCAGGGACCCCGTCCCGGGCGCCCCCCGCCCGGGGTCGTCCGCGATCTGCACATGCCCGGTCTTCGCGGCGTACCGCGAGATGACTGAGGGCAAGTCCTCCCCGTTCATGGACAGGTGGTACAGGTCCATGAGGAATTTCGCGTTACCGAGCCCGGTCGCGGCGTTCACCTTGTCGACGATCTCGATCGCCTTGGGCGCGCTGACGATCGGGCAGAGCGGCGACTCAGGCTTGTTCAGGGCCTCGATGAGCAGCACCGCGCCCACGCGGTCGGCCTCGCGGGCCGCCAATACCAGGTTCTTCAGGGCGAGTTCGTCCTGGACGGCCGGGTCCACGCCGTCGACACGGTTGCCGTACAGCGCGTTGAGCGCCTTGCAGCCGAGCGACTGGGCGAAGTCCGCCGCCACCGCGAGGTTCGCGCGAAACTTCTCGCTCTCCTCGCCGGGGATCGACAGGGCGCCGCGATCGGGGCCCGGCAGCTGCCCCGCGTAGAAGTTCAGCCCCACCAGCTGGACGCCCGCGTCCTCGATCGCCTTCTTCAGGGCGTCGAGCTCGGACTGCTCGGGGGTGGGGGCGTCGACCCAGGGCCACCACAGCTCGACCGCGCCGAAGCCGGCCTTCGCGGCGGCCGCGGGGCGCTCCAGGAGCGGGAGCTCGGTGAAGAGGATCGACAGGTTCACATTGAAGCGCTGGTCGGAGTATCCCATGGGGCTTCCGCGCTCCTTCCGTATTGCGGAAGTTCATTTCTGCTTGATGGAAGACTGCCTCCGGTTCGCGGAGGCTGTCAAGAGGGGACTGCCGAAAAATCACGCCCCGGCAGTAGGTTGGCCGCGTGCGATTGAGAGTGGAGTTCACGACCGAACCCTTCGACCTCGACGAGGCCCCGGCGCATGCGCTGGTGGCCCGGGAGGTCATCCAGGGGGCCCCGCTGGACGCGGTGGACGTAGGGCCTTTCGGCAATACGGCCGAGGGTGACCTCGACGCGGTCCTGACCGCCGTCGACGCGATGCTGCGCCAGTCCCTGGGCGCGGGAGCCACCAGGGTCTCGCTCCAGGTCAACGTGATCGGCGAACCGGGGGAGCCGCGGCAGTCGGGGGAGGCGGATAAGTGACCGGTTTCGGGGACGACCCCTTCGTCACCGCGGTCAAGCCGCTGGTGGACGCCATGGGCGGCGAGCTGATGCCGCCGGACCAGGCGGGGACCGACGACGTGGTCCTGGCCTGGGAGGGCGAGGACGTGGTGGCCGTACGGCTGCCGCAGCTCGCCGACTCCCTGGACCACATCCTGCTCGCCCTGGAGCGCAAGCAAGGCCGGCCGCTCGCCGAGCTGGACCGCAAGGCCAAACAGGAGGTCGTGCGGATACTGGAGGCGAGAGGGGCCTTCTCGGTCCGCCACGGCGTGGAGACGGTCGCCGCCGCCCTCGGGGTGAGTCGCTTTACGGTGTACAACTACCTGAACCGCTCCACCTGAGCGGGGCGGCGCAGGCCGTCCTCACCCAGCCCCCAGAAGGCCGCCTTCCGTTAACCGGACGGCGGCCTTTGTTACTCGAAGTTTTCAACAAAGTGTTGACGTGGTGTTTCGGCTGGCGTTAGCTATCCGCAGCCCGACCCGCACAAGGCCACGGAGGTACCCGTGACTTCGAGTACGACCCTGGGCCTCGCCCGGTTCAACGCCTCGGCGCGGTCCGCGGCCGCCGCCGCGCTCCACGAGGCCTGCGCCTCATCGGCCTGGGGAAGCAAGCTGCTCTCCCGGCGCCCCTACGCCACCGTCGAGGACCTCTTCGCCGCGAGCGACGCCGCCATGGCCGAGCTGACCGCGGAGGATCTGGCCGAGGCGATGGCGGGGCATCCGCCGATCGGCCGCCCGAAGCCGGGGGACCCGACCTCGTCCCGCGAGCAGCGGGGTATGGCGGGCGCCTCCGAGGAGCTGAAGGCCGAGATGCTCGAACTGAACCTGGCCTACCAGGAGAAGTTCGGCCACGTCTTCCTGATCTGCGCCACCGGACGCACCGGCGAGCAGATGCGGGACGCGGTCAAGGAACGGATCGGCAACTCGCCCGAGCAGGAGCGCGAGATCGTCCGCTCCGAACTGGGCAAGATCAACCGCATCCGCCTGACCCGCCTCGTCGAAGAGTGGAAAGAGGAAGAGAGCGCATGAGTACGGAGACCACCGCCTCGGTGTCCACGCACATCCTGGACACCAGCCTCGGACGCCCCGCGGAGGGCGTCGCCATCTCCCTCTCGGCCCGCGCCGGCCGGGACGCGCGGTGGGAGGCGCTCGGCGGCAGCGCGACCGACGCGGACGGGCGCTGCAAGGACCTGCCGGCGCTGCCGGAAGGCACCACCCACGTACGTCTCGACTTCGAGACCGAGGCGTACTTCCTGAAGCCGAAGAAGCAGAACAACCAGCAAGCCGAGGCGCAGCAGGACGCCCCCGCGAATCGGGACAGCGGTGCGAGCGGAGCGTTCTTCCCGGAGGTGGCGATCACGTTCGCCGTCACGCCGGGCGAGCACTACCACGTACCGCTGCTGCTCAACCCGTTCGGCTACTCCGTTTACCGAGGGAGCTAGCAGACATGCCCACCATTCTGGGACAGAACCAGTACGGCAAGGCTGAGAACCGGGTCGTAAAGATCACGCGGGACGGCGACACCCATCACATCAAGGACCTGAACGTCTCCGTCGCCCTCTCCGGCGACCTGGACGACGTCCACTACAACGGCTCCAACGCCAACTGCCTGCCGACGGACACGACGAAGAACACCTGCTTCGCGTTCGCCAAGGAGTACGGCATCGACTCCGCCGAGCAGTACGGCATCCACCTCGCCCGGCACTTCGTGGACAGCCAGCCCTCGATCCACCGCGCGCGGATCCGCATCGAGGAGTACGCCTGGGAGCGCATCGGCGGCTCCGACAGCAACTCCAAGTTCATCGGCGCCGACGAGGTCAAGCACTCCTTCGTCCGCAAGGGCCAGGAGACGCGGCTCGCCCAGATCACCTATGACGGCGAGAAGTTCGAGGTGCTCTCGGGGCTCAAGGACCTCACCGTGATGAACTCCACGAACTCCGAGTTCTGGGGCTACATCAAGGACAAGTACACGACGCTGCAAGAGGATTACGACCGTATCCTCGCCACCTCCCTGTCCACGTGGTGGCGGCACAACTGGACCGGCGACGAGCAGCGCATGCCCAGCTGGGAGCGCAGCTACGAGCAGGCGAAGAAGCACATCCTGCACGCCTTCGTGGAGACCTACTCGCTCTCCCTCCAGCAGACGCTCTACCAAATGGGCTCGCGGGTCATCAACAACCGCAGCGAGATCGACGAGATCCGTTTCTCCGCGCCCAACAAGCACCACTTCCGCCAGGACCTGACGCCCTTCGGCCTCGACAACGAAGCCAAGGACGGGGCCGTCTACTACGCCGCCGACCGCCCGTACGGCCTCATCGAGGCCACCATCCTGCGGGACGGCGTCGAGCCGAAGATCCCGGTCGACATGACCAACCTCTGACGCGGGACGCGCGCCCCCTCCTCCCCGCAGTGGGAGGGGGCGCGCCACACCGGAGGGAACAGCAATGGCACAGCCTGCAAAGGGGCCGGCAGACGGTCCGTGTTCCACCCCACCCGTAGGTGACGGGGGCTCAACTCCCGGCTGTCACCCGGTGGATGAGAAGCTCCACCCCTCGCGGCTCGTCCCCGCCGCGCTTCAGCACATCGCCGCCATGTACGCGGGTGTCGTCACCCCTCCGCTCATCATCGGCCAGGCCTGCGGCCTGGACACCGTGGCCCAGACCCGGCTCATCGCCGCCGGGCTGCTCATCGCCGGTCTCGCCACCATTCTGCAAACGCTCGGCGTCAAGGGTTTCGCCGGCAACCGCCTGCCCTTCGTGAACGCGGCCTCCTCCGCCGGTATCGCGCCGATCCTCGCCATCGCCGAGACCAACGCCAAGGGCGAGCAACTCCCGGCGATCTACGGCGCGGTGATGGTCGCGGGCGTCTTCTGCCTGGCGGTCGGCCCCTTCTTCGGCAAGCTCCTGCGCTTCTTCCCGCCGCTGGTCACCGGCGTCGTCATCACGCTCATCGGCGTCACGCTGATGCCCGTACCCGTCAAGTGGGCGCAAGGCGGCGACGAGACCCACCCGGACTTCGGCGACATGAAGTACCTCGCGCTCGCCGCGTTCACCCTCGTCGTCATCCTCATGTTCCAGCGCTTCGGGCGCGGCTTCCTCAAACAAGTCGCCCTGCTGGCGGGCATGTTCATCGGCACGCTGGCCGCGATCCCCTTCGGTCTCGCCGACTTCACCTCCGTACAGTCGGCGCCGCTGGCCGCGCTGCCCACGCCGTTCGCCGCGGGTGCCCCCGTCTTCCAGCCCGCCGCGATCCTCTCGCTCTGCATCGTCATGCTGGTCCTGATGACCGAGTCGGCGGCCGGAATGCTCGCCCTCGGCGAGATCTGCGAACGCAGGACCGACGGGAGGACCATCACCCGCGGCCTGCGCACCGACGGCATCGCCACCCTGGTCGGCCCCGTCTTCGGCGGCTTCCCGACCTCCGCCTTCGCGCAGAACGTCGGCGTCGTCTCGCTGACCCGCGTCCGCAGCCGCTACGTCGTCGCCGTCGCGGGCGCCACGCTCATCGTCCTCGGCGCCTTCCCCGTGCTCGGCGCGGTCGTCAACGTGGTCCCCATGCCGGTCCTCGGCGGCGCCGGCATCGTCCTCTTCGGCTCCATCGCGGTCAGCGGCATCCGCACGCTCTCCGAGGCGGGCCTGGACGACAGCTCCAACATCGTCCTCGTGGCCGTGTCGCTCGGGGCGGGCATCATCCCGCTCGCCGCGCCCACCTTCTACGCGGACTTCCCCGCCTGGGCGCAGACCGTCCTCGGCTCCGGCATCAGCGCCGGCGCGCTCGTCGCGGTCTCGCTCAACCTGTTCTTCCACCATCTCGGCACCCGTGGCAGCGCCCAGGGCGCGGCCGCGGCACTCAAATCTCCCTAGGGTCATGCCGTGCCCTCCCCCAAGCTCTTAAGGAGCAGGGGGGACCCCCACGCCACTCACCAGTTAGGAAGCACCATGGCACCTTCGGCAGACCGCATCGTCATCGAGAACGTCGCCATCGCGACCGTCGACGCCGAGGACACCGAGTACGCCTCGGGCCACATCGTCGTCAAGGGCAACAAGATTGAGTCCATTGGCGCGGGCAAGGCCCCCGAGGGCCTGGAGAACGTCGTACGCCGTGTCGACGGCACCGGGCACCTCGCCACGCCCGGCCTGGTCAACACCCACCACCACTTCTACCAGTGGATCACCCGCGGTCTGGCCACCGACCACAACCTCTTCAACTGGCTGGTGGCGCTCTACCCCACGTGGGCGCGCATCGACGAGCAGATGACGTACGCGGCCGCCCAGGGCTCCCTCGGCATGATGGCCCGCGGCGGCGTCACCACCGCGATGGACCACCACTACGTCTTCCCGCGGGGCTCCGGCGACCTCTCCGGGTCGATCATCCGCGCCGCCTCCGAGATGGGCGTGCGCTTCACCCTGGCCCGTGGCTCGATGGACCGCAGCGAGAAGGACGGCGGTCTGCCGCCGGACTTCGCCGTGGAGACCCTGGAGGGCGCGCTCGCCGCCACCGAGGAGACCGTCAAGAAGCACCACGACGCCTCCTTCGACGCGATGACGCAGGTGGCCGTGGCCCCCTGCTCACCGTTCTCGGTGTCGACCGAACTCATGAAGCAGGGCGCCGAGTTGGCCCGCCGCCTGGGAGTGCGGCTGCATACCCACGGCAGCGAGACGGTCGAGGAGGAGAAGTTCTGCCACGAGCTGTTCGGCATGGGCCCCACCGACTACTTCGAGTCGACCGGCTGGCTCGGTGACGACGTGTGGATGGCGCACTGCGTCCACATGAACGACTCCGACATCGCCGCGTTCGCCCGCACCGGCACGGGCGTCGCCCACTGCCCGTCCTCCAACGCGCGCCTCGCGGCCGGCATCGCCCGCGTGCCCGACATGCTGAAGTCGGGCGTCCCGGTCGGCCTCGGCGTCGACGGCACCGCCTCCAACGAGTCCGGCGAACTCCACACCGAACTGCGCAACGCCCTGCTGATCAACCGCCTCGGCGCCCACCGCGAGGCCGCCCTGAACGCCCGCCAGGCCCTGCGCCTCGGCACGTACGGCGGCGCGCAGGTCCTCGGCCGGGCCACCCAGATCGGCTCCCTGGAGGCCGGCAAGCTCGCCGACCTCGTCCTGTGGAAGATCGACGGCATCGGGCACGCCTCGATCGCCGACCCGGTGACCGCCATCGTCTTCGGCGCGGCGGCCCCGGTCACGCTCTCCCTCGTCAACGGCAGGCCGGTCGTCGAGAACGGCCGCCTGCTGCACGCCGACGAGGACGCCATCGCCCGCTCCACGCGGGAGGAGGCGCAGCGCCTCGCGCGGATCGCCGCCGAGAGCTGAACCCAAGAACTCCGGTCAGGGGGGACGGCCCCTGACCGGACTTGAGCAGCCGAGCGGGCTGCTCAAGTGCCGCCCCGGAACGTGGCCCAAAGCTTCACGTTCCCGGGGCGGTCAGTACTACCTGGGCGCATTTCCACCACCGCACGACCGAGCAAGTCCTTGCACCAAGCACCACCCCCCACCTCCCAGAAGCGAAAAGTGCCGGCGCCCAGCCGGGGCTGGAAAACAACCGGAGGAGCCACCGTGGCCACTCAGCCCAGGTTCACCAAGCAAGGCACCACCCCGGACCCCGACTCCGACGAGGGGGCCATACGACCGGAAGGTATCCATCCGGTCGACGAGAAGCTCCCGCCCCTGAAGATGGCGACCACCGGCCTCCAGCACGTGGCCGCCATGTACGCGGGCGTCGTCGCCCCGCCGCTCATCGTCGGCGCGGCCGTCGGCCTCTCCGCGAAGGAACTCACCTTCCTGACCGGCGCCTGTCTGTTCACCGCGGGCCTCGCCACCTTCCTCCAGACCCTCGGCATCTGGAGGATCGGCGCCCGGCTGCCCTTCGTCAACGGCGTCACGTTCGCCGGTGTCGCGCCCATGCTCGCCGTCGTCGACTCGACGAACGACAAGGACGACGCGCTCCCCGTCATCTTCGGCGCGGTGATCGTCGCGGGTGTGCTGGGCTTCATCGCGGCGCCGTTCTTCTCCAAGATGGTGCGGTTCTTCCCGCCCGTCGTCACCGGTACGGTCATCACCCTCATCGGCATCTCCCTCATGCCGGTCGCCTTCGGCTGGGCGCAGGGCCCGGTGCCGGGCGCCGACGACTACGGCTCGACCAAGAACCTCGCCCTCGCGGGCATCACGCTCGTCATCGTGCTGCTGCTTCGCCGCTTCACCACCGGCTTCGTCAAGCAGATCGCGGTCCTGCTCGGTCTGGTCGTCGGCACGCTCGTCGCGATCCCCTTCGGCGTCACGGACTTCAGCCCGGTCGGTGAGGCGGACATCGTCGGCTTCCCGACGCCCTTCCATTTCGGCGCCCCGCAGTTCGCGGCGGCGGCGATCGTCTCCCTGTGCGTGGTGATGGTCGTCTCGATGACGGAGTCGACGGCCGACATGCTCGCCCTCGGCGAGATCGTGGACCGTCCCGCCGACGAGAGGACCATCGCGGCGGGTCTGCGCGCGGACTGCCTCGGCTCGGCGGTCAGCCCGCTCTTCAACGGCTTCATGTGCAGCGCCTTCGCCCAGAACATCGGCCTGGTCGCGATGACGAAGATCCGCAGCAGGTACGTGGTCGCGGCGGGCGGCGGCTTCCTGGTCCTGATGGGCCTGTGCCCGATGGCGGCCTCGCTGATCGCGGTCGTGCCGCGCCCGGTGCTCGGCGGCGCGGGCGTCGTCCTGTTCGGCTCGGTCGCGGCGAGCGGCATCCAGACGCTGGTCAAGGCGAACCTGGAGAAGGACAACAACGTCCTGATCGTGGCCGTCTCGCTGGCCGTCGGCCTGATCCCGATCGCGGCGCCGGAGTTCTACCACGCGTTCCCGGAGACCGCGAAGATCATCCTCGACTCGGGCATCTCGACGGGCTGTGTGGCGGCCGTGCTCCTGAACCTCGTCTTCAACCACATCGGCGGGGGCCGCGACGACGACGAGGTGACGGCACCGATGGAGCCTGGCGGGGAGATCGCTCAGACGCGGATCCCCGGCCAGCCGGTGACGTGATCACATACTGACTCGACCTGACTCGGCGGGGCTGCGAAGCTGGCGGGGATCTCCGGGCCCCGCGCGCCGATTCGGGCCCTCGCCGAAAGGAACCGCCGTGTCAGACGTGAGGTCAGACGTGTCAGACAGCCGTGGCCCACACCTCCACGAGATCCGGGTGGCCGACGAGGGAGTCGGTCCGTACGGGATCGCCGCCGGGGCCGACGGCGCCCTGTGGCTCACCCTCAACGGCAGCGGTGAGGTCGCACGCCTCACCGTGGAGGGGGAGTTCACGCGGTACGGCCTCGGGGCACCGGAGTGCGGCCCGACCGTCATCACCCCAGGGCCCGACGGCGCGCTGTGGTTCGCCCGGACCAAGGACCACCACATCGGGCGCGTCACGGTCGACGGCAAGACGGAGGCGTTCCGGGTGCCGTCGCCCGGGAGCGGGCCCTACGGCATCACGTCAGGGCCGGACGGCGCGCTGTGGTTCACGGGGATGAACAGTGACCGGGTGGGCCGCGTGGACGCCGACGGGGAGATAGTGGAGTTCGTCCTGCCGACCGAGGGCGGTTTCCCCTCGGCGATCGCGCCGGGGCCCGATGGCGCGCTGTGGTTCACGCTCAACCAGGCGAACGCGATCGGCCGCATCGGTACCGACGGTCACGTCGACCTCCATCCGCTGCCGACGGAGGGCGCGGGGCCGGTGGGGATCGCCTCCGACGGGGAGGCCCTGTGGTTCGTCGAGATCATGGCCGGGCAGATCGGCAGGATCTCGGTGGACGGCCGGATCGAGGAGTTCCCGCTCCCTGACCGAACCGCGAAGCCGCACGCCATCGTCGCGACGGAGGCCGGGGACTGCTGGTTCACGGAGTGGGGAGCGAACCGCGTCGGCCGCATCACGTCAACGCCCTTCCAGGCGGCGGTGATCCAGGAGTACGAGCTTCCGACGCCGTCGTCCGAACCGCACGGCATCACCGTGGGCCCGGACGGGGCGCTGTGGGTGGCCCTGGAGAAGGGCGCGGTCGTCCGTGTCGCCTACTAGCCGATGTGGTACGAGTCGCCGTACACCTTCCAGTCCAGCGGCGGGTCCAAGTTGAGGTTCCTCTTCCTGAGGAACACCCGCTGCGCGGTGTCGACCCGGCTGGTGTCCTCGTGGGCCTCCTCCTGCTTCATCGCCCAGACGCGCGCGTCGAGGAAGGCGTTGAGGTACTTCACCTCGTCACCGCCCTGGACCGGCGGCTTCGCCGAACGCAGCGCGCGCTTGCGGATGTTGCGGAAGCTGGTGGAGTCGGTGCCGTCGCCGTGCATCACGATGGCGTCGTAGTAGCAGAACTGGCCGAGTACGCCGATGCCGTCCGCCTTGCCCTGCTTGACGGCCGGGTTGAAGTAGACGCGGTCGCGCTCGTCGTTCTGCGCCTTCTGGAACGCCGCGTCCTCGGCGGCGCGCTCCCAGTCGCGTACGAAGGTGGGGTCGAGCCCTTCGTGCGAGTCGGTGCCGTCGACCTCGCGCAGGGCGGGCAGGTACTTGGCGAGGACGTTGCCCGGCTTGCGCCGGGTGTACAGCTCGACGAGGTCCAGCATGTCGCCGGTGCCGGAACAGAAGCCGATGATGCCAGCGGTGTAGCCGCGGCCGTCGTCGATGTCCTCGATGTAGCGGTAGTAGTCCTTCCAGTTGAGGCTGGAGTTCTCGGCGCTACAGACGAGTTTCATGGCGATCTCCTTCTTCGCCGGATCGTCGAGCCCGATGGCGCTCACCGCTGCCGGAGTCGCCGTCGCCGTCTGCGAGGCGATGAGCGGGCCCGCGAGGGCGGCGGCGCCGATGAAGGTGAGGAGGGTGCGGCGGGTGGGATGGGCGGGGTGGGGGGTCTGCACGAGGGCCTCCTGAAGGGGGGAGTTCGTTCCGCGTACTGTTAGGAAGGTTTCCTACCAGAGATTGGCGGCGGCGTATACCCGTCAAGAGGCGTCAGCCCGTGCGGAGTTGGCGTCGGCGGAATGGCCGGACATCGCTCTGGCAGCCGTTCCCACTGGTCCGTACGCTCCCCTCGCTCACGCATTCCGCTTCACGCACCGCGGCTCCACGCACCACGGCACTTCTCCCACCCCCCTCCTTCGCAATGGAACGGAGAACCATGGCTGGTGCACTGCTGCTGAGCGGCGCCGTCGCGGCGCTGATCGGCTCGACGCTTCCCGCGCACAGCCCGGCCGGGACCCTCGAACCGCCGCCGGACAAGATCGTGATCGAGGTCGCCACGGTGAACGGCTCGGGCTGCCCGCGCGGCACCGCGGCCGTCGCCGTCTCCGAGGACAACACGGCCTTCACGGTCACCTACAGCGACTACCTCGCCCAGGCGGGCGGCAGCGCGGACCCCACCGCGTTCCGCAAGAACTGCCAGCTCAACCTCATCGTGTACGTGCCGCAGGGCTTCACGTACGCGATCGCCAGCGCGGACTACCGCGGCTACGCCTCGCTCCAGCCGGGCGCCAAGGGCATCGAGAAGGCCTCGTACTACTTCCAGGGCTCACCGAACACGGCCGCGAAGTCCCATGAGTTCAAGGGCGCCTACAACGACAACTGGCAGGCCACCGACACGACCGACTGGGCGCAACTGGTCTGGGCGCCGTGCGGGGAGCGGCGCAACTTCAACATCAACACGGAGTTGCGCGTGGACGCGGGCACCTCGGACCCCGCGAGGACCAGCTTGATGACGATGGACTCGACGGACGGCGACATCAGCACGGAGTATCACATGGCGTGGAAGGAGTGCCCGCGCCGCTGAATCCCGCGCGGTGCGCCTCGATGTGGACGAGGTGCGCCGCGAGGATCTCCTCGAACGCTGCGCGGCGGTCCACTCCCAGGGGGCGGACGTCGCGGGCGAAGTGGGCCAGGGCGGGGAAGCGTTCGGGGTCGGCGCCGAGCACCGCGACGCGGAACAGCTCCATGCCCTGTTCCTGCTCCTCGGGGGTGATGGCGCTGACCCCGGCCTCGGAGGCGATCAGCGCGGCGATGAGGATCGCGATCCGGTGGTAGCGCGCCGGAATCTCCTCGTCGGGCACTCCCGCTGCGCGCAGGGCCTGGAGTACCTCTTCCATCACCAGCCGGGAACCGGTACCGCTCGACGCGTAGCGTCCCCAGACCGCGGCGAGCTGGGGCTGCTGCCGGAAGGCCTCTCTCACGCGCAGGGCCAGGGCCGTGATGCGCTGCTTCCAGTCGCCCTCGGGGTGGTAGCCGTCCACCGCGGCCAGGAGGATCCGGTCGGCGACAGCGCGCAGCAGCTCGGTCTTGCTGCGGAAGTGCCGGTAGAGGCTGGAGGAGTCGGTCCCGAGGGCCGCGGCCAGCTTGCGCACGCTGAACGAATCCGTGTCGCTCGTGCGCAGCAGCTCCGCCGCCGCGTCCAGGATCTCTTCGGTTGACCAGCGCCTTCGGCCTGCCATCGTGCCCCTCTCGTCGGACCTCAGCCTAACTTATGCACTTGGCGTTGCACGCACTGCGTGCATAATGAGGACATCGGCATGCCGGGCGGACCGGCCTGCCGCTCGTTCCCTGCTGCCCTGGTCGGGCGACCGCTGCGGGACCCGGCCCGGGGAAGACGAAAGGACGCAAGACGTGACGAACCCTCTGGATTCCGCGGTGTTGAACGCGGCCATCGAAGACGTCCACCGCGCCGGGATGCCGGGCCTGTTCGCCGAGGTGCGAGACGGCGAGCAGGTCTGGCGCGGTGCCGCCGGGGCCGCCGATGTCGTCACCGGCCGCCCCGTCACCGCAGATATGCGGCACCGGGTCGGCAGCATCACCAAGACCTTCACCGCCGCCGCGGTCCTTCAGCAGGTCGAGAGCGGTCGGATCGATCTCGACGCGCCGATCGGCGGGTACCTTCCGAAGCTGGTTCCCGGAGAGCGCGGTGACGCGATCACGGTCCGGATGCTGCTCAACCACACCAGTGGCTTCGCCGAGTACCTCCCGTACGCCTACCCCTCCCTCAAGGCGTTCCCCGCCATCGCGGACACCGGGCCCCAGAGCCTGGACGACCACCGGCACACGCGGTTCGACCCCGCCGCACTGATCGAGATGGGGGTCACCGCACCCGCGTTCGGCCCCCCGGGCGGCACTCCGGGGCTGTACTCCAACACCAACTACCTGCTCCTCGTCGAACTCCTCGAAGAGGTGACCGGTACGACGGCCGAGCGGTACATCACCCGGAACGTCATCGAGCGCGCCGGGCTCCAGGACACCGAACTCCCCGCCGGGCCCCACGTCGACGGGCCGCACTCGCAGCTCTACGAGGCGTGGTTCGGCATGATCGACCCGCCGCGCGACTACAGCGTCTACGACATGTCATGGGTGGGTCCCTCGGCCTCGCTGATATCGACCGTCGCGGACCTAAACCGCTTCTTCGGCATGCTGCTGGCCGGGGAGATCGTCAGCCCCTCGTCACTGGCGCAGATGCGACGCACGGTCCCGGTCGTCTCCCAGGAGGGGAAGACGATCGACTACGGACTCGGCCTGCACCCGATGGAGGGTCCCGGTCAGGGCACCTTCTGGGGCCATGGCGGCACGGTCTGGGGCGGTGGAGCGCTGGCCATGATCCGTGCCGACGGCAAGCGGCAGATGGCGGTCGCGGTGAACATGCAGAGGTGGAACAGGCTCGACTCCGCCGGCAGGCCGCAGCCCCATCCCATCGACGCCGCGCTCGCGACGCTGTACCGCGTGGCGATGTACGGCTGACCGCGGGGGCGGCCGGGCCCACCAGGCCAACCCGGCCGGCCCCGAGCCGCGCACCTGACCAGATGAACGATGACCGCAGAACGGATGTATCGCCATGACCGTTGCCCCGATCGATCTCTTCGCCTCCTTCGTCCACCTCGACCAAGACGGCCAGGCGCGCGCCGTGCAACCCGTGTTCGACACCGAACGGGACGGCTGGCAGCTGATGACCTTCCATGCGGAGGCCCCTGCCGACGTCCACGCCGACCATTGGGAAGTCCACTCCGCCGCCGACGAGGTCGTGGCCTGCCTCAGCGGCGGGATACGTCTCTACTTCCGCCCGCAGCAGCCGGGTGAGAAGGAGGAGGAGGTCGAGCTGGCGGCGGGAACGGCGGTCGTCGTCCCGCGCGGGCGATGGCACCGCATCGCACTGAACACCCCCAGCGACATCATGTCCGTCACCGTGCCGCGGGGGAGCCGTCTGGAGAAGCGCAGCGAAGCCTAGCCGGGCCCGTTGGCCCGTCACATACCCCGGGGCTCCACCCTTGGACGACCTCTTAGCAATGCCTCTGCCAGGGGCCTAGGTACGAACTGTCGATTTCGTATCGGCCGGCTCCTGGCACCTTGAGGCGCACCCACTCGCCCTCACGTTCGATGCAGCCGGCGTTGGTTCGCAACCAGGGCGAATAGGCGATGCGCAGACTTACCGCCCCCTGTCTCCGGGTGCGGAGGGTGAGCTTGGCGTTGTCGCTGCCGATCACAGATGCACCAGCGCCGGTGGCCATGGGGCGGGCGTTTTTGACTGCGTAGATCCGCCAGTTGGCGTCGTGCCACACCGGCTTCAGCCAGTTGGGCTCGCTCTTTACGAGTCTGGCCTCATCCTTCGCCGCGAAGTCGGGCTCACCGGTCGGCAGAATGACGTACTTTACTGCCCAGTTGTTGAGCCAGGAGCGGTACTTCGCGGCCGAGAACCGGCCCTCGTAGAAGAGGTCACCTCGCTCCACGTCCACCTGTCGATTCCATCCACGGGCGAGATTCACATAATGGCCAAGCACGGTGGTCTCCCGGTGATTGATCGCCGGCACGACCTCCACGCGGGTTCGGTCCGCGTCCAGCCGGTCCAGCGCCGCCAGTACGCCACGCGCTTGTGTGGCCCACGCCGGCACTGGTGTCGACATCTTCGTCACATGAATGGTGTGCGACGTGACCCATTGGGTGGAGAGTACGAGTCCGACACCGAGCGCCGCCTTTTGTAGCAGGCGCCCCTTCCCGGTGAGGAGCGCGGCGAGCAGTACCGGACCGCCGAACAGCTCAGCCAGCCGGACGACATTGGCTCCCACGGGCGTGGGGATCAGTGCCGACAGGACGACGCCGAGCGCGTAGGTCGCGGAGCTGTAGCGAAGCACCCGCCAATCAGGCGGGGCGAACGCGGCAAGCAGCACACTGAAGAGGATCGGCTTCCACAGATCGCTCGTGGACATGGGCATCACGCCGCTGAAGGGGAAGAGCAGCGTCGTCAGGCCCACCACCGCAGTGGGAGGAGTACACAGTGCGAGGGCTTTGCCGAAGTCTCGGTTCAGGAGCCAGCCCGTGCCACACACGAGAAGGAACAGTCCTGCCACCGGGCTGGCCATCGTTGCCAGCGTGCTGAACACGCCGGCCGCAACAAGCCGCCGGCTTCTTCCCATCAACATCAGACACGATGCCAAGGCCAGCGCGACGCCCAGTGCGAAGGTGGACCGCCCCGAAGCGACGTTGCCCCACAAGAACAGCACCGCCAGGAGCGTGGGCCACATCGGGTTGCGGATGCCGCTGCGTACGAACACGCAGCCGATCAGCCATGAAGCGGCAACACCTGAGGCCACGGTGACGGTTCGCACGCCGAGCAGTGCCATCAGTTGGGGGGCCAGGACACTGTAATTTCCTACATGGACGCCGCCGTACCAGCCGAGGCTGTAAGGCGATCCAGGGTGCTCGGCAACAAACCGGGTCCAGGAAACCTGTGCGGCGAGATCCCCGCCTCCAGTGGCGAGGAAGACGGCCCATAGGATGTATGCGGGAAGGGCGAGAATGCCGGCCGAGACGGGGACGCGATGCCGCTTGCAAAAGGGGCGCAGCCGCCTCGGCCCGACGGGAGAGCTGTTCTTTTTTTGGGCAGGCAGTCCAGTCGTCGACGAGGCAGTGGATGCCACTGATGATTCCGTTCAGTAATTTTGCCGAGAGACCGCCCACCCTGTAGGTCAATCCCGAAGCGGCAGCTATTCCCCAGGAAGCGCCAGCCGGACGTTATGCAGGTAGCGCCTGTTTGAGCTTTTCAGATCATCGAAATAAGGCTTGTCTCTGTTGATCTCTATCTCCTCCAGCCTTTTCTGTCGAGAGCCAGATGGCGACCAGGTCAGTCTTCTTCTTGCATCTGACGTCAGACGCTGCGATGGCGATCTCTCGTTCTGTTGGATCGCCCTCCCCTGCCCACTTCCTGGCAGCCCCCCAGGGGGTTGCGTAGTCAAAACCGGCCGCTTTCATGCATGCACTCCACCGGGCGGCAGCGGTTTTCACGCTGTGATCGCGTTTGGCTGCGTCGAATGTACTCGACTTCAGGTCGTTGAACTTCGTGAAAGAGGTCTTTGCGCCACGTGTCAGTCTCTGGTCGGCCTGCTTCTGACAGTCTGCGGCTCGGGAAGTGGCGTCCTTCGACAGGCTCGCCAGTCGCCCCCTCATCTGTTTGACCACGCTCCTGTACTGCGGCGAGGACAGAAGCTCCGCAGGTGTGTGATATCCAAACCTACTGGCGACATTCGGCTCGACGACGCCGAAGTGGAGACGATTTCGCCAACTAGGGACACTTTTGGGTGACTTGACTAGCCCCCACTCATGTCCCTTCTCCCGCATACATGGGCGAACCAGAGCATCAGTGGCCGCATACGTCTTGATGATGTCATTGTCAGATAATTCGTAGGAATCGAAGGGGAAGACAATGCCCCTGGCCTCTGGGGTGGGTGCAGGTACGTCCGCCTCCGCCCCGCCGTCCGCTCCAGCTCCGCCGGAGCAGCCGGCTGCGAGCAGGCCCAGGGCTACGCATGAAATATATCCCCTACGCATGTTCATTCTTCCCTCATTTTTAAATGCCGCCTGGGGGGTGCCGCGCATGCGGCACCCCCCAGGCATGCAGTTTCCCTAGAATCCGTTCAGGGAGCTGGCCTTGTTCGCGAAGTTGTTGTTCTCGAAGTCGGAGTCCTCGCTGTGGGGCTTTAAGCCGTAGCTCTGGCCCTGGTAGTTCACATCCTGGTGTAAGTGGACCCAGTGGCCACACCTGTTCTTGGCGGCGTTGGCGTCGTCGTTCATGGCCGAACCGCTCGACCACTTATCTCCACTGAAGGTCTTGTCGTTCCCCGAGAATGCACGGGACCCGTCCCTGAAGCCGTTCGTGTCCCAGAGCGTGAAGCACGCCGCGGCTTGCGGACCGCTTTCGGCGGCGGTCGCGGCGGGGGCGATTGCAACGAGGCTAGTGGCGCACACGGCCGCAAGGCCGAGTGAAAGAGTGAGCTTGCGCATTATTTCCTCTCGAATTTTACGTCGGTAGCGAGATCCGCAGCATGGGGGCGGAATTGACTGCTCCACTTTCCGGTGGTCCCGCCGGTCGAACGCTTGAATACAAACATTGCATTCCCGTAATGGTCAACGCGTTTATGGCGGTGTCGTGGCATATGGCTAGAAGCGGTCGCCATCTGGAGGGCAACACGCCGCTGGCTGTGACGGTGGCATATGGCTAGAAGAAGTCGCTGTCTTTAGTGAAATCCGTCCGGTGAACCATCAACCGCGACCGCTTATCGTCCTCTATTTCACATAAAGTCTGTTTCGTGCGATCGGTGTGTAAGGGGCTGATAGTGCGCGCCGGGAAGAATGCTAAGTGATCTTCGCGTTTGGCCGTCAGTGTCCGAAAGCGGCGCCGCCACGCCCGGCCGTGGTCAGTCGGGCGCGCACCTGTGCCGCGATCTCGTACGTGTCACCGGTCGGCCGCGTGGCCAGGCGGCCCGGGTCGCGGGTCCAGTCGTCCTCCAAGGCGAACCAGTCGATCTTTTGGGGCGCGCGGCCTTCCGCGAGCGCGGACCGCAGTTCCTTGAAGTAGCGCTCCCAGCGCAGCCGGTACAGGCCACCGACGAGCCCCGCCCACTCGCGGTTGGCGTAGTCGCGCAGCCCGGCGTCCGCCCCGGAGCGATGGCCCCAGACGGTGAGCAAGGACAGTTGGTCATAGGCGAGTTGGTTCCGCTCCCGCGCGTCGGCGCCCCATGCCCGGGCGTCCGCGACCCAGCGGCCCAGGAGGTGGCGGGAGTCCGTGGCGACGAGCCGGTCGAGCAGGTCCATCAGGTCGAGCCAGTCGCGGGTGAGCCGGTCGAAGCGGGCCGAGTCCTTGGCGTCGTACGCCTCCTTGACGCGCGGCAGCAGGACGCGGCTGTGGTTGGAGAGCGTCTGCCGGGCGACGTCGAGGAGGTCGCGGCGGTACGCGGAGGAGTCCCGCAAGTCCCGCCGTACGGCCAGTAGTTCGCCGAGGGCGGGGGCGAACTCCGCCGGGTCGTACCGCATCTTCTTCGGTGACCAGGACGCCGCCGACCTTGCCGCGAGATCGGGGCGCGCCCCGAAGAGGCCGTCCGCGCCCTCGGCCCACTTGTCGGCTCGGGTCGTGCCGTAGGCGGTGCGGCGCAGGATGTCCCACGCGGCGGCGGCGTGCGGATCGGCGGCGCCGTACCGTGCCGTGGCCCACTCGGCGAACCACTCCTCAAGGTCCAGGTTCCCCGTCCGCCAGGCGAGTTCCGAGAAGAGTTCGAAGGCCGCCGGGTTGTTGTCGGCCGCTTCCGGCATGAGGGCGATGCCGCTGAGAGTGCTGCCCTCCTTGGTGCGCCACTTCTCGAACAGCTCTGCCCAGACCGGGGTGTTGGCGCCGAGCGCGGTGTGGCCGCCGAAGTTCCAGATGGAGCCGAAGGCGTAGGGCGTGGAGCCCCAGTCGGCCTCGCGGTCCGTGATGTGCGGGAAGCGGTCGGAGATGCCGTCGACGACGAGCATGTGCTTCTTGTCGACGGCGTCGGTGATGGCCTTCGGCGGGTTGTGCTGCCAGCCGAGCATCACCCAGGTGGCACCAGGGTGCGCGGTCCGCAGTGCCTTCTCGACGCCCCTGGCCGCCTCGGCCACCGGCACGTCACCTGGCTTCCCGCCCTCGTGGAGCAGGTCCATCTTGTACATCGTGGTCGGGCCGAGGAGATCGTCCTGCGTCCGGTAGAACGCGGCGGCCACGCGCGCGAAATGGCCGGTGCGCGGATCCAGCCAGTCGGGGCGGGCGAAACCCAGCCAGTTGCCCTGCGGGACCGTCCTCGCCCCCGGGTTCCTGTCCTCGAAGCCGGGCGGCACGGTCCCGAAGTAGCCCGGCAGGACCGGTGTCATGCCCAGCTCGCGCAGCCGGTCGCAGATGCGGCGGCCGAGGCGGGCACGGGCGCCGAGGAGCTGCCGGGACACGGGGTGCGGGAACGACGACATGTTCTGAAGGAGCCACCACGGCTGGTGGGCGGGGGCCGGGATCCAGGATCTCAACTCCTCGTCCCCGTAGCCGAATTCCTGGAAGGCGCGGTGGTACACGGCATCGGCGCCGACGTACACGAGCACTTCGTTGTAGCCGTGCAGCGCGAGCACGTCCAGCTCGCGCTCCCAGTAGCTCCAGCCGTGGTACGCGTTCGTGTAGCCGTCGTTGGTGTCGTTCAGCACGAACCGGTGCGGGGTGTTCGCCCGGCCGGTGAGGGTTTTCGCGGGGGCGGGAAGCCGACGGGGCAGGCCCGACCGGCTGCCCGCCCAGGTGATGTTGGCGTGGGCGGTGTGCTTCAAGTAGTGCCGCAAGCCGGTGAGTTGGACGGCCGGGGTGGTCCCGGTGACGGTGATGCGGCCGCGCGCTCCGCCTCCGGTGACCTGGAAGGAGTCGCCGGCGCCCGGCTTCGGCGGGACGGTACGGAACGTGATCTGGTCCCAGTGGCGGGGCAGCAGCCGCCGGGCCGCGTCGGTGGCGGCGGTGCGCCGGGCGCCCGGGACGCCGTCCGCGGTGGTGCCGGAACAGGCGACGGCGGCGGTACCGGCGAGGCCGGTGAGGAACAAGCGGCGGGGGAGGGGCATCGGGGGCTCCGTCGGTCGGAAGGGGCGGGTGCGCGGGGGCACATACCGCTGTATCTCTTCCCCCGCGCGCCCCCCGCCTCTAACGGACGCTGCCTGAATGCGCCCCCAAGGGGCGCGGGAAGCCACGCGACCGGCCACTACGGACGGCCATAGGCCGGAAGTCCTTGCCTACAAGGACTTGCGACCCCCGCCGCGAGGACCAACGGGCCGGCTCTTTCCGATCCGCCGGTTGGCAGTGTTGATCGATGTCCACAGGGCAGACGAGTGATCAACGATGACCGACGCCGACGCGAGAGAGTGACTGCACAGTGAGCGCGCCCGAAGCACCAGAAACACCGGCACCGCCCGCTCCGGAGGCCGTCGCCCGCCACCGCGCCCTCTTCCGCGCCATCCACCGCCGCAAACACCCGCGCCTGCGCCGCTCGGACATCACGGTCACCGAGGAGGCCCAGGTCAAACGTGCGGTGAAGGCGACCGCGCTGGGCAACGCCATGGAGTGGTACGACTTCGGCGTCTACGCCTACCTCGCCGTCATCATCGGCAAGGAGTTCTTCCCCTCCGGGAACGAGACCGCGCAGACCCTCTCCTCGCTCGCCACCTTCGCCGCGGCCTTCCTCGTACGCCCCATCGGCGGCATGTTCTTCGGCCCGCTCGGCGACCGCGTCGGCCGCAAGAAGATCCTCGCGCTCACCATGATCATGATGTCGAGCGCCACCCTCGCGATCGGCCTGATCCCCAGCTACGCCACTCTCGGCGTCTGGGCCCCCGTCCTCCTCGTCCTGTGCCGCATGGTGCAGGGCTTCTCCACGGGCGGGGAGTACGGCGGCGCCGCGACCTTCATCGCCGAGTACGCCCCAGACAAGCGCCGCGGCTTCTGGGGCTCGTTCCTGGAGTTCGGCACCCTGATCGGCTACACCGTCGCCGCGGTCCTCGTCACCACCCTGACCATGCTGCTCAGCGACGACGCCATGCAGTCGTGGGGCTGGCGCGTCCCGTTCCTCGTCGCGGCGCCGCTCGGCCTCATCGGCCTGTACCTGCGGCTGAAACTCGACGAGTCGCCCGCGTTCCAGAAGATGGAGGAGGGCGAGGGCCCGGCCGCCGAGCGGCAGAAGAAGTCCTTCAAGGACTCCTTCGTCGGCCAGTGGCGGGCGATGCTGCTCTGCATCGCGCTGGTCGCCGCGTTCAACGTCACCGACTACATGTTGCTGTCGTACATGCCGACGTATCTCACCCAGCTCGGCTTCGGCGAGACCGGCGGACTGATGTCCATCGTCATCGTCATGCTGATCCTGATGGCACTCATCAACTCGGTGGGCCGCCTCTCGGACCGCATCGGCCGCAAGCCGGTCCTGATGGCGGGCTCGGTCGGCTTCTTCGTCCTCGCCCTCCCCGCGTTCCTGCTCATCAAGCAGGGCGGCACGGTACCGGTCTTCGCCGGGCTGCTGATCCTCGGCCTCGCGCTGGTCTGCTACCTCGGCGTGATGTCGTCCTCGCTGCCCGCCCTCTTCCCGACGGACGTGCGCTACGGCTCGCTCTCCATCGGCTTCAACATCTCCGTCTCGCTCTTCGGCGGTACGACCCCCCTGGTCGTCGCCGCGCTGATCGGCGCGACCGGCAACGACCTGATGCCCGCGTTCTACACGATGCTGGCGGGCCTCGTCGGCATCATCGCGGTCGCCGCGATGAAGGAGACGGCGCGCAAGCCCCTGGAGGGCTCCCCGCCGTCGGTCGCGACGGACGAGGAGGCCAGGGAACTGGTGGCGACCCAGCGTCAGCAGTCGGAGGCGTAGCCCACGAACTCCGCCCAGGCGCGGGGCTCCAGCGAGAGCTGGGGCCCTTCCGGGTCCTTGGAGTCGCGTACGTGGATCGCCCCCGGGCAGGGGGCGATTTCTACGCAGTCGTCTCCGGAGCCGCCGCTGTAGCTTGACTTGCGCCAGGCGAGGGCGACTTCGACGCAGTCGCCGGAACCGCCACTGCTGTAGCTGCTCTTGAACCAGGCCAGTTCAGGGGTGCTCATCATGCTCCTCGCATCCGCTCCAGCAGGCTCACCGAGTCCTCGAACGAGAGAGCCTGTGAGCGCATCTTGGCATACCGCATCTGGAGCATGCTGACCACTTTGGGGTCCGAGATCAACTGCCCGCTCTCCTGCCCCTCACCGTAAGCGAACCAGTTGTTCTCGGGGGTCTCCAAGAGCTGCATGGGACCGTCGAGACCGGCATGGGTCTCGCGCTCCACGGGCATGATCTGCACCTCAATGTTCCTGCGCCTGGCAAGCGCCAGCACATGGTCGATGAGTTCCATGGTGACGTCATGCCCGCCCATGCGGCGCAGGAACAGATGTTCCTCCAAGATGAAGCTGTACGAGGTGTTCGGCCGTTCCGTGAGGAGCCGCTGTCGCTCCAAGCGGGCTGCCAGCTGCGCTTCGATCTGCTCGTCATTCAGCGGCGGAAGCTGATTGACGAACAGCGTGCGCGAATACGCCGGGGTCTGCAACAGCCCCGGAATCAACCGGCATTCGTACGTATAGAGGGCGATCGCCTCCTGCTCCAGGCGGGCCCACTGGCGGAACCAGGTCGCGAGCCCCGGCTTGCGCGAGAGCTGATTCGCTGCGAGCCGCAGCGTCCCGAACGCGTCCAGCGCCGCCTCGCAGCGGTCGACGAAGCCCGGTGGCGGGAACCTCCTGCCCTGCTCGATCGAGGCGAGGAAGTGCGAGGAGCACCCCACCTCGTTGGCCAGCTCCTCCTGTGTCAGCCCCGCCCGCTTGCGGAAGCTCTTCAGGACCGCGCCGAAGGTCTTCAGACCGTCCGACGCCTCGGGCTCTTTGCTGCTTGACGACATCACGGGAAACCCCCGACGCTCGTGTACCGATCCCCGCCAACGCCTCAATGGTTACGGACCGTTACCCGCGCTGTCCACCCTTTGTACTCGTACGCTGACTCAGCGTACGAGTTTGGTGGCTGGTGTACGGGCCGCGGCGAGGCCACGGTGGGCGTCATGCCAACGCAAGCCCGACCCGCCACCGCGACGCGGGAATTCACGCAACGTCTCAGCGCGACGCCCCGGGGCGCCCGCCTCGCGAGGCGCCTGGCCAGGTACCACCTGAACGGCTGGGGCATCGAGTACGACAGCGAACTGTCCGACACCGCCGAGGCGATCATCGCCGAGCTGGGGGCGAACGCCGCGACGCACGGACGCGTTCCCGGCCGCGACTTCGAGCTGCGCCTGACACTGAGCGCCGACACGCTCCGTATCGAGGTGACGGACACGCGGACCGAACGTATGCCCCCACAGACACCCGAACCCCCGGAGCCCGACGAGGAGTCGGGCCGGGGGCTCGTGATCGTGGCGGCGCTGGCCGCGGAGTGGGGTGTGGCGGCGCGGCAGGTCGGCAAGTCCGTCTGGGCGGAGATCCGCGCGGGGCAACCGGTGTGGTGTCGGCGTCAGAGCAGCAGGACGAGGGCGTAGACGAGGAAGAACGCCGCGATCAGCACGGAGAGGCCGAGGATCAGGGCCAGGGGGCCCTTCGACCACCCCTTCGGCGGATCGTGGGCGGGTCCGGCCCCCGACATGCCGCCCTCGGCGGGCGGGGTCTCGCCCGGTGGCACACCGCCGCCGGGCTGGATTCCTGAGGTGCCGTGGGGCTCCGGTTCCGGGTCCGGGGCCGGATCCGGGTGCTGGTCCGGGTGTGGGGGAGGAGTCATGTGAGCCAAGTTCTCACGCCCCGCGCCGTGAGCCGGGGCGCCGCCGTGCGGCACACACGGAGTCCGGGGATACACCCCCCGGACGGGCCAGCGGGCCCCTGCTCGCCCGGCGGGGAGAGAGGGGATTACTGCCCGTCCCGGGAGGGGCGCAGGATCGCGGCGGCCAGGGCGAGGCCCGCGGCGGCGATGCCGGCGGCGACCCAGAAGGCCAGCCGGTAGCCGTCGGCGGTGGCGGCGAGGGCGTCCGCGCCCCGGCCGGTGAGCGATTCCGTGCGGCTCGCGGCGAGCGTGGTGAGGACGGCGAGACCGAGCGAACCACCCACCACCTGGGTGGTGTTGAAGAGGCCGGAGGCCAGGCCCGCGTCCTCCTCCTCGGCGCCGCCCATCGCGAGCCCCGTCACGGCGGGCATGGCGGCGGCGAAGCCCGCGCCGAGCAGCAGCATGGCGGGCAGGACGTCGAGGACGTACGAACCGTCGGCGGGCAGGCGGCCGAGGAGCGCGAGGCCGGACGTGATCAGGGCGAGGCCCGCGAGGAGCGTGCGGTGGGCGCCGAAGCGGCCGATGACCTTCGCGGACAGGCCCAGCATCAGGACGCCGATGGCGATGGGCGCGGGGAGGAAGGCGACGCCGGTCCGCAACTCGCCGAAGCCGAGGACGCGTTGGAGGTAGAGGGCGCCGATGTACTGGAAGCCGTACATCCCGGCGATCATCAGCATCTGCACGGCGTTGGCGCCGGTCAGGACGCGGGAGCGGAAGAGGCGCAGCCGCAGCAGGGGCTTTTTTGCGCGGGCCTGACGGAGGGCGAAGGCGGCGTAGAGGAGGAGGGCACCGACGGCGAGGACGACGGTGACGGCGGTGCTGTGCTCGGCGGCGGTGACGATCGTGTAGACGGTGAGCATGAGGGCGCCGGTGATGAGGGCGGCGCCGGGGTAGTCGGCGCCCTGGCCGAGCCCGGACCCGCGGTCGTTGTCGAGGACGCGTACGGCGGCGACGAGGGCGACGGCACCGATGGGCAGGTTGATCAGGAAGATCCAGTGCCAGTTCAGGGCCTCGGTCAGGGCTCCGCCGAGGAACGTGCCGAGCGCGCCGCCCGCCGCGCCGACCGCGCTGAACACCGCGATGGCCCTGGCCCGTTCGCGGGGCTCGGGGAAGAGGGCGACGAGCATGCCGAGTACGACGGCCGAGGTCATCGCGCCGCCGACGCCTTGCAGGGCGCGGGCGGCGACGAGCACGCCCTGATCGGTGGCGACACCGCACAGGACGGAGGCGAGGGTGAAGAGCCCCAGCCCCGCCACGAACATGCGCTTGCGCCCCACGAGGTCCCCGAGCCGCCCGACGAGCAGCAGGAGCCCGCCGAAGGCGATCAGATACGCGTTGACGACCCAGGCGAGCCCGGCCGCGGAGAAGCCGAGGTCGGCCTGGATGGCGGGCATGGCGACGGTCACGATGTTCCCGTCGATGATGGTCATCAGGAGGCCCGAGGAGAGGACCGCGAGCGAGGCCCAGGGCGACGCGGTCCCGCGGGGTGCCGGTGACCGCCGCGACGGCGCTGGGGTGTTGACCTCGGAGACGGCGTGGGACATGGTGACAACCTCCGTAATGAGCGCCTCTGACCTGCAAAGGTGCACGACTTGTAACGGAGTTCATCGTGGAGGCCCGCGGCGCCGGGCAGAAGGAGGCACTTCGATGTCCCAGGGGAACACCGGTGTTACCTCGCAGGTCGTGAACGCGCAGGCGTGCCCGGTCCGGGAAGTTCTTGACAGGGTGGTCGGCAAATGGAGCGTCCCCATCCTCATCGCGGCCGCCCACGGCCCCATCCGCTTCACCGAACTGGAGCGCGCCATCGAGGGCATCAGCCGCCGCATGCTGACGCTGACGTTGCGCAATCTGGAGCGGGACGGCCTCCTCAAGCGCACCGTGCACCCCACGGTCCCCCCGAAGGTGGAGTACGAACTGACCCCGGTGGCCCATGAACTGCACGGCACGCTCCTGCGCCTCACGGGCTGGGCGGAACGCCACCGCGTGACGATCGCCGAGTCCCGGGCGGCGTACGACGAGGAGCGGGGGCTGGTGGACGCCTGATCCGCGCCAGCCCTCCTAGCCGCAGAATTCCGCCTCGATCACCGCGTCGCTGTCCCCGGACCAGTCCCCGTTGAAGTTGAAGGCCAGCGAGTGGCGGCCGTCGGCCGTCGTGACCGCCTCCGAGGTCCAGCCGGTGATGCCGCCGTGGTGGCCCCAGACCTCGACGCCGCAGCTCAGCTCGCGCTCGGCGATACCCAGGCCGTAGCGGACCCCGGGGAGCCCCTTGGCCTCGACGGTCGTCGTCATCTCGGCGAGCTGCTCCTTGGGCAGCAGTTTCCCGCGCAGCAGGGCCGAGAAGAAGCGGTTCAGGTCGGCGGCGTCGGAGATCATGTCACCCCCGCCGCCGGCGCGTGTCGCGTTCAGTTCGGTGACGTCGTGGCTCGGGCCGTCCGCGGACTCGGCGAGCTTCGCGTAGGCCCGGCTGCTCGGCCGGGGCACCCGCGGGTCCGATCCGGGGACGGAGGTGGCGTGCAGGCGGAGCGGTTCGACGACGCGGCGGCGGATCTCATCGCCGTACGCGTTGCCGGTGGCCTTCTCGATCACCATCGCGGCCAGGGAGTAGTTGGTGTTCGAGTACTTCCAGGACGTGCCCGGCGCGAAGTCACGCTTGTTCGCCATGGCGTACTTCACGTGCTGGTCGAGGGTGACCGTGTCGTAACGGGTCCTGAAGAACGCGTCCTTGAGCATGTACGTCCGCACGAACTCCTTGTCATCGCGGTAGTTGAAGACGCCGCTGGTGTGGTTGAGGAGCTGGCGGAGGGTGATGTGGCGGCCGTCGTGGAGGTTGCCCCTCACCACGCCGGGCAGCCACGTGTCGACCTTGTCGTCCAGCGACAGCTCGCCCTCCGCCTCCAGCTGGAGCAGCACCGTGGCGACGAACGTCTTGGTGATGCTGCCGATGCGGTAGTGCTCGTCGGCCGAGCGCGGCCGCCCCGTCCTGAGGTCGCCGACGCCCGACGTGCCCTTCCAGGTTCCGTAGGTGTCCTTCGCCTGCCCGACGACACCGGGGACGCCGCTCTTCACGGCGGCGTCCATCGCCTCCCGCGTCGCACTGTGGTCGCCCGTGGCCGGGGCGGAGGCGGGTGCGGCCGGGGCGGCCAGTGCGGTGGCCGCGAGCGATGCCGCGGTGAGCGCGACCGCTCCCACCAGTCCGAGGCGCGGCCTGCGGGATGCTCGCATGACTAGGTGCGTCCTTCCGTCGAGGATCTTCGATCTTCGGCGGAAGGGACACGGCGGCAGGCGGGCGGGTTGCCTGCCGCTGAGCGGGTTGAGCGCTTTTGAGCCATGCCGGAAAGCCCACAGACGGGACTTCGCGGGCACGCCCTAGGCGTGGGCTCCGGTGCGCAAGGTGGCGTACAGGCTGCGCGTGCGGGAGCCGTCCGGTGCCTGCCAGGAGCCGGTGATCTGGCCGGTGACCTCTGGCGGCAGGGCGGCCGCGTGGTCCGGGGTGGGGCGCAGTACGCGGTGCAGGCGCAGGCTCATGCCCTGCGGCGCGGGCAGCTCGGTGCCGTCCTCGTCGTCGGCGGGGGTGGCGGGGGTGGCGGGGGTGGAGGCCGTGGGGGCGGGGCCCTCACCGGCGTAGGAGCGGGCGATGTCCCGGTCGGGGAGGTCGCTGGTGTTCTGGTCCTGGGCCTCGGCCCGGCCCTCGATCAGGGCCAGCAACTGAGCCGCGAGTACCGGGTCCTGACAGCCGTCGTAGGCCCAGCGCCGCCCCAGCACCCCGTGCTCCATGGTGCCGACGAGGGCGTGCTCCGCCCCGTCGAGCGGGGCACCGCGATAGGTGAGCGGCACCAGATAGGTGGTCGGCTCGGCGCCTGACGTGTCGGTGACCACGATGAACTCGATCCCGACCTCCCCCTGCGGATCGTCCAGCCGGAACCCGCCGGCCTTGGCCAGCGCCGGTTCGCCCGAACCGGCGTACCAGGGCCGGGAAGGCAGCCAGGAGCTGAGCAACTCCAGCTTGGTCGGCTTGAGTTCGGTGTGGTGGATGACGGCCATGGGGCTGATTCCTTCCGGTGGGGGCTGAGTGCTCGGGGCTGAGTGCTCAGTACTGCGTGCGGGGTGCCGGCTGCTGGGGGGTTACGGCTTGCGGGCCACTGCCCCGTACGCGTCCACCGGCGTCGCCTCCTCCGTCTCCGCGCGCCACCGCGTGACCTGCTCGACACCCGGCTCCAGCAGTTCGAGGCCGTCGAAGAAGGCGCCGATCTCCTCGACGTCACGTACGTAGTAGGGGATCGCGCCGCTCTTGTTGTACTCGTTCGACGCCGCGATCATGCCCTCGCTCGTGGCCGTGGAGTCGCTGATCACCAGGTAACTCCCGGACGCCAGACCGGCCATGAGCCGCGCGACCAGATCGCGGGCCTGCCGGTGGTCGGCGACGTGGCCGAGGGTGTTGAGGATGATCAGGGCCACCGGCCGCGAGAGGTCCAGCGTCTTCGCGGCCTCCCGCAGGATCGCCTCCGGGTCGTACAGGTCGGCGTCGATGTACGCCGTCTCGCCTTCGCGCGTGCTGGTCAGCAGGGCCCGCGCGTGGGCGAGAACCAGGGGGTCGTTGTCGACGTAGACGATGCGCGAGTCGGGGGCCGCGCGCTGGGCGACCTCGTGCGTGTTGTCCGCCGTCGGCAGCCCCGTGCCGATGTCGAGGAACTGCCGTACCCCCTGCTCGGCGGCCAGGTGACGCACCGCGCGGCCGAGGAAGAGGCGACTGGTACGGGCCACGTCCACCAGGCCGGGGAAGATCTCCTTGATGTGATCGCCGAGTTCGCGGTCCTTCTCGTAGTTGTCCTTGCCGCCGACGAAGTAGTTCCAGAAGCGGGCGGAGTGCGGCTTGCTGGTGTCGATGCGCGCGCGGACGTCGGCAGCGGAGCCGAGCTGCTGGGGGTCGTTGTCTGACACGAGAGCCTCCTGGGACCGACGGCACGTGGTTGCTCACGTGGTTCGTCATGCGTACTGCGTCATGTAGTTCGACGATCAAGCAGCAATCTAGACCACCGCACGGACCCGCAGTACCGCTGATCACCTCGCGGAAGCGGACGCGATCCGGAAGACTGGAGGGCATCAGAACTCGGGGGCGGGGAGCGGTTGTTGAGGTCGCGCGCTGTGCTGGTGCTGCTCGTGCTCTGCGCGGTGCTGTGGCCCGCGCGGGCGGGAGCCGAGGAGAAACCGGCGATACCGGGGCAGAATCTGGCGGGCCTGTGGTGCCCGACCGAGGGCTCGGGCAAGGCGAGGGCGAGCGCCTCCATCCGCCTGCGGCACAGCGGCAGCGTCCACACCAAGGTGACCGCGCGGCTGACCGTCCACGTCCCGTCCTCCTGGCGGTACACCAAGTCCCTGCTGCTCAGCGAGGACACGGACGGCTACCGCCGGGCCATGCGCTGCTTCGCCCGGCCCCACGGAACGCAGCACCGCTGGTGGGGCGAGTGGCGGTCCGAGGGAAGCCCGCGGGTGAGCGCGGAGAAGGGCGGCCTGCGGGTCACGCTGGACACCTTCTCCTGGATCGACGAGGACAACGGCTGGTTCTCGCTCGGCCCCTGGAAGATCGAGCAGGGCACCGCCCACTGGCGAATCCTGTTCGAACCGGTCCCCGGCCTGCGCAGCGTGAAATGGACGAAGATCCTCGTCGACCCGGGTGCCCCCGGAGCCGAGTCCGCCACGCCGAAACCCACCACGAAGGAGGACGCCACCGCGCTGGTGTGGCGTCCCAAGGGCGAGAAGGCGCCGCCACCCGTCGCCGTACGGCTCGAACCGGACTGGCGGCGTTCGTACGCCGCCCAGGACAACCGCTTCCTGTTCGCCAACCTCAACGACGGCGGCAACATGGCGTATACGTTCGTGGTGTCGGGACTGATGCTGTACGCGGTCGCACGACTGCGACGGCGCGCCGGGGCGAGCACCCTCGAAGCGGAATCCGCGACGACGCTCAGGGACTGGGCGTGGGTCTCGACGGGCGCCGTCATCGTGTTCGACGGCGACGCCGTCCTGTTCCGCTGGCTGAGGGCCCTCGGTGACGACGAGCTGTGGACGGCGCGGGAGCCCCGCCTCATCTTCGCCGCCTCGGTCTGCACGGCCACCCTCCTCCTGGCCTTCGCGCGGCCGCGCCGCCCCGTCGTCCTGGCGGGCGCGGCGCTGGCCGTGCCCGTACTGGCCGTCGCCTTCCAGCCGCACCTGCTCGGCCTGCCCGCCGATCTCGACGTCAGCGACGGCACGTCGTACCGCGCGTTCTACGCGCTGAGCATCGCGGGCGGCTCGGCGCAGGCGCTCACCTTCCTCGCGGTCACGGCCGCCGCCTGGCGCCTCGCCCGCGCCGCCGATCTGATCCCGCCGAGCCGCAGGACACCGGGAGCACCGCGCGAACTGCTCATGCGGTACGCGGGACCGCTGATCGTCACCCTCACCCTGGCCGTCGGCGCGTGCTACATCCTGGCCGCCGAGCGCAACTGGCAGCGAGCCTCCTGGCTGAGCGACCACGGCGACCCTCAGTACGGCATCGAGCACCGCGGCGAACTGCGCGGGGACGTCACGTGGTTCGTCGTGAACAGCCAGAACTGGTGGCTGCCGGTGTGGCTCCTCACCGGAATCGCCCTCCTCGCCGCGCTGCGCGCGGCCGCCGCACGGCCCACCGACTCACCCGTCGAGGACCGCGAGGACCGCCGCGTCCTCATGATCTTCTTCCCCGTCGTGGTCGGCATGGGCCTTGGAGTCTTCGCCAACAACGGCCTCCTGAGCGTCCTGTGGGTCTTCTTCAACATGCTGGCGCTGCGGCTCGTCCTCGCCGTCGGCGCGCGCAAGGCCGTACTCAACCGCGCACTGGAGTCCTCGACGGAGCGGCTCGGCGTCACCGTGACCGCCGCGCGACGCGCCGACATCCTCGGCCGGGCCCGCCGCTACCGCGAGATCCACGCGAAGATGCGCCGCCTCGACCACGGTCAGTCGGACGACGACATACTCCAACGCCGCCTGCTCGAACAGGAGGTGCGGGGCCTGCACACCTGGACCGACAGCGCGGGGACCACCGGCAGGCTGCCCGCCCAGGTCTCCGTCGTCGACGTGGCGCTCGCCCTCGGGCCGCGCGACACCTGGTGGGGCAACGGCCGCAGGGCCGCCCTCCTCGCCTGCCTCCTCGGGCTCCCGGCGAGCACGGTCGTCGTCTGGTCGGGGTGGATCCGCGGCGACCACTGGCGCGCCAACCTCCACCACGGCTTCGGCCTGCCCGACATCCCCATGGGCTTTCTGACCTGGCAGGTCTGCTGGGCGGGCGCGGGCTTCGTGCTCGGCGCGCTGTGGCGCGCGCTGCCGGGGCGACGCGGCCCGGTGAAGGCGCTGACCGTCGCCGCGGCCTACGCGCTGCCCGCCGTACCGGACGCGCTCGGGAACTTCGCCCTGGACCAGGGACACGGCGACCTGGCCCTGATCGTGGTGACGATGCTGCCCGTCCTCACGCTCACCGGCATCGCCCTGGACCTGGAGACCTTCCAGGGCGAACGCAGGTACTGGCAGAGCAGGGTCGGGCTGCTCCTGTCGATCTACCAGATGCGGTACTTCTCGCTCCAGCTCGCCTACCTGGTGGCCCAGGCGGTGGCCCTGATCACCCTCTGGCAGTTCTTCGCCGACACCGGCGGGGGGCCACCGCCCAAGGAGTTCGAGGGCGGTGGCGGCCGCTGAGGAGTCAGGTCACCACACCTCTTCGACCCACTCCGGGTGATCGATGAACGGGTTCCTGTTGTGCTGGAACTTGTCGAATATGACCTGGTTGCGGTTCTTCTCGAAGGCGTCCGGCGGGTCCTCGGCGTTCCACTTCTTCAGGACCGACAGGCGCCCGATGGCGGGCGCGCTGCCGTTGTCCACCCGGTCGTTGGGCTCCAGGTCGGGGAAGCCGGCCTCGCCGTCGTAGCGGACGGCCATGTAGAGGATCATGCGGGCCACATCGCCCTTGACCTCGTCGCGGGGCTCGAACGAGTCGGCGTCCGTGAGGTTGCCCGGGGCGCCGCCGACCGCGCCACCGCCGTTGTCGAAGTCCTTGTTGCCGCGGATGCTGTTGACGGTGACGTCCTCGGGGCGCAGATGGTGGATGTCCGTGCCGGGGCCGGTCGCCGTGCCGAAGTCCCCGTGGGACTTGGCCCAGACGTGCTCGCGGTTCCAGTCGCCCTGGTCGCCGCCGCTCGCGCTCTTGGCCCGTGAGGCGCCGGTGTAGAGCAGGATCACGTTCGCGCTGTTGGCCGGATCCTGGTCGGTGGTCTTCAGCGCGTCCCAGACCTGGTCGTACGACAGCTTGGTCTGGTCGCTCACGATCGTGTGCAGCGCGGACTTCAGCTCGGTGCCGGTCTTGCCGAGGGCGTCCTGGTAGTACGTGTCGTCGTAGGCGGGGGCGGCGGTGGGGGAGGCCGTGGCTGTGGGGGAGGCCGTGGCCGTGGCCGGCACGGTGATGCCGACGAGCACGGTGGCGGTGGCCAGAGCCAGGGGCTTCCAGCGGCTTACGCGCGGGACGGGCATGTGGGGGTGTGTCCTTTCCCGGAGGCCTCGCGTGCCGGACAGCCGTTCAAGGGGCCTGCGGTCTACGCGAGTTGACTGATCAACCATCGGGAGAGTGGCACGGGTGTGCGGACGACTGTGTGAACGTCGTGGGTCGGTCGGGTAACGATGTCATGTACGCGGCCAAATGGGGCGTCGACGCTCGGGAGGAAAGGGGTGAATGCGCAGGTCAGGGGCGCGACTTCAGCGCGCAGAGGGGGGTGGGGAGTGCTAGCGTGGGGATGAGGAAGCGATGTCATGCGTTGCCAGTCCTGCGGGTTCGAGAATCGCGTCGGCTCTGCCTACTGCGAACAGTGCCGTACCGCGCTGACCCGCCCTTGCGCCTCGTGCGGCGACCCCGTGGCGGCCTCGGCGCAGCACTGTCCGGCATGCGGGGCCCCTACTGCGGGCGGATCCTCCAGGCCCTCTCCAGCGGGCGGAGCAGCCTCCAGGCCGTACGAAGCCCCCACATCGGGCGGGCCCCCGCGGCCTAGGCCGTACGACGCCCCGACATCGTACGGAGCTGCGAGTACGTATGGGGCCCCGCCTCGGGCGACACCGCGCGAGGCACGCCAAGGCTCCGGGAGAGACCACTTCACCGGGGTCGTCCGGGACTTCCAGGCTCGCCGCGAGCAGTGGGGGAACGGCGGCGAGGAAGAGATCTGGCACTTCCGCATCGAACGCCACGACGCGAGCGGGAACGCCCTCAAGCTCATCCCGGTGGAGATGCGCGGGCTCTCCTTCTCCGGGTCCGTGAGCAACGGCGACGAAGTACGGCTGCACGGCCGTTGGCGCGACGGGACCCTGCGCGCCGACGAGCTGACGAACCTCACCACGCACGCGCGCGTGCGGGCCAAGGCGTACCGGAGCCTTCGCGTGCTCGCCGTGGTCCTCGCCGTCCTCATCGGCCTGTTCGTCATCGGCATGTTCGTGAGCGTCGGGATCTCGGCCTGTACGGACACCGGAGGACCGCCTCCGGGCTGGCCCACGGAGCCCTGACATGAGCGACCCGGTGACCACGGCAGCGGTCGACTACCTGCAACGCACCAGGCTCCGTCCGCTCTGGCAGGCAGGCGCGGAGGCCGTGGTCCCCATGGCTGCGCGCCGGGCGGTGCGGGTGACCGGCGTCGGACAGCCGGTGACCGCCCAGGCCCAGCCCCCGCCCGGCAGCGGCAAGCCGTCCGACGACCCGGGCTTCGAACCGGCGACCCTGCCCCTGCTCGTGGGCCTCGCCGGAGCGGGCGCGCCCCTGGCCTTCCTCCTCGACGGCAGCGGGCAGGGGATCTCCGTCCGCCTGGGCACCTGGGCCGAGGACGGCATGGACGAGGCGGGCCTGGACGCCCGGCAGCGGATGCTGCTCGGCATCCTCGACGGCTGCTACCCGGCCGTGGGCATCACGGCGGCCGGCGTCGGCGTGCCCCGGCTCGGCTACGGCGCGCTCGCCCTCGGAGTCCCCAGCCCCGCCGTCGTCGACACCAGGGACGGCGCCCTGCCGGTGGACCGCCTCGTCCGGTCCATGAGCGGAACGCGTTGGGCCGCACTCGTCCTCGCCGCCCCGGTCGGGGCCGACGCGCTCGGCGCCGACCGCAACCGCGTCCTCAACGAAATGCGCGTGGTGTCCTCCGCGGTCGAGGCCAAGGGCGTGAGCAGCCCGCTGGCCACGCACTACGTGGAACTGCTCCAGGCACGCCTGGAAGCCCTCGCCGACGCGCACGCGCGCGGCGGCTGGCGTACGGCCGTCTACCTCTTCGGCGAGCGCCCCGAGGACGTGACCGCCCTCGCCAGCGCCTGGCGTGCCGTGTTCTCCGGCGCGAGGTCGGTCCCCGAGCCGGTGCGCACCCTCCCGCACCCCGCCGTGCCCGGCCTGGGCGGCGGCTGGGCGCTGCCCGCCGACGCCGAGCAGCCGGGACCGAACCTGTACCAGCACCCGTATGCCGCGCAGACCGTGCTGAGTTCGGCCCAGCTCGCCGCGTACGTGCACCTGCCCCAGCTGGAGACCCTGGGCTTCTCCGTCAGCCCGCTCGCCCGCTTCGACGTCGTCGCGCCACCCGTGAGCGGCGACGAGCACCACCTCGTCGTCGGCGACGTGCTCCACCATCACCGGGCGACGGGCACCACGTACCGTGTGCCGCTGCGCTCCCTCAGCCGGCACGTGTTCATCCCCGGCACGACCGGCTCGGGCAAGACGAACACGATCATGGGCCTGCTGATCGAGGCGACCGCGAACGGCGTGCCGTTCCTCGTGATCGAACCGGCCAAGACCGAATACCGCGCCCTGATCGAGCACCCCGCCCTGGGACAGAGCCTCCAGGTGTTCACCGCGGGCAAGGCCACCGTCGCGCCGTTCGTCCTCAACCCCTTCGAGGCACCGGAGGGCACGACCGTCAGCGAACACCTCGACCTGCTCCGCGCCGTGTTCACGGCCGCGTTCGGCATGTGGACCCCCCTGCCGCAGATCCTGGAGCGCTGCCTGCACGAGGTGTACGCCGACCGCGGCTGGGACCTGCGGACCAACCTCAACTCCCGGCTCGACGGCGCCGGGAGTGTGACCGCGGACGCCTTCCCCACGCTCTCCGACCTGATCGCGAAGGTCACCGAGGTCATCCCCACCCTCGGCTACGAGGACCGGATCGCCGGGGACATGCGCGCCGCCCTCCTCACCCGCCTCGAATCCCTGCGGCGCGGCGCCAAGGGGGCGATGCTCGACGTGTCGCGCTCGCTGCCACCGGCCCAGCTGTTCGGCACCCCCACCGTCGTCGAGCTGGACGCCCTGGGCGACGAGGGCGACAAGGCGTTCTTCACCGGCCTGCTCCTGATCCGCCTGGTCGAACACCGCCGCGCGCAGGGGCAGTCGCGCGAACTCGTCCACCTGCTGGTGGTGGAGGAGGCGCACCGGCTGCTGGAGAACGTCCAGTCCTCGTCCTCGGAAGAGACGGCGAACCCCAAGGGGCAGGCCGTGGAGACCTTCTCCAACCTGCTCTCCGAGATCCGCGCCTACGGGCAAGGCGTGATCATCGCCGACCAGGTACCGGTACGGCTGGCACCCGACGTGATCAAGAACAGCAATCTCAAGATCACCCATCGGGTCATCGCCGGGGACGACCGTGCCGCGCTCGCCGCGGCGATGGCCATGGACGAGGCCCAGGCCAGAGCGCTCGTCACTCTGGGGGTGGGCGAAGCCGTGGTGTTCAGCGGAGGAGACGACGCGCCCCTGCTGGTCCGCGTGCCGCCCGTGAAGGACCCGCTCTCGCCCCGCCCTCCCACCGACGCCCAGGTGCAGGAGCACATGCGGCGCTGGCGGGAGGCGGGAGCCTTCACGGACCTCTTTCTGCCGCAGCCGTTCTGCGCCGAGACCTGCGCCACTCCCGCGGCCTGCGCGGCGGCCCGGGAACTCACCGGCGACGTGTACGTCCAGCGCGTCCTGTCCCGGCTGCTCACGTCCGCCGTCGACGAGGCGGGGGCACCGGACCGGCTCCGGGACGACCTCGGCACCGCGCTGCGCGCCCGCCGCCCCGCGTCCGTACCGACGGCCGACCTGCTGCGTGCCTTCGCGGGCCATGGCGCGGAGTGGCTCACCACCCGGCGCGGCAGCCAGCGCGGGTGGTCCTACGCCGACACCGCCGAGCTGTGCGACCGGCTGCGCGCGGTACTCCTCGACCAGGCCGACAAGGCCGACAGGACCGGCCAGGTCGACAGAACCGGCCAGGTCGACAGCACCGGCCAGGCCGACGGAACCGGCCAGGTCGGCACCGGCGGCCGCGACTCGGCCCGCGACACGGCGGCGCTCGTCGAAGCGCTCCAGCAGACGGCACGGCGCCTGCACGCCCGCCAGTTCGAGCCCTATCCCGTCTGCCACCTGGTCTGCTCGCAGGATCCGCCGCTGTGCCTGTACCGCTCGGCGGTGGCCGACCTGGTGGCGTCCCGCCGCTACCAGTCCCCGTGGCGGGACGCGGACCGCAACGACGCGGCCTCGGAGGACAAGCGGCGGCGCCAGACATGGGAGATCTGCCAGGACGCGGCCTACGAACTGGTCGAATTCCCCACCGACGACATGCCGGAGGAGGCCAGGACCGCACTCGACACCGCCGCACGACGGGCCTGCCTCTGCTTCGAACAGCAGATGCTCGCCGACGACGAGCGCAAGCCGCCCCGCACCGCCCGCCGCATACTGGCCCACGTCCTCGGAGAGGCGGGCTGGTGATGGGACCCCGGATGCTCGACAAAGTGCGCGCCGACAACGACCGCGCGGTGGAGGAATCCCGCGCCAAGGGACAGGCCGAGTACGACAAGTTCAGCAGGGAAGCGGCGGAACTGTCCGCCCAGGCCATGGAACGGACGGGCCTGCCGGGATCGGACATCGCCGCCGCCGCGCTGCGCGCGTCGGTGGGTGATTACGACGGCTTGGCCAAAATGGGCAGCGAGCCCGGAAAGCTTCCCGGCGGTCTCGGAGGCGCGGACGGCATCGCCGTCGGTACCCCGAAGGCGGGCGCGTCCATCGAGAAGATGCTGCCGGGCACGGGCATGCTGCTGAGCGGCTCGGGCTCCACCAAGCTCGGCGAGGGCATCGATCTCGACCTGAAACTCGGCTTCCCCGGCTTCGCGCAGGACGGCGGCCGTTCCGGGAAGCCGGGGGAGGGCGGCACCGAGCTGAGACCCGAGGGACGGGAGCCCGGCGCGGACTCCGGCGCGGAGCGGTACGGGCGCGGCGCGAGCGACTTGGCGTCCCGTCCACTGGCGGGGGCGTCCGCGGAGAAGCGGGATCTCGTCGCGGACTTCATCGACCGTACCCTTCGTCACTGACAGACCGGATGACGTCATGTCCGAGCGCGACAACGAACAGACCGAACGCACCGAACAGCCGAAATCCCCGGCCGAGGGCGCGCGGGACGGGCCGGACTCCTCGGTCAGGCAGGACCGGCCGGATCTGGGCACGCCCCGGGACGCGGGCACTCACGGCACGCCCCGGGACGCGGGCACTCACGGCACAGCCCCTGGCGGCTCCCGCGAGACCGACGCGAACCGGCCGAGGCTGCCCGAGGCCTCCCCCTCGTACCGCACTATGGAGTACCGCAACGAGGACCGCCTCGCCGAGAAGCCGCCTCACACCCTGGAGTTGCGCAAGGAGGACATGACCCCGGATGCCGTGTCCTACGTGAAGTACACGGGGACCACGGAGAACACGGCCTCGGGCGGCATGAGCGGCCCGAACGCCACGTCCTCCCCCGGCCGCACGGAAGCGGCGCCCGTACAGACCGAGGACCCGAGAGTCGCGAAGCCGGGCGAGCCCGCCGCGCAGAAGCAGGCCGAGAAGCCCGAGAAGCCCGAGAAGAAGGGGGCGGACGGGCGGACCGATACGGATGTCCGCAAGGAACTGGAGAAGAAGACGGGCAAGAGCTACAACGAACTCGTCGTGGGGCTGGGCCGGGGCCCGATCGACCCCGCCAAGATCTCGCCCCGCGACCTCGAACGCGAGCTGGTGAACAATGGCACGCTCCGGCCGATCCTGATGGACACCAAGGAGCCTGTCGTCATCGACAACGTCCTGACCCCGGACTCCTACCGGGAGCAGTGGTTCTACAACGACGGCCGCGTCGGTCCCGAGAGCAAGATCGACGCGGCCAAGGCCGCAGGGCAGCAGGCCGTCAGGGACGCCGTGGTCCAGGGGATCGCGTCCGGAATCGCCGGTATGAGGCCCGGTTCCGCGTCCGACGGCATCGTGAAGCCCGCGCCCGAGCAACGGCGGTACGAGCCCCGGCCGCCGACGACCTATGAGCCGCGCCAGGGCGCCTACCACCCCGAGCCGCCCAAGTGGGGCGGCAAAGGCCCCCAGGGACCCGAGAACAACAGTCAGCTGACGGTGCCCCGTGTCGTGACGGGCGAGGTCAAGACCGCGAACTCGATCGAGGAGGGCCGGAACAAGACGCTGACGGAGTGGGCCGCCCAGCACCCGGAGAAGTCCTGCGTGGCCGTCGTGACGTACGACGCCCACGGGAACCTCGGCATGGAGGTCTACCTGGCGGGCGGCAATCAGGACCTGGTCTGGCGCAACGACAACATCGGCCACATCGACCCGTCGAAACTGCCCAAAGAGGCATACCAGTCCAGCGCGTTCGGCACCAAGATAGAGCCCGCCGTGACCCAGTACGTGGGCGAATACCTCGGCCAGCACTTCCAGACCAAATCGGGCAGCGCGACGGGCCCCGACCTCGTCCCCGGCCAGTCGAAGATGAAGTTCAACCTGATGACGAAGTAAGGGCCGGCGGTTACAGACCGAGCAGCGCCGGGTCCACCGCCAGCGTTCTGAAGTACTCGCGCGGGTCCTCCACCATCCGCCGCTCCTTGAGGTCGAGCAGTCCCCCGAGGGAGGAGACGGTCGCGGCGACCGTGCCGTCCGCCTTGGTGATGGTCTGCTCCATGCGGAACGTCTTGCGCTCACCCCACACGAACGCGCAGCTCACCGTCGTCTCGTCGCCCGCGCGCAGCTCGCTGCGGTAGCGGACGGTGTTCTCCAGGGCGACGGGGCCGACGCCCTTGTCGAGGAGGTCGGTCTGCGCGATTCCGGCCGCCCGCAGCAGCGACCAGCGGGCGTGCTCGGCGTACTGGAGATAGACGGCTTGGTTGAGGTGCCCCTGCGAGTCCGTCTCGTATCCACGGACCCCGATGCTCACGGAAAACGGCTCTGCCACGGTGTTCCCTTCAATGATCTTTGAGTCTTCCCGCCTTCAACTACCGGACGGGGCAGGGCATTCCGGCCGGGCCCGGGGCGGCGGCTCACGTCCTTCTCGGCGAAGCCAGCAGATAGCGGGACCCGCCACGCGGCCCCGCGTGCTCGCCGACCTGCCAGCCCGCCCGCTCCAGCGCCGCCGCGCAGGCCCGCAGCCCGTCCGGCGACGGCTCCCGCACGGCGACCGCCTCGGGCTGCGGCGTGCCCCGCACCTCGTACCCCTCTTGGCCCGGCCGCGCGGGAGGCAGGCCCGCCGCCTCCAGGGCCAGGGCCGCCGCCTGCACGAGATGCGTACGCTCCCACGCGCAGGGGCGGTCGCGGGCGCCGTCGGCATTCGTCATCCTGCGCAGCTCCAGCAGGCCCTCCCAGGCGCCGCGGACCTCCCGCGCGCGAGCGGCGCCCTCGCTCCCGGCCACCGCCGCCTCCGTGCCGGTGCGGGCGGCGAAGACCCCGGGGTCCGCGGACGGCCCGGCCGGATCGGGCACGGGCCGCCGAACCGCCTCGTCCCGCACGCGATGGCCCGCGGGCGACAGGAAATACGCGTGCGGCGGCCGGGGATGACGGAAGGCCAGGCGCGCCCGCACCAGGCCCGTCAGCTGGGCCGGCGTGCCGGACAGGCGGCCCGTCTCCGGGTCCGCGGCCTCGATGATCCGCCGCTGGGCGGCCGTGGGTGGCTTCACCGCACCCGCACCCCTTTCCGCTGTCCGCGTCGGTCGGCGTCGACTGCTTCCGATAGTGCCTTGTGCCACTGACATCAGGAGTTCGAGCGTTTCCGGCGATCTCCCGCCCTACGGCCGCAGGTTCCAGCTCGCCACCACCGGGCGTCCGTGTTCCGTGCTCAGACGGCTGATCGTGCCCGTGGCCAGGAGGAACATCGAACCGCCCGAGGCGGGCAGGCCGAGCCGCCGGGCCGTGAGAACGCGCAGGAAGTGACTGTGGGCGAAGAGGACCACGCTGCCCTCGTTGTTGGCGAGCGCCGCGTCCACCTTGGCCAGCATCCGGTCGGCGCGCTCGGCCACCTGCTCCGGGCTCTCGCCGGGGTGCTCGGGCGGGCCGGGGGCGACGCCGTCGGTGAAGAGGTACCAGCCGGGCCGGGTGCGGTGGATCTCCACGGTCGTCACGCCCTCGTACGCGCCGTAGTCCCACTCGCTCAGATCCGGGTCGACGTACGCGTCCGGGAACCCGGCCAGCTCCGCCGTCTCCCGCGAGCGCCGCAGCGGGCTCGTGAACGCCGCGCCGATCCGGAATCCGCCGACCAGCGGGGCGAGCGAGCGGGCCTGCTGCCTGCCGTTGTCCGTGAGGGGGATGTCCGTCCAGCTGGTGTGCTGCCCGGTCAGGGCCCACGACGTCTCGCCGTGCCGGACGAGGAGAAGATCGCCCATGGTCGCGCCCATCCTGTTCTTCCGTCGGCGGCCGGACCGTCCGGCCCGGCCACCGACGAGACTGCCACGCCCCGCGGGCCACCCGCGGGGCGGGCGTGCCTACAGGCCCTGGGGCACCCGCGCGGGGCGGCCCGAGCCGCGGGTCAGGGCGTATCCGCCGACGCCCGCGAGCGCCGCGAGAACGCCACCGCCCGCCGTCCACAGCCAGCGCGAGGACCACCAGCCCGAGGCCCAGCCGTCCTCGGGCTCGGTCGCGGCGGCGGGCGTCTGCCGGTCCGAGCCCGCGCCCGGCACCAGCGGCTCCGCCAGCGCGCCGTCGACGGCCTGCGCGCCGCCCGCGTCGGTCGTGGTGACCTTCACCTCGGCCCGCACCGGCAGACCGAGGTCGTCGGCCTTCAGACCGGTGACGGTGAGCCGCATGTAGTAGGTGCCCGGCAGCGGGTCGTTCGCCCACTGCTCCGACCACGCCTTGACGGTACGCAGCGTGCAGGACAGCGAGACCGCACCGGCATCCTGAGCCGCCGTCCTCCTCGGCGTGCCGAGCCGGCAGGCCTGGCGGCGCCGCAGACCGTCGTACACATCGACCTGCCAGGTGGACGCAGCGTGCCGCGCGGCGGCCTCCGGGAGCTTCACCGTGGCGTGCACGGTGGCCCGCTGCCCGGCGTCCACGGGGAACGCCCAGTACAGGTAGTCGCCCGTGGACGCCTCCGCGGAGGCGTCCTGGTCGGGGCGGATCGCGGTGGCGGTGCGGAAGGAGGTGCCCGCCTCGGACGGGGCGCCGTCGGCCTCGCCGCCGCCGTCACCGTCGGCGGCGGCGGCCTGGGGAAGGGCCAGCAGGGCGGTCGCGGCCAGCAGGGCCGCCCGTCCCCATACACGTGTCGTACGCATCAGTTGGTCCTCCAGACCGCGAAACGCCAGCGCGAGAGCCAGCCCCAGACCAGACCGGCGACGAAGCCCACGAGGACGAGCAGCCCGAGCAGCCACCAGCCGTGGCCGAGCCCGAAGGAGGCGACGTCCGAGGCCTCGTCGGGGGAGTCGACCAGGTCGACGGCCAGCTCGACCGGCATACCCGGCGTCTTCTTCACCGACGCGGGCGCGGAGAAGGAGTTGCTGACGCGCAGACAGACCGTCTCGGTGGCGCCGTACTTGTCGTCCTCGTCGGCGTCGTCGGCCTCCGGCCTCGGATAGCGAAGCCCCGTGGAGATCACGTCGGTGCGGCCGTCGCCGGACTCCTGGCCGCGTACGATCTCGCGGCCGTTCGGTGTCTCGGCCCGCAGCAGCACGCCGTAGTCCTGGTGCACGGCACGGTCGGCCGACACGCTCACGGAGGCGCGCAGCTCTTTGCCCTCGGGCACGTCCACGCGGTACCAGCGGTGCTCGCCGAACTCCTCGCGGTCGGTGTAGAGACCGGACCTCAGCCGTGGCGCGTCCGTGCACTGGGCGGCGCCCTTCGCCTCCACCGGGGTGACCACCGGATCGGCGGCGCGGTCCACCAACTGCTTGACGCGCCCGGCCAGCTCGTCCGTGTGCCGGATCGAGGTGTACGTCCCGCCGGTGGCCTCCGCGATGCAGCTCAGCTGGTCGCGGGTCTTGGCGTCCGGCACCAGGCCGAGCGTGTCGATGGTGAGGTGGATCCCCTTGGCGGAGATCTCCCGGGCCACGACGCACGGGTCGAGCGGCTGACAGGTGTCCTCGCCGTCGGATATCAGCACGATGCGGCGGCTGCGCCCGGCGGTGTCGTCCGTCAGGTCGTCGGCGGCCTTGAGCAGCGTCGGGCCGATCGGGGTCCAGCCGGTCGGCGCGAGCGTCGCCACGGCGGCCTTCGCGTCGGTGCGGCCCGCCTTGTCGAGCCGCTCCACGGGGTAGAGCAGCTCGGTGTCCTTGCAGCCCGTCTTGCGGTCGTCGCCGCGGTAGTTGGCGCCGAGGGTGCGGATGCCGAGGGCGACCTCGTCCGGAGTGGCGTCCAGGACCTCGTTGAACGCCTGCTTGGCGGCGGCCATACGGGACTTGCCGTCGATGTCGCGGGCCCGCATGGAGCCGCTGACGTCGAGGACCAGCTCGACCTTGGGGGAGGGCTGCGCCGGTTCGTCGTCGTCATCGGCGGCTGCGGGACCCGCCGTGACGAGCCCGGCGGTCAGGGCGGCGAGCAGGGCGATGACCCAGGCCGCCGGCCGTTGTCTTGTGATCATCGCCGGATACTATTGATCTTGGCGCGGATCCCCCAAAACGACCCGGCCGAGCAGCGGGAGCAGCCGGTCCCAGTGACGCTGGAGCGCGGCGGCGCTGAACGCGTCGGTGTCGGCCATGGTGAAGCCGTGGACGCTGTCCGGATAGACCTCGATGGTATGCCCGACGCCCGCGGCGTCCAGCGCCCGCTCCAGCTCGCCGATGGCCTCGGGCGTCAAGTCCCCTACGGCGAGGCCGAGGTGGACCTCGGCGGTGAGCCGGGAGAGGAGGCGGTGCGGGCTGTCGGGCGCGTCGGTGACCAGGAACCCGGGGTGGAACCCCGCGACAGCGGCCACCCGGCCGGGGTGGGCCGCTCCGGTGCGCATCGCCAGGGCGGCGCCCAGGCAGTAGCCGATCACGCCGAAGGGCCCGTCGCCCACCTCGGGCTGCGCGGCGAGGAAGTCGAGGTAGGCGTCGGCGTCGCGCAGGACGCGCTCGGTGGTGTGCGCCTCGACCAGGGGCATCAGCAGCGCGAAGACCTTCGGCCGGTCCTCCTCGCCGATGTGTCCGGGCAGCTCGACCACCGGCGCGCGGCCGTGGCGGTAGTAGAGGTTCGGAACGAGTACGTAGTAGCCGTGCCCGGCCAGTTCACGGGCTAGCTCCTCCACCACGGGCCGGACGTTGAAGGCGTCCGGGTACAGCAGCACGCCCGGGTGCCGCCCGGCTCCGTCGGGGAAGGCTGCGAAGGCGTCCGCCTCGCCGTCGGGGGTGGGTATCCGAAGGGACTTGGTGGGCATGGCAGAACTTCCTTTCGTGGAATCAACCCGGCGATGGTACGCCCGACTTGACGTCAAGATCACATACGTACGGGGCGCCGACTGACGTCACGTATCCCGAGAACATAGGCCGCGGTGACCGCGACGCCGCGGTCCTCGTCCCCCGCCAGATCCGCCAGGGCCCGCGACGCCGTGCTGCCCGGGATGTCCGCGAGCGCCTGCGCCACCCGGCGGCGTGCGGCCGGTCCGGGGCCACCGCGGGCGAGACGGTCGGTGAACCCGGTGGCGATCTCCTCCGCCAGGGCCGGGCGAGCGGCCAGCACGCCCAGGGCGTCGGCCGCGTCCACGTCGTTCCTCTCCTCGACGACCATGTCGATGAGCGTCGGGACCGCCTCGGCCACGCCGCGTGTCCCGAGCGCCAGAGCCGCGTATCCGCGGACCACGGCATCGGGGTGCGCGAGGGCGTCCCGCAGCGGCACGGCCGCCTCCTCCTCCGGCATCTCGGCGAGGGACTGCACGGCACGCTTGCGCACCTCGGCGTCGGGCGAGCCGAGGCCCTTCGCCAGCAGCGCCCCTCCGCCGTCGCCGGACTGCGCGAGAGCCCACCGCAGGGCCCCGGCGACGTTCGTGTCCGACTCGCTCAGCGCCGCCTCGACCAGCGCCTCCACCGGCACCGGAACCTCCTCGGCCGAGGAGAGGGCCGCGCGCTGACGCCGGGCGGCGCTCTGCGACCCGAGCCCCTGGAGCAGCGCGACGATCTGGAGGACGCCCTCCCACCCGGCGGGCTCCGAGGCGTCGATCCGGCGGAGCCGGGTGAGCAGCTCCGTCTCCCGCGCGATGCGTTCCCGCGTCTGCCGGATCAGGTCGTCGACGAGCGCCGAGGGCGCGAAGCCGGGGTCGTCGAGGGCCCGTCCGACATCCCGCAGCGAAAGCCCCAGCGAACGCAGGCTCTCGATGTGGAAGATCCGCCGGATGTCGTCCTCGGAGTACTCCCGATAGCCGCCGTGGGTGCGGTCCGACGGGCACACAAGGCCGAGCGCCTCGTAATGCCTGAGCATGCGGGCGCTGACCCCGGACAGGCGGGCCACATCACCGATCAGCACTGCCTGTCGCTCCTCGCCGCCCGTCACCCACCACCGCGCATGTCATTCTGCCGGGCCCTCCCCGCCGAGCGCCACGACGCGCCTCGCCTCCTCGACCGCGAACTCGAACCCGGCCTCCGGGTCGCGCAACAGCCGTTCCGTTGCGATCGCGTGCGCGCGCACCTCCGGGTCGGCGTCGCTCATCGCGGCGTCCAGCGCCGGCACGATCACCTCACCGAGCGCGATCATCGCCCGGCTGAGGCTCAGCCGCGTCTCGCGCCCGCCGCGCCCGAGCTGCCCCGACAGCGCGTGGGCCAGCGCGGACTTCTCCTCTTCGGGTACGAGCACGACCGCCGCCCGCCAAGCACTCCGCGCCACCTCGTCGTCGGCGTCGGACAGCAGCTCCGGCGTGATCGCGGGCCACGCCCGCCGGTCCCCGATCTTGGAGAGCGTGTGCAGCGCCTGGCTCCGTGCCTGCGCGCCCTCCGCGCGGAGTTCGTCGAGCAGTCCCGGGAGCGTCGCGGCCGCCGGGTGGCGGGTGAGCGCCCACGTGAGCATTTCCCGCACCGAGAAGTCCGGCTCGCTCGCGCAGCGTTCGATGAGCTTGTCGACGCACCGAGGGTCGGGGGCCGTGCCGACCGCCATCGCCGCCCGCAGCCGTACCGACGAGCGGCTGTCCTCCAGCCCCTGAAGGGCTCGCGTCGTATCCGTCTCCGTATCCGTATTCGTGTCCGTATTCGTGTCCGCGTCCTGGATCGGCAGGGTCATCGGGACCACCTCCTCGACGCAGTGAAGGCCTTCTCACCGTGTCAAGGTCAAACCACGCGGGCCTTCAGCTCCCCGCCCCCGAACGCTCCCGTCCCGTCCGCCTCCTTCCAGAAGGTCTCCAGCGCCGTCTGGTCCATCGCCCGCCAGTTCGGTGTCGAGAGGACCAGCGCGTCGCCGAGGCGGCGCCCGAGGTCCACCATCGTGCGGCCCGAGGGTGTGCGGTCCCCGTCGTACGCGTCCAGGGCGTGCGCCCAGGTGTCCGCCGCGCGCAGCGCGGACTCCAGGACCGTCGCGTCCTGGAGTGCCTTGACCGCGCCCGCGCCGGTGTGCGGCCGGGCCACCGCCGCCGCGTCGCCCACCAGCAGCACGCGGTCCATGGCGGACCGGGGCGCCGTGAAGTCGTACATGGGCTGGAGGAACAGTTCGTCGGACGCCGTCGCCCGCACCACCGCACCCCAGTACGGGGGCAGGAGGTCGTCGGCGACGTGCGCCAGATGCCGTGCGAGGGCCTCGGTGAGGCCGCCGGGCGGCAGCCCCGCCGGGCCGGTCAGCCGCAGGTCGAGGCCGAGCCCGAGGTCGAGGCCCGGGGGCGGCGCGGTGTAGAGGACCCAGTTGACGCGGTGGCCGCCGGCGTCGTCGGGGATGCGGTAGAGGACGACGTGCCCGCCGGGGAAGACCACGTACACGCACTCGTCCTCCGGCCACCACTCGGATCGGCGAGCCGGCTCACAGGGTAGGCGCCGCGCCAGGCGAGATACCCGGCGTAGGCGGGCCGTACGTCACCGAACGCGCAGGTGCGGGCCACCGAGCGGTAGCCGTCGGCGCCGATGGCGAGGTCGAAGCGCTCGGTGCCCCCGGCGGTCTCGACGCGGATTCCGTCGGGGCCGGGGCGCAGCGCCTGCACGGGGGTCCCCGCCCGGAAGGCGACCTCCTCCGGGATCCTGCCGCGCAGCTCCCGCCACAGCGGGCCCCAGTTGTACGCGCGGAAGGGGAAGGGCATCGCGGCGATCTCCCGGCCCACCGGGGCGGCCACGGCGTCGCGCACGTACCAGCGGCGCCGCAGCATCTGCACCCACGGCATCCCCGCGTCCAGGTAACCGGCGAACTCCAGCTCCGCGTACCGCCCGTCGTGCACCGCGAGCCCCAAGCCGCGCTCCGCCAGGTCCCCCGCCGTGCGCTCGTACACCGTGACCTCGTCGGCGCCCCCGCGGCAGGCGGCCAGCGCCGCCGCGCACCCGGCGATACTGCCACCCACGACGGCGACCTTGCCCCCACGCATCATGGGGGTCATCTTGGCAGCGGAAGTGAGTGCCTGTCAGCGCCACGCCCCGGGCGCGTCCGGTGGGGTGCCCCCGGAGTGTCAGCGGCCCTGGCGGTAGCCGCTCAGGAAGCGGCCGATGCGGCTGATCGCCGCGTCGAGATCGTCGGCGTGGGGGAGGGTGAGGATGCGGAAGTGGTCGGGGCGGGGCCAGTTGAAGCCGGTGCCCTGGACCACCTGGATCTTCTCCTGGAGCAGGAGGTCCAGCACGAACTTCTCGTCGTCGTGGATCGGATGGACCTTCGGGTCCAGGCGCGGGAAGGCGTACAGCGCGCCCTTCGGCTTGACGCAGGAGACGCCGGGGATCTCGTTCAGCTTCTCCCAGGCCCGGTCCCGCTGCTCGTGCAACCGCCCGCCGGGCGCGGTCAGTTCACGGATCGACTGGCGGCCGCCGAGCGCGGCCTGGATGGCGAACTGCGCGGGCGCGTTGGGGCACAGGCGCATGGAGGCGAGCATCGTCAGCCCCTCCAGGTAGTCGCGCGCGTGCTGCCGCGGGCCGGTGATGACCAGCCAGCCCGAACGGAAACCCGCCACGCGGTACGTCTTCGAAAGACCGCAGAAGGTGAGGACCACGAGATCCGGGGCGAGGGCGGCCACGCTGTGGTGCACGGCGTCGTCGTACAGGATCTGGTCGTAGATCTCGTCGGCGAAGACCATCAGGCCGTGCCGCCGCGCGAGATCGAGGATGCCCTCCAGGATCTCCTTCGGATAGACCGCGCCCGTGGGGTTGTTGGGGTTGATGATCACGACGGCCTTGGTCCTGTCGGTGATCTTCGAGGCCATGTCGTCGAGGTCGGGGTACCAGTCCGCCGCCTCGTCGCAGACGTAGTGGACGGCCTTGCCTCCGGAGAGGGTCGTCACCGCGGTCCACAGCGGGAAGTCGGGCGCGGGGATGAGGATTTCGTCGCCGTCCTCCAGGAGCGCCTGGACCGCCATCGTGACCAGCTCGGACACGCCGTTGCCGAGGAAGACGTCGTCCACCGAGACCTCGTCGAGGCCGAGCGCCTGATAGCGCTGGGCGACGGCGCGGCGGGCGGACAGGACGCCGCGCGAGTCCGTGTAGCCGTGCGCCTGCGGAAGCATCCGGATCATGTCCTGGACGATCTCCTCGGGCGCCTCGAAGCCGAAGAGCGCGGGGTTGCCGGTGTTGAGGCGCAGGACGCTGTGGCCCGCCTCCTCCAGGGCGTTGGCGTGCTCGATGACGGGGCCCCGGATCTCGTAACAGACCTCGCTGAGCTTGCTCGACTGCCGGAACTCCATGCGGTGCGCCTCCCGTGACGTGTGTTACTTGGTTTTACCAAGTCGCCGCTTGGAAAGTCCAACAACCTGTCTAGACTGCGTCACATGTCACCTCGCCGAAGCTACGACCAGTACTGCGCGGCGGCCCGGGCTCTGGACGCCGTCGGCGACCGCTGGACCCTCTTGGTCGTCAGGGAGCTGCTGGTCGGCCCCCGCCGCTACACCGACCTGCACGCCGACCTGCCGGGCGTCAGCACGGACGTGCTGGCCTCGCGCCTGAAGGACATGGAGCAGCAGGGCCTCACCACCCGCCGCCGACTGCCCCCGCCCGCGGCGGCGTACGTTTACGAACTGACCCTCAAGGGACGTCAGTTGCTGCCGGTCCTGGAAGCCCTGGCCGCCTGGGGCGTGCACGGCCTGGAAGAACGCAGGCCCACGGACGCGGTGCGGGCGCACTGGTTCGCGCTCCCGATGCTGCGCACCCTGGCGCGGATCGGCGCCGAGGGAACGGTGGAGGTCGGCCTCGGCGAGGGCCGCTTCCACGTGCGCCTCGGGGACGGCGCCGAGACGTACGGAGACGGCCCCGCGCCGGACGCCCCGGAGGTGCGCCTCGCGCTGGACGCGCAGACGTGCGTGGCGGTGAGCAGGGGCGAGCTGACGGTGGGCGAGGGCGTGCGGGCGGGCCGGATCGAACTCTCGGGCGAGGGCACCCTGGCGAAGGCGCTGCTCGCCACCTGAGCGGTCCCGGGCATCCGGCGGGCCGTCTCGTACGCATCACCCGATGACTCGGGGGCAGTGTTCCAGCACGGCCTGGTTGACAACTTCTGCTTGCTGATCAACAGTTGGTGATTGTGGATCTGGACCTGGCGCTGGTGCGATCGTTCGCGATCACCGCGGAAGAGCTGCACTTCCGGCGCGCGGCCGAGCGGCTCTTCATCACGCAGCAGGCGCTGTCCCAGCGGATCCGGCGCCTCGAACTGCTGCTGGGCGTCTCGCTCTTCGTCCGCGGCAACCGCAGCGTCGCGCTCACCGAGGAGGGGCAGCGGTTCCTCGCGCCGGCCCGCCGGGTCATGGAGGCCGCCGACGCGGCCGTCCAGGCCGTCCAGCCCCGTGAGCGCCGCCCGCTGCGGGTCGACGTGGTCGACGGACGGCTCGCCCCGCTCCAACTGGTCCGCAAGCTCCTTGAGGAGGACCCCGAGCTGCCGCTGAACCTGAGCATGCGGCAGTCGCTCGCCGCCGCGCTGCCCGCGCTGGCCAGGGACGAGATCGACACGGCGTTCGGCCGGGTCCATGACGTGCAGGGCTGGTCGGCGGAGTTCTCGCACCGCCTCGTGCGCCTCGAACCGCTGCGAGCGCTGGTGCCGCGCACCCACCCGCTGGCCGGCCGCGACGAGGTGCGGATCGATGAGCTGCGGAGCTGCGGCATCTGGCAGCCGCGCAACGGAGTGGCGTCGGAGTGGGAGCACTATGTGCGCCGCCTGGCCGACTCCTTCGGTCTCTCGCTCGCCTTCTCGGGCGCGGCACTGAGCGATGAGCACTTCCTGGAACACCTGTGGAGCCACGGCGAGATGGCGTGCCTGGCCGGGGCGGACGTCTCCTACGCCTTCTCGCCGGACATCAGGAGCATCCCGCTCGTCGACCCCACGCCGGTCTACCCGTGGTCGATGGTGTGGCGTCGGCAGGCGGGCCATCCGCTCGTCGACCGGCTGGTCGGTCTGGCCAAGCGGTCGGCCGGAGACTGGCTGACCCACGTGCCCGGGGAGATCTGGCTGCCGGCGCCCGACCGGGCCCTGCTGCGCGGCGCGGGGGTCGACGTGGACGCCGTCCGGGGCTGAACCGGCCATCATCAAGAGGCGCGACACGCGGCGCCTGGCGTGAACTTGATCGTTTGTGCGGCGCGCGGCGCGGGTATCCGAGGGCGCCGCCGTCCCGGTGCGAGGCCGGTAGTACGGGCCGTAAGTACGTTCCAAAACGCCATCGGATCACTGTGTCAAGCCCCAGCTGAGACGTCCGGATTCCGGCGATACTCTTTACGGTTTTTTGGGGCGCAAGAATTGCCCGGGTAATGTGCTGGTCGTTGATGCGAACTCACAGAAGCACCACTGGATATGGGGGAAACGTGCTTCACCGGATCCAGAGAAAAAGAGCGATGACCGCAGGCGCGGTCGGTGTGCTCTTTCTCGCGCAGCTTGTGATTAGTTCCTCTTCGGCTGCGGCGGGGGAATCCGAGGTCACCCCGCCGCCGCTCTCCCAGGATCGGATAGAAAAGCATCTGACGCGGTTCGAGCGCATTGCGGACGCGCACGGCGGCGACCGTGCATCCGGCACGCAAGGATATGCGGAATCGGTCGACTACACCGAAAAGCTGCTCAAAAAAGCGGGATACTCGACGCAGCGCCAGCAATTCCCTTTCCGCTACACCAGGACGCTTGAGGAAAAGCTGGTGCTGCGGGACGGCAGCACACCCGGAGTCGTGGTCAGCGGCTACTCGCAGTCGACCCCCCGAGGCGGCCTGACAGCACGGCCGACGGCGGTCGGCGGGGACACCGAGCGGCGGCAGGGCTGCCGCGCCGGCGCGTACGACGGAGTGCCGGCTGGCGGGCGGATCGCGCTCGTCGACGCCGGGGGCTGCTCGATGGACGACAAGCAGCGGGTGGCCGCCGACGCCGGCGCGGCCGCCGTAATCGTCGCCAACACCGGCCCCGGCGAACTGCACACCTGGCTGGCCGACCCCGAGGCGGCCCGCATACCCATCGGCGGCGTCACCCAGGAGACGGGCCGCCTCCTCGCCGCCGAGGCACGGGCCGGACGCACCGTCCAGCTCACCCTGCGCTCGCTCACCGAACGCCGTACCACCGAGAACCTGATCGCCGTGAGCCCCCGCGGCAACCCCGAGCACACCGTGGTCTCCGGCGCCCACCTCGACTCCGTGCCGGAGGGGCCCGGCATCAACGACAACGGTGTCGCCGCCGCCGTACTGCTCGAAAGCGCCCTGGCGGCCGCCAAGGACCACGGCACCCGGGCCGAGGACAACCGGCTGGTGTTCGGCTTCTGGGGCGCGGAGGAGTTCGGCCTGCTCGGCTCGCAGCACTACGTCGACTCGTTGACCCAGGAGGAGCGTGAGCGCACCGGGCTGTACCTCAACCTGGAGATGATCGGCAGCCCCAACTACGGTCTCTTCACGCTGGATTCCAAGGCCACCGACCCCGTCACAGGACAGCGCCCGGCCCCCGGCTCGGACGAGATCGAGCGCGAGCTGACCGACGCGTTCGCCGCCCAGGGCCGCACCTCCCTGCCGGGACCCGCCGACGGGCGCTCCGACTACGTGGCGTTCCTGGGCGCGGGCATCCCCACCGGCGGGCTCTACGGAGGCTCGTTCGAGGCCAAGACCCCCGAGCAGGCCGCTCTGTGGGGCGGCACCGCTGGCCGGCCGTACGACCCCTGCTACCACCTGACGTGCGACAGGACGGCGCAGTACAGCCGCGAGGCGGCGACGCTGCACGGGCAGGCGTTCCAGACGGTGCTCACCCACTACTCCCGGCACCGGCTGGGAGAGGCAGCCGCCCACCATGGCTGACGGGACCGCGCCCAAGCTGGTGGTGGGTGCGCTCATCAGCGATCCGCTCGGCCGGATCTTCGTACAGCGCCGCTCGGCCGACCGGCGCCTGTTCCCCGCATGCTGGGACGTCGTGGGCGGCGCCGTGGAGGACGGCGAGACCCACCACGAGGCACTGGCCCGGGAGATCGCCGAGGAGACCGGCTGGCGGCTGCGCCGGGTGCTGGCCCGGGTGGTGCACGAGAGCTGGACGGCGGACGGCGTACGGCACCTCGAGTCGGACTACGTCGTCGAGGTGGACGGGGACCTGTCGTCACCCACGCTCGAACGGGACAAGCACCCGGAGTTCGCGTGGGTGGGGCCGCAGGACATCTCCCTGCTCGACGAGAACGTCCGGCGCGGCGCCGGCACCTTCATCAAGGACACGGTCGCCGCCGGACACGACTGGCTCGCCGGATCCACGCGCCGCTGAGCCCTCCCGGCCGTCCTCAATACTTCGTTCTTCGTCATCGTCACCGTCATCGGCAGAGGCAATCACGCGAGGGGGAAGTTCCGCATGTCCACTTATTCACAGAAGCGTGCGCAACCGCGGCTGCGGGCCCTGATGGTCGGATTCGCAGGCCACCAGGGAAAGGAGTACTTACCGGTCGTCCGGGAGTACGCAGACATCGTCGGGGGCGTCGATGTCGCCCCTGCGGCGGGGGCGCTCGCCGATGACTGGGGATTTCCGCGGTTCACCGGGATCGGCGAGGCACTCAAGCGGGTCGACTTCGATGTCGCGATGGTCACCGTGCCGCACAGCGAACATTTCCCGCTGTGCAGAGAACTGCTGCTGCACGGCAAGCACATCGTCAAGGAAAAGCCGTTCGCCGTCACCGAGGAAGAGGCCCGGCAGCTGATAGAGCTGGCCGAAGGAGCGGACCGCAGCGTTTACACGCTCCTCCAGCGCAATTTCAACCCGGTCTTCCAGTTCGCGCGGAAGAACCTGGCCCGCATCGGCGATCCCTACTGGTTCTCGTACGACTACCACTTCAACCTGGCGCAGCCGACGAGCGGTTGGCGCGCCTCCCGCGAACAGGCCCTCGGCGGGGTGCTGCTCGACATGGGCTACCACCTCATCGACGTGCTCAGCGGAATGTTCCCCGAACCGAGCCGCGTGAACGCCGCCTTCGTCCACCACTACCAGGAGATGCGCGACCGGCACCTGGAGGACCTGGTCAGCCTGATGTGCAGCTACCCGTCGCCGACCCTGTCCGGCTCGCTGCGCATCTCCCGGCACAACCACGAGAAGTCCGAACGCCTCTGCGTCCTCGGCACCGGGGGCGCGCTGAACGTGGAACCCCAGGGCGCCACCCTGCACTCCACCGGCGGCCGCCTCCTCGAACGCTTCACCCGCCCCGGACCCAAGACCGACGCGGTCCGCGCCATGATCGCCCACTACCTCGGACACCTGGACGACCGGGACGTACGTGAGGACCACTTCCGTCGGCAACTCACCACCGTGCGCGTGATCGACGGGATCTACCGGGAGCGGTCACGGGAGCGGAACGAACTCGCCGATCGGTACAGCTGATCCTCACCGTCCCGAGGCACCTGGAGAGAAACGTGACGTTAAGCATCACTCTGACGCGCACACCGGGGGAGTATCTCGCCGCGGCCCTGGACCGCCCCGCCACCGCACCCGCCGCCGTCCCTGTGCTCGACCCCACGGGCCGCCATGTGTGGCCCCGCCGGATCGCCGCACGCCTCGGCCTGCCGCTGACCACCGCCCACGACCCGGACCGGCCCGCCGGCCCCGCGGCCGCGGCCGGTGACGCCACCCGTGACGAAGACGTCCTCCTGGGCGCCGCCCTCACCGAGCTGCGCACCGGCCGGGAGGAGCATCTCGTCGTGGCCGTCGCCCACGGCGACGACCACGCCTTCGCCCACCCGGCGGCCGTCTACGCCCTCGCCAAGCGCGCCCGGCTGCTGTCGGCGGCGAACGAGGACGACATCCACCGGACCGTACGGGACACCGCGCCCCGCTTCCTGACCCTCGTCGGACCCGCCCGGCTCCTCGACTTCGGCCTCGTCACACGGATACGGGCCCGCTTCCCCGCCCTCGACGTCGGCGTCCTGTACGCGCACAGCGCCGCCAAGCTCAGCGAGCTGGTCCTCAAGACGCTCGTCTACCCCGAGGCCCCCGCCACCGCTGACGTGCTGATCGCCCCGCTCCTCAAGGGCGACGAGCCCCTGCGCAACGGACAGCTGACCGTCTACCCGCAGGACGCCGTCGACGCCGCCACCTTCACACGGCCCGCCCCCCGGCCCGGCGTCGCCACCGCCGAACCGCGGGATCCGGCCGAACCGGCCCCGATGCACCGCCTGTTCAGCGTCATCACCCACGGCAGCGAGGACTACCTGCGGCTCACCTCGCAGGACATCCTGTGCGGCCTCACCCCCGACCCCGCCGAACAGGCCGCGGCACGGCGGGAGTCACGCACCCTGCCCGCCTGCATGCACGGCGGCGACTGCGTCTATCCCGACGCGCGGCGCTGGGACCCGGCCGGCATCCCCGCCCAGATCGTCTTCGCCAACGCCTGCCTCACCCTCAAACTCGGCACCCAGCTCTTCGGCAGCCACAACCGCTTCACCGTCGCCCAGCGCTTCCTCGACTCCTGGGCAGGCACCTACATAGCCAGCCCGCTGCTCAAGGACGGCACCCCCGGCGAGAACCTGCTCTTCCACTACCTGCTCGACGAGGGCGCCACCGTCGGCGGCGCGGTCCGCCAGGTCAACGACAGCCTGCGGCGCTGGGGCGTCGACGCACCCGAAGTGCTCGTCATCGGCGACCCGGAGGCCCGCTACGCCCCCGCCGCGGCACGGCCGGTGCCGGACGCGGTGACCTGCCAGGAGGAGCCGGGCCGCGCCGAGATCACCTTCGAGGGGAGGCTGCCCGCCTTCACCCGCGTCCCTCTCAAGGACCCCGACCTGCGCGAGGCCCACCGCGGCGGACAACTGCGCCTCGTCCCCGCCAAGCCGTTCGGCGGCAAACTGCCCCTCTACGGCACGTTCGGCGAAACCGCCGACGGAGAACCGGCCGCGCTGGTCTTCGGGTTCCAGGAACGCCGGCTCTCCGGCACCGAGACCTCGCGCACCCTCACCGCCGCCCCACGGCAGCGGACCGCGGCCGACCGCATCGTGCGCGCCGTGGAGCGCTACGAGAACCTCGCCGCCCTCGACATCAAGCTCGACAAGACCCGGTCGGTGCTCACCGACACCGCCAACAGCCTGCCCGCCGTGGCCCGCAGGACCAAGGACCACATCGCGGACCTGACCCAGTCGGAGCCGCTGCACCGCGCCACCGAGCGCATCCTTGCCAACTGCGCCCGCCTCGACCGGCACCTGCTCGACACCCTGCTGCGCCTCACCGAGACCCGCGAGTACCACTTCGTGGAGGCGTACCGGCCCACGTACGCCGTCGAAGAGGTCCGCAGCCCGTACGGCGAGTGCCGGTACTGCGGCGAGGCCACCCACCGCTACACCAGCGCCCATGTGCTGCGCCCGTGGCTGTGCCGCCTGCTGATCAGCTGCCCCGTGTGCGGCGCCACCCAGGACACCGAGGACGCCACGGTCGGCATCGCCATCGAAGGGGACGCCGTCCTCGCGCCCGACAGCACGACCTCGCTGCGGGCCCGGATCACCAACGACGGAGACCAGGAACTCGACCTGCTCCTCGGGGCCCGCATCACCCGCGGCAAACCGCACGGCTTCCGGTTCGCCCTGAGCCCGGACCGGCTGACCGTCCCCGCGGGCGGCACCGCCACCTCCCACCTGACCATCACCACCGGCCGGCCGACGTCCCTGCACGCCATGCTGCTGCGCTTCTACGCCGTCGGCCTGGGGCGCATCGACTTCGCGGGCCGCGATCTGCGGTTCCGCTGACCGCCCACCGGCCCGGCACCCCGGAGCCACGCCACTCCCCACGCCAGGAAGGACCCATGACCACCGCCGACAAGCTCGCCCTCCTCGGAGGCACCCCGGCCATCGACCGGCCGCTTCCCCACGAGATCTGGCCGCCCCGCGCGGACGAGGCCGAACTGGCCGCACTCACCGAGCAGCGCAACACCGACATCTCCATCAAGGGCAACAGCGGCCCCATCGGCCAACTGGAAGCCGAATTCCTCGCCTTCCTCGACCACGGCGTCCGCTACGCCGTCACCTTCAACTCCGGCACCAGCGCCCTGCTCGCCGCCTACTTCGCACTCGGCGTACGCGAGGGGGTCGAGGTGGCGGGGCCCGCGCTCACCTACCACGCCGCGCTCAGCCCCGTCTTCGCCCTGCGCGGCGACGTGGTCCTCGTCGACATCGACCCCGTCAGCCGCGGCCTCGACCCCAAGGCCCTGGAAGCGGCGATCACCGAGAACACCCGGGTCGTCACCGTCGTCCACCAGTGGGGGCACCCCTGCGACATGGACGCGATCCTGGGCGTCGCCGAGCGCTACGGACTGCGCGTCCTGGAGGACTGCTCCCACGCCCACGGCAGCCGCTACAAGGGAAAGCCGGTCGGCACCTTCGGCGACGCCGCGGTCTTCTCCCTCCAGGCCAACAAGGCCGTCTACGCGGGAGAGGGCGGCATCCTCGTCACCGACGACGCGCTGGTGCAGGACCGCGCCACCCTCCTCGGCCACTACCGGGACCGCTCCCGGGACTCGGTCATCGACGAGGAGCTGCGCTCGCACTGGGTGACCGGCTTCGGCCTGAAGCTGCGGATGTCGCCGTTCAACGCGATCGTCGCCCGGCACTCGCTCGCCGCCTTCCCCGCCCGCAAGGAGGCCCGGCACCGCTGTCTGCGCCACTTCGGCGAGTTGCTTCGCGAGGTGGACTACCTGGAGCCCATCACGGTCCCCGACCACGTCGACATGGGCGCCTGGTACGGCTACAAGCCCCTCTACCGGCCCGAGGCGCTGGGCGGCGTCCCGCGCTCCGTACTGATCGAGGCCCTGCGGGCCGAGGGCATGGAGGTCGGCGCGCCGTCCGGCCCCCGGCTGGCCACCCTGCCGCTGTACGCGCGGCCGGAGAACCCCCTCTTCCCCGGCACCCCCAAGCGCGCCAGCGCACCGGAGCCCGGCTCGCAAGCCGCCCATGTCGAGCAGCACGCCCTGTCCTTGCCCACCTTCACCGACTGGCCCGAGGACGTGGCGCTGATCGAGGCCTACGCCGAGGCCTTCCGCAAGATCGGACGGCACCGGGAGGCGCTGGCCGCCCACGCCGCCGAGACCTCCCGGTGACCCCCGGCACCCCGACAGCTTCCACGATCCCGTCACCCTCACAGGAAAGGTCAACCATGACTGTCAAGGAATCCCCCGAGGCCGCCGCCAAGGTCCTCGAGCACGTCATGACCGGGGACGACCTGCCGGACGACTTCTCCCTGCTGGGCCGCGAGTGGACCCTGCACCGCGGCGTCTTCCCCGGCACCCTGACCGCCGCCACCGAGGTCATGGCCTCGATCGTGCCCTATCCCAAGGGCGGCTCCTTCCTGGAGGTCGGCTGCGGCACCGGCGTCATCTCCGTGACCGCGGCGCTCCACGGCAGCGACGTCACGGCGCTCGACATCAACGAGAAGGCGGTGGCGAACACCCTCGCCAATGCCGAGCGGCACGGCGTCGAGGACCGGGTGCGGGTGCTGCACAGCGACCTGTACGCGGCGCTCGAACCCACCGACCGGTTCGACGCGATCTTCTGGAACGTGCCCTGGACGTACGTGGAGGACGGCTTCCCGCTCTCCAGCGACCTGCACTCCGCGGTCTTCGACCCCGGCTACCAGGGCCAGTCCCGGTTCATCTCCGGGGCCCGCGACCACCTGGCCGACGGCGGCCGGCTGCTGATCGGCACGGCCGATCTGGGAGACCGCGAGCGGATCGACGCCTTCGCCGCCGAGGCCGGGATGACCGTCGAGATGCTGCGCCGCGTACGCCGTATCGAGGTCGTCCGGGTCATGGAGTACCACCTGCTCGAACTGCGCGCCAAGTGAGCCGGCCGCCCCGGCGGGCACTTCCCCCGGCCCGCCGGGGCGGCCCCCCGACCCCGTGTCCCGTCGAGGAGGAGGCACCTTCATGCCACAGCAGGCCGACCTGGAACTGGCCATGCGACTCGCCGACACCGCCGACCGCATCACCACCCGCCGCTTCCAGGCGCGCGACCTGCGGATACGCGAGAAGCCCGACCGCACCCCCGTCACCGACGCGGACACCACCGTCGAGGCGGCCGTACGCGAGTCCGTGCGGGCCGCCCGGCCCGACGACGACTTCGCGGGAGAGGAGACCGGCGGCGAGGTGACCGCAGGACGCACCTGGATCGTCGACCCCATCGACGGCACCAAGAACTTCCTGCGCGGAGTGCCGGTCTGGGCCACGCTGATCGCGCTCCTGGAGGACGGCAGGCCCACCGTCGGCGTCGTCGCCGCGCCCGCCCTGCGCAGCCGCTGGTGGGCGGCGGCCGGGCACGGGGCCTGGCTGCGGCGCGGGTCCGCCGGCGCCGAACCGCTGCGGCTGCACGTCTCCGGTGTCGCCCGCCTCGAAAACGCCTATCTGTCCACCACCAACACCCGTACCTGGGACGCCTTCCACTCGCGCGCGGCGTATCTGCGACTCGCCGACGCCTGCTGGGAGGACCGCGCCTTCGGCGACTTCCTCCAGCACTGCATGGTCGCCGAGGGCACGGTCGACATCGCGGCCGAACCGGTCGTGAGCCCCTGGGACATCGCCGCCCTCCAGATCCTCGTGGAGGAGGCGGGCGGCGTCTGCACCGACCTGCTCGGCGGCTCGCCCCAGCGCGGGACGGGTGCCCTGTCCGCCAACCCGGAGCTGCACCGGCTCGCCGTGGAGGCCCTCGCCGCCCCCGCGGCCGCCACGACCGGTGCCGCCACCATCCCCTGACCCACGCCCCTGACCCCTCACAAGGAGACGACCTTCCATGACCGAGTACAAGCCCACGGTGCGCCTCGCCACCCGCGACGACGTCCCCCGGGCCGTACGCACCCTCGCCGCCGCGTTCGCCGACTACCCCGCCACGCGCCACACCGTCGACCCGGACCGCCACATCGAGCGGGTCACCGAGCTGCAAGAACTCTTCCTCACGCGCGTCGGGCTCGACATCGGCAAGGTGTGGGTCGCGGACGACGGCGCCGCGGTGGCGGTCTGGACCACGCCGGAGAGCGTCGAAGCGGGGGCGGTGTTCGCCGAGATCGGCCCGCGCATGGCCGAGTTGAGCGGTTCCCGGCTGGCCGCGCAGCAACAGATGGAAGGCCTCCTGGCGCCGCACCGGCCCAAGGAGCCCGCGTGGTTCCTGGCCACCGTCGGCGTCTCGCCCGACCACCAGGGCAAGGGTCTGGGCAGCGCCGTCGTGCTCCCCGGAGTGGAGGCGGCCGAGCGCGCCGGGGTGCCCGCCTTCCTGGAGACCTCCGCGCCCCGCAACCTCCCCTTCTACGAGCGGCTCGGCTTCACCGTCACCGCCGACGTCGAGGTGCCCGAAGGACCGCGCACCTGGTGCATGACCCGCAAGCCCGGTGCCTGACGCCCGCCCCACGACCCGCAGCGCCCGACCGAAAGGAGCGCACGACCCCATGGCTCCGACCGAAGCCACCCGGGGCGGCCCCGCCGACCCCGCACCCGCCCCCGAGGCCCACCGCGGGGGACACACCGAACACGCCGACCCTGCTGAACACGCGGCGCAGTTCGGTGCCCAGGAGCGGATCCTGACGCTCGTATGGGGCTACATCTCCTCCGAGATCCTGGACCTGGCGACGCGCCTGGACCTCCCCGACCTGATGGGGACGGAGGAGCGCGCCGCCGCCGAGCTGGCCGCTTCCCTGGACACCGACCCCGTCGCCACGCTGCGCCTGCTGCGTGCCTTCGCCGCGCTCGGCCTGGCCGAGGAGACCGGGGCGGGACGCTTCCGGCTGACGCCGGCCGGCCACCGGCTCCGCACCGACGTGCCCGACTCGCTGCACGCCTTCGTCCGCCAGGGCATGGGCGTCTTCCGGCAGGCCTGGTCCCACTTCGACCACAGCATCAGGACCGGCGAACCCGCCTTCGACCAGGTCTTCGGGACCGACTTCTTCTCGTACCTCTCCGAACGGCCCGAGCTGTCCGGCACGTTCACGTCCTCCATGCGCGAGGCCACCCGCACCATGAGCACCGCGCTCGCCAAGGAGGAGGAGTACGACTTCTCGTCGTACGGCACCGTGGTGGACATCGGCGGCGCCGACGGATCCCTGCTGGCGGCCGTGCTGAGCGCGCACCCCGGCGTCGAGGGCGTGGTCTTCGACTCGCCGGAGGGGGCACGTGACGCGGCCGCGACGCTGGACGCCGCCGGGGTGGGGGAGCGCGGCCGCGTCGAGACCGGGGACTTCTTCACCCGGGTGCCCGGCGGAGGCGACCTCTACGTCCTCAAGAGCATCCTGCACGACTGGAGCGACGCGCGGTCGGCGGACATCCTGCGGACCGTCAGGGCCGCCATGCCCGCCCACGCCAGACTGCTCGTCGTGGAGGTGCTGCTGCCCGACACGGTGGACAGCTCCGCGCATCCGCTCGGCTACCTCAGCGACCTGTACATGCTGGTGAACATGGGCGGGAGGGAGCGCAGCGAGCGGGACCTGCGCTCGCTGCTCTCGGACACCGGGTTCCGTACGACCCGGGTCCGCACGCCGCCCGGCCTCACGCCGTTCTCCCTCATCGAGGCCGCGCCGGTGTGACCGAGGCCGAGCCGGTCTCATCGGCCGCCTCGGTACGGGAGTCGATGAGCACCCAGGCGAGCACCGCCGTCAGCAGCAGCACGCCGACGGCGAAGGCGATGGCCACGGTGTAGCCGTGCACCGTGCCGTCGACCGTGGCGGCGGGCGAGGTGCCGTGGTCGGCCAGGTAGGCGGCGGTGGCGCCGGTCGACACCGTGTTCAGGAGGGCCACCCCCAGCGCGCCGCCCACCTGCTGGGCGCTGTTGACCACGGCCGCCGCCGCCCCCGCCTCGTGCGGGGCCACCCGCGCGGTGGCCGTGTGCATCGCGGGCATCATCATGCAGCCGATGCCGAGCCCGATGAGGATCTGCGCGGGCAGCAGATGCGTCAGATACACCTGCGGCGTGTCCGGTTCGAGCCGGGTGAGCAGCGCCATGCCGGCCGCGGCCGCCAACAGCGCGCCCACGATGAGCGTGCGCGGCCGGGTACGGGGCAGCAGCCGGGCCGCGATCAGCGAGGAGCCCACCGCGATCCCGAGCCCGAGGGGCAGGAAGGCGACACCCGTCAGCACGGGCGAATAGTCCAGGATCCCCTGGAGGTAGTACGTCAGGAACAGAAAGAGGCCGAACAGACCGATCTGCGGCAGCCCCACGACCAGGAACGACCCGCCCCGCACCCGATGGGCCACCACCCCGGGCGGCAGCAGGGGATCCTGGACGCGCCGCTCGACCAGCGCGAACGCCACCAGCATCAGCACGCCGAGCACGAGCAGCCGGACGACCAGCGGATCGCCCCAGCCGCTCTCGGCCTCGGCGAACGCGTAGACGATCGCGACCAGTCCGCCGCAGCCGAGCAGCGTGCCGGGCAGATCGAGCCGCACGGCCCTGCCCGTCCGCCGGTCGCGCGGCAGCAGACGGCAGCCGAGCAGGGCGAGCAGCGCGACCGGCGCGTTGACGTACAGGCACCAACGCCAGTCGAGGTACTCGGTCAGCAGACCACCGGCCAGCAGGCCCACGGCCGCGCCGCCACCGCTGACCGCTCCGTAGACGCCGAACGCCTTGCCGCGCTCACCGGGTTCGGTGAACAGCGTGTTGATCAGCGCCAGCGCGGCGGGCGCGAGGGCCGCGGCGAAGACGCCCTGGAGGGCGCGGGCTAGGAAGAGGGTGCCCGGGTCGGGGGCCGCGCCGCCGAGCAGCGAGGCGAGCCCGAAGCCGAGGATCCCGACCGCGAAGATCCGTCTGCGCCCGAACGCGTCGGCGACCCGGCCGCCGAGCAGCAACAGGCCCCCGAAGGCCAGGGTGTAGGCGGTGATGACCCACTGGCGGCTCGTGTCGGACATACCGAGATCGCGCTGGACCGAGGGCAGGGCGATATTGACGACGGTCCCGTCGAGGACCACCAGCAACTGCGCGGCCAGGATGACCACAAGCCCCCACCAGCGGCGCGGATCCGGTCCCTGACAGGCGGCCGATTCCACAGGAACAGCAGAGATATCTGGCTTCCGCGCCATGGACAGCAGCCTCCTGAAGGGGGAAAGGGCGTAGCACCCCCGACAGCCCAGCAAAGAGTGCGAAGCACTGTCCAACAACCATCGGTTCGCCGCCGACAACGAGCCGTTGTGGCCGCGTTGACAGGCCGGTGACCGGCGCCCGTAAAGTGCGCTCCTACCGCGCAGCGCGGTATTCACCGTATTTCCGCGCCCACGATTGGATTCCTCCAGATGCCCCGCCACGTTCGCATCAAGGCGCCCGGCGCCCCTCGGTCGTTACCGGTCCTGCGCCCGGCGGTCATGCCGGGGGACGACTGGGTGGACGACACCACGGTGAAGGGCGTCCGCTACGAAGGAGCGGTCATCGCGGGACGGAGCGCCGAGGCCGTGGAAGCGGAGCGGTGCCGCTTCGAGAACACCCGGTTCACCGGCACCGAACTGCGGCGGGCGGTGCTCTCCGACTCGTACTTCGAGACCTGCGACTTCGCCCAGGTGCGGGCCCGGGACGTGTCGCTGATCCGCTGCGCCGTCACATCGAGCCGCCTCACCGGCTCCTCCTGGGCGCCCGGCACCTTCCGCGACGTGCGCTTCGAGGCCTGCCGCAGCGATCTCGCACTGTTCCGCTACTCGAAGTTCAACGCCGTGGTGTTCGCCGACTGCAATATGCAGGGCGCGGATTTCCAGAGCGCGGAATTCAACTCCGTACGTTTTGTGAACTGCGGTCTGCGGGGCGCGCAGTTCTCTCACGCGGTCATGCAGAACGTACGCTTCGAAAACTGCGACCTGGGCGAGGTCAACGGCGCGAAAAGCTTCAGGGGGGCGACAGTACAGGGGCCGGGCTCGATGGATCTGGCACTCCTCATCGCCCACGAGACAGGCGTCACCATCGAGGCATAGCGCCCGGTCGGCACTTCCGGGCCGTGATTACACTGCTCACTTCATGGATACGCTGAGAGAGGTCACCGCGAGCCGCTACGTCGCACCTCTGCGGACGGGTGGCTCCGTGCCCGGGGTCGTCGAGGCCGACGATCTGGGCACGTACGTCGTCAAGTTCACCGGGTCCGCCCAGGGCCGCAAGGCGCTGGTCGCCGAGATCGTCGTCGGTGAACTCGCCCGCCACCTCGGCCTGCGCTTCCCCGAGCTGGTCCTGGTCCACTTCGACCCGGCGGTCGCGGCGGACGAGCCGCACCAGGAGGTCCAGGACCTGCTGCACGCCAGCGCGGGCCTCAACCTCGGCATGGATCTCCTGCCGGGCGCCGCGGACTTCACTCCCGAGGCGCTGGACGTGGACCCGCTGGAGGCGGGCAAGGTGGTGTGGCTCGACGCCCTCACCGCGAACGTCGACCGCACGGTGCACAGTTCGAACCTGATGGTCTGGCCCACCTTCGGTACCCGGCCGCCGAAGCTGTGGCTCATCGACCACGGCGCGGCCCTCGTCTTCCACCATCGCTGGGGCGCGTCCGCACCCGACAAGGTGTACGACTTCCGCCACCACGCCCTCGGCGGATACGGACCCGACACGGCCGCCGCCGACGCCGAACTGGCGCCGCTCGTCACGGAGTCCGTACTCCGTGACATCGTCTCCCTGGTGCCGGAGGCATGGCTGGCGGACGAGCCGGGCTTCTCGTCCCCCGCCGAGGTGCGCGAGGCCTACGTCAGCTTCCTGCTGGCCCGCGCGCGGTCCTCGGCGGTGTGGCTGCCGAGGGACTTCCCCAGCCGGGGCGAACTCGCCGCCTCCGATGCCCGGCGGGCGGCCGCCATGGAGGCGGGCCGCCCGGCCTGGCTCAAACGAGTCCCCGACCTGCACGGGAAGCCGCCCGCGGAGCAGGACTGGTCGCGGCACATCGGCTAGCGTCAGCGCAGCTGCTCGTAGGCCGGGAGCGTCAGGAAGTCCGCGTAGTCCTCGTCCAGGGAGACCTGGAGGAGGAGGTCGTGGGCCTGCTGCCACTTGCCTGCGACGAACGCCTCGTCGCCGATCTCGGCGCGGATCGCGGCCAGTTCGGCGGCGGCGACCTCGCGGGTGAGGTCCGCGGTGGCCCGCCGGCCGTCCTCGAAGACGACGCCCGCGTTGATCCACTGCCAGATCTGCGAGCGCGAGATCTCCGCGGTGGCCGCGTCCTCCATCAGGTTGAAGATGGCGACGGCGCCGAGTCCGCGCAGCCACGCCTCGATGTAGCGGATGCCGACCTGGACGGCGTTGACCAGACCGTCGTACGTGGGCTTCGCGTCGAGGGAGTCGATGGCGATCAGGTCGGCCGCCGAGACGTCCACGTCCTCGCGCAGGCGGTCCTTCTGGTTCGGCTTGTCGCCGAGCACCGCGTCGAAGGACTTCATGGCGATCGGGACCAGGTCCGGGTGCGCCACCCACGAGCCGTCGAAGCCGTCGGCGGCCTCGCGGTCCTTGTCGTTCTTGACCTTCTCGAACGCGACCTTGTTGACCTCCGCATCCTTGCGGGACGGGATGAACGCCGCCATGCCGCCGATCGCGTGCGCGCCGCGCTTGTGGCAGGTGCGCACGAGCAGTTCGGTGTACGCGCGCATGAACGGGGCGGTCATCGTGACGAGGTTGCGGTCCGGCAGGACGAACTTCTCGCCGCCGTCACGGAAGTTCTTGACGATGGAGAAGAGGTAGTCCCAGCGGCCCGCGTTCAGGCCCGACGCGTGGTCGCGCAGCTCGTAGAGGATCTCCTCCATCTGGTACGCGGCGGTGATCGTCTCGATCAGGACGGTCGCGCGGACCGTGCCCTGGGGGATGCCGACGTAGTCCTGCGCGAAGACGAAGATGTCGTTCCAGAGGCGCGCCTCCAGGTACGACTCCGTCTTCGGGAGGTAGAAGTACGGGCCCTTGCCCAGCTCGATGAGGCGCTTGGCGTTGTGGAAGAAGTACAGGCCGAAGTCGACGAGCGCGCCGGGGACCGGGCGGCCCCCGACCTGGAGGTGGCGCTCGTCGAGGTGCCAGCCGCGGGGGCGCATCACGACGGTGGCCAGCTCGCCGGCGTCCTTGAGGGCGTACGACTTGCCGGTGCGCTCGTCGGTGAAGTCGATGCGGCGCTCGTAGGCGTCGGTGAGGTTGAGCTGGCCGAGGACCACGTTCTCCCAGGTGGGCGCGGAGGCGTCCTCGAAGTCGGCGAGCCAGACCCGGGCGCCCGAGTTCAGGGCGTTGATGGTCATCTTGCGGTCGGTGGGGCCCGTGATCTCCACGCGCCGGTCGTTGAGCGCGGCCGGGGCGGGGGCGACCTGCCAGGAGTCGTCCGCGCGGACCGCGGCGGTCTCCGGGAGGAAGTCGAGGGTGGAGGTGGTGGCGATCTCGGCACGGCGCTCGGCGCGCCGGGCGAGGAGATCGTCACGCCGGGGCGTGAACAGCCGGTGCAGCTCGGCCACAAAGGCGAGGGCCGCGTCGGTGAGCACCTCTTCCTGCCGGGGCAGGGGCTCTGCGTCGACGATGGCCAGCGGCGACGGCGCTAGTGCGGACATGAGCTGTCACTTCCTTCAGAGAGCTGCGCGGACGGTGCCGGGCGAGCCGCCGGGCAGACACGGTGACACTGAGTGCCACGGGAGCCGAGGTGCGGCTGCGGGGCCCCGTCCGAGGTAACGGGCCTTCTGGTCAGTGGATACTAGTTTCCTCATGGTGGAAGTTCAATCGTTTGTTGATGTCGAGATTCTTTTCGTCGACAGAACGTGTCGCTGAGTGCCACGTCCATCACTCCATGTGGGCCGCGGCCTCGCCGCCGCCCGACGGGGCGGTGCCGGGCCCAAGGCGCCCGAGGTCCCGCGGGGTGTCGATGTCGTACGCCTCGGCCACGTCCCCGCACTCCACGAGCGTGATCTCGCCCGCGTGCTCCCGCAAGTAGTCGCGTGCCCCCCGGTCGCCGACCGCACTCGTCCCGATCCCGGCCCAGTGCTCGCTCCCGAACAGGACCGGATGGCCGCGCCGCCCGTCGTACGCGGCCGCCGCGAGGGTCGAGGGCGAACGGTAGGCGGCGCGTACGCGCCCCGTCGCCACCGCGCCGATCCCCGGCTGGTCGACGAGCGAGACCAGCGCGCCGCTCGCGCCCGTGCCGCGGAGCGAGGCGAGGCCGACCCTGAGCGAGGAGCCCATGCCGTCCTCCCAGTCCGGGTTGTCGACCACGACACAGCCGCGCAGCGAGGCACGCGCGCGTACGGCGTCGGAGGCGGCGCCGAGGACCACGTGCACCCGGGTGCATCCGGCGTCGCGCAGCACCCTTACCGCGTGCTCCACCAGGGGGCGGCCGTGATGCTCCAGGAGCGCCTTCGGCCGCCCGCCGAGGCGCCGCCCGCCACCTGCGGCGAGGAGCAGCCCGGCGACCTCGCCGGCCTGTACGTTCATCGGTTCCGTCGTCATACCTCCTGGATACACCCCCGGCCCCGCGGGCCTGACCGGACGGGACCGCGGGGCGCGGGAGTGGCTTCAGGCCATCCAGGGGCGGCGGCCCGCGGTGTCGTTCGTGGGGCGCAGATCCCCCGCCGACGCCGCGGCGAGGCGCACCGCGGCCTGCTCCGACAGTTCCGGCGCCAGCGTGTACGGGACGCGGAGGCGGTGTTCGTGCGTCCCCGGGTCCGCGCCGAAGCGCGAGCCACCCTCGATCCGCACGCCGTGCGCGAGCGCCGCGCGGGCCAGCGCCGAGGCGACGGGCCGCCCCAGGTCCACCCAGAGCGAGAGCCCGCCCGGCGGCAACCGCCAGCGCCACTCGGGAAGATAACGGGCCAGGGACGCCGCGAGCGCGTCCCGCTGCGCCCGCAGCCGCGGCAGCCGCTCGCGCAGCACGTCGTCCATGTCCCTCAGCAGATGGAGCGCCACCAGCTGCTCGATGACGGGCGTCGCCATGTCGCTCGGCACGCGCTTGGTCGCCAGCTCGGTGATCAGCCTGGACCCGGCCCGTACCCAGCCGATCCGCAGCCCGCCCCAGTGCGTCTTGCTCAACGACCCTACGGTGACGACCTGTTCGCCCGCGCCGGGCGGCGCCAGCGAGGCGAAGGGGGCGGGCGGCGGCCCGTCGAGCGCGATGTCGGCGATCGTCTCGTCGATCAGCAGCCAGGTGCCCGTGGCGCGGGCCGTCTCCAGGACGCGTACGCGTTGCTCGCGCGGCATCAGACTGCCCGTCGGGTTCTGGAAGTCCGGTACGAGGTAGGCGATGCGGGGCGCGGCCTGCCGCAGCGACGACTCGACGAGGCCGCTCTCCCAGCCGTCGTCCGTGACCGGCACGGGAACCGCGCGCAGGCCCGCGCCGCGGATCGCGTCCAGGGCGTTGGGGTACGAGGGGTTCTCCACCAGGATCCGGTCGCCCGGCCCGCCGAGGAGGGAAAGGGTCAGGGACAGCGCGTGCTGGGCGCCGGTCGTGATCAGGATCTGGTCGGGGAGCGTCGGCAGACCGCGCCGGGTGAACCGCTCGGCGACGGCCGCTCTCAACTCCGGTATGCCGTAGGGGTGGTAGCCCGGCGTCGGCGCGTGCTCGGCCAGCATCGCGGACGCTCCCGCGAGCGCCGCGGTCAGCTCCGCCTCCGGGGCGCCGGGTGCCGCCACCGCCAGGTCGAGCACGTCGTCGCCCACCGGGAACACCGGGAACGCCGCCACGCTGGACGGGCGCCGGCCCTCCGGCAGCTCGGTCCAGGTGCCCGCGCCGCGGCGGCTGCGCGCGAAACCGCCCTCGCGCAGGGCGTCGTACGCCGCGGTGACGGTGGCCCGGCTCACCGAGAGGGCGGCGGCCAGTTCGCGCTCGGCGGGCAGCCGGGTGCGCAGGGGGATGCGGCCGTCGAGCAGGAGGGCGCGTACGGCGTGGGCGAGTGCGCGGTAGCCCGGGTGCTCACCGGCGGTGCCGGTCAGCAGGGCGGCCAGCTGACGGCTGCCCAGCCGCCGGTCCACTGGATGGGCCACCCATGCCTCTGCCATGCCAACTCCCTCTGATTGGCCCTGCTCTTCAGGCCAATGAGCGTACAGACTCCGGTTCGCACCGCTTCAGTCGGCTTTTTTGGCCTGGGAGGGATACCGATGACACGCATCGAGAGCGGAGAAGGACGCGTCGTCGTGGGGGTGACGGGCTCGCTCGCGAGCCTCGCGGCGCTGCGGGCGGCCGCCGAGGAGGCGCGGCGCGGCTGCCGCACCCTCGTGGCCGTGACGGCCTGGGCGCCACCGGAGGGGGAGGCGGTGTATCTGCGCCACCCCGACGCGGAGTGGGCGCGGCACTGGTGCGCCGAGGCGGGGGCCCGCCTCGACCGCGCCTTCGACGCGGCCTTCGGCGGAACGCCGCACGGGGTGCGGACCGAGCGCCGGGTCGTCAGGGACCGGCCGGGGCGCGCCCTGTGCTCGGTCGCCGCACGCCCGGACGACCTGCTGGTCGTCGGCGCCCGGCACGGCAGACGCCACGCGACCCGCGTGCACCGCTACGTCGCCGCCCACGCGCACTGCGCCGTCCTCACGGTCCCGGCGCCGCCCGTGCCGAGGGGCCTGCGCCGGGCGCTGCGAAGGGTGACGGCGGAGGACTTCGCGCTGGTCGGGCACTGAGGCCGGGAGCGGCCGCGGTCCTGCTTAGGCGCCCGGCCCCGAACTGACCAGGGCCGCCGACAGCTCCACCGCCACCTGCTGCAACACCGGCACGATCCGCTCCGTCGCCGCCTCGGTCACCCGTCCCGCGGGACCGGAGATGGAGATCGCCGCCGCCGTGGGTGAGTTGGGCACCGACACGGCCAGGCACCGTACGCCGATCTCCTGCTCGTTGTCGTCGACGGCGTACCCGGCGCGGCGGACCTCCTCAAGCGCGTCGAGGAACCCTTCCGCCGTGGTGATGGTCTTCTCCGTGGCCGCGGGCATCCCGGTGCGGGCGAGCAGCGCCCGCACCTCCTCCGGCGGCGTGTGCGCGAGGAGCGCCTTGCCGACGCCCGTGGAGTGCGGCAGGACCCGCCGGCCGACCTCGGTGAACATCCGCATCGAGTGCTTGGACGGCACCTGTGCGACGTACACGATCTCGTCGCCGTCGAGCAGCGCCATGTTGGCCGTCTCGCCGGTCTCCTCGACGAGGCGGGCGAGGTAGGGCCTGGCCCACGTGCCGAGCAGCCGCGAGGCCGACTCGCCGAGGCGGATCAGTCGCGGGCCGAGGGAGTAGCGGCGGTTGGCCTGCTGGCGTACGTAGCCACAGGCGACCAGGGTGCGCATCAGGCGGTGGATCGTCGGGAGGGGCAGGCCACTGCTCGCGGACAGCTCGCTGAGACCGACCTCGCCCCCCGCGTCCGCCATCCGTTCGAGCAGATCGAAGGCGCGCTCGAGTGACTGGACGCCGCCGCTCGCGGCGGGGGGCTTCGAGGCGGCGACTTCAGCAGGGGCGTCGTTGGCGCTTGACGTCGGCACGGCGCGTTCCTTTCGGTGCTGGCGGGCAAGGAAGCAGCCTACCGGGCGGTTCTTCCCGGGGGCTCGCGCGCGAGGCGGCGTCGTCGCCGGTCAGGGGGACTTTGCCCGGGTCTTCCCAAGGTTGTCCGAGGCCCCTTGAAGCCGCCCTTGTGCGTAGCTACGTTCTGGCTGGCGGAATTCTAATTCCATGTTGTGGAAACGTCTAGACCCTTGACGCCGCGCGGCGGAGCGTGAAAACTCCTTCAACAGAACGTTGAATTCCGTTAAGCGGAAACAAAAGGTCTGTGAAGCGGAACAGAAGAGAGGGGACACGGGTGTCCGATCAGGACGTGAACGTGGACGCGGGCACGGGTGCGGGCGGCGCGGGTGTGGAGCTGGTGCTGCGCTCCACCCGCGTCGTCACCCCGGAGGGAACTCGCGCCGCCTCGGTCGCCGTCTCCGGCGGGACGATCGTGAGCGTCGACGCGTACGACACTCCGGTACCGGACGGCGTACGCGTCGAGGACCTCGGCGACGACGTCCTGCTGCCCGGCCTCGTCGACACGCACGTCCACGTGAACGACCCCGGACGCACGGAGTGGGAGGGCTTCTGGACCGCCACCCGCGCCGCCGCCGCGGGCGGCATCACCACCTTGGTCGACATGCCCCTCAACTCCCTGCCGCCGACCACGACGGTCGACAACCTGCGCACCAAGCAGGACGTCGCCCGCGGCAAGGCGCACATCGACGTCGGCTTCTGGGGCGGCGCCCTGCCCGACAACGTCGCGGACCTCAAGCCCCTGCACGACGCGGGGGTGTACGGCTTCAAGTGCTTCCTCTCGCCGTCCGGCGTCGACGAGTTCCCCGAACTCGACCAGGACCAGCTCGCCGCGTCCATGGCCGAGATCACCGGCTTCGGCGGGCTCCTCATCGTGCACGCCGAGGACCCGCACGAGCTGGAGGCCGCCCCGCACACGAGCGGCCCCAAGTACGCGGACTACCTCCGGACCCGGCCCCGCATCTCCGAGGACACCGCGATCGAGGGACTCATCGCCGTCGCCAAGCGGATCGGCGCCCGCATCCACGTCCTGCACCTGTCCTCGTCGGACGCGCTGCCGCTCATCGCCGCCGCCAAGCGCGAGGGCGTCAAGGTGACGGTGGAGACCTGCCCGCATTATCTGACGCTGACCGCCGAGGAGGTCCCCGACGGCGCCAGCGAGTTCAAGTGCTGCCCGCCCATCCGGGAGGCCGGCAATCAGGACCTGCTGTGGGAGGCGCTGGCCGACGGCACCATCGACTGCGTCGTCACGGACCACTCGCCCTCCACCGCCGAGCTGAAGACCGACGACTTCGCGACCGCGTGGGGCGGCATCTCCGGGCTCCAGCTGAGCCTGCCCGCGGTCTGGACCGAGGCCCGCAAGCGCGGTTACGGCCTTGAGGACGTGGTGCGCTGGATGTCCACGCGCACCGCACAGCTGGTCGGGCTCGACCGGAAGGGTGCCATCGAGGCCGGCCGCGACGCCGACTTCGCGGTTCTCGCGCCCGACGAGACCTTCACCGTGGACCCCGCGGAGCTGCACCACCGGAACCGGGTCACGGCGTACGCGGGCAAGACCCTCAGCGGCGTCGTGAAGTCCACCTGGCTGCGCGGCGAACGCATCCTGCACGGCGGCGAGTTCACCGAACCCGCGGGCCGACTTCTGGAAAGGAACAACTGAAACAGTGGCGATACCCTCCTTCACCGGCGACGCGAGCCCCTACGGCGGCGGCGAGCCCTACGCCGACTACCGCACGGCCGACTTCCCCTTCACCCAGTACGCCAACCTCGCCGACCGGCAGCTCGGCGCCGGTGTGATCGCCGCCAACGACGAGTTCTTCGCCATGCGCGAGAACCTGCTGCTCGCGCACCCGGCCGTGTTCGACCCCGAGCACTTCGGGCACAAGGGCAAGGTCATGGACGGCTGGGAGACCCGCCGCCGGCGCGGTGTCTCGGCCGAGCACCCGTGGCCCACCGAGGACGACCACGACTGGGCGCTGGTGCGCCTCGGCGCCCCCGGCGTCATCCGCGGCATCGTCGTCGACACCGCCCACTTCCGCGGCAACTACCCCCAGGCCGTGTCCGTGGAGGGCACCAGCGTCGAGGGTTCGCCGACGCCCGAGGAGCTGTGCGGCGACCACGTGAAGTGGACGACGCTCGTCCCGCGTACGCCCGTCGGCGGCCACGCCGCCAACGGCTTCGCCGTCGACGTCGAGCAGCGCTTCACGCACCTGCGCGTCAACCAGCACCCCGACGGCGGCATCGCCCGCCTGCGCGTGTACGGCGAGGTCGTCGCCGACCCCAAGTGGCTCACCGCGCTCGGCACGTTCGACGTCGTCGCCCTGGAGAACGGCGGCCAGGTCGAGGACGCGTCCGACCGTTTCTACTCCCCGGCCACCAACACCATCCAGCCGGGCCGCTCCCGCAAGATGGACGACGGCTGGGAGACCCGCCGCCGCCGCGACACCGGCAACGACTGGATCCGCTACCAGCTCGTCCAGCAGTCCGAGATCCGCGCCGTGGAGATCGACACCGCCTACCTCAAGGGCAACTCGGCGGGCTGGGCGGCCCTCTCCGTACGCGACGGGGGAGAGGGCGGCGAGTGGGCCGAGGCGCTGCCCCGCACCCGGCTCCAGCCCGACACCAACCACCGCTTCGTCCTGGACACCCCGGTCGTCGGCACGCACGTCCGCGTCGACATCTTCCCGGACGGCGGCATCTCCCGCCTGCGCCTGTTCGGTTCGCTGACCGAGGAGGGCGCGGCCAGGCTGGCGGCCCGCCACCAGGAGCTGGGCGGCTGATCCGCCCCCGCCGAACGTGGGGCGCGCCGGGTGGACAGCCCCGGCGCGCCCCGCACCCGTTTCCCTTACGCGGCGTGACCGCCGTCCACCGACAGCTCGGTGCCCGTGACGTACGCGGCGTCGTCCCCGGCCAGATAGCCGACCAGGGAGGCCACCTCGGCGGCGGAGCCGAAGCGGCCGAGGGCCGTCAGGGCGCTCTGGCCGTCGGCGTAGGGCCCGTCCGCCGGGTTCATGTCGGTGTCGATCGGGCCCGGCTGGACCAGGTTCGCCGTGATCCGTCGCCCGCCCAACTCCCGTGCCAGCGCCTTGTTGAGGCCGATCAGCGCGGCCTTGCTGGTCGCGTAGAGCGTGCCGCCGGGCCCCGGGACCCGCTGGGCCATGCAGCTGCCGATGGTGATGATCCGGCCGCCGTCGCGCAGCCGACCGGCCGCCGCCTGCGAGGCCAGGAAGACCCCTCGGACGTTGACGGCGAGGACGCGGTCGATGTCGGCGAGCGTCAGGTCGCCGACGGGGCCGAGGACTCCGATGCCCGCGTTGTTCACCAGGATGTCCAGATGGCCGAGGTCGTCGGCCGCGCGGTCCACGGCACCCGCGGCGTCCCCCGGGTCGGCCGCGTCCGCCCGCACGGCGAAGCCGCGCCGACCCATGGCCTCGATCTTCGCGAGGACCTCGTGGGCCGCGGCTTCGCCGTGGACGTACGTGATCGCCACGTCGGCGCCCTCCTGGGCCAGGCGCAGCGCGATCGCCGCGCCCATGCCGCGGCTGCCGCCGGTGACGAGGGCAGTCCTGCCGGTGAGAGAAGACATATCCGTACCTCTTCCGCGTGGTGAATCGCTGTATCGCTGTGCGAGCGGTAAGTGCTTGCAGATTCAATGAAAGGTGTTCACGCGGCTGGTGGCTGGCGGTAAACGGACGCGACGGTCGGGTGCCTCGGGAAGGCGGAGGTCTCTCCGGCGGCGATGACTTCCGGTCGGTGGCACGGTCTGAGTAGGTGACAGAACAGCGGCCCGGAGAGAGGCGTTCGCCATGAAGATCACATTCACCCAGTTCCTCACCCTCGACGGGGTCTTCCAGGCCCCCGGCGGCCCGGACGAGGACCGCAGCGGCGGCTTCGAGCACGGCGGCTGGTCGGTGCCCTACGGCGACGAGGACTTCGGCGCGTTCATCGATGAGGTGTTCGAACAGGCCGACGCGTTCCTGCTCGGGCGCGGGACATACGAGATCTTCGCCGGGTACTGGCCCGCGGTGACCGAGCCCGACAACCCGGTGGCCACCAAGCTCAACGCCCTGCCGAAGTACGTCGCGAGCACCACCCTGACCAGCGCCGACTGGCGCAACACGCAGATCATCGGCCGCGACGACCTGGTCAAGGACGTCACCGCGCTCAAGGAGAGTCCGGGGCGCGAACTCCAGATGCACGGCAGCGGCAACCTCGCGCGGTCCCTGATGGCGCACGACCTGATCGACGTACTGCACCTGCTGACGTTCCCCGTCGCCCTCGGCACCGGCAAGCGGCTCTTCGCGGAGGGCGGTCTGCCCACGGCCTTCCGTCTCGCGCGGTCGCGTACGACGTCCACGGGCGTCGTCATCAGCACGTACGAGCGTGCGGGGCGGCCGGAGTACGGCAGCTACTAGGCGAGGCCGAAGTGCGGCGGTCACCAAGCGGGGCCGACGAGGCGTCGTGGTGCGGTGAAGGAAGGTTAACTCCAGGAAAATTCACCGCACTTGACGTTGACACCTCAACCTCTACGCGCGTCACACTTGCCCCATGCGAATCCCCCCACGAATTCTCGGTGCCACCGCCCTCGCCGCCGCCCTGCTCGTCGGCGGCCCCGCCGCGGCCACCGCGGGCGCCACTCCCGCCGCGTCCCCCGCGCCCGTCTCCCAGTCCTCGTACGCCGTCACCGCGGTCGGCGACATCTGCTACTCCGCGCTGCCCGCCCAGGCACACGACACCCTCGACCTGATCGAGGCGGGCGGCCCCTACCCGTACCCGCAGGACGGCACCGTCTTCCAGAACCGCGAAGGCGAACTGCCGCGGCAGGGCTCCGGCTACTACCACGAGTACACGGTCGTCACCCCGGGCTCGGACGACCGCGGCGCCCGCCGCATCGTCACCGGCGAGAAGAGCCAGGAGGACTACTACACCGCCGACCACTACGCGTCCTTCGCCCTGGTCGACCACGGCTGCTGAGCCCTCGCCCGGACCTCCCCGGGGCGGCGGCGCGCGGTCAGCCCTCCTGCCGGCTCTCCGCGGCGGCGAACAGCGCGATCGCCAGCACGATCATCGCGATGCTCGCGTACAGCTCGTAGCTCTCCAGAACGCCGAAGCGGCGCAGCAGACCCCACCCGTACCGCTCGTCGGAGAGGTCGTGGACCACGCCGCCCGCGCCCTGGACGAGCAGGAGGAAACCGAGAAATTCCAGTAGCCGCTTCATGACGAGGATCCTCGCCCCGCGCCTTGCTCGCGCACATCCGCCGCGGGGCGAGGATCCGTCCGGCGTACGGGTCCGAAAGTCTGCGACCCGCGCTACTTTGGTCGGTGATCACACGCGGGGACCGCCCGCCGGCCCCACCGGGTGCGTAGATTTGTCGACCATGAGCGAAACCGAGTCCACGGAGCGCCCCGAGCGCCATGCCCCGCACGGGCCTCTGGCCAGGAGCCCCTGGGCGCTGCCCTCCGCGATCGCCCGGGAGTTCGATCCGGGCAGGGCGAAGGGCAGGTCGCGGCGGACCGTGCGCGACTGGATCGCCGACTTCACCTGCTTCTTCGCGGCCGTCCTCATCGGGATGATCGGCGCCGACGCGGTCGCCGCCAACCCGCGGATCTCCCAGGACCTCGCGGAGTTCGACCAAATCCTCGGGGCGCTCGCCTGCGCCGTCGTCTGGCTGCGCAGGCGCTGGCCGGTGGGCCTGGCCATCGCGATGGTGCCGGTCGGCATGGCCTCCGACACGGCGGGCGGCGCGGCGGCCATCGCCGTCTTCACCCTCGCCGTCCACCGGCCCTTCCGGTACGTGGCGTGGATCGGCGGCGCCTCGATCGCGGTCGTCCCCCTCGCGTACTTGATACGGCCCGACGCCGACATGCCGTACGGCGTGGCCGTCGCCTTCGGCGTCCTGCTCACCGTGACGGTCATCGGCTGGGGCATGTTCGTACGCTCCCGCCGCGAACTGCTGCTCAGCCTGCGCGAGCGCGCCATCCGCGCCGAGAACGAGGCCGCGCTCCGCGCCCAGCAGGCCCAGCGGCTCGCCCGCGAGGCCATCGCCCGCGAGATGCACGACGTCCTGGCGCACCGCCTCACCCTGCTCAGCGTCCACGCGGGCGCCCTGGAGTTCCGACCCGACGCGCCCCGCGCCGAGATCGTCCGCGCGGCGGGAGTCATCCGGGAGAGCGCCCACGAGGCGCTGCAAGACCTGCGCCAGGTGATCGGCGTCCTGCGTGACGGCGACACCGACGCCCCGGGCCGTCCCCAGCCCACGCTCGCCGCTCTGGACGCCCTGGTCGCCGAGTCCCGCGCGGCGGGCATGAAGGTCGTCCTCGACAGCCGCGTCCCCGACCCCGCGGCCGTACCCGCCGCCCTCGGCCGCACCGCGTACCGCATCGCGCAGGAAGCCCTGACCAACGCCCGCAAGCACGCCCCCGGCGCCGAGGTCACCGTCACCGTCTCCGGCACACCCGGCGGGGGCCTGACGATCGCCGTGCGCAACCCCGCCCCGCCCGGCGACGTACCGAACGTGCCCGGCTCCGGGCAGGGCCTGATCGGACTGGCCGAACGGGCCCAGCTCGCGGGCGGCAGGCTCACCCACGGGCCCGGACCCGGCGGCGGATTCCACCTGGAGGCCTGGCTACCGTGGGCGTCATGAAACCGATCAGGCTGCTCCTCGTCGACGACGACCCGCTGGTGCGCGCCGGGCTGTCCTTCATGCTCGGCGGCGCGGACGACATCGAGATCGTCGGCGAGGCGGGGGACGGCACCGAGGTCGCCCCGCTCATCGGTGAACTGAGCCCCGACGTCGTCCTGATGGACATCCGCATGCCCACGATGGACGGCCTCGCCGCCACGGAAGCGCTGCGCAAGCGCCCCGGCGCGCCCGAGGTCATCGTCCTGACCACCTTCCACGCGGACGAACAGGTCCTGCGGGCCCTGCGGGCGGGCGCGGCCGGGTTCGTCCTGAAGGACACGGCGCCCGCGGAGATCGTCGCGGCGGTCCGCGCGGTCGCCGCGGGCGAGCCCGTCCTCTCCCCGCGAGTGACCCGGCAGCTGATCACGCAGGCGACGGGCGCCGACCCCCAACTGGACCGCAGGCGCCGGGCGCTGGCCCGGCTCGACGCGCTCGGTGAACGCGAGAGGGAAGTCGCCGTGGCGGTGGGCCGCGGCGGCTCGAACGCGGACATCGCGTCGCAGCTCTTCCTCAGCGTGGCCACGGTGAAGGCGCACGTCTCCCGCATTCTGACGAAGCTGGACCTCAACAACCGTGTGCAGATCGCGCTGTTGGCGCATGACGCGGGACTGCTCGACCAGGACGGCTGAGCGGACGCGGCCGGTCATCGGCGAGCCCGAACGGTGGTAATAGTCGTGCATGACTGAACCACCTGCCCCCGCCGAGTCCCTCGACGCCGCCCCCGATCCCATCGACCTCGCCATGGCCCAGAAGGTCCTGGACGCCCAGCCGTTCAGTCGGCTCGTGCGGGCGCGCATCACGCGGTTCGGTGAGGGGGCGGCCACCCTGGAGATCGCGGCCCGCGAGGAACTCCGGCAGCAGAACGGCTTCCTGCACGGCGGCGTGCTCGCCTACGCGGCCGACAACAGCATCACGTTCGCCGCGGGCACCACGCTCGGGCCCGCGGTGCTGACCTCCGGTTTCTCCATCCAGTACGTGCGTCCGGCGACCGGCGCCGAGCTCGTCGCCCACGCCGTCGTGGTGCACACGGGCCGGCGCCAGGCGACGGTCCGCTGCGAGTTGTTCAGCGTGGCGCAGGGGAGGGACGGGGCAGACGGGGGAGGCGCAGACGCCAGGACGCTGTGCGCCATCGCGCAGGGGACCGTGCTCTCCACGGCCTGAGCGGCGGGGCCCACAAGGGGCGCGTCGCGTGTCTCAGCCCGCCGGGATCTCGGTCATCCGCACCAACCGCCGCTCCCGCCGCGACAGTTCGCACGCCTCCGCGATCCGCAGCGCTCGCAGTGCCTCGCGGCCGTCGCAGGGGTTCGCCCGCTCGCCCCGTACGACCTCGACGAAGGCGGCCAGCTCCGCCTCGTACGCGGGGGCGAAGCGCTCCAGGAACCCGGGCCAGGGCTTGACCGGCGCGGGCGGGCCCGCCGGTTCCACGGAGGTGAGGGGTGTGCGGTCGTCCAGGCCGACCGCCAACTGGTCGAGATCCCCGGCCAGTTCCATGCGTACGTCGTAGCCCGCGCCGTTGCAGCGGGTCGCCGTGGCCGTGGCGAGCGTGCCGTCGTCGAGGGTGAGGACCGCCGCCGCCGTGCCGACGTCGCCCGCCTCGCGGAACATCGCGGGGCCCGCGTCGGAGCCGGTCGCGTACACCTCGGTGACCTCGCGGCCCGTCACCCACCGCAGCACGTCGAAGTCGTGTACCAGGCAGTCGCGGTACAGGCCGCCGGACAGCGGCAGGTACGCGGCCGGGGGCGGCGCCGGGTCCGAGGTGATCGCGCGCACGGTGTGCAGCCGCCCGAGCCGGCCCGAGCGCACCGCCTCGCGCGCCGCCGCGTAGCCCGCGTCGAAGCGCCGCTGGAAGCCGAGTTGCAGGGTCGTGCCCGCCGCCTCGACCTCGGCGAGCGCGGCCAGCGTGCCCGGCAGGTCGAGCGCGATGGGCTTCTCGCAGAACACCGGCAGGCCGGCGCGCGCCGCCCTGCCGATCAGCTCGGCGTGCGCCGAGGTCGCCGCCGTGATCACCACGGCGTCCACCCCGATGGTGAAGACGTCGTCCACCGAGGGCGCGGGCACCGCCCCGGTCCGCGCCGCGAGGCCGGCCGCCCGCACGGGGTCGGCGTCGGCGACGACGAGCGAGGTCACCTGGGGGTGACGACTCAGGGCCATGGAGTGAAATGTGCCGATACGGCCCGTTCCGATCAGTCCGATGCGCATGACCCCACCCTCGCCATGCCCGGCCACCCTGTCAATCCTTTGTCCTGACAAACCGGCTGTCCGGACAACAGAACTTCAGAACTTCCCGTCATCACCCGCCGGGACTACGCTCGGCCCGTGTCCAAACCAGTCGCCAAACCAGCTCAGGACAAGCGGGTCGATGACCCCACCCTGACCCTCAGGCTCGGCGTCGACCGCAGCAGCCCGGTCCCGCTCTACTTCCAGCTGGCCCAGCAGCTGGAAGCGGCGATCGAGCGCGGCGCCCTGACCCCGGGCAGCCTCCTCGGTAACGAGATCGAGCTGGCCGGACGGCTCGGCCTGTCCCGGCCCACCGTCCGCCAGGCCATCCAGTCCCTCGTCGACAAGGGCCTGCTCGTACGGCGCAGAGGCGTCGGTACGCAGGTCGTGCACAGCCAGGTCAAGCGCCCCCTGGAGCTGAGCAGCCTCTATGACGACCTGGAGGCGGCGGGCCAGCGCCCCCAGACCCGGGTCCTGCACAACACCCTGGAGCCGGCGTCCGCCGAGGTGGCGGCCGCGCTCGGCGTCGGCGAGGGCGACGAGGTGCACCGCGTGGAGCGGCTGCGGCTGGCCCACGGCGAGCCCATGGCGTATCTGACCAACCACCTGCCGGCGGGGCTCCTCGACCTCGACACCGAGCGCCTGGAGGCCACCGGTCTCTACCGTCTGATGCGCGGCGCGGGCCTGACCCTGCACAGCGCCCGCCAGTCCGTCGGCGCCCGTGCCGCCACCGCGGAAGAGGCCGAGGGCCTCGCGGAACCGGCCGGTGCCCCGCTGCTCACCATGCGGCGCACGACGTTCGACGACACGGGGCGCGCTGTCGAGTTCGGCGCGCACGTCTACCGGGCCTCGCGGTACTCCTTCGAGTTCCAGCTGCTCGTACGACCGTAGGCGCGTGGCGGGACCCCGGGTGCGCGGCAAGGCCGTAGGTTCCAACTGGCTCACATTCGTCAGAATGTTCTGACAAAGCCATTGACGTTGCCGCGCGCCCGCCGCTAGAACTCCTCCAGCCGCACTCGGGCGGCCGGGAGAAGAGGTGGTCCCATGCGTACTGCACGCACGGCCGCGGCCCTCGTCGCGGTGATCGCGCTCGCGGGGTGCAGCAGTTCCGGCGGCAAGGACGACGAGGAGCCGGGGGACGGCTCGGGCGGCGGCAAGGGAGTGGACACGCCACGCCTCAAGATCGCGATGGTCACGCACTCGGGCGAGGGCGACACCTTCTGGGACATCGTCCAGAACGGCGCCAAGACGGCCGCCCGCAAGGACAACGTCGAGTTCCTCTACGCCAACGACAAAGAGGCCAAGGGACAGGCCGAGCTGGTCCAGTCGTTCGTCGACAAGAAGGTCGACGGGATCGTCGTGACGCTGGCCAAGCCGGAGGCGATGAAGTCCGTCCTCGCCAAGGCGGCGGACGCCGGCATACCGGTCGTCACGATCAACTCCGGAGCCGAGTTCTCGGCGGAGTCCGGCGCGCTCGGCCACATCGGCCAGGACGAGTCGGTCGCCGGTGAGGCGGTCGGCGACGAACTGAACAAGCGCGGCATGAAGAAGGCGCTCTGCGTCATCCACGAACAGGGCAACGTCTCCCTCGAACAGCGCTGCGCCGGCGTGGAGAAGACCTTCGAAGGCACGGTCGAGAACCTGAACGTCGAGGGCACCAACGCGCCCGCCGCCCAGTCCTCCATCAGCGCGAAGCTCCAGGCCACCAAGGGCATCGACGCCGTGGTCACGCTCGGCGCGCCGATCGCGGCCGTCTCCGTCAAGGCCAAGGAGGACGCAGGCAGCGAGGCCGAGGTCGGCACGTTCGACCTGAACGCCGAGGTCGTCAAGCGCCTCAAGGCCGAGGAGGTCGGCTTCGCCGTCGACCAGCAGCCCTATCTCCAGGGCTACCTCGCGATCGACCAGCTGTGGCTCCACAAGACCAACGCCAACGTCATCGGCGGCGGCAAACCCGTCCTCACCGGCCCCACGATCGTCACCGAGAAGGACGTGCCGGAGCTGGAGAAGTACACCGCCCGCGGTACCCGATGACCGCATGCGGGAACCGCGTGGTCGATACTTGGGCGGCCGGGGCCGGGGATCCGGACCGGCCGCACCGAGGAGCAGAACAAGAAGGGCACGGCGTCGTGGCAAGGGTTCAGACAGGGGTACGCGCGGTGGGGGCCGTGCTGGTTGCGGTGCTCGGGGCGTCTTTGGTGGGGTGCAGCAGCACGGGCGGCAAGCGCGCCGAGGACGCCCGCAAGGCAGCGGCGGCGGGCGGCAGGGCCGCGGTGGACACGCCGCGCTGGACCTTCGGCATGGTGACCCACTCGGGCGACGGCGACACGTTCTGGGACATCGTCCAGAGCGGCGCCAAGCAGGCAGCCGTCAAGGACAACATCAAGTTCCTGTACGCCCATGACGACGAGGCCCAGCAGCAGGCCCAGCTCGTGGACTCCTACATCGACAAGAAGGTCGACGGGATCATCGTCACGCTGGCCAAGCCCGACGCGATGAAGGGCGCCCTGGCCCGCGCCGAGAAGGCCGGGATCCCGGTGATCACGGTGAACTCCGGCTCCGCGGAGTCCAAGAAGTTCGGCGCGCTCACCCACGTGGGCCAGGACGAGACGATCGCGGGCGAGGCCGTCGGCGAGGAGCTGAACAAGCGCGGCAAGAAGAAGGCGCTGTGCATCCTGCACGAGCAGGGCAACGTCGGCCACGAGCAGCGCTGCGAGGGTGCCAAGAAGACCTTCGACGGCAAGATGCAGAACCTGTACGTGACCGGCACCAACATGCCGGACGTCCAGTCCTCCATCGAGGCGCGCCTCCAGACCGACAAGTCGGTCGACGCCGTCGTCACCCTCGGCGCGCCCTTCGCGGACACCGCCGTCAAGGCCGCCGACAGCGCGGGCAGCAAGGCCGAGGTCGACACGTTCGACCTCAACGAGAAGGTCGCCGCGGGTCTGAAGTCCGGCGACCTCGGCTTCGCCGTCGACCAGCAGCCCTACCTCCAGGGCTACCAGGCCGTCGACCTGCTCTGGCTGTACAAGTACAACGCCGACGTCCTCGGCGGCGGCAAGCCGGTCCTGACCGGACCGCAGATCGTCACCAAGGACCAAGCCGACGAGCTCGAGGAATACGCGAAGCGAGGGACCCGATGACCGCCACAGCGCCCGCGCCCGCTCCGGACACCCAGAGCGACGAGCGCCTGCTGAAGACCTCGCCGCTGAAGAAGCTGCTGGGCCGCCCCGAGCTGGGCTCGGTCGTCGGCGCCGTCGCCGTCTTCGTCTTCTTCGCGATCGTCGCGGACAGCTTCCTCCAGGCCACCAGCCTCGCCACGGTGCTGTACGCCGCCTCCACCCTCGGCATCATGGCGGTGCCGGTGGCGCTCCTCATGATCGGCGGCGAGTTCGACCTCTCGGCGGGCGTCCTGGTGACGACGTCCGCGCTGATCTCCTCGATGTTCAGCTACCAGATGACGGCGAACGTCTGGGTCGGCGTGCTCGTCTCCCTCGTCGCCACCCTCGCGGTCGGCGTCTTCAACGGCGTCATGCTCACCCGCACCGACCCGCCGAGCTTCATCATCACGCTCGGCACGTTCCTGATGCTGACCGGCATGAACCTCGGCTTCACCAAGCTGATCAGCGAGACCGTCTCCACCAAGTCGATCGCCGACATGGAGGGCTTCGCCTCCGCCAAGGACGTCTTCGCCTCCACCATCACCCTCGGAGGCGTCGACTTCAAGATCACCATTGTGTGGTGGCTCGCCCTGATCGCGGTCGCCACCTGGATCCTGCTGCGCACCCGCGTCGGCAACTGGATCTTCGCGGTCGGCGGCGGCGAGGAAGCGGCCCGCGCGGTCGGCGTCCCGGTCGCCGCGACCAAGATCGGCCTCTATATGGGCGTCGCCTTCGGCGCCTGGATCTCCGGCCAGCACCTGCTGTTCTCGTACGACGTCGTCCAGTCGGGCGAGGGCGTCGGCAACGAACTGATCTACATCATCGCGGCCGTCATCGGCGGCTGCCTGATCACGGGCGGCTACGGCTCCGCGGTCGGCGCGGCCGTCGGCGCGCTGATCTTCGGCATGGTCAGCAAGGGCATCGTGTTCGCCGAGTGGAACCCCGACTGGTTCAAGTTCTTCCTCGGCGTGATGCTGCTCCTGGCCACCCTGCTCAACCACTGGGTCCGCAAGCGCGCGGAGGCGACGAAATGACGGAAGAGACCGACGCGACGCCCGTAACGGAGCGCACGCCGCTCGTCGAGCTGGACGACGTCAGTAAGTACTACGGCAACATCCGCGCCCTCGAAGGCGTCTCCCTGGAAGTCCACGCGGGCGAGATCTCCTGCGTCCTCGGCGACAACGGCGCCGGCAAGTCCACCCTCATCAAGATCATCGCGGGGCTGCACCGGCATGACGCGGGCGCCTTCCGCATCGAGGGCGAGGACGCGAAGCTGGGCTCGCCGCGGGAGGCGCTGGACCGGGGCATCGCCACCGTCTACCAGGACCTCGCCGTGGTCCCGCTCATGCCGGTCTGGCGGAACTTCTTCCTCGGCTCGGAGCCGACGAAGGGCGTCGGCCCCTTCAAGCGCATGGACGTCGACCTCATGCGCGAGACGACGCGTGCGGAGCTGCTGCGCATGGGCATCGACCTGCGCGACGTGGACCAGCCCATCGGCACGCTGTCGGGCGGTGAGCGCCAGTGCGTGGCGATCGCGCGGGCGGTCTACTTCGGCGCGAAGGTCCTCGTCCTCGACGAGCCGACCGCGGCGCTCGGCGTCAAGCAGTCCGGCGTCGTCCTGAAGTACGTGGCCGCCGCGCGGGACGCCGGGCTCGGGGTGGTCCTGATCACGCACAACCCGCACCACGCGTACTTGGTCGGCAACCGCTTCGTACTCCTGAAGCGCGGCACGATGTCGGGCTCCTACACCCGCGACGAGATCTCCCTCGACGACCTGACCCGCGAGATGGCGGGCGGCAGCGAACTGGACGACCTCCGTCACGAACTGGAACGCCGCTAGCAAGCGCCCCGCAGGGGCGCGGGGAACTGCGCGACCAGCCACGGCCATGCCGCAGACGCGTCTGCGTGGTCTTCCCGCATGGCGACTGCGGCTTTTCATGGGCTGAGCGCGCAGTTCCCCGCGCCCCTGCGGGGCGCAATAGCGGGCGCCCGCCGGGGTGCCCGTTGTGCGCGCCCCCGCGAGCGTGAGGCAGAATCGCCGCAATGAGCACCTACCGCGACCTCGCACACCGCGGCTCCGCCCGAGCCACCGTCCTGCGAACCGTGGGCACGAGGGAGCGCCGATCCCTCCTGACGGCGCCCCGCGTCCCCACCGTCGGCATCGACATCGGCGGCACGAAGGTGATGGCAGGCGTCGTCGACGCCGACGGCAACATCCTGGAGACGCTCCGCACGGAGACCCCGGACAAGTCCAAGAGCCCCCGCGTCGTCGAGGACACCATCGTCGAACTGGTCCTCGACCTCTCCGACCGGCACGACGTGCACGCGGTCGGCATCGGCGCGGCGGGCTGGGTGGACGCGGACCGCAACCGCGTCCTGTTCGCCCCCCACCTGTCCTGGCGCAACGAACCGCTGCGCGACCGCATCTCCGGGCGCCTCGCGGTCCCCGTCATGGTCGACAACGACGCGAACACCGCCGCCTGGGCGGAGTGGCGCTTCGGCGCGGGCCGCGGCGAGGACCACCTCGTCATGATCACGCTCGGCACCGGCATCGGCGGCGCGATCCTGGAGGACGGCCAGGTCAAGCGCGGCAAGTTCGGCGTGGCAGGCGAGTTCGGCCATATGCAGGTCGTCCCCGGCGGCCACCGCTGCCCGTGCGGCAACCGCGGCTGCTGGGAGCAGTACAGCTCGGGCAACGCGCTGGTCCGCGAGGCCCGCGAGCTGGCCGCCGCCGACTCCCCGGTGGCGTACAACATCATCGAGCGCGTCAAGGGCAACGTCCCCGACATCACCGGCCCGCTCATCACCGAGCTGGCCCGCGAGGGCGACGCGATGTGCGTGGAGCTGCTCCAGGACATCGGTCAGTGGCTGGGCGTCGGCATCGCGAACCTCGCCGCCGCCCTCGACCCGTCCTGCTTCGTGATCGGCGGCGGCGTCTCCGCGGCCGACGACCTCCTGATCGGCCCGGCCCGCGACGCGTTCCGCCGCCACCTCACCGGCCGCGGCTACCGTCCCGAGGCGCGCATCGCCCGCGCCCAGCTGGGCCCCGAGGCGGGCATGGTGGGCGCCGCCGACCTGGCCCGCCTGGTCGCCCGCCGCTTCCGCCGCGCCAACCGCCGCCGCGTCGAGCGCTACGAACGCTACGAACGCTACGCCGAGGCCCGCCGCACCGACGACCGCACTTCGCAGGGAACCCCGTAGATGACCGTGCCCCGCCAGCCCTCGTCCCCGGACCGCCCCGGCGCCCCCGAACCGGGCCGCGACGGGGGCCGGACCGAGGACCGCCGCCACATGATCCGCCGCCGCTGGCTGACGGCGACGATCATCGTGCTCCTCATCGGCATCCCCGCCGGATACCTGGTGACCTCCGCGAACCAGAGCCGCAACAGCGGCCGCGACAAGGAGGACAAGTACTCCGCGACCGGCCTCACCGAAGGCTGGCCCTCCAAGGTGCAGCGCCGCCTGTACGACGTGCCGATCCCGCCGTACTCCGCGGAGGTCGCCTACTACGAGACGAACAACTGGCGCACCAGCCGCCTCTACGTCCAGTTCCTCACCAGCAACGAGGGCCTGGCCAAGTTCCTCAAGCAGATCGGCACGAGCGAGAGCAAGCTCAAGGCGGACGACCGCACCATCAGCAAGCGAGACCGGAACGTCGTCGGCTGGGAGTTCACCGGCCCGGGCCCCTGGTCGGGCCTCACCCACGAACAGAAGGACCCGGCGCCGTCGCAGGACGTGGTCGTGGACCGCGCGAATCCGGAGCACCCGATGGTGTACGTGGTGTCGATGACGACGCCGTGACGAGGGAAACCATCGGGGCCACCGACTTCAACCGCCGGGTCCGTCTGCTCGTCGAAGTACCCGACCATACCGACGAGTTGGCGCCGGCCGAGGAACTGCTCGTGGCCGAGGGCTGCGTGGTGAGGGCGGCGTGGTGAGGGCGGCCATTGCCCACGAGGCCGCCCGGGTCGGGCAGCGCCGTGCCGGCCTCGTCGTCGAGGTACGGCTGCGCGGCCGAGACATGTCGGCTCAGCCGAGACCGACCGCTCAGCCGAGACCGACCGCTCAGCCGAGACCGACCGCTCAGCCGAGGCGGACCGTGCAGCCGGGGCCGACCGCTCAGCCGAGACCGGCCCACCCCTCATAGACCGCTGCCGCCACCCCCAGATCCTCCCAGGCCATCCCCGCCGACTTGAACAGCCGCGGGCGCCCCTCCGTGGGCTTTGCCTCGCCGCGGGCAAGCGCGGCCAGCGTCCGCAGGCGGGACATGTCGAAGGTGCCTTCGGCCGCCGCGAGCACCAGGTCGCCGCACTCCCGCGCCGCCACACCGTGCGACTCCGCCACCACCGTGGCGCGGCCCACGAGGGCGGCGTCGACCTCGCGGGCGTCCGGCTCGTGGGAGCCGACCGCGGCGACCGTCGCGTGCTCGGGGAGCAGGGCGCTGTCGAAGAGCGGGGTACGCGCCGTGGTGCAGCAGCAGACCACGTCCGCGTGGGCCACGTCATCGGGCGCCGCCGCTGCCGCCGACAGACCCGCAGCGCGGCAGCGGTCGGTGAAGGCCGCGACCCGTTCCGCGTTCCGGCCGACCACGTCGACGTGCTCCAGGGAGGGCCGCACCGCCCGCACCGCCTCCACATGCCCCCACGCCTGCGGCCCCGTCCCGAAGACCAGCAGACGGCGAGCGCCGGACACGGCCAGATGCCGGACCGCGAGCCCGGACACCGCGGGGGTGCGCAGCGACGTCAGCGCGATGCCGTCCAAGAGCGCCAGGGGAGAGTGGGTCACCCCGTCCAGGAGGACGTACAGGCCCTGGATACGGGGGAGGCCCCGACCGGGATTGGCGGGTGTCACCGTGGCGAGCTTCACGCCCGTGTACGACGCGGTGGCCGACGGCATCATGAGCAGTTGACCACCGGGCACGTCCACGACACCGCGCGCGGGCTCCGCCTCCGGGTCAAGACCCGAGACGAGGACCGCTTCCAGCGCGTCGATCGCGGCGGACATGGGGAGGAGACGGGCCATGGCGGCGGCGTCGAGGTAGGGCGTGCCGGCGGAGGGGATCGGGGTCGGGTCGTTCACGGGGGCCTCGCGGGTGGTCGGTGGGCGGGGGGCTTGGATAGGCGGTTTGATCGGTTTCCTGTCCACCCGGGCCCCTCGCAACCCTCCCCACGACCGCTGTACGTGGCTCCCGCACCACGTGCTCGACGCCTCCTGGACGAGATCAACAATCCTGGTGACGGAGAAGGAACCGCTGATGGCTCTGATTCATTCAACTGACCCCGACTTTCGGGTATGCCAGCTCAGCTTCGACACGCTGTTGGCGATCCAGCTGGAAGCGGAGGAACGATCCTGGGCAACTCGGTGGTCCTCGGTGGACCCGCTCCGCAGTCAGGTCAAGGATGGCGATGTCGTCCTCCAAGCGCTGATGGGGCTCGGGGATTCGAAATCTCCATCAGAGTCTCATTCCTGACGGGTCTCTGGATCGAAGAATTCTGAAGCGCCGAGATTCTTCGCCGATGTAGGCGTGGCCGGCCCGAACACCATGACCTTGGCCTCCGGACGCCGCAGCGCCCTCCCCCCTGAGCGCATCAGCTCCCTCAAGCCTGACCCGCTACAGGAACCGGCGGATAGGGGCGACAGCCACCTCGCGTAGGCGTTGCGCGGGGGAGCGGCGTCGCCAGCGGGCCTCCTCGATGCGTTCGCTGACCTGGAGGTCTTCGTCGAAGTGGTGGTCCAGGGTGGCGGTGAAGCCCTCGTCGAGGACGGCGAGCATGACCTCTTCGTCGTGGTCGAGGGAGCGGCGGTTGAAGTTGGTGGAGCCGATCAGGGCGGCGACCCGGTCGACGGTGATGACCTTGGTGTGCATCATCGTCGGCTGGTACTGGTAGATCTTCACACCGCAGGCCAGCAGCTCGGTGTAGTGGTGCTGGCCGCCCAACTGGCAGACCCGCTTGTCGGTGTGGGGGCCCGGCAGCAGGATCTCCACCTCGACGCCGCGCCGGGCGGCCGCGCACAGCAGCTCGATGAAGTAGGCGTCGGGTGCGAAGTAGGCCGTGGCCAGGCGGAAGCGTTGCTGGGCGGATTCGAGCATGACCCGGATCAGGGTCTGCATGTCCTGCCAGCCGAAGCTGGCCGAGCCGCGCACGACCTGGACGACCGCGTCGCCCTCGGGAGTGTGGCCGGTGAAACGGTCCCGGTCGTCGAAGAGGGTGTCGTGGCACTCGGCCCAGTTCTGGGCGAAGGCGGCGGCGATGCCGTCCACCGCGGGCCCGCGCACCTGGACGTGGGTGTCGCGCCACTCGTTCTCGTTGCGGGCGTCGCCGCACCACTCCTCGGCGATGCCCACCCCGCCGGTGAACGCCGTGTGCTCGTCGACGACGAGCACCTTGCGGTGGCAGCGGTGGTTCTGTTTCAGCGGCGAGAGGTACAAGGGCTTGCGGAACCAGGCCACATCGGCCCCGGCGGCCTCCATCAGATCCAGCAGATCCTGTTCGATGAGGCGGCTGCCGAAACCGTCGAGCAGCAGCCGCACCCGCACCCCGGCGCGGGCCCGGTCGGCCAGCGCCCGCGCGAACTGGCGGGCTATCTCCCCGCGCCAGTAGACGAACGTCATCATGTCCACGGTGTGCTCGGCGCCCCGGATGGCGTCCAGCATCGCCGTGAAGATCTCGTCGCCGTTGCGCAGCGGCACCAGCGTGTTTCCCTCGGTGGCGGCGATGCCGATCAGCCGCTCCAGGCGGCGCCGCATCCGCTGCTTGCGCTCGGACGTCGTCGGAACCGCCATGGCTTCACCCTGCCGGTCGGAAACGGTCGCCCCCGCGCGTCCGGCCTCCGCCGGGGCGAGCCGACTGTACACACCGCCCACGGGCGTCCGATCAGCAGAGGTGGGAGTGAAAGCGAGGGCTCGGGGCACCCGGAGGGGGCGAGAGCGGTGCACGGCCCGGTCAGGCCGGTGCACCCGGACCCGTCCACAAGGAAAGGTGTCATCCGTGTCGCAAGTCGAAGAGTCCATCGAGGTCAACGTGCCGGTCAACACCGCGTACAACCAGTGGACCCAGTTCGAGACCTTCCCCGAGTTCATGGAGGGCGTGCAGCGGATCGAGCAGCGCGGCGACGCGCTCACCCACTGGGTGACGAAGATCGACGGGGTGGAGCGGGAGTTCGATGCCGTGATCACCGAACAGATCCCTGGCGAGCGCGTGGCGTGGACCACGGTGGAGGGAGAGGCCAAGCAGGCCGGCGTCGTCACCTTCCACCGCCTGGACGACGCGCGTACCAAGGTCATGCTGCAAATGGAGTTCGACCCCAAGGGCCTGGCCGAGACGGTCGGCGACAAGCTCGGCTTCGTCAAACGACAGGTCACCGGCGATCTGGGACGGTTCAAGACGTTCATCGAGCAGCGCGGTGGAGTGGAGACTGGTGCCTGGCGCGGCCAGATCTGACCCCACGCGCGATCTCCCGCGCGCGACCCCCATTGCCCGACCCCCAACACCTGACCCCGGGCACTCACCGAGGGCCCGGCCGATGTCCCACGGTGAGAAAATTGGTGTGCGGGACCGACGGAACCGGGTAACGTCTTGGTCATGTTCTTCCAGACGCCGATTTACGAGTGAGAGCGTGACGGGCCCCTGCTGACGTCCTTCGATGTCGCCGCGCCCGTCCCCCACCGATGAATCCGTAGATCACCGCACACCATTTCCGGGAGAACCCGTGAGCAAGAACATCAACAACCCCGTGGGCATGGGCGGCGGCAAGCGCAAGAGGCTGTCCCGCGCCGAGCGGCAGAACAACGGCCCGCACCGCAACCTCGACCGCCAGGGTGCCGCCGACCAGAAGGCGGAGCTGGTGCGCAAGATGCGCGAGAAGGTGGGCGCGGCCGAGGGCGACGCCGGGCACACGAGCGGCGACGCCGCACAGAGCTGACGCACCACCGCCTCAAGGCGGCACCGCACGGGGCAGGGCCCGGACCGCGACGCGCGGTCCGGGCCCTGTTGCCGTGCCGGGCATGGCCGGTCCCGCTCAGCTTGCTACGCGGTCGCCGTCACCCCTGCTGTACGCGGCGGTCTCGAAGGCGTTTTCCGGTTCGCTCCCGGGCGGTGGAGGCGTGGCGCCGGTCGTCCCGGGCGCCGCAGCGCCCTGGTGGCGTGAGCGCGCAACGCGGCGGAGAGGGCATCGGCGCTGGGCCGCGCGGAGGGTTCGGCCGGTGGGCAGTAGGCCCCTGGTGGTCGAACGACGCGTCCGACGAATTCCATGGTGCCTTCGGCCGTCAGCTTCGCCCGGTCGCCGGTGCGGTACGGCCGGGCGCCGGGGACACCGTGGGGATCGGGGACGAAGGACGGGCCGCCGGGCGGTGCCGGGCGCTTCTCGGCTTGGGCGTGCCCACGTCGCCACGTGGGACCGCCGGGGCTTCACAAATATGCAGCTTTCTTGCGTTTTCTGAACGTGATGAAACTGATGCCCTTGCTGGGGCAACCATGATCAACGGCACTCCGAGGTCACCCCATAGGCACCTTATGGAGGGATTGCCCCATCGATCTTTGCTTGTCGACTGCATAGTGTCGTCGCCTGATTACCCATTAAGGGAATCTTCATCTTTGTGTCTGAAACGGGTTCAGTATGTGGAGACGCGCGCACTCGCGCGGAGTTACAGGGACGCTGGCAGGGCTCTTGACCGGAGCTTTGTTGGCGGGTGCCGCACCGGCGGCGCAGGCGGTTCCGGATGTGCGAGGCGAGACGCCCACAACAACCACGGGGGAAGCGGCACCTGACGGAGCGGCGACTGCGGAAGCCGCTCAGGACGAAGCCAAGCGCACCGGCAGGCCGGTCGAAGTGACATCAATGCGCGGAGAGTCGAGCGACGTCTACGCCACAGCTGACGGGAACCTGGAAGCTCGGGAGTATGTGAGGCCCGTAAGGGCTCGGGCGGACGGTGGTTGGAAAGCTGTCGATACCGGCCTCGTGAAGGCTGCGGACGGCTCGGTGGCGCCGAAGGTGACCACGGTCGGACTGGAGTTCTCCGGCGGCGGGGACGAGCCGCTGGTGCGGATGACGAAGACCGGTCGCGAGCTCGCCCTCTCCTGGCCGGGGAAGCTGCCCGAGCCCACGCTCGACGGCAACACCGCCACGTACGAGAACGTGCTGCCGGACGTGGACCTGCGGATGGGCGCCCAGGAGGACGGATTCACCCAGCTCCTCGTCGTCAAGTCCGCCAAGGCAGCCGCCAGTCCTGGGCTCGCCGCGGTGCGTCTGAAGCTCGCGGCCGACGGCCTGGAGGTGAAGGAGACCACCGAGGGCGGGCTTGAGGCGTCGGACATGGGCGCGCAGGGAGCGGTATTCGAGGCCCCGCGTCCGATGATGTGGGACTCCAGCCAGGGCGACGCCCCGATCAGGCAGAAGGCCACCGGGTCCCGAGCCAAGGCGCTGCGCAGCGCCGCCCCGCAGCAGGACTCGGAGCCCGCAGCCGCGGAGTCCGGCAAGCTCGCGCCGGTGGGTGTGGAGGTCCCCGTGAACGGCAAGGAGCTGGTGCTCACCCCGGATGAGGACGTGCTGAAGGGCAAGGGCACGACCTATCCGGTGTTCATTGACCCGCAGTGGTCCTCGCCGCGGGCAACGGCGTGGACGATGGCGTCGAAGTACTGGGCCGACTCGCCGCAGTGGAAGTTCAACGGCGAGAACAACGCGGGCATGGGGTACTGCAATTGGTACTACTGCATGCCGCATGACACCAAGCGGCTGTTCTACCGCATCCCGGTTTCGAAGTTCGCGGGAAAGTCGATCCTGTCGGCTGAGTTCGTGGTGAAGAACACCTGGTCGGCTTCCTGCTCGGACCGCTCGGTGGAGCTGTGGCAGACCGAGGACATCTCCTCGTCGACGACGTGGAACTCGCAGAACGAACGCGGGTTCTGGAAGAAGGAGCTGTCCTCGAAGTCCTTCGCCTACGGAGCTGAAGGCTGTGCGGCCAAGGACGCGGAGTTCTCGGTGAAGTCGGCCGTGCAGGCCGCGTCCGACGACAAGGACCGGACGATGACGTTCGGTCTGCGGGCCGGCAGTGAGTCCGACGCGTACGGCTGGAAGCGGTTCTCGAACAAGGCGTTCCTGCGGGTGAAGTACAACCGTCCGCCGTCTCAGCTGAAGATGTCACAGCTGCGCATGGAGTACGGAGGCGTCTGCGCGAAGCCGGGCAGCACACCGCGGGTGAGGACGCTGGGGAAGATCCGCGCCAAGAAGGTGAAGGACCCCGACGGGGACCGTGTCTCGGTGCAGTTCCAGGCCAAGTGGGATGCCGGTAACGGCAGGACCGGGAGCTGGAAGCCCGACCGCACTTCCGCCAAGAAGTCCGGTTCCGACTTCAACATCAGCCTTCCCGGGTCGATTCCCGAGAACAAGCAGGTCAATTGGTATGCGCGGGTCTATGACGGGGCGCAGTACTCGCCGTGGTCCTACGCGGGAGACCCGACCGCCTGCTACTTCGTCCACGACACCAAGGTGCCCAAGGGGCCCTCGATCACCTCGAACGACTACCCGGCCTCCGACTCGGAGGACCCGAAGGACCCGTGGTACGACGGGGTGGGCAAGTACGGGAAGTTCGAGCTGAACGCCGCCGAGAAGGACGTGACGTCCTACCGGTACGGCATCAACGTCAACCCCAGCTCGAAGAACAAGATCACCACAACGGGCGGTGCGGCCAAGACGCTGTCGGCGCTGCCCGCCGAGGCAGGCCCGAACTTCATCACCGCGCAGTCCTTCGACGCGGCTGGTAACGGCAGTGAGATCCATACGTACGAGTTCCGGGTCAAAGCGGGCCAGCCCGACCGTGCGTCCTGGTCTCTGGATGAAGCCAAGGGAGCGAGCGAGGCCAAGGGGTCGACGCCCCCGCGCACCGCGCAGCTGCACGGCGGCGTCACGCCAGGGGCGACCGGTGTGCGCGGCTCGGCGGCCTCCTTCAACGGCACGGACGGCTACGCCGCCAGTGACCTTCCGGTCGTGGACACCAGCCGTGGCTTCGCCGTCTCGGCCTGGGCCAAGCTGTCGAAGATGCCCGAGGGCGCCGCGGTGATCGCTACCCAGCCGGGCAATCACAGCCCGGGCTTCGAGCTGTACTACACCCAGAAGTACGACCGGTGGGCGTTCAACCAGTACAAGTCCGACACCCCTGACGCGAGCATCGCCCGAGTCATGGCGGACAAGCCCGGCGGCGTCGGCGTGGACAAGTGGACGCACCTGGTGGGCTCCTACGACTCGGCGCGAGACGTCCTGGAACTGTATGTGGACGGCAAACTCGTCGGCCAGGCCGCCTACGCCGATCCATGGGAGGCCCGCCGCGGCTTCCAGCTGGGCGCCGCTTCCTACGGCGGTGCACCGTCGGCCTTCTTCCCCGGTGTGATCGACGAGGTGCAGCTGTTCGACAAGCCGCTCGCCCAGGACGAGGTCGACAAGCTGCGCGCGCACGAGACAGCAGGTGACCCCGGCCGTCCCGCGGTCGCGGTATTCGACCTGGACGAGAAGGCCGAAGCGAACGAGATCACCGGCTACGGTGGCGTGCTTCCGGCCGCGTACCAGGGCGGCGTCACCACCGGCGTGCAGGGCGTGACGGGCAAGGCGGCCAAGTTCAACGGCAGCGACGGCTACGCCCGGATCGGCAAGAACAGCGGCCCGCACGTGAACACCTCGCGCAGCTTCACCGTCTCGGCCTGGGCCAAGCTCAGCAAGAAACCGGACGGGGCAGCGATCATCACGGCACAGGCCGGGAAGAAGGCCTCCGGTTTCGAGCTGTACTACTCCTCCGCCTACGACCGGTGGGCGGTCAACCAGTACTCCGCCGACGCCGCTGACGCCAAGCCCATCCGGGCCATGCAGGCCGACGATGACCAGGCCCGCATCGGGGAATGGACCCACCTGGTGGGCGTGCACGACACTGTCGCCAACACCCTGACGCTGTACGTGAACGGAACCGAGGCCGGCACCACCGAGCTGGCCGGAGCGTTCTACGCCGATCAGTCCATGTACATCGGCGCCGGCTCCTACGACGGGCAGGTCAAGAGCCACTTCCCCGGCACCATCGATGAGGTGCGCCTGCTGGACCGGCCCGTCTCGGCCGAGGAGGTGCGGCAGATGTTCAAGCAGCGCCCGCTGGTCAAGGGCCGCTGGAACTTCGAAACAGTGACCGGCGCCGACCCGGCCAGCACACCGGACTCCTCCGACGAAGACCGGCCGCTGAAGCTTCACGGAGGCGCCAAGGCCGGCGAAGGCATGGTCGACGAGCACGGTCTTGATCTGAATGGCACCAACGGGTACGCGGCTGCCAACGGGGTGCCGATGGGCACCAGCACCAGCTACACCGTGACCGCCTGGGCCAAGGCGGCCGCGCTCCCCAAGCGCCAGGTCGCGCTCCTGAGTGCGGAAGGCAGCCGACAGAGCGCGTTCACCGTGCGCTTCGTGCCCGCCAAGTCCGGCAAGAGGGGCCTTGAGGGTATGGGGCGCTGGGAGCTGGCCATCCCGGACAAGGACGACTCCGACCCCTCGGTCGAAAGCGTCGCCAACACCGAGTTCACCGATGCGACGGACTGGAATCACCTGGCGGTCGTCTACGACGGTTTCACCAACGAGGTCCGTCTGTATGTGAACGGCGCGCTGCAAGAAGAAGCGTGCGGCGATGCCGACGGTGACGGCGAGGCTGATGAGTCCGGCTGCCAGGACCTCATCTCGAGCGCGGAGGACACGCTGGCCTTCAAGGCGACCAAGTCGTTCCAAGTCGGCCGCACCAAGACGGACGGCACCTGGGGCGAGTACTTCCCTGGAACCGTCGACGACGTGTGGAGCTTCCAGGGCGCCCTGTCCCAGGCCCAGATCCAGCGACTGGAGAGCCGCTGGGCCGACGTGCCCACCGAGGTCCCCACGGACGACTGAGCCGACCGCTCACGTGGTGGGCCCCGGTGCCGGGGCCCACCACCCGTACTCCACTTCTGTACCTGTTCAACGTCACCGACCCTGCCCGCATGCGACGGGCAGTCAGGCATGCCGTCCTACCGGCGGCACATAAGGGATCTGAATCACTTGATGAACGGCATATCCAGACCACGCCGTGGCCGCAAGGGGCTGAGGCGAAGAGTGGCAGTGGCTGTGTCCGCCGTGATGGTGGGCACGCTGCTACAAGCAGCCACCACTTCCACGGCGACCGCTGACAGCGGCGGACGCCCCGGTCTTCCCGCGGCGGAGAAGCCTGTCAAGGGCCGCGACGGTGCCCGGGCCGAACCGCGCAGGACAGACCACGGGCCGACGACGCCCGCACGGAAGCCGAAGGCCGCCTGGCCGCGCCCCGGCTCCGCCGTGGTGACCGTCCCGGATGCCGCACCGAAGGCCGCCGGCGCACCGAAGCGGGCCAAGGGCCTGCCGCTGTCCGTCGGCGCTCCGAAGGCTGCTGCTGCCCGCTCCGCCGGCCGTAGCGCCACCAAGCCCCGTTCCGCCGCGCGTGGCGGGGTCGATGCCCGGGTGCTGAGCCGGAAGGCAGCCGAACGCGCAGGTGTGAACGGCCTGTTGTTCACCCTCGAATCCGGGGGAGGCAAGGCCGACAAGGCCGGCACCGTCCAGACGAAGGTCGACTACTCCAGCTTCGCCGAGGCCTTCGGCGGCGGTTATGCCTCCCGCCTCACCCTGGTCGAGTTGCCCAGCTGCGCCCTCGAAGCGCCCTCGAAGGACAAGTGCCGCACCGGTAAGCCGGTCCGCACGGTCAACGACACCGAGAAGCAGACCCTGACCGCGAACGCGGTCACCCTGCGCGCCTCCGGCCCGACCGTGCTGGCAGCGGTCGCCGAGGAGGGCGGGAAGAACAGTGACTACAAGGCGACCTCGCTGTCCCCGTCGGCGCAGTGGGACACGGATCTGCGTACCGGTGACTTCTCCTGGTCGTACGACATGCCGGTACCGGAAGTACCGGGCGATCTGAAGCCGAACGTGGGCCTGTCGTACTCCTCGGGCTCGATGGACGGACGCACCGGCAACACGAACAACCAGGCTTCCTGGGTCGGTGACGGGTTCGATCTGTGGCCCGGCTACATCGAGCGCCGCTACAAGGGGTGCGCCGATGACGGGCAGAAGAACGCGGACGGCAACAAGCCCGGTGACCAGTGCTGGGACTACGACAACGCGTTCATCACGTTCAACGGCAAGGGCGGCGAGCTCGTCCCGGTCGGGGATGACGAGTTCAAGTTCCAGCAGGACGACGGCAGCCGCATCAAGAAGCTCTCGTCCACCAGCCGCGGCAACGGGGACAACGACGGTGAGTACTGGCGTCTGACCAACCCGGACGGTGTGCGGTACTACTTCGGCTACAACCGTCTGCCGGGATGGAAGGACGGCAAGGCCACCACCGACTCGGCGTGGACGGTGCCGGTCTTCGGCAACGACAGCAGCGAGCCCTGCCACAAGGACTCTTTCGCCGAGTCCTGGTGTCAGCAGGCATGGCGCTGGAACCTCGACTACGTCGTCGACCCGCGTGGCAATGCCATCGCCTACTACTACGACGAGGAGAAGAACTCCTACGGTCGCAACCTCAAGGCCGAGGACGACACTCCCTACACGCGCGGCGGCTCCCTGGAGCACATCGAGTACGGCCTGAAGTCCTCCTCCATGTACGGCGACAAGCCGCTGGCCAAGGTCGACTTCACCACGGCGGAGCGGTGCATCGTCGACAGCAAGACGGACTGCAAGGACATCGAGAAGGACGCCTTCTACTGGTACGACACGCCGTGGGACCTGAACTGCAAGGCGGGCAGCAAGTGCGACAAGGGCCGCCTGGCCCCGTCCTTCTTCACCCGTAAACGACTGACGGGTGTGACCACCCAGGTCCTCAAGGGCGACGCCTACAGCAAGGTCGACTCCTGGAAGCTGCGTCACCGCTGGGGCAAGGCCGATGTCGACTACCAGCTGCTGCTCGGTTCCATCGAGCGCACGGGCCACACCGCCGAGCCCGCCGTGACGCTGCCGCGGACCACTTTCTCCTACACCCAGCTCGAAAATCGCCTGGACAAGATCGGCGACGGATACGCCCCGTTCATCAAGGACCGTCTGGCTACGGTCGCTGACGAGTCCGGTGGCCAGATCGACGTCGATTACTCGGCCCCGGCGTGCAAGTGGGACGCGCTGCCCACTCCGCACTCCAACACCACCCGCTGTTTTCCCCAGTACATCGGCGGGGACTCGGGGGACGACCCCGAGAAGCAGTGGTTCAACAAGTACGTGGTCACTTCCACGACCACTACCGACCGCACCGGCGGCGCACCGGACGCCGTCACGACGTACGACTACCTGGGTGACGCGGCCTGGCACTACGACGATGACGACGGCCTGACGAAGAAGAGGTTCAAGACCTGGTCCCAGTGGCGCGGCTACGGCCACGTCCGTGTGAAGACGGGTGGCCAGGGCGGCGGCGACGCGCTGAAGACGCAGGAGGACTCCTACTTCCTGCGTGGCATGGACGGCGACCGCAAGGAACCCTCCGGCGGCACCAAGTCCGTCGACGTCGCGCTCGGCGACGACGAGGGCGAGCCGATCACCGACCACGAGTCCGCAGCCGGTGTCGAGTACAAGACCGTCACCTACTCCGGCCCGGGCGGCAAGGCGCTGTCCAAGACGGTGAACCGCCCCTGGCGCCACCAGACGGCGAAGAAGGTGCGTGACTGGGGCACGGTGACCGCCAACCTCACCGGTGTCTCCCACTCCAAGAGCTGGACCTCGCTGGACGACGGCGCGGGCAAGGACTGGCGCACCACGTCCGTTGCGACGGAGTACGACACCGCCGCGGGCCGCCCCGTGCAGGTCGACGACCGTGGTGACAGCACCACGGCTTCCGACAACCAGTGCACCCGCACCACGTATGCCACCAACACCGACAAGAACATCCTGATGCTGCCGTCGCGCGTGGAGACGGTCACGGGCGCGTGCGCCGACACACCGGACCGCGCCAAGGACGTCGTCTCCGATGTGCGGACCGCCTACGAGGGCGGTGCGTATGGTGAGGCTCCCACCAAGGGTGATGCCACGGCGACCGCCACGTTGAAGAAGCACGACGGCTCCAAGGCCACCTATCTGGAGTCCGGCGCGACGTTCGACGACTACGGCCGTCAGCTGACGGCTACCGACCTGACCGCTGATGTCACCGTCACCGGCAACGGCGACCCTGTCCGTAGTGTGCGCAAGGACGGCCGTACCACCACGACGAGCTACAGCCCGGCCACCGGCTTCGCGGCCAAGGTCACCGAGACGACGCCCCCGGCGAAGGCCGCCGATCCCGACTCGGCGCAGACTTCGGTCACCGAACTGGAGCCGCTGCGTGGCCAGTCGCAGGCCACGGTGGACACCAACGGCAAGCGCACCGAGCTGAGCTACGACGCGCTCGGCCGCTCGTCCAAGGTGTGGCTGCCCGACCGCCGCACCAGCCAGACCCCGAGCTACGAGTTCACGTACTTCGTCGACGAAGGCAAGCCGGTCGCGGTCCGTACCCAGACCCTGAACAACAACGGCGGCCAGGTCCCCTCGTACACGATCTACGACGGCTTCCTGCGCGAGCGCCAGACCCAGGCGGTCGGCCCGGACGGCGGCCGCGTCCTCTCCGACACCTTCTACGACGAACGCGGCCTGACCGCCAAGACGTTCGCCCCCTACTACACCGAGGGCAACCCGAACCGCGACCTGTTCAAGCCGGAAGACGCGCTGAGCGTCGAGTCCCAGACCCGCACCACCTACGACGGCCTGGGCCGCCCGGTCCAGCTGCGTCAGATCGCCGGCAACGGCGACGGCGGCAAGGTCCTGGCCACCACCAGGACCATCTACGGCGGCGATCGCACCACGATCATCCCGCCCGAAGGTGACACAGCCACCACCACACTCACCGACGCACGTGACCGCACCACAGAACTGCGCCAACACCACACGCGCAGCGGCACCGCGGATTACGACACCACGAAGTACGCGTACACGCCGCGCGGTGAACTGGCGAAGGTGACGGATCCGGCCGGCAACTCCTGGTCGTACGACTATGACCAGATGGGCCGTCAGACGAGCACCGACGACCCGGACAAGGGCAAGACGACCACCACGTACGACGACCGCGGCCAGGTCACCAAGACCGAAGACGCCCGCAAGACCGTCCTGTCCCACATCTACGACAACCTCGGCCGCAAGACCGAGCTCCGTGAGGGCAGCCCCACCGGGGAACTGCGCGCGAAGTGGGTCTACGACACCCTCGGCGGAGCCAAGGGCCAGCTGGCCGAGTCCACGCGCTACGTGGACGGGGCCGCGTACACGTCCAAGGTCACCATGCTCGACTCCCTCTACCGGCCGATGAAGTCCGCCGTGGTGATCCCCGAGAAGGAAGGCGCGCTGGCCGGCACGTACCAGACCGGCACCCAGTACCTGCCCTCCGGCCTCGTCGGAGGCGTGAGCTACTCCAAGGCGGGCTCCCTGCCCGGCGGCAGCTACAACACCACCTATGACAAGGAGACCCTGCGCCCCCTGTCCGTCCTGGGCGACGGCTTCAAGGCCGACACCAGCTACTCGTTGACGGGCAAACCGCTCCAGTACACGCTCGGTGCCTCGGGTGGGAAGAAGATCTGGGCCACCAACACCTACGAGTGGGGCACCCAGCGCCTGGCCACCTCCCGCGTCGACCGCGAGGACCAGCCGGGCGTCGACCAGCACGACACCTACCGCTACGACGAGGCGGGCAACGTCCTGTCCGTCTCGGACGTCTCGCGCACCGGTACCGACACCCAGTGCTTCAACTACGACTACCTGCGCCGTATCACGGAGGCGTGGGCCCAGGGCGACAAGACCTGTGGCACCACCCCGGCCGGTGACAAGATCGGCGGCCCGGCCCCGTACTGGCACTCCTACACCTACGACAAGGCAGGCAACCGCCTCACCGAAACCCTCCACGACACCAGCGGCGCCACCGGCGACAAGGCCAAGGACACCGAGCGCACCTACGAGTACCCCAAGCCGGGTACCGCGCAGCCGCACACTCTGACCTCGGTCACCACTCAGCAGCCCGGTGGAACCGCCACCAAGGACTCCTACGGCTACGACGCGACCGGGAACACCACAGCCCGCACCCTGCGCGGGGACACCCAGAAGCTGACCTGGGACGCCGAGGGCCACCTGGCCGAAGTCACCGAACCGGACGCCAGTGGCAACAGCAAGGCCAAGACCAAGGCCAAGGTCAAGACCAAGGCCAGCAAGACCACGGAGTACCTCTACGACACCGACGGCAACCGCCTGATCGCCCGCACTCCGACGGAGACCACCCTCTACCTCGGCCACACCGAAGTCACCCTCCCCAAGGGCGCCTCGAAGGCCAAGGCCACCCGCTACACCCCTCTGGGAGGCGGACACGAGGCCGTCACCGCTGACGACGGCACGGTCACCTTCACCACCGCCGATCACCAGGGCACCGGCCAGCTCTCCGTCGCCGCAGCGGACCTGAAGCTCAACCAGCGCCGCACGCTGCCCTTCGGTGGCCCGCGCGGCGAGCAGCCCAAGGCCTGGCCCGGCACGAAGACGTTCGTCGGCGGCACCGACGACACGACCTCCACCGGCCTGATCCACCTCGGAGCCCGCGAGTACGACCCCACCACCGGCCGCTTCATCTCCGTCGACCCACTCATGGACCTGACGGATCCGCAGCAGATGAACGGCTACGCCTACGGCAACAACAGTCCGCTGGTGTACTCCGACGCAACGGGCATGTTCTCGATGTCCGGCGTGATCGGTCTGATGCGGTCGGCGAAGAAGCTCTACAACAAGGCCGTCTCCTACTATCGCTCCCAGCGCTCGGACAGCAACGCCAGCCCCAGCTTCGGCGGGGGCGGCGGCAGAAACATCGGCGGAGGCTACTGGGGCGGCAGCGGGTCCGCCAGCAACGCCCTGTACACCGGCGGCGGTGGCGGCCGGATGACCCAGACGGAGTTCGGGCTCCCCTTCAATCCGATCCCCTTCCCCAAACCGCCCACGCCGAAGCAGTTCTTCAGCGACCTGACGGATCTGGTCACTCCTGACGTCGATGCGGCAAAGGGATGCTGGGACGAGCCCGGAGCCAACTGGGACTGTGGCTCTACCGCCGCGGAGGTTTTCCCGTTCGGCAAGATATTCAAGGCGCCGGCCAAGGCCTTGGCGAAGGCGCTCAAGAAGGCGAAGAGGGCAGAGGGATCAGCAGGGAGAGCCGGTAAGGGCGTATCCCGCGGCTGCAAGTGCTTCCTGGCCGGCACCGACGTCCTGATGGCCGACGGTTCGACCAAGAACATCGAGAAGGTCGAACTCGGCGACAAGGTCCTGGCGACCGACCCGGAGACCGGCGAGACCAGCGAACGCGAAGTCACCGCGACTATCGTCACCGACGACGACAAGCAGTTCACCGAACTCACCATCTCCACCCCTGACGGCCCTGAAAAACTGACCGCCACCTACGAGCACCCCTTCTGGTCGGTCAACCAGAAGGCCTGGGTCGAGGCCGGAGACCTCAAGCCGGGCGCGACCCTGCGCACGGACGACGGCCGCACGGTCACCGTGGCCGCCACTCGCCAGTACGGGGACCACCAGCGCACCTATAACCTCACCATTGCGGGGCTGCATACGTACTATGTGCTGGCGGGGGAGACGCCGGTCCTCGTTCACAACAGCAACTGCTCGATCGATGTTGATTTCGCATCGCAGTCGGGGGCCAAGATCGACCCTTCGGACAAGCGCGGCCAATACAGCATGGCTGGGCGGGCGCTCCAGAAGCATGCAGGGCGCAACGGGAACCCGAATGGATGGCCAACGCCGTCCGGGAGGCAGAACCCCGGCACATGGAACGCAACTGGCCAGGACATGCTGGATGAGATCCTCACTCATCCGGGCGCGGCGGAGACGCGCGGGCGAGGGCGAATTGGAGGACAGTGGCAAGACGTCGTCGATATTCGCCTGCCGAACGGTCTTGGGGCACGCTTCACCCCAGGCGGCAGCTTCTCCGGATTCTTGGACTGAGGGGAGGAGGAGAAGATGCGCACAGTGAAGTTCGGTGAGTCGGAGATCGAAGTGATCGACTTCGAAGATGCCACTGCTGGGGAGCGGGTGATCGAGTTCCGCTATCGCGGCGACCCGACGGAGGCTTCCTTCGCCGCGATCGTCGTTCCGGACGGTGGGAGCTGGTCGTCAGCTCTACTGGCCATTGATCCGCAGGCGGGCGATGTCTCGGCTCCGCTGATGGCGGACCTCATGGAAGTTGCTCGCAGCCTGATCGAAGCGAGGTAACTTCCGCAAATTTGAAGCCCCGTCAGGCGTGTCCTGGCGGGGCTTTTGCGTGGGGTGACGGCAGTAGTTGACGGCAACGTCAGCGGACGAGCGGGGCGCAGGGCGGTGGTTCGTCGTCGTTGTTGCCTACAGCGCCGAGGCCCGTCAGGCCGTCAAGGGCGGTGCCGAGAGTATCGATGGCCTGGCGCTGGAGGCGAGTCGGACGTGGGCGTAGACGCTGACGGTGACGCCGATGTGGGCGTGGCCGAGAAGTTCCTTGATCACGACGAGTACGACGCCCTGTTCCAGGAGCAGCGTGGCGGTCGAGTGTCGGAGGTCGTGGAAGCGGATCGTCCGGAGCCCTGCGCTGTGGAGGTGGAGGCGGCGGGTGAGGTTGGTGGGGTCGAGCGGCTGGCCGAGGTGGATCTTGACGGAGCTGATGCATTCGGTGGGGAGGGCGATGCGGCGTTCAGAGGCGAGGGTCTTGGTGTTCAGGACGGTCAGGCGCTGGGTGCGCGTGGGCCGGAGGGGCGGGGGCTCCGCCTTCCGCGGCTCGCGGGCCACTCGGGATGCATGACGCATGGTGGCCAGCCGCGCGGAGCTGGCTCCCGGCGGCCTTCGGGCGGGACAGTCGGCCAGTGGCGGCGATGCCGTGGCATTCTGCCTCCGGAATCGGTGCGCACCGCCCGGTCCTGTCGGGACTGTACGGCGTCGTCCCTAAATGCCACGCAGCCGGAAGCCCCACCTGGTCAGGACCACGGAACCAGCCCCCCGCTCATAGGGGCGTCCATGACAGATGAGAGGGTCAGGCGAGTGAGTGAGACACCGATGAACACCCTGCAATACCGCTTTGACGGGCCAGAAGACGCCCCGGTCCTGATCCTGGGTGCCTCACTGGGTACCACCTGGCACAGGTAGGCGAATGCGTCTCGTGGCGTCTAGGTAGTCCAGGTCGGGAGTGTTTGCCCTGCTTGGGTCCTTGTGGTTCAGGTGCGTCGACGCTGTTGGTGACTCGCGTGTGACTGCTGTGACTGATGTGGACCCCTGTCGGCTTGTATCCGCGGCGGTCCCTCGTGCGTCAGGTTTAGGCTAGGAACGCGCTCGACACGCTCGGCCCGGATCCTGGCGAGGCCGTTGCACCGCTTCCTGTGGTCGGGCGTGCCTCTGATTGCCTGCTCGACTTCCTCGTGGGCGCTCGTGTCGCGTCTGGCGTCCAGGTGCGCCCGTCTGCCGAAGTCGGTACAGCCCCAGCCCTGGTCAGCTGCAGGTCGGCCCCGGATGACCAGGTGTCACAACGGCTGGGGTCCGAGCCCCGCTCCGGCGGTGGCTGGCGCAGTGACGCGCACGTGAAGTCTTGCTCCTGGGTCAGGGGTGATTCAGAAGTCGGTGCCCAGCACGGCGAGGGGGCGCCGGTCGAGCTGAGCGATGCGGACCTTCTCGCGCAGCCAGTGTGCGACTTCACCTTCCTGTTCGAGCAGGAGGACGAGTTCTCGTAGTTCACCGAGAACGATCACTCGCTGGTTCAGGGCCCGCTCGCTTTCCTTGATCGCCGGCCCGGCGAACCCGGAGGCCGATATGAACAGCGCGCGGACTTCCGAACGTCCGTAGACCCGAACGAGGTGGCGGCTCATTGCGTTGATCTCGACGGGTTCACCCCGCCACTTGATTTCCACGAGGTACTGGGCCCCGTCCATTTCCAGCGCGCCGTCGATCTGCTCGGCCACATGGCCGTCCTCGTCACGCAGGAGGAAGGATTCCCTGATCAGGACCCCCTCGGCCTTGAACACATCGTTCAGTACGTCTTCGAGGGCGGTGCCCCGCTTCCGCGGGTCCGCTTCGTCGAAGAGTTTGGCGAGTCGGCCGCGAAGTGCTTGAAACTCCGCGCGCCGCCGAGCCAGACGTTCCGACTCGGCGGTGCGTGCCGCGAAGCGTGCTGCCCGTTCATCGTCACGCGCCTGGCTCATCCTGGTGAATGAGTCCTTGACGTTCACCAGGCTTCGCACGTTTGCCTGCAACCCTTGTGCCGGTAGTCGATCGTCCGGCCGCAGTGTGGAGAAGTCCTCGAACTCGATCGCCCGCTTGAGCAGCTCTCGTCGAACCCCCAGGCCGGCGTCGCCTTGCTCGTTGATCTGGCTGAGCACGGTACGAACAATCTTGTATTTGCTAATCGTTGATCTGTCAGCGGCGAGCTGCTGCCGGTGTGCGGCGAGCAGCTGCTCACTGACGCCCGCTCCGCGCAAGAACCCGAGGACTCCGTCCTTGCTTCGGCTCAGCCGTGGCACCAGCTCGATCAGAAGCTCCAACAGCTCGGGAGGCCAGTGGTAGGCGTCATCGTGGGCCATTCGATATCCGCACCTTCACGTTGCAGCCGTTTCGCAGGCCCTTGCGGCCTGCGCTCGATCGGAACAGCGCATCCTTCAAACCTGATTGTGCAGCGCGCGTATCAACTTGACCCCGGTTTCACGCGATAGAAGACGTCCAGCTCGCGCACTATCGGCCCCTCGTTCCGTGGAAGGTGCAGACAGCTGTCACGGGCACGGACACATACGGCCTGGCCTTTGTCGAGGGCGTCGACCGTGATCCCTGTCGGCAGCTCGCCCTTGAACATCGGGCCTACCGGTTCGTCCTGAGCGTGCACGATGCCGCGCGTGCCCAAACGTCGGCCGCGGCCCCGGGCCTTGGACTACCGGATCACGTTTGGGGGAATGCCCCGGATGTCTAGCGGCTCGGTGCGGTCATGTAGCGGGGGGAGGAGGCCGAAGTGCCGAACAGGTACGTGAAACTCGCGGGGTTCGACCGAGACCTGGACTTGACCAAGCCGGATCTTGGAGTGGCAGGCGGGGCCGTGCTCCTGGAACGCTTGTTGGCAGACCGCCGATTGCCCGTAGCCGTGCGCGGTCTCACATGTGCGGAGATCTGCGAAACACTGGGCTACACGGAGCCGATGTACCTGTACCGGCGGAGGGGCCGGGTGGTCGCCTCACACACCCGCAGCGACGCACAGGACCGGCACCGCGGTGGTGGGGAGTCGGATGAGCACAAGGCGTACAAGGAGAGGGCGGTCCGCGCGGCGGAGGAAGGCGGCCACCATGCGACGGCGGAGCGGGCGAGCAGAGACCGGAAGATTCGCAGCGACGTCCTGATACGGGGAGCGAACGGTGTCCTGCTGGGCTTCGAGTCGCAACTGTCTCCAGTCAACCCACGGGAGATCGCAGCGCGGGACGCAGCTGCCCGCAGGGCGGGGCTGGTGGACGCGTGGCAGACGGATAGCCGGGCACTGGCGGAGGCACTGGTGGTGCCGTGGCTGCGCACGGACAAGCTGCCCTTCGAGCTGATCGTTCGGCGTGACAGCCCGCTCCCGTTCCGCGGTGGTGTCCGACGGATCGATTTGGTGCGCTGCGATGAGCGGTTCCCGGGGCCGTGTCCGCGGAAAGGGACTGGGAAGTGCGGGAGGTGGCATCCGACGACTCGGCCGGCGGAGGTTCCCTTCGACTCGTTCATTCGGGAGGCGGCGTCGGGGCTGTACGTGCGGGCGACGGTGAAGGTGAAGCGGACGGCCTTCGAGTTCTGGACCCCGGCGGCGGACCATGCCGCCTTCCGCGATGCGACCGCGGGGGAACCGCCGTCCGGCGTCGCGTACCCGCGGCGGGCGAAGAACGTGATGGGCGAGGGCGATCCAACATGCCGAGTGCGAACCCCGGCAGTGGACAACGCACATGATGTCCCGCTAGCGGACATTCCGGGTCCGCGCGTACCGCGATCCAAGTTGGCTGGTACTCCCACTGCTGCAGGGTCGGCGCTGTATCGGGGGCAGTGCGGAGCCGGAGTGACGAAGTGTGGGGCCCCTGCACGGTTCTACGCATGCGGGTGGCGGTGCGACAGACACCGGCCCGGGGCTACTGGAAGCGAGATCTGAGCATGTGGCCTGGTGCGGCTTTAGGATCCTCGTGACCCGGGAGCGCCGCATGCCGTTCGCATCCTTCTGCCCGCCGCGGAACGCGCTGTGAGTGCTGTGGTGTTCTCGTCCGCCGGGCAGCTTCTGGTCGGCGTGGTCATGGGCGGCACCGTGCGCGTGTCTTGAGAATGATCCGACGCTTCTTTTGTCCTTTCGTGTGTCTCCCTTCAGTTGGACAGGCGGGGCGGAGGCACGGTGGTGTCAATGCCGACAGGGGGACCGAGCGTTGTGAGCCCGAATTGTGCACTCGAACGTTTGGGTGGCCGTCGTAGAAGAGTGCGCGATCGACGAAGTGTCTGTGAACTCAGTCAATGATTGGCCTGATGGGGGCGGCTGAGCTACGGTGTTGGCATCCGTGTCAGACCCGTCCGAAAGTCGCCCTCCTGCTCGGAGAATCACATGTCAGGCTCCAACGATGTGCCCGTTACCTTGGCGGGAATCGCGCGCATCGCGGGCGTTGGTCGAGCGGCGGTAAGCAACTGGCGACGCCGCCATGACTCGTTCCCGATGTCGGTCGGCGGTACAGACACCAGCCCGCAGTTCTCCCTTGCGGAGGTCGAACGGTGGCTGTACGCCCACGGGAAGATCGAGCGGATCGGGTTGCGCGAGCGGCTGTGGCCGCACTATGAGGCCCTGGGGGATCGTGCGGTGATGGGCGCGGCGCTCGCCGAAGTCGGCCGCCGCCTGCTTGCTGCGACAGGCGCGGATCAGGCCGCACCCGAGCATTCCTTGCTCCCGGACGAGGCCGCTCGCGTAATCAACGAGACGGTTGACGTCGCACGATACGAAGGAGAGCGGGAGACATTCGCCTTCCTGCTCACACGCTGGCTTGACGCCCATGTGCGGCAGGTCGGCACCACTCCAGCCCCACTGGCCCGACTGATGGCAGACGTTGCTCTTGCCGTCAGGGCGGAGGAGCGCTGGGGCGCGGATGGGCGGATCACCGTTCTCGACCCCGCCTGCGGTGTCGGCGGGCTGCTCCTGGCCGCCGGTGAGGGCCTGGTGGAGCGAAGCGCCGACGCCGATCCCGGGACTACGGCGCTCATCGGTACCGAACTCGACCCGGTACTTGCCGCGCTGGCGGAAGTGCAGCTGGGCTTCGCCGACGCGGATAAGGGAAGCGGCGGTGTGAGGATCGAGGCAGGTGACTCGCTCCGCGCGGACCCAAACGACGGTGTCCGGGCCGACATCGTCCTGTGCAACCCCCCGTTCAACGCGCGCGACTGGGGCCATGAGGAACTGGCCACTGACCCCCGCTGGGTCTACGGCCTGCCACCGAGGACCGAGCCCGAACTCGCCTGGATTGAGCACGCGCTGGCGCGACTGGCGCCAGGCGGCGTGGCTGTACTCCTGCTACCGCCGGCGGTGGCCTCCCGGCGCGCAGGTAGGCGCATCCGTGGGGCGCTACTGCGGACGGGCGCTCTGCAGGGAGTCGTCGCACTTCCGGCCGGGGCCGCCCAACCGCACAGCGTCTCGCTGCAGTTGTGGATTCTCCGGATGCCCGCGTCTGAGGGCAGCGCTGCTTCCGGCGAACGCCTGTTTCTGCTCGACGCAGCCATATCGCATGGGGCGACGAGAGGAGCTCAAGGTATCGATTGGCCGCAGTTGACCAGCCGCGTACTCGATGCGGTACGTGCTTATGACTGGTCTGGAGAAAGGAAGGCAGGAGCAGGGAAGCAGTTGCCTGAGGGGTGTGTCACCGTTCCCATGGTGGACCTGCTCGATGAACAGACAGATCTCACACCGGCCCGCCACGTACCGGAGACGGCCGTAGAGGCCCAGGCCAAGCTTCATGAGTCCTGGGGGCGCCTGGGCGGCCTGCTCGACGAAGTGCGCGATCACTCCCAGTCTCTGGCGGCAATCGACCTGTCGACGGGTAGTGAGGCGCTGTCCACGGTCACGGTCTCGGACCTGCACCGTGCCCATGCCCTCAAGCTGCAACAGGGGCAGACGCTCCCCGGTGAACTACTGCACGGCGACGCGCTGCCAGATGGCGCGGTACCGGCCTTGAGCGTTCCCGACCTGGTCATGGGAGGACAGCCGGGGGGCTGGCTCGCCCGGGCCGAGGTGGAGCGGGGCGCCAGTACGGGCTCGTTCACCGTGGCCGAGCCGGGGGATGTCGTCGTGGCGGGTGTCGAGAGGGCGTATCGCGTCTGGGTCCAAGAGGAGACGCCCTTGGTGCTCGGACCCCAGCTTTATGCACTGCGCCCGGACCCCGAAGTCCTGGACCCCTGGTTCCTCGCAGGCTGCCTGCGCGCGTCCGCGAACGCGCGGCAAGCGGGTTCCCACACCTCTAGCTCTGCCCGCATCGACGTACGCAAGCTACAGGTGCTCCAGCTCGCACTTGCTGAACAACGGCCGTATGCGGCGGCCTTCAGAGAACTCCTGGCACTTGAGGAGTCGCTCCGCTCGGTCGCATCGGTGGGCGAGGCTCTCGTGCGGAGCTTCGGGGACGGGCTCGCAGCGGGACAGCTGCACTCTTTGCGTCCGTGAGCAAGCCGCCGGTCGCTTGCGGTGCACTCGCCGGACCTTCTTGTACGTGACTTGCCGCCGAGCATGGATGTTGGCCCACAGGCGCTGGGGAACGATCGCTGAAGAGCTTGGACTGGACAGGATCTCCGAAGACGCAAGGAGTACGCCACCGCCCAGGCACGCTCCCCCGACGAGCTGTCCCTACCAGCCAGAGCGCAACTTGCCTACGCAAGATCGCCTAGATGCCGAATCCCAGCTCCTCGAGCTCGATGCCGACCTCTCGGCACCGCTCAGTCAGCATTTCGGCGCGCGGGCCCGTGACATGGGCCATCTGTTCGAGCACCATGGCCCGCGCCGCCGCGGCCGGAAGCAAGTCGCCGAAGGGGATACGGCACTCCGCCGCACCCAGAGTGCCCTCCAGGTAGTCGGCCAGACCATCCGGGCTCTCCTTGCCCTCAGCTCGCAGGGCCAGAGCCTGATAGAGCGCGATCGCCTCCTTGCAACGCCCGGCCACACGCATGCCGTTCGCGGTCACGCGCAAAGCCGTCCGGACGCCGGGGTCGAAAGCGCCCCAATCCCGGCGGGCGGCGGGCAACAGCTCCAGCAGCTTGTCTACCGCACTCGCCGGCTCACCGGATTCGACTTCCGCTGCGGCCTCGGTGGTGACTTCCTGAAACATCCGGCGGCTGAGGAACCCGGAACCGCGTCGTCTCCTGCCGGAACTGGACGCAGCTACCGGTGTCGCAGGCGCGGCCGGCAGGTTGTATTCGTCGGGCAAGCGCAACGGACGCGTCGGGTCCGGCTCTAGCCGGGGGGACGGGGCAGCGTCACCTGGACGCGGCGCGTACTTCCGCAGCACCTCTGCGACCATGCGGGTGTCCACCGGCCGGTCCTCTGGCTCCTTGGCCAGCAACTTCAGTACCAGCCTCTCGAGCTCTGCCGGGATGTGCCCGACATGACAGGTCGGCGGGATCGGGGCGGCATGCACATGCTGGTCCTTCAGCCCGTCCCCGGAGAAGGGCGGATGGCCGGTCAGTAGGTGGTAGAGGACGCAGCCCAGCGCATACAAGTCGGTCTTCGGCGTGATCTGGCGTTCCAGGATCTGCTCCGGGGCCTCGTACCCTCTGCTGCCGACGGTGGATCCGTGCTGGGTGTAGTCGGTGACGCCGGGTCAGAGCGGCTTGGCGATGCCGAAGTCGATGAGGACGACCACGCCGTTCTCATCGATGATCAAGTTGTACGGCTTGAGGTCGCGATGCACCACCGGCAGGTCATGGGCGCAGGTCAGTGCCTCGGCGATTTGAACCCCGATGGCCGCGCTTACCTCGATGGTGGGGGTGTACTGCTCCAAGAACCGGTGCAGGGGCTTGCCGGCGACGTAGCGCATGACGAGGTAGGGCTCGGCGTGATGAGTGCCCTGGTCGTACAGCTCGGGAATGCTCCTGTTTCGCAACCGTCCCAGAAGGGTGCCCTCGCGCCGGAACCGGCCACGCATGCGCCGGAGTTCGTCGTGTGCCTCGTCTTCGTCGAGCGAGTCCAGGAGCTCGTTCTGCGTGCGCAGGCACTTGACGGCCACGAGCCTGTCGTCCCGCAGGTCCGTCGCCAGCCAGACCACAGCCATGCCGCCGCTGCCCAGGTGCTTGAGCAGTTTGTACCGGCCGCCCAGCACCTCGTCCTTCTTCATGCCGCCCCTTGCCTGTGAAGCGTCCCGCCTCTGGCGCGCAGGAGAGGCGCGACGGTGGCGAGTTCCCGGTTCCGCCGGACCGTTGCGTGGCGGATGCGCCTAGTGTAAAGCGATCGAAGGATTGGTTGTGCATGAACTGAGTTCACAAATGTTTTGTGTCATGCTGGTTCTGCCGGAGCCTGATGCGCCCGCTCAGTGGGGCCGTATCGGGCCGTCCTGTCCGAACTGCTTGGAGGAGATCGTGAGCAGTGGGTCACGCCCCGCCGGGACCAGCGGTGACATCAGGCTGGTACGTACGAACCTCGCTGCGGCGCGCCTGGACCCCCGGGACTGCCCCGCCAAGCGGGCCAGCGACGCCCGACCGATGCTGATCGCAGACCCCGAACCCCCTCAACTCGCTGAAAAACTACAAGACTTCACGCTCAAGGTCTTCATGGATGCACTCGACCTGATTGAACACGAGTGCAAGGATCCGGAGTGGGTGATCGGGGAACTCCGGCGCACAAACGGGACCTTCGGGCTCTACCGGCGCCGTGAAGCGCACCCCCTGCTGCTGTCCTGGTCAGCCGAGGCGGTCCGTCGCTATCTGGCGGCCAGGGTGGCAGACCAGCACGCCCGCCAGGCCGCCGGCCTGCCGCTCACGGTCCCGGTCCGGGACACATGGGTGGTCGGCACGGACCCGGGCCCGGTCGACTCCCGGGGCGCAGACACCTATGAGATGACCGCTTGGGGACGCCGCTACGCGGCCCTCGACGGCTCCACAAGGGAACTGTGGCTGCTCACCTTCGGCCCCGCCAAGGACGACCGACCCGAAGCAGAGAAGGCCGTAGCCGCGTACGTGGCGGCGCGAGGGCGTCCCGCGATCGGAGGTTGGCGCAAGCGGCACACTCCGGTTCCCTTCGGTGAACTTCCCCAGCACCGCGCCGCCCTGCCCGAGCACGTGCGGGTCATCGAATTCGGCTGCGGAGACGGCAAGCACAACGAGCTGATCGACTGGAACAGACAGGAAGCGCGTCAGCACTTCACAGCGGCGGGGTGGCCCTCGTTACTCCAGGCTATCGACGGGACCGGGACCCGCCCTGGCACCGGCTGCATCGACTGCAAGGCGCTGAGCGGCTGCCAGGCCCTCCCGCACAGCCCGGAACTGCTGAGCATTACGCCGCCGAAGCGCCGGCGCCCCCGCCGCAGTGTCTCGGTCACCGATCTGCGCGCCTATCGGGACTGCCCGGCGAAATATCACGCGACTCGGCAGCTCAAGCTGCGCTCCTCGACGCCCGAGAGCCCAGAAGTCCGGCGCGGCCGTGTGGTCGACGACATTCTGAACCAGCGGCACGCCAGCACGCCCTACCGAAGCTGCGAGACCTTTCCCGGCCCGGCGGACCCGGTCTCCTGGGGAGCCGGCGGTCTGCACCTGAGCGGTCAGGAAGCACTCGACGGTGCCGCCATGCTCGAACAGCACGCCTTCTACTGCCCCTTGGACGGCCTCGCCGCCGAAGAAGAGGTGCGAGTGCAGTACCAGGCGGTCTGCTACGACCCCGGACTCGATCTCGTGCTGATAGCCACCCCCGATCTGCTCCACACCCGCCGCGGGGGCTGGATCTGGCGGGAGACCAAGACCGCGAGCAGATACCTCTATGAGGGCGAGCCGCTGTTGAAGCTCTACCCCCAGCTGGCGCTCGGCGTCCTGATGCTGGCCACCGGCGTCCTGGGCGGAGACACTGCGCGCTCCCGGGTGGAGCTCGAACTGCTGCACACCGACGACGTGACCTTTGAGGAACTCGACCCCTCACACCCGGGGACCGTCGACGAAGCGCGAGAAGTGATCACGCAACTCGCTCAGCCCTGGGCCTGGGACCAGGACTACCCGACCGCTCCAGGCCGGCATTGCGACGGCTGCGAAGCCCTCGAATGGTGCCGCGCGGGCATCGAACACCTCGCTCCGACAAGGCAGGATTCCTGATGGCCACCGCCTTTGACACCCACGCCGCCCAGCGCGGTGACTGGCTCGACTTCCCCGACGTACGCCTCGTCCGTACGCTGGCCGGCGCCGTCATCCAGCTCGCCGACCTCGGCCCGCTCTCCTCCTTCAAACTGCCCTACCCGGCCGAAGCCCAGCGAGCACTCGACCGGACCGTCCTGGCCTGCCTCATCAGGGGCGTCGAGGAGATCCCGAAAAGCCTGCCGGAACTGCTCTTTTGGTGCCACAGCCGCCCCCTGGAGGACTGGCCCCTGGACCTGCCGCCGGACGCTTTCGGACCGGACGACTATCTGGTGGACCCCGAGGCACGGGTTCCCACCCAGCTGTGCCACGAGTGGTGGATTAGAGGCAAGGACGCCGGCGCCGCACACTTCGACCGCGAGGTCATTCACACGGCCATGCGCTTGTGCCGCAAGGCGTCATCACCCGAGTCCTACGTCGCCTTCCGCAGGCTCCTGGTCGAACGACCGGTACTTACCGGAGTGGAACGGTTCGAGACCGAGACCGACCTGTCCCTCGCCCCCGTACAAGAACTGCTGGACCAGTGCTACGCCCCGGTCCCGGCCTCCTACGAATTCCAGGGCGGCTACGTCACCTGCGGTCGCTGCCTGACCTTGCTCACGCCGCTCGCCGACGGCGCGTGGTGGTGCGAGAGGGACCGGTGCCGACGCCGGGGCGCACCGCCGCACGGACGGACCCTGACCGGAGCCGACGTGGCCGGACTGCTGCAACTTGTACGACCGCTGCGGCAGTTCGTCACCGGACCGGGACGCGCCGAGGTCGAACTGGAAGCCCGACTGTGCACGCTGGGGCTCGAGGTCCAGCTCTGGCCCGGCTTCGACGCCTACGACTTGCGTGTGACCTTCCCCGACGGGCACATCTGGGCCATCGACGTCAAGGACTGGAAGCATCCCGGGCTGCTTGGCCGGTCCGCGAAACCCGTTCGCCCAGAGCCGCCCTACGACGAAGCGTGCTGGGTAGTTCCCCGCGAACAGGCCGAAGCCCACCGCGACTACCTCGGCACCTACCGCCGCAACCGCCCCGCCTCCGCCGAGGGCCTACCCCTGCTCACCGACGACCGGCTCGCCGCCCTCGCGACCGCCCGCCTCCGCGGGGCAGACGGCCCCCACCTGACGGACTCCGCACCGACGAACGGATCCCCGAGTGCGTAACAGCAGCGAGTGGTACCAGAAACTGGCCAAAGCCCTGGAGCCCGTCTGGCCCCAAGAACACCAGGACGTAAACCCCTCGCTGCTCTGCCAGGTAGAACTCGGCCTCTACCTCATGGAGAGTCTCGACCCGTCTGGCGACGCCCACGGTGTCTACACCCTCCTGGGCGGCTACCCCTTTGCCGCCGCCGCGGGCATCGCCACCACACCAGCACAGAGCACCCGGCTGGATGTGGCACGCCACCTGCTGTGGAAGCTGCGTCGCCGCCGCATGTGGCACCAGTGCCTGGAGACGTACGTCCAGCTGCCCGAACGGCTCCGCGGCTACCGGCTGCCCGAGGGAGGAGGACCGGCGCGTCGCGTCGAACCCACCATCGCCGCAGACCGCTTCAACAGGTTCGCGCATGCGCTGTCCCAGCTTCCGCACTTCGACCAACGGCAACTGCAGCCCACCCCGGCGGGCCAGGCCCGGTTCACCGAGCGGCACCGGCCCGCCTCCGTGACCATCCCCGAACAGCTGTGTTTCCCGCCGGCGACCGGCCACGACCTCAGCCAGGTCCCGCACACCGCAGGCCACCCCCTGGACATCCCGCTGGCCGAACTCGCCGAGACCGCCCGCTGGATGGAGGAAACCGAGACGGCCCGCGGCCTCACCTGTGGCCATTGGGTGCGACGGCTGGAGGACCTGCAACTCGACGCCCTGTCCGCCGACGGGCAGCGCTTCGAGAAGACCACGGTTCTCCGCATGGACCGCCTGCTCCATCTGGTCGGCATGGTGGGCGCGGGCAAGAGCACCCTGATGCACCTCATCGCCGTCTGGGGCGCACGCAAAGGGCTCCGCACCACTCTGGTCGTCGGTGACGTCGCCGAACAGCTCACCCTGGTCGGCCAGTTCCGCGACCTGGACCTGCAGGCCGCTCCCGTCATCGGCGGCACCACCCGCGAACAGCACGCATCCCGGCTGCACCGCCGCCTTGCCGCGCGCGGCCAAGCCTCCCTCCTCCAGCACGATGATCCAGCCTTCGATGACCTGAGCTCGGTGTGCATCCTTGACGCACAGCGCGGACTGGAAGCAGCCGAACCCCTGCGCTACGTCGACGCCCCCTGCACGGAACTGCGCCCGGTCAAGAAGCCTGGTCCCACCGCTGTCGGGGAGATCCCGCTGCCCGTGTACCGGCACGACCTGTCCGAGGCTCCCGCGGAAAGCGAGATGTCTCGGTCCGATCACGGCTGTCCGGTGTGGAGCGTCTGCCCCCGCCATGCCCCCGACCGGGAGCTGGTCGATGCCCTGATCTGGGTGGCCAACCCGGCCAGCCTCCTGCAGAGCGCTGTCCCCAACCACCTCAATGCCGAACGCCTCAGGCACCTTGAACTGGCCTGCCTACGCAGCGACATCATCGTCGTCGACGAGGCGGACCGCGTACAGATGCAGCTCGACACCGCCTTCGCCCCGTCCGCGACGCTGATCGTGCGCGGCCCGGATTCCTGGCTCGACCGCCTCGGCATCCACAAGATCGATGAACTGGCCCGGCAAGGCCGCCTGCCCCTCTCGGCACGCGATGTCGAACGCTGGTCGGCCTCCCTGGACCTGGTCCACATCGCCGCCAACCGTCTCTACCGCCGACTGATCACCGACCACGACCTTCGCCGCTGGGCGGACATCGAATACTTCAGCGCCTGGACGCTCCAGGAGAAACTCGTCAACGAGTGGTACCCCCGTCCGCGTGTCACCGGTCTCCTCCCCGACGAGACCTCCTCCGACGCCGAGGTGTACGACTCCAACGACGAGGCCGACGGCAACGCACCCCTGCCGCGGACCCCGGACACCGAGCCCTGGGACATCCGACGCAACGAAATCACCAAGGCGTTCGACGCCTTCCGCGATGACCCGCTCGGCGATCGCGGCCCGCACAACGACCTCACCGACGCCCTGATCCGCAGTGCCGGAGCTCTCCTGCACCACCTCGACCAGACAGCGACCAGCCAACGTGTCCGCTCCGTGCTCGACACCCTGCTCACCGGGTCCCCGCTGCTGGACGGTTCCCTGCGCCAGGAGCCACCCAGCCCGGGGAAACCCGACCGGGATCCCGTGGACACCTGGGGGAGCGAGCCCTGGCTGGAACGCGAAGCCCGACGCCTTGAGTTCACCCTGGTACTGGCCGCCCTGCACCAGCGCCTCGAACGCGTCACCTTCCTGTGGCCGCAGGCCGAGGCGGCTCTGCATCTGGACACCGCCGACAACGAACTCTCCCGCAGACCGCCCCTCGACTACGCGCCGGTGGTGCCGGAAGCCCCGATGGGTAACGTCCTTGGATTCCAGTACCTGCCCGAAGATCCGGAGCGCGGCCCGGACGGCGACGAACACCGCAGCGGTACCCTGCGCTTCTTCCGCTGTGCAGGCGTCGGCCGCGAGCTCTTGCTCCACCTTCCCGCGCTGGGAGCCGACCCCGCAGCGGGCCGTCCCGGACCGCACGTCCTGCTCATGTCCGGCACCAGCTGGGCCGGGACATCGACCCGCGCACACGTCATGGCCCCGGTCACAGCGATCCTCAAACCCCACCAGGCCGCCGTCGACTCCATCCGGCAAACCCTGTTCACCACGCTGTTCCTCTACGACGGCGAAGGAACCCCGCTCACCCTCTCCGGAGCCCGACTCGATACCCGTGAACGGGTCCTGGCCCAGATGGTCACCCAGCTCGGCAAGTCGGCCCCGGGCAGCACCTCGCTCCTCGATCAGGAACTACGGCAGATCGAGGACGGAGAACGCCGACGTGCCCTCCTCCTGGTCGGCAGTTACCAGGACGCCAGGATCGCCGCCGACCTCCTGGAACGCATGCCACGCTGGCGCGGAAAGGTCCGCGTCCTCGCCTCCGACAAGGCAGAGCTCGACCACGCCGGTCCCGGAGACACCGCCACGGGAGACTTCACCGGCGCCTCCGCCGTACGCCGCGGCGACCTCGCCGCCTTCGCCAAGGACGAAGACGCCGAAGTCCTGGTCGCCCCCCTGATGGCAATCGAGCGCGGCCACAACATCCTCAACCAGAGCCACAAAGCCGCCTTCGGGACCGTCCTCTTCCTCGCCCGTCCCCACCCGCGCCCCGACGACCTCTCGCTGGCCGTCTTCGCCATCAACGACTGGGTCACCAGGTTCGTCCGCAACCAGCCGGATGCCGAGGCGGGAACCTTCGGCAAACTCGTGGCCGACGCAGCGGACATGGACACCGCCGGGCTCGCCTTCCGCCTCGCGGCTCGCAAGGAGTGGCGCCGCCTGCTGTCCCGACGCTACATCTACTCCCAGCTGAACGACGCGGAGAAGACCTCCTTCGCCTGGGATCAGCTGGTCACCATCTGGCAGGTCATCGGCCGGCTGGTGCGCGGCGGAGTGCCCGCGCGGGTGGTATTCGTCGACGCGGCCTTCGCCCCCGCACTCGCCGAGGCCGGTGCCCCGCCCGCCGCAGCGACCCGCAGCGGACGCCGACGCAACGACCACGGCCTGCTCATCAAGCTCCGCGACGTCCTCGCGCCCTACTTCGACGACGACATCACACCCGAATCGTTCACCGACCCCGCCGACCCCGCCCTGGTCCGCACGCTCTACCACCCGCTCTACGACGCCCTGAGCGGCCTGATCATGCGAACTGACCGCTGAGCCACAGCAAGGAGACTGCAAAGACCATGGCCGCCAAGTACCGCGACACCAGCCGGGCCGCCTACCTTCTGAAGCCCAATACCGCGCCCTGGACCGCCCGATACCGGGCACTGCCCTTTGCGGAGCAGTGGCACGAAAGCGTTCTGGACCTCTGCAACCTAGGCCGTCCCCCCGAGGCCGAGCCCTACCGCGCTGCGCCCGTCGCCAGATTCAACGGAGTTCTGCAGAGCCTCGCCCCCGATCTGGTCGTCCGCGGCCGTCCCCGCGACCCGCAGCAGCTGGCCGAGGATTTCTGGCTCTACACCCCCTCCGACGCCCCCCACCCGCTTCCCGGCGACACCCTGAACCGGCTGAGCGGCGCCTGGCTTCAAGACCTCCGCCCCGAACCCGCACATCACCGGGCAGTCCTAGACACCCACACGGCGCTGCGCTCCTGCCCGCCGCAGTGGCAGGATGTCACCGTCGACCTCCTCGGCTGCCCCACGACCGACGGTGGAACCGCGGCTCCGCGCGACCGGCAATACCAACTCGCCACCGATGCCCTGGCCCGGCGCATCCTCGCCCTGGGACCCTACGAACACAGCGCCGGCAGCCTGCACTTCCGGGCCGTGCCGCGAGGCCCGCGGCAGCAGGGAGCGGAACTCCTCTCACAGCCTCTCTCGCATGTGGTCAAAGGGCGCGAGTGGTGGTTCTCCCTCGTGATCAACATTTCGCTACACACCGTCCCCTTCGACCCTCGCCCCCGTCTCCACCTGCACACGGGAGTACGCCGCTGGGCAACTCGCCTCGACGCGAGGAAACAGCGCCTGCGGCTGCCGTATGGCCGCGACACCTCGGTCTACCTGCTGCCCGGCATCCCCTGGCTCCCCGGAGCACCCACCAGCGAGCGGTACGCCGTGGCCCGGCTGACCTGGGACCGCGGCACCAAGGACTATGCCTGGAAGAACAACGGCCCCGCCCAGATCCTCGGCAGGCTGGCACTCAACCGCCCCTTCCCCGACCCCGCCAGCCTGCTTGCCACACCCGAGGAGTGGATCGGCGACGGGGACGGCACCCGCGCCGCCGTCGTCCACAGCACACACATGGGGCCTCACGGCATCGGTGCCGGCCTCATGTCACACCAGCGTTCACAGATCGTCCAGTGGGCCGAACAGGCGCTGCCCGAGCAGCTACACCAGGTCCCCTCCCTCAGCCGGGCGAGCGCCGGCAGCAGCGCCCCCGCCAATGCCCGGCCCAAGCCCAAGGCGGCGGAGAAGGAAGCGGAGGCGCAACGCGAAGCCCGCGCCCGCCGGACCGCACTCGCGGTGGCAGCCAGGATCAACCAGGGACAGGACCCCGCCGAGGCGATCAAAGGGACGGGAGCCGGGTGCCTCGTCGAAGCCAGACTGCTGTGGCAGAGCCCGTCGTTCCGCGATGCAGCCATCGAGGCCCTCGCCGACGTCCTCGGCCTGGACGGCGACGGAAGCCGCCCGGAGCCAGCCACTGCCGAGAACACATACGAGCGGGCCGTACCCGGAAACCCCGTCACTCTCGAATGGAAAGCCCCGGAACTCACCCTCCGCCTCCGCTGTCTGCGCACCACCGAGGGAATCACCGACACCCTGGGCATCGACCCCGCAGCACGGCCCAGGGGCAAAGCCCTGGAGGCCGGTATCAACGCCCGACGGAAGACTACCGCCGCATTCTTGGCCGACGACGGAGCTGACCCGCTTCACCCCAGCTTCGCCCTCGTGGAGATCGACCGCCGCCAGGACTTCGCCCACCGTCTGGATGACCCCAAGTACGCGCTCCGGCTGGGATGCGCGGACGCGGGCGTCCTGACGCAATTCGCGCTCGTCCCCAAGAAGGCCAAGGGCTACAACAGCGAGAAGAACCTCTCCCACCGGGTCCATTCGGGTTGGGAGGACGCTCTGCGCCAGTACGGTGTCCGTGTCCTACCCGAGCACACGCTCGGCGAAGCCATCCCCAAGGATCTGCGCTACGTCGCCACGTACATGGTCAAGCGGCGCAAGGACGGCCCCACCCGACTGCCCCGCCACACCCCGGTGGCCGTCATGGTCACACCGCTGGCACCGGGCAGCGGCCTGGCGACCGTCACAGGCTGGGACGAGCGGACAGGACGCTGGATTCCCTACCCCCAGTTCCTGCTCGGCCTGGTGAAGACAGCCGAAATCCCGGAGGTCAGCGAACCCACCGAGACCGAGACCGCGACGCCCACGGACACCGAAGCCGCCGCCTTCGTACCACAGCAGCGTTCAAAGTACCGCGTCTGGCAGCAGAACATGGACGAACAGCGCCGGGCGACCGCCCGATACCTCCAGAAAATGGTCCGCTCTCTTCGCGGCCGACCCACTGCCCTGCTGACCCATTCGCAGAACAGCCGGCTGCACTGGCCCTGGCTCCAGGACGGCCGAACCGAACGGGACCTGATCAAGACCGGGCACGCGCAGCCGGTGGGACTAGACCCCGATCTCCGGTTGATTCGCGTACGTACGGCAGCAGGGCGGGAGACCCCGCAGTGGTGGGGCAACGCCTCTCCCGGTGAAGTCAACGGCCTGCCCCAAGGGCTGTGGGTGGAGGACGAAGACGCCGCACGCTCCTCCGGCCGGATCTTCTACAGCACCACACCCAAAGCGAGCACTTTCCGAGACTCCGCCGTCGAGGCCGACAAAATCGCGCCCCGGCCGCTGCGCCAGGGACCCAACAAGGGCAAACCCACCATCGATACACACATCCCGGCCTGGAACCCCGGGCTAGTGGAGATCGCAGTCCTGGGCTGCCACGCGGATGCCGGCGACTCACCCGAAGCACTCGCTCTGGCGGTGCACCAGCTGCGCCAAGCCCCCGATTACCTGGACGCACTCTCCCTCCCCCTGCCCCTGCACCTGGCAAGCCTCGCCCAGCACTACGTGCTGCCGACGGTCGCCGAGGCAGAGGCGGGTGAGGCTGAGGAATCCTCCCTGGAGGAGCTGGCCACCACCGAGGTGGCAGGCAACGTCAATGGGCAGCGCGTAGCGGCGGCGCTCGGAGTGATCGAGGAAGGCACGGACGTCGAGCCGGCAGACCTGGACCCGGAATACGCAGAGGACCCCGGCCTCGCCCAAGCACCGGAGGACGAACAGCTCGCCTTGTTCCCCTGAGGGCGAAGGAGTGCTGGCACCCCCACCGGCGCTGCCCTTGTTCTGCGGGGCGCATCCCATGAACGGATATCATGCTTCCCTGCGTCGAATATGCACGGCCGGTCCCCTTCGAGGAGGCACCCTCGGTATCGGCGGGCTCGATCTCCGATTTGAGGGCGGAACGCCGGGGACCGGGCGCCAGCGACCGCCATGATGCCGATGACTTCATGGGCAGCGGATCGGACGCGACACCGCTCTTGCCACGACGGGGGCCTCCGTACGGCACCGTTGGTTGTCTCGCAGGGCCGCTTCCTGGAGCGCTGCCTCCGGGACAGGGGCGGCATGGTGAATGTGCACGGGGTTGTCGGTGGTATGGACCTGGCGGCGGGCGGCATCGCTGCTCGGCCACCGGATCGGGCCCGATCGTCGGCACGTTGGTGCGCTGCCGTGTGGCGCAGACAGCTGTGGAGAAGCCGCCTCGGTCGTGCATCGACCTGAATAAGGTTGTCGGCTTCCGTGCCTGTCAACGGTCATCGGGTTGCCCAGGTCGTGATCCCGAGTAGGTGTCGGACGCGGTGCAGGCGTCAGCCCGGTGTCGTCTTTGGCTTTGCGGGCGAGTGTGCCCGGGAGTCTGGGGTGCGGGTGCAGCGGCGTCTACCAAGGGATTGCGCCCGAGTGCTGGAAGGACACCATGGGCCAGACGATCAGGGGGATGAGGATCAGAAGTATCAAGCAGTCCAGTGACATCGCCCAGGCTGCGGTCTGTCCTCGTGGCCGAGGTGGCACGGGCCGGATTCTCCTTCGGCTGTGTCCGACGGGCGGGTGGAGGCACGTCAGGTGAGGACGTGGACGGCTTGGTACAGGTGGGTGCCATGCGCCCACTTCTTGATCTCGGCGCGGCCGAGAACGGTGATGTGGTGCTGGCGTGCGAACGTGGCAGCGGGATCGGTGAACCCGGCCAGGCCGATCATGATGGCCACGTCGGCGCCGTGGTGGGGCCGCGCGGTGCCGTTGAACTGCTGCACATGCCCGGAGGTGACGCGTGCGCGGTAGCGTTTGCATTGGAGGATGACGAGGTCGCCGTCGCTGTCGACCGCACGGACATCGGCGCCCAGGTCCCCTGGTCCGCCAACGCGCTGGACGTCGGTGAATCCGTCACGGACCAGGAGCTCGGCGCACGCCTGCTCGAACTCGGTCGGGCTCATGGCCGCCAGCTCCCGCATGCGGAAGGTCACGCTAACGTCGGCCGTGTCCGGTTCCAGCGCGGGTGGGGCGGCAGGCGGGGGTCCTACGTAGCCGCCTGCGAAGCCGAGTACGACGAGTACGGCCCTGGCTGCGGCCACGAGCATCACCAGCGCGCCGGCGCAGATGAGGGCAGCCCACCACGGATGGCCGGTGAGCCATGCCCAAGGCCCGTTGAGTATCCAGGCCACGGCGGTGCCGGTCAGCCACTTCCACAGCATCTTGCCGATTGCGAGGGCGAAGACGCCGTAGAGCAGTGTTTTCAGGAACGGATCAAGACGGCCGTCCTCGTCGAACATGACCACCCTCCAGGGCGCGTTGAAGAGCTGGAACGAGGCTGTGGGATCAGGCGGCGCGGCGAAGCATGCGGCGCGGACGGGTGGGCAGGGCGAGCAGTTCGTGCAGGGCGGCACCGTCCTGGGCCCACTGGTGCAGCCGTTCGCGGTCGACCAGGTGGATGTGGTGGCGCGCACCCCAGGCCCGTGCATCGCGAGTGAAGCCCCCGTTGGTCACGACCACCGCATGCTGCGCGCCATGCACGGGACCGGCGGTGCCGTTGACCGCGTACAGGACGGGAGCGCCGACCTTGGCGCCGGTGCGGGTGTGCTTGGCCTGGAGCACTGTACGTCCAAGAAGCGGATGCTCGGCCGTCACGTCGGCGGCCTGGTCGCCACCTCCTCCGACCCTCAGTGCACGCCAGCCGTCACGAATCATCAGGTCGCGCAGCGCCTCCTCGAAAGCGCGGTCGTCCATGGCGTCGAGCTGGTCCGCCCGGAAGGACAGCCCCATCCGGCGGACACGGTCGCGGCGTTGTCTGCTCCGGGTGAGGCCCGCGCGCAGCGCCCCGGCTCCAGCGACGACAAGGAGGAAGAGCGACGGCCATTGCCAGTGCGTGACGAGGGCGCCGAAAAGGACGCGTAGCCCAGGCAGCAGCAGGGCCGTGCCCGCCGCGAAGGTGAGGCCGGCGGCGGCGAGTTCGGCGGGCCCGCGCGGGCGGCGGATACGCAGCCGGCATCGGCGGCTCATCCGCGGGACGGCGCGGGCTGAGAGACGGACGGCGTGGGGCGCTGCTCGGTCGGGGTGTTGGCGGAAGTGTCGCCGAGCCCGAAGAACTTGACCCACAGGACGGCGAGGGCGATGAGCCCGACCGTCAGCCAGCCGGACATCCGGCGCGCACCGCGCGGTCCCGGGTTACGGCGGATGTGGGCGCGAACGTGGTGATAGCCGGCGCGCGGCTTCGACATGGCGGGTTCCCCTCCCGTGATCACGGGCCGCACCCAGCGGCCATGAAGCTGTGTGTACCAAGGGGCACTGACAACTCCGGGAGGATCATGCGCAGTTGTCGCAACCGCGCGGCGGGATCTCGCCAGGTGCGTCAGTACGGCGCGTCAGCGAGTGGCCCACTGGACGGAGGAAGCCGTTGTGCTGCAGCTTTCGTCTTGGATCAGTTCGGCCGACGCTCGGTTGCGGTGGATTCCGGTGGTTCAGGATGCTTCACGTGCTGTGAGTAGTCCGGTCACTGGAGAGGATGCCGGCGAACGTTGGCGGATTGTGGTCGCCCGTATCCTCGTCGTAGAGGCGGGTTCCACCGTTCGAGCCGATAAAGTCCCAGGCACTCGTCGGGGCATTTCCCAAGGGCCCGGTCGTGGTCGCCCTGTCCGTCGATTTCTCCGACGTGGTGCGCCAGCCCCTGAGAGTGGCTATCTCCGGGCTGTTCGCCTGTCGGGAGAATGTGGCGCTGGGGGTAAGGACCCCGCGGTGTGATGCCGCCGCACATCGAGTGGGGGCGAGCCTCCGGTGCTCACACGCCAGCGGCCGGGACCGACCACCTGGTGGAGGAGCGGGAGGAAGTCTGCGAGGGGCAGTTGGTAGGGGCGGGCCACTGGGCAGTCCGTCGATGCCGGTCACAGGCGGACAGGGAGTCAACTCATCGTTGTCCCGTCCAGAGCAGGTTCGGCGCCGGTTCGGACGAAGTCTCTCGGGAGCGGTCGGGGCGTGCGGTGGCGTTGAGGGCAGTGGGACGGTTGCGTAGCACTGTTCCGGACGGGGTCTGACTCATGACTTTTTTGACCGAAGTGTCTTGTCACGGGCATGTCGACTGCCGTTGTGGATGGTGCTTGCTGTCACCGAGCCACAGGGCGTGTCCCAATAGGGGCCTTGCCGTCTTTCAGGCGCCATCACGGTTCAGACCGCCCGACCGGCAGGTGCCAGCCACCCAGCACATCACCACACGGGAGGCAGACCGCTATGACGATCAGACAGCGCAGCACCTCTTCCACCAGCACAGGCCCGCCCGCCCGGGGCGAGGTCGTCCTGGGCGTGGACACGCACGGCGAGATTCATGTCGCCGCAGTGGTCTGCTCACTGGGCCAGACCCTGGGCATCAAGTCCTTTCCGGCCACGGCGGCCGGCTACCGTCGGCTGCTCGCCTGGGCTCGCAAGTCAGGCACGGTATGCCGGGCCGGAGTGGAGGGCACCGGTACCTTCGGCGCGGGCCTGTCGCGCTACCTGCTGGCGCAGCAGATCGTGGTGTTCGAGGTGAACCGGCCCGACCGCTCGGCTCGTCGACTGCTCGGGAAGTCGGACCCGCTCGACGCACAGGCCGCCGCACGGGCCGTGCTCAGCGGCCGCGCCAGGGCTCACGCCAAGACCGGCGACGGTCCGGTGCAGAGCGCCCGGATGTTCAAGATCGCCAAGGATTCCGCGGTCAAGGCCCGCACCCAGGCGATCAACCAGCTCAAGGCCGTCCTGGTCGTAGCCGACCCGGCCCTGCGGGAGCGACTATCCGGCCTGGGCAACCGCGAACTGTTCCGCACCTGCGCACGCCTCAGCCCGAGCGAGGGCGAGGCCGGCGGGAGCGATGAGGACCCTGTAGCCGAGGCCACTCTCATGACGCTGAGCATGCTGGCTCAGCGCATCGAGCAGCTCACCGGGCAGATCGACGAGCTGAATCAGAGACTGACCGAGCTCGTTGAACGCCATGCCCCGCAGCTGCTCGCGCCAGTGGGTATCGGCCCGGACTCCGCTGCCACGCTCCTGATCACCATGGGCGACAATCCCGAACGGCTGAGCACCGAGGCGTCTTTTGCCGCGCTGTGCGGAGTCAGCCCCATCGAGTACTCCTCCGGCGGCCGGAGCTCGCGCCGGCTCAATCACGGCGGCGACCGGCAGGCGAATGCCGCTCTGCACCGCATCGTGTTCACCCGCCTGCGCCACGACCCGCGCACCCAGACGTACTACGAACGCCGCACCCCGGGGGGGGCAAGACCCGGCGTGAGATCATCCGATGCCTCAAGCGATATGCCGCCCGCGAGGTCTTCAACCTGGTCAGGACGGTCTCTACCGACCCCCCGTCATAGGGGCGTCCGTGACAGGAGATGCAAAGCAGACCCCTTCTGCCTGCGGCGACAGTAGCGGGGGAGCGCCTCAGTACGGCCAGGCCTGCGCCGACCGTGATGTACAAGACCAGCCGTCTTCGGCCGTGGCGTCGATCCCGATAGGTTAGGGACCAAATCGCATGTCGTCGGGGGGATGATGGTTCGAGTACTTCTGCTCGGAGCGGGGGCTTTTCGCGGCACGGTTGACGGTGAGTGGAGTCCCACGTCGGAGGAGTTGGCTCCGCTGCCGTCGGTCGAGCAGGGGGTGCGTGAACTCGCCTCGGTACTCTCGCTCTTCGATGGGCTGATCGTCAGTGGGCCGGTGATCGATGCGGACCGGGTAGGTGTCGAGGAGAGCTGGCGGAATCTGCGGCGTGACTCGGCGGGCCGACCGTGCATCGTCCACTTCGCCGGTCATGGGGTCCCTCGTGGCCCGGTTCTGTACCTGCCCGTGCACGACAGCCGTCCGACTGAGCTGCCCGAGTCGGCGATCGATATAGGCCGTTGGCTTAACGAGGTCGAGCACGGTCGTGACCAGCCGCCCGTCCTGTTCCTGCTAGATGTTTGCGGGGCAGGCGCCGCGACGGACTTTCAGCTGTTTCAGGACATTCCCGAGGGCGATCGCAGGACCTGGGTGATCGCGGCCTGCACAGCGGACGAGGGCGCCTTTCGCGCACGTTTCACTAAGGCCACAGCCCAGGCGCTGGAGCGGCTCCGCTTAGGGCACTGGGACATTTCCCCCGCTCTGCCGCATGTCCCGGTGGAGGCGGTCGCCGACGAGATTGCGCGGGAGCTAGTCCGCCTGGGCGAAGGATATCCACAAACCGTGCTGCACTCGCCGCGCCGAGTCGCCTCATTGCCGGTGCCGGAATTCTTCGCGAACCCGGCATTCAGTACCGACGGTTGGCAGCGAATGAGGAACCGACTGCGGTTGGCACTTCGGGAACTGGCTTCGGATTTCGACCCTGGTCTAGACCCGGTGCATTTCCTCACTCGTGCGTCCGGCCGCCCGGACGACGCCGCCGCGCTGACAGGCTGCCTATTCACAGGGCGGGCCCGTGAACTTACCCTCATTCGCTTTTGGTTAGCGAGCGACGAATCCCTGTTGATCGTCACCGGAAGCCCTGGCGTCGGAAAGTCCGCACTCCTGGGAGTGACAGTCTTCCTGTCGCACAACCAGCTCGCCGAGATGAGCACGGTGTTGGCCAGTCGCATCCCTGCTCAGTACCGCCCCAAGCGTCGCTATCCGACCCTTGTCGCGGTCCATGCCCGGCACCGGGGAAGGGACGAGGTGATTGCTTCGATCATGGCTCAGCTGACGCCCGATGAAGCGGAGCAGGTCATCCCTCGCGGCAACGAACCTTTGGACGAACTCATTCGCATCGCCAGCGATCTGCCAGAACCGGTGATTCTCATCCTGGATGCCGTTGACGAAGCTCTGGAGAGCGACCGCATCGTCTGCGATCTGCTCCCGCGGCTTCTGCGCACGCACCGTGCTGACGGCCGCCCCGCCTTTCGGGCGCTTGTGGGGATGCGCCGACCGTTGGACGGCGACGTACTTGGCGACTGGCTAGGCTCCCCCGGGGCGATGCTCGACCTGGACACCTCGACCAGCGTCCAGGATCTCGCGCACGATCTCACGACGTACATCGGCGACGTTCTGTCCAGTGCATCCGGTTACAGCGACCAGGCGCTCCGTGAGTCCGTGGCCCAGGCAGTCGCCACTGCGATCGCCCAGAGTTCGGACCGCAGTACCTTTCTCGTCGCAGCGCTCTTTGCCGACTTCCTGCGGGCCGGTGAACCCGTGAATCCGGCCGAAGCGGTCGCCCAACTGCCGCAGAGCCTGCCGCACCTGCTCGAACTGCACCTCCGGACTACGCTCGATGATGACCCGTGGATGCGGCACCTGATGGTGGGACTGGCCCAAGCGCGGGGGCAGGGCATGCCGTTGGAGGTGTTGGCGGCGGCCGCCACCGCTGCGGCCACGGCCGCCGGGCAGGAAGTACAGCCGCTGACCCTAGGCGAGACCCGCGAAAAGCTGGCCGTCGCCCACTTCTATCTGCGGACGAGCATCGACACGGACGGACGTCAGCTTTACCGGTTCTTCCACGAGTCGATCACGGAGCACTTTCGTGAGGCCGCAGCCGAACTCGACGGGCTTGCCGATGCGCTCTTCAACGAGCTGCTGGCGACCGTCCCTGGCCGGTGGGCCCCTGAGGGGCTGCGGTGGGACCTCGCCGCGCCGTATCTGCTGCGGCATCTCATGGAGCATGCCGTCGCTGTACCGGGCGGATTCGCGGTCGACCAGTTGTTCCTGGACCCGGAGTACCTAGTCTGTGCCGACCGCAACAGCATTTGGGAGGCCGTCCACAGGGCGAAGACCCCCATGGCGCGGCGGGCCGGAGCCGCGCACCGGAAGGCAATCGGTCTTGGCAGCTTCCTCGGCCAGAGCCGACCACTGGGTGCGCGCCGTGCCAGGTTTCAGCAGAGCCTCGTGACCTACCGGGCGGCCGGACTCGCACGCCGCCTCCAGGACGAACAGGCTGTGCTCCGCACGCACTGGAGCACGGGTTTGCCTGAGGAGTCCCTGCTGTGCGTCATCAGCGAGGACGAGTTGGGCGCCACCGTGTCAGCCCTCGCCCTGGGAGCCGTCGGCCGACGGCTCCTTGCCGTGTTCGGCGGCACCGACGGCTCTCTCCAAGCGTGGGACATCACACCGAGCCGTGTCAGCGCGGTCCGGCATTTCTCGGCTCCCTGGACAGACGAGGACGCCATCACCCAAATGGCGACCGTGGATCTGGAGGAGCGGGCGGTCATTGCCTCGGTGACGGACCAGAACGCTCTCCGGCTGTACGACCTCGCCACGGGTGCGATTGTCGCCGACGCGCACCTCGACGGCGCGAGGGTCTCAGCCTTGGCGGCCGTCAGCACTGGGGATGAAACCGTCCTTGCAGTTGGTCGGGTCAGTGGCGATATCAGCTTGATCGGCTTGCTCGGCGAGTCGTTCGGCAGGACTCTCGACACCGTCGACGCGGGGGACACCGCGATCTGTTCGCTGCTCGGCGTGGAGTCCGCGGACGGTTCCCTCGCCTTCCACTACGTTTCCGCCGACCCTCAAGGTGATGGGCCGATGGTGCTGGGGAATCTGGATGAGCGTCCCGTCACTATCTCGTCGGAGGGGCCTCTCCAGGAGGTGCGGATCCGGCCCACCAACGCGCGCACCCCGCTGTTCTCGCTTATCGCCTACCACCCCAGCATGTATGCGGTAAGGGGGAACGGTGAGACTGTCCACGTCGTCACGGGGGCCGAAGACCGCGGGCTGGCACTTGCAGACATCCGTCATGTTGACCGCTTTCGGCTCGCGCTGACCGCCCATCGCGACGGCAACATGCGGGTGTGGGACCTCGACGTTTGCCCGCGGTTCGGTCACGGTCAGAACCACTGGCGCCCCGCCGCAATCCTCGGCACCATCCGGCTCGGCGGCTCGGAGCTTGCTCTCAGCGCCGAACTCGCGTCTGGTGAGATCAAGGCTTGGGACCTGAGCACCGGCGCCGAGGATCAGGAACTGACCGACCTGGGCGAGCTCAGCCATGCCGTCACCGTGACGGCTGGCGATGCGTCCTACGTCGTCACGGTGACCACGGAGAACGAGCTCGACACCTGGAACGTCCGTGAGGATGCCCTGGAATCGACAGTCCGCCTCCCCGCCCCGGCCACCGCGTTGGCCGCTGTGGCGCACGGCGATTCGGTGTGGGCCGTGGTAGGCGGTGCCGACGGCGGTATCCATGTGTGGGACACGAGCAAGGAGTCGCTTTCCCACGTCCTCGTCGGCGTGGACGGACCGGTCACGGAGCTGGTCGCGGGCGACGTCGGCGGCGAGTCTCTCCTGATCAGCGTCCACAACGAACGCAGGGTCTGTCTCTGGTCCCTGGCTGACAGCACCCTACGGCAAACGATCACGCTGGACTGGGTCGGAGCGATCGCGATGCAAGGCGGGCGCCTGTTCGCTGCCGAGCAGTCGTCGGACGACGATCAGGTGCGGATCTGGGACCTTGTGACGGCCTCGCTCGTGGGCTCTGTCCCCGTGGCTGGCCCTCGGGTGATGACTGTCAGCCAAGTGAACGGCAGGCCGGTACTCGTGGCCGCTGTCAGCGAGGCGGAGGTCCAAGCATGGGATGCCGAATCCGGCGATCCACTCGGATCTCCGGCCCCAGTGCCGGATCGAGTCCACACGATCGCCCCCTACGAGAGCGGCGTGCTGGTAGGCAGCAAGGCTGGCCATATCACGGCCCTCGGTTGGGCCTGCTCCGCAGCAGCGTCGGCACTCCGCCCGACGCTGCCGACCGTCCACGTCACCCACGTCCTGGCTTGGTTCCCGGGGGAACTGCTATGTGGCGATGCCCGCGCAGACGGATGGGAGTTGTACACCGTCGACGAATGGGAGGGAGGACTGCCGCCTTCCTTCGGCCTGGTCTACACCCGCCCCATCACCGCGACGACGGCCGAACTCCACGATGCTCTCGTCGACGTACTGACGCCCGACGGATTTGAGGTCGTGCGGCTGGAGGCGCACTGGTACGAGATCAGCGAGGTCGACGGCGTGACCACCGGTGGCCCGTGGCGATTCCCGTCGTATGTCGTGCATTCTCACTCGGAGGAAGGACCAGTGCGGTGACGATCGTCGCAGTGCACGGCATCGGCAACCATCTGAGCGGCCGCTCGCCGGAACAGGCGGCCGCCGAACTAGCGGGGCAGTGGCAGCCCAAGCTTCAGCATGGGTTCACAGCCGCTGGGCTGGGCGACCAGCCGCTCCCTGCCCTGCACGTCGCGTACTACGCTCACCACACCCACGCCGCGGAGCGGCAGACAGCCGTGCCCGACCTATCCTCCATCGGCGAACGAGAACAGCCCGTCGTCCTCGCTTGGGCGCTGGCCCTGGGGGCACCCACCTTGCACGAACGACAGGGACTGATCACCGCACCATTGCGACAGGTCCTGTCCTGGGTGTCCCGACGGCGCAAGATCCCCATCGGGGTGGTCATTCGGCTCGCCGTCCAACTGGCGCGCGAGGTCCACCGCTACCTCCACATTCCGCAGGTACGAGCTGCCGCCCGATCCGCCGTGGCCGAGTCGATTCGACGCGTTCGCCCCCAGGTAGTGCTGGCACACTCCCTCGGCTCCGTCGTGGCGTACGAGGCTCTCCATGCTCACCCGGAACTGACCGTGGACTGCTTCGTTACCTTGGGCTCTCCCCTCGGCATGCCGGGCGGGATCTTCGAGCACCTGGTGCCAGCGCCACTCGCAGATCAGGGTGCCCGGCCGGCCGGGGTCCGCTACTGGGTAAATCTCGCCGACACAGGTGACCTAGTGGCGATTCCTCATCGGCTCGGCGACCGATTCCCCGTTGACCAGCACGCTGAAACGCCGATCGGCCGTATCGACTTCCATACCTTTGGAGCGTATTTGTCCTCCCCGCTCACTGCTGCGGCGATCGCTCCTTTCGTCCGCAACCCGATAGTCCTGGACCACACCGGGAAGAGTTGACTCACCGGAGCCAGGGGACTCAGCCCGAAGCGACCGAGATTTCCGGCACCCGTCGGGATCACGTTCCCGTCGCTTCCATCATGCCGAGGGCGACCTTCTCGGCCAGTGCAGACAAGGTGGACAGCCGGAGCAGTCGGTGTCAGTCCGCTGATCAGATTCTGTGACACCGGGTTGTGCGGATGTGACCTTTGGAGTTGGCGTGATTGTCGGCTGGCCACGTCGACAGGCTGGCTGCGTGCCACCGCCGAGGGAGCAGAGCAGTCAGCGCGCTGGTCCGCAATATCACTACGTTCTGGAATCAGTGCTGCGAGTGATCGCGGGCCGTCGGGACCTGGGTATAGGGGGTGTTGTGCTGCCGTGCCGGGCTCTGGCTCGTGACATCTCGGACCGGGTGTCTTGTCTTACCTTCGCCGACCTCCAGCGTGGGAGCACTGCCACCGGACTGCTCCGGGCGTGTCTTGAGGGTATGCGTGCCGCGAACTGGGCACTGTCTCACCGCTGACCGCCCTGCCAGTCCGGTGGCGCGGACCGGCAGGCTATAGAGCAGGAGGTGCCCCCTGGCGATCCCAAGTACACCGATGTGGCCGGTTGTTGAGGGAGAGGTCGTCCTTGGGGTCGACACGCACCGGGACGCCCATGTGGCGGCCGTGCTTTCCGTGGTGGGGGTGGTCATGGACACCAGGTCCTTTCCCGCCACAGCGGCGGGATATCGCGAACTCTGGGCGTGGGCCAGTGGGCTGGGTACGGTGCGTAGGGCCGGGGTGGAAGGGGCCGGCAGCTACGGAGCGGCCCTTTCCCGCTGCTTGCTGGCGCGGCGGGTTGAGGTGTTCGAGGTGAACCGTCCCGATCGTTCGGTACGTCGGCGGCGGGGCAAGTCGGATGTTGTGGATGCGCAGGAGGCGGCGCGGGCGGTGCTCAGCGGCCGGGCTCGTTCCCAGGCCAAGTCCGGGGACGGACCGGTGCAGTGCGCCCGGCTGTTCAAGCTGGCCAAGGACTCCGCGACCAAGGCCCGTACGCAGGCAGTCAATCAGCTCAAGGCGGTTCTGGTCACCGCAGATCCTGATCTGCGTGAGCGGCTGGACGGCCTGAGGACGCTGGCTCTCGTCCGCGTCTGCGCGCAGTTCGGCGAAGGTGAGGGTGTCGACGGCGAGAGGGATGCCGTGGCGCGGGCCACCCACATCACCCTGTGCCTGCTGGCTCAGCGGATCAGACAGCTGACGGGGCAGATCCAGGACCTGGAGCGGCGCCTGGCCGAGCTGGTGGAGCGCCATTTCCGCGGTTGCTCGTCCCGGTGGGCATCGGCCCGGACAGCGCCGCCACGCTGCTGATCACGATGGGCGACAATCCGGAACGCTTGTGCAGTGAGGCGTCGTTCGCGGCGCTGTGCGGGGTCAGCCCCATCGAGTGCTCCTCTGGGAGCCGGCATCGCTATCGGCTCAACCGTGGTGGTGACCGGCAGGCCAATGCCGCGCTGTACCGGATCGTGCAGGCCCGGCTGCGCTGGGACGCGCGCACGCAGGCGTACTACGAGCGGCGTGTGGCGGAAGGGAGGACCCGGCGCGAGATCATTCGCTGTCTGAAGCGGTATGTGGCTCGGGAGTTCTACCGCCTCGTTCAGGGGCAGCGTCGGGACGCCGGGCGGCTTCCTGCTGGATGAGGTCGAGTTGGTGGCGGGCGCCGTCGACAACGACGATCCAGTCGCACAGATGTCGCGGATCGCGGGCATCGGCCTGGGTGAAGGCTTGTTTGATGACAGTGGCGGCATCGTGCAGGACGGAGCCGCGCAGCCATTTCGCCCCCTGGCCTTCGGCCCGGGCCGGAGTGTGCGCCGACTACTACTCAGTCCGGCGGCGCGTACGGCCTGATCCGGAGATGGCCGACGGGCTGCTCTTGTCATCCTTCACGCAGAGGCGGAACAGCCTTGGACCGACACTCAGGGTGGCCCGCCACTCTCGGATGCCTGCCGCCAACTAGTGCGGATGTCAGCGGTGTTGGCTACAATGGAGGGCGGTTGACGAGACCCTTGAAAGGCAAGGTGCATCGGTGCAGGTGGCCGACTATCACGGTGCGGCGGCGGAGTTTCTATAGGGGCGCCTGGTCGGCGCTCTCCTATGGCGACGCCCGTTGGGCGGCGACGTCGTGATTCGGATCTGGTGGGTTCAGTCCTGCCCTGGTTCCGTGACGGCGCTCTGACGATGCCTGGGAGGGTTCTCCTTGCCCGCAACCGCTTCTACCTGCGACCACCGCGTGTATCACGTAGTCGTTGTCGCCTTGATCTCGATGGTTGTTGGTCTTACCGCCGGAGTCAGCTTTGCTGCTCTCGGACAGTCCCCGCTCACCGCTGTTGCTTCCGGCGGGGCTGTCGTGCCGTTCGTGTTCTCTGCTGGCATGACCGCTGTCGCGTACGTGAAGCGGCAGGAACAGTAGGCGACTTCGTGGGGTGGCCTTCAGGCCACCCCACGCCTGTCACTAGGCGAGCCCCAAGTTCTTCTTGTAGTCAGCGATGGTGAAAGCAGCCGCGGTCTGCTCCTCGGGCTCAGACCCGTGCCGTTCAGTGCGCACACGGCGTCGACCGCTCTCGGTGCCGTGCGCGAGGCCGAGTTGGGTGACGAGGAATGGAGGGCTCGACTATGAGGTGGTCGGGCCCAGCGCGTGCTGCCTACCGGATGCGCTCCTTTGACGAGTTCCGCGTCAGCTGATCCAGATGCCTTTGGGCGAGACCCGGCTGGCGAGGCGTCGGCCCGCGTCGCTGACCGGGGTTGACCAGGACACGTCGGCCACTTGGCATCCGAAGTCGTCGGCGAGCGCTTGAACGAGCGTGGCGCCGACGCCCTGGCGGCGGTAGACGTCCGCGACCCAGATCAGGATGATGCGCGGGCGCAGCGTGTCGTCCTCGTCGCCGTACCGCGAACCGTCGAGCAAGTCCCAACTGCGGTGCTCGCTTGTGTCGTGGGCGGCCAGGTAGCCGATGACGTGGCCGTTCGCCGTCAGCAGGTAGGCCCGCACGTTGTCCGAGGTCGCTTCGGGCTCGCCGAGGTGGGTCCAGGAGTTGAAGTCGTAGTGCTCTTCCTTCTGCGGCATCCGCGCCACCCGGTTGGCCAGTCTGCGCCACGAGATGGGGGACTGCGTCGTCACGACGGCCAGATCGCTATGCCAGTCAAGGTTCTTGGGCGGCCGGATGCCGAACGTCCACGCTGTGTGGTGGGCGGTGTGCTCGTTACCGCCGTCCACCAGATCGTGCAGGCGCATTCCGCAAGGGCACTCGTAACGGTCTGGTGTCGTCACCAGGCGGAATTCGACCCGGGTCGCCCCGGAACTGAGGTCCTGGTCTTGGCCGCCCACCCAGGGCCGGACGGGCATACCGTCCGGCTCGACATGGCCGGACCAGCGGTCCACCCAACCGGGATACCGCTCGGGGAGTTCTTCCCGTAGCTGCTTCTCGACGGGCGACAGTGTGGGGCGGACCCATGCGCTGCCGGCGGTGGCCCTGCCGTTCAGGCGCACTCCGTGCAGCTTGGCCTTGCGCCGCAGGAACCTCAGGAATACGCGGGGCGGCGGGTCGAAGTCCACGCCACGGACCAGCTCCCGCTCGCCGGGAGCCAGCCAGTCATCGACGGGCAGAGCCATCTCGTCGGCGAGCGCCCGAAACATGCCGTAGTCATGGTTGAACTCGGCGACGCGCAGCGCCTTGAGCGTGGCCTCGACATGCCGGAAGGGAACGAACAGCGTGATCCAGCCCGGGCCGTTGCTCCACGAGAACGAGTCTGTGCAGCCTTCGTACCAGATGCGGTCCATGGCCACACTGCGCGCGGCATCGACGGCTTCGCTGTAGGGAGCGGGCAGTTCGGGATCGAGCCCCTGCCGCCGTGCGACGTCGGCATACCCGTCGCGGTCAAGGGTGACCGTGGCGTACCAACGGGAAGGCCGGACGCTGATCTTCCGGGAGCGCCAGTCGTATGGATCAGGTCGAGGTAGACAGTTCGCTCAGTCATGCGCTCCGCTCCGTGAGTTTACGCAGCCCAGCCATTCGAGGTGGATGACTCACGCCCGCAGGCTGCCTGCCTCTCCTGAATGGGGCCAACAGTACGTAGTACCAGCCTAGTTGGAGCTCCCCAGCGCCTGACCCGGCTCCTCGAGCACCACGCTCCGCAACTGCTCACACCGGTGGGCATCGGCCGGGACAGCGCCGTCACACTCCTGATCGCTATGGGGGACAATCCCGAGCGGGTGCACACCGAGGCGTCCTTCGCCGCCCTGTGCGGAGTCAGCCCCGTCGAGTACTCCTCGGGCAACCGGAGCTCGCGGCGCCTGAACCATGGCGGGGACCGGCAGGCGAACGCCGCCCTGCACCGCATCGTGTTCACTAGGCTGCGCCACGATCCGCGCACCCAGTCGTACTACGAACGCCGCACCCAGGAGGGCAAGACCCGGCGTGAGATCATCCGGTGCCTCAAGCGCTATGCCGCCCGCGAGGTATTCAACCTGGTCAAAACGGTATCCAGCGACCCCCTGTTATAGGGGCGTCAGGCGCTTTCTGGTGGCCTGGGCCGACGGGGATTCTATGCAGAGGGGACCTGGTACGACGGGCCTCGCCAGCCTGCACTGGCGAAGCCTGTCCTGCAGTTGGTACGCCCTCGGGGTCTGCTCACCAGAGGGTGCCCTGCTCTGCTGAGGGGCTGGAAGCCGGAGGTGTCGCGGGCAGGTGCACTTGCGTCTTGTTGTTGATGGCGCGGGGGTCCGTCGTCACGGCGTCCGCGTCGCGTAGCTGTCGGACGGCGTCGATCACTTGGGCGGGCCGGTAGACGGTCTCCAGGAGGGCGTATCGCTTGAGCTCCGGGATGGTTCGCCCGTCGGGAGCTTCGGAGATGAAGTCGCGCAGGATCCGTCGCAGCGGAGCCGTGTCGGGTTCGAATACGAGCTCCAGCATCTGCTGTTGGGTGTCCCTGGGGTCGCGGTAGCGGACGCCGTAGGAAGGGTCCACCTTCCACATGGCGTCCTTCATCTTCTCCAGTCCCAGTTCGTGCTTGGTGCCGAAGATCAGGTATAGCTTCCTGTTGCCCTCGTCGATCATTTCGAAGTACAGCGTGTGGGTGAAGCCAGCCTGGCGGAGCGTGGCTCGGTATTGCTCGCGCAGGAACGTGAACTTGTGCGAGGGAGGCTGCTGGAATACGGCTTGCCACTCCTGGCTGCCGAAGGCTGCGTCGCCGAGTTGGCGGTGACCGTCGTGGGTCTCGGCGAACCGCGTGAGGAAGGCGGGCTCGAAGGTCACCATCACTTCGGTGCGGGGGTGACGCCCCAGCTCCTGTAGGAGCGAGAAAGGGATGTCAGGTCCGCCGAAGCTGTCGAGCAGGACGAACAGGGGTTTCCCCAATGCGCCGGTGTTCCGCAGGTTCTGCAGGAGAGCTGGGTGGAAGTCTCCGTGGCGTATGTCCACGGCCATTCGCTGGACGATGCTGTCCGTCTGCCGGGAGCGGACGAGCTCCATCTGGTTCTGCAATTCCTTGACGCGCCGTGCGTCCTCTTCCATGAGGATCACACGCATGCGTTTCGGGAACCTGTGCAGCGCTTCGGCGAAGACCTCGTACGCGATGATGGGGGAGCCGGGCTCACCCCGTTTGTAGACGCCGGCTCCCGCGAAGCCTTCCGCGTAGCTGATCACGTCGTGCTGTGACAGCAGAATCGGCGCCCATGCCTTCAAGTACTGCTGCAGTAAGTCATGTTTGGCGGCCGTGTGCGGATCGCGTTCCCACACGGCTTCCTTCGGTACGGCCACGACTGCTCCCCCTGCTACCTCCCGTTGGCCCCGCTGGGGAGAGGGTCACACATCGTTGGTATATGCCACCAGAGTGCGTACGGCAGGCTGCTGGACTTTGGCCGTTAATGAGCCGCGGCAGGGAGGCGGGGTGGCATCTCGTCCCAGATCGCTCCATCGAGTTCGCGGCCTCCGGACTTCGGGGTGCGGCCGCCCCATTGTTTGAAGAAGAAGGGCACGCAGGCGTTGTTGCAGGCATCGCGGATGCCCATCAGCCACTCTTCGCGGACGGGGCGGTGGTGGGGCCCGGACTCCCCTCCGGCGATCACCCAGCCGATGCCGTCCAGGCGCAGACCAGTCAGTGGCCCCAGGAGTGGTTCGCAGGACAAGAAGCGCACGGCGGCGGGCACTTGCCGCAAGTCATCGACACGGTCGAGGTGCTCCACGCTTTCGACGGAGACGCCCATCCACAGATTGGGTGGCCAGTCGAGCTCGCCGGCCACACGTCGCAGCCTGCGGGCTCTCTTGGTGAGGAGCTGGTAGGTGTGCTGAGGCGTCTCGGTGATCACCTGGAAGACCTGCCGAACGAAGTCCAGGGGGACCTTCGCGTGGAAGAGGTCGCTCATGGAGTTGACGAAGACCATCCGCGGCGCCTTCCACTGAAGGGGAACGGCCAGTGCGTCTGGATGCGGGGTGAGGCCGAAACCTGGGCCGGATGTCCTGGGATCACCGTCCGCCTGGTACTTCGCCACCCCCATCGCCTTCAGGCGCCTGGATAACGTCAGGGCGTAGCAGTGGTCACACCCGGGGGAGATCCGGTCGCATCCTGTGGTGGGATTCCAGGTTGCCTCCGTCCACTCGATGGTGCTGCGATCGCCCATGGGGGTCCCCTCCCGTAGCGGGTGGACAAGGGCCATCGGCGCTTGCCCGCCCGGCGCATCGACTGCGCTGCATAACGAGCGGCGTGCCGAACTGGCACGCGATCGCCCCCATCCTTCACGTCGAACACGCGTGCTGTGAAGGGGGTGTTGGGATCGAGGTCAGACCTGGGGTCCAGCTCGGTCAGCTGCAGTGTGCTCGACGGGCGGCTGCCCGCTCGGTTTCGACCGCGAGAAGTACAAGGCCCTCCGAGCAGACCCGCCGCCACTGTTCTTGTTCGCGCAGGTGCTGTCGGTGCTGGGCGTCGACTGTCGAATAGCCCCCACTGCCGATCGAGATTGAACACAGGGGTCGAAGTGCCGTGTGGGGTGGGAAGGATGGGCGGGTGCTGTTCCGGGTCGTGCGGTCTGACTCATAGTTTCTCTGGCCAAAGTGTCTAAGACCATTTCAGTTGGTCAGTCTGCGGTGGTATATGAGAGTTGTGGTGAAGGCGAGGAAGTGCTCTGGCTTTCGCTCGTAGCGGCGGTGAAGGCGGCGGCAACCGGACAGCCAGGACATGGTCCGCTCCACGACCCAGCGATGTCGGCCCAGATGCCGGGATGACTCCATGCCACTGCGGGCGAGGCGGTGCCGGATACCGGGGGAAGCAAGCCACCGCCGCAGGTAGTGGTAGTCGTAACCCTTGTCGCCGTGCAGCTTGCCGGGCCGCCGACGTCGTGGACCGCGGCGGGATCGGATGGGCGAGATGCTGCGGACCAGCGGGATCAGGGCCTGACTGTCATGGAGGTTCGCGAGCGGCGCAACCCGGCCCACACGACCACCCAAGGTCCAGGGATCTGTGTGCTGGCCAAATCCATGGAGCCCGCCCAAGTGCCATCGCTTCCCAGGCTGAGAGCGCGAGTTCGATTTTCGTCACCCGCTCCACTTTGAGCCCCCTGGCCCTTCGGTCCGGGGGTTGTTTGTTTTCCGGGTGACCTCGGCGACAGGTCCGCACCGGACAGGCCCCCATGACGCCGACGCCGCGGCGCGAGAGATCGACGACCTGGAGGATAAAACCCCTCGTAGCGCTGCCGTGCGCGTGTCAAAATCAGGGAACTCCACACCGTACGGCTCGATCTTCCCGTGATCGCGGACGGAGAACCGTGTGCCTGCCATCCCTGACAGAGAAGCCGTGAGCCCGGGTGACTTACCGGCGCCCGACAGCACCCCGGACACCGAGCCGACGACCACTGAGCCCACGGCCACCGCTCCCGCCCGCGCCCCGTCGACTGATCCTGATCCCGCGGCAACGACTGATCCCGCTGCTCCCACACCTCCGACCGATCCCACACCTCCGGCTGCACCCACCGACGAACCCTCCTCCAGCGGCAACAGCTCAGCCACCAGTACCACCTCCGCCCCCGCCCCCGCCCCCGATGAACCGGCTCCCACCACCCGGAGCCGCGTGAAAACGGTCTTCGCCGCCGCGCTCGGCATCGTCCTGAGCACTGTGCTCGCCGGTTTCGTCACGACGTACTTCGACGTCTGGAGCAGCAGCCGTTCGCCGGTGCCCGTCGGCAGGGGGGCGCACGCCGAGTCGGAGGTCTGGTGGGATCTGACCCGGGACTACAAGGCGGTCAGGCTGAAGGGCCCCGTCGACACCGAGAAGCTGGAACGGAACTACCCGGACGGCGACGCGGCCCTCGACGGGCTGGTCGAAGGCGGCGGGGTCTACGCCGGCATGGTGCGGATCCGGCTGACCCTGATGAACTTCACGAAGGTGCCCGTCTCCATCACCGGCGTACGGGCCCGCGTCACCGCCGAAGAGCCGGTGTCGGAAGGCTCGTTGCTCTCCTGCGGCGGACCGCAGGGCGGGATCGACATCACGCGCGTACGCATCGACCTCGGCAGCCCAACCAGAGCCGCCCAGGAGTACGACGGGAAGGCCCTCGTCGGCCAGTACCCGACGCAGCAGGTGCAGTTGGCGAAGCAGGACGAGCCCGCGATCTTCGACATCCTGGTCGTGGCCGGCGAGACCACCGCGTCCTACGTGCTCGACGTCGACTACCAGCAAGGCACGAACAAGGGCCGCATCGTCGTCGACCAATCCGGCAAGCCCTTCGTGCTGGCCCCAGCCGAGGGCGACGTCCGGGCAAAATACCACTGCGACAACGCGGCCACCGGCTGGGAGAAGAACCGATGACGACCCGTCGGACCTTTCTGCTCGCATTCCTTCTCACCACCGCCCTGCTGGCGGGAGCGGTGACCGTCCTGGCGACGCAGGACTCGCGCGACACGACGTCCCGGAACCCCGCGCCGGATTCCGTCGCCCCCTCCGCCATCGCCCCTTCCGCCCAGTCCCGCACCACGAGGGCGCGCAGCAAGGCGGCAGGCAAGGCGATCATGGGGAACGCGTGGTCCAGCACGTGGTCCGACACCGTCCCCTCGAGCACTGCCGTACCCGCGCGGGCGCTCGGCACAGGGCGCTGCGCTGCCCTGTACGGCTGGGCCACCGCCCGGTCCGCCGTCCCGCGGGGCACGGCCAGCGCGGCGTTCACCTTGTCCGCGCCCGACGACTCCCCCGTAGTGGTGCGTTCACTGCGCATCGTCAAGGGACGGGCCGTCCCCACGCCTCAGGGGAAGGACGTGGAGTGCGTGGGGGCCGTCGACCGGACGGTCGACCAGAACCTGGACGAATGGGGGGAGTTGAGCCTCGACGCCCCACGGGACGTGCGGCTGAGCCGCTACGTGCGTCCGGGCGGTACCACCGGGGGAATCGTGGACGCCCGGACCCTGGGCTGCTCCTGCGAGTGGTGGATCCAATTGGAGGTGCTGGAGGGCGGCGCGGTACGTACCGTACGGATCGACGACGCCGGGCGGCCCTTCACCATCGCCTCTCCCGTGGCCAGGATCGGGACGCCCGCCGACGACGACGCGCAGCGATACGGAGCGCCGGACCTCGCCCTCGCGCGCGGCGACGGCGGCGCAGGCGCTGACGCCCGCGCCACGAACGGTCTCTCTGTGAGCGGGACACGACTGTTCTCCGGCAGCGATCAGGAAATGTGGGCGGTGACGAACCGGAAGGTTCGTGGCCTCGCGCGGATCACCGCCGACCTGGACGTCCCGGGGGCCGTCTGTGAACGCCTGGAACGTTCCCTCATGGCCGCCGATGCCCGTCCGGCAGCCCACGCCACGTACGCCGTGCTGTTCGCCGACAAGTCCCCGGACATGGAAGCCGAAACCGTCACGGATATCTCGCTCCACGTGGAGAGGCCGAGACGCCTCGACGCCGAGCCGATGGGCTACGGCTGTTATCCCGACGACTGGAACCTGCAGATGAACACGTCGAGGGAAGGAGCAACCGTCCTGATCGACCGGGCCGCCCAGGGCGACTCCGATCCCTCCGCTTCCTCCGATCTGCCGGTCTTCACCGGAGAACCCGTGACGTACTACCAGGAATCCGCCCGCGGCCCGGCCACGGACGCATTCTTCTTCGGCGTCTCCGCGACAGGCCCCGCCGACATCGAGTACCGCTTCACCATCGAAGTGACCCTCAAGAGCCGCTCCGGAAAGGTCACCCACTACACGCTGGACGACGCCGGCCGCCCGTTCGTCATCGCCGCGCGGCCCGTCGGCGATTTCCCCGGACAGGGGCAACATCTCTACCGTGAGGTCGGCAAGAAGGTTGGTTGAGAAACTGTTTCAACTCCCGGTGTCACAAGGCAATTTCGGTGCACTGTCAGTGTCGTGAGACGGAATGCGCCTACGGCGGTAAGCACTGGGGCCAGCGGCCCATGGGGCTCCGGAGCAATCCTTCTGCCGCCTGATGGAGTACGGCGCCGACGAACTCGGCTGCATCCGCGGCGGCCAGACCATCGATCGCATTGTGAAGGTCGACCAGTACGCCAAGGCGGGTATCGGCTTCTGCCCGCGTATCGAGCAGGCCGCGACGGGCGTGCCCATGGTCTACACGTATGTACTCGACCGTCGAGCAGGCCCGGCAGCGGACCGCTGCCAGTGAGCTGTGTCTGGGCGGGCTGATCAAGCACGTCACGGAGGTCGAGGTGCTCGCCGAATATGAGGAAGTGGCTTAGACGGCATTTCGCTTGGTCAGTCTGCGGTGGCATGTGAGGGTTGCGGCGATGGCGGTGAAGGCGAGGAAGTGTTCCGGCTTGCGTTCGTAGCGGCGGTGCAGGCGTCGGCAGCCGGACAGCCAGGACATGGTCCGTTCTACGACCCAGCGATGTCGGCCCAGGTGCCGAGATGACTCGATGCCTGTGCGGGCGAGGCGATGCCGGATACTGCGGGAAGCGACCCATCGGCGCAGGTGGCGGTAGCCATAGCCCGTGTCACCGTGCAGCTTCCCGGGGTGCCTGCGCCGTGGGCCGCGACGGGAGCGGATGGGCGGGGTGCCGCGGACCAGGGGAATGAGGGCCTGGCTGTCGTGGAGGTTGGCGGCGGAGATGCCGATCGACAGGGGCAGCAGTCATCACCCCAAACTGCCGCAAGATCACGCCAACTGGAGTGGCGTCTTAGGGCACGGCCGTGTCAGTGGGGGTGGCTACTGTCCGGTGCATGCCGAAGAAGAGGAAGAAGAAGCCGCCGTTGCGGCCCCGAAGCACCGGCGAGGTTCCCCCGCGCGAGGAACTGCCTTCTGAGATCACGCTCGGTGGGCCGCGGGTGCCGTCACGCGGGTGGGCTTTCCAGGCGTTGATCGACGCGGCGCGGGAGTCCGGCCAGCCGATCACGGAGCTCACGGCACAGCCTCCCGAGGGATATTCTTCCGATTTCGTCCCGCAGGTCGATTCCCCGCGGGCGCCGCTCCAGGCGGGGTGGTACCTACGGTCCGACCTGGACGTTCCGGTCTACGTGTGGGTGTTCTCCGAGAGTCAACCCGCCTATGACCCAGACGCGTTGGATCTACGGCGACGGGGGTATGCCTTCTGCGTGGCACATTCAGTGTCAACGCGCGGAGGACGCGACGCCGCCCATGTCCCAGCGGAGGTACTGGAGGCGTGGACCCCGATCGTGGCGCCGGATCCGAGCATCGTGGAGGCCGACCGCTATGGTCGCGTGCCCGACTATCGCACCCCTGCGGGACGGCTGCCCGCAGGATCGCCCCGCATCGTGGGGGTGCTGGATGTGGACTACGCGCGGGTTGCGGGCCGAAACCTGCCTGAACATTGGGATATCGACGTCGTCGGGTTTCTGGTGATGGAACGACAGGACGCCGCCGATGTGCCGGGACAGGAGTTTTGGCAGCAGACGGCGTTTCACACGTTCCGGGATCGGAATCTGTCCGACCTGCGTGCCGCGGCTGCGGACGTCGACCTGATCATCGGACACAACCTCTTCGACGGCGACTACCGCTGTTTGCGGACCTACGGTGACATGCTGGATGTTGGCGCACTGGCCGCGAAGACGGTGGACACGCTGTATGCCGCCCGTCGCGTGGCCGTCGGCGCCGCGTCGCGCACGGCGCGCCTGGGCCTCACTACCTTGGCGCGCGCCCAAGGACTGCGGGAACGGGCGAAGACGGCATCCCGGACCGAGGCCCACCGTGGAATCCGCACCATCCATGACGCGGAAGAGCGCTGGCACTTCCAGCCTGTTTCCGATGACTGCGAACTGATGCTGGAGCTGTGGCTCGAGCTGGTCACCAGCCGACGCCTGCGTAGTGTCCTGCGGTCGGGCGAAGCGCTGGAGTTCCCGGTCGGCGAGGACGCGCTGCGGCTGCTGCTGGAGCCACCACTCACCTCGGACATGTTCACGAATCTGTTGACGACGAAAGGCACCGTCTACCCGCTGCAGGGCGCGGCGCGCAAGGAGAGCGTGGCCCGGATCCACCGCGAGATCGAACAGCAACGGGCCGACGGCACGCTGACCAATCGCCATCCCACCGCCTCACACCGTCAGCGCTGCATGGCACCCAGCGATGAGGGCGGACGGCAGTGCGACCAGCTCATCGAGGTGACGCAGACGTATTGCCGTGCCCATCGTCTCAAGCGGCGCTGCCGAGGCAACCCGGCAATCGGCGACGTCTGCACCGCCGTCGTCCACGGCGAACTGGCTCATTGCCGCTGGCACAGGATAACTGCGCTCTATGTGCCCGAAGGGCAGCGAATCGTAGAGGACTTCACCCTCGCTCTACCTCTTCGTGGCTGGCAGCGAGACAGTGACTGGGGATACGACACAGGGACGCGTTCGTACTTCGCGAGTCTGTACCGCATCGAAGCCGATCCGTCTGGCGAGCCGAGCGTATGGCTTTCGGGCACTAATCCCGACCTCGGCAACATGGTCGCGCTCGCGGACGCTTTGCAGCAAGCGACTGGGGCGACCCGGCAGGACGTCCTGGCGGCTCTGAATGAGCACCGGAGATCACCCCGCGAACGAGCGGTGAGCACGCAGGACTGGGAGCCGGCCGAGTGCGACCGTCCCTGCCCGTGCAGCATCACCAACTGCGGCCACGGCGCACCGTGCCCGGACAACGACTGCAACGGCCACGACATCCACACGATGCGCAACCCTTGCACCGAAGTGGATGTGACGGCGTGGCAGGATCACTTCGACTGCTGTGCGGGCTGCTCCAGCAGCACCCTGGACATCGCACTCCCGGACCGTCCCTGGGGAGAGATACGCGACGACGGCACCGTGTCCGTGTACGCCGGCGTGCACCACCACGAGCTGGGCACCCCCCCGTAGCTGCGTGCAACCTGCAGGTAGTGGGGAGGGGCGCCCCTCCCCAGGAGTTCAGTGCGTGGCTGGCGCCCGAAAGCGCGTGGCGCCAGCCACACGGCCAACAGGGCGACCGCAGCGACGACGCCCGTCGATAACCGGGCCGTCGATCGTCTGGGCGGGCTACCTGCCCGTATCAAGGGTCAGTCGGTGATCTTCGAAAGGTGGTGAATGCTGCGCGTGATCTAGCTGGTGAATTGGCCTGGTGCCAGGATGAGTTAGCCGGTCGAACGGGGGGCTGGGGGTGGAGGGCGACAAACGGCGGATCCAGACGGCGGTGCTGGGCAGCGCGGACTCCGAGGAGCCGCTGCTGCTGCCCATGGAGGCGATCGAGTTGGACGCCTTCCGCCACCGCTATGCGGATCGTTCCTTTTGGTGCGGGAGGTGGCTCGGCGGGTGTGGTCAACTCCACCCCCAGGCAAGAGGGTTATCTGCTTGTGGAAGGCAGGGCGGCGGTAGCGTGCCGTCGACCACACGCCACCACCCTTGACCGGGAGCCACCCGCGATGTCTGGCCTTACCGACGTGCCGCGCGAATATGAACCCGAGACCGCCGACAGTTACGAACCGTGGGTGGGTGATGTCCTGCGCCACCTCGCATACGAAGGCCAGCGGCTGTCCGAGGCCGACATACTCACCCCCCTCCCCGAGGACTTCGTATTGACCTGGGAGGGCGTAGACGCGATCCTCTCCGCCGCATGGAAGACCGGTAGGGAAGAACTCAAGTGGGCCACATATGTCCAAATAGCCCGACAGGTTAGATACGCCAGCGACGATGCATATGTCTTCCATCGAAGGTATGGGGCACCTGACCGATATAAACGGCACGTACGACTTGAGAGTCTTTTCACCGCGGAATCGGGTTCCACTTGGGGCGGCCTCGTTGAAGAGGTCATTGAATCCCTGAATGACCCAAGACAAGAGTACGGATGGAGCCTAGAGCCCGCTCAACAGCACGAGTACGCGAACAGTGTTATCACCTACCGGCGGGATGTCGCGACGGCGGAGCGCCGTATTCGCAGGGCGCTTCTGTCGCAGTGGCTCCGGCTGGTGTCGCTTGTGGTGATGCCGCTGGTTCTGGCAGTGGTCGGGTGGGGAAACCTGTGGCCGGATGACGTGCCGGACCGGCGCACGTTCAACATCGTGACCATCGCGGTGATGCTGGTCCTGGTGGTGGTGTTGCTGGTCGGCTTCCTTCTGCGGGTGAAGGACGAGAAACACGGTGTCAGATCGGTGTTCCTGCTCCGCAGAGAACTGGAGATCATCCATGACCGGTGGATCCTCAACGCCTCAAAGACGCGCCCGACGAGGGAGCGGCGGGACGGCTACCGAGAGCACATACCGCGGGTGATAGATCGGTTGCGGCGAGATACACGGTTCTACCGGCGTATCCACAACTGGTTCCAGTGGGGGGTGTTCTTCGCGTCAGTGGGGACCACGGCGACTACGGCTTTCTGGGAGACCCCGCAGCCGGGTAAGACGATCCTGATCGTGCTGGGGTCGTTCCTGGCGTTCGCCACCGCGGTGACGGGATATTTCAAATTCCGTGAGCGGGCGTACAACCTTCAGCAGACCGCGGACCAGGTAGAGCACCACGCTACGGCCTTTGATCTGGGCATTGAGCCATACGCGGATGCGGACGCGGCGGTAAACCTGGAGAGGTTCGCGGAGAACGTAGAGCTACTTCGGATAGAGCAGCGCAAGCGGGAACAACAGTTGGAACAGCCGCATCAGGGGCAGGCCGACGTCATCTGACCGGTAGCAGGACGGCCGTCAGTACGGCCAACCTGAACGATGCGGCACCTCGTGCGAGGGGTGAACCGCAACAAGGGGCTCCGTTACATGGCTGCCGACATCATCACCCAGTTCACGGGTACGCCGGGATCAGCGGGAGGCGCCAGCTCTCCTTGACGGGGGCGGTGCTGGCCGCCGAGGAGTCGGTCACCGCGGCCGGGTACCGAGCTCTGTTGAGGTGGGCCAGGAGGTCGGGAGCTGTGAGGCGGGCCGGGGCGGAGGGGACCGGCCCCTACGGGGCATCCCTGACCCGCTATCTGCTGGCCCAGGGGTGGACGTGTTTGATGTGAACTGGATGGACCGGGCGGATTGCCGTCGGCGCGGCAAAACAGATCCGCTCGATGCACAGAACGCGGAGCGCGCCGTACTGAGCGGACGGGCCTGCGCACGGGCCGAATCGGGCGACGGGCCGGTGCAGATCGCGAGAATGTACAAGCTCACGAAGGCGTCGGCGGTTATAGCCCGCACCCAGGCGAACCAGCTCAAGGCCGTCCTCGTCATCGCTGATCCCGCTTTGCGGGAAGAGCTGTCCGGCCTGGGCAATGCCGAACCCTTCCGTACCTGTGCGCGGTTCGCCGAGGCGAGCCGTCGTGCGGACGTCGGTGAGGAGTCGGTGCTGCAGGCCACCTGGATCACGCTGGGGCTGCTGGCCTCCCGGATCGGACAGCTTTCCGAGCAGGTCCGAGAGGTGGATGTTCGTCTGGCCCGGCTGGTGGAATGCCATGCCTCGCAGCTGCTCGATGTGGTGGGGATCGCCCCGGACATGGCGGCTACTTTGCTGATCACGGTGGGGGACAACCGGAACGGTTGGACAGCGAGGCGTCGTTCGCCGCTTTGTGCGGGGTCAGTCCAGCCGAGCGTTCCTCGAGGCGGCAGGTCCGTCGCCTCAACCGCGGCGGCTACCGTCAGGCCAATGCCACGCTGCATCGCATCGTGTTCACCTGTCTGCGGGTCGACCCGCGCACCCAGGACTACTACGAGCGCCGCATCAAGGAGGGCAAGACCCGGCGCGAAATTGTCCGATGCCTCAAACGCTACGCGGCCCGGGAGGTCTTCCACCTGGTCAAACAGCTACAGCCAGACCCCCGCTCATAGGGGCTGTGTGACATGTGAGGACCCCCGTCGGCTTGCTCCGGCGGGGCGTCGTTCATGTCGCACGGATCGTTCGAGGTACGACCGCGGACAACCCGGTCCGCCGGAACTAGTGGCAACGGGATGAACGTCCTTGCTATACCTGCGGAAAGGCTGGCCAGGGGGGAAGGCGGACGGAGTGACACGGCCGTGGAAGATCGTGCTGATCGTGATCGGGGTGGCCTGCATCGTGGCGACACCGATGGTGTGGTTGCTGAGCGGCCCGGGGACCGGTGAGCTGGTCGGGGCGTCGTCGCAGGTCGGCACCGGGGTCGCAGCGCTGGTGTGGGCGTGGTTGCAGCCCCGGCAGGGGGACTCGGCCACGGATACCGGCCAGGCGAGGGCGTCCGGTGGTGGGTCGGCGCACACCGGGATCCGCAGGCCCGGTGGGGCGGGCACGGGATCGGCGCGGGTGGATCGGACCGGTGACGCGACGGCTGGCGGGTCCGGCAGCAGTGCCGGTACCGGGATCGACTACAGCTAGTCTCGGGGAGCGGGTTGATGGAGGACGAGAACGGGTCTGGCGACGCACGGCCGGGCGCCGAGGTGCGGGACAGCGGCGACGCCCGCGCGACGGACGGCAGCACCGCGATCACCGGAGTCAGTGCGGCGACGGCGGGCAGCGCGCCCGGCTCCGTCTCGGTCAGGGCGACGGGGGCGGCGTTCGCCTCGCACGGTGGGGTGGCAATCACTGGGTATGTGGCAGGCAACGTCCGTGTGACGCTGCCGTCCCTACAGTCCCGCTTGGTGCAGGAATCCGTCCTGCCCGGCGAACGGCGCCCGCGCCTGTTCGGGCGCGAGGCGGAGATCTCCGCCGGCCTCGACGTGCTCCGACGCGCGGACGGCGGCGGCCGGGCGGTGGTCGTGGTGACCGGGGCTCCTGGCATCGGGAAGAGCGACGTCGCCCTGCGCATGTCCAGGCTGGCCGCGGAGTGGTACCCGGACGGCCAGTTCCACATCAATCTCGCACTGTCGACCGGCCCCACGGATCTCGTGTCGTCCATCCTCCATGCGCTCTTCCCACCAGAGCCTCCCCTGCCGGACCGCCGTGACCAGCAGCTGGCGCTGCTACGGACGACGCTTGCCAGGAAGCGCGTCTTGTTGCTCGTCGACGACATCGTCTCGGAGGAGGCGCTCCTTGAGGTCCTCTCCGTCGATGGCCCGTTCGCGCTGGTGGGGACCAGCCGCGTAAAGCTCAGCGGGCTCAGCGGCCTGGTCCGCCTCATCGACCTTGGTCCGCTCCCGACCGCGCCCAGCGAGGAACTCGTACGGTCGGTCGCCGGCCCCAGCAGGCTGACCGGCGAGCAGACGACTGCGCTGTGCGCGGCGTGCGCTGGTCACCCGCTTGCCCTGCACATCGCCTCGGCGCACCTGGCCCGTCGGCCCCGCGTGAACGCCGACCGCTACCTGTCCGAGATCACCAACCCCGATCGGAGCGTCAAGGCCCTCGTTGCTGGCCAGACCGCGTTGCAGCCTGTGTTCCAGCAGAGCTTCGACGCGCTCGAACGTGACCAGGCACAGGTCTTCTCCGCGCTCGGCGTACTGCCGCACATGTCGTTTACCGTCGATGTCGTCGCAGCGAGCATCGCACCGCCACCGCTGGACGAGGTCGACGACGGCAACCTCACGGACACGGCTGCGCTCCTCGACTCGCTGGTCGAACTCAGTCTCATTGAGCAGCTCGACGACGACCGGTTTGTGATGCACGAAATTCAGCACCGCTTCGCCCGGCTGACGTCCGCGCCGTGGTCGGGGACGCAACGGGTGGATGTCGTCCGTCACGCCTGTCTCATCACAGCCGTCCGCGTGCGGTCGTCTACCGATGCGATCGGTTTCCTGGACGAGGAGGCGACCGTGCCTGCCGAGAGCAGTGCCGAAGCGCTGCGGTCGCTGGACGCGGACCGTTCTGGCGCGGTTGCGCTCGTCGAGACGGCCCGGCAGTACGAGGCATGGGAACACCTGCTGCTTCTCGCCTTCGCGCTCACCGAACACCTGCGGGTTGCCAGTCACTGGGAGGATCTGGACCGCGTCTACCGGTGCGTACAGGAGGCCGGGGAGCTAGCCGAACACACCAACTGGACGGCCACCGCGCTGTACAACCGGGCTGTGGTTGCCGGGCACCTCGGTGAGAGCCAGGATGCGGTAGATCTGTATAACCGTTGTGCCGAAACGGCGCGCGCGGTCGATGATGCCGAGTATCTGTTCATGGCGCAGCTCGGTCTGGGGACGCTGCTGATCAACCTGGGCCGGCCCCGCGACGCCATCGATTACCTGCGAAGCGGACTGCACTACTGGCGGACCGTCGGGCATCATCAGGTACTCGCGCTCGCCCTGGCGCACTTGGGCCAGGCGTACCTGGCGGTCGGACAGACCCGCCGGGCTGAAAACTACCTGCGCAACAGCCGGGACCTGAGCCGGAACAGAGGCTTCGGCGAGATGCTCGCCACCCGGTCGATCGGCACACTGCTGCGCAGCACGGGCCGAGTGGCGGAAGCGGCGGAGGAGGCCGTCCGGGACATCAAACGGGCACGGGTCATCGGCAGCCGGGAGTGGGAGGCGCGGGCGCTGATGGACCTCGCAGCGGTCCCGGCCGGCGCCCGGCCGGAATCGGCTCCGGCCGAGCCCCTCGAGGCCGCTCTGTCCATCCATCGGGAGACGGGTGACTTGCAGGGCCAGGTCCGGGCATTGTTCCGGCTCGGTGAGGATGCCGCGCACCGCGCTGACCTCGACCCGGCCGCGACCTACCTCGCGCAGTGCGCCGAGCTCGCCATCGGGATCGGCGACCATCAGCATGCGGCACGCTCCCTGACCTATCTCGCGTCATACAGCGGCGGCATCGGGCACCACGACACGGCGGAGGCCCAGTTCGAGGTCGCGTCGGACATGGCCCAAGAGTCCGGCAGCCCAGTTCTTCAGGCAGATGTCCTGCGGAAGCGTGCCCAGTTGCTCTGGCACCGGGGGAGGATCGGAGACGCCGTCAGCCTGCTGACCGAAGCGGAGCAGTCTCTCGCCGCCACTGACGAGAGTCAGGCACTCGCCCAGGTGCGGGCGGCCCTGGGCGAAGCCCTAGTCGTCGAGGGGCAGTGGCAGGACGGCGCCCGCATGCTGCAGTCCGTAGTCTCCGACTTCAGCGACGTCGCCTCCCCCCGCACTCGGGCCCGGGCGACGCGCGCCTTGGCCGTCCTCCACTCGCGACGCGGCCTGCACACCGAAGCCCTGTCCGCGATCACCAGGGCACTCGACGACTGCGAGCGGCACAACGACGTCGACGGCGTCCTGCACTGCCGGATGGCACTGGGCAACATCCATGCACGGGCCGGGCGGTGGGCGGAAGCCGCCGACCAGTACGAACAGACCGCGCGAGCCGCCGCCGAGCACAAAGATCTCCATGTCCTCCTCACCGCCCGCGCGCAGGCCGCGACCTGCATGCTGCATACCGGCAATCGGGACGAAGCCGCCGCCCTGATGACAAACAACATCCCGCTCGCCGAAAAGCTTGGCATGGACACCGTGCTTGCATCCCTGCACACCAACCTCGGCTCCTGCCACGCCAAGGCAGGCGATCACCCCGCCGCGGCTGCGTCCTTCCGCACGGCCTTGCAGATCAGCGAAGGGCTCGGCGATGGCCCGCTGCGCGCCACTTGCCTGTTCAACCTGGCCCGCGCCGAGAAGGCTCTCAAGATATCGGAGGCCGCACGTTCCCTAGCCCAGCAAGCATTCACACTCCACCAGGACCTCGGCAACTGGCCGGAGGCCGGCGAGGCCCTGGCCTACCTGGGCGCACTCCACCACGAGCTCGTGGGCGGCGGCCCGGTCGACCAGCGCGTCCTCGAATCACTCCGTGCCCGTACCCTCCGGGACGATCGCGGCAATGCCGTGGTGCCGTCTCCCGGCCTGCCCCGGCTGCGCAGCGTGCGGATTTCCGACACAGTGCAACAGGCGCTGAGCGCATTCGATCTGGAGTCGCTCACGCTCCAGTTCGCCACCTCCAGGCAGTACTGCGCTATGTGCAACCTGATCATCGACGAGTCCGGCGAAGCCGAACTCCTCTACCTCCGCCACCCGGACGTCAACCACCCGATGCTCCGGCTCACTCACACCGGTTGCCACCTCTCCGAGGTGATCGAACTCACCGGCCCGGCCCCCAAGCGCTCCCCGGATCGCTTCGACGCCGAATGCATCCTCTTTGGTGGCAACCGAGCGGGTATCGTCCTCGACTGCCACGGTGGCTGGGAAGCGATCCAGGGCAGCCGCCGCATCGAGGACGTCATCCTCCGGCTCTTCCTGGAGTCGGGCTTCACCAACCTGCGCACCCTGTACACCAACAACGGCGGCAAGCCCCTCGACCTCCGCGACCTGCCGCCCGTCCCGGGCAGGAACCTTCAGGCCCGCCTGGTCGACAACAAAATCACTCTCAGTAGCCCCCACTACGATCTCCTGCCGGGGCTGCCGCTCAACTTCTTACCTCACTGGTATGAGCGGGCCCATCATGGCTCGCTAATCGTCATCGTCGGCCGAAACCTTCCGGGCATGGTGGCGGACGACCCCACGTACCTCGAGCGCGCCATCCTCCTCGGGCAGGCTGTTGGCGCGGCCGTGCCGTTCGCGGTGGTGCGGCCACGCAGGAATGCGCCGTGTCCATGCATGATGCGGCGGGGGCGGAAGTTCAAGCACTGCTGCAGTGGGAGGGAAGTATCGGCGAGTCGGGGGGTGCTGCGACCGCCCGGCCATGATTGAACTCGTTGTCCGTTGCGATCGGCGACTGCGGCGCGTTTGATGCGGACGTCCGCTGTGACCGGATGGTCCTTATCCGCACCCGCTCGCTGTCCCGCCGCGCCCGCTCCAACAGCGCCACTGCCTGCGCCAAATCACGCACCGAAAGACAGGCGCCGGTAGGGTTGTCGCACGAGGACAACGTATGGCGATGGTCCTCGCCGAGGAGATCCGCGAACACTCCCAAGGCTCGACGGACCTCGGCTATTAGCCGACAAGGACAGTTCTTGGCACGCAAGGCAGAGGCCGGAAGTAAAAAGAACTCTGGCGACACCGGCTTCGGCGCCGCCCTCGGTGTGGTCGGCCAACACGCCTATGCGAGCCCGAAGATCTTGCTACAAAGGTCATATTTTAGAGGTATGCGGTCACGTTTCGCAATTTGCTGATTGCCAGTTCACGAGGCTCTGGAATGAGGTCCGGAGTGCGATGTCGATCTTCGACGCCTCCAGTGCGTGCAATGCCATGCACGAGGCGCCTGGCTGTGCAGGGCGGGCCTATTCGTTGACGATTCCGGTGATGGCGGTGGATCCAGGTCCAGCGGCCTCCGCGTCTCCGGTGTGCGCGACCTTCGACGGGCCGGGATGGCTACCGCTGGCGTTCCGGATTCCAGTGATCGCGCTGCCGCCGTCGCGGGCCGTCGCGTTGCCGGTGTCGATGGCCGTGTCGCCGACCGAGGCGGTGAGGGGCTCAAGGAGCGCGCGCAACTCTGCTGCAGCACCGGACTGTTCGGTCGCTTCGAGGCGGTCCAGCAGGGCCTCGAACCGTCCGGCCCACAGCCCTTCCTGCCGTGCCCGCTCCGCGCTGGCATCGCCTGATAGCGGGGGTACCAGGGCTTGCGCGGTGCGATCGAGCCGCACGAGCTCCGCCCTCACGCGCTCGGCGTCACCGCGGCCGACCAACTCCCCGGCACGACGCTGCGTCACGGGCCAGAACGCGGTTCCCACGGCCCGGACCACTGCTCGTCCGCCTTCTGCCGCCAGTGCCGTCAGCTCTTCAAACAGCATGCTCGCCCCCATTCGCGGCCGCATGCCGCAGGACAACCTCTCACGACTCACCCGTGTACACGTTCGGAATTATCGAGAAGTTTCCGCGGCGACAGCGGTGAGGAGCGTGTGCTGCATCTCCAAACGGTCCCGCGGGTCCAGTCCTGGCCGCCGCAGGAACTCCCGGAGGTCGCGGGGCGCAGGGCGCGACCGAGGGTGGGGTGCCGGCCTCGGGCTGTGATTGCGGCCAGGGGCGAGGAACTGCCGGGCGATGTCTACGGCCGGTCCGGGACGCCGAGCGGCATGGTGAACCGCGGTTGCCAGCCTTCCTCCGTCAGCACCACCAGCTGGACCGCCACCGCACGGGTGTGCAGCGGTAGCAGACTGCCGATCGCAGCACGGACATGGGCGGCAGCTGTCGGGTTGTCCGCACCCATGGCGACCGTGACATGGGCGGCGGGCCGCGCCCCGAAGCGGCCCTTGTACGGGCGCAACCCGGGCCACTGGGTGCGGAACGCATCGACGATCGTTTGGAGTCCCGGAACGGTGACGGCGACGAAGCCGGACTCCGTCACGACCTCCTCCAAGAGGAGATCAGCTGCCGGGAAACTCGCAGCCAGGGAACGCACGCCCTTCTCGTCCTGATCTGTCAGCGCCGATTCCAGCACGAACGGGTAGAGGAGCGAGACATGCGCCGGCACCCCATGACGCACCAGAGCCGGGTCGATACGCCACGCCGCATCGAGGAGCGGAGCGGCATCGGGCAAGACAACGACGACGGCAGTGGTCCCTGGCTCTGGCACGCCGTCATCATCGCAGGCCAGTCCGCTACTACGCGCGTTGCACTGGGAGGTGGGCGAGGGCAACGAGTTGGGCGTGGTCGAGGCGGTCGCGGCCGACATGTTGGCTGGTGATCCACGCCCCGTATGGTGCCCGCTTCCGTCCGGGACGTGCTCGATGCGGGCACGTCCGGCGATGCCGCCCTCGCGTGTGGCTCCGGGTTTGGGCTCTGACTCACTTTCCGGATGTTGTTGGTGATCTTGTCGCGGCCTGTGGCACGGAGGTCTTGTACCCCCTGAGACTGCCGGATTTGCAAGCCGATCCCGAACAACTGGCACGCCCAGCGGGCGTAGTAGGACTTGAGAGGCGGATTGGTGCATCCAGTACGCAGCCACTGGGCCGCCATCGAGGCACGGCTGACGACCTAGCACCCGGTCATGACCCGGAAGGCGCTGTCCCGGAACACGTACGGAATACCCGGGCTAGTCCGAGCGAGGCCAGGAGCTGGGCAAACGCCAGCAGTCGGTAGGGGCCGTTGTATCCCCTTGGCGTTCACTGGATCACTCCAGATCGCAGGAATCCCTCTGGCACGACAGCATTCAGTGCTGTCCCCAACCTCCCAGGTCAGTACACCTACCTGCACGTCGGGAGAGTTCGGGTGGCCTGGTTCCTCCTGCGTATCTATGGGAGTTGGGCAGCGAGCTCTTTCTTACCGTGCTCCGTGAAGACGAAGTGAAGGCTTCGGTTCGCCTTTCATATGGTGAGGACGGTGGCCGCCTTCAATCGGTTACCTCAGTGGTGTTGACCGCCGTCAACCGCTCACAAGAGGCAACCGCGGTCATTGTCCGCGGACTCGTGCGGCACGTTCTCGCTCTTCAGCCTGGTGAAGCAGCGCCTTCTGCTGTGAGCGGCCCGCTGCCGCGACCGCGCGCAGCGCAGGCACTCGGTCGGCAAGCGCGGTGAAGTAGTCCAGAAGCTGAGAATGCATCCGTGAGCGGTCCCCTGACCAAGAGTCGTACCAAGCGACAGCCGCCGCGACCCTGTCAGCACTCGCTCCCCGCTCCAACAGGAGCGGACCGATCTGCTCTACGGCCATGTTGCGCTGCCCGAAGAGGGCGTCAACCAGTTTGTCAGGGCTTACAGCGTGATCGTCGAGCAGCTGCTGGGCCAACTCGCTGTCCGAGCCGACGAGATGAATGAGGGCGCTGTGGCCGACGCGGGGCAGCCGGATGCATTGAACGGCCAGACGTAGTCGGTGCGGACGTGGGAGGTGAGCGAGGATGTGATCACCGTCGTGTGGGAGCGGCGAGGCGTACCAGCCCTTGGCGGTCATGTCCTGCAGCCGCTCGTGAAACCATGACTCGAAGGTGTCGGCGTCATGCTCCGCGAGGTACGCGAGGACTTTGCCCGCTCGCCACTGGCTATGCGGGGGTAGGTGATCGATGCGCAGGTTCTGCATCGCGCGGCGCCATGATGTCTGCCATTCTGCTGGCAGGACGGGGCCGTGTGGTGCTCCAACCGAGAAATTGATCGCTGCGCTCGCGGCGATGGCAGGGACTGTGTGGATGAGCAGGCGGTGCATGACATCGTCTGGCTCGTGGCGAATCAACGTCTCCAGCAGTGCCGCGTCCTCGGTCCGCATCGAGTCGATCACCAGCTCTCCCGTCTGATCCACCACGCCGCGCGCGAGGACGGCGCTGATGACAGTGGGGCGGGAGGCGGCATCGTCGAGGGCCGCGCACAACATAGGCGGCGGCACCGCGTCGGGCGTCGTGGTGAGCCACTGCGTCAGGGCAGTCCCAAGCAGCAGGGTTTCACCTGATTCGGCGGCTGCCTGGTACCAGGCAGCCGGGTCGGTCATCAGTTCGCCCATGCGGATGGCTGTCAGGTAGCCGGTGTATTCACCGAGGACCTGTGCCTGCTCAGCCAGTTCGCTGAATCGGGCCACTCCGGCGCGAGGTCCCAGAGCAATCAGTTTCTTTGCGAGTGTCTTCGCTTGAGTGAGCACCTGCTCGGTGGCTGCCTCGTAGTCACGGGTGAAGTCGACGCTTCCCCATTCACAGAAGGACTGAAGATCGGGGTCGACGTCGAATGTGGGCAGCTTCTGGCCAGCCGTTTGAGCACGGCCTTGCATCAGGGCGAGTTCGCGGTGGGCGCGCATCACTGCACCTGGGCTGTTTTGCAGCAATGGGTGGAGCGAAACCAGAATACTGCGTCCTCCCTCAGCGCCACACCGGATCTGCTCGGCTGTGGGCGTCTGGCCACGGGAGGCGACGCCCAGGCCGAGCCGGACCCATCCCAGTGCCATGTCTAGCAGGGGGACCAGCGCGACGGGCGGGCAAGGAACCTTGTCCCCCCTTGTCGCATCGCTGATCAGAAGCGGCACTACCTGTTCCCACAGGCGGAGCAGCCTTGAGAGATTGTCTGCGGAGTCAACGCCGTGGGCGAGAGTGACCGTGGTCGGTGCCCCTGGGTCCGGCCAGTTCCCTGATACCTCGAAGTTGAAAATGCCCGCCAGGGCTTCGGTGGCTACGCTCCATTGCTCGACCGAGGCGCGATGGTGGCGCATCCAGTCGAGTACCGCCCGCAGCAGTCGGGTGCGGATCTCAAGGGATGTACCGAAGTCGGGATCGATCATGCTGGCCAGATCGCAGAGCACGCGCAGCGGATGATCCGGGGTGGAGTTCCGACGACGCCTGTCTCCCACCGCCAGGGCCAGCAGTCCTCCGATCGCTTCCGGTAGCAAGAACTGACGTGCGCTCTGGATGAGTTGCTGGGTTGCTGCATCACTGAGGCGGTCGACGGCCATCCCATACAGCTCTTCTGGTTCGCGAGGAGTGGCCAGCACGGCCAGAGCCCCGCTCGCCGCGAACCGGGCCGCGCTGGGGTCCAGGCGGGCGTACTGCGCCACCACGGCGAAGGTGCTCACGTCCCAGGACGTGGGGGCGGACAGCGACTGGATCCACATCTCTGCTTGTGCCCGCGCCTGCGTGGAAGGGGCCACCTCGGCTGCGGACATCACCGCAGACACAAGGTTAAGTGCGTGGTCGGGGAAGGCATCGACCAGCGTGCCCCACGGCCGTCGCACCGGGCTGGTGAAGAACCAGCGTGCTACCAGCGGCGCGCACAGGGTCGGCTGCAGCCGCCAGACGTCCTCCACGGACTCCACCAGGCCGTTGTGTGCGAGGCCCTCCATCATGCCGGACAACTCAGCGGGAGCCGCGCCGACCAAGGGTGCGAGGGCGTACAGCGTTTCCGGCGATGCACCACCCAAGGCGGCCACACATGCCAGCGCATCCAGTGCGGTGTGTGACGTTGTTGCCTCGCTCAGGTACCGCTCAACATGCGCTACATGCGCTCTGCCGCTGAAGACGTCCCCGCTCTGCCCACTGGCCAGCAGCTCGCACAGCGTCACCGCCCAGCCCGGCCGACCGTCCGCTTGGTCAAGTACTGCGGCCCGGGACCGATGACCGGTGACACCCGCGGAGGTGACCAGCGTGTTCATCTCCGTCCGTTCGAGAGGGCCCACGTTGATGATCAGTGCCCCGGGCAGCCAGCTACGCACCTCATCAAGCTGATCAGGCCAGGTTGTTACCACCGTGGAGAACAACAGATCGGTCTGTCGGCGGACGTGTCGCAGGATACGCACTGCATCAGGATGAGCATGAGCATCGTCCACGACCACTGCTCGCGGCAGCACCAGAAGCAGGTCGTCATGAACGTGAGCCAGCGAAGTGGGCTCTACGTAGACCACCCGATCACCGAGCTGACCGGTGAGTCGAGTTTTCCCCACCCCCGGAACTCCAACGAGCACTACGTCCCGACAGGCGTCCACTGCAGCCGAAAGGGCCTCAACCTCGCTCCTTCTGCCCACCAGCGGCGGTGGGCTCGATACCAGAGGTGCCTCCAAAGGCTCGTCGAGCAAGGCACCTAGTCGGCCCTCGATACCCAACAGACTCTGCCGCCATGCCGCATCACGCACCAACTGGTGAACGAACCACTCCTGCGCGTACACGTGGGCTGGAGGGAGTCCTCGGTCCGAGCACAGTTTGTCAATAGACCTCCGAGTGCGAGCGTCGACGGGGCGCGAGCTGGCCACGACAACGAGGTCGACCTGCAAGCCCTCCTGCTGCATCCGACTCAGGCCGTTGCGCACGTTGGCTATCGGATCACCGGTGGTGACCATAAGGCGTCCCCGCGCCTGAGGATCATTGCTGTCGGAAGGAAAGTAGATATCTGCGTCACGGCCGAAGTCATGGCCGCCCTCGACCGCCGACAGCCCCGGATACCGAGACTGCAACAGGGCACAAGCGCACCGTTCGAACTCTGCTGGATGGACAGATTCGTTGAGAGCCTGCCGCACGCGAGCCGGAAGATTCACAGCCCACATGCTACGCATCGCGCGCGGTCTACGAACGTGGAAAGCCGCATGGGAAGACCGCTGTGCAGACGTGCCTAGGCCCCGCGCCCCGGTACTTGAAGCCCGCTCGCTGCTCCCGCAGGGCGACCACTGTGGTCGGCCGCGCACGAAAGAGGGTTCCAGACCGTTCGTCCCATCCCGAGCGGCCGGGCAGCGACGCGTCTTTCGCCGCGCAGTGCGGAGCCCGTCCCATCGAGACTCATCGGGCGGTCGGAGCTCGCGGCGGCTCAACCATGGTGGCGACCGGCAGGCGAATGCCACTCTGCACCGCATCGTGTTCACCCGGCTGCATCACGATCCGCGTACCCAGGCGTACTACGAACGCCGCACCCGTAAGGGCAAGACCCGGCGGGAGATTATCCGATGCCTCAAGCGATATGCCGCCCGCGAGGTCTTCAACCTGGTCAGGACGGTGTCTACCAACCTCCGTTATAGGGGCCTTCGCGACAGGCGGTGGTCCACACCGCTTCACCCAGGTCATTTCGTTGAGAAAGCCTCACTGTGTCCTGCTCGCCCTCGTCTATGACACGGCTCTGCGGCGCGAGGAACTGTGCCTGCTGACCTTGCCCCCGCCCACCGGACCGTGAGGATTCGGGCCGAGATGGCCAAGACCCGGCGAGAATGCCTAGTCCGCGACTGCCCTGCGTGCATAGCAGTGCGCTCGCCGTGAAATACATGAGTGGGTGAGGCTGAGCGTTGTATTCCGGGGAAGGCAACGCGGTGCGATACCCGCGTCGTTGGTACTTCTATATGTGTTGTGGCCTGCGTCCTCGATCGGGTCGCCGGCGGCGGATTGATTGTGTTCGACACGCGCGCTATGCCCTCCCTGTCCCGCGGTTCTGCCAGGTGCCCTCCTGAAGGAGGGCGATATGACCGCGAGGGGCAAGGTCTCGTCGTGCAGGGCGATACATAGCAGACGATCCCCGGTTAGCGAAACCGGGGATCGTCCCGAGTATTGAGGGTGTTCGCACTCGGCTGTGCTTGGCAGTGGAGCCTAGGCGGACGAAGCAGGCGGCGCCGCAAACCCCGGACGTGGAGAGCGCTGTTGTCTGTTGCCCTGATGACTGTGGTGCCCTTCGCTGAAGGCAGCGATGGCACCGCCGATGTGGATTTTCCACGCCTGCGAGGAGAGTGAGCGATCCTGTCTCAACCGATCAAGAAGCTGCCGCCGAACGCGAAGGGGCAGGTCCGGTACCGGTTCGTGGTCGATGTCGGGACCGACCCAGCCACTGGGAAGCGTAAGCAGCTGACCCGTACCTTCGGCAGGCTCAAGGAGGCGCAGGCCGAGTACGCACGTATCACGGTCCGTCGCAATGAAGGGGCGTTCGTGTCGCGCAACAAGATGACCGTGAACGAGTGGCTCGATCAGTGGCTCGCCAAGAAGGCGGAAGACCTGGAGGAGACCACGATCTCCACCTACAGGGTGACCCTGGACCGTGTCCGGGGCAGGCTTGGGCACATCCGGCTCCAAGAGCTCAGTGAGGATGATGTCGAAGCGTGGATGTTGTGGGCTCTTCGGGAGGGCCGCGTACGCCCCACGAAGGCCGGTCCCGGTCTGGGGGTTACCTCGGTGGAGATGTCCCTCACGCGGCTGAAGGAAGCTCTCAACCGGGCCGTAGCGCGGCGCCTGGTCGCGGTGAACGTCGCCCAAGAGATCACAATCCCTCGGAAGGTACGCAAGGCTGAGCGGCGGGCCAAGGCGGAAGTGCTGCCCTGGAGTGCCGCGGAGGTTCATTCCTTCGTAATCGCGGTGAAGGGCGACCGGCTGTACGCCCCGCTCCTCCTGTCGTTGATGGGTCTGCGCCCGGCAGAGGTGTGCGGCATGCGTTGGGCCGATCTGGATCTGGACAAAGCCACCTTGGCTATCGCCAACACCCGCACGTTGGTGGGGAACAAGACCGTGGTGGAGAAGGACACGAAGTCGCTTGCTGGGGAACGAGATCTCCCGCTGCCCACTCTGGTCAAGGCGGCCCTCAGGAACTTCAAGGCCACTCAAGCAGCTGAGAAGCGGGCGGCGGGGCAGGCGTACGAGGACAGCGGGTACGTGCTGGTGGACGAACTCGGGACGCCGCTCAATGTGCGGCAGTTGCGTGAGCAGGCGTACAAGGTCATGGCCGAGAATGCGCTGCGGCGGGTCCGTTTGTACGATGCCCGCGCGAGTTGCTTCACCTACCTGGCAAACAATGGGGTCCCTGACCATCTCCTCGCCCGATGGGCGGGGCACACCGACGTCAGGACCACGCAGCGCTGGTACGTGAAGCCGGACGTGGAAGATCTTCGTTCGGCGGCGGATACCTGGAGTGGTCTGACCGGTCCCCCGACCCCTGTGGTGAGAGAGATGTGAGACGTGGGAGCGTGGGGCGGGTGAGTGAGACGACGACGAAGACCCTGCAGTACCGCTTTGACGGGCCGGAAGACGCCCCAGTCCTTATTCTGGGTGCTTCCCTCGGGACAACATGGCACATGTGGGACCGCCAGATACCCGACCTGACCCGGCACTGGCGGGTGTTCCGTTTCGACATGCCCGGGCACGGCGGGGCGCCCGCGCACCCCTGCGGATCGGTCGGCGAGCTGGCCGACCGGCTGCTCGCCACGCTCGACGGGCTCGGCGTGCAGCGCTTCGGGTACGCGGGCTGCGCCTTCGGCGGCGCCATCGGAGCCGAGCTCGCACTCCGGCACCCCCAGCGCGTCGCCTCGCTTGCCCTGATCGCCGCGTCGCCCCGCTTCGGCACCGCCGACGAGTTCCGTCAGCGCGGGGTCATCGTGCGCAGCAACGGCCTCGACCCCATCGCCCGCTCCGCGCCCGAGCGCTGGTTCACGCCCGGCTTCGCCGCCGCGCAGCCCGCGATCACCGACTGGGCCGTCCAGATGGTGCGCACCACCGACCCCGGCTGCTACATCGCGGCCTGCGAGGCCCTCGCCGCCTTCGACGTGCGCGCCGAGCTGGGCAGGATCGGCATCCCCACGCTGGTCCTCGTCGGCTCCGAGGACCAGGTCACCGGGCAGGTCGAGGCCCGCACCCTCGTCGCGGGGATCCCCGACGCCCGCCTCGCCGTCGTGCCGGGGGCCTCGCACCTCGCCCCCGTCGAGCAGCCCGCCGCGGTCACCGACCTGCTCGTACGCCACTTCTCCACCGCCTGGCAGGCACAGGACACCCAGGCGGCGATCACCCCCCCGCCCGTCAAGCCCGTCCTGTCCCCGCCGCCCGTCGCCCCCATGGCCGAGATCGCCGCCGCGGAGCAGCCCGAGGCCGTGGTCGGCCCGGGCAGGCCCGACCCGTACGAGGCGGGCATCAAGGTCCGCCGCGAAGTGCTCGGCGACGCGCACGTGGACCGGGCGCTGGCCGCGGCCGACGACTTCTCCGGCGACTTCCAGGAACTCATCACCCGCTACGCCTGGGGCGAGGTCTGGAACCGGCCGGGCCTCGACCGCCGCTCCCGCAGCTGCGTCACCCTCACCGCGCTTGTAGCCGGCGGCCACCTGGACGAGCTGGCCTTCCACACCCGCGCCGCGCTGCGCAACGGCCTCACCCCGGCCGAGATCAAGGAAGTGCTGCTCCAGGCCGCCGTCTACTGCGGGGTGCCCGCGGCGAACTCCGCCTTCAAGGTCGCGCAGGCCGTGATCCGCGAGGAAACCACACCCCCGGAGTAGCGGGACGCGGCGGGAGGAGCAGCATGGAGGGATGACTGACATGACGACTTCCGCTGACAGCTCCTCCGCGCGCGCGAAGCGCACGATGTTCACGAAGAAGACCCACGCGTGCGTGCGTCTCGAAAAGGACGGCCACACGCTCGTCATCGACCCGGGCGCCTTCAGCGAGGACGACGCGGCGCTCGACGCCGACGCCATCCTCGTCACCCACGAGCACCCCGACCACTTCCACGAGGGACGGCTGCGCGCCGCCCTGGAGGCCCGCCCCGGCGCCGAGATCTGGACCCTGAAGTCGGTCGCGGACCAGATCTCGGCCGCTTTCCCCGGCCGCGTGCACACCGTCGGGCACGGCGACACCTTCACGGCCGCCGGGTTCGACGTCCAGGTGCACGGCGAGCTGCACGCCGTGATCCACCCGGACATCCCGCGCATCACGAATGTCGGGTACCTCGTCGACGGCTCGGTCTTCCACCCCGGCGACGCCCTGACCGTCCCCGACCAGCCGGTCCAGACGCTGCTGCTCCCCGTCATGGCGCCCTGGAGCAAGATCTCCGAGGTGATCGACTACGTACGCGAGGTCAAGCCGCAGCGCGCCTACGACGTCCACGACGCGCTGCTCACCGACCTCGCCCGGCCCATCTACGACCACCAGATCGGCGCCCTGGGCGGCGCCGAGCACCTGCGGCTGACACCGGGGGAGACGGCCGAACTCTGACTGTCAGTGGCGCCGGGTAGGTTGTGAGTCATGCGTATCGCGACCTGGAACGTGAACTCGATCACCGCTCGGCTGCCGAGGCTCCTCGCCTGGCTGGAGACCACCGGCACGGACGTCGTGTGCATACAGGAGACGAAGACGACGGCCGAGGGATTCCCGGCCGACGCGCTCCGCGAGCTGGGATACGAGTCGGCGGTGCACGCCACCGGCAGGTGGAACGGCGTGGCGCTGATCTCCAAGGTCGGCCTCGACGACATCGTCAAGGGCCTGCCGGGCGACCCCGGGTACGAGGGCGCGGCCGAGCCCCGCGCGATCGCCGCGACCTGCGGCCCGGTCCGCCTCTGGTCGGTGTACGTGCCGAACGGCCGCGAGGTCGACCACGCGCACTACGCGTACAAGCTCCAGTGGTTCGAAGCCCTCAAGGCCGCCGTCGCCGGGGACGCGGGAGGCTCCCGCCCCTTCGCCGTCCTCGGCGACTTCAACGTCGCGCCGACCGACGACGACGTCTGGGACCCGTCGCTCTTCGTGGGCGCCACGCACGTCACCCCGGCCGAGCGCGCCGCCCTCACCGCCCTGCGGGAGACGGGCCTCACCGACATCGTGCCGCGCCCCTTGAAGTACGACCGCCCGTATACGTACTGGGACTACCGCCAGCTCGGCTTCCCCAAGAACAAGGGCATGCGCATCGATCTGGTGTACGGAAACGAACCCTTCGCGAAGGCCGTCTCCGACTCCTATGTGGACCGCGAGGAGCGCAAGGGCAAGGGTGCCTCGGACCACGCGCCCGTGGTGGTGGACCTGGACGTCTGAGCCGGCCTCAGGGCGTCGGCTTCCGCGGTGCACGCCGCGGGCGAGCCCTCCGCCGGTCCGGCCGCTCCAGGGCTCGAACGCCAGTCCGGTGCGGTGGGCCGGTAGCTGCCGCGTGAGCCGTCCCGTAGCGCAACGTCCCGATGCCGCCCGCCTCGCCGCCCGCACCCGCGGCCAGGTCGCGGGCTCCGTCAATGCCCAGGGTCCGCCCGGGAGTCCAGCCCGTGGCCATTCGGTCCCGGGCAGGTGGCGGGTGGGTGCCAGACCCCGTACACCCCGCCCTCCCGGGCCCCTCCGTACAGGAATGGGCCCAGAGGGTGATTCAGCAGATTCCGTGATCAACTGATGCCAGATACATTTGGACATTACGGAATCAGCGGCCGGCCGCGCGTCCGGCGGCGCCACGCGACGGAGAGGCCGACCATGAACATCCCGTTCCTCGACAAGTGGCGCAAGCGGCACTCCGCGACGGACCCGGCCCGCGGGCTCGCGGCCGCCTTCGAGGAGGACCCGGCGGGTGTGGCCGAGCTGTTGTCCGAGTGCGAGCTGCTGCGCTCCCAGGCGGCCGCGGCCGGGCTCGAACTGGACGACTCCCCGGCGTCGTTGACCGCCCTCGACCAGCTGCTGCCGCGCTGGCGCGACGACCCGGAGCTGCTGCCCTGGCTCGGCAACGACGCGGGGCTGTACCTGGGCACGGTCGTGGTGCGGACCGTGCCGGGCGCCACCTGGCACGTATGGCCCGGTGGCGGCCCTGTCGTGCGGCTGAGGTCCGGACGGGACATCCCGGTCGTCGAGGCGGGGCTCGACTGGGCGGTGCAGGGAGCCCCCGAGCTGTCGCAGATCTACGCCGAGGCCTCCGAGACGTAACCCCCACCGCACCCCGACTGCCGCAAATACGGTTAATGCCCAGGCGTGCGTGTCGTCCGTTAAGTCCCGTTTCTGCGTGGATAGTTTGCGCGGACGTACACAGCTGAGAGTGGGCAGGTCTTGCCATGGCCGTCGATCCGTTGATCGAGCTGCGTGATGTGAACAAGTACTACGGAGAGCTGCATGTCCTCCAGGACATCAACCTCACCGTCGGCAAGGGGGAGGTGGTCGTGGTCATCGGCCCGTCCGGGTCGGGCAAATCAACACTCTGCCGGACGATCAACAGGCTGGAGACCATCCAGTCCGGGGAGATCAGGCTCGACGGGCAGCCCCTGCCCGATGAGGGGAAGGCCCTCGCCAGGCTCCGCGCCGAAGTCGGCATGGTCTTCCAGTCCTTCAACCTCTTCGCGCACAAGACCGTTCTCCAGAACGTCTCGCTCGCGCAGACCAAGGTCAGGGGCCGCAAGAAGGACGAGGCCGACCACCGGTCCCGGGAGCTCCTGGAGCGCGTGGGACTGTCCACGCAGGCCGAGAAGTACCCGGCGCAGCTCTCCGGAGGCCAGCAGCAGCGCGTGGCCATCGCCCGCGCCCTGGCCATGGACCCCAAGGCACTGCTCTTCGACGAGCCGACCTCGGCCCTCGACCCCGAGATGATCAACGAGGTCCTCGAGGTCATGCAGCAGCTCGCCCGTGACGGCATGACGATGGTCGTCGTCACCCACGAGATGGGCTTCGCCCGCTCCGCCGCCAACCGCGTGGTCTTCATGTCCGACGGCCGCATCGTCGAGGACCGGACCCCGGAGGACTTCTTCACCCACCCGGAGAGCGAGCGCGCCAGGGACTTCCTCTCCAAGATCCTCAAGCACTGACGGGGGCGACGCGCTCGTGAAGAGACACACCATGCGTACGACCCGGCTCGTGGCGGCACTCGTCCTGTCCGCGCTCGTCTCCACCGCCTGCGGCAAGGAGGGCAGCCCGCCGACGAAGGGCCCCGCGGCCGAGAAGCTCCCCGAATACCGGGTGGCCACAGGCTTCCAGCTGCCCCAGTCGTCGACCTGGCGGAAGGCCAAGAGCCGCGGCCGCTTCATCGTGGGCGCCAAGGAGGACCAGCCCTACCTCGGCGAGAAGGACCCCGCGACGGGCACCTACTCGGGCTTCGACATCGAGATCGCCAAGATGATCTCGGCCTCGCTGGGTCTGGACCCCCGGCGGATCGAGTTCAGGACCATCGCGTCGGCCAACCGCGAAACCGCCCTGCAGAACGGGCAGATCGACTACTACGTCGGCACCTACACCATCAACGACAACCGCAAGAAGCTCGTCGGCTTCGGCGGCCCGTACTACCTGGCGGGGCAGGGCCTGCTCGTACGGCACGACGAGGACGACATCAAGGGCCCCGGGGACCTGGCGGGCAAACGCGTCTGCTCGGCGGCAGGATCCACCCCCTACCAGCGCATCCAGCAGGAGTACCCGAAGGCCACCCTCGTCGCCTACGACACGTACTCCGTCTGCGTCGACAACCTGCTCACCTACCAGGTCGACGCCGTCACCACCGACGACGCGATCCTGATCGGCTACGCGGCCAAGGTGCCCGACGAACTCAAGGTGGTCGGCAAGCCGTTCTCCGAGGAGCCGTACGGCATCGGGGTCCCCCGGCGCGACAACGCGCTGCGCCTCGCCATCGACGACGCCCTCGCCGCCGGTGAGAAGAACGGCGACTGGAAGAAGGCCTACGACGCCACGCTCGGGCTCTCCGGGGTGCCGGCGCCGAAGCCGCCCGCCATCGACCGCTACCCGGCGAACTGAGGAGGCGTCGTGGACGTACTGACAGACAACTTCTCCACGTACGGCGACGGTTTCCTCGGCACCGTGGAACTCACCGTCTACGCCTCGGTCCTCGCACTCGTGCTCGGCTTCCTCATGGCCTCGTTCCGCGTCGCGCCCGTCGGCTCCTTCCGGGCCTTCGGCACGGTGTGGGTGGCGGTCCTGCGCAACACCCCGCTCACGCTGCTCTTCTTCGCCGTACTGCTCGGACTGCCGCGCTTCGGACTCGTGCTGCCCTTCAAGGTGTTCGCGGTCCTCGCGCTCGGCTGCTACACCTCCGCCTTCATCTGCGAGGCGCTCAGGTCGGGCATCAACACCGTGCCCAAGGGACAGGGCGAGGCGGCAAGGAGCCTCGGGATGTCCTTCGGCCAGACCCTGTCGATGGTGGTGCTGCCCCAGGCCTTCCGGTCCGTGATCGCCCCGGTCGGCTCCAACCTCATCGCGCTCGCCAAGAACTCCGCGATCGCCGGGGCCTTCAGCGTCACCGAGCTGCTCGGCACGTACAAGACGCTCAACGAGCTGGGTTACAACATCGTCTGGACCTTCGTCTGGATCGCCCTCGGCTACCTCATCATCACCCTCGCCATCAGCGCGGTCTTCAACATCCTCGAAAAGCGCTGGGGAGTCGCCCGATGAAAGCCCTCTCCCACGATTCCACCGCCCTCTACGACATTCCGGGGCCCAGGACCGTACGGCGGCACAGGCTCTACGGGGTGCTCTCCACCCTCGTCGTCCTCGCCCTCGTCGGCTGGATCCTGTATCTGCTCTTCGACACCGACCAGTTCACCTCCACCAAGTGGGCGCCCTTCCAGTACGAGGGCATCCAGGAACTCCTCCTGCGGGGCCTCGGCAACACGCTCAAGGCCTTCGCGATCTCCGCGGTCCTCGCGCTCGCGCTCGGCGGACTGCTCGCCATGGGGCGGCTCTCGGAGCACCGGCCGGTGCGCTGGGTGGCCACGCTCCTCGTGGAGTTCTTCCGCGCGATGCCCGTCCTGGTCATGATCTTCTTTGTCTTCGTGGCGCTGAAGGTGCAGCCGCTGCCCGCGCTGGTCGCCGGACTCACGCTCTACAACGGCTCGGTGCTCGCCGAGGTCTTCCGCTCGGGCGTCAACTCCATGGAACGCGGCCAGAAGGAGGCCGCCTACGCCCTCGGCATGCGCAAGACCCAGGTCATGAGCTACGTCCTCGTGCCCCAGGCGCTGCGCGCCATGTTGCCCGCCATCATCAGCCAGTTGGTGGTGGCCCTCAAGGACACCTCGCTGGGATTTCTGATCACCTACGAGGAGTTCCTCCACGCCGGGAAGCTGATCGCGTCGAATCTCGACTACGATTTGCCTTTCATCCCCGTGGTCATGGTGATCTCACCGATCTACATCGGGATGTGCATGTTGCTGTCGTGGTTCGCCCAGTGGGTGTCCAAGCGTCAGCGGCGCAATCCCAAGACGGAGGCCGCGGATGTCGCGTCGGCCGAACCAGGGACGCTGCTGCCGGGTGTGCAGTAGCTCGTAGGGCCACGCCCGCACCGGCAGCAGCCGGAGATCACTGCTCGCGCAGGGGAATGGACACGTATGACGGGTCCGCCTGCGGCGAGGAGAAGGTCAGCTGCGCGCCGGACGGGTTGTGCTCGATGTAGAGCGGGTCGACCGTGTCGACGACCAGGGCGAGCTTGTGTCCTGCCGGTACGTCGTAGGCCGTGGAGAACAGCTCCAGGTCCACGCCGAACGGCTTGCCGGGCGTCTTGCCGTGGAAGGTGTACGGCGCATTGCTGACCAGCTTGCCGAGGCCGAGCGGGCCCACGTCGTAGAGGTACGCGACGAGGGTGCCGCTCTCCTTGGTGCTGGTGAGCGTGGTGTGCAGCTTCGCCGTGCCGCGCACCCGCTGGGGCGTCGTGTACCTCTCCGACTGCCACACGCCCGTGTAGCGGCGCGGGAGCAGCGGCACCGAGGCCATCGGCGGGATCTTCAGGAACTGGTCGAGGGCGTTGGAGAGGATCGCCATGCCGCCGTTGGCGCCCGAGTCGACGTTCGTACGGATCGTGGTGGTCCCCGCCGTCGCGATCTTCTTGCGCGTGGGGCCGACCGACTTCCAGTCGGGGTAGCCCTCGTAGCCGCCCGTGGAGCGCGACTTGAGCTGGACCGGCTGCTCCTTGTCGATGCCGTTGTCCGCGCCCTTGAGGTAGCGGTCGAACCAGCGCCGGGTCGAGGTCCAGGTGTCGTTGGGCAGCCCGAGCAGGCCGGTGGCCTCCGCCGTCGCGTGGTCGCCGGGGCGCAGCTCCAGGCGCTTGGGGCCGGTCAGACGCTCGTAGAACTCGGCGTACTGGTTGGGCGGGAAGAGGGTGTCGCCCCAGGCGTTGCCGAGCATGATGGCCGCGCCGTTCTTGTTGATCCGGTCGAGGTAGGTCGCGGGGGAGCGCTTGGCGCCCCACGCGATCATCTCGTCCTCCTTGTCCAGGTTGGAGGCGAGGAAGTCCTTGAGCGTCTGCTGGAGTTCGGCGCTCGGGCGGCCGGTGAGCGCGCCCGCGCCACCGAGCAGGGCGGCGGCCTGGGCGTGCTGGGTGCGCCCGCTGTAGATCGAGTCGATCAGGTCGGCCCAGCCGCTCAGCGCGGCCACCACCTTGATCCGCTTGTCGTGCCCGGCGGCGAGCAGGCTGATGCCCGCGCCGTACGAGACGCCCGCCATGCCGACCTTGTCGGGGTCGGCCGGGGTGTTCGCGAGGGTCCAGTCGATGACCTTGGAGGCGTCGGCGATGTCCTCGGGGCCCGCTGTCTCTATCTCGCCGCCGGACTGCCAGAAGCCGCGCGAGTTGTAACTGACCACGACGTAACCGGAGTTCGCGAGCTTCTGGGCCTGGGCGACGTACTCGATCTGGGGCATGGCCCAGCTGGTGGGCAGCACGATCGAGGGGTACGTCGAGCCGGGCTTCGCGTCCTTCGGGGTGAAGACGTTGGCCTTGAGGACCGTGCCGCCGTCGCCGGGGATGTCGACGAAGCGTACGTCGGTGGAGCTCGCGGCCGGCGGCGCGGCGGCCGGTGCCGCCTGTGCCGCCGGGGCGAGACCGAGGGCGGTGCCGGCGACGAGGGCCGCGGAGACGGTGCCCACGGCGGTCGTACGGAGGGTCCGGTGGGGGCGCGGAGCTCTCACGGGTCACTTCCTCACTCGTTGAAAGTGCAAAGTGACCCGACGGTAACCGGGAACCTTTACCGGGGGTAACCCATTGGTAAGTTACGCCCCGGTAACGATCGTTCAAGGGTGCACGGTTACTTCAGCGCGCTCTTGGCCTGCCAGTCGGACCAGGAGACGTTCCACTCGCCGAAGCCGTTGCCCGGGTCCGGGACGCCCTTCGAGCCGCTGCCCGTGACCTCGAAGGGGTCGCCTATCTGCGCCTCGCGGTAGAGCCAGCCCGCGTCACCGGTGCTCATGCCGACGCAGCCCGAGCTGTGGTTGGTGTTGCCGAAGTACGAGGCGTTCCACGGGGCCGCGTGCGCGTACATGCCCGACCAGGTCAGCCGCATCGAGTAGTCGACCATCTTGTCGTAGCTGTTGCTGCCGGTGAGGCCGACCGTCTCGGAGCGCATGTTGATCGTGCCCTCCTTCGACATCAGGACCGAGGTGCCGCCCCAGGAGGCCTTCTCGCCGCCGGGGGTGCCCGCCGACATGGGCAGCGACCTGACCGTTTTGCCGTCCCGCGTCAGCGTCGTCGTCTTGCTGTCCAGGTCGACCTTCACGACCTGGCTCCTGCCGACCGTGAAACCGGTGGCGTAGTCGCGCACGAACCAGTCGCCGCCACCCGAGTCGATGCCGTTGAGCCGCGCGTCCAGCTTCACCTTCGTGCCGGACTTCCAGTACTCCTTGGGGCGCCAGTCGACGCGGTCCTTGCCGTCGTAGTTCTTGATCCAGCCCCAGGACCCGGTGGTGTCGTTCGACGTGGTCACCTTCAGGTGCTTCTCCACCTCGGCCTTGTTCCGCACCGGGTGGTCGAAGGTGATCGACAGGGGCTGGGCGATGCCGACGGTGGAGAACTTGCCCGCGGAGTCCTTGCCCGGGATGAGCGTCACCTTGTTGACCTGCTCGGGCGCGGCCGTCTTGAAGGAGGCCTTCGCGCTGCCGCCCTGGTCGCTGACCGCTTCGACCTCGTACGCGGTGCCGGGGGCCGCCACGCGCAGCGACTTCCAGGTGGTGCCGTTCGCCGAGACCTTGCCGGGCAGCTTCGCGCCCTTGGCGTCGGCGACGGTCACCTGCTTCAGCTTGCCGTCGGCCAGCTTCACGGTGACCGGGCCGCCCGCCTTCGCCTGCTGACCCGTGAGGTTCACCGAGATCTTCGGCTTCTCGGCGGCCTTGTCGGCGCCGGACGAGCCGCTGCCGCCCGAGCAGGCGGTGAGGGCGGCGGCGAGCACGGCGAGGCCCGCGGCAGCCGCGTGGCGGGTGCGAAGGGGGCGTCGGCGGCTCGAAGAGCTCTGCGGGGACAAGGAAACGTACCTCCATGCGAATGTGGACTGCATGGAGAGAGGGCGCAGAGCCCGTACGGGTTGTCTGATGTCCGGAATTGACTGCTAGGTCACAGATGGGGGCGGGTGGAGTCGGCGCACCGTGACGGTACTGTCACTTGGCGCGATGGGAGGTGCGGCCCGTCGGCGTGGGGAGCGGCGTCTGGGCGGCGCGCGTGACGTCCGCGACCAGCTCGACGACGTCAGGACCGTACGCCTGCGAATTGACGATCTTCAGCAGCAGGACGAACGAGTTGTTGCCATGTTTGCGCGCGAGCTTCTCGTGGTGGCGGGCGAGATAGCGGGTGGCCGCCTGGCTGGTGACCGCCCGCTGGCCGCAGAAGAGGAAGACGGGCCGCGCGTCCCGGTCCTGGTCGGCGGTGAGCCGCGCGAGGATCACGTACTCGGTCAGCCCCGCCTCCAGGCGGTAGCGCTCGGCGCCGATCTGGAACGCGCCCCGGTCGGGGACCGGCTCGGGCTCGGTGTTCACCCGCACGCCCGGGAGCAGCGAGTGCATGTGCGCCGCCATCCGGCGATGCGCCACCGGATTGCCCACGCAGAACTCGGTGCGTTCGCCGAAGCTCTGCTGGGCCGCGTCGTGCGCGACCACCTGGGTGTGCGCCCCGCAGTCCTTGATGACCGCGGCGAGTTCCAGGAGGGCGGACACGTCGTGGCGCACCACCATCAGCTCGCCGCCGCCCGCGTCGCGGTTGACGACGAGCAGCGACTCGGAGTTGTCGGGCAGCCCGAAGAAGGCCTGCTTGCGGCGGAGCCTGCGCTTCCACAGATAGCTGCGGGCGAGCCAGCCAAGGACGGCACCTGCGCCGACCGCGATCAGGCCGAGGACGATATCGCGCACGTCTTCAGTCATGGGGGCGCATGCTAGCGGCCTTTCGGAGCAGTGTTCGAGGCGGTCCTTACGCGAACCCGGATGCGAAGTTACGCTGCGCGGACGGCTGTTGACTGGAGGTACGAATGCGTCGTGCTGTCGTACGTAATCTGACGCTATGGGCGGTCGGAGGGGTATTGGTGTCGGTCGGTGCCGCCGCGCCCCCTTCGCCTACGCGCTCGGCGGAACGGGCCACGACGCCCACGGGGGCGGAACGGGCCGCGGCCACCACGGAAAAGGTTCCGGTCGCCGTCGGGCACGGCGGGGCGGTCGCCAGCGTCGACCCGGACGCCTCGGCCGCCGGCATCGAGGTCCTGCGCAAGGGCGGCAACGCCGTGGACGCGGCGGTCGCCACCGCCGCGGCGCTCGGCGTCACCGAGCCGTACTCGGCGGGCGTCGGCGGTGGCGGGTACTTCGTCCACTACGACGCCAGGACGCACCAGGTCAGCACCATCGACGGCCGCGAGACCGCCCCGCGCACCGCCGACTCCGGTCTCTTCCTGGAGAACGGCAAGCCGATCCCCTTCGCGGAGGCGGTCACCAGCGGCCTGGGCGTCGGCACGCCGGGCACGCCCGCCACCTGGCAGTCGGCGCTCGACGCCTGGGGCAGCAAACGCCTCGGCACGCTCCTGAAGCCCGCCGAGCACCTGGCGCGCGACGGCTTCACGGTCGACGCGACCTTCCGCTCCCAGACCGAGTCGAACGAGAAGCGGTTCAGGGACTTCCCCGCCTCGGCGAAGCTGTTCCTGCCCGGCGGAAAGCTCCCGGTGGTCGGCTCCACGTTCAAGAACCCCGATCTGGCTCGTACGTACGAGGAGTTGGGCCGCAAGGGCGTGGGCGCGCTGTACCACGGACAGCTCGCCAAGGACTTCGTACGTACCGTGAACAAGCCGCCCGTCGACCCGGCGTCCGGCCGCGTGGCCAGGCCCGGCGACCTCTCCCTGCGGGACCTCGCGTCGTACGGCGTGAAGCGGCAGAAGCCCACGAAGACCAGGTACCGCGGGTTGGACGTCTACTCCATGGCGCCCTCGTCGTCCGGCGGCACCAGCGTCGGCGAGGCGCTCAACATCCTGGAGCGCACCGACCTGTCCAAGGCCTCCAAGACGAAGTACCTGCACCGTTTCATCGAGGCAAGCCGCATCGCGTTCGCCGACCGGGGCCGCTGGGTGGGCGACCCCGCCTTCGAGGACGTACCGGCGAAGGAACTCCTCTCGCAGCGGTTCGCGGACAGCCGGGAGTGCCTGATCAAGGACGACGCGGTGCTCAAGAGCCCGCTCGCGCCGGGCGACCCGCGCCGTCCCACGGCGTGCGGGACGCGGGGAAAGGCGGCCCCCACGACGTACGAGGGTGAGAACACCACGCACCTCACCACCGCGGACAAGTGGGGCAACGTCGTCGCCTACACCCTCACGATCGAGTCGACGGGCGGCAGCGGCATCACCGTGCCGGGCCGCGGCTTCCTGCTGAACAACGAACTGACGGACTTCTCCTTCGCGCCCGCCAGTCCCGCGGTGCACGACCCGAACCTGCCGGGGCCCGGCAAGCGGCCGCGCTCCTCGATCGCTCCGACGATCGTGCTCAAGCACGGCAAGCCGGTGGTGGCGCTCGGTTCGCCGGGCGGCGCGACCATCATCACGACCGTGCTCCAGACCCTGACGGGCTTCGTCGACCGGGGCCTGCCCCTGGTCGACGCGATCGCCGCGCCGCGCGCGAGCCAGCGCAACGCGGCGCAGACCGAGCTGGAACCGGGCCTGTGGGACAGCAGGACGAAGGCCTCCCTGGAGTCAATCGGACACTCCTTCAAGCGGAACCCGGAGATCGGGGCGGCGACGGGTGTGCAGCGCCTGCCGGGCGGGAAGTGGCTCGCGGCGGCGGAGAAGGAGCGCAGGGGCGGCGGCTCGGCGATGGTGGTGCACCCCACCGACTGAGCTGCCGCGCTCAGGGGGCCTCGCCCGCCGGTGAGGCCCCCTGCCGCGCGTGTCACTGCGAGGCGTGTGAGGCCGCGCAGATACGGCAGGGCGGGCAGTGCCTCGCGTCATCAGCTCGACCAGGAACGGGATCGCCGGGACCGCGGTTGCCGGCAACTCCCAGCGGGGGCGCCCCCGCTGATGGAGCCTCAGGCGCTCCCCGAACTGTCCGTCGTCGATGATCTCTGGTGTCACCGCCGCATCGTACGGATGATCGACGCGGGGGAGTGTCCCCGAGGTGTCACAGGGCCGTGAGGATTCTGGGGCCCTCCTCCGTGATCGCGACGGTGTGCTCGGCGTGGGCCGCGCGGCTTCCGTCGTTCGTACGCAGGGTCCAGCCGTCCTGCGCCTGGTGGTAGCCGTCGCCGCCGCCCGCGATCACCATCGGCTCGATGGCGAGGGCCATGCCGGGGCGCAGCGGCATGCCGCGGCCGGGACGGCCCTCGTTCGGTACGCCCGGGTCCTCGTGCATGCGCCGTCCGATGCCGTGCCCGCCGAAGCCCTCGGGGATGCCGTACCCCGCCTCGCGGCAGACGGTGCCGATGGCATGCGCGATGTCGCCGATGCGGTTGCCGACGACCGCCGCCGCGATGCCCGCCTCCAGGGCGCGCTCCGCCGTCTCGATCAGGCGTACGTCCTCCGGGCGCGGGGTCCCCACCGTGAAGCTGATCGCCGAGTCGCCGACCCAGCCGTCCAGTTCGGCGCCGAAGTCGACGGAGACGAGGTCGCCGTCGCGCAGGCGGTACGCGTCCGGGACGCCGTGCACGATCGCGTCGTTGACCGAGACGCACAGGACCGCGGGGAAGGGGACGGGGGCGAAGCGCGGGTGATAGCCGAGGAAGGGCGAGGAGGCGCCGGCCTCGCGGAGCACGGCGTGCGCGGCGGCGTCGAGGTCGAGCAGCGAGACTCCGACCCCCGCGGTCTCGCGGGCCGCGGTCAGTGCCTGTGCCACGACGCGCCCCGCTTCGCGCATCGCGTCGATCGATTGTTCCGTCTTGAGTTCCACCATGCCCATTACTATACCGGTATTTAAATGGGGGCCGTACGATGGCGGCATGGTTCGCACTCCCTTGACCCCAGAAGAGCGTGAGCGTGGTGAGCGGCTCGGGCGGCTGCTGCGGGACGCGCGAGGGCCGCGGAGCATGGTCTCGGTGGCGGCGGAGGCCGGGCTCTCCGCGGAGACGCTCCGGAAGATCGAGACGGGGCGGGCGCCGACGCCCGCGCTGTTCACTGTGGCGGCGTTGGCCTCTGTGCTGGGGCTTTCGCTGGATGAGATCGTTCTGCGGTGCGAGTTGGCCGCGGCCGCTTGAGCGGGTTTTCCGGGGCGGGGTGACTCCGGTGCGGGATGTCCCCCCGCCCGTCTCGCCGCATCGAGCTGCCAGGGTAGCGACGTCTTTCTGTCTCGTTCCTGTCTCGTTCCTGTCTCGGTCTGTCATTTCGTGGCATCTGCGGCCAACGCCTGCGGCCATGGGGGTGACGGGGGCTACTCTCCCGCTCACAGCGCGTGAGGGGGGCGAGGGGGTCGGAAGCTATCGCGGCTCGACGGAAAGGGCGTCAGGGGCAGTGGGCTCCGCAGGTGCGGGTGTTTCTCGTCGGCGGAGCCCTGACGGCCGGCGGAGTCCTGACGGCTCACCTCACCGTCACGGAGTGGCGGCTGACGCCCGGTCTGTTGCTCATCGGCCCCGTCCTGATCAGTGCCCGCAAGGGGCCGAAGGCCACCGCGGGCGCCGTGGTCTGGTCCGTCGCGATCTCCGTCACGTGGCCTCTCGCACTGTCCGTCGTCGACCGGCACAGCGGCGAACTCTCCCCGGCCGCCGTGGTCTTCGAATGCCTCGTCCTGGTCATCGGCGGAGGCGCGGCCGTCCACGGCGCGCGCCGTCGCGTCGCGCGGGAAGCCGAGCTGGTCCGTGTCGCACAGCGCTCGCGGGACGCCGTGCTGCGCCCCCTGGCGGCGGAGGTCGGCGGGGTCGGCTTCTCCTCCCTGTACCGCTCCGTCTCGGAGTTCGGCCTCGGCGGTGATCTGTACGACCTGGCCCGCACTCCTTACGGGCCACGCGTGCTGATCGGGGACGTACGAGGCCACGGGCCGGAGGCCGCCGTGCTGGGCGCGGCCACCGTGGGCGCGTTCCGCGAGGGCGCCTGCGCCACGCCCGCACTGGTGGACCTGGCCGCCGGTCTCGACACCCGGATCAGCGGGGATCTCGGACCGGAGGACTTCGTCACCGTGCTGCTCGCCGAGTTCGTGCCCGGCGAGGTGAGGCTGGTGAACTGCGGGCACCCGGCCCCGCTGCGCATCGGCCTGCGAGCCGAACCGCTCGCCCCGAGCCGGCCATCGGCTCCGCTGGGGCTCGGCCCCCGCCCCCAATTGCAGCGGGCCCGGCTGGGAGTCGGCGAACGGCTGCTGCTCTACACCGACGGCCTGAGCGAGGCACGCGACGCACAAGGGACGATGCTGCCCCTGGACGACCGGGTCAGGGAGGCCGCGTGCCTGCCCCTTCTTCCGGAGTGCCTCGACGCCCTGCTCTCCCTGGCGACCGCGCACGCCGGCGGCTCGCTCCAGGACGACCTCGCCCTGATCATGTGTGAACCCCGCCGCGCCACGTCCATGGGTGAGGGGGGCGGCACCCACGATCCCCCTGCCGTCCGGGACCGATGCCTGTGACCGCTGTCCGTGAGCGGCTCACCTCCCCGTGGCCGGAAAGGCACATCGATGGAGCCTACTGAGCGGCGGCCGGGAAACCTGCCGCCGGAGACCACCAGCATGGTCGGCCGCGGCCTCGAACTACGGCAGCTGGAACGGCTGTGCGGCCGCTCCCGGCTGGTCACGGTGACCGGGGTGGGCGGTGTGGGCAAGAGCCGACTCGCCCGGCGGGCGGCCGCCGGGCTGCGGCCCCGGTTCGCGGACGGGGTGTGGTGGGTGGAGCTGACCGGTCTGAGCGAGGGCACACTGCTGGCCCACTCGATCGCGGAGACGCTGCCACTGTCCGATCAGTCCACCCGGCCGATGCTCGACGTGGTGGCCGACTATCTGGCCGACCGGGAACTGCTGCTGGTGCTCGACACCTGCGAGCACCTGACCGACGCGTGCGCGATGGCCGCCGAGGCCCTGCTGCGGGCCGCTCCGAAACTACAGATCATGGCCACCAGCCGCCGCCGCCTCGGCCTCATGGCGGAGGAGGTGCTCATCCTGGAGCCGCTGAGGGTGCCGCGGGACCAGGAGGACATGGACGACTCGGAGGCCGTGACGCTGCTGGTCGAACGGGCCGCCGAGACGGTACCCGGCTTCACCGTGGACGCCGCCGACGCGACAGCTGTCGTACGCCTGTCCCAGCTCCTCGAAGGGCTGCCCCTGGCCATCGAACTCGCCGCCGCCCGACTGGGCCGGATGCCCGTCGACGAGCTGGTGAAGCGGCTGCCGGACCGCTTCGGTCTTCTACAGGACAGCGACGGGGCGCCGGAGGAGGCCACCGACGGGGCGCCGGACTGCGGCCCTTCCCCGGCCTCCCGGTCGCGCCCCGGCAGGCAGGTGCCGCCCTGGCATCGGGCGCTGCGCACCACGATCGGCTGGAGCCATGAGCTGTGTACGCCGGCCGAACGGCTGCTGTGGGCACGGCTCTCGGTCTTCGCCGGGTCCTTCGACACCGAGGCGGCCGTGGCGGTCTGCGCCGACGAGCACTTGCCCGAGGAGGACATCCCCGGGCTGCTCGGCGTGCTCGTGGACACCTCCATCGCCAACTGGCTTCCGACGCCGGAGGGTTCGGACCGGTTCCGGATGCTGGACACGGTACGGGAGTACGGCGCGCACTGGCTGCGCGAACTGGGCGAGGAGGAGCCTCTGCGCCACCGGCACCTGGCCCACTACCGCGCGTTCGCCCGGCAGGCGGACTCCGAGTGGCTCGGCCCGGAGCAGCTCACCTGGTACACGCGTACGGCCGCGGAGTACAGCAACCTGCGCGCCGCCCTCGACCTGAGCCTCCTGCGGCCGGAAGGGCACGCCGCGCTGGAGCTGGCCGGGAACCTCTGGTTCTTCTGGCACGCCTGCGGGTTCCCGAGGGAGGGCCAGTACTACCTGGCACAGGCCCTCGCCGCGGACCGCGCGCCGAGTCCGGAGCGCGGCAAGGCGCTGTGGGCCGAGGGCATGGTGTTCGCCACGCTGGGAGATCCGGAGGCGGTCGGGGCGCGGGCCACCGAGATCGCTTCGACGGCCGTCCGGTTCGGCTGCGCCGCGACGGCCGACCGTGCCGACACCCTGTCCTCGGTCGCGGCGGTGATGCTCGGCGACCACGCACGCGCCGCCACCTTCTCCCAGGCGGTCCTGGACCGGCACCGGTGCAGCCCTATGGCGCAACCCGCGCACTCAGCCGGATTCGTACGCAGCATGGTGTACATCAAGGAGGGTCGCATCGACGAGGCCGTCGCCGTACTGGACCACGTCCGGGCCGACTGCGACCGGCACGGCGAGCAGTGGTCGCGCGCCTTCGCCGACTACATGTGCGCGCGCGCCGAGCTGGCCCGCGGCCGGGTGGCGGCCGCGTTCGACCACGGGCAGGCTTCATGGCTCACCAAGCGCCGCCTCGACGACTCGCTCGGGATGGCCGTCGCCCTGGACGTCCTCGCCGCCGCCGCGTCCGCGGCCGGGGATGCCCGGCGGACCGCCCATCTGCTCGGCCTCGCCCAGCAGGTGTGGGACACCCTCGGCACGCCGCAGATCGGCGTCTCGGAGTGGATCGCCACTCGACGGACCTGCGAGGAGCAGGCCCGGCGGGCTCTGGGGGACGACGTCTACGCCACCGTCTTCCAGAACGGCCACCGCACACCTCAGGACGCCCCTGACCCACTGACCCCCGAAGCGGCGCCTTTACGCGCCGGACAACCGGGCGACCCCCCGCCGGAAGACCGGGTGTAGTCGTCCCGTAACACGTCTGGTGTTATCTTCCGGATCGGAAGACTCCAGTCTCCACGGGGCGGTGCTGGTCAGATGGCAGTGGGACAACTCCCGGATCAGGTAGGGGAGTTCGCGAGGTACTTGCGGAACTTGCTGGGGCGGCTCGACCAGTCGGCCGGCTGGTGCGGGGTGTTCTGGCAACGTGATCCCGACGGCATGCGCGCCTGCCTGGACGGCGCGGAGGTCCCGCCCTGGGACGTGGTGCAGGCCCTGCTCCACGACCTCGCGGCGGACCGCGGCATCCCGGAGGCCGAGCGCGAGACGGGCAGGGCCCGCACCCTGCACCGCGCCTCGCTCACGGCCTACGACGCCCGGCCCGGCGCCCGCGAGCTCCTGAGCGACCGGCTCGACATGATGCTCGGGGAGCAGCGGATCGCCCTGGAGCGGCAGGCGGAACTGGGGCGGCGGCTGAGCGAGGCGGTCACGCCCGACGAGGCCGACCGCATCAACCTCGATCTGGCCTGGGTCAGGGACGACCATGAGCGGGCGACCGCCCGGTGCGTGGAGCTGCGGGAACGGATGGCCCGCCTGGACGCGGCGGAACGCCCCCTCTGGGTGGACCACGTCCCCCACCCCCGCGCCCCGGACCAGCCCTCCGACCACCATCCCCACGTCCCAAACCAGCCCTCCGAGCACCACCTCGACGTCCCGGAGCGGCCCTGGGAGCAGGACCCCGCCGTCGCGGACGGCGACTCCGCGCAGGGCGATCCCGCGTACTACGACCCGGCGCGCCCCGCCGTCGCGGACGGCGACCCCACGCAATACGACCCCACGCAATACGACCCCGAGCACGGCGATCCCGCGTACTACGACCCCGCGCACCCCGCCGTCACGCACCGCGACCCCACGCACCCCGCCCCCGCAGCCCCCACCCCCGAACAGCCCCCAACCCCCGACCCCGACCCCGACCCCGCCCCCGACAAACCCGAACGCCCCCGACGCCGCTCCCGAGGGGCCCGAAACGCTCGTGGTGCCCGTTTCGCAGGGCTGGCGGATGTGGAGCCCGAGGGGCCCCCGGCCGTCGCCCCCGAGGCCGACCAGACCGGTCCCACCCCGCGCGGCGCCCGCTACCACCCCGTGCAGGCCGGCCCGGATCCCCGCCCCAACGAACCCGGCGACGCCACCCGCACGCCGAACGGGGACTCGCCGCACGTTCCTCACCTCACCGAAACCGTCCAGGCCCTCCTACAGCTCCGGGGCGAGGCCCGTACGGGCGAGGCGCACGCCGTGCTCGTGGAGGCCGCGGGCTGGCCCGCCGCCCATCTGCCGCCGCTCGCCGTGGAACTTCACCGCGCCGGTCTCGCAGCCGACTGGGCGACGCTCCTCTGGGAGGCCGCCTCGCTGCCGCCCGAGCAGCTGGTCGCCCTGGCGGACGCCCTCGCGGGCGCGGGCCGCGCCGACGACTGCCGGAAGCTGCTGCGGCAGGGCGTCGCCCGGCCCGCCCCCGAGATCGCCGAGGCCCTCCTCGCGCTGATCGACGCGGGCCGCGAACGGGAAGCCCGCGCGCTGCTCGACTCGTATCTCCGCGTCCGCACGCCCGAGGACGCGGCCCGCTGCGCCCACACCGACCCCCACCGCCTCATCCCGCTGCTCCTGGAGACGGCGCGGGCGGTCTCCGAGGAACACCACTGGGACCTCGTGCACGCCCTGCGCGTGGCGGGGTTCAACACCTGACCCCGCGACCGCCCCGGCCCGCCTCGCCCGCTCGGGTGCGAAACATGATCGACTCCGCCGGTTGAGGACGATGGTCTTGCTCGCCCCGTCGGGCGGGGCTTACGTTCTTCTCTCTACGCTGCGAATCTACGGGCGTAGAGGCTCTCTGATGTCCCCTCAAGGACAGTCCTCCCCAGGGCAGTGAAGGAGCAGCTCATGGTCAACGTCGTACGCGCCGCACTGGTCCAGGCGACCTGGACCGGCGACACCGAATCCATGATCGCCAAGCATGAGGAGCACGCCCGCGAGGCGGCCCGGCAGGGCGCGAAGGTCATCGGGTTCCAAGAGGTCTTCAACGCTCCCTACTTCTGCCAGGTCCAGGAAGCCGAGCACTACCGCTGGGCCGAGCCCGTGCCGGAGGGCCCCACCGTCACGCGCATGCGGGAACTCGCCCGCGAGACCGGCATGGTGATCGTCGTCCCGGTCTTCGAGGTCGAGCAGTCCGGGTTCTACTACAACACCGCGGCCGTGATCGACGCCGACGGCAGCTACCTCGGCAAGTACCGCAAGCACCACATCCCCCAGGTCAAGGGATTCTGGGAGAAGTACTACTTCAAGCCGGGCAACCTCGGCTGGCCCGTCTTCGACACCGCCGTCGGCAAGGTCGGCGTCTACATCTGCTACGACCGGCACTTCCCCGAGGGCTGGCGCCAACTCGGCCTGAACGGCGCCCAGATCGTCTACAACCCCTCCGCCACCCACCGCGGCCTCTCCTCGTACCTCTGGCAGCTGGAACAGCCCGCGGCGGCCGTCGCGAACGAGTACTTCATCGCCGCCATCAACCGTGTGGGCCAGGAGGAGTACGGCGACAACGACTTCTACGGAACGTCGTACTTCGTAGACCCGCGCGGCCAGTTCGTCGGGGAGCCCGCGAGCGACAAGGCCGAAGAACTCCTCGTGCGGGACCTCGACCTAGGTCTCATCGAGGAAGTACGTCAGCAGTGGGCGTTCTACCGCGACCGACGCCCCGACGCCTACGAAGGGCTGGTGCAGCCGTGACCGAACTGTTCGACCGCCACAAAGCGGTGCTGCCCGAGTGGCTCGCGCTCTACTACCAGCGGCCCCTCGAACTCACCCACGGAGAAGGCCGGCACGTCTGGGACGCCGAAGGGAAGAAGTACCTCGACTTCTTCGGCGGCATCCTCACCACCATGACCGCGCACGCCCTGCCCGAGGTCACCAAGGCGGTGAGCGAGCAGGCCGGGCGGATCATCCACTCCTCGACGCTCTATCTGAACCGCCCGATGGTCGAACTCGCCGAGCGGATCGCGGCGTTGTCCGGCATCCCCGACGCCCGCGTCTTCTTCACCACCTCCGGCACCGAGGCCAACGACGCGGCGCTGCTGCTCGCCACCGCCCACCGCCGCTCCAACCAGATCCTGGCGATGCGCAACGGCTATCACGGCCGCTCCTTCACGACCGTCGGCATCACCGGCAACCAGTCGTGGTCGCCGACCAGCCTCTCGCCGCTCCAGACGCTGTACGTGCACGGGGGCGTCCGCGGCCGGGGCCCGTACGCCGAGCTGAGCGACGCCGAGTTCACCGCGGCGTGCGTCGCCGACCTGCGGGACATGCTCGGCCAGGCCCGCGGGGGAGTGGCGGCGCTCATCGCCGAGCCGATCCAGGGCGTCGGCGGCTTCACCTCGCCGCCCGACGGGCTGTACGCGGCGTTCCGCGAAGTGCTCGACGAGCACGGCATCCTGTGGATCGCCGACGAGGTGCAGACCGGCTGGGGCCGCACGGGCGAGCACTTCTGGGGCTGGCAGGCACACGCCGCGAGCGGCCCGCCGGACATGCTGACCTTCGCCAAGGGCATCGGCAACGGCATGTCGATCGGTGGCGTGGTCGCCCGCGCCGAGGTGATGAACTCCCTGGACGCCAACTCCATCTCGACGTTCGGCGGCTCCCCGGTCACCATGGCGGCGGGCCTCGCCAACCTCTCGTACCTCCTGGAGCACGACCTCCAGGGCAACGCCCGGCGCGTCGGGGGCCTGCTCATCGAGCGGCTGCGGGCCATCTGCGCCCAGCTGCCCGTCGTACGCGAAGTGCGCGGGCGCGGCCTGATGATCGGCATCGAACTGGTCGAGCCCGGCACGGACGAGCCGAACCAGCGTGCCGCCGCCGCGGTCCTCGAAGCGGCGCGCGAGGGCGGCCTGCTCATCGGCAAGGGAGGCGGCCACGACACCAGCGTCCTGCGCGTCGCCCCGCCGCTCTCGCTGACGGTCGCGGAGGCGGAGGAGGGCGCGGCCATCCTCGAACAGGCCCTGCGCGGCGTCTAGTTCACCTGGCCCACCGGGGGCGCCGCCGGCACGTACGTCACGTACCCCTGTCTCGTACCCTGCGCAGAAGAGGGAGTGCACTACATGAGTACCCGCACCCTGATCCGCGGCGGACTCGTCGTCACCGCCGCCGAGGAGACCCACGCCGACGTACTGATCGAGGACGGCCGCATCGCCGCGCTCGCCGCGAGCGGCAGCGCCGCGGCGGGGGCGTGGAGCGCCGAACGCGTCATCGACGCCACCGACAGGTACGTGATCCCGGGCGGCGTCGACGCCCATACGCACATGGAGTTCCCGTTCGGCGGCACCTTCTCCTCGGACACCTTCGAGACCGGGACCCGGGCGGCGGCCTGGGGCGGTACCACCACCATCGTCGACTTCGCGGTGCAGTCCAAGGGCAAGGCGCTGCGGGCGGGGCTGGACGCGTGGCACGCGAAGGCCGACGGGAACTGCGCGATCGACTACGCCTTCCACATGATCGTGTCGGATGTGAACGAGGCGACGCTCAAGCAGATGGACGGGCTCGTCGAGGAGGGCGTCAGCTCGTTCAAGCTGTTCATGGCGTATCCGGGGGTCTTCTACTCGGACGACGGGCAGATCCTCCGCGCGATGCAGCGGGCCGGCGGGAACGGCGGGCTGATCATGATGCACGCGGAGAACGGCATCGCGATCGACGTGCTCGTCGAGCAGGCGCTGGCCCGCGGCCGGACGGACCCCCGCTACCACGGCGAGGTGAGAAAGGCCCTGCTGGAGGCCGAGGCCACACACCGCGCGATCAAACTCGCGCAGGTGGCGGGAGCGCCGCTGTACGTGGTGCACGTGTCGGCGCGGGAGGCGGTGGCCGAGCTGACGCGGGCCAGGGACGAGGGCTTGCCGGTCTTCGGGGAGACCTGCCCGCAGTACCTGTTCCTGTCCACGGACAACCTCGCCGAGCCGGACTTCCAGGGGGCGAAGTACGTGTGCAGCACGCCGCTGCGTCCCCAGGAGCACCAGGCGGCACTCTGGCGCGGCCTGCGCACGAACGACCTGCAAGTGGTCTCGACGGACCACTGCCCGTTCTGCTTCTCCGGGCAGAAGGAACTCGGCCGCGGCGACTTCTCCAAGATCCCCAACGGGATGCCCGGTGTGGAGCACCGCATGGACCTCCTCCACCAGGCAGTCGTCGACGGGCACCTCTCGCGCCGCCGCTGGATCGAGATCGCCTGCGCGACACCGGCCCGCATGTTCGGCCTGTACCCGAAGAAGGGCACGATCGCGCCGGGCGCGGACGCCGACGTCGTGATCTACGACCCGCACGCGGAGCAGACGATCTCGGCGGCCACGCACCACATGAACGTCGACTACTCGGCGTACGAGGGAAAGCGCCTGACCGGCCGGGTGGAGACGGTCCTGTCACGCGGCGAACCGGTCATCACGCAAAGGGAGTTCACCGGCCGCGCCGGCCACGGCGCGTACACCGCGCGCGGCACCTGCCAGTACCTGGATTGACCGGGTGGGCGCCGCTGCCCGCTACCGCGCTCGCCATTCGGTGGCGAGGACCGCCCAGTTCTGCTTGTCGTAGCGGGTGCCCTCGTAGGGCCAGGCCTCGCGCTGCACCCCTTCGAGCGTCATGCCGAGCCGCTCGGCCACCGCCGCGCTGCGAGCGTTGTCGGCCCGGCAGCGCCACTCGGCGCGGTGGAGGCCCCGGGTGGTGAACGCCCAGTCAAGGAGCGTGCGGCAGGCCTCGGTGACCAGGCCGTCCCCCTCGGCCGCCGGCTCCAGCCAGCAGCCGGCCTCGCACGAGCCCGACGCGGCGTCGAAGGCCACGAACAGGACGCCGCCGACCAGCGTGCCGTCCCGCCAGATGCCGTAGAGGCGGGCGCCGTCCGCGGCCTGGCGCTCGGCGTACCGGCGCAGCGTGTCCCGGGCGCCGTCGACGTCGTCGGTGATGAACCTGCTCCCCACCCACGGCCGGATGTGCTCGCGCGCCCGGTCGAGATGGGCCGCGAACTCATCGGCGTGCCACACCTCCAGAGGGCGCAGGTGGGCGTTGTCCCGCAGCGGGAGGGAGAACATCAGGACCCCATTCACACAACAAGCGTTACGGTTATGTACCGTGGCAGCATGCCACGTACCAAGGGCGATCACGAAGCCCGTCGCCGTGATGTGTCCGAGGCGGTCTGGCGGGTCCTGGCCGCGCACGGCTTCGGCGGGCTGACGATGCGCGCCGTCGCCGCCGAACTCGGCGCCACCACCGGCCTGCTCACCCACTACTTCCGCACCAAGCGAGATCTGGTCGCCTACGCTCTCGACCTGCTGGAGCGGCGCACCGCCGCCCGCCCCAGACGCACCGCGGGCCCCGGCGTGTCCGCCGTGCGCGCCGCCCTGCTGGACATCCTGCCGCTGACGGATGAGGCCACCGACAGCAACCGCGTCTGGGTCTCCTCCTGGGACACCGCGCTCGCCGACCCCGAACTGGGCGCCGACCACGCCCGCAAGTACGCACGGAGCCGGGACAAGCTGCGCGACCTGATCGCGGAGGCCCAGCGGCTCGGCGAGCTGTCCCCGGGCGACCCCGCCCGCATCGCCGCCGGCGCACAGGCCTTCGTCCTCGGCCTCGTGGTGCAGGCCCTCCTCGACGCCCCGGCGTTCCCGCCGCACCGCCAGGTCGAACTCCTCGACGACCACCTGGCCGCACTCGTCCCCACGCCCGGCGGCTGACACGGCGAGGTCCTCTTGCCAAGGGCCGGGGGGAAGTCCACGATTGTCCCTCCTCGGATCACCTCCGAGGTGACAGCCGGCACGTGCACCAGGAGGCCCCGCTGTGGATTTCGGACTTGTGCTGCAAACGGACCCGCCCGCCTCGGCGGTCGTCGGACTCATGCGGCGCGCGGAGCGCAACGGCTTCCGCTACGGCTGGACGTTCGACTCCACGGTTTTGTGGCAGGAGCCGTTCGTCATCTACAGCCGCATCCTCGAACACACCACGCGGCTGACGGTGGGCCCCATGGTCACCAACCCGGGCACCAGGACCTGGGAGGTCACCGCCTCCACGTTCGCCACGCTCAACGACATGTACGGCAACCGCACGGTCTGCGGCATCGGGCGCGGGGACTCCGCGATGCGCGTCGCGGGCCGCAGGCCGAACACGCTGGCCCGGCTCGGCGAGGCGATCGACGTCATCCGCGACCTCGCCGAGGGGCGCGAGGCGGACGTCGACGGGCAGCGGCTGCGGCTGCCCTGGGTGCGGGAGGGGAAGCTGCCGGTGTGGATGGCGGCGTACGGCCCCAAGGCGCTCGCGCTCGCCGGGCAGCGGGCGGACGGGTTCATCCTCCAGCTCGCCGACCCCTATCTGACCGAGCACATGGTGAAGGCCGTGCGGGACGCGGCGGCCGCGGCGGGGCGTGACCCGGGCGACGTGAAGATCTGCGTCGCGGCGCCCGCGTACGTCGGCGACGACCTCGCGCACGCCCGTGAGCAGTGCCGGTGGTTCGGCGGGATGGTCGGCAACCACGTCGCCGACCTGGTCACCAGGTACGGCGAGGACTCCTCCGTGGTGCCGCGCTCCCTCACCGAGTACATCAAGGCGCGGGAGGGCTACGACTACAGCCACCACGGGCGGGCCGGGAACCCGGACACGGCCTTCGTGCCCGACGAGATCGTCGACCGGTTCTGCCTCCTCGGCCCCGTCGACTCCCACCTCGAACGGCTGCGGGAGCTGAGGGAGTTGGGGGTCGACCAGTTCGCCCTGTACGCGATGCACGACGCCCGGGAGGAAGTGATCGACGCGTACGGCACGTCGGTCATCCCGCAGCTCACCTGAGGGACGAGGTGAACGCGAGGAGCAGATCCGCCGTCCGCAGCGGGGATTCGAGCATCGGGGTGTGGCCGACGCCCGGGAGGAGTTCGAGCCGCAGCCCGGGGACTTCGCGGTAACGCTCGGCGGAGGAGGGCTGCCGGCGGCGGTCATGGGTCCCGACGATCACCATGAGTGGCACCGTCAACTGGGCCAGCCGTGCGGTCAGTTCACGCCTGTCGAGGTACGCGAGTGACTTGGTGTCCAGGGCCCGCCGGATCGCGGCGTCGTTCCGTACGCGCCACATCCACCGGCCGAGCACGGGTACCGTGACGAGGCGGGCGGGAAAGGGCTGCGGGAGATGGGCGTCGGGGCTCGGCCCGGTGTTGATGAGCGCCAACGCGCCCACCAGGTCGGGCCGTTGCTCGGCCAGGGCCGTGCCCACCAGGCCGCCCGTCGAGTGCCCGGCCACTGCGGCCCGGTCCACGCCGATACCGTCCAGGGCCCCGGCGACCCGGCGGGCCTGGGCCGGGATGTCGTCATCGCCCCGAGGCGGCCGCGCCGACCTGCCGTGCCCGGGAAGGTCGACGCGGAGCACGCGGTGGGCCCGCGCCAGCGCCGGGACCACGGGGTCCCACCAGGCCGTCGAGCCCGCGAGGCCGTGGATCAGGACCAGGGCGGGCGCGTCCGGCGGCCCGCTCGCGGTGACGTGCACCTCGGTGTTCTTCGTGTCGTGATTCCGCATGCCTCCACCGTCGTGGAGCCCGGTGGCTCACGTCTTGGAGAAATGTTCCCCTGCTGGGGCCCCTGGGGTTCCTGGGGTTCCCGGGGTGTCATGAGTGCCTGAGGTGCCCGGAGCGGTCGAAGTGCCCGGAGCGCTGAGGGCGCCCGGAGCGCGCAGAGCACGCGGCGTGATCCCGGCGAAGTCCCGTACGTCACGGTGCATATGGGACTGGTCGGCGTAGCCGCACACCGCGGCGACCTCGGCGGGGTCCCGGCCCGCCGACAGGCCGCGCGCGGCCCGGTCGAAGCGGACGAGCATCGCGGCGCGCTTGGGGGTCATCCCAATCTGGGTGCCGAACCGTGACCACAGCCGCTTGCGGCTCCAACCGCACGACTGCGCGAGGTCATTGACCCGCACGCGGCCCCGCCGGGCGACGATGTGCCGCCATACGGCCGCCACCTCGGGATCCACCGGCATGCCCGATCCGACCCGCTCGGCGAGGAACGCGCTCAGCAGAGTGAAGCGCCCCTCCCACCCCGACGCGGCCGCCAACTGCTCGCGCAGGCGCTGCTCCTGGCGCCCCCACAGGTCCGTCAGGTCGATCACACGGCCCTCGCGGTCGGTGGGGGAGAGGCCCAGAGTCGAGTACGCCGTGACGGGCGAGAGGCGGACCTCGACACAGTGGACGCGCCGCCCACGGATGCGGGTCGGGCCGGGCGACATACCGGCGGCGAGGCCGCCCAACATCTCACTCCCGTCGGCCTGTTCGACGCCAATAGAGTCGCCGCCGAACTCGAAGACCACCGTCACGGCCGGCTGGGGGAGCACCCACGAGTCGAGGCCCATGGCGTCCCGGTCGCGGAACCCGGCCATGTCCACGCCGTCGAACGGCGTGCCGCCGCGCGGGCGGGCGACTTCCCACCCGGGCAGCAAATCGGGGGTGAACGGATCCGGGCCCATGCGGTTCAGGCTACCGGGCGTGCGCCTGCCACTTCTGGTCGATCTCCCGCATCAGCTGCGGATACACGAGCAGGTGCCGGAACGGGGCGATCGCGGCCATGTAAGCCTTCCCGAAGAGCCCGTTGGGCTTCACCAGGACGGCCATCTGCCCCCGGTAGCCGCCCTTGCCGTCGGGCACCCAGCTCAGGTGCATCACCCCGTGGACGGTCCGGTTGCCCAGCTCCGAGGCCCATTCGTCGTCCCTCAGATAGACGGAGGTGAAGGGCAGGGAGTCGAACTCCGGTCCCGCCGGGCCCTCGCGCAGGTCCGCGGGGAGCCGGTCGCGCAGCGTCGGGACGCGCGATCCGACACCGGAGTCCGGGTCGTCCCAGCCGAAGAGCTTGCCGAGCTTCCAGCGGATCGCGAAGAGGGCGCGGGAGACGCGGGACGGGCTCTCCGACGTATCGCCCTTGACGGTGTCCTGGATCAGCAGTGGGAAGTCACCGGGCCCGCCCGGCGTCGGCAGCGCCCACACGTCGTACAGGCGGAAGTCGCGGGTGATCTCGTGTATCCGCCAGGGCCGTGACGTGTGCGCGCTGTTCGGGAGCTTCATGACGGTGCCTCCGTGTGGTCGGTCGTGCGCTCAGTGGGCGAGTACGAGCAGGGATCGATGCCGAGGACGCCCGCGACGGCGCGGACGGTGAGCAGCTCGTCGTGCGGTTCCTGGCCGGACAGGGCGATCGCCGTGCCGTCGAGCGCGCCGACGAAGGCCAGGGCGAGGGTGCGGACCGGTGGGCCTGGCGGGATCGCGCCCGCCTCCCGCGCCGCGCCGATGAGGCTTTCGCAGCGCGTGACGAGATTCTCGTAGGCCCGCTCGATCTCGTGCGCGACGGGGTGGTCCTGGCCGCTGAACTCCAGCCGGAGCGCGGTCGCCACCCGGGCGCCGTTGCGCCGGCAGTAGACGGCGTGGCCGCGCGCCAGGGTGAGCAGGGCCGCGACGGGGTGCCGCTCCCGCTCGATGAGGGGCCCGACCTCCTCCATCCAGGTCTCGCCGATCCACTGGATCACGGCCAGCGTCAGATCCTGCTTGTCCTTGAACTGGTGGTAGAGCGCGCCGCGGGTGTAGCCCGCCTCGCGCGCCACCTGTTCGAGTACGAGGTTTCCGTAGCCGTAGCGGGACAGGCCCCGCGTGGCCGACGCCAGAATCGCGCCGCGCGTACGGGCCCGTCGCTCGGCTTGAGTCACTCGCTCAGCACCTACATGCATGTATGTATGTTACTGCGGCAGTCCGCCGCCCGTAACCCGTTCACGCGGTGTACGGGGCCGCGGCGGGGTCCGGTATCGACTGAAATGGGTGGGCCTGGGTCGTGACATGATTCCTGAGTGACCGTCATACCGAGGCATGGGCAGGCCCCCGAGGGGAGACCGGGACCCGGGACGGGGTCCGGGGAGCGGCCGCGGCCCCTCGAGCAGGCCGCGGCCCTCTCAGTGGCCGCCCTGCTCCTCTCCGGATGCGGACTCTCCGCGGAGCTGGACCGTGAGGCGAACCCGGAGCGCGAGCCGACTCCCGGGGCGTCACGGCCCGAGCCGGCCGACCCGGCTCCGCCCTCCGACCCGGCCCGGCCCTCCGACCTCTCGCTCGGCCCCGACACTCCACCGGCCGCGGCCCCCAGCCCGCCGTCCTGCCCGGAGTCGGGCGTGAGCATGTCCCCGGGCATGGTGACGGCCGCGATGGGGCTGCGCGCGATGTCGGTGACGCTGACCAACTGCGGCAAGGGCGTCCGCGAACTCAACGGCTACCCCGACATCCGCGTCCGCGGCCTCGACCGGCAGCTCTTCGGCGTCACGGTGCTCAAGGGGACCGAGCCGGTCACCACCATGGACGACCCGGGCCCGAGCCGCGTCAAGCTGCGGCCGGGGCAGTCCGCGTACACCTCACTGGTGTGGCGGTACTCCGCCGTGGACGCGTCCACCAAGGCGGGCAGCGGCGTCTACGTGGAGATCGGTCCCGCCGAGGGCGCGGCGCGCCAGACCATCGAACCGGACGGCGGCCTCGACATCGGCGAGACCGGCATGCTCGGCACGACCGCCTGGCAGCGCAGCCCCGACGACGCGGGCGCCAGGTGAGCGCCGGGGACGGTCAGGGCACCCGGGCCGTCCACTCGGCCGTACCGAACTTGGTGCGTACGAGATCCTGGGCCCGGGCCAGTTCGGCGTCGGTGACCTCGCCCCGGGTGAGGCCGTAGCGGGAGCGGAAGGAGTCGATCATGCGGTCGATGACGGTCTCGCGCGGCAGACCGGTCTGGCGGCGCAACGGATCCACCCGCTTCTTGGCGCTCCTGGTGCCCTTGTCGGACAGCTTCTCCTTGCCGATGCGGAGCACTTCGAGCATCTTGTCGGCGTCGATGTCGTAGGACATCGTCACGTGGTGCAGGACGGCGCCCGGGCCGCCACCGGGCCCCACCACGCGCTTCTGCGCGGCGCCCGCGATCTTCCCCGCGTCCGTCGCGATGTCGTTGAGCGGCTGGTACCACGCCTTGATGCCCATGTCGGCGAGGGCGCCGAGCACCCAGTCGTCGAGATAGGCGTAGCTGTCCTGGAAAGAGAGCCCTTGCACGAGGGCGTCGGGCACGGAGAGCGAGTACGTGATGGTGTTGCCCGGCTCCACGAACATCGCGCCGCCGCCCGAGATGCGGCGTACGACATCGATCCCGTGCCGGGCCGCCCCCTCCGGATCGACCTCGTTGGCCAGCGACTGGAAGCTGCCGATGATCACCGATGGGGCGCCCCACTCCCACACCCGCAGCGTCGGCGGGCGGCGGCCCGCCGCGACCTCCTGCGTCAGTACCTCGTCCAGGGCCATGTGCAGGGCAGGCGGCTGCGGCCCCTCGTGCACGAGCTGCCAGTCGTAGTCGGTCCAGTCCGTCGCGTGCGCGAGGGCACGGCGCACGGCGATCCCGATGCCCTCCGACGTCAGGCCGTACATCACGGTGTCCTCGGGGAGCGCGGCGTCGATGCGGGCGGCGAGGCCCGCGGCGTCCGTGTCGGCGGGAGAGCCGTCCAGCGCGCCGTTGATCGCGTCGAGCGCCTCGTCCGGTTCGAGGAAGAAGTCGCCGGCCACGCGCGTGCGCCGCAGCTCGCCGCCCTCGACGTCCAGATCCACCACGACGAGCTTGCCGCCGGGGACCTTGTACTCACCGTGCACCGTGCTTCCTCCAAGCCCGCGGGGCGCGTCGCCCTCGTTCACGATTCCGAATCGTCCCCAACGCTAGCCGAGTGCCGGAATGTCCGGTCGGGCGGAAGATGGGGCAGAGAGACGGGGCAGAGAGTGAGAGCGAGCGGGTGGAGGAAGCGATGAGCGTTCAGGCCGGACAGGGCGCCGAGCCGGGCCCGTGTGTCCTGGTGACAGGGGCGACGGGCTATATCGGAGGCCGCCTCGTCCCCGAACTCCTCGACGCCGGATACCGCGTGCGCTGCCTCGCCCGCACGCCCGAGAAGCTGCGCGACCACCCCTGGGCGCCCCGCGCCGAGGTGGTACGGGGTGACGTCACCGACGCCGACTCGCTGGCCGGGGCGATGCGCGGCATCGACGTGGCGTACTACCTGGTACACGCCCTGGGCACCGGCTCACGCTTCGAGGAGACCGACCGCAAGGCCGCCCAGAACTTCGCGGAACAGGCCCGTGCGGCCGGGGTGCGCCGCATCGTCTACCTCGGCGGCCTCACCCCCTCGGACGTACCGCCCCGAGAACTCTCGCCCCACCTGCGCTCCAGGGCGGAGGTCGGCGAGATCTTCCTGCGCGCCGAGGTCCCGGCCACCGTGCTGCGCGCGGCCGTCATCATCGGCTCCGGCTCCGCCTCCTTCGAGATGCTCCGGTACCTCACCGAACGGCTGCCGGTCATGGTCACGCCCAGCTGGGTCGGCACGCGCGTGCAGCCCATCGCCGTACGTGACGTCCTGCGCTACCTCGTCGGCAGCGCACGCATGCCCTCCGACGTGAACCGCGCCTTCGACATCGGCGGCCCCGACGTCGTCACCTACGAACAGATGATGCGGCGGTACGCGACCGTCGCGTCGCTGCCGCACCGCCTCATCGTGCGCGTCCCCATGCTCAGCCCCGGGCTCTCCAGCCTCTGGATCGGCCTGGTGACCCCGGTGCCCCGGGCCCTGGCCCGGCCCCTCGCGGAGTCACTGCGGCACGAGGTGGTCTGCGACGAGCACGACATCGCGCGGTACGTACCCGACCCGCCCGGCACCCCGATCTCCTTCGACGACGCGCTGAAGCTCGCGCTGCGGCGGGTGAAGGAGGCGCAGGTCGTCACCCGCTGGTCGTCGGCCGCGCTGCCCGGCGCGCCGAGCGACCCGCTGCCCACCGACCCCGACTGGGCGGGTGGCAGTCTCTACACCGACCGGCGGCAGATCACCGTCGACGCCCCGCCGCAGGACCTCTGGCGGATCATCGAGGGCGTCGGCGGCGAGAACGGCTGGTACTCCTTCCCGCTGGCCTGGGCCGTGCGGGGCTGGCTGGACCGGGCGGTCGGCGGTGTGGGGCTGCGCCGCGGCCGCCGGGACGCCGCACGGCTGCGGGTCGGTGACTCGCTCGACTTCTGGCGGGTCGAGGAGATCCAGCAGGGCCGGCTGCTGCGGCTGCGGGCGGAGATGCGGCTGCCCGGCCTGGCCTGGCTGGAGATGCGCGCCGACCAGGACGCAGAGGGCCGCGCCCGCTACCGGCAGCGGGCGCTCTTCCACCCGCACGGGCTGCTCGGCCACGCCTACTGGTGGAGCGTCTCGCCGTTCCACGCCGTAGTGTTCGGCGGCATGGCCCGCAACATCGCCAAGGCGGCGTCGAGGGAGGCCGCCCTCACCGCCCCCGGCACCGGCTCCACGCCGCCGGTACCGGCCTCCCAGGAGTAGCGCCATGACTGTCTCGGTCGTCCTGTTCACCTCCGACCTGCGCGTGCACGACCATCCGCCGCTGCGCGCCGCGCTCGCCCGCGCGGACGCCGTGGTTCCGCTCTTCGTCCGGGACCCCGCCATCGACGGCACCGGCTTCGCGGGGCCGAACCGCCAGGCGTTCCTCGCCGACTGCCTCACCGACCTCGACCGGCGGCTGCGCGACCGGGGCGGGCGTCTGGTGGTGCGCACCGGCGACCCCGTCGCCGAGGTGCGGGCCGTCATGGAGGCGACGGACGCCGACGAGGTCCACATGGCGGCCGGCGTCAGCCGGTACGCGCAGAGCCGCGAGCGGCGGCTGCGCGAGGCGCTGGAGGCGGACGGCCACCGGCTGCACGTCCACGACGCCGTGATCACCGCCCTCCCGCCCGGCGCCGTCACCCCCACCAACTCCGACCACTTCGCCGTCTTCACCCCCTACCTCCGCCGCTGGTCCGCCCAGGGCGTACGGGCCGTCCTCGGCGCCCCGCGCACCGTGCGCGTCCCCGACCACGTCCGCTCAGAGCGCCTCCCCGCCCGCGACGACATCACCGGCACCTCACCGGGGCTCGCCCACGGCGGGGAGAGCGAGGGCAGAAAGCGGTGGAAGGCGTGGCTGCGCGGCGGCATCGACCGGTACGGCGAGCGCCACGACGACCTCGCGGGCGACGCCACCTCCAAGCTCTCGCCGCATCTGCACTTCGGCACGCTGTCCTGCGCCGAACTCGTCCACCACGCCCGCGCGCGGGCGACCCCGGGCGCCGAGGACTTCGTCAGGCAACTGTGCTGGCGCGACTTCCACCACCAGGTGCTCGCCGCCAGACCGCGGACGGCGTCCGCCGACTACCGCACGCGCGGCGACCGCTGGCGCTCGCAGGAGTCGGCGGCGCAGGACATCCGGGCGTGGCGGGAAGGCCGTACGGGATACCCGATCATCGACGCCGCGATGCGGCAGCTGCTGCACGAGGGCTGGATGCACAACCGGGGCAGGCTGCTGACCGCGAGCTTCCTGACCAAAACCCTGTACGTCGACTGGCGGGTGGGTGCCCGCCACTTCCAACGGCTGCTGGTCGACGGGGACATCGCCAACAACCAGCTCAACTGGCAGTGGATGGCGGGCACCGGCACGGACAGCCGGCCCAACCGGGTGCTCAACCCCGTCCTCCAGGCCAAGCGCTACGACCCCGACGGCGCCTACGTACGTCGTTGGGTGCCCGAACTCGCCGGGCTGCCCGGCGCCGCGGTCCACGAGCCGTGGAAGCTGCCGGGCAAGGAGAGGGAGCGCTACGACTACCCCGAGCCGCTCCTCGAACTGGCCGACGGGCTGGGCCGGTTCAAGCGGGCCAGGGGCATCGACTGACCCGCACCGAAGGGTGGCCGCCACCCGAACACGGCCTCGATCCGCCGGACAGGCCCTAGCCTGCTGAGCATGTTCACGACGCGCCCCACACTCCAGGGCACCTTCGGCATGGTGTCGTCCACCCACTGGCTCGCCTCCCAGTCCGCGATGGCCGTGCTGGAGGACGGAGGCAACGCGTTCGACGCCGCGGTCGCCGCGGGATTCGTCCTGCACGTCGTCGAGCCCCACCTCAACGGGCCCGCGGGCGAGGTCCCGATCATCCTCGCGCCCGCGGGCGGCGACGTGCGCGTGCTCTGCGGCCAGGGGCCCGCGCCCGCCGGCGCCACCGTGGCCCACTACCGTTCCCTCGGGCTTGACCTGGTGCCCGGCACCGGGCCGCTCGCCGCGGCCGTGCCCGGTGCCTTCGACGCGTGGATGGTGCTGCTGCGGGACCACGGCACGAAATCGCTCGCCGACGTCCTCAAGTACGCCATCGGGTACGCCGAGGACGGCCACGCGCCCGTCGAAGGCATCGGCGAGGCCGTCGAGACGGTACGGCAGCTCTTCGAGGAGGAGTGGCCCTCGTCCGCGGAGGTCTATCTCCGCGCGGGCCCCGAGGGCGGTGAACCGCCCCGCACCGGCGAGCTGTTCCGCAATCCGGCACTCGCCGCGACGTGGCGGCGGCTCGTGGCACAGGCCGAGGCGCCCGGCAGGTCACGCACCGACGTGATCGACGCCGCGCGCGAAGTGTGGCGCAGCGGGTTCATCGCCGAGGCGCTCGTGCGGCAGGCCGGGCGGCCCACCATGGACACGAGTGGTGAGCGGCACGCGGGGACGCTCTCGGCGGAGGACCTGCGGGGCTGGTCCGCGCGGTACGAGGACCCGGTCACGTACGACTGGAACGGCTGGACCCTGTGCAAGGCCGGGGCCTGGAGCCAGGGCCCCGCCTTCCTCCAGCAGTTCGCGCTGCTGCCCCAGGACCCCGCGGAGCTTCCCACGTACGGGTCCGAGGACTACGTCCACCTCCTGATCGAGGGCTGCAAGCTCGCCATGGCGGACCGGGAGGCCTGGTACGGCGACGCCGGGGAGGGCGGCGCCGGGTCGGTGCCGGTCCGTGAGCTGCTCTCCAAGGAGTACAACGCACGCCGGCGGAAGCTGATCGGTGACGACGCCTCGTACGAGCTGCGGCCCGGCTCGCCCGGCGGGCGGGAGCCCCGGCTCTCCTCGCACGCGCTCGCGGTGTCCTCGGCCTCGGGGGACGGCGGTGCGCTCGCGGTCGCGGCCGCGGGGGGCGGCGAGCCGACCGTGGCCGGGGACGGCGCGACGCGCGGGGACACCTGCCACCTCGACGTCGTCGACCGCTGGGGGAACATGCTCTCCGCCACACCCAGCGGCGGATGGCTCCAGTCCAACCCCGTCGTGCCGGAACTCGGCTTCCCCTTGGGTACGCGGCTTCAGATGGCGTGGCTGGAGGAGGGGCTGCCGAACTCGCTCACGCCGGGCAGGCGGCCCCGGACCACGTTGACGCCGTCGCTGGCGCTGAGGGACGGCGTTCCGGTCATGGCCTTCGGGACACCCGGGGGCGATCAGCAGGATCAGTGGCAGGTGCACTTCTTCCTGGGGGTGGCGCTGCGGGCCCCGGTCCAGGGCGGCCTCGACCTGCAAGGCGCGATCGACGCGCCCAGCTGGCACACGGACAGCTTTCCCGGTTCCTTCCACCCCCGGGGGATGCGGCCCGGGAGCGTGACGGTGGAGTCCCGGATGGCCCCGGAGGTGGTGGCCGGGTTGCGGCGGCGGGGGCACGACGTGCTGATGGGGGGCGCGTGGACGGAGGGCCGGCTGTGCGCGGTGGCGCGGGACCCGGAGAGCGGGGTGCTGTCGGCGGCGGCCAATCCCCGGGGGATGCAGGGGTACGCGGTCGGCCGCTGAGTCCGGCGGGGCGGCCGTGCCGAACCCGGTGTTCACGTAGTCACAAGAAACCGTTCACCCGAGGCGTACGGGATGTCAGCGCGGCGTGCTCTCATGGACGCATGATCGAAGAGTTTCTGACGCAGGGCGTACGCGACGTGGAGGAGGCCCTCCGGAAGGCGGCGGCGGCCGAGGTGACCCCCCGGTTCCGCCAGCTCGCCGAGGGTGACGTGGTGGAGAAGAGCGGCCCGCACGACATGGTGACCGTGGCCGACCGCCGCGCCGAGGAACAGCTGACGGTGGACCTGGCCGCCCTCCTGCCGGGCTCCGTCGTCGTGGGCGAGGAAGCGGTGCACGCCGACCCGTCGACGTACGAGGCGATACGCGGCGAGGCCCCCGTGTGGATAGTCGACCCCGTGGACGGGACGCGGCAGTTCGTGCAGGGCGACCCCGGCTTCTGCATGCTCGTCGCCCTCGCGGTGGGCGGAGAGGTGCTGGCGTCCTGGACGTACGCCCCGGCGCTGGACCAGCTCGCCGTGGCCGTACGCGGCAAGGGCGCCTGGCTGGACGGGCAGCCCCTGGTGTCGGGCGCGCCCGAGCCCGGACAGGACCTCGAAGTCGCCACCTCCCACCCGGACTTCACCACCGAGGAGCAGAAGCGGGCGCTGCTCGGCCTGCGGGCGGACGGCGTGCGGCCCCGGCCGTGCGGTTCGGCGGGCCTTGAGTACCTCGCCGTGGCTAAGGGGGAGTTGGACGCCGTCGCCTTCTCGTGGGAGCTGGCCTGGGACCACGCCGCGGGTCTGCTGCTCGTCGCCGAGGCCGGGGGTGCCTCCATGACGCTGACGGGCGAGCCGTTCCGCATAGGCGGGGGGAACGCGCTGCCGTTCACCGCGGCGCGCGACGCGGCCACGGCCCGGCGCGTGGTGGACCTCCTCTCGAGCGGGGCCTGAGAGGCATGGCCCGAGCCGTCGGCCTGAGCGGCCGGGTCCGGGCCGGCACCGCCGCGGGGCCACCGCGGCGACCGCGGTGTCAGTGCCCCGGCCTATCCTGTGCGGCAGAGGCCATCGGCTGACGAAGGAGTCCGAAGGTGCCGTCGATGCTTGATGCCGTCATCGTGGGGGCGGGGCCGAACGGCCTGACCGCCGCCGTCGAGCTGGCCCGCCGCGGCTTCTCCGTGGCCGTGTTCGAGGCCAAGAGCACCGTGGGGGGCGGGGCCCGCACCGAGGAGCTGACACTCCCCGGCTTCCGGCACGACCCCTGCTCCGCCGCCCATCCGCTGGGCATCAACTCCCCGGCGTTCCGCGCCATGCCCCTGGAGCGGTACGGCCTCCAGTGGCTGCACGCCCCGCTGCCCATGGCGCACCCCTTCCCGGACGGCAGCGCCGCCGTGCTCTCCCGCTCCGTCGCCGAGACGGCGGCCTCCTTCGGGCCGCGCGACGCGGGGACCTACCGGCGCCTGGTGGAGCCCTTCCTCCCCAAGTGGGACGTCCTGCTGCGGGACTTCATGTCCTTGCCGATGAGTTCGCTGCCGCGCGACCCCGTCACCCTCGCCCGCTTCGGACTCGCCGGACTGCCCCCGTCGACGTGGCTGATGCGGCGCTTCCGCGAGGACCGGGCCCGCGCGCTGTTCGCCGGGCTCGTCGCGCACGTCATCGCGCCGCTCGACGGCATCGTCACCGGCGGCGTGGGCATGGTCTTCGCGCTGGCCGCCCACGCCCGCGGCTGGCCGCTCGCGCGCGGCGGCTCGCAGTCCATCTCCGACGCGCTCACCGCGTATCTGAAGGACCTCGGCGGCTCCGTCCACACGGACTACGAGGTCAAGCGCCTCGACGACCTGCCCCCCGCCCGCGCCTACGTCTTCGACACCTCGCCGACCGCGCTCGCCCGCATCGCCGGACTCGGCGACGCCTATGCCCGCTATCGGTACGGGGCCAGCGCCTTCAAGATCGACTACGCGCTCGACGGCCCCGTCCCCTGGACCGCCGAGGAGCCCCGGTCGGCCGGAACCGTGCAGATCGGCGCGAGCAGCGCGGAGATCGGTGCCGCGCTGCGCGCCGCCTCACGCGAGGGGCGCGCGCCCGACGCGCCGTTCCTGATCACCGTGCAGCCCAGCGTCGTCGACCCCTCCCGCGCCCCCGAGGGCAAGCACGTCTTCTGGGCCTACGGACACGTCCCGAACGGCTGGGACGGCGACCTGACCGACGCCATCGAGCGGCAGCTGGAGCGCTTCGCACCCGGCTTCCGCGACCGCGTCCTCGCCCGCGCCACGGCAGGACCGCCCCAACTCGCCGAGCGCAACGCCAACTACGTGGGCGGCGACATCGCCTGCGGCGCCGCCAGCGGACTGCAACTGCTCCTGCGCCCCAAGCTCTCCCTCTTCCCGTACGGGACGAAGCACCCGGCGGTCTTCATCTGCTCCTCCGCCACACCCCCGGGCCCCGGCGTCCACGGCATGTCCGGGCACAACGCCGCCAAGGCCGTGTGGAAGAGGCTCCGCGATGCGTGAGACCCGGCTTCGTGGCAGGCGTACCGCCCCCGGGCCGGTGCGCCCCGGTTCCGTGAGGATGATCCCGTGACCGTGTCCATCACGCTCGTCCAGGGCGACCTCACGCGCCAGCGCGTCGACGCCCTCGTCAACGCCGCCAACTCCTCACTCCTCGGCGGAGGCGGCGTCGACGGCGCCATCCACCGGCGCGGCGGCCCCGAGATCCTCGCCGACTGCCGCCGTCTGCGCGCCTCCCTTCCCCAAGCTCTCAACTCCGTTCGAGCAGGGGAGACCCCAATCGGCAAGGGGCTGCCCACCGGCCGCGCCGTGGCCACCGTCGCCGGAAAGCTCGACGCCGGGCATGTGATCCACACCGTGGGCCCCGTCTGGTCCGCCACGGAGGACCGCTCCGAGCTGCTCGCCTCCTGCCACCGCGAGGCGCTGCGGGTCGCCGCCGAGCTGGGGGCGCGCACCGTCGCCTTCCCCGCGATCTCCACGGGGGTCTACCGCTGGCCGCTCGACGACGCCGCCCGCGTCGCCGTGCGCACCGTGCGGGAGGCGGCCGACCCCGCGCTCTTCGACGAGGTGCGGTTCGTGCTCTTCGACCGGGCGGCCTACGACGCGTTCGCCGAGGCGCTGGCCGCCTCCGGTGACGCCACCGAGAACTGACAGCACGACGCCCCTGGCAGCGCGAGGATGATGTCGGATTCTCGCCAGTCATGGCCGGAGGAATCCGCGATGCTTGAGCGCATGCACACCGACACCGAACGCTGTGTACGCGCGGTTCAGTCGAAGGACGCCCGCTTCGACGGCTGGTTCTTCACGGCCGTCGTCACCACCCGCATCTACTGCCGCCCCAGCTGCCCGGTCGTGCCGCCCAAGGCCGAGAACATGACCTTCTACCCGAGCGCCGCCGCCTGCCAGCAGGCCGGCTTCCGGGCCTGCAAGCGGTGCCGTCCGGACAGCAGCCCCGGCTCGCCCGAGTGGAACCAGCGGGCCGACCTCGTCGCCCGCGCCATGCGCCTGATCGCCGACGGCGTCGTCGACCGCGAAGGCGTCCCCGGCCTCGCAGCCCGCCTCGGCTACAGCGCCCGCCAGGTGGAGCGCCAGCTCCGCACCGAACTGGGCGCGGGCCCCCTCGCGCTCGCCCGCGCCCAGCGAGCCCAGACCGCGCGGCTGCTCATCGAGACCACCGCGCTGCCCATGGCGGAGATCGCCTTCGCCGCCGGTTTCTCCTCCATCCGCACCTTCAACGACACCGTGCGCGAGGTCTTCGCGCTCGCCCCCGGAGAGCTGCGCGCCCGTGCGCGGAAACCGGCCGGGGCGGCGGCGCCCGCCACGCCCGGCGTGCTCTCGCTACGGCTGCCGTTCCGCGCCCCGCTCAACCCCGACAACCTCTTCGGGCACCTCATCGCGACCGGCGTCCCGGGCGTCGAGGAGTGGCGCGACGGGGCGTACCGCCGGACCCTGAACCTCCCCTACGGGCACGGCGTCGTGGCCCTCACCCCGCACCCCGATCACATCGGCTGCCGACTGAGCCTCACCGACCCGCGCGATATGACCATCGCCATCAGCCGCTGCCGCCGCATGCTCGACCTGGACGCCGATCCGGCCGCCGTCGACGACCGGCTCAGGAGCGACCCGCTGCTCGCGCCGCTCGTCGACAAGGCCCCGGGACGGCGGGTGCCGCGCACGGTCGACGAGGCCGAGTTCGCCGTGCGCGCCGTCCTCGGGCAGCAGGTCTCCACGGCCGCCGCCCGCACCCACGCCGCGCGCCTGGTGACCGCGCACGGCGAGCGCGTCGAGGACCCCGAGGGCGGCCTCACCCACCTCTTCCCCACCCCCGAGGCCCTCGCCGCGCTCGACCCGGAGTCGCTGGCCCTGCCCCGCAGCCGCCGCACCACGCTGACCACGCTCGTACGCCACCTCGCCGACGGCAGCCTCCGGCTCGGCGCGGAGAGCGGCTGGGACGAGGCCCGGGCCCGCCTCACCGAGCTGCCCGGATTCGGGCCCTGGACGGTCGAGGTCATCGCCATGCGGGCGCTCGGCGACCCCGACGCCTTCCTCCCCTCCGACCTCGGCATCCGGCGCGCCGCGAAGGAGCTGGGCCTGCCGCACACCCCGGCCGCGCTCACCGCGCGCGCCGCCGCCTGGCGGCCCTGGCGGGCGTACGCGGTGCAGTACCTGTGGGCCACCGACGACCACCCCATCAACGTCATTCCCGCGTAGCCGTCAGCCCTGTGTCAGAACCACGTCAGCGCCGTGCCAGAACCTCGTCAGCCCCGTGAGAGAACCTCATCCCCGTACAAGGGACGGAAACGGACATCCATGGAACGCCTGCACACCCTCATCGACAGCCCCTACGGGCCGCTCACCCTCGTCGCCACCGACGGCGTCCTCAGCGGTCTCTACATGACCGACCAGCGACACCGGCCGGCGCAGGAGACCTTCGGCGACCGTGACCCGGCGCCCTTCGGCGAGGTGACCAGCCAGCTGGCGGCCTACTTCGCGGGGGAACTGAAGGAGTTCGACCTGCCGCTGCGGCTCGACGGCACGCCGTTCCAACGCACGGTCTGGGACGAACTCCGGCGGATCCCCTACGGCGAGACCCGTACGTACGGCGAACTCGCCGAGATCCTCGGCAAGCCCGGCGCCTCCCGCGCGGTCGGCCTCGCCAACGGCAAGAACCCGATCGGTGTCATCGTCCCGTGCCATCGCGTCGTCGGCGCCAACGGCAGCCTGACGGGGTACGGCGGCGGCCTCGAGCGCAAGCAGCGGCTGCTGGCCTTCGAGGGCGGGGCCGCGGGCGGCGCAGAGGACGCGTTCCTCTTCTGACCTGCGGGCTCGCACGGATCTGGCCTGCGGGCTCGCAAGGAGCTGACCCGCGGGTTCGCACGGATCCTCGGCCCGGCGGGCGCCGGGTCAGGCGACCCGGCGCCCGTTCTCCAGCTCGGCGGTCCCCTCGCCGCGCGCCAGCACGTCGAGTGCGGCCGAGACCCGGCGGCCCAACGCCCCCGGCAGCAGCTCCGCCAGCTCCTCCCGGGCCGCCAGGCGCCAGGAGAGCAACTCCTCCTCCTGCAACCTGATCGACTTCAGCTGCTCCTCGTCCAGCACCCCGCCGTCGTACAGGTAAGCCACCAGCGGCGGCCGCGTCCGCTCGGCCCCCGGCGGCACCCAGTCCACCGCGAGGAGCGGCCCGAGCGTGATGTCGAGGCCGATCTCCTCGACCGTCTCCCTGCGCGCCCCCTGGCGCGGTGTCTCCCCGTCGTCCGACTCGACGGTCCCGCCGGGCAGCGCCCAGCCCGCGCGGTAGTTGGGCTCGACGAGAAGGACGCGGCCCTCGGCGTCCCGGAAGAGGGCCGCGGCCCCGACGATCACGCGAGGGAGGCCCGCGATGTATGTGGCGAAGTCCTGAGTGGTCATCGGGGAAGGGTAACGCCGGACCGAGCCGTCGGGCCGGGGCCCGGTCGCCCGGGGCCCGGCTGATCGATCATTGCCCTGGGCAGGGAGCCCTTCCTGCGGTTATGGTCGCAGCGGCGCGACTGCCTTGACACGAGCAAGGCCGGAAGCAAGGGGAATGCAAGGTGGCGGACGCTGCAAGGACGGCGGGACGCGAGCAGCAGGAGCGGCGCGACCAGGCGCGGCACGTGCTCATCGCCGCGGACAAGTTCAAGGGCTCGCTCACGGCCGTGCAGGTCGCTGAGCGGGTGACGGCCGGCCTCCACCGCGCGGCCCCCGAGGTGACGGTCGAGGCGCTGCCGGTCGCCGACGGCGGTGACGGCACGGTCGCCGCGGCCGTCGCGGGCGGCTTCGAGCGCCGGGACGTCACCGTCACGGGACCGCTCGGCGACGAGGTGACGGCGGCGTACGCCCTCAAGGACGGCACGGCCGTGGTGGAGATGGCCGAGGCCTCGGGCCTCCAGCTGCTCCCCGAGGGCGTCTTCGCGCCGCTCACCTCCACGACGTACGGCTCCGGAGAGCTGATCCGCGCCGCGCTCGACGCGGGCGCCGGCACCATCGTCTTCGGCGTCGGTGGCAGCGCCACGACCGACGGCGGCGCCGGCATGCTGGCCGCGCTCGGCGCGCGCTTCCTGGACACGGACGGCGAGCCCGTCGGGCCGGGCGGCGGGCCGCTCAAGGAGCTGGCCACCGCCGATCTGTCGGGCCTCGACCCGCGTCTGAAGGACGTGGAGATCGTGCTCGCCAGCGACGTCGACAACCCGCTGACCGGACCGAAGGGCGCGCCCGCGGTGTACGGGCCGCAGAAGGGGGCCTCCCCGGAGGACGTCGCCGAGCTGGACGCGGCGCTCGCCCACTTCGCCGCGGTCCTGGAGAAGTCCATCGGCCCCAAGGCCGCCGAGTACGCGCAGTCCCCGGGCGCGGGCGCCGCGGGCGGCATCGGTTACGGCGCGCTCGTCGGGCTCGGGGCGGGCTTCAGGCCGGGCATCGAGGTCATGCTGGACGTCCTCGGCTTCGCGCCCGCGCTGGAGCGGGCCACGCTCGTGATCACCGGCGAGGGCTCGCTGGACGAGCAGACCCTGCACGGCAAGGCGCCGGCCGGGGTGGCCTCGGCGGCCCGTGCCGCGGGCGTCGACGTCGTCGCGGTCTGCGGCCGCCTCGCGCTGCCCCCGGAAGCCCTCGGCAAGGCGGGGATCCGCCGTGCGTACGCCCTCACGGACATCGAGCCGGATGTGGCGCGGTGTATCGCGGAGGCGGGGCCCATTCTGGAAAGGCTGGCGGAGAGCCTCGGGCGGGACTATCTGGCCTGAGGCCTTTGGCGGGGGGCCGTCCAGTCTGCCTGGCTGGGGCTTCTCGCGGGTGCGGGGCTGTATGTGGTTGCTCGCGCAGTTCCCCGCGCCCCTTGCGGGGCTTCCCCGGCGCCCCTGACGGGGCGCCCCCTACCCCGGCGACAACCTGTGCGCCTCCACCGCAAGCGCCACCTCCACCAGGTCCCTCGGTCTCGCGAGGGAGCGGGAGGTCAGTTGTTCCAGGCGGCGCAGGCGGTTGAAGACCGTGTTGCGGTGGCAGTAGAGGCGCCCCGCCGCCCGGCCTGCCGAGCCCTCGCAGGCCAGCCACGCGTCCAGGGTCTCCAGGAGGACCGCGCGGTCCGCCGGTTCCAGTGTGAGCACCTCGCCGAGGACGTCAGCCACCAGGCGGGCCGCCAGCTCCGGCTGGCTCACCACGAGCGCGGTCGGCATCCGCTGGTCGAGGCGTACGATGCCGGTCGCGTCCGGCGGGCAGGTGCGCAGCGCCAGTTCCGCCAGTCGCCGGGCGTGGCCGAGGTCCGCGAGGCCCGCCACGACGGGGCTGATGCCGCCGGGGCCCGGGCACCGCCCGTCGAGCAGCCGCGCCAGGCCGTCGAGCCCCTCGTCCGCCCCCAGGGCGACCACGCCGACCTCGCAGTCCGTCCGCATCCGCCAGACGAAACGGAACCCCGGACGCTGGATCTGCCGGTGGAACGCCTCACGCCCGTCACGGCGTTCCACGCGCAGCACCACCACCGCGTACGGGCCGTGCTCGGGCAGATCGAGCCCGGCCGCCGCGCGCGCCGCGAGGCCCGGCGCGGTCTGCCCCTCCAGGAGCGCGTCGAGCAGCGCCTGCAACTGCTCGTCCGTGCGCCGGCGCAACTCCAGCTCCGTCGCCCGGTACGCGTCGGACGCCACCGCCGCCTGCGCGTCGACCGCCGACCACACCATCGTCGCCGAACGCATCAGAACCGCCAGCTTCTCCGGGTCCTTGCCCGCCACGCCCTCCAAAAGCGAATCCCAGACCAGATAGCCCGCGTTGCGGTACGAGTGCACCACCAGGTCCAGCGGCAGCCCCTGCTGGGCCCGGCGCCTGCCCGCCTCCTCCGCGTACTCCAGGTCGCGGCGCGGCGAGGCCCGCGGCGCCGAGATCGCCTCGATGCCGATCCGCATGGCCTCCTCGGCCTCGCGCCAGTGCACGTCGTACGGCAGGACGTGCCCGAACACCGGGGAGTGCTCGTCGAGTTGCCGCAGATGCTCGTCGACCAGCTCGGGCAGCCGGGGCAGCAGGGCCGTGCACGCCTCCTTGAGAAGCCTCCAGTCGTGCCCGGTACGCGGCCTGCGGCCGTTCATGGGCCCGGTCATGGATCCTCCCCATCGCCGCGCTCCAGGACGTCGTTGGTGCGGAGGATGCCATGGGGTGACCCGCTCCCGCAGGCCCCTGACACGCGGTGTTGTGCGCATGCACAACGCCGGGGCGCCGCCGCTGGTCTCCCGCAGCGTTTCCCCCGCTGCCCGTGGACGGGCCGCTCCCGCGGTGCTGGGGTGAGCGCCACGCGACGGCGGACGAGCCGTGCGGGACTGGGGGTCGGTACGTGGGTGGTTCCAATGTGGAGGACTTCGGCGGGGGAGGCCCCGGGGCCGGTGGCGCGGGCGCGGGCGCCTCACGCGGTACGGGGCCCCGCGCGACCGCCTCCCGCGGCGCCGGCCTCGTCGTACGCGACGTGTCGGTCGGCTACGGCCCCGTGCGCGCCCTGCGCCGTGTCTCGCTCGACGTGCCGGACGGCACCGTCGTCGCCGTGCTCGGCGGCAACGGCGCGGGCAAGTCGACGCTGCTGCGCGCCGTCTCGCGCACCCTCTCCTTCCAGGGCGGCGCGCTCACCTCGGGTGACATCCACTTCGAAGGCACCCGCGTCGACGGCCTCGCCCCGGACCGCGTGGTGGCCGCCGGTATATCTCAGGTGCCCGAGGGGAGAAGGGTGTTCGCCCGCATGACCGTCGCCGACAATCTCCGCGCCGGGGCGCTCGGCTCCACCGGGACGCGCGCCGCCAAGGCCGACGCACTGCGCCGCGTCCACGAACTCTTCCCGGTGCTCGCCGAGCGGGGCACCCAGCGCGCCGGACTGCTCTCCGGCGGAGAACAGCAGATGCTCGCGGTGGGCAGGGCGCTCATGGCCTCGCCGCGGCTGCTCCTCCTCGACGAACCGTCCCTCGGCCTCGCCCCGCTGATGGCCGCGCGCATCGCCGACACCATCCGGGAGATCAACGCCCAGGGCACCTCGGTCCTGCTCGTCGAGCAGAACGCCGCCCTCGCGCTGCGACTCGCCTCACGGGCGTACGTCCTCGACGTCGGCGAGGTCGCGCTGTCCGGCCCCGCGGACGAGCTGGCCGCGTCCGACGAGGTACGCCGCCGCTACCTCGGCGTCGTCGACGAGGACGCCGCGGCCGACGCCCCCCGGGGCCTCGGCGCGCTGCCGACGCTGCCGCGCTGGGAGGCCGGACGGTGACCGGAGCATCCGTACCGCCCCTGGAGGTACGTGAGTTGACCGTACGGTTCGCCGGGCTCACCGCGCTGGACGCCGTCAGCTTCACGGTCCGCCCCGGCACCGTGCACGCCGTCATCGGGCCCAACGGGGCGGGCAAGTCCACCTGCTTCAACGTCCTGTCCGGCGTCTACCGCGCCACCAGTGGGAGCGTCCGCTTCGGAGAGCACGAACTCACCGGCATGCGCCCGCACCGGATCGCCGGCCTCGGCGTCGCCCGCATCTTCCAGAACCTCGCGCTCCCGCCGCGCGCCACGGTCGCCGACAGCCTGCTGCTCGGCCGCCATCGCCTGACCCGCACCGGCTTCCTGGCCGCCGGCCTGCGGCTTCCCTCGGCGGCGCACGAGGAGCGGCTGCACCGCGAACGGGTCCGCGAGATCGCCGCGTTCGTAGGCCTGGAACACCAACTCCACTTGCCCGCGGGCTCCTTGCCCTACGGCCAGCAGAAACTCGCCGAGCTGGCCCGCGCCTTGTGCATGGAGCCGCGCCTGCTGCTCCTCGACGAGCCGGTCGCGGGCATGACGGCCGACGAGCGCCGCCGCACCGCCGCCGTCATCGCGGGCGTCCGCGACAGCCTCGGCATCTCGATCGTCCTGGTGGAACACGATATGGGGGTGGTGATGCGGCTCGCGGACGCGGTGACCGTACTCGACTTCGGCCGCCGCATCGCCGACGGCACCCCCGCGGACGTGCAGAACGACCCCGCGGTCATACGCGCCTACTTGGGCGAGGGCGACCGCACGGGCGAGGGCGACCCCGGCGGCGAGGCCGAACGCCCCGGGAGCGCAAGCGGGCGCCCGGCCCGCGCGGCCCGCCCGGGCCATGAGACCGACGGTCCCCGGAGCCCCGGCGGCACCGGCCACCCCAGCGGCACTACGGCCGGCCCCCCGACCGCCGAAGGCGACCACGCCGCCAAGGGCGACGGCCCCGGCAGCGAGGCCGGCGGCACCCGCGACCCCGGCGGCCCCCGTACCCCCCGCCACCGCCACCCCGGCGAGGGAGATCCCCGCTCATGACCACCATGACCACCTTCACCGAACTCCTCCTCAACGGGCTCTCCATGGGCTCCGTCTACGCCCTCATCGCCCTCGGCTTCGTCGTCATCTTCCGGGCCACCGAAGTGGTGAACTTCGCCCACGCCTCGCTGCTCCTCGCCGGCGGATACATCACGGCCTCCCTCCACGACGACCTCGGCTTCTGGCCCGCGCTGCTCGTCGGCGTCGCGGGTGCCGCCGTCGTCGGGGCGGCCGTCGAGTTCCTCGTCATGCGCCGCTACCGGGGCACCGACCACAGCGTGCTCGCCATCGTCACCATCGGCGTCGACATCCTGCTGACCACCGAGCTGACCCGGCGCCTCGGCACCGACGTCCTGCCGCTCGGCGACCCCTGGGGCGACGACGTGCTGACCGTCGGCGCGATCTCCCTCGCGCACACCCGTATCGCCGCGTTCGTCGCCGCGGCCCTGCTCATCACCGCCTTCCTGCTCGCCTTCCGCTACACCTCCTGGGGTGTAGCGATGCGCGCCGCCGCCGAGAGCCCGGAGACCGCCGCGCTGATGGGCGTACGGCTCGGCCGCGTATCGCTCGGCGCGTGGGCGGTGGCAGGGGCGCTGGCCGCCGTGGCCGCGCTGTTCCTCACCGTCTTCCCGACCCCGGGCCTGGAGCGCGCCACCTCGCTGGCCGCGCTGAAGGCGTTCCCCGCCGCGATCCTCGGCGGCCTGGACTCCACGACGGGCGCCCTCGTCGGCGGCCTCGTGGTCGGCGTCACCGAATCCCTCGCCACCGGCTACCAGAGCGAGCTGACCTTCCTCGGACGCGGCCTCGGCGACCTCGCCCCCTACCTCGTCATGACCGCGATCCTGCTCATCCGCCCCGCCGGGCTCTTCGGCACGAAGGAGCTGGCCCGTGTCTGACATCCGCCGCACCTGCGTCTGGACGGCCGCGGCCGTAGTGCTGCTCGCCCTGCCCTTCTACCTGGACCGCTTCTGGCTCCAGGCGGGCCTCTTCGCGATGGCCGCCGCGATCGGCGCGATCGGCATCAACCTCCTCACCGGCGCCACCGGCCAGCTCTCCATGGGGCACGCCTTCTTCCTCGCCGTCGGCGCGTACGGCTACTGCGTCCTCGCCGGGGACGGCGGCGACGGCCTCACCGGGCTCGGCCTGCCGACCTGGCTCGCCGCCACCCTCGCCGTCGCGCTCGCCGGGCTCGCGGGCGGGCTCTTCAGCCCCATCGCGGGCCGGCTGCGCGGCGCCTACCTCGGCATCGCGACCCTCGCGCTGATCTTCATCGGACAGCACGTGCTGTTCAACGCCCACGACCTGACCGGCGGCTCGAACGGGCGGGACGTCCCGCCGCTGAACCTCTTCGGCCTCGCCTTCGACGAGAGCGAGACCGTCGTCGCCGCCGTGCCGTTCGGCTCCGCGGAGAAGCTCTGGTACGCCGGTCTGGCGCTGCTCCTCGCCTGCGGGCTCTTCGCCCGCGGTGTGCTGCGGGGGCGCCCGGGGCGCGCCATGAACGCCATCCGCGACCACCGCGTCGCCGCGGGCGTCATCGGCGTGCCGGTGGCCCGCTACCGCGCCGGGGTCTTCGTCCTGTCGTCGATGTACGCGGGCCTCGCCGGGGTGCTGCTCGCCCTGGTCTTCCAGCGGACCGTGCCCGACTACTTCGGCGTGACGCTCTCCCTGGAGTACCTCGCGATGATCGTGATCGGCGGCCTCGGCTCGGTCTCCGGGGCGATCGCGGGCGCGGCCCTCGTCTCCCTGCTGCCGCAACTCCTGACGCGGTACAGCGACGCGCTGCCCCTCGTCTCGGCGCCGGGCACGGGCGGGATCTCGCCGGGCGAGGCGTCCCGGTACCTGTACGGCGCCGCCGTCGTGGCGGTGGTGCTCTTCCTGCCCGGTGGCCTGGCGCGGCTCGCCGCACGTCACCGCAAGGCCACCCAGGCCACTCCAACCACTCCAGGCACCGCAGGCACTTCAGGGGAGACAGCATGAACGCACTGACCAGGGCCACGGCGGCCACCACCGCGCTCGCCGCCCTCCTCGCGCTCACGGCGTGCAGCTCGAAGGCGAAGGACGGGGACGACGGGGACAGAGCCGCGGGAGGGGTGAAGACCGGCGAGGGCATCTCGGGCAAAACAATCAATCTCGGCGTACTCACCGACATGACCGGCGTCTACGCCACCCTCGGCAAGAGCGTCACCCAGGCCCAGCAGCTCTACGTCGACCAGACCAACAAGGACGGCGGAATCTGCGGCCACAAGCTGAAGCTCACCGTCCGCGACCACGGCTACGACCCGCAGAAGGCCGTCGCCGCCTACACCGAGCTGGAGCCGAAGGTACTCGGCTTCGCCCAGTTCATCGGCTCGCCGTTCGTGGCCGCCGTCAAGCAGCGCGTCGACGCCGACAAGGGCCTGGTCCTGCCGCAGGCCTGGTCGGCGAACCTCCTGGGCAGCCCGTACGTGCGGGTCATCGGATCCACGTACGACCTGGAGACGATCAACGCGATCGACTTCCTGATGAAGGAGAAGGGCCTGAGGAAGGGCGACAAGCTCGGTCACGTCTACTTCGAGGGGGACTACGGCGAGAGCGCCCTGAAGGGCTCCCTACACATGGCGGAGAAGGCGGGCCTGACTGTCGTCGAGCAGAAGATCAAGCCGACGGACAACGACATGACCGCGCAGGTCTCCGCCCTGAAGAAGGCGGGCGTCAAGGGCATCGTGATCAGCGCGGGACCGCGCCAGGCGGCCTCCCTGGTCGGCGTCGCCGCGGCGGGCCGCTTCGACGTGCCGGTCATCGGCAACAACTCGGCGTTCGCCCCCCAGCTCCTCGCCACGCAGTCCGGCCCCGCCCTCCAGAAGAACTACTACGTCGCCTCACCCACGCTGCCCATCGGCGCTGACACGACGGCGGCGAAGAAGCTGGTCGCCGACTACAGGAAGGCCCACCCCGAGGACGCCCTCGACAACGGCGTGGTGGCGGGCTGGACGACGGCCTCCGTCTTCGGCGAGGCGTTGAAGAAGGCCTGCGAGGCCAAGGACCTCACGCGCGACGGCGTCGGCGAGGCACTGCTGACCCTCGACGACTTCGACTCGGGCTTCGGCGTCCCCCAGAACTTCACCGACCCGAAGGCACCCTCGTCCAAGGAGAGCGTGATCCTCCAGCCGGACAAGAAGGCGACGGGAGGCATGAAGGTGGTCCGCGAGCCGGAAGCGGCGAAGGCGGCGCAGGGGTACAGCGCCGATCAGAGCCCGTCCGGCGATTGAGGACGAGCCCGGAGGGCGACAAGAGGGCAAGCAAAGGGGGCCCGGACCATCAGGTCCGGGCCCCCAGAGCGACGTACGAAAAACTACGGCAACTGCGCGGCCCGCGCCTCACGCCGGTTGTCGCGGAAGTTGTTCACCCTCCGAGCGGTAGCGAAGAGGGGGATCACCGCTCCGAGGACGAGCTGGAGCGCACAGCCGGTCTGGAGGAGCAGCTGCCCGCCCGGCGCGTCGAACGCCCAGGCCGCGAGCAGCCCCATGGCCGCGACGATCCACGCCAGCATGGCCACCGCGAGCGGTCCCCGCGGCTTCGGGTACTCGACGCGGCTGACCATGAGCCAGGCCGTGCCGATGATCGCGAGGAGCGTCGCCACGAAGGGCAGCTCCAGGAGCACGATCGAGACGACCGTCAGCGCCCCGAAGGGCGACGGCATGCCCTGGAAGGTGCCGTCCTTCACGGTCACGCACGAGAACCGCGCAAGCCGCAGCACCACCGCCAGGAGCACCACGATCGCGCCCACCGCCGCCACGCGCTGGTGCGCGTCGTCGGCGACCATGCCGTAGACGAGCACGAAGTACGCGGGGGCCAGACCGAAGCTGATCAGGTCCGAGAGGTTGTCCAGCTCGGCGCCCATCGGCGAGGACCGCAGCTTGCGCGCCACGAGCCCGTCGAAGAGGTCGAAGACGGCCGCGCAGAGCATGAGGATGACGGCGGTCGCGGCGGAGTGCCGCGCCATGCCGCTTTCGTTGCTGCCCTGGAGGTGCGGGATGAGGATGCCCGTGGTGGTGAAGTACACCGCCATGAACCCGCACGTGGCGTTACCCAGTGTGAGCGTGTCCGCTATCGACAGTCGCAGCGACAGCGGCATCTCGTCGCCGTCGTGGGACGCGTCCTCCTGCACCGCTTCCGGCGCCCAGCCGGCCTGTGTCTCAGGATCAACCACGGTCAATGCGAGTCACCCCAGCCACGGTCTTCTGACCGACCTCGACGTCCACCTCGACACCCTCGGGGAGGTAGATGTCGACGCGCGAGCCGAAGCGGATCAGGCCGATCCGCTCGCCCTGCTCCACCTTCGTGCCCTGCGGCACGTACGGCACGATGCGCCGTGCGACCGCGCCCGCGATCTGGATCATCTCGATGTCGCCGAGCTCGGTGTCGAAGTGCCAGACAACGCGTTCGTTGTTCTCGCTCTCCTTGTTGAACGCCGGGACGAACCCGCCGGGGATGTGTTCCACGGACGTCACCGTGCCCGCGAGGGGCGCGCGGTTGACGTGGACGTTCAGCGGGCTCATGAAGATGGCGACGCGGGTACGCCCGTCCTTCCACGGCATGATGCTCTGCACCACGCCGTCGGCGGGGGAGATGACCCGGCCCTGAGCGATCTCACGCTCGGGGTCGCGGAAGAACCACAGCATTCCCGCCGCCAGAGCGGTGGCGGGGACGGCGACGGCCGCGGCGCCCTTGGAGCGGCGCGCACGGGCGAGGCTGAGTGCCGCGGTGGCGACGGTCGGCAGGAGCCACGGCGATGCTCCGCGAGCAAGGCGTCCCTGAAGAATGCCGTCGCGTGGTGCAGAGGTTTGGCTGTGGGGCATGGATGACCTTCGTAGCGGATGATGCCGCGCGGTGATACGGGGGACGGCGGCTTTCTCCGGATGTTATCGGTTGCGAGCCACAACTGGGCAAGCGAGGAAGCCGAGTCGACGGCCGAAGAGTGTTGACAGGGTGTGATCTTCTTCGCGAAGAAAACACCCCAAACCGGGCATCTAGCCCTGGAATCGATACTCTTCGAGCAGTCGGCGACCAATGATCATTTTCTGGATCTCGGCGGTACCTTCACCGATCAGCAGCATCGGCGCCTCCCTGTAGAGGCGCTCGATCTCGTACTCCTTCGAGAAGCCGTAACCGCCGTGAATCCTGAACGCGTCCTCGACGACTTCCTTGCAGTACTCGGAGGCGAGGTACTTCGCCATCCCAGCTTCGAGGTCGTTTCGCTCCCCGGAGTCCTTTTTGCGTGCTGCGTTGACCATCATCGCATGAGCGGCCTCGACCTTGGTAGCCATCTCGGCCAGCTTGAACTGAATCGCCTGGTGTTGGGCGATCGGCTTCCCGAAAGTGTGGCGTTGCTGGGCATAGGAGACACCGAGCTCAAATGCACGCTGCGCGACACCGCAACCACGTGCCGCGACATTCACGCGGCCGACCTCGACACCGTCCATCATTTGGTAAAAACCCCGGCCGGTGACCCCGCCGAGCACACGATTGGCCGGAATTCGCAGGTCGTCCATGATCAGCTCAGTGGTGTCGACCCCCTTGTAGCCCATCTTGTCGATCTTGCCGGGGATGGTGAGGCCGGGGCGGACCTCGCCGAAGCCCGGCTCCTTCTCCACGAGGAACGTCGTCATCGACTTGTGCGGGGCGGTGCCCTCGGGGTGTCCTTCGTCACTCCGGCACAGAACGGCCACCAAAGTGGACGTACCGCCGTTCGTCAGCCACATCTTCTGGCCGTTCAGGACGTACTCGTCGCCGTCCCGCACACCCTTCGACGTGATCGCCGACACATCGGAGCCGAGGCCCGGCTCCGACATGGAGAACGCGCCGCGCACCTCGCCGGCCGCCATCCGCGGCAGGAAGGTCTCCTTCTGCTCCTGCGTGCCGTGCTGCTTGAGCATGTAGGCGACGATGAAGTGGGTGTTGATGATGCCGGATACCGACATCCAGCCACGCGCTATCTCCTCGACGCACAGGGCGTACGTGAGCAGCGACTCGCCCAGACCGCCGTACTCCTCCGGGATCATCAGGCCGAACAGGCCCAACTCCTTGAGACCGTCGACGATCTCCTGCGGGTACTCGTCCCGGTGCTCCAGCGCGGTCGCGACAGGGATGATCTCCTTGTCGACGAAGTCCCGGACGGTGGACAGGATCTCCTGTTGGACGTCGGTGAGACCTGCGGTCTGCGCGAGTCGGCTCATGGCTACTTCTCCGTGCTCTCGGCGCTCTTGGAAGGGGTGTTCAGCTCCGGGCGGCCGGGCTGCTCGCCGCCGCGCTCCTTGATGTACGTCTCGGTGGGCACCATCACCTTGCGGCGGAACACGCAGACCAGGGTGCCGTCCTGCTTGTAGCCCTTGGTCTCCACGTAGACGATCCCGCGGTCGGACTTGGACTTCGACGGGGTCTTGTCGAGGACCGTCGTCTCGCCGTAGACCGTGTCGCCGTGGAAGGTCGGCGCCACGTGCTTGAGCGACTCGACCTCCAGATTGGCGATGGCCTTCCCGGAGACGTCCGGCACGGACATGCCGAGCAGCAGCGAGTAGATGTAGTTGCCCACGACGACGTTCTTCCCGAAGTCCGTCGTCCTCTCCGCATAGTTGCTGTCCATGTGGAGGGGGTGGTGGTTCATGGTGAGCAGGCAGAAGAGGTGGTCGTCGTACTCGGTGACCGTCTTCCCGGGCCAGTGCTTGTACACGGCGCCGACTTCGAACTCTTCGTAGGTGCGGCCGAACTGCATGTGTCTTACGCCTCCGGGGCCTCGAACTTGGACGTGCGGGTCATTCCGGCCGCACGGCCCTTCCCGGAGATGACCAGCGCCATCTTCCGGCTGGCCTCGTCGATCATCTCGTCGCCGAGCATCGCCGAGCCCTTCTTGCCGCCCGCCTCGGACGTGTAGTACTCGTACGCGTCCAGGATCAGCTCGGCGTGGTCGAAGTCCTCCTGCGAGGGCGAGAAGACCTCGTTGGCGGCCTCCACCTGGCCGGGGTGCAGGACCCACTTGCCGTCGAAGCCGAGCGCGGCGGCACGGTTCGCGACCTCGCGGTAGCCGTCGACGTTCTTGATCTGCAGGTAGGGGCCGTCGATCGCCTGGAGGTTGTTGGCGCGGGCGGCCATCAGGATCTTCATCAGGATGAAGTGGTAGGCGTCCGCCGGGTAGCCGGGCGGCTGCTCGCCGACGACCAGGGACTTCATGTTGATCGATGCCATGAAGTCGGCCGGGCCGAAGATGATCGTCTCGACGCGCGGGGAGGCCTCGGCGATCGCGTTGACGTTGTTGAGGCCCCGGGCGTTCTCGATCTGCGCCTCGATACCGATCTTGCCGACCTCGAAGCCCATCGTCTTCTCGATCTGGGTGAGCAGCAGGTCGAGGGCGACGACCTGGTCGGCCGTCTGCACCTTCGGCAGCATGATGCAGTCGAGGTTCTGGCCCGCGCCCTCGACGACGGTCACGACGTCGCGGTACGTCCACTCGGTCGTCCAGTCGTTGACGCGCACGACCCGCGTCTTGCCCGTCCAGTCGCCCTCGTTGAGGAACTTGACGATGGTGTGCCGGGCCTCCGGCTTGGCGAGCGGCGCGCAGGCGTCCTCCAGGTCCAGGAAGACCTGGTCGGCGGGGAGGCCCTGGGCCTTCTCCAGGAAGCGCGGGTTCGAGCCCGGTACGGCCAGACAGGAGCGCCGGGGGCGAAGACGGTTCACAGTCATGCGGGGACCTCCAGAGGGTCGAGCTTGTTCGCTTTCCGGATCTCGTCGACGATACGGCCGATGATCTCCGTGATGCCGAAGTCCTTGGGGGTGAAGACGGCGGCGACACCCGCCGCCAACAGGTCCTCGGCGTCGCTGTTGGGGATGATGCCTCCCGCGATGACGGGAATGTCGCGGGCGCCGGCCTCGCGCAGGCGCACCAGGACGTCCGGCACGAGTTCGGCGTGCGAGCCGGAGAGGATCGACAGGCCCACCGCGTGCACGTCCTCGGCGAGCGCCGCGTCGACGATCTGCTCGGGCGTCAGCCTGATCCCCTGGTAGACCACCTCGAAGCCGGCGTCACGCGCGCGCACCGCGATCTGCTCCGCCCCGTTGGAGTGCCCGTCTAGGCCGGGCTTGCCGACCAGGAAGCGGAGCTTGCCGGTGCCGAGGTCGGCGGCCGTCTTGGCGACCTTCTCGCGGACCAGGGCGAGCGGCGTGCCCTCCTCCGCGGTGACGGCCACGGGGGCGCTGGAGACGCCCGTGGGCGCCCGGAACTCCCCGAAGACCTCCCGCAGGGCTCCCGCCCACTCGCCGGTCGTCACACCGGCGCGTGCGCACTCCAGGGTGGCCTCCATGAGGTTGCCCGTCCCCGCGGCCACTTCCTTGAGCCGCTCCAGCGCCTTGCACGGGCGGGGGTGGTTGAACGGCGGCTGATAGCGGTTGTCGCGCCAGTCCTTGAGGGCGTTCACCACCCGCGCCTCGACCGCCGGGTCGACCGTCATGATCGCCCCGTCCAGGTCCGAGGTGAGCGGGCTCGGCTCGGTGGACTCGTAGGAGTTCACACCGACGATCTTCTCCTGGCCGGACTCGATGCGCGCCCGGCGCTCGGCGTGCGAGGAGACGAGCTGCGACTTGAGGTAGCCGGACTCGACGGCGGCCATCGCGCCGCCCATCCGCTCGATGCGGTCCATCTCCGCGAGGGACTCCTCCACCAGGGAGGCGACCTTGTCCTCGATGACGTGCGAGCCGGCGAAGATGTCCTCGTACTCCAGCAGGTCGCTCTCGTGTGCGAGGACCTGCTGGATGCGCAGCGACCACTGCTGGTCCCAGGGCCTGGGCAGGCCGAGCGCCTCGTTCCAGGCGGGCAGCTGCACGGCACGCGCGCGTGCGTCCTTGGAGAGCGTGACGGCCAGCATTTCGAGGACGATCCGCTGGACGTTGTTCTCGGGCTGCGCCTCCGTCAGGCCCAGCGAGTTGACCTGCACGCCGTAGCGGAAGCGGCGCTGCTTCGGGTTCTCGATGCCGTACCGCTCGCGCGTGACCTGATCCCAGATCCGCCCGAACGCCCGCATCTTGCACATCTCCTCGATGAAGCGGACACCCGCGTTCACGAAGAAGGAGATGCGGGCCACGACGTCCCCGAACTTCTCCTCGGGGACCTGCCCTGAGTCGCGTACGGCATCGAGAACCGCGATGGCGGTGGACATCGCGTACGCGATCTCCTGGACCGGAGTGGCCCCCGCCTCCTGGAGGTGGTAGCTACAGATGTTGATGGGGTTCCACTTGGGGATGTGGGCCACCGTGTACGTGATCATGTCGGTGGTCAGCCGCAGGGAGGGCACCGGCGGGAAGACGTGCGTCCCGCGCGAGAGGTACTCCTTGACGATGTCGTTCTGCGTCGTCCCCTGGAGCTTGGTGATGTCCGCGCCCTGCTCCTCCGCGACCACCTGATAGAGCGCCAGAAGCCACATGGCGGTGGCGTTGATCGTCATCGAGGTGTTCATCTGCTCCAGGGGGATGTCCTGGAACAGGCGCCGCATGTCGCCGAGGTGGGAGACCGGCACGCCGACCCGGCCGACCTCGCCGCGGGCGAGGATGTGGTCGGGGTCGTAGCCGGTCTGGGTGGGCAGGTCGAACGCGACCGAGAGGCCCGTCTGACCCTTGGCGAGGTTGCGCCGGTACAACTCGTTGGACGCCTCCGCCGTGGAATGACCGGCGTACGTCCGCATGAGCCACGGCCGGTCCTTCTGGCGCTCTGTCATGTCCCGCTGCTCCTTAGGGCGTTCAGACGTTGCGGAAGCGGTTGATGGCGTCGATGTGCTTGGCCCGCGTCTCCGGGTCGCGCACACCGAGGCCCTCCTGGGGGGCGAGCGCGAGGACGCCGACCTTGCCCTGGTGGAGGTTGCGGTGCACGTCGTAGGCGGCCTGCCCGGTGTCCTCCAGGGAGTACACCTTCGAGAGCGTCGGGTGGATCTTGCCCTTGGCGATCAGGCGGTTGGCCTCCCACGCCTCGCGGTAGTTGGCGAAGTGCGAGCCGATGATGCGCTTGAGGGACATCCACAGGTAGCGGTTGTCGTACTCGTGCATGTACCCGGAGGTCGAGGCGCAGGTGGTGATCGTGCCGCCCTTGCGGGTGACGTACACGCTCGCGCCGAAGGTCTCGCGGCCGGGGTGCTCGAAGACGATGTCGATGTCCTCGCCGCCGGTCAGCTCGCGGATGCGCTTGCCGAAGCGCTTCCACTCCTTCGGGTCCTGGGTGTGCTCGTCCTTCCAGAACTTGTAGCCCTCGGCGTTGCGGTCGATGATCGCCTCGGCGCCCATGGCGCGGCAGATGTCCGCCTTCTGGGGGCTGCTCACGACGCAGATGGGGTTGGCGCCGCCCGCGAGCGCGAACTGCGTGGCGTACGACCCGAGTCCGCCGCTCGCGCCCCAGATCAGGACGTTGTCGCCCTGCTTCATGGCGGCGCCGTTGCGGGAGACCAGCTGGCGGTACGCGGTGGAGTTCACGAGGCCGGGGGAGGCGGCCTCCTCCCAGCTGAGGTGGTCCGGCTTCGGCATCAGCTGGTTGGACTTGACGAGCGCGATCTCGGCGAGGCCGCCGAAGTTGGTCTCGAAGCCCCAGATGCGCTGCTCGGGGTCGAGCATCGTGTCGTTGTGGCCGTCGGAGGACTCCAGCTCGACGCTCAGACAGTGCGCGACGACCTCGTCGCCGGGCTTCCAGGAGTTCACGCCGGGGCCGGTGCGCAGCACGACGCCCGCGAGGTCGGAGCCGATGATGTGGTACGGCAGGTCGTGGCGCTTGCTCAGCTCGCTGAGCCGGCCGTAGCGCTCCAGGAAGCTGAAGGTGGACACCGGCTCGAAGATCGAGGTCCACACGGAGTTGTAGTTCACCGAGGAGGCCATGACGGCCACCAGGGCCTCACCGGGGCCGAGTTCGGGGACCGGCACGTCGTCCAGGTGGATCGACTTGCGGGGGTCCTTGTCGCGGGTCTCCAGACCCGCGAACATCTCCGTCTCGTCCTTGTGCACGGTGATCGCGCGGTACGAGTCGGGCAGGGGGAGAGCGGCGAAGTCGGCGGACGTGGTGTCCGGGGACTGAATCGCGTCCAGGATTTCCTTCACGGTGTTGCCTCCGGCGAAGAAGCGCCTTACGGGGGCGCTGCTTGAGGGTTACGTCGGGGTGCTGGTGGTGCGGTGGAGGTGTGCCGTCGGTTCGGCGAAGGGTGGTGCTCGGCGACGCCCTGGTGGGGCGCGGGAGGTGCCTGTGACGCAGGCGTCCGGGCGCACAAGCCGGGGCTTGAGGGGACAGCCGACGTACGGAGGATCTCTGTACGCCGGCCGCCCGGACAACATCAACGTATGGCACCGCGTGCCAGTCGGCAAGACACTGGGTGCCAGTATTTTTTGACCGATGATCGATCAGTGCAGGTCAGAGGGGGTGGAGCCATGACGGAGGGGGCGCTACCGACCGGTAGCGCCCCCTCAAAAGCCAAGGACGAAATGGGTGAAACGGGTTAAGAAGCCCGCTCCCTGAGCGCCTTCTCGATGGTCCGCATGACCTCGTCCAGAGGCGCGTCCGTGCGCGCCACCGTGACCAGGACCTCACCCTGCGCGGACACCGTCGCGGGCGCCGCCGCGGGCAGCGTGTCGCGCCCCGCGCCGATGCCCGTGCCGAACGTGCGCCGCACGATCGCGAACGCGTGGTCCAGATGGGTCTCCACGTCGCCCTGGCCGCCCGCCCGCAGCCAGCGCCGCAGTACGTGGTTGTGGGCCGTGACCACCGCGGACGCGGCGACCTCGGCGAGCAGCGGGTCGTCGTTGCCGTCGTGGTGCGCGTGCTCGTCGAAGTGGCCCAGGAGATAGCGGGTGAAGAGCCGTTCGTAACGGGCCACCGAGGCGATCTCGCGCTCGCGGAGCGTGGGCACCTCGCGGGTGAGGCGGTAGCGCTCCACGGAGACCGCGGGCGAGGCCGCGTACATCTTCATGACTTCCTTGATGCCGCGGCACACCGTGTCCAGCGGGTGCTCGTGCGGGGGAGCGGCGTTCAGCACCGCTTCCGCCCGGATCAGGGTGTCGTCGTGGTCCGGGAAGATCGCCTCTTCCTTGGAGCGGAAGTGCCGGAAGAAGGTCCGGCGGGCGACGCCCGCGGCGGCGGCGATCTCGTCGACCGTCGTCGCCTCGTACCCCTTGGTCGCGAACAGCTCCATGGCCGCGGCCGCCAGCTCCCTGCGCATCTTGAGCCGTTGGGCGGCGGCCCGGCTGCCCGCCGCGCTCTCCGGAGCGTCGGGCGTAGCGGGCGTACGTGAGGACTTGGCGGCCTTGGACATGCCACGAACGTACTGCATATGCGCGGCGCGGTGCTCCGGAGGGACGGGGCCGCCCGGGGGCCCGAGCAGCCCGCCCCAGTCCGCCCGCGCCCCCCGGTGCCCCTCGGCCGGCTCAGCGCCGGGCATATTCGCGGAAGCCACGGCCCGTCTTGCGGCCGAGGCAGCCCGCGGCCACCAGGTGTTCGAGCAGCGGTGCCGGGGCCAGGCCCGGGTCGCGGAACTCGCGGTGCAGGACCTTCTCGATGGCCAGCGAGACGTCCAGGCCGACGACGTCCAGGAGCTCGAAGGGGCCCATGGGGTAACCGCCGCCGAGCTTCATCGCGGCGTCGATGTCGTCGAGCGTGGCGTAGTGCTCCTGGACCATCTTGATCGCGTTGTTGAGGTAGGGGAACAGCAGCGCGTTCACGATGAACCCCGCGCGGTCGCCGCAGTCCACCGGGTGCTTGCGGATGGTCGCGCAGACCTCGCGGACCGTGGCGTGCACGTCGTCCGCGGTCAGCACGGTGCGGACCACCTCGACGAGCTTCATCGCCGGTGCCGGGTTGAAGAAGTGCATGCCGATCACGTCGCGCGGGCGCGTGGTGGCGCGGGCGCAGGCCACCACCGGCAGCGAGGAGGTCGTGGTCGCGAGGATCGCGCCCGGCTTGCAGACCTTGTCGAGCGTCGCGAACAGCTGCTGCTTGATCTCCAGGTCCTCGGCGATGGCCTCCAGGGCCAGGTCGACCTCGGCGAACGCCTCGTAGGAGTCGGCCGGAGTGATCCGCTCCAGGGTCTCGGCGGCGGCCGTGGCCGTCATCCTGCCCTTGTCGACGGAGCGCGAGAGGGACTTGCCGATACGGGCCTTGGCGGTCTGTGCCTTCTCGTCGGTGCGCGCGGCGAGCACCACGTCGTAACCGGCCTTGGCGAAGACCTCCGCGATGCCGGACGCCATCGTCCCCGAGCCCGCGACACCGACGGACCGGACGGCGCGTCCCTGGGCGCGCCGCCCGTCCGCCACCGGGGTCAGCGCGTCGGGCACCACCTCGGCGCCACCCGGCTCGGCGTACGTGTAGAAGCCGCGGCCCGACTTGCGTCCGGTCAGGCCCGCCTCGCTGAGCTGCTTGAGGATGGGCGCCGGCGCGTGCAGCCGGTCGTGCGACTCGGCGTACATGGCGTCGAGGACCGTGCGCGCGGTGTCCACGCCGATCAGGTCGAGCAGCGCGAGCGGACCCATCGGCAGACCGCAGCCCAGCTTCATCGCGGCGTCGATGTCCTCGCGGGAGGCGTACTTCGCCTCGTACATCGCGGCGGCCTGGTTGAGGTAGCCGAAGAGCAGCCCGTCGGCGACGAAACCGGGCCGGTCGCCGACCGCGACGGGCTCCTTGCCCAGCGCGTGCGCGAGCTGCGTGACCGAGGCGACGGCGGCGGGCGAGGTGAGCACGGACGAGACGACCTCGACGAGCTTCATCGCGGGCGCCGGATTGAAGAAGTGCAGCCCGAGCACCCGCTCGGGGCACGCCGACTCGGCGGCGAGACGGGTCACGGACAGCGCGTTGGTGCCGGTCGCGATGATCGTCTCGGGGCGCACCACGCCGTCGAGTTCGCGGATGATCTGCTGCTTGACCTCGTACGACTCCGGGGCGACCTCGATCACCAGGTCGGCGTCGGCGGCCGCCCGCAGGTCCGTGAAGGTGCGGAAGCGGGCGAGGACGTCGCGCCGCTCCTCCTCGGTGAGGCGCTCGCGGCGCACGGCACGGGCGGTGGAGGTCTCCAGGGCCGTGACCGCCTGGGTGGCCGCCGCCTGGCTGATGTCGATGCCGATGACCTCGCGGCCCGCGCGGGCCAGAACCTCGGCGATTCCGGCGCCCATGGTGCCCAGACCGATGACGGCGACCGTGTTCAAGGGAGTGTCCATGCGTGGACTCCAGGAAGAGAGTGACGACTGAGGGGCGCACGCGGACACAGGAGCTGTCGCGGGGCGTGCGGGAAGGGAGGGTGTCGTGGCCGGGCGGCGCGAACGTCCACGCCCGGTGAGGCCGACCGGCTCTGTCCCGGAGCCATGTCGTACAAGAGATACCGAACCGACTTGCACCCACGACGGCTGCGTCACCAGGCCGTCGTGAGGAGGTGCTCACGGGGAGTGTGCCCCGCTCACATGAGATTAACCGCCGAGTAACGAGCGCGCCAGCCCGGGGCGATCCCCGATCCCTGTGATCTACATCGCGACCGTCCCGTAAGGCTTAGGCTCGCGCTCATGGATGCGGAGTTGCGGACGGTGACGGAGCGTTTACGCGGCGAGGCGGGGGCCTCGGCGGAGTACGAGAGGCTGGTCGCGACCGGGGACATCGACGAGCTGGCCGAGGTGCTCGTCTCTCCCGGGCAGCCGTTGTGGGCGCGGGAGTTGGCGGCGGTGCGGCTCGGCGTGGCCGGTGACCGCAGGGCCTTCGAGTCGCTCGTCCTCCTCCTCAACCACCGGGACCCGCCGCGCTGCGCCGCCGCGGCCCACGCCCTGGCCCGGCTCGGCGACCCGCGCACGGCGCGCGCCGCGGCCGCCTTGGCGACGAACGAACTCCGCGTCGCCTACGCCCTGTATCCCGTGCGGCTGCTGACGGAACTGCGCGCCCCGGAGTCGGCGCCCGCGCTGATCACCACGCTGCGGCGCAGACTCGCGCCGCACGATCCCTACGGCAAGATCGCGCTCGCCTGTGTGGAGGGACTCGGGGCGCTGGGCGACGGGCGGGCCCGCCCGGTCCTGACCGAGGCACGAGGCCACCCCCGGCTCGCGGCGGCGGCCTCGGCGGCGCTGGCGCGGCTGCCGGAGTGAGGGCTCCTCCTACTCGGCCACCACCGCGAACGCCTCTATCTCCATCAGGAACTCGGGGGCGACGAGAGAGGCGACCTGTACGGCCGAGGAGGCGGGGAGCCGCTCGGCGTCCAGGAAGGCTTCCCGCGCGGCGCGGACGGCCGGCATGTGCGCCATGTCCGTCACGAAGTACGTCAGCTTGATGACGTCCTCGAGGGTGGCGCCCGCCGCGGCGAGGCAGCGGCGCAGGTTCTCGAAGACCTGGTGGGCCTGCGCCGCCGCGTCACCCTCGCCGACCAGCATGCCCTCCTCGTCCAGGGCCAGCTGGCCGGACACCGCTATGAAACGGCCCGAACCCATGACGACATGGGTGTACGCGGCGGCGGGGGCGACGCCCTCGGGGGCGCTGATGTGGGTCAGTCGGCTCATGCCCTCATGGTGGACCACGGCACTGACAACGCCCCACGCCCGGGCCCCGGGGAGCCGCCCCCGGCACGCGACGGCTTCGGGTCCGCCTGCGCCTCGCACACCGCGTCGGCCGCGCCGCTGCTCCCGGGCACCTCGCCGCCCCCCGGCACCTCGCCGGTCGCCAGATACGCCGCCAAGTGCCGGTCCGCGCAGGCGTTTCCGCTGAGTGTGACGCCGTGGTTGCCGCCGCCCTCCTCGACGACCAGGCGGGAGCCGCGCAGCTTGCGGTGCAGGCCGACCGCACCCTCGTACGGAGTGGCCGGGTCGTCGGTCGCCTGGAACAGCAGCACGGGCGGGAGCGCGGAGTTGGAGACGTCCGGCGGGCTCAGGTGGTGCGTCGGCCAGAACGCGCACGGGGCGTTGTACCAGGCGTTGTTCCAGGTGGAGAAGGGCGCCTTCGCGTGCACGCGCGTGTTGTCCTCGCGCCACGTCTGCCAGTCGCGCGGCCACAGCGCGTCCCTGCACTGCACGGCGGTGTAGACGCTGTAGCCGTTCTCGTCCGCCGCGTCGCTCGCGCCGAAGTGCTCGTACGCCCTGAGGAGCGGGCCGGTGTCCTTGTCGTTCACGTACGCCGCGAACACCTCGGCCAGGTGGGGCCAGAGGCCGTTGAAGTACGCGCCCGGGATGAAGGTGTCCTCCAGCTCGGCGGCGCCCACCTTCCTGCCCGCCGGCTTTTCGGCCAGCGCCGCCCGCATCGCGTACCACCGGGCCTCGACCTTCGCGGGGTCCTTGCCGAGTCCGTACGCCGCGTCGTGCCGGGCGATCCAGGCCATGAGGGCCTTGTGACGGGCGTCGAAGGCATAGTCCTGCCGAAGATTGGCCTCGTACCAGACGCCGGACGGGTCGACCAGGGAGTCGAGCGCCATGCGGCGCACGCGGTACGGATAGAGCTTTCCGTAGACGGCGCCCAGGTAGGTGCCGTACGAGTAGCCGAAGAAGTTGAGCCGGTCCGCGCCGAGGGCCGCGCGGATGGCGTCCATGTCCTTGACCGTGCTCACCGTGTCGATGAACGGCAGGACATCCGCGTGCTTGGAGGCGCATCCCCGCGCGAAGGCCCGCGCCCGGTCGAGGTTGGCCCGCTCGGTCTCGGGCGTGTCCGGGAGGCTGTCGGGCCGGACCGGCTCGAAGTGGCCGGGGCGGCAGTTGAGCGTGGGCTCGCTCCTGCCGACGCCGCGCGGGTCGAACCCGATGACGTCGTACTGCGCGGCCACCTCCTTCGGCAGCGACTTCGCGACGGTCCCGGCCATGGCCAGACCGCTGCCGCCGGGGCCGCCCGGGTTCACCAGGAGCGGTCCCTGGAACGCCCGCGCGGTGTGCGGGACGCGCGACAGGGCGAGCGTGACCTGGCTGCCGCCCGGGTCGTAGTGGTCGAGGGGGACCTTCAGCGAGGCGCATTGCAGCGAAGGGAGCGCCTTCGTGGCACACGCCCTCCACGCGAGCGGGGCCCGCGCGGAGCGCGCCGTGTCCGGGAGGGGCGAGGCGCCCGCCGCGGGCGGCACCGAGGTGACCAGCCCCGTGAGCGCGGCGAGCGAGCAGAGGGCGATGGCGCGGTTCTTCATCAGGCTCCCCAGGGCGGAGGGTCCGGGGCCGTGCACGCCACGACCTCTGGCGCATCGTCCCGGAAACCCCGGCGCGAAGCGGGAGTTCCACCGCTGAATAGCCTGAAAGGAGCACGGGCCGCCCGCGCGAGGGGGCCTTACAGAAGGGTGAGCTGAGTGGGTCCGGCCGCGGGCTCCGGCTCGGGCTGCTCGGGCCCGCGGATCCGCCGGGCGCCGCCCGCGCGCGTGGGGCCGATGCCGAACTCCTCGGCCAGCTCGTGCACATGCCGGGTGACGCGCCGCTGGTACCACTTCGGGGCGTAGGCCCCTTCCGCGTACAGCCGCTCGTACCGCCGCACCAGATGGGGGTGGTGCCGCTTCACCCACGTCATGAACCACTCGCGCGCCCCGGGCCGCAGATGCAGCACGAGGGGCGTGACGGAGGTCGCGCCGGACGCGGCGACGGCCCGCACCGTGGCGCGCAGCTGATCGGGGTGGTCGCCCAGGAAGGGGATGACGGGCGCCATCAGGACGCCGCAGCCGATGCCGTGGTCGGTCAGGGTGCGTACGACGTCCAGACGCCGTTCGGGAGCGGGTGTGCCGGGCTCGATCGTGCGCCACAGCTCGGCGTCCGTGAAGCCGACGGAGACGGAGATGCCGACGTCGGTCACCGCGGCCGCCTGCCGCAGCAGATCGAGGTCGCGCAGGATCAGCGTGCCCTTGGTCAGGATCGAGAAGGGGTTGCCGCGGTCGCGCAGCGCCTCGATGATCCCCGGCATGAGGCGGTAGCGGCCTTCCGCGCGCTGGTAGCAGTCGACGTTCGTGCCCATGGCGATGTGGTCGCCGTGCCAGCGGGGCGAGGCGAGCTGGCGCCGCAGCAGTTCGGCGGCGTTGACCTTGACGACGATCTGGCTGTCGAACCCGATGCCGGTGTCCAGGTCCAGATAGCTGTGGGTCTTGCGCGCGAAACAGTAGACGCACGCGTGCGTGCAGCCCCGGTACGGGTTCACCGTCCATTCGAACGGCATGCGGGACGCGCCCGGCACGCGGTTCACGATCGAGCGGGCCCGGATCTCGTGGAAGGTGATCCCCGCGAACTCCGGGGTGTCGAAGGTCCGTGTCGTCACCGCGTCCGCGCCGAACAGCGCGGCATCAGCGGTGCCCTGACGCGGCCCGTCGGAGAGGTTCTCCCAGCGCATGACGCCTCCTCGGTAGCACTGACCACAGAATAGAACACATGTTCCCTTGATCGTGCGAGCCGGATTCTGCCGAGCCTCGTTTGATAGCGTCCCGTCAAGCGCGACCCGCGTGACACGGTGATCCGCGTGACAAGGTGATCCGCGTGACACCACCGAGACGAGGGAGGTCGATGAATATGGCCCGCCAGGTGCTTCATCGGCATGTCCTCGTCCGAGTCGCGCGAGCCTGAAGAAGCAGGGCTCATCGAGAGCGGCCCGGTCGTCCCGCCCAACGACCTGGAGTGTCGCGTGTCCACTTTTTCCCTCACCGCCGAACTGACCACCGAGCGCCTTCTGTTGAGGGCCTGGACCTCGGCGGAGATCGCCGACGTCCTCGCCGGCCGCCGCTCGTCGCGCTGGGCGCCGGACTTCCCGGCCGACGGCGACCGCGTCATGGCGGGCGTCATCGCCGAGCAGATCGCCGAAGGCTCCGGCGCCTCGGGAGAACCCGGTGCCTCGGGTGACCCCGGCGCGCACGGCCACCGCCTGATCATCGAACGCGAGAGCGGCCTCGTCGTCGGTTCCCTCAGCCTGTTCTGGCCGCCGAGCGAGGGCGACCTGGAGATCGGCTACGGCGTCGTTCCCTCCCGCCGCGGTCGCGGGTACGCCCCGGAGGCCGCCCGGGCCCTCGTGGCGCACGCCCTGACCTCGCCGGACGTCACCACCGTGTACGCCGAGGTCGAACTCGCCAACCCGGCCTCCGTCCGCGTCCTGGAGAAGGCCGGACTGCGCCGCGGGAACCACGACGGGACGACCGCCCGGTTCAGCGCCACCGCCCCCCTGCCGGGCTGAGCGGGCCCCGCCCGCGACCCCGATTTGGGAGGCCGGTGCGCCGGGTGGTTGGCTCTCCCTGAACTCCCCGAGAAACCAAGTGCTGGAGGAAGTGCAATGGCGCAGGTCGAGGCGACCACGGAGCGGATCATCGCGGCACAGCCGGACGATGTCTTCGACGCACTGGCCGACTACAACGGCACGCGCGGAAAGCTCCTTTCGGAGCACTTCAGCGAGTACGAGGTACGCGAGGGCGGCGACGGCGAGGGCACGCTGGTCCACTGGAAGCTCCAGGCCACCAGCAAGCGCATCCGCGACTGCCTCCTTGAGGTCAGCGAGCCCACCGACGGCGAGCTGGTCGAGAAGGACCGCAACTCGTCCATGGTCACCACCTGGACCGTCACCCCGGCCGGCGAGGGCAGGTCCCGCGTCGTCGTCACCAGCGTGTGGAACGGCGCGGGCGGCATCGGCGGCTTCTTCGAGCGGACCTTCGCGCCCAAGGGGCTCGGGCGGATCTACGACACCGTCCTCGGCAACCTCGCCGCCGAGGTCGAGAAGAAGTAGCACCCCTCGGGCACCCCTCGGGCACCCCTCGGGGCTGTTTTCCCCGCTCACCGTTTCGAGTGGTTCTCCGCTCGGTTCCGTTGTACGCCGTAGGGCTCCGACCGGCGCTTACGTCCGTGAGGCCCGGAAAAAAGGCGACTCGTCGCGCTTGCTCCCAGTTGTCGCGCAATGCGAGAAAGCTGGCGGCGCAGGCGCGACGAGGGGAGCGGTACGTGGGTGGGACGACGCTGGCGAAGGCCGGCGGACAGGGTGACGAGGCGGCCGCCACGGCCTTCGGCGGGCAGGGGGCGGGGCAGCAGCCACCGCCCCCTGCCCCCGAGGCGACCGCAGGGGGGCTGAGCCCCGGCCGCGTACGCATGGTCTTCTTCGGGCTCGTGCTCGCCCTGCTGCTCGCCGCCCTGGAGCAGATGATCGTCGCCACCGCGCTCCCCAAGATCGTCGGAGAGCTGCACGGCCTGGACAGGATGTCCTGGGCGATCACCGCCTATCTGCTCACCTGCACCATCGGACTGCCCGTCTACGGCAAGCTCGGTGACCTCTTCGGGCGCAAGGGCGTCTTCCAGTTCGCGATCGTCGTCTTCGTGATCGGCTCCGCCCTCGCCGGGTGGTCGCGGACCATGGACGAGCTGATCGCCTTCCGCGCCCTCCAGGGCGTCGGCGCGGGCGGCCTCATGACCGGCGTACAGGCGATCATCGCGGACATCGTGCCGCCCCGGCGCCGCGGCCGCTACCTGGGCCTCATCGGCGCCGCGTTCGGCCTCGCGTCGGTCGCCGGCCCCCTGCTCGGCGGCTTCTTCACCGACCACGCCTCCTGGCGCTGGTGCTTCTACTTCAACGTGCCCTTCGGCCTGGTCACGCTGCTCGTCGTCACCCTCGCGCTCAAGCTGCCCAAGCGCACAGCCAGGGCCCGGCTCGACGTGCTCGGCGCGCTGCTGCTCGCCGCCGCCACCACCTGCCTGGTGCTGCTGACCAGTTGGGGCGGGACCGAGTACGCGTGGGACGACCGCGTCGTCCTCGGGCTCGGCGGCGGCGCCGTGGTCACGAGCGTGCTCTTCCTGGTCGTCGAGAAGTTCGCCGCAGAACCGATCATCCCGCTGCGGCTCTTCCGCGACCCGGTCTTCGTGCTCACCTCTCTCGTGGGCATGGCCGTCGGAATCGCCCTCTTCGGAGCGGCCGGCTATCTGCCGACCTTCCTCCAGATGGTCGACGGCGCGAGCGCCACCGAATCCGGTCTCCTGATGGTGCCGATGATGGGCGGCGTCGTCGGCGCGTCGATCATCTCCGGGCAGCTCATCAGCCACACCGGGCGCTACAAGATCTACCCCGTGCTCGGCGGCGCCCTGTCCGTCATCGGCATGTGGCTGCTCTCCCGGCTCGAAACCGGCACCTCGCGCCTGGAGTACGGCATCTGGATGGCGGTGCTCGGCGCGGGCATCGGCCTGGTCATGCCCGTCCTGATCCTCGCCGTGCAGAACGCGGTCCGCCCCGCCGACCTCGGCACCGCCACCAGCGCGCACAACTACTTCCGGCAGATCGGCGGCAGCGTCGGAGCCGCGGTCTTCGGCACCCTCTTCGCCGACCGCCTCGCCGACGCCCTCAGGGACCGGCTGCCCGCCGGGTCGGACAAGGACCTGCCCGACCCCGAGTCCCTGACCCCGCAGCTCGTCCACGCGCTGCCCGCACCGCTGCGCGAGGGCTACATCCAGGCCTACGCCGACGCGATGCCGCGGATCTTCCTCTACCTGGTGCCGGTGCTCGTCCTCGGCATGCTGCTCGCCTTCTTCCTCAAGGAGACCCCCCTGTTGTCCAGCACCGCTTCCCACAACGCACCCGCCGCCGAGCCCGCGCCCGTCCCGCGTGCCCGTACGACGACGTACGCGGCCGGGGTCCCGGTCTGCGGCACCGTGCAGCACCCCGACGGCACCGCGGTGCCCCGCGCGGCCCTCACCCTCATCGACGTGGCCGGACAGCAGATCGGGCGCGGCGCGAGCGGGGAGGACGGGCGCTACGCCCTGTCGACGCCGGGGTCGGGATCGTTCGTGCTGATCGCGGCCGCCGGGGGGCACCAGCCGCAGGCGGTCACCGTCACCGTCGGCGAGCGGCCCGTCGAGCTGGACGTGGTCCTCGGCGGCGCGGGCCGCCTCGCCGGAAACGTGCTGACCGCCGACGGAACGCCCGTCAGGGACGCCGCCGTCACCCTCACCGACGTCCGCGGCGAGGTCGTCGCCACCACCCGCACCGGCCGCGAGGGCGGTTACGTCATGACGGAGCTGGTGGCAGGCGAGTACACCCTGGCGGCGAGCGCCCCCGCGTTCCGCCCCGCCGCGCTGCCCGTCACCGTGCAGGCATCGCGCGAGACGCGCCAGGACGTGGAGCTGGCGGGCGGCGCGGTGCTGCGCGGCACCGTGCGCGCGGGCGGGGGGCGGGCCGTCGAGGACGCGCGCGTGACGCTGCTCGACGCCGCGGGCAATGTCGTCGACACCCTGACCACCGGAGCGGACGGCACCTTCCGCTTCGTCGACCTGTCGTCCGGCGAGTACACGGTCATCGCGGCGGGCTACCCGCCGGTCGCCACGGTCCTCCAGGTCGCGGGCGGCGGCCGCACCGAGCGGGACCTCCAGCTGGGACACGAGGACTGACGTACCCGGCGAGGACGGCCGAGGGGGCCCACGGGGCGGCTCAGGGGGGCGTGCGCCGGGGGTTGTCGGCCGCGGGCAATTCCCGCATTGCCCCGCACGGCAACCCGCGCCAGCCGTACGGTGGTTGGTGGCGGTTCAGATCTTGCGCCGCCGCGGGAAGGAGCATGAGCCATGGTGCGAGGCACTCCGGACGGGCCGGTGGCGCACAGTGCCGTGGCCGGACGCATTCCCCTGGCCGTGGTCGTCGTCGACGGCGCGGGGCTCGTCTCGCACTGGAGCGTCGGAGCGCGCCGCCTCTTCGGGTACGCGAAGGAGGAGGCCGTCGGCCGCCCCGTGGGCGATCTGCTCCCGGTCCACGGCGCGATCCCCGAGAACCATGAACCCTACGGTGCCTACGACTGCCTCGGACCCGACCTGGAGACCTCCCTCGACCGGCGCATCTCCTACCCCGCCGCTGGCCGGGCGCGGCTGACCGAGCCGGAGCCCGGAGGCACCCGGGCCGACGTGCTCTGGTGGGCGTATCCGCTGATCGGGCCGGGCCCGGAGCGGCTGCTCGTGCTCGCCGCCGACGCCGCCCGGCTGGCCGCGTCCGGCCGCGGGAGCGCACGCGGCGAGCAGGTCGAGCGGATCGCTCCCGGGTTCGCCCTGCACACGGACTTTCCCGGCGCGGACGAGCTGGCGAGCAGGCTGCCCGAGATCCTGCCGAGCATGAGCGTGGGCGAAAGTTCCCGCATCGTCGCCCAGATCCTCGAACTGGGCTATCCGGTCCTGGAGTTCAGCCAGCACGACCGGGTGCCCGTCACCCCGGACTGGGGCGTGGCCCGCCGCGCCGAGCGCAAGGCCCGCAGGGAGCGCGCCGAGCGGGCGGCCGCCCACGGCCTCCCGGCATCCGCCTACGCCGCCGGTGCGGACGACGAGGGCGAGGACCTGGAGTACGCGGCGGTGCGCGAGCGCCTGGAGTTCCTCAACGAAGTGAGCGGGCGCATCGGCTCCTCGCTCGATCTGTCGCACACGATCGTGGAGGTCAGCAGGGCTGTGGTGCCGCGGTTCACGGACGTCGCGGGCACGTACCTGCGCGAGCAGGTCGTCGCGGGCGAGGGGTTCCCCGAGGGGCCGCCGGACGAGACCACGCTGTGGCACCGGGTCGCCGTGGAGCACACCGACGAGCCGGGCCGCTGGGACGACGTCGTGCCGGTCGGCGAATCGATGCCCTTCCCCGCGCACACGCCGTTCTTCCAGTGCATGACCTCCGGCGACCCGGTGCTCGTCCCCCGCATCACCGAGGAGATGGGCAACGCCATCGCCTCGCAGTTCGAGAAGCGCGACATCCGCCCGCTGATCAACCACCGGTCGATGCTCGTCGTACCGCTCAAGGCCCGCAATGTGGTCCTCGGCTTCATGATCCTGCTCCGCCACCGGGAGCGGCCCGTCTTCAACGACATGGACCGCGTCACCGGCGCCGAACTGGCCGCCCGCGCGGGCCTCGTGCTCGACAACGCCCGCATGTACACCTACCAGGAGAGCGTCGCCGACACCCTCCAGGACAGCATGCTGCCGCACATCCAGCCCCGCATGTCCGGCTGCGACATCGCGACACGCTATCTGCCGGGCACGCTGCTCGGGCGGGTCGGCGGTGACTGGTTCGACTCCGTCAAGCTGCCCGGCTCCCGCACCGCGCTGGTCGTCGGCGACGTGATGGGCCACGGCCTCAACTCCGCGGCGATGATGGGCCAGATGCGTACGGCGGTGCAGACCATGGCCGCCCTCGACCTGCCGCCCGAACAGCTTCTGCGCAACCTCGACGACCTCGCGCAGCGCCTCGGCGAGCACTATCTGGCGACGTGTCTGTACGCGGTCTACGACCCGATCGCGGGCGAGCTGCACCTCGCCAACGCGGGCCACATCCCGCCCGTCCTGGTCCGCGCCGAGGACGGGCGCAGCGAGCTGCTCGACCTGCCCACCGGAGCGCCCATCGGCGTCGGCGGCGTGCCCTTCGAGTCGGTCCGGGTCCGCGTGGCGCCCGGCGACCGGCTGCTGATGTGCACCGACGGCCTCGTCGAGGTCCGCGGCGAGGACATCGGAGTCGGCCTCGCCACGCTCACCGAGTCCGCCGCGCACCCCGCCGCCTCCATGGACGAGGCCTGCGACACGATCATCCGGGCCCTCGCCGCGACGTTCGCCGACGCGGGCAGCGGCGGCCGCAAGGACGACGTGGCGCTCCTGATGGCCCGGCTGAACGGCATCGCGGCCGAGAACGTGGCGCACTGGCGGCTCGCCGTCGACCCGAGCGAGGTGGGCAGGGCCCGCGAACTGGTCCGCGAGCAGCTGCGGGCCTGGTCCCTCGACGCGCTCGGCGACACCGCCGAGCTGCTCGTCAGCGAGCTGGTCACCAATGTCGTACGCCACTCCCGCAGCACCCGTGTCGACCTGCGCCTGGTCCACGCCGGGGCGCTGCTGTGCGAGGTGGAGGACGACGACCACGCGCTGCCCACGCTGCTCAGTGCGGGCCCCGGCGACGAGTTCGGGCGCGGCCTGCGGGTCGTCAGCACGCTCGCCAAGGAGTGGGGCACGAGCCGTACGAACTCGGGGAAGACGGTCTGGTTCGAACTGGCCCTGCCCAGAAGGTAGTTCTTTGGGGCGGGGCGCGGTAGACCGATCTTGTCGTCGGCTTCGGCGGCCTTCGTCGCATCCTGGGGAGCTGGGCATGAGCGTCACGAGTCGGTACAGGGAGGCCTGGGAGTCCTTCTGGCGGGAGGCGCCCAAGGGGCAGGGGGAGGTGTTCTGGGACGCCGAGCCCGCCCTCACCGTCGGACCTCATCTCGCTCTGTTCGAGCCGCACTTGGCCGCGTCCGACCTGCCCGTCGTGGACCTGGGCTGCGGCAACGGCACCCAGACCCGCTTCCTCGCCGACCGCTTCCCGCACGTCCTCGGTCTCGATCTGTCCGCCGCGGCCCTGGTGCACGCCCGGCTCGCGGACCCCGCCGACCAGGCGGAGTTCCGGCAGTTCGACGCCGCGGAGAAGAGCGAGGCGGAGCAACTGCACGCGGAGCTGGGCGATGTGAACGTCTATATGCGCGGCGTGCTCCACCAGTGCGAGCCCGACGACCGCCAGGCCCTGGCCGACAGCGTCGCGACGCTGATCGGGGAGCGCGGCAGGGCCTTCCTCGTCGAACTGGGTGAGGCCGCCAAGCCCGTCCTGATGGGCCTCGCGCGGGGCCCCGCGGGCCCGCCGCCGAAGCTCGCCCCGGTCTTCGCACACGGCATCGCGCCCGCGGAGGTGGACGACGAGGCCGTGCCCCGGTATCTCGCCTCGGCGGGACTCGCCATCCTGGCGCGCGGTGAACTCCCGCTCCTCACGACGGAGTTCACCCCGGAAGGCGCTCGCATAGAACTGCCGTCGACATGGCTGGTGGCCGGCGCGCGTTAGCGTAGGAGCGGGCGAGATCGGCCGGGCCGTCGTGACGGCCTGTGCGACGGCACCGACGGGTCGCCGACGGCGCCGACGAGTCGGCGGAGGTGTTCCTCTCGCCGGGGTCCGAAAGAGTGGGGGCAGGCGTCAGTCAGCCGCCTCCCCTTGCCACTCTCAACATATAGCGCACCGGGGGGCTTGCCGCAAGGCCCCGGTCGTGGGGCAAGATTCGCGGACCGAAGCCAGGACCTGCGGAAATGGGAGTCCCACTCAGTGCACTCGCTTGTGTCGGTTGATGGGGAGCGCGGCGCGCCCACGGACCTCGCGGAAACGAACGTAGATCGGAGCGATGCCATGCATTCCACGAACTCCCTGACCATCAGCGCGTTCGACCTCCCCGAGGCTCTTTCCGCGAAGGCCGACCCGGCGCTGATCGCCGGTGACGAGCGGCATTTCGCGGCCATCGCGGAGTGTCTGGAGCAGTCGATCGCCGAACTGTCCGACCGCCTCGAGGCCGAGCGTAAGGCGCCCGGCGGCGTCGGCCGCGAGGCGATGGACCGGGACGCGGAGATCCACCGGCTGACCGCGCGGCTGCGCACGCTGCGCCGCTTCGGCCTCGACCTGTGCCTGGGGCGCATCGTCCCCGCGGGCAGTGCCGAGCCCGTGTACATCGGCCGCCTCGGCCTCACCGACAGCACCGGTCGCCGGCTGCTGATCGACTGGCGTTCTCCCGCGGCCGAGCCGTTCTTCGCGGCGACCCACGCCAGCCCCCTGGGATTGGCGAGCCGCCGCAGATACCGCTGGACCCGTGGCCGGATCAACGACTACTGGGACGAGGTGTTCACCGCCGACGGCCTCGAAGGGCATGCGGCGCTCGACGACCAGTCCGCGTTCGTCGCCAGCCTGGGCGGCACCCGGTCGGACCGGATGCGCGATGTGCTCGCCACCATCCAGGCCGACCAGGACGCCATCATCCGGGCCGGCTCCCGCGGCGCCCTCGTCGTCGACGGCGGCCCGGGCACGGGCAAGACCGTCGTCGCCCTGCACCGCGCCGCCCACCTCCTCTACTCCGACCCCCGCCTTGGCCACCGCCGCGGCGGCGTGCTCTTCGTCGGCCCGAGCCGCCCCTACCTCGCCTATGTCGCCGACGTCCTGCCCAGCCTCGGTGAGGAGGGCGTACAGACCTGCGTCCTGCGCGATCTCGTCGCCGAGGGGGCGGAGGCGGCGACCGAGGCGGATCCCGAGGTGGCCCGGCTGAAGGCGGCCGCCGAGATGGTGCGCGCGATCGAGCCCGCCGTCGGCATCTACGAGGAGCCGCCGACCAAGGGAATGACGGTCTCCAGCCACTGGTCCGACATCTGGCTGAGCGCCGACGACTGGGCGGCGGCGTTCGACGCGGTGGAGCCCGGCACCCCGCACAACGAGGCGCGCGACCAGATCCGCGAGGAGCTGCTCACGATCCTGATGGAGAAGGACGACAGCGACGCCCCGCCGCACCTGCTGCGCAAGTCCCTGCTCCAGGACCGGGATTTCATCGGCACCCTCAACCGCGCCTGGCCCATGCTCGAGGCGAGCGACCTCGTCGGGGACCTGTGGACGGTTCCCGCCTATCTGCGCAAGTGCGCGCCCTGGCTGAGCCCGGACGACGTACGCAGGTTGCAGCGCGCGGACGCCCAGGCGTGGACGGTGTCCGACCTGCCGCTCCTGGACGCGGCACGGCAGCGGCTCGGCGACCCCGAGGCCTCCGTGCGCAAGCGGCGGCACGAGGCCTCCGTCGCCGCCGAGCGGGCACGCAGGGCCGACGTCATGGACAGCCTGCTACAGAACGTGGAGATCGACGAGAGCGAAGGCGCTCTGGGGATGCTGCACGGACGCGATCTCCAGGACACATTGATCGACGAGAGCGCGCTGCCCACCGCCGAACCCGACCTGCTCGCGGGCCCGTTCGCGCACATCATCGTGGACGAGGCACAGGAACTGACCGACGCCGAGTGGCAGATGCTGCTGCTGCGCTGCCCGTCCCGCAGCTTCACCATCGTCGGCGACCGCGCCCAGGCCCGGCACGGGTTCACGGAGCCCTGGCGGGAGCGTCTTGAGCGGATCGGGCTCGACCAGATCGACATGACGTCCCTGAGCGTCAACTACCGCACGCCCGAAGAGGTCATGGCGGAGGCCGAGCCGGTCATCCGGGCGGCGCTTCCGGACGCCAACGTGCCGACCTCCGTCCGCAGCAGCGGTGTACCCGTCGTGCACGGGTCCGCCGCGGACCTGGAGACCGTCCTCGACGGCTGGCTCGCCGAGCGTCCCGACGGGATCGCCTGCGTCATCGGCGACCCCGCGTTCCGGGCGAGGCCCCGCGTCCGGTCGCTGACCCCGGCGCTGTCGAAGGGGCTCGAATTCGACCTGGTCGTCCTCGTCGACCCGGAGGCGTTCGGCGCGGGCGTAGAAGGGGCGGTCGACCGTTACGTCGCGATGACCCGGGCGACCCAGCGGCTCGTGATCCTCACCAGCTCCTGACGCGCGGCCGTCCGTCGCCACGTACACCCGGCCGCGTACGCCCGCGGGGCCGTCGCGAACATGGCGCGCAGCCGCATCCGCAGTGCCGTGCGCGAACGCCGTCGCGTCACCCTGTTCTGGTCGGGCCGCGGCGAGGACGTGGCGGATCCGGACGTACCGGCCATGGTCGACGTGCGGGACGCGCTGCGCGCGCTGCCCTTCCGCAAGCGGGTCCGCGTGGTCCTGCGGCACGCCTTCTGCCTCTCCGAGAAGGACACCGCGCAGGCCCTCGGCGTCTTGGTCGGTACGGTGAAGAGCCAGACGTCGAAGGGGATGGCCGAACTGCAACGACGCAGTTGCACGCTCCAGAACGTGTGGTGGGAGGACGTGGGCGAGGACGCGGCGACCTTCAAGGGGACCTCTCCCGGATCGACGTACGCCGTCCAGGGCGGCGGCGCGCGGAAGGCCGACGACAAGGTCTTCCAGTTCAACGGCGCGGGCAAGCTGGTCGTCAACAAGTTCCAGGTCTCCGACTTCGGCAAGCTCGTGCGGACCTGCGGCAACTGCTCCAAGCAGTACCAGCGCGACGTCATCATCAACGACACCGACATCTCCGCCCCCGGCACGTCGATCGTCGGCATCAACACCAACTACGGTGAAACCGCCGCGCTGCGCAGCATCCGCATCCACGGCGACGGCAACAAGAAGATCAAGACGTGTCTGCGCTTCACGGGCAACAACACGGGCGCCGAGCCGGTCCGGACGGGCAGCGGCCCCGACGGCACCTACTGCAAGTTCACGTCGTCGGACATCACCTACAAGTAGGGGGACATCACCTGCAAGGGGCGGTGAGGCCCTGACCTCAGGTGCTCCGCCCGAACGGGTGTCGTAGGGGCGCCCGGTCGGGTGACGTCGTGGGGCGAGGTCGTGTCGAGCGGGGCGGGGCAGCGGGCGTTTGAGGAATGTCTTCACGTACCGCTGTACCGGAATCTCTGTTCAAGGAGACACATGCGTCGCATTGCGATCACCCTCGCCGCCATCACCGCTGTGGGGTTCATGTCGGCCGCCCCCGCGGTCGCCGATGACGCCCCGTACAGGGGTGGCTTCTCCTACTACAACATCGGTGGTTTCAAGGGGCTCACCGCCGCCGACGGCTACCTCCACGGTTCGCACGGTAACGGCATCTCCCACCACCTGAACACGAACAACCGCTGACAACGGCCTGCCTGAAGTCACCGCGGAGCCCCGGCCGGGACATCGGCCGGGGCTCCCGCGTGTGCCGGCGGTGACGGCGAGGTTGGCAGAGGGTCTGACGGAGTTGGTCCCAGGCGTTGACGCGAGATCCCGGAGTTCCTAAGTTTCCGTTCGAAGTGTTGACCAACGTCCGGTATTTCGAACATCTGGGGATGGCGTGGCATACAGGCGCATGGCACACAGACGGGGGAGCCTCGCTCTCGCCGTCGGACCTCTCACCACCGCGGCCCTGCTGGCCGGCACGCTCGGCGCGGGACCCGGCGCGGCGGCCGAGCCGGCCGACTACACGATCGACGTCGACACGACGCGCACCGGCCCGAAGATCGACGACTCGATGTACGGCGTCTTCTACGAGGACATCAACCGCGCGGCCGACGGCGGGCTCTACGCCGAACTCGTCCAGAACAGGTCCTTCGAGTACGAGCCGGCCGACAACCGCTCCTACACGCCGCTGACCTCGTGGGACACCAAGGGCGCCGCGAAGGTCGTGAACGACGGCGGGCGCCTGAACGAACGCAACCGCAACTACCTCACGCTGGCAGCCGGTTCGTCCGTCACCAACTCCGGTTACAACACCGGGATCGCCGTCCGCAAGGGCAAGCGTTACGACTTCTCGGTCCGGGCGCGCACCGACCGCACCGGCGCACCGCTCACCCTGACGCTGCACGACGCCTCAGGTCCGCTGGCCGCCGCCCGCCGGATCACCGCGCGCGGCGGCTGGTCCCAGTACAAGGCGTCCTTCACCGCCACCCGCACCTCCGCCGCGGGCCGCCTGACGGTCGCCTCGGCGGCCCCCGCCGCGCTCGACATGATCTCCCTCTTCCCCCGCGACACCTACCAGGGCCGCGAGAACGGCCTGCGCAAGGACCTCGCCGAGAAGATCGCGGCGCTGAAGCCCGGATTCCTCCGCTTCCCCGGCGGCTGCCTGGTCAACACCGGCAGCCACGAGGCGTACGACGAGAAGTCCGGCTGGCAGCGGCAGCGTTCCTACCAGTGGAAGGACACCATAGGCCCGGTCGAGCAGCGCGCCACCAACTCCAACTTCTGGGGCTACAACCAGAGTTACGGCCTCGGCTACTACGAGTACTTCCAGTTCGCCGAGGACACCGGCGCCATGCCGCTGCCCGTCGTGCCCGCCCTGGTGACCGGCTGCGGCCAGAACAAAGCCACGGACGACCCGGCCCTCCTCAAGCGGCACGTCCAGGACACCCTCGACCTCATCGAGTTCGCCAACGGCCCGGTCAGCAGCGAGTGGGGCAAGAAGCGCGCCCGCATGGGCCACCCCGCGCCCTTCGGACTCACCCACCTCGAAGTCGGCAACGAGGAGAACCTCCCCGAGGAGTTCTTCGCCCGTTTCAAGGAGTTCCGCGCCGCCATCGAGGCCGAACACCCCGAGATCACCGTCATCTCCAACTCCGGCCCCGACGACAGCGGTCCGGTCTTCGACAAGGCCTGGCAGCTCAACCGCGACGCGAACGTCGCCATGGTCGACGAGCACTACTACAACAGCCCGCAGTGGTTCCTGGAGAACAACGACCGCTACGACTCCTACGACCGGCGCGGCCCCGAGGTCTTCCTCGGCGAATACGCCTCGCAGGGCAACACCTTCGGCAACGCCCTCTCCGAAGCCGCGTTCATGACCGGCCTGGAACGCAACGCGGACGTCGTGAAGCTCGCCTCGTACGCCCCACTGCTCGCCAACGAGGACTACGTCCAGTGGAAGCCGAACATGATCTGGTACGACAACGACCAGTCGTGGGGCTCGGCCAACTACGAGACGCAGAAGCTCTTCATGCGCAACACCGGCGACGAGGTCGTCCCGTCCAAGTCCACCGGGACGCCCGCCACTTCGGGGCCCATCACCGGTGCCGTCGGCCTCTCCACCTGGGCGACGAGCGCAGCGTACGACGACGTCTCGGTCACGGGCGCCGACGGCAGGCCCCTGTTCTCCGACGACTTCTCCGCCGGGGACGCCAAGTGGTCCAGGGCGGCGGGCAAGGGCGAGTGGGCCGTCGAGGACGGAGCGTACGTCCAGTCCGACGAGACCGCCGAGAACACCCTCGTCACCGCGGGCGACAAGGGGTGGCAGGACTACGACCTCAAGGTGCGGGCCACCAAGAAGTCCGGCAAGGAGGGCTTCATGGTCGCCTTCGGCGTCAAGGACACCGGCAACCACTACTGGTGGAACCTCGGCGGCTGGAACAACACCCGGTCCGCCGTGGAGAAGACCACCGGCGGCGCCAAGCAGACGGTGATCCAGGACTCCACCAGGATCGAGGCGGGCCGCGCCTACGACCTGCGCGTCGAGGTGCGGGGCCGACAGGTGACGCTCTACCTCGACGGCGAGAAGTGGGGCTCCTTCGCCGACGACAGGACCGCCGAACCCTTCCGCCAGGTCGTCACGCGCGACAAGGCGAGCGGCGACCTCATCGTGAAGGTCGTCAACGCCCAGGCCGCACCGGCCCGCACGCTGGTCGACCTCGGCCGGGGCGCGAAGGTCGCCCCGAAGGCGCGGGTCACCACGCTGACCGCGGACCCGGCCGCCGAGAACACGAAGGACAACGCACCGGTGAAGCCCGTCGACTCGGTCTTCACCGGGGTCGGCGACTCCTTCTCGTACACCTTCCCCGCCCACTCCGTGACGTTCCTGAGGATCACGTCGTCAGCGTCCGGCAACACCACCCACGGAAAGGCCGACCGATGAACCACGGCAGTGCACACCCCGACCGCAGGCTGCTGCTGAAGGGCTCCCTGGCCGTCGGCGCCGCCGCGACGGGCGCCCTGGCCGCCGCACAGGGCAGCGCCCGAGCCGCCACCCCGCGCACCGCTGCCAACCCCCTCGTCCCCCACCGCGCCGACCCCCACATCCACCGCCACCACGACGGCCGCTACTACTTCACCGCCACCGCACCCGAGTACGACCGCATCATCCTGCGCCGCTCCCGCACCCTGCGCGGCATCGCCACCGCCGAGGAGGCCGTCGTCTGGCGACGGCACACCAGCGGAGACATGGCCGCGCACATCTGGGCACCGGAGATCCACCACATCGGCGGCAAGTGGTACATCTACTTCGCGTCGGCGCCCGCGCACGACGTGTGGAAGATACGCATGTGGGTCCTGGAGAACGCCCACCGCGACCCCTTCAAGGGGACCTGGGTCGAGAAGGGGCGGATCGCCACGGCCTGGGACACCTTCTCCCTCGACGCGACCACCTTCACGTACGAAGGAGCGCGCTACCTCGCCTGGGCGCAGAAGGATCCCGGCGAGGACCACAACAGCGCCGTCTTCCTGTCCAGGATGGCCAACCCGTGGACCCTGGCGGGCCCGCAGGTACGGCTCACCACGCCGGAGTACGACTGGGAGTGCGTCGGCTTCAAGGTGAACGAGGGCGCCTCGTTCCTCCAGCGCAACGGCCGCGTCTTCATGACGTACTCCGCGAGCGCCACCGACGCCAACTACTGCATGGGGCTGCTCACCGCCGAGGCGGGCAGCGACCTGCTGGACCCGAGGTCCTGGACCAAGTCACCCCGGCCGGTCCTCACCAGCAACGACAGGACCAAGCAGTACGGCCCCGGCCACAACTCCTTCACCGTCGCCGAGGACGGCCGCACCGACGTCCTCGTCTACCACGCCCGCCAGTACAGGGACATCGTCGGCGACCCGCTGAACGACCCCAACCGCCACACCCGCGTCCAGCGCCTCGGCTGGCGCACGGACGGCACCCCGGACTTCGGAGTCCCGGTGGCGGACGGCCCCGTCAGCCTCACCTGATCCTCACCGGCGGCAGGGCGGGGGCGGCGTCCACGGGGAGCTTTCGGCGTCTGGCAGGATGAAACGGACGCGTCGTACATGCAGAAAGCTCAGGTTGTGGACTACCAGTCCGTTCTCGAAGAAGTCACCGCCTTCGCCCGGCCGCTGGTGGGCCGCGGCCAGCTGGCCCAGTACATCCCGGCGCTCGCGGACGTGGACGCCGAGCGTTTCGGCATCGCGGTCGCCGACGTCAACGGCGACGTGTACGGGGTGGGGGACTGGCAGGAGCCGTTCTCCGTCCAGTCCATCTCCAAGGCCTTCAGCCTCGCGCTCGTCCTCGCGGAGGGCGGCGAGCGGATCTGGGACCGGGTCGGCACGGAGCCGTCGGGCAACCCCTTCAACTCGCTCGTCCAGCTGGAGTACGAGAACGGCATCCCCCGCAACCCCTTCATCAACGCCGGCGCGCTGGTCGTCACGGACCGGTTGCAGAGCCTCACCGGGGACGCCACCACGACCATGCTGGAGTTCCTGCGCGCGGAGAGCGGCAACCCCGACGTCGCCTGCGACCCGGTGGTGGCGGCCTCCGAGGCCGAGCACGGCGACCGCAACGCCGCCCTCGCGCACTTCATGGCGAGCTACGGCAACCTCGACAACCCCGTGGCCACGGTCCTTGAACACTACTTCCGGCAGTGCGCGATCCGGATGAGCTGCCGCGACCTTGCCCTCGCGGGAGCCTTCCTGGCCCGGCACGGGCTGCGCGGCGACGGCACGCGCCTGCTGCCCCCGCGCGAGGCGAAGCAGGTCAACGCGGTCATGCTCACCTGCGGCACGTACGACGCGGCAGGCAGTTTCGCCTACCGCGTCGGTCTGCCGGGCAAGAGCGGCGTGGGCGGGGGCATCGTCGCCGTGGTCCCGGGCCGCTGCACCCTGTGCGTCTGGAGCCCGGGCCTCGACTCGTACGGCAACTCCGTCGCGGGCGTGGCGGCACTCGACCACTTCACCACGGTGACGGGCTGGTCGGTTTTCTGAACGCCCCCGGGCTCAGCGCGCCGAGAAGCTGTGCACCGTGCTCGACCGGTAGGTGCCGCCGGGGCGCAGCACCGTCGAGGGGAACGACGGCTGGTTCGGTGAGTCCGGGAAGTGCTGGGTCTCCAGGCAGAGGCCGTCACCCTGGCGGTAGGTGCGCCCCGAGGGGCCGGTCAGGGTGCCGTCCAGGAAGTTGCCGGAGTAGAACTGCACGCCCGGCTCCGTCGTCGCGATCCTCATCGTGCGGCCGGACTCGGGGTCCCGCAGCGTCGCGAAGTGCTCGGGGCGGTCCGTGAGCCCCTTGTCCAGGACCCAGTTGTGGTCGTATCCCTTGGCGGTCACCAGCTGGGGGTGCGCGACGCGGATGTCCTCGCCGACGGTCTTGGCACGCCGGAAGTCGAAGGCCGTGCCCGCCACCTTCGCGAGCGCGCCCGTGGGGATCAGGCCGGCGTCGGTCGGCGTGAAACGGCTCGCGGCCAGGGTCAGTTCATGACCGTAGACGCCGCCGCTGCCCTCGCCCGCCAGGTTGTAGTACGTGTGGTTGGTGAGGTTCACGACCGTCGCCCTGTCGGTCGTGGCCACGTAGTCGAGCCGCCAGTCGCCGCGCGCGGTGAGGGTGTACGTCACCTTCACGCGCAGCGTCCCCGGGTAGCCCATCTCGCCGTCGGCACTCACACGGCGTAGGACGAGGCCGACGCCGGCCGGGCCGGTGAACGGTTCCACGTCCCACACTCGCGTGTCGAAGCCCTTGGCTCCGCCGTGCAGGCTGTTCTCCCCGTCGTTGACGGAGAGCTGGTGGGTCCTGCCGTCCAGGGTGAAGCGGCCGCGGGCGATGCGGTTGCCGTAGCGGCCGATCAGCGCGCCGAAGAACGTGGTGCCCGCGACGTACTTCTCCAGCTTGTCGTAACCGAGCGAGACGTTGGTGAACCGCCCGTGGCGGTCCGGGAGTTCGAGGGACTGGACGATGCCGCCGTAGGAGAGGACCTTTATCCTCGTGCCGCCGTTCGCCAGCGTCCATCGGTGCACCTTCGTGCCGTCGGCGAGCTTGCCGAAGAGTTCCTTCGTGGGGCGCCGCCCCGCGGCCGCGTGCGCGGGCCCCGCGGTGGCCGCGGCGGCCGCGGTGATTCCGGCGGCGGCCGCGGTGAGTACGGTGCGTCTGCTCGTTTCCATGTACAGCTCCCTGAAAGTGGGTGGGCGAGGGGTTACCGGCCGGCCTTGCGCTTGTTCCAGACGTCGAAGCCGACCGCAGCGAGCAGCACGAGCCCCTTGATGACCTGCTGGTAGTCCGTGCCGATGCCGACGAGCGACATGCCGTTGTTGAGGACGCCGAGGACCAGTCCGCCGATCACGGCGCCCATCACCGTGCCGACACCGCCGCTCATCGACGCGCCGCCGATGAACGAGGCCGCGATCGCCTCCAGTTCGAAGTTGAGGCCGGCCTGCGGGGTGCCCGCGTTGAGCCGGGCGGCGTACACGCAGCCCGCGAGCGCCGCGAGGACGCCCATGTTGACGAAGACCAGGAAGGTGACCCGCTTGTCCTTGACGCCGGAGAGCTTCGCGGCGGCCTTGTTGCCGCCGAGCGCGTACACATGACGGCCCACGACGGCGTTGCGCATGACGTACCCGAGGGTTATGAGCAGCCCGCACATGATGAGCATGACGACCGGCACGCCGTGGAAGCTGGCGAGCGTCAGCGTGAACGCCACCACCGCGGCCGTCATCGCCACACACTTGGCCGCCCACAGGCCGACCGGCAGGACGTCGAGATCGAACGCCAACTGCCGTTTGCGGTCCCGCCATTCACGCAGGAGCAGGAAGGCGATCGTGGCGAGGCCCAGGAGCAGCGTGGGGTTGTGGTACTGCGTGTACGGGCCCATCTCCGGGATGAAGCCCTTGGCTATGTTCTGGAAGCCGTCGGGGAAGGGGGCCAGCGACTGGCCCTCCAGGACGATCTGCGTAAGCCCGCGGAAGAGCAGCATGCCGGCCAGCGTCACGATGAACGACGGGATGCCGACGTATGCGATGAAGAAGCCCTGCCAGGCGCCCGCGACCGCGCCGATCAGCAGGGACAGGACGAGGGCGAGCACCCACGGCATGTCGTGCTTGACCATCATCACCGCCGACATGGCGCCCACGAACGCCACCAGCGAGCCGACGGACAGATCGATGTGGCCCGCGATGATGACGATCATCATGCCGATGGCCAGGATGAGGATGTAGCCGTTCTGCTGGATCAGATTGGAGACGTTGTTCGGCAGCAGCAGCGTGCCGTCGGTCCAGATCTGGAACAGGACCACGATGAAAGCCAGGGCGATGAGCATGCCGTACTGGCGCATGTTCGAGCGCATGCTGTCGAGCAACAGCGCACCGGCCGAGCGTGCGGCCGGCCGTGGCGCGGGGGACGAGTCCCGTGGGGGAGTGGTCGTGGTGGTCATGGCGGCCTCAGCTCTTGCTTCTGGTCGTGGTCATATGGCGCATCAGGACTTCCTGGGTGGCCTCCGCGCGCGCGACCTCGCCGGTCAGGCGGCCCTCGGCCATCGTGTAGATCCGGTCGCACATCCCGAGCAGCTCGGGCAGCTCCGAGGAAATGAAGAGGACCGCCTTGCCCTGCGCCGCGAGTCTGTCGATGACGGTGTAGATCTCGTACTTGGCGCCCACGTCGATACCGCGCGTCGGCTCGTCGAGGATCAGCACCTCGGGGTCGGCGTGGATCCACTTGCTCAGGACGACCTTCTGCTGATTGCCGCCGGAGAGCCGGCCCACCTGCTCGTAGACGGTGGGCGTCTTGATGTTCATCGACTTGCGGTAGCGCTCCGAGACCTGCCGCTCGTGATGTTCGTCGACCACACCGTGCCGTCGCATCCCCGGCAGGGAGGCCAGCGAGACATTGCGGTTGATGTTGTCGATGAGGTTCAGGCCGTAGCGCTTGCGGTCCTCGGTGACGTACGCGATGCCGGCGTCGACCGCCGCCGGGACCGTCTTGGTGACCACGGGCCGGCCGTTCACGGCCACGGTCCCGGAGACGTACTGTCCGTAGGAGCGCCCGAACACGGACATTGCCAGCTCCGTGCGGCCCGCGCCCATCAGGCCCGCGATGCCGACGATTTCGCCGCGCCGCACGGTCAGCGACACGTCGTCGACGATCGTGCGCTGGTGGTCGACCGGGTGGCGCACGGTCCAGTTGTCCACCCGCAGGGCCAGTTCACCGGCGTTGGCGCCCTCGTACGGGGTGCGGTCGGGGAAGCGGTGGTCGAGGTCGCGCCCGACCATGCCCCGGATGATCCGGTCCTCCGACAACATCGCCTTGTCGGACGGAGTCTGACGTACCGTCAGCGTCTCGATGGACTGCCCGTCGCGCAGGATGGTCACCGTGTCGGTGATCTGCCGGATCTCGTTCAGTTTGTGCGAGATGATGATGCTCGCGATGCCCTGCCCCCGCAGCTCCACGATCAGATCGAGCAGCTTCGCGCTGTCGTCGTCGTTGAGCGCGGCCGTCGGTTCGTCGAGGATCAGCAGCTTCACCTCCTTCGACAGGGCCTTGGCGATCTCCACCAGCTGCTGTTTGCCGACGCCGATGTCGGAGACCGGCGTCTGCGGCTTCTCGCGCAGCCCCACCCGCTTGAGCAGGGCACTCGCCCGGCGCAGGGTGTCGTTCCAGTCGATGATGCCGCGTCTGGCCTGTTCGTTTCCGAGGAAGATGTTCTCGGCGATCGACAAGTACGGGACCAGCGCCAGCTCCTGATGAATGATCACAATGCCCCGGCGCTCGCTGGCGCGGATGTCCTTGAAGGCCATCGGCTCGCCCTCGAAGAGGATCTCGCCGTCGTAACTGCCGTGCGGGTGCACGCCGCTGAGGACCTTCATCAGCGTCGACTTCCCGGCGCCGTTCTCACCGCAGATCGCGTGGATCTCCCCGGGCCGCACGGTCAGACTGACATCGGAGAGCGCCCTGACACCGGGGAAGGTCTTGGTGATCCCGCGCATCTCCAAAATGGGCGCGCTCACCTGAGCTGCTCCGCCGTGAAGTACCCCTCGTCCACCAGGAGCTTCGTGTTGGACCTGTCGACACTCACCGGCTTCAGGAGGAAGGACGGCACGGTCTTCTCGCCGTTGTTGTAGTCCGTGGTGTTGTTCACCTGGACCTCCTTGCCGGTCAGGACCGCGTCGCCCATCTTCACCGTCTGCGCGGCCAGCTTCCGCGTGTCCTTGAAGACGGTCTGCGTCTGCTCACCGCGGATGATCGACTTCACCGACGCCAGCTCGGCGTCCTGCCCGGTGATGACGGGAAGCGGCTGACTCCTCGACCCGTACCCCGCGCTCTTCAGCGCGGAGATGATGCCGATGGAGATCCCGTCGTACGGCGAGAGCACCGCGTCGACCCGCTTGTCGCCGTAACTCTTGCTGATCAGGTCGTCCATGCGCTTCTGCGCGGTGCCGCCGTCCCACTTCAGCGTGGTGGCCTGCGTCAGCCGCGTCTGCTTGCTGCGCACGACGAGCTGTCCGCTGTCGAAGTACGGCTTCAGCACCTTCATGGCGCCGTTCCAGAAGTACTTGGTGTTGTTGTCGTCCGGGTCCCCCGCGAACAGCTCGATGGAGCGCGGCTCTTCCGCGCTCTCGCCGGGCTTGCCGAGCTTCAGCTTGTCGACGAGGTACTGCCCTTGGAGCCGCCCGACGCGTTCGTTGTCGAACGACGCGTAGTAGTCGATGTTCTTCGTGCCGAGGATGAGCCGGTCGTACGAGATCACGGGGATGCCCGCGTCCTTCGCCCGCTTCAGTACGTCGGTGAGCGCGGAGCCGTTGATCGCGGCCACCACGAGGAGCCGGTGGCCCTTCGTGATCATGTTCTCGATCTGGGCGACCTGGTTCTCCACCTTGTCGTCGCCGTACTGGAGGTCGGTCTCGTAACCGGCCTTCTTGAACTGCGAGGCCATGTTCTTGCCGTCGGCTATCCACCGCTCGGAGGACTTGGTGGGCATGGCGAGGCCGATCGTGCCGCCCTTGCCGTCGTCCGGTTCGTAGCGGCTGCCGCCCTTGGCCTCCTGACCGCAGGCGGTCAGCGAGACGGCGAGCAGCGCGGCGGTGACGGTGATGCCGGGAGTGCGGGTGCGCATGGGTCAGTCCCCTTCCGGGACGGCGAAGCGGCGCAGCTCACCCGGCAGCCGCGCACCGAGCGGTGACATGCCGCCCTCCGCGCCGTGCCGGGCCAGCAGATCCAGGGCGAGGCGGCCACGTCTGACCCGTTCCCGGGCCGTGGCGAGCGCATGGTCGCGCACATGGGCGCCGTAGGGGTAGATGCCGGTGGCCTTCGAGAGGCCGAACTTCACGTACAGCGGGGCGCCGCGCCGGATCAGCTCGGCCACCTCGTACATCCGGACGTACCCGCCGAGGTCGTCGGGCGCCTCCACGTACATGTCCATGGGGGCCCGGCTGACCCGGCGGATCTCGGTGAGATGGGCGGGGCTGAGATCGGACGGCACATTGAGGGAGTCGGCGCCAAGACGCTCGTACACCTCGTACGAGGCCGGGTTGACCGGGCCGGTCAGCGCGGACAGCTTGAAGGTGGTGTCCGCGGGGAGCACCCCGGCGACGCGGAGCCTGTGCAGGGACCACAGCACGCCCTCGTCGGCGACGAGCAGGCACTTCACGCCGAGCCCGGTGGCGCGCACGGCGTCCTCGACGCAGCCCGCGAGAGCGTCGTGCCCACGGGCGCGCAGGCCCGCGCCACCGGAGTCGGTGCGGGTGGAACCGCCGATGTCCCAGGTGCCGCGCGGCCCGGTGAACAGGCACAGCTCGATGTCGCGTTCGGCGCAGGAATCCACCATCTCGGTGATCTCGACGTCGGTGAGCATCCAGACGCCGCTGCCCTGACTGATCCGGTGGACGGGCACGTCGAGGCGCGCGCTCTCCTTCAGTACGACGGCAAGGGCCTCGGGCCCCTCGACCGAGGGAATCTCGGTACGCCAGGTACCGCCGTCGGGAAACGTGTGCGGGGAGGCGTCGGCCGGATCGACGGCGGGCACGGGGTGCCCGATCCGGGCGAGGGCGTCGGCGCCGGGGCGCCGGGGGGCTGACGGGGCGGTCACGGTACTCCAATGTTCGGTATGTCGAATGCCGTTCGCCTCATGGGGCGTACGTGAGGGAGGCGCCCCGCCAGGGGCGCGAGGCTTGGGACATGTGCGGCTCCGCCGCGGGGCGCGACCAGCCACCCCCGGCCCGCGGCAGATACTCAAGGCACCAGAAGCACCTTCCCGACCTTCGGATCGCCCCCGCCCACCAGGGCGACGGCCTCCCCGAACCGCTCCAGCGGAAACTCGTGCGTGATCAGCGGCGCCGGGTCGAGCAGTCCGAGGCCGAAGGCCCGCACCGCGTCCGACCAGGCCGAGGACGACGCCCCGAAGACGGACCGCACCTCCAGCTGGCTCAGCGACAGATGTACGGGGTCGATGCCGACGGCCCCCGGTGCGAACATCCCGGTGAGCACGACCCGCCCGCCCCGACGGGCGAGCAGACACGAGGAGGCGGCGGTGGTCGCCGCGCCCGCCGTCTCTACGACCAGGTCGAAGCGGCCATGGGCAGCCCGAGCCTCGTCGGGCGAGAGCGCGTCCGTGGCGCCGAACTCCCGCGCCCGCTCCCCACGTGCCCCGCGCGGATCGACGACGGCCAGCTCGGCCGGGGAGGACGCGGAAAGCAGCTGCACCGCCAGCATCCCGAGGGTGCCCGCGCCGACCACCGCGACCCGCTCACCGGGGCGCGGACGGCCCGTCCGCACGGCGGCCGCGATCACCGCGGCCGGTTCGAGCAGGGCGGCGGCGCGCAGGTCCGCGTCGTCGGCCAGCGGATGCAACAGCCGCGCGGGGACTGCCAGATGGCCGGCGAAGGCGCCCGGCTCGGTGAACCCGGTCTCGGCGTAGCCACCGGTGCACAGGCTGGTCTCCCCGCACCGGCAGCGCTCGCAGAGGCCGCACGCCCGGAACCCCTCGGCGACGGTCCTGCGGCCGACGAGCGCGGGGTCGACGCCCGCGCCCACCGCCGTCACGGTCCCGGACCACTCGTGCCCGGGCGTCACCGGGTAGCGGACGTAGGCGGCGTCGCGATGACCGTCGTACACCTCACGGTCGCTCATGCAGATCCCGGCGGCGGCCACCTGGACCAGGACCTCGCCGGGCCCCGGCACCGGGACGTCGCCGGTGACCAGCCGGTGCTCGCCCGGCCGGTCCACGACGATCGCGCGGCTGCTCACTTCTTGGCCCCGCCGGGCGAACGCTTCTCCCAGCCCTCGGCCCACAGGTCGAAGCGGGCCTGCTGCTGGGGGAATTCGGCGGCCGCGTCGATGTCCAGCTCGACACCGAGGCCGGGAGCGTGCGACAGCTCGAAGCAGCCGGTCTCCGGATCGACCTGGGGCGCGCCCTTGACGACCTTCCTGATGTCGGAGTCCGCGAAGTCGTTGAAGTGCTCAAGGGCCTTGAAGTTCGGTGTGGTGAAGCCGACTTGGAGCGAGGCCGCGGTCAGCACGGGACCGCCCACGTTGTGCGGGGCGACCAGCATGTAGTGGGTCTCGGCGGTGGCCGCGAGCTTGCGGGTCTCCCAGATGCCGCCGATGTGACCGACGTCGGGCTGGATGATGTCCACGGCCTGGCTCTCGAAAAGCTCCCGGAACTCGATCCGGTCGTGGATGCGCTCGCCGGTCGCCACCGGCATGTCCACCTTCGCGGCCACCTTCTCCAGTGCCTTGAGGTTCTCCGGCGGCACCGGCTCCTCCAGCCAGGCGGGGCGGAACGGCGCGAGGTCGCGGGCGAGGCGGACCGCCGTGGCGGGCGAGAACCGGCCGTGCATCTCCAGCATCAGCTCGGCGTCCGGCCCGATCGCGTCGCGCACGGCCTCGATCAACGAGACGGCGTACACGCTCTGTTCGTGGTCCAGTTCGTAGTGCCCGGTGCCGAACGGGTCGATCTTCAGCGCGCGATAGCCGCGCTCCATGACCCCCTGGGCGGCCTTGTGGTACGCCTCCGGGGTGCGCTCGGTGGTGTACCAGCCGTTCGCGTACGCCTTGACGCGGTCGGTGACCTTGCCGCCGAGCAGCTGCCAGACGGGGACGCCCAGCGCCTTGCCCTTGATGTCCCAGCAGGCCATCTCGATGACCGCGATGCCCGACATCACGATCTCGCCCGCCCGGCCGTAGTCGCCGTACTTCATCCTGCGGACGAGGTCCTCGACCGCGAACGGGTCGGACCCGGCGATGTGATGGGCCTCCGCCTCGCGGAGATAGCCGATGAGCGCGTCGGTGTGGCCGAGCATGCGCGTCTCGCCGATGCCGGTCAGGCCCTCGTCGGTGTGCACCTGGACGTAGGTGAGATTACGCCAGGGCGTTCCGACCACATGCGTGCTGATTCCCGTGATGCGCAAGGCAGTTGCCCCTTGGTTTGTTCGGTATTTCGTCACACGTTCGAAATGGTGGCGTGACGGTATTCACGGTGGCCGGAGAGTGTCAATGGGTCGCGCGCAACAGCCTTGGGCGCCTAACCTGTGTTCGTCATATCGGTCGGCGGCCGAGATCTCGGACGCGCAGGGTGGGAGGCCTCATGGGACGACTCGTTCCCGCGGTGACCAGGTCGCTGGACATACTCGAACTGTTCCTGGAGGGGGACGGGACGCTCTCCGCGCCCGAGGTGACCCGCAGGCTTCAGCTGCCGCGCACCACCGTGCACGAGCTGCTCACCACTCTGGCGGCCCGCTCGTATCTCGTCCAGATCCCGGACCAGCCGGGTCGCTACCGCCTCGGCGTGCGCACCTACCAGCTCGGCAGCCGCTACGCCGAGCAGCTGGACCTCGCCGCGGAGGGCCAACAGGTGGCCCGTGAGGTCGCCGAGACCTGCGACGAGACCGTCCACGTCGCCATCCTGGAGGACACCGACGTCATCTACATCGCCAAGGTGGACTCCACCCACGCGGTGCGCATGGTCTCCGCGGCGGGCCGCAGGCTCCCCGCACACTGCACCTCGGTCGGCAAGATGCTGCTCGCGTCGCTGCCGCAGCCCGAGCTGGAAGCCCGCCTGAAGGGCAGGGAGTTCACCGCCATGACCCCCGCCAGCATCACCGACCCGGACGAACTCGTCGCCGCCCTCGCGGCCGTCCGCGAGCGGGGCGTCGCGGTCGAGCACCGGGAGTCCAACCCGGACGTCAGCTGTGTGGCGGCGCCCGTGCGGGACAGCGCGGGCCGGGTCGTCGCGGCGCTCTCCATCTCCGTGCCGATGATCCGCTGGAGCGAGGAGCGCGAGCGGGAGCTGGCCGAGTTGGCCGCCAAGGGCGCGGGCGACCTGTCGGTCCGCCTCGGCCATCGGGGCGCGTGATGAGGGCCGCGTCCGGGAGGAGGACCGCGTCCGGGAGGAGGACCGCGCCGGCCAGGAGTGCCGGGCCGGCGAGGCGAGCCGCGTACGAGGTGGCCGTGCGGGAGCAGGCGCGGCTCGGCGAGGGCCCCACCTGGGACGCGGCCACCGGACGCCTCATCTGGGTCGACATCCTCGCCTCCCGCGTCCACACGTACGATCCCGCCGACGGCCGCCGCACGGTCATGGCCACCGAACAGCACGTCGGCGCCGCGAAGCCCCGTGCGGGCGGCGGCCTGGTGGTCAACCTCCGTGACGGCATCGGCCTGTACGGCCCCGGTGGCTCGCCCTTCTCCTGGCTGGTGCGCGACCCCGTGCCGGGCCGGCGCGGCAACGACGCCGCCGTCGCTCCCGACGGCGCCCTCTGGGCGGGCACCATGCGCTACGACGAGGCGCCGGGCGGCGGCGGCCTCACCCGCGTCGCCCCCGACGGCACCGCCACCGAGCAGTCCGGGCCGCTCGGCGACGTCGCCGTCAGCAACGGCACGGGCTGGAGCCCCGACGGGCGGCTCATGTACTACGCCGACAGCCCGACGCGCCGCGTCGACGTCCTCGACTTCGACGGTCGGCACGCGCGCGGTCGGCGCCCGTTCGTGGTGATCGAGGAAGGTGCGGGGGACCCCGACGGGCTGACCGTGGACGCGGACGGCTGCGTCTGGGTCGCCCTCTGGAACGGCGGAGCCGTCCGCCGGTACACCCCCGCGGGACGGCTCGACCTGACCGTCGAACTCCCCGTACCCCGCCCCACGGCCTGCGCCTTCGGCGGCCCCGGCCTGCGTGACCTCTACATCACCACGGCCCGCGCCGGCCAGGAGCGCCCGCACCCGCTGGCGGGGTCGGTGCTCGTGCTGCCGGACGCGGGCCGTGGACTGCCGGGCACGCCCTTCGCGGACTGAGCCGGCCGGCCGCAAGAGGGTCAGCGCTTCAGCTCCCGCAGGTACTTCCCGAACTTCTCAAGCCCGTCGATGTCGCGCGGCCCGCTGATGCCCTCGTTGTAGTCGAGGACGAAGAAGTTGTTCTTCCTGACCGCGGGAAGCTCCTTCGTGTGCGGGGACTTCTTCAGGAACTCGATCTTCTTCTTCGCGGGCTGGTCGCCGTAGTCGAAGATGATGACGACCTCGGGCTCGGCCTTGGTGACGGCCTCCCAGTTGACCTGCGTCCACCGCGCGTCGAGCTTGTCGAAGACGTTCCTGCCGCCCGCGGTCTTGATGATGTCGTTCGGCGGTACCTGGCTGCCCGCCGTGAAGGGCTGGTTCGTCCCGGAGTCGTAGAGGAAGACCGGCACCCGATCGCCCTTGGGGGCCTTCTTCTCGACGGCCGCCACGCGCTTCTTCAGGCCCCCGACGACCTGATCGGCCTTCTTCTCGACCTTGAAGATCTTCCCGAGCCGCTCCAGGTCGCTGTAGAGCGCCTTGAACGGCGTCACCTTCTGCGGGTGGCCGGGGTAGTTGAAGCAGCTCTCCGTGTGCATGAAGCTCTGGATGCCGAGCTTGTCGAGGATCTTCGGGGTGATGCCGCGCTGGTCGCTGAAGCCGGAGTTCCAGCCCGCGACGACGAAGTCGGACTTGGCCTCGACGACGATCTCCTTGTTGAGCAGGTCGTCGCTGAGCATCTTCACCTTGGCGTACTCCGACGCCCAGGGCGACTCGCTCACCGGCGGGTTGGCGGGCGGCATCACGTACCCGTGGACGTGCTCGGTCAGGCCGAGGCTGAACAGCTTGTCGGCGCTGCCGCCCTCGTACGCCACGGCGCGCTGGGGCACCTTGTACGGGACGGACTCGCCGCACCTCTTGACGGTGACCTTCTCGGACGCCTTCGCGGCGCCGTCCGAGTCGACGTCGGCGCCGCAGCCGGCGAGCAGCAGCGTGGCCGCGAGCGCGGAGCCCACGGCGAGGGAACGGGTGTGGGACATGGGGTGATCGTGCCTTCCGAAGAGGGTGGGGACGGAGGTCAGAGCGCGGGGTGCAGCGCGTACAGCAGCTGGGGGTCGCCGGTGAGCGGATGCGGGACGACGGTCGCCTTCACACCGAACACATCGGCCATGAGCTGTTCGGTGAGTACGTCCTCGGGGGTTCCCGAGGCCACCAGGCGGCCCTGGGACAGCACGCCGATCCGGTCGCAGGCCGCCGCCGCGAGGTTGAGGTCGTGCAGCACGACGAGGACGGTGAGCCCCGCGCCGCGCAGATGCGAGAGGACCTCGATCTGGTGGCGTACGTCGAGGTGGTTGGTCGGCTCGTCGAGGACGAGCACGCCGGGCTCCTGGACGAGGGCGCGGGCGAGCAGCACGCGCTGGCGCTCCCCGCCCGACAGGGTCAGGACGCCCCGCTTGGCCAGGTGCCGGATGTCGAGCCGCTCCATCGCCCGTACGCACAGCTCGCGTTCGCGTGCGCTGAGCGCCTGGTTGCCGCGCTGATGCGGCGCCCGGCCGAGCGCGACGACCTCCTCGACCGTGAAGTCGAGGTCGACGGCGCCGTCCTGCGTCATGGCGGCGACGAGCTGTGCGCTGCGGCGCATCGGCAGACCGGTGATGTCGTCGCCGCCGACCCGGACGGTGCCGCGGGCGGGGCGCAGCGCGCGGTAGACGCAGCGCAGCGCGGTCGACTTCCCGCTGCCGTTCGGGCCGACGAGGCCGACGACCTCACCGCCGCCCACGTCGAGCGACAGCTCCTCCACGAGGCTCTTGCCGTCGATGACGACCCCGAGCCCCTCGATGCGCAGATCCATCTCAACGCCCCCCGAACACATAGCCCTTGCGGCGCATCAGCGCGATGAACACCGGCACCCCGACGAGCGCGGTGATGACACCCAGCGGCAGCTCGCGCGGCGCGACGACCGTGCGGGAGAGCAGATCGACCCAGACCATGAAGACCGCGCCGACGAGCGGGGCGACGGCGAGGACACGGGCGTGCCCCGCACCGACCACCATGCGCACCAGGTGCGGCATGACGAGCCCCACGAAGCTGATGGCGCCGCTCACCGCCACCATCACGCCGGTGATCAGCGAGACGAGCACGAGCAGGGACCTGCGGTGCCGGTCGGGTCCGAAGCCGAGGCTCGCCGCGGTCTCGTCGCCGAGCGCCAGCACGTCCAGCGCCCGCCCGTGCCGGTACAGCACGGCGAGCCCGACGAGCACGGCCGCGGCGACGACGGGCAGCGCGCCCCAACTGGCCGCGCCGAAGCTGCCCATGGTCCAGTACAGGACCATGCTGGTCGCCTCGCTGTCCGGCGCGAAGTAGATGATCACGCTCATCACGGCCTGGAAGCCCAGCGACATGGCCACGCCGGTCAGGACGAGCCGCAGCGGCGAGAGCACGCCCCGGCTGGAGGAGGCGGCGTACACGAGGAACGACGCGACGAGCGCCCCGACGAACGCCCCGGCCGACACCGCGTACACGCCGAGCGCGGCGAGGCCTCCGGTGACCGTCACACCGACCGCGCCCACCGACGCCCCGGAGGAGACGCCGAGGACGAACGGGTCGGCGAGGGCGTTGCGCACCATCGCCTGGATGGCGACGCCGACCGCGCTCAGCCCCGCCCCCACCAGCGCGGCGAGCAGCACGCGGGGCGTGCGGATCTGCCAGATGATCTGGTACGTCGTGATCTCGTCGGCGTCGATCCGCCCCCCGGTGAGCGCCGCCCACAGATAGCGGGCCGTCTCGGCGGGCGTCACGAGGGCGGCGCCGAGCCCGATGGCCACGACGACGGAGGCGAGAAGGACGAGGAAGAGCGCGACGCACGTCAGGACCAGGGCCCTGGGCGAGGCGAGCCGGTCCCGCACGGCGGCCCGGGGCCGGGTCGGCGCCGCCTCCGCGACAGTGCTCACGAGACCTCGACCTCCGTATCCCTCTCGTCATCCTTCTCGTCCCGAAGACGCGCGCGCAGCACCAGGGCGGCCGCGCCGAGTGCTGCGACGACGAGGGCGCCGAACACGACGGCGACACCCGGGTAGCCCGCGAGGCCGAGGCCCGCCCCGCCGAGCGCCGCGCCGACGAACACGCCGAGGCTCTGCCCCGCGGCGTTGAGGCTCAGCGCCGAGCCGCGCAGCGACGTCCCGCAGCGCCGCACGATGAGGCTGACCACGCACGCGGCGACGATCGCGTGGCTCGCCGCGTGCAGCGCGGTCATGGCCAGCGCGAGCGGCAGCCAGTGGGTGAAGTAGAAGCCGACGACGGAGACGAGGGCGGCGACCAGGCCGACGGCGAGCATCCGCTCCGTGGACAGGCGCGGCGCGGCGGAGTTGGTGAGGCGGCCGGTGAGCAGATTGCTGACGAAGAACGCCGCGCCGCTGAGCGTCCACACGAAGGCGAAGACCCCGGCGTCGAGGTCGAACCGCTCCTCGTAGAACGCCGCGAGATACGCCAGGTAGCCCATGAACACCGCGGTGCGCAGGAAGCCGATCAGCAGCAGCGGCACCACACCGCGAACCCCCGCGAGTGCCTTGAACGAGGCGAGGTAGCCAAGGCGCGGCTCGGCGGGCGCGTCACCCGAGGTCGCCTCCTGCCGCTTCTCGCGCCGGGCGACGAAGACCACCGCGAGCAGCAGCGCCACCGCCGTCACACCGAACAGGTCGCCCTGCCAGCCCCAGAACAACGCGGGCAGCGCGATGACCGGCGCGGCGAGCATGGCGGTCATCGACTGGGTGGCGGTGACCAGCGTCGCCGCGCGCCCCGCGGCCTTGCCGGTGCCGAAGCGGTCGGCGGCCGCGGCCGTCAGCGCGGGGTTCAGGACGGCCGTACTCGCGCCGATGAGCAGGCAGAACACGGCGAGCAGGACGAAGTCGCCGCTGGCGCCGAGCGCCGCCGAGAGGCCGAGCGCGGCGAGCGCGCCCGCCGCCGCCCACTCCTTGGGCACCCGGTCGATCAGCGGGGCCAGCGCGGTGCCCACCAGGAGCGCGGCGAGACCGCCGAGTCCGCGCAGGCCGCCCATCGCGGCGACGCCGCTGCCCGCCTCGTCGGCGATCGGTACGAGGTAGGTGCTGAACACGGTGAAGGGGAGCAGGCCGACCGCGGAGGCGAGCAGGACGGGCCACAGGGCGCGGGCCATGCGCAGATCGCCCGGCACCGCTTCCTCCGCGGTGCCACGGGTGTCCTTGGTGGCATCGACGCTCACGCCGCGGCTCCGTTCGTGAGGGCGGCCCGGTAGCGGTACATCGGCGTGGCGTCGGCACTGAACTGGGAGAAGGTGAACGGCTCCGCGTTCAGACCGGTGACTCCCGCACCGAGGAAGGCGCGGGCCACGGCGCTGCCGCTCTGGGCGTAGACGGTCAGCGGCACCTGGTGCTCGACGCAGTGCTGGAGGATCAGGTCGAAGGTGCCGTTGCTGAGCGTCATGCCGGTGGCGACCACCGCGTCGGCCTGGGCGAGTACTTCGGTCATGTCGTCGGTGACGGGGTCGCCCCACGCGGTCGTCCGCAGGTTGAGATCGCAGGGCAGACAGACGCCGCCCCGCTCCCGTATCGCCGCGACGAGCGGGTTGACCACGCCGATCAGGGCGACCTTGGCGCCGGGCGCGATGTCGAGGAGCCCCGCCACGGCGGCGTCCCGGGCCTCGGCGCGGACCTCAGGGGTGCCGGTGGGCAGCATGACGCGCTCGGCGTCGTCGGCGTCGCGGTGCGGGCGCACCCGCGAGAGGTAGGCGTCGAGGGCGGCGGTGCGCACGGGCGCGCACTCGTCGCGCAGGAGCTTGTCCAGGGAGTGGCCGGAGGCGTTCTCGCAGAATTCCGGGGCGAGTTCACCCGCCTCGAAGGAGCAGGCGCCGAACGAGTCGCCGACGCGCAGCAGCAGATAGTGGTTGTGGTACGTGACGTCGCCGCCGGCCAGTCGCGTGGTGTTGTAGAGCCAGAACGCGCTGGTGACGGTCAGCTCGGCCGGGTCAGGGCCGTGGGCGCCCGCCAGGACGGCCTCGGTCAGCTCCGCGACGGTGTGGGGTGTGGGGTGTGACATGTGGGTTCTCTCTGGGATCGCCGGGTGAGGCAGCGGGTGGTTCAGGAGGTGACGGGGGGCCAGGCCGTGGTGGACCAGGGGTGCTTGAGCTGGTCGAGCGAGGTGATCTCGTGCGGCTTCAACGTGTCGGTGTCCAGGGCCTGTCGGTGATGGGCGTAGGCGCTCTCGACGTACCGGTGGCCGGTGTCGGCGGCGATGAAGACGTACGTACGCGTGTCGTCCCGGCGCCGCTCCCACAGCGCGCTCAGATACGAGGCGCCCGCCGACAGCCCGGCGAAGATGCCGCTGGTGCGCAGCAGCGAGACGGCTCCGGAGACGGCGTGGTCGAAGTTGACCCAGTGCACGCGGTCGTACAGCTCGTGCCGGACGTTCTGGAACGCGATGGCGCTGCCGATCCCGGCGATGATCATGTCCGGGTCCGCGACGTGCTCGGAGCCGAAGGTGACGCTGCCGAAAGGCTGGACGCCGATGAGCGTCACGTCCCGCCCGGCCTCGCGCAGGTAGGTGCCGAGGGCGCCGGTCGAGGCCCCCGACCCCACGCCGCCGACGAGCGCGAGGGGGCCCGCGGGCACGTCCTTGTCGATCGACTCGGCGACCTCGCGGTAGCCGTAGTAGTGGATGGCGTCGTGGTACTGCCGCATCCAGTGGTACGAGGGGTGGGCGGCCAGGATCTCGGCGATGCGGCGCACCCTCAACTCCTGGTCGAGGCGCAGGTTCTTGGAGGGTGCGACCTGCTCCAGCGTGGCGCCGAGTATCTCCAGCTGCACGCGTGTCGAACGGTCCACCGTCGTCGAGCCGACGATGTGGCACTTCATGCCGTAGCGGTGACAGGCGAGGGCCAGGGCCTGGGCGTAGATGCCGCTGGAGCTGTCGATGAGGGTGTCACCGGGCTTGACGGCGCCCGTTTCCAGGAGATGGCGGACGGCTCCGAGGGCCGAGTAGATCTTCATGGTCTCGAACCGGAGGCAGGCCAGATCCGGTTCGAGGGATATGAGATCGGGTTTCTTCACCGCTTCGGCGATATGGGCGTGCATGACGGAGACCCCCCGTAGGGACGTGAGAGCAGGAGAGGCCGGGGGGCGTGCGGGTCCCCGGGACGCCGAGAGCATCACACTAGATGAAAATGATTGTCAAGACCGGGTAGGGTCGGCACACTGATCCGGGCGGGGTGCCGAGCCGTGTGCGCCCCGCCGTGTCGAGAGGAGTCGCGTGAAGCTGTCCCAGGAGGCCGGAGCGAGGGCTCGCCCGCCGCGGCAGGCGTCGCGGAGAGGGCGAGGGGCGGGGGCGGCCACCCGCGCCGGCGCAGGGGTGGGCGCCGGGGTGGGGACCGCCTTCGGCACCTTCGGTGAGCTGCTCCAGGGGGTGCTGCCCGAGGAGGACGGGGACTTCCTCGTGACGCTGCCGGTCGCCCGCTGGACCATGGCCACCTTCCGGCAGGAGTCCGACTCGGGGGAGCTGGAGGTCTGGCCGCCACGCAAGACCAAGGCGCTCCGGCTGGCCCGGATGATCGCGGACCTGGCGCCGCGCGGCGCGCGGTCCGCGCGCGGCGGCGTGCTCACCGTCAGCAGTGTGATCCCCGAGGGCAAGGGGCTCGCCAGCTCCTCCGCCGATCTCGTCGCCACCGCGCGGGCGGTCGGCCGGGCCCTCGACGTCGCCATGCCGCCCGCCCGGATCGAACGCCTCCTGGCCCGCATCGAACCCACCGACGGCGTGCTGTACCCCGCGATCGTCGCCTTCCACCACCGCAGCGTGCGGCTCCGCGCGGTCCTCGGGTCGCTGCCCGCCATGGCCGTGGTCGGCGTCGACGAGGGCGGCTCGGTCGACACGGTGGACTTCAACCGCATCCCCAAGCCGTTCACCGCCGCGGACCGGCGCGCCTACGCGGGCCTGCTGGCGAGCCTCACCGACGCGGTGCGGGACCGGGACCTCGCGGAGGTCGGCCGCGTCGCGACCCGCAGCGCCCTGATGAACCAACGCCTGCGCCACAAGAGGCTGTTGGACCCGATGCGGGCCGTCTGCCGCGAGGTCGGCGGCCTGGGTGTCGCCGTCGGGCACAGCGGTACGACCCTGGGCGTCCTCCTCGACGCCACCGACCCCGCGTACACACGCCGCGTCACGGCGGCGGCCCAGGCGTGCGCGGAGCTGGCGGGCGGCGTGCGGGTCTACCGCACGCTGAGCTTCCGCGGCACGTCGTGCGGGACGCCGGACCTCCCGGCGCCGGCGGCCCTGCCCGGCCTGCCGACGGCCATGGGGGAGGGGGCGTCGTAATGGGCGGGGTGCGCCGGACGCCGCAGCGGGACGCCGTGCTCGAAACCCTCGGCCGGTGCCGGGAGTTCGTCTCCGCGCAGGAGTTGCACGCCCTGCTCGCCGGGTGCGGCAGCGCGGTCGGGCTCACCACCGTCTATCGCGCGCTGCGGGCCCTCGATCGGGCCGGTCTCGTCGATGTCGTGCGGGACGAGACCGGCGAGCGGCTCTATCTGCGGCGGCCCACCGACGAGCATCAGCACTACCTCATCTGCCGCCGCTGCGGCCGCAGTCAGCCGGTCGACGCACGGGACGTCGAGGCCTGGGCGGACCGCCTCGGCGAGACGACCGGGTTCGCCGAGCTGGAGCACACCCTCGAACTCAGCGGCGTCTGCCGGCCGTGCCGCCGCCCTACTGGTGCCACGCCGAACGGCGCAGCAGACGCAGGCCGTTGAGCCCGACCAGGACGGTCGACCCCTCGTGGCCCGCGACGCCGAGCGGCAGCGGCAGGTGTCCCGCCAGGTCCCAGACCACCAGGGCGCCGATGCACACGGAGGCGATGACCAGGTTCTGCACGACCACGCGCCGGGCCCGCCGGGAGAGCGCCACGACCGCGGGCACGGTGGCGAGTTCGTCCCGCACCACCACGGCGTCGGCGGTCTCCAGGGTCAGGTCGGAGCCGCTCCTGCCCATGGCGATCCCGCTGTGCGCGGCGGCGAGCGCGGGCGCGTCGTTCACACCGTCCCCGACGACCAGGACCCGCTCCCCCCGCGCCTCCCACTCCCGTACGGCCGCCACCTTGTCCTGCGGAAGGAGCCCGGCGCGGACGTCCTCGATCCCGGTCTCCGCCGCGAGGTGCGCGGCGGCGGACGGCGTGTCGCCGGTCAGCAACACCGGCGCGGAACCGGTGAGTTCACGCAGACCCGCGACGGCCTCGGCGGCCCCGGGGCGCGGCAGGTCGGCGAGACGCAGTAGAGCCGAGGGGGTGCCGTCGACCACCACGAGCACGGCGGTCCTGGCGTGGTCGTCCGCCACCGCGACCACCGCACGAAAGGCTTCGCCCGTACGAGAGGCCTCGCCCGTACGGGAGTCCGCGTCGGCGTCGGCGAGGAGCCGGTCCGGGCTGCCGACCTGGACCACGCGGCCCGCGACGACCGCGCGGACACCACGCCCCGGAGCGGCGGCGAAGTCCCGGGCGCTCTCCAGGGGCAGCCCACGCTCCCGGGCGGCGACGACCACGGCGCGGGCGAGCGGGTGTTCGCTGGGGTGCTCGGCGGACGCGGCCAGGGCGAGCACCTCGTCCTCGGTGAGCTCGGTGCCCGGCAGCACGCGGATGTCCGTGACGCGGGGCGCGCCCGCGGTGAGCGTGCCCGTCTTGTCGAGGGCGACCTTGGTCACCGCGCCGAGCCGCTCCATCACGACCGCGGACTTGACCAGCACGCCGTGCCGTCCCGCGTTGGCGATCGCGGAGAGCAGCGGCGGCATGGTGGCGAGCACCACCGCGCAGGGCGAGGCCACGATCATGAAGGTCATGGCCCGCAGCAGCGTCTCGGTGAACGCGGCGCCGAGCGCGAGGGGAACGCCGAAGAGCGCCAGCGTGGCCACCACCACGCCCACCGAGTACCGCTGTTCGACCTTCTCGATGAAGAGCTGCGTGGGCGCCTTGGTCTCGCTCGCCTCCTCGACCATCGCCACGATGCGGGCGATGACGGAGTCCTTGGGATCACGGCCGACGCGCACCCGCAGCGCGCCCGTGCCGTTGAGGGTGCCGGCGAACACCTCGTCGCCCGCCTCCTTGGCCACCGGCAGCGGCTCACCGGTGATGGTGGCCTGGTCGACCTCGCTGCTGCCGTCGAGCACGGTGCCGTCGGCGGGCAGCCGCTCACCGGGCCGTACGAGCACGGTGTCGCCGATCCGCAGCGAGTCCGCCGCCACCCGCTCCTCGCCGCCCTCGCCACCCTCGGCTCCGTCGGCGCCGTCCGGGGGCAGCCGCAGCGCCATCGCGGGTGCCAGGTCGAGCAGTCCACGCACGGAGTCCGCGGTACGCCGGGTCGCCAGGGCCTCCAGCGCGCCGCTGACCGCGAAGATGACGATGAGCAGTCCGCCGTCGAGGAACTGCCCGATGGCCGCGGCGCCGAGAGCCGCGACCACCATCAGCAGATCGACGTCGAGGCTCCGCTCCCGCAGCGCCTGGAGCCCTGCCACGGTCGGCTCCCAGCCGCCGGCCGCGTAACACAGGGCGTAGAGCGGGCCCCACGCCCAGGCGGGGGCCCCTGCGAGGTCGAGTGGGAACGCGAGCAGGAACGCGGCCGTGGCCAGCGCAGCCCAGCGCACCTCGGGCAGGGCGACGAGCCGGGTGCGGCGCGCCTTCGCGGGCGCGGCCTGCGCGGAGGCCGGAGCCGGCCGGTCGCCCACCAGAGCGGAAGACATCGGAGCACACCTCATGGTCGGTCGGGGAAGCGGCGCACCCACCATAGCGGAATACATGAAGAGGTCTTCAACTGTACGACGAGTAGGATTGCCGCATGGGACACGGAGTCGACAGCAAGATCACCCCTGCGACGCACCTGGACGCGGACTCCGCCGCCACGATCGCCGCCACTCTCCAGGCGCTGGCCACCCCGTCCCGGCTGATGATCCTCACCAAGCTGCGCCAGGGGCCCTGCGGCGTCGGCGCGCTCGCCGAGGCGGTCGGCATGGAACAGTCGGCGGTCTCCCACCAGTTGCGCCTGCTGCGCGCCCTCGGCCTGGTCACCGGCTCGCGGCAGGGCCGCCGCATCGTCTACAGCCTCTACGACAACCACGTCGCCCAGCTCCTGGACGAGGCCGTCTACCACATCGAGCATCTGCGCCTCGGCGCGCGGGACTTGCCCGCACGGGACTTGCCCGCGCCGGACGACGACCTCGGCTGAGGGGGGGGGCAGCGCCCTGCCGGGCCGGTCCCGCCTCAGCGGTGCACGCCCACTCCCGACAGGCCCGGGGCGAACTGTGGGCGCAGCACCAGGTCCTCGTCGTACGCCCCGCCGTTCTCGTGGCGGAAGGGCAACGGTGGTGTGGTCTCCAATGCGCGCAGGCGTTCGCGCAGGGCCTGCGCGCTCCGTGCGTGGCCGGCCCGCGAGAGCCGGTCCGCCCCGTAGACCGCGAAGGGCGGGAGCGCGGCCATGCCGGTGTACCAGAACGTGCCGTGCAGCAACGGAAACAGCACCTCGTCCAGCTGCCCGTGGATGCCCCGCGGGCCGAAGCCGGACTCCCGGGCGCCGACCGAGGTGACGACCAGCGCGCGCTTCCCGGCGAGGCCGCCTTCGCCGTACCGCAAGGTGCGGCCGTCGGGCCCCTTGAGGCCGAATCCGAAGCCTTGCACCAGTACGCGGTCGAACCAGCCCTTGAGGATCGCGGGCGGCCCGAACCACCAGAGCGGGAACTGGAAGACAAGCGTGTCCGCCCAGGTGATCTTCTCCTGCTCGGCGCGGATGTCCGCGCTCAACTGGCCTTCCTCGTACGCTCGTTCCTGCTCCGCGCCGACGAAGAGGCGATCGCGTGGCGCGGCGCGGGAGCCCTCGGGGCCGAAGTCGTCGGCGTCCACCACGGCCTTCCAGCCCATGGCGTACAGGTCGCAGACGCGGTGCTCGTGGCCGAGGGCCTCCAGCGTGCGGAGCCCCTCGGCCAGCAGGGAGCCGGCCAGGGAGCGCTGTTCGGGGTGGGCGAAAATCCAGAGAACCTTCATGCCCCGATCCTGCGGGCCCCGCCCCGGCGCCAACCAGTGGCCAGATGGCCCCGGCCCGAAAGGATCTGGCCACGCCGGAGAGGGGCGAGGTCGCCGCCTCAACTCCGCTGCGTGGTCGTACGATTACCCGCTATCCTCCTGCTGGCAGGCGGCACGAGGGGGAGGTCCGGCGCGCATGCGGTTCATTTTCGTCCACGGGACCGGCGTGCGGCGCGAGCGCCACGAACAGCTGACGCGGCTCGTGACGACCAAGCTGACCGACAGGTTCCCCGGCGCCCGCGTCGAGGCCCCCTACTGGGGAGGCGTCCACGGCGCGACCCTCGCGGCGGGCGGCGCCTCGATCCCCGGTGTCGACGGGGTGCGCGGAGCCGAGAGCTGGGCCCCGCTCGACGAGGAGGCCGCGGCCTGGCAGCTGCTGCTCGCCGATCCGCTCTGCGAGCTGCGCGTCCTGGCGGAGATCACCGCTGCCGGTGACGACGGCCTCGGGATGCCCGGGGTCCGCGGCGCGGGCGAGGAAGTCGCCGCCGGACTTGCCGAGCTGACGCTCGAACCCGCGCCGCCCGCGCTGCCCGCGGCCTCTGGGGGCGGCCGTGCGTCCGAAGCCGCTACCGCGAGCGGCCATGCGCCGGACGCCGCTACCGCGAGCGGCCATGCGCCGGACGCCGCTACCGCACCCGCACCCGCCTCCACCACCGCCATGACCCCCGCCCCCGCCCTCACCGAGCGGACCGCGCTGCTGCGGGCCACCGGTCTCGCCCCCCACTACCCCGGCGCGGTTCAAGCCGTCGCGTACTCCGCCGAGTTCACGCAGGCCTGCGCCGCCACCCACGACGCCGTGGCCGCACGTGAGCTGGTCGCGGTCACGGCGCGCGCCGTCGTCGCCGCGGCGCTGCGCGCGGCCGGGGACGACGCCTTGTGCACCGGCGACGAACGCGACCGCCTCGCCGACCTCATCGGCGACCGCCTCGGGGGCACCGGACGCTTCCCGGGCGGCCGGGCCGCGGCCGTCCTCGGCACCCTCGCCCTGAAGCTGACCGTCCAGCCCGCCCTCGACCTCTGGCGGCCCCCGCTCACCGGCGGGACCGTCCCCGCGCTCGGCGACATCCTGCGCTACCAGGCGCGGGGCCGCCCCCTGCGGGACTCGCTGGCGCGCCTCATCGCGGCGAGCGACGAGCCGCCCGTCGTGATCGGTCACAGCCTCGGCGGCATCGCGCTCGTCGACCTCTACGCCCTCGCCGCCGCGGGCCCGCCCGGCGAGGCTCCGCCGCCCACCCCGACGCTTCTCGTGACCGTCGGCTCACAGGCGCCGTTCCTGCACGAACTGGGCGCCCTCACCGGCCTCCCGCCCGCGGCGGACCGCCTGCCGCCCGGATTCCCGAACTGGCTGAACATCTACGACCGCAAGGACCTCCTCGCCTACCGCGCGGAACCGGTCTTCCCCGGCGACCCCCGGGTCACCGACCACGAGGTGCGCAGCCGCCAGCCGTTCCCGCTCAGCCACAGCGCCTACTGGAAACTGGACGCGGTGTACGACCGCATCAGGACGGGGATCGAGGCCGGGGCCGAGCGGTGACCACCGAAACAGCCCGACCGGTCGACCCGCGCCGCGTGTTCGCACTCGTCGTCGGCATCGAGTCGTACGACATCAGCACCCGCTGGGACCTGCCGGGCGCCGCCCGCGACGCCGAGCGCGTCGCGGACTGGCTCACCGGCCCGGCCCAGGTCCCCGCCGACCAGGTGCACCTGCTCCTCTCCCCGCTGGACCGCACCGTGGCCGCCGCGCCCGCCCCCACCCGCCACCACCTCGTACCGACCCGCGAGAACGTCGAACGGATCCTCTTCAAAGAACTCCCCGCGTGCGACGGCGACCTGCTGTGGATCTACTGGGCCGGCCACGGCTACCTCGACCCGCGCAGACAGCTCCTCCTGCCGTACACCGACGCCACGACCACCCGGACCGTCCACCTCAACCTGGAGGCGGCGCTCCGGTGGTGGAAGTCGGAGGTCCCCGCCGACCGGTTCCCGCGCCAGATCGTGCTCGGCGACGCCTGCCGGGTGGAAGCGGACCGCGCCAAGTCGCTCACCTTCGGGGACTCCGAGTACGGCGGATTACGGCTCAACCCGCGTCGGCGCCAGTTCACGCTGTACGCCGCACGCGCCGGGGAACTCGCCCAGAACCTCGCCGACCGGGGAGCGGGCCAGTTCACCGACACCCTGATGCGGCGCCTCGCCGAACGGACCCTGGACGAGAGTGTCAACGGCGCCGTCGCCCTCGCCCGCGCCGTCCAGGCCGACCTGCGGGAACTGCGCGCCACGGGACACGCATGGCAGAACCCGCAGTTCCTCGTCGACCGCGACTGGGACGACTCCACGATCTTCGGGGACCACTGGGCCGCCCCGGGCGCCGCCCCCGCCACCGCGGCCCACCTCGACCAGACCGCCTGGAACGCCCTCGGACCGCTGCTGCGCGGCGGCGGCACACCCGCCCACACGCACGACGCGTACCGCTGGGCCTTCGAGATCACCGGCTGCGTCTTCCCCGCCCACCGGGGCCTGCCCACGGGCGGCCTCACCGGCATCGCCCACGACCTGGACGCCCGCCAGGGACGGCGCGGCGACCTGCCCCTGACCCTGCCCTTCGTACGCCACCTCGCGGCCCGCTCCCCGGACCCCGCCTGGGCCGAACGGGCCGAGGCCTGGGTCGACGCCACCCGCGAACGCCTCGGCGCCGCCCCCGTCCCCGCCGCCCCCGAAGCCGACCCCGAGCCCGCGGCACTGCACGTACGCCTCACCGAGGACCCGGCGGGCGGCGGCTACTGGACCCGCATGTGGCTGCACCGCGACGGCGCCTTCGAGGCCGTCAGGGACGCCGAGCTGCCGCTCACCCTGGACGCCGTCCGCGAGCACCTCGCCGGACAGCTCCTCACCGGGGGCGCGGCGGCCCCGGCCCGCATCGAGTTCCATGTGCCCTACGGCCTGCTCACCACGGAGTTCGAACGCTGGCGGCTGCCCATCGGACGGCGCGGCAAGGCCGTCGAACTCGGCTGGTCCTACGAGGTCGTCGTGCGCTGCCCCGACGAACGCGACGGCCTCGCGGGCAGCCACTGGCACCGCAAGTGGCAGTGGTTCAAGTCCCACGGCGGCGCCCACCCCGAGGCGGTCCAGCACGTCACCGACGGCGACGTCTCCGGGGAACTGGGCGCCTGCCTCCAGGCCACCGAACCGCCCGTCTGCGTCCTCGCCGAAGTCTCCGACGAGCACCTGATGGACGCCCTGGACGCCGTGCTCGACGCGGGTATTCCCATCGCGCTCTGGCCGCGCCCCGGCCGCGAAGGACGCCCCCGCGGCGAACTGGCCACCGCCCTGCGCACCTGCGGCGGCACCGGCACGCCGGACGTCGGCCGCCTCCCCGGCGTCCTGAAGGCCCTGCGCATACCCCGCCCGGGAGCCGCGGCGGCGGGCACCCGGCCGCCGTCCCCGCCGGCCCTCCTGTGGGACGACCCCGAACGCGTACCGGAAAGGCGGCCACTGTCATGACGGCCAAGAACATGACACCCAAGAAGTGGTGGATCTACCAGGGGCCGGGGACGGCCGACGAGCGGAACAGGAAGCTGGCCGAACAGCGGCCCCCGTGGAGGGACTTCACGCCCGCACACCTCTCGGACTACGAGTACGCGCCCCCGCCCGACACCGACACGCCCAGCTGGCGGGAGACGGAGCGCCGCGGCCGCGGATACGTCCCGGACACCGAGGAGAAGGACGCCGTCAACACGGCCCTGTACCTGCGCCGCCCCCTCCTGGTCACCGGAAAGCCCGGCATCGGCAAGTCCACGCTCGCGTACAGCATCGCGGCCGACCTGGAACTGGGCCCCGTACTGCACTGGCCCATCACCAGCCGCACCGTGCTGCGCGACGGCCTCTACCAGTACGACGCCATCGGACGGCTGCACGACGCCAATCTGCGCCAGCTCCAGGAGGCGCCCGGGACGGGCGGCGGATCCATCGAGCCCTACCTCCGCCTCGGGCCTCTCGGCACCGCGCTCCTGCCGCACTCCAGGCCGAGGGTGCTGCTCGTCGACGAGCTGGACAAGGGCGACATCGACCTCCCCGGCGACCTGCTGACCGTCTTCGAGGAGGGCTCCTTCGACATCCCCGAACTTGCGCGGGTCGCCCGGCACGAGCGGTCCGTGCGGATCGGCACGCACGACGACGCCCAGGAGCGCGCCTGGGTGCACGACGGCCGCGTGCGCTGCCGGTCCTTCCCCGTCGTCATCCTCACCAGCAACGGCGAACGCGACTTCCCGCCGCCGTTCCTGCGGCGCTGCATCCGGCTGCACATGGAACCGCCCGGCAAGGAGAAGCTCACCCAGATCGTGCGGCAGCGCCTCGGCCTGGAGAGCGACGACGGATTCGGCGACCTCGTCGAGGCGTTCGTCGAACGGCGCAAGGAAGGCGACCTCGCCACCGACCAGCTGCTCAACGCCGTGCAACTGCGCATGAGGGGCGCCTGGAGCGCGGCCGACGAGCGCGAGAAGTTCCTGGAGACGGTCCTGCAACGCCTCACCGGCCCGACGTCCGTATGAGGCCCGCGATGACCCGTACGAGGTCCGCCCGGTGATCGACGACCTGCTCGCCGCGCTGTCCCGGGCCGACGACGACGTCGGCCCCGAGGAACTCGCGGACATCCTGTGGCTCGCCGAGCGCATCGACGCCCAGGAGCGGCAGGCCCACGGCACCACGGGGCCGCCCGCCGCCGACGGCGAGCAGAGCGACGAGGGACCGGGCGGCACCGAAGCGGCGGGCGCCTCGTACTACAGCGCGGGCGCCGTCGAGGACGTGCCGGCGCGGGCCGGGGGCGCCCCCGGCCCCGGCGGGCGGCGCGGCGAAGCCGTCCTGGTGCCGCGCGCCCCCGCCCTGGAGGACCCGCTCGGCCTGATGCGGGCCCTGCGCCCTCTCGGCCGCCGGGCCGTCACCGACCGCAGGGCGCCGACCGAACTGGACGAGGAGCGCAGCGTCACCGCGAGCGCCGAGCAGCGCATGACGGTGGCCGTCCTCAAACCGGAGCGCGGCCGCTGGCTCGACCTGGCCCTCGTCGTCGACACCCACCACTCGATGCTGCTCTGGCACGACGTCGTCACCGAGCTGCGCCGCGCCCTGGAACAGAGCGGGATCTTCCGCGACGTACGCGTCTGGACGCTCACCGGCACTGGCGCGGGCGCCACCCCGGCCGTCGCGCGGCGCTCCGGCGGCGCGCCCCGCAGCCCCCACGAGATCGCCGACCCGTCGGGGCGGCGCCTCGTCCTGGTGGTGACCGACACCGTCGCCGCGGGCTGGAGCGGTCCCGGCGTCGAGGCCGTGCTGCGCCAGTGGGCGGCGCACGGCGCGCTCGCGGTCCTCAACCTCCTGCCGAGGCGCCTGTGGGACAGGGGCGCGGTGACCCCCGAGGGCGTACTCGTCCGGGCGGCCAGGCCCGCGGCGCCGAACGCGTCGTGGCGGCTGGCCAGGCCCCGGGACACCCTTCCCGTCAGGGCTCGCGCGCGATCCGCCCCGCCGGGCGGGGGCGGCCTCGCGGACCGCGTCGCGATCCCGGTCGTCGAGGCGTCCCCGGCCGGGCTCGGGGCGCTGGCGTCCCTGCTGTCCGGCGCGGGCCGCTGGACCCGCGTGCCGTGCCTGACGATCGCCCGGTCGGCCGTCGGGGCCGACGCCGTGGCCCGCACGGGTCCGGGGGATCCGGACATCCCGGTCGCGGCCCCCGGCCGGGCCGACCCCGCGCAGGCCATCCGCCGCTTCCAGGAGGGCGCCTCACCCGCCGCCCAGGACCTCGCCGGCTATCTGTCCGCCGTGCCGCTGACCCTCCCCGTGATGAGCGTGGTCCGCCGGGTGATGCTGCCTCAGTCGGTCCACGGCCACCTCGCGGAAGTCGCCCTGAGCGGCCTCTTCGCGCCCTGGCCCGGCGCGGACGGCACCTTCGACCCGGACCGCTTCGAGTTCCACTTCCTGCCGGGGGTACGGGAGGCCCTGCTCGGCGCCCAACTGCGGCCCGACATCACGGCCGTCCAGGAACTGGTACGCCGTCAGGTGGGGGAGTACGTCGGCCGCCGCGAGGCCGGGAGCGGCGACTTCCCGGCACTGCGTACGATCACGAACGGCACGGGTGGGCGACGGATCCGGGCGGGGGCGGTGCCGTTCGCCGAGAAGCCGGAGGCGGTGGTGGTTCCGCCGGTGCCGGTGCCGGGGGAGCCGGACGCGTCCGGGGCCGCGGCCCGGGATACGGGCACCACCTTGCCCACCACCTATGTGCCCCGCGACTTCGACGCCGAGCTGCACGACCTCATCGCCCGCGCCCTCGGGGGCGAGCCCATGTTCGTGGTGCTGACCGGGGAAGCGTGGTCCGGCATGATGCGTTCGGCCGTCGAGGCCCTGCGGAAGCTGCCACCGGGGTGGGACTTCTGGGTTCCGGGCTCGGACGAAGAGGTCCTGGAGAGACTCGGCACGCTGCGCCCCCGCACGGCTGTCCTGCTCGAAGGCCTCGAAAGGTTCCCCAACGCCGGCCAACTCCTCGACCGGGGCGGGGCGTCCCCCCTGGTGCTCGCCACCATCGCCACGTCGTCCTGGGCGGAGGGGACCCTGCACCCCGCCGCGCGGGAGATCCACGTCCCCGCCGCCTTCAGCGCGGCCGAACTGCACCGCGCCCGCCAGGCCGCGGAAGCCGATCACAACCTCGCGGCGGCGCTGGAACGCTCCCCCGACGGCCACGTGCCGCGCTGCCTCGCGCTCGGTCCGGACACCATGGACCGGTACCGCGCGGTGCCCCCGGCCGTCCGAGCCCTGATCGACGCGGCGGTGGACGCGCGGCGCCTGGGTCATGCGGGGCCGCTGCCCGCCGGGACGCTCGCCGAGGTGGCACCCGCGTACCTCACGGTCAGCGAGTGGAGCGCCCTCGGTGACGACCCCATCTGGCTGGCGCACGCACTCGACTTCGCGACGACCGAGTGGGCCCCCGGCCTCAGCTTCCTGAGGAGGCACCGCCGGGAAGAACCCCCGTCCCAAGCGGTCATGGGCGCCTACACCATCAACGACTTCGCGCACAACGTACTGGCCCCGGGCCGCCCCGACGAACCCCCGGCCCTGCTCCGCGACGCACTCGTCCGCGCGTCGTCCTCCCGCCCGGCCCCGGTCGGCAATCTGGTGAAGATCATCGCGGAGGACTCCCGCAGGCTGTACGTCGGTGTCCCGGGCGACTCGGGACGGACTGTGATCGCGCCCCACATCAGGGGCGAGGGCCGACTGACCGTCACCCAGGACGGGAACCATTCGGTCGATGCGCGTGTGGTGGCGGTGGCGGGCCACTTGGCACTGCTGGAGCTGGCGGGCGCTCTGTGGCCCGCTCAAAGGGGTGGCCCTGTCGAGTGCCGTTTCGGGGCCCCGCTGCGTCCGGCGAAAACGTACACGGTGGTGACCACCACGGGCGATCGACGGGCGGACTTCTTCCGCACGAGGGCGAGAGCGGTGTCGCCGGTCAGCCTGCGGCTGCTGGAGGCGATCGTCGTACGGATCGGCTCACCGGTTCTGGACGAGACAGGCGCTGTCGTCGGCCTGGTGACGGCCAAGTCCGGCCTCACCGTCTCCGTTACGCCGATCGTGCGGTTCGACGTGACCACCCCGGACCCGGAGCCCGCCCCCGAACCGGACTCCGCCCCCCAACCGGACGCCGCCCGGCCCGCGCCCAGCCCCGGCGACCCGTCCGACCGCACCCCCTTCATGGCCCGCCTGAAGGCGAAGGACCGCACCGCTCTCATCTCCCTCGGCCAAGACCGGTCCTTCGCCGCGCGCGAGGTGCTGCTGAGCCAGGGCGAGCTGTCCACCCACGTCCTGCTCATCGTCGACGGCTGGGTCAAGGTCTCGGCCACCGCGGCCAACGGCTACGAGACACTGCTCGCCCTGCGTGGCGCGGGCGACATCGTCGGTGAGGGCGAGGCCCTTTGGGGCCGCCCCCGCTCGGCCACCGTGACCGCGCTGGGGTCGGTCAGCGCGGTCGTGGTCGAAGGCGCACGGTTCCGGGCGTTCCTGGAGCGGTCGCCCGAAGCCGCCCTGGAGATGCTCCGCTTCAGCACCGACCAGACCCGGGAGGCCGACCAGCGCCGCTTGCGGTTCGCCTCGGCGACCGCACGCGAGCGCTTCGCCGAACTGCTGCTCGACCTCGCCCGGAGCCACGGCCGCCGCACCGAGGAGGGCATCGAGGTCACGGTGCCCCTGACCTCGCAGGAGCTGGCCGGGACCATCGGCGGATCACGGGAGACGGTGGCGCGCCTGATGAAGGAACTGCGCGAGCGCGGGGTCATCACCCGTAGACGGCGCGCCCTCGTCGTCGTACGCCCGGACGTCCTCCGCCGCATGGCCGCCCTGACGGACTCGGCGGAGGACACCCGTAACCCTTGACCTGACCCTCTCAGGGCCGCAGGCGGACCGGCAGGGAACGGTGGCCGTTGCTGATCAGCGAGGGAAGCGGCCGCAACTCCTCGGCCGGGACCGCGAGTTCGATGTCCGGGAACCGCTCGAAGAGCGACCGGAGGGCGGTGGTCACTTCGAGGCGGGCGAGCGGGGCGCCGAGGCAGAAGTGCACTCCGTGGCCGAAGGCCAGGTGTTCCTTCGAGGGACGGGTGGCGTCGAAGCGGTCGGCGGTCGGGCCGTGCCAGTCGGGGTGGCGGTTGGCGGCGGCGTAGGAGGCGAGGATCGCCTCGCCCCGGGCTATCGTCCGCCCGTCGGGCAGGGGGATGTCCGCGACGGCGAAGCGCAGCGGCAGGTGCTTGACGGCGGGCTCGTGCCGCAGGGTCTCCTCGACGACGTCGTTCCAGTCGGCGCGGCCGGCCCGCAGGTGCGCGAGCTGCTCGGGGTCCGTCAGCAGGGCGGTGACGGCCTGGTCTATGACGTTGACGGTGGTCTCGTACCCGGCGCTGATCATCAGCAGCAGTGTGTCGCGCAGCTCGGCGTCGGTGAAACCGCTGCCGTCGCCCTCGTCGTCGCGCGCGGCGATGAGGAGCGAGGTCATGTCGTCACCCGGCTCGGACTCGGCGCGCTTGGCCGCGATCAGCTGGTCGAGGGCCTCGTACAGGGAGGCGGTGTTCGCGGCTGCCTGCGCGGCGGTGAGGGTGGTGGAGAAGACGTTGTCGACCAGGGCGCGGAAGCTCTCGCGACGGCTGTCGGGCACGCCCATGAGGCGGCCGATCACCGCGATCGGCAGCGGATAGGCCAGGTGCTCGCGCAGATCCACGCTCTCCCCGGCCGGGCGGGACGCGAGAGCGTCGAGGAGGGAGTCGACCATCGACTCGACGTCGGACCGCATGGCCCGCACGCGCCGGGAACTGAAGGCGGGCGCGACCATGCGGCGCAGCCGGCGGTGGTCGTCCCCGAAGGCGGTGAACATGTTGTTCACCGCCACCCACAGGGCGAGGGGCCACGTCGGAACGGCCTCGGGGAAGTCCGGCCAGTGGGCACGGGCGTCCTTGGAGACCTGCGCACTGTTGAGGAGCTGCTTGAGAAGCTGGGGGTCGCTGATCGACCAGGCGGTCACGCCGAGGACGTCCACGCGCGTGGCCGCCCCGCGGGCGCGCAGGGCCTCGTGCTCGGCGTGGTGGTCGGAACTGGCAGGATCCAGGACGAGTACGGGCTGTTCGGGCACGGGGGCTCCTTCGACAGAGGCGGGGACGCGCGTCCCTTTACACTCACGCTGCGGCGTAGCCCGGCAACTGATGTCGACGGGTGATGTCAGTGTGAGCTGTCTGTGGCTCAGACCCGAGGGGATGGTGGAAAGTTGTGAAGATCCTCATCAGCGCCGACATGGAGGGCGCCACGGGAGTGACCTGGCCGGCCGATGTGCTGCCGGGCACACCGCAGTGGGAGCGGTGCCGGGCCATGTTCACCTCGGATGTGAACGCCGCCGTGCTCGGATTCCTCGACGGCGGCGCCGACGAGGTGCTCATCAACGAAGCGCACTGGAACATGCGCAATCTGCTCCTCGAAGAGCTGGACGAGCGGGCCGAGATGCTCACCGGTCGGCACAAGTCGCTCTCCATGGTGGAGGGCGTCCAGCACGGCGACGTGGACGGCATCGCGTTCATCGGCTACCACGCGGGCGCCGGCATGGAGGGCGTCCTCGCGCACACCTACCTCTCCAACCAGATCACCGGCGTGTGGCTCAACGGCGTGCGCGCCAGTGAAGGGCTGCTCAACTCCCATGTCGTCGCCGAGTACGGCGTGCCCGTGGTGCTCGTCACCGGCGACGACGTGGCCTGCGAGGACGCCCTCGGCTACGCGCCCGGCGCGCTGAAGGTCGCCGTCAAGGACCACGTCTCGCGGTACGCCGCCGTCTGCCGCACCCCGGCCCGCACCGCCGCCGACATCCGGGCCGCGGCGAAGGACGCCGCCGCGCTCGCCGTGCGCCACGAGCCGGTGGCCGGCGGCCCGTTCACCGTGGAGGTCGAGTTCGACGCCGAGCACCTGTCGATGGCCACGACCGTCGTACCGGGAGTGCGCCGTACGGGGGAGCGCAAGGTCGCGTACGACAGCGAGACGATGTACGAGGGGATCCGTACCTTCAAGGCGGTTACGACGATCGCCTCCGCCGCCGTGGAGGAGCAGTATGGCTAGCCAGCAGCAGGACCAGGAGCAGGAGCCCGGGGATCAGGTGGACGCGCTGACGCTCGACGAGGTCGTGACGTTCACCTCCGAGCTGATCCGCATCGACACCACCAACCGCGGCGGGGGCGACTGCCACGAGCGGCCCGCCGCCGAGTACGCCGCCGAACGCCTCGCCGACGCGGGCCTCACCCCGACGCTCCTGGAGCGCACCCCGGGGCGCACCAACGTCGTCGCCCGCATCGAGGGCACCGACCCCGGAGCCGACGCACTGCTCGTCCACGGCCACCTGGACGTCGTACCCGCGGAGGCGGCCGACTGGAGCGTGGACCCGTTCTCCGGGGAGATCCGCGACGGTGTCGTCTGGGGCCGCGGCGCGATCGACATGAAGAACATGGACGCGATGATCCTGTCGGTCGTACGGGGCTGGGCACGCGCCGGAGTGCGGCCGAGGCGCGACATCGTGATCGCCTTCACCGCGGACGAGGAGGCCAGCGCCGTCGACGGCTCCGGGTTCCTCGCCGACCGGCACGCCGCGCTCTTCGAGGGCTGCACGGAAGGCGTCAGCGAATCGGGCGCCTTCACCTTCCACGACGGGCGCGGCAACCAGCTGTACCCGATCGCGGCGGGGGAGCGGGGCACGGGCTGGCTCAAGCTCACCGCGCGCGGCAAGGCCGGGCACGGCTCCAAGGTCAACCGCGCCAACGCGGTGAGCAGACTGGCCGCCGCCATCGCCCGCATCGGCGAGCACCGGTGGCCGGTGCGGATCACCCCGACCGTGCGCGCCTCACTCGTCGAACTCGCCGCGCTCTACGGCCTCGAACCCGACCCCGAGGCGCCCGGCTTCGACGTCGACGCCTTCCTGGAGAAGCTCGGCCCGACCGCCGCGCTCGTCGAGGCGACGGTCCGCAACAGCGCCAACCCGACGATGCTCCAGTCGGGTTACAAGGTCAATGTGATTCCTGGGGAGGCAGTGGCCTACGTCGACGGCCGGTTTCTGCCCGGCGGCGAGGAAGAGTTCCGCCACACGCTTGACCTGCTGACGGGCCCTGACGTCGACTGGGAGTTCCACCACCGCGAGGTGGCGCTCCAGGCGCCGGTCGACTCGCCGACGTACGCGCGGATGCGGGCGGCCGTCGAGGAGTTCGCGCCCGAGGGGCACGTCGTGCCGTACTGCATGTCGGGCGGTACGGACGCCAAGCAGTTCTCGCGGCTCGGCATCACCGGCTACGGCTTCTCGCCGCTGAGGACACCGGAGGGCTTCGACTATCAGGCACTCTTCCACGGGGTCGACGAATGCGTTCCGGTCGACGCCCTGCACTTCGGCGTCCGCGTCCTCGACCGCTTTCTGCGCACGGCCTAGACAATGGGGGAAGTAAAGGACATGACGCAGACCCGGGCGTACGGATCATGGCCCTCGCCGATCGACGCCGAGCTGGCCGCCACCCACGACGGCGCCCCGGGGTACGTGGGCTTCGTCGGCGCCGAGGCCTGGTGGACCGAGCCGCGGCCCACCGAGGGCGGGCGCCGCGCCCTGGTGCGGCGGCTGCCCGACGGCGAGGAGCGCTCGGTGCTGCCCGCGCCGTGGAACGTGCGCAGCAGCGTCGTCGAGTACGGCGGCCGCCCCTGGGCCGGGGCCGACCGCCCCGAGGGGCCGCTGCTCGTCTTCGCGAACTTCGCCGACCAGCGCCTGTACGCGTACGAACCCGACGTCCCGGACGCCGCGCCCCGGCCGCTGACGCCGCTCTCGGCCGTGGGCGGCGGCCTGCGCTGGGCCGATCCGGTGCTGCGCCCCGACCGGGGCGAAGTCTGGTGTGTCCTTGAGGAGTTCACCGGCGAGGCGCCCACCGACGTGCGCCGGGTCATCGCCGCGGTGCCGCTCGACGGCTCGGCGGCCGAGGACCGCGGCGCCGTACGCGAACTGTCCGACGGCGTCCACCGGTTCGTCACAGGCCCCCGTGTCTCGCCGGACGGCACCCGCGCCGCCTGGATCGCCTGGGACCACCCCCGCATGCCGTGGGACGGCACGGAACTGATCCTCGCCGACGTCTCCCCGGACGGCGCGTTCGGTGCGCCCCGGACCTTCGCGGGCGGCCCCGAGGAGTCCGTGGCCCAGGTCGAATGGGCCGCGGACGGACGGCTGTTGTTCTCCAGCGACCGCACCGGCTGGTGGAACCTGTACCGCGCGGCCCCGGACGACCCCACCGGCGTACAGGCCCTGTGCCCGCGCGAGGAGGAGTTCGCGGGCCCGCTGTGGCAGGTCGGCCTCACCTGGTTCGCGCCGCTGGACACCGGCCTGATCGCCGTCGTGCACGGCACGGGCGCCACGGCCCTCGGCATACTCGACCCCGAGACCGGCGAGGTCGTCGACGCGGCCGGCCCCTGGACGGAGTGGGCCTCGACGCTCGCCGCACACGGCCCCCGCGTGGTCGGCGTCGCCGCGAGTCCGCGCAGCGCGTACGAAGTCGTGGAACTGGACACGTGCACAGGACACGCCCGCGTCGTCGGCGCCGCCCACGGCGACCCGGTGGACCCCGCGTACTACCCGGAGCCCCAGATCCGCACCTTCTCGGGCCCGGCGGGACGCACCGTCCACGCGCACATCTACCCGCCCCACCACCCCGGCCACGTCGCGCCCGACGACGAACTGCCGCCCTACGTGGTGTGGGCGCACGGCGGTCCCACCGGCCGCTCGCCCCTCGTCCTCGACCTGGCCATCGCCTACTTCACCTCGCGCGGCATCGGCGTCGCCGAGGTCAACTACGGCGGCTCCACCGGGTACGGGCGCGCCTACCGCGACCGGCTGCGCGAGCAGTGGGGCATCGTCGACGTCGAGGACTGCGCGGCCGTCGCGCTGGCGCTGGCCGACGAGGGCACCGCGGACCGCGCCCGGCTCGCGATCCGCGGCGGCAGCGCGGGCGGCTGGACCACGGCCGTCTCGCTGACCACCACCGACGTCTACGCCTGCGGGACGATCATCTACCCCGTCCTCGACCTCGCCGCGTTCGGCTCCGGGGAGACCCACGACCTCGAATCGCGCTACCTGGACTCCATCGTCGGGCCGCTCGACGAGGTGCCCGGGCGGTACGCGGAGCGTTCGCCGCTGGAGCACGCCGACCGTGTCACCGTGCCCTTCCTGATCCTGCAAGGGCTCGACGACGCGGTCTGTCCGCCCGCGCAGTCCGAGCGGTTCCTCGCCCGGCTGGCGGGACGCGGGATCCCGCACGCCTACATCGCCTTCGAGGGGGAGGGGCACGGCTTCCGCCGCGCCGGCACCATGGTCCGCGCCCTGGAAGCCGAACTCTCCCTCTACGCCCAGGTGTTCCGGCTCGACCTCGCCGCGCCCGTGCCGACCCTGGAGCTGGGCAAGTGATATCCCTCGCACGGCCCGCGCGCCTCACGCCCGGCGCGCGGGTGGCCGTCGTCGCGCCGAGCGGCCCCGTGCCCGAGGACCGGCTCGAAGCGGGTCTCGACATCCTGCGCGGGTGGGACCTGGACCCCGTCGTCATGCCCCATGTCCTGGACACACACCGGGAGTTCGGCTACCTCGCGGGGGCGGACGCCGACCGCGCACGTGACCTGGAGCGGGCGTGGTGCGACTCGTCCGTGGCCGCCGTGTTCTGCGCGCGCGGCGGGTACGGCGTCCAGCGCATGGTGGACCTCGTCGACTGGGAGGCGCTGCGGGCGGCCACGCGGACGGCAGGACCCAAGGTGTTCCTCGGCTACAGCGACGTCACCTCGCTGCACGAGGCGTTCGCCACGAGGCTCGGGATCGTCACGCTGCACGGCCCGATGACCGCGGCGGCCGACTTCTTGAAGAACGCGGACGCCCAGGAACATCTGCGCACGACCCTGTTCACTCCGGAGGCCGCCCAGGTGATCACCGCACGGGGACGCGCGAAGGCGCTGGTCGGCGGCCGGGCCCGGGGCGTCACGCTCGGCGGCTGCGTCTCGCTGCTCGCCACGGAGCTGGGCACGCCCGGGGCGCGGGCCTCCGCGCGGGGCGGCCTGCTGTGCCTGGAGGACATCGGCGAGGAGACCTACCGCCTGGACCGGAGCCTCACGCAGCTGCTGCGCGCCGGCCGGCTGGAGGGCGTCACGGGGATCGCACTCGGCTCCTGGGAGCAGTGCGGGCCCCACGACGAGCTGCGGGCGCTCTTCGCCGACCGGCTCGGCGGGCTCGGCGTGCCCATGGTCGAGGAGTTCGGGTTCGGGCACTGCGACGGGGCGCTGACCGTGCCGTTCGGGGTACCGGGCCAACTGGACGCGGACGCGGGCACGTTGACGCTGGACGTGCCGGCACTCGTCTGACGTGCTGACGTGCTGACGCGCGTCGGACCAGGTGCCGAGCAGGTGCTTACCGGTCGGTAGCAATCTCCTGCGCGTCGAACGGGACCAGCGTCCTGGCTCCGCCCGTGGCCGCCCGCCGACGTCACCCGCACGGCCCACCGCCCCACCCCGGAGGCACACCCACCGCGCGCGAACCCGGCCCAGCCGCCCATGCTGGTGCCGGGGGAGGCCGGACGTACCTCCGACGGAAGGGTCCACATCATGAGCCCCAAGACCTCCACGGGCGGCTCCCGGGCGGGCGGCACCGGCGGCGGGCTGATGACACCCGGGAGGGTCGCCGTCGCCGCGGTCGCCGTCCTCACCCTGGTCTTCATCTTCGAGAACACCCGCAGCACCAAGATCCGACTGCTGATCCCCGAAGTGACCATGCCCCTGTGGATGGCCCTGCTCGGCACGGGGCTGATCGGCGCCCTGTGCGGGGTCTACTTCATCGGGAGGCGCAAGTGAAGGCCCGGGCCAGGCGCGCGGGCGTGGTCGCGGGCGCCGCGCTCGCCGCGTCCCTCATGACGGTCACCACCGCCGCGGCCGCGGGCCCACCGATGCCGGAGTTCCGGGGGCGGGGCCTGGTGCACGTCTTCTCGGCCCTCGACTACCGCACTCGCGTCGACGTCCACGACGTCAGCGGCTACCGCCGCACCGTCCTGTGGCCCCTCAACTGGAAGGTGTGCTCCCAGTCCCCGGCCGCGGGCCGGCAGCTCAACGGCCAGGCCGTCACGATCGGCGTCGTGAAGAAGACCGAGAAGTGCCCCGGCGGGTGACCCGGCCGCCTGGCTTCGCGGCACACGGGTAGCCACGGGTAGCGTGGCCCGATGCCCGACACAGCCCCCCGACCGGCCGACGGCTCCCGCGTGGCCATACGCCCCTTCACCTGCGCGGACTCCGCCGAATTCACCGCACGTACCCGCGAGAGCCGGGAACTGCACCGGCCCTGGCTCTTCCCGCCGGCCTCGGACGACGCCTACCGCGCGTACGCGAAGGCGCTCGACGAGGACCCGGCCAGGGCCGGCTTCCTCGTGTGCGAGCGCGACAGCGGGGCCATCGCGGGGTTCATCAACATCAACAACATCGTGCGGGGCGGTTTCCGCAGCGGAGCCCTCGGCTACGGGTCCTTCGCGCATGCCGCGGGGCGCGGGCTGATGAGCGAGGGACTCGGCCTCGTCATGGCGTACGCCTTCGGGGAGCTGGGGCTGCACCGCCTGGAGGCCAACATCCAGCCGGGCAACGCCCCCTCCATCGCCCTCGTGCGCCGCGCCGGCTTCCGCCTGGAGGGCTTCTCCCCGGACTTCCTCTACGTCGACGGGGCCTGGCGCGACCACGAACGCTGGGCCATCACCGCCGACATGGCGCCGGTGCCGGTGCCCGTCAGCGCCGCGAAGGCTTCCGGTTGATCTTCATGGTGTCCATGTCCGTCACGCTCGACCGCAGGTCCCGGAAGCCGTGGCCCCGCTCCCTCAGCATCGTCTCGGCCTGCTCCTCGGCGAGCGCCCCCGCCATCTCCTCGCCGTCCTCGGCGTCGGAGACCACCACGTAGCGCAGCGAGAAGTGCTTGAGCGCGCGGTCGTAGGTGAGGGTGCCCTCGGGCGTGAACTTCATCTGGGCCAGGCCGTGTTCCTCGACCTCCGCGAGGAGCGCCGCGCGTGACGCGTCCGTCAGCTCGTCCCACGTCCCTCGGACGATCACTCGGTAGGTGTGCTGGGTGCCCATGTCCTCGCGCTCTTCTCTCTCGACTGCCGGTCTGTCGACCGCCGGTCTCCCGGCCGGCGGCCCACGGCCGAAGGGATCAGGGTACGTCGCCGGGGGCGGGACGCCCACGGAATATCGGCGGAGCGGGTGCGATGTGCGCGGTGCGGCCTTTACGCAATCCTGGCCCGAAGGGCCCCTGGGCGGCGCCGCCGTGACCGTGTTCCATGGTGATCGTGAAGACCACCGTGCGCCGTGACGTACTGACCCTGCCCGTCGCCCCGACCGGCCCCGAGAACCCGCTGCCCCCGCTGCGGCCGCCCGGCGACCCGCACACCCCGGACGAGCGCGCCAAGAACGGCCTGCCGCGCGACATGGCACGCCAGGTCGGGTACGAGCCGCTGCGCAGCCTGCTGCCCGTGCGGCTCCTCGACGGCTACGGACGCAAGCGCACAGATACGCCGCTCGGCACCCTCGTCATCGAGAACGGCCGGCTGCGCGCCACCGTCCTGCCCGGCTACGGAGGGCGCGTCCACTCCCTCCTCCACAAGCCGACCGGACGCGAACTCCTCTACCGCAACCCGGTGTTGCAGCCCGCGGGCTTCGCACTCAACGGCGCGTGGTTCTCCGGGGGCATCGAGTGGAACATCGGCGCCACCGGCCACACCACCCTGTCCTGCGCACCCGTGCACGCCGCCCGCGTGACCGCGCCCGACGGCGGCGAGATGCTGCGCCTGTGGGAGTGGGAGCGGCTGCGCGACCTGCCTTTCCAGGTGGACCTCTGGCTTCCCGAGGACTCCGACTTCCTCCACGTCGGCGTGCGGATCCGCAACCCGCACGAGAAGCCCGCGCCGGTCTACTGGTGGTCGAACATGGCGGTGCCCGAGGAGCGCAGGGTGCTCGCCCCCGCCGACGAGGCATGGCGGTTCGCCCACCCGGGCGGGCTGCGACGGGTGCCGGTGCCCGTGTCCGACGGCGCCGACCGGACGTACCCGCCGCGCAGCGAGTACTCCGCCGACTATTTCTTCGACGTCCCTGACGGCGCCCGGCGGTGGATCGCCGCGCTCGACGAGGACGGCCACGGGCTCGTGCAGACCTCCACGGATCTGCCGCGCGGCCGCAAGCTCTTCGTCTGGGGCACCGGCAGCGGCGGGCGGCGCTGGCAGGAGTGGCTCACCGAACCCGGCACCGGCGGCTACGCGGAGATCCAGTCGGGCCTCGCGCGCACGCAGCTGGAGCACGTACGCCTGGACGCCGGGACCGAGTTCAGCTGGCTGGAGTCGTACGGGCCGCTGTCCGCACGCGCCGACCTCGTGCACGGCGACTGGGCGGACGCGTGCGCCGAGACCCGGGCGCGCCTCGCGGACGCCCTGCCCGGGGAGGCCGTCGACGCCGCCTACGTAGCCTGGCTGGCCCGCGCCGACACCGAGCCGGGGGAGGTGCTCGCGGTCGGCTCCGGCTGGGGCGCGCTGGAGGTCCTGCGCGCCGAGTACAAGCTGCCGGGCACGCCCTTCGACGAGTCGACGCTCGGTACCGAGCAGGCGCCCTGGCTCGAACTGCTGCGCTCGGGAGCCTTTCCCGAGCCGTGCGAGGTCGCTCCGCCCGGCCCGACGCTCGTCAGCCGCAACTGGCGCGACATGCTGGAGACAGCGCCCGCGCGACCGCTCACGGAGTACCACCTGGGGGTCGCGCAGTGGCACGAGGGCGACCGGGCGCAGGCCGTCCGCAGCTGGGAGCGGGGGCTCGAACGTGCCCTGTCCCGCTGGCCGTTGCTGCGCTGCCTCGCCGTCGCGGACGCCGTCGAGGGACATCTGGAGCGGGCCGCCGACCGGTACGCGGAGGCCTTCGACGACCTGTGCCAGGAGCGGCGTGACGACGGCGCGGCCTGGACGGCGGCGACGGCCGCGCTCGGCCGCGAGGCGATATCCGGGCTGCTGGCGGCGGACCGCCCGGAGGCGGCACGCGCGGTGTGGGACCGCCTCCACGAAACCACCCGCGCCGAGGGCCGCTTCCGCCTCGTCGAGGCCCAGATCCGCTACGCCGAGGGCGACATAGCGGCGGTGCGGGCCGTCTTCGACGAAGGGTTCGAGGCGGCCGACCTGCGGGAGGGCGCCGAGCCCCTGGGCGACCTGTGGGCGGCGGCCACCGGCGGCGAGGAGATCCCGGCGCGCTACGACTTCCGGCTACGGCCCTAGGGCGCGGGGCGAACCGGGCCGGGGCTGGCCGGGGCCGGGTCAGGTCGCCGTGGCGCGGCGGTCCACGTACTCGAAGACGGCGCCGTCGGGGTGCATCGCGATGAGGTTGCGCCCGGCGGGGGTGGGGACGGGGCCCGCGATGACGCGGGCGCCGGACGCGTTCAGTACGGCGTACGCCTCGTCCACGTCCCGCACCGCGATGGTCGCCGAGACCTTGCGGAGGATCTCCAGCTCCTGCTCCGGGCCGCTCATCAGCAGGAAGCAGCCGATCGCGGCCACGGAGACGCCGCCGCGCTCGAAGCGCATCGCCTTGCCGCCCGCGAGGCGCTCGTAGAACGCGACCGAGGACTCCAGGTCCTCGACGCAGATGCGCAGCGTGGTTCCCAGGATCTCCATGATTGGAACGCCCTCACCTCTGTGGCCCGCCAACGGCTCCGCAACGATTTCATGATTGCCCGCTCCCTCGCCACCGCCTCCGGCGAGGACGCTCCCTCAACTCCCGTGAGGGGCAGGCACAGTGGAGGGCGGCACCGTACGGTGCCGCCCTCCCGCCGTCACCCGTCGTCAGGACTGGGGACGGCTGCCGTGGTTCGCGCCGTTCTTGCGGCGGGCCTTCTTCTTGCGACGTCGCTTCGAGGACATGGATACCTCCGTGTTTCGGTGGTGCTTCCCAGGTGCGAACCCAGGCGATCATGCGCCGCCTACCCAAAGCGCGATCCCGTCATGGTGTGACCTACATCACGGCGGGTGTGATGTCGCGCGGGCCTGCCCCCCCCGGAGAGTGCCGTTACTCGCCGCGCGCCACGGGTACCCGGGGCGCCATGACTGGCTTCGACAAACCCCAGACCGGCCTCGACAAGCAGCCGTTCGACAAGGCCCTGACCGACGAGCTGGTCCGTACGATCCGCAGCGAACTGCGGGAGGAACTGCGCGAGCAGACCAAGAAGCAGCGGCGCAAGGCCACGCTCTACGCCGGATCCGGCGCCACCGCGTTCTACGCGGGTGCCGCCGTCGCCCTCGCCGTCGGTCTCGCGCTCGCCCTGGTGCTGCCCGACTGGGCGGCGGCCCTGATCGTCGGCGCGCTACTCGCCGTCGCCGCGATGCTGCTGCGCAACGCGGCACGCCCGAGCGCCGAGCGCCCGGCGGCCCACCCCGGCGCCGCCGCTCCGTACGCGGATCCGGCGGGGGCCGCGGGGGCTCCGGGTGTCACGCGCCCCGCGGGCGTCACGGGCGACGGGCCCGCCGCCCCGGCCGTTCCCCCGGGCACCCCCGCACCGCCGCCGATGCCGCCCTCCGTGCCCGCGGCGCCCGCCGGGGCCCCCGAGACGCCGCGGCGCGACGAGCGCTGACGCGGGATGGCGGTCGCCGGGAGCCGTGTGCGGCCGCCGGGGGACCGGGGCCTCACACCACCCGGAACTCCTCCACCTCGGCCGTGCGCAGCTCCAGGCCGTGCCCGACGCCACCCTCCGGGCGCACGACGCCGCCGGTCGGGTCCAGGGCCCCGGCGAAGAACATCGACTCGATCCGCACATGGTCGTGGAACCACTCGATGTGCCGCAGGTTCGGCACGCACGCGGCGACCGCGGCATGCGCGTGCGGCGCGCAGTGCGCCGAGACCTCCAGGCCGTGCGCCTGCGCGAGAGCCGCCGCGCGCAGCCACTCGGTGAGGCCGCCGCAGCGCGTCGCGTCCACCTGCAAACAGTCCACGGACGGGATCATGCGGGCGAAGTACGGCAGGTCGTAGCCGTACTCTCCCGCCGTCACGTCACACACCAGCGCGTCCCTGACCAGCGCGAGGCCCCGCAGGTCGTCCGATGACACCGGCTCCTCGAACCAGCCCACGCCGTGCTCGGCGAGCACCCTGCCTACCCGTACGGCCTGCTTGCGCGTATAGCCGCCGCTCGCGTCGACGTACAACTCGGCCTGCGGGCCGATGACGTCACGCGCGGTGCGCACCCGCGACACGTCGCGGCCCGCGGCCCGGCCCCACCGCTCGCCGATCTTGATCTTTACGCGCGGAATGTGCTGGCCGTGCACCCAGCCGTTCAGCTGCGCCGCCAGATGCGTGTCGTGGTACGTCGTGAAGCCGCCGCTGCCGTAGACGGGAACCTCGTCGCGGGCCGCGCCGAGGAGACGTACGAGCGGCAGTTCCAGGAGGCGGGCCTTCAGGTCCCACAGCGCGATGTCGACCGCCGAGATCGCGCGGCCCGCGGCGCCGGGGCGCCCGGTGTCGCGCACCGCCTTCGTCATCGCGTCGTGCGCCGCGGGGATGTCGAGGGCGTCCCGGCCGAGAACGGCCGGGGTGAGCTGCTCGTCGACGAGCGCGGCGACGGATGCGGGCGCGTACGTCCAGCCGGTGCCCGTCGCGTCGCCCGCGGTGATCTCGACGATGACGACCGTCGTGGTGTCCCAGGCGAAGGTGCCGTCCGCCTCGGGTGCGTCCGCGGGCACCGTGTACGCGGAGACGACGGGCCGTTCGATCGCGACTGCGTCCTTCATCTGGGGCTTCCTCGGTTCATGGTGCGCGGGGGTTCGGGGGCGCGGGCGCGGGCGCGGGACAGGCGCGCGCGCAGGGCGCGGCGGCCGGGAGCGTGGGGATGCGCCTCCGGTGCGTCGGGGGGAAACGGGTCGGATACGGCTCCGGGTAACCCCGTGACGCGGCGGCAAACGGCGTCCGAAGCGTGCCGGACCTCGGTTTTCGGCCCTCGGCGGCGTTGCTCCCGGGCGCCCGCCCTCCTCTGCTTCCGGGCGCCCGCCGGTCCGGGCCGAGCGCCCTCGGATCCGGAGTTTGCCGTCCGCCGGGCCGGGGCACGCGGAGGTTCCGAGCCCGCCGGACCCGACCCCGCCGGAGGCGCACCATGAGCCGACCCCGCACCGTCATTGTCGGAGCCGGGTCCGCCTGTCACCGTGCGGCGCACACCCCGGCCCGGCGGCCACGGCCGACCGGGCAGGTCCGGCCGGCCCGACAGGTTCGGCCTTCCCGGCGCAGACATGGCCGTCGCCGCCTCCGGGCCGCCCGGTGCCCAGCCGTGACGGCGGGACGCGTCGCCGCGGCCCGCGCGCGCGGCCACCACCTGGCGGTCATGCCGGGCGATCGCGTCCGGGGCGCCGCAGACTGGCTCCTGGAGGCCGCACCGCCGCGCCGGGACGCGCGGGTCGGCCGCGTACGGCTCGGCGACGCCCGGCTCGGCGACCCCCGGCCCAGCCCGGTCCGCTCGTCGCCGCTCCCGGCGGACACCAAGACAGCCCGGACACCCCGGACGTCCGCGCCGACGGGCCCCGCGGCACCGAAGACGGCCCGAACGCCCGTGCCGGACCGCGACCCCCAGGGCCGCCACGCCCAGGCGGCCCCGCACAGCAAGGAGACCCCCTCATGACCAGCAGTGACCTCTCCACCCTCGCCCAGCAGCTGCGCGTCGACTCGGTCCGCGCCGCGGCCGCCGCCGGCTCCGGGCACCCCACCTCGTCGATGTCCGCCGCCGACCTGATGGCGGTGCTCATGGCCCGCCATCTGCACTACGACTTCGACCGCCCGGACCATCCGGGCAACGACCGCTTCATCCTCTCCAAGGGCCACGCCTCCCCGCTGCTCTACGCGGCGTACAAGGCGGCGGGCGCGCTCACCGACGACGAACTGCTGACCTTCCGCAAGGAGGGCAGCCGCCTCCAGGGACACCCGACACCCCGCGCCCTGCCGTGGGTGGAGGTCGCCACCGGCTCGCTCGGGCAGGGCCTGCCCGTCGGCGTGGGCATGGCACTCTCCGGCAAGCGGCTCGAACGCATCCCCTACCGCGTCTGGGTGCTCTGCGGCGACAGCGAACTCGCCGAGGGCTCCGTCTGGGAGGCCGCCGAGCACGCCGGATACGAACACCTCGACAACCTCACCGTGATCGTCGACGTCAACCGGCTCGGCCAGCGAGGACCGACCCGCCACGAGTGGAACCTGAAGGCCTACGCCGACCGCTTCAAGGCCTTCGACTGGCACGTCGTCGAGACCGACGGGCACGACGTCGACGCCATCGACCGCGCCTTCCAGGAGGCGGGCTCCACCGCGGGGCAGCCGACCGTCATCCTCGCCCGCACCCTCAAGGGCAGGGGCGTCGCCTCCATCGAGAACCGCGAGGGGCTGCACGGCAAGCCGCTGCCGGACGCGGAGTCGGCCATCGAGGAGCTGGGCGGCGTACGCGACGTACGCGTCGAGGTGCGCAAGCCGGCCGCGGCGCGCACCCTGCACGCGGAGCGCGCCGGTCACCTCGAACTGCCCCGCCACGAGGTCGGCGAGGACATCGCCACCCGCGACGCCTACGGACAGGCGCTCGCCGCGCTCGGCACCGCGCGCGGTGACGTGGTCGCCCTGGACGGCGAGGTGGGCGACTCGACACGCACGGAGTACTTCGCCAAGGAACACCCCGACCGCTACTTCGAGTGCTACATCGCCGAGCAGCAACTGGTCGCCTCCGCCGTCGGCATGGCGGCGCGCGGCTGGGTGCCCTACGCGTCGACGTTCGCGGCGTTCCTCACGCGCGCCCACGACTTCGTACGGATGGCGGCGATCAGCGGCGCGGGCATCAACCTCGTCGGCTCCCACGCGGGCGTCGCCATCGGCGAGGACGGCCCCTCCCAGATGGGCCTCGAAGACCTGGCGATGTTCCGCGCGGTGCACGGCTCCACGGTCCTGTACCCGTGCGACGCCCACCAGACCGGGCGGCTCATCGCCCAGATGGCCGAACTCGACGGCGTGCGCTACCTGCGTACGTCACGCGGGAACACGCCCGTCATCTACGGCCCCGGCGAGGAGTTCCCCATCGGCGGCTCGAAGGTCCTGCGCTCCTCCGACGCGGACCGTCTCACCCTCGTCGCCGCCGGGGTGACCGTCCACGAGGCCCTGGCCGCCGCGGAGTTGCTGGAGACCGAGGGCATTCCGGTGCGCGTCATCGACCTGTACTCCGTCAAGCCCGTCGACCGCCGCACCCTGCGCGAGGCGGCCACGCGCACCGGATGCCTGGTCACCGTCGAGGACCACCGCGAGGAGGGCGGCCTCGGCGACGCGGTCCTCGACGCGTTCACCGACGGCGGCCCGGTGCCGCGCCTGGTCCGGCTCGCCGTGCGCACGATGCCCGGCTCGGCGTCGCCCGAGGAGCAGCTGCGCGCGGCGGGCATCGACGCCCAGTCGATCGCCGCGGCGGCGCGGCTGCTGGTGGAGGAGGGGGTGGTGCGGTGACCTCCGCGCGGCGGTGCTCGGGGCTCACCGGGCCGTCCTCTTGAACCACGCGTTGGCCGCGGGGCGGAACATCAGGAAGACCGCCGTCAGCACGGCCGTCAGATGCAGCAGACGGCTGCCGCCGAACAGGACGTCCACGGCGTCCAGGTCGCGGAAGGCCTCGCCGACCGGGTGCCCGTCGGCCAGCCGGCGTGCGGGCTCGACGACCAGGGACAGCGTGCCGAAGACGCCGAGAACGCCCGCCAGGGTGAGCCGCGCCCAGTTCCCGCCGCGCCGCATCCGCACCGCGACCAGAACGGCCGCCGAGTACACGGCCACGCGCAGGGCGAGACCGCCCGCGAGGTCACCGGTGGACGCGTCGCCGTCGGCCACTTCCCCGATCACCGCGAGCACCGTCTCGAAGACACCGGCGGCGACCGCGGTGAGCCAGAGCGCGAAGGCCGCCCTGATGGGCGCGGGAGCGGGCGGCTCGTCCGTTTTCGGGAGCACGCGGGCCAGCGGCGCCGACGGCCGGGGGCTGGGGCGGGGGCGGGTGTGCCGCGGGCCGGAGCGCAGGTCTGAGTCGTGCGTCATGGCGGGCCTCACTGAGGGTCGTGGATGCGGGAGTGCCGTTCGGTGCCTTCGATCCTCCCGGCCGGGGCGCTGCCGGACACGCCCGCCGTCCCCCTGGTTCCCGGTGGTGCCAGCCACCCTGCCGACCAGGGTGAACACCACCGCGGCAGGGGGCTCGGGGCGACTACCGGGGCCGTCCCGGGGTACCCGATGAGTCCGTCCGACCCGGTGACCCGAGCGGAAGGAAACGCCTATGAGCGACGTACGGACGGTGCGGGCGGGCCGCCGCACCGTGGAGCTGCACCGGCCGGACAAGGTCCTCTTCCCGGCCGGTGAGGACGGCGGCGGCAGGGAAAGAAGCGGCGGCGAGGACAGCAGCGAGGGCCGTACGCAAGGCGAGGGCCGTACGCAAGGCGAGGGCGCGGGGAAGGGCTACACGAAAGCGGACCTCTTCGACTACTACCGGTCCGTCGCCCCCTACATGCTGCCCCACCTGCGCGGCCGCCCCCTGATGCTGGAGCGCCACCCCGACGGTGTCGAGGGCCCCCGCTTCATGCAGAAGGACACGCCGGACCACTACCCGGAGTGGATCACCCGCGCCGAGGTCGCCAAGAAGGACGGCACGGTCACGCACACCGTGTGCGACGACATTGCCACGCTGCTCTTCCTCGCCGACCAGGCCTGTCTCACCCTGCACCGCTGGCTCTCCCGCACCGGCCAGATCGACCGCCCCGACCGGCTGGTCTTCGACCTGGACCCGGCGAAGGACGACTTCGGCGCCGTGCGCGACGCGGCCCGGCTGCTCGGGGAGCTTCTCGACCACATGAGCCTGCCGTCCGCCCTGATGACGACCGGCTCACGCGGACTGCACGTCGTCGTGCCCCTCAACGGCCGCCACGACTTCGACGACGCACGCGACTTCGCCAAGGACGTCGCCGACACGCTCGCCGCCGCGCACCCCGAGCGGCTCACCACGGCCGCCCGCAAAGAGGCGCGCGGCGACCGGCTCTACCTCGACGTGCAGCGCAACGGGTACGCGCAGACAGCGGTGGCCCCCTTCTCCGTGCGGGCCGAGCCCGGCGCCCCGGTGGCCGTCCCGCTCGCCTGGGAACAGCTCGACGACCCCGCCGTACACGCCCGCCGCTGGACCATCGAGAACGCCCTGGAACAGGCCCGCACGGACCCGTGGGCCGGCGTCCCGCGCAACGGACGCGCCCTCGGACCGGCCCGCCGCAAGCTGCGCGCCCTGCGTGGTTGAGGCGAGGTTTGGCCAAGGGCCTCCGGGACACACGTACCGGGAGGTGAACATGGCCAATACGTCACGTAAGGCAACAGACGACAAGACAACGGACACCACGCAGAGCGAGAAGAACAACAAGACATCGGACGCCGCGCAGAACGAACTGCCGGGCCCCATGGCAGTTCTGCGGGCCGCGCAGACCCAGCTCGCCGAGCTGACCGGCATGACAGCCGAATCGGTGTCGTCCTTCGAACGCACCGACGAGGGCTGGCTGTTGGAGATCGAGGTGCTCGAACTGGCCCGCGTCCCGGACACGATGAGTTTGCTGGCGACGTACGAGGTGCGGCTCGACCCGCAGGGCGAGCTGACCGGTTACCGGCGGATCCGCCGCTACGAGCGCGGACGTTCCGACTCCCGCAACAAGTAACGGAACAAGGCAACAAGTAACGGACCCACAGCAAGGAGGCTCAGTCGGTATGACCGTAGTCCCGGCACAACAGTCCGGCGGCGGTGGCGGCTCCAGTGGCCTGTACGACGTCGTGGAGCTCATCCTCGACCGAGGACTCGTCATCGACGCCTTCGTACGCGTCTCGCTCGTCGGTATCGAGATCCTGAAGGTCGACGTCCGTGTCGTCGTCGCGAGCGTCGACACCTATCTGCGGTTCGCCGAGGCGTGCAACCGCCTCGACCTGGAATCCGGGCCGAAGAAGGACCCCGGCCTGCCGGACCTCGTCGGTGAGATCACCGAGTCCGGCGCCAAGGGCAAGTCCAAGGGCGCGCTCTCCGGAGCGGCCGAGACCATATCGGACGCCTTCAAGCAGTCCCGTGAGGAAGGCCAGCGACAGACCGAGGAGCGCCCGCGGGCCCGGCGGTCCACGACCTCGCGCCGCAAGGAGGAGAAGGAGTGACCACCTACGTCTACGGCATCGCCAACAGCTCCCACCCGGCCCTGCCGGACGGCATGGAGGGCATCGGGAAGCCGGCGTGCCCCGTGCGCATCCTCAAGCAGGGTGAACTCGCCGCGATTGTGAGCGACGCCCCCGAGGACCTCAAGCCCAAGCGGCGTGACCTGCTCGCCCACCAGAACGTCCTCTCGGAGGCGGGCGCCGCGGGCTCCGTGCTCCCGATGCGCTTCGGCAGCCTCGCGCCGGACGACGAGACCGTCGTATCCGTGCTCGGGGAGCGCGCCGACCACTACACGGAACGGCTGCGCACCCTCGACGGCAAGGTCGAGTACAACGTGAAGGCCACGCACAACGAACAGGCGGTGCTGCACCAGGTCCTCGCGGAGAACCCGGAGCTGCGCGCCATGGTGGAGGCCAACCAGCGCCAGGGCGGCGGCAGCCAGGAGCAGAAGTTGCAGCTCGGTGAGGCGGTCACCTCCGCGGTGCGGGCCCGCGAGGCGAGCGACGCCGTCGAGGTGCGGCGCGCGCTGGAGCCGACGGCCGAGGCGGTCGCCGACGGGCCCGAGAGCACCGGCTGGCTCGCCAACATCTCGTTCCTGGTGAGCCGCAAGTCCGCCGAGGGCTTCGTCGCCGCGGTGGACGAACTCCGGACCACCCAGCCGCACCTGGAACTCACGGTGCACGGCCCGCTGCCGCCGTACAGCTTCGTCGACCCGGGCCCCGCCGGACCGGCGGAGTGACGCCATGGGACTCATCGGCGAACTGCTCATGCTGCCGCTGGCCCCGGCCCGTGGCTCCCTCTGGGTGCTGAGACAGGTCGTCGACGAGGCGGAGCGGCAGTACTACGACCCCTCGGCCATCCGTCGCGAACTCGCCCGCCTCGAGCAGCGCCTGGAGGCGGGCGAGATCGACGAGGACGAGTTCGAACGGGCCGAGGACGAACTCCTCGACCGGCTGCAACACAGCACAGGACAGGACTTCAGACAATGAACCGACTGGCAATGGGCCTTGCCGTGGGCGCGGGATACGTCCTCGGCCGCACGAAGAAGGCGAAGTTCGCGTTCGCCGTCGGCACGATGGTCGCGGGCAAGCGGCTGAACCTGAGCCCGAAGGCGCTGGGGTCGCTGGTGACCCAGCAGCTGGAGAACAACCCGCAGTTCAAGGAGATCGGCGATCAGCTGCGCGAGGATCTGCGGGGCGTGGGCAAGGCCGCCACGGGATCGCTCCTGAACCGTCAGCTCGAAGGCCTCGCCGACCGGCTGCACGACCGCACCCTCGACGTCCAGGACCGGATCTCCGGCGTGGCGCCGGACGACGTCAAGGACGTGGCCCGGGACGACGAGGACGACGAGGACGACGAGGACGCGGCCCGGGACGAAGAGGACGCGGAGCCCGAGTCGGCCGGGCGGCGTAAGAAGACGGCCGCCAAGAGGCCGTCATCGTCGAAGTCCGAGCCGCGGTCGCAGGACGACTCCGAATCGCGGTCGGAGGAGAAGTCGGAGACGAAGCCGGCCGCGAGGAAGACCGTGGCGAAGAAGACCGCGGCGAAGAAGACGGCCCGCAAGGCCGTCCCGAAGCAGGCCGGCCAGAGTAAGACCGCCCAGAGCAAGACCGCCCAGAAGAAGTCGGCTTCGGCGGCTCGCGGCGGCGCCCGCAAGACGGCCTCGGCGTCCCGCACGGGCGGCGGCCGGGCGAAGGGAGGCGACCGTGGCTGAGTCACCCCTGGGCAACATCACGCGCAGCCCCGCCGCCGACCGCCTGAAGGAAGAGGCGCAGGCCTACCTCATGGCGCAGGTCGAGCGCATGCTCATCGGCGTGGGCCACCGGCTCGGCGACGCCACCGTCAAGCTGAACGACATCGCGGACGGCAAGAGCCCCGGCTTCCGCAAGCTCGCGCTGGACGCGGGCAAGAAGGTCGCCGAGGGCAAGGGTCCGGTGCGTGGTGCGCTGGAACTGGGCGGCAGCCGGCTGAAGGAGAAGGTCACCGACGCCGTCAAGGGCGTCGGGGGCGGCAAGCGCAAGAAGGGCGGCGCGGGCAAGAAGCCCACCGTCATCCTGGAGTACGTCGACGTCGGCGTCCCGGTCCGTGAGGCGTACGACCAGTGGACGCAGTACCAGGAGTTCTCCACCTTCGCGAAGGGCGTCGAGGACGCCACCGTCGCGAGCGACACGGACATCGACTGGAAGCTCAAGGTCTTCTGGTCCAAGCGCAGTTGGAAGGCGCACACCACCGAGCAGGTCCCGGACCAGCGGATCACCTGGACGTCCGAGGGGGCCAAGGGGACGGCGAAGGGCGCCGTCACCTTCCACCCGCTCGCGGAGAACCTCACGCGGGTCCTGCTGGTCATCGAGTACTACCCGCAGGGGCTCTTCGAGAAGACCGGCAACATCTGGCGCGCCCAGGGCCGCAGGGCACGCCTCGACCTCAAGCACTTCGCCCGGCACATCACGCTGCGCGGCGAGGCGAGCGACGGCTGGCGCGGTGAGATCCGCGACGGCGAGGTCGTCCGCAGTCACGAGGACGCCGTGGCCGATGAGGAGTCCGAGGAGGAGCGCCCCGAGGTCGAGTACGACGAGGACGGCGAGGACGGCGAGGACAGGGAAGACCGCGAGGACGCGCCGGAGGCGGAGTACGAGGACGAGGACGAGCCCGAGGAGGAACTCGACGAGCCCGAGGCCGAGTACGACGAAGAGGCCGAGGAGGAAGACGACGAGCCCGAGGACGATCCCGAGGCCGAGTACGACGAAGAGACCGACGGCGAAGTCGACGAGGACGAGGTCGATGACGAGGCTGACGGCGAGGTCGATGACGAGGCCGACGTCGACGAGGAGAAGCGTCGCGAGTACGCCGAGTCGGCCGACGGCGGACGGGACAGCCGATGACGGCCTCCCCGGGCGGCGGCCTGCCCGGCCCCTACGGCAGCAGCGGCGGCGGGGCCAACCTCGCGGACATCCTCGAACGCGTCCTGGACAAGGGCATCGTCATCGCGGGCGACATCAAGATCAACCTGCTCGACATCGAACTGCTCACCATCAAGCTCCGCCTCATCGTCGCCTCCGTCGACAAGGCCAAGGAGATGGGCATCGACTGGTGGGAGCAGGACCCGGCGCTCTCGTCCGGAGCGCGCCACAAGGAACTCTCCCAGGAGAACGCGGAGTTGAGGCGGCGCCTGGAGGAACTGGAGTCACAGGGCGTCCTGGAGCCCGCCGAGAAGGAGTCACGTGAGCCTCGCAAGTGAGGAACTGCGGTACGTCTACGCGGTCTGCCGTCCGCTGGACGCGCCGCTCGCCGCCGACCTGACCGGGGTCGGCGGCGTGCCGCCCCGGCAGCTCGCCCACGAAGGCCTCATCGCCGTGGTGGGCCCGGTGCCGGAGCGGGACTTCGCGGAGGAGCCGCTGCGCAGGCACCTGGAGGACCTGGACTGGCTCTCCGACACGGCCCGCGCACACCAGCGGGTGATCGCGGCGCTGACCAGCGTCACCTGCCCGCTGCCGCTGCGGCTCGCGACCGTATTCCGTGACGACAGCGGCGTGCGCGCCATGCTGGAGGAGGGAGCGGACCGCTTCCGGCGGGTCCTCGACCGGATCGACGGATGCGTGGAATGGGGCGTCAAGGTTCATCTGGAGAGCGAGGAGTCCTCGCGGGAGCGGCCCGCCGAGGGGGCGCCGAGCAAGCCGCTCTCGGGGCGCGACTATCTGCGCCAGCGGCGCAGCCGGCAGACCGCCCAGGACGAGAGCTGGCAGCGGGCCGAGGCCTTCGCCCAGGCCCTGCACGAGAAGCTGTCGCGCCGGGCCGACGACTCCAGGCTGCACGCCCCGCAGAACTCGTCCCTCTCCAAGGCGCCCGGGCGGAACATCCTCAACGCCGCCTATCTGGTGCCCCGCGCGCACTCCGAGGAGTTCGTCGAACTCGTAGACCACACCAAGGACGAGGAGGGGGACTCCTCCGGTCTGCGGGTGGAGCTGACGGGCCCCTGGGCGGCCTACTCCTTCACCGCCGACGACGAAACGGGCGCCGACGACGCGGGGCGCTCCCGATGACGGTCGTCGAGCGCCGTGAAATAGCCCTGGTCGACCTGCTCGACCGCCTTCTCGCGGGCGGGGTCGTCATCAAGGGCGACATCACGCTGCGGATCGCGGACGTCGACCTCGTACGCATCGACCTGAACGCACTGATCAGCTCGGTGAACGAACAAGTGCCCTCACCGTGGCCGGAATTGGAGTAACCCATGGATGGCGGCGACCGCAAACGCATGGACCTCGATCCGGACACCGTGGAGCGGGACCTGGTGAAACTTGTCCTGACCATCATCGAGCTGCTGCGCCAGCTCATGGAGCGTCAGGCCGTGCGCCGCTTCGACACCGGTGACCTCACCGAGGACCAGGAGGAGCGGATCGGGCTGACGCTGATGCTCCTGGAGGACCGGATGGCCGAGCTGCGCGACCGGTACGGTCTGCGGGCCGAGGACCTGAACCTGGACCTCGGCCCGCTGGGCTCGCTCCTCCCGAAGGACTAGGTGCTTCCGGCGAGTTGTGTGGGACGCTTCCCGAGATGGATGAGGTCGGGGGCGCGGACGATGAGACAGCGGACGGCGCGGAGGATCGCGCGGAGCGTCCGGGGCTGGGGCGGCATCGCCGTACCCGCCACCCCCGGCGCGGCAAGCCCTCCGCGTACGCGCTGCTCCTGCTGACCCTCACCCCCTTCTCAGCCCTGACCTGCCTCCTGACGCTCCTTCTCGGCGCGGTGTTCGGCCGGGATGCGGGCGGCGCGGCCGCGGTGCTCGCCGGACTGGCGCTGCTGGGGCCGTTCGCCGTCCGGGCGTCGAGGTACCGGCGGCACACGAGAGTGGAGTTCCGCCTCTACGACAAGGGCCTCGTCGCGATCGCGGCCGACGGTACGGAAGCGGTCTATCGCTGGCGGTCGGCCGCTGTCTTCACGCACGGCCCGCATCGCTACAAGCTGTCCGACTCCGAGGGGGCGGTCGTCACGCTCCCGCCGGAGGGGGAGTGGGGTCAGGTGGTCCGGCAGGGTGTCCGGGACGAGCAGCTGGCACCGGCCGCCGACACCGCTGTGAACGGCGGTGAAGTCCCGTTCGGGGAGCTGGTGTTGAGCCGGGACGGGCTGACCGTACGGCGTAGGCGCGGCCGGGACGACTTCACTGCCTGGGAGGACGTCGACTCGCTCTCCCTCACGGCGGAGGGCGACCTCGTGGTCACCTCGCGTGGCAGCGACTTCCCGACCTATTTCGTGCGGCCCGGGTGCCAAGTGCCCAACCTGGAGATCTTCCTCGATCTCGCCCGTCGGCTGCGCGCACGCAGACCGCGTGCGGCCCACGCTGCGGCCCCACCGACTCCGGAGACCGCGGCTTCGGACGAGCCCGCGTCGACCGGGCCCGCGTCGGCTCCCCGCGACGAACGGGAACCGCTGATCGAGGTGCCGGAACTCCTGGCCCTGTACGTCACCTTCGGGGTGGGCGCGTGGGCGGCCTGGCACCTCGGCACCGCGCAGGGCATCGACGGCCCGGGGTCCGCACTCCTCGCCGCCGTCAGGGGCGCCCTCGGCGGAATTCTCGGCGCGGTCGCGGGCATCGGCCTCGCGGCAGCCGTCATGGCCGCGCCGGAAATAGTCGGCGTCCTGATCGTCGAGCCCCTGATCCGCTGGTTCCGGCACCGCCGCTACGTCGCCGCGGCCGTCCTCGCGCTGTGCGCGGCCGTCCCGCCGGTGGCCCTGCTCGTCGTCCTGTTCCGCGCGTTCCCCTCCCGCCTGGTCCCGCTGGTGGTCCTGCTCTTCTTCGGCGGCTGGACGCTGCTGCTCGCGGTGAAGCGGTGCGGTGTGTCCGAGCGCCTGATCGTGCGGCACCTTCCGGACCTGCCAGGCGTGTTCCTCGTCGTGCTCGCCGTCGAGCAACTGGTCTCCGGCGACGTACTGACCCTCACGCCGGCCGCCGGATTCTTCTTCCCGCTCGCCATCTGGCTCTCCTGGCGCGGCTGGCGAAAGCTGAAGGACTCGGCTCGGCCGACGGTGCAGGCGGCGGCCGACATCGTCCTGTCCGTGGAACTCGGCCTGGTGCTCAGCGTGTTGCTGGTGTGGCTGGCCAACGTACTGTCGTTCACCCCGCTCCAAGTCACCGTCGTACGCGGAATCGTGGAGAAGATCCAGGGACTGACCGAGGTGCACTGGCTGTACTGGCTGGCGGTCTACACGGTGCTGGCGCTCGGCAGTTACGCGGACTTGCGCAGGCCGGACCGCGTCGCGCGACTCAGACGGCGGTCGCGCCCCGCGCGCTTCAGCGAGTCCCGGCTGCCGCTGGGCCTCACCGCCAACTTCGCCCGGCGTTCCCTGTCAGGGGTCAACGTCGGCATCATGGTCGCCCTGCTGTTCCTCGTCGCGCTGGCCCCGGTGTCCGAGGGCGCGTGGAAGCGGCCGATGGCCGAGAGATACGCGCTGGAGGTCCAGCGTCGGCAGTACGCCGAGGGCGCCACGGCCGCCTACAAGGAGATCCACCAGCAGGTCACGGCGCACCCCCGGGCCACCGCCCGGCTGAGAGCCGTGATCCTCGCCGTGCACCGGGCCGCTCCCTCGCCGCCCGGTGAGTCCGTGAACCGGACGGCGCTGGACACCGCCCGGCAGGTCGGCCGCTTCCAGGCCGCCACACTCGCACTCGACGAACCGGCGCCACCCCCCGAGCCGCCCCCGGAGGCCGACGACCTCGACGGCCGGCTCGCCCAGCTCGACGAGAGCCAACGGCGCACCGCGGAGCGCGAGCAGCGGACCGACCGGTTCGCCGAGCTGGCCTCCCTCGCGATCACCCGCACCTTCGACGCCCTCGACCTGGGCGACAACCAGGCCGTGCAGCTGGTCAAGGAGTACCTCGGCGGCCTGGTGGAGGACGGCCCGGTGAAGAAGGTCTTCCACCGGTGGGGCGAAGGCGTCGGCCGGCCCCCGCCCGAGGGCGGCCGACTCGTGCGCGTCGACATCCGCCGTCTGACGGCGGTGGCCTACGAGCGCACCCACGCGGCAGTCGCACGCGCCGACGCCGGCCTGCTCGCGTTCTACGGCCGGTTCGGCATCGGCATCCCCGCCGAGGTGACGTCGCCGGGACTCGCGGTCGACCTGGCGAACCAGCGCCGGTATCTGCGGCAGGGCACGGGCCCCTGCACCGGCTGTGTCAGCTCCACGACCGGGGGTTCCAGTACGGGCGGAGGCGGAGGTGGCGGGCGCCGCTGAGTGCCCGCCGAGCCCACGCCCCGGATGCGGCAGAGGACGACGCGCGCTACTTGCGGCAGAGGATCTCGCCGTGCAGCACCACGAACCACCCGTCCTGCGCCCCGCCCCACTCCCGCCAGGCCGCCGCGACGGCCCGCAGCTGCTCGACGTCCGCGTGCCCGCCCGACACCGCGCGTTCGGCGTAGGAGGAGGCGACCGTGCGGTCCGCCCACAGCCCGCTCCACCAGGCCCGCTCCTCATCGGAGGAGTAACACCACGTGCCGGCGCTCGCGGTGACGTCCGTCAGACCGGCCTCCATGGCCCAGGACTTGAGACGGCGCCCGGCATCCGGCTCGCCGCCGTTGGCGCGGGCCACCCGCCGGTACAGGTCCAGCCAGTCGTCCAGGGCGGGTGCCTTCGGGTACCAGGTCATCGCCGCGTAGTCGGCGTCGCGGGCCGCGATGATGCCGCCCGGCTTGCAGACCCGCCGCATCTCGCTCAGCGCCCGCACCGGATCGCCCACGTGCTGGAGCACCTGATGGGCGTGCACGACGCAGAACGTGTCGTCGGGAAAGTCGAGGTCGTGCACGTCCGCGACGGCGAAGTCCACGTTGTCCAGGCCGCGTTCAGCAGCCGTGGCGCGTGCCGTGCCGAGGATGTCCGGCGCGTGGTCGACGCCCGTCACACGGCCCTGCGGAACCAGCGCCGCCAGGTCGGCGGTGATGGTGCCCGGCCCGCAGCCGATGTCGAGGACCTTCATGTGCGGCTTCAGCGAACCGACGAGGTACGCGGCGGAGTTGGCGGCGGTGCGCCAGGTGTGGGAACGCAGTACGGACTCGTGGTGGCCGTGCGTATAGACGGCGGTTTCCTTCGGCATGGCGGACTCCTCCAGGTTCGCTGCACGCTTGCTGCGGTACGCCGAACCTACGCCGCCACGCCGAATAGTGAGACCCGTGTATCAGCATCTGGTCATCCGATGGCGGGGAGCGGACGATAGACGGTGAGCGCCTCCGGGAGCTTGTCGAGCAGCAACGCGCCCTGGACCTCGGTGAGTTCACCGTCGTACGCCGCCACCGTGCCCGGCCCGATGTCGTCCACCCGCAGACTCCGCAGCCGCACTGCCGCCTGGACCGGGGTGCGGACCGCGGAACCGGCGAGCGCGGCGGCGAGCAGCCGCACGCCCGGCGTCCGGCCGCCGTGCACGGCGCGTACGTCCAGCAGCCCGTCCGCCAGGTCGAGCCGGCGGCCCGGCGCGAGACCGAACCGGTGGTACGAGCCGTTGCCCGCGAAGAGCAGCCACAGCGGCCGCCTGCGGCCCCGGACCTCGGCGCTCATCGGCGCCGGCTTCGAGCGCAGCGTCCGCAGGGCGGCGAGGGCGGCGGCGGGCCGGTCGCCCAGGCGGCGCGCCCAGCGGTCGCTGCGGCGGACCGTCTCCGGGAGGACACCGAGGCTGAAGGTGTTGAGGAAGATGCCCTCGGTCCTGTCCTCCTCGGGAGTGCCGTCCGGCGAGCTGAAGCGCCCCACGTCGACCGCCACCGCGCCGCCCTCCTCCACGGCACGGCACAGGTCGCGCGTCTCCTCCACGCCGATGTCGTACGCGAAGTGGTCCGGCCTGCCGCCCGGCAGCACCGCGAGCGGCAGCCCGTGGCGCAGGGCGACACCGGCCGCGGCGTTGACGGAGCCGTCACCGCCGCACACCCCCAGCGCCCGCGCGCGGCCCGCCGCCTTCTCCAGCTCGGCGCTCAGGTCGTCCGGCGCACAGGTGATGACCTCGGCGAGTGGCAGGACGGCCCGCAGGGCCCTCGCACGCTCACCGGCGCGCGCACCGGACTCGGCGACCAGGACCAGGCCCTCACCGCCGGGCAGGGCGGGCGCCTCGGGACGCGGCCTGCCCGGGGCGGGCAGCTGACCGCGGGTCGGCGCGAGGCCGCGCACCGCGAAGGCCGCGCCCGCGCCGAGAGCCGCGCCCGCGACGACGTCGCCCGGGAAGTGCACGCCGGTGTAGACGCGGGAGAGCGCCACCGCGCCCGCGACGGGCGCGACCCCCGCGCCCCAGGCCCGCGACTCCAGCGCCACACCGGTGGCGAAGGCCACGGCGGACGCGGAGTGACCCGAGGGGAACGACGTGGTGATCGGCTGCCGCTTCAGCTGCCGGATCAGCGGCACCGTGTCGAGCAGCGGCCGAGCCCGTCGCACCGAGCGCTTGCCGAGCGTGTTGATGGTCGCGGAGGCCAGCGCGAGCGAGGCGACCCCGCGCACGGCGGCCCGGCGGGCCCTCGGCGTGCCGGTCGCCGCCATCACCGCCGCCGTGCCGAACCACAGCAGCCCGTGGTTGGCGCTGCGGCTCAGCCGGGGGAGGAAACGGTCCGCCCCCGGCCAGTGCCGGGAGGCGACCGCGTCGAAGACGCGGTAGTCGAGGGCGAGCAGCCGGGCCCGCGGGCCGTCCTGACGTGAGGGGGAGACATCTGCGGTCATATGCTCCGGGTACCCGGACCGGTCGCCGCCACTACCGCCGCACAAACCGGTTTGCCGCGACGGTGGCCCGACACGGAGAATCCCGCCCATGGGACATCTGGAAGCCGCGCACCTCGAGTACTACTTGCCGGACGGGCGGGCGCTGCTCGGTGACGTCTCCTTCCGGGTCGGCGAGGGCGCGGTCGTCGCCCTGGTCGGGGCCAACGGCGCGGGCAAGACCACACTGCTGCGGCTGATCTCCGGCGAGCTACAGCCGCACGGCGGCAGCGTCACCGTCAGCGGCGGCCTCGGCGTGATGCCGCAGTTCGTCGGCTCCGTACGGGACGAGAGCACCGTGCGCGACCTGCTCGTCTCCGTCGCCCAGCCGAGGATCCGCGAGGCCGCGAAGGCCGTCGACGCCGCCGAGCACGCGATCATGACGGTCGACGACGAGGCCGCGCAGATGGACTACGCCCAGGCCCTCTCCGACTGGGCCGAGGTCCAGGGCTACGAGGCAGAGACGCTGTGGGACATCTGCACCACCGCCGCGCTCGGCGTCCCCTACGACAAGGCCCAGTTCCGCGAGGTGCGCACCCTCTCGGGCGGCGAGCAGAAGCGCCTCGTCCTGGAGGCCCTGTTGCGCGGCACCGACGAGGTCCTGCTCCTCGACGAGCCGGACAACTACCTCGACGTCCCCGGAAAGCGCTGGCTGGAGGAGCGGCTGCGGGAGACCCGCAAGACCGTGCTGTTCGTTTCCCACGACCGGGAGCTGCTCGCCCGCGCCGCCGAGAAGATCGTCAGCGTCGAGCAGAGCCCCGGGGGCGCCGACGCGTGGGTGCACGGCGGCGGCTTCGAGACGTTCCACGAGGCCCGCAGGGAGCGCTTCGCACGCTTCGAGGAGCTGCGCCGCCGCTGGGACGAGAAGCACGAGCAGCTGAAGAAGCTGGTGCGCACCTTGCGCCAGGCCGCCGAGGTCAGCCACGAGATGGCCTCGCGCTACCACGCGGCACAGACCAGGCTCCGCAAGTTCGAGGAGGCGGGTCCGCCCCCGGAGCCGCCCCGCGAGCAGGACATCACCATGCGCCTGCACGGCGGCCGCACGGGCGTCCGTGCCGTGACCTGCGAGGGCCTTGGTCTCACCGGCCTGATGGAACCCTTCGACCTGGAGGTCTTCTACGGCGAGCGGGTCGCCGTCCTCGGCTCGAACGGCTCGGGAAAGTCGCACTTCCTGCGCCTGCTGGCGGGCGAGGACGTGGCGCACACCGGCGCCTGGAAGCTCGGCGCGCGCGTCGTGCCGGGCCACTTCGCGCAGACCCACGCGCACCCCGAGCTGTTCGGCCGCCCCCTCCTCGACATCCTGTGGCGCGAGCACGCGCAGGACCGCGGCGCCGCGATGTCCCGGCTGCGGCGCTACGAACTGACCGGCCAGGCCGAGCAGAAGTTCGAGCGTCTCTCCGGCGGCCAGCAGGCCCGCTTCCAGATCCTGCTCCTGGAGCTGGAGGGCTGCACGGCCCTGCTCCTCGACGAGCCCACCGACAACCTCGACCTGGAGTCGGCCGAGGCCCTCCAGGAAGGCCTCGAAGGCTTCCAGGGCACCGTCCTCGCCGTCACGCACGACCGCTGGTTCGCCCGCTCCTTCGACCGCTATCTGGTCTTCGGCAGCGACGGCCGGGTCCGGGAGACCCCCGAGCCGGTCTGGGACGAGCGCAGGGTGGAGCGCACGCGGTAGCCCGCCGCTTCCGCGCCGCGCGCCCGGACCTCGCCCGGTGCATCCTGGGGTAGTACGCGCCGAGCGGGTACCCGGGGGGCAGGGAGCGACGCGACGAGGCGATCGGAGCGATCCATGAACGGAGTCGACCCGGGTCAGCTGGACGACCAGCAGCTCATCAAGGAGCTGGAGACCATCCACCGGACCCGGCACACCACCCTGCTGCACGGCTCGGACGACGCCCTGCGGGCCCACGACGAGCGCATGGCGGAGCTGGAGGCCGAGTACCTGCGCCGCCATCCGCGCAGGTCGGTGGCGCCCGGGCGCACCCGCACGGGGGCACGGGAGAGGGGGAACACGACATCATGACGCAGCACGACACCACCACCCCGCACGTCCTCGACCGGCACGGCCAGGCACTCACCCTCTTCACCGACCGGGTGCACGCGGTCCACGACGACCAGTGGGACGCGCCCACCCCCTGCACCGACTGGACGGTGCGCGACCTGGTCAACCACCTCACTTCCGAGCAACTGTGGGTACCGCCGCTGCTCCGTGACGGCGCCACGGTCGACACCGTCGGCGACAGCTTCGACGGCGACATGCTCGGCCCCGACCCGGTCGCGTCCTGGGACACCGCGGCCACCGCGTCCCGCGCCGCGTTCCGCGAACCGGGCGCCCTGGAGCGCTCCGTCCACCTCTCCTTCGGCGACACCCCGGCCATCTTCTACTGCGCCCAGATGACCACCGACCTGGTGGTGCACGCCTGGGACCTGTCCCGGGCGATCGGCGCCGACGAGACGCTGCCCGCGGACCTCGTCGAGTTCTCCGTACGGGAGATCTCGCCGTACGCGGCGGAGCTGGAGAAGAGCGGCCTCTTCGACCCGCCGCTGGAGCCGCCGCCGGACGCCGACGCGCAGACGCGGCTGCTGAGTCTGGTCGGGCGCCGGGCGTGAGACCGGCGAGCACCGGGGGCGCATGGGGCGGCGGCAGGCCACGGCCGATTCTTTTCGCACGCGGCGGGGTAACCGATCTGCCATGAGAGTTGGCGTGGTGGACGTGGGGTCGAACACGGTACGGCTGGTGGTCGCGGACGCCGACGGGCAGGTGCCGCTGCCCGTCCACACGGTGAAGCGCCGGCTGCGGCTCGCCGAGGACGTGGACCGGGACGGGCGGCTCGGCGAGGAACCGGTCCGCAAGCTGGTCGAGGCGGTGCGCGACGTACGGGCACAGGCACGGCGGTGGGGCGTGGCGGAGCCGTTCGCCTTCGCCACGTCCATCGTGCGCGACGCGCCGAACCGCACCGAGGTGCTCGACGCCGTGGAGGCGGGGACCGGGCTTCGGCTGCGCACCCTGACCGGGGAGGCCGAGGCGGAGCTGACGTTCCTCGCGGCCCGCAGGTGGATGGGGTGGCGCGCCGGACCGCTGGTGCTCTTCGACATCGGCGGCGGCACGTTCGAGGTCGCGTTCGGCCGCAGTCGGCTGCCCGACTACGCGGCCTCACTGCCGCTGGGCGCGGGCCGCCTCACGCGGGACTTCTTCGACGGGCAGGACCCCCCGCGCGGGCGCGACATCAAGGCGGTCCGGCGCCAAGTGCGCCACCAGCTGCGGGACGTGGCGGCGCGGATCCGCTGGGAGATGCCGCACACGGCGGTCGCCACCTCGCGTACGTTCCAGCAGCTCGCCCGGTTGTGCGGCGCCGCCCCCGGGCGCTACGGCCCGTTCGTCCAGCGGGAGTTGGGCCGGCTCGAACTGGGCAGGGCACTCAAGGAACTCGCGCAGCTGCCCGCCGACCGGCGGGCGCAGCTGCCGGGCATCTCGGCCGCGCGCGCGGGACAGTGCCTGGCCGGCGCGGTCGTGGCCCACACGGCCATGAAGCTGACCGGACTCGAATCACTGACCGTGTGCCCGTGGGCGCTGCGCGAGGGAATCCTGCTGCGTTACATCGAGGACGGCGACGACGCCTGGTGGGCCCAGGAAGAGCGGACGGCCCCCGGGGACGGTACGCGCGACGACTCGACACCCCTGCGGCTGGCCACCTCGCCCTGACGCGATTTCACTCCGATGTCACTTCGCTCTGACACCGGCCCGCGCACCGCCGGAAGGCGGGCGGGGGGCGCGGTGCGCGACGGCAGGCCTCTCAGGCCTGGTGGATGCCCGGCCAGCTGTCCGGGTCGGCGCGGCTGATGTCGGCCAGCGCCGACGAGGGGTCCTGGGAGAGCGCGAGATCACCGAGGCTCACCATCCCCACCGGGTGCCCGTCCTCGACGACGGGCAGCCTGCGGACCGCGTGGTCGCGCATCAGACCGACCGCGTCCGACACGGCGTCACCGGGGGCCACCACCACGGGATTGGGCGTGCACACGGCCTCGGCGCTGACGGTCAGCGGATCGGCGCCGTCCGCCACGGCACGCAACGCGATGTCCCGGTCGGTGAGCACACCGATGACCCGGCCGTCCGCGGCGACCAGCACGTCTCCGATGTCCTGGGCGCGCATGAGCTGCGCCGCCTCCACGAGAGAAGCGTCGGGGCGTACCGCCACCACGCCCGGTGTCATGACGTCCCTTACGAATTCAGCCATGGCTGACCTTCCTGCATGCGTTCGTTCGTCGGACACTCCTCGGGGTGACTCCGCCCGAAGTACCCCTGTGCCACACGGCTATGCCCCGCCCACCCGGCAGGTTTGCGCCGCCGGCGGGACGGCCGGGGCGGCACCGTCGAGCGGGCCCTAACCGCGGTGGCCGCGGCCCTTCCTGTCCTCGCCGGCCCTGCCCGCCCCCGGCAGGAACTCCTGCATCTTCGCCTTCAGCCCCTGCTTCACCATCGAGGAACGGTCGGCGTCGCCCTTGAGGACCGACTCCGCCGTCGCCTCCATCTGCTCCCACGTGGCGTGCGGCGGGATCGGCGGCACCGCCGGGTCGGTGCGGAAGTCGATGACCACCGGCTCCCGCGCCTCCAGACCGGCCCGCCAGGCCGCCTCGACCTCCTCGGGGTGCTCCACCCGGATCCCGGTCAGACCGATGGACCGCGCGAACTCCGCGTACGGCACGTCGGGCAGCGACTGCGACGGCAGGAAGGACGGCGCGCCGCCCATGGCCCGCATCTCCCAGGTGACCTGGTTCAGGTCCTGGTTGTTCCAGACGGCGACGACCAGCCGCGGATCGTCCCAGCGGTGGTGGTACTTGGCGGCCGTGATCAGCTCCGCCATGCCGTTCATCTGCATCGCGCCGTCCCCCACCAGGGCGATCACGGGACGGTTGGGATGCGCGAACTTCGCCCCGATCGCGTACGGCACACCGCACCCCATCGTGGCGAGCGTCCCCGACAACGAGGCGCGCATGTCGCCCCGCATCGTCAGATGACGCGCGTACCAGTTCGCCACCGAGCCCGAGTCGCACGTGATGAGCGCGTTGTCGGGCAGCAGCGGGTCAAGGGCGCGCGCCACGTACTCGGGGTTGACGGGGTCCGCGGACTGCTCGGCCCTGCGCCGCATCACGTCGCTCCAGCGCCGGACACCCGCGCAGACCTCCTCCTGCCACTCGCGGCTGACCGCACGCCGGTCCTTGTCGATCAGCGGGATCAGCTCGCGCAGCGTCGCCCGTGCGTCGCCGACGAGATTCACCTCGTACGGATACCGCATCCCGACCATGTGCGGATCGATGTCGATCTGCACCCCGCGCGCCGAGCCCGGCTCCGGCAGGAACTGCGCGTAGGGGAAGCTCGACCCGATCGTCAGGAGCGTGTCGCAGTCGCGCATCAGCTCGTACGAGGGACGGGTGCCCAGCAGGCCGATCGAACCGGTGACATAGGGGAGTTCGTCGCTCAGCGCGTCCTTGCCGAGCAGCGCCTTCGCGACACCCGCGCCGAGCAGCTCCGCGATCTCCTCGACCTCGGCGCGGGCCCCCGCCGCGCCCTGGCCGATCAGGATCGCCGCCTTGTCACCCGCGTTGAGGACCTCCGCGGCCCGCTCCAGGGCCGTCGGCGACGGCATCGCCGTCCAGCCGCTGCGGTCCAGGCTGGAGGGGACCATCTTGAACGCGTGCGGGGGTGGGGTGTAGTCGAGTTCCTGCACGTCACCGGGGATGATCACGGCGGTCGGGCAGCGGCGCGCGTATGCGGTGCGGATCGCCCGGTCGAGGACGTTCGGTAGCTGCTCGGGCACTGTCACGGTCTCCACGAACTCGGACGCCACGTCCTTGAACAGCGTGTGCAGATCGACCTCTTGCTGGTACGAGCCGCCCATCGCGCTGCGGTGCGTCTGTCCGACGATCGCGAGCACCGGCACATGGTCGAGCTTCGCGTCGTACAGGCCGTTGAGCAGATGAATGGCGCCCGGCCCCGACGTCGCCACGCACACGCCGAGGCGTTTGCCGAACTTGGCGTAGCCGACGGCTTCGAACGCCGACATCTCCTCGTGCCGCGCCTGCACGAACCGCGGCTGGTCCTCGGCCCTGCCCCACGCGGCGAGCAGACCGTTGATGCCGTCACCCGGATAGCCGAAGACCTGCTCGACCCCCCCAGGCGCGCAGCCTCTCCAGGATGTGGTCGGCGACCGTGACACTCATGGCGGAACCCTCCGGGCGGGTCGGGAATCGGCGGTCACCCCCGGGTGTCCGGGGCGACCCGGAGGAAACCTACGGCCGGATCGGGGGCGTTTGGCCCTCCCCACGCGGGGCAGGCGAAGAAACAGTGCTTCGGACCGGAGGCACGTCCGTGGGAGCGGTCGCATCGCTCGCCCCGGGTGTGTTCCCGTCGTGGTCCGACGCCTGCGCACTCCCACGGTGACCGTCCATCCCCAGGCACCCCCCAAGGGAGTTGCGACGCACCATGCGTTCCCACACGAGCACCGCGGTACCGCCCAGGAACACGGCCGCACCGGCCAGGAGCAGGCGCCACTCTCACGACGACGCCCCGGACACCACCGAGGCCTTCGAACGCCTTCTCGATCTCGATAAGGGCCCCGAACGGGACGCCTTGCGCCAGGAGATCGTCCAGGCCTGGCTGCCCATGGCACAGCGCCTCGCGGGCCGCTTCCGCAACCGCGGCGAGTCCCTCGACGATCTGCGCCAGGTCGCGGCCCTCGGCCTCGTCAAGGCCGTCGACCGGTACGACCCGCAGCGCGGCACCGCCTTCGAGAGCTACGCCGTGCCGACCGTCACCGGCGAGATCAAGCGGCACTTCCGCGACCACATGTGGACCCTGCACGTGCCACGCCGCGTCCAGGACCTGCGCAACCGCGTGCGGTTCGCCCGCCAGGACCTCTCCCAGACCGTCTCCGGGCGCGCCCCCACCACCGCCGAGATCGCCGAGCACGCCCACATGAGCGAGGAGGACGTGAAGACCGGCCTGGAGGCGCTCGAAAGCTTCACCGCGCTCTCCCTGGACGCCGAACTCCCGGGCAGCGAGGACGGCTACTCCCTCAGCGACGCCCTGGGCGGCCCCGACCCCGCGCTCGACGTCGTCGTCGACCGCGAGGCCGTCAAGCCGCGCATCGCGCAACTGCCCGAGCGGGAGAGGACCATCCTCTACATGCGGTTCTTCGGCGACATGACGCAGAGCCGCATCGCCGACGAGATGGGCATCTCGCAGATGCACGTCTCACGGCTGATCAGCCGCTGCTGCAACCGGCTGCGCGACCAGGTCATGCGGGACGCCGCCTGACACTGCCTGACACCGCCTGGTGCCGCCTACCGCCGCATGGCGAGTGCCATGTGCCGGGACAGCACGTCGACCGCGCGCGCCTCCGCCATCGAGAAGGCGAGGCGCGCGCCGCACCGGAAGAGCGTGAGGACACCCTCCACGGGGCCGTCCGCGCGGGCGGTCAGCGGCACGCACAGCAAGGACGTGACCTCGGCGCGGACCAGGACGTGCGCGCCGGTCGCGTCCCGCCCGAAGGCGTCCGGGTCCTCAGGGCGCACCTGCAACGCCCCCGCCCCGCCGCGCGCCGCCTCCACCACGAGGGGGCACGCGGCGGGGTCCTGCGCCAGCACGTCGGCGACCGGCGCGCCCGGCGGCCCGAGCACGGCGGTACGCCGGAGCCGCGCGGCCCCCTCGTCGGCGACCACCCAGTCCGCGAACCGCCCGTGCAGCACCGAGGCGGCCCGCTCCAGCACCGCCGCACGGTCCGCGGGCGCCGTGAGCAGCGCCGTCGTCATCGCGTCCGCCAGGTCGAGCTGGGCCGCGTGCCGGGTGGCCTCACCGAGGTCGGGCACGGGCCGCGGCGCGCTCGGTGACTGCTGCGCGCGGGTCACCGAGGGCTGGAGCACGACGAGGACGGCCGTGCGCGGCTCGGTGCCGGGCCGCAGCGCGGTGAGCGTCGCCCGGACCGGCGTGGCGGGGCTCTGCTGGAGGTGCACGACGAGACTGCGGTCGCCCTCGCCACGGGCGACGGCGGCGGCCTGCGAGCGGAACGCGACCCGGTCGGCATGCATCAGGAACCCGGTCAGCGGCCGGCCCGCCGCGAAGCCCGTGCGGACCCCGGTCAGGGCGGCGCCCGCCAGGTTCATCCGCCGGATCACGGTCTCCCTGTCGATCAGTGCCACCGGCAGCGGCATCCGCTGGAAGATGGCCCGCAGCAGCCGCTGCTCGTCCCGGTCCGGCGAGGCACCGCTCAACTGCCCCTCGGCGCTCAGACGCTCATACGTGGGCCACAACTGGGCGACCACGTGGTCGAGTTCGAAGATCGCCGCGTCAAGCACCCTGCCGAGGCCGTCCCCCGGGACGGAGCGGGCCGATTTCAACGCGGCGACACGGCGCACGAAATCCGTGAGGTCTTCACCGAACTCCTCCATCTGGTGCATGGGTTGAACCTAACGGCTGATCCTGTTTTCCGGAGGGCCCGGGGGGAAGCCGAAGGAGAGAGGAGGAACACCCCATGGCGCCCTTGCCGGACCCGGACCTGCTCCGACCGGAATCAGCTCTCCCCGGACGCAGGCTCTCCGAACTCGCCGAACAGGCCGTACGGTGCACCCCCGCCTGCTGCGGCGCGAGCACCACGGTCACCGACGGCGGCGACGAGCACCCCGCCGCCGTCACCCACCCCGACCTCGCGGGCCTCGTCTCGGTGCAGCTCCGCTCGGGGGAGGGGCCCATCCCGGCCGCCGAGGAGCGGGGGACACCGGTCGACTCCGACGACCTGCTGCGGGACGAGCGATGGCCCGAGTACCGCGCGATGGCCCTCGACTCGGGTGTACGCTCCAGCGTCACCCTGCCCTTCCAGCGCGCGGGGCTCACGGTCACCCTGAGCCTGTTCAGCTTCCGCCCCGGCGCGCTCGACGACGCACCGCACGGCCCCGCGCAGGCGCTCGGTGACCTCGCCACGGCCAGCTTCGTACGCGACCGGCACTACCGCGCCGCGCTGAGCGAGCTCGACCAGATGGGCACGGCCCTGCGCACCCGCCCCGTCGTGGACCAGGCGTGCGGGATCGTCATGCACGTACTGGACTGCCAGGCGGACGCCGCGTTCACCGTGCTGCGGCGCATCTCCCAGACGACGAACCGCAAGCTCGCGGACGTCGCGGCGGCGCTGGTCGAGACGAAGGGGCGCGGCCTGGAGCGGGAACTGGTCTCCCTGGCCCGCTGAGGTCCGCCTCTCAAGCCCGCACCGAGGCCCGAGCCGGTCGACACCGACCGGCTCGGGCCTTGTCGCCGCGCGCTCACCCGGGCGGGGCCCAGCGCGGGCGGCGGGAACGGGAGCGCGTTGTGATGGGCACGTACGGCCGCGACGGGCACGTACGGCCATGTCCTGGGTACAGACCCATGTCCTGGTACAGACCCGTGCCCTGGGTACAGACCCGTCCCACGGGGCAGGAGACAGTCACGCGAGTGCACGGAGGTACGTATGAGGCGGACGGACTCCGCGGGCCGCGGCCCCGTCCGGTACGGCCCGCCGCTGCCCGAGCCGGGCCTCCCGGTCCTGCCCGAGCTGGCGTCCACCGTCGCCTCGGCCGCCGGCCGCTCCCACCCCGAGCCCCCCGGCGGCGGCCCCGCCCTCCTGGACGCCGCGAGCGGCTACTGGTCCCGCCGCGGGCTCGCCGTCGAACGCGGCCACGTCGCCGCCGCCCCCGGCGCCCCGCCCCTGCTGCTCGCCCTCACCGCGGCCCTCGGCGGCGACGTCCTGCTGCCCCGCCCCTGCCCCGCCTGGTGGGCGCCCCAGGCACGGCTGCTCGGCCGCGGGGTCTACCACGTGCCGACGCCCGCCGAGTGCGGCGGCGTCCCCGACCCGTACGCCCTCCTGGAGACCGTCCGGCGCGTCCGCGCCGAAGGCGGCAGACCCCGGCTGCTCGTGCTCAGCGTCGCCGACGACCCGACCGCCACCGTGCCGCCGCCGGAAGTGCTGCACGAGGCCGTCGAGGCGGCCGCGGACGAGGGTCTGCACGTCGTCAGTGACGAGACCTGGCGTGACACGCTGCACGACCCCCGCGACACCGTCGTGATCGGCCCCGCCGAGATGGACCACGAGCGGGTGACCGTTCTCTGCGACCTCACCGGCCCCTTTCTGCCCCCGTCGCTGCCCGCCGCCGTGGCCCGCTTCCCCGCCACCGCGGACGGCGCGGCCCTGCGCGCCCGCACCCTCGACGTCCTCACCGCCCTCGGGGCCTCCACGGCAGCCCCGGCCGCCGCCGCGGCGGCGTACGCGCTCGGTGAACCGGACGAGATCACCGCACGCCTGGCCGCAGCCGTCCGCCTCCACGCACGCGTGGCCGACGCCGCGCAGCGCGCTGTGCTCGCCGCGGGCGCCCTGGCCAGGCCCCCGCGGGCGGGCCGCCACCTCTACGCCGACCTCGGCCCCCTGCGGCCGGCGCTCGCCGCCCGCGGCGTCGGCGACGCACAGGACCTGGAGGACTTCCTCGGCGAGCGGCTCGGCATGCCCGCACCCGGCGGCCACCGCTTCGGCGACGACATCGACGCCCTGCGCGTACGGCTCTCCACGGGCCCCTTCCTCGGCTCAACCCCCTCGGAACGCCTGGCGTCTCTCAGCGCGCCGAACCCCCTGGAATTGCCGCACGTGGAAAGGGCGTTGAGCATGTTCGGATCGGCCTTCGACGATCTCCGCGCGGAAACACAGCGAATGGAGCCTCCTCGGTGACCCAGCAGGCGCAGCAGACGCAGACGCAGACGCAGAGGCAGGAACAGGAGCGGGACCGGGCGCAGTGGGCCGGGCCGGGTGAGCAGCAGGGCTCCCTCGCGCCACCGCACCCGCCCGGCGCCGCGCGCCGCTGGCCGAGGTCGTTCGCCGACCGGCTGACCGCGCCGCTGCCCGGACTGCGCGCGTTCGCGAGGTTCGCCCGCGAGGGTGCCCTGCGGCCGCCTCCCGAAGCCCTCGCCGACATCGGCCGGCTGCCGTTCGAACCGGGCCCGCTGCCCGAGGTCGACGCCCACACCATCGCTGTCACCTGGGCGGGGCACGCCAGCTGGGTCGTCCGCGTCGGCGGCCTCACCGTCCTCACCGACCCCGTCTGGTCCCGCAAGATCCTCGGCACCCCGGCCCGCGTCACTCCCGTGGGCGTCGCCTGGAGCGCGCTGCCGCCCGTCGACGCGGTCGTCATCAGCCACAACCACTACGACCACCTGGACGCCCCGACCCTGCGCAGACTCCCGAGGGACACCCCCGTCTTCGTCCCCGCAGGGCTCGGCCGCTGGTTCACCCGCCGCCGCTTCACCCGCGTCACCGAACTCGACTGGTGGGAGGGCGCCGAACTGGGCGGCGTGCGCTTCGACTTCGTGCCCGCCCACCACTGGTCCAAGCGGAGCCTCGCCGACACCTGCCGTACGTTGTGGGGCGGCTGGGTCATGACGGACGCCCAAGGACAGCGGGTCTACTTCGCGGGCGACACCGGCTACGGCCACTGGTTCGAGCGGATCGGCGACCGCTACCCCGGCATCGACCTCGCGCTCCTGCCCATCGGGGCGTACGACCCGCGGTGGTGGCTCAGCGACGTCCACTGCGACCCGGAGGAGGCGGTACGGGCCGCCGGCGACCTGGGCGCGCGGCGGATGGCTCCCATGCACTGGGGCACGTTCCTGCTCTCCGCCGAGCCGGTCCTCGAACCGCTCACCCGGGTGCGGGTCGCCTGGGAGAGGACGGGGAGGCCCCGCGAGGATCTGTGGGATCTGCCGGTGGGGGCGTCGCGGGTGCTGGATCGAGCCCCGGGGGCCTCTTGAACCAGGGGCGCCTTACGCGGGGGCCCGCCTGACCTTGCGCCACACGGCCGGCGCCGCGCTGATCAGCACCGTCAGCGCCACCGCCAGCGCGACGCCCTCCCACGGCTCCTTGAACAGCGAACCGCCGAGGATGCCGATCAGCTGGTACGTCACCGCCCACGCGAGGCACGCCGGTATGTCACCGCGGACGAACCGGCGCAACGGCATCCTCGCCATCAGACACGCCAGCATCACCGGGATCCGCCCCGCGGGAACGAGCCGCGACAGCACCAGCACCATCACGCCGTGGTCCCGCAACTTGGCCTGCGCCTGCGCCAGCCGCTCCTCGGGCGCCCGGTCGCGGAGCGCCGCAAGCCAGCGCGAGCCGTTCTTCGACCGCATGCCGCGCCGCCCGAGCCAGTACAGGCCGACGTCACCGAGGAACGCCGCGAGCGCCGCGACGCCGAAGACGACGAGCAGGGAGAACGGCGCCGTCTGATGCAGGGCCACCACCGCCGCCGAGCTGACCAGCGCGCCCGTCGGTACCACCGGCACCAGCGCGCCGATCACCACGAGGAGGAACAACGACGGATAAGCGACCGCCTGCTGTGTGCTCTCCGGCGGCACCTGGGCCGCCGCGGCGAGTATCACCGGGCCACCTCCGGCAGCACGCTCTCGCCGTGCGCGAGCCGGTGCACCGCCACCCCGGGGGCCAGCTGTGCCGCGCGGCGCACGAACTCCGGTCCCGGCGCGTGGAATTCATGGGGGCGCACGGCGTCCATGCCGATCGGCCAGTACGTGCCATAGTGCACCGGGATCGCGCTGCGCGGCGCGATCCGGGCCAGCGCCTCGGCGGCACGGCCCGCGTCCAGGTGCCCGTGCCCCAGGTAGGGGCCCCAGCCGCCGACCGGCAGGAGCGCCACGTCGACGTCGCCCACGTCGGCGGCCATCGAGTCGAAGAGCCCGGTGTCCCCCGCGAAGTACGTACGCGCCTCCCCGCACACCACATAGCCGAGCGCCGGGGCGAGCCGCGGGCCGAGGGGCAGCCGCCGCCCGTCGTGCAGCGCGGGGACCACGCGTACGACGAGGTCACCGACCGGGATCTCGTCCCCGGGCACGACTTCGACGAAGCGCAGGTGGGGCAGCCTGCGGGTCAGTCCCGGCACCGAGCGCGGCGCCCCGCGGGGGACCAGCGCGAGGGTGCCCGGGGCGAGCCGGGCGAGTGAGGGGACGTGCAGGTGGTCGGCGTGCAGATGCGACACGAGCACGACGTCGGCGACCGCCGCGGCCGGGGGCGGCGGGGTGCCCCTGCGGCGGCGCAGATGGGCCAGGCGGCGGGCGAACAGGGGGTCGGTCAGTACGCGGACGCCCGAGTCCTCGACCGTGCAGGTGGCATGGCCCCACCACGTGACCTCGACCGGCACCCGGTTCCTCCTTCGTACGACTGTCTATGAGCCTACGGCCAGGAGTAGGGTCTGCGGCCGGGACGGACGGTGAGGGGCTCACGGACGGTGAGGGGACGCTATGGGCGAGGTCGCGGGTGCCGGTACGTCCGTGGTGCGTGCGGCGGCGATCGCCAGCCTCACACCTCTGGAGGAACTGGACGTCGACCCCTTCCTGGTCGACTCGCGCAGCCAGCACGCGATGTGCGCGCGGTGGGCCGCCGACCAGGGGTATGTGATCACGCGGGAACTGGTCGTACGAGGGCTGCGCGCGGACCACGTGGTGCTGTGGGGGGATGTCGAGACGGGCCTCGTGGACCTCTTCGTCGTCCCGAGCCGCAGGGTGCTGGAGAGGGCGCTGCGGTGCCCCGAGGAGTTCGCGGCGGAGTGCGCGCGGCGAGGGGTGCGGGTGGAGACGGCGGGGCTCGCGGAGCCGGCGTACGACTCCCGTATGAAGGCCAGGGTCCACCGCCGCCTGTCCATGCCGACGGCGGGCTACGACGGCCGCTAGCCCAGCCCACTACGTGGCCCGCCCTTCTTCCCCCGGCCCCCTTCGGCGGGGCCCCGCGACTGACCGACCCCGCCGCTCCCACTGCCCGGCACCCGCCACCTCGCCGCCCCCTCCCCACCACCCGGCGCTCCCCACCCGCTCGCCCGAGCCCCGCATCGGGGCCCCCGTCGCTGGGGAGAGCCTCCGCCAACTTGAAGTCGCAGGTCAAAAGGGTGGTGTGACCGGTTCTCGGGGGTGCTCACGCTGGTCGTCGGCGGCTGTCTGCGGAGTAGATCATCTGTCAGCGGCAACGGCCTCCGGGGGCACCGTGGTTACGCCCGCGCCGTTCGGTGATCCGTTCGCTGCGGGTCGATCGTCTCTACGATCCTGTGCCGGAAGGTCTCTCACTGAACGGCGGCGGGGTGGGTCGGGCGGTCGATGCGGTAGACGTAATGGGCCCGGTCGTCGATGGGGTTGTCGGGTTCAAGCGAGGCCTCGGCGACACGGTGTAGGCCCGCCTTCTCCAGCGCCCGCCAGGATGCTCGGTTGGCCACCTGCACAGGGACGATGATCGCGGTGACGTCGGGCTGGTCGGTCCAGGTCGCCCCGACGACCGCGCGGATCATGCGTACGCCGTGTCCCTGACCGACCAGGAGGGGATCGCCGATCAGGTAGTCGAGGGTCACCGCCCCGTCGGGCACGTCGACTTCGGCCGCCAACTCGGCCAGGTAGTCGGGGTAGTCGGCGAAACGGCAGCGCTGCACGAGGCCGATCGGTTCGCCGTCCAGCATGACGAGCAAGTCCTCTGACGGCCCCTGCCCCCGGGCTGCGGGTCCGAAGTCGCGCGTGACGGCCTCGGGAGAGGTCTCGTGGTTCCACCATCGCGCGACATGCGGCTGTGCCAGCCACTGCCTCAGCTGAGGAAAGTCGGGTTCGCCGAGCCGACGCCAAGTGATCATCCGGACTCCTCGGTGGGTCGGTAGTGCAGTACCTCGTCGAAGAGAGCTGGTGGGTCGGGCTCTTCGCTCCGAAGGGGACCGGCCAGCATGGCGAGGGCAGGGTTCTCAACCCCGGCGATCACCGCGTCCAGCCCTGCCTGGGCCGGTCAGACCCGACGTTCCTACCGAATGCCTCTCGCGCGGGCGAGATGTGGCTGAGCTGCTTGAGGGCGTCATCACGGGTCATCGCAGACTTCCCGGTCGGCGTCTGGGAGAAGAAGGCTCGCACATTCGCCCATGCTGCTGCCTCGTGTTTCTCTTCGAGCCCACCGCACTGACAGACGATCTGCTCCTCAGACCACCGCCTACGACCAGCATGAGCAACCCGAGAGCCGGTCACACCAGCCCTTTGACCTGCGACTTCAGGTTGGTGGAAGCGCGATGCGCTGGGGAGTAGGGGTCGGCCGGTGCCGGGGGACGGTCGCGGGTGTGTGTCACGCTGGTGCCCGGTTCGGGAGGAAACGCGAAGGGGCTGGGTGTGGGGAGAGGGCGATGGCGCAGGGTCGGCAGCGCGCTGTGGCGGGTGGTGGCCGTCTGGGCCGTCAGCACGCTGACGATGCTCGTACTCGCCGGGATCCTGCCGGACTTCAAGCTCCAGTCCGAGGACGGCGACAGCGCCACCCGCATCGCGGTCACCGCCGCCCTCGGCGCCGGCGCCTTCGGTCTGCTCTCCGCACTGGTGTGGCCCCTGCTGGTCCGCGCCCTGCTGCTCGTACCCGCCCTCGTCCTCGGCCTGCTCGCCTTCTTCCTCAACGGGTCGCTCCTGCTGCTCGCCCTGAGCCTCATCCCGGCGGGCCGCGGCGAGGCCGGTGCGGAGACCGCCGTGGTCGTGGCCGCCGTGATGTCCGCCGTCGCCTCGGCCACCGGCGGTGCCCTCGCCGTGCGCGACGACGACGCCTACCGGCGTCGCCTGTACCGGCTCGCCGACCGGCGCAGGCGCCGCGGCGCCCAGGGGCGGCCCGGCCCCCTCGCTCCCGGTACCGTCTTCGTCCAGCTCGACGGCGTCGGCCACGACGTCCTTCAGGCCGCCGTCGCCAAGGGCCTCATGCCCACCGTCGCCCGATGGCTCGGGGCGGGCGGGGCAGGCGAGGCACGCGGGAGCGCGGCCGCCCCCGGCACGCCCGTCACCGGCACCCCCGCCGCCACCCACCGCCTCACCCCCTGGCGCACCGACTGGTCCAGCCAGACCGGCGCCAGCCAGCTCGGCATCCTGCACGGTTCCAACCACGATGTGCCCGCCTTCCGGTGGTACGAGAAGGACACCGGCGAGGTCATGGTCAGCAACCGGCCCGCCTCCGCCGTCGAACTACAGCGCCGCGCCGTCCGCCGCACCGGCGACGGCGGCCTTCTGGCCGTCGACGGCGCCAGCCGCGGCAACCTCTTCAGCGGGGGCGCCGAGCAGCTGGCGCTCGTGCTCTCCGTGGCCGCGAGGCGGGGTAAGGGGACCCGGTCGCGTGCCGGGTACTTCGCCTACTTCTCCGACCCCGCCAACGCCGTCCGCACCGCCCTCTCCTTCGTCGCCGAGGTCTTCAGGGAGATCGGCGAGTCCACGCGCGCCCGCGTCGAGCGGCGCCGCCCGAGGGTGAGCCGCGGCGGGCTCTACCCGTTCATCCGCGCCTTCGCGACCGTCGTGGAGCGCGATGTGGTGGTCGCCGCCGTCATCGGGGACATGCTCGCCGGGCGCAGCGCGGTCTACGCCGACCTCGTCGCGTACGACGAAGTGGCGCACCACTCCGGGCCGGCCGGCGGCGACGTGGAGAAGGTGCTCAGACGCCTCGACCGGTCGCTCGCCCTGCTCGCCCAGGTCGCCGAGCACGCCCCGCGCTCGTACCGGATCGTGCTGCTGTCCGACCACGGGCAGAGCCCGGGCGAGACGTTCCGCGCGCGCTACGGCCTGACCCTCGGCGACCTCGTGAAGGCCGGCTGCGGGCTCCCCGTGCCGCGCAGGGCGCAGCGTACGCACAGCGGCGCGGAGGCCCGTGCCGCGGTGCGGGCGGCGCTGCGCCGGCCCGTCGAGGAGGGGCAGGACGAGCTGCGCCCGGCCCGCCGAGCCGAGCCGATCGTGCTCGCCTCCGGCAACCTCGGGCTCGTCTCGTTCCCGGACGTGCGCCACCGCATGACCCGCGAGGAGATCGACCGCCGCCATCCGGCGCTGCTGCCCACTCTTGCCAACCATCCGGGCATCGGCTTCCTCCTCGTACGCAGCGCGGAGCGGGGTCCGGTGGTGCTCGGGGCGCGCGGCGCCGAGGTGTATCTGGACGAGGACCCGGACGGCCTCGGGCCGCTCGCGGACTTCGGGCCCGGGGCGGCGGACGCCGTGCGGCGCACGGACGGCTTCCCGCACACCGCCGACATCATGGTCAACTCCTGGTACGACCCGGAGGAGGGCGAGGTCCTCGCCTTCGAGGAGCAGATCGGCTCGCACGGCGGGCTCGGTGGCGCGCAGGCCCGCCCGTTCCTCCTGTCGCCGCTCGTGCTCTCCCCGCCCGTGGGGGAGGGGGAGGAGCTGGTCGGTGCCGAAGCGGTCCATCGTGTGCTGCGGCGCTGGCTGGGCGAGGCCATGGGTCCTGAGGCGCCCATGGCCCCCGAGGTGCAGGTGACTTCCGAGGTCCCGGTGGCCGTCGCGGAGGTATCCGTTCCGGTGCATGATCCGCTGTCCGGAGCCCCTGGCGGCACAGCTTTTGCGGCCGTCGACCAGGCCCCGCAGGAGAAAGCACGCTGATTTGGAGCAGCGTCCGCCGTGCCCGACCATGTCTTCCGCTCGGCGATCCCGAGCGCTTGGCACGACGAGAGGCGCACCACTCCATGCACGACACCGGAACCGCACCGCAGTCGGCTCCGGCCCCCGAACAGGTGGAAGAACAGACGGAAGCCGCGCAGGCGCCCAGCAAGCACGCCCGGCGCTTCGGTCTTCCCGTCGCCACATGTCTCGTGACGGGCAACATCATCGGCGGCGGTATCTTCCTGCTCCCGGCCTCCGTCGCTCCGTTCGGCACCATCAGCCTCGTCGCGTTCGGCGTCCTGACCGCCGGCGCGATCGCCCTGGCCCTCGTCTTCGGGCGCCTCGCCGAGCGCGACCCGCGGACCGGCGGTCCGTACGTCTACGCGCGCGAGGCCTTCGGTGACTTCGCGGGGTTCCTCGCGGCATGGTCGTACTGGATCACCACCTGGGTGTCCAACGCCGCCCTCGCCGTCGCCGCCGTCGGCTACCTGGACGTGCTCATACCGGTCGACGAGCACAAGTGGACCGCCTGCCTCGCCGCCCTCACCCTGCAACTCCTGCCCGCCCTCGCGAACGTCGCGGGCACGCGGTACGTCGGCGCGGTCCAGCTCGTCGCCACCGTACTGAAGTTCCTGCCGCTGCTGCTCGTCGCGATCGGCGGCCTCTTCTTCTTCGACAGCGCCAACCTCGGGCCCTTCCAGGCGAGCGACGACAGCCCGGTCGGCGCCGTCTCCGCCTCCGCCGCGATCCTGCTCTTCTCCTACCTGGGCGTGGAGTCCGCGGCCGTCAGCGCCGGTGAGGTCCGCGATCCGCGCCGCAACGTGGGGCGCGCCACCATCTTCGGCACCCTCGGCGCCGCCCTCGTCTACCTCCTCGGCACGCTCGCCGTCTTCGGGACCGTCGCGCACGACAAGCTGGTCGGCTCCACCGCGCCCTTCTCGGACGCCGTCAACGCCATGTTCGGCGGCTCCTGGGGCGGCACCGCGGTCGCCGTCGCCGCGCTCGTCTCGATGGTCGGCGCGCTCAACGGCTGGACGCTGCTGAGCGCGCAGACGCCGTACGCGGCCGCCAAGGACGGGCTCTTCCCGAGCGCGTTCGGCAGGAAGAAGCGGGGCGTGCCGACGGTCGGCGTCCTCGTCACCGTCGTCCTGGCCTCGCTGCTGACCGTCTACAACTACACGGCGGGCGCCGGCGGTGTCTTCGAGTCCCTGGTCCTGATCACCACGTTCACGGCGACCGTTCCCTATCTGCTGGCCACCGCCGCGCAGATCTACTTCCTCGTCTCCGGGCAGGGCGAGCGCGTCCACCGCGGGCGCCTGGTACGGGACGCGGTCCTCGCGGGTGCCGCGTTCGCGTTCTCCATGTGGCTGGTCGCCGGGTCCGGTTACGCGGCCGTCTACCAGGGCGTGCTGTTCCTCTTCGTCGGGGTGCTCGTGTACGCGTGGATGGCGGCCCGCAAGCAGCGGGCCGCCACCTCTCACGCCTGACGGGGGTCTCGCGCGCCTACCTCGCCAGTGGTGCGACGACCCAGCGCCGGGTCCTGAACATGCTGTCCCGCGAGCCGATCTCGATCAGCTTGCGGGCCGCGGGGTACGCCTCGTTGTCCTCCACCTCGTAGCCGACCTCGAAGGTGCCGGGCACGTCCTGGATCCGCAGCTCCTGCTCCGCCGCCGCGCCGCGCTCCCGCTGCTGGTCCGCGGTGACCGCCGCGAGGTGGGCGAGCAGCGTCTTCTGCGCCGCGTCGAGCGCCTTGCGCGGGTCGCGCTCCAGCGGGGAGGCCGAGGACCTGCCGGCCTTGGGCTCGGGCGGCGAGACCTCCGTGCTCGGCTCGCGCGTGACACCGGTGGGCCTGCGGGTGGCGATCTGCGACTGGATCACGGTGCCGTCGTTGTCGAGGCCGACGCGGATCAGGCCGCGGTCCGGGGTGATGACGGGCACGCCGTCGAAGACCTGGCGGAAGGTCACGTGCGTCTCCAGGGAGATCGGGCGCCCCACCTCGGAGCCGTCCTTCGTCCCGGAGTTCTGCATCAGGTCGAGCACGCTGTCGACGACCAGTTCGGCACCCTCCGCGTACCGCTCGGCGAACGAGCGCGCCGCCTCGACCGCACGCTCGGTGGGCAGCTGCTGGGTGTTGCGGTGGTTGGGCGCGGCGAGTTTGACCCAGCTCACGCCACGCGCGTCGGTGGAGACGATCCGGTCGCCGGAGGTGGCGCTGAGCACGCCCTGCTGCTCGACCTGGACCTCTTGCAGCGCCGCCGACGGGAAGTCGGCCAGCCGCCCGAGCCCGGCGAGTTCCTCGCCCGGGTTGCGCGGCGCGAGCTGCACGATCTGCTGCTGCCCGGGGATCCGGGTGAGCGGCTCCCTGACGCCCTCGCGGGCGTGGTACCAGCGCCAGGCGTACCAGTTGTCCGGCACGTGCTCGCGGTAGAAGTTCCGCTCGGTGTTGAGGCGGTTGACGGCCTCGGCCTGGGTGGCGCCGGCCGCGGCGACCGACGGTGCCTGGCCGTGGTGGATGTCCCAGCTGGCGTTCAGCCAGGCGTCGCAGTACGTCTGTCCGGCCCGCCACTTCTCCCAGAACTTCTTGCCGTAGTCCGGGCTGTCGATGCTGACCGTCTCGAACCCGAAGATCATGCGGAAGCCGATGTTGGGCCCGGCCCAGGTGCGGATCGGCGAGTGGCCGCCGGTGACCTTGAGCGAGTCGCAGGTCGACCAGAAGACGTAGTTCGCCTTCTCGTTGCCGAGGGCCATCCGGTTGGAGACGGCGTCGCTGCGGCCGTCCCAGGCGGCGCCGAGCGGCGCGAAGAACACGCCGTTGTTGTCCATGCCGCCGTGGCCCGAGTGGTAGACGGCGCAGACGGCGTCCATGCCGTAGCGGTCCTGCCAGTTGTCGTACGTCTCCTCGTAGGCCCACACCTGGGCGCCGCCGTCGGCGAACCAGAAGTTGCGGTCGTAGAACTGCTGGAGGTACGCCAGCCAGCCGGTGGCGTCGGCGTGGGTGTGGTAGAGCGGCGACTGGTTGACGAACTTCTGGATGCTGAAGGCACCCCACCAGCCGAAGGTCGAGTCCCGCTCACCCGCCGCTCCGGGCTTCTCCGGTTCCAGCGGGGACGGACCGCGGTCCGAGTAGTTGATGCGCATGGCCAAACCCCCTGAGAGGACTCCTCGCTGTCGTGCGCGAGAAGGCCTCAAAGTGTCACCGCGCACGCGCCTTGCCCAGTTGCCATTCCGGCCATAGGGCCCGCGTCACGGGCCCGTTCCCGCACCTCAGAAGCCCCCTGTGGCGCGGCGACCCACACGGCTGCGTTCGTATCGGCGGACGCGCACCTGCACCCTCGACTCGAACACCCCCCGCCCGTCCGGCACACTCCACGCGGCCCGTTTTCGTCCCGGCGCTGCGGCGATGAGAACGTCGGTCTCCTCGCCTGCCCCTGTTTGCGTTAGCTGTCAGGGTCCCTGTCAGGGGGCGTCATCGGCATAGCGGTGATGAGCTGATCGTCGGGCGGTACGCATGGTGAGAGCACAGGGAGGCCCCCTGCGGTCGCTGCTGGAGCCCGGTGCCGATCAGAGGTATTCCCGGTACTGACCGGTCCCGTGGCAGGACCGGCAGCTCTCGAACCAGTTCCCGGCGCCTGTGACTTGGCCTGTGCCGTTGCAGCTCGTGCACCCGCGCCGGCGTTTCCGCGCCGCCTCCCGCGCCCGGTCCTCGGCCGCCCACTCGTTGACCCACCGGTTGATCCGTTGCCACAGCGAAGGATTTTCGAGCCGCTTCAGCGCCTTGATGTACTCACCACGGGCGGTTGCCAGGTCGCGCAGGGTTTCACGGCTCTGCTGGGTGCTCGGCATGCCACGTACCTGCTTCTCGAGTTCGTCGACGCGCGCGAGTTTGTCTCGGCAGTAACGGATCTGCCCCGCGGGTGGGAGGTTCTTGAATGTCATGATCTGAGCATCTCCAAGTGAGCCTTGTAGAAGGGAGCTTGCAGCAGCGACGCCTGGAGACGGTTCGTTGACGGCTTCGAGTGGTCGGCCGAAAGGAGCCGGGCTAGCCAGCGAAGAGAAACCCCAACATGCGCTGCTCACCGACACGTTCGATTGTGGAGATGGCACCTGAGAACAGCTGGTCCGCGCGGTTCCGCCTGATGCGGTCACGTGGTCGGCCGGCGATTCCTGGCGCACCTACTACTGAAATCTCTGACGCGCCGCTTCGGCCGCCGCGTTCCGGATCCGCATACGTAATTTCCCTACGGTCGGAGGAGAGTCGGGGACAGGGGCGGCGTCGGTGGCTTATCAGGGACATCGCTCCGGTCGGGTGTCTGTGGCGGACAGGCGAATCCGTCCGAGCCCAGCGATTGCTGTCGAGTGAAGAGGGCAGCCTTCTTGGCGAGCTGGCGGAACGACAGCGATGTCCACCGGGGGTGAGGGTGAGCACATTCGAGGCTGCCGCGGTGGCCATGATCGCTCTACTGCCGGGGGCTCTCTACCTCTTCGCGGTGGAACGCGAGACGGCTGTCGTCCGGGCCGGGCTGGCCGACCGTGTTATACGGGTGGCCGCGACTGCGGCTCTGTTCCATCTGGCGTTGGCCCCGCTCACTGCGTGGGCGTATCTGCGTGTCTGGGAGTCGGGGCGGTTGACGCGGCCTCCGGTGCCGTGGGCCTGGTGGTGGCTGCCGCTCCCGTACGTCGTCGTGCCGCTCTTGGCGGGGTTCGCCGTCGGCAGTGCGTTCCGCAGGGGGCGCCGCTGGGCACGGATCGTCAACGGGCAGACACCCGAACCGCTGGCCTGGGACGCCCTGTTCGGCCATGATTCCGCGCTGTGGCTCCGGATCAGGTTGCGGGACACCGATGGTGGGACCAACGGCTGGATTCTGGGGGTCTTCGCCCGTGATGCACGTGGACAGCTCGACTCCCGTGCCTCGGCGTATCCGCAGCCGCATGACCTCTACCTCTGCGACACCGCGGCGGCCCTGCCGGACGGAAGCTTCCGGCGTGGCGCCGACGGGCGACCGGTACTGCGCAATATCGGCCTTCTGATCTCCCGGGAGGAGATCACCTATATCGAGGTGATGTGGGGATGACCACGGACCAGCCCGAAGTGCCCGAACCGCCGGACACGGCACAGGCCGAGCCGGAACAGGTGAAAGCGTTGGACGACGAGTTCGATCCGACCGAGACGTTGGGAGGCGGCGTCGGCCGCTCGCACGGCCGGTCGATGCTCACTCCGGACCAGATGCGTCCGCCTCCGCAAGAGGCTATGGAGGTTTCTCCGGCATCGGTCCCGCCAGAAGAGGGGGACGCCACTACGGATCCGGACACCGATGACTGACGGTAACGGTACCGCCCCGTCGTGCCGGTCAGAGGCGCTTTGGGGCCGGGGCCTCGTCAGGCACCGGTGTACGCGAAGGTGGCCCAGGCGAACGGATTGACCAGGAGGCCCTGGCGCAGGACGGTGGCCTGCGCACGTGCGAGTGCCACCGAGGGGTGGGTGCCGCTGAGCCAGCATCGGTAGAACTCCCTCATGAGCGGCGCCGTGAAGTCGTCGAAGCACGTCCATTGCGTGGCGACGATCCCGCGCAGACCGGCCTGGATGAGCGCCGCCGGCAGCCCTACCACCTCGTCGGGCAGAGCGTCACCCGTCACAGCGGTGCCGCAGGCCGAGAGCACGGCGAACATGGCACGCACCTCGTGTGCGGCCAAGAGGTCACGTACCTTCAGCCGGGCGTCGCCACCGAGGTGCAGGCCGCTGCCGAGTGGATTGCCGCTGTCCACGTCGCCGTGTCCGGTGAAGTGCAGGACGTCGGTGGTCCGCAACGCATCGAGTAGGCGAGCCCTGGAGACCTCCTCGGATTCGATCTCCGTCATCGTGACACCGGGGGGATGAGCAGATCTGACGCCGCTCAACTCCGCCGCCACGTTCAGGGGAGGCTGGCTCGCTCCATGAGCCGGGGTCGGGGCGGGGTGAACAAAGGTGAGCCGGGTGATCGCCTGCCGGCCGCGCGCCGCACTGCGCAGCGCGGCGGCGTGCGGGGCATAGGAGAGAGCGGTCGTCTCCAGGAGGAACCGCCATTTGTCGACCCGCTTCGAGGCACATGTCCCGGCCGCGTGGAGGGGCAGCATGCCCAGGAGCCCTCCCGGCAGAAGGACGGCCCGTTCACAGTCCGCGAGCACGTTGGCGATCGGCTGCATCACCTGTGCCCAGAGGTCGTTGACCACATCCCTGGTCAGCTGCCCGCGAGTTCTGCCGTACTTCGGGGACTTCTGCCGGTCCCGCAGGACTTCGGCTTCGTGCAGCTTGTCGAGCAGTTTCCCGGCGACGTCCACGGTGAGCGTCGGCAGGTCCACCGGTACCGGACCGGTCCATCGGCATTCCTCGCCGGTCACCACGAGAGCCGCGCCGCCGTCCCTGGACACAGTGAGGTACACCAGGGGGGCGTCCCCAGCGAGCGTGACGATCTCCTGCCAGTCGGGAGAGGCCGGCTCGTCGGATCCGTCCCGGCTTCGGGCGTGCACCAGGGCCAGTTGCCGTTGACATGCGGCCATGCGTGCCGCGCCCCTCCACGCCGTACCGGCCGGGTGAGTGAGTTCCTGCCGCCGGAGCCCGTCCAGCTCACGAGTGAGGTACGCGATGGCCTGTGCCGTCCGGGCGTCGCCCTCGGCGGTCGAGGAGGGCCGCGAAGTGGCCCGGTCGGCGGCGGGACCCGCGAGCTGGCCGAGCCCTTCGGCCAGCAGGACGCCACGGGCTCCCTCCAGGGCGAGCACGGCCTCGATCCTGTCCTCGGGGGCGGACGAATTCGCCAGCTCCCTCGCACACATCGGCAGCGTGTCGGCAGCCATCGCCAGGGCCGACTCTTTGTCCGCGCGGGTGATCTGGGTGTGCGTGAGCACGGGGAGCACACGGAACGCGGCGGCATAGGCCCGGGCAGCCACCAGGCGGTGGCCGTCCCGGCGCGCCCACCCCGCCTGCTGGGTCGCCGCGTCCCAGGCCGTACGGAGATTGCTGCGCGCACCTGTCAGATAGGACTGCTCGAATGCGTCCTGGGCGAGTGGCCTGTAGCGTTCGTCGCCGGTGCTGTCGGCGAGGAGCATCCGTGCCGTGGCCAGACTCAATTGTGCGGCCGCGATCAGCGACTCCTCGGTGAGATCCGGAGCTTCGAGAAACCCGAGCAGCACCTTCTCGGCCCGGCGCAGATCACTGATTCGTGCTCCGGGTCCGCTGAGGGCTTGAGCGAGGAACATCCGGGTGCCGAGCCAAGTCGAACGCGCCCCTGTCGTGTCACCTGGTGGGGCGTAGGGGATCAGATCCAACTCGGCGACAATGGCGCTCATTTCGGAGCCCGAGCCCGAGCCCGAGCCCGAGCCGGGACCGGCCGGCATATCGGCGTACTTCAAAGACACGAGGTAGGCCTTGACGGCCTGAAGCTGCTGCCTGAAAACCTGGAGTTGCGGATCCGAGCCGTCCCGGTGAGACGGCAACCGGGCGGTTCCCCGCTCAATGGCCCGGAAGGCCTCCTCCAGGTCGGCCCTGACGTCGTCCGGGCGCAGGGGAGGATCGGGGTGCACCAGAAATTCGCGGTTCAGGTTGTAGCGAGTTCCCAGCGCCCCGGCCAGAGAGCAGTCGACCGAGTGGATCTCGCCGGCGAACGCCGACCGCTCGGTTTCGCCCGCTGCTTCCCATGCCTCCAGGCAGGTACGCCACAAGATGATCGCCGCATCGAGGCACTGCCGGTTTCCCGTGAGGGCCTGGTCGAAGCGGACCAGGGCCAGGTAAGCCAGGCTGTACATCCGACGCGCCGGGCCGGACGGCCGGTCCAGGTGGCCGCCGGCGAAAACCGCCCGTCTCGCGCCGCTGATGAGGCCGGCCTCGAGCATCGACGCGGGGGGCGTCCGCAACCGCTTACGCAGTTCGCGTGCCTCGACCGTCGACATTTCCGCGCCGGGCTCCTCCAACTCGTCGTGCGTCCGCACCGCGTCGGCGTAATCCTGTTGCGTCCACCGAGAAACGCTGAGCAGCATCCTCGCTCTGAGAACCGCGTATTCCTCACTCGTCACGCCCCCACGCCCCTTCCCGGCGTCGATGAGCGTTCACCATCCTCAGGTCCGAGCAGGAGGCTCTGCCGGCCCCTGAACGGTGAGACCAGTGTGATCACCGATAGTTTTCAACGCCGAAGCAGCCGAAGCAGCCGAAGCAGTCAAAGCAGCTGAAGCAGTCAAAGCATCGGACGAGTTCGTGCCGCGCTACCAGGCGACAACAACGATAGACCGAGAGATCAGATCTGCATAGGTTTGTCGCCTACTGTTCCATAGGGGTCGAAATGGACCGATTGTGGAGCAGCCATCGACTATTTGCGCCATTAGACGCAGGAATGATCGACTGAAACCAATTGGTTGGAAGGTGTCAGCGTCTATGACTCGGATGTGCGCCATGCGCCTGCCGCGTGTCTGGCCGGTCTTGCCGATCTCATGGGTCATTTTGAAGATTCCGACAATATTTCCTACCAATCCCAACCATCCGATCAGCCTGGTGGTCGAGTGGCTCGCGTTGTGGGCGATGATGGTCAAAACGAGAGTCGACACGGGGGAGGCTGTGATCGAAAACACTGAATCGGATATCCGGGCCTTCAGTCGGGAACCCCAACTTGCGTATTGCAGGGCGGGGTAGGGGGCGTTGAATCCAGGATTCCGGCTCATTTTCGACCTGCCTGCTAGGCGAGGTGCTCTCGCGGATTCCGCTGTCGACGCCCACTGATGTGGGGGTCTCGCCACGCGTGGCGAAGCTATGCGGCGCGTCGATGGCGCCCGATCCATATGAAAACCGAGGGCACTGACTGTAAACCCCTTTGTGTGCGAGCGGTAGCAGTTGGAGCCCGCTAGCCACGGCGCATTGAAGTGGAAAGGGGTGTAGTCGGCGCATCCGGCGATGTCGATACTCATCCGCATCACCCGCCTCTGTTCCGTGCCCGTCGGCGGCCAGGGCCAGGGCCAGGGTCAGAGCAATCACATGCGACGCACAGAATTCCCCTCTTCTCGCGCCGAATTCTCGCGCCGAGGCGAAACGCTGCGCAGATCCACGCCGTCCTGCCGCGGCTCAATCGCCGAACAAGATCATCGAATGCTCACATGGGCAGCGACCGCAGCCGCACCGGCCCGGCGGGCCACTGGGCGTTCTCGTGCAGCGGCGTCACCATCGTCCGCAGCGGCATGGTCACCACGCGGTCACCGGGCTGCTCGACCAGGACCTCGGCGGAGGGTTCCTCGTCGATCGGACGCCAGCCGAGCCTCTCGTACAGCGCGACGAGCGGCGGGCGGCAGAAGAGCAGGGCATGACGCGGACCCAGGGTGCGGGCGTGGGACAGGGCCGCCGCGACGACCGACCGTGCCAGGCCCCGGCCGCGTACGTCGGGGGCGACGGCCACGCCGCCGACTCCGACGACTTCCAGGTCGGTCCCACCGACCGTCACCGGCAGGCGTCGCAGTCCCGCGTGTGCCACGAGTCGGCCCTCGTGACGTATGCCGAAGTGCTGTTCCTTGGACAGCCAGGCCAGGCCGGTATCCGCGACACCGAACGGGTCGTCGCCACCGCCCAGGATCTCGGCCACGTCAGCGTGTGTGTACTGGGCGAGCCGGATCGCGATCGGCGGGCCGGACGCGTGGTGTGTGTTCATCCCCACATGTTCGCAACTGCCTTTTAGAGCGGCCCCGGGCCTCTTAGGGCGGCCCCGGTCGGCCCGCTCGGGAAGGGTGCGAGGGCCGTTCCGTGCCGACGGGCCGCTCTCCCGCGTCCTGTCAGGAACAGCGCAACCATTTGAGGCAGGTGTGGGTCTACCGACCGAACACACTCACTAGGAGATCATCATCACCGCCATACGTAAGACTCTGACCGCCACCGCAGTCGTCGGCGCGGTCCTCGCCGGCTCGGCCGCCTGCGGCACCGTGGAGCAGCTGTCCGCCGGCCAGAAGCTCGACGAGGCCTTCGAGAACCTGAACGACAAGAAGTCGCTCTCCTTCGAGTTCTCCCTGGACACCGACGCCGCCTCGCTCAAGGCGCTGGACGACTCCTCGGGCTCGGAGCCGGGCGAGGAGATGCCTGACGAGGCCGCGCGGCTGCTCAGCGATGCGAAGATCAGCGTCACCGTGCAGTCGAGGAAGCCGTTCGGCGAGTCCGGTGAGAAGGACTTCGACCGCATGGCGATGAAGGTCAGCGGTCCCGACGGGAAGCTGGCCGAGTACCGGGTCATCGGCGACCAGACGTACTTCCGCAGCGATCTGGCCAAGTTCGGCAAGGCCATGGGCACCCCGATGCCGACCGCGGCGGACCTGCCCCCGGAGGCCGGCGCCCTCAAGAAGGTCCTTGAGGGCGAGTGGGTGAAGATCGACACCAAGCAGATGGAGCGGCTCGCCGCAGAGGGCGGCGGCGGGTCGGGGGCCGAGCCGTCCCCGGAGCCCACCCTCGACGCCGCGACGCAGAAGAAGCTCGTGAAGGCCGTGCGCGAGGTCGTCGGCCGTGAGGTCAAGCTGAAGACGGCCGGGGGCGAGGACGGCACCGAGCGCATCACCGCCACCGCGCCCTTCCGCACCCTGGCCACCGAACTGGTCGACGAGCTGCGCCCGCTGGCGAAGAAGCTGCCGCCGGGTGCGGAGCTGCCGACGGCCAAGGAGCTGAAGGACGCCCCGAACGGCAAGGTCAGGGCGGACATCACGCTGAAGAACGAGGAGCTGAAGGAGGTCCGCCTCGACCTAGCCAAGCTCGCCGAGAACACCAAGGTCAAGAGGCTCGGCCTGGTCATACGGATGACCGACGGCACCAAGACCACCGCCCCCGCGGGCGCCACCGAGCTGGATGTCGAGGAGCTGATGGGGGGAATGCTCGGCGGCATGGGTATGGGCGGCCCGGCCGGCGCCGCAGGCGGGGAGTGACACGCAAGCCGTGACGGTCGCCATCGGCAGGCGCTTTGAGGCGCCCCCCGAGTGTGATCGGATGGTGGCCAAGGAAGTTCCGATCACGGAACCGCACTGAAGGGAACTGCATCGTGGCAACCACGCGCTCCGCGCACACGGTCTGGGAAGGCTCTCTGACGGAGGGCTCGGGCACCGTCACTTTCGACTCCTCCGGCATCGGGCAGCAGGCGGTGTCCTGGCCGTCGCGCGCCGAGGAGGCGAACGGCAAGACGAGCCCGGAGGAGCTGATCGCCGCCGCGCACTCCAGCTGCTTCTCGATGGCGCTCTCGCACGGCCTGACGGGCGCCGGCACCCCGCCCACCCGCCTGACCACGTCCGCCGACGTGACCTTCCAGCCGGGCACCGGCATCACCGGCATCCACCTCACCGTCGAGGGCGAGGTGCCGGGCCTGGACGAGCAGGCCTTCACCGCCGCCGCCGAGGACGCCAAGGCCAACTGCCCGGTCAGCCAAGCGCTGACGGGCACGACCATCACGCTCTCCGCCAAACTGGCCTGACGCGACGCCCGTTGACAGTGCCGCCGTCCCGCACCGGGGCGGCGGCATTGTCGCGTCAGGGCATTGACAAGGTGCCGCTCAAGTTTTGTGATGGAGTGCGGAGTAGACCTGGATACGGGGGACATGCGCTCGCGGCGGAAGGGGCTGGACCATGGCACGTGCGGTCGGGATCGATCTCGGAACGACGAACTCAGTGGTGGCCGTGCTGGAGGGTGGTGAACCGACCGTCGTCGCCAACGCGGAGGGCGCGCGCACCACCCCGTCGGTCGTAGCCTTCGCGAAGAGCGGCGAGGTCCTGGTGGGGGAGGTCGCCAAGCGGCAGGCGGTCACGAACGTGGAGCGCACCGCCCGCTCCGTCAAACGCCACATGGGCGACAGCGGCTGGCGCTTCCCGGAGAGCGGCTCCGTGGACGGCATCCGCTACACCGCGCAGGAGCTGTCGGCGCGCGTCCTGCAGAAGCTCAAGCGCGACGCCGAGTCCTACCTGGGCGAGGACGTCACCGACGCGGTGGTCACCGTGCCCGCGTACTTCGACGACACCCAGCGCCAGGCCACCAAGGAGGCCGGCGAGATCGCGGGGCTCAACGTCCTGCGCATCATCAACGAACCGACGGCCGCGGCCCTCGCGTACGGCCTGGACAAGGGCGACGACCAGACCGTCCTCGTCTTCGACCTGGGCGGCGGCACCTTCGACGTCTCGCTCCTGGAGATGGGCGAGGGCGTCATCGAGGTGAAGGCCACCAACGGCGACACCCAGCTGGGCGGCGACGACTGGGACCAGCGGATCGTCGAGCACCTGGTACGGCAGTTCAAGAACGGGCACGGCATCGACCTCGGCAAGGACAAGATGGCTCTCCAGCGCCTGCGCGAGGGCGCCGAGAAGGCGAAGATCGAGCTGTCCTCCTCCAGCGAGACGGACATCAACCTCCCCTACATCACCGCCTCGGCGGAGGGCCCGCTGCACCTCGCCGAGAGGCTGACGCGCGCCCAGTTCCAGGAACTGACGGCCGACCTGCTCGACCGCTGCAAGGAGCCCTTCCACCAGGCCGTCAAGGACGCGAACATCAAGCTCTCCGCGATCGACCACGTGATCCTGGTGGGCGGCTCCACCCGCATGCCCGCCGTGAGCGAACTGGTCAGGGAACTCACCGGGAAGGACCCGCACAAGGGCGTCAACCCCGACGAGGTGGTCGCGCTCGGCGCGACCCTCCAGGCCGGGGTGATCCGGGGAGACGTCAAGGACGTCCTGCTCCTCGACGTGACCCCGTTGTCCCTGGGCATCGAGACCAAGGGCGGCATCATGACCAAGCTCATCGAGCGCAACACCACGATTCCCACCCGGCGTTCGGAGACCTTCTCGACCGCCGAGGACAACCAGCCCTCGGTCGGCATCCAGGTCTTCCAGGGGGAGCGGGAGATCGCCGCCTACAACAAGAAGCTCGGCGTCTTCGATCTGACGGGGCTGCCGCCGGCCCCGCGCGGGGTCCCGAAGATCGAGGTCACCTTCGACATCGACGCCAACGGCATCATGCACGTCTCGGCGAAGGACGAGGCCACCGGACGCGAGCAGCGCATGACGGTGACCGGCGGCTCGGCGCTGCCCAAGGACGACATCAACCGCATGGTCCGCGAGGCCGAGCAGCACGCGGAGGAGGACCGCAAACGGCGCGAGGCCGCCGAGACCCGCAACCAGGCGGAGCAGCTCGTCTACCAGACGGAACGGTTCCTGCGGGAGAACGGCGACAAGATCCCCGGCGAGACCAAGACCGAAGTCGAGGCAGCCGCCGCGGAGTTGAAGGAACTCCTCAAGAACCGCGCCGACGACACCGCCGCCCTGCGCACCGGCGCCGAGAAGCTGGCGGCGGTCAGCCAGAAGATGGGCCAGGCGATGTACGCGGCCTCAGGCGGGGGCGCCCAGGAGGAGACGGGCCCCAGCGGTTCCTCCACGGACCCCTCCGCGGAAGAGGGCGTGGTCGACGCCGAGATCGTGGACGAGGACGACAAGGGCAGGGACGCCAAGGACGACGACGGCCGGGGCAAGGGCGGCCAGGGAGGAGCGGCCTGAGATCCTGAGGCCCTAAGACCCCGTCCGCTCCCAGCCGCGCCTCTCCGGCCGTGCGTCAAGACGCTTCGGATCCCGGGCGCGGTAGACCACGTACGGCCGGAAGAGGTACTGGAGCGGCGCGCTGAACATGTGGACCAGCCTGGTGAACGGCACCAGGGCGAACAGCACCATGCCGACGACCGCGTGGATCTCGTACAGCGCCGGCACGCCTGTCATCCGGTCGATGTCCGGCCGGAGCGTGAAGAGGCTGCGCGCCCAAGGGGCGATGGAATCACGGTAGTTGTAGCCGTCACCGGACGCGTGCGTCAGCTTGGCGACCATGCCGAGCACGATCGCCGCGAACAGCACCAGGTACATCAGCTTGTCGTTGGCGGTCGTCGCGCGGAACACCGGCGTGTTGGTCCGCCGCCGGTAGAGCAGCAGCAGGATGCCGAGGACGAGAAGGACCCCGGCCGCCGTGCCGCCGTACAGCGAGAACAGGTGGTACGTGTGCTCGCTCACGCCCGCCTTCTCGGTCCACGACTCGGGGAGAAACAGCCCCACCAGATGTCCGACGAGCACGAAGAGGATGCCGTAATGGAACATCGGCGAGGCGATGTTGAGGAGCCTGGACTCGTACACCTGTGACGAGCGGGTCGTCCAGCCGAACTTGTCGTAGCGGTAGCGCCAGATGGTGCCCGCCACGAGCAGCACGAAGGCGATGTAGGGAAGGGCGCCCCACAGCAGCGTTTTCATCAGCGTTCCCCGATGAGTGCGAAGGGTTCGAGGCCCACGTCCTCACGAGGCGGCCCCGAGCGGGCCAGGGCGAGGGCCTCTGCGCGGTCCTTGGGCGAGGGGCCCGGCAGGCTCGCGCACACCGCGTCGAGCACGGCCGCGTACGGCGTGCCGAAGTCGGCGAGCGCGAGCCGCAGCAGCTCCAGGCCGCTGCGGTGCTCCAGGAGCAGTACGGGGCCCGCCCGGGCCGAGAACTCCAGGACCGCTGGCAGGAAGTCCGGCAGCTCCTCGCCGCTGAACTCCAGGCCGTGCGCGCGGTAGACCTCCTTGAAGCGGACCAGGGCCATGCCGCGCCGCCGGGTGTCACCCTCCCGCCACCAGCTGAGATACAGGCTGTGCCGGTTCTTGAAGTCGAAGACCCGCACGTAGTGCGCCGCCAGCTCCCGGGGGTCGGTGGTCGCGGCGTACGTCAGGAAGTCGGCGAACTCCGGGGGAGCGGCGGCCTTCAGCAGCGGCAGCCGCTCGTGGAACTCCTCGTCGGGGTAGCCGAGGCAGAGCGCCGCGGCCTGGTAGAGCACGGCGTGGCCGGTCACTGGTCGTCCTCCTCGGCGGCGTGCGCCTTCTCGGTGGCTCTCGGCTCGCGGTCGGCGCTCTGCCGGTCACGGAGCGCGTGGAAGTTCTCGATGGTGACAAGCGGCAGCTGCTTGCGGCCGGAATCCTGGCCGAAGGGGCCGTCGCCGCCCATGCCGGGCCCGCCCTCGAAGTCGAGGCTGCACGAGTCGGACAGCTCGGGGAGGGCGGACTCCTCCAGGCGCCGCGCGTCCCCGACGGCCGCGGTCGGGATGACGTACCGGTCCTCGTACTTGGCGATGGCCAGCAGCCGGTACATCTCCTCGACCTCGCGCCCCGACATCCCCACCGACCGCGCCACCGAACTGTCCGGCGCGTCACCGAGGTTGATGGCCCGCATGTGCGCCCGCATCGCCGCGAGCTTCTCCAGCGAGGCGCGCACCGGGCCGACGTCTCCCGCCGTGAAGATCTCCGCGAGGTATTCGAGGGGGATGCGCAGGGTGTCGATGGCGCCGAAGAGGTTCGTGGCGTCCTCGCCGTCGTGCCCCGTCTCGGTCAGCGCGTCCACCACCGGGGAGAGCGGCGGGATGTACCAGACCATCGGCATGGTGCGGTACTCCGGATGCAGCGGGAGCGCCACCCGGTAGGTGCTGATCAGCGCGTGCACGGGGGAGCGGCGCGCCGCCTCGATCCAGTCGTACGTGATGCCGGACCGCTCGGCGTCACGGCGCACCTCGGGGTCCTCGGGGTCGAGGAAGGCGTCCAACTGAGCTTGGTAGAGCTTGTGTTCATCCGGCTCGGAGGCGGCCGCCGTCACCTTGTCGGGGTCGTACAGGATCACCCCGAGGTAGCGCAGCCGGCCCACGCAGGTCTCCGAGCAGACCGTGGGAAGGCCCACCTCGACGCGCGGGTAGCACATCGTGCACTTCTCGGCCTTGCCGGTGCGGTGGTTGAAGTAGACCTTCTTGTACGGGCAGCCGGTCACGCACTTGCGCCAGCCGCGGCAGTGGTCCTGGTCGACGAGGACGATGCCGTCCTCCTCGCGCTTGTACATCGCGCCGGACGGGCAGGACGCCACGCACGCCGGGTTGAGGCAGTGCTCGCAGATGCGGGGAAGGTAGAACATGAACGTCTGCTCGAAGGCGAACTTCACCTTGTCAGCCGCCTGTTGACGGGTCTTGGCGACCATCGGGTCGAGGTGGCCGTGCTCGGTGGCGCCGCCGAGGTTGTCGTCCCAGTTCGACGACCACTCGATCTTCATCGGCTTGCCGGAGATCAGGGAACGAGGCTCGGCCACCGGGTAGTCGTCGCCGAGCGGGGCGTCGGTGAGGTTCCTGTACTCGTACGTCCACGGCTCGTAGTAGTCCTTGATCTCGGGCAGCTTGGGGTTGGAGAAGATCTCCAGGAGCGACTTGATCCGGCCGCCGTTCTTCAGCTTCAGGGCGCCGCGCCTGTTCAGCTCCCAGCCGCCGCGCCACTTCTCCTGGTCCTCGTAGCGGCGCGGGTAGCCCTGGCCGGGCCGGGTCTCGACGTTGTTGAACCAGACGTACTCCATGCCGTCGCGGTTGGTCCACGCCTGCTTGCAGGTGACCGAACAGGTGTGACAGCCGATGCACTTGTCGAGGTTCATCACCATCGCGATCTGGGCCATCACACGTCTGCGGGGGGCCTGGTCACGGGGCATGTCAGTACTCCACCTTCTGCGACCTGCGGCGGATGACCGTCACCTCGTCGCGCTGGTTGCCCGTCGGACCGAGGTAGTTGAAAGCCCACGACAACTGCGCGTAACCGCCGATGAGATGGGACGGTTTGAGGATCAGCCGGGTCAGGGAGTTGTGGATCCCGCCGCGCCTGCCGGTGGCCTCCGCCTTGGGGACGTTCACCGTGCGCTCCTGCGCGTGGTGCATGTAGACCGTGCCGGCCGGCATGCGGTGCGAGACGACGGCCCGGGCCACCACGACGCCGTTGCGGTTGACCGCCTCGATCCAGTCGTTGTCCCGCACGCCGATCGCGTCCGCGTCCTGCGGCGCCATCCAGATGCACTGGCCGCCGCGGGAGAGCGACAGCATGAAGAGGTTGTCCTGGTACTCGGAGTGGATCGACCACTTGTTGTGCGGCGTGAGGTAACGGACCGTCACCTCCTTTTCGCCGTCCGGCCCGAGCCGTGGCTCCCCGAACAGACGGTTCATGTCCAGCGGCGGCCGGTAGACGGGCATCGCCTCGCCCAGTTCGTGCATCCAGTCGTGGTCGATGAAGAAGTGCTGCCGCCCCGTGAGGGTGTGCCAGGGCTTGAGGTGCTCGGTGTTGAGCGTGAAGGCCGTGTACCTGCGCCCGCCGGACTCGCTGCCGCTCCACTCCGGTGAGGTGATCACCGGCACGGGCGCCGCCTGCGTGTCCGCGTACGTGATGCGCTTGCCCTCGTGCTCGGCGGCGAGGTGCGCCATCTCCTGGCCGGTGCGCGCCTCCAGGGTGTGGAAGCCCTGCGTGGCCAGACGCCCGTTCGTCGTGCCGGACAGGGCGAGGATGGTGTTGGCCGCCTTCACGGCCGTGTTCAGGGCGGGACGGCCGTCGGCGGGTCCGCCGACCACCACGCCGTTGCGTTCCTTCAGCTCCTCGACCTCCTGGTCGGGGTGGAGGGTGATGCCCTTCGCGGGCAGCCCCAGCCGCTCCACCAGCGGCCCGAGCGCGGCGAACTTCGCGCCGATCGCCGTGTAGTCGCGCTCCACGACCGTGAGGTTCGGCATCGTCCTGCCCGGCACCGGCTCGCACTCGCCCTTGCGCCAGTCCAGGACGACCCCGCCGGGCTGTGCGGTCTCGCCCGGTGTGTCGTGCTGGAGCGCGGTGGCGACGACGTCCTTGCGCACGCCGAGATGGTCCACCGCCAGCTCGCTCAGCCGCTCGGCGATCACGCGGAACGTGTCGAAGTCGGTGCGGGCCTGCCAGGGCGGGTCGACGGCCGGGGTGAAGGAGTGCACGTAAGGGTGCATGTCGGTGGTCGACAGGTCGTGCTTCTCGTACCAGGTGGCGGCGGGCAGGACCACGTCCGACAGCAGCGTGGAGGACGTCTGCCGGAAGTCCAGGGACACCAGCAGGTCGAGCTTCCCCTCGGGGGCCTCGTCGCGCCAAGTGACCGTCGAGGGGCGTTCGTCGGGGGCGGCCTCCTCGGCGCGCAGCGAGGAGTGCGTGCCGAGCAGATACTTCGTGAAGTACTCCGCGCCCTTCGCGGACGAGCCGAGGAGATTGGCGCGCCACAGGGTCAGTACGCGCGGCCAGTTCTCGGGAGCGTCGGGATCCTCGCAGGCGAACTTCAGGGTGCCCGCCCTCAGTTCGCCGACGACGTTGGCCACCGGGTCGCCCGCCGTCGCACCGAGGTCCAGGGGGTTGCGGTCGAACGTCGGGTACGACGGCATCCAGCCGGTCCGCGCCGACAGGGCCAGACAGTCGGCGCCCGTCATTCCCGCGAAGCGGCCCTCGCCGAGCGGCGAGGCCAGCACGTCCGCGGCGAACTTGTCGTAACGCCACTGGTCGGTGTTGAGGAACCAGTACGCGGCGCCGATCATCTGCCGCGGCGGCCTGCTCCAGTCCAGGCTCCCGGCGAGCGTCGCCCACCCCGTGACCGGGCGGCACTTCTCCTGCCCGACATAATGCGCCCAACCGCCGCCATTACGCCCCTGACAACCTGTCAGCTGTAGCAGGGCGAGGAAGGACCGGTAGATCGTCTCGGAGTGGAACCAGTGGTTGGTGCCGGCGCCCATCAGGATCATGCAGCGGCCGCGTGACTTCTCCGCCGTCGCCGCGAACTCCCGGGCGATCCGCACGCACTTGGCGGCGGGCACCGATGTGTGCGCCTCCTGCCAGGCGGGCGTGCCGGGCTGCGAGGCGTCCTCGTACGAAGCGGGCCAGGAACCGGGCAGCCCCTCGCGCCCGACGCCGTACTGCGCGAGCAGCAGGTCGAAGACGGTGGTGACCAGCGGCCCGTCCTGCCCGCCCAGGCGCGTCGCGGGAACGCCCCGGCGCACGACCTCCCCGCGGCCCTGCCCGTGGGTGCCGCCCTCGGTGTCGAAGCGGGGCAGCAGCACCTCGACGCCCGCCGCGACCGGGGAACCGTGCAGGCTCAGGAGCGGTTTGATGTCCCCGAGCTCCAGATTCCACCGGCCCTTGCCGGACTCGGTCCAGCGGAAGCCGAGCGAGCCGTTCGGCACGGCGGGCCGACCGGTGTTCTCGTCGAGCACCGCCGTCTTCCAGTCGCCTCCCTCACCGTCCTCGCCCAGATCGGTGGCGCGCAGGAACTTCGCGGGCACATACGCGCCGTCGCGCTCGGTGAGCGTCACCAGGAAGGGCAGGTCGGTGAACTTGCGTACGTAGTCGGTGAAGAACTCCGTCGGGCGGTCGACGAAGAACTCCTTGAGGACGACGTGCCCCATCGCGATCGCGAGCGCCCCGTCCGTGCCGGGGTGCGGATGGAGCCACTCGTCGGCGAACTTGGCGTTGTCGGCGTAGTCGGGCGCGACGACCACGACCTTCTGCCCGCGATAGCGCGCCTCGGCCATCCAGTGCGCGTCCGGCGTCCGCGTCACCGGCACGTTCGAGCCCCACATCATCAGATACGCGGCGTCCCACCAGTCGCCCGACTCCGGTACGTCCGTCTGGTCGCCGAAGACCTGCGGCGAGGCGACGGGAAGGTCCGCGTACCAGTCGTAGAAGGAGAGCATCGGCGCGCCGATCAGCCCCATGAAACGGGCCCCCGCCGCGTGCGACACCATCGACATCGCGGGGATCGGCGAGAAGCCCGCGACGCGGTCGGGACCGTACGTCTTGATCGTGTGCACATGGGCGGCCGCGATGATCTCGACGGCCTCGTCCCAGGTGGCCCGCACCAATCCGCCCTTGCCGCGCGCCTGTTGATACCGGCGACGGCGTTCCGGGTCGCCCTGGATGTCCGCCCAGGCGAGCACCGGGTCCCGCAGGCGCGCCTTCGCCTCCCGGTACATCTCCACGAGGACGCCGCGCAGATACGGGTAGCGGACGCGGGTGGGGGAGTACGTGTACCAGGAGAACGCGGCGCCCCGGGGGCAGCCGCGCGGCTCGTACTCGGGGCGGTCGGGGCCGACGCTCGGATAGTCCGTCTGCTGCGTCTCCCAAGTGATGATGCCGTCCTTGACGTACACCTTCCAGCGGCACGAGCCGGTGCAGTTCACGCCGTGCGTGGAGTTCACTACCTTGTCGTGGCTCCAGCGGTCCCGATAGAAGGCGTCCGCGTCCCGGCCCCCCGTCAGCGCGACACTGTGCAGGTCGGGGGCGGTGGTGCCGCGCCGGAAGAACTTCCCCGCCCGCAGCAGGGCCGCGGCGGGCTCGGTCGTCTCTGTCACCGTGGAGCTCCCTAGGTCTGCCTCTCGACGAACCTAGGGGCGCAGGCCCCGGGGCGCCCTTCGGTCGACGCCGTATGGGTTGCGGGGCTGCCCGGGGACGGTCGCGGGGGCCGGCCGGGGCGGTTGCGGGGACAGCTTCGCCGCGCCGCCGCGGGCCGCATTACCTCACACGTAATCGACCCCGTCGCGGGGGCTCGGCACAGTGGTGTCAACGGAACGCGGGGACCACTTCCCCTAACCCCCGTCCCCACCCCTCACTACCCTTCTCCGCCGCCTGGAGGCAGCCGCCATGACGACTTACCAGCTCACCGCCCTGGCCCGCACCACCGACCCGACCACCATGCTGCGCCGCTTCCTCGGCCTGGACGCGGTCGTGACCGCCGGCAACGGCCTGGCGTACGCCGCCGTCTCAGGGCCCCTCGGACGCTTCCTGGGCGTCGACTCCGGGCTGCTGTTCGGCCTCGGCGTCTTCCTCACCCTCTACGGCGCGGGCGTCGGCTACCTCGCGGCCCGCAAGAGCCCGCCGACGTTCGGCGTGCGGGCGGTCATCGAGGGCAACGCCGCCTGGGCGGTGCTCAGCGTCGTCGCCCTCGTCGTCTGGCTCTCGCCCAGCACGGCCGGCGCGGTCTGGATCCCGATGCAGGCCCTGACCGTCGGCGGCTTCGCCGCGCTCCAGTACGCGGCGCTGCGAGCCCTGCGGCCCTGACCGCTACGCCATACGGGTCTGGAGGAACTTGACCGTCGCCGGGTCGGCCGGGAGCAGCGTCTCGATGGCCAGCTCGGCGACGGTCACGTCCATCGGGGTGTTGAACGTCGAGATCGACGAGATGAAGGACAGGACGTGCCCGTCGTGCTCGATCCGCAGCGGCAGCGCGAAGTACGGCACGTCCGTCCCGGCGTCGAAGGCGTCCACCCCCGGATCCTCCACCGGATACGCGGCCACCTCCTCGTACACCGCCCGCAGGGCGTCCGAGCGCTGCAACGCGATCTGCCGCTCCATCTGGTGCAGCAGATGGCCACGCCACTCGCGCAGATTGCGGATCCTCGGGGCGAGGCCCTCCGGGTGGAGGGTGAGCCGCATCGCGTTCAGGGGTCCGGCGAGAAGATGCTCCGGAACTCCTTCGAGGATCATCGCGATGCCGCGGTTCGCCGCGATCACGTCGTACGCCGCGTCGACGACCAGCGCGGGATAGGGCTCGTAGCCGGTGAGAAGCTGCTCCAGGCCCTCGCGCAGCGTGCCCATCGAGGGGTCCTCCAGCGGGGTCTCCCTGAAGCGCGGCGCGTAACCGGCGGCCAGCAGCAGCGAGTTGCGGTCCCGCACCGGCACGTCGAGGTGGTCGGCGAGGCGCAGCACCAGCTCCTCGCTCGGGCGGGAGCGGCCCGTCTCGATGAAGCTGATGTGCCGCGCGGACGAATCGGCGCGCAGGGCCAGCTCCAGCTGACTGACCCGCCGCCGCTCGCGCCAGCCGCGCAGCAGCGGACCCACTCCGCTCGCGTGCCCCTTGGCCTGGCCTTTGGTGTTCCCCTTGATGCTTCCCTTGGTGTTCCCCTTGGCGGGCGCGGCGGTTGTCATACGTAGACGGTAATCGAAACCGGCTGTGGCAAGGTGAAGGCGACCCAGTGGAAGGAGCATCGCCCATGACCCCCGAACCGCTTTCGCAGAAGGAGATCGAGGACCGCCTCGCCGAACTGCCCGGCTGGTCCCTCGACGGCGACAAGATCACCCGGTCGTACCGGCTCGGCTCGCACTTCGCGGCGGTCGGCCTGGTCGTCCACATCGCGCAGACGCAGGACGAACTGGACCACCACGCGGACATCGCCCTCGGCTACAACACCGTGGCCCTCTCCGTGAACACCCACAGCGCGGGCGGCTCGATCACCGGCCTCGACCTCGAACTCGCTCGCAGGGTGGAGGAGTTCGCCGCCGGGCACGGCGCGCACTGAGCACCGCCATGCTGGACTACGGCAAGGAAGCCGACCGCTACGACGCCTCGCGCGGCGGCGAGCCCCGGGCGGCCGCCGCCGCGGGCGCCGTCCTCGGGCTGCTGCCCGCGGACACCCGCACCCTCCTCGACGTCGCCTGCGGCACCGGCCTTGTCACTCGCCGCCTCGCCGCCCGTGCCGGCCTGCGGGTGACGGGAGTGGACGCGGCACCCCGCATGGCCCAGCTCGCGGCCGCCCGGCTGCCGGGCGCCGTCGTCCTCGGTGACAGCCGTCAACTCCCCTTCCCGGACGCGTCGTTCGACGCTGTGAGTACGGTGTGGCTGCTGCACCTGTTTCCCGGCCCCGAGGAGACGGCGTCGGTCGTCGCGGAGTGCGCGCGGGTGCTGCGGCCCGGCGGCACCTACGTCACCACCGTCGACAAGGCCGCCTCGCACGACGTGGGCAGCGACATCGACACCGTGCTCGCCCCGCGCCCCGTGCGCCCCGCGGTCGACCGCGCCGAGGCCGTCGAGGCGTACGCCGCCGAGTACGGCCTCGCGCCGACGGGCCGGGCCGGGTTCACCGGCCACGGCCAGGGCCGCTCGCCCCGCTCCACGGTCGACGACCTCCACCGGGGCTGGTTCACCCGGGTCCCGCCCGACAGCCCACTGGCCGCCCGCCTGGCGGCCGGACTCGCGGCGCTCCCGGACCAGGACGTGCCGCGCCCCGACCCCTGGTTCAGCCTGCGCGCGTTCCGCAAGCGGGGCTGAGACGCGTTCTGCTGTTTGCCGTTACAGCAAAGTGAGTGGTCGAAAATCGCGAAGGGATAGCAGGCTGGTCCCTGTCCACGGCAAAGGGGACAACGGCAGGAACCGGAAGGCGGCACAGCGATGGGGCACCAGCACACGCACGGACAGAGCCACGGGCGGACCCCCGGACAGGGCGGGCCCAGCCATGGTCATGGCCACGGGCACGGGCATGGGCATGACGGAGAGGACATGGACTGGGCCACCATGGGCGCCATGCTGGAGCGCTACGCGGAGATCGCCGCGCCGATGTACGGCGAGGCGGCCGCCTGGCTGCGCACCTGGGTGCCGGAGCCCGGCGTCGTCGTCGACGTCGGCAGCGGCCCCGGCGCCATCTCCTTCCTGCTGGCCGATGCCTTCCCCAAGGCGCGGATCGTCGCGGCGGACCCCGAGGAACCCCTCCTCGAACGGGCCCGCGACCGCGCCGCCCGCGAGGGCCTGACCGACCGCTTCGACACGGTGCGTGCGGCGCTCCCCGACGCCATCGATGACGTACCGGCCGCCGACCTCCTGTGGCTGTGCAGGTCCCTGCACCACGTCGGCGACCAGGGCGCCGCGCTCAACGCACTCTCCGACCGCCTGGCACCCGGCGGCGCGATCGCCCTTCTGGAAGGCGGCCTGGGCACCCGTTACCTCCCCCGGGACATCGGCTTCGGCCGCCCCGGGCTCCTCGCCCGCCTCGAAGCCACGGACGAGGAGTGGTTCACCGGCATGCGCGCGGGACTGCCCGGCTCGAAGGACGCGGCGGAGGACTGGCCCGCGCTCCTCACCGGCGCGGGCCTGCGCCACGTGGCCACCCGCAGCTTCCTCCTCGACCTGCCGGCCCCGCTCTCCGACACGGCCCGCGCCCACGTCCTCGAAGAGTTCACCCGCCGCCGCGCCATGCACGAGGAGCGCGTCGCCCCCGACGACCTCGCCACCATCGACCGCCTCCTGGACGAGAACGACCCCCAGAGCCTGCACCACCGCCCCGACCTGTTCGTGCTGACGGCGCAGACGGTGCATGTGGCGGTCAAGGACGGGGTGGGGGCGTAGGGGGCGCGACGCGCGGTCCACGTATCTGCCGAACACCGGGTAACGGCTGGCCTGTTGACGCTACCTTTCAGGCAGCGACGGGGCCGGCCGGGTCCGGAGGGGGTGTCGTACGTGAGTGAGTTGATCCGCTGGGAGTCCGACGAGGGGCCCGTCGTGGTCGAGGTGGACGCCAGGGACCCGGGGTTCCGGTCGGTGTCACGGCGGGGAGAGGGCGGAGAGGTCCATGAGGTCGAGGGGCGGTTCGAAGCCGCGCTCGGGCATGTGCGCGGTGCCGCGCTCTCCGCGCTGCGGACCTTCCGAGGGCGGGCGCTGAACCCCGACGCGATCGAGCTGGAGTTCGGCGTCAAGCTCACCGCTGCCGCGGGGGCCGTCATCGCGAAGACATCGACCGAGGGTCATCTGACCGTCCGGCTGACCTGGTCGCGCGAGTCCGCGTCGCAGGGCGCGGCCGCGGCGGACGCACCGGCTCAGCCGGCGCGGCGCCAGGATGCCGAGCACGGCGTACCGCACGGCCTACGGCAGGACGACGTACGGCAGGACCCGCAAGGCGAATGATGGCGGGCATGCACTGGCGTGCCCGGATCGGCACGGTCGACGGCGTTCCCGCGGGCGCGGGCGTCCTCGTCGACCGCGCGCGGTTGATCACCTGCGCCCACGTCGTCGACGGGCTCGGGGAAGTCGTCGTGACGCTGCCCGGCGTCGCGGAGGCGCTGCCCGCGACTGTGGCGTGGACCGGGGGCTGGCGGTGCCAGGGAGACCGGGGCGACCTGGCCGTCCTCGAACTCGGCGAGCCGCTGGCCGTGTCGCCGTGCGCGTTCGCCCCCCTCGATGTGCTGCGCCCGCGCGAGGGGCGGGGCACGGCCGAACTGCGCGCTCTCGGCTTCCCGTTCGGGCACGAGAAGGACGGCACCCACGTCACCCTGCGTACCAGCGCCGACCGTCTGCTCGGCCAGGAGTGGCTGGAGATCGACGTGGAGCAGGCCCATTTGCAGCGCCTGGGAGAGGGGTTCAGCGGGGCCGCGGTCTACGACCCTGGCACCAACCTCGTCGTCGGCATCGTCACCGACGCGGTGCTCAGCGGCGACCAGGAAGGGTACATCGGGCGGATGCTGCCGCTGGACACCATCCGCGGCCACTGGGAGGACCTGGACGACTTCCTGCCCCTCGACTGGCTGCCGGACGCGCCGCGCCGCGAACTGCGGGCACTGTTCGACGGCGTGCGCCTCGACCCCGGCACACTGGAGCTGGCCGTCCGCCGCGCCTTTCCCACCTTCCGGCGGCCGCTGCCCGCCTTCCGTACCGCCTGGCACGCCATCCGGTACGCGGGCGAGGAACTGACCGGCGAGGACCGTCTGTTGAGGCTTCTTCCCGAGCTGGGCGCCGCCGCGATCGTGACCGTCGACCCGTGGCTGCGGCGCTGGATGCCGGACCGGTACGACGACCTGGCACACGCGCCGGCCGCCCCGCGCCCGCCGTCCCGGCCCACCGGCTCCGTCGTCTTCCGCGCCCAGCCCATGACCCGCGGCGGCGCTATCGACCTCTCCGTCTCCACGGTGATCGACGGCGTGCCCGTCAGCAGGGCGGGGCCTGTCAGGGTGCGGCGCCAGCAACTGCGGGCGAGGACCGAGGCGTTGCTCGCCGAGCAGATCGGCAGCGTCCACGGCTTCGACTGGATGCTGGAGTTCGTCGTACCGGAAGGGCTGATGAGCGAGCCCTTCGAGGAGTGGCAGATACGCGAACCGGGCGCCGCGCGCCCACGGCCCATGCGCACGGTGCCCGTGGTCGTCCGCCACCTGGACCGCCTGGAACCACTGCTCGCCTCCTACCTGGCCGTCCGGCGCTGGGCGACCGTCAGGGCCCGCGGCCGGACCCGCCCCGTGCGCGTGGAGTGCGGTCTGCCGTACGGCTACGAGGAGTTCCACGACTGGCTCGACGCCGACGAGCAGCTGTGCGCCCTCGCGTACGCGGCGACACCGGACCCCAACTGGCTCTCTGCGGCGCTCGACACCGGCGTACCCATCATGCTCTGGCGGCGGCACGACTGCGGGGCAGGAAACCACGCGCACTGCGCACCGGAGAAGTTCCTCGACCGCATCACGGACGCGGTCGCCGATCTGGACCCCGCTCGACTGCCCTTCGAGGTGATGCGGCTGCGCAAGGACGCCCGATCGCCGGACAAGGGGGACGCCGAGCACTGCGGGCACCGGCTGACCCTGTTCTGGGACGGTGCCGAGAGCAAACCGGATCCACCGCTGTCGGCGGCGCACAAGGCAGGTACCAGCGATAGCGGCAGCGGCGGCAGCGGTACGGAGAGCACCGAGAGCACGGGGAGTGGCTGAGATGGCCGAGAAGACCACCTGGCAGATCTACTCGGGAAGCCGCGTCCCGCACGACGGCATCGAACGGCTCCCCGCACCACCCCCCTGGCGCACCTTCACGGGCGGCCCACCCCTGCGCATCCCGCCCGGCGACTGCGGCAACCCGCACGCGGCCGCCAGCTACCGCCCCGGCGAGGACGCCGTCCGCCAGGTCAACGCCGCGCTCTATCTGCGCAGACCGCTCCTGGTCACCGGCGCCCCCGGCACCGGCAAGTCGTCCCTCGCGTACGCGGTGGCACACGAGCTGGGCCTCGGCAAGGTCCTGCACTGGCCGATCACCAGCCGCGTCACCGTGCGCGACGGCCTCTACGAGTACGACCCCCTGACCCGCCTGTACGCCGCCGAACGCGCCCGGGATGAACGCGCTCGGGACGAACGTGCTCGGGGCGAACGCGTCCGGGATGAGGGCGCGGAGTCCGCGGCCGGCGACGACATCGGCGACTACCTGCGCCTCGGCCCCCTCGGCACCGCGCTGCTGCCGTACGAACGCCCCCGCGTCCTGCTCGTCGACGAGATCGACAAGAGCGACATCGATCTGCCCAACGACCTCCTCACCATCTTCGAGAAGGGGTCGTACGAACTCGTCGAACTGGCCCGCCGCGCGGCCCCCACCGCGAAGGTGATGACGGCCGACAGCACCACCGAACGCGTCGAGATCCGCGACGGCACGGTCACCTGCCGCGCCTTCCCGCTCGTCGTCATGACGAGCAACGGCGAACGGGAATTCCCGCCCGCGTTCCTGCGGCGCTGCGTGACCGTGAACCTGAAGCAGCCCGCGAGCCGCGCGGAGCTGACCGCGATCGTCCGCGAACACCTCGGCCCGGTGATCGGCGAGGAGGACGGCGCACTCCCCGCGGGCGCCCAAGCGGTCATCGACCGCTTCTTCGAGCGGCGCAGCAGCGGACTGCTCGCCAACGACCAGCTCCTCAACGCGGTCTACATGTGCCACCACGCCTCGTTCAGCGAACAGCCGGTCAGCATAAGGGAGTTGGCGGACCAGGTGATGCCGTTCCTGAGCAGCGAGGTGACGCGCACCGATGACGATTGACCGGCTGCGCGACGCCCTGGAGGCATTGGGGCCGCCCGTCACTCCGCTCGAACTGGCGGAGATGCTGTGGCTGGCGGAGCGGCTGCCGTACGGCGAGGGCGGCGAACTCGTGGGGGAGGGTGTCGAGTGGTCGGCCTGTGCGGGCGGGCCTGGTACCGCTTTCGGCAAGGTCACGGGAGCGCTCGACCTCGGGGTCCTGAAGGCCGGCTGGGCGCCGGGCGGCGCGGCCACCGCATCGGGGACCGAGGGAAGCGGGAACGAGCGCGGGGCCGGGGGTGGGACCGCACGCGGGGCGGGAACCGGAAGCGCGGACGGGGGCGGGACCAGCAGCGGAGACGGGACCGGGGGCGGGGACCGGGCGGGCGGCGCGACCGGCGAGGCGGACGGCGCTCCGCACCGCGCCCCGCACCGAGCCGCGCTGCACGTTCCCCGCGGGGCCCCGCACCCCGGCAGCGATGCCGACGAAGTCCTCGTACCCGCCCCGCAGGCCCTCCGCCACGAACTCGCCATCCAACGCGCCCTGCGTCCGCTCAAGCAGCGCGTCCCCGACCGGCACCGCCGCACCCTCGACGAGCGGGCCACGGCCGAGCGCGCCGCGCGCCGCCCCGGCCTGCGTCCCTGGGTGCCCGTCATGACCCCCGCCGCCGACCGCCTCCTGAGCCTCGCCCTGGTCGTCGACACGGGCCCCGCGATGACGGTGTGGCGCCCGCTTGCCCGTGAGCTGCGGGAGGCGATGCAGCGCACCGGCGCCTTTCGTGACGTACGCGTGTGGCTCCTGACCGGCGACGCCGAGCGCATCGGCGTCCGGTCCTCACCCGGCGGGCCGGCACGGGACCCGGCGGCCCTGGTCGACGCGACGGGCCGCCAGGTCACCCTGGTCCTCAGCGACTGCTCGGGCCCGCACTGGTGGGGCGGCCTCGCGGCCCCCGCCCTGCACCTGTGGGCGCGGCGAGGCCCCACGGCGATCCTGCAACCGCTCCCCGAACGCCTCTGGCGCCGCACCGCCGCCCCCGCCGCCCCGGGCAGGGCGATCGCGTCCCGCGCGGGCGCCCCCAACACGGCGCTGCGCTTCACCCCGCACGACGGCCGCGCCAGGCTCCCCTCGGCGGACTCCCTCCCCGTGCCGGTCCTCGAACTGGCCCCGGAGTGGCTGGCGGACTGGGCGGGCCTCGTGACCGCGTCGGGCGACCACCGCAGGGACACGGCCGTCACCTATGTCAGCGCCCGCCCGGCCCCGCACTCCCAACCCCTCGCCTCCGAGGGCGACTTGCCGATCACGGAACGCATCCTGCGCTTCCTGACCGCGGCCTCCCCGACAGCGGCGGACCTGGCGGCGCACGTCGCCCTTTCGGTGCCGGCCCTGCCGGTGATGCGGCTGATCCAGCAACGGGTCACGCCGGGTTCACGCCCCAGCGACCTGGCCGAGGTACTGCTGAGCGGCCTCCTGGAGCCCGTAGACGCGGGGCGCGGCCTGTACGACTTCGTGCCCGGAGCGCGCAGCGCCCTCCTGGAGACCCTGCCGCGCCCCGAGTCGCTGGCGGTGGCCGATCTCCTCACCCGGATCGGCGAGGAGATCGAGGCCAGGGCTGGCTCGGCGACCCGCGCGTTCCGGGCGGTCGTGCGGGTCGCGCAGGGGGCGGGCAGCCAGGGGCTCGCCTCGGCGGGGCAGCCGTTCGCGCTGGTCAGCGAGGAGGCGCTGGGGCTGCTGCGGGGGCGGGCGATCAGGGTTGTGGAGCGGGCGGCGCCCGACGAGCTGCCCGGGCTCGATCCGCCCGCGTCGGTGCCGAGCCCTCCGGGACTGACGAACATCCCCGCGCGACCACAGCCGTATTTCGTTGGCAGGCACAAGGAACTCGCCATCCTCGATGACGGTTTGCTCCCCTGGAGCGACACGTACGGGCAGCAGCCGCGAGCGATGGTGGTCCACGGCCCGGAAGGTGTCGGTAAGTCGGCCCTGGTCGCCGAGTGGGCGTCGGTCATGGCCACCAACAACTTGATGGGCCCGGCGTGGTGGGTGAAGGCGAATTCAGCCGAGTCGATCAACAGCGGACTCGCGGGGCTCACGCGCGCCTTGCAGCCGTCCGTGGCGTCCTCCTTCGCCGAGGAGGAGCAAGTCGCCTGGGCCCTGCGTTGGTTCGGGGCTCACGAGAACTGGATTCTTGTCCTCGACGACGTGTACAGCGCGGACCGCATGGGCCCCTTGCTGTCGAGTCTCGGCAGCCACGGCTTCGTCCTCATGACCAGCCGGACCCCCGCCGGATGGTCGGGCACCGCCACTTCGCTGGCCCTCGGCGTCTGCGAACTGCCGGACGCGGTGAAGATGTTGAACCGGCGGGCGGGCAGGGAGGTGGAAGGGGCGGGCGCCCTCTGTGAGGAACTGGGACGCCTGCCGCTCGCCGTGACACGGGCAGGCGCGTTCCTTGCCGGGACGGACATGACCGTGGACCACTACCGGTCCCGACTTGCACTGCAAGAGGTCCAGGTCCATCCCGATGAGATGGCCGCCCAGGGCGTCATCAAGACACGTCTTCTCGCCGCCGTCGACCCGTTGGCGCGGCAGCTCTTACTCGTCCTTGCCTGGTACGGTCCTCAGCCCGTGCCCCGTGACGTGCTGGGTCCGGAATCCGCCACATCTGATGTGTCGCTGGCCCTGCACTTCCTGGCCAGTTGCTCCATGATCGGGCTGACCGCCGACGCGGTCACGCTCCAGCCTGTGCTCGCCAAGGCGGCGCGCGAGCCGGACGACGACCACCGGCTCAGTGGCTCGCGGGAGATCGACGACGCCCGGCTCACGGCAGCCCTCTGGCTCAGGAACGCACTCCCGCGGAAGACGGACGACCCGGCCGACTGGCCCCGCTGGCGCCAACTTCTCCCGCACATCGACGCCCTTCTTGAACACGGCCGGCCCGTGGCCGACGACCGTCACTTCGTCGAACTCCTCGCGCGGACGGCCCCGTTCCTGCTGACCCAGGGTGCGACGGGGAAGGCGGTCGCCTATTTGGAGCGCGTGCTGCGCGACAGCCAGAGGCTGTACGGACCCGAGGTGGAGCAGACGCTTACGCTGGCGGCCGAGCTCGCGGACGCGTACGTGGCGAATGGCGAGGCCGGCGAGGCGATCAATCTCTACGCCTACATGCTGGACGCCATGAGCGGGGCGGGCAGGGGCGAGGACGATCCCGACGTCCTGTGGCTGCGGGCCAAGCGCGCGAGCGCCCGTCAGGACTCGGGGGACCCGGAAGGGGCGGTGCGGGAACTGGATGAGGTGTGCCACCGCGCCGCCAGCAGCCTGGGCGAGGAGCATTCGCACACCTTGCTGATGCGCGTGAGTCTCGCGGGCGCCTACCGGGCGGCGGGCGAGCCGGTACGCGCGGTGGTCGTACTTGAGCAGACGCTGGCCGTCTGCCGACGGGTTTGGGGGGATGCCTCGGCCGACACGCTAGCTGTGCAAATGGAACTCGCCTCCGTGTGCGAGGCGGTCGGCGACATGCCGCGCGCGGCCGAGGTGCTGGAGGAGGCGGTGCGGGGCCTTCGGACAGTGTTCGGCTACCCACACCCCCGCACTTTCAGGGCCATGGCTGACCTCGCCGCACTGTATGCGGCAGGTGGCATGGCGGGGCGGGCCGTCGAGTTGTTGGAGGAGGCGCTGGCCGGCGCCGCCACCGTACTCGGTGAACGCCATCCGGCCGTCCTCGCCGTGCGGCAGACGCTCGCCGAGACGTGGCTGCACGACGGAGCGCCCGAGCAGGCCGTCCCGGTGCTGGAAGAGGTGCTGTCCGACAGGGGCGCGGTGCTGGGGGAGGACCACCGGGACACGCTCCGCTCCGCCGATTCCCTCGCGGCGGCGTACGGAGCGGCCGGCATGCGCGGCAGGCAGCGCACGCTGTACAAACGCACCTTGAACGCCCGGCTCAGGATGCTGGAGGCGAACGACCCCGAGACACTGATGTCGTACGACCGTCTCGCCGACGCGATGGACGGCGCGGGCCCGGCGGTCGTCCTGCGCGTACGCGCCCACCAAGGCCGCGTGAGGACCCTGGGCGAGGACCACCCCGAGACCCTGGCCGCGCTCGAACGCCTGGCGCACGCCCTCCGGGCGGCGGGGAACACGAGCCAGGCCCTCACGTTCTTCCAGCAGTCGCTGGAGCTGCGGCGCCACACCCAGGGCCCCGCGGAGACCGACACCCTGCGGGTGCTCGGGACGCTGGCTCGGATCCATCTGAGCGAGGGCGACACCGCGGCGGCGATCACGGCCTACAAAGACGCCGTCGCGCAGGCGCCCGCCCGGCGGGAGGCGGCCGTCGTGCTGGAGCGCGCCGTGGCGCACCTCACCTCGGTCCTGGGCGCCGGGCACCCCGAAGTGCGGGACCTCACCAAGCGATTGGCCCGCCTGCGCTGACTCCGAAGGGTTCGCGCAGGCGGGCCCTGTCGACTACGCCTCGTCGAACGTCGCCGGGTCCGGGCCGAGCCGCCGGTCCTCGTTCAGGGCCGAGATCGCCGCCATGTCCTCGGGGTCGAGCTCGAAGCCGAAGACGTCGATGTTCTCCTTGATCCGCGACGGGGTCACGGACTTGGGGATCACGACGTTGCCCAGCTGGACGTGCCAGCGCAGCACGACCTGCGCGGGCGTGCGCCCGTGCTTGCGGGCGATGGCGACGATCGCCGGGATCTCCAGCAGCCCCTTGCCCTGGCCGAGCGGCGACCACGCCTCGGTGGCGATGCCCTGCGCGGCGTGGAACTCCCGGGAGGCGCGCTGCTGGAGGTGCGGGTGCAGCTCGATCTGGTTGACGACCGGGACGACGGACGTCTCGGAGACCAGCCGCTCCAGGTGCTCGGGCAGGAAGTTCGACACGCCGATGGACCTGGCGCGACCGTCTGCGTGGATCTTCTCGAAGGCCTTGTACGTGTCGACGTAGCTGTCCTTGGAGGGCATCGGCCAGTGGATCAGGTACAGGTCCACATAGTCGAGACCCAGCTTGTCCAGCGAGGCGTCGAACGCGCGCAGCGTCGAGTCGTGGCCCTGGTCGGTGTTCCAGAGCTTCGTCGTGACGAACAGCTCCTCGCGCGGCACGCCGGAGGCGGCGATGGCCTTGCCCGTGCCCTGTTCGTTGCCGTAGATCGCCGCGGTGTCGATACTGCGGTACCCGGCCTCCAGGGCGGTCGTGACAGCCACCTGCGCCTCGTCGTCCGGCACCTGCCAGACACCGAAACCGAGCTGGGGCATCTCGACGCCGTTGTTCAGGATGATCGGGGGGACCTTGCTCACGAGCTCTCGATCCTTCAAGTCGTCGGGTGGTACTTCCATGGTCAACGGTCGAGGGCCGCGCCGCATTCCTGAACGGAAGCATGCATTCCAGACCGCCGAATGGCCGGTTCTCGAAGCGACACGGAGGTCGGAACGGTCCGGACCATTGACGGTGTCCCGTCATGCCGCGACGCTATGACACGGCACTGAACGCGGGACACTCATGTGAACGCTACAAGTATTTCGGCCGCTCCCGGCAACCGCACGCCCCGCGTCCCGGTGGCTCGTCCTGAAACCCCCACCTCTTCAGGAAGGCAGCGTCATGCCCCTCCCCACGCCCATGCCCGCCATCGAGCAGGAACATTCCTCCCGCGGCCCCCACGGCCCCCACGGCCCGCAGGAGCCCGCCACCGAAGCCGCCGACTGGCAGACCCCCGCGTACGCCGTCGTCGACACCGCCCTCGAAGTCACCGCCTACCGCCTCGCCGACCGGTAGACCCACCGCCATGCTGCTACAGGTGCTCGGCACCGCGGCGGGCGGCGGGCTTCCCCAGTGGAACTGCGCGTGCCCCGGTTGCGCCGGGGCGCGCGCCCACCCGGAACGCCGCCGCCGGCACGCCGCGCTCGCCGTCCGCACGGGCGAGGGCCGCTGGTACCTCGTCAACGCCACCCCCGACCTCGGCGACCAGATCGAGGCCACCCCGGCCCTGCACCCCGGCGCCGGTTCCGACACGCGGCGCACCCCCGTCGCCGGTGTCGTCCTGACCGACGCCGAACTCGACCACACCCTCGGCCTCGCCCGGCTGCGCGAGGCCCGCGACGGCGTCGACGTCGTCGCCACCCCGCCCGTGCGCGACGCGGTCCGCGAAGGGCTGCGGCTCGATGTCCTCCTGGCCCCCTATACGTCCGTACGGTGGCGGGACCTGCCCCCTGGCCTGGGAGTTCCTCTGGACGGCAGCGCGGGGATCCACGCCGCCGCCGTGCCCGTCTCGGCCAAGCGGCCGCGATACGCCGCCGGGACCGGCCCCGACGCCGACACATGGTCGGTCGCGCTGCGCCTGACCGAAGCCGCCACCGGCCGGACCGCGCTCTACGCCCCGGCCCTCGCCGTCTGGAGCGAAGCCTTCGACGAGGCCGCCCGCACCGCCGACTGCGTCCTCGTCGACGGCACCTTCTGGGACGACGACGAACCACTGCGGGCCGGCTTCTCCACCCGTACCGCCACCGCGATGGGCCACCTCCCCATCACGGGCCCCACCGGCACCGCGCACCGTCTGGCCCGCCTGCCCGGCCGCTGCCTCTACACCCACCTCAACAACACCAACCCGCTCGGCGACCCGCACGCCGAGCAGCACAAGATCCTCACGGAGTGGGGCCTGGAAGCCGCCACCGACGGAATGGTGATCGAGCTGTGACGACCACGGCAGTCGCTACGGACGCGCACACGAGCGCGAACGCGCACACGAATACGGACGTGGACGCGGACCCCTGGACCCCCGACGAACTCACCGAGCGGCTGCGCGCCGTCTCCGCCGAGCGCTACCACGACCGGCACCCCTTCAACGTACGCATGCACGAAGGCACCCTCACCCACGAGGAGGTGCGCCGCTGGATCGCCAACCGGTTCCACTACCAGCGGCACATCCCCGTCAAGGACGCCCTGATCCTCGCGAAGTTCGACGACCCCGCGCTGCGCCGCGGCTGGCTGCGCAGGATCCGTGACCACGACGGGGAACGCGACGGCACGGGCGGCATCGAGCGCTGGCTGCGACTCGGCGAGGCGGCCGGTGTCGCGAGAGAACAACTCCTCGACGCCTCTGGGGTGTTGCCGGGCGTGCGGCTGGCCGTCGACGGCTACGTCAACTTCTGCCGGCTCAGCCCCGCCCTCGACGCCGTCGCCGCGTCCCTCACCGAACTGTCCGCGCCCGGTCTGATGCGGACCAGGATCGCCGCCTTCGAGCAGCACTACCCGTGGATCGACGCGGACGGCCTCGCCTATTTCCGCACCCGCGTGGAGCAGGGCGGCCGAGACGGTCAGGAGGCCCTCGGCCTCGTCCTGACGTGGGCGCGCACCCGCGAGGAACAGGAACGGGCCGTCGCCGCCCTCGCGTTCAAGTGCGACGTGCTGTGGTCCCTGCTCGACGCCGTCGACCGCGGAGCCGGGGGTACGACATGAGCGCCCAGGACGTCGTACGAGATGTGTGGCGCCCCGCCCTCGTCCGCTCGGTGCTGCTCCGGCACGACCGGGTGCGCGGCGTCGACCTGCTGGTGCTGCCCGAACGCGTCGTCGTACTGCGGGGCGCCGCTGGAAGCATCGTGGCCCTGTGCGACGGAGGGCGCGATGTCGCCGAGATCGTCGCGGAGCTGGCGCGACGGCACCCCGACGCGCCCGTCGCCGACGAAGTGCCCGTCTTCCTGGAGCGGTTGAGGGCCGAGGGGTGGCTGCGATGAAAGACCCCGCCCCAGCCCCCGACCCGCCCTGGGCCCTCCTCGCCGAACTCACCCACGGCTGCCCCCTGCGGTGCGCCTACTGCTCCAATCCCACCGAACTCACCAGTGTTGCGGGCGAGTTGAGCGCCGCTGAATGGGCGGACGTACTGGATCAGGCCGCCGCACTCGGCGTCGTGCAGACCCATCTGTCCGGCGGGGAGCCGCTGTTGCGCCGCGACCTCGCCGAGATCGTCGCCGCCGCCGACTCCGCCGGGATCTACACGCAGCTGGTGACCAGCGGCGTGGGCCTGCACCGCGAGCGCCTCGGCCGGCTCATCGACGCGGGGCTGCGCAGCGTCCAGCTGTCCGTGCAGCATGCCGACCCGGAGGCGGCGGCGCGCATCGCGGGCGCCCGGGCGTTCACCGCGAAGGAGCGGGCGGCACGTCTGGTGCGGTCCACCGGGCTGCCGCTCGGGCTGAACGCCGTACTGCACCGCGCGAACCTCGACGCGCTCGACGCCCTCGTGGAACTCGGCCTGGCCTGGGGCGCCGACCGGGTCGAGCTGGCCAACACCCAGTTCTACGGCTGGGCGCTGCGCAACCGCGACGCCCTGCTGCCGGACCGCGCTCAGGTCGCGCGTGCCCGCGAACGCGTCGAACGGTGGCGCGAGCGGCTCACGGGCCGCATGGAACTGGTGTGGGTGGCGCCCGACTACGTCGACGGCGTCGCGAAGCCCTGCATGGGCGGCTGGGGCGCGGTGTCCCTGACCGTCACCCCCGACGGCGCCGTGCTGCCCTGCCCGGCCGCCGCCGGACTCCTCGGCCCGGACGCGCCGAACGTCCGGGAGCACCGACTGGGCTGGATCTGGCGGGAGTCGGACGCCTTCGGCCGCTACCGGGGCGAGACGTGGATGAGTGATCCCTGCCGCGGCTGCGAGCTGCGCACCGCCGACTTCGGAGGCTGCCGATGCCAGGCGTACGCCCTGACCGGGGACGCCGCGCGCACGGACCCCGCGTGCCACCGCTCGCCCGACCACGGGATGATCCGCGCCCTGGTCGACGGGGCGGCCCGCCCCCAGGCCGACGGTAAGCAGCCCGCCTACGCCTACCGCACCCACGCGCCGTAACCACCGCCCCTCTACAGCTCGACCTCCACGGCTCCACCTCCACAGATCGACAGAGACGGAGAACCGGCATCATGGCAAGAACTCTCATCGCCCTGACCGCTGCGGGTGCTGTCACCGCCGCCTCGCTCACCCTGGCCAAAGAGCCCGCCGTGCTCGGCGAACCCGGTGCGCCCACCACCGTGTCCACCGGGTGGACCATCCCCTGGGGCACCTCGTGGCTGCCCGACGGATCCGCCGCCCTGGTCACCGAGCGCGACGACTTCCGGGTGTGGCGGCTCTCGAAGGACGGCAGGGACAAGCGGCGGCTCGGCACCGTCCCGGAGTCGCTGACCACCGGCGGCGAGGGCGGCCTGATGGGAATAGCCGTCGACCCGGACTGGGCCACGAACCACCACGTGTACGTGATGCACACCTCCACCGAGGGCAACCGCATCGCCCGCATGACGTACGACGGCACGACCCTGTCCGGCTACAAGCCGCTGCTCAAGGGGATCAAGAAGAACAAGTACCACAACGGCGGACGCCTCGCCTTCGGCCCCGACGGATACCTCTACGCCACCACCGGTGACGCCCAGGACAAGGCCCTCGCGCAGGACAGGAACTCCCTCAACGGCAAGATCCTGCGGCTGACGAAGGACGGGAAGCCCGCGCCGGGCAACCCCTTCGGCAACCACGTCTACAGCATGGGCCACCGCAACCCGCAGGGCATCGCGTTCGACGCCCAAGGAAGGCTCTGGGGGGCCGAGTTCGGAGACCGCAGGACGGACGAACTCAACCTCATCAAGCCGGGCGGGAACTACGGCTGGCCCATCTGCGAGGGCACCTGCGACGTGGCCGGCATGACCAATCCCAAGAAGACCTGGAGCGTCGCCGAGGCCTCCCCGAGCGGGGTCGCGGTCGTCGACGGCGCGGTCTACATGGCGGCGCTCAGGGGCAAGCGGCTGTGGCGCGTACCGATCAACGCCGACAACGAGAACGTCGGCACCGCGAAGGCCTACTACGTGGGCGCGTACGGGCGTCTGCGCTCGGTCACCGCGGTGCCCGGCGCCGACGCACTGTGGCTCTCCACCACCAATGCCGATGGCAATGGGGGCCAGCCCGACGGCTCCGACAAGATCTTCCGCGTACCGATCGGCTGACCTGGGCGCCCGGCGGGCCGTGTCAGGACCGGTAGAGCGCCTCGACCTCGGTCGAGTAGGCCTGCTCGATGGCCTTCCGCTTGAGTTTCAGTGAGGGCGTCAGCAAGCCGTGCTCCTCGCTGAACTGATGCGCCAGTATCCGGAACGTACGAATGGACTCGGCCTGCGAGACAAGGGTGTTGGCGGCGACGACGGCCCGTCGCACCTCCGTCTCCAGATCGTGGTCCCGCACCAGCTCACCGGGCGGAAGCATGGGCTTGCGCCGCATGGTCAGCCAGTGCTCCACCGCCTCCGCGTCCAGCGTGACGAGCGCGGCGACGTAGGGGCGGTCGTTGCCGACGACGATGCACTGCGCGACCAGCGGATGGTCGCGCACCCGCTCCTCCAGCTGGGCCGGCGAGACGCTCTTGCCGCCCGAGGTCACCAGGATCTCCTTCTTGCGCCCGGTGATCGTCAGATAGCCGTCCTCGTCGAGCGAGCCCAGGTCTCCGGTGGCGAGCCAGCCGTCCCGCAGCGTCGCGTCGGTCGCGCCCGGGTCGTTGAGGTAACCCTGGAAGATGTTGCCGCCGCGCAGCCAGACCTCGCCGTCCTCCGCGACGCGCACCGTCGTACCCGGAATCGGCTGGCCCACCGTGCCGTAGCGGGTGCGCTCGGGCGGGTTGGCGGTCGCGGCGGCCGTCGACTCCGTCAGTCCGTACCCCTCGTAGACCGTCACGCCCGCGCCCGCGAAGAACAGGCCGAGCCGCCGGTCCATGCCCGAGCCGCCCGACATCGCGTGCCGCACCCGGCCGCCCATCGCCTCGCGCACCTTGGAGTACACCAGCTTGTCGAAGAGCTGGTGCTGCATGCGCAGCCCCGCCGAAGGGCCGGGGCCCGATCCGAAGGCCTTGGCCTCCAGCGCGTCCGCGTACCGCACCGCGCACTCGACGGCCTTGTCGAACGCGCCCGCCTTGCCGTCCTTCTCCGCCTTGCGCCGCGCCGCGTTGAAGACCTTCTCGAAGATGTACGGCACGGCCAGGATGAACGACGGCCGGAACGCGGCCAGATCGGGCAGCAGCGCCGCCGCGTTGAGGTTCGGCTGGTGTCCCATCTTGACCCGGCCGCGCACCGCCGCGACCTGCACCATGCGGCCGAAGACGTGCGCGAGCGGCAGGAAGAGCAGCGTGGTGGCCTCGTCGCCGCGCTTGGCGCGGAAGACCGGCTCCCAGCGCTCGACCATCACATCCGCCTCGAACATGAAGTTCGCGTGGGAGACCAGACAGCCCTTGGGCTTGCCCGTCGTGCCGGACGTGTAGATGATCGTGGCGATCGACTCGGGGGTGACCGCGCGGCGGTGACGGTGCACCACCTCGTCGTCGATGTCCAGGCCTGCGCCGTTCAGCTCGCCCACCGCGTCGGCGTCCAGCTGCCACAGCCTGCGCAGCTGCGGCAGCCGGTCGATGACCGAACCGATCGTCATCGCGTGGTCCTCGTGCTCGACCATCGCGGCGCTGACCTGCGCGTCGTGCAGCATCCAGACGACCTGCTCGGCCGAGGACGTCGGATATACCGGCACGACCTGGGCGCCGATGGACCACAGCGCGAAGTCGAAGAGCGTCCACTCGTAGCGCGTACGGGACATGATGGCCACGCGGTCGCCGAACCGTACGCCGTGCGCGATCAGCCCCTTGGCGAGGGCGAGCACCTCGTCGCGGAAACGGGCCGAGGTGACGTCCTGCCACCGTCCGTCGGTCTTGCGGCCGAGGGCGATGCGCGTCGGATCCTCGGCGGCATGGTCGAAGACGGCGTCGGCAAGGCCCCCCACCAGTGGCGCCGACGCCATCGGAGGGTTCGAGAACTCGCGCAATGATGCTCCTTGTGGCGCTCCGCACAGCGCCGTGACCGTACCCCACGCCGCGCCCCCGCGGGAGGGGGTCGATGCGCGGCCGGTGGGGGCCATCAGCACTGGTCAGCCGGTGGAAATACGGCCACAAGGGGAACGGCCGGACAGATTACTTACGCTTGAGTAAGTTTCGGTGGCGTGATCTCCACCGAATCTGTACGTGGCGTGCAGACATGCGCCTGCTCCTTCCGGCGTGCGTCGCCGGCCCCCGTGACCGGGGGCCGCTGACGCGACGTACGCACCATGACGAGCACCAGCGCTCCCGCGACCAGACCGGCGACACCCGCCGCGAGCGACGCCCCGTTCAGGCCCGCCGCGAAGGCCGCCCGGACCGAGTGCTCGGAGACCGTGCCGCGCAGGGCCGGGGCGCCACCGCCCGCCACGGTGTGCGCCGCGTCATGACCGAGCGAGTCCGCCATACGGGAGGTCAGCACCGTGCCGAACAGGGCGACCCCGACCGCGTAACCGAGCTGGCGGAAGGTGTTGACCGCGCCGCCCGCCATCCCCGAGTTCTCGGGCGGCACCGCGGCGAGCGCGGCCCCCGCGAGGCCCGGCGCGACCAGCCCCGTACCGATGCCGGCGAGCGTCAGCCCCGGCAGGAGCGCCGGCCAGGACGACCCGGCGTCGAGCACCGCCATGCACAGCCCGCCCGCCCCGATCAGCAGCAGCCCGCCGCCGATGACCAGGCGCGGCGCCACGCCGTGCAGCAGCCGCCCGCCGACCGCCGCCACGACGAACGACGTCGCCGCGAGCGGCAGCAGCACCAGGCTGCCCCGCACCGCACTCATGCCGAGCACGGTCTGGAGCCAGATGGAGAGGTAGGGGATGACACCGAACGCCGCCGCGTTGTATCCGATCGCGCCGAGCAGCACTCCGGTGAACGCGGGCTTGCGCAGCAGCCGCAGATCGAGGAGCGGATGGGTGACGCGCCGCTCGACCAGAACGAAGCAGAGCAGCGAGAGAGCCGACACGGCGAAGGCCGCGGTGGTGAGCGACGACGTCCAGCCGCCGGTGCCGCCGTGCAGCACGCCGTACGTCCCCGCGCCCGCGAAGCAGGCGAACGCGGCCGTACCCGCCCAGTCGACGCGGCGCCCGGCGGGGCCCTTGGACTCCGGCACGACCCGCAGCGTCAGCCAGACCGACGCCACGCTCACCGGCAGGTTCACGAAGAAGATCCATCGCCAGCCGGGCCCCGCGGTGAGCAGCCCGCCCACGATCGGCCCGAGCGCGGCGGACGCCCCGCTCACGGCGCCCCAGACGCCGAGCGCGACGGACCGGTCGCGGCCCTGGTAGGCGGCGGCGATCAGCGGCAGGGTCGTCGCGAACATCGCCGCGGCGCCGAGGCCCTGCGCGGCGCGGGCCGCCACGAGCAGTTCCGCGTCCGACGCGAGGCCGCAGCCCAGCGAGGCCACGGCGAAGAGCACGGTCCCCGCCACGTTGAGCCGCCGTCGGCCCAGCACGTCGGCCGCGGCGCCGACGCCGAGCAGCAGCGCGGCCAGCGCGAGCGCGTACCCGTCGATGACCCATTGCAGGTCACTCAGCGAGGCACCGAGCGCCCGCGCCATGTCGGGCAGCGCCACGACCACGATCGTCACGTCCAGCAGCAGCATGAACGTCCCCAGAGACACCGCGGTGAGCGGCCCCCATGTACGCATTTCCTGTCCTCCGACTCGTCGTGCGAGTGACGCGTGCGCGCCTCCTCGTACGATGGGGCCGTGGCGAACGATCCCGGTGTCTCCGGACACATGGGTGCACGAATCCGACATGTGAAGGGGTTCTGCTGGTGGAATCCGAAGACTTCGACGAACTGGACCTCAAGCTGCTGCACGCCCTGGAGATCGACGGCAGAGCCCCGTTCAGCCGCGTCGCGGGCGTCCTCGGTGTCTCCGACCAGACCGTCGCCCGCCGCTTCCGCCGCCTGCGCGCCGAGGCGGGCCTTCGCATCGTCGGCGTCCGCGACAGCGCACGGCTCGGCCGGGACCAGTGGATGCTGCGCCTGCGCTGTGCGCCCGACAGCGCCGAGGCGATCGCGGCCGCCCTGGCCCGCCGCCCCGACACGGCGTGGGTCCACCTCACCTCGGCCGGCACCGAAGTGGTCTGCATGACGCTGCCCCGCACCCCGGGCGACTACGACGACCTCCTCTTCGGCAAGCTCCTGCGCACCCGACAACTCGTCGAAGTCACCGCACACCAGCTCCTGCGCAACTTCTACGGCGGACGCACCGGCTGGATCGGCAAGCACCGCCCGCTGACCGACGAGCAGGTCGCCGCCCTGCGCCCCGCCGAGCCGTCGACCGGCCCCGGCCCCGTCAGCATCGCCCCCGACGACGAGCCCCTGGTCGCCGCCCTGAAGGCCGACGGGCGCGCCACCTACCCCGAACTCCAGCGGCTCACGGGCCGCTCCGAGTCAGCGGTCAAACGCCGCGTCGCCGCGCTGCTCGGCTCCGGCGCGCTCTACATCGACACCGAGTACGACACCGCCCGCTTCGGCTTCGGCACCGCCGCGATGCTCTGGGTCACCGTGGCCCCCGGAGCCCTCGACGAGGTGGGGCGGGCGATGGCCGGGCACCCCGAGATCGCCCACGCCTCCGCGGTCACCGGGTCCGCCAACCTGATGGCGACCGTCATCACCCGCGACACGGCGGAGCTGTACACCTATCTGAGCGGCACGCTCGGCCCGCTGGACGGCGTGCGGCACATCGAGTCGGCGCCCCTCCTGCGCCGCTTCAAGGAACTCACCTACCCGCGCCCTCTGCGTTAGGGCCGCCCCGCCGCAGCCGGTCGCCGCCCGCCAGGATCGCCGCGGCCAGCGCGTCGGCCGCGGCCTGGTCGGCGGCGCGTCGCTCGCCGTGCAGCAGGACGAAGTCGACCGCGCCCAGCTCCGGCAGGCCCGCCCGGTCGGGGACGCGGACCAGGCCAGGCGGGATCAGGCCGCGTGAGTGCGCCATCACGCCGAGGCCCGCACGGGCGGCCGCCACCAGGCCGTTGAGGCTGCCGCTGGTGCAGGCCACGCGCCAGGCGCGGCCGCGCCGCTCCAGCGCCTCGAAGGCGAGGGCGCGGGTGATGCCCGGGGGCGGGTAGACGATCAGCGGCACCGGGCGTTCGGGGTCCAGGCGCAGCCGCTCGGAGCCGATCCACACCAGCTCGTCGTGGCGCACCAGCCGGCCCCGCGGATCCTCCGGGCGCCGCTTGGCGAGCACCAGGTCGAGCTTGCCCGCGTCGAGCTGCTCGTGCAGGGTGCCGGACAGCTCGACCGTCAGCTCCAGGTCGACGTCCGGGTGGTCGTGCCGGAAGGACTCCAGGATGTCGGTGAGCCGCGTCAGGACGAAGTCCTCCGACGCCCCGAACCGCAGCCGCCCGCCGAGCCGCGTCCGCGTGAAGAACGCCGCCGCCTGCTCGTGCACGGCAAGGATGCGGCGGGCGAAGCCGAGCATCGCCTCGCCGTCCTCGGTCAGCTCCACGCTGTGGGTGTCACGCGTGAACAGTGGCCGCCCCGTGGCCTCCTCCAGACGGCGCACGTGCTGGCTCACCGTCGACTGGCGCAGCCCGAGGCGCCGTGCGGCCTGCGTGAAGCTCAGTGTCTGGGCGACCGCGAGGAAGGTGCGGAGCTGCGGAGGGTCGTACACGAGAGGCAGCCTAGACCCGCTCATCGCGTTCCGTGATGACAGTCAGAGCGGTGTACGGGATTCCTGATCGCCCCGGACGGGCGGATCATGGAGAGGGCACGTTCCCCCACCGAAAGCATGGAGCCCCGTGAAACGCCTGAAGTGGCCGTCCTGGATGCCGGTGGACCCGTACATAGTGGCGTTGCTCGCGACCGTGGGCGTCGCGGCGCTCCTGCCCGCCCGCGGCACCGCCGCCGACGTCGCCTCGGGGACCTCCACCGCCGCCGTGTCGTTCCTCTTCTTCCTCTACGGTGCCCGGCTCTCCACCCGCGAGGCGCTCGACGGGCTCAAGCACTGGCGGCTGCACGCCACGGTCCTCGCCTGCACGTTCCTCGTCTTCCCGGTGCTCGGGCTCGCCGCGAAGGGCCTCGTCCCCCACGTCCTGACGCCCGCCCTCTACAGCGGCTTCCTCTTCCTCACCCTGGTGCCGTCGACGATCCAGTCGTCCATCGCCTTCACGTCCATGGCCCGCGGCAACGTCCCCGCGGCGATCTGCGCCGGCTCCTTCTCCTCCCTCGCCGGCATCCTGCTCACCCCGCTGCTCGCCGCGGCGCTGCTCGGCAGCAGGGGCGGCGGCTTCTCGGCGGACTCCGCCGTCAAGATCGTGCTGCAACTGCTCGTGCCGTTCGTCGCCGGGCAACTGCTGCGCCGCTGGGTGGGCGGCTTCCTCGCCCGGCACAAGAAGGTCCTCGGATACGTGGACCGCGCCTCGATCCTGCTCGTCGTCTACACCGCCTTCAGCGCAGGCATGGTGCAGGGCATCTGGAGTCAGGTGACCCCGTGGCGGCTGCTCGCGCTGCTCGGCGTCGAGGCCGTACTGCTCACCGTGATGCTCACGCTCACCTGGTACGGCGCGAAGCGGCTGGGCTTCGGCCGCGGGGACCGCATCGCGATCCAGTTCGCCGGGTCGAAGAAGTCCCTGGCCGCGGGGCTTCCCATGGCCAGCGTCCTGTTCGGGGCGCACGCCTCACTCGCTGTCCTGCCGCTGATGCTCTTCCATCAGATGCAGCTCATGGTCTGCGCGGTCATCGCCAAGCGCCGCTCGCGCGATCCGCGGGACTTCGACGCCGAGGAGTCCGCCGGAGCCGGTGTCAGCGGGGCTCCGCGAGCCGCAGCGACACGAACCGGGGCCGGTACAGCGCCACGTTCCGGTTGATGTTCGCCTGCGCGCTCGCGGGCACGGGGTCCAGCCAGTTGACGTCGTAGCTCAGCACCACGCGACCGTCGCCGCCGAGCGCCGGATGGGCCTGCGGGTTGTAGGCGGCCGTGTCCTGGCGTGCGGCGCTGTCCTTCGGCAGGGGCGCCTCGAAGCCCTTGGCGGGGCCGTGCCAGGGGCCGGTGGGGGAGCACGACCAGTACGACGTGACGTCGGTCAGGCCCTCGGCGCCCGCCGCCATGGTGAACAGCACATACGTCTCCTCGTCGCGCACCACCGTGAACGCGCTCCCCACCCCCTTGCGGCTGCCGTCCCCGAGCACCGGCCGCGACGGGCCCTCCCCCCACTCCTCGCCGTCCCAGTACTCCCACGCGGCGGCGTCGGCGAGCCGGCCGTGCGGGACGCGCGCCACATGGGCGTCCGAGGAGGGGCGCGAGGCGGCCTGGGCGTCGGTGCCGCCGAAGACGTACGTCCAGCCGTCCTCGTCGACGATCGTCACCCCGTACAGCACCCGCTTCTCCGGATCCGCGACCCGCTGCTGGTCGGACACCTTCACGATGCCCTCGACGCGCAGGTCCGGCAGGGAGAGCGTGGCGACCTCCGTGGCCAGGGGGACGCCGTAGATCCACGGGCCCTGGCTCGCCATGCGGTTCCACAGCAGGACGCGTACGACCTTCTCGTCCGAGCCCGGCGTACGGGGCTCGACCCGCGCCGCCACCGGCCAGCGCCACTGCTGGGGCGCCGGGTCGGTGAAGAGCGGGGTGGGCAGGGTGCGCTCCAGGGTGCCCGAGCGGGACATCACCACGGCCGAGTTGCGGACCATGGGCGCGTTCGGGTCGCGCCAGGTGTGCGGCTGTCCCGCCGTGTTGGGCGGCGCGTGGACCTGGCCGAGGAGGGTGTCGGAGAAGAGCCACAGCACCCGCCCGTCCGGCAGCCGGACCGAGTGGGTGCCGTCCCCGCCGGTCCAGTCGTCGGTCCGCGTCCGGTCGTCGCCGTAGCGCGCGAACGCGTCCGTGACCTTGTCGTCGGCGGACCAGGACGCCACGGTGCGGGGCCGGCACGCCGTCGTTCCCCTCCTGCCGTCGCCTCCCCGGTCGTCTCGGGGGAGGACGACGAGCAGGACGGCCGCGCAGGCGAGGGCGAGCAGCAGGACCAGCCAGATCCTGCCGTGCACCCCGCCGTGGCGCTCTTGGTCGGACATCCCCGGGACGTTAGTTGCTGCCGTGCACGCGGTCCATGGGGAGCTGGACGACGGTGTCCCGTGTCACAGGGGCGTTGGTGTCCCGCAGCGTATCCACCTCGGCGTCGCTCAGCGCCCTGTCGTACACTCCTACCTCGTCGATCGCCCCGGCGAAGTGGGCGCGGCTGTCGAGCCGCTGCGCGACGTGCACGCCGAAGGGCGAGTTGCGGGCGACCGAGCCCGGCACGTCGGTGGCGCTGACGGACGTGCCGTCGACGAACAGCGTCAGGCGCCCGTCGCCGCGGCGCAGCGCGATGTGGTGCCACTGGCCGTCGTTGTACGCGCTGGTGGTGCGCACGGACGCCGACCTCGGGGGCGTGCCGCCGTCCCGCGCGGTGATCAGGCCGGTGACGCGGTTGCTCGCGGGCTCGCCGCGCAGCCACACCTGCGGCTGGTTGGTGCCGATACCGCCCATCCAGAGCAGCGGCTGCTCGCCGGAGGTCGCGGAGTAACGGAACCACATCGAGGCGGTGAAATCACCCGTACCCAAGGGCAGTTGACGGCGGAAGGGCAGTCGTACGGCGTCGTCGGTGCCGTCGAAGGCGAGGGCGCCGCCGAAGCGGCCCCCGGTCTCGCGCGCCCCTCCGAGCACGGCCGCGGGGCGGGCCCCCGGAGCGCGGTCGCGGGTCGTCGGGTCCGGGCCCCGGCGCGGCTTCAGCCAGTCCTCGGTGAAGCGGGCGAAGCGGATCTCGTCGCGCGCGTCGACCGCTCCGCCCTCGTACATCAGGCCGACGTGCGTGCCGTCGGCCCGCACCAGGTCGGAGTAGCCGGACCAGTCCGTGGTCACCGTCGTGCCCCGGTCGACGCTGTCCCAGGTGCGGCCGCCGTCGTAGGAGGAGCGGATCTGCATCGTGCGGCGGCGGTCGGGGTCGCCGGGGCAGCCGAGCAGCATCCGCTTGCCGAACCGCAAGGTGGAGCACTGCACTTGCGGGGCGTACAGATCGGGGATCGCGCGGAAGGGCGCTGCGAAGGAGTCGCCGCCGTCGCGGCTCACCGCGTGCGAGCGGTGGCCCAGGTCGGTGCCGTCCTGCTCGCGCCCGCTGACGTAGACGGTTCCGTCGGGCCGCTCGGTGAGGGTCATCTCCGAGGGCTTCTGGCGGAAGACGCCGTTCTCGCTTATCGGGTACGAGTCGGTGGCGCCGATCCTCCAGTGGTCGCCGCCGTCGTCGCTGACGGCCAGGGCGGCGTGGTTGGCGGTGACCCGGTCGCCGTCCCACGTCTCGGCGTTGACGGCGAGGGCGAGCCGTCCCGCGTGCTTGCCCCGGGACAGCTGGATGCCGTGCACGGGGCCGGTCGCGTACCAGGAGTTCCAGTCCTCCGGCAGGATCTCGTCACTCAGGTCGCGCGGGCGGGACCAACTGCGGCCGTCGTCGTCGCTGTACTGCATGTGGGGCGTGCGGTCGCACGGCACCGCGCAGTTTGCGCCGTCGGTGCGGCCGGTGTTGTACGTCTCCGCCAGCAGGACACGCCCGCTCCCGCGGTCCACGACCGGCGCGGGATTGCCGTGCGTGTCACCGGCGCCCTCGTTGACGACCTGGAGCGGGCCCCAGGTGCGGCCGCCGTCGTGCGACCGCTTGAGTACCAGGTCTATGTCGCCCGCGTCGCTGCAATCGTTGACGCGGCCCTCGGCGAAGGCGAGCAGGGTGCCCTTCGTCGTCCGCACGACGGCGGGGATGCGGAAGCAGGCGTATCCGGGATCCTGCGAGGCCTTGAACAGCACCTGCTGCTCGAACGCCGGTGTCCGCTCGACCGACGCCTGCGTGGCCCGCGCCGAGGGCGCGGGGAGCAGGGTGCCGACGACCGCCGCGTTCACCGCGGCGGTCACGGCGGCGGCCCATCTGAGGAATCTGAGGCGTACGGGGAGGCTCGAACTCGACGGCATGGTGCGGCCCGCCTTTCCTGGCGACGGCGATGGCGCTAGGACGTCCTGACATCCCACGTCCTATGTGCGCGCCACAGACGGTACTGGGGCCCACCACACCTCACAAGAACCGTGCGCCCGGGGGCCCGCGCGCGCCGCTCCCGGCGCGCGCGGGCCGGGGGGTGACGGGCCGTCACGGGATCAGGACCACCTTTCCGAGATTGCCCCGCCCCTCGATCACCGCATGGGCGAGCGCCGCGTCCTCCAACGCGAACCGCGCGTGCACGGCGGGCCGCAGTTCGCCCGCCGCGTACAGCCGCCACAGTTCCCGTCGCCACGCCTCGTACAGGTCGGGCCTGCCGCGCGCGATCAGTGCGATCTGGAAGCCGACGACGGACTTCGCGCCGGTAAGCAGGTCATGGGCCGCCACGGTGCCGCCGCCCGAGCTGTAGGCCACCAGCCGGCCGTGTGGGGCGAGGGCTTGGACGGCGGGCGCGAGCAGTTCGCCGCCCACCGCGTCCAGGGCGTAGTCGACGGGCTCGCCCCAGTCCTGACGGTCGTACGTGATGACGTCGTCGACACCCAGCCCGCGCACGAAGCCCGCCTTGCGCGAGTCGGAGACGGCGCCGACGATCCGTCCGGCCCCCCTCACCCTCGCGAGCTGCACCGCGAGATGACCGACCCCGCTTGCCGCGGCCGTGACGAGCGCGGCCTCGCCCGGCTCGGGGCGTGCGGCGTCCAGCGCGCCTAGGGCGACGAGTCCGGAGCGGACCAGCGCGACCGCGTCGACCGCGCTCGCACCGTCGGGCACGGGCGAGGCCATCGCGGTGTGGAGCAGGGCGTAGTCGGCGTAGCCGTGCCCGAAGACGAGGCCCGTGACGCGGTCGCCCGGTGCGTGGCCGGTGACACCCTCGCCGAGCGCGACGACCTCTCCCGCGATCTCACCCCCGAGGGCGATCGGTTCGCGGGGCTCGCGGACTTTGCGGACGACGGGCAGTGTCACCCCGGCCGCCTCCACGCGGACGAGGAGCTCGCCGGGCCCCGGCTCGGGGACGGGCGCCTCCTCCAGGAACAGCACTTCGGGGCCGCCGCTGCGTTCGTATCGGACGCGACGCATCCGCACCACCTCCAGAGTGGACAGGGAATCGTTGGATGTCCCAACGGTACGGTATGTCGTGGGGTGGTCCAATGATTTTCGCTAGGCTTCTCCCATGCCCACGACGCCGCCCGCCCCCAGCACGATCCGCACCCTCCCCAGCTGGCTGCTCGGCCGAGCAGCCGCCCGAGGCCGCGGCCTGGTCGCCGACGCGCTGGCCGAGGAGGGGTTGAAGATGTGGCACCACGTGGTGCTGGCCGCCGTCGCCGACCTCGGCCCGCTCGCCCAGGCGGAGCTGGGCCGCAGCGTCCGGCTCGACCCCAAGGACATGGTTGGCGTCCTCAACGACCTCCAGGCGCAGGGGCTCGTCGACCGCGCCCCCGACCTCAAGGACCGCCGCAAGAACGCGATCACGATCACGGCCGAGGGCAAGCGGCTCGTGACGCGCTGCGCCGAGGCTGCCGAGCGGGCCAACGACGAACTGCTCGCGCCCCTTTCGGCGGCCGAGCGCGAGCGGTTCCTGGCGATGCTGACCAGGATCTCCGGCGTTGCGGAGGACGGTCGGGTCCAGGACGGTGCGTGACGGCACAGGCGGGTAGCCGGGGGGGCCGGTCCGCCCGGGACGGGGACGCCGACCGTTATCCCTGGGCCGTCGCGGACCGCAGGGCGACGCGGTGTTCGCCCGCGTACACGTTCATGGAGGAGCCGCGCAGGAAACCGACCAGCGTCAGACCGGTCTCGGCGGCCAGGTCGACCGCCAGTGAGGACGGGGCGGAGACCGCGGCGAGCAGCGGGACGCCCGCCATCACCGCCTTCTGCGCGAGTTCGAACGAGGCGCGGCCCGAGACGAGCAGGATCGCGCGCGACAGCGGGAGCCGGCCCTCCTGGAGGGCGCGGCCGACGAGTTTGTCGACGGCGTTGTGCCGGCCCACGTCCTCGCGGATGTCGAGCAGCCGCCCCTCCTCGTCGAACAGGGCGGCCGCGTGCAGCCCTCCGGTCCGGTCGAAGACACGCTGGGACTCGCGCAGCCGGTCGGGGAGGCTCGCGAGGAGTTCCGTCGTGACGCGGACCGGGGGCGTGTCGGCGATCTGCCACCTGGCGGTGGTGCGCACGGCGTCGAGGCTCGCCTTGCCGCACAGGCCGCACGAGGAGGTCGTGTAGACGTTCCGCTCCAGGGTGATGTCGGGCAGGACGACGTCGGGCGCGGTGCTGACGTCCACCACGTTGTACGTGTTCGAGCCGTCCTCGGCGGCCCCCGCGCAGTACACGATGGAGCGCAGGTCCTCGGCGCTCCCGAAAACTCCCTCGCTCACCAGGAACCCCGCCGCGAGCGCGAAGTCGTCGCCCGGGGTGCGCATGGTGATGGCGAGCGGCCTGCCGTTCAGCCGGATCTCCAGGGGCTCCTCGGCGACCAGGGTGTCGGGCCGCTCGGAGACGTGCCCGTCCCGGATCCGGATGACCTTGCGTCGCTCCGTGACTCGTCCCATGTCTTGATCAGTCCCGGTTCTGTACGTGTCGGCAGCCGAGGCGGCCCCCGGGCTCCCATTCTCGTACACAAGGTCACACAGCCCATCGGAGGGTGACCGGATCATGAGAAGCATCCAAAGCGGGCGTGCCTTTCCTGTTGCTTTACGTGTCCTGTTACCGGTGAGTCGCTGACCACACTGGAGGGTCCCGCATCTCCGGAACCAACTTCTCCGGCACCAACATCTCCGGCACCAAGGGGGACCCGTACATGCACGGCTCGCGCATCGCCGCTGTCGGCCACTACCAACCCGCCAAGATCCTCACCAACGAGGACCTGGCGGGTCTGGTCGACACCAGCGACGAGTGGATCCGCTCCCGGGTGGGCATCCGCACCCGTCACATCGCGGGGCCCGAGGAGCCGGTCGACGAGCTGGCCGCGCACGCCGGCGGCAAGGCGCTGGCTGCCGCGGGCCTGACCCCCGACGCCATCGACCTCGTCCTGGTCGCCACCTCCACGGCCATCGACCGCTCGCCGAACATGGCCGCCCGCGTGGCGGCCCGGCTGGGCATCCCCTCGCCGTCCGCGATGGACATCAACGTCGTGTGCGCCGGCTTCACACACGCCCTCGCCACCGCCGACCACACCCTGCGGGCCGGGGCCGCCACGCGCGCCCTGGTCATCGGCGCGGACAAGATGTCCGAGGTCACCGACTGGACGGACCGCACCTCGTGCGTGCTGACCGGTGACGGCGCGGGCGCCGCCGTCGTCGAGGCCTGCGGGCCCGGCGAGGAGGCGGGCATCGGCCCGGTGCTGTGGGGCTCGGTGCCCGAGATGGGCCACGCCGTCCGCATCGAGGGCACCCCGCCGCGCTTCGCCCAGGAGGGGCAGAGCGTCTACCGCTGGGCGACGACGCAGCTGCCGCCGCTGGCCCGCGCGGCCTGCGAGCGCGCCGGACTGACCCCGGCCGACCTCGCCGGACTCGTCCTGCACCAGGCCAACCTCCGCATCATCGAGCCGCTCGCGGAGCGCATCGGCGCGGTCAACGCCGTCGTCGCACGCGACGTCGTGGACTCCGGGAACACCTCGGCGGCGAGCATCCCGATGGCACTGTCCAAGCTGGTCGAGCGCGGGGAGCTGCGTTCCGGCGATCCGGTCCTGCTCTTCGGCTTCGGCGGGAACCTCTCGTACGCGGGACAGGTCGTGCGCTGCCCGTAGCGGCCCGCTAGCTCCTGGCGCCGAGTACCGCCTGCGTCTGCGTGGTCTGACCCGCCAGCCGCCCCTGATCGTCGTACATCTCGGTCTGCACGACGATGAAGGAGCCGCCGATGTGCAGCGGGCGGGCGACGGCTCGGGCCGTTCCGGAGCGCACGGCCCGCAGGAAGTTCGTCTTGGACTCGATTGTCGAAGTGGCCGCGCCCTCGGGCAGGTTGAGGAACGCGCACACCGCGCCGACCGTGTCGGCGAGCGTCATCACCGCCCCGCCGTGCAGCACCCCGCCCACCGTGCACAGTTCCGGCGACCACGGCAGGGTGCCCTCCACGCGGTCGGGCCCCGCCTCTTCGAAGGTGATGCCGAGGTGCCCGGCGAAGGGGACGAGGGAGAGCAGTTGGGCGCGCGGATCGTTCTGGGCAAGGGTGTCTGACATGAGGCGACCTTCCACTGGGGGGTGGCGGACCACCATCGTGCGGTACGTCCCCGGGAGGCGTCGATTACCTCAGAGGTAAGCCGGGCGCGGCACCGCAGAGGACCAGCCACAGCATCGGAGTTGCTTTGTCCCGCGCAACTCCAGGCGCGGTTGCTCAAGCGGCCCGGGCATGACGAGATCGCCCCGGGGGCTCGTCGGCGACCTCACCGGGGACGGCGTCGCCGCATCTCGCACCGCCTCGAAGAGATCCGCCGCATCGGCGACCGCGTCACCATCCACAAGGACTGCCGCGCCCTCGCGGGTGGCCTGCCAACGAAGTCCACGCCGACCGGGGACGTCGTGGTGCTCATGACCGGCCGCAACGTCGAGTACGCCTTCCCGGAGCGGCCCGCCGCAGGGCGAACCGCCGAACAAGCCGCCACCGAGCCCGTGTTGAGCGTGCGGGGACCCGCCCGGCACGGCGAGTTCGAACCCCCTGCGCTCGGGACGCCGCGGGGACTGACCGGACCACCGCACGGAGGTCGCGGAGGGCCCCTCTCCCCGGGCCGGCAGGACACGGCGGCTCAGCCGATGCCCTGGCGGTCCGGGCGCAGGGCGAACGTCCGGTCGGCCGACTGGGGCACGAAGCGTTCCACGGCCTGCGCGAGGAGTTCCCGGTGCCGGAGCAAGGGCTCGCGCCGCTCCTCGGGGGCGAGGAGGAGCAGGTCATCGAGGCCGGCCAGCATGCGCCGTGTGACCTGCGGATTGCCGAGCGCGCACCCGCGGATCTCGGCGAATCCGAGATCCACCAGCGCGGCCCAGTCCGGCACCGACTGCACCAGCCGCGTCACCCCGCGCCGGTCGCGGTGGCCGAGCGCGCCCAGCGGATGCCGGGCGACCGACGCCAGGAACTGCACGATCCGGTCGAGGGCCTGCACCGCGGTGGTCGGGTCGTTCACCGCGGGGGACAGGGCCCGCAGCGCGATGTCGGACAGCTGCCGCAGGCCGAAACCGAGATCCTGGTGGAAGGTCCGCTCCACCCCCACCGACACGGTGTACCTGAGGGCCCGCCGTGGGGGCGCCGCCCCGCCGTGCACCGTGAACACCGGCGTCCCCGGCACCACGAAGTCCCCGATGCGCGGGATCAGCCGCAGGACGACTCCCTGGCGCCGGGCCGCCCGCACCGCCCGCGCGATGTTCACGTCCCGCAGCACCCCGGCCCTGCCGAGATGCGTGACCCGGGCGGTCTGCGGGCCGAGCCCACTGGTGTCCACCGGCAGCTCGGTCGGCTGCTTGACCGCCACCCGCAGCGCCTCCCGGGCGATCCGGTCGATCACGAAGCCGATCCGCATCATCCGGACCGTTCCGTTCACATAGGCCACGAACAACAGGAGGCTCAGCAGGACCATCAGCAGAGCCAGGACCGACTCGAGCAGCGGGACGGTCGTCACCAGGCGCGGATCCCGCTCGCTGTCGAACGACGTCAGCGTCATCAGGGAGAACAGGAACGTCGCCATGAAGACGGTGAGTGTGGCCTTGGTGATCCGCGAACGTACGTAGAGCCGCACCACCCGCGGGCTGAACTGCCCGCTGGCCATCTGCACGGCCACCAGCGAGATGCTGAAGACCACACCGATGAAGGTCATCATGGCGCTGCCGATCGTGCTGATCACCGCCTTGGCATCGTCGGCGACGCCGATCAAATCCTTGATCGCGTCGTAGTCCCGGCTCTCCCGGAGGGTCCGTACGATCTCCGCGTCCAGCTCCGCCGCGGCCCACCACAGCACCATGGAGCCCACGAGCCCCGCGGTCGGCGCGAACCACATGGTGTCCCGCAGATGCTCGCGCAAGGGCGACAGAACGCGGGGCCGCCGCGCCTTCTTCCCCCCGCCGTACGTCCCCGCCGGATCGGCGGGGGTAATCATCCCGTCACTCATGGTGAGACTGTAGGCGGGGTGCCGCGGCGGGCCGTGTATCCCGTGGTCGGCGGACGGATACGCAGGTGAAAGGCACTCCGAAACCTTGGTATTGTTGTCCATGTCGCCGGGGGGAACACCCCGCAGGGCGGCAGACACCTGGTCCGGGTGGCGGAATGGCAGACGCGCTAGCTTGAGGTGCTAGTGCCCTTTAACGGGCGTGGGGGTTCAAGTCCCCCCTCGGACACCAGCGAAAACCCCAGTTCATCTGGGGTTTTCTGCGTTTCTGGGCCGTGGTGCGACCAGCGCGGCGCCTGCCGTTGCGGCTCAGGGCGTAGCCCGCCGAGTGATCTTCGCGGAACTTACGGTTTGTGGGTTACCCAGAGCAGTTCCGCCGGCCAGCGGTGTGCCCAGTCGGGTGGGTCGGTTTCGTTGTAGCCGTTGGGTGTTCCGCGTCCGGGCCGTGGCTCGATCAGGTCGTCGATGAGGAGACCCGCGCCGCGCAGGACCCTGACCCAGTCGCCGTAGGTGAGCTGATAGCTGGTCGCGCCGTCGCCCTCGGCGATGGTGTTCAGCCCGAAGTAGTCCTTCTGTAGCGTCGTGGTCACGCGGCCGGCGGCTTCGTCGTAGCAGGCTTCGAACCATGGGCCGGCGACGTTGAACACCAGGCGCCCGCCTCGGCTCAAGACGCGTGCGGCCTGTGGGACGGCCAGGTGCGGGGGCGCCCAGCTGAGCCCACCGAAGTCGCAGAACACCAGGTCGAAGCTTTCGGCGGCGAAGGGGAGGTGTTCGGCGGCGCCCTGCACCAGCGGGTAGCGGGCCGCTCCCATCGCGCGGGCCGCCGCGGCGAGCTGGGCTTCGGACAGGTCGAGCCCGACCACGGTGGCGCCCTCGGCGGCGAGCGCCCTGGACCACTGGCCGGCGCCGCAGCCGAGTTCGAGGACGCGCTTGCCGGTGACGTCGCCCAGGGCGTGCAGGTGGGCGTCGGGGATGGAGTACATGCCCCACAGCCGGGGTGCGGCGCCGATCTGCGGGTCGTGCTCGTGCTGATAGGCACTGCTGATCTGGTTCCAGAGTCGCCGATTGGCGGGGATGCTGTCCACGTGCCGACTCCAGCACCGCCTGCCGGGGCCGGTCAACAGGATGAGGACTGGTCGACCCTCGCCTCGGTCCGGCCGGGCCCAGCCGGCGGCCTCAGGACGTCGCCCAGAGCGACCGTACGTGCCCCAGGTGGCGCGCCATGCACTTCTCCGCCGCCTTCGCGTCGCCCGACAGCATCAGGTCCAGGAGTTCGATGTGTTCCTCGGCCGAAGGGGTCAGCTGGTCGCGTTCGTCCAGGGTGGTGAGGCCGTAGAGGCGGGAGCGTTTGCGGAGGTCGCCGACCGTTTCCACCAGGCGGTCGTTGCCCGAGAGGGCGAGCAGGGAGAGGTGGAAGCGGCGGTCGGCCTCCAAGTAGGCGATGAGGTCGTGGTCGCGGGCGGCGCGCACGATCTCCTCGGCGATCGGGCGCAGCACCTCCAGGTCCTCGCGGGCCGCGCTGCGGGTGATGCGGCCGATCATGGGGATCTCGATCAGGGCGCGGATCTCCGTGTACTGGTCGAGGTCGCGTTCGTTGACCTCCGTGACGCGGAAGCCCTTGTTGCGGACCGGCTCGACCAGGCCCTCGCGGGCCAGATCGAGCATCGCCTCGCGTACGGGCGTCGCCGAGATACCGAAGTCCTCGGCGAGGCCGGGCGCGGAGTAGATCTCGCCGGGGCGCAGTTCGCCGGAGATCAGGGCGGCCCGCAAGGCATGGGCGACCTGGTCGCGCAGCCGCTCCCTGGTGGTGATGAGGTTCTTCTGCTTCAGGTGCCCCATGGCGCTCCCCTCCGGTGGTTCCCGCGCCCGCGCGGAGCACCAAAGTACAATGTCACGTTGCCAGTTGGGTGGGCGGGGAGCCGACGGGAGTCAGAGAGTGAAGCCCGCGGGGAACGGGTCGTCGGGGTCCAGGAAGTACTGGGCCGTGCCGGTGATCCAGGCCCGTCCGGTGATCCGGGGGACGACCGCTGGAAGGCCCGCCACCTCCGTGCGCGCGATCAGCCGGCCGGTGAACTCCGTACCGATGAAGGACTCGTTGACGAAGTCGCGGTCCAGCGGGAGTTCCCCGCGCGCGTGCAGCTGGGCCATCCGCGCGGAGGTGCCCGTTCCGCACGGGGAGCGGTCGAACCAGCCCGGGTGGATCGCCATCGCGTGCCGGGAGAGGTGCGCGTTCGAGCCCGGCGCGGCGAGGTAGACGTGCTTCACCCCGGCGATGTCCGGCTGCTCGGGGTGCGTGGGACGGTCGGGCGAGGCGTTGATCGCGTCCATGACGGCGAGGCCCGCCGCGAGCAGATCGTCCTTGCGGGCGCGGTCGAACGGCAGCCCCAACGCGTCGAGCTGCACGAACGCGTAGAAGTTCCCGCCGAAGGCCAGGTCGTAGGTGACCGTGCCGTGACCCGGTACCTCGATCTTGCGGTCCAGGGCGACGCAGAACGCGGGGACGTTGGTGAACGTGACCGAGGTCGCCGCGCCGTCGCTCACCTGTACGTCGACGGAGACCAGGCCCGCCGGTGTGTCCAGGCGGACCGTCGTGACGGGCTCGGTGACCCGCACCATGCCGGTCTCGACGAGCACGGTGGCCACCCCGATGGTGCCGTGGCCGCACATCGGCAGCAGCCCCGACACCTCGATGTAGAGGACTCCGTAGTCGGCGTCGGGGCGGGTCGGGGGTTGCAGGATCGCGCCGCTCATCGCGGAGTGGCCGCGTGGCTCGTACATCAGGAGGGTGCGCAGATGATCGAGGTGTTCGATGAAGTGGAGTCTGCGCTCGGCCATGGTGGCGCCGGGGATCACCCCTACGCCGCCGGTGATCACGCGCGTGGGCATGCCCTCGGTGTGCGAGTCGACGGCGTGGAAGACGTGACGGGTGCGCATGGGGCTCCTCTCGGGACGGGATGGAACACGTGTGGTGGGTGGGGCTCAGTGGTGCCCGGCCGCCAGTGCCTTTTCGGTGGCCGCCCGCACCAGTGCCTCCGTGGCGCCGGTCAGAGCGGTGCGCGGCGGACGGGTCGGGCCGCCGCGACGGCCCGCGAGGTCCATGGAGAGCTTGATGGACTGCACGAACTCGGTCTTGGAGTCCTGGCGCAGGAGCGGGTGCAGCGACTTGTAGAGGGGGAGCGCCGTGTCCAGGTCCCGGGCGCAGGCGGCGTGGTACAGCTCCGCGCAGGTGGCGGGGAAGGCGTTCGGGTAGCCGGCGATCCAGCCGACCGCGCCCGCGAGGGCCAGCTCGACCAGGACGTCGTCGGCGCCGATCAGCAGGTCCAGCTCCGGGGACAGTTCGGCGATCTCGTAAGCGCGGCGCACATCCCCGCTGAACTCCTTGACCGCCACGATGGAGCCGTCCGAGTGGATCCGGGTCAGCAGGTCGGGCGTCAGGTCGACCCTCGTGTCGAGGGGGTTGTTGTACGCGACCACGGGCACCCACGCCTTGGCGACCTCGGCGTAGTGGGCGCGAACGGTCCGCTCGTCGGCGCGGTAGGCGTTCGGCGGCAGGAGGAGTACCGAGCCGCAGCCCGCCTCCGCCGCCTGCTCGGCCCAGCGGCGGGACTCGGCGCTGCCGTACGCGGAGACGCCGGGCATCACACGCGCCCCGTCGCCCGCCGCTTCGACGGCGGTACGTACGACGCGGGCGCGTTCGTCGTCGGTGAGGGTCTGGTACTCGCCCAGGGAGCCGTTGGGGACCACGCCGTCGCAGCCGTTCGCGATGAGGTGGCGGACGTGTTCGGCATAGGCGTCGTAGTCGACGGAGAGGTCGTCGCGGAGGGGCAGCGCGGTGGCGACCATGATGCCGCGCCAGGGGCGGTCCGGGGTCCAGGTGGCGGAGGTCATGAGGGGTGCCCTTCTGTAGGGTTTGACGGGTTTGGTGGGTTTGGTGGGTTCATCGGATCTGTTGGGGTGGAGGGCGGGAGGTGGGCGAGCGTGCCGAGAGGGACGGGTGTGGCGAGCGGGCGTCGGTCAGGGGGTGTGGGCGCCGTGGCGGTCGGCGCGGCGAGGCACGCCACGGCGGCCCCGCACATGCGGCCTTGGCACCAGCCCATGCCCGCCCGGGTGAGGAGTTTGACGGTACGGACGTCGCGGGCGCCGTAGTCCCTCACGGCCTCACGGACACGTCCCGCCGGTACTTCCTCGCAGCGGCATACGTCGGTGTCGTCGGCGAGCCACTGGGTCCAGCCGTGACCCGGGGCGTGCGCGGCGGTCATCGTCTCGGCGAAGGCGCGCAAGCGGTCGCGGCGGCTGCGCAGGGCGCGCAGGTGTCGGATGGGCGAGGGGGGTGTGCCGGTCAGCCGGGCGGTGATCGCCCGCGCCGCCAACTCCCCCTCCAGCCGCGCCAGTTCGGCTCCGCCGATGCCCGAGGTCTCGCCTGCCGCCCACATGCCCCGGAGGGAGGTCTCTTGCAGGGGGCTCAGTTCGAGGGCGTGGGTTCCGTCGGGGGTGCGGCGGGTGGCGCAGCCGAGAGCGGTCGCCAGGTCGATCTGCGGGACCAGGCCGTGACCCACCGCCAGCGCGTCGCAGGCGACGCGGCGTTCCGTGCCGGGTACGGGACGCCAGGCGCGGTCCAGTCGGGTGACCGTCACCGCCTCCACCCGGTCCTTGCCGTGTGCCTCGGTCACCGCGCAGTGGGTACGCAGGCGTACGCGGTCGCGCAGCAGGGCCGAGCCGTGGAGCGCCGCCTCGGCGAGTTTGTGCGGGTTGGCGGCGAGCGCGGCGGGGCGGCGGGCGTAGCCGAGGTAGCCGGAGGCCTCGATCAGCTCCGGGACGCGGGCGCCGGCCGCGGTGAGCGAGGCGGCCACGGCGAGCAGCAGCGGGCCGCTGCCCGCGACGACGATGTTCCTGCCGGGCAGGACGAGGCCGGACTTGAGCATCGCCTGGGCTCCGCCCGCGCTCACGACGCCGGGCAGGGTCCAGCCGGGGAAGGGGAGATGACGTTCGGACGAGCCGGTGGCGAGGAGGATCGCGCGGGCTCGGACGACGGTGGGGCGCTGTCGCTGTCCGTGCGGGTCGCTGGCAGCAGTCTCCCTGGCTCCCGCTCTGTCAGTGCGGCCCGCGCCGTCCTCGCCGGTGACTGCGTGGATGGCCCACTGTGCCCCGGATTTCCCGGATCCCCCGGGGGCCTCGGATTTCCCGGGTGCCTCGGATGTTCCGGACGTCTCGCGGGTGACCGTCCAGACGTGGTGGCCGAAGAGCGGGGTGACGTCGCTCGCCGCCAGGCGGTCGCGGAGGTCGCTGAAGGCGGGCCAGTCGTGGTGCAGGGCCTCGGGGCGGGTGGCGCCCGCGGCGGGGGAGGGGTGCCGGTAGAACTGGCCGCCCGGCTGCCCGGACGAGTCCAACAAGGCGACGGATAGGCCGAGTTCGGAGGCCGTGACGGCGCCGGCGAGGCCCGCCGGGCCCGCGCCGAGTACCGCGAGGTCGTACGTCTTTTCAGATGGCGAGTCCGGCATGGCCGTCCCCTTCCTGCGTGGTCACCGCGTCGCCGGGCCGGGCGGTGACCAGACAGGCCCGCCGGTTGGGGTGGCCGTTGACGGTGGCGAGGCAGTCGTAACACTGGCCGATCCCGCAGAACGCACCGCGTGGCCGGCCGCCCACCCGGGTGTTCCGCCAGGCGAGGATCCCGGCGGACCAGAGTGCGGCGGCGATGGACTGGCCCGCCAGGGCGGTCAGTTCACGCCCGTCGAAGGTGATCGGGAAGGTGGTGCCGGAGGTGGCGCCCACGAGGTTCGCCGGCGTTCGGCTGCTCGGGCTGCTCCGGCTGCCCTGAGGCCGGTCGCCGCGGGTCCGGCTGTCGTCGTCCTGCGTCATGGGACTGGCTCCTCTCCGAGGCCGATGCGCACGTGGGGACAGTGAGTGAAGTGAATGGAGTGAGCGGGTCGAGCGGGTCGAGCGAGGTGCGTCATGGGGACGGCGTGGACGCCTCTCGTGAGAAACGGCCAGGGGCGAACGGCCCTGGGCACAAGGGAGTATCACGGCCCGTCAGTACCGCGGCGATGAGCAGTCCCGTCGCCGGTGCCAGCCCGATGCCCGCGCCTTCGTGGCCGCACGCGTGCAGCAGGCCGGGGACGCGTGGGTCCGGGCCGATCGCCGGGAGGTGGTCGGGGAGATAGGGGCGGAAGCCCGCGTAGGCGCGGATCGCCCGCACCTCGGCGAGCGCGGGGAAGAGGCGGGTGGCCTGCGCGGCGAGGCGCCGCAGGACCTCCACGGACAAGGTGCGGTCGAAGCCCACCCGCTCACGACTCGCCCCGATGAGCACGGGCCCCGCCGGGGTGCCCTCCACCACGGCGGAGGTCTGGAGGGCGGCCGAGCCGCTGGCGACGTCGGCGACGTAGTCCGCGGAGTACACCTTGTGCCGCACCACGCGCGGCAGCGGTTCCGTGACAAGGACGAAGCCGCGCCGAGGAAGTACCGGCAGCTCCACGCCCGCCAGACGGGCCAGCTGGCCGCCCCAGGTGCCGGTGGCGTTCACCACGTACGGCGCTCGCGCCTCGCCCGACCGGGTCCGTACTCCGCGCACCTCGCCGCTCGCCCCGGTGAGGACCGCGGTGACCTCCTCGCCGAGCCGCAGTGTGAGGCGCCCAGGGCCCTTCCCGTCCGCTGCTCGCAGCAAGTGCGCTGCTGCGAGGGCGGGTTGGACCTGGGCGTCCTGGGGGTAGTGGAAGCCGCCGGCGAGGCCTGGAGCCAAGTGCGGTTCGAGGTCGGCGAGGCGGTCGTGGGGTACTTCGACCGCCTCGACGCCGGCGTGCCGTTGCTCCGCCGCGAAGTCCCGCAGGGCATTCATCCCGCCTTCCGTGGACGCGACGACGAGGCCGCCCTTTCTCTCGTACTCGATGCGCGAGGGGAGTCGGGTCGCGAGGTCACGCCACAACTCGGTGGAGAGAAGCGCCAGTTCGAGTTCGGGGCCCGGCTCCTTGTCGGAGACGAGGAGGTTTCCCTCGCCCGCTCCTGTGGTGCCGCCCGCGACGGGGCCGCGGTCGATGACGGTGACGTGGAGGCCGGAGCGGGCGGCGTAGTAGGCGCAGGCCGCGCCGACCACCCCCGCCCCCACGACGATGACGTCCGAGAATTCCGGTGGTCCGGAAGGGTGTCCCGTGAGCACGGCAGTAATATTTCACATGGCACTGGTGCTGCCAAGGGTGCGTGCGTGAAGGGAAGTTGAACGTGGCTGGGCGGGCTCAGTCGCGGCGGTTGTGGGTGCCGGGGGTATAGCCGAGGGCGCGGCGGAACACATCGATGAAGGCGCTGGTGGAGGCCCATCCGCAGCGGTGCGCGACCGCGGTGACCGGTGTGCCGTCGGCCAGCATGCGCAGGGCGTGGTAGAGGCGGAGCTGGGTGCGCCACTGGGGGAAGGTCATGCCCAGCTCGCGGCGGAAGAGACGGCTGAGGGTGCGTTCGCCCGCTCCGACGGCGGCTGCCAGTTCGCCCAGGCCGCGCGCGTCCGCGGGGTCCCCGTGCAGCAGGTCGCAGACGGCCGCGAGGCGCGGGTCCGCGGGGGTGGGCAACTGGACGGGCTGCTGTGGCGAGGCGCGCAGTTGGTCGAGGAGCACCGCACGCAGCCGCCGCCGCTCCGGGGTCTCCTCGTGCGGGGTCCGGGTGCAGGCGAGGATCAGCTCGCGCAGCAGCGGGCTGACGGCGAGGACGGCGGGGGCGTCGAGGCCGAGAGGGTTCGCGTCGGCGGGCAGGCCGAGCAGGTGCAGGTCCAGGTGGCCGTGGGCGCGGTGGGCGTGGACGCAGCCGGCGGGGACCCAGATGGCGCGGGTGCCGGGCGCGAACCACGTACCGGCGTCCGTGGTGACGGCCACGACGCCCGAACCCGCGTAAATGATCTGGTGGTTGTCGTGTCGGTGCGCGTCGATGCGTTCGCCGGGGGCCAGGGCCTGGGTGCGGGTGGGCGCCTGCGGGGTGTGGCGGATGTCCGGCATAAGTTGGCACTTTATCGGAAGCGCGCCAGCGGGAGGCATGGCGACGATGAGGCGGTGTCAGCCAAGCAGCCCTCACATACGCGACGGTCCCCTCCCCGAAGATGGCGCGGCTCGGCCCCGCCCCAGGGCCGGCGACTGGCGCCACCTCGAAGCGACGTGTCCCTGCCCCGTCGGCGACGGAAGCCCACCACCCGCCCCCGGCAGCGCCCCCGGCGCCCACGCCCGATCCCCCTCCTCGCCCTGAGCCACGCCTGCGTCGACGTCTACCAAGGGGCCGTCGCCGCGCTCGTGCCCTTCTTCGTGGCCGAGCGCGCCTACAGCTACGCCGCCGCGTCCGGCATCGTGCTCGCCGCGTCCCTGCTCTCCTCCGTCGTGCAGCCGCTGTTCGGCGCGCTCACCGACAAGTGGGCCATGCCGTGGCTGCTGCCGGTCAGCACGCTGGTGGGAGGGGCCGGGGTCGCCCTCGCCGGGGTCGGCGGCAGCTACGGTCTGACGCTGCTCGTCGTCGCCGTGTCAGGCATCGGCGTCGCCGCCTACCACCCGGAGGCCGCCCGCGTGGCACGGCAGGCGAGCCGCGGCAGCCACACCGCCATGAGCTGGTTCTCCCTCGGCGGCAACCTCGGCTTCGCGACCGCGCCCCTGCTGACCGCCGCCATCGTCGCCACGGGCGGCCTGCGCGCCTCGCCGCTCCTGGTGGTCCCCGCCCTCGCCGGGGCGGCGCTCTGCGTGGCCGCGCTGCGGAGCATCAGGGCCCGCGAGGCCGCCGTACCCGAGAAGACGGCGCCGAGCCCCGTCCTCGCCGGGGACGACTGGCCGTCCTTCCTCAGGCTGTCCGGCGCCGTCGTCTGCCGCTCGGTCGTCTTCACCGGACTCAGCACCTTCATCGCGCTCTACGTGCGCCAGCGCACCGGCGGCGGAGAAGTCGCGGGCACCGTCGCGCTGTTCGTGCTCTACCTCGGCGGCGCGATCGGCACGGTGGCGGGCGGGAAGCTCGCCGCCCGCTACGGACGCCTCCCGGTGGTGCGATGGTCGTACGCGCTGACGGTCCTCGCGGTGGCGGGCGTCGTCCTCGCCCCGGGCCTCACCCGAGGGCCAGGCCTCGCACCGGGGCCGGTGCTGCTCCTCTTCGTGGCCCTCGCCTCAGCGGGCCTGTACGTGCCGTTCTCCCTGCACATCACCCTCGGCCAGGACTATCTGCCCCACCGCGTGGGCACCGCGAGCGGGGTCACGCTGGGCCTGACGGTGAGCATCGGCGGCCTCGCGAGTCCTCTCATCGGCGCCCTCGCCGACGCCACCTCCCTGCGGACCGCGCTGGCACCCCTGATCGCGCTGCCCGCCTTCGGCTGGCTCCTGGTGCGTGCCCTGCGTGAGCCCGACGCGGAGGCGGTCCGGGGCGACTGAAGCGGAAATCCCGTGGAGGTTTCCGGCTCCTGAGGGGTTGTCAGTGCAATTTCACATTACTACGTTACGCATCACATGGTCCGGCGGCGGCCATGCACGCGTCACTCGCATGTCACCCAAATGCCCTCTGAGCAAGGCAGTTGACCGAGACGCAAGCCCCCACCTCCCCACACAGGAGCCATCGGTGTCCCAGCTACGTCCACGAAGAACCCTGCGCGGATCCGCGCTCGCCGGCGCGATAGCGGCGACCCTCTGTGTCACGGCCGTCCAGTACGGACACGCGGCCGGTCCCGCCCCCGCCCCGACCTCCAAGAGCACGGCCTCCCCGAACAGGGCCGCCGGGCCGAACCCCTTGGACGTGGTCGACCGCAGGGCGAAGGCCCCCGCACCGGGCGCCTACAAGATCCCGGCGCCCGGCGGACTCGCGGGCGGCGGCACGCCGGGCGCCCGCACCCCCAAGCCCGAGGGCAGAGCAGCGACGGGGCCCAAGGGCTCCCCCAAGGCAGCCCCCTGCACCCTCGACGGCGTCGCCGGCCTCTCGCCCGAGCGGTTCGCCGACTTCCTCGCCGATCCGGCCGTCACAGCGGACGGCTGTCTGCGCACCCTCGTCTGGACCTGGGACCGGCGGCTCGCCCCCGTCATGTCGGACGCGCACGTCCAGGCCGTCTCCGGCCGCGTCGCCCGGCTCGCGGCCGCCCACGACGGCAAGAACGGCAGCAACCTCCTGGAGATGCTCACGTATCTCCACGCCGTCGCCTACCAGGACTTCTCGCACGACGAGATCGACGTCACCGACGGCCCGACCGTCGACGCCATGCGCCGTGCCGTCGCCGCCTTCGGCACGGCCCCCCGCACCTTCGACGTGACCCGCACCAACGCCGAGTCGCTGCGTGAGGCGCTGTACGCGGCGAGCGCACCCGGTCTGCGCCATCACCAACTCCCCCTGATCAAGAGGGTGCTGACCGTCATGGACGCCGCGCACCCCGAAACGGCGAAGGACGCCTCCTGGGCCGGATCCGCACTCGCCGCGCTCTCCCTGAGCTACCTCGGTGTGTACCCCGGCAACAAGGACACCGCCTTCCACGCGGCCGTCAGGGCCGACCCCTCCTACCGTGCCGCCTTCAAGGCCTTCGCGGGCCACACCCACCTCAAGGGCACCGCCAACGCCTGGGTGGTGCGCGACGCGCTGAGCGAGTACGGCAGGTTCGGCCAGATCGACGGGCTCAGGAGCGAGATCGTCTCCGGTCTCGGCGGACTCGTCGGCGTCACCACCCGCAACTTCGGGGAGGGCAGCGCCCCTTGGTCCAAGGTCGCTCTTTGGCTCAACGAGTACGAGGCCTGCGCGCCGTACAAGGTGTGCAAGGCGGACATCGAGCGCCGCCTCTTCCCGAGCACGTTCACCTACGACAAGGGCGGGATGAAGGTCCGCACGGCGCTCGACCGCAAGACCGTCGATCAGCTCTACTACGCGAGCAAGCAGGTCAAGGCGCAGTTCCACCGCGTACTCGGCACCCAGGAGCCGCTGGCCGGTGACCCCAACACCGGACTGACGACGGTTCTTTACGCCTCACGGGCCGACTACGAGAACTACCACCCGCTGCTCACCGGGATGGACACGAACAACGGCGGCGTCTACATCGAGCGCGGCGCGACCTTCTACACCTACCAGCGGCGCGTCCCGCAGGATTCGACGCTGACCCTGGAAGAACTGTTCCGCCACGAGTACACGCACTACCTCAACGGCCGCTGGGCGGTCCCCGGCTTCTTCGGCGAGGGCCCCTGGTACGAGGGCGACCGGACCACCGCGATGGACGAGGGCACCGCGGAGTTCTTCGACGGCGCCACCCGCGACGACGGCATCAAGGTCCGCAAGTCGCTGGTCCAGGGCGTCATCGACGACACGGCGAACGGCGGCCCCCGGATGACCGTCGACCAGATCCTGCACGCCACGTACGAAGGGGACGGCTTCCGCTTCTACGACTACGCGGGCACGTTCTTCGAGTTCCTGTGGACCGAACGCCCCTCGCTGATCAAGGAGATGTACGGGCATCTGCGCGCCGACGACCCGGCGGCCTTCGACGCCTGGCGCGACCGGCTCGGCAAGGACGGCGGGTTGCAGACCGCGTACGACTCGTTCCTCGACAAGCAGATCGCGCAGGTCGACGACCTGTTCGTCCCCGACACGAAGTACGTGCCGGTCGACCGGCTGCGCGACACCACGGCCGCCCAGGTCCGCGGCTCCTTCAAGGCGACGACGGGCATCGCGCCCGAGTGCCGTTCCAACGGCGCTCCGCCGCGCCCGCGCTACACCTGCACGGGGCGGATCACGGCCCGTCTGAGTGCGGCCGGTGATCCCGACGCCGTCTTCAAGGACATGTCGGAGACGGTGGACTACTACCTGCTCGACCGGTCCCGGGCGGGCCACAACAACCTGGCGGACATGAACTGCTCGTTCGGGAAGGTGGACATCTGGTCCGACGGCCGCGGGGGCAGCGCGGACTTCGACTGCGAGGGCCCGCTGAGGGGCTGAGGCCGGAAGAGGGGCGGCGCCCGGCCCGGGCCACGTGTCAGGCGCCGGCCCCCACCAGCAGCTCCGCCGCCGCGATCCCCGACACGCGGGTCGCGCCGTGCGTGATCAGATGGGCGGCACCGAGCGTGTCGCCCGCGGGCACGCCCATCTCGACGACCAGCGCGTCGGGGCGGCTGCGCAGGAGGCGGTGCAGGGTGTCCGTCATCCAGCGGTGGCGGGCCGCGTCGCGGACCACGACCACCAGGGCACGCCCCGCGGCCGGGGCCAGCGCCTCGCTGTCCAGGAGGTCGCAGGTGTGGGTGAGTTCGGGTTCTGTGAGGCGTACGGACGTCGTGCCCGGGCGCAGGGCGCGCAGGGGTTCGGCGATGCCCCAGGGAGTGTGGCCGTCGATGGCGAGGTTCATCGTCGGGGACAGCTCCACGACGTGGGGTGCCCCGGCCAGCGGCAGCACCGTTCCGCAGCGGTAGCGGACGCGGACCGCGCGGCGCGCCGCGACCAGGCCGATGCCGGAGTCCCGCGCGGCGCGCGCCACGGCCCGCGATTGTGCGCCGGACCAGGCCGCGAAGTCGCGCACGCGGGCGCTCGCCGCGGCCAGCCGCTCCTCGGGGAGCATGCCGTCGAGCACGGCCTTCACCAGGGCCGTGGCGAGCAGGTCGACCGTGTCCTCCCCGGCGCTCTCGCCACCCACGCACACCGCGTCCACGCCGCCCGCGACCGCGCGGACCGTCGCGCCGTCGATGCCGTAGCGGTCGGTGACGGCACCCATCTCGATGCCGTCGGTGACCAGCAGCCCGTCGAAGCCCAGCTCCCCGCGCAGCAGGTCCGCCAGGATGGGGCGGCTGAGGGTCGCCGGCAGGTCGGGGTCGTACGCGGGAGCCAGCAGATGCGCGGTCATCACAGCGCGGACGCCCGCCTCCATCGCCGCGATGAACGGCGGCAGCGCGGTGCGCGCGATCTCCTCCGCGGAGCCCCGCACCTGCGGAAGGCCGTAGTGCGAGTCGACAACCGTGTCGCCGTGCCCGGGGAAGTGCTTGGCGCAGGCGGCGACGCCGGCCCCTTGCAGACCGCGGATCCAGGCGGCCGTGTGCCGGGAGACGAGATCGGTGCGGGAGCCGAACGAGCGTACGCCGATCACAGGGTTGAGGGGGTTGGAGTTCACGTCCGCGCTGGGCGCGAAGTTGAGCGAGACGCCCGCCGCGTGCAGATCACGGCCGATGTCATGGGCCACGCGCTCGGTCAGATCGATGTCGTCGACCGCGCCGAGGGCCAGATTGCCGGGACGCGACGAGCCGGTCCACGCCTCCAGCCGGGTCACGTCCCCCGCCTCCTCGTCGATGGCGACGATCAGATCGGGATTCTCCGCGCGCAGGGAGGCGGTGAGCCGCGCGACCTGCTCGGGGCTCTGGATGTTGCGCGCGAACAGTACGACGGAGCGCAGGCCCTCGGAGATCCTGCGGCGTACCCAGTCGGGGGCCGTGGTGCCCTCGAAGCCGGGCTGTAGCACGGAGTTGGCGAGGTGCTCCAGAGTCGGGTCACTGCTCGATGCCATGGCGCGACCTCCGAAGTTGCGGGTACGTGGGACCGGGTACGTGGGACGAGGCTCGCGGGTGCGAGGGGCGAGGCTCATGGGGCGTGGCGCGCGGGCCGGGGCCCGTGGGGCGTGGTGTGGTGAGCGGGGCTCCTGCTGATTGGTCCAGGCCAATCGGATAGTGGATATTGGCTCGTATCGATCGGGGCTGTCAAGAAGTGCGAACAGGCCGAGACGGGTGAATGTGACCCTGTGGCGGCCGAGTTGGGGAATGCTGGTGACTTCCGCTGATCGCAACCGGTGAGGGGAGAGGGCCATGCGCAGATACGAACTCGTCGGCAGGCGCGACATCAGGCTGGTCACCGACGTGGCGGTGCCGGACCCGGGGCCGCTGGAAGTCCTCGTCCGCGTCCACGCCTGCACGGTCTGCAACCGCAGCGACCTCGCCTACTTCCACTACCACGGGCTGCGCGAGCACTGCTCCCAGGGCTGTTTCGGTCACGAGATCGCCGGAGTCGTCGAGGCGACCGGCGCGGGCGTGAGCCGGGTCGTGCCCGGCCAGCGGGTCTTCGTACGGACGCCGCTCACCACCGGATACGCCGACTACGCGCTGGCCCGCGAGATCTCCGTGGGGGTGCTCCCCGACGCCGTCCCCTTCGAGCAGGGCGCGATCCTGCAACTGCTGCCGCTCGCCGTGCACGCCACCCGCGGCATCCGCCTCGGCGACCGCGTCGCGATCGTCGGCCAGGGGCCCGTCGGCCAGCTGGCACTGCGCGTGGCGGTGGCCCGCGGCGCCGCCGAGACCGTCGCCGTCGACCTCGACGACTGGCGCCTTGAGCGGTCGTCCGCCGCGGGCGCCGACGCGGTGCGCCGGGTGGACGGCAGCCGTGAGCAACTGGCCGCCGTCGGTGCCGACTTCGACGTCGCGATCGACGCGGTCGGCACCCCGACCACCCTCAACGCCTGCGTGGAACTCGTATGCCAGAACGGCCTCGTCGTCCTCCTCGGCACCCATCACATCGACACACACGTCAGCGTCGACCTGGTCACCTGGGAGCGCAAGGGACTGCGGGTGCACAGCTCCGCCGAACCCGTCGACACCGCGCGAGCGGACGCGCTCGCCGTCGCCGAACGCCTCGCCCACCGCCGCGTCGCCGCCCTGCGCCTGGCCGACCTCCACACCCACACCTACCCCCTCGACGAACTCCCGAAGGCCTTGGAGCAGCTCTCCGCCAGCCGCGCCCTGTACCCCGACGGCGAGCGCGCCCCCTACGACGGGCCGCCCCGCGAGACGCTGAAGGTCGCGATCATCCCGTGAACCCGGGAGGGCGTGGCGCCGCGTGAGATGGGGCATCGCCGGATACGGCGACGTCGTGACACGCCGCGCGCTGCCCGCCCTGCGCGCGCTCGGCGAGGAGCCCGTGGCCCTGTGGGGCCGCGATGCGCGGCGTGCGTCGCGCATCGCCGGGCGGTACGGCGTCGCCCGCTCGGGCACCGACCCGGACCTGCTGCTGACGGGCGTCGACGCCGTGTACGTCGCCACGCCCGTCGCGGGCCATGTGCCGCTCGCCCGCGCAGTCCTGGACGCCGGACTCCCGGTCCTGGTCGAGAAGCCCCTCGCCGGGGGCCTCGGCACGGGCGGCACGCTCGACGCGGCCGGACGGTGCGCGGGCGTGGCGTACTACCGCAGGCTCGCGCCCGCCGTACGACGGCTGCGCGCGGAACTCACCGGCTGGACGCCCGAGCGGGCCCGGGTGCGGTTCCGGTCCGCCTTCGCGCCGGGCGCCCGCGATCCGATGCGGTGGCGCACCGACCCGGCCGTCTCGGGCGGCGGAGTACTCGCCGACGCGGGCAGCCACCGGGTCGACCTGCTCCTCCACCTCTTCGGACGCCCGTACGAGGTGACGGCGCGGCTCGGGGACCGCTTCCCCGCAGGCGCGGAGCGGCGGGCCGAACTCACCCTGCGCTGGCGGTCCGGGCTCCGGGCCCAGTGCCTCCTGGAGTGGGGCGGGGGCCCGCCGGTGGACCGCTTCGAGCTGACCGGAGGCGGCCGCGCCGTGCTGCTGGACCCGCTCGACGCGGGGCGGCTCGCGCGGTCGACCGGGCGGTCGCTCCTGCTGCCCCCGGCGCCCAATCCGCACCAGCCGCTGCTCGCCGACTTCGCGGCGGCCGTCGAGGCCGGCGGGACGCCGGTGTGCCCGGTGGCCGAGGCCCGCCTCGTCGACGACGTGATCGTGGCCGCGGAGCGCTCGGACGCGGCGGGCGCCGAGCCGGTCCTGCTCCGCGCCTGAACGCCTCGCCCGCCGGGGTTCACGCTCCGTCGTCCGCCGACCAGGGCCGCAGCCAGCGCGGATCGGGCGTGTCGCCGCGGCGCACGAAACGCGCGTCTATGGAGAGCCGCATCGCGTCCGTCGTGGTGTCCAGGGACGCGTGGATGATGTGCGGCACGTGCACCATCACGTCGCCCGCCGCGAAGTCCGCCCACAGCCAGCGGCGGCCCAGCGTGCGGGCGGTGAGTTCCAGGTCGTGGCAGATCTGGCGGCGGTCGCCCGGCCGGTCGGTGACATCGCGCAGGGGGGCGTACTCCTCGCGCGGCAGCCGGTGGGAGCCCTCCAGGTACACGAGCGCGCCGGTCCGCGGCGGGCAGTCGCCCACGGGGATCCACAGGGTGACGACGCCAGGCGAGCCCCGGTCCATGTAGTCGAAGTCGACATGGGCACGGGAGGCCCGGCGGGTGCCCCGGTGGAAGTGGCGCAGTATGCGGCGCGGGAGCATCCGTGCTTCGCCGCCGAGGAGTTGGGAGGCGAGCGCGGCGAGGGCCGGGTCGCCGACGAACCGGTCGAAGGACACGGAGCGCACGAACGCGTACGCCGGATGCCCCGCGACCCCGTACTCCGGAACGCGCGCGGGCACCTCACCGGAGAACACCCCGTCCTCGGGGGCGCTGCCCGCCGCGAGCAGGCCCGGCGGGAACAGTGCGAAGTACCGCCCGCGCAGCCGCAGGACCTCAGCCCGGTCGAGGAGCCCCGGCAGATACAGATAGCCGTCGGCGCGCAGCCGCTCGCGGAGCGCTGCCGGATCCCTCGGCGCCAGCAGGTCGGCGCTGGGGCGCAGGGGGCCGAAGAGGTCCGGTGTGAAGGGGACGGGTACGCCGTTCGACGACAGGTTCACGGGGGGTGTCCTTCGGTCAGTAGACGCCTTCCACCGCGTCGGCGGAGCCCTCGCCGCCCTCCGGGAACGGCCGCACGGCGGCCACCCCGTCCCAGGGGAACCACGGGTGCGGGCCGGTCCTGACCGCGCTGTCCCGCTCCAGGAGGTTCGGCAGGAAGAGGTCTTCGAGGAGGGTGGTGGCCCGGACGCGCCCGCGCTCACCGACGGCGACCTCGCGCCACGGGTCGGCCGGGTCGACGACCCGCAACACGGCGAAGGGCGGCGGCAGATGGTAGGAGTGCCCGGCCCCGTCCGGCACACCGGGCGCCGCCCCCGCCGCCGCATCGGCCTGGAGGGCGTGCCCGACCAGCGTGTTGCCGTAGGTGTCGATCCACTGCACACCCGCCAGGTGCTCCGCACGCAGGAACTGCGCCTCGGCGGCGGTGCAGGAGGTCCCGCCCGTGCACACCGCCCGGACGCCGAAGGTGTGCAGGGGGCGCGGCAGCCGCATCGCCAGCTCCAGGAGCAGCCGCGAGGTGGTGAAGAGCAGCGAAGGACGCTCGGCGGCCAGCAGCACCAGGGTCTGGTCGATCAGGTGCGCGGTGTACGGGTCCGCCTCGCCGCCCGAGCGCAGCGCGGCCTTCACCCAGCGCGGATCGAAGTCGATGGCGTGCACGGCGCCGCGCCAGCTGTCCGCGAGCCCCTCCACGAAGTGCCCGTACGCGTGCGGGCCGCTCGGCGTCATGGCGAGCACGTCACCGCCCGCCACGCCGCGCGCCTCCAGCACGGTGCGGTAGATCTCCACGTCGTACGCGAGACGCGTGACGTTGACGATCCGGCAGGGCGTACCGGTGGTGCCGCCGGTCTCGAAGACGCGGAAGGGCCGGTCGCGGTAGCCGCGCGGGAGCAGGTCGCGGGCGCGGGCGGTACGGAGTTCCGCCTTGTCGAAGAGGCCGAACAGTTCCAGCGCGGCGAAGCCGTCCACGTCCTTGACGGGGTCGAAGCCGAGCTTCTCGCGCCGGGCGGCCCAGAAGGGGCTCGCCGTCCCCGGATCGAAGTGCCAGCGCATCATGCGGCGCGTCCAGGTGTCGAGGTCGGTCCCCAGCTCCGGGACGCGTCGGCGCAGCGTGTCGGTCAGTGTGCCGAGGACGGTCGTCATGCGGGGGCCTCACTCCGCTGGGCGGTGCACGAAAAGGGACTCGGCGGTGAGGGCCCGCACCGCGTCGGGGGCCGCGTGGAGGGCGGCGGCGAAGGGGAAGGGAACCTCGTGACCGACCAGGGGATGACACTCGTACTCCTGCACGCACTCCCGGACGTGTTCCTGGAGCAGGACGAGTCGGGGCAGGACGCAGGGTGATCCGTCCACCAGGGCGATCGGATCCCGGCGGGTGAGCATGCGGTCGCCGGGGCGCATACGGTCGTGGACCGAGCGCAGCGCGCGATGTGCCGCTTCCGGCTCGCGGAAGACGGTGAGCGGCCAGTCGGGGCCGCCGGGAGCCGGGGGGAGGGCGTCGAGCGCGGCGGCGAGCGGGACGGCGAGGGCCGAACTCTGCCGGCGGTCCGTACAGATGACGGCGCGTACGTTGGTGCAGAAGCGTCCGGAGTCGCCCGCGACCAGGGGCAGCAGCCAGACCACGGCCTGCTCGACCGGCATGTCCGCGGGCACCAGGGCACAGCCACGGCCCGGGCCGTGCAGGGTGAGTGCCGGGGAGCCGCGAACCGACGCGGCGAGGCCGGCGCCGCCGTAGACGGTCTGCCGGTCGGTGCGCTTCAGCAGACCGTGCAGCCCACGCCGGCCGGTGGGGTAGAGGCCGATGCGGGCGGCGGGCCAGCCGACGGCGAGCAGGGCGGCGACGAGCCGGGCCGCGGAGTACGGCTCGCGTCGGCTCGGGCGCACCCAGACGGCTCCTGAGCGCTCGGCCTGGTCGAGTACGGAGTCCAGGCAGGTGAACGTGTTGCCGGGCAGTGCGACGAGGGACAGCAGGTCGTCGGGGGCCGGCCCCCCTCCCCGCTTCAGCAGGCCGTCACGGAGCAGCGCGCACCACCGGTCCACCAGCGGCCCGGGCAGCCCCGCGGTCTCCCATACGAGCGCGCGGAAGTCGTCGGCGTCCTGCTCGCCGAGGCCGCCCACGAAGACACGGCCACGGGAAAACAACTCTACTGCCGCCAGCAGCAGTTCGCGGCGTCCGGTGAACGGGGGCAGCTCGGCGCGCGTACTGTCCCACCAGCCGCGGTCGGCATGGGAGACGATCTCCGGTACCAGCGCGAGGCCGTACCCGGAGCCTGCCGCGCCGGGCAGTGCGGCGGTGTCCAGCGACGTCCGCCACTCGCCTCTGCGAAACGCGGAGAGCACCGCCCTCACGACAGCTCGCTGCGGAGGGCGGCGACCACCCGTATCTGCTCGGCTTCCGTGAGGGACGGGTACAGCGGCAGGGCGATGTGGTGACGGGCGAACCAGCGGGCCCGCTCGAACGGCCCGTCGAGGGCGGCAGGTTGGACGTCCGCGCCGGTGAAGTACGGGTGGTCGCACAGCAGATGGTCGTAGACCTCACCGGCGAGGGACACCCCGTGCCGCTCCCGCAGGCGCTTCTTCAGGAGCGCGCGGTCGAGCGGGCCGTCGGGGTCGGGATAGGCGAGGTACTTGTAGAAGTTGCCGCCCACCCCGGGAGGCACGGTGTGCGGCCGTATTCCCGGGACGTCGGCGAGCAGGGTGTCGTAGCGGGCGGCGAGTTCACGGCGGGCCGCGAGGGTGTGAGCGAAGCGCTCCAGGTCCACCGTGCCGACGGCGGCGTGGAGTTCACTCAGCCGCCAGTTGCCGCCGGGACGGTCGTGCAGCGTGGAGCCCGGGGCGCTCTTGCCGTGGTCGCGCCAGCGCCGCACCTGTTCCAGGTCGCCCGGCCGGGCGGACACCAGCCCGCCCTCGCCGCTGACCGCCACCTTGGTGGGGAAGAAGGAGAAGGCGCCGAACCGCCCGAAGCTGCCTGCCGCGCGCCCGTGCAGGGTGGCGCCGAAAGCGTGCGCGGCATCCTCCACCACGGGTACGCCGCGCTCCCGGCAGTGCGCGAGGACCCCGTCGAGCGCCGGTGACACGATGCCGCCTATGTGCACCGGCAGCACGGCGGCCGTGTCGGGATACCGGTCGAGGGCCGCGCGCAGGGCGTCCGGGTCCATGCCGAGTCCGTCCAGCTCGATCTCGACGAAGCGCACGGTGGCCCGCGCGCGCACCGCCGCCGCGGCCGTGGCGAAGAACGTGTTGACGGGCGCGAGCACGGTCCTGCCCGCCACCCCGATGATCCGCAGCGCGATCTCCAGGGCCGCCGAACCGGACGCCACGGCGGCCGTCCCCGTGCCGGTCCAGGCGCGGGACAGCTCCTCGAAACGGGCCACCTGCGGGCCTTGGGTGAGGACGCCCGAGGCGAGGGCCGTATCGACGCGGTCGAGAACGGCACGCCGCTGGGACACCTCGAAGTGGATGCGCTGGGCCGGGACGTCGGCACGGGGCGGGCGGGAGTCCCACAGGGTGCGGGAGAAGAAGTCCGCCGCGTGGCCCACATGCGTGCCGTGGCCCATGGGGAGTTCATGGATCTCGACGGAAGCGGAGGCCTCGCCCGTCCCGTACGCCGATCGAACTCTGTCCGCCGCGGCGCGCGCGTCGGCCGGTTCGAGGGAGGAGTCGGCGGTGCCGTACTGGAGTTGGAGGGGCGCCGGGGCGTGCGCCGCGTACAGGTCGGGCAGGTCGGCGTATTCGAGGATGCCGGGGAGCGCCGCTCCCTCGTGGCCGGTCAACAGCCGTCCGTACAGGGCTGGGTAGCTGCCGAGGTGGCTCGCCGCGCAGAGCGGGAGGCCTTGGCGGGGGGCGAGGAGAGCGGTGTGCAGGGCGACGGCCGCGCCGAGGCTGTGGCCGAAGAGGCCTACGCGGCCGTGGTCGACGAACGGGTGTGCCGTGAGCGCGTCGAGCGCGCCCAGGGCGTCCCCGACGAGCGCGCCGAGCAGGGAGCGGCCGGTCAGCGTGAACGCGTGGGCGAGCAGGGTCCCTTCGTCCCGCCCGGCCCTGCGGTGGTCGTCGAGGCCGCCGTCGATGCCGTGGTCGAAGGAGAGCGTCACGAAGCCCGCGTGCGCCAGTTGCTCGGCGACATTGCGGTCCGGGTGGTCGGGCGGCACGTCGCCGGTGAGCTGGTCCAGGCGCGCGTTCCTCCCGCCGATGACGAGGACGGCCGGGCCGGGGGAGCCGTCGGTCCGGGCGTCGGCGGGGGCGAGGAGGGTGGCGTGGAAGGAGCCGCGTACGGGCGAGTCGAACGTCAGGTGCTCGCGGTGCAGTCCGTCGCGGACCGATGCGACGGTGTCGGTGACGGTGAGGGCCGCTTCCTCGACGCGGGCCAACCGCTGCACGACGGAGCGGAGTTGACGGGCTCGCGAAATGTGGTCCTCTAAGGCGTCGGCGTCAGGGGCGCGGCGCAGGACGGGTTCGGCGGCGAGGAGCCGGCGGAGGTGACGTACTTGCATGGCGCGGTCCCGTCCCGGTCAGACGAAATCGCCGTGCAGGGTTGTGGGCACTTCCAGCGCGTACGCGTCGAGCGCCTCGTCCAGTGCGATCCGGCCGCGTTGGAGGAGTTCCAGGAGTTCGTTCTGCGGGCGGTAGAAACACGATTTGCACAGGTCGGTCCTGCGCGGATTGGAAGCCTCCCAGGCGGCGCGCGGGCCGCCTTCGAGTACTTCGGCGTATCCCTGTTCTACGACATTGCCGATGAGATAGCGGCTGTTGAGATGCACCTGAGGGCACGGGTAGAGATTTCCGTCGGCGCCGACCGCCGTGACGAAACGGCTGTAGTGGCAGCGCTCGAAGTCACCCTCGACCTCGTCGATCTGGTCCATCGGGCCGCGGTCCAGCTTGGGCACCGAAACCTCGAAGGCGTCGGTGGACAGAGCGGCGGCCCTGGTGAGCGACTCGGAGATCTCCGGCATCACCGATTCGATGGTGTCGTGGCCGAGCGCGCTGTAGAACTCCGGCTCGAAGCGCACGTAATGCGCTCCGGATTCCAGGGCGATATGGGCCGCCTGGAGAATCTCCCGGTAATTCCGCAGGGTGATCACGTAGTTGAAGCCGATGCGGAAGTCGGGGTCGGCCGCGCTCTCCCTGAGCCTGCCGACCGAGCCGACGAACCGCGAGAACGTCTGCTCCCGGTCCCGGGTGATGTCGTCGAAGGTCGCTTCCGTGCCCGCGTTCAGGCCGATGCGGACCCAGGTGTGGGTCTCGGCGACGCAGGCGGCGACCTCGGGGCGGCCGAGCCGCGAGCCGTTGGTGATCAGGCCGATCCGCAGCCCCGCGGTGTGCCCGGCCCGGCAGATGCCGGTGTACCCCGGGTGGATGGTGCACTCGCCGCTGCCGCAGAACGTCACGGCCCGGCCGTCGTTCGCGGCGAACTCGCGCAGCAGGGTGACCGCCTTGTCGGTGGCGATCGAGTCCTTGAACGAGAACAGGTCGTAGAACTGCTCTTCGTTGGGGGAGTGGAAGTTGCAGAAATGGCATCGCATATTGCAGGCGCCCATGATGCCGATCCGCATATGGACTGGCTTGATCTCCTGGCCCGCGACGAACCGGCGCAGCAACTCGCCGTGGGCCAGGACCTTCTGTGGTGAGTGCGCCTGATCAAGACTGACGATCGGCAGGCCTTCACGATTTTGGGGGGCTGCCCTCTTGAGGGCGCCATCGATGTCGCCCCTGAGGTCACCGGCACCGGATGTGCTGTTCACGAACCCCCCACGCAAGGTCACTGTGCGTTTTCGCTGTTCGAGACGGTCCTTGCGACGTTAGGGAGCGCCGAGGCGGCTGTCAACGGGGCTGGACGACAACGGAGTTGGGGGTGTATTCGCCGGTGGCAGACCGGCGTCGGGCCGCGGTCATGCCGAGGTCGCGTCCGCCAGGAACTCGGCGATCGAGGCCGAGAGACCGTCCCTGCCCAGGCCGAGACCCGTGAGCGGACCTCTGCCGTCCTCGGACTCGACCAGGGCCAGCAGGATGTGCTCGGTCCCGACGTGGTGGTGGCCGAGGCGCAGCGCTTCGCGGAAGGTCAGTTCGAGCACCTTGCGGGCCCCCGCGTCGTACGGCACGAGCTCGGGCACCTCGTCGGCCGTAGCTGGCAGGGCGTCCAGGGCCGCCCGGCGTACGTCCTCCAGGGCGACGCCCTGTGCCGTGATCGCCTTGGCGGCGACGCCGTCCGGCTCACTCAGCAGGCCCAGGACCAGGTGCTCGGTGCGGATCTCGTCGTGGTGGGCCGCCTTGGCTTCGTTGTGCGCGGCCATCACGACGTTCCTGGCCCTGGGGGTGAAGCGGCTGAAACCCTGGTTCGGGTCGAGGTCGTTGGGCTCGTCCGGCTTCTTGGGCACGAACCGCTTCTGGGCGGCCTGCCGGGTGACGCCCATGCTCTTGCCGATGTCGGTCCAGGAGGCGCCCGAGCGGCGGGCCTGGTCCACGAAGTGGCCGATGAGGTGGTCGGCGACGTCACCCAGGTGATCGGCGGCGATGACCGCGTCGGAGAGCTGGTCGAGGGCGTCGGTGTGGACCTTCTTGATGGCGTCGATGAGGTCGTCGAGGCGGACCGTGGGCGCGGGTGTGGTGCGGTCTGCATGCGTCATGTGACAACCGTAGGTTGACAGTTCGGTGACCGTCAACCCTTGGTTGACACCGAACGCCCCGGCCCCCGGCGAGCCCCCGAGGAAAACCCTGGGACGCGCCCCCGCCCACGGTGGTTGAACGGCGGAACCACCGGCTCACCGCACCCCTGCCCGGCGAGACGGGCCCCCACCGTCACGCCCGGCCCGCGGGCCCCCGGCGCCCACCCCGGATTCCGAACCGGGACCCCAGGGTTTTCACGGTCGACCCCGGGCCCGTACGGGTCCATGGTGGAGCCACGGTCGCGAAGCCGCGGCGGGCCCGGAACACCGGTACGGGGAAATACGGGGAAGAGGTACCGGTGGCCGGACGTACTACGGGGGTGTACGTCTGGACGGGCCGTCCGCGGACGGGGAGTGACCGTCGCGAGGCGGGGGAGGGGGTGCCGGTGCGAGGCACCCCCGCTCGGGGCGCGTGACAGTCCGGGCGCCACGCGAGATTCCCGGGCCCCACGGGTCAGCCACCGGACCCCACGGGTCGGATCCCCGGACCCCGGGTTCAGACCGCCGAGGCCTCCGTGGCCTCCGTCGCCCGCGCCAGCAACCGCACGAGCTGCGCCCTGCGATGCACACCGTCGAGCTTGCGGTAGATGTTGCTCAGGTGGAACTCGACCGTCTTGACGCTGAGGAAGAGCCGCTCCGCCACCTCGTGGTTGGTCAGGCCCCGCCCGACCACCAGCGCGACCTGCATCTCCTGCGGCGTCAGCCGCTCCAACGGGGCCCGCTCCGGGCGCACTTCGGTGCCGCCCGCCGCGTGCAGCTCGGCGGCCACGCGCGCCGCCCACCCCGTCGCCCCGAGCCGCTCGAACGTGGCGAGGGCCCGCTCCAGCAGGCGACGGGCCTCGCTGCGCCTGCCCTGCCTGCGCAGCTGCTCACCCCACGCGAACTCGGTGCGCCCCCGCTCGAAGGGCACGGGGCGCTCGGCGAGCAGCGCGAGGGAGCGCCGCATGTGGTGCTCGGCGGAGTCCGGTTCGAGCAGACCGCGACAGCGCGCCGCGGCCCCCGCGGTGACCGGACGGTGCCCGCGCCCCGCCTCGTGCTCCAGGACGTCGAGCACCTCGCGGGCCTCGGCGGTCATGTGCAGATGGACGTACGCGTCCGCGAGGTCCGCCGCCCACGTCAGATACAGGCCATCGCCCCGGCCGTGTGTGCGGGAGAAGGCCCGCACCTCCTCCAGGCGGTGCACCGCCTCCTCGAAGCGGCCGAGGCCCAGCTCCAAAAGGCCGAGCGCGCCGCGCGCCCGCGCCGCGTCCATCGGCAGCTCGGTGGAGGCCGCCCACTCCATGGCCTGCGCCGCGTGCCGCCGGCAGTCCGCCTCGCGGTGGAGCGCGGCCTCGGTCCTGGCGAGGGCGGCGAGGCCGCGCGGCACCTCGATGAGACGCCCGGTGGCCTCCGCGAGGCGCACCGCCTCGTCTGCCTGCGCGAGCGAGGCGCTCCAGCGGCCCCGCCAGAACTCCACCACGGACAGCGTGCACAGCAGGTGCGAGAGGAGACCCACCGCGCTGGAGCCGCGCGCGGTGTACGCGGCGCGGTCCAGCAGCCCGTGCGCCTCGTCGAGTTCCTCCGCCGCGAGATGACAGAGGCCGCCCACACCGGAGAGCGGATAGGGGAACGCCGGGTCGGGTGAGGCGAGGGGGCCCGCCAGCTCGCGCAGGAGCGTGCGGCCCGCGTCCGCGTCACCGCCGAGCAGCAGCACCAAGGTGCGCAGGAGCCGCACCGGCAGCAGCGTCTGGTGGGCGGAGTCGGCCAGTGCCATCGCCGCCGCGGAGCTGCCGCGGGCCGCGGTGAGGTCCCCGACCGCGAGGTCGGTGAGCGCGATGCCGCCGAGCATGACCGCGGCGAGCGCCGGGTCGACCTTCTCCGCCTCTTCGACCGCGGCCCGCAGCAGCTCGCGCGAGCGGGTCGGCTGCCCGCGCTGCACGTCGAGGTAGCAGCGCAGCTGGCGGATGTCGAGCCGCGTACCGAGCTGTTCGGCGTGCTCCAGGGCGCGGTCCAGGATCGCGGCGGCCTCGTCGAGGGACCCGGCGGCCTGCGAGGCACGGGCGGCGCACAGCAGCCGCTCCGCCTTGCGCTGTCCGGCGGGCGTGAACCGCGCGGCCCGCTCGTACAACCGGGAGGCCAGGGGATACGCCAGGGTGTCGGGCGCCCCGGCCGCCGCGTTCTCCAGGAGTGACGCCACATGCTCGTCCGGCTCCGCGCCCGAGGCGGCCAGATGCCACGCGTACTGCTCAAGGGCGGGTGCGGTGGCGCCTTGCAGGGAGCGGGCGATGGCGTGGTGGGCGCGGCGTCTGCGCACGGGGGTCGCGCCGTGGTAGACCGCCGAGCGGACCAGGGGGTGCCGGAAGGCGTATCCGTCCTGCTCCTCGACGACCAGGCCCGCCGCCTCGGCCGCCTCCAGTGACTCATAGCTGAGGCCGTGCGTCCGCAGCGCCGCCTCGGTGCCGGCCAGCGGCCTCGTCCCGAGGACCGCGAGGAGCAGCATCGCGTCCTGCGCCTCCGGGGGCAGCCGGGCCACCGCGCTGCCGAAGGTGTGGGCGAGGAGTTCACCGATCGGCAGGGGCGCCTGGGAGTCGCCGTCGTCGCCCGCGCCGCTCCCGGCGAGCAGGGCGGGCAGTTCGATCAGGGCCAGGGGGTTGCCGCGCGCCTCCGCGAGGAGCCGGGCCGCCTCCCGTTCGGTCAGTTCCGCGGTGCCCTCCTCGGCGATCAGGCGGTGCGCGGACTCGGCGTCGAGGCCGTCGAGGGTCATGGTCTCCACGGAGGCGAGCCGGGACGCCGGCCCCGCCAGTTCGTCGCGCGAGGTGAAGAGCACGACGACACCCTCGCGGCCGAGCCTGCGGGTGGCGAAGGCGAGGGCGTCCAGGGAGTACGGGTCGAGCCACTGCGCGTCGTCGACGGTGACGAGGACCGGGCCCTCCTCGGCGAGCGCGCCGAGCAGGCTGAGCGTCCCCGCGGCCACCGCGAAACGGTCCTGGGCGACGGCGGGGCCGAGCGCCAGCGCGCCGGTGAGCGCGGCGGCCTGGCGCTCCGGGATGCGGTCGAGGAAGTGCAGCACGGGCCGCAGCAGATCGGCGAGGCCCACATAGGGCAGGTCCGACTCGACCTCGACGCCCCGGGTGCCGAGCCGCAGCAGGTCGTCGGCCTGCCCGGCCACATAGGTGACGAGGCTTGTCTTGCCGATCCCGGCCTCCCCGCGGATGAGCAGGGCGCCGCTCTCGCCCCCGCGTGCCTTGTCGATGAGGGCGAGAAGACGTGCGCATTCCAAGGAACGCCCCAGGAGCATGTGTTCAGCGTACCTGTGGCACATGACTTCGCGGAGTCGTGGAACGGCACGTATCTCCACCAGGAGACGCGCCCAACACGCCTGGATAAGCGCCTCCTTGGCCCTGTCATCCGTCAGGCCCTGCCGCTACCCTCCGCGCATGATTCCCACGGTGGTCTGGGGCACCGGCAACGTCGGCCGCGCGGCCGTCCGCGCCGTCGAGGCCCACCCGGTGCTGACGCTCGCGGCGGTCGTCGTGCACAGCCCGGACAAGGTCGGCCGCGACGCGGGCGAACTTGCTTGTCTAGGACGGAGTTTGGGTGTGCCGGCGACCGACGACGCCGACGCGGTGCTCGCCACCCGACCGCGCGCGGTGGTGTACGCGGCCTCCGGCGACCTGCGCCCTGCCGAGGCACTCGACGACGTGGTCAGGGCGGTCCGGGCGGGGGCGGTGGTCGTCACGCCCGCCCTCTACCCCCTCTACGACCGGCGCGGCGCGCCCCCGGAGTTCAGGGACCCGGTCCTCGCGGCCGTCGCGGAGGGCGGCGGCTCGCTCTTCGCCTCCGGAGTGGACCCCGGCTGGGGCAACGACGTACTGCCCCTGCTGCTCAGCGGGGTCGGCACCACCATCGACGCGATCCGCTGCCAGGAGATCTTCGACTACACCACGTACGACCAGGAGGGCTCGGTCCGCGACCTGATCGGCATGGGGCACCCGATGGAGTACGAGCCGCCGATGCTCGCTCCCTCGGTCCCGACGATGGTGTGGGGCGGCCAGGTGCGCCTGATGGCGAGGGCGCTCGGCGCCGAACTCACGGCCATACGCGAGACGTTGGAACGGCGCGCCCTCGACACGACGGTGAGCACGCGGACGATGGGGGAGTTCGCCGCGGGCACCCAGGGCGCCGTCCGCTTCGAGGTGCGGGGCGTCGTCGGGGGCGAACCCCGCATCGTCATCGAGCACATCACCCGCATCCACCCGTCCTGCGCGCCGGACTGGCCCTCCCCGCCCGGCGGCGGCTCCGGCGCCCACCGCGTCATCGTCGAGGGCCGCCCCCGCATCGAGGTCACGGTCGAGGCCACCGACGAGGACGAGAACCGTTCCGCGGGCGGCAACGCCACCGCCGTCGGCCGGCTGGTCAACGCCATCGACTGGCTCGTGGACGCCGGACCCGGCCTCTACGACGCGCTCGACGTCCCGCTGCGCCCGGCGGCGGGCCGGCTCGGAAGGAAGTGACCCATGGGTGAAGGCCCGCGCATCGACATCCCCGAGGGGCAGGACGCCATCGCGTACGTGTGGGGCGAGATGGTCCCCGAGATCGGCGCGGCAGCGTCCGGCTTCTCGCTCGCGGTGTACGCCCATACGACCCTCGGCCTGCGCGAGTTCGAGGCGGCGCGGCTGCGGATCGCCCAGATCAACGGATGCGTCTTCTGCCTCGACTGGCGCACCGAGCGCGACGGGCACAAGGTCGAGGAGGAGTTCGCCGACGCGGTGACCCGGTGGCGTACCACCGACGCCTTCGACGACCGCACGAGGCTGGCCGCGGAGTACGCCGAGCGGTACGCCCTCGACCACCACCACCTCGACGAGGAGTTCTGGGCGCGGATGACCGCGCACTACAGTCAGGCCGAGATCGTGGAGCTGAGCATGAGCATCGGGTCGTGGCTGGCGTTCGGCCGGCTCAACCACGTGCTCGGCCTCGACACGGTGTGCGTGCTGCCCAAGCCCTGAGAGCCCGCGGGTCGTGGCCCCTCACAGGTCGGCGGCGATGATCTTCTCGATGTTCCGTTCGGCGAGCGCCGTGATGGTCACGAACGGATTGACGCTGGTGTTGCCGGGGATCAGCGCGCCGTCGATGACGTAGAGCCCCGGATGGCCGTGCAGGCGGCCGTAGTTGTCGGTGGCCCTGTCGAGGACCGCGCCGCCCAGCGGGTGGTACGTGAGGTGGTCGCCCCAGATCTTGTACGCGCCGAAGAGATCGGTGCGGTAGATCGTGCCCTCCTTGGCGTTGATCTTGTCGAAGATGGTCCTGGCGGCATCGATGGAGGGCTGCTTCCAGGCGGTCTGCCAGTTCAGCTCCGCCCGGCCCGTCGCCGCGTTCCAGGAGAACTCGGCGCGGTGCGGGTTCTTGGTGATCGACAGATAGAACGACGCGTACGTCTCGATCCCGGTCGGCAGCGGCGCCACCTCGGCGAACGCGCCGCCCGCGGCCCAGTTGTCGATGCCCGCCGTGGGAATGGACGACTGGAGACTGCCGGTGGCGTCCCACATGTGGTTGGCGCGGCCGCACATCACGTTGCCGTTGTCGCCCCAGCCCTTGCCGACCTCGCCGTTGAGGCGCGGCAGCGCTCCGGTCGCCCTCAGCTTGACCAGGAGCTTGCTGGTGCCGACGCTGCCCGCCGCGAAGAAGACCTTGTCGGCCGTCATCTCCTTGGTGGCGACGGTGTCGCCACCGGTGTTGATCTGGTCGATGGTGACGGTGTAGCCGCCACCGGCCGCCGGCGTGACCGAAGTGACCTTGTGCAGCGGGGAGATGGTGACCCGGCCGGTCGCCTTCGCGCGGGCGAGATAGGTCTGTTGGAGGGACTTCTTGCCGTGGTTGTTGCCGTAGAGGATCTCCCCGGCGAGCGCCGACCTGGTGGCGGTGCCCGCCTGCTCCCGCTTCATGTAGTCCCAGTCGTACACGTCGGGCACGAAGACGAACGGGAAGCCGGAGCGCTGCGCGTGCTTGCGGCCGACCCGGGCGTACTGGTAGCACTCGGCCGTCTCGAACCAGCCGGGGTCGATGGTGCTCACCCCGAGGGCCGCGTTGGCGCGCGGGTAGTAAGTGCCGTACATCTCACTCGCGTTGACCGAGGGGAGCACGGCGGCGAAGTTCTCCCGCCGAGGCGTCACCGCCATGCCGCCGTTGACCAGCGAGCCGCCGCCGACGCCCCGGCCCTGGTAGACGGTGATGCCGCCGAACTCCTCGGCGTCCAGGATCCCCGTGTGGCGCGGCACGTCCTTGTCGAGCGGGAAGCCGAGGAAGTTGCTCAGCGGCTGCTTGGTCCTGGTGCGCAGCCAGAAGGAACGGACGTCCGGGCGAGTGGTGTTGGCGAAGATCTTGCCGTCGGAGCCCGGGGTGTCCCAGGCCATGCCCATCTCGGCCATGTGCACGTCGACGCCCGCCTCGGCGAGCCGGAGGGCGGCGACGGCGCCGCCGTAGCCGGTGCCGATCACCAGGGCGGGGGCGCGGGCGCCGTCGAGGGCGCGGGCCGGTGCGGTGTGGCCCGTGAGTGCGACGGCACCGAGAATGGAACTCGTTCCGGCCAGGAATCTCCGACGTGATAGCCCCTCAGATGCCTTGTTGTGCTTGGCTGTTGAGTCCATGTGACCTTCCTCACGTTTGACTGAATTGAAACGAGTTCTACTGCCGCCTGCATGGGAAGTCACGCCATACCAAAAAGTAACTTCTGTCCGGTCCCGCACCCCGCAGAACTCCTTCGCGATGGGCCTGCCGCCCACGCCGCCCGGCTGACGCGCGCCCCTTAGGGCACGCCCAGCTCACCCCGCAGCCGGTCCAGGAGCGCGCGGGCCGCTGGGCTCGCGGGGCCGTCCTTGCGCCAGGTCAGGGCTATGCGTCCGCGCGGGCGCGGGTCGGTGATCACCAGGGTGCGCAGGCCCAGGCCGGTGGCCATGCCCGCGGGCAGCGCGGGCAGCACCGCCACGCCGAGCCCGCGCGCGGCGAGCCGGGTCAGGACGTCGGGGGAGGCCGCCTCGAAGGCGATGCGCGGCTTGAAACCCGCCTCGGCGCACGCCCCGTCGAGCACCCCGCGCAGACCGGTGCCGCGCGGCAGACTGATCAGCGGCCGACCCGCCAGCTCGGCAAGCGGCACCTCGGTGCGGCCCGCCGGGTGCAGGAGGGGGTCGCCGGGAGCCACGGCCGCGACCAGCGGCTCGTCGACCACGATGTCAAGTGCCACGTCCGGCGGCGGCTCGTCCGCCGTCAGGCCGAGCAGCGCGATGTCCAGCTCGCCCCGCCGCACCGCGGCCAGCATCCGGTCGGAGGTGTCCTCCGTGAGGGAGATCTCCACCCGAGGGTGCGCGTCGTGGAAGTCGGCGACCACGGACACCACGTCGAACTCCTGGGTGGCGGCGCCCGACACGAGCCCCAGGACGACCTGGCCGCGCAGCAGCCCCGCGAACTCGTCCGCCGTGCCCCGCGCTCCCTCGGTGGCGGCGAGCGCGGCCCGCGCGTAGGGCAGCACCGCCCGGCCCACCTCCGTCGGTGTCACCGCACGGCTGCCGCGGTCCAGAAGCCGATGGCCCAACTCCCTTTCGAGCCGCTGTATTTGCGCGCTGACTCCGGGCTGCGCCAGATGCAGCCGGGCGGCGGCACGGGTGAAGCTGGCCTCTTCGACCACGGCCACGAAGTACTGGAGTTGCCGGAGTTCCATAACGGATGATGCTAGTGGTGAGAAGAAGAAGCTCTTGGACTTGTCGCCGGGCCTTGATCAACCTGGAGTCATGCGAAAGACGACAGGGAACGAGCGCCACGTCCGTGCCGAGATCGCCGCCGAACGCCGCGAACTGGCTAGCCTCTTCGACGGGTTGAGCCCCGCCCAGTGGGACGCCCCCTCGCTCTGCGCGGGCTGGCGCGTACGCGAGGTCGTCGCGCACATGTCCCTCGGTTTCCGCCGCTCCCTGCCCATGACGCTCCTCGACATCGTCAAGGCGGGCGGCAGCCTGCACCGCATGACGGACCGCCGCGCCCGCGCGGACGCCGCCGCCTACCCGCCCGCCCGGCTCGCCGCATACATACGGGACAACGCGCACCACCCCTGGACGCCCCCGGTCGGCGGTTACACCTCCGCGCTGGCCCACGACGTGGTGCACGGCCTCGACGTCACCGTCGCCCTCGGCCTGGACCGAGCAGTTCCGGCCGAGCGCCTGCGCATCCCCCTGGGCGCCGTCGACACCAAGAGCCTCAGGTTCTTCGGGGCCGACCTCACGGGCGTCGCGCTGCACGCCGACGACCTCGACTGGTCGTACGGCAGCGGCATCCCCGTACGGGGCGCGGCGCAGGACCTGCTGCTCGTCGCGTTCGGCCGCAAGGTGCCGCCGGGCAGGCTGCGTGGCGAGGGTTGCGAGCGGTACCTCCTGAGGTGAACGGGAGGTATTTCGCGGCTGGTTGTCACAAACAGCCCTGTTGGATCCGTCATACATGCGACCTACTCTGGAGAGCGCCTGAAAGGGAGTCGCATGAGCGGAAGCATCGAGCGCACCGGGGCAAGCGGAGGACGAGGACGGCCAGGGCGCGGGGAGCGGGTCGCGGACTGGGCGGACGGGCGCCTTGGCATCAACACCCTGGCCAAGAGCCAGATGCGCAAGATCTTTCCGGATCACTGGTCGTTCATGTTCGGCGAGATCTGCCTCTACAGCTTCCTGATCCTGATCCTCACCGGCACCTACCTGACCCTGTTCTTCGAGCCGAGCATGGCCGAGGTCACCTACGACGGTCCCTATGTGCCGCTCAAGGGCCTCCAGGTGTCGAGGGCGTTCGAGTCCACGCTGGAGATCAGCCTGGAGGTGCGCGGCGGCCTGCTGATCCGGCAGATCCACCACTGGGCCGCGCTCGTCTTCGTCGCGGGCATGATGGTCCACATGATGCGGGTGTTCTTCACCGGCGCCTTCCGCAAACCACGCGAGGTCAACTGGCTCTTCGGCTGGACCCTGTTGATGCTCGCCATCATCACCGGCCTGACCGGATACTCGCTCCCCGACGACCTGCTCTCGGGCACCGGTGTCCGCTTCGCGCACGGCGCGATCCTCTCGATCCCCGTCGTCGGGACCTACCTCGCGTTCTTCCTGTTCGGCGGGGAGTTCCCGGGCGAGGACATCGTGGCGCGGTTCTACCCGATCCACATCCTGCTGCTGCCGGGCATCATGCTCGGGCTGGTCGTCGCGCACCTGATCCTGGTCTTCTACCACAAGCACACCCAGTTCGCCGGGCCCGGAAAGACCGAGAAGAACGTGGTCGGCGCGCCGTTCCTGCCCATCTACATCGCCAAGGCCGGCGGCTTCTTCTTCCTCGTCTTCGGCGTACTCGCGATCATGGGTGCGGTCGCCTCCATCAACCCCGTCTGGGCGATCGGCCCCTACCGCCCCGACACGGTCTCCACCGGCGCCCAGCCCGACTGGTACCTCGGCTTCTCCGAGGGGCTGATCCGGGTGATGCCCGCCTGGGAGATCAACATCTGGGGGCACACGCTCGCCCTCGGCGTCTTCATCCCGTTCGCGCTCTTCCCGCTGATCATGACGGCCATCGCGGTCTACCCGTTCGTCGAGGCCTGGGTCACCGGCGACAGGCGGGAGCACCACATCGCGGACCGGCCCCGCAACACACCGGTGCGCACCGGGTTCGGCGTCGCCTGGCTGACGCTGTACTTCGTGCTGCTGATCGGCGGCGGCAACGACATCGTCGCCACGCACTTCCACCTGTCGATCAACGTCATCACGTGGTTCGTGCGGATCGCCTTCTTCGTCGCGCCCGTCCTCGCCTTCGTCGTCACCCACCGGATCTGTCTCGGCCTCCAGCGCAGGGACCGCGAGAAGGTGCTCCACGGCCGCGAGACCGGCACCATCAAACGCCTGCCGCACGGCGAGTACGTCGAGATCCACGAGCCCCTGCCCCAGGCGGAGCTGTACCGCCTGACCGCCCACGAACAACCCCAGCCCTACGAGATCGGCCCCCTGGTCGACGCCAACGGCGTGGCCCGCAAGGTCCCCCGCTCCGAACGCCTGCGCTCACGCCTCTCCCGCGCCATGTACGGCCCCAAGGCGCAGGTGCCGAAGGCGACGGCGGAGGAGTACCTGGCGATCCAGCGGGGCGAGGGTGATCACCACTGACGAGGCAACTCGGTTAGCCTCACACGGTGATGGCATCCGAGAGCACCCCGAAGCTGCTGGCGATCAGCGACCTACACGTCGCGTACGCGGAGAACAGGAAGTACGTCGAGACCATTCGGCCGGAGACGGACGGGGACTGGCTGATCGTCGCCGGTGACGTCGCCGAGCGCATGGCCGACATCGAGTGGGCGCTGAGCACGCTCGCCGGGCGGTTCGCCAAGGTGGTGTGGTCGCCCGGCAACCACGAGCTGTGGACGCCCAAGGACGACCCGGTCCAGCTGCGCGGCGAGGAGCGCTACCAGCACCTCGTCGCGCTCTGCCGCGAACTGGGCGTCGCCACTCCCGAAGACCCCTACCCCGTGTGGCGCGGCGCGGGCGGGCCCGTCACCGTGGCCCCGCTGTTCCTCCTCTACGACTACAGCTTCCGCCCCGGCGGGACGCGGACCAAGGAGGAGGCCCTCGCGGTCGCGCACGAGGCGGGTGTCGTCTGCACCGACGAGTACTTCCTGCACCCCGACCCCTACGCCACCCGCGACGACTGGTCGCGGGCGCGCGTCAAGCTCACCGAGGAGCGCCTCGCCGAGCGGCCCGCCGGGATGCCCACCGTCCTCATCAACCACTGGCCCCTGCTGCGCGAGCCCACCCGCATCCTGCGCTACCCGGAGTTCGCCCTGTGGTGCGGCACCGAGCTGACCGCGGACTGGCACGTGAAGTACGACGCGGCGGCCGTCGTCTACGGCCATCTGCACATACCGCGCACGACCTGGCACGACGGCGTGCCGCACGTGGAGGCGTCCGTCGGGTACCCGCGCGAGTGGCGCAGGGACTTCCACCCCGACCCGCGGCTGCGGCAGATCCTGCCGGCGCCCGAGGAGCGCTGAGGGCCGTTGTCAGTGCCTCCCCATAGAGTGAAATCACTCGGTAAGCCTGGGGAGAAGGAGCAGCAGCATGTCCGCCAACAGGATTCAGCACAAGGTGAATCACGTCGCGCTGGTAGTGGACTGTTCGGGTTCCATGCGTCCGCACGAGCATCAGCTCGTGCGAGTCGTGGACGAGTTCGTGGCGGGATTGAAGGCCGAATCGGACAGCCTCGGCCACGAGACCCGCATCAGCCTCTACTCGTTCGACCACAGGGTGGAGAACCTGGTCTGGGACATGGACGTGAAGCACCTTCCGTCCATGCGCGGCCTGTACCGGGTGAACAATGGGGCGACGGCACTCATAGAAGCCTCACTGAAGTCCCTGGACGACCTGGGCCACATATGGGAGGAATACGGCGAGCACAGCTTCCTCCAGATCGTGGTGACGGACGGCGAGGAGAACGCCTCCGGCGGCGACCGGCGGCACGACGGCGACATGGCCATCCTCGGCCCCTGGCTCGACAGGATCGCGGCCAAGATGGGCGGACTCCCCGGCCACTGGACCTCCGCGATCCTCGTCCCGAACTCCCTGGCCAAGCGCACCGCGCAGAACTACGGCTTCCCGGCCGGGAACATCGCCATCTGGGACGCGGATTCCCAGGAGGGCGTCGAGGAGGCCATCGGCACCGTGCGCGCCGCCGCCACCAGCTTCCTGCGGGCCCGCGAGAAGGGTGTCCGCGGCACAAAGAATCTGTTCGCCGTCGGCCAGGACATATCGATCGACGAGGTGCGGGCCAACCTCGAACCGATTCCGGCGAACAAGTACCGGCTCCTGAAGGTCGACAAAGAGGCCGAGATCCGTCCCTTCGTCGATTCACATCCGGGAGTGACGTACGAACGTGGCGCGTGCTATTACCAATTGGGCGCCCGCGCTCAGGTCCAGCCGAACAAGGAAGTCATCGTGGTGGAGAAGGACACCGACCGCGCCTATACCGGAGAAGCGGCACGCAGCCTTCTGTTCGGTACGGGCATTCAGGGGACCGTCTCGGTAAAGGCGGGCAACAATCCCAAACTGGAGGTCTATGTGCAGAGCCGCTCGGTGAACAGGAAACTCAAGCCGAATACGCGCCTGCTCATCATGCTCTGAGCTCCCAGGGGCACGGCCCGGTGCCTTCGCACCAAGCCTCCAGGTCCGCGCCGTTCACGCAGACTATTCCGCACTGCTGCGCGTATTCGAGGGCAGGGGCGGTGAAGTCGCTCGTGGTGACGAGCGCTGCCACGTCGGCGCCGTGGACGGTGAAGCAGGTACCGCCGAAGCGCTGGAGGTCCTGTGATCCGACCTTGTTGTCCTCGCCGTACCGCTTGCACTGGATGACGACCCGGCGCCCGTCGGGGGTCACGGCCAGGACGTCCGCGCCCAAGTCGCAGGCTCCGCCCACCACATCGACGTCCCGGCACGCGTCCCGGGCGCACAGGTCCGCTATGGCCTGCTCGAAGGCGTCGGCGTCGAGCGCGGTGTAGTCGACGTAGCCGACCCGCGCCTCGGGAAGTACGGCTGTCGGCTCAAGGATCTCGGAAGCCTGCTCGGCCGCCTCGTCCAGCGCCTCGGCCGCGCGCCGCGCGTACCTCGCCGCGGAGAAGCGGCGCCACCGGGACCGGCCCAGTAAGGCGGCGGCGAGGCCCACGGCGAGGAGTGAACCGATCCACAGGGGACGGCTCTCGACCATGCGGGCCGCGGCGCGCACCAGGAAGACCGCGCCGCACAGGACGACAGCCAGGAGAACGAAGAACAGGGCGGTCGCGCGCAGGTCGAAGCGCCGTTCCCGGTCCCTGCGTCGAATGGGGCGCGTGGGTACGGTCATTCCACTCCCTCACGATGAACGCCGGCGAAGATCACTCGTCCACGCATGCCCAAGATCGACATCGCTAAAAGAGCGGCCGGTGGCCGCCGGCCAGGCACCTACCGTTCGAGGTCCTTGTGCGCCGTCTCCGGCAACCGCAGATACACCACCGACGACACGAGGCACAGCACGGCCACGTACACGGGGAACAGCCCGGGGGAGCCGATCTCCTTGAACAGGGTCCCCACGTACGGCGCCGTACCGCCGAACAGCGCGACGGTCAGCGAGTACGGGAAGCCGATCCCGGCCGCGCGGACCCTCGCGGGGAACACCTCCGCGTTCACCGCCGCCGAGATCGACGTGAATCCGGTGAGCAGCACCATCCCCGCACCCTGCACGAGCAGCAGCGAAAGGAACGACCCCGAGAGGGACTTCAGCAGCGGCACGCTGAGGGCCGCGAAGCCGATGCCGAAGAACAGCAGCAGCGGCCTGCGCCCCACGCGGTCCGAGAGCAGGCCGCCGAGCGGCTGGAGCAGGGCGAAGAACGCGAGCGAGAGCGTACCCGCGAGCAGTGCCTGGCCCTTGCTGATGTCGGTGTTCAGCTCGGCGTACGTAGGCAGGTACGACGTCCACGTGTAGTACGCGATGGTGCCGCCCGCCGTGATGCCGCAGATCAGCAGCGACTGGCGCGGGTGCCTGCGCAGGGCGTCGAAGAGCCCGGGGCGCTCGCCCCGTTCGGCGGGCGGCTCGTGTGTCTCGTACGCGCCCTGCCTGATCCAGAAGCCGACCAGGCTGAGCACCGCCCCGAGCAGGAAGGGCAGCCGCCAGCCCCAGCCGTCCATATGGCCCTCGGAGAGCGTGGCGACCAGCAGTGCCGCGACGCCCGACGCGGCCAGCTGGCCGGCGGTCGTGGAGACGTACTGGAAACTGGAGAACAGACCGCGCCGCCCCGGGCCCGCCGACTCCACGAGAAAGGTGGTCGACGCGGCGAACTCGCCTCCCACGGAGAGCCCTTGGAGCAGCCGCGCCGCGACCAGCACCACGGGAGCGAGCACGCCCACGGACGCGTAGGTGGGGGTCAGGCCGACCAGCAGACTGCTGCCGCCCATCAGCAGGATGGTGACGGTCAGCGCGCTCCGCCGGCCGCGCCGGTCGGCGACGGCGCCCATCAGCAGGCCGCCGACCGGCCGCATGAAGAAGCCGACGGCGAAGACGGCGAACGTGGAGAGCAGCGGCACCAGGGAGTTCCCCGCGCTCTTGGGAAAGACCTGATCGGCGATGTAGGTGGCGAGGAAGGTGTACGCGTACCAGTCGTACCACTCCACGGCGTTGCCGACCGACGCGGCGAGCAACTGCCGTACCGGGCGCCGCTCGTGGGCGGGGGAGTCGTCGGCCGTCTGCTGGTCCTGCTGTGTCATGATCACGACCCTCCCCTGCTCGGCGGCGCCGTACACGTGGTGTCCGTCAGGCGGACACGGCGTCCCGGCGCCAGCCCTGCCGGCCCTGTCGGCCCTGCCGGCCCTGTCAGGCCGTCGTCGGCTTGTACGCGTACACCGCCGTCGTCACCAGGCACGGCAGCGGCGGCACCACCTCGACACGCAGGGTGCGGCGCACGGCGTCGTAGTCAACGCCCTCCGTCTCGAAAGTCCCGTCGCAGGCGCTGCGCCGCGGCGAGGCGAAGAGGGAGGTGACGCGGCCGGTCACGGGCCGCCCGTCGAGCGCGCGCTCCAGATCGACCTGGAGCACCGGGCGGTCCTCGGGGAACAGTTCCTTGGACGCGTCGTTCGAGGCGCACACCAGCCGCGTGGCGGAGACGAAGTCGCAGCCCTGTACGTCCCTCACGGGCCTGTCGAGGGTGATCTGCCCGGCCTGGGGGAGCGCCCCGCCGGCCGGCGGCGTCGAGGGGTTGAGCAGCGGTGCGGGGAAGACTTGGAGGCGCTTCTGGTCGCCCCACTCGCCGGACACCAGCCAGCGCGCGTCCGGGGAGACGGCGGCGAAGGAGTTGTTGAGCTTCTCGCCCGCGTCGAGCTGATGCTCGTAGAGGTAGCGCTGCCCGCCCGGGGTGGTGACCGCGAACATCTTCGACTTCGCGGCGTCGCCGCCCTGGTAGGCGTCGAAGGTGTGCCCGTCCGCGATGTCGGGATCGCCTATGTGCCCCCAGCCCTTGACGCGCAGGGCGAGCGGAATCGAGCCGAGCCCCCGGTGGAGGAGCCCGCCGTCCGCGCGGCTCGCGAGCCCCTGGCTGCCGGTGAGGGAGTTGACGTACGAGGTGCCGGACTCCTGCCAGCCGCCCGGCGAGAGAGGCGTGGCGAAAGGGGCGGGCGCGGCCGAGGCGCCGCCGCCCGTCACCACCGCCAGAGCGACGGCACCGAACAGGGCGGTTGATGCCTTCCAAAGGGTCATCGGGGCGCTACCTCCGTGGGGGGTCGGAACGCTGCCGCGTCATCGTACGTAACGTGAGCCCCGGCGGTAACAGTCGATAACAGTCCGACAGAAGGCGGTTGAAGACGTGAAGCTGGCGATTCTCGGCGGGGGCGGTTTCCGCGTGCCGCTCGTGTACGGGGCCCTCCTCGGCGACCGTGCCGAGGGCCGTGTCACCGACGTCGTCCTGCACGACCTGGACGCGGCGCGGCTCGGCGCCGTCACCCGTGTCCTCGTCGAGCAGGCCGCGGGCGTCCCGGACGCGCCCCTCGTCACCGCGACCACCGACCTCGACGAGGCGCTGCGCGGCGCCGACTTCGTGTTCTCCGCGATCCGGGTCGGCGGCCTGGAGGGGCGCGCCGCCGACGAGCGCGTCGCCCTCGCCGAAGGCGTCCTCGGCCAGGAGACCGTCGGCGCGGGCGGCATCGCGTACGGGCTGCGGACCGTGCCCGTCGCCGTGGACATCGCGCGCCGCGTCGCCCGGCTGGCCCCGGACGCCTGGGTCATCAACTTCACCAACCCCGCCGGCCTGGTCACCGAGGCGATGTCGCGCCACATCGGCGACCGCGTCATCGGCATCTGCGACTCGCCCGTGGGCCTCGGCCGCAGGGTCGCGCAGGTGCTCGGCGGCGACCCCGACGAGGCCTTCATCGACTACGTGGGCCTCAACCACCTCGGCTGGCTGCGCGGCCTGCGCATCGCGGGCCGCGACGAACTGCCGCGCCTGCTCGCCGACCCCGGACTTCTCGGCTCCTTCGAGCAGGGCAGGCTCTTCGGCGCCGACTGGCTCCAGTCGCTCGGCGCGATCCCCAACGAATACCTGCACTACTACTACTTCAACCGCGAGACCGTACGCGCCTACCAGCAGGCGGAGCGGACCCGCGGCGCCTTCCTCCACGACCAGCAGGCCCGCTTCTACGACGGCATGCGACAGCCGGGCACCCCCGCCCTCAGGACCTGGACCGAGACGCTCGCCGAGCGCGAGGCGGCGTACATGGCGGAGAACAGGCAAGCGGCGGGCGTGGGGGAGCGGGCCGAGGAGGACCTGGAGTCCGGCGGGTACGAGAAGGTCGCCCTCGCGCTGATGCGGGCCATCGCGCGGGACGAGCGGGCGACGCTGATCCTCAACGTCCGCAACGGCACGACCCTCGCCGCCCTGGACGCGGACGCCGTCATCGAGGTGCCGTGCTCCGTCGACGCCAACGGCGCCCACCCCATGACGGCGGACCCGCTGCCGGGCCACGCCACCGGCCTGGTGTGCTCCGTCAAGGCCGTCGAGCGCGAGGTGCTCGCCGCGGCCGACAGCGGATCGCGCGCCACCGCCGTCAAGGCGTTCGCGCTGCACCCGCTCGTCGACTCGGTGACGGTCGCGCGGCGCCTGGTGGACGGCTACCGGGGTGTGCATCCCGGTCTGGCGTACCTGAGATGATCACGACATGAGTCCCGTCGTCTCCATCGGTGCCGCAGCCCGCCGCCCCTGCACGCTCGTCGTGTGCCGGGGCTGCTGCTGCGGCGACGTCCGCAAGAACCCCGGCATCGACCACGCCTGGCAGCTGGAGCGGCTGCGGTCGGCGGCGGCGGCCTCGCGCGGCCGGTTCGCGGTGCGCACCAGCGAGTGCCTCGGGCCGTGCGGCCAGGCCAACATCGTCGTCGTCCAGCCCTCGTACGAGGGGCGCAGGCGTGGCGGCCGCGCGGCCTGGGTCGGCTTCGTCACCGACGACGAGTCGCTGGAGCAGATACTCGCCTGGGCCGAGGCGGGCGGCCCCGGCCTCGCCGAGCCGTCACCGACGCTGGCGCTGCAACTGGTGGACCCCCGGGCCGTCTAGTCGACCCCGGGCCCCTTGGGCCCCTAGCCCGCGAGGACCTGGTCCAGGAAGCCGTGCAGGTTCTGGAGGGTCCTGGCGTTCTGCTCCTGCGGCGACAGGCTCTCCTCGAGGCGGCGCGCGAGCACCGTCGTCTTCTTTCCGCGTACGTAGAGGGAGCAGGCCAGGTCCGCGCAGATGTACAGGCCCACCGAGTTGCCCTGGCGGCCCGCCGCTCCGGCCTTGGGGGCCACCAGCAGCGTGATGCCCGAGCCGGACTGCGGGGTCACGCAGACCGAGCAGATGCTGGACTTGAGCAGGCTCTTGCGCGGCCCGCTGGAGGCGCGCAGCGCGATTCCGACGGGCTTGCCGTCCCGCCACGTCACCGCGTAGCCGCGCTCGGGGGCCTTGGGGTCGCGCCAGCCCAGGAAGCCCAGGTCCTGCCAGGGGGTGTCGGCGAAGTCCGTCGGCAGCGTGAGCCTGCTCGCCTCGCCCTTCGAGCAGTTCACGAAGGAGGCGCGGATCTCTTTTTCACTGACGGGTTCCATGATCCGGAAGGTATCAACGGACAAACGGAACCGTCGTCCTATTTTTCTCTCAGTGCTCTGTAGAGCGCCCCGACCAGGTGGATGCTGCGCAGATCCTCCCCGGAGGTCCCGGCACCCACGCGGTTCATCGTGTACGCGTACGAGACGCGGTTCTCCGGGTCGGCGAAGGCGTACGACCCGCCGAGGCCGCCGTGCCCGAAGGCGCGCGGGTTGGGGCCCGCCTGCCCGTACTGGTTGAGCATGTAGCCGAGGCCCCACGGCCACCTGTCAGCGAGCGGCGTGACCACCCGCAGCACCAGGTCGGGCTCGTCGCCGCCGCCCTCCGGCGTGCGCAGCCGCTCCACCGTGCCGGCGGCGAGCAGCCCGCCGCCCGCCAACGCCCCATACACCGCGGCGAGTCCACGCGCGGTGGCGTGGCCGTTGGCGGCCGGGATCTCCGCACCGCGGTAGGCCGCGCCGTTCACGTCGCCGAGCGGCAGGTAGTCGAAGGCCAGCGTGGCCGGTGCCGACGGGTGGTCGTCGAGGCCGCCGACCGGGGGCGCGGGAGCACCGCCGAGCGCCCGGCGCGAGCCGCCGAGGGGCGGCGCCATGTCCGCGCATCGCCCCTGCTCGCTCTCCGGCGTGCCGACGAAGACATCCGCGTCGAGCGGCCCGGTCACCTCGGAGCGCAGAAACGCGCCGAGCGAGACCCCGCTGACCCTCCGTACGAGTTCACCGACCAGGAAGCCGAACGTCACCGCGTGATAGCCCTGCGCGGTGCCCGGCCGCCACCACGGCGCGGTGTCCGCCAGCGCCCCGGTCACCTTCTCCCAGTCGTACACGGCACCCGGGCCCAAGGGCTCCCGGGGCGCGATCAGGCCGCTGCGGTGGCTCAGCAGCCACCGCACCGGAATGTCCGCCTTGCCCGCCGCGGCGAACCGGGGCCAGTACCGCGCGACCGGCGCGTCCAGGTCCAACTCGCCGCGCTCCACGAGCAGGTGGGCGCAGAGGGCCGTCATCCCCTTGGTCGTGGAGTACACGTTCACCAGTGTGTCGCTTCTCCAGGGGCGCGTGCCCGTCCGGTCGGCGTCACCGCCCCACAGGTCCACGACGAACGTGCCGTCGACCGTGGCCGCGACGGCCCCCAGATCACCACGCTCGGCGAAGTTCCGCTTGAACTCCTCGCGTACGCGCTCGAACCCGGGCGCGCAGCTGCCGTGGACGCGCACAGACATGGACTCTCCCAGGCGGTGAGACGAATCGGCGGATCCCCCCTCCCGCGTGGCTGCCCGCAGCATTTACCCCGCGCCACGACGGGCAAACCCCCACGCCACGGCCGTCGGAGAGGTGTCCTTGTGTCCCGCCCACCAGAGGTTGGACTTCTCTTCACCCGCCGGTCACGATCCCTTCCGTATCGCTTGCTCCCCTTGGCACACTTCACCCGCTCGCGTCCCCCACACCACATGAGGTCGACACATTCATGACTGAACTCAACCGGCGCCGTTTCATGCAGCTGGCCGGCGGCACCGCGACCTACGCCGTGCTCAATCAGAGCATCGCCCGCGCCGCCTCCCTGCCCGCGAGGCGCGCCACCGGCACCATCGAGGACGTCGAGCACGTCGTGGTGCTGATGCAGGAGAACCGGTCGTTCGACCACTACTTCGGGACGCTGAAGGGCGTACGCGGCTTCGGCGACCCCCGCCCGGTGACGCTGCCGAACGGCAAGCCCGTCTGGAACCAGCCGAACGGCGGCAAGGAGGTCCTGCCCTTCCACCCCGACGCCGAGGACCTCGGCATGCAGTTCATCGCGGGCCTCGACCACGACTGGGCCGGCGGCCACAAGGCGTTCAACAACGGCAAGTACGACCAGTGGATTCCCGCGAAGTCCGAGCGGACGATGGCATATCTCACGCGCGACGACATCCCGTTCCACTACGCGCTCGCCGACGCGTTCACCGTCTGTGACGACTATCACTGCTCGTTCATCGGGGCCACGGACCCCAACCGCTACTACATGCTCACCGGCCACGTCGGGAACGACGGCAAGGGCGGTGGCCCCGTCCTCGGCAACCAGGAGGCGGGCTACGACTGGACGACGTACGCCGAGCGCCTGGAGCAGGCGGGCATCTCCTGGAAGGTGTACCAGGACATCGGCGACGGCCTGGACGCGGCGGGTCACTGGGGCTGGATCGAGGACGCCTACCGGGGCAACTACGGCGACAACTCGCTGCTCTACTTCAACAAGTACCGGGGCGCCAAGCCCGGCGACCCGCTCTACGACAAGGCCCGCACCGGTACCAACGCCAAGGCGGGCGACGGCTACCTCGACATCCTCACGGCCGACGTGTTGGCGGACCGGCTCCCGCAGGTCTCCTACATCGCCTGCCCGGAGGCCTTCACCGAGCACCCCAACTGGCCGGTGAACTACGGCGCCTGGTACATCGCGCAGGTACTCGACGCGCTCACCTCCAACCCCGAGGTGTGGGCCAAGACCGCGCTGTTCATCACGTACGACGAGAACGACGGCTACTTCGACCACATCGTCCCGCCGTACGTGCCGAAGGACGCCGCCCAGGGCAAGTCCACCGTCGAGACCACCCTGGACTACTTCCCGGGCAACGCCTCCTACGCGGCCGGGCACTACGGCCTCGGGCAGCGCGTCCCGATGATCGTCGTCTCGCCGTGGAGCACCGGCGGCTTCGTGAACTCGGAGGTCTTCGACCACACGTCGATCATCCGGTTCATGGAGCGGCGCTTCGGCGTCAAGGAGCCGAACATCTCGCCGTGGCGCCGCGCGATCTGCGGCGATCTCACCTCCGCCTTCGACTTCGGAGGCAAGGACACCGACCCGGCGGAGCTGCCCGGTACCGCCGCGTACGAGCCGCCGGACAACAAGCGCCACCCCGACTACGTCCCCAAGGCGCCCGCAAGGCCCACGCTGCCCAAGCAGGAGCGGGGAGCCCGCCCGGCACGCCCCCTGCCGTACGTCCCGCTGGTGGACGGCAGCGCGGACGCGGCCGCCGGGAAGTTCACGCTGACCTTCGGCGGCGGTGACAAGGCGGGCGTCTGCTTCCACGTCCGCTCCGCCAACCGCACCGACGGCCCCTGGACGTACACCACCGCGGCGGGCAGGACGATCTCCGACACCTGGAACTCGGCGTACTCCAACGGCACGTACGACCTGTCGGTGTTCGGCCCGAACGGCTTCCTGCGCACCTTCAAGGGCCCCGGCAAGAAGGCTGGCCCCGAGGTCACCGCCCGGCACGACGGGACGACCGGCAACCTCAAGCTGACCCTGAAGAACGCGGGCAGCGCGGACGTGAACCTCACGCTGACCAACGCCTACGGCGGCACGCCCCAGACGTTCAAGGTCAAGGCTGGCGCCACCGTGTCGCACACCGTCGATCTGCGGTCGGCCAAGCGCTGGTACGACCTGACCGTGAAGTCCGACACCGACCCGGGCTTCCTGCGGCGGTTCGCCGGCCATGTGGAGACCGGCGCGGCGGGCGTGAGCGACCCGGCGATCATCACCGTCTGAGCATCCGCGGGACCGCTGGGCGCGCGGTGGTCACCACCGGGCAAGGGGCCGGTGAACGGCCTGTGAACGGAAATGTAGGGTCTCCCGGGTGACCACGCATGCGAAGACCCCTGAAGGCTGGTACCCGGACCCCGAGGGCCACCCCCAGCAGCTCCGCTGGTGGGACGGCTCCCAGTGGACCCAGCAGACCCACCCGGCCCAGCAGGTCCCGCGGCAGTCGCAGCCCGACCCGGCGAAGGTGCAGCGCCAGGTGCAGCAGCAGGCGGGCATCACGCCGAGCGCCCAGGGCGGCGGCACCCTGTTCACCGAGCCGATCCTGGTGGTGAACCAGAAGACCAAGCTCGTCGAGCTGACGAACGAGTACAGCGTCATGGACCAGGCGGGCAACACGCTCGGCTCGGTCGTGCAGATCGGCCAGAGCGCGCTGAAGAAGATCGCACGCTTCGTCTACAGCCTCGACCAGTACATGACGCACAAGTTGGAGATCCGCGACGCCTACGGCCAGCCGCAGATGATGCTGACCCGCCCGCGGAAGTTCATGAAGTCGCGGGTGATCGTCGAGCGTGCCGACGGGCAGCCGGTCGGCGAGATCGTCCAGCAGAACGTCATCGGCAAGATCAACTTCGCGATGATGGCGGACGGCCGGCAGGTCGGCGCGATCAAGGCGGAGAACTGGCGCGCCTGGAACTTCGCGATCGTCGACCACGCGGACAACGAGGTCGCCCGGATCACGAAGACCTGGGAAGGCCTCGCCAAGACCATGTTCACCACCGCGGACAACTACGTCCTACAGATCCATTACCAGCTGCCCGAGCCGCTCCTGAGCCTCGTCGTGGCAACGGCCCTCACCGTCGACACCGCCCTGAAGCAGGACGCACGCGGCTTCGGCTGACCGGACTCACCCCGCCTACGGCGACGGCACCGGCCGCGCCGCGCCGCGCCGCCGCTGCTCAGGACCGTGACAGATGCAGCGTCGCCGGTTCCGCGGGCCGGCCGGAGATCGGCGTCAGGAACTCCGGCACGGGCTCGCCCGCCGGGCCCCGCGGCGACCGCGTCAGTACCACGACCCCGCAGGCCGCGACCGCCGCGCCCGCCACCGCGAGGGAGATCCCGCCCGCGCCGCCCCGCAGCCGCTCGCCGAGCAGCGCCACGCCGATGACCGAAGCCGCCACCGGGTTGGAGAGGGTCACCACGGCGAGCGGCGCGCCGAGGCCGCCGCGGTAGGCGGTCTGCGAGAGCAGCAGACCCCCGGCGGCGAGCGCGGCGACCAGCAGCGCCACCACGACGACCTGCGGATCGAGCAGCGGCCCCGAACGGTCGGTCACGGCGACCGTCACGGTCTGCGTCAGCGCCGAGGCCACCCCGGAGGCGAAGCCGGACGCCGTCGCGTGCCGCAGCCCCGGCCGCGCGCCCGGACGGGAGAGCACCCCGATGACCGCCATCGTCGCGGCGGCCACGGCCAGCGCCTCGGGCACCGTCAGGGTGTCGTCCGGTGCCGGTCCCGAAGCGGTCAGGAGCAGCGCGCCGAGGCCGATGAGCGTGAGCCCGGTGCCGCGCCACTCCAGGCGCGTCACCCGGCGCCCCGCGAGTCGCGCGCCGAGCGGTACGGCGACGACGAGGGTGAGCGCCCCCAGCGGCTGGACCAGCGTGAGCGGCCCGTACTTCAGGGCGGCCACGTGCAGCAGGGCCGCGGCCGCGTTGAGCCCGACCGACGACCACCAGGTGCCGCTGCCGAGCATCCGCAGGACCCCGCTCTCCCCCTCGGCGACCCGCGAGGCGAGCCGCTCCTGGGCGACGGCGGCAGCGGCATACGCACCCGCCGAGACGAGGGAGAGCACGACGGCGAGAAGCGTGGCGCTCACTGTCGGGCCCCCGAGACGGCCAGAGCGGGGGAGGGCGCCTCGGGTGCCGGGCCGGGCCGGGGGCCCCCGGAGCGGCGTACCACCAGCGACCGGGCCGGACGCGGCAGCCGGATGACCGCGAGCGCGATACCGAGCAGCGCCGTGGCCACGAGGGCGTCGAGCCAGTAGTGGTTCGCGGTGCCGACGATCACGAGCAGCGTCAGCAGCGGATGCAGCAGCCACAGCCAGCGCCACCGCGTCGAGGTCGCGACGACCATGCCGATGGCGAGCATCAGCGCCCAGCCGAAGTGCAGGGAGGGCATGGCCGCGAACTGGTTGGCCATGGTGTCGGTCGCGGGTTCGGCGGCGTAGACCGAGGGCCCGTACACCTGCGCCGTGTCCACCAGGTGCGCGGCGTCCAGCATCCGCGGCGGCGCGAGCGGGAAGCCGAGGTGCAGTACGAGCGCGGCGGCGGTCAGCGCGGCGAGGACCCGCCGCGTCCAGACGTAGTGCCGGGGCCGGCGCAGGTACAGCCAGACGAGGAAGAGCAACGTCGCCGGGAAGTGCACGGTCGCGTAGTAGGTGTTCGCGGCGTGGATCAGCGTCTCGCCGCTCAGCAGGGCGTCCTGCACGGCGCCCTCGCCGGGCAGGCGCAGCGCCCGCTCGGCGTCCCACACGCGGTGCGCGTTGCGGAACGCCTCACCGGTGTGTCCGTTGGCGAGCTGCCTGCCGAATTTGTAGACGAGGAAGAGTCCTACGACGAGGAGGAGCTCGCGGACGAGGGGCGGTCGGGCAGATATGTCCGGCTTCCGGACGACGGTGGCGTCCGGCTCCCGGACGGTGGTGTCCGGCTCCCGTTCGGCAGGCTCGGTTCGGGATTCCATCCCCCGGCCCCTTTGCGTGATGACTGGGTAGTGCGGTGTCGAGCGAGGGATCGCCCCGCTCATCGATACGCCAGTGTACCGATACGGCGGCGTACCGGTACACTGGCGTATCGAAGAGGGCTGATCGAGCCGATCCGGCCGCCGCACCGAGGAGAAGAGCCATGACGTCGACGTCGAGCCGCTCGAAGATCACGCCGGAGCGTGAGCAGGAGTTCTACGACGCCGTCCTCGACCAGCTCCGCGAGAGCGGTTACGAGGCTCTGACCATGGAGGGCGTGGCCGCCCGCACCCGGTGCAGCAAATCCACGCTCTACCGCCAGTGGAAGACCAAGCCCCAGTTCGTGGCGGCCGCGCTGCGGGCCAACCGCTGTGTGCGGTTCGCGGGGATCGACACCGGCAGCCTCGCCGGGGACCTGCGCGAGGCCGCCAGGGCCGCGGGCGAGCAGTCGGGGCGGGACACGATGCTGGTCCAGGCGCTCAGCCACGCCGTCCTCCAGGACGTGGACCTGCAACGGGTGCTGCGCGAGACGCTGGTCGAGCCGGAGCTCCAGGCCATGGACGTGATCATCCGGCGGGGCGTCGAGCGCGGCGAGATCCCCGAGGGGCACCCGGCGGTGGAGTTCCTCACGGTGCAGCTGTTCGGCGTGCTGCGGGCGAGGCCGGTCCTGGAGGGCGTGCACGCCGACCAGGAGTATCTGACCCGCTTCGTCGAGGCCTGCGTGCTGCCCGCGCTCGGCCTCACCTGATCGTGGGCCCGAGTCGGTGGGATGACACGACCCGGGCCTGCCCGCGCCGCACCGTGGGGACGGGGGCGGCGCGCACCCCCGGGCCGGACGGGGTTCCTCCTGAGCGGCGAGGAACCCCGCCCGGCCCCTAGGGCGTGTGCGCAGAGTCCCGCCTGCGCCGCGACGCCCGGCACGCACTCTCGCCGCATCGCATCGGCCGAAAGCCCAAGTACACCCAGTACGAGGGCATCCGGCCGCCACGCCGAGAGCACGCACCGGACCCCGCGACGCCCGCCCTGCGGGCGAACGACGGGACTTCGCGGACACGCCCTAGGGCGTACGCGATGCGCGTACGCCTTTCACACGCCCTGCCGGCTTACGCGCCCTGTCCGGCTACACGTCCTGCCCGGCTCCCGCGCCCCCGCTCGTGGAGCCCGCCTTGATGCCCTTCGCGATCTGGTCCATGTAGGACGGCGAAGGGGCCTGGTCGTTGTCGTCGATGCCCATGCGGACGATGATGATCTTCGACTTGTCGGCGGGGGAGGGGAAGGCGAGCGATTCGACGTAACCGTCGTCGCTCTTCTCCGTGACCGCCTTCCAGCGGACGTGGTAACCCTTCTGGCCCGCCACGGTGATCGACTTGGAGGCCAGCACCTTGTGCGAGGTGATACGGCCGTAGGTCTTGCCGCCGTACCCCTCCTTCGCGTTCTGCTTGATGTCCGCCTTGGCCGCCGCCTCGGGCGTCTTGGCGTCGATGTCGAGCTTCTCGGCGTTCTGGGAGTACGCGCTGCCGCGGGTGCACTGCTCCTGGGGGTTGCCGGGGCAGGGGATCGGGTCCGTCTGCACCCCCGCGCCGAACCTGGTGGGCCCACCCCGCCAGCCGTCCGGTATGGGGATCTTGATGCCGTTCGCCGAGTCGTTCGCGAAACCGGCCTCCTGACCGGGGTCCTCGGGGCCCTCCGAGCCGTCCGGTGACCGCGGCTCGTCGGGGGACTCCGAGTCCTTCGGGTTCTGCGGGGCGCCGCTCGACGGCGCCTTGGCCGCGGAGCCGTCCCCGCCTCCGTCGTCGTCCGCCGTCAGGGCGTACACGCCGCCGCCTATCCCGGCGAGGACGACGAGCACCACGCCGACGGCTATCGCGACGCGCAGGCCGCGCCGGGGCGCGGGGGCCTGTCCCGGATGGGCCGGAAAGGCCGCCTGGGTCGGATACGCGTGCGTGCCCGCGGCCCGCACCTGATCCGTCCATACGTTCCCGTCCCACCAGCGCTCGGTGGGAGGACCGCCGGGGGTCTGGCCGGGATCGGGGTACCAGCCTGGGGGAGTCATCTGCGTCATGGGCGCCAGAGTATGAGCCCCGCGTGAAAGCGGCATGAGAGGGGGCTGCCCAAAGGCGAAGGATCCTCGGCGGCCTACCGCCCCCGGCTCCCGTGGCCGTTGACGACCAGACGCGCCGGAGCCTCCTTCTCGGGGACCGTGTGGGGCCACCGCATACCCCGTCGCCCCGGTGTGATCGAGCCCAGCACGCTGGCATGCCGCGCCCCTGTGCTCGTCGGGACCGTTCCCGGCAGGCCGTGCAGAGTCAGGAAGCCGAGGACCGCGAAGGCGTACGCCTCCTTCGCCACGGACGGCAGGCCCAGCTCGTCCGAGGTGCGTACCGGAGCCACGCCCCCCAACTCGGCCCGCAGGAAGGCCATCAGCACCGGATTGCGGGTGCCCCCGCCGGAGACGATGACCTCCGAGGCCCGCACCGAGCGGACGGCGTCGGCGGCCGTGCGGGCGGTGAGCCGGGTGAGCGTGGCGACGACGTCCTCGGTGGACAGCGCCTCGAACCCCTTCAACGCCCTCCGCAGATAGGGAAGATGGAAGAGTTCTTTGCCCGTCGTCTTCGGTGCCGGGAGCGCGTAGTACGGCTCGGCGAGGAGGCGGTCGAGGAGGGCTTCGTGGACCGTGCCGCCGGCGGCGATCCGCCCGTCCAGGTCGTAGGCGAGGCGGCCGCCCGTCGCCTCGCCCACCGCGGCGTCGATCAGGGCGTTGGCGGGACCCGTGTCGAAGGCCGTGCCGTCGGCGGCGGTGATGTTCGCGATGCCGCCGAGGTTCAGCGCGGCGGGGGCGCCGGGGCGGCCGCGCAGCCACATCCGGTCCACCAGGCTGACCAGGGGCGCGCCCTGGCCGCCCGCCGCGATGTCGCGTGGACGGAAGTCGGCGACCACCGGAAGTCCCGTCGCTTCGGCGATCCACGCGGGCTGGCCGATCTGAAGGGTGCCGTGCACCTGCCCGTCCGCCACCCAGTGGTAGACCGTCTGACCGTGCGAGGCCACTAACTCGGCCTCCCCGTCGCATAGTTCGCGGTCCGCCTCGACCGCGGCGGCGGCGAAGGCGCGGCCGATGGCGGTGTCCAGGCGGCAGACGTCGGCGAGCGTGGTGGCCGCGGGCGGCAGCGCGGCGGCGAGCGCGGCACGCAGCCCCTCGTCGTAGCCACGGCTGATCAGCCCGAGGGGGGTGAGTGTCAGGCGGTCCCCGTCGAGGGTCAGATCGGCCGCGGCCGCGTCGATCGCGTCGTATGAGGTCCCTGACATGAGCCCGATCACGCGCACGTGGGGCCTCCTTCTCGGTCGGCGCACCAATGAGCTTGATCATCGCATCCCGTGGGAGGCGGGCGACGCGTCTTGTCCGAAAGCGGCACGGGGTGCAGCCGGGTACCGGCCCCGCGTGGCCGGTACGCCGCGCCGTCCGGGTCCACCGGACGCGCCCCCGACCGTGACCGAGGCACGGGGCGCGTCTCCCGCGCGGGCCGTGTGCCGAGCGCCTGGCCTCTGCGCCGCCCGTCCGCCGTGCGTCGCGCGCGGCCCCGGGCCGGGGACGCGCCGGGCCGGGCGCGCCGGTGCCCCTCACCCCCACTCATCACCCCCACTCGGTCAGGACTTGCCCCCTCCACACCCCCGGGCTCCCCCACGCCCCCCGCAGCGCACGCGCCTTGGTGAGCCAGAGGGAGAGCTCCAGTTCCGCGGTGTACCCGATCGCCCCGTGGAGCTGGAGCGCGGCGCGGGATGCCGTGTACGCCGTCTCGGTCGCCGCCACCTTGGCGGCGGCTATGTCATCCGGAGCCATCGTCACCGCGGCGCCCAGCACCAAGGGCCTCGCGAACTCCAGTCGGACCAGGACGTCCGCGAGCCGGTGTTTGACGGCCTGGAACGCTCCGATCGGCGATCCGAACTGGGTGCGCTGCTTCACGTACGCCACCGTCCTGTCGAGCAGCGCGAACCCGACACCGAGCGCCTGCGCGGCCGTGGCCAGTGCGGCCCAGTCCGTCGCGTGCCGTGCCGCGGCGGTCACGGCGGGGCCCGCGGCGAGCAGTTCACCGCCGGGCAGCGGCGCGGCGAGGCGTCGCGCGGGGTCGAGGGACCGGCGCACGCGCGCGTGCCCGGGCGCGAGCCGCAGTTCACCGCCCGCCACGGCCATGATCAGGCCCGCCTCCTCCGCGTCCAGCGCGTACGGCCCGCCATGGGGCAGCGTCAGGGTCGCGCACGCCGCCCCGGAAGCGAGTGAAGGCAGGAACCGTTTGGCCGGTTCCGGCTCACCCAGCTCCGCCAGGCGGACGAGAAGCGCCTCCGCCGCCACCGTCTCCACCACGGGACCCGGCACCGCGTGCCGCCCCAACTCCACGAAGGCGACGGCCGTTTCGACGGGCAGCGGGCCCACACCCTCGTACGCCGGCGGAACCGGCAGCGCGAAGACCCCCGCGTCCGCCAGCCGCGCCCACACCGCCCGCCCCCGCGCGTAGTCACCGGCGCCCCACGCGCGCGTGGCCGCCACCGTGTCACCCGCCGTCAGCATCGCGTCCAGCGAGCGCGCGAACTCCCGCTGCTCGACGTCGAGGAGAAACCTCATCAGCGACGTCCCTTCGGCAGTCCGAGCAGGCGCTCGGCGATGATGTCGCGCTGGATCTCGTTGGTCCCGGCGTAGATGGGTCCGGCGAGCGAGAAGACGTAACCCTCCATCCAGTCCTGCCCCTCCGGTCCACCCTCGGCCAGTTCGCCCTCCGCACCCAGCAGATCCAGTGCCGTCTCGTGGAGGGCGATGTCGTACTCCGACCAGAAGACCTTGTTGAGGCTGGACTCGGCGCCGATCCTCTCCCCGGCCGCGGAGCGCGACGCGCAGGCCCAGGTGAACAACTCGTAGGCGCGCGCCCCGATGACGGCGTCGGCGACCCGGTCGCGCAGCGCGGTGTCCGCCGGATCCGCCTCCGCCCGCCAGCGTCGCGCGAGACGGTCCGCGGAAGCGAGGAAGCGCCCGGGGGAGCGCAGCGTCAGGCCGCGTTCGTCGCCCGTGGTCGACATGGCGATCCGCCAGCCCTGGCCCGGCTCGCCGATGACGTCCTCGTCGGGTACGAAGACGTCGTCGAGGAAGAGTTCGGCGAAGGCGGGCTTGCCGTCCAGGCGGCCGACGGGGCGGACCGTCACCCCGTCCGCGTCGAGCGGGAACATCAGATAGGTGAGTCCCCGGTGCGGCTTGCCCGCGGCGCCGGAACCGGCCGCGTGGCCGGGTTCGTAGCCGGGCTCGTAGCCGGGCTCGTACGGCTCGCTGCGGAAGAGTCCGAACGCGCGGTCGGCGAAGGCGGCCCGTGACGACCACGTCTTGTGTCCGTCCAGACGCCAACCGCCGTCCGTACGGCGGGCGGTGGAGCGCAGCGACGCCAGGTCGGACCCGGACTCCGGCTCCGACCAGGCCTGCGCCCAGATCACCTCACCGGTCGCCATGGAGGGCAGTACCCGCGCGCGCTGTTCGGCGGTGCCGAAGTCGAAGAGCGTCGGCGCGAGCAGATTGATGCCGTTCTGCGAGACCCGGGCCGGCGCCCCCGCCGCGTAGTACTCCTCCTCGAACACCAGCCACTTCACGATGTCGACGCCCCGACCGCCGTACTCCTTCGGCCAGGACACCACCGACCAGCGGTCGGCCGCGAGTGCGCGCTCCCACTCCCGGTGGGCCGCGAAGCCCTCCTCGGTCTCCAGAGAGGGCAGCGGCACGGCCGGCACGTGCGCCGCGAGCCAGTCACGGGCCCGCTGCCGGAACTCCTCCTCCTCGGCGGCGAAGTCGAGGTCCATCCACCCACCTCCCACGGCCCTTCCCTAACAAGTGTTTGGTAGATTACCTTGTGGGCAGTCAAAGAGTCGAGGATCCGGAAGCCGGCCAGAAGCCAGTACACGCGCAGCACCCAGGAGGAGGGCCGCCCATGGACGCACCCGCTTGTCCGCCGGGACACGACCTGCTCGCGGGGCGCACCGCCGTGATCACGGCGGCGGCCGGCGCGGGCATCGGCGGCGCCACCGCCCGCCGCTTCCTGGAGGAGGGCGCGCACGTCGTCATAGGCGACGCCCACCCGCGCCGCACCAAGGAGACGGTGGCGGCGCTCGCCGGGGAGTTCGGCGCCGACCGGATCGACGGCGTCCCGTGCGACGTCACCGACGAGGAGCAGGTCCAGGGTCTGTTCGAGCTGGCGGAGCGGCGCCATGGCCATCTGGACATCGTGGTGAACAACGCCGGACTCGGCGGGACGGCCCGGATCACGGAGATGACCGACGACCAGTGGGACAAGGTCATCGACGTGACGCTGAACGGCACGTTCCGCTGTATGCGCGCAGCTCTGCGCCGCATGCGGGCGGACGGCCAGGGGCACGGGCACAGCGGCGTGATCGTGAACAACGCCTCGGTGCTCGGCTGGCGCGCCCAGGAGGGCCAGGCGCACTACGCCGCCGCGAAGGCCGGTGTCATGGCCCTCACCCGCTGCGCCGCGATCGAGGCCGCCCCGCACGGCATCCGGGTCAACGCGGTCGCGCCGAGCCTCGCCATGCACCCCCACCTCGCGAAGGTCACCTCCCCCGGGCTCCTGGAAGAACTCACCGCCCGCGAGGCGTTCGGGCGATACGCGCAGCCGTGGGAGATAGCCACCGTCATCGTCTTCCTGGCCAGCGGCTACTCCTCGTACATGACGGGCGAGACGGTCTCGGTCAGCAGCCAGCACGCCTAGGCGGAGAATGACCGTGTGTCGAAACCGAAGCAGAGCACCAGCGAACCGCACCAGCGCACCAGCACGTCGCAGCAGGGCACCAGCGAGCCGAAGCAGGCCGCCGGCAAGAAGAAGGCCCAGGTGAGCCCCTCGCCCGAGCGCCGCCACGAACTCCTCGGCATCGCCGCCGACGTCTTCGCCGAGCAGGGGTACAACGCCACCACCGTCCGCAAGATCGCCGACGCCGCCGGCATGCTCGCCGGCAGCCTCTACTACCACTTCGATTCCAAGGAGTCGATGCTCGAAGAGATCCTGCGCACCTTCCTCACCGAGCTGTGGGACGGGTACGACACCGTGCTCCAGGCCCAGCTCGGGCCCCGCGAGACGCTGGAGGCGCTCGTCACCGAGTCCTTCCGGGAGATCGACCGGCACCGCGCCGCCGTCGCGATCTACCAGAAGGAGTCCAGGCACCTCGTCGCCCAGCGCCGCTTCCAGTATCTGTCCGACTCGCAGCAGCGCTTCGAGAAGACCTGGCTCACCACGCTGGAGCGAGGCGTCGCGGAAGGCGTCTTCCGCGACGACCTGGACATCCGGCTCGCCTACCGCTTCGTGCGCGACACCGTCTGGGTCGCCGCGTCCTGGTACCGCCCCGGCGGCGGCCACAGCCCCGAGGAGATCGCCCGCCAGTACCTGTCGATGGTCCTGGACGGCATCTCCGTACGTCCGTAGAGCGGCGCGTCGTCCCACGGCGCCCACGACCGAGGAGTACGCAGTCATGGCCGAGGCCTACATCGTCGAAGCGGTGCGCACCCCCGTCGGCAGGCGCAAGGGAGGGCTCTCCCGGATCCATCCCGCCGACTTGGGCGCCCACGTCCTCAAGGCCCTCGTCGAGCGCACCGGCATCGACCCCGCCGCCGTGGACGACGTGGTCTTCGGCTGCCTGGACGCGGTCGGCCCGCAGGCCGGTGACATCGCCCGCACCAGCTGGCTCGCCGCCGGACTCCCCGAAGAGGTGCCCGGCGTGACGATCGACCGCCAGTGCGGATCGTCCCAGCAGGCCGTGCACTTCGCGGCGCAGGGCGTCCTGTCCGGCACCCAGGACCTCGTCGTCGCGGGCGGCACCCAGAACATGTCGATGGTCCCCATCGCCTTCGCCTCCCGCAAGGCCGCCGAACCGCTCGGCCTCACCGAAGGCCCGTACGCGGGCAGCGAGGGCTGGCGCGCCCGCTATGGCGACCTGCCCGTGAACCAGTTCCACGGCGCGCAGCTGATCGCCGCCAAGTGGGGCACGACGCGCCGCGACATGGAGGGATTCGCCCTCCGCTCCCACCAGCGGGCGATCCGCGCCATCGACGAGGGCCGCTTCGAGCGTGAACTCGTCGCGTACGGCGACGTGACGACCGACGAGGGCCCGCGCCGCGACACGACCCTGGAGAAGATGGCGGCCCTGCGGCCCGTCCTCGACGACGGCACGATCACCGCCGCCTGCTCCTCGCAGGTCTCGGACGGGGCCGCCGCCCTGCTCATCGCGAGCGAACGAGCCGTGCGGGACCACGGGTTGACGCCTCGCGCGCGTGTCCACCACCTCTCCGTGCGCGGCGAGGACCCCATCCGGATGCTCTCCGCGCCGATCCCCGCCACGGCGCACGCGCTCAAGAAGACCGGCATGAGCATCGACGACATCGACCTCGTCGAGATCAACGAAGCGTTCGCGCCGGTCGTCCTCGCCTGGCTGAAGGAGACCGGCGCCGACCCGGAAAAGGTCAACGTCAACGGCGGTGCCATCGCCCTCGGCCACCCCCTCGGCGCCACCGGCGCGAAGCTGATGACGACCCTCCTGCACGAACTGGAGCGCACCGGCGGCCGGTTCGGCCTCCAGACCATGTGCGAGGGCGGCGGCCAGGCGAACGTGACGATCATCGAGCGTCTCTGACCGCCCCTTCGACCACCCTCCCGGGCCCCGCGGCGCACGGCAAACGGACTCTCCCTCACCCCTTGTGGGAGCACCTGCGCGGACCGCGCTCCACAGCGGCCCCGTCCCGGCTAGTCTCGACTTCTGTACGTCGATTGAGCGACCCCGGGAGGTAGCGCGATGACACAGGGACGGCCCGGCGGAACCTCCTGGGCCCCGCTGTGGGAGCGCGACGACGAACTCGCCGCGGTGACCCATGCCGTCGAGGAGCTGTGCGCGGACTCGACCAGCGGCGGAAGCCTGCTCGCCTTCAGCGGAGAGGCCGGCATCGGCAAGACCGCGCTGCTCGCCGAAGTGCGCCGCATCGCGGAGGCCCACAACGCCACGGTCTGGTCCGCACGCGGGGGCGAGGCGGTCACCTCCGTCCCCTTCAACGTCGTACGCCAGCTCCTCCAGCCCGAACTGGTCTCCCTCTCAACCGAAGCGGCCCGCGAATACCTCGGCGACTGGTACGACATCGCGGGCCCGGCCCTCGGCATCGTCGAACCCGGCGGGCGCCAGGCCGATCCGCAAGGCGTGTGCGACGGACTCGTCGCGGCGGTCTCCCGCCTCGCCCAGCTGAAATGGCCCCTCGTCCTGCTCATCGACGACGCGCACTGGGCCGACCAGGAGACGCTGCACTGGCTGGCCGCTTTCGCCCAGCGCCTGGACGAGCTGCCCGTACTCGTCGTGATCGCCCACCGGCCCGGCGAGGCCAAGGAGGGCGGCGCGCGCCACATCGCGTCGGTCACCGGCATGGCCCGCACCTTCACCGCCCTGCGCGCGCTCACCCCGGACGCCGCCGCGGGGCTGACCCGCGCCACGCTCGGCGAGCACGCCGACGCCCCCTTCTGCCGCGAGGTGTGGGCGGTCACCGGCGGCAACCCCTACGAGTCGGTCGAACTCCTCGCCAAGGTCCAGGACAGCGAACTGGAACCGGTCGAGAGCTCGGCGGACGCGCTGCGCGCCCTCAACCGCACGGCCAAGGGCCATGGACTGATCGCCCGCCTCGAAGACCTCGGCACCGATGTCACGCGCTTCGCCTGGGCGGCCGCCATCCTCGGCACCTCCATCTCCCTGGACATGGCCACCCGGCTCGCCGGCATGCCCCGCGACACCGCCGAGTCATGCGCGGAACGCCTGTGCACCGCACGCATCCTGATCCGCGACGCGGAGGGCCTGGAGTTCGTCCACCCGCAGATCGCCAGCACCATCTACCGCTCGATCCCCTCGGCCACCCGCACCGCCCTGCACGGCGTGGCCGCCGCGGTCGTCACCCGCGACGGCCGCAGTGCCGCCGCGGCCTCCCGGCACCTGCTGGAGGTCCACCCGGAGGACGACCCCGAACTGGTCGAGCAGTTGCGCCGAGCCGCCGCCGAACACCTCGCGGTCGGCGCGCCCGACGCGGCCCGCCGCTGTCTGGAGCGGGCCCTCAAGGAACCACCGCTGCCCGAGATCCACGCGCGCGTGCTCTACGAACTGGGCTGCGCCACCCTGCTCACCTCACCCGTCACCACCATCAGGCACCTGCGCGAGGCGCTGTCCATGCGCGGCCTCGACCAGGAGCTGCGCGTCGACGCGGTCTACCGCCTCTCCCAGGCCCTCGTCCACAACGACCAGCTGGAGGAAGGCCTGCGGGCCATCGACGAGGAGGTGGAACGGCTCGACGAGGGACCCGCGCGGCTGCGCCTGCAAGCCGTGCACTACATGTGGGAGGGCATCCACGCCGGCGAGGAGGACTCGCCCGGACGGTCACGGCGGCTCGCCGCGCTCGCCGGCCCCCTCAGCGGCCGGGACAACTCCGAACGCGCCCTGCTGATCCTGCGCGCCTTCGACGCCATGACCCGCGGCGAGAACGCGGAACTGGTCGTCGAGCTGTGCGACCGCGCCCTCGTCAACGGCCGCCTCGCGCCAGGACTCGGCTGGACCGACACGGAATGGAGCTTCGAACTCCGCCTGATGCTCGGCGGTTCGTACGCCTTCGCGGACCGGCTCGACCGCGCCGAGAGCCTGTTCACCGAGGCCGTACGCGCGTACGAGACGGCGGGCTGGAGCGGTGGACACCTCGCCCTCTCGCACGCCTTCCTCGGCTATGTGTACCGCAGGCGCGGACGGCTGATCGACGCCGAGCGCTCCCTGCGCGAGAGCCTGCGCCTCGCCGACCGCGTCGGCCAGGGCCTGCCCATGCACTGGGAAGCCGCCAGCATGCTCGTCGACACACTGCTGGCGCGCGGGCACATCGACGAGGCAGGCGCGATCGCCGACCGCTACGGCTTCGCGCCGCCCAACGCCTCCACGATCTACGTACCCGACGCGCCGTGCGTCCGCGGCAGGCTGCTGCTCGCCCTCGGGAACACGAGCGAGGGGCTTGCCGAGCTGGAAGCCACGGCGAAGGCGTTGACCGCGCGCGACCAGTACAACACCGTGCTCGCGCCGTGGGCCTACGACCTCGCCCGCGCCCTGGCCCACGAGGACCCCAAGCGGGCCGCGCGCCTCGTCTCCGACGCCCGGATGCAGGCCGAGCGGTTCGGCACGGACACCGCGATCGGCGAGGCGCTGCGGTGTGCCGCCGCTCTGGAGACCGGGGCCCGCTCCCTCACCCTCTACCGCCAGGCCGCCACCTATCTGGAGGCCTCGCCCTGCGCGTACGAACACGCGGTGGCCCGGGTCGAGTACGGCATCGCCGCCGGTTCCACGCCGGATCTGGAACGCGGGTTGGCCCTGGCGGTGAGCTGTGGGGCGGACGGTCTTGTCGCACAGGCGCGGGAACGCTTGTCGCTGGTACGGGGCTGAGGGCCGGCCGCGCCTTCTGCTGGGTCCGACCCTGGACTCGGGGGTTGGCGCGGACGCCGCGGGGCTCTGCCCCGGACCCCGGTCCTCAATCGCCGGACGGGCTCAATTCCGGCTCCCCGGTCCTCGGACGCCGGACGGGCCCAGTTCCGCGAGCCGCTCCCTCACCTCCCCCGCCTCGACCATCACCCGCGCCACCAGCTCCGCGCACGACGGAAGGTCCTCGATCAGGGCCGCCACCTGGCCCGAGGCCATGACCCCCGCCTCCGGGCGGCCGTCGACCATCGCCGCCTTGAGCATCATCGGTGTGTTCGCCGCGAGGAGCACCTGGCTCCATGTCAGGTCCTTGCCGTGCCTCATCGCGAGGCCGTCGCGCGCCATCCTGGTCCAGCCGAGACCGGAGACCTTCCGGAACGCCGCCGCGTGCCGCACCGCCCGGGCCAGGGACGCGACCCGGCCCGACCTCTCCAGGGCGGCGACCAGCTCCGTACGCAGCATCCGGTGCGGGAGGCCGTCCACGCGCGTGGTGACCGTGATGTCCTTGACGGAGGCCGCCAGATAGCGCGCTTTGACCGCGGCCGGCACCGTCGAGTCCGAGGTGAGCAGGAAACGCGTGCCCATCGCCACGCCCGCCGCGCCGTAGGCGAGAGCGGCGACCAGGCCGCGCCCGTCGTGAAACCCGCCCGCCGCGATCACCGGGATGTCCACCGCGTCGACGACCTGGGGCAGCAGGACCGTCGTCGCCACCTCGCCCGTGTGGCCGCCGCCCTCGCCGCCCTGCACGATCACCGCGTCCGCGCCCCACGCGGCGACCTTCTCCGCGTGCCGGCGAGCGCCGATCGAGGGGATGACCACCACGCCCGCGTCCTTCAGCTCGTCGATCAACGCCTTCGACGGCGCCAGCGCGAAGGACGCGACCCGCACACCCTCGTCGACGATGATCCGGACACGGTCCCGCGCGTCCCCCGCGTCGGCCCGCAGATTGACCCCGAACGGCGCGTCCGTACGGGACTTGACCTCACGGACAGCCGCGCGCAGCTGCTCCACCGTCATGGTCGCGGAGGCCAGGACGCCGAGCGCCCCCGCGCCCGCCGTGGCCGACACCAGGCGGGGCCCCGCCACCCACCCCATGCCGGTCTGCACGATCGGATGCCGCACCCCGACCAGCCTGGTCAGCGGGGTCTCGATGACGGGCGGGGCCGCCGTCACGCGCGCACCTCGCGCTCTCGCATGCCTCCCGGGTCCACCACGTCCCGTATCACCCGCAGCTCCTCGTCCGTCGGCTCGCGGGTGTGCGGGACGTCGCCGGCCGGAACGGCCAGGGTGAAACCGGTGGCGTCGCGTACCTGGCCGAGCGTGACGCCCGGGTGCAGGGACACCAGCCGCATCGCGTGATCAGGCGTAGCGAAGTCGAAGACGCCGAGGTCGGAGACGACGCGGCGCAGATCGTGGAAGCGGGTCGCCGAGGGGCCGGCCGCGGCCGCGCTGTCGTACCCGACGCCGCTGATCATGTCGACCTTCTCGACGAAGACCCGCGTCGAATGCCGCGGGATCCAGTAACTCACCGGGTTGTTGATCGTGTTGGCCGGGGCACCGCGCACACCGAGCAGCTGCCGCCGGGGGCGCTCCCAGTCGCCGATGCACGAGATGTTCTGATTCCCGAAGCGGTCGATCTGGCTCGCGCCCATCATCACGTGCCGCCGCCCGCCCATCGCCATCGTCAGATGCCTGCGGTACGGCAGCCAGCCCTCCGTCACGCTCGACGCGGCGCCGAGGGCCGGGACATCGCCGATGAGCAGCGCCTCGCCGTCCGTGAGCAGCAGCTCGGGGGAGAACGTCAGCTTGGCGAGGCGCGCGCCGATGGCCGGGACCGTGCCCATGGGGGACGCGAGGATCTCGCCGCCGCCCCGCCAGGCCTCGGCGCAGGCGATCACGCAGTACTCGGCGCGGGTGACGGTCCGCCCCTTCGGCGCGGGCCCCGCTCCGGCCGGCGTCATCGCTGCTCCTTGTGCCAGGCCTGGACGGCCAGTTGGTAGTCCCGCTCGGTACCGCCGAGGAAGCGGTCACGGAAGGCGCCCCACGCCTCGGGGTCGGCCGCGGCGGTGGCGTACGCCTTCTGGAAGGGCTCGTCGCGGCCGTAGTCGGGCACGCAGGAGGTGAAGTGCGCGCCCTGGGGTGTCTGTGTCACTCCCGTCACCGAGTGCCGTGAGATCAGCAGTGTCTGGGGCGCCGCGTGCTCGGCGAGCCCCCCGGCGGCGTCTACGAGCCGTTCGCACGAGACGTACGCGGTGTCGGAGGCCTCGCAGAACAGGTCGTCGAAGTAGGGGTCGGGGCCCAGATACCGGGCGTTGCCGAAGCGGTCGGCGCGGTTCATGTGCACCAGCGCCGCGTCCATCCGCAGGGCCGGCACCGCGACGAGCCGCTCTCCGTCCTCGTACGGTGAAGTGACCGTGCGCAGCTGGGGGTTGACCCGCAGGACATCCGATCCGAGGCCCGCGCGGACGGGCAGGAAGGGCAGCCGCTGGGCGCCCGCGGTGAGGCCCTGCATGAACATCGCCTCGTCCAGCTCGACGAGTTCGAAGTCGCCACGCTCGCGTGCCGCCCTGAAATGCGGCTCCAGAGGGATCGAGTCGAGCGTCGTGAACGCCGTGACCAGCTTGCGGATCCGGCCCGCGGCGGCGAGCAGACCGATGTCCGGGCCGCCGTACGAGACGACGGTCAGGTCCGTGACGCCGGACCTCAGCAGGGCGCGCACCAGTGCCATCGGCTTGCGGCGCGAACCCCAGCCGCCGATGCCGAGTGTCATCCCGCTCTCCAGGCGCCCCACGATCTCGTCGGGCGTCATCGCCTTGCCCGTCCGTGCCGAGTGCGTCATGCCCTGCCCTTCCCTTGGGTCTGGGTCCCGAAGCCCGCACGGGCACGGTCGGCGAGACCGCTCAGGTTCGCCTCGAAGGTGAAGCCCTGCTCGAAGCGGTAGCTGCGGTGGACGTCGACCGGGTCGATGCCGTTGATCGCGGCCTTCGCCAGGCGCAGCAGGGTGCCGTCCTTGCGGGCGATCTCGCATGCCAGCTCCACGGCCGTTTCGAGCAGCTCCGGGCGCGGGACCACCTGCCACACCGAACCGTGCGCGTGCAGCTCGGCGGCCGTCACCGTGCGCGCGGTGTAGTAGAGCGCGCGCATCAGGTGCTGCGGGACCAGGCGGGACAGGTGCGTGGCCGCGCCCAGCGCGCCCCGGTCCAGCTCGGGCAGACCGAAGGTGGCGTCCTCGCTGGCCACGATCGCGTCCGCGTTGCCCACGAGGCCTATGCCGCCGCCCAGGCAGAAGCCGTGCACGGCGGCGACGACCGGCACCTCGCAGTCGTACACCGCGGAAAAGGCCGCGGCGCAGCCGCGGTTGGCGCCGATCAGCGCGCCGTGGCCGCTGTCGCGGCGGATCTCCTTGATGTCCACGCCCGCGTTGAACCCCCGGCCCTCGGCGGCCAGCACCACACAGCGCGTGGCGGGATCGCGCCCCGCGTCGCGCACGGCGTCGGCCAGGTCGAACCACCCGCGCACGGGCAGGGCGTTGACAGGCGGGTGGTCGACGGTGACGACGGCCACGCCCTTGTCCGGGACGGAGGTGGAGACAGACATCAGCAGATCCGCTACCTTTCGACCACACGCCTTCAACCAAACATTTGTTAGTTCGAAAGGTAGCAGCGATGACTGACACCCGACAGGTCGTCGTCGTCACCGGCGGCACCCGCGGCGTCGGCGCCGGAATCGCCCGCGGCTTCCTCGCCGCCGGGGCGCGGGTCGTCGTCTGCGCCCGTAGACCGCCCGACAAGCCGGTCGAAGCGGCAGGCGCAACCGCCGAGTTCCGTGCGCTCGACCTGCGGGACGCGGCAGCCGCCCCCGCCTTCCTCCACGAAGTGGCCGCCGCCCACGGCGCGGTGGACGCCCTCGTGAACAACGCGGGCGGCACGCCCTTCGGCCTCCTCGCCAACACCGCCCCGGCCCGCCAGGCCAGGATCGTCGAACTGAACCTGCTCGCCCCGCTGTACGCCTCGCTCGCCGCGTACGACGTGATGCGCACCCAGGAGGCGGGCGGCAGCATCACGATGATCGGCAGCGTCAGCGGCACCCGGCCCTCGCCGGGCAGCGGGGCGTACGGCGCCGCGAAGGCGGGCCTGGAGAACCTCGCGCGGACCATGGCGGTCGAATGGGCCCCCGCCGTACGGGTCAACACGGTCGTCCTCGGCCTCGCCCGCACCGAGAGCGCCCATCTGCACTACGGCGACGACGAGGGCCTCGCACGGGTCGCCCGCACGGTCCCGCTCGGCCGCCTCGCCGACCCCTCCGACGTCGCCGACGCCTGCGTCTTCCTCGCCTCCGCCCGCGCCCGCTACATCAGCGGCGCCGCACTCCACCTGCACGGCGGCGGTGAACGCCCCGCCTTCTTGGACGCCGCCCCCGTAAACCACTGAAGTCCCCCAGCTGAAGCCCACCAACTGAACTCCACCAAGGGAGTCGTCGCATGGCCGCAGACGCCACGTCAGCCGTCACACCGCCGCCCGCCCCGGCCGGGATCTGCGCGGGCCGCGTCGTGATCGTCACGGGCGCGGGCCGCGGTCTCGGCCGTGCTCACGCGCGCGCATATGCGGCCGAGGGCGCCAAGGTCGTCGTCAACGACCTCGGTGTGGGACCGGACGGCTCCGGCGAGTCGGACGGTCCCGGGGAGCCCGGCGGACCCGCGCACGCCGTGGCCGAGGAGATCCGCGCCGCGGGCGGTGAGGCCGTCGCGCACGGCGGCGACATCGCGACGCCCGAGGGCGCGGCCTCACTGGTGCGGGCAGCCCTCGACACGTACGGGCGCCTGGACACGCTCGTCAACAACGCGGGCTTCCTGCGCGACCGGATGCTGGTCAACCTCGACGAGGACGACTGGGACGCCGTCATGAGGGTTCACCTCAAGGGCCACTTCCTCCCCCTGAAGCATGCCTCGGGCCACTGGCGGGCCGAGGCGAAGGCCGGGCGCGTGCCGCACGCGTGCGTGGTCAACACCAGCTCGGGGGCGGGCCTCCAGGGGAGCGTCGGGCAGGGCAACTACAGCGCCGCCAAGGCCGGAATCCTCGGCCTCACTCTGGTCGCCGCCGCCGAACTGGCTGCCTACGGAGTGCGGGTGAACGCCATCGCCCCCACCGCCCGCACCCGTATGACGGAACGGACCTTCGCCGACACGATGGCCGTTCCCGAACCCTGCGCCTTCGACGCGATGGCCCCGGGGAACGTCTCCCCGCTGGTCGTCTGGCTCGGCTCCACCGCCTCCGCGGGCGTCACCGGCCGCGTCTTCGAGGCGGAAGCGGGCCGCATCACGGTCATGGAGGGCTGGCGCCCCGGCCCCACCGCGGACAAGGGCGTCCGCTGGACCCCGTCCGAGGCGGGCGAGGCGGCCCGCGGACTCCTCGCCGACGCGGAGCCACCGCGGCCGGTGTACGGGGCGCGGTGAGCCGCGACGGGCCCTCACTCGACCTCGCCGGCCGCCGGCGCGGTCCTGGTACCAGGGCGCCCTAGTACCGCGCGGCTGTGTCGCTGCTCTCCGCCCCCGCCGGGGCGGCGAAATGGGCGCGCAAGGCCGCGGCTACGGCGGCCGGGCGTTCCGCCGGCGCCAAGTGGGAGGCGTCCGAGAGTTCCATGAGGGACGCGCCCGGTACGGCGTCGGCGATCTCCCTGGCGTGGGCGGGCGGCGTCGCCGGATCCTCGCGGCCGGCGAGCACCAGCGTGGGCACGGCGATCGACGCCAGGGAGCCCCGCAGGTCGTACGCGGCCAGGGCGTCACAGCACGCGGCGTACGCGCCCGGATCGACGGCCAGGTGGTCCGCCACCAGGGCGGGCACCGTGAAGCCGGGTGTGAACCACCGTTGCGGCGCCGCCCGTACGAACTGGGCCAGGCCCTCCCGGCGCACGGTCGCGGCCCGCTGCCGCCACGGTTCGGCGCCGCCGAAGTGGGCCGAGGTGCAGACCGCCGCGAGGCGCGTCACGCGCTCGGGGTGGTGGGCGGCGAGGTGAAGTCCCACGGCGCCGCCGAGCGAGACACCCGCGTACGCGAAGCGGTCGACGCCGAGCGAGTCGGCCAGCGCCAGGACGAGCCCCGCGAGATCGGCGACCGTGGCGCCGGGCCCGATCAGACCGGCGGGGGAGCGGCCGTGGCCGGGCAGGTCCCAGCGCACGACCCGGTGGGCGGCGGCGAGTTCGGGCGCGACCCCGTCCCACAGGGCCATCGAGGTGCCGAGGGACGGGCCGAGGAGGAGCGGGGGAGCGCTCTGCGGCCCCTCGGCGGTGTGGTGCGGCAGCTTGCCGGTCGTGTCGATGGTCAACGTCGCTCCAGGGCGCGGTCGGTGAGGGTGGCGGCGGAGCCGGTGTAGCGGGCGGGGTCGGTGAGTTCGGTGAGGTCCACGTCCTTCAGGCCGGGCTCTTCCGCGAGGACTTGCGCGAGTGTGCGCCCCTCGGCGTGAACACGCCGGGCCGCGTCGGTCAGGAGCCGCTGCGCGCGGGCGCGGCCGAGCAGCGGCGTCAGCTCGGCGGCGAGCCGCTCGGAGACGATCAGCCCGCCGGTGAGATCGAGGTGGGCGCGCATGGCCTGCGGGTGGACGCGCAGATCCTCGGCCATCTCGGCCGCGTCCCGGGCGGCGCCGCCGGTCAGGCGGAGCAGGTCGCGCAGCGGCTCCCACTCGGCGTGCCAGGCACCCGCCGGCCGCTCGTCCTCGGCGGCCAGCGAGCCGTGCAGGGTCGCCGCGAGGGCGGGCGCGCGGCGCGCGGCGGCGGCGATGAGGGTGGCGCGGACCGGGTTCGCCTTGTGGGGCATCGCGGACGAGCCGCCCCCTGCTCCTTCCGACAGCTCGGCGATCTCGGTGCGGGAGAGCGTGAGGACGTCCGCGGCCGCCTTGCCGAGGGCTCCCGCGGTGAAGGCGAGGGCGGCCGCGAGGTCGGCGACGGGGGTACGAAGGGCGTGCCAGGGCAGCAGCGGCTCGGCCAGCCCCAGCTCGCGCGCGTAGGCCGTCACAAGGCTCCCACCGGCCTCGTCGACCACCCGGCGCCCCTCGCCCCCATACAGCCCATCCATCCCGTACACCCCGAACACCGCCAAGGTCCCCGCCGCGCCCCCCAGTTGCGCCGGCAGCGTCCCCCGGGCCCCCGCGACCCGGTCCCGCGCGTCGAGCACGAGCGAGCGCCACCCCGCCGCCTTCAGACCGAAGGTCGTCGGCACCGCGTGCTGCGTCAGCGTGCGGCCCGGCATCACCGTGTCCCGGTGCCGCGCCGCGAGACGCGCCAGGGCGCCTTCCGTGCGGGCCAGGTCCGCGAGGAGCAGGTCCAGCGTCCGGGCGCAGAGCAGCATCAGAGCCGTGTCGAGGATGTCCTGGCTCGTCGCGCCCCGGTGGACGTAGGGCGCCGCGTGGGCGGGCACCGCCGCGGTCAGGTCCGCCACCAGGGGGATCACCGGGTTCCCGCCCTCCCGCGCGCGGAGCGCGAGGGAACGGGCGTCGAAGCGGCTCGCGTCCGAGGCCGCTCGGGTGACCGCCGAGGCCGCCTCCCCGGGGGCGAGACCGACCGCCGCCTGGGCGCGGGTCAGCGCCGCCTCCGCGTCCAGCAGCGCCTGGAGGAAGGCAAGGTCGCTCGTCGCCTCCTCGGCGGCGGAACCCGCCGGGCCGGGGGAGAACAGGCCGCTCACGGGAACTCCAGGAAGACCGTCTCGCCCGCCCCTTGGAGCCGGATGTCGAACCGGAACGTGCGCGGGGCCTCGCTGCGCGCGATCAGCGTGGCGCGCCGGTCCGCGTCCAGGGAGCCGAGGAGCGCGTCACCGGGTTCGTCCACCACGTACGCGCGCGTGTAGAGGTGATGCAGCAGCCCGCGCGCGAAGACGGCGATCGAGATGTACGAGACGCCGCCCGGCGGCAGCGTCCGCACCGCCCAGTGGCCGTCCGCGTCCGTCGGCACCCGGCCGAATCCGGTGAACGCGACCCCGTCGCGCCCGATGGCCCGTCCCGTCACGGGGTCGTGCCGCAGCGACCCGGGCGCTCCTGTCAGCGAGCCGTCCGGGGCGGGCTGCCAGGTCTCTATCAGGGCGTCGGGGACGGGCTGCCCCGCGCCGTCGTACACGTACCCGTGCAGCGTGAGGGTGTCCGGGTGGCCGTCGGGCGCGACCTCACCGCCGCGCGGGAAGGGCAGCGCGTAGCCGTAGAAGGGGCCGACGGTCTGGGAGGGCGTGGGCAGCGGCGGGCGAGCGTGCGGGGGCATCAGTGGGGGGCGCCTTCCTCGAAGAAGGTCGCGGACGGGCCGTCCAGGACGATGTCCCAGCGGTGGCCGAGCGACCACTCGGGGACGGACAGATCGTGGTCGTACGCGCAGACGAGACGCCGGCGCGCGGACTCGTCTGTCACCGAGCGCAGCACCGGGTCGTAGGGGAGGAGCGGGTCCCCGGGGAAGTACATCTGAGTGACCAGGCGCTGGGTGAACGCCGTGCCGAAGAGCGAGAAGTGGATGTGCGCGGGACGCCAGGCGTTGACGTGATTGCGCCACGGATAGGCGCCCGGCTTGATGGTCGTGAAGGAGTACGCACCGTCGTCGTCGGTCAGGCAGCGGCCGAAGCCCGTGAAGTGCGGGTCGAGGGGCGCGGGGTGCTGGTCCAGCTGGTGGGCGTACCGGCCGGACGCGTTGGCCTGCCACAGCTCGACCAACTGGCCGCGCACCGGCCGCCCGCGCCGGTCGAGGACCCGGCCGGACACGGTGATCCGCTCGCCCAGCGGCTCGCCCTGGTGCTGTCGCGTCAGATCGCGGTCCAGGGCGGTGACGTCGGTGACGCCGAACGCGGGGCCGCTCAGCTCCACCGCCTCGGGGTCGCGCAGCGGGACCAGCGGCTGCTTGGGGTGGCGGAAGTGGCTGCTGCGGTAGGGCGGGTAGTCGCGTGGCGGATGGTGCCGGGCGGTCGAGGCACCCTGCGCCTTGGCGACCTCGGCGTCTATCGCGCCCTGGCTGAGCCCGTCGGGCAGCGGCTCGGCGGACGGCGAGGAAGGGTTCGGGGAGGAGGAAGTGGTCAGGGTCATCTCTTGCGGCTCCTGGTGTGCGGCCATGCGTCGGTGACTCCGTAAGGGCGTGACGGCGGGGCAGGTGGGTCAGGCGCGTCGGGCAGCGGTGACGCCGCGGGTACCCCGCCTGCTCACGACGCGCCCCCGGCCGGCAGCAGAACCTCCGCCCCGGTCCTTGCGACGACCTCCTCGGCTCCGACCCCCGGGGCCAGTTCGGCCAGCTCAAGACCCTGCTCTGTCACGTCCAGCACGCACAGATCGGTGATGATCCGGTCCACGCACCCCTTGCCGGTCAACGGCAGCCCGCACTCCTCGACGACCTTCGGGGCGCCGTCCTTGGCGGTGTGCGTCATGACGGCGATGACCGTGCGGGCACCGTGCACCAGGTCCATCGCCCCGCCGATCCCGGTGATCATCTTGCCGGGGACCGCCCAGTTGGCGAGGTCCCCGCGCGCGGAGACCTGCATCGCGCCGAGCACGGCGACATCGATGTGGCCGCCGCGGATCATCCCGAAGGAGAGCGCCGAGTCGAAGAAGGAGGCGCCGGGCAGCACGGTCACGGTCTCCTTGCCCGCGTTGATCAGGTCCGGGTCGACCTCGGTCTCGGTGGGATAGGGGCCCACGCCGAGGATGCCGTTCTCGGACTCCAGGATCACCTCCACACCCGGGGGCAGGTGGTTGGGGATCAGAGTGGGCAGGCCGATGCCCAGGTTCACGTACTGGCCGTCGCGGAGTTCGCGTGCCGCGCGGGCGGCCATCTGCTCACGGGTCCAGGGCATCAGCCGCTCACCGTCCGCTTCTCGATCCGCTTCTCCGCCGCCTGCCCGGGGGCGAGCGCGACCACGCGCTGCACGAAGATCCCCGGCAGGTGCACCGCGTCCGGATCGATCCCGCCCGGCTCCACCAGCTCCTCCACCTCCGCGACGGTGACGCGTCCCGCCATCGCCGCGAGCGGGTTGAAGTTGCGGGAGGACTTGGCGAAGACGAGGTTGCCGTGCCGGTCGCCCCTGGCCGCCCGCACCAGCGCGAAGTCGGTACGGATGCCGTGCTCCAGGACGTACGGGATGCCGTCGAACTCCCGTACCTCCTTGGCCGGGGACGCTAGGGCGACCCCGCCCTCGCCGTCGTAGCGCCAGGGCAGCCCGCCGTCGGCGACCTGCGTGCCCACCCCGGCCGGGGTGTAGAACGCCGGGATGCCGGCGCCGCCCGCCCGCAGCCGCTCGGCCAGCGTGCCCTGCGGGATCATCTCGACCTCCAGCTCGCCGCCCAGGTACTGCCGGGCGAACTCCTTGTTGGCGCCGATGTAGGAACCGGTCACGCGCGCGATGCGGCCCGCCGACAGGAGCACCGCGAGGCCCGAGTCCATCGCCCCGCAGTTGTTGGACACCACCCGCAGCTCCGCGGCCCCCGACGCGTGCAGCGCCCGAATCAGCTCGTTCGGCACGCCGCTCAGGCCGAAGCCGCCGACCGCGAGCGACGCCCCGTCCGCGATGTCGGCCACCGCGTCGGCGGCCGTGGCAACCACCTTGTCCATCCGTGTGCCCCCACTCGTCCCGGCCCGATTAATCAGGGCACTGAGCATTTCTGCGAGGATAGGAGCGCCCTCAACTGCCTGGCAAGCATGGGCAGCACGCGGGATCACAGGAGGTATTGTTCAGCGCACCGATGAAAAGAGCCGGAGAAGCGGAGGATCCCATGGTCGCGGTGGACCTGGCCACCCACCCCGGGCACCTGGCCCGGCGCCTGCAACAGGCCCACTACCTCCTGTGGAACACGATGGTCTCCGAGGAGATCACCTCACCGCAGTTCGCGGTCCTCAACGCCCTCGTCGCCGAGCCCGGCCTCGACCAGCGCACCGTGGGGGAGCGGGTGGGCCTGGACCGCTCCACCGTCGCCGAGGTCATCAGCCGGCTGATCCGCCGCGAGCTGCTCGACAAGGTCCGCGACCCGCAGGACGGCCGCCGCTATCTGCTGCACCTGACCGAGGAGGGCAGGCGCGCGCACCGCAAGCTGACCGTGCGCACCGCCCGTATGAACCAGGTGTTCCTCGCCCCGCTCTCCACCGACGAGCAGACCGCCTTCTTCGACCTGATCCAGCGAGTCGCGGACGCCGCGGAGAGCCTGCGCAGCCCCGAGGAGCCGCTGGCGGCCCCGCGACGCTGAAGCGCGCTCACGCCTTCGCGAACACCACCCACACCTGCCCCTTGGCGAACGGCAGCCGCTTGCCGTCGGGCGTCGTGAACGCCGTGCCGTCCTCGGGTGACGGCCGCTCCCAGCGTGCCTCGTAGGCGCGCCCGTCCCGCAGGACGCGCGCCTTGCCCTCGCCGACCGTCTCGGTGAACGGAGAGACATTGCCCGACCGGTCGTGGAAGCGGGACGGCCGTACCTTCACGTACTGCACGACGACCGTGGACGCGCCCAGTTCCTTGCCGTCGGCGGCCCGCGCCCGCTCCCCGTCCATGGTGATGCGCCAACGTCCCTCGTACTCCACCCAGTCGAAGGTGAAGCTCGCCGAAGGGAAGCTGACCGTCCGGTGTGTCTCCGGTGTGCCGCCCGCCGGGCGCGGCCCGAACCGGAACCCCGTGCTCTCCAGGGCGCCCGCGCGCGGGGTGGCCTTCAGCGCCTCGGGGCGTACGAAGAGGTCGTGCGGCGCGACCCTGCCGTCGTCCCGGTAGTAGGCGTCATCGGTCGCCTCGTCCGGCGGAAGGGCACGTACCGGGGCGCCCGCGATCAACGGAAGCAGCTTCGACTGCGCTCCGGAGAACGCGAGCACGGGCCGGTCGAACTGCCGCAGGAGTTCGAGATCCGTCTCGCGCGCGCTGCGTACCGGCCCGATCGCGGGCGGCACCCGGGAGGCGTACACCGCCATCAGGCGGCTCAGCCCCGTCTCCACCTGCTCGGCGTACACGACGTCCGCCGCGTCCAGACCGGTGTGCGGGCGCGCCGGGCGTACGTTGTCGAGCTTCACGGCGAGGACGGTTCCACCGTCACCAGGGGGGCCGCCCGCGGACGTTCCCCTCTCGTCGGGCTGCACCGTGCAGCCGGCCGCCAGGGCGGCGAGCACCACCGCCCCGGCCCGCGTACGCGTTCGCATCAACCGTCTCATGCGTACGTCATACCCCGTACGTCCCGTTTTTCAGCCCAGGTCGAGCGCGTTGCGCAGACCGAGTCGGTAGCGGGTGCGGTCGTGGCGCTTGGCCAGTTCGATCGCCGGGGCCCGGTACAGCGGCTTCACCGTGCACGGCCGCTGATCCGATCCCGCCTGCTTCAGCAGGGCGTTGACGGCCGCGCGGGCCGACGCGTTGGCGCCCTCCATCGTCGCCAGGTCGATATCCACGGACACGTAGTCCCCGGAGAGGAAGAGGTTGGGGATCTTCGTCGCGGCCGAGGGGCGGTTGTGGAAGGTGCCGACGGGGTGGATGAGGAGTTCGTCCTCGTTGGTGGGGTTCGGCGTGCCGAGGCCGTCGACGCCCGGGTCGAGGAACCACGAGTGCAGCTTGCTGTCCTTCAGGACCGTCTTCCCGGTGTCGTTCAGCGCGGCCTTGAGCTGCGCCCACACCTCCTTGGCGACCTCGTCGCGCGTGCACTGCTTGGCCGTCTTGCCGTAGAGTATCCCCGGCTTGTCCCACTCGGAGATGTCCACCGACAGGCAGTCGACCGCGACGCCGTCGCCGTAGTCGGCGGGGAAGTCGCGCTCGGGCCAGTGACCCGCCTGCGCGATGCCCGTCAGCGACCAGGGCGAGTCGATGCAGTTGAAGTGCCCCTTCACGAGGGGCGGGCGCTCGGTCAGATAGAACTGGATGCCCGTCATCCAGTCCGTCTGGAGCTTGTCGCAGCGCGCAAGCTGCGGGTCCGCCGCCTTCATCGCGGCGCTCCACGTCCTGCGCGCGTGCTCCACCGGCATGGCCTGCACGTAGTGATCGGCGGTGATGTCGCGGCGTACGCCCTCGGGGTCCTCGATCACCGTCTTGGTGACGCGGCCACCGCCGAACGCCAGTTCGCGCACCGTCCAGCCGACGCGGAACTCGACCCCGAGCGAGGTGAGGTGGGCCACCCACGGATCGATCCACGCCTCGTTCGTGGGGGCGTTCAGGAGGCGGTCGGGCGGGCCGTCCGCGCCCTGGCCGAGCGCGTTGAAGACGAAGGCCTCGCCGAGCGTGCCGACCGTGCGGGTGCTGGCCTCCTCGGCCTTCGTCGCCACGATGTTGCGGGTGACGCCGATCGCGAGGATGCGCTGATAGTCCTTCGACATCCTCTCGGCGCGCACGAAGTCCCACCAGGGCGTCGACTCCCAGTCGTCGTCGCGCCGCTCGTCGCAGCTGGTCAGGAAGACCAGGGCGCGGTTGACGAAGTACGCGACCTCGTGCGCGGGCAGGTTGAACGCGGTGTCGAGAAGGGCGGTGAGGGCCCGCGCGATGTCGTCCGGGGTGAGCTTCTCCGGCTCGCTGCCCGGCCACGGGATCGGCATGCGGATGTCCTCGCGACCCGTGCGCGCGAACGACATCTCGCGGGGCGCGACGAGGTTGTCCCACACGCCGTTCGCGTTCCCGGGGAAGGGGATGCGGCGCATGGTGTCCGGGAGGTTGTGGTAGATCCCAGGGATGAAGCGGAAGCCGTGCTCGCCGGGCAGCGGCTTGCGGTTGCCCTTCGCACTGTCCGGTACGTCCATGCTGCGGGCCTTGCCGCCGAGCGCCCTGCGTTCGTAGACCGTCACGGCGAAGCCGCGCTCGGCCAGCTCATGGGCGGCCGTGAGCCCCGCGACGCCGCCGCCGAGCACGGCCACGGACTGCTTGGCCCGCGGTGCGCCCGGGGTAGCCGCCGCGGCAGGCAGCGCGCCCGCTCCCACGCCCAGCGCGGCGGCCCCGCCGACCGCCGCGGCCCCCGCGACGAACCCCCGCCGCGTGCTTCCTCCGGCATGACTGTGCCCCATGCCCCGCCCCCCTTACCGTCGGTAACTGACGTGTCAGGCGCAGGAGCATACGGTCGCGGACTGGTGAGGCGGAAGAGACGCAGACGCGGCTTCCTACTTTGGCGTGATTACGGTGCACCCGTGGTCACGGTGCGAAGGGAAGTCGCGCAACGACGCGTCAGCGCGGCGGTCCCAGGACATCCGTGAGCGAGTACCGCACCGGCTCCTCCAGCTGGGCGTACGTGCAACTCTCCGGGGCCCGGTCGGGGCGCCAGGTGCGGAAGCGCGCCGTGTGGCGGAAGCGCCGGCCGCCCTCCATATGGTCGTACGCCACCTCGCAGACCCGCTCCGGGCGCACCGGCACCCACGACAGGTCCTTCTTCCCCGACCAGCGGCTCGGCGCTCCCGGCAGCCGCGCCGTCTCGTGTGCCGCCTCGTCCGCCCACGCCGCCCAGGGGTGAGCCGCTGCGGATTCCATCCGCAGCGGCTCCAGCTCCTCGACGAGTTCCGCGCGCCGCTTCATGGAGAACGCGGCGGCGACGCCCACGTGCTGCAAGGCGCCCGCGTCGTCGTACAGGCCGAGGAGGAGCGAGCCGACCACCGGGCCGCTCTTGTGGAAGCGGTAGCCCGCGACCACGCAGTCTGCCGTGCGTTCGTGCTTGACCTTGAACATGACGCGTTCGTCCTGGCGGTAGAGCAGGTCGAGCGGCTTGGCGATGACGCCGTCGAGGCCCGCGCCCTCGAACTGCTCGAACCAGTGCCGCGCCACCTCCGCGTCGGTGGTCGCCGGTGCCACGTGGACAGGGGGCGTCACTTTGGAGAGGGCCGCTTCCAGATGTGCGCGCCGCTCGGCCATGGGGGTGGCGAGCAGGGAGGCGTCCGCGAGGGCGAGCAGGTCGAAGGCGACGAAGGAGGCGGGGGTGCGCTCGGCGAGCGTCGCGACCCGCGAGGCCGCGGGGTGGATGCGCTCGGTGAGGGCGTCGAAGTCCAGGTGCCCGTCCCTGGCGATCACGATCTCGCCGTCCATCACGCAGCGCTCCGGAAGACGTTCCCGCAGGGCCTCCACCAGTTCGGGGAAGTAGCGGGTGAGGGGCTTGCCCGTACGGCTGCCGATCTCGATGTCGTCACCGTCGCGGAAGACGATCGCGCGGAAGCCGTCCCACTTCGCCTCGTACTGCATGCCCGGCGGGATCTTCGCGACGGGCTTGGCGAGCATGGGCTTCACGGGCGGCATCACCGGCAGATCCATAGTCCGATTCTGCGGGGAATCGCTCCATACCGCCCGGTGTGCGGTGAATGTCCGGCCCGCTTAGCGTGGCTCCATGGGTGAAGCCAAGGGCAAGAGCGCGGCCGTGGAGATCGACACGGGGGAGCGGACCGTACGTCTGTCCAGCCCCGACCGGGTGGTCTTCCCCGAGCGGGGTTTCACCAAGCTGGACGTCGCCCGGTACCTCGTGTCCGTGGGCCCCGGCATCCTCCGCGCGCTCAGGAACCGCCCCACCACCTTGCAGCGCTACCCGGACGGGGCGGCCGGCGAGTTCTTCTACCAGAAGCGGGCCCCGAAGAACCACCCCGACTGGATCCCCACCGCCACCATCACCTTCCCCAGCGGCCGCACCGCCGACGAGATGTGCCCCACCGAGGTGGCCGCCGTGATCTGGGCGGCCCAGTACAACACGCTCACCTTCCACCCCTGGCCGGTGCGCCGCGACGACCTCGACCACCCCGACGAACTCCGCATCGACCTCGACCCGCAGCCCGGCACGGACTACGCCGACGCGGTACGGGCCGCGCACGAGCTCCGCGCGGTCCTCGACGAGTTCGGCGGTCTGGTCGGCTGGCCCAAGACATCCGGCGGACGCGGGATGCACGTGTTCGTGCCCATCGAACCCCGCTGGACCTTCACCCAGGTGCGGCGGGCGGCGATCGCCTGCGGACGGGAACTGGAGCGCCGCATGCCGGACCAGGTCACCACGGCATGGTGGAAGGAGGAGCGCGGCCCCCGCATCTTCGTGGACTACAACCAGACGGCCAGGGACCGCACGATCGCCTCCGCCTACTCGGTACGGGCCCGCCCCCACGCCCCCGTATCGGCCCCCCTGCGCTGGGACGAGGTCGACGACGCCACTCCGGAGGACTTCGACATCGCCACGATGCCGGACCGCTTCGCGAAGCTGGGTGACGTCCACGCGCGCATGGAGGACCACGCCCACTCCCTCGAAGCCCTTCTCGACCTCGCCGACAAGGACGAGAGAGACCACGACCTCGGCGACCTGCCGTACCCCCCGGAGTACCCGAAGATGCCGGGAGAGCCCAAGCGCGTACAGCCGAGCAGGGCGAAGCACGAGGAGTGAGGGCGGCCTGCCGGGCGCCGGGGCACGATCATGGGTGGGCCGGCTGCTTCGGCACACTGGCCTGATGGAGCCCGATGAGGAACAGCCGTTGGCCGGAGGCAATGTCAGCGAGGGCGTCGTCCGGGTGGGCGACACGGTCCGCCGTCCCACTGGACCATGGACCCCTGCGGTCCACGCCCTGCTCACCCACCTCCATGAGGTCGGATTCCACGCGGCGCCCCGCCCGCTGGGCATCGACGACGAGGGGCGCGAGGTCCTGACCTTCATGCCAGGAGATGTGGTCTGGCCGGACCGTTTCTCGCTGCTGGACCCCGCTCGGCAACTGGCTCGCGTGGCACAGCTGACCAGGGACTTTCACGATGCCGTGCAGGACTTCACGCCACCGCCCGACGCGCGCTGGCAGAGGCTGATTCCCGCCGAGGGCAGCGACATCATCGCCCATCACGACCTGGCTCCGTGGAACCTCGTGGTCGGAGGCGGGGGCCAGAGCCAGGGCCAGTGGGCCCTCATCGACTGGGACGGAGCGGGTCCCGGTTCCCGCCTGTGGGACCTCGCGTACGCGCTTCACGGCTTCGTTCCGCTGTCCGCCGATCCGCGCCGGCGGCGCCCCGATGCGGCAGACCGGATGCGGGGCTTCGTCGGCGCCTACGGCCTAGACGAGGCTGAACGCCGTCGGCTGGTCCCGATGCTGGGGCGCAGAACGCGTTCCATGCATGTCTTCCTACGCGACCAGGCTGCCTGCGGTGTACAGCCCTGGGCCAGGCTGTGGACCGAAGGCCACGGCGATGTCTGGCGAAGCGATACCGAATACATCGAGCGACGCGAAGACGAGTGGCTGCGCGTGCTGCTCGCCGATTGAGCCTGTTCCGTACGGCGGTTGATCGTGGAGGCTCATGTGGTCGGCCGCTGATGCGGTCGCCCGCTCGTGTCATCGCCGTACGCCGATGCCGCACGACTGCTCGGGGGGGGGCAGGCCGGCCTGCGGCGCTCTCACGATGACGGCCCATCGTGCGTCAGCAGATGTCGTTCCGCAACCGCTGGTCGTCCAGTACGAGTTCGCGGATCGCGTCCGGGAGCTGGTCCCGCTGCCACCGGCACTCGCGCCGCCCCGCGGCCTCGCCCTCACCTTCCGGCGCGGCAGCGCGCACGGCCTTGATCGCGTAGGCGGCCGCTCCGAGTTCATGTGCGGCGACGTGCGCGACGGCCCCCGCCTGCCCAGCCGCGTACGCGGCGTGCCGGGGCGCCCCGCGCAGGTCCCTGGCCGCCGCCCCCATGGCGTGGCCGCCCGCCGCGCGTGCCCGCATCATCGGGACCTCGCCGCGCACCCAGGCACGGGCGTGCTCGATCGCCTGACGCGGCCGCGGGTCCTCCGGCCGAGCCGACTCGAAGAGTTCGAGGACGTGTCCGGCGCAAGAGGCCGCCCACAGCGCGAGGAGGTGGTGGTCCGCATCGGTGAGTGTCCCCCCGCGTCGGATCGTCACGAGACGAGGGTCCCGGACCTTCGGGAGGATCATGGGCCGCTCTCCTCATACCTGCGTCCGCCCCGCGCCAAAGCACCCCAGCGCATGAACGTACCGGGCGTGATCACTGTAGTGCCCCTTCCCGGGGTGGTCGGCAAGCCGATGCGGAAGGATGCCTCCTGACACCGACAGGGAGGAGTGAACGAAGGTGACCGAGGAACCGCGCCCCACCCTGGAGGCCGTGGCCGCCCGTGCCGGGGTCTCCAGGGCCACCGTCTCCCGAGTCGTCAACGGCGACCCGGGAGTGCGGGAGAGGCTCGCCGAGAAGGTGCGCCACGCGGTCGACGAGCTGGGCTACGTCCCCAACCGCGCCGCCCGCAGTCTGGTCACCCGGCGTCACGACGCGGTCGCCGTGGTGATCGCCGAGCCGGAGACACGGGTCTTCGCCGACCCGTTCTTCGCTCTCCAACTGCGCGGCATCAGCAAGGAACTGACGGAGCATGACATACAGCTCGTGCTGCTGCTCACCGAGGGACGCGAGGACCACGAACGGGTCGGCCGCTATCTGGCGGGCGGCCATGTCGACGGGGCTCTCGCCTTCTCGCTGCACCTCGACGACCCGCTGCCCGGCATCATCCGGCGCGCCGGGGTGCCGACCGTGTTCGGGGGACGCCCCGGCTGGCCCGAGCCGGGGCCGGGTGAGCCGGGCGTCTCGTACGTCGACTGCGACAACCGCGGCGGGGCGCGCGAGGCGGTGCGGCATCTGGTGGGCCTCGGCCGCAGCCGCGTCGCCCACATCACCGGCCCCCTCGACCAGACGTCCGCGGTCGACCGTCTCGACGGCTTCCGTGACGTGCTCGTCGACGTGGATCCGCGGCTGATCGCCGAGGGCGACTTCACGCCTGCGGGCGGGGAGCGCGCGATGCGGGAACTCCTGGACCGTGTACCGGAGTTGGACGCTGTCTTCACGGCCAACGACCTGTCGGCGTCCGGAGCCCTGCGGGTGCTGCGGGAGCGGGGCAAGCGGGTGCCGGACGACGTGGCGGTGGTCGGCTTCGACGACATGCTGCCGGTGGCCGAGCAGACCGAACCACCCCTGACGACGGTCCGTCAGGACATTGAGGGTATGGGCAGGTTGATGGCCCGGATGCTTCTGCGCGGCAAGGGAGGAGAGGACCTCGGCACCGAGCCGGCCGGTGTGGTCCTGCCGACGGCGCTGGTGCGCAGGGCCTCGGCCTGAGGGGCCGGAAGGGGCGCGGTCAGGACCCCACGCTCACCGTGAAGCGCCGCGGGTTCCCGTCGTGGGCGGCGCCCGACACGTCCGGTTGCCCGTCGGGGCGCACGTCGTCGTACGGGAACGCGTACCCGATGGGGGAGTTGGCGTGCACCACCCGCGCCCAGTGGTTGGTCACCTCGCCCCGGTAGTGGTCGGCGGCGGTCGTGCCGTTGGGCTGTTCGGCATGGGTGAGCATGATGCTGCGGTTGAACCCGGCCGCGAGGCGCGCGAGGAGGCCCTTCTTGTCGTCGGGGTCGCCGGGATTGTTGGTGAACGGGCCGTGGTTGCAGGTGAAGATGTCCTTCGATGTCGGCTTGGTGAAGGAGTGGCCGCCGTTGAACGTCAGTACGTCACCCCTGACGCGCCCGGTGAACACACCACGCCCGCCCTGGAGGTCGATCCTGAGGTCGGTCGAGCGGTACTTGTCCCACACCTGGTCGACGTAGCGGTTCCAGACGTCGCGGAAGGGCATCCGGTCGGGCCGGTCGAAGTAGGGCGCCATGAGGTTCTGCGGCGAGATCACCCTCAGTACGCCCCCGCCGTCGCCCCGGATGACCAGGTCGTCCCAGGGTCGGCCGTCCTTGGCCGCCTGCGCCGTGAGATCCGCGGCGATCCTGTCGACGGCCCCGTCGGGGAGCGGGGCGACGGTATGCGTGGCGTCGCCCTCCAGGGTCAGCCCGATGGGCAGCGCGGTGACGAGGTCGACGTAACTGATGTTGGCGTAGAGCTGCTGGGGGTTGAAGGTGAACTCGCAGAACGACCACGTGCGGCCGTAGTTGGGGTCCGCGGGGGTCGCGAACGCGGGCTCGACGAGGGCGGGGCCGGGGTTGAGGAAGAAGTCCAGCTTGTCGTCGCGCACGAAGTAGACGCGCGCCCCGTACATCTGAGGAAGGGTCAGCACTCTGGGTGCCGAACCGGCGGCGCCGAGCGGGATGGCGCAGTCGACGGGCAGGGGGGTCTGCGGCGCCGCGGGTGAGCCGGGGCGATAGACGCCGCCGTCGGGCCTGAGCAGCAGCCGGCGGCCGGTGCCCTGCTCATGGCCGGTGACGTAGGCGTGCACCTGGCCCGGGAGCGACTTGTTGCGCAGGGCCAGCTCACAGATGACGGGCGCGGCCCGGCCGGCCGCCCGGGCGCTCGGGCCGAGAGCGCTCCCCCAGAGGGGGTAGGTGAGGGCGCCCGCGGTACCGGCGGCGGTGGTCAGGAACATTCGACGCGATATCACGGAAGGTCTCCTGCGCGGTGGTGGGGGAGGGGGGAGCGCTTCGGGGCCCACTGTCGTGGCGGGCGATTGGAGCGTCAAGAGATGTGACTGAGAGCGCTCTCAAAAATGTCACTCCTTCAGGAAATGACAACAAGCGGATTGTCAGTGGCGGGTGCCAGACTCGAAGGGACGGCAGAGAGAATGCGACAAAGGAGTCGATCATGCTCAGTACCCGTTTCGTCCCAGGTGCTCCGGTCTGGGTGGACATGTGTGCCCCCGACCTCGACAGCGTCAGCGCCTTCTATCGCGAACTGTTCGGCTGGGAGATCCAGCGGGGCGGCCCGGATGTGGGGGGCTACAGCCAGTTCCAGATCTCCGACAGGACCGCGGCGGGCGCGATGGCGATGCCGGCCGACGAGGCCCCGCCCGCCTGGACGCTCTACTTCCGCGCGGCGGACGTGGACGCGACGGTGAAATCGGTCGAGCAGGCCGGCGGCGGCACGCTCTACGCGGCGGTGGACGTCCTCGACCTCGGTCGCATGGCCGGCCTCACCGACTCGGCGGGCGTGCCCTTCTCGGTGTGGCAGCAGGGAGAGCTGAAGGGCCTCGATGTTCTGAACGAACCGGGTGGCCTGGTCTGGACCGAGCTGTACACCCCGGACGTCTCCGCGGCCACCTCGTTCTACGGCTCGGTGTTCGGCTGGCAGACCACCGAGATGGCCTTCCCCGGTGGGTCGTACACGATGGTGCATCCCGCCGACGGCAGTCCGGACGACATGTTCGGCGGGATCGTGCCCCTCGACAGCGACCCCTCGGAGGACAGGGCGTACTGGCTGCCGTACTTCCAGGTGGACGACTGCGACGACACCGTCGCCAAGGCCGAGCGGTCGGGCGGCGTGGTGCGGATGGATACCGTGGAAATGCCGGGCGTGGGCCGCTTCGCGAAGCTCGCGGACCCGGCGGGCGCACGGTTCGCCGTGCTGCAACCGGCCCCTCCTGGAGAGCAGATGGAGTCGTAGGCGTCGAGCGGGCCATGTGACCGGGCGGTCGTTGATCGTTCGTTGATCGGTTGTTTCGCGCGGCCGTGCAGTATCGACGGCATGCAGATCGACATGACGGCCCAGCCCGAACTCGCCTGGCAGGAGCAGGCGCTGTGCGCGCAGACCGGAGCGGACTTCTTCTTCCCCGAGCCCGGAAGCTCGGTGCGCGAGGCGAAGTACATCTGCCGGATGTGTGCGATGCGCCCGGCCTGCCTGGAGTACGCACTCGCCAACGACGAGCGTTTCGGCGTCTGGGGCGGCCTCTCCGAGAAGGAGCGGTACGCCCTCAGACGCGTACCGGACAGCGCGCGGTGACGTACGCCTTCACGGGTGCGTCACCCACGGTCAGGCGTACGCGACCGTGAACCGCCCGGTCGCCGCCCGCACCCGGCGGAACAGGCGGGGATGGACGTGACGCACCCGCCCGCCGGACAGAAAGTGGGTGTCCGTACATCGATGCGGCGCCGCCGGTGGGCGGCGGTCAGGCGCCCCGGGCCGCCATCCGCGCCTTGCGAGCGGCCAGCCTCTCGTCGAACTTGGACGCCTCCGCGTCGAGCCCGCCCATGTAGAAGCCCAGCTCCTCCTGGGCCTTGAGGCCCTCGGGGCCGAGGCCGTCGATCTCCAGGACCTTCAGGTGACGCAGCACGGGCTGGAGCACGTCGTCGTGGTGGATGCGCAGGTTGTAGACCTCGCCGATGGCCATCTGCGCGGCGGCCCGCTCGAAGCCCGGCATGCCGTGCCCCGGCATGCGGAAGTTGACCACGACGTCCCGCACGGACTGCATCGTCAGGTCCGGAGCCAGCTCGAAGGCGGCCTTGAGCAGGTTCCGGTAGAAGACCATGTGGAGGTTCTCGTCGGTGGCGATGCGCGCCAGCATGCGGTCGCAGACCGGGTCGCCGGACTGGTGTCCGGTGTTGCGGTGCGAAATGCGGGTCGCCAGCTCCTGGAAGGCCACGTACGCGACCGAGTGCAGCATCGAGTGGCGGTTGTCCGACTCGAAGCCCTCGCTCATGTGGACCATCCGGAACCGCTCCAGCTCGTCGGGGTCGACCGCGCGGGAGGCGAGGAGGTAGTCGCGCATCACGATGCCGTGACGCCCCTCCTCGGCCGTCCAGCGGTGCACCCACGTGCCCCAGGCGCCGTCGCGGCCGAAGAGGGAGGCGATCTCGTGGTGGTAGCTGGGGAGGTTGTCCTCGGTGAGCAGGTTGACCACCAGGGCGATGCGCCCGATGTCGGTGACCGGGGACTGGCCCTTCTCCCAGGCTTCGCCGTCCTCGAAGAAGCCGGGGAAGTTACGGGCGTCGGAGAACGGGACGTACTCGTGGGGCATCCAGTCCTTCGCCACCTTCAGGTGGCGGTTGAGTTCCTGCTCGACCACTTCCTCCAGCGCGTAGAGCAGCCGGGCATCGGTCCAGCTGTCCGTGCTGCCGAGGTGGGAAGAGGTGATCGTCACGTGGGCTCCATACGGGGACGGGGGTGCTTACGGGCAGTGCGAGCGGTGCACTACCTACGGTCTCGTAGGTTACGTTGCCGTAGGTTAAACCCTCCGTAAAGAGGCTGTGAGGGCGGGCCCCACCCGTGTTCCCCGCAACAAAGGCCTCATTGCTGGTCAGGCGTACAGTTCACGGAGCCGGACTGAGAGGCACGTCACACAGCCTTCGAGCTTCTCGAACTCGCTGATGTCCACCGGAACCGGGTCGAAACCGAGATCGGCGAACAGCTCCGCGCTCTTCGGGGCGCTCGACGCCATCAGCAGCTTCGTGCCGCCGAGCAGCACCACGTGCGCGCCGGGCTCCTCGGGCACGGGAAGGAAGCGCGGGAACAGCGAGGCGCTGTCGACCAGCGGCTCGTACCCGATCACCGTCCCGTCGGGCAGCGCCGTCACCGCGGACTTCAGATGCAGGACCCTGGCGACGGGGACGGCGACCACGCGCGCGCCGAGCGGTTCGAAGACGGCCCGCAGCTGCCGCACGCCCTCCGCGTTGGTCCTGCCGCCCCGCCCCACGTAGATCGTGTCGCCGATCTTGAGGACGTCACCGCCGTCGAGCGTGCCGGGCTCCCGGATCCGGTTCACCGAGCAGCCGAGCCGGGTGACCGTCTCCTCGACGCCCGGCGTCTCGCCCCGCCGGGCATCGGCCCCCGGCCGGGCGATCAGCGCCACGTTCCGGAAGACCACCACCGCGTCCTCCACGAACACCGAGTCCGGGCAGTCGTCGGTGGGCTGAACCTCCAGCGTCTCCCAGCCGTGGGCGTCCAGCGCCGCGACGTACGCCTCCCACTGCCGCAGCGCCAGCGCCACGTCCACCGGGGAGCGCTCCAGGTGGGTGAGCAGGCCTTCGGCGAGACGCGGGCCGGGGCGGCGGATCAGGGCCTTCTTGCTGGGCACGGTGTTCTCCTCACGGGGGCGGGGCGGTGCCGCACATCATGCAGCGCGTTCCCCGTCCACGCCCAGAGCGTTTCGGAGGTGGTCCGCCGTGAACGAGCCCCGCGCCCGCAGCAGCCGCTCCGGGGTCCCCTCGAAGACGATCCGCCCGCCGTGCTTGCCGCCGTCGGGGCCGAGGTCGATGACCCAGTCCGCGTGCTTGACGACGTCGAGGTTGTGCTCGACGACGACCACTGTGTTCCCGGCGTCGACGAGCCGGTCGAGCAGCGCGAGCAGCCCGTCGACGTCCGCCATGTGCAGGCCGGTGGTCGGTTCGTCCAGGACGTACGTCGTTCCGGTGCGGTGCAGCTGCGTGGCCAGCTTGATGCGCTGCCTCTCACCGCCGGACAGGGTGCTGAGCGGCTGCCCGAGCGTGAGGTAGGTGAGCCCCACGTCCCGCAGGGCGCCGAGGCGCCGGCGCACCGCCGTGTCGTCGAAGCGCTCGAAGAAGTCCAGCGCACGCTCCGCGGTCATCTCCAGCACGTCCACGACGGACCGGCCGTCGACGGTGAGGCGCAGCACCTCGTCCTTGAAGCGCCGCCCCTCGCACGCCTCGCACGTCGTGGTCACCGGGTCCATGAACGCCAGGTCGCTGTAGATGATCCCGCGCCCCCGGCAACGCTCGCACGCTCCATGGGAGTTGAAGCTGAACAGACTCGCCCTCGTGCCCGTCTCCCGGGCGAAGAGCCTGCGTACCGTGTCCATGATCCCGAGGTACGTCGCCGGGGTGGAGCGGCCGGAGATGCCGATGGACGACTGGTCGACGACCACGGCGTCCGGGTGCGCCTCGGTGAACGCCTTCGACACCAGAGTGCTCTTGCCGGAACCGGCGACGCCGGTGACCGCGGTGAGCACCCCGGTCGGCACCCGCACGCTGACGTTCTTCAGGTTGTGCAGATCGGCGCCCCTGATCCAGTGCCCGCCGGTCGCCTCGCGCGGGTGCTCCTTGACGCCCCGGAAGCCGCGCAGGTGGCGGCCGGTGAGGGTGTCCGCCTGCCGTAGTTCGTCCGGGGTGCCCTCGAAGACGACGAGGCCGCCGTCGGCGCCGGCCGCGGGCCCCATGTCGACGACATGGTCGGCGACCGCGATCACGTCCGGGTCGTGTTCGACGACCAGGACGGTGTTGCCCTTGTCGCGCAGCCGCAGCAGCAGGTCGTTGAGGCGGCCCACGTCGCGCGGGTGCAGGCCGACGCTCGGCTCGTCGAAGATGTACGTCATGCCGGTGAGGCTGGAGCCGAGGTGGCGCACCATCTTCAGCCGCTGGCCCTCGCCCCCGGAGAGCGTGGACGTCTCGCGGTCCAGGCTCAGATAGCCGAGGCCGATCGCCTCGATGCGCTCCAGGGCCGCCACGGCCGCCGCGGCGATCGGGCCCGCTACCGGGTCGTGGACGCGGCCCAACTCCTCGATGAGGTCGGTGACTTCCATCCGGGTGCAGTCGGCGATGCCCAGGCCGTTGATACGGGTGGCGAGCGCCGCCGGATTGAGCCGCGCCCCGTGGCAGGACGGGCAGGTGCCTTGCACAAGGAAGCCCTGCACCAGGTCGCGGGTCTTCTGGGCGAGGGCGGACAGATCGCGGTTGAGGTACAGGCGCTCGAAGCGGTCGGCGAGGCCCTCGTAGTCGATGTCCCGTGCGCCGCCGGTGTTGTCGACACTGACCTTCTTCCTGCCGCGCCCGCCGCGCATGAGGAACTGCCGCTCCGCTTCGGTGAAATGCCCGACCGGCTTGTGCGGGTCGAGGTCGGGCGTGTTGGTGTACGTCTGGCCGTGCCAGGTCCCCGCGGCGAACGGCGGGAAGAGGATCGCGCCGTCCGCCAGGGACTTGGCGGGGTCCAGGATGCGGTCGTAGTCGGGCCGCACGGTCCGGCCGAGGCCGTCGCAGCGCGGGCACATGCCCGACGGGTCGTTGAAGGAGTACGCCGTCGCGGGGCCCGCGCTCGGCGTGCCGTGCCGGGAGAAGAGCACCCTGATCACGGAGTAGACGTCCGTCATGGTGCCCACGGTGGAGCGGGAGTGGCCGCCGATCGGCCGCTGGTCGACGACGATCGCGGGCGAGAGATCCTCGATGGCGTCCGCGTGCGGCCGCTCGTACTTCGGCAGCCGGTTGCGCACGAACCAGGTGAAGGTCTCGTTCAGCTGGCGCTGGGACTCGACCGCGATCGTGTCGAAGACGACCGACGACTTTCCCGACCCCGATACCCCGGTGAAGACCGTGAGACGGCCTTTCGGGATGCTCAGGTTCACCTCCTTGAGGTTGTTCTCACGGGCTCCGGTGATGGTGATGCAGTCGTGTGTGTCCTGGTGCATGCACCGGACGTTAGTCGTCAAACCAGACAGCTTCTGTCTTCTTTTCCTGGGTGATTTCCTTCAGTTCCCCGTCGAGGAGCAGCCAGCGCGTAATGCCGATGGACTCCAGGAACGGCAGGTCGTGACTGGCCACGATCAGCGCGCCCTCGTACGACTCCAGGGCCGACGACAGCTGCCTCACGCTCGCCATGTCGAGGTTGTTCGTCGGCTCGTCGAGCATGAGCAGCTGCGGCGCGGGCTCGGCGAGGAGCAGCGCCGCGAGCGCCGCGCGGAACCGCTCGCCGCCCGAGAGGGTCGCCGCCCGCTGGTCGGCCTTGGCGCCCTTGAACAGGAAGCGGGCCAGGCGCGCCCGGACGCGGTTGTTGGTCGCGTCGGGGGCATATGCCGCCACGTTCTCGGCGACGGTCAGCTCGCCGTCCAGAACGTCCAGCCGCTGCGGCAGGAACCGCATCGGCACATGCGCCCGTGCCTCCCCGGCGACCGCCTCCAGCTCACCGGCGATGGTGCGCAACAGCGTGGTCTTGCCCGCGCCGTTGCGCCCGATCAGCGCGATCCGCTCCGGGCCGCGCAGCTCGAACTCGCCCTGGACGCGGGCCCCGTAGCGCAGCTCCAGACCGCTCAGGGTGAGGACGGTGCGGCCCGGGTGCACCAGGGTGTGCGGCAGGTCGACGCGGATCTCGTCGTCGTCCCGCACCGCCTCCACGGCGTCGTCGAGACGCTCCTTGGCCTCGGCGAGCTTCTCCTCGTGCATGATGCGGTGTTTGCCCGCCGACTCCTGTGCGGCCCGTTTGCGGGCGCCCATCAAGATCTTCGGCTGGCTCCTGCTGTCCTGGATCTTCTGGCCGTAGCGCTTGCGGCGGGCCAACTTGACCTGGGCGTCGGCCAGATCGCGCTTCTGCCTGCGCAGATCGGACTCGGCGACGCGCACCATGCGCTCCGCCGCCTCCTGCTCGGCGGCGAGGACTTCCTCGTACGCGCTGAAGTTGCCGCCGTACCAACTGACCTCGCCGTCCCGCAGATCGGCGATCTGGTCGACCAGATCGAGGAGTTCACGGTCGTGACTGACCACGACGAGGACTCCGGACCACGCCTCGACGGCCGCGTACAGACGCCGACGGGCGTACAGATCGAGGTTGTTGGTCGGTTCGTCGAGCAGCAGGACATCGGGCCGGCGCAGGAGCAGCGCGGCGAGGCGCAGTAGCACCGACTCGCCGCCCGAGACCTCGCCCGTGGTGCGGTCGAGGCCGATGTGGCCGAGGCCGAGCTGGTCGAGGGTCGCGAGGGCGCGCTCCTCGACGTCCCAGTCGTCGCCGACCACCGCGAAGTGCTCCTCGCGCGCGTCGCCCGCCTCGATGGCGTGCAGCGCGGCGCGCGTCGCGGCGATGCCGAGCACCTCGTCGACGCGCAGGCCGGTGTCGAGGGTGACGCTCTGCGGCAGGTAGCCGACCTCGCCGGCGACCTTGACGGTGCCTTCGGTGGGGGTCAGCTCACCGGCGATCAGCTTCAACAGGGTTGATTTACCTGAGCCGTTGACGCCGATGAGGCCGGTCCTGCCGGGGCCGAAGGCCACTTGCAGGCCGTCGAGGACGCTGGTGCCGTCGGCCCAGGTGAAGGTGAGTGACGTGCAGGTGATGGAGGTGGGGGAAGTAGACATACAGGACTCGCGGTTGCGTGGTGTGGAGCGCGGTCAGGGGCAACGCGTTCGAGACACCGCGGCGGGGTGAGGCCGGAAAAGAGGAAAGGCCTGTGCCGGGGGACGGGACGGCTCGTATGCCGAGGTCGCACGCGACGTGCACGGCAGCGCGGAAGCTGCGTGACGCGGTGTCTCATGACCTCAGACGAGCAACGTCCTTCTCCTATCGACGGCAACAGAACCGTTGTACACGATAGGAATCCGCCCGGGGCCCTGTCAACGCTTTATCGGCTTCACCGCCCCGCCGCCGCTCGGCGGGGCGGGCGGGACCGGCCGCTCGAAGAAGGTCTCCAGGGACACCGTCGCCTGCGTCCCGCTCACGCCCTCGATCGCGTACAGCCTGCGCAGCACGTCCTGGAGCTCCTCCGTCGTCGCGGCGCGCACCTTCACCAGGACCGCGGCGCTGCCCGCGATGACATGCGCCTCCTGGATCTCCGGGATCGCCGCGAATGCCTCGGCCGAATCCCCCATCCAGGCGGTCGAGTCGACCATCACGAAGGCGAGGACACCCCGGCCGAGCGCCGCCGGGTCCACGTCGATGGTGGTGCGCCGGATGACGCCCCGCTCGCGCAGCTTGCGCACGCGCTCGTGGGCGGCGCCCGCCGACAGGCCCACCTCCTTGCCGAGCGCGGCGTACGCGGTGGTCGCGTCCTGCTGGAGCAGCGCGATCAGCCTGCGGTCGATGTCGTCCACGTCATGCACCATCCCCGGTTCACCGTCCCCCATCCACCATTCCCATGGCGCAACCATATACGGTTCTGGCATAGTCCACGTCGGCTGTACAAGATTCAGTTCACCACTGCATGGGGGTAACGATGTCCGGCTCCGACGAGACTGTGCTGTACGAGATCCTGGACGACCGGTTCCGCACCGGACGGTGCGCCAACGGCGACAGCCGTTTGGAGAAGCTGTACGGCGACTGCCGCTGGGCGGAGGGGCCCCTCTACCTCCCGGCCTGGCGCCAGCTGATCTGGAGCGACATCCCGAACGACCGGATGCTGCGCTGGGACGAGGCGACCGGAGCGGTCTCCGTCTTCCGCTCCGCGGCCGGGCACAGCAACGGCAACACGCTCGACCGCGAGGGGCGGCTGATCTCCTGCGAGCAGGGCAACCGCAGGGTCACCCGCACCGAGCCGGACGGCAGCCTCACCGTGCTCGCCGACCGCTACGACGGCAAGCGGCTCAACAGCCCGAACGACGCGGTCGTACGCTCCGACGGCTCGGTGTGGTTCTCCGACCCCGACTTCGGGATCACCAGCGACTACGAGGGCTTCCGCGCGGAGCGCGAGCAGGACGGCCTCAACGTCTACCGGATCGACCCGGCCACGGGGGAGGTGCGCCTGGTCGCGGACTGCTTCGAGGCGCCGAACGGACTCGTCTTCTCACCCGACGAGCGGCAGTTGTACGTCTCGGACACGCGCGGCGGCGTCATCCGCGTCTTCGACGTCCGCGACGACGGAACGCTCTCCGACGGGGACGTCTTCGCCAGGACCACGGACGGCGTCAGCCACTTCGACAACCTCCGGTTCGACGACGGAGGGCGCCTGTGGGCGGCCGCCATGGACGGCGGGGTGCACTGCTACGACCCGGACGGGACGCTCATCGGCCGCCTGAACATCCCCGAGCCCGTCTCCAACATCGCCTTCGGCGGCCCCAAGAACAACCGCCTCTTCATCACCGCGACGACCTCGCTGTACTCCCTGGTGATGGGCATCACGGGGCTGCCGCGCGTGCGGACCTGACCGGGCCCGGCCCCGTCAGCGGCGGCTCAGCACGCGTCCCGCATCAGCTCCGCCAGGTCCTGGTCCAGGTCGACGTGGCGGTGCTCCTGGCCGACCGGCACCAGGGCCGTCGAGCGGTGCAGGAAACGGCGGAGTTCTCCGGTGCGGATGTGGACGATCGCGGTCCCCTCGGGTGCGTGGAACTCCACGACCGTGCGGTCGAAACCGTACGGCCGCACCCGCACGTCGCCGTCGCCCACCGCGCGCTCCACGCCCTCGGTGAGCAGTTCGCGGGCGAAGGTCCAGTAGACCTCGATGCCCTCCAGCGTCGCGGGGGCGGGGAAGCTCATCCGTACGGCGAAGGGGTCCCGCCGGTCGTAGTGGAGCGTTGCGGGAATGGTCGGCATCCGCGGCGCGGCGGCGACCAGGCGGGCCTCTACGGCTTGTTCGATGACGGTGGACAACGCCTGCTCCCTCACTGACTGCTGGACGACTGGGGTCGGCACTTGAATAGACGACGGAATGACGAGATCCGTGCACACGCCGGGTGGGTGAGACCGAGTGACCTCTGTCACCGCGACACCCTGGAGACGCCCGCGGTTCCCGGCACCCGTCTTCCGGGGGAGCCCTTCCGGCCATCTGGACGAGCCCCGGCGCGTCGGCTAGCTTCGCCCGCCATGAGGGCCATGGGGAAGTCGAAGTCGATGAGGCGCGCGGTACTGGCGGGACTGTGCGGGGCGGCGCTCGCCGGAGCCGTGCTCGCGCCGCCCGCGACCGCCCTGCCGGACGGGCGTGACCACACCCCGGGTGGGGGCCTGAGCTGGCGGCTCAAGGACAGCGGCACCGACGCCCGCTTCCGCGGCCTCGCCGCCGTCAGCCGCGACACGGCCTGGGTGGCCGGGTCCAAGGGCACCGTGCTGCGCACCGCGGACGGCGGCAGGACGTGGCGCGATGTGTCCCCGCCGGGAGGCGCCGCTCTCGAACTGCGGGACGTCGAGGCCTTCGACGGCCGGCGCGCGGTGGTCCTCGCCATCGGCGAGGGCGAGGCGTCCAGGGTGCTGCGCACCGAGGACGGCGGCGCGACCTGGACGGAGTCCTTCCGCAACACCGACCCCCGGGCCTTCTACGACTGCGTGACCTTCTTCGACCGCCGCCACGGCCTGGCGATGAGCGACCCCGTCGACGGCAGGTACCGCATCCTGTCCACGGCCGACGGCGGCCGCTCCTGGAAGGTCCTGCCGAGCAGCGGCATGCCCGCGGCGCAGGAGGGCGAGGCGGCGTTCGCGGCGAGCGGCCAGTGCCTGGTCGCCTCGGGGCCGCGCGACGTGTGGCTGGCCACCGGAGGGGCGGCCCGCGCCCGGATCCTGCACTCCGCCGACCGCGGTCGGACCTGGACGGCCACCGACGCGCCGATCCCCGCGGGCGACCCGGCCCGCGGTGTCTTCGGCCTCGCCTTCCGCGACCGCTCGCACGGCATCGCGGTCGGCGGCGACTACCGGGCCGACCAGGCCTCGCCGAAGGCGGCGGCGGTCACCCGCGACGGCGGCCGCACCTGGGCCCCGGCCGAGCATCCGCCGCCCGCCTACCGCTCGGGCGTGACGTGGTTCCCGCACAGCCGCGCCACGGCCCTCGCGGTCGGCCCGACGGGCACCGACGTCACGAAGGACGGCGGGCGGACCTGGCGGACGGTCGACACGGGTTCGTACGACACCGTGGACTGCGCCCCGGACCGGGGCTGCTGGGCGTCGGGCGAGAAGGGACGGATCGCCCGCCTGGAGCGCTGAGGGCGCCGGTCCCGGGGTTACGCGGGCAGCTGCTCGCGGTACGAGGCGAGTGCCGGGACCGTCTTCGTCGCGTAGAACTCGGTGATCCGGTACTCGCAGACCCCGGCCAGGACGAACGGGTCCGCCGCGGTGATCTCCTCGATCCGCGCGCGGTCCCGGGCCACGGCGATGATCACACCGCCGTCGCGCGGGTTCTTGCGCCCGGAGGCGAGGAACACCCCGGCCTCGTACTGCTCGTCGAGCCAGGCCACATGGGCCGCCAGCTGCTCGTCGACGGCGGCGACGGGCGCGGTGTAGGTCAATTCGAGAAGGAACATGACCGCGAGGCTACTAGTCGGTCAGTCGGTGACGTCGATGCGGCCGTTCGCCGAGGTGGGCGCCGGGGCGGGCGCCGGAGAGGGCGTCTTGCCTCCGGTGATGCCCTTGAGGAGTTCGGCGAGGTCGACTCCCGTGGTGGAGCTGAGGAGTTCGACGCCCTGGGCGACGTTGTCCGCGACCGTGCGGGACAGCTGGCTCGCCCCGTCCGTGGAGATCACCGTCATCTTGTCCACCGCGCTGAGCGGCTCGGACGCCTTGGCGACCACGCTCGGCAGGACCTCCACGAGCATCTGGAGGACCGCCGCGTCGCCGTACCGCGCGAACGCGTCGGCCTTCTTGTGCATCGCCTCCGCCTCCGCGGCACCCTTCGCGCCGATCGAGGCCGCCTCGGCCTCGCCCTCAAGACGTACGGCGTCGGCGAGCGCGGCACGGTGCGCCTTCTCGCCCTCACCGGTGAGGCGAGCCCGCTCGGCGTCGGCCTCGGCCTGCTTGACCAGGCCGATCCTGCGGGCCTCCGCCTCCTGCTCGGCCTGGTAGCGCGCGGCGTCGGCGGGCTTGCGGACCTTCGTGTCCAACTCGCTGTCGGTCAGGGCGGCCTGGCGCTGGGCGACCTTCTCCTGCTCGGTCAGGACGTCCTGCTGCCGCGCCGCCTCGGCGAGCGGCCCCGCGGCGGCGGCGCGCGCCGCCGCCTCGTCCGTCTCGGCCTTGATCTCGGCCTGCTTGAGCGCGAACGTCCGCTGGGCGATCGCGATCTCCTCCTCGGCCTTCAGCCGCGCCTGCTCGGCGGCGCGGCGCGCCACGGCCTCGGCGATGTCCGCCTCCTGCTTGGCGCGGGCGGCCTCGGGGCGCCCGAGGTCCTCCAGATAGGAGCCCTCGGTGGTGATGTCCTGGATCTGGAAGGCGTCCAGGACCAGGCCCTGGCCGGAGAGGCTGGCCTCGGCCTCCTCGGCGACCTGCCCGGCGAACGCGGCACGGTCACGGATGATGTCCTCCACCGACATCCGCCCCACTATGGAGCGCAGTGCTCCGGAGAGCACCTCCTGGGTGAAGCCGACGATGCCGTCCTGCTGCACGAGGAAGCGCTGCGCGGCGGCGCGGATGGAATCCTCGGTGCCGCCCACCTTCACGATGGCGACGCCTTCGAGGTTGGCCTTCACACCGCGCAGGGTGACGGCGCCGCGCACCGCGATCGGGATGTGCCGCGAGGACAGGTCGAGGGTGAACTTCTGCTGCACGAACGGCACGACGAAGACGCCGCCGCCGACCACGACCTTCTGACCGCTGTTGTCGGTCATGACACGGCCGGTGTCCGGATCGGTGGACGTCTTGCCGCGCCGCCCGGTCACGATGAAGGCCTCGCTGGGCCCGGCGACCTTGTAGCGGGTGATGACGACGAGCGCCAACAGGACGAGGAGTACGACGACTCCGACGACGGCGGTCAGAACTGGACTCATGGTGCGTTTCCCCCCTGCCGCCCGGGGACGGCAGATCGGTTACATGTGGGTGGTGACGTGGGTCTGGTTCGGCCGGTACGCGCGCGGAGTCAGCGCTCCACGGGCCGTACCGCCACCGAGGTCGGCGTAAGAGCCGCGTCGACCCAGATCTCGGTGCCTCGCGCCACGGCGGCCGAGCTGCGTGCCGCGTACTTCACGGGCTGGCCCGCGAGGTGCAGCAGCACCTCGCCGTAGCCGTCCGCCGGGATCGCGGTGACGACGGAGCCCGCCGTGCCGACGAGGTCGTCGCCGCGCGGCGTGGGCGTGGTCTGGTCGCGCATCAGGGCGCGGGTCATCTTCCAGGTGACCCAGCCGGCGCCGAGCCCGGCGCAGGCGCCCGCGACGGTGGCGGGGCCCGCGCCGAGACCGGTCGTGCCGAGCACGATCGCTCCCCCGAAGCCGAGCATCGACACGAAGCCGGCGACGACCGGCAGTGAAAGGAGCCCGTCGAAGAGCCCGTCCAGCACGCCCGCGCCCCCGAAGAGCCCTTCGAGCACTCCGTCGAGGACGAGCGAGAGCACCAGCAGCACGATCCCCGCGATGCCGAGACCCAGAAAGACCGTCATCGGATCGCTTCCCCCGTCATGCCGTTCACCTCGGTACGAAGAGATCATGACATGCCCGTACGACACCTCTCATTGCCTGGTTCCGGCAGTCTTTACGCGTCCTTAATGCCGGTCGGCGCCGACCGGGGCGGCTGTGGCGGCGCAGAGGGGGGCGCCCGGACCGCCAACTAGGCTGACCCGCACCATGATCAGCTACCCACTGCCCTCCGACTGGCCCGCCGACGAGAAGGCGGCCCGCGCCGTCCAGGACGCGTTGCGCGACCGCGTCGTACTCGACGAACCCGGTCCGCCGCCCGGCACCGGACACGTGACCGGGGTGGACGTCGCCTACGACGACGAGCGGGATGTCGTCGCCGCGGCCGTCGTCGTGCTCGACGCGGCGACGCTCGACGTGGTCGAGGAGGCGACGGCCGTCGGCACCGTGGCCTTCCCCTACGTGCCGGGCCTGCTCGCCTTCCGGGAGATCCCGGCCGTGCTCACCGCGCTCTCCGGGCTCACGGCCGATCCGGGCCTGGTCGTCTGCGACGGCTACGGCATCGCGCACCCCCGCCGCTTCGGCCTCGCGAGCCACCTCGGCGTCCTGACGGGACTGGCGACGATGGGCGTCGCGAAGAACCCCTTCACCTTCTCGTACGAGGCTCCGGCCGCGCCCCGCGGCAGCGCCTCACCCCTGCTGGACGGCGCGGAGGAGGTGGGCCGGGCGCTGCGCACCCGCGAGGGCGTGAAGCCGGTCTTCGTCTCGGCCGGCCACCGGGTGACGCTGGCCAACGCCTGCGCCCACGCGCTGCGCCTCACGCCCCGCTACCGCCTGCCGGAATCCACCCGCCGCGCGGACGCGCTGTGCCGGGCGGCCTTGCGGGAATCGGCCGGGTGAACGATCAAAAGAAGGGCGGGTTAGCATATGAGCGCCGCCTAGCTCGAAAGAGAAACCTGTGACTGTCAACGACGACTCGTTCACCAACTGGAAGCACCGCGAGGAGATCGCGGAGTCGATGATCCCGATCATCGGGAAGCTGCACCGCGAGCGGGACGTGACGGTCCTGCTGCACAGCCGCTCCCTGGTGAACAAGTCGGTGGTCAGCATCCTCAAGACCCACCGCTTCGCCCGGCAGATCGCCGGCGAGGAGCTGTCGGTCACCGAGACGCTGCCCTTCCTCCAGGCTCTCACCGCGCTCGACCTCGGCCCCTCCCAGATCGACATCGGCATGCTCGCCGCGACGTACAAGAGCGACGACCGCGGCCTTTCGGTGGCGGAGTTCACCGCGGAGGCCGTCGCGGGCGCCACGGGCGAGAACAAGATCGAGTGCCGCGAGGGCCGCGACGTCGTCCTCTACGGCTTCGGCCGCATCGGCCGCCTCGTCGCCCGCCTGCTCATCGAGAAGGCCGGCTCCGGCAACGGCCTGCGGCTGCGCGCCATCGTCGTGCGCGGGGGCGGCGAGCGGGCCGCCGAGGACATCGTCAAGCGGGCCTCGCTGCTGCGCCGCGACTCCATCCACGGCCAGTTCCAGGGCACGATCACCGTCGACGAGGCGAGCAGCACGATCATCGCCAACGGCAACGAGATCAAGGTGATCTACGCCAACGACCCCTCCGAGGTCGACTACACGGCGTACGGCATCAAGGACGCCATCCTCATCGACAACACCGGCAAGTGGCGCGACCGCCAGGGCCTGTCGAAGCACCTGCGCCCCGGCATCGACAAGGTCGTCCTGACCGCCCCGGGCAAGGGCGACGTGCCCAACATCGTGCACGGTGTCAACCACGACACGATCAAGCCGGACGAGCGGGTCCTGTCCTGCGCCTCCTGCACCACCAACGCGATCGTCCCGCCGCTGAAGGCGATGGCGGACGAGTACGGCGTGCTGCGCGGCCACGTGGAGACCATCCACTCGTTCACCAACGACCAGAACCTCCTGGACAACTACCACAAGGCCGACCGCCGCGGCCGCTCGGCGCCGCTCAACATGGTGATCACCGAGACGGGCGCCGCCTCCGCCGTCGCCAAGGCGCTGCCGGACCTGAAGGCGCCGATCACCGGCAGCTCGATCCGCGTCCCGGTGCCGGACGTCTCGATCGCGATCCTCAGCCTGACGCTCGGCCGCGAGGCCACCCGCGAGGAAGTCCTCGACTACCTCCGCAACGTCTCCCTGACCTCGCCGCTCAAGCGCCAGATCGACTTCACCAGCGCCCCCGACGCGGTCTCCAACGACTTCATCGGCTCGCGCCACGCCTCGATCGTCGACGCGGGCGCGACCAAGGTCGACGGCGACAACGCGATCCTCTACCTCTGGTACGACAACGAGTTCGGCTACTCGTGCCAGGTCATCCGCGTCGTCCAGCACGTCTCCGGGGTGGAGTACCCGACGTACCCCGTACCGGTCGCCTGATCCGCACGGGTGCCCCGCCCCGCACAAGCAGTGGGGCCGGGCACCCGACAGGCTCTCCTAGCGCACCGACGCGACCCTGAAGGAGAGCCCCGCCGCGTCCAGCCGCGCGAGCAGCGCGTCGCCCATCGCCTCGGCCGTGGTGACCTGCCCCGCGGTCGGCGGCAGGGCGTCCAGCGCGAGGCACAGCGCCGACTCGGCCAGCATCTTCGCGGTCTCGTCGTAGCCCGGATCGCCGCCCGAGACCTCGGTGAAGACCCGCTTGCCGCCGCCCTCGCCGACGAACCGCACCGAGAACCACGCCTTGGCCCGCCGCTCCGGACCCGGCCCGTCGCCGGGCTTCAGCCGTCCCGAAAGCCACCGGCGCGCCTGCGGCAGTTGCGCGGCCGCCAGCAGACCGCCGACGGCGAGCGTGCCCCCGAGAGCCATCGGCAGCGTCCGCACGGCCGCGTAGTGCCGGTAGCGGAAGTCGGGCCCGTACCGGTCGAGGGCCCGCGCCGAGCGCTGCACCACCTGCGGGTCGATCGTCGGCAGGGGCAGCGCCCAGGCGCCGACCTCGCCCGCGTACCGCGGCGGGCTCGGCGGGGCGTACGCCCTGCGGTCCGCCGGGCGGGATTCGTGGCGCCGGCGTTCCTTGGCGGCGGCCATCATCTGCGGGCCCCTGCCGAACTGGTTGAGCGCGGAGGCGAAGGTGCCGCCCGAGAACTGCCCGTTGGTCCGTACGAACCCGTCGACCCGCAGCGGCACACCCTCCGGCAGCTGCTTCACCGTGAAGTACGCGCCCAGGTCGTGCGGGACGGAGTCGAAGCCGCAGGAGTGCACGAGCCGCGCGCCGGTCTCCCGCGCGCGTGCGTCGTGCCGCACATACATCAGGTCGACGAACTCCGGCTCGCCCGTCAGATCCACGTAGTCCGTCCCCGACTCCGCGCACGCGGCGACCAGTTCCTGCCCGTACGTCAGATAGGGGCCGACGGTCGTGGCGACCACGCGCGCGTGGTCGGCCATCTCCCGCAAGGACTCCGGGTCGGCCACATCGGCGCGCACGAGAGGGAGTTCGGCGCAGGCCGGGTCGATCGCGGCCAGGCGCTCCCGCAGTTTCCCCAGCTTGGCGGTGTCGCGCCCCGCGAGCGCCCAGCGCACCTCCTTCGGGGCGTGCGCGGCCAGATACTCCGCGGTGAGCACCCCCACGAAGCCGGTCGCTCCGAAGAGCACGATGTCGTACGGGCGGTTCTTCTTCCCGCCGGTCGTGGTGTTGCCGCTGGTCTCGTTCTGGTGACTGGTCATGGCACCTCTCGCCGTACGGTCCGTGCGGTCGTGGTGGCCGAGGCTAGCGCGCGCCGCGACAGACCGGGCCTACACCCCCGGCCCCGACCGCACCACGATGCCGTTCCGCTCGAACAGCGCCGCCGTGACCCCGTCGCCCGCCACCAACTCCCCGCCGAACGACCCGTCGTACACCGTCCCGCGCCCGCACGAGGGACTGCGCGGCATCAGCAGCGCCTCGGCGCATCCGGCGTGCCGGGCGGCCGCGAGCGCCCGGTGCGCGCCGTCCACGAACTCGGCCGTCACGTCGCGTCCCGTGTCCTCGACGACCCGCGCGCGGCCGTCCAGGACGTCATGGCCGTCGCCGCCGACCAGCTCCGCGGGGCGCCGCGGCGTCGGCAGGCCACCGGCGGCCTCCGGGCAGAAGGACACGACCGCGCGGCCCGCCACGGCATCGTCGAGTCCGGGCGCGGCCTTGTCGCGCCCGTCGTAGCGGCACGGCACTCCCCGCAGACACGCGCTGACCAGTACGGAATCCATGCCTTCAGGCTAGGCACCGGCCCGGCCGGGATCACACGGGGGACCAAGATTGGCTAAGCGCTTGCTCGCCAGGGGGCGCCAGGGGCTTGTGCACGGTGGAACACGTTCTTAGCATCACTGGTGTTACATCAGTTGTGTCATAGCTGCGTCATAGCGCTGGGGGCTCAATGGCAGTGCCGGGCAAGGGCGTTAACGGTCCGCTCGCCGGGGTGCGCGTGGTGGAGCTGGCGGGCATCGGGCCCGGCCCGTTCGCGGCCATGCTTCTGGCCGACCTCGGAGCCGACGTCGTACGCGTGGACCGCCCGGACGGCGGCGGCCTCGCCATCGACCCGGCGTGCGACGTCACCAACCGCAACAAGCGCTCGGTGATCGTCGACCTGAAGGCCGACGGCGGCGCGGCGCAGGTCCTCGGCCTGGTCGAGCGCGCCGACATCCTCATCGAGGGATACCGGCCCGGTGTGGCCGAGCGCCTCGGCATCGGCCCCGAGGACTGCCACGCGCGCAATCCGCGGCTCGTCTACGGCCGGATGACCGGCTGGGGGCAACAGGGGCCGCTCGCCCAGCGCGCCGGGCACGACATCGCGTACATCGCGATCACCGGAACGCTCGGGATGATCGGCAACCCCGGGGAGCCGCCCGCGATCCCCGCCAACCTCATCGGTGACTACGCGGGCGGCTCGCTCTACCTGGTCGTCGGCGTCCTCTCCGCGCTCACCCACGCGCGCGTGCACGGCGAGGGGCAGGTGGTGGACGCCGCGATCGTCGACGGGGCCGCTCACCTCTCCGCGATGATCCACGGCATGCTCGCGGCCGGCAGCTGGCAGGACCGGCGCGGCGCCAACCTCCTCGACGGGGGCTGCCCCTTCTACGGCACCTACGAGACCTCCGACGGCGGTTACATGGCCGTGGGCTCCCTCGAGCAGCAGTTCTACGACGAGTTCGTCGCGCTGCTCGGGCTCGCCGAGGTGGCCCCCGCCCGCAAGGACCTGGCCCGCTGGGACGAGCTGCGCGAGGCCGTCGCCGCCCGCTTCAAGGAACGTACGCGCGAGGAGTGGACGGCCGTCTTCGAGGGCTCGGACGCGTGCGTGGCCCCCGTGCTGTCCCTGCGCGAGGCGCCCGCGCACCCCCACCTCGCCGCCCGCGGCACCTTCACCGACCACGGCGGCATCACCCAGCCCGCCCCCGCGCCCCGCTTCTCCACGACCCCCGCACAGGTGCGCACGGGCCCCGCACAGCCGGGCGCCGACACCGCCGAGGTGGCCCGCGACTGGGACGTACCGGCCCTCGCACGACCGGCCCAGCCGCGTTGACCTGTTGACCGAAACCGCCAAGGGCTGGCCCTGCGAACGGGCTCCAGGAGGCCACGTACAGATGAGACGGCAGATCTTCTCCGCCGAGCACGACGCGTTCCGCGAGACCGTGCGCACCTTCCTCGCCAAGGAAGTGCTCCCGCACTACGAGCAGTGGGAGAAGGACGGCATCGTCTCCCGCGCGGCCTGGCTCGCGGCCGGGAGGCAGGGGCTGCTCGGGCTCGCAGTCCCCGAGGAGTACGGCGGCGGGGGGAACGCCGACTTCCGCTACTCCGCGGTCCTCGCCGAGGAGTTCACGCGCGCGGGCGCCGCCGGACTCGCGGTCGGCCTGCACAACGACATCATCGGCCCCTACCTGACCTCCCTCGCGACCGAGGAGCAAAAGCGCCGCTGGCTGCCCGGCTTCTGCACTGGCGAGACCATCACCGCCATCGCGATGACCGAGCCCGGCGCGGGCTCCGACCTCCAGGGCATCCGCACCAGTGCCGAGGACCGGGGCGACCACTGGGTCCTCAACGGCTCCAAGACGTTCATCTCCAACGGCATCCTCGCCGACCTCGTCATCGTCGTCGCCAAGACGTCCCCCGAGGGCGGCGCGCACGGCCTGTCCCTGCTGGTCGTCGAGCGCGGCATGGAGGGCTTCGAGCGGGGCCGCAACCTCGACAAGATCGGCCAGAAGGCCCAGGACACCGCCGAGTTGTTCTTCAACGACGTACGCGTACCGAAGGAGAACCTCCTCGGCGAACTCGACGGCGCCTTCGTGCACCTGATGACGAACTCGCGCAGGAGCGGATGGGCATCGCCGTCGCCGGGATCGCCGCCGCCGAGCACCTCCTGGAGATCACCACCACGTACGTCAAGGAGCGCGAGGCCTTCGGGCGCCCGCTCGCCAAGCTCCAGCACATCCGCTTCGAGATCGCGGAGATGGCCACCGAGTGCGCCGTCACCCGTACGTTCCTCGACCGGTGCATCGTCGATCACGCGAACGGCGAACTCGACGCCGTCCACGCGTCGATGGCGAAGTGGTGGGCCACCGAACTCCAAAAGCGCGTCGCCGACCGCTGCCTGCAACTGCACGGCGGCTACGGCTACATGACGGAGTACCGCGTCGCCAAGGCCTTCACCGACGGACGCATCCAGACCATCTACGGCGGCACGACCGAGATCATGAAGGAGATCATCGGCCGTTCCGTCCTCGGCTGACCCCTCAGGCCCCTCGCCCCTCCCGCATCCCCCCGAAAGGCACAAGCGTGACCACCGAAGCGTACGTATACGACGCGATCCGCACCCCGCGCGGACGCGGCAAGGCCAATGGCGCCCTGCACGGCACCAAGCCGATCGACCTGGTCGTCGGCCTGATCCATGAGATCCAGGCCCGTTTCCCCGGCCTCGACCCGGCCGCCATCGACGACATCGTCCTCGGTGTGGTCGGGCCCGTCGGCGACCAGGGTTCCGACATCGCGCGGATCGCCGCCATCGCGGCCGGCCTGCCCGACACGGTCGCGGGCGTCCAGGAGAACCGCTTCTGCGCCTCGGGCCTCGAAGCGGTCAACCTCGCCGCCATGAAGGTCCGTTCGGGCTGGGAGGACCTGGTGCTGGCGGGCGGCGTCGAGTCGATGTCGCGGGTGCCGATGGCCTCCGACGGCGGCGCCTGGTTCGCCGACCCGATGACCAACTTCGAGACCGGCTTCGCGCCGCAGGGGATCGGCGCCGACCTCATCGCCACCATCGAGGGCTTCTCCCGGCGTGACGTCGACGAGTACGCGGCGCTCTCCCAGGAGCGCGCCGCCGCGGCCTGGAAGGACGGCCGCTTCGAGAAGTCCGTCGTACCCGTCAGGGACCGCAACGGCCTCGTCGTCCTCGACCACGACGAGCACATGCGCCCCGGCACCACCGCCGACTCCCTCGCCAAGCTGAAGCCGTCCTTCAAGGACATCGGCGACATGGGCGGCTTCGACGCGGTCGCGCTCCAGAAGTACCACTGGATCGAGCAGATCGACCACGTCCACCACGCGGGCAACTCCTCCGGGATCGTCGACGGCGCCTCGCTGGTCGCCGTCGGAACGAAGGAGGTCGGCGAGCGGTACGGCCTCACGCCGCGGGCGCGGATCGTCTCCGCGGCGGTCTCCGGCTCCGAGCCGCTGATCATGCTGACCGGGCCCGCGCCCGCGACCCGCAAGGCGCTCGCCAAGGCCGGTCTCACCATCGACGACATCGACCTCGTCGAGATCAACGAGGCGTTCGCGGCGGTCGTGCTGCGCTTCGTGAAGGACATGGGGCTGTCTCTGGACAAGGTGAACGTCAACGGCGGCGCGATCGCGATGGGGCATCCGCTGGGGGCGACCGGCGCGATGATCCTCGGCACGCTCGTGGACGAACTGGAGCGGCGGGACCTCCGGTACGGGTTGGCCACGCTGTGCGTGGGGGGCGGGATGGGTATCGCCACGATCGTCGAGCGGCTGTAGGGCTGAGCGCCGCAGGGGTTCGGGTGCGTCGCCGACCGCGCGTGCGCCGCGCTTGCTCGCGCGGTTCCCCGCGCCCCTGAGGCAGCGGCTCCGCCGAGCCTCCCCTCCCCGAACCCGCGTCCCCGCCAGACCCCGCCTTCCCGCCCGCCGAACAGACCTCACGGAGACAGAGACATGACCGACCCCAAGACCATCCGCTGGGAACAGGACGACACCGGTGTCGTCACCCTCGTCCTCGACGACCCCGACCAGTCCGCGAACACCATGAACCAGGCGTTCAAGGACTCCATCGCGGCGATCGCCGACCGCGCGGAGGCCGCCGTCGCGGCCGACAAGGACGCGATCCGCGGCTTCATCTACACCTCCGCCAAGAAGACCTTCTTCGCGGGCGGCGACCTCAAGGACATGATCAAGGTCGGTCCCGAGGACGCCCAGCAGGTGTTCGAGACGGGCAACGCCATCAAGCGCTCGCTGCGCCGCATCGAGACCCTCGGCAAACCCGTCGTCGCCGCCATCAACGGCGCGGCCCTCGGCGGCGGTTACGAGATCGCCCTCGCCGCACACCACCGCGTCGCCCTGGACGCCCCCGGCTCCAAGATCGGCCTGCCCGAGGTCACCCTCGGCCTGCTGCCCGCGGGCGGCGGCGTCACCAGGACCGTACGCCTCATGGGCATCACGGACGCGCTCCTGAAGGTGCTCCTCCAGGGCACCCAGTACAACCCGAGGCGCGCGCTGGAGAACGGCCTCGTCCACGAAGTGGCCGTCACCCCCGAGGAGATGATCGAGAAGGCCCGCGCCTTCATCGACGCCAACCCCGAGTCGCAGCAGCCCTGGGACAAGCCGGGCTACCGCATCCCCGGCGGCACCCCCGCCCACCCGAAGCTCGCGGCGAACCTCCCCGCCTTCCCCGCCAACCTCAAGAAGCAGACGGCGGGCGCCCCCTACCCGGCCCCGCGCAACATCCTCGCGGCCGCCGTCGAGGGCTCCCAGGTCGACTTCGAGACCGCGCAGACCATCGAGGCCAGGTACTTCACCGAGCTGGTCACCGGCCAGGTCGCCAAGAACATGATCCAGGCGTTCTTCTTCGACCTCCAGGCCGTCAACTCCGGCGCGAACCGCCCCAAGGACGTCGAGCGGAGGACCGTCCGCAAGGTCGCCGTGCTCGGCGCCGGGATGATGGGCGCCGGCATCGCCTACTCCTGTGCCCGCGCGGGCATCGACGTCGTTCTGAAGGACGTCTCGGCGGAGGCGGCGCGCAAGGGCAAGGGCTACTCCGAGAAGCTCTGCGCCAAGGCCGTCCAGCGGGGGCGCACGACCCAGGAGAAGGCGGACGCCCTCCTCGCCCGCATCACGCCCACCACCGACCCGCAGGTACTCGCGGGCTGCGACGCCGTGATCGAGGCGGTCTTCGAGGACACCTCGCTCAAGCACAAGGTGTTCCAGGAGATCCAGCACGTCGTGGAGCCGGACGCGCTGCTCTGCTCCAACACCTCGACCCTGCCGATCACCCTGCTCGCCGAGGGCGTCGACCGCCCGGTCGACTTCATCGGGCTGCACTTCTTCTCGCCCGTCGACAAGATGCCGCTCGTCGAGATCATCAAGGGCGAGCGGACCGGCGACGAGGCGCTGGCCCGCGCCTTCGACCTCGTACGCCAGATCAACAAGACGCCGATCGTCGTCAACGACGCGCGCGGCTTCTTCACCTCGCGCGTCATCGGACACTTCATCAACGAAGGCGTCGCGATGGTCGGCGAGGGCATCGAGCCCGCCTCCGTCGAGCAGGCGGCCGCCCAGGCGGGCTACCCGGCGAAGGTCCTGTCCCTGATGGACGAGCTGACCCTGACCCTGCCCCGCAAGATCCGCAACGAGACGAAGAAGGCCGTCGAGGAGGCGGGCGGCACCTGGGCCGGCCACCCCTCGGACACGGTCATCGACCGCATGATCGACGAGTTCGAGCGGCCCGGCAGGAGCGGGGGAGCGGGCTTCTACGACTACGTGGACGGCAAGCGCGCGGGGCTCTGGCCGGGCCTGCGCGAGCACTTCACCAAGCCGGGGCACGAGATCCCGTTCAAGGACATGCAGGAGCGCATGCTCTTCTCCGAGGCGCTCGACACCGTGCGCCTCCTGGAGGAGGGCGTCCTGACGTCGGTGGCCGACGCCAACATCGGCTCCATCCTCGGGATCGGCTTCCCCGGCTGGACGGGCGGCGTGCTCCAGTACATCAACGGCTACGAGGGCGGCCTGCCCGGATTCGTGGCACGCGCGCGTGAGCTGGCCGAGCGCTACGGGGAGCGGTTCACGCCGCCGGCACTGCTCGTGGAGAAGGCGGAGAAGGGCGAGAGGTTCAGCGACAGCTGACCTCGCACAAGCCGTACGTGGAGTGGCTCAGCTCTCCCTGAGCCACTTCCGCAGCTCCTCCTTGAGCGAGCGCTGGAACGCCGTCACCAGCGCCTGCACCACCATCGGCTGCATATGGGCCGACAGCGACCGCATCGCCGCCACGTGCCCCGGGTCCGACTCGCGCTCGCGGTAAGGGCCCCACACCTCGTCACGGAAGAGGCGGGACAGCTCGTGCGCGGCCGAGCGCGTGTGCTCCATCAGGACCGTGCGCGCCGCCAGGATCGTCTCGTGCGCGATGGGTACGTCGAGCAGCTGTACCCCGAGGCGCAGCAGCCCCAGGTCCACGCGGTACGTCCCCGGGGCCCGCGTCCGGGCGATGACGCTCATCGCCGCCAGCCGGTCCAGGTCCTCCTCGCTCAGCGCGCGCCCCGCCCTGCGCTCCAGCTCGGCGAGCGGGACCTCCTCGGCGGAGTCGGGCGCCCAGGAGGCCACCAGGGCGCGGTGGATGGCCAGGTCGTGCGCGCTCAGGTCCGCGGGCAGCTGCTCCAGGTACCGCTCGATAGCGGCGAGCGTCATGCCCTGGTGCTGCAACTCCTCGATGAGCGCGAGGCGGGACAGGTGGTCCTGACCGTAGTGGCCGACGCGGCGGGGGCCGATCACCGGTGGGGGCAGCAGACCCTTGGTGCTGTAGAAGCGGATCGTGCGGACCGTCACGCCCGCGCGCGCGGCCAGCTCGTCGACCGTCAACGTCGGTTCTTCGGTGTCCGTCGTCATGGCAGCGCCTCCCTCCCGTCCGGCTCCCCGGTGATGCGTCGACCGGCTCCCCGGTTACGCGTCAATGCGGTGCAACAGTATTGCTGGCACACCAGTGTTGTGAAAGCCTCCGGGCCAGTCACTCGCTCTGTCGCACGCTCAGCCAGGCCCACAGTCACGCGTCCGCTCACGCTCAGCCGATGGCGCCAGGAGGCGGTCATGACCACGATCCCGCGACTCCCCGGGGAACCGGCCGACATCACGCTCCCCGCCCTGCTGCTCCGCAACGCCGAGGACCACGGAGAGCTGCCCGCGCTCTCCTGGCGTACGGGGGAGGACTGGGCCACGCTCACCTGGCGCGAGGCGCGGCGCAAGGTCGCCGTGCTCGCCGCCGGTTACGCCGCGCTCGGCGTCGGACGGGGCGAGCACGTCCTGATGATGATGGGCAACCGCCCCGAGCACTGGCTGAGCGACCTCGCCCTGACGCACCTCGGCGCCGTCCCCGTCACCGTGTACGGCACCGCGGCCCCCGAGCAGGTCGCCCACATCGTCCGGCACAGCCGCGCCCGTTTCGCGATCGTCGAGGGAGCCGCCGAACTCCCGCGCTGGGAGCCTCTGTTGGCTGACGCGAGTGCCCCGCTGGAACGCCTCGTCGTGGTGGAGGCCGCCGAGGCGGGGGAGCACCGCACGTACGGCTCGCTGCACGCCACGGGCAGCCGCCTCCTCAACCCGGACGCCTTCGAGAAGGCATGGCGCGAGAGCCGCCCCACCGACGCGCTCACCGTCGTCTACACCTCGGGCACCACCGGCGACCCCAAGGGCGTACGCCTCACCCACCGCAACGTCCTCCTGGGCAGCATCGCCCTGGACGGTGTCGTCGACTTCCCCGAGCACGTCGGGCACATCTGCTACCTGCCCTTCGCGCACATCGCGGAACGGCTGCTCGGCATCTACCTCCCCGTCCTGCGCGCCGCGCACGTCCACCTGTGCGCCGACCCGGCCCAAGTGGCCGCCACCGCACGTGAGTTGCACCCCTTCCAGTTCTTCGGCGTCCCGCGCGTGTGGGAGAAGCTCACCGCGTCCGTGAAGGCCGCGCTCGCCGGGCTGCCCGCGGAGCGGCGGCGCGCCATCGAGGCGGCGAACGAGACGGCACGCGCGCACGTCGCCTGCCGCGAGCGCGGCGAGGAGCCATCGGCGGAGCTGCGCGCCGCGTACGAGCGGGCCAAGGAACAGGTGCTCGACCCCCTGCTCGCGCTCGCCGGGTTCGACCGCCTGGTGTGGACGGCCAGCGCCTCGGCGCCGATGCCGCCGGACGTCACCCGCTTCTGGGCCGGCTTCGGTCTGGTGATCATGGACGCGTGGGGCCTGACCGAGACGTCCGGCGTGGTCACGACCAACACCCCCGACGCGTTCCGCCTCGGCTCGGTGGGCCGCCCCCTCGCCGGCCTGGAGGTCCGCACCGCCGACGACGGCGAGCTCCTGGTCCGCGGCGCGACGGTCTTCGACGGCTATCTGCGGGCCGACGGCGGTGTCGACAGCGCGTGCGACGCCGAGGGCTGGTTCGCCACCGGGGACATCGGGCGGATCGACGAGGACGGCTTCCTCTGGCTCACCGACCGCAAGAAGGAAATGATCGTCACCTCGACCGGCAAGAACGTCTCCCCCGCACTCGTGGAGAACGCCCTCAAGGAGCACCCGCTGATCGGCCAGGCCCTCGTGCACGGCGACGGCCGCTCGTATCTGGTGGCGCTGCTCGTCCTGGACGCGGAGCTGGCGCCCGCCTGGGCCGCCGCGCACGGGATCGAGGGCGGGCTCGAAGCGGGGGAGCTGGTCTCCCACCCGGCCGTACGGGAGGAGGCCGACCGCGCCGTCCAGGCCGCCAACGCGCGCCTGAACCGCACCGAGCAGATCAAGCGCTACCGCCTCCTCGCCGAGGAGTGGGGCCCCGGGACCGGCGAGCTGACCCCGTCCCTGAAGCTGCGCCGCCGCGTCGTCCAGGAGAGGTACCAGCAGGTCATCGACGCCCTGTACACCCCCTGACCAGCATGTGAGAAGTCCCGCTATGTGACGTGCGCCACCGCGTGGACGCCGATCTCTGGGGGAAGGTGTCCCGTCGGTCCGCGCGCGTCAGGGGTGTCGTGGGCCGGAGCACCATCCGGACCCCGGAGCTCTTCCGGGCACCAGAGAGTAGATCCCCCACGTGAGCAAGGAAGCCGTAGATTCGGCCGCCCTGGACGCATCCCGCACAGATGCGTCCCAGGCCCCCGCGGACGCGGGCGACGCCGGTTACAGCAAGGACCTCAAGGCCCGTCACGTCAACATGATCGCCATTGGTGGCGCGATCGGCACTGGGCTCTTTCTCGGGGCGGGCGGCCGCCTCCACTCGGCGGGCCCCGCGCTCGCCCTCGCGTACCTCGTGTGCGGTGTCTTCGCGTTCTTCGTCGTACGCGCCCTCGGCGAGATGGTGCTCTACCGTCCGTCGTCCGGTTCGTTCGTCAGTTACGCGCGTGAGTTCCTCGGTGAGAAGGGCGCCTACGTCGCCGGTTGGATGTATTTCCTGAACTGGTCGACCACCGGCATCGCGGACATCACCGCGATCGCGCTCTACACGCACTACTGGAGCTTCTTCACCGACATCCCGCAGTGGGTGCTCGCACTGATAGCCCTGGCCGTGGTGCTGGCCATCAACCTCATCTCGGTGAAGATCTTCGGCGAGATGGAGTTCTGGTTCGCGATCATCAAGGTCGCCGCGCTCGTCGCGTTCATGCTCATCGGCATCTTCCTGCTGATCACCCAGCACGAGGTCGGCGGCGAGTCCCCCGGTCTGAACGTGATCACCGACAACGGCGGCTTCCTGCCGAACGGCATGATGCCGGTCGTGATCGTGATGCAGGGCGTCGTCTTCGCGTACGCCTCCCTGGAGCTGGTCGGCGTCGCGGCGGGCGAGACCGCCGAGCCGCACAAGATCGTCCCGCGCGCGGTCAACTCGATCATGTGGCGTGTGGGCCTCTTCTACGTCGGCTCGGTCGTCCTCCTCGCGCTGCTGCTCCCCGGCGCCGTGTACTCGGCGGACCAGAGCCCCTTCGTGACGGTCCTCTCCAAGATCGGCGTACCGGCGGCCGGTGACGTGATGAACCTGGTCGTCCTGACCGCGGCCATGTCGTCGCTCAACTCGGGGCTCTACTCCACGGGCCGCATCCTGCGCTCCATGGCGATGGCGGGCTCGGCGCCCAAGTTCACCGCGAAGATGAACAAGAGCCAGGTGCCCTACGGCGGCATCATGCTCACCGCGGGCGTCGGCGTCCTCGGCGTCGGCCTGAACAGCATCGTGCCGCACCAGGCCTTCGAGATCGTCCTCAACGTGGCGTCCCTGGGCATCATCAGCACGTGGGTGATCATCATGATCTGCCACCTGGCGTTCGTCCGCCGCTCCAAGGAAGGCGCCTTCGAACGCCCCAAGTTCCGGCTGCCCGGCAACCCGGTCACGGAGATCGTCACGATCGTCTTCCTGCTGGCGGTGCTCTGCCTGATGTGGAAGGACCCGGAGGTCGGCCGCAAGACGCTGTTCCTCATCCCGATCGTCGCCGCGGCGCTGGTCGTCGGCTGGTACGCGATCCGCCGCAAGGCCGACCGCGAGGCGGAGACCCTCTTGAAGTAGCGGCACACCGCCACGGTCGCGTGGCCGCGCCCACGGTGGCGTCACTCCGGAGACACACGATCTTTGGAGTGACGCCACCGCTGCGTCGGCCCCGACGGGTTCCGGTCGTCGGGTGTACGTATTCGGGCCCTCGTCGGGCGGCACCCCTGGCGGCTGGGCCCGGAGCACCGGAGACTCGGGGCATGGACGCCATGGTGTCGGTCAAGGACGGCGAAGTCTGGGCGCACGACTCGGGAGAGCCGGACGCGGGAGGGCCGGACAGCGGCGGCCTGCCGCTGGTCCTCCTCCATCCGGGCGTCGGTGACTCCCGGGTCTGGGACCCCGTCCTGCCGCACCTCACCGAGCGGCATCGGGTGATCCGGTACGACGCGCGGGGCTACGGCAGGTCGCCGGCGCCGACCGCGCCCTACTCGCTGGTCGAGGACCTGATCGCGGTACTCGACCACTTCGGAGCGGCCCGTGCCGTCCTCGCGGGATCGAGCATGGGCGGCGCGACGGCCATCAGCCTCGCTCTCCGCGACCCGGCGCGGGTGGCGGCCCTCGCCCTGGTGGTCCCCGGCGTCACGGGCGCCGAGGACCTCGTCTCGCGGGACTTCACCGCCGAGGTCGGCAAGCTCGCGGAGGCGGGGGACGTGGACGGCATCGTGGCGCTGGTGATGCGTACGTCGGCCGCCGCGGGCACCGGGGCCGATCTGGAGGTGGAGGCGCACGTCAGGTCGGTGATCCCGGCCTGGTTCGCCGTTCACCCGTACCACGTCCCCGACCCGCCCGCCTTCGACCGCCTCGGCGAACTCGACGTCCCGTGCGTCCTCGTCCTCGGTGAGCGCGACCAGCCCGAGGTGGTCCGTACGAACGAGGCGATGGCGCGGCGCATCCCGGGCTGCCGCCTCGTACGCCTCGCGCACAGCGACCACTTCCCGACCGTGCGTGAACCGTCCGCGGTCGCGGAAGCCGTCCTGGAGGCACATGCGGCGGCGGGGGGCCCGGCAGGCCAGCGGTGACGTGCCGCCTCTGACGCTCCCGGCCGCATACTGGAACACGCACGAACCGGGTACGGGTCCGCAGGCCATCGGTGCCCCCGGGCACCCGGCCCGGATCCCCGTACCGCCCAGGAGCACGTCGCATGAAGCCCGACCACCCCCGCGACGTGCACCACCCGGGCCCGGACCACGGCCGGAGCCATCGCGGCGACCCCGCCCCGCCCCCTCCCGACGGCATCCTCTGGAGCCTCGCGGGTGACGTCCGCTCGCTCCTGATGCTGCCGTCCGCGCTCGTCCTCCAGGTCGCGCACCCGGCGGTCGGCGCCGGCGTCGAGCAGCACTCGGTGTTCCGGACCGACCCGTGGGGCCGGGGGGAGCGCTCGCTGCGATCGGTGCTGCTGTGGGTGTACGGCGGCGACGAGGCGGTCGCGGAGGGCCGCAGGCTCCGCGCGCTGCACCGCACCATCCAGGGCACCGACACCCGCGGCCGCCGCTACCACGCGCTGACGCCCGCCAACTACGCCTGGGTCCACGCCACGGGCTTCCCCGTCTACCGGCACGCGCAGCGCTATCTGGGCCGCCCCTTCACCGAGGCACAGGAGCGCCGGCTGTACGCGGAGTGGCTCCAGGTCGGCCGGATCCTCGGCATCCACGACCGGGACATGCCACGGACGCCGGAGGAGTTCTGGCCGTACTACCGCCGAGTCCTGGCCGACGAACTCGAACTCACGCCCGTGGCGAAGGAGCTGACCGCCACCGACGCCTCCGTCCCGCCGCCCGACCGAGGTCCGCGCCCCGTGCGCGTCCTGGCCCGGATCCTGTGGCCCGCCCTGCTGCCCCCGCTGGCCCGCTTCCGCCGCTTCGTCACGATCGGCCTCATGCCCCCGGACGCCCGGCAGGCGCTCGGCCTTCCCTGGACCCCGCGCCAGGAACGCGCCCTGCGCGTCCTGGGCGGGGCGGTGCGGACGGTGGTCCCGCTGCTGCCGGAGCGGCTGCGCTATCTGCCGACGGCGCGCAGGGCCCGCGCACGACACCGCGCCGCCCGTCGTTGAGACCGGGCGGCGCGGCTCACCACGGCGTCAGTGCTTGTGCCCGTGCTTGTGGTCGTGGTCGTGGTCGTGCACATCGTTCGTGTCCGCGATCTGCTTCCACGACTTCGGCTTGGCGGGCACCGCGGCCGAGCGTGCGAAGCCGGCGTCCCGTGCGGCGGGCGCGTCCGGCCGCGACGGCTGGTACAGCCAGGTGTCGAAGAGGTCCGCGAGCGGCTTGCCCGAGATCCTCTCGGCGTACTTCACGAAGTCGCCGACCTTGGCGTTGCCGTACTTGTACTGCTGCGGCCACCCCTTGAGGACGGCGAAGAACGCGTCGTCGCCGATCTCGTTCCGCAGCGCCTGGAGGGCGAGCGCGCCCCGGTCGTAGACGGCGATGTGGAACTGCTTGTCCGGGCCCGGGTCGCCCGGCTTGACGGTCCAGAACGGGTCGTCGGCGGACCGCTGCGCGTACACGTAGTCCGCGAGTTCCTGCGCGGTCCCCTCGCCCTCCTTCTCCGACCACAGCCACTGGCTGTAGCGGGCGAAGCCCTCGTTGACCCAGATGTCCTTCCAGTGGTGCACGGAGACGCTGTCGCCGTACCACTGGTGGGCCAGCTCATGGACGACGATGGACGCGTTGGATCCGTTCGCGAACGCGGAGGGGCTGTAGAAGGGCCGCGTCTGGGTCTCCAGGGCGTAGCTGGTCTTCACGTTCGGGACGTATCCGCCGAGCGCGTTGAAGGGGTACTTCCCGAAGACCGTCTCCAGCCACTCCGCGACCTCGGTGGTCCGCTCCAGGCTGGCCCGCGCCGCACCCGCGTTGTCGCCGAGGTCCTTGCTGTAGGCGTTGAGGACCGGCAGACCGCCCTCGGTCTTGTCGGTCGTGATGTCGAACTTGCCGACCGCGAGCGTGGTGAGGTAGCTCGCCTGCGGCTTGTTGGACCGCCAGTTGAAGCGGGTCCAGCCGAGCCGTGAACTCTGCGACTGCAACACGCCGTTGGAGATCGCCTGGGTGCCGTCGGGCACGGACACCGACACGTCGTACGTCGCCTTGTCCAGCGGATGGTCGTTGGAGGGGAACCACCACACGGCGCCCTCCGGCTCCTGCGCCGCCACTCCGCCGTCCGGCGTCCGGTGCCAGGCCGTGTAACCGTCGATCTTCAGCTCGGACGGCTTGCCCGCGTACCGCACGACCACGGTGACCGGCGTGCCCTTGGCGAGACCCGCGGCCGGGGTTATCTCCAGCTCCTGGTCGCCGGTCTTCGCGAACTTCGCCTTCTTGCCGTTGACCCGCACCTCGGAGACCTTGAGCCCGAAGTCCAGGTTGAAGCGCGAAAGGTTCTGCGTGGTGCGCGCGTTGATCGTGGCCGTGCCTTCGAGCAGGTCGGTCACGGGCTGGTACTTGAGCCTCAGGTCGTAGTGGGAGACGTCGTAGCCGCCGTTGCCGCTGGCCGGGTAGTAGGGGTCGCCGATGCCCGGGGCTCCGGGGGAGAAGTCCGCGGCCGATGCCGGGATCGCCAGCAGGAGAGAGGCCGCGAGCGCGCCCGGGGCGATGAGTCTGCGGTGCACGTCAAGCTCCAAGTCGTAGGGGCACAAGATCTTTTCGTCTTGGTCGACGACCCTATTCAGCACGCCCCACACCCGTCATGTCCATGGTCCCGAACGTCACACGATCGCCATTCTCCTGACATGTGCCTTGTTGTCCCACGCTCTTGCCGGGGGAACGTCCGGCCCTCTGTCGCACGGGAGTTCGCCGGTGTACCTTCCGCGCCATGCCGATACGCGCGCCACGCACCCGCCTCCTCCGGAGACCGCTGCTGACGGCGACCCTGGCCGCCCTGATGGCCACCCTCGTGGCCCCGGGCGCGGCGCGGGGAGCCGCCGAGGCCCCCCGCGAGAGCAGGCCCACGTACTCGTACGAGAACGCGATACGCGAATCCGTATGGGTCGACACCAGGATCGACGGCGACGCGAACGGCAGGACCGACCGCGTCGCCGTCGACATCGTCCGCCCCCGCGAACTCGACCGCGCCGGCCGCCGCATACCGGTGATCATGGACGCGAGCCCGTACTACTCCTGCTGCGGACGCGGCAACGAGCGGCAGAAGAAGACGTACGACGAGAACGGCGACCCCGTACGCCTCCCGCTCCACTACGACAACTACTTCGTCCCCCGCGGCTACGGCTACGTCGCCGTGGACCTCACCGGCACGAACCGCTCCGACGGCTGCGTCGACATCGGGGGCCGCTCCGACGTTCGGTCGGCCAAGGCCGTCGTCGACTGGCTGAACGGCCGCGCCCGCGGCTACACCAGCCGCACCGGCGACGAACGCGCCCGCGCCTCCTGGAGCAACGGCAGGACCGGCATGATCGGCAAGAGCTACGACGGCACCATCGCGAACGGCGTGGCCGCCACGGGAGTGCGCGGCCTCAAGACGATCGTGCCGATCAGCGCCATCTCCTCCTGGTACGACTACTACTTCGCCAAGGGCGCCCCGCTCTTCGGCAGCGGCCCCGACGGCCTCGCCAGGGGCGTGGAGAGCCCCGAGGCCCGCGCCCGCTGCGGCGCCGTCAAGCAGCGCCTGGTCGACGGCGCGCCCCGCAGCGGCGACTGGACCCCCCTGTGGAGCGAGCGCGACTACGTCCCCGACGCCGGCAAGGTGCGGGCCAGCGTCTTCCTCGTCCACGGCATGCAGGACCTGAACGTCCGCACCAAGCACTTCGGCCAGTGGTGGGACGCCCTGGCCGAGAACGGCGTCGACCGCAAGATCTGGCTCGGCCAGGCCGGCCACGTCGACCCCTTCGACTTCCGCAGGGCCCACTGGGTGCGCACCCTGCACCGCTGGTTCGACCATGAACTCCTCGGCTACGACAACGGCGTCGACCGCGAACCGATGGCCGACATCGAGCGCGCCCCCGACCGCTGGACCACGGACCGCACCTGGCCCCCGCGCACCACGGACACCGTCGAACTGCGCCCCGCCAAGGGTTCCTCATCCGGCGTCGGCACCCTCGGCACGCGCCCCGGCAAGGGCATCGAGACCTTCACCGACGACCCGGGACTGAGCGAGACCGACTGGGCCGAGCGGATCCACACCCCCACGCCCGCCAAGGCCGGATTCGTCAGCAAGCCACTCGGCCGCGATCTGCGCCTGTCCGGCTCCTCGAAGGTCACGGTGACGGCGACGCCGACCACCCGCACCGCCCACCTCTCCGCCGTCCTCGTCGACCTCGGCCCCGACACCATCCGGGACTACGCCCATGAGAGCGAAGGCATCATCACGCTTCCCGACCGCACCTGCTGGGGCGCGAGCACCGTGGGCGACAGCGCCTGCTTCAAGGAGACGACGGCCAAGACCACCGACGTCGACTACACGATCTTCAGCCGCGGCTGGGCCGACCTCGGCAACTGGGCCGACGACGAGCGCGGCCGTCCGCTCACCCCGGGCAGGCCGCACACCATCACCCTCGACCTCGCCGCGAGCGACCACGTCGTCCCCAAGGGCCACCGCCTCGCCCTGATCGTCGCGGGCACCGACAAGGGCCTCGTCGAACCGCCCGCCGACACCCCGACGCTCACCCTCGACCTGGCCCGCACCTACGCGAAGGTGCCCCTGGTCGGCGGCGCGAAGGCGTTCACCACCTCCACCACCGTCACCCCCCGCGCGCCCCGTCTCGACGGCGTGGCCCCGCCGCGTCCGCTCAACCCCCTCCCGGGAGGCAGTACTTCATGACAGCCCGAATACGTACCCTGGTGCTCGCCTGTGCCACCGTCGCGCTCGCCGCACCGCTCCTGACGGCGCCCGCCCAGGCGACCCCGAAGCCGCCGAGCACCGGCTTCGAGGAGACCGCGGGTGCCCGCTGGACCACCCAGCCCGAGGAGCAGCGACTCCTCACCACCGTGGACAGGGCGAGCGACCGGGTCTCCGTGTCCCGTATCGGCACGACCAAGCAGGACCGCCCGCTGCAACTGGTCCGCATCGCGGAGCGCCCCACGAAGAGCACCGTGCTGCTGATCTGCAGCCAGCACGGCGACGAACCGTCGGGCCGCGAGGCCTGCCTGTCGACGATCCGCGACCTCGCCTACGCGCAGGACAGAAAGACCCGGCGCTTCCTGGCACGCACCACCCTTCTGGTCGTCCCCACGGCCAACCCGGACGGCCGCGCCGCCGACACCCGCGGCAACTCCGACGGCGTCGACATCAACCGCGACCACATAGCCCTGAAGACCGCGGAGGGCCGCGCCCTCGCCGCCGTGATCCGCGACCGCGAGCCCGACGTCATCTACGACCTGCACGAGTACGGCGCGACACCCAAGTACTACGACAAGGACCTCTTCGACCTCTGGCCGCGCAACCTCAACACCGACGAGGCGGTGCACAAGGAGGCCCAGACCCTGTCGAAGGCGTACGTACGCCCGGCCGCCGAGGCCGACGGGTACACGACGGGTACCTACGGCATCTGGACCGACCCCGTCACCGGCGACCCCATCAAGCAGACCGCGGGCGACGGCCAGGAGCGCATCCTGCGCAACGTCTCCGGCATCAAGCACGCGGCCGGCCTGCTCATCGAGAGCCGCGTCGACCCCCTCACCGAGGCCGAGAAGAAGGACGAGGCACTGAACAACCGCCGCCGCGTGAAGTCCCAAGCCTCCGCGCTCAAGGGCCTCTTCGACTACTCGGACGAGCGGCGCCTGCGCCTGGAGCGCGCCACCGACGCGGCCCGCGCCGAGGGGTACCGCGACCGCGGCCCCGTCTACCTCGGCGGCGCCGACAACGACCCCGCCGAGCCGAACGAGATCATCCAGAACCCGCCCTGCGGCTACCGCCTGGACGCCGCCCAGTACGGCGACATCAAGGACGAACTGGCGCTGCACGGAGTCACGGTGAAGCGCCAGAAGTCAGGCGCGTACGTCCCGCTGCGGCAGTCCGCGCGGGCCCTCGTACCGCTCCTGCTCGACGAACGTGCGCCATATCACATGGTCACAGCTCGGCCCGACATGGGCTGTTGAGGGCCTGAGAGGTGCGTCACATGTGGTAGGGGGTAACGGAGAACAAAGTCTCGACTCAACCGACCCCTTGAAAGGTGTCACCTGTGACGCAGGATCAGCGACAAGCGGACGACGGGGGAGGGCAGCAGGAGATCATGGCGCCCGCCCCCGGCGGCCGGTCCCCGAGCACGGACCGGGTGGTGTTCGGCGTGACCGCCGTGCTCACCCTGGCGTTCGTGGTCTGGGGCGCGGTGGCGACGGACTCGCTCAAAGACATCTCCACGGACATGCTCGACGGCTTGATGCACAACGGCGGTTGGTTCTTCATGCTGACCGCCAGCGGCTTCGTGGTCTTCGCGCTCTGGCTCGCCGTCAGCCGGTACGGAAAGATCACCCTCGGCAAGGAGGGGGAGGAGCCGGAGTTCCGCACCGTCTCCTGGGTCGCCATGATGTTCAGCGCCGGTATGGGTATCGGCCTGATGTTCTACGGAGTGAGCGAGCCCCTGGCCCACTTCACCGCGCCACCGCCGGGCACCGACCCGGCCGACTCGGCCGCGGCGATGGAGACGTCGATGGCCACCACCCTCTTCCACTGGACGCTCCACCCGTGGGCGATCTACGCGGTCGTGGGCCTCGCCATCGCGTACAGCACCTTCCGGCGCAACCGGCGCCAGACCATCAGCGCCGTCTTCGAACCGCTCATCGGCGAGAAGCGCGCCCGCGGCGCCTGGGGCCGGGTCATCGACATCCTGGCCATCTTCGCCACGCTCTTCGGCTCGGCCGCCTCGCTGGGCCTCGGCGCCCTCCAGATCGGCAGCGGCATCGAGGTGCTCGACTGGATGGAGAACGCCGGCACCGGCCTGCTCGTCGTGATCATCGCCGTGCTGACCCTGGCCTTCGTGGCGTCCGCCGTCTCCGGTGTGGAGAAGGGCGTCCAGTGGCTGTCCAACATCAACATGGTGCTCGCGCTGCTGCTGGTCGTGTTCGTCTTCATCGCGGGCCCCACCGTCATCATGCTCGACATGCTGCCGTCCTCGCTCGGCGCCTACCTCGACGACCTGCCCCAGCTGATCGGCCGCACCGAGGCCTCCAGCGGCAAGGGCGTCGCGGACTGGCTGAGCAGCTGGACGGTCTTCTACTGGGCCTGGTGGATCTCCTGGACGCCCTTCGTGGGCATGTTCATCGCGCGGATCAGCCGCGGCCGTACGATCCGTCAGTTCGTCGGCGGCGTCATCCTGGTGCCGAGCACGGTCAGCCTCATCTGGTTCGCGGTGTTCGGCGGCAGCGCCATCACCGTCGCGGACCGGGGCGGCCTGAAGGGCGAGACGACACCGGAGGCGCAGCTCTTCGGCCTGCTCCACGAGTATCCGATCGCGACGGTCACCAGCCTCCTCGTGATGATCCTCGTAGGCATCTTCTTCGTGTCGGGCGCCGACGCCGCGTCGATCGTCATGGGCACGCTCTCCCAGCGGGGCGCGCTCGAACCGGGCCGGTTCGTCGTGATCTTCTGGGGCATCGTGACCGGCGCCGTGGCGGCGATCATGCTGCTGATCGGCGACGGCTCGGACGACGCGCTCACCGGTCTGCGCAACCTCACCATCCTGGTCGCGGCACCCTTCACGCTCGTCATGATCGGTATGTGCGTGTCCCTGATGCGGGACCTGCGCCACGACCCGCTGATCGTGCGCGGCGAGCACGGCACGGAAGCCGTCGAGAAGGCCGTGATCGCGGGCCACGAGCAGTACGACGGTGACTTCGAGATCCGGATCGGCCCCGCCCAGGACGACGAGGGCGACGGCCTGGAAAGGGACAACGACCCGGTCAAGACCCGCTGACGGCCTTCGGAGGGCGGCGCGCCCGACGCCCGCCGCCCTCCGAGCGACCGTACGCGTCCAGCCGGCTCTGCACGCGTACGCCCTCGACCACGCGTACGCAGCGACACGCGTCCGAGGCCGCCGCGGGCTCGCCGGCGGGGATCCGACGCAGCTAAATGTGTCATGCCGTGCTCACATCACCCCGCTGCTGGGGATACTCACAGCATGTCTGCCGAGTACGCGACCTTCGGTCTGGCACCGGCCATGCGAGCCGGTGGAGTTCTCGCCAACGGTGACTTCCAAGTGCACCGCGACTTCGTCGACTTCATCGTGAACGGGCGCCCCCTCCTCTTCCAGCTCTGTGACCTCGACGCGGTGTCGCCGCTGGCCGCCGACATCCCGCCCGCCATCTTCACGGCACACGTCCGCAGGCTCCTCCTGGAGGCCCCCGCGCCACTGCGCGACGGGCGGTACGTCATCTACGGCTGCCCCGAGTGCGAGGGCCTGGAGTGCGGAGCGGTCACGGCGGTGATCGAGAAGGCCCCCGACGACAGCGACGACTTCATCTGGCGCGACTTCGCCTGGCAGACGGCGGAACCCGCCGATCTCGAACTCAACGGCTACCACGGCATAGGGCCGTTCCGCTTCCGCGGCGCCGAATACCGCGCGGCGCTCGGCCAGTTGCTCGCCTCCGAGGCACCGCAGGCCCGCCGACGGGTCCTGCTGATCGGCCCCCGCGTCGCGCTCCTCGCCAAGCTGGCGGCGGCGCTGCGCACGATCGGCATCGGCGCGGAGATCGCCGCTGACGCGGCGGGTGTCCCCCCTGATGAGCTACGCACGTACGGAGCCGTCGCGTTCGGCCGCACCGTCACCGACGAGACCCGGCGCTCCGTGCGCTCGGCGTTCGACCGGGCCGGGGTCGAGGTCGCCTACGTCGACGGACTCGCCCCGATAGTCCCGCTCCTGGTCGCCCAGATCGAGTACGCGCTGGACCGCAGCCCCCAGGAACAACGCCGCCTGACCGGCCTCGCCGCATGCCGGGACGCGGCACGGCTCCGGATCACGTCGACGTGCCGGGTCCAGCTGATCGCCTACCGGGTGGACCGCTTGTCCCGCGCCCACGTGCACGAGGTCTTCGACGAGGTCCTTGAGGCGGGCGAGCACCGGGTCCCCCTCGCGGCGAAGGCCACGAAAGGCGACTCCTATGTAGTGGCCCGAACCTCCACGAGCGTCCTCGTGACCCCGACCCGGCCCACGGAGGCGCCGTAAGCAGCCGGGGACGCCGACCCCGGCCAGGGACGGCGGGGCGGTCGAGGAGGAGCCGGCCGCACCCCCGCACCCCGCCCGTAGAATGACTCCCCTGATGACCGCAACTCTCGTCGCCAAAGACCTCACCGCCGCCCACGGCGACCGCACCCTCTTCTCCGCCCTGGAACTGGTCGTCGCCCCCGGCGACGTCATCGGCCTGGTAGGCGCGAACGGCGCCGGCAAGTCCACCCTCCTGCGGCTGCTCGCCGGCCTGGACACCCCCGAAGGGGGAGAGCTGAGGCTGTCGCCCCCGACCGCCTCCGTGGGCCACCTGCCACAGGAGCCGGAGCGCCGCCCCGGCGAGACGATCCGCGCGTTCCTGGCCCGCCGCACCGGCGTCGCGGAGGCCCAGCGGATCATGGACGAGGCCACCCAGGCCCTGGTGGACGGAGCCCCCGGCGCGGACGACGCCTACGCCGACAGTCTGGAGCGCTGGCTGGCACTCGGCGGCGCCGACCTCGACGAGCGCGCCGAGGAGGTCACGGACTCCCTCGGCCTGACCGTCGGCCTGGACCAGACGATGACGTCGCTCTCCGGAGGCCAGGCGGCCCGCGCCGGCCTCGCCTCGCTGCTGCTCTCGCGCTACGACGTGTTCCTCCTGGACGAGCCGACCAACGACCTCGACCTGGCGGGCCTGGAACGCCTGGAGGCCTTCGTCAAGGGCCTGCGCGCAGGCACGGTCGTCGTCAGCCACGACCGCGAGTTCCTCAGTCGCACCGTGACCAAGGTTCTCGAACTCGATCTGGCCCAGCAGCAGATCAACCTCTACGGCGGCGGCTACGACGCGTACCTGGAGGAGCGCGAGGTGGCCCGCCGCCACGCCCGCGACGAGTACGACGAGTACGCCGACAAGAAGTCGGCGCTCCAGAGCCGTGCCCAGATGCAGCGCTCCTGGGCGGACAAGGGCGTCAAGAATGCCCGCCGCAAGGCGAAGTCGGGCGGCGACAACGACAAGATCGGCCGGAACTTCCGCAGTGACGCCACCGAGAAGCAGGCCGCGAAGGCCCGCCAGACGCAACGCATGATCGAGCGCCTGGACGCGGTCGAGGAGCCCCGCAAGGAGTGGGAGCTGCGCATGGAGATCGCGGCGGCGCCCCGTTCCGGCGCGGTCGTGGCGGGCCTGCGCGACGCGGAGGTACGCCGGGGGGAGTTCACCCTCGGCCCCGTCACCGTGCAGATCGACTGGGCGGACCGCGTGGCGATCACCGGCGCGAACGGCTCGGGCAAGTCGACGCTGCTCGGCGCCCTCCTGGAACGCGTCCCTCTGGACGCGGGCCACGGGGCTCTAGGCTCGGGCGTACTCGTCGGCGAGGTCGACCAGGCCCGCGCCCTCTTCCACGGCGAGGAGTCCCTGCTCGACGCGTTCTGCGCGGCCGTGCCGGACACCGAGCCGGCGGAGGTCCGCACGCTTCTCGCCAAGTTCGGCCTGAAGGCGGAGCACGTGCTGCGCTCCGCGGTGACGCTCTCGCCCGGTGAACGCACCCGCGCGGCCCTCGCACTGCTCCAGGGCAGGGGCGTCAACCTCCTCGTCCTCGACGAGCCGACGAACCACCTCGACCTGCCCGCGATCGAGCAGTTGGAGGCGGCCCTGGAGTCCTACGAGGGCACGCTGCTGCTCGTCACGCACGACCGCCGGATGCTGGACGCGGTGAGCGTGACGCGCCGCCTGGAGGTGACGGAGGGCAAAGTGACCGAGCTGTCACTCTGACCTCCGCCCCCCCGGGGGGTGTCAGCGTCGCTTCGGGTCCACCAGGCCGGCCCGCCGCAGCGCCTCGGCCATCGCGTCGTTGGCGGGCGGCGGCCCCTGCCGCTGCGGCTTCTGGGCCCGCTGGTCACCCCGGCGGCCCTGCCCGCCGCGCTGACCCTGGCCACCGCCGTGACCCTGCTCGCGCTGGCGCGGCGGCCGTCCGCCACGCTTCGGCTGCTCCTCACCCGAGGGGCTCGCCTCGTCGTCCAGACGCAGCGTCAGCGAGATCCGCTTGCGCGGAATGTCGACGTCCATGACCTTCACCTTGACGATGTCGCCCGGCTTGACCACGTCCCGCGGGTCCTTGACGAACGTCTTGGACATCGCCGAGACATGCACCAGACCGTCCTGGTGGACGCCCACGTCCACGAACGCCCCGAACGCCGCCACGTTCGTGACGACGCCTTCGAGGACCATCCCCGAGGCCAGGTCGGAGATCTTCTCGACACCGTCCTTGAACGTCGCCGTCTTGAAGGCGGGCCGCGGGTCGCGCCCGGGCTTCTCCAGCTCCTTCAGGATGTCCGTCACCGTGGGGAGCCCGAAGACCTCGTCCACGAAGTCGTCCGCCCGCAGCGAGCGCAGCGCGGCCGTGTTGCCGATCAGCGAGGACACCTCGCCGCCCGCCGACTTCACCATCTTGCGCACCACCGGATAGGCCTCCGGGTGCACGCTGGAGGCGTCCAGCGGGTCGTCGCCGCCGCGGATGCGCAGGAAGCCCGCGCACTGCTCGTACGCCTTCGGGCCGAGCCGGGCCACGTCCTTGAGACCCTTGCGGCTCTTGAACGGGCCGTTAGCGTCGCGGTGCGCCACGATGTTCTCCGCGAGGCCCGCGCCGATGCCCGAGACCCGGGCGAGCAGCGGGGCGGACGCGGTGTTCACATCCACGCCCACGCCGTTCACACAGTCCTCGACGACCGCGTCCAGCGAGCGCGACAGCTTCACTTCGGACAGGTCGTGCTGGTACTGGCCGACGCCGATCGACTTGGGATCGATCTTCACCAGCTCGGCGAGCGGGTCCTGGAGCCGTCGCGCGATGGAGACCGCGCCACGGATCGAGACGTCGAGGTCGGGCAGTTCCTGCGAGGCGAACGCGGACGCGGAGTACACGGAAGCGCCCGCCTCGGAGACCATCACCTTGGTGAGGTTCAACTCCGGGTGCTTGGCGATGAGTTCGGCCGCGAGCTTGTCGGTCTCGCGGGACGCCGTGCCGTTGCCGATCGCGATCAGGTCGACCTGGTGCTCCTTGGCGAGCTTCGCGAGCGTGGCCAGGGACTGGTCCCACTTGTTGGCCGGGACGTGCGGGTGGATCGTGTCGGTCGCGACGACCTTGCCCGTGGCGTCGACGACGGCGACCTTCACGCCCGTACGGAAACCGGGGTCGAGGCCGAGCGTCGCGCGCGTGCCCGCGGGGGCCGCGAGCAGCAGGTCGCGGAGGTTCGACGCGAAGACCCGGACCGCCTCGTCCTCGGCGGCCGTACGCAGCCGCAGCCGCAGGTCGATGCCGAGGTGGACGAGGATGCGGGTCCGCCAGGACCAGCGCACGGTGTCCTGGAGCCACTTGTCGCCCGGGCGGCCCCGGTCGGCGATGCCGAAGCGCTGGGCGACGATCCCCTCGTACGAAGAGGGGGTCCCCGGCGTGGCGGCGGGCTCCTCGGGCTCCAGGGTGAGGTCGAGGACCTCTTCCTTCTCGCCGCGCAGCATGGCGAGGACGCGGTGCGAGGGCAGCTCCTTGAAGGGCTCGGCGAAGTCGAAGTAGTCGGCGAACTTGGCGCCCGCCTCCTCCTTGCCCTCGCGGACCTTCGCGGCGAGACGGCCGCGCACCCACATGCGCTCGCGCAGCTCGCCGATGAGGTCGGCGTCCTCCGAGAACCGCTCGGCGAGGATCGCGCGCGCCCCGTCCAGCGCGGCCTGCGGGTCCGCGACGCCCTTGTCGGCGTCCACGAACGCGGCCGCTGCGGCGTGCGGGTCCACGCCCGGGTCCGACAGCAGCCCGTCGGCCAGCGGTTCGAGGCCCGCCTCACGGGCGATCTGCGCCTTGGTGCGGCGCTTCGGCTTGAACGGGAGGTAGATGTCCTCCAGGCGCGCCTTGGTGTCGGCCTCGCGGATCCGCGCCTCGAGATCGTCGGTGAGCTTGCCCTGCTCACGGACCGAGTCGAGGATCGCGGCGCGCCGCTCCTCCAGTTCGCGCAGATAGCGCAGCCGCTCCTCGAGCGTGCGCAGCTGCGCGTCGTCGAGCATCTCGGTCGCTTCCTTGCGGTAGCGCGCGATGAAGGGCACCGTCGAACCGCCGTCGAGCAGGTCGACGGCGGCCTTCACCTGCCGCTCCCGCACGCCGAGTTCCTCGGCGATCCTGCCTTCGATGGACGAGGGAGTGGACGTCTTCAAAGCTGCCACGTTCCGGTACCGCCTTCTCGCTGGGGTTGCCGGGCAATTGTGGCAGGTGGCACCGACAGCGGAGGATCAGACCCGGCGGGCCCGGCCCGCGCGGCCCGAACGCCGTCCGGTGCTCCGGCCGCCCCGCCCGGCGGAACGGGACGCTCCGCCGAACAGCCGGGCCAGCGCCCGGAACGGCAGGGTGACGACGGTGGCGATGGCGCCGCCTATCTGACGCAGAATGTCCGCGATGGCACGGAACATGGGGATTCCCCTTTCGTCTCCCGGCGCGGCCGGAGTGGCGGCCAGGAGACGGACGGGTACCTCGGCGCGGCGATGCCATGCCGGAACCACCGGCAGAGCCTGGGTCAGCGCTTGCCGACCAGATCCGCCGGGAACGCCCCGGCCCGCGACGCCGCCCCGATGAACGCGGTGCCGAGTTCCGTCAGGCGCTCGACGCCCGCCGCGCCCAGGTGCTCGTAGGGCGCGCGGTCCAGCCGGTCCGTCTCCGCCTCGACGTCCCGGCGCAGCGCCACGCCGTCCTCGGTCAACTCGCCCTCGCTGTCGAGCAGTCCGCGTCCGCGCAGCCGCTCCTCGGCGGCGTCCCACTCCTGCTGGTTCCAGCCGCGGGTGGAGAAGACCCACTTGGGAGCGATGCCCTTGCCGGTGGCGGTGTGCGTGACCAGCGCTTCAAGGCCGTCGAGTCCGGCGTCGAGCAGTACGGTGAGGTGCCCGTCGCCGCGGTGCTCGCGCAGCAGCGTCGCCGCGTGCCAGTACGCGAGGTGCGGCTCCTCGGGGACCGGCAGGTCGGCGTGGGCCGCGTACAGGGGGCGCGCGGTACGGGAGCAGGCCTCGGTGGCGCGCAGGGCGAGCCCCGCGGCTTCCCTCATCTCCGAGGACGTCACGGCCTCCTCGCCGAGGAGCCGGCGCAGCGTGGCGTCGACGGCGCGCAGGCGTGCGCCGAGGATCTCCCTCGGAGCGGCGGTCCTCCACACCTCGGGCACGTGCGCGGCGACGAGTTCGTGCTTGTAGTTGTAGAACGTCGCCGTCACGACACCGGCGCCGACGGGACCCATCGCGGCCGCGCGCACCGCGAAGTTGACGGCACTGCGGTGCGTGATCCCGAGCAGGCCCAGCTCCCGCGTCACGTCCGGCGAGAAGTAGTGCGTCGAGTGCAGCGGGTTGAGCACGTTGTGGCAGCGGCGTGCGGCACGCGGGTGCAGCGCGGCGGCCGGGGACGAGGTCGTCGAAGAGGTCATGGAGGCACGATACCTACTGGTTGGTATGGAGTCTGCGGGACGCCGTGGCCGAAGACAGGAGGGGGCCGTCGCCGAGGGCGGGTGCGCCTCGACCGAGGCAGAAAAGGAGGGGTACTCGTCATTGCAGCCATCGTCGGGGAGGCCAAGAATCGAGGGCATGGAGCAGCGCACAGTTCTGGTCGTCCTCTTCGAAGGCGTCCAGAGCCTCGACGTCACAGGCCCGGTGGAGGTCTTCACGGGCGCGGCACACTGCCTCGGCGACCCCGCCGGGGGGTACGCCGTCCGCACCGCCTCCCTGGACGGCGCGCCCGTACGGACGTCCAGCGGCCTCACCCTGGTCCCGGACCATGCCCTGACCGACGCCCCCACCCCGCACACACTGCTCGTCCCCGGCGGCACCGGCACCCGCCCGCCGGACCCGGAGCTGATCGACTGGCTGCGCGCCCACGGCCCGCGGGCGCGGCGCCTGGTGTCCGTCTGCACCGGCGCACTCCGCCTCGCCGAGGCGGGCCTCCTGGAGGGCCGCCGGGCCACGACGCACTGGGCGTACTGCGCCAAGCTCGCCAAGGACCACCCCGGCGTGGAGGTCGACCCGGACCCGATCTACGTACGCGACGGCCACGTCGCGACGTCCGCCGGGGTCACCGCCGGAATCGACCTCGCCCTGGCGCTCGTGGAGGAGGATCTGGGCCGTGAGGTGGCGCTGACCGTCGCCCGCCACCTGGTCGTCTTTCTGCGCCGCCCGGGAAACCAGGCGCAGTTCAGCGTCCAGCTCGCCGCGCAGACGGCACGGCGGGAGCCGCTGCGCGAGGTCCAGCAGTGGATCACCGAGCACCCGGCCGACGACCTGTCGGTCGACGCGCTCGCCGCCCGCGCGCGCCTCTCGCCCCGCCACTTCGCCCGCGCCTTCCAGGCCGAGACCGGCCTGACACCGGGCAAGTACGTCGAGCGCGTCCGTATCGAACACGCGCGCCGCCTCCTGGAGGACACCTCCGACGGCGTGGAGGAGATCTCACGCGCCTGCGGCTACGGCACACCGGAGGCCATGCGCCGCGCCTTCGTCAAGGCGCTCGGCGCGGCGCCGGCGGAGTACCGCCGCCGCTTCCACCCGGTCCCGGCACCCGCCCCGAGGACCGGCACACCCACCACACCCGCACGTCGGTAACCGACAACAGACAGCCGACAACAGATAACCGATAGGGGACCCCATGCAGATCGCCATCGCCCTGTACGAGCGCTTCACCGTCCTGGACGCGATAGGGCCGTACCAGATGCTGTACAGCCTGCCCGGCGCGGAGACCGTCTTCGTGGCCGAGAAGGCGGGCCCCGTGCGCGACGACGGGAACTCCCTCGCGCTCGTCGCCGAGAAGTCCTTCGACGAGGTGCGGCGCCCCGACATCGTCGTCGTCCCCGGCGGCCCCGACCAGAGCGACCAGATGGAGAACGAGGCGCTCCTCGGCTGGCTCCGCGCCGTCGACCCCACCACGACCTGGACGACCTCCGTGTGCACCGGGTCGCTGGCGCTCGCCGCCGCGGGTCTGCTCAAGGGCCGCCGCGCCACCTCGCACTGGCTCGCCCTGACCGAGCTGGACCGCCTCGGTGCCCGGTCGACGGGGGAGCGGGTCGTCTTCGACGGCAAGTACGTCACCGCGGCCGGCGTCTCCGCGGGGATCGACATGGGGCTCACGCTGGGCGGCAGGATCGCAGGTGATGAGTACGCGCAGTCCGCACAGCTCATGGCGGAGTACGACCCGCAGCCGCCCTATGACGCCGGGTCGCCGGAGAAGGCGCCCGCGCACATCGTGGCGAGATTCCGCGAGCACAGCCCCCTCGGCCGGTAAACGCGGACTGACGCCGGGCTCCGGCGGAAAACGGCCGCCTAACGCGCTCAGTCCGCCCGCGCGCTCCACGTGAAACGCGGCGGCCTGCGCTCCAGGAAGGCGGCGACACCCTCGGCGATGTCGCCGTCGCGCGCCTGCTCGGCCGCCCAGTACGCGTCCCGGTCGGTGCGCCCCGCGGCGAACTCCTTGGCCGCCGCCTGCGTCAGCTGCGAGCGGGAGGCGAGGATGCCGGCGAACTCCGCGACGCGCTTGTCGAGGCCGCCCGCGGGCAGCACCTCGTCCACCAGGCCCGTCCGCAGCGCCCGCTGCGCGTCGATCAACTCACCCGAGAACAGGAGGTACTTGGCGGTGGCGGGCCCCACCAGCGACACCAGGCGCCGGGTGGAGGAGGCCGGATAGACGATGCCGAGCTTCGCGGGCGTGACCCCGAACATGGCGCCCTCCTCCGTGAAGCGCAGATCGCACACGCCGGCCAACTGGCTGCCGCCCCCCACGCAGTAGCCGCGCACCGCGGCGAGCGTCGGCTTGGGGAAGGCCGCTATCGCGTCCTCGGCCCGCACCGCCAGCTCCTGCGCCGCCTCGGGGGCCTCCCGCAGCGAGGAGATGTCCGCGCCCGCGCAGAAGGTCTCGCCCTCTCCGGTGAGCACGACGACGCGTACGGCCGGGTCGGCGGCGAGCCCCGCGAACAGGGGCGGCACCCGGCGCCACATGTCCGCGGTCATGGCGTTGCGCTTGGCCGGATGGTCGATGACGACGGTGGCGACGCCGTCCGTGACGGTGTGCCTCAGCTGCGGTTCCATGCGCCGGATGCTATCCGCACCCCTCGAACGTACGATCAAGAAGGGGGCGGCCCGTACGGTTCGCGCGACCCGAGGGCCCGGACAGCTCGCCGAGTGATACGGAGGCGCTGATGGCCAGATCCAAGGAAGCCAAGTTCCCGGGGCCCGCGAGCGGTACCCCCGGACCTCAGGGCGCCCGCCTCAGCCGCGGCTTCGGCTGGCTCGCGGTGCTGGGCGTGATCCTGGCGGTCGCCGGGATCGTCGGCCTCGTCTACACCGGCGTCGCCACGCTGACCTCGATGCTGCTCTTCGGCTGGCTCCTGCTGGTCGGCGGCATCGTCGGCCTGCTGCACGCCGTCCAGTCGCGGGGCAGCAGCTTCTTCTGGCTGGGCGTGGTGGTCGCCGCGCTGAACCTCGCGGCGGGCGTCGTGATCATCCGCAGGCCCGACGTGGCGGCGGAGGCGCTGACCATGTTCGCGGCGCTGCTCTTCCTCACCGGCGGAGTGTTCCGCCTGGTCGGCAGCCTGGTCGTACGCGGCCCGCAGTTCGCCCTGACGCTCTTGCAGGGCGCCTTCGGCCTGCTCATCGGTGTCCTGGTCCTCGCCGAGTGGCCCAGCAGCAGTCAGTACGTCATCGGTTGCTTCTTCTCCCTGGCGCTGCTCTTCGACGGACTCGGCCTCATCGCCACCGGTATCGGCGGCCGCCGCATCGTGAGCCTCGTACAACCTGAAGAAGCCTCGGAAACAGCACACGGCGGGCAGGACCAGTCGCACATCTGACGCTGTCTTACGCCTACGATCAAATCCCGTCGATAATCGCTGACTTCTGGTCAGTAGCGCGGTCCGGACACGTGTGTTCCCAACACTCGATGTGTGGTGACAATCGAGCGCGAGGGCGGCGACCGGACGATGGCGAACGACGGGAGGGGCTCCGGCCCACTCCCCAGGGGTGACGGACAGGCGCCGTACGAAGGGGTGTGGCGCTTCACCGCCCCCGCCGTCGACGCCTCCGTGCCCCAGGCACGGCACGCGGTGCGCGACCTGCTGGCCCGGCAGGGCGTACCGGCGTCGGACGACCTCATCGAGGGCCTGCTGCTCATCGTCTCCGAGCTGGTGACCAACGCGGTGCGCCATGCCGCCCTGCTCTCGCCGATGCTCGCCGTGGAGGTGGCGGTCGGCGCCGAATGGGTGCGGGTCTCCGTCGAGGACGACCATCCGTACCGACCGACGGCGCTGGTGGCGGACCACGGGCAGACGGGCGGCCGCGGGCTGCTCATCGTCCGCGAGATCACGCAGGAGGCGGGCGGCGCCTGCGACGTCGAGCACACCGCGAGCGGGGGCAAGGTCATCTGGGCGGCCCTGCCCCTGAAGCCCGGCGACGGCTGAGGTCTCGCCGCCACCGGGCCGCGTGCTTCGCTGACTGCTCGTCAGCACTTCACCGGAGATGTTCAGCAGGGGAGAGTGGTCCTGCCGGCCGCACCGGTGGCGCCGGTGGTGCCGTCCGCGAACGCCGTGGCGGCGGTGCCGTTGCCGCCGGGCTTGCCCGGGCACACCGGACTGGCCGCGCCACCCGCGCCACCCGTCCCGCCCGTGTGGCCGCCCGCGACGATGGAGGCGCCGCCGTTGCCGCCCTTGCCGCCGGCGATACCGGCACCGGCGTTGCCGACGCCGCCGACGCCGCCCTTGCCTCCGGTGCCGCCGAGCTTGGCCTCGCCGCCGGCTCCGCCGTTGCCGCCGTCGCCGTTGGCGCCGCCGGCTCCGCCCGTGCCGCCTAGGCCGCCGACGCTCGCGACGCCGGTGGCGTTGCCGCCGTTGCCGCCATTGCCGCCGTTGCCGTTGGCACCCGCGGCGCCGCCGTTGCCGCCGAGGCCGCCGATACCTCCGAGGGTCCCGACGCCGTTGGCGCCGTTGCTGCCCGGGGCCCCGGCAGCGGCCGTGCGGTCGCCGCCCGTACCGGGCTGTGCGGAGGCGAGTGCGGGAGTGAGAGTGAGGCCGGCTACGGCGATCGCGGCGATCAGGAAGGTCCGGGCTGTGCCCGTTGTGCGCATGGTGCGCATGAGGATTTCCTTCGGTTTGCAGGCGGAGAGATTCTCCGCCTGACAACCCCCAACGTAGGGAAGCGCGACGCACGGCGCACTCCGAAGGATGATTAAATGTCTTTAAATAGACGGAACCATCAAACTCTGGCTGCAAATTCCCATTTTGGCGCTACTCGCCCGAAGTGGAAAGGGGCTACCAGCCCGCCGAGGACCCGGTCAGCTCCTTGATCGCGGGGCGTGCCGCGTCGAGCACGGTCATGAACCACGCGGAGAACGGCCCCTTCTCGTGCCGGGCCTTCAGCTCCCCGGCCGTCACGAACGCGGTCTCGCCGACCTCGGAGGGGTCCGGGCGCAGCGGCGACTGGACCATCCCGACGAAGAGGTGGTTGAACTCCTGCTCCACCAGGCCCGACTCCGGGTCCGGGTGGTTGTAGCGCACGGTGCCCGCCTCGGCGAGCAGCGAGGGCGAGACGCCCAGCTCCTCGTACGTACGCCGGGCGGCCGCGGCGAACGGCGCCTCGCCCGGGTAGGGGTGGCCGCAGCAGGTGTTCGACCAGACGCCGGGGGAGTGGTACTTGCCGGCCGCGCGCTGCTGGAGCAGCAGCCGCCCCTGCTCGTCGAAGAGGAAAACGGAGAACGCCCGGTGCAGCTGCCCGGGCGCCTCATGCGCGGAGAGTTTCTCCGCTGTGCCGATCGTCCTGCCGTCCTCGTCGACGAGTTCCAGCAAGATCGCTTCTCCGGTGCCGTTCGACGAGCTGTTCGCCGCGGTGGCAGGTGTGATCGGCATACCCATCCTTCGCTTCGGTTCGAGCCTCAAGTCTGCCGTACGTCCCGGACACTCCAGGCACTCCGGGGACCGCATGTCCCGGCGCGCGGAAGCACTCCGGGACATGCGGGTGGACGCCCGGGCGGAACGCGCCCGGGCGGGTCTCAGACCCCGAAAGCGGCCGGATACTGGATCATGCCCCGGGGCAGCGGCCCGAAATCGTCGGCTTCTTTGAGGACGAGCGCCATCATGGCCTCGTCCGGAACCTCGAACCCTGGCCGAATCCCGTACCCGGACGCGGGCCTGAAACCGAACCTCGGGTAGTACGCCGGATGCCCGAGCACGAGGACGAGCCGCTCCCCACGCGCCCGTGCCGCGTCCAGTACCGCGCGGATGACCGCCGAACCCGCCCCCGCCCGCTGGTACCGCGGCAGAACGGCGACGGGCGCGAGGGCGAGCGCGGGCGCCCCGCCCACCCGGCAGCGGGTGATCAGCGCGTGCGCCGCGACCGAGCCGTCCGGCGCCTCGGCGACGTACGACATCCCGGGAAGCCAGGCCTCCGGATCGGCGCGCAGGGCCTCGACCAGGTCGGCCTCCGCCTCGGTGGCGAACGCGGCGGTGTTCAGCGCGTGCACCGAGGCGATGTCCGCGGCGCTCTCCGGGCGGGTCGGCCAGCAGCCGGAGGCGACGGGGCGCAGGACGTAACCCGTGTAACCGAACTCCGACCCGTGCTCGCGCCGCGTCGCGATCTCCTCGCGCGTGGCGGCGAGGGCCTCGGCCATCCCGGGCGCGTCCGGGTCCGCCGCGTCCGCGCGGGCGGCCAGCGGGCCGTAGTACTCGTCCCAGTCGGTCTCCGGCTGCGGGTGCGCGCCGAGCACGGAGTAGCCGGCTCCGGTAGCGGCCCGGGCGTTCTCCTCACCCGTACGCAGCGCGTAGTGCTGGTCCCAGAAGGCGCGCGCCGCGGTGGACGGCTCGGCGGTCGTCCACTCGCACTCGGTGACGACGAGCACCCCGCTGGGCGCGAGCAGCCGCCGCCAGGCGCGCAGGGCGTTGTCGAAGCCGATGGCGTAGGCCGAACCCTCGGCCCACACGAGGTCGAACGAGCCATCCGGATAGGGGAGTTGGGCCATGTCGGCATGGACGGTGGTGATCGAACCGGTGAGCCCGCGCGCGTCGGCGGCCGCGCGGAGTTCGTCGAGGAACGGTTCGTGCAGATCCACGGCGGTCACCTCGGCGCCCGCCTCCGCGGCGAGCAGGAGCGCGGCCCGGCCGGGTCCGCAGCCCAGGTCGAGGACGCGGGGCCGCCCGGGCAGCTCACCCGCGAGGCGGAGCAGCCGGCGGGTGGTGTCGTCGGAGCCGGGACCCTGCCGCGGGAGGCCGTGGTGCAGGGCGAAGAAGGCGTCGGTGATCGAGGTGTTGTCGGTCAACGTGGGAAACCCTTGGGTGAGGGGCCCGCGGACGTGCGGAGTCAGCCGTCAGGCGCGAGCCCGGGAAGTGGGGATGCACGTGTCGCCGCGCACGGCAGCGTCGGCCGCGACAGTCATCAACCCACCTCCTCGGATCCCAAGAACTCGGGCCCAGGCTAGCACTGTCAGTGACAGAGCTTCGCCTCGTGCTCCGCGTGCCCGCTCGGCTCCAGCTGGAACGTGCAGTGCTCCACGTCGAAGTGATCACCCAGGCAGCCCTGGAGCTCGTGCAGCATCTTCTCGTGGCCGATCGAGTCGAGCGCGTCGGAGCTGACGACGACATGGGCGGAGAGGACGGGCATGCCCGAGGTGATCGTCCAGGCGTGCAGGTCATGGACCTCCTCGACGCCCGGCAGGCCGAGTATGTGGGCCCGCACCTCCGTCATGTCGACGCCCTTGGGTGCCGACTCGAGCAGGACGTTCAGGGTCTCCTTCAGGAGCTTGACCGTACGCGGAACGATCATGAGGCCGATCACGAGCGAGGCGATCGGGTCCGCCGCCTGCCAGCCGGTGAGCATGATGACGGTCGCCGAGACGATGACCGCCACGGAGCCGAGCGTGTCCGCCACGACCTCCAGGAACGCGCCGCGCACATTGAGGCTGTCCTTCTGGCCGCGCATCAGCAGCGACAGCGAGATCATGTTCGCGACCAGCCCGAAGACACCGAAGAAGACGGCCAGGCCGCCCTGGGTCCCGGCGGGCGTGATGAACCGCTCGATCGCCTCGTACAGCACATAGCCGCCCACGCCGAGCAGCAGCAGGCAGTTGGCGAGCGCCGCGAGTATCTCGGCGCGGGCGTAACCGAAGGTGCGGCTCTCGGTGGGCGGTCTGTTCGCGAAGTGGATGGCGAGCAGCGCCATGCCGAGCCCCAGCGCGTCCGTCGCCATGTGCGTCGCGTCCGCGATGAGCGCGAGCGAATCCGCCATGATGCCGCCCACGATCTGGGCGATCATCACGGTGATGGTGATGCCGAGCGCCACCCGCAGCCGCCCCTTGTAGGCGTGAGCCGCCGTCCCTGTGGCCGGTGCCCCGTGCGTGTGTCCGTGATCGTGCCCAGCCCCCATGGAGCCCGCCTCCCGCGTCGGTCGTCGTTCTGCTGTTCGGTCGTCGCGCGACCACAGTGAACTACGGGTGGGGGGTACCTGGCAACGCGGCACTGAACACCGTTGTCATCTGCTCTGACCTGCGAAAATGGCAACGATTGCCGACTGGGGAAGGGGTGCAGGTCAGGGGCTCGCGACGATCACCGACGCCCCGCGTCGGGGTGGTGCAGACACCATCCCGCCCACGCCGACTCGACCATCTCGCGCACCCCGCGCCGAGCCGTCCAGCCCAGCTCCTCGGCGGCCAGCCGCGCGTCGGCCACCGCTCGCGGCGCGTCACCGGCGCGCGCGGACTCGACCAGCGCCGGGCGGCGGTCACCGCTCACCTCGCCGATCAGATCGACCAGTTCGCGCACGGAAACGCCCTCGCCCCTGCCGATGTTCACCGTCAGATCACCCTCGGCGCCGCCCGCGAGCCGCCGGGCCGCCGCCAGGTGTGCCTCCGCCAGGTCGGAGACGTGGATGTAGTCCCGTACGCAGGTGCCGTCCGCCGTGGGGTAGGTGTCGCCGAAGACGCGGGGCGCCTCGTCGCGGGTGAGGCGGTCGAAGACCATCGGGATCACGTTGAAGACACCGGTGTCCGCCAGCTCGGGGGCCGCAGCGCCCGCCACGTTGAAGTAGCGCAGGCACACCGTCGCGATGCCGTGCGCACGCCCGGCCGCCCGCACCAGCCACTCCCCGGCGAGCTTCGTCTCGCCATAGGGGCTGACCGGCGCGCAAGGAGTGTCCTCCGCCACGAGGTCGACGTCCGGCGGATTGCCGTACACCGCCGCCGACGACGAGAACACGAACCGCCGCACCCCCGCCTCGGCCACCGCTTCGAGCAGTGTCGTCAGGCCGCCCACGTTCTCCCGGTAGTAGCGCAACGGCTGCTCCACGGACTCGCCGACCTGCTTGCGCGCCGCGAGGTGCACCACGCCCGTCACGTCGTGCTCGGCGAGGACCCGGCGCAACAGGTCGCCGTCGAGCGCCGAGCCCTTGATGAGAGGTACGTCCGCGGGCAGCCGCCGCGGCACTCCCGACGACATGTCGTCCAGTACGACGACGTCCTCCCCGGCGCCGGCCATGACCCGCGCCACGTGTGCCCCGATGTATCCGGCCCCGCCGGTGATCATCCACGTCATGGGCGCCCACCCTAAGCGAACGCTATGGGGGCAAGCCGGGCACGATACGGGCGCGGTTTGGAGGGGCGGGCCCCCATCCACCATGATGATCGCGAAGGCCGAGGCCCTCGCAGGCCGCCCTGAGATCCTGTGTCATAACCATGACACAGGCTCTATCGAGGCGTGAACGGGTGGTGAACGCCCGCTTCTCATCATCCGATAGCCTCTGCCGACGTGCCGCCCGGCCGCCATGGCCAGGGGCGCCCCCCTTACGCACGTGCCCGGCGCGAGCCGCGCCGGGAATCAAGGAGTGAGTTCGTCTGTCGACCGCCATCCTCACCGGTCAGCCGGTCCCCGGGTCGCCACTCGAAGGCGATCTGCGGTCCCTCGGCTTCGACGTGCGGGTCGCCTCCGACGCGGCGGACGCCGAGACGCTGCTGGCCGCCGTGCCGGGTGACCAGCGGGTCGCCGTCGTCGACGCGCGCTTCGTCGGTCACGTCCACGCCCTGCGCCTCGGTCTCACCGACCCCCGCTTCGCCGCCTCGGCGGTGCCCGGCGCCGTCACGGCCAAGCCGGAGGCCCGCACGGCCCTGACGCGCGCGCTGCGGACGACCGCCGCCGCCCCCGGTGCCGCCACGAGCCCCGACGTGCTCCCGGACGACATCGCCGCGGCCATGGAATCCGACGCGACGGACGTGCACAGCCCCGAGCTCGGCACCCTCGTCGCCACCGTCCCCACCGACCCCCAGACGCGCAACGAAGCGCGGCAGGCCGTCGCCGCCGTCGACGACGAGGCCGTCCGCCTGCGCACCGCGGTCAAGTCCCGGGACGGCTTCTTCACCACGTACGCCATCAGCCCGTACTCGCGCTACATCGCCCGCTGGTGCGCCCGCCGGGGCCTGACCCCGAACCAGGTCACCACTGCCTCGCTGCTCACCGCGCTGATCGCGGCGGGCTGCGCGGCGACCGGCACGCGCGGCGGCTTCGTGGCCGCCGGCCTGCTGCTGATCTTCTCCTTCGTCCTGGACTGCACGGACGGACAGCTCGCCCGCTACTCCCTCCAGTACTCGACGCTCGGCGCCTGGCTGGACGCGACGTTCGACCGCGCAAAGGAGTACGCCTACTACGCGGGCCTCGCGCTCGGCGCAGCCCGGGGTGGTGACGACGTATGGGCCCTCGCGCTCGGCGCGATGGTGCTCCAGACCTGCCGGCACGTCGTGGACTTCTCCTTCAACGAGGCGAATCACGACGCGACCGCCAACACCAGCCCCACCGCCGCCCTCTCCGACAAGCTCGACAGCGTCGGATGGACGGTCTGGGTACGGCGGATGATCGTGCTGCCCATCGGCGAGCGCTGGGCGATGATCGCCGTGCTCACCGCGGTCACCACCCCGCGCATCACCCTCGTCGCCCTGCTCATCGGCTGCGCGCTCGCCGCCTGCTACACCACCGCCGGCCGCGTCCTGCGCTCGCTGACCCGCAAGGCCACCCGCACCGACCGCGCCGCGGCAGCCCTCGCCGACCTCGCCGACAACGGCCCCCTCGCCTCGGCCTTCGCCGCCCTCCGGCCGCGGGTGACCTGGCTGCGCCCCGCCCCGGTGCTCGCCTTCGTCGGCGGCGCCGGGCTGGTCGGCACGGCGCTGGCCAACCCCTACGGCAGCCCCGTGGTCGTGGCCGCCGCCGCGCTGTACATCGCCCTGTCGGGCCTCGCCCTGATCATGCCCCTCAAGGCCCCCCTGGACTGGCTGGTGCCGCCGTTCTTCCGCGCCGCCGAATACGGCACGGTCCTGGTACTGGCGGCCAAAGCCGATGTGAACGGGGCGCTTCCCGCGGCTTTCGGACTGGTGGCCGCGGTCGCCTACCATCACTACGACACGGTGTACCGCATCAAGGGGGGCACTGGCGCGCCGCCGTCCTGGCTGGTGCGCGCGATCGGCGGCCAGGAGGGCAGGACTCTCCTGGTCACCCTGGCCGCGGCCCTGCTGTCACCCACAGATTTCACCGTCGCGCTCACGGCACTCGCCGTGGCCGTGGCACTCGTGGTGCTCGTCGAGAGCATCCGCTTCTGGGTCGCCGCCGAGAAAAAGGGCGCACCCGCCGTACACGATGAAGGAGAACCCGCATGATCGGCCTCGTGCTGGCGGCCGGCGCCGGACGGCGTCTTCGCCCTTACACGGACACCCTGCCCAAGGCCCTGGTGCCCGTCGACGGCGACACCACCATCCTCGACCTGACGCTCGGCAACTTCGCCGAGATCGGTCTCACCGAGGTCGCGATCATCGTCGGCTACAAGAAGGAGGCCGTCTATGAGCGCAAGGCGGCGCTCGAGGCGAAGTACAACCTCAAGCTGACCCTGATCGACAACGACAAGGCCGAGGAGTGGAACAACGCCTACTCCCTGTGGTGCGGCCGTGACGCCATCAAGCACGACGTGATCCTCGCCAACGGCGACACCGTGCACCCGGTCTCCGTCGAGAAGACGCTGCTCGCCGCCCGTGGCAACGGCCAGAAGATCATCCTCGCCCTCGACACGGTGAAGCAGCTCGCCGACGAGGAGATGAAGGTCATCGTCGACGCCGACAAGGGCGTCCAGCGCATCACCAAGCTCATGGACCCGGCCGAGGCCACCGGTGAGTACATCGGCGTCACCCTCATCGAGGGCTCCGCCGCCGACGAGCTGGCCGACGCCCTGAAGACCACCTTCGAGCGCGACCCCGACCTCTACTACGAGGACGGCTACCAGGAGCTGGTCAACCGCGGCTTCAAGGTCGACGTGGCCCCGATCGGCGACATCAAGTGGGTCGAGATCGACAACCACGACGACCTCGCCAAGGGCCGGGAGATCGCGTGCCAGTACTGACGAGGCTCATCCCCTCGCCGGTCGTCGTCGACATCCGGCCGGGGGCGCTCAACGACCTGGCCGGTGTCCTCGCCGACCAGCGGATCTGCTCGTCGACCGGCAAGCTCGCCATCGCCATCAGCGGTGGCTCCGGCGCGGTGCTGCGGGACCGGCTCATGCCGTCGCTGCCCGGCGCCGAGTGGTTCGAGGTGGGCGGCGGCACCCTCGATGACGCCATCAAGCTCGCCGACGCCATGAAGAAGGGCCGCTACGACGCGGTCGTGGGTCTCGGCGGCGGCAAGATCATCGACTGCGCCAAGTTCGCCGCGGCGCGCGTCGGCCTGCCGCTGGTCGCCGTCGCGACGAACCTGTCGCACGACGGCCTGTGCTCGCCCGTCGCGACCCTCGACAACGACGCGGGCCGCGGCTCGTACGGCGTGCCGAACCCCATCGCGGTCGTCATCGACCTCGATGTGATCCGTGAGGCGCCCGCCCGGTTCGTCCGCTCCGGCATCGGCGACGCCCTCTCCAACATCTCCGCCGTGCGGGACTGGGAGCTGGCCGCCCGCGAGCGCGGCGAGGACATAGACGGCCTCGCGGCCGCCATGGCCCGGCAGGCCGGCGAGGCCGTGCTGCGCCACCCCGGAGGCGTCGGCGACGACGGTTTCCTCCAGGTGCTGGCCGAGGGACTGGTCCTCACCGGTATCGCGATGTCCGTGTCGGGCGACTCCCGCCCGGCGTCCGGCGCCTGCCACGAGATCAACCACGCCTTCGACCTCCTCCACCCCAAGCGCGCCGCGAGCCACGGCGAGCAGTGCGGCCTCGGCGCGGCCTTCGCGATGCACCTGCGCGGTGCCCGCGAGGAGTCGGCGTACATGGCCTCGGTGCTGCGCCGCCACGGCCTGCCCGTGCTGCCGGAGGAGATCGGCTTCACCGTGGAGGAGTTCGTGAAGGTCGTGGAGTTCGCTCCGCAGACCCGCCCGGGCCGCTACACGATCCTGGAACACCTCGACCTGTCCACCGACCAGATCAGGGACGCATACGCCGACTATGCAAAAGCCATCGGTAGCTGAGCTGCGCCCGGTCGTTCACCCCCCGGGGGTGAAGGACCGGCGCAGCGGCGAACACTGGGCCGGCCGGCTCTACATGCGCGAGGTCTCCCTGCGCATCGACCGGCACCTGGTGAACACGCGGGTCACGCCCAACCAGCTGACCTACGTGATGACCGTCGCCGGCGCCCTCGCCGCCCCGGCCCTGCTGGTGCCGGGGATCACGGGCGCCGTGCTCGGTGTGCTCGCGGTCCAGCTCTATCTGCTGCTCGACTGCGTCGACGGCGAGATCGCCCGCTGGAAGAAGCAGTACTCGATGGCCGGCGTCTACCTCGACCGGGTCGCCGCCTATCTGTGCGACGCCGCGGTCCTGGTCGGCTTCGGCCTGCGCGCCGCCGACCTGTGGGGCTCGGGGCGCATCGACTGGCTGTGGGCGTTCCTCGGCACCCTGGCCGCCCTCGGCGCGATCCTGATCAAGGCCGAGACCGACCTGGTCGGGGTCGCCCGCCACCAGACGGGCAAGGAGCCGGTCAAGGAGTCGGCCTCCGAGCCGCGCTCCTCCGGGATGGCGCTGGCCCGCAAGGCCGCCGCCGCCCTGAAGTTCCACCGGCTGATCCTCGGCGTCGAGGCGTCCTTGCTGATCCTGGTCCTCGCGATCGTGGACCAGGCCAGGGGCGACCTGTTCTTCTCGCGGCTCGGTGTCGCGGTCCTCGCGGGCATCGCGATGCTCCAGACTGTGCTCCATCTCGTGTCCATCCTCGTATCGAGCAGGTTGAAGTGAGCACCCCGGACACCCCGGCACAGAAGCTGAGCGTCGGCGCCGTCATCATCACGATGGGCAACCGGCCGCAGGAGCTGCGCGCCCTCCTCGACTCGGTCGCCAAGCAGGACGGCGACCCGGTCGAGGTGGTCGTGGTCGGCAACGGCGCCCCCGTGCCGGACGTCCCCGACGGCGTACGCACGATCGAACTGCCCGAGAACCTCGGGATCCCCGGTGGCCGCAACGTCGGCATCGAGGCCTTCGGCCCCGGCGGCACCGACGTCGACATCCTGCTCTTCCTCGACGACGACGGCCTGCTGGCCAACACCGACACGGCCCAGCTGTGCCGCGACGCCTTCGCCGCCGACCCGGAACTCGGCATCATCAGCTTCCGCATCGCCGACCCGGAGACGGGCGAGACCCAGCGGCGCCACGTGCCGCGGCTGCGGGCCTCCGACCCGATGCGCTCCTCGCGCGTGACCACCTTCCTCGGCGGCGCCAACGCCGTCCGTACGAAGGTCATCGCCGAGGTCGGCCCTCTGCCCGGCGAGTTCTTCTACGCCCACGAGGAGACCGACCTCGCCTGGCGCGCGCTGAACGCCGGCTGGATGATCGACTACCGGTCCGACATGGTGCTCCTGCACCCGACGACCGCCCCCTCCCGGCACGCGGTCTACCACCGCATGGTGGCCCGCAACCGCGTCTGGCTCGCCCGCCGCAACCTCCCCGCGCTCCTCGTCCCGGTCTACCTCGGCGTCTGGATGCTCCTCACCCTCGCCCGGCGCCCCTCGGCTCCGGCCCTGAAGGCCTGGTTCGGCGGCTTCAAGGAGGGCTGGACCACGCCGTGCGGACCGCGCACGCCCATGAAGTGGCGTACGGTGTGGCGGCTGACGCGGCTGGGCCGCCCTCCTGTCATCTGACAAGCTCGGATCTGAGAGCATCTGGGCCATACCCCGGTCCCTGGCCCACGCCTACGCCCGACCGGCTGCGCATCTGAAGACGAAAGTTTCCACTCGTGAGTGAGACAACGCATGACGGCGGAGTCGCGGTGACAGCATCCCCGTCGACACCGCCGCCCGATGACGGGCTCTCCCGCGCCGAACTCGCCGCCAAGTACGGTCTGACCGTCAGCGGCGCACGGCCCGGACTTTTCGAGTACGTCCGCCAGCTCTGGGGACGGCGCCACTTCATCCTCGCCTTCTCCCAGGCGAAGCTGACCGCGCAGTACAGCCAGGCGAAGCTCGGCCAGCTGTGGCAGGTCGCGACACCGCTCCTGAACGCGCTCGTCTACTTCCTGATCTTCGGCCTGATCCTGGAGGCCGACCGGGGCTTCGAGCGTGAGGTCTACATTCCGTTCCTGGTCACGGGCGTCTTCGTCTTCACCTTCACGCAGAGTTCGGTGATGGCGGGCGTCCGGTCGATCTCGGGCAACCTCGGCCTGGTGCGCGCGCTGCACTTCCCGCGCGCCTCCCTGCCGGTCTCGTTCTCGCTCCAGCAGCTCCAGCAACTGCTGTTCTCGATGATCGTGCTGTTCGTCATCACGATCGGCTTCGGCAGCTATCCCAGGCTGTCGTGGCTGCTGATCGTCCCGGTGCTGATCCTCCAGTTCCTCTTCAACACCGGCCTCGCGATGATCATGGCAAGGCTGGGCAGCAAGACCCCCGACCTCGCGCAGCTGATGCCGTTCGTGATGCGTACGTGGATGTACGCGTCCGGCGTGATGTTCTCCATCCCGGTCATGCTTGACGACCACCCCGCCTGGATCGCGGACGTCCTCCAGTGGAACCCGGCCGCCATCTACATGGACCTGATGCGTTTCGCGCTCATCGACGGCTACGGCTCCGAGAACCTGCCGCCGCACGTCTGGGCGGTCGCGGGCGGCTGGGCCGTTCTGCTCGCCGTCGGCGGCTTCGTGTACTTCTGGAAGGCTGAGGAGCGGTACGGCCGTGGCTGACGAAACGAGTCTCGACAAGGCCGGCAAGGCCGGTGACGCCTCCAAGGCGCACATCCCCACCGTCATCGCCGACGAGCTGCACATCGTCTACCGCGTCAACGGCGCGAAGACGGGCAAGGGCAGCGCCACCTCCGCGCTGAGCCGCATCCTCCGGCGCGGCGAGGAGCGCGGCGTGCGCAAGGTGCACGCCGTGCGCGGTGTCAGCTTCACCGCCTACCGGGGCGAGGCCATCGGCCTCATCGGTTCGAACGGCTCGGGCAAGTCCACCCTGCTGCGTGCCATCGCGGGCCTGCTCCCCGCCGAGAAGGGCAAGGTCTACACCGACGGCCAGCCCTCGCTGCTCGGCGTCAACGCGGCCCTGATGAACGACCTGACGGGTGAGCGCAACGTCATCCTCGGCGGGCTCGCGATGGGCATGTCCCGAGAGCAGGTCAGGGAGCGCTACCAGGAGATCGTCGACTTCTCCGGCATCAACGAGAAGGGTGACTTCATCACCCTGCCGATGCGCACCTACTCCTCCGGCATGGCGGCCCGCCTGCGGTTCTCCATCGCGGCCGCCAAGGACCACGATGTCCTGATGATCGACGAGGCCCTGGCCACCGGCGACCGCAAGTTCCAAAAGCGCTCCGAGGCCCGCATCCGCGAGCTGCGCAAGGAGGCCGGCACGGTCTTCCTCGTCAGCCACAACAACAAGTCCATCCGCGACACCTGCGACCGCGTGCTGTGGCTGGAGCGCGGCGAGCTGCGCATGGACGGGCCGACCGACGAGGTCATCAAGGAGTACGAGAAGTTCACGGGCAAGTAGTCCGTTTGCGCCATCGCGGACCCGCCCGTTCGACGACAGGGCCCCGCCGGGGATCTTCCCGGTGGGGCCCTGCTGTCCGTCCGGGCCCGCCGCGCCCCACCGGTCTCCCAACTCCCTCGCGCACAGGGAGGGTTGACGCCAATCGGTGTGTTGTTGTGATGTGCCGAACACCCCGACGAGGCGTGAGGGGTTGTACAACGTAAGCTGTACCGGTGCTGATTCGCGGCAAGTGGGGCGATATGGCGCGGTACCCCGGCCGGGCCACGGTCCACCTCGGACAGGGCTGGGCGGCGTGTCCGAAATAGGATGTATTGGGTCAGCAGTGTAGAACGGGAGATGTGACGGCAATGGCTACGGATGATCTCCGGCTCCGCGATGCATCCGCCGTCCTCGACAAGGCCGCGGCCGAGAACTTCCCCGTGGCCCCCTTCTTCCTGCCCCGGGCCTGGCGTGACGACCTCATGGCCGTCTACGGCGTCGTACGGCTCATCGACGACATCGGCGACGGCGACCTCGCACCCGAAGCCGGGCACGCCCGCTATCTCGGCCTCGACCCCGCCGACGCCCCCGCCGACCCGCCGCGGCTGCTCGACGCCGTCGAGGCCGACCTCGGCAAGCTCTTCGACGGCGGCGCCCCCGGTCACCCGCTGGTGCGGGCGCTGCGGCCCACGGCCGACCGCGGGGCCGTGACGATCACCCCCTTCCTCGACCTGATCGCGGCCAACCGCCAGGACCAGCACGTCACGCGCTACGACACCTTCGACGACCTCGTGGCGTACTGCGCGCTCTCGGCCAACCCCATCGGCCGCCTCGTCCTCGCCATCACCGGCACCGCCACCCCCGAACGTCTGCGCCTGTCCGACGCCGTCTGCACCGGCCTCCAGATCGTCGAGCACCTCCAGGACGTCGCCGAGGACCTGCGGCGCGACCGCATCTACCTGCCGATCGAGGACATGTCCCGCTTCCACGTCAGCGAGGCCGACCTGGCCGCGCCCACCGCGGGCGCGTCGGTGCGCGCACTGGTCGCATACGAAACAGAACGCGCCCGCTGCCTCCTGAATGAAGGCACCCCCCTGGTGGGTAGCGTCCACGGCAGGCTGAAGCTGCTGCTCGCCGGGTTCGTGGCGGGGGGAAAGGCGGCGGCCCACGCCATCGTCGCCGCCGGATACGACGTACTGCCCGGTCCACCCAAGCCCACCAAGCCCCGCCTGTTGCGCGAGGCGGGGGCGGTTCTGCGAGGAGAGGGGTGAGCCGGACCGTGGAGTCAGATCCGCAGATGTCCGCGCCGGTGCTCGCCGCGTACAGCTACTGCGAGACCGTCACCGGACAGCAGGCGCGCAACTTCGCGTACGGCATCAGGCTGCTGCCGACGCCGAAGCGGCGCGCCATGTCGGCGCTCTACGCCCTGTCGCGGCGCGTGGACGACATCGGCGACGGCGCGCTCGCGCCGGACGTCAAGGCGGACCGGCTCGACGAGACCCGGCAGCTCCTCGCCCGGATCCGCGAGGGGGAGGTCGCGGAGGACGACACCGACCCGGTGGCGGTCGCCCTCGCGCACGCCGCCGCCCACTTCCCCATCCCCATGGAGGGCCTCGACGAGCTCATCGACGGCGTCCTGATGGACGTACGCGGTGAGACGTACGAGACCTGGGAGGACCTCAAGGGCTACTGCCGCTGTGTCGCCGGGGCCATCGGGCGGCTCTCGCTCGGTGTGTTCGGTACGGAACGGGGGGCGCTCCACGCGGAGCGCGCGCCGGAGTATGCCGACACGCTCGGCCTCGCACTCCAACTGACCAACATTCTGCGGGACGTTCGCGAGGACGCCGTCGGCGGGCGCACCTATCTGCCCGCCGAGGACCTCGCCAAGTTCGGCTGCTCCGCCGGGTTCTCGGGCCCCACACCGCCTGCCGGATCCGACTTCGCGGGCCTCGTCCACTTCGAGGTGCGCCGCGCCCGCGCCCTGTTCGCCGAGGGCTACCGCCTGCTGCCCATGCTGGACCGGCGCAGCGGCGCCTGCGTCGCGGCCATGGCCGGCATCTACCGCCGCCTCCTCGACCGCATCGAGCGGGAGCCGGAGGCCGTCCTGCGCGGGCGCGTCTCGCTGCCGGGCCACGAGAAGGCGTACGTCGCCGTGCGCGGACTGTCCGGGTTCGACGCGCGGACCGTCTCGCGCCAGACCGTCAGGAGGCGCGTGTGATGCGCGTTCGGGGGAACCGGGCGGCGGCCGGCGCGGCACCCGCCAAGCGGTGGGCAACCCTCCGCTCCAAGGTCGCGTCCCAGACTGCGACAGCCGAAAGGGAGGGTGCATGAAGAGCGAGGACATGCGGCCCGAAGGGCTGACCGCGGATGCCGAGGGCCGCCCTGGTGGGGCGGCCGCCGTAGTGATCGGCGGCGGACTCGCCGGCATCACCGCCGCCCTCTCGCTGGCCGACGCGGGACTGCGCGTGACGCTCCTGGAGGGGCGGCCGCGGCTCGGCGGGCTCGCGTTCTCCTTCCGGCGCGGCGAACTGACCGTCGACAACGGCCAGCACGTCTACCTCCGCTGCTGCACCGCCTACCGGTGGTTCCTCGACCGCGTCGAGGGCGCGCACCTCGCCCCCTTGCAGGAACGTCTCGACGTGCCCGTCCTCGACGCCGACCGCAACCGCCTCGGACGGCTGCGGCGCGCCGCGCTGCCCGTGCCGCTCCATCTGGCGGCGAGCCTCGCCACGTATCCGCACCTCTCGCTCGCCGAGCGCGCCAACGTGGGGCGCGCGGCACTCGCCCTCAAGGGGCTCGACCCCGCCGATCCCGTGCTCGACGGCCAGGACTTCGGCAGCTGGCTGGCCAGGCACGGTCAGACGCCGCGCGCCATCGAGGCCCTGTGGGACCTCGTGGGCGTCGCCACGCTCAACGCCGTCGCGGGTGACGCCTCGCTCGGGCTCGCCGCGATGGTGTTCAAGACCGGGCTGCTCTCGGACCCGGGCGCCGCGGACATCGGCTGGTCCCGGGTGCCCCTCGGGGATCTGCACGACACGCTGGCCCGCAAGGCGCTCGACGCCGCGGGGGTCCGTACCGAACTGAGGGCGCGCGTCACCTCCATCTCCCGTACGGACGAAGGAGGTTGGCGGGTCGAGGTGCCCGGCGAGGCCATCGAGGCCGACACCGTGGTGCTCGCCGTGCCGCAGCACGAGGCGCATGACCTGCTCCCCGACGGCGCGCTCGACCAGCCCGACCGGCTCCTGGACATCGACAACGCGCCGATCCTCAACGTCCACGTGGTGTACGACAGGAAGGTGCTGAAGCGGCCGTTCTTCGCCGCCCTCGGCACGCCCGTGCAGTGGGTCTTCGACCGGACCGAGGCGTCCGGCCTCGCCGAGGGGCAGTACCTCGCGCTCTCGCAGTCCGCCGCGCAGGACGAGATCGACGCGCCGGTCGCCGCGCTGCGCGAGCGCTATCTGCCCGAGCTGGAGCGGCTGCTGCCCGCCGCGCACGGCGCGGAGGTACGGGACTTCTTCGTCACCCGCGAGCGCACGGCGACCTTCGCCCCCATCCCCGGCGTCGGCAGGCTCAGGCCCGGCGCCCGCACCAAGGCCCGCGGCCTCTACCTCGCGGGCGCGTGGACCGCCACCGGCTGGCCCGCGACCATGGAGAGCGCCGTGCGCAGCGGCATCAGCGCGGCCGAGGCCGCGCTCTCCGCACTCGACCGACCGCGTGATCACCTCTTCGCATTCGAGGAGGCGGCGGCGTGAAGCTCGACATCCTGGGGTCAGGTCCCCAGAGAACCAGCACCGGAACAAGAGGAGAAACTGTGCCGACTGTGCCCTCGGCCGAAACGGCTGCCGACACGGTGGACGTGACCTCACTGCTCGAGCGCGGAAGGACGCTGGCCACCCCGGTGCTGCGGGCCGCGGTGGACCGCCTCGCGCCGCCCATGGACACCGTCGCCGCCTACCACTTCGGGTGGATCGACGCCGCGGGCAACCCGTCCGACGGCGACGGCGGCAAGGCCGTGCGCCCCGCGCTCGCCCTGCTCTCCGCCGAGGCCGCCGGCGCCGCACCCGAGGTCGGCGTCCCCGGCGCGGTCGCCGTCGAGCTCGTACACAACTTCTCGCTGCTGCACGACGATCTGATGGACGGCGACGAACAGCGCCGCCACCGCGACACCGTGTGGAAGGTGCACGGCCCCGCGCAGGCCATCCTCGTCGGCGACGCCCTCTTCGCGCTCGCCAACGAGATCCTCCTGGAGATCGGCACCGTCGAGGCGGGCCGCGCCACGCGCCGCCTCACCACCGCCACGCGCGCCCTCATCGACGGCCAGGCACAGGACATCTCCTACGAACACCGCGAGCGGGTCACCGTCGAGGAGTGCCTGGAGATGGAGGGCAACAAGACCGGCGCCCTGCTCGCCTGCGCCGTCTCCATCGGCGCCGTCCTCGGCGGCGCCGACGACCGCACCGCCGACATCCTGGAGAAGTACGGCTACCACCTCGGCCTCGCCTTCCAGGCCGTGGACGACCTGCTCGGCATCTGGGGCGACCCGGACGCCACCGGAAAGCAGACGTGGAGCGATCTGCGTCAGCGCAAGAAGTCCCTGCCCGTCGTCGCCGCGCTCGCCGCGGGCGGACCCGCCTCCGAGCGCCTCGGCGACCTGCTCGCCGCCGACGCCAAGAGCAGTGACTTCGACAGCTTCTCCGAGGAGGAGTTCGCCGCGCGCGCCGCCCTGATCGAAGAGGCCGGAGGGCGCGAGTGGACCGCCGAGGAGGCCAGGCGCCAGCACACCATCGCCATCGAGGCGCTGGACACCGTCCAGATGCCGGACCGCGTGCGGGCGCAGCTCGTCGCGCTCGCCGACTTCGTCGTCGTACGAAAGAGATGATCACTATCGGCCAGATATGACTCGCAGTCGCCGGCCGGCGCCCAGCGCGTCGGCCGACGGCGGACCCAGAGCAGAGGAACCGACTGCACGAAGGGGAAGCCATGACAGCGACGACCGACGGAAGCACCGGAGCGGTGACGCCCCGCGCGGCCTCGGCCAGCCAGCCCATCGACACGACCGCCGCGCCGGCGGGCGCACGGGACGCCGCCGCGCGCGCCCTACAGCGCTCGACCGAATTCCTGCTCTCCCGGCAGGACGCCCAGGGTTGGTGGAAGGGCGACCTCGAGACCAATGTGACGATGGACGCCGAGGACCTCCTCCTGCGGCAGTTCCTCGGCATCAGGGACGAGCACACCACACGCGCCGCAGCGCTCTTCATCCGCGGCGAACAGCGCGAGGACGGCACCTGGGCCACCTTCTACGGCGGACCCGGCGAACTCTCCACCACCATCGAGGCGTACGTCGCGCTGCGCCTGGCAGGCGACCGGCCCGAGGACGCGCACATGGCGAGGGCCTCCGCCTGGATCCGGGGCCAGGGCGGTATCGCCGCGAGCCGGGTCTTCACCCGCATCTGGCTCGCCCTGTTCGGCTGGTGGAAGTGGGACGACCTGCCCGAACTCCCACCGGAACTCATCTACTTCCCCTCGTGGGTCCCGCTCAACATCTACGACTTCGGCTGCTGGGCCCGGCAGACCATAGTGCCGCTGACGATCGTCTCGGCCAAGCGGCCCGTGCGCCCCGCGCCCTTCGCGCTGGACGAGCTGCACATCGATGCGAGCGACCCGAGACCGGCCACACCACTGGCATCCGTGGCCAGTTGGGACGGTGTCTTCCAACGGCTCGACAAGGCGCTGCACGTCTACCACAAGGTCGCGCCGCGGCGGCTGCGCGAGGCCGCGATGAACAGCGCCGCCCGCTGGATCATCGAGCGGCAGGAGAACGACGGCTGCTGGGGCGGGATCCAGCCGCCCGCGGTCTACTCGATCATCGCGCTGCACCTGCTCGGCTACGACCTGGAGCACCCCGTCCTCAAGGCCGGGCTCGCCTCGCTCGACCGGTTCGCGGTGTGGCGCGAGGACGGGGCCCGGATGATCGAGGCCTGCCAGTCGCCCGTGTGGGACACGTGCCTCGCGACCATCGCGCTCGCCGACGCCGGACTGCCCGCCGACCACCCGCAGCTGGTCAAGGCCGCGGACTGGATGCTGGGCGAGCAGGTCGTACGGCCCGGCGACTGGTCGGTGCGCAGGCCCGAACTGACCCCGGGCGGCTGGGCGTTCGAGTTCCACAACGACAACTACCCCGACATCGACGACACCGCCGAGGTCGCCCTCGCGCTGCGCCGGGTCGCGCACCCGGACAAGGAGCGGGTGGACAACGCCATCGAGCGCGGGGTGCGCTGGACCCTCGGGATGCAGTCGAAGAACGGCGCCTGGGCCGCCTTCGACGTCGACAACACCAGCCCCTTCCCCAACCGGCTGCCGTTCTGCGACTTCGGCGAGGTCATCGACCCGCCGTCCGCCGACGTCACCGCCCACGTCGTGGAGATGCTCGCCGTCGAGGGCAGGTCCCACGATCCGCGCACCCGGCGCGGCATCGCGTGGCTGCTCGCCGAACAGGAGCCGACCGGCGCCTGGTTCGGACGCTGGGGAGTCAACTACGTATACGGCACAGGGTCGGTGGTGCCCGCGCTGATCACGGCAGGGCTGCCCGCCTCGCATCCCGCGATCCGCCGCGCCGTGAGCTGGCTGGAGTCGGTGCAGAACGACGACGGCGGCTGGGGCGAGGACCTGCGCTCCTACCGTGACCGGGGCTGGGCCGGACGCGGCACCTCGACCGCCTCGCAGACCGCGTGGGCGCTGCTCGCCCTGCTCTCGGCGGGGGAGCGCGATGCCACGTCCGTGGAGCGGGCCGTGACCTGGCTCGCCCGGACGCAGCGCGCGGACGGCTCCTGGGACGAGCCGTACTTCACCGGCACCGGCTTCCCCTGGGACTTCTCCATCAACTACCACCTCTACCGCCAGGTGTTCCCGCTCACCGCGCTCGGCAGGTACGTCAACGGCGAGCCGTTCGCCGACGGCCCCGGCCGCGTGCCCAAGGGGGGCTGATGGACGAGGCCCCGGACCGGCGGCCCGGCGCCGCACCGCTGCTGATCGCCTGCGCGCTCGGCATCGAGCGCCTCGCCCTGCGCACCGGCGATCGCGGCGGAGCCCCGGGACACATGACCGTGCTGCGCACCGGCATGGGCCCCGAGAACGCCGAGCGCGCCATCGGCGGGGCGCTCGGTACCGAGCCGCTGCGGGCCGCGGCCGTCCTCGCCACCGGTTTCTGCGCGGGCCTCGCCCCCGGTATGCACCCCGGCGACCTGGTCGTCGCCGAGGAGACCAGGGACGCGCACGGCAGCACGCCGTGCGACGGGGCGGGGCTGCTGGTCGAGGAGCTGGCGCGGGCCCTGCCCGGCCGCACCGTGCACACCGGCCCGCTCACCGGCTCCGACCACGTCGTCCGGGGCCCCGAGCGCGGCGCCCTGCTCGCCACCGGCGCGATCGCCGTCGACATGGAATCCGCCGCCACCCTGCGAGGCGCGGTACGCGCGGGACGGCGGCCCGTTGCGGCCGTCCGGGTGGTCGTGGACGCCCCGCAGCATGAACTGGTCCGCATCGGCACGGTGCGCGGTGGAATATCAGCGTTCCGCGTCCTTCGTGCCGTGCTCCCCGCATTTTTCGAATGGCACCGTTCTTCTTTGCTCCCCTGGAGGTGAGCCAGATGGCCATGCCGCTGCGCCAGACCGTCAAGGTCGCTACGTATCTCTTTGAACAGAAGCTCCGCAAGCGCGACAAGTTCCCGCTGATCGTCGAGTTGGAACCCCTCTTCGCCTGCAATCTCAAATGCGAGGGGTGCGGGAAGATCCAGCACCCCGCCGGTGTGCTCAAGCAGCGCATGCCGGTGGCCCAGGCCGTGGGCGCCGTCCTGGAGTCCGGGGCGCCGATGGTGTCCATCGCCGGTGGCGAGCCTCTGATGCACCCTCAGATCGACGAGATCGTGCGGCAGTTGGTGGCAAAGAAGAAGTACGTCTTCCTCTGCACCAACGCCATGCTGCTGCGCAAGAAGCTGGAGAAGTTCACCCCCTCGCCGTACTTCGCGTTCGCCGTGCACATCGACGGGATGCGGGAGCGGCACGACGAGTCCGTCGCCAAGGAGGGAGTGTTCGACGAGGCGGTGGCGGCCATCAAGGAGGCCAAGCGGTGCGGGTTCCGTGTCACCACCAATTCGACGTTCTTCAACACCGACACCCCGCAGACCATCATCGAGGTGCTGAACTTCCTCAATGACGAGCTGCACGTCGACGAGATGATGCTCTCGCCCGCCTACGCCTACGAGAAGGCGCCCGACCAGGAGCACTTCCTGGGCGTCGAGCAGACCCGTGAGCTGTTCAAGAAGGCCTTCGCGGGCGGCAACCGGCGGCGCTGGCGGCTGAACCACTCCCCGCTCTTCCTGGACTTCCTGGAGGGCAAGGCGGACTTCCCGTGCACCGCGTGGGCGATCCCGAACTACTCGCTCTTCGGCTGGCAGCGCCCCTGCTACCTCATGAGCGACGGCTACGTCCCGACCTACCGGGAGCTCATCGAGGAGACCGACTGGGACAAGTACGGCCGCGGCAAGGACCCGCGCTGCGCCAACTGCATGGCGCACTGCGGCTACGAGCCGACCGCCGTCCTCGCCACCATGGGCTCCCTCAAGGAGTCCATCCGCGCCGCCCGCGAGACGGCCACGGGAAGCCGCGGCTGACGGCCAATCAGAGAGGGGGCCCGAGCATGACCATTCTCGACACCATCCGGGGGCCGCGCGACCTGACGGCGCTGACCGGCGCCGAGCTCGACGAACTGTCCGAGGAGATCCGGGAGTTCCTGGTGCACGCGGTCGCCAGAACGGGTGGTCACCTCGGGCCCAACCTGGGGGTGGTGGAACTCTCCATCGCCCTCCACCGGGTCTTCGCCTCGCCCGTGGACCGCATCGTGTGGGACACCGGGCACCAGAGCTACGTACACAAGTTGCTGACCGGACGTCAGGACTTCTCCAAGCTGCGCGGCAAGGGCGGCCTCTCGGGCTACCCCTCGCGCGCGGAGTCCGAGCACGACATCGTCGAGAACAGCCACGCCTCGACCGCGCTCGGCTGGGCGGACGGCCTCGCCAAGGCGCGCCAGGTGCTCGGCGGGCGAGGGCATGTGGTCGCCGTCATCGGGGACGGCGCGCTCACCGGTGGCATGGCGTGGGAGGCGCTGAACAACATCGCAGCCGCGAAGGACCGGCCGCTGATCATCGTCGTCAACGACAACGAGCGGTCCTACGCCCCGACCATCGGCGGCCTCGCCGACCACCTCGCCACGCTGCGGACCACCGACAGTTACGAACGGGTGCTCGCCTGGGGCAAGGACATACTCCAGCGCACACCTGTCGTCGGACGGACCCTCTACGAGTCCTTGCACGGCGCCAAGAAGGGGTTCAAGGACGCCTTCGCGCCGCAGGGCATGTTCGAGGACCTGGGGCTCAAGTACGTGGGACCGATCGACGGGCACGATATCGGCGCCGTCGAGTCGGCCCTGCGGCGCGCGAAGCGCTTCCACGGGCCTGTCCTGATCCACTGCCTGACCGAGAAGGGCCGCGGTTACGAGCCCGCGCTCGCGGACGAGGCCGACCGCTTCCACACGGTCGGCGTCATGGACCCGCTCACCTGCGAACCCCTCGCGGTCGCGGGCGGCCCCTCCTGGACCTCGGTGTTCGGCGACGAGATGGTCCGCGTCGGCGCCGAGCGCGAGGACGTCGTCGCCATCACCGCCGCCATGCTGGGGCCGGTCGGGCTGAAGAAGTTCGCCGACGCCTACCCGGACCGCGTGTGGGATGTCGGCATCGCCGAGCAGCACGCCGCGGTCTCGGCCGCAGGGCTCGCCACCGGCGGCCTCCACCCGGTCGTGTCCGTGTACGCCACCTTCCTCAACCGCGCCTTCGACCAGCTCCTGATGGATGTCGCGCTGCACCGCTGCGGGGTGACGTTCGTCCTGGACCGCGCCGGGGTCACCGGTGTGGACGGAGCCTCGCACAACGGCATGTGGGATCTGTCGATCCTCCAGGTGGTGCCCGGCCTGCGGATCGCCGCGCCGCGCGACGCCGACCAGCTGCGGGCGCAGTTGCGGGAGGCGGTCGCCGTGGACGACGCGCCGACGCTCATCCGCTTCCCCAAGGAGTCGGTGGGGCCCGCGATCCCCGCGGTGGGCCGCGTCGGCGGTATGGACGTCCTGCTCCAGGACACCGAGCCCGACGTGCTGCTCGTCGCGGTCGGGGTGATGGCACCGGTCTGTCTCCAGGCCGCCGAGCTGCTCCAGGCGCGCGGTCTGCGCTGCACCGTCGTCGACCCCCGCTGGGTCAAGCCCGTCGACGAGGAGCTGCCCGGTCTCGCGGCCCGGCACCGCCTCGTCGCCGTCGTCGAGGACAACAGCCGCTCCGCCGGGGTCGGTTCCGCCGTCGCGCTCGCCCTCGGGGACGCCGAAGTGGACGTACCGGTACGGCGGTTCGGGATTCCCGAGCAGTTCCTCCCGCACGCCAAGCGCAGTGAAGTCCTCGCCGATCTCGGACTCACGCCGGTCGAGATCGCGGGACGGATCAGCTCCACGCCGGCAGTGCAGGAGAGCGTGGGGGAGCAGGGTGCGGGGGCGCAGGGTCCAGGCAAGGAGTACAGCGCATGACAAAGGAGTTCGACCTCGGCAGGCTGCTCGCCGAGCGGGGCGCCGAGCGGTACGACCTGCACGCCCGGCACCTCAATCACCAGCTGCCGCGCATGCTGCACACCATCGGCTTCGACAAGGTCTACGAGCGTGCCGAGGGCGCGTACTTCTGGGACGCCGAGGGCAACGAATACCTCGACATGCTCGCGGGCTTCGGGGTGATGGGCCTCGGTCGGCACCACCCCGTCGTACGCAAGGCGCTGCACGACGTCCTGGACGCCTCGCTCGCCGACCTCACCCGCTTCGACTGCCAGCCGCTGCCGGGGCTGCTGGCCGAGCAACTGCTCCGCCACAGCCCGCACTTGGACCGCGTCTTCTTCGGTAACAGCGGCACGGAAGCCGTCGAGACCGCGCTGAAATTCGCCCGGTACGCGACGGGCAGGCCGCGCGTGCTGTACTGCGCCCACGCCTTCCACGGGCTGACCACCGGGTCGCTGTCCGTCAACGGCGAGAGCGGCTTCCGGGACGGCTTCGCACCGCTGCTGCCCGACACGGCCGTGCCGCTGGGCGATCTGGACGCGCTGCGCGCGGAGTTGAAGCACGGCGACGTCGCCGCGCTGATCGTCGAGCCCATCCAGGGCAAGGGCGTGCACGCGACACCGCCCGGATACCTGCGTGCCGCCCAGGAGTTGCTGCACCGGCACAAGGCGCTGCTGATCGCCGACGAGGTGCAGACGGGCCTCGGCAGGACCGGTGACTTCTACGCCTATCAGCACGAGGAGGGCGTCGAACCGGACCTGGTCTGTGTCGCGAAGGCGCTGTCGGGCGGCTATGTGCCGGTCGGCGCCACCCTCGGCAAGGACTGGATCTTCAAGAAGGTCTACTCGTCGATGGACCGGGTGCTCGTCCACTCGGCGAGCTTCGGCTCCAACGCGCAGGCCATGGCGGCGGGCCTCGCCGTGCTGTCGGTGATGGAGGACGAGAAGGTCGTCGACAACGCGCGGGTCACGGGCGAGCTGCTCAGGTCCCGGCTCGCCGCCCTCGTCGACCGCTACGAGCTGCTGAGCGAGGTACGCGGCCGGGGCCTCATGGTCGGCATCGAGTTCGGCCGCCCCAAGTCGCTTAAGCTGCGCGGGCGTTGGTCGATGCTCCAGGCCGCCCGCAAGGGCCTCTTCGCGCAGATGGTCGTCGTACCGCTGCTGCAAAAGCACCGCATCCTCACCCAGGTCTCCGGCGACCACCTGGAAGTCATCAAGCTGATCCCGCCGCTCACCGTGGGGGAGCGGGAGGTGGACCGCTTCGTCGAGGCGTTCACCGCCGTCATGGACGAGGCGCACAGCGGTGGCGGGCTGATGTGGGACTTCGGCAGGACGCTGGTGAAGCAGGCGGTCGCGGGCCGCTGAGCCGACGCGTCCAGGTATGGATTTTGCCTCTCGGGCAAGAAAGTTGCCCGAGAGGCAAGGCTCTGGCTGAATCGGCGTATGAGCCCCGCCGAGCCCGCCGAGCCGACCGGGCCGCCCGAGGCGGCCGAAGCGCTGCCCGCCGTCGCGCCGCAGCTGCGTGAGCTGCGCCGCCGCGCGTCCCTCACGCTGGAGGCCGCCGCCCGTACCGCCGGACTCTCGCCCGCCCACCTGTCCCGCCTGGAGACCGGGCAGCGCCAGCCCTCGCTGCCGATGCTGCTCGCGCTCGCACGCGTCTACGGTACGACGGTCTCCGAGCTGCTCGGAGAGACGGTCGCCGGCCGGGACGCGGTCGTCAGGGCCGCGGACATGGAGCCGACCCGGGCCGGTGGCTGGACCTACTGGCAGGCGGGCGCCCCCGGCCGCGGCATGCAGGCCCTGCGCGTACACGTCCCGTACGGCGCGCAGGGCGACATCGTGCGCGTGCATCCCGGCGAGGAGTGGCTGTACGTCCTTGGCGGGCGGCTGCGGCTGCGGCTCGGGGACGCCGCGCATACGCTCTCGCCGGGGGACAGCGCGCACTTCGACTCGCTGACCCCGCACCGGATCGCGGCCGCCGACCGGGGCGGCGCCGATCTCCTCTTCGTCCATACGTTGCTACAGAGCCCCGCCACCGCGCTGTGCCTCGGCGGCCCCACCCAGGGAGAACCGACATGACGGAATCCGACCCGCAGGGACCGGTACGACCGGAGCGGCCCGCCGAGAACACGATGGAGGAGAAGTTCCCGCGCGCTCTCTGGGTCCGGCTGATCATCTATGTGGCGGTCGGCCACCTCTTCGCCGCCTTCATCTACCTGCTGTTCGAACTGGGCGCACAGAACAAGTAGCGGACCCGCCTCATACGGAGGGGAGCCGCCTCAGTCGAGGAGCCGCTCGCGCAGCCGCTCACGGGTCTCGGGCGTCACCTTGAGGCCCTCCGAAAGATAGGTGTCCGGGTCGCCCCAGGTCTGCTCGATCGTCTCGAACGCCGCCGCCAGATACTCGGCGCGGGCGTCGAAGAGGGGGTTGAGCAGCTCCATGACCTCGGGAGACATCGCGTTCGGGGAGTCGCTGGTGCGGTGCACCTTGTAGCGGCGGTGTGCCGCGTTCGACTCGAGGTAGTCCGCCTCGACGGCGTCACGCTCGACGCCGACGGCCAGCAGCGTGACCGCTATCGAAAGACCGGCGCGGTCCTTGCCCGCCGCGCAGTGCATCAGCGCGGGCACGCTGTCCTCGGCGAGGGCGTGCAGCACCCGGCTGTGCTCGGCCGTGCGCTCCTTGATGATCGTGCGGTAAGAGGACGACATCCGGTCCGCGGCCTTGCCGTCGGACAGGATGGCGCGCAGTTGGTCGAGATCGCCGTCGCGGACCATCTTCCAGAACTCGGCGCCGTCGGCCGGGTCGGTCAGCGGCAGGTTCACGTTGCGCACGCCGGGCAGCTCCACGTCCGGGCCTTCGAGGCGCTGGTCGGCGGCGTTGCGGAAGTCGAAGATCGTGTGCAGGCCCAGCGAGGAGAGGAACGCCGTGTCGGCCGCGGTGGCGTGCGCCAGGTGGCCGCTGCGGAAGAGCCTGCCGGGACGGATGCGGCGGCCGTCCACGGTCGGCAGCCCGCCCACGTCACGGAAGTTGCGCACTCCGGCAAGCTCAGGCTCTGTGGACGGGACCTGCTGCGTCACGGGCTCTCCTCGGGGCTCTGCGGGCCGGCGCGGTGCGCCGGTGGATGCGCGTTCGACGATACGACACGGGTTCCCCGGGTGATCGCCCCTTCGCGCACGTGGCGCCGGGGCCGGTACGGTTGCGCGGACTTGCCCCCGGGAGAGCAGGCCGGAGTGCGGGACGGGGCTTATTCCGGGTTTGGGTGAATCTTGACCGGTGGCTTATCTCACGCCCCGTCAACCCCTCCCTACGGTGGCGTAGGTCACTTGAGAGGTGAAGGATGTGGATCCGTGAGCGCAGAGTCGACAACCTTCATCAATCACCCCATCAACAACGGCGTATTCAACTCCTACGCAGCGGTCGGCGACAGCTTCACCGAAGGCGTCGGTGACCCGGGGCCCGGCGGCACGTTCGTCGGATGGGCCGATCGTCTCGCCGTCCTGCTGGACGACCGGGTACCCGAGCACACCTTCCGGTACGCCAACCTCGCCGTGCGCGGCAAGCTCCTCGACCAGATCGTCGCGGACCAGGTGCCGCGCGCCAAGGAGCTGGCCCCCGACCTCGTGACGTTCTGCGCGGGCGGCAACGACATCATCCGTCCGGGCACCGACCCGGACGAGCTGGCCGAGCGCTTCGAGCGGGCCGTCGCCGACCTCTCGTCGGCGGTCGGCACGGTCATGGTGACCACCGGGTTCGACACCCGGGGCGTAGCGGTCCTCAAGCATCTGCGCGGCAAGATCGCCACGTACAACATGCATGTCCGCGCGGTCGCCGACCGCTATGGCTGCCCGGTGCTCGACCTGTGGTCCCTCAAGACCGTCCAGGACCGCCGCGCCTGGGACGGCGACCGGCTGCACCTCTCCGCCGAGGGCCACACCCGGGTGGCGCTGCGTGCCGCCCAGGTCCTCGGCCTGGAGGTGCCCGCCGACCCCGACCAGGCGTGGCCGCCGCTGCCGCCGCGCGGCACGCTGGACCTGCGGCGCGACGACATCCTCTGGGCGCGGGAGTACCTGGTGCCGTGGATCGGCCGGCGCATCCGGGGTGAGAGCTCGGGCGACCATGTGGAGGCCAAGCGGCCGGACTTGCTGCCGCTCTAGCGCTCCGCCGGAGCGGGCGGCGTTACGAGGCGGACAGGTCCTCGCGCCTCAGGCCCAGTTCGCGGGCCAGGGCCTCGTCCACCCAGTCGCGGGCCCGAGCGCGGGGCACGGCACCCTCGTACGCCGTCATCTGGACGGCGAGTCCATCGAGGAGCGCGGTGAGGCGCTGGGCCGCGCCCATGGGGTCCGGGCAGTGGAACTCGCCCGCGGCGCAGCCCTCCGCGACGACCTCGGCGAGCGCGGCCTTCCACTGCTGGTCGAGGTCCTGCGTCACCGCGCGCAGCGTCGGCTCCCGCAGGGAGGCGGACCAGCCCTCTATCCACAGCCGCCAGCCCTTGGCCTGGCCGGTCGGCGCGTACCAGCGCACGGCCGCGCGCAACCGGCGCAGGGCCGAGGTGCGGCGGCCCAGCAGCTTGCGCAGCCGGGTCAGATCGCGCCGGGCGGCGTGTTCGAAGGCCGCGGCGAGCAGCTTCTCCTTGGACGAGAAGTGGTAGAGCACCAGCGCGTTGCTCACTCCGAGGGCCGCCGCGACATCGGCGATCCGTACGGCGGCCACGCCCCGCCTCTCGATCTGTTCGACGGTGGCGGCGAGCATCTCCGCCCGCCGCTCCGCCACGCTCAACCGCACCCCTGTCACGCCGTGCACCCTACCGAGGCCCGCCCGCGCCGCCCGAACCACGTGACGTTCCGGCCTGCGCACTCCGCTTCCTGGAATGTGGCATCGCGGGCGGTGGACATAATGGGAGGCCTATCCACCTTTTCAGGAGGTCCCGTGTCCCGGTCCCTGATCCCCGGGCTCCGCACGCTGCGGTCCCCCGCCTTCGGCGCGGACCCGGCCGGCGCGCGGCTGGCGCGGATCCGCAGGTCGCCGAACTTCTCCGTGGCCGACGGCGCCTTCCAGAACCCCGTAGGGGCGCGGGCCAGGCCCTCGGGGTCCACGCTGGAGTTCGCGAAGATCTACTTCCGCAAGGAGCAGCGCGTACGCCGCGGCCCCGCCGGCACGATCCCGGTGCACGCCACGACCCTCGCGGACCTCGCCAAGCCGCCGGCCGGCGGCCTGCGGATCACCTGGATGGGGCACTCCAGCGTCCTCGCCGAGATCGACGGGCGGCGCGTGCTCTTCGACCCGGTGTGGGGCGAGCGGTGTTCGCCGTACTCCTTCGCGGGGCCCAAGCGGCTGCACCCCGTGCCGGTGCCCCTGAAGGCCCTCGGCCCGGTCGACGCCGTGGTCATCTCGCACGATCACTACGACCATCTGGACATGCCGACGATCAAGGCGCTGGCCGGTACGGGCACCGTGTTCGCGGTGCCGCTCGGCGTCGGCGCCCACCTGGAGCGCTGGGGCGTGCCCGTGGACCGGCTCCGCGAGCTGGACTGGCACGAGTCGGCGCAGGTGGCGGGGCTGACCCTGACGGCGACGCCCGCGCGGCACTTCTGCGGCCGCGGCCTGCGCAACCCGCAGCACACGTTGTGGGCCTCCTGGGTGGTCGCGGGGCCCGAGCACCGCGTCTACCACAGCGGGGACACGGGGTACTTCCCGGGATTCCGGGACATCGGCGCCGAGCACGGCCCGTTCGACGTCACGATGGTCCAGATCGGCGCCTACTCCGAGTTCTGGCCGGACATCCACATGACGCCCGAGGAGGGCATGCGGGCCCACCTGGACCTCCAGGGCGGCCGACCGCAGGGGCTGATGCTGCCGATCCACTGGGGTACGTTCAACCTCGCCCCGCACCCGTGGTCGGAGCCCGGCGAGGGCACGCTCGCCGCGGCGCGCGGCGCGGGCGCCGACATCGCGCTGCCCTGCCCCGGCGAGCCCTTCGAACCGGGGGCGCGGAACGTACCGGCCGCCCCCTGGTGGCGCGGCGTCGCGGTCGTGCCGGACGGCGGCTGGCCCGCGGAGGCCGTGGACGAGCCGCGGGCCACGGCCGCGGACAGCGGGGACCCGGAGACGGCGCCCGTCGCCTAGCCCGCGTCCGGCACCAGCCTCACCGAGCAGCACCAGCGCCCCGGCCGTCTCCGGCCGGGGCGCCCACCTGTGCGTTGCGAACCCGCGTGCGTACCCACGTACGAGTTGCCTTGCGAACCTGCGTACGAGTGATCCCACGAACCCGCGTGCGAGCAGAATCGGACCCCCGTGCGAGGTGTCATACCAGAGCGGGACGCACCCCCGCAGACTTTGTCAACTGCCCACCGCACATGATGCGTTGCCGACTACCGTGAGTGTTCGTCGGGCGACGCAGGGATCACGGCGCGGGCATGCCCTCGCGACCTGCCGGCCGGCGCGGCGATGCCGGAACTCCGTCGGAACCACGCCGGAACGACGTCGCAGAAGAGGAGTCGGGCCGCCCGCTGGAGCCCCGTCGCAACGTACCGAGGACGCAGATGTCTCACCTACGCGCACCGGCCGCCCGTGCAGACCGCCGTGAGGGCGGACGGCACGGCAGGCCCGGCAGCCGGTCCGCCACGGCCCTGCCCGAGACCCCCATACGGCCGCAGCTCCTGCGCATCGCCGTGCTGCCCGCCGTCGCCGTCGGTCTGAGCGCCTGCGCGGCCGTGCTGTTCACGCTGCGGTCGACCGGCGCGCGCCCCGGGCCCGCCCTCCTCGCCGTACTCGCCGCCGCGGCGCTGGTCGCCCTCGCGGGCATCGTGATCGCCGCCGTCGCGGCCGACCGCGCCGCCAGGGCCGTACGCGACCGGGTCGGCACCCTGCGCCGCGCCACCGCGCGCGGCCAGGCCGAACTGCGGGAGGCCGTCGAGCAGTTGCGCCGCGGCGACCAGCCGCCCGCGCGCGGCGCGCCGCCCCGGGCCCGGCCGGGCGGCGACGAGTTCGACCAGCTCGCCGACGAGATGACCCGCGCCCAGGACGCCGCCGTCGCCGCCGTCGTACAGGCCGCCCAGCTCTCCAGCCAGGCGGGCAGCGAACAGAAGGTCGAGGTCTTCGTCAACCTCGCCCGGCGCCTTCAGTCGCTGGTACACCGCGAGATCTCCCTGCTCGACGAGTTGGAGAACGACGTCGAGGACCCCGAACTGCTCAAGGGCCTCTTCCACGTCGACCACCTGGCGACCCGAATCCGCAGACACGCCGAGAACCTCGCCGTGCTCGGCGGCGCCGTCTCGCGCCGCCAGTGGAGCAACCCCGTCTCGATGACCGAGGTGATGCGCTCGGCCATCGCCGAGGTCGAGCAGTACTCCCGCGTCAAACTGGTGCCGCCCATCGAGGGCACCCTGCGCGGCCACGCCGTGGCCGACGTCATCCACCTGCTCGCCGAACTGGTGGAGAACGCCACGGTCTTCTCCGCACCGCACACGCAGGTCCTGCTGCGCGCCGACCTCGTGACCGCGGGGCTCGCCGTCGAGGTCGAGGACCGGGGCCTCGGCATGCCGCTCACCGAGCAGAACAGGATGAACCGCCTGCTCGCCGACCCCGACCAGGTGAACGTCGCGAGCCTCCTCCAGGACGGGCGGATCGGCCTCTTCGTGGTCTCCGCCCTCGCCCGCAGGCACGGCGTCGCGGTCCGGTTGCAGACCAACATCTACGGCGGCGTACAGGCCGTACTGATCCTGCCGCAGGAGCTGTTGGGCGCCGAGCGGCAGGAGGAGCCCGCGACACGGCTGCGCCCGGCGGCCGAGGTGGCATCGCGGGGCGCCTCCGATCACGTACAAGAGGGCGGCCGCCAGGAAGCTCCCGGGCCCCCGCAGGCCGCCGCCCCTCAGCCGGAAGCCCGCCGGGAACCGGTGCCCGTGCCGTTCCAGCCGCGGTCCGACGAGGCGACCCGCCCGGACGGCACCGCGCCCGCCCGCGCCGCGAACGGCACCGCGCCCGCCCCCCTGCCGGTGCGCGGCACCCGCCAGGACCGGCCCACGCCCGCCGACGCCGTCCCCGGCATCCGCCCGGAGGACCGGCAGGCCGCGGCCGAGCACGCCGCCGCGCCGCTGACGCCCCTGGCGGGCACCGTACGCGGCCGGGTCGAAAGGCCCCGCCTCCCCAAACGGCGCGCACAGGAACACATCGCACCCCAGCTGCGGGACTCCCCGGCACCGCGCCCCGACAACGAGAACCCCGTCGGGCACGACCCGGGCCTCATGGCCGCGTTCCAGCGCGGCATCGGCCTGGCCCAGGCGCAGGACGCGCGCGACCCCACCCCTCAGGACGGCGGCCTCCCCCGGGGCGGGAGCGAACAAGGCGGCTGACCAGCACCATGACGCCCGACCACGCACCGTCCCCTCCGCACCCGCACCCGCACCCGCACCCGCAGACCTTCGTACCGTCGTACCTCAAGGAGTCGATCCACCATGGCGAGCGATGCGCCGACCGGCCATGTATCCGATCTCGACTGGCTGATGAGCGGCCTCGTGCAGCGCGTGCCGCACACCCGCAGTGCCGTCCTGCTCTCCTCCGACGGCCTCGTGAAGTCGGTGCACGGCCTCGACCCGGACAGCGCCGACCACATGGCGGCCCTCGCCTCGGGGCTCTACTCCCTCGGGCGCAGCGCGGGCATCCGCTTCGGGGACGGCGGGGACGTCCGGCAGGTCGTCGTGGAACTGGACTCGACCCTCCTGTTCGTCTCCACCGCGGGCTCCGGAACCTGCCTCGCCGTCCTCGCGGGCCGCGAGGCGGACGCGGCCGTCCTCGGATACGAGATGGCGATGCTGGTCAAGAGCGTCCGCCCGTACCTGATCACCGCGCCCCGGCAGCACGCCGGGGAACCCGCGTCGATGAGGCGCTGAGCGTGGCGGCCCCGCATGACGGGCCCTGGCTCGACGACGCCGCGGGACGGCTCGTGCGTCCCTACACGGTCAGCAACGGCCGGACCAGACCGACCACACAACTCGACCTGCTCTCCCAGGTGATGGCCACCGGATCGACCCCGTTCGGCTATCTCGGGCCGGAGCACTCCGCGGCCCTCGGCCTGTGCGGTGCCCCGACCTCCGTCGCCGAGGTCGCGGCGCAGCTGAAGCTGCCCGCGGTCGTGGCCAAAGTGATCCTCTGCGATCTCCTCGACTCCGGGGCCCTCACCACGAAGGCCCCGGACTTCTCTCACAACCCCACTGACCGGTCCCTGTTGGAGGCAGTGCTCGATGGATTACGACGACAGCTCTGACCCCTTCCCCACCGCACTGAAGATCCTCGTCGCCGGTGGTTTCGGGGTCGGCAAGACGACCTTCGTGGGCGCGGTCAGCGAGATCGCGCCGCTGAGCACCGAGGAACTGCTCACCACGGTCAGCGAGGCCACCGACGACCTCTCGGGCGTGGAGAACAAGACCACGACGACCGTCGCCATGGACTTCGGACGCATCACGCTCGACCCCGAACACGTGCTCTATCTCTTCGGCACCCCCGGCCAGGAACGGTTCTGGTTCATGTGGGACGAGCTGTCCGAAGGCGCCCTCGGCGCCGTGGTGCTCGCCGACACCCGCCGACTGGAGGACTGCTTCGCCGCCGTGGACTTCTTCGAACAGCGCGGCATGGGCTTCATCGTCGCGATCAACGAATTCGACGGTGCCCACCGCTACGAACCCGAAGAGGTGCGTGCCGCCATCGACCTCGACCCCCAAGTGCCCGTCGTACGCTGCGACGCGCGGATCTCCAGCTCGGGCATCCAGACGCTCCTCATCCTCGTCAAACACCTCCTCAACCACGCACCGGAGCCGAGCTACGGAGCCCACACGTGAGGTACGACCCGACCGGGCACCTGCTGCTCACCCCTGTCGACAAAGAAGCCCCCGCGCGCGTGCGGCGGCTGCGCGGCCTGGGCATCGGGGACCGCGTCGACCCGGAGTTCGACCTCTTCGCGGGCCGGCTCGCGAAGCTGACCGGCGCGCCCTACGCCATGGTCAACTTCATCGACGAGAACCGGCAGTTCTTCGCCGGCCTGCACACTCCGGACAGCTCCATGGAGCGCTACATGGCCCGTGACCACGGGTACTGCCCGCATGTGGTGGTGCGGCGCAAGGCCCTCGTCCTGGAGGACGTCTGCGACTATCCGCGGTTCGCGGGCAATCCCGTCGTCGACGAGATCGGCATCCGCTCCTATCTGGGCGCGCCCCTCATCGACCGTACGGGCATCGTCCTCGGCACGGTCTGCGTCGTCGACGTCGAGCCCCGGCGCTGGGGGAGGGCGGGGCTCGACACGATCAAGACGATGGCCGCGGAGCTGGTCGAGCAGATCCACCGGCGGGAGGACGGCGGGATCTGACCCCGCTCACAGCTCCAGCTCCGTCCCGTCGGGGAAGCGGACGTGCACGCCCCGGTCGTCCACGGCGCAGGTGACGGACGCGCGCAGCGCCCGCGGGTCGACGGTGTCCCGCGAGAGGGCGACCAGCGTGACATGGACGCTGTGCCCGCCCGGATGCCCCGGGAAGGTCAGGAAGGGCGTCGCGGAGTGCGGTCCGCAGGCGTTGGCCGCGACCTCGCGGGCTACGCCCGCCTCCTCGTCCCAGCCGTGCAGGGCGACCACCGCGCTGGTGAGCCCCGCAGCCGTACGGGTGAGGGCCCAGCCGGGGCCGCGTTCGGCGTGCGGGAGCGCCCCGTCGGCCACCGCGTACCCGCCCTCGCGGACCGTCGTGCCCTCGGGGGCCCGCAGCCGGTGTACGCGGATCTCCCACCGGCCGTGCAGTGCGCTCGTCGTCACGATGGGGAACGTGTCATCGTGGCCCGGCAGCCGGGCGTCGTGGCGGGACGAGGCGTGGCGCCCCGCGCACCGCAGGGGATGGATGCGCACGCGTCGGGACGGCGTGCCGTCCGGGGCGAGCAGCGCCAGATGGCCGTCGACGGCACGTTCCCACGCGCGTGGGGCGGTCTCGGGGGCCGTCGCCGTCGAGTAACCGAACTTCGCGTAGTGCGGATCGTCCTGGGCGGCGCCTTCGAGCGGGTTGTGGTCGCTGCCGTGGTTGACCAGGCGGACGATGCCGTCGTGCCGGGTGCCGTGCAGGAGCCAGCCCGGCCGGGGGAGCGCGGTGTACTGGTCGGACTCCTCGACGGGGAGCGGCAGTTCGCGCTCCGTCCACACCGGGTGGCCGGCGGGCAGCAGCAGGCCGAGGAAGGCCTTGCTCGCCCAGTACGGCGACGCCGGTCCCGAGTAGGCCTGCGTGGTGGGCAGGAACGTCCCGTACCAGCCGAGCGGCAGCAGGCCCCGCTCGTCGGGGACGCCGCGCTGCACGAAGTGCCGGACCGCGCCGGAGGCCAGCCGCCGGGTCAGGCCGGGGGCCAGCGGCGTGCAGTCCGCGAGGGCGCCCATCCACACGGGGGCGACGGTGGCGAAGCGGTAGGTCAGCGAGCGGCCCTGGTGGACCGGGGCGCCGTCGCCACCGAAGAAGTGCGGGTAGGTGGTGAGGAACAGCCCGAGGCGCTCGCGGTAGACCTCGCCGCGCCCGCCGTCGCCGTCGGGGCCCGCCATCCGTGCCCACAGCAGCGGGTACAGGTGCATCGCCCAGCCGTTGTAGTAGTCGAAGTTGCGTCCGTCGCCGTCGCTGTACCAGCCGTCGCCGCGGTACCAGTCCTCGATGCGGTCGAGGCCGCCGTCGATGTCCGACTGGCTGTACGAGGCGCCGACCGAGGCGAGGAACTGCTCGGACACCACCTGGAAGAGGCGCCAGTTGTTGTCCCAGGTCCTGCCGCCGACGAACCCGGAGAACCAGTCGACGACCCGCTCCTGGACCCGGGTGTCGAGGGTGTCCCAGATCCAGGGGCGGGTCTCGTGCAGGCCGATCGCGACCGAGGCGGCCTCCACCATCTGCTGCGAGCGGTCGGTGAGTTCGGGCCAGGCCTCGCCACTGCCGCGGTCGGTGCCCGTTGTCAGACCCCGCGCGTAGCGTTCGATGAGTCGGGGGTCCACCTCGCCGCCCGCCCCGGCGATCCGGAAGGAGGCCAGCAGGAATGACCTTGCGTACCCCTCAAGGCCGTCCGACACCACCCCCGACCAGCTCTGGCGCCCCGGGATGCGGTACTGCGCGAAGCCCGGCGTCGCGTAGGGGACCAGTGCGTCCAGTTGCCGGTCGGCGAGCGCCTCCCAGTGCGCCCTGGTCCAGCCGGTCAGCGGGGAGAGGACGCGGTCGGTGGGAGGCAGGGGCAGATGCGGAGCGGGCATGGGGTTCGACACTCCTCGTCGAGGGCCGGCCGGGGAAGTGCCCCGCGGGGGCGCGGGGTACTGCGCGGAAAGCCATGACGCGCCGGCGCGTGACCGTCCACGGGATCGCGGCGGAACACTCAGACGACCTCCGCCGTATGCGTCCGGCCCCGGGAGCCCCCGACCTGGACGGTCAGCACGGGGCGCCGCCCGAGGGTGACGGCCACCGTGTCGTCCGCGCGCCGTACCTCCCGTACGGGGAAGGGCAGTTCGACGCGCAAGGTCGCCCCGGTGCGGCCCGGGTCGGCGACCGCCACCGAGGCGCCCCGGTGGTCCCGCCGCACCAGGACCGTGCCGGGTCCCGACGCCGTGAGGCCCGCGGCGGTGCCGGGACGCCAGAAGTGCGCGGCGAGGAGGCCCGCGCGGCGTGCCTCGGCGGCCTGGACGGTCGCGTCGTTGGCCACGATCCGCACGGGCCGGGCCTGTGCCCAGGCGGCGGTCGCGGACGCGCTCGCGCCGGGCAGCAGGACATAGGCGTACGCGGCCGCGCTCGGGGAGGTGCCGTGGTCCAGCCACAGCGTCAGATAGCGGCGGGTGAGGGGCGTGGTGCCACCCCCTGTGTCCGCACCCGTGTTGATGTCCCGCCAGCTGCCGGTGCGCTCCTCGCGCAGGGCGCGCAGGCCGAGGCCGCTGTCCGCCCCGGCGGGTCCACCGGGAGAGGTCGGAGAGTTTGGTGAGGCCGGAGAGGTTGGGGAGGCCGGGGAGCCGGGGTAGGCGGGGAAGACGTACCCACCGGTGCCTTCCAGGTGTGCCCATCGCGCGTGGTCGAACCGCGCGGACCAGCCCTGGTGGCCCGGCTGCTGGCGGCCGTCCACGGTCAGCGTCCGGGTGGGCCCGGCCGCGTGCAGGTCGCGGTTCTCGACGACCGTCTCGATCGTGCGGCCGTCGCTCGCGCTGATGCCCGCGCCGAGCGCGACGACCACGTTGTCGAGGCAGAACCACGCTTTGTGGGCCCGCAGGGTGCTGCCATCAGCGAGGAGTTCCATGGCGGCGGCGCCGTAGCGGCCGTCCAGGGCCGCGCCGCCCGCCACCGCGTTCTTCGGTCGGTACGTACCGGTGCCGGCGCCGGTGCCGACGTCGGCCCGCGCGCGGGTGTCCACGGTCGTGCCCGGCAGGCGGTACGGATCCACGGTCGCCCAGAAGCCGTCGCCGAACTGCCCGAGGTCGTCGCCGTCGTACAGATAGGTCATGCCGTCGCCGGTGTACCAGCCGTGCAGGTTCTCGCCGTTGCCCGCCTCGTACGCGGCGATCCGCTTCGAGGAGAGCGAGAGCGTCAGGGCCCAGCCGGGCCGGCGGTGCACCACCCGGTCCATGCCGGCGAAGACGAAGTGCCCGGTGAGCCGGTCGGTGGCCGGGATCGAGGGGTCGTCGAGGACGGCCTTGGCACGGGCCAGCGCGGGGATGCCGACCAGGCCCAGGTAGGGGGTGTGGTCGTTGCGGCGGATCCAGCCCTTGACGAGCGCCCGCCAGCGGCGCGCGTAGGAGTCCGGTGCGCCGGAGGCGAGTTGGAGGATGTGGGAGAGGGCCGCCGCGCCGTCGTGGTGGTCCCGCGCCTTCTCCCGGGATATCGCCCGGCCGCGCAGGGCGTCCATCATCAGCCCGTCGAAAATCACCGGCGCGAACGTCCGGTCGACCGCGTCGTACAGCACGGACGTCTTCGGGTCGGAGACCGCCCACGGGGAGTCCGCGAGCAGTGCGATCACCTGGCCGGCACCACCGAGCAGGACACTGCCGTACGTGCCCGTGTACGCGACGGATCCGTGCTGCACGAACGAGCCGTCCTCGTAGAAGCCGTCGCCCGAAGTGACGTACTTGAAAAGGCTGTTCCTGCCGCTGTCCCTGACGTCGGACAGGCCGTCGCGCGCCAGTGCCACCGTCGCCGCGTCCCGGGTGAGCAGGCCGCGCAGGGCCACGATCACGGCCTTGTCGGCGCGGTTGGCGCCGGTCTCCGAGAGCGAGGGGATGTTCGTGCGGCGGTCCGGGTCCGGGCAGAACTTCGCGACTGTCGCCGTGTACGCGGCCAGGTCCTCGGCGGACATCCGCGCGCGCAGCAGGACGCAGGTGTCCATCAGCGCGCGCGGCGCCCCGATCTCCCAGAACCACCAGTTGCCCGTCTCCGTGCGGCCCGGGTGGTAGCCGGTGGAGTGCAGGAAGCGCAGCGCGTCGAGCAGGGCCTCGATGACCTCCGCGCTGTCGACGAGGGAGGTGCCCGGCGTGGCCCAGGCCGTGGCGAGGGTGCGCAGGCGGGTATAGCTCTGGCCGAAGTTGCCGGAGTCCGAGGCGGGGGAGAGGTCGGCCCACAGCGCGGCCCTGCCCGCCGAGCGGTCCAACCGCCGCCACCAGGTCGTCGCCTGGGTTTCCAGGGTCTTGAGCGCGGCGGCGAAGTCGGGGTCCGTGGCGTCGAAGGGGCCACCGGTCAGCTGGGTCGCGGCGCGGGCGAGGAGGGTGTCGTAGGCGGTGTTGTGGGTGTCGTGGGTGTTCTCGCGGTCGGCGGCCGACGCCGCTCCGCCTGCCGCCGCTGCCGACACGGCGGCGGACGCCGCCCCGGCCGCGAGCAGCGTGCGACGGCTGGGCCCGGTGGATCCGGAATGAGGCAGGGGCATGCGAACTCCCAGAGGTGTCGGGGCAGTCGGGGACACATGAGGCAATTGCGCGACAGCATGTAAGCGGTTGCTATGCGACGCAAGAGGGCCGGAAATCTTTCTGGGTTCTTTCTGCTCGGACACTGGGGTCAGGTGGGTTCTGCCGGGGGTTAACCGCTTTCAGCCGAGCGTGGAGCGGCGCGGCCCGGCGGACTCGGCGACCGGCGCGGTCTGAAGGAAACCTGCGGCGGCGCTTAAGAAATCCTCGATGGACCAGAACGCCTCCTTAAGGAAGATTCCTGTGCCGTCGGGGGAAGAAGCGACGTACGACAGGAGCCGCTGCGTTGAAGGCGCTGGTCAAGGAGAAAGCGGAGCCGGGCCTCCGGCTGATGGACGTGCCGGAGCCGGTCATCGGCCACGGCGACGTCCTGATCAAGGTGCTCCGCACCGGGATCTGCGGCACCGATCTGCACATCAGGGACTGGGACGGCTGGGCGCAGCAGTCGGTCACCGCGCCGCTCGTGGTCGGACACGAGTTCGTCGGCGAAGTCGTGGACACCGGCCGCGACGTCGCGGAGATCAAGGTCGGCGACCGGGTCAGCGGCGAGGGCCACCTGGTGTGCGGCAAGTGCCGCAACTGCCTGGCCGGGAGGCGCCACCTGTGCCGCGCCACGGTCGGCCTCGGCGTCGGGCGCAACGGCGCCTTCGCGGAGTACGTCGCGCTGCCCGCGGGCAACGTGTGGGTGCACCGTGTCCCGGTGGACCTCGACGTGGCCGCGATCTTCGATCCGTTCGGCAACGCCGTGCACACCGCCCTGTCCTTCCCGCTGGTCGGCGAGGACGTGCTGATCACCGGGGCCGGACCGATCGGCCTGATGGCGGCCGCTGTCGCCCGGCACGCCGGTGCACGCAACGTCGTGATCACCGACGTCAGCGAGGAGCGCCTCGAACTGGCCCGCAAGGTCGGTGTCAGCCTCGCGCTCAACGTGGCCGACGCCCCGATCGCCGAGGGCCAGCGCGCGCTCGGTCTGCGTGAGGGCTTCGACATCGGCCTGGAGATGTCCGGCAACCCGCGCGCGATGCGCGACATGGTCGCCAACATGACCCACGGCGGCAAGATCGCCATGCTCGGCCTGCCTGCCGAGGAGTTCGCCGTCGACTGGTCGCGGATCGTCACCTCGATGATCACGATCAAGGGCATCTACGGCCGTGAGATGTTCGAGACCTGGTACGCGATGTCCGTGCTGCTCGAAGGCGGCCTCGACCTGGCGCCCGTCATCACGGGCCGCTACGGCCACCGTGACTTCGAGGCGGCCTTCGACGACGCGGCGAGCGGCCGCGGCGGCAAGGTCATCCTCGACTGGACCTCCTGACGCGCCCCTCGTCCCTGACGCGCCCCTCTTCCCCAGACTCGTACCGATCCGTCCGGCTCTCCACGGTTCGTATCTCGAAGGATTACGTATGTTCGACTCCGTCCGCGAAGACCTCCAGGCCACCCTCGACGAGATCCGCGCCGCCGGGCTGCACAAGCCCGAGCGCGTGATCGGCACCCCGCAGTCCGCCACGGTGGCCGTCACCGCGATGGGGTCTCCCCTGATCGAGCGAAGCCGAGAGATTGGGGAAGGCCGCCCCGGCGAGGTCCTGAACTTCTGTGCGAACAACTACCTCGGCCTCGCCGACCACCCCGAGGTCGTCGCCGCCGCGCACGAGGCGCTCGACCGCTGGGGCTACGGCATGGCGTCCGTCCGCTTCATCTGCGGCACGCAGGAGGTCCACAAGGAACTGGAGGCCCGGCTCTCCGCCTTCCTCGGCCAGGAGGACACGATCCTCTACTCCTCCTGCTTCGACGCCAACGGCGGTGTCTTCGAGACCCTGCTCGGCGCCGAGGACGCGGTCATCTCCGACGCGCTCAACCACGCCTCGATCATCGACGGCATCCGGCTGTCGAAGGCGCGCCGCTTCCGCTACGCCAACCGCGATCTCGCGGACCTGGAGCAGCAGTTGAAGGAGGCTTCCGGGGCCCGGCGGAGGCTGATCGTCACCGACGGCGTCTTCTCCATGGACGGCTACGTCGCCCCGCTCGCGGAGATCTGTGACCTCGCCGACCGGTACGACGCCATGGTCATGGTCGACGACTCGCACGCCGTCGGCTTCGTCGGTCCCGGCGGCCGCGGCACCCCCGAGCTGCACGGCGTCATGGACCGCGTCGACATCATCACCGGTACGTTGGGCAAGGCGCTCGGCGGTGCCTCCGGCGGCTACGTCGCGGCCCGCGCCGAGATCGTCGCGCTGCTGCGCCAGCGTTCGCGACCGTACCTCTTCTCGAACACCCTTGCCCCGGTGATCGCGGCGGCCTCCCTCAAGGTCCTCGACCTCCTGGAGTCGGCGGGCGACCTGCGTGAGCGCCTCGCCGCCAACACGGCCCTCTTCCGCTCGCGGATGACCGAGGAGGGCTTCGACGTCCTGCCCGGCGACCACGCCATCGCCCCGGTCATGATCGGCGACGCGGCCGTGGCGGGCCGCATGGCCGAACTGCTGCTGGAGCGGGGCGTGTACGTGATCGGCTTCTCGTACCCGGTGGTGCCGCAGGGCGCCGCCCGTATCCGCGTCCAGCTGTCCGCGGCGCACTCCACGCAGGACGTGAACCGCGCGGTGGACGCGTTCGTGGCGGCGCGCGCGGAGCTGGGGGAGCCGGGCGGGGCGTGACGGGATCCAGGGGCCTGCCCCGCTGCCTTCGCTAGCCGGCCAGCGCCGCCGTGATCTGGCGGGAGGTCTGCGCGGCGACCCGGGGGTTCACGGCGGCGTAGGTGGTGTACGCGTTCAGGCCCGTGGCCAACGCCCAGCCGCGGCCCCGGGTCCACGTGGCGTCGTCGACGCCGAGCGCGGCGCGGAACACGGACCTGCTTTCGGGCGTCATCAGGGTGAAGGCGATGGTCAGGTCGCACGCCGGGTCGCCGATGCCGAGTTCGCCGAAGTCGACGACCGCGCTGAGGCGGCCGTCGACGGTCAGCAGGTTGCCGGTGTGGAAGTCGCCGTGGAACCAGACCGGAGGCCGGTCCCACGCGGGGGCGCTCAGGGCCGCGTCCCAGAGCGCGGTCATGGCCTCGGCGTCGAACACGCCGCCGACATCCGCGATGGCGGCGCGCGTCTCCCGGTCCCGGTCGGCGAGCGTCCCGGCGCCGTACTCCTCGCGGGCCGCCTCGGCCCGGGCGCCGTCGGCGGGGAGGCCCCCGACCAGAAAGTCACCGGGCGGGCAGCTCTGCAACGCGGTGAGGAACTCCGCCAGGCGCGCAGCGGCCCGGGGCGAGTCACCCAGCGCCTCGGGGGTCGCCACCTCGCCGTCCAGCCAGCGCGTGACGGCCCACGGCCAGGGATAGCCGAGGCCCGGCGCACCCACCCCCACCGGCTCGGGGACCGCCAGCGGCAGGTGGGGGGCGAGCCGGGGCAGCCACACGGACTCCTTTTCGGCCTGCCCGACGGCGTCCGCGTGGCGGGGCAGCCGGACGGACAGCTCCTCGCCCAGGCGGTAGATCACGTGGTCCGACCCGGCCGGATCGAGCAGCCTCAGCGGCAGCTCGGCCCACTGCGGGAACCGCGCGTCGACCAGCCGCCTGACGAGGGCCGCGTCGATGGCCGGGCGCCGGGCCGGGGTGTTCTGCGTCGTCAAGGACAGCTCCTGCGGTAGGCCGACGGACGACCGCTCTGCGCGGCGAGCGGTGGGAGTGCTCACAGTGCGGTGCTGGGCCTCGCCTGTCGACCGATTTTGGAGGGACGGGAGGGCGCCTCCCCGGGGTTTCTTCGGGCGCGCGGAAGGGTGCCACGGGCGCGCCGCGCGCGGACGCCAGCCACGGCGCCCCGCCGTGCCGCCCGCCTCGGATGCGACGGGTGGTGCGGCCGCGGTCCCCGGTTTGGGAGAATCGGGCGCATGATCGAAGCACGGCGGCTGCACATCCTCCGGGCGGTGGCCGACCACCGCACGGTGACGGCCGCCGCCGCCGCGCTGTACCTCACCCCTTCCGCGGTCTCCCAGCAGCTCACCGCCCTGGAGCAGGAGACGGGCCACCGTCTCGTCGACCGGTCGGCACGCGGCGTGCGTCTGACGGCCGCGGGAGAGATCCTGCTGACCCACACCAACGCGGTCCTCGCCCAGCTGGAACGTGCCGAGGCCGAACTCGCCGCGTACAGCTCCGGCGAGGCCGGCACGGTCACCGTCGCCTCCTTCGCCACCGGCATCGGCCTGGTCGTCGGCCCGGCCCTGGCCCGCCTCGCAGCCTCCGCCCCCGGCATCCGGGTGCGCGTCCAGGACGCGGAGGGCGACGCCAGCCTCCCGATGGTGCTCGACCGGCAGGTGGACGTCGCGGTCGCCGTCGAGTACCGCGGGGCACCCGGCGCGGACGACCCCCGCCTGACGCGCGTACCCCTCTACGCGGAGCCGTTCGACGCGGTGCTCCCCCTCGGTCACCGGCTCGCCGCCGCCGACCGGGTGCCGCTGGCCGAGCTGGCCAAGGACGCCTGGATCGGCCCCTTCGCCGGAAACCCGTGCCACGACGTCGTCGTCCTCGCCTGCGAGCAGGCCGGGTTCCAGCCCCTCCTGGAGCACTGGTCGGACGACTTCCGCGCGGTGGTGGCGCTCGCCTCGGCCGGCGCGGGCGTCGCCCTGGTGCCGCGCTCGGCGCTGCGCGGCATGGACGTGTCGGGCGCCGTGGTGCGCCCGGTGGAGGGCGCGGCCCCCACGCGCAGGGTGTTCGCGGCGGTGCGGTGCGGTGCGGAGGGACACCCGCTGATCCGTCCCGTCCTCGCGGCCCTCGGGGAGGCGGCGGGCTGACACCTGGACGCCGCGCGGCCGCTGTCACCTTTCAGCCACGAACAGCACCTTGTCGACATCCCGTATGCGGGATAGCGTGCCGAATATGGAACACGAAGGAGTCGACGCGCGCCTCGCCGCCCGACTGGCCGAGTTGCGTGCCGAACGCGGCTGGTCCCTGGGTGAGCTGGCCGAGCTGAGCGGGATCAGCCGCTCCACCCTGTCCCGGGCCGAGCGCGCGGAGATCAGCCCCACCGCGGCCCTCCTGAACCGCCTCTGCGCCGTCTACGAACGGACCATGTCGCAGCTCCTGAGCGAGGTCGAGGCGGAGCCCGCACAGCTGGTGCGCGCCGTCGACCAGGCGGTCTGGGCGGACGACGACGCCGGCTTCATGCGCTGGTCGGTCTCGCCGCCGCACCTCGGAATGCGCGGAGAGCTGGTCGAGGGCCGCCTCCAGCCGGGCGCCGACATCGACTACGACCGGCCTCCCGTGCCCGGCCTCGAACAGCACATCTGGGTGCTCGAAGGAGCCCTGGAGGTCACGGTGCTCGGGGAGTCGCACTCCCTGCGGACCGGCGACTGTCTGCGCTACCGGCTGTGGGGCGCCTCGCGCTTCCGCTGCCTGGGGGAGCAGGCCGTGCGCTACGCCCTCGTGGTCGTGAAGCCGTGACGGTCCCCGGGGTGCCGGCGCGCCTCGACGCGGGCCGGCTCCGGGAGTGCGCGGACGATTTGGCCGCTCACCTGGCCGCCACCGCGCGGAGATCGCCAAGCTGACGGTCCACCCGTCCGCGCGCGGGCAGGGCCCGGCCCGCGTGTTCCTGTCCGCCGCCGAGGAAGCGGCGGCGCGCGCGTGACCCTCCTCTCGGCAAGTGGCCCGCATGAGGCCCCGCCCGTGGGGGAGGCTGAGGCGAAGGCCCGCACCGTAACCACCCCCCGCCCGCAGGAAACGACGCCCAGGGAGCCCGCGCGATGCCCGACCGAGCCGCCGACACCCCTTCTGCCGCCACCTACACCGCCGGACTGCTCAACGCCGCGGACGGCGTGCCCGTCGCCACGTACACCTGGCTGCCGGCCGACGGCAGGCCGCGCGCCTACGTCCAGATCGCGCACGGAGCCATGGAACACGCCCTGCGCTACGACCGGTTCGCCCGCCACCTGACCGCTCACGGCTACGGCGTGGTCGCCTCCGACCACCGCGGACACGGCGCCACCGCGCAGGCCACGGGCGGCTATGGGGTGACCTCCGGGGCGGACGGCTCCGACGAGGGCGACAGTTGGCGGGCGATCGTCGACGACCTCAAGGCCATCGGCGACCAAGTGCGCACCCTGCACCCCGGTCTCCCGTTCTTCCTCCTGGGGCACAGCCTCGGCTCGATGCTCGCGCGCGACTACGCCCAGGAGTACGCGGACGGCCTCGCGGGAGTGATCCTCTCCGGTACGTTCCGCTCACTGCCCGGCGCCGATCCGCAAGGGGCGGTCGCCCGCCTGGAGCGCGAGACCGCCGAGCGCGGCCGCGCCGCGATCTCCTCGTACGTCACCGACCTCTTCGCCTCCTTCAACGATCCGTACCCCCACCGCACCGGCTTCGAGTGGCTGTCGCGGGACGAGGCGGAGGTCGACGCGTACGCGGCCGACGAGCGCTGCGGATTCGCCTTCTCCGCCGGGCTCTCCCTGGACTGGGTGCGAGGCATCCGCAAGATCAACGATCCGCGCAACCTCGCGCGCGTGCCCGCCGATCTGCCGATCCACATCGCCGTCGGCGAGCAGGACCCGTGCAACCAGCGGATGACCCTGGTCCACGAACTCCTGGAGGACCTCAGGTATGTGGGAGTGGAGGACCTCACATGGAAGGGCTATCCGGACGCGCGCCACGAGATCCTGAACGAGACCAACCGGGAAGAGGTCCACGAGGACCTGACCGCGTGGCTGGACAAGCGGGTGCTGTGAGGGGAGCCCGCCCCGGGGCGGGCCGGTCACTGCTCGGCGGCTGACTGTCAGTGGCGTTGGCTACGGTTCATGCCATGTCGAAGTCCAGATCCCGGGCCCGCGTCACCTCCGACGACGTGCGCCGCATCGCCCTCGCCCTGCCGGACACGGTGGAGAAGGTCGCGTGGAGCATGCCCACCTTCCGCGTGTCCGGAAAGATGTTCGTGACTGTTCCCGACGACGAGACGTCCATCGCGGTGCGCTGCCCGAAGGTCGAGCGGGACGAGCTGGTTCTGGCCGAGCCGGACAAGTTCTGGGTCGCCGCGCACGAGGCGGGTTCGGCGTGGGTGCGGGTACGCCTCGCGGCGCTGGACAAGGAGGAGCTGACGGACATCCTGTCGGACTCCTGGCGCCAGGCGGCGCCGCCCCGGCTCCTTGAGGAACACCCGGAGTTGGGAGTTCCGGCCCCGGAATGACGCACGGGCCCCGTGGCCGGCCAAGGAAAGGGTGAGCGATCACCGGTCAGAGTGCGGTATTGTTTCCGTGCACGTTCGGCCGGGGGAAACCCCAGGTCACACGGGCAACGGGACGTGGCGCAGCTTGGTAGCGCACTTGACTGGGGGTCAAGGGGTCGCAGGTTCAAATCCTGTCGTCCCGACTCGAAAGAGTCGTAGATCAAGGGGCCGTTTCAGAGCAATCTGAAACGGCCCCTTGATCGTTTTTGGGGAGCAGTCGGCCACAGGCATTCCCGCACAGTTCATTTGGTGCCGGAACGGCAACCTCCACCCCCCGCTCGTGCACCTGTTCGTCGAACAAAGTTGGCTCGCTCGCCCCTGCCCCTGTCCGGTCGGGGCCCCTACGGTCCCTGTGACCAGTCGGCGACGCCCGTCAACTCATCGTTCGTCTCCCGGTGTAGGAGTATCTGTGGACCGTCGCAATTTCCTGCGTGGTGCGGTGTTCGGCACCTCTGCCGCCGTCTTCGGAGGCACCCTCATGCACGGCGCCGCCTACGCGGCCCCCGCTCAGAACGGCACCGGCCCCTACGGTGGTCTGCTGGCCGCCGACACCAACGGCATCATGCTGCCGTCCGGCTTCACCAGCCGCGTCATAGCCCGCTCGGGCCGGACGGTGTCCGGCACCTCGTACACGTGGCACGGCGCTCCTGACGGCGGCGCCTGTTTCGCCGACGGCGCGGGCTGGATATACGTATCCAACTCCGAACTGGCCACCGGTGGCGGGGCGAGCGCCGTCAAGTTCAACTCCTCCGGATCCGTCACGGGTGCCTACCGGGTCCTGTCCAACACCCGCAACAACTGCGCGGGCGGAGCCACCCCGTGGAACACCTGGCTGTCGTGCGAGGAGGTCAGCCGCGGCTACGTCTACGAGACGGACCCGTGGGGCACGAAGGCCGCCGTCCGCCGCGCCGCGATGGGCCAGTTCAAGCACGAGGCGGCCGCCGCCGACCCGGTGCGCAAGGCGATCTACCTGACCGAGGACGAGTCGGACGGCTGCTTCTACCGGTTCCTCCCCACCAGCTGGGGCGACCTGTCCTCCGGCACCCTCCAGGTACTGGTCGCGGGGTCCGGCACCACCGGCTCCTTCACCTGGACGAACGTGCCCGACCCCGACGGCTCGCCCACCTACACCCGCGACCAGGTCTCCGGGGCCAAGATCTTCAACGGCGGCGAGGGCTGCCACTACGCCGCCGACACCGTCTGGTTCACCACCAAGGGCGACAACCGCGTCTGGCGGCTCAACCTGCGCGACAGCACCTACGAACTCGCCTACGACGACAGCCTCGTCACCAACGGCGCCGCGCCCCTGACTGGTGTCGACAACGTCACCGGCAGCTCCTCGGGTGACCTGTTCGTCGCCGAGGACGGCGGCAACATGGAGATCTGCGTCATCACCCCCGCCGAAGTCGTGGCCCCCTTCCTGCGCATCACCGGCCAGTCGGGCTCGGAGATCACCGGCCCGGCCTTCTCCCCCGACGGCAGGCGGCTGTACTTCTCCAGCCAGCGCGGTACGTCCGGCAGCTCATCAGGCGGCATCACCTATGAGGTCACCGGCCCCTTCCGCACCACCGCCTGAGCGGCCCGGGCCGGGCCTCAGCGGACGCGGCGGATACGGATCGGCCCGCGGGCGTCCGCCGGGCTCACGGGGCGGCCTCCCTGGGTGATCTCCACCTCGCCGGCCGTCTCCAGTCGGCGGGCGGCGCGGCGGGCCGGTTCCATGAGGGCGCGCCAGCCGTCGTCGTCCCCTTCGTACACCGCCCGCGCGGCGTCGGAGGGGCAGATCGTCGCGGACGGGCTGCGCCGCTCCAGCAGTTCCAGGATGGCCCGTTCCAGGCGCCGGTCCGTCTGCCGTTCTCTGTCCGTCACATCCGCCAGTGTCGCACCGCCGGTCCCGCGCCGCCGGTGTTCCGTACCCTGGCGGCATGCGTATGCGCCCCACTCTGAGCTGGACTCCTGCCGGGGACCTGCCGCCGGGTACGACGGATCCGGGGCCGGTCGTCGAGATGCTGGGCGCCGGCGATGTGCTGGTGCTCAGCGGGGCGGGCATCTCCACGGAATCAGGAATTCCCGACTATCGGGGCGAGGGCGGAAGCCTGAGCCGGCACACCCCGATGACCTACCAGGAGTTCACCGCCCACCATGAGGCCCGGCGCCGGTACTGGGCGCGCAGCCACCTCGGGTGGCGCACCTTCGGCCGGGCCCGGCCCAACGCCGGGCACCGGGCCGTGGCCGCGTTCGAGCGGCACGGGCTGCTCACCGGTGTGATCACTCAGAACGTCGACGGCCTGCACCAGGCCGCGGGCAGCGGGCGGACCGTGGAACTCCACGGAAGCCTGGACCGGGTCGTCTGCCTGTCCTGCGGCACCTTCAGCCCGCGCGGTGAGCTGGCCCGGCGGCTGGAGGAGGCCAACCCGGGCTTCGCGCCGGTCGCCGCCGGCCTCAACCCGGACGGCGACGCCGACCTCACCGACGAACAGGTCGGGGACTTCCGCGTGCTGCCCTGCACGGTCTGCGGCGGCGTCCTCAAGCCGGACGTGGTGTTCTTCGGCGAGACGGTCCCACCCGAGCGGGTCGAGCGCTGCCGCGCGGCGGTCCGTGAGGCGGCGTCCCTGCTGGTTCTCGGGTCCTCGCTGACGGTGATGTCCGGGCTGCGGTTCGTCCGCCAGGCGGCCGAGGCCGGCAAGCCGGTGGTGATCGTCAACCGGGACGCCACCCGGGGCGACCGTCACGCCGTCACCCGGGTCGCGCTGCCGCTCGGACCGGCACTCACCTCCGTGGCCGAACGGCTGGGCATCTCGGCAGGGGTCAGCTGACGCCCTGGCTCCGCCGCGGTCAGATGACCCCCTGGGCGGACATCGCGTCCGCCACCCGCTCGAAGCCGGCGATGTTCGCGCCCGTCACGTAGTCCCCGGGGGCGCCATAGCGCTCGGCGGTCTCGTGGCACGTCCGGTGGATGTCGTTCATGATGCGCGTCAGTTCCTCCTCGACGCGCTCCGCCGGCCACGACGTACGGGCGTGGTTCTGGGCCATCTCCAAGGCGCTGACCGCGACGCCGCCCGCGTTGGCCGCCTTGCCGGGCCCGAACGAGACGCCCGCCTGCTGGAAGAGGCGCACGGCCTCGGGGGTCGTCGGCATGTTGGCGCCCTCCGAGACCACCTTCACACCGCCTCGGATCAGCGTGGCGGCGTCGTCGGCGTCCAGCTCGTTCTGCGTGGCCGAGGGCAGTGCGATGTCGGCCGGTACCTCCCAGACCCGCCTGCCCGGTACGAAGCGGGCCGAGGCACCGCGGCGCTCGGCGTAGGTGTCCACCCGGGCCCGTTCGACCTCCTTGACCTGCTTCAGGAGGTCGAGGTCGATGCCCTTCTCGTCGACCACGTAACCGGAGGAGTCCGAACAGGTCACGGCGTTGGCGCCCAGCGCGGTCAGCTTCTGGATGGTGTGGATGGCGACGTTTCCGGAGCCGGACACGACCGCCGTCCGGCCCTCAAGGGTCTCGCCGCGCTCGCGCAGCATCGCCGCCGTGAAGAGGACGTTGCCGTAACCGGTCGCCTCCGGACGGATCAGGGAGCCGCCCCAGTTGGGGCCCTTGCCGGTGAGGACGCCCGCCTCCCAGCGGTTGGTGATGCGCCGGTACTGGCCGAACAGGTAGCCGATCTCCCGGCCGCCGACGCCGATGTCACCCGCGGGCACGTCCGTGTGCTCGCCGATGTGCCGGTACAGCTCCGTCATGAACGACTGGCAGAAACGCATGACCTCCGCGTCGCTGCGCCCGCGCGGGTCGAAGTCGCTGCCGCCCTTGCCGCCGCCGATGCCGAGGCCCGTCAGCGCGTTCTTGAAGATCTGTTCGAAGCCGAGGAACTTGATGACACCGAGGTCCACCGACGGGTGGAAGCGCAGGCCGCCCTTGTACGGGCCGAGCGCGCTGTTGAACTCCACCCGGAAGCCGCGGTTGACCCGCACGCGACCGCGGTCGTCCTGCCACGGCACCCGGAAGACGATCTGCCGCTCCGGTTCGCACAGCCGCTCGATCAAGCCGGCTTCCGCGTACTCGGGGCGGGCCGCGACGACCGGCGCCAAGCTCTCGAGCACCTCGCGGGCGGCCTGGTGGAACTCCGGCTGGGCGGGGTTGCGGTGCTCGATCTCGGTGAGCAGCTGCGAGAGCGCCGGCAGCGCTGTCTTCGTATCGGGTCGCATGGTCAAAGAGGCCCTTTCTGGACGCTCAAGGCGCAGGTATCACGCGCATGTAAACACAGTGACCAGGCCTCAGGTCCAGCGAATAACCACATTGCGAGACCCGCCCCTCGGGTGTCACCGGCCGGCCCGCGGACCCCGAGGGATCAATCGCGGCCCGCTGCCAGGAGTGCCGCGCGGCGGACCGCATCGGTGGAGGCGGCCAGCAGCGGCATGCGAACGGCCGGGCTGGGGATGCGGTTCTGGGCGTTCAGGACACCCTTGATCACCGTCGGGTTCGGCTCGGTGAAGAGAGCCGCGGACAGCCGGGCCAGCTCGGCTCCGAGGCTGCGGGCGGGTGCGGCGGAGCCGCTTCGCCACAGCGTGATCATCTCGGCGAAGTCGGCGGTGCGCACGTTGGCCGACGCGACGATGCCGCCGTGGGCGCCCGCCGCGACGAGCGGCGAGAGGACGACGTCGTCACCGCCGAGCACGGCGAAACCGGGCAGGGGAGTGCCGAGCAACTCCATGGTGGTCGGGTCGATCGCGCCGGTCGCGTGCTTGATGCCGACGACCCCCGGCAGGCGGCCGAGCGCGGTGATCGTGTCCGCGCCGAGAGTCTGCCCGGTGCGGTAGGGAATGTCGTACACGACCAGGGGGAGGCCGCCGTGCTCGGACAGCGCGGTGAAATGCGCCAGGGTCCCCGCCTCCCCGGGGCGGGTGTACGGCGGCGCGGGAACCAGCGCGGCGGCGATGTCCCCCTGGGCGGCCAGCTCTCGCAGTGCCGTGATGGTGGCGGCCGTGTCGTTGGTGCCCGCCCCGACGATGAGCGGCGCCCCGTGCGCCCGGCAGGCGGCCGAGCAGACGCGGATCACCGTCTCTCTCTCCTCGGCGGTCAGCGTGGCGGTCTCGGCGGTCGTGCCGAGGGCGACGAGCCCGGAGGCCCCGGCCGACAGCGCGTCGTCGGCGAGTCGGGCCAGCGCGTCGGGAGCCAGACGCAGATCGTCGGTGAACGGGGTGATCAGGGGGACGTACAGGCCTTGGAAGATCGGTTCGGGCTTCATGCCCCCACCCTCGCCCACGCCCACCCGGTAGATCCATTTCTGATTTCTGCCCTCACACCTAAGCTGAACTTATGCTCGATGTCCGTCGTCTTCATCTGCTCCGCGAACTGCACCGGCGGGGCACCATCGCCGCCGTGGCCGAAGCACTGACCTTCACCGCGTCCGCCGTCTCCCAGCAGCTGGGGGTGCTGGAAAGGGAGGCAGGCGTCCCCCTGCTGGAACGCAGCGGCAGGCGCGTGGTCCTCACGCCCGCGGGCCGCTCCCTCGTCGCGCACGCCGACGCGGTGCTGAACCGCCTCGAACAGGCGGTCGCCGAGCTGGCCGGGGCGCGGGACGGCATCGGCGGGCCGCTGCGGATCGGGACGTTCCCCTCCGGTGGCCACACCATCGTTCCGGCCGCGCTGGCCGAACTGGCGCGCCGGCACCCTGCGTTGGAGCCGATGGTGCGGGAGATCGACTCCGCGCGCGTCTCCGACGGTCTGCGGGCCGGTGAACTGGACGTGGCCCTCGTCCATGACTACGACTTCGTCCCCGCGACCCCGGATACGACCGTGGACGAGGTGCCGCTGCTCGAAGAGCCGATGTACCTCGTCACCTGTGCCGGGAGCGACGCCACGACCACGGGCACGACAGCGGACGCCGCCCGCGGGGACACGCTGGCAGCGCTGCTCGGGCCCCGCGCCGAGGTTCCGTGGATCACCGCGCGGGACGGCACGACGGGTCACGCGATGGCCGTACGCGCCTGCCAGGCCGCCGGGTTCCAGCCCAGGATCCGCCACCAGGTCAACGACTTCCGCACCGTGCTGGCGCTGGTCGCCGCCGGACAAGGGGCCGGGTTCGTGCCGGAGATGGCCGCCCTGCCGAGCCCCGCGGGCGTGGAGTTGACGGAATTGCCGCTGTTCCGTCGCTCGAAGGTCGCCTTCCGCGCGGGCGGCGGCGCCCATCCGGCGATCGCCGCTTTCGTGGCCGCGGCGACGACGGCGGTCGGCCGCATGGCGGGTTCATGAGGGCACGGCATTTCCGGCCGGACTCCTGAGGGAGACGGCCGGCGTCGGTCGGCCCCGGGCAATCCGCTACGGCCCCACAGCCGTTGGCCTGGACGCCCGGTCGGCGGAACGGCCGTACACTCGGGCTCATGGGTCACATGGGTTCCACGAGGCAGCGCCGGCAGCGGGCCGCCTCGGACCCGCGCCCGCGCGTCGTCGCTCCGGCGGGCGCCGCCCGCGCCGGAACACCCCGGGCCCGGCGCATCGCCCTGCACGAGCACGGCTAGCGATCCGCGCACAGGCCGAGCCGCGTGCGTCTCCACGCCGCGCGCCCGCCCCCCCCGGCCGAGAGCCGTCCCACACAGCCACGCCGGGCGGTCCCCGCTCCCGCTCCACCTCACCACAGCAGCCCTCCGGCCCCCGCCGGTGCTGCCGCCTGGCTGTGACCGCACCACCGGGTCGCGCCACCTCGAAGGGATCTTTGTGAAGCTGAGCGACTTGCTGGACGGACAGAATTGTCATGTACTCCACGGTGACCTGAGCGGGACGGTGATCACTGCGGGCGTGACCTTCGATGTCGACCGGGTCATGCCCGGTTCCGTCTTCGTCGCGGTGCCCGGACACCGGGAGGGCGGCCCCGGAGCCGTGACGGCCGCGTTCGCCCGCGGAGCCGCCGCCGTACTCGTCGAGGGGACGGATCCGGCGCTCGCCGCGACGCCGTGGCCCGCGGGCAGGTGCGCCGTGCGGGTGCCGGACACCCGACGGACGGCCGCGGTCGTGGCCGCCCGCTACTACGGCGACCCGGGTCGGGGCATGGACATGGTGGCGATCACCGGCACCAACGGCAAGACGTCGGTGTCGTACATGGTCGAATCCGTCCTGCGGATCTCCGCGGGGGCGAGAACGGGAGTCATCGGGACGGCCGGCAGCCGGATCGGCGACGAGCTGATCCCGATGCCGCACTCGGTGCTCACCACCCCGGAGTCGCCCGACTTGCAGTACCTGCTGGGCTTTATGCGCGACCGCGCGACCACCAGCGTGGTCCTGGAGGCCACCTCGATGGCGTTGCTGAACCACCGCGTGGACCGGACGTTCATCGACGTCGGGGTGTTCACCAATCTGACGCAGGACCACCTGGACGACCACGGCACGATGGCCAACTACCGGGACGCCAAGCTCCGGTTGTTCCAGGGCCTGTGCCGGCGCGCGGTCGTGAACGCCGACGACCCCATAGGCGCAGGGATCGAAGCGCTGATGCCGGGCGCGGTGACCACGTACGCCCTCGACACGCCCGCCGACTACCGGGCGACCGACCTCGTCGCGAGCGCCTCGGGTACGCGGTTCACCCTGCACCACGGCGGGCGCGCCCACCCGGCGTCGATACCGTTCCCCGGGCGGTACTCCGTGGCCAACGCCCTCGCGACGCTGGCCGCCTGCCACGTCCTCGGGCACGAGTTGGACGCCCTTATCGCCGCACTCGGTCAAATGCCGCCAGTGCCCGGCCGGTTCGAACGCTTCGAGACCCGGCAGGGCACCTCCGTGGTCGTGGACTACGCCCATTCCCCGGACTCCCTCGACAAGGTCCTGTCCGCCATCCGCGGCTACACGCGCGGCCGGGTGATCACCGTCTTCGGCTGCGGCGGCGACCGGGACACCACCAAGCGGGCCGACATGGGCAGGATCGCCGGGGCCCACTCCGACCTGTGCGTCGTGACCTCGGACAACCCCCGCAACGAGGACCCGGAGGCCATCCTGGACCAGATCGTCCCCGGTCTCGCCGCGACAGGAACGCCGTTCGAGCGCCTCGTCGACCGTCGCGAGGCCATTGCCTTCGCACTGTCGGCGGCGGGCCCCGAGGACACCGTCCTCGTCGCGGGCAAGGGCAGTGAACCGCACCAGACCGTCCGCGAGGAACTGCTTCCGTTCAGCGACATGGCCGTCGTACGCGAACTCGCCCTGGGCGCGGGCCAGTTGTCGAGGCGGTAGCCCGGCGGGCTACGCACGGCACTCCCGCTCCCGATGACCGGGACCGCTGAGCAGGTCGACCCGCCGGCCCTCGCTCTCCCTGAGGACGTACAGGGTGCCGTGTCCGGGCGTCCAGTCGCGCGGGACGAGGAAGACGCGGTCTCCGGAGACGTGGAACAGGCGCAGCCCGGCGTACTCGTACGCGTACTGGCTGCCCTTCTCCGTGACGCGGCGGAAGCAGCTGCCGCCGCCGCGGATCATCAGGTCCTTCTCGCTGAGGACGGCGACGACGGGAAAGTCACTGCGGACGGTCCGCTCGGTCAGCTCCGCCCGGCCCCGGCCCGCGATCTGCGCGTACGCCGACACGGCCCAGAACAGGGACAGCACGCAGACGAACAGGGTGAGCCCCCACAGCCGCAGGTCGCGGCGTTCGCGGGTGCGGGCATAGGCGTTGAGCGCGAGGCCGCCGATCGCGGTGAGCGGCAGCAGCAGGTCGAACAGCCACGGGTCGAGCGGATACAGCGGTACGAGGACGAGTGGCACCGTCCAGGCGAACCGCAGTACGCGGACGGCACGGGCGATCCGTTCCGGTTCGCTCACCGCCCAGCGGTGCAGCCCGAGCGCGCCGAGGGCGGCGCCCGCGGTGAGCCAAGCGGGCATGTAGAGGGCGCCGACGCTCCGTAGCAGATAGTCGCTGGTGGAGAGGTGGAAGACGGTGTCGCGCAACCCGAGCGCCTTGGTCTCGGCGTCGGTGCTCGCCCAGCCGAAGTAGAAGAGGACGGCCGTGAGGAGCGTGACGAGGGACCCCGCGGCTCCGACGATCTCGACCCAGCCGACGGCCGGGGCCGGGCTGCCGGGGGCCGGCCGGACGGGGAGGGGCGGGGGAGGGGGCTCCGTGTCCGGTTCGGGGGCTCCGGGCTCGGGGTCCCGTGGGGTGGGGTCGGAGCCGGGTTCAGGGCCGGGCTCCGGGGCGGGGTGCGGTGATGGTCTCGGGGGACCGCTCATGGGGTCGCGTCCGGCGGGGCGGGTGGAGAGCCGGGTGACGACATGCGGGCGGATACCGACGGGCTCGGCCCCGAGGGGTTGGGCGGCGAGCCGACCCCGGACCAGTCGATGACGACCGCCGCGTTCTTGACGAGCCTGGTCCCGTCGCGCGTCACGAGGGTCACGTCGACCGATGTCGGACGGCGTCCTTCGAAGCCGTCCGCGCCCGGCAGGTCGACGATGAGCAATGCGTCCTTGCAGCACTTGGCACCATCGTCCGCATCGCCGAAGGGCTTCAGGACGATCGGTTTCGCCAGTTCATCGGCGCGCAGTTCGACGCTGCTCGGCCAGTCGGGCCACGTGCCGCTGAGGTGGATCGTTCCGCCGGGTCCGACGCTGTCCTCCGAGACGGAGAGCCGGTTCTCGCAGGCCCTGGTGGCCGAGGGGGCGGGACGCAGCACCACTCGTTCGCCGGGATGCTGCCGGTAGTAGGCGACGAAGCGTCGCAGGACCCCGAAGGCGTCCTCGTCCTTGCACAGCTCACTGACGCCGCTGGGCCGGTAGCCGGAGGCCCGCAGCCGGGCCTCCGCCTTCGTCGCGATACTCAGCCCGTCCCGCTCGCCCCGCGCCGCCTTGCAGATTCCCGCCAGCCCCTCGATCACCCGCCAGGCCTCGGGGCTCGCCCTGTTGCCCGTCTGCTGGGCGGGGTCGGTGGCGATTTCGTACGGCTTCCGGCACTCGCCGCGCTGGAGGTCGTCGTACACGCTGTCGGGTTCTGGAGTGATGTCCGTGTTGGGTGACTTCGGGCCCCAGGGGAGCCAGCCGGGTGGGTTTCCGCCGCCTTTTCCGTCGCCTTTCCCGCTGCCTGTTCCGGCGCTGTCGCCCTTGCCGTTCCTGCTTCCGCTGCCGTTGCTCTTCCCGTGCTTGCCGCCGTCGCCCTCCCCGTCGGATCCGCCCGTCTGCCACGCCTCGCCCGTCGTGCCGCTTCCGCCCGAGCCGCTCCCTCCGCCCGCTCCGCTCCCGCCCGTGGCACCCGTAGCACCGCCGTCGGCGCCCGAGCCGCCGCTCACGCCGTCGCCGCCGCCTCCCCGCGCCCCGTCCTCGGGTGAGGCCAGCCCTCGCACCCCGAAGAACAGCCCCACGACCAGGACGAACCCCACGACGGCGAAGGCCCATGCCGGCACCCGAACGGTGCCCGAGCCGAAGCGAACAGCCATGACGACACCCCCGTCTCGCCTGCCCACATCATGGGCCTGGGCGGCGGGGCCGGGAATACCTCGCGTACGACGGGCTGCGGTACGTCAGGCGCGTTCCTCCCGGGCCTCGACCGTGACGTAGACGACCGGAGAGACGGCACCGCCGCCGGTGACGCGCAGGGCGTTGCGTCCCTCGATGCCGAGTACGACCCGCATGGAGTACGTCCCCTGGGGCGTCGTGCGCACCGAGGCGGGCAGGTCCACCCAGCGCGTGCCCTGCTGCTGTTGCAGGGAGACGGGGGTGCCGGGCGGCAGATGCCGGCTCGCGCCGAAGACGCGGAACTCCTGCGCGGCCCGCACACTGCTCACGGACGTCTGCGCGGTGAGCGTCGGCAGCGGGGCCTCGTCCGCGGCCCTCGGCGCCTCCACGGCCTGCGCCGCGACCGCGGCCGGTCGTGGTGTCGCGGCCGTCCGTGGTGTCGCGGAGGTCATGTCCGCCGCCGGTCCGAGAAGCACGGCGAGGGCCGCGAATCCGGAGAGCGAGGCGGTGTGCTTGGCGCGGTTCGTGATGTTCAATGTGCCGTTCCTGTCCGGTCGGGGAGTCGGTCGTATCGGTCGTACGGCTGGTGCGGGCTAGAGATGCAGCGCTCCGCCCTCCTCCGCGTGTCCCTCGGGCTCCAGCTGGAGCGTCGAGTGGGCCACGTCGAAGTGGCCGGCGACGCATCGCTGGAGCCGCGCGAGGAGGGCTCCGTAACCGCTCGCGAGGGCGGCGTCCGTGACCACCACATGCGCGGTGAGCACCGGCATCCCCGAGGTGACCGTCCATCCGTGCAGGTCGTGCACGGCGACGACGCCCGGCTCCGCGAGGAGGTGGCGCCGTACCTCCCCGAGGTCGACGTCCTGCGGGGTCGCCTCCAGGAGCACGTGGACGGAGTCCCGCAGCAGCCCGTACGCGCGCGGCACGATCAGCACCCCGATGACGATCGAGGCGATCGGGTCGGCGGCCTGCCACCCCGTGAACAGGATGATCAGGCCGCCCACGATGACGGCGACCGAGCCGAGCGCGTCCCCGAGGACCTCCAGGTAGGCGCCCCGCAGATTGAGGCTCTTCTCCTTGGCGTCCCGCAGCAGCCACAGGCCCGCCAGATTGGCGAGGAGCCCACCGACCGCGACCGCGAACATCAGGCCGCCCTTGACCTCCACGGGCTCGCTGAACCGGCCGATCGCCGACCACAGGACCCAGACGAAGATGGCGACGAGGAGCAGCGCGTTGAGGACCGCCGAGAAGATCTCCACCCGGTAGAACCCGAACGTGCGCCGCGGCGTCGGCGCGCGCTGGGCGAGGGTGATGGCGCCGAGGGCGAGGGAGACGCCGACCGCGTCGGTCAGGCTGTGCGCGGCGTCGGCGAGGAGCGCGAGGCTGCCGGACAGGAGCGCGCCGATCACCTGGATGACGGTGATCGAGGTGCTGATGCCGATGGTCCACAGCAGTCGGTTGCGATACGTCCCGCTGAGCGTGCCGCCCGTCGTCGCGGCGGACGGGCCGTGGTCGTGCCCCATGCCCGCGAGTGGATCATGCAGGCCCGCGGGCCGCCACTCGGTGCGCCCTCGGTGTCCGGCTCAGCGCACCCGTGGCGGTGTCGAGACGTCCCGCTGGTGGGGGATGCCGAGCGGGGGCGGCAGCTCGCCCTGGTGAACGGTGACCGTGCGGGCCGGTGCGGGGACCCGGATGCCCTCGGCGCGGTAGCGCTGGTGCAGGCGCTTGATGAACTCGTGCTTGATCCGGTACTGGTCGCTGAACTCGCCGACGCCCAGGATCACCGTGAAGCTGATCCGCGAGTCGCCGAACGTGTGGAAGCGGACGGCCGCCTCGTGGTCGGGGACCGCGCCCGTGATGTCCTTCATCACCTCGTCCACGACCTCGGTCGTGACCCGCTCGACCTGCTCCAGGTCACTGTCGTAGCTGACCCCGGCCTGCACCATGATCGACAGCTCCTGCTCGGGGCGGCTGTAGTTGGTCATGTTGGTGCTCGCCAGCTTGGCGTTGGGGATGATCACGAGGTTGTTGGAGAGCTGGCGCACCGTGGTGTTGCGCCAGTTGATGTCCACCACATAGCCCTCCTCGCCGCTGCTCAGCTGGATGTAGTCGCCGGGCTGCACCGTCTTCGCCGCGAGGATGTGGACGCCCGCGAAGAGGTTGGCGAGGGTGTCCTGGAGCGCGAGGGCGACGGCGAGACCGCCCACGCCGAGCGCGGTGAGCAGCGGGGCGATGGAGATGCCGAGGGTTTGCAGGACGACGAGGAACCCCATCGCGAGAACGACGACCCGCGTGATGTTCACGAAGATGGTGGCCGACCCCGCCACTCCGGAGCGTGACTGCGCCAGGGCCCTGACGAGGCCGGTGACGATCCGCGCCGTCGTCAGCGTCGCCGCGAGGATGAGCAGCGCCGTCAGCGTCATGGTGACGTTGCGTCCGGTCCGCGGGGTGAGCGGCAGCGCGCCCGCCGCGGCGGCGAGCCCGGCGGTGATGGCCGCGCAGGGCACGAGGGTGCGCAGCGCGTCGACGATGACGTCGTCACCGTTCCACCGCGTCCGGCTCGCCCGCTCGCCCAGCCAGCGCAGCAGGGTCCGCAGCAGCAGCCCGGCCCCGACGCCGGCGACCACCGCGATCCCGGCCACGATCCAGTCGTGCAGTGTGAGCGCACGGGTCATCAGTTCACCCCCGCCGTACGGAAAACGGGCGCCTGCACGCTGCGTATGTGATGTGTCGTCACCTTGTGATACCTGCTCGATTCCGGGGGTTCGGTCACGCCGGAGCCGGGGAGCGGCCCGGCGCGGACGTCATCCTGCCCCATCCGTGTCCAGCAGGCGCGCATACCCCCACCTGGATCTTCACAGACCGGTCACCTCTGTCAACCGGTCGGCCGTGACGCGGTGTCAGAGGTGGCGATGGCATGAATATCGCGGATGCTGGTACTCGACGCGTTTGCGGGAACTCTTCCCGTAGGGCGTCGAGTCCGGTGAGTCGTTCCGTTGGGCGTCGAGTCCGGTGAATCGTCGATTTCTGCGAGCGGAAGCGGTTGAGCATGACGGTAGTGCGCAGACCCGGAATTCCGGCAAGGGAGACAGGCCACGAGGATCTCGTCTCGCCGGTCAATTCACACAATGAGTGGGACCCGCTGGAGGAAGTCGTCGTCGGGCGCCTCGACGGCTCGACGATCCCCTCCAGCCATCCGGTGGTGGCCTGCAACATCCCGCCCTGGGCGGCGCGGTTGCAGGGGCTCGCCGCCGGTTTCGAGTACCCGCGCAGGCTGATCGAGCCGGCCCAGCAGGAACTCGACCAGTTCATCACCCTGCTGAGGTCCCTTGGCATCACGGTCACGCGCCCGGACGCGGTCGACCACAAGCAGCGCTTCAGCACCCCCGACTGGTCGTCCCGCGGATTCTGCAACTCCTGCCCGCGGGACGCCATGCTCGTCGTCGGGGACGAGATCATCGAGACCCCGATGGCGTGGCCGTCCCGGTATTTCGAAACCCACTCCTATCGCGAGCTGCTCAAGGACTACTTCCGGCGTGGCGCGCGCTGGACTTCGGCGCCCAAGCCGCAGCTCACCGACGCGCTGTACGAGAAGGATTTCCGCCCTCCCGAGGGTGACGAGCCGATGCGCTACATCCTTACGGAATTCGAGCCGGTATTCGACGCGGCGGACTTCGTGCGCGCGGGCCGCGATCTGTTCGTCACGCGGAGCAACGTGACCAACCAGATGGGCATCGAATGGCTGCGCCGCCATCTCGGGCCCGGCTACCGCATCCACGAGATCGAGAGCCGCTGCCGCACGCCCATGCACATCGACACCACGTTCGTCCTGCTCGCGCCCGGCAAGGTCCTGGTCAACCCCGAGTACATCGACGTCGACCGGCTGCCCGACGTCCTGAGGTCGTGGGACGTCCTGGTCGCACCCGAGCCCGATCCGATCGACGAGCGCCTGCTCAAAATGACCTCGATGTGCGGCAAGTGGCTCAGCATGAACGTGCTGATGCTCGACGAGAAGCGGGTCATCGCCGAGCGGCACCACACCGGCATGCTGCGCGCGCTCGAGGAGTGGGGCTTCGAACCGATCCCGTGCGACCTGCTGCACTACGCGCCGTTCGGCGGCTCGTTCCACTGCGCGACACTCGACGTCCGCCGGCGCGGCACGCTGGAGTCGTACTTCGACTGATCGCCCCGCCCACGGGTAGGAAAGTGTCCTGACCGCATTCGGCGGGCCGCCGCGCGGGGCGGCCCGCCGACCGGGCTGCCCGGCGGGGGTCCGGGGTGAAGCACTGTGCGGAACTCGACTCTCCGGGAGGCGAGGCGCGTATGCGCAGAAGGACACTGCTCGGCGGGGCGCTGGCCGCCCCCCTGCTCACCGCCTGCACCGGCAAAGGCGGCGGCTCGGACGGTGGGGGCAGGACCACGCTCTCGTACGGGATGTGGGACCCGGCGCAGGTGCCGGGCATGGAGAAGATCATCGCCGCGTTCGAGAGACAGCATCCGCGGATCTCCGTACGCATCGAGCTGACGCCCTGGGCGAGTTACTGGACCACCCTCAAGACGTCGATGCGGGGCGGCACGGCACCCGACGTCTTCTGGATGAACGCCGTCAACTTCCAGCTGTACGCGGCGGGTGGCGTCCTGGAACCGCTCACCGGGCACATCGAGGCCGACGCCACGCCCGTGGACCGTCACCCGGACGCCCTGGTGAGGCTCTACGCCCACCGCGGTACGCAGTACGGCCTGCCCAAGGACTTCGACACCGTCGGCCTCTGGTACAACAAGGCGCTCTTCGACAAGGCGGGCATCAAGTACCCGGACGCGACCTGGACTTGGGACGACCTGCGGGACGCGGCCGCCGAACTCACCGACCCCGGTCGCCGCGTGCACGGCTTCGCCGCCGAGATGGAACGGCAGATGAAGATCTACCCGGCCGTCTGCGGCGCCGGCGGTTACATCCTGGAGGACGGCCGCTCCGGCTTCGGGGACGAGCGCTCCATCGAGGGGCTGCGCTTCCTGACCGACATGGTCGACCGGGGCTGGTCGCCGCCGCAGAGCGCGATGGTGGAGTCCATCGGGCGGGTGCGCTACTGGTCCGAGAAGGTCGCCATGAACTACGACCTGTCCGCGATGGCCGGGCAGATGTACGCGGTGCCCGCGCTCAAGGACCACGGCGGCATCGCGGTGCTGCCCCGGGGCCGGCGCAGGGCCACCATCATCCACGGCCTGGCGAACGTCATCTCCGCCAAGAGCCGCAAGAAGGAAGCCGCCTGGAAACTCGTGCACTTCATGGCGGGGCGCGAGGCCGCGGAGATCCAGGCGACAGCGGGCGCGACCATCTCCTCGTACGAAGGAACGCAGGACGCCTGGCTCAAGTCGATGCCCGAATTCGAGCTGAAGCACTTCATCGAGATGCAGGAGTACGCCGTTCCCTATCCGAGCTCCGAGAACACCGCGGTCTGGGAGAACCTCCAGTATCCGCTCCTCGGCGCCGCGTTCAGCGGCAAGGGCGGCATCGAGGGTGCCGCCCGCACGCTGGGCGAGCAGATGGACCGGGCCCTGAAGGAGGAACGCGCCTCATGAGTGTCTTTCCCGCGACGGCGGCATCGAGGGCGGCGGGGCGCGGGGCCGCCGCGGCCGGCGGGCGTGCCGGGCCCCGCGGCCGGCGCGCCGCCTATCTCTTCATAGCGCCGCTCGGCCTCGGCTTCGCCGTCTTCTACTTCTGGCCCCTGCTCCAGACCTTCTACTTCAGCTTCACCGAATTCGGGGCCTTCGGCGGTCATACGTTCATCGGGACCGACAACTACATACGTGTCGTGAAGGACGTCACGGTCTGGCAGGCGCTCGGCAACACGATCGTCTACAGCCTCATCGGGCTCACCGCGCTGCCGATCGCGATCGTCGTCGCGGCCCTCCTCAACCGGCGCGGCCTGCGCGGAGTCGCCCTCTACCGCGCCCTGTACTTCGTGCCGTTCGTGACGCTCCCCGTCGCGGTCGGTCTGGTCTGGAACTGGCTCTACAACGGCGACTTCGGGCTCCTCAACGACATCCTGAGCCGGTTCGGCGCCGACCGGCACTACTGGGTCTCCGACCCCTCCACGGCCGTCTACGCGATCGGCACGGTGATGGTCTGGTCGACCACCGGCTACTACCTGATCATCTTCATGGCGGGCATCAAGGGAATTCCGCGGGACTACTACGAGGCCGCGGAGATCGACGGGGCCGGGGCGCTGCGCCGGTTCTTCACCATCACCCTCCCCCTCCTGAGCCCCACCATCTTCTTCGCCTCGGTCATCTGCATGATCAATTCACTCCAGACCTTCGATCTGATCTACATCATGATGGCCGAGAAGAACCCCGCGATCGGCGATACGCAGTCCGTCGTGGGCCTCTTCTACAAATGGGCGTTCATCGAGAACGCGCAAGGAGCCGCGGCCGCGCTCGCCTTCCTGCTCATGCTCCTCATCGCCGCCTTGACGTATCTGCAATTCCGGCTCCAGAAGAGGTGGGTGCACTATGAGTGAGACCCGAAAGGGGCGTGAGGTCCGAAAGGGGAGTGAGGCCCGAAAGCGCGGGCGCGCAGGGTCCGTCGCCACCCACGCCGTGCTGTCGCTGGGCGCGCTCGTGATGGTCTTCCCGTTTCTGTGGCAGCTGCTGACCGCGCTGAAAACCCTCGCGGAGACCTCACGCGTCCCGCCCACGTTCCTGCCCGACACCTGGAACGGGGCGAGCTTCGAGGAGGTCTTCACCGCGCTGCCGTTCCGCGAAATGCTCACCAACAGTGTGCTCAACACGGTCGGGCGGACCCTCGGCCAGCTCGTGTTCTGCTCGCTCGCCGCCTACGCCTTCGCCCGCATGCGGTTCAGGGGGCGCAACGTCCTGTTCGCGCTGTTCCTGTCCGTCCTCATGGTGCCGAGTTCCCTGCTCGTCCTGCCGCAGTACGACATCATCCAGGGGCTCGGCCTGCTGAACTCCGCTCCCGCGCTGTTCCTGCCCGGCATGTTCAGCGCGTTCGGCACGTTCATGCTGCGCCAGTTCTTCCTCACGCTCCCCCGGGAGCTGGAGGAGGCCGCCCGCATCGACGGCGCGGGCTCCTTCCGCATCTTCTGGTCCATCATGCTGCCGCTGATCAGGCCCGCGCTCGCCGCGCTCGCCGTCATCACCGCGATGTGGTCCTGGAACGACCTGCTGTGGCCCTTGATCGTCAACACCGACCCGGCGAAGATGCCGATCAGCGCCGGACTGACCTCCCTGGAGGGGCAGTACGAGACCAACTACCCCGTGATGATGGCCGGCTCCCTCATCGCGAGCCTGCCCATGCTGCTGGTCTACGTCTTCCTCCAGCGGCACTTCGTCCAGAGCGTCGCCCTGTCCGGCTCCAAGAGCTGAGCCCGCGAGCCGCCCCCCCCGCCCCAGGAACCGCGGTCCCGGTCGCGGGCACGCCGTCCACAGCCTAGACCCGAGGCGGACGCGGCCCGCGACCGGAGCCGGTTCCGCAACGGACCGGGAGCGTATTAGCGTGGACGGGACAGATCGCCCGACAGGATACGAGGTGCCCGGCCCATGCCAAGCCGCAGCGAGAACCGTACCCAGCTCATCGAGTCACTCATGGAGCGGTTCCCGCACGTGCCGCGGGAAGCAGTGATCAAGGAGGATCTGCTGCGCGGCGGGATCGCCTTCGACGAGTCGGCCCTGAGCGACAACGAGGGTGGCGAGGTCAAGCCGAAGTCGTACTTCATCTTCTCCTTCGACCACGGCACCCTCCCCGAGCTGGGCGCCGCCGCGCTGCGCCGCCCGCCGGAGGAGATCGTCCTCACCGGCGGCCCCTACGAGCTGCGCCGCACCGTCGTCTCGGTCCGCGTGAACCCGTCCTCGCCCTACCGTGTCGCCGCCGACGACCACGGCGTGCTCGGCCTCTACCTCGACGGCGCGCGCATCTCCGACGTGGGCCTCCCGCCGATGCCGGACTACTACCGGCACACGCTGGAGAACGGCAAGTCCGTCATGGAGGTCGCGCCCACCATCCAGTGGGGCTACCTCATCTATCTGACGGTGTTCCGGGTCTGCCAGTACTTCGGCGCCAAGGAGGAGTGCCAGTACTGCGACATCAACCACAACTGGCGCCAGCACAAGGCGGCCGGGCGGCCCTACACGGGAGTGAAGCCGGTGGAGGAGGTCCTTGAGGCCCTCGCCATCATCGACAAGTACGACACCAGCAAGTCCTCCACCGCGTACACGCTCACCGGCGGCGCCATCACCTCGCAGATCGGCGGCAAGGACGAGGCCGACTTCTACGGGCAGTACGCGAAGGCCATCGAGGAGCGCTTCCCCGGCCGCTGGATCGGCAAGGTCGTCGCCCAGGCGCTGCCCAAGGCGGACGTACAGCGCTTCCACGACTACGGAGTGCGGATCTACCACCCCAACTACGAGGTGTGGGACCCGTACCTCTTCGAGCGGTACTGCCCCGGCAAGGAGCGTTACGTCGGCCGTGACGAGTGGCACCGCCGCATCCTGGACTCCGCGGAGGTGTTCGGCCCGCGCAACGTCATCCCCAACTTCGTGGCGGGCGTGGAGATGGCGGAGCCGTTCGGTTTCAAGACGGTGGACGAGGCGATCGATTCCACGGTCGAGGGGCTTCAGTACTTCATGTCGCGCGGCATCACGCCCCGCTTCACCACGTGGTGCCCGGAGCCCACGACGCCGCTGGGCAAGGCGAACCCCCAGGGCGCCCCGCTGGAGTACCACGTCCGTCTCCTGGAGGCCTACCGCGCGACGCTGGAGGCCAACGGCCTGACGTCGCCGCCCGGCTACGGCCCCGCCGGCCCCGGCAACGCGGTCTTCTCCGTCAGCTCCTTCATGGACAGCCTGCCCGCGGAGTCGGCGGCCCCGGAGGACGCGGACGCCCCCACGCAGCCGCGGTAGCCCTTACAGGGGGTCCAAAGGCAGCGGGAGGACATCGCCGCGGGCCGGGGCGACGTCCCGCCGGGGTCGTGCCGATCCCTTGACGCCCTCTGTCCGGCTGTAGCACGCTTCCGCGGTGATCACCGATGAGCGGCCTTCGGCGCAGCGGCCCGTGCTCGCCGTCGATCAGGGCACCTCCGGGACGAAGGCCCTCGTCGTCTGCCCGGAGCGCGGGGTGATCGGCGCGGGTGCCGTCGAGGTGCGTCCCCGGTTCCTGCCCGGCGGCCTGGTGGAGGTCGACCCCGCCGAGCTGCTGTCCTCCGTCGTCGACGCCGGGCGCAGGGCGCTGGCCGACGCAGGCGAGCCGGTCGCCGCCGTCGGCCTCGCCAACCAGGGCGAGACGGTCCTGGCCTGGGACCCGGACTCCGGTGAACCGCTCACCGACGCCCTCGTCTGGCAGGACCGCAGAGCCGCCTCGATCTGCGACGAACTCGCGCGCCACGCCGAGGAGTTGAGGTCCCTCACCGGCCTGCCGCTCGACCCCTATTTCGCCGCGCCCAAGATGGCGTGGATACGCCGCCACCTCACCCGGCGCGGCGTGGTCACCACCAGCGACGCCTGGCTCGTCCACCGGCTCACCGGCGCCTACGTCACCGACGCCGCCACGGCCGGCCGCACCCAGCTCCTCGACCTCGACGACGTCGCCTGGTCGCCGCGCGCCCTGGAGATCTACGGACTCACCGAGGAAGGCCTGCCCCGTGTCGTCGACGCCGCCGGACCCGTCGGCACCACCACCGCGTTCGGCCCCGAGCTGCCGCTCACCGGACTCCTCGTCGACCAGCAGGCCGCGCTGCTCGCCCAGCACGTGACGGAACCCGGCAGCGCCAAGTGCACCTATGGAACAGGGGCGTTCCTGCTCGCCCAGACCGGCGCGCGGCCCCGCCGCGGCGGCTCGGGCCTGGTCAGCTGTGTCGCCTGGCGGCTCGACGGCAAGAGCAGTTACTGCCTCGACGGGCAGGTCTACACCGCGGCCTCCGCCGTCCGCTGGCTCACCGGCCTCGGCGTGATCGGCGGCGCCGAGGACATCGACCCCGTGGGCGGTGCCGTCCCGGATACGGGAGGCGTCACCTTCGTACCCGCCCTCGCGGGACTGGCAGCGCCCTGGTGGCGCGGCGACCTGCGGGGCTCGCTGACCGGGCTCGGCCTCGACACCGCCCCCGGGCACCTGGTCCGCGCCCTGTGCGAGGGCATCGCCGCGCAGGTCGCCTCGCTGGCCGACGCGGTGGCCGCCGATCTCGGCGAACCCCTGACGAGCCTGCGCGTCGACGGCGGCCTCACCCGCTCGGCGCTGCTCATGCAGACCCAGGCGGACCTGCTCCAACTGCCCGTCGAGGTCTCGGCGTTGCCCGATGTCACCGCGCTCGGAGCCGCCGCCGTCGCCCGGATCGGCCTGGACCCCACGCTCGCGATCGCCGACGCGGCCCCGGCCTGGGTGCCCGCCGCGGTCTACGAACCCCGGATCGACGCGGACCGGGCGGCCGAACGCCTCGCGGACTTCCGTTCCGCCGTGACGGCACTCCTGGAACGCACCCCCTCATGACCGCCGCCGAGAGCGCAGGACGGGTGCTGAGGAGCGGCCCGCCGCCCGGCACGACGTACGACGTGACCGTGATCGGCGCGGGCGTCGTGGGCGCGGCCGTCGCCCGCGAACTGGCCCGCCACCGCGGGCTGCGCATCGCCCTGATCGACGCGGCGAACGACGTCGGCGAGGGCACCTCCAAGGCGAACACGGCGATCCTGCACACCGGCTTCGACGCCGTGCCCGGCTCCCTGGAGTCCCGCCTCGTCCGCGAGGGACAGCGACTCCTCGCCGCGTACGCCGCCGAGTCCGGCATCCCCGTCGAGCCGGTCGGCGCACTGCTCGTCGCCTGGGACGAGGAGCAACTGGCCGCTCTGCCCACTCTGTTGGACAAGGCCGTACGCAACGGCTACCGCGAAGCGCGGATCATCAGTCCCGACCGGCTCAGGGCCCGCGAGCCACACCTCGGCCCCGGTGCACTCGGCGCGCTCGACGTGCCCGGCGAGAGCATCATCTGCCCCTGGACGACCACACTCGCGTACGCCACCCAGGCCGTACGCGGCGGCGTCGACCTGCACCTCGACTGCCGTGTGCTGCGCGTCGATCCGAGCGGAGGCCGACACGAGCTGACCACGAGCCGCGGCGCCCTGCGCACCCGTTACCTCGTCAACGCGGCGGGGCTGCACGCGGACACCGTCGACCGGCTCCTCGGCCACGACGACTTCACCGTGACCCCGCGCCGCGGCCAGCTCATCGTCTTCGACAAGTTCGCCCGCGGCCTCGTGAACCACATCCTGCTGCCCGTCCCCACCGCCCTCGGCAAGGGCGTCCTGGTCGCCCCGACCGTGTACGGCAACGTCCTTCTCGGGCCCACCGCGGAGGAGTTGGACGACAAGACAGCTACCGCCTCGACCGCCGAGGGCATCGCCCTCTTGCGTGAGAAGGGCCGCCGGATCCTGCCCGAACTGCTCGACGAGGAGGTCACCGCGGTCTACGCCGGACTGCGCGCCGCCACCGAGCACGACGACTACCGCGTCAGCGCCCACAAGGAGCAGCGCTACGTCACGGTCGGCGGCATCCGTTCGACCGGACTCACCGCCTCCCTGGCCATCGCCGCCCACGTCACCGAACTCCTCACCGCCACGGGCCTCGACCTCCCCGCGGCCCGGGAACTGCCGCCCGTCCGCATGCCGAACCTCGGCGAGGCATCCCCCCGCCCCTACCGGCGGGCCGACCTCATCGCCGCCGACCCCGCCTACGGCACCATCGTCTGCCACTGCGAGCGGGTGACGCGCGGCGAGATCCGCGACGCCCTCGCGGCCACGATCCCGCCCGGCTCGCCGGACGGGCTACGGCGCCGCACGCGGGCGCGCGGCGGGCGCTGCCAGGGCTTCCACTGCGGGGCCCAGGTGCGTGAACTCTACGAAGAGGGCGGAGAGTCGGTGTCCGGATGAGACGTGAACGCATCGTCGACGTACTGATCGTGGGCGCCGGGCCGGCCGGCCTCGCCACCGCCACCGGTCTCGCCGCGGCGGGCGCGGGCGAGGTCGAGGTGGTCGACCGGGAGCAGGAGGCGGGCGGAGCCGCGCGGCACTGCGCGCACGGCGGATTCGGCCGCCTCGCTCTGACCGGGCCGCAGTACGCGGAGCGCTGGGTGGCCGCGGCCGTCGGTGTCGGCGCGGTGCTGCGGACCGGCGTCACCGTCACCGACTGGCCGGGATCGCTCACCGTGGACGCCACCAGCACGCGCGGCCTGGAACGGATCACCGCCCGAGCCGTCGTCATCGCCACCGGCGCGCACGAACGGCCCCGCGGCGCACGCCTGGTGCCGGGCACGCGGCCCGCGGGGGTCTACACCACGGGGGAGTTGCAGCGGGCCGTCCACGTCCACGGGCAGCGGATCGGCACGCGGGCCGTCGTCGTCGGCGCGGAACCGGTGAGCTTCACCGCCCTGGACACGCTGCGGCGTGCCGGGGTCGAGGTCGCCGCGCTCGTCACGGAGCACCCGCGCCACCAGGCGTCGCGGAGCCGCGCCGCCGAGGCCCGGCTGCGGCAGGGCATCCCCCTGCTCACCGACGCCACCGTCGCCGAACTCCTCGGGCGGGGGCGGCTGTCGGGGGTGCGGCTGCGCCACCGTGACGGGCGGACGGCGTACCTCCCCTGCGACACAGTGGTCTTCACCGGAGACTTCGTGCCCGACCACGAACTGGCGCGGCGCGCCGGTCTGCCGCTCGACCCCGGCACGCGCGGCCCGGCGGTCGACGGCGCCTTCCGCACCGCCGAACGCGGCGTCTTCGCGGTCGGCAACGTCCTGCACGCCGCCGAACCGGCGCGGGTGGTGGCCCGCGAGGGCGTGGCCGCCGCCGTCGCGGTGCGGCGCTACCTCTGCGACGGCGACTGGCCCTCCGCCTCGGTCCCGCTGCGGGTCACCGCCCCGCTCGGCTGGGTGGCCCCCAACCGTCTGACCCCGGACGAGCCGGGCGACGGATTCACCTTGCGGACAACGGAGTTCGTCCCCCACCCCACGCTGGCGATCACACAGGACGGCAGGAGCCTCTACCGCGCACGCCACCGACGTCCGGCGGTCCCGAACCGCCCGTTCCACGTCCCCAGCGGCTGGGTCGACCGGGTGGACGCGCGAGGAGGCGCCGTACGCATCGCCCTGGCCGGCCGAGCGGACCCCCGCTGAGGACCCACCCCGCTGAGGACCCACCGCGATCGGCCGAATGCCGCCTGTTCGTGCGTGTGTGAACGCCCGTAGGCTGTGCGACCTTCGCGGTCTGGGGGACTTGTGAACAGTCTTCGTACGGTCGTCATCTGCCTCGTGATCGTGTGTGCCACGTGGGTGTCGCCGGCCGCGGCCGTGGCGCCGGGCTGGTCGGCGCTGCCGGTGCCGCCGGCGACGGCACCGACCGTGACCGTGAAGGACCTCGCCGCCCGCGGGCCGAGCGAGGCATGGGCGAGCGGTTACGAACACACCCCCGACGGGCTGCGGCCGATGCTGTACCGGTGGGACGGCACGGCATGGAGCCGGGACACGACCTTCCCCGGCGCCGGTGAACCGGGCTGGCTCGGCAAGGTGCAGTTCGTCGGCGAGGAGGTGTGGATCTTCCACAACCGTGCGGGGGAGGGGGAGATCCTGCGCCGGTCGGCGGACGGGTGGAGCGCCGTCCCGCTGCCGCGGACCCTGCGGGTCTACCAGGACTTCACCGCGGTACCGGGTGCCGCGTGGGTCGTCGGCGAGGACGACACCGGCCTCAAGGTGCTGCGCTACGACGGTTCCGGCTGGACCACCCAGTCCACCCCGGACGACGTGCACTACGTGATGGGCGTCACCGCGCGTACCGCCGACGACGCCTGGGCCTGGGCGGACACCGGCACCGGGCCCGCCGTCCTGCGCTGGGACGGCACGGCGTGGCGGGACGCGAAGGTCTCGCTGCCGCCGAACAGCAACGTGCACACGATCCTGCTCGAACCGTCCGGCAGGGCCACGATCGGTGGTGGCCAGTACTCCGATGCGCCGCCCCGCACCTACCTGATGACCTGGAACGGGCACGCCTGGCGCACCACGCACCCGCCGCTCGGGGACACCCACACCGAGGCCTTGGTGCGTGGACCGGACGGCGCACTGTGGCTGCCGGTGCGCAGCGACCGCGCGTACCAGTCGAAGTACGCACGGCTGGACGGCCCCCGCACCACCTTCTCCTACGGCCCGGAGCGCACGAACGCGATCGACGTCAAGCCGCGCGCACTGGCCAGGGCCGGGTCCTCACTGCTGTCCTTCGGGACCGTCGAGATCTACGGCTCGAAACCGACCCTGATGAGCGAGCGGCGGGGAGGCTGACCATGGCACGCAGGCTTCTCGTCGCGGCCCTCGCCGTCACGATGACCGTCCTGGCCGTCGTGGCCTCGGCCGCGGTGGAACCCCGGTCCTGGCAACACGTCCCGGTCCCGGCACAGGTACGCCCGCAGGCCGCGCTGAACGAAGCCGTGGCGTTCGGCCCCGACCGGGCGTGGGCGGTGGGCGCCGACGCCGTCGGCCGCGAGGCGCCGGGCTTCCCGCTGCTGCTGCGCTGGGACGGGACCGCGTGGCAGCGCCAGAGTCTGCCCAAGATCCGCTGGCAGGGAGAACTGCTGTCCGTGGCCGCGACCTCACCGGCCGAGGCCTGGGCGGTCGGCCGCGACTCGGCGGGCGGTGCCCGTCTGCTCCGGTTCGACGGCGCCGCCTGGACCGAGAGCCGGCCGCCGCGCGGTGTCGTGCTGACCAAGGTCGTCGCCGGTGGCGGCGAGACCTGGCTGATCGGTTCACGGGACGGCGCACAGGTACTGCTGCGCCGGGACGACGGTGGCTGGCGCGACCTGCCGGTGCCGCCGGGAGCCGTGCACGGCCTGCACATCAAGGCGGCCGACGACGTCTGGGCCGCGGGCGAGACCGATACGACCGCGGCCGTGTCGCACTGGAACGGGCAGGAGTGGAAGCAGACGGTCGTGGACGGGTTCCCGCGCTCGGCCGTGGGCACCGTCCTCGCGGTCTCGCCGACCGAAGTGTGGGCGGGCGGCACGTCAGGATTCGTCGGCGGCCCGGTCGGCAAGCCGATCCCGCCCTTGCTGGTCCGCTTCGACGGGCAGGCGTGGAGCCGGGTGCCGATGCCCACCGACTTCGGCTCGGTCAGCTCGCTCGCGCCCACCACGTCCGGCGCGCTGGGCTGGGTCGCCGTGGCCCGCTCGCAGAAGTTCGGCCCGCCGGGGAGCTATCCGCCGATCGTCTCCGGGCCGGACTTCCTTGCCTGGAACGGACAGTCCTTCACCGCGCACAGCGAACCGACGGTGGCCGGGGAGGGCGACTCCTCGACGCTGCGGCTGGCGCCTGTGCCGGGCACGGAGACGGTGTGGTCGGTCGGCAGGGCCGCCGGTCCCGAGAACACCTTCGCGCCGCGCATCCTGCGGTTCGGCTGATACGCGCCTCCTCGCGCGTCGTCGCCACCCCCGCCTCCCACCTGCCGCGTCAGCGCGGTGCCACCCCACGCACACCAGTGTGGCGCCGTAGCGAGCCATGTCTGGCGCCACTAATACCTCCCAGTGGTGCCATAGATGTGTCATAGTGGTGCCACGAACGGCGCGCACTCCTCGGTCACCTCGTCCAAGGGGTGCGCGTTTCCGCGGAGTGAGCCGTCGAAGGGGCCGAATCATGGAGACAGCACGGAGCCGGCAGCAGGCGGCCTCGGGTGCCTTCGCGGCCTTCGCCCGGTTCGCGCTCTGCGGCGGCGGCGTCGGCCTCGCCTCCAGCTTCGCCGTGGCGGCTCTCGCCTCCTCGGTTCCCTGGGCCCTGGCCAACGCCCTGGTCACCGTGGTCTCCACGCTCCTCGCCACCGAGCTGCACGCCCGCTTCACCTTCGGTGCGGGCGGGCGCGCGACCTGGCGCCAGCACGTGCAGTCGGCCGGGTCCGCGGCCGCCGCGTACGCGGTGACCTGCGCGGCGATGGTCGTCCTGCACCAGCTCGTGGCGGCGCCCGGCGCAGTGGTCGAACAGGTCGTCTACCTGTCCGCCTCCGCGCTCGCCGGTGTCGCCCGGTTCGTGGTGCTGCGCCTCGTCGTCTTCGCGCGGCACCGTTCGCAGACCGCGGGCGCCGCGGTCGCCGCCCGCCCCGTCCGTCCGGCGACCGCGGCCCACGCCTCCGCCTCGGCCGAGGTCGCGGCGCTCTGCCGGGCCGCGTGAGCGTGCCGAGCGGCGGTGCTGCCCGCCCCCGCCCCTCGCGGAGCCGGGGGCACGTCCAGTCATAGGGGGTGGGGGCCCTTCCCACGGCCCCCGCCTCCCGCATAGACTCCAAAACTAGCAGCGCTAATTTACGCAGCGAGGTCGGCGAGCGCGGCGAGACCCGCGTACCTCGCGGCGAAACCCGCAGACCACGCAGCGAGACCCGCACAACGATCCGGAGCCGTATCGTGCGCACAGTCCACTTCGCCGCCGCCCGCCGCACCCCCATCGGCAAACTCCGCGGCGCACTCTCCTCCGTCCGCCCCGACGACCTCGCCGCGGACGTCGTACGGGGACTCGTCGACGGCATCCCGCGGCTGGACCCCGCCCGGATCGACGACATCTACTGGGGCGCCGCCAACCAGGCGGGCGAGGACAACCGCAACGTGGCCCGCATGGCCGCCCTCCTCGCCGGCCTCCCGGAGTCCGTGCCCGGAGCGACCGTCAACCGGCTCTGCGCGTCGGGTCTCGAAGCCGTCATCGTCGCCGCGCGCACCATCGCCGCGGGTGAGGCGGACATCGTCCTCGCGGGCGGCTCCGAGTCCATGAGCCGCGCCCCCTTCGTCCTGCCCCGCCCGGACGAGGTGCTGCCTCACCGCATGGAGGCCGCCGACACCCGCCTCGGCTGGCGCCTGACCAACCCGAGGATGAAGGAACTGCACGGCGTCCTCGCGATGGGGGAGACCGCCGAGGAGGTCGCCGAACGCCACGGCGTCTCGCGCGAGCGTCAGGACACCTTCGCGCTCCGCAGCCACCAGCGCGCCGCCGCCGCCCGCGAGGACGGCCACTTCGACGACGAACTGCTCCCCGTCACCCGGCCCGACGGCGTGGTGGTCGACCGGGACGAATGCGTGCGCGAGGACACCTCGTACGAGAAGCTCGCCGGCCTGAAGCCCGTCTTCCGCAAGGGTGGCACGGTCACCGCGGGCAACGCCTCACCGATGAACGACGGCGCCGCGGGTCTGCTGCTCGTCAGCGAGGAGGCGCTGAACGACCTCGGTCTTGAGTCCCTCGGGCGGTATGCGGCCGGGGCCTCGGCGGGCGTGCACCCGGACACCATGGGCATCGGCCCCGTCCCCGCCACGCGCAAGGTGCTCGACCGGGTCGGCTGGAGCGTCGGCGACATCCAGGAGGCGGAGTTCAACGAGGCGTTCGCCGCCCAGGCCCTCGCCTGCGTCGACGCCCTCGGCTTCGACCCGGAGCTGGTCAACCCCTCCGGCGGCGCCATCGCGCTCGGCCACCCCCTCGGCTGCTCGGGCGCCCGCATCCTCACCACGCTGCTGCACCGCATGCGCCGCACCGGGGCCTCGCGCGGCCTCGCCACGATGTGCGTGGGCGTCGGCCAGGGCACCGCACTCCTCGTCGAGCGCGACTGAGCAGCCGGGCGCACCGCCGCCGACCGGCGCGCCCGGCGCGCCGCGCAGCAGTCCGAACCACCGCAAGGCCGCACGGAAACGGAGCATCACCCTCATGGCAACGCTGTCCCTCGCCGCCGTCCTCGCCGAACCCGCCCGCCGCCACCCGGACCGCACCGCGCTCGTCGAGGGTGAACTGCGGCTCACCTTCAAGGAGTTGTGGCGCGAGGCCCGCGCCCAGGGCGCCGCCCTCGCGGAGCAGGGCGTACGCCCGGGGGACCGCGTGGCCCTGATGGCGCCCAACGTCACCGAGTTCCCGAAGGCCTACTACGCCATCCTCGCCGCGGGAGCCGTGGTCGTCCCCGTCCACCTGCTGCTCTCGGCGGAGGAGGTCGAACACGTCCTGCGCGACAGCGGCGCGAGCCTGCTCCTGTGCCACCCCGCCCAGGCCCCGACGGGCGGGGCGGCAGCCGGGGCCACCGGCGTACGCATGCTGGAACTGGGCGCCGAGGGCGAGTTGGAGACGCTGGCCCGCACCACCGAGCCCCTCGCCTCGTACGTCACACGCGCGGCCGACGACCCGGCGGTCATCTTCTACACCAGCGGCACCACCGGCGTCCCCAAGGGCGCCGTGCTCAGCCACTTCAACCTCGTGATGAACGCGACGGTCAACGCCTTCGACGCCCACGACGTCCGCCCCGACGACATCGCGCTGGGCGCCCTTCCCCTCTTCCACGCCTTCGGCCAGACCGTCTCCATGAACTCCATCTGGCGGGCGGGCGCGACCCTCGTCCTGCTGCCCCGCTTCGACGCCGCGCGCGCCATCGAGCTGATGGTGGCGGAAGGGGCGAACACCTTCCACGGCGTGCCCACCATGTACGTGGGCCTCGCGGCCGCCGCCGCTGCCGCGTCCGAACTGCCCAAGCTGCGCCTGTGCGTCTCCGGAGGCGCCTCGCTGCCCGTCGCAGTCCTCGAACGCTTCGAAGAGGCCTTCGGCGCCCCCGTCTACGAGGGCTACGGCCTCTCCGAGACCTCCCCGGCCGCCTCCGTCAACCAGCCCGGCCTCGGCACCAGGGCGGGCACCGTCGGCCACCCCGTGTGGGGCGTCGACGTCGAGATCGCCCGCGCCGACATCGACGACCGCGTCGAACTCCTGCCCGTCGGCGAACTCGGCGAGGTCGTGGTCCGCGGCCACAACGTCTTCTCCGGCTATCTGGGCCGCCCCGAGGCCACCGCGGAGGCGCTGGTCGACGGCTGGTTCCGCACCGGCGACCTCGGCACCAAGGACGCCGAAGGCTTCACGACGATCGTCGACCGCAAGAAGGACGTCATCATCCGCGGCGGCTTCAACGTCTATCCGCGCGAGGTCGAGGAGGTCCTGATGCGCCACCCCGACGTCGCGCAGGCCGCCGTGATCGGCCTGGCCCACCCCGTCCACGGCGAGGAGATCTGCGCCGTCGTCGTCCCGGCGCCCGACGCCGGCGAGGACGCGGACGCGATCATCGCCTGGTCGAAGGAGCACCTGGGACGGCACAAGTACCCGCGCCGCCTGGAGTTCACCGACAGGCTCCCGCTCGGCCCCAGCATGAAGGTGCTCAAGCGCGAGCTGCGCGCGCACTACGCCGACGGCTCTTCGAACGGCGCGTAGCGGTTCGTGGCGGGTCGTGGCAACGCGCAAGCGGAGATTCAGCGCCGCGCGAGCGAGGCGCCCGCCGTCTCCGGGGTGAGGCCCTGTTCCAGGTCCTCCGCGAGCAGCCGCTTGGCGATCGTGTCCACCGCGGCGGTCAGTTCCGCGTCCGGCGGGCGCCCGATGTCCTTCTCGATCTCCTCGGCCAGCCAGGACGACCAGGCCGCGGAGATGACCTCCGCCTCGCGCTCCCCGGCAGGCGTCAGCGAGAAGTACGTACCGGTATGGGCCATATACCCCTCCTCGGTCATACGGTCGAAGACCGGCACCAGAACCTCCGCCGGAATCCTGCGCCGCGCCGCGACCAGTCCGAGACTGGCGTACCCCACCATCCGGGTGAAGAGCGAGACCTGCATGACCGCCCAGGCTCCCGCGATGTCCAGGCGCGTGTCGGAGTCCTTGATGATGCCGCGCACGGTGTTCATGCCGACATTGCGGACGATACCGGCGACACTCCGCTCCAGGACGTGCCCCGAGTCGCCGCTGCTCGGCTGCGCGAAGCCCTCGCCCATGTCGGGCGCGCCCATCCGCGCGCTGTCGCGCAGCTCCACCTGCTTGAGGAAGAGCGCCACCAGGAACCCGAGGAACGCCACGGGAACGGTCCACAGGAAGACGGTGTGCAGCGTGTCCGCGTACGCCCCGACGACCGGCCCCGCGGCGGCGCCCGGCAGCTCGTGCACCCCCTGTGGGCTCTGTGCGGCCTTCGCGATCACCGCCGCATCCGCGGCGCCGGTCCCCGCGGCCTCGGCGACCCCGTCCCTGAGGTTGGGTTCAAGGGTGTTGGCGTAGATCGTGCCGAACACCGCCGTGCCGAAGGAACTGCCCAGCGTACGGAAGAAGGTCACCCCCGATGTGGCGGTGCCCAGGTCCGCGTACGGGACGGTGTTCTGCACGGCGATCGTCAGGACCTGCATGCACAGGCCGATGCCGACGCCGAGCACGAACATGTACAGCGACTCGAGCCACGCGCTCGTGGTGCTCCCCATGAGCGAGAGCAGATAGAGCCCGAGCGCCATCACCAGCGCGCCGACGATCGGGAAGACGCGGTACGTCCCCGTCTTGCTGACCACGTTGCCGCTGAAGATGGAGGCGATGAGCAGCCCGATCACCATGGGCAGCGTCCGCACGCCCGAGACCGTGGCCGAGTCCCCGTCGACGTACTGGAGGTAGGTCGGCAAGAACGTCATCGCGCCGAGCATCGCGAAGCCCACGATGAAGCTGAGGATCGAGCAGACCGTGAAGACGGGATTGGCGAAGAGCCGCATCGGCAGCATCGGTTCGGCGGCGCGCGTTTCCACGACACAGAACAGTGCCAGCGCGATCAGCCCGCCGACGAACAGGCCGATGATGGTGGGCGATCCCCACGCGTACTCGTTGCCGCCCCAACTCGTCGCCAGGATCAGCGCGCTCGCCCCTACCGCCACCAGCGCGATGCCCAGGTAGTCGACGACCGGCCGCGCCGCGGACTTCACCACGGGAATCGTGCGGGCGGCCGCGATGACCACGACGACCGCGATGGGCACATTGACGTAGAACGCCCAGCGCCAGCTCAGATGGTCCGTGAACAGTCCGCCGAGCAGCGGCCCGATCACCGTGGACACCCCGAAGACGGCGCCGATCGCCCCCTGGTACTTGCCGCGCTCGCGCAGCGGGATGACATCGGCGATCAACGCCATGGACGTGACCATCAGGCCACCCGCGCCGATGCCCTGCATCGCCCGCCAGGCGATGAGCAGGGTCATGTTCGTCGACAGACCGCACAGGAACGAGCCGGTGATGAAGATGACCGCCGAGACCTGGAAGACGACCTTCCGCCCGAACAGGTCACCGAACTTGCCGACGAGCACCGTGGCGACGGTCTCCGCCAGGAGATACGACGTCACCACCCACGACATGTGCTCCGCCCCGCCCAGGTCCGACACGATCGTCGGCAGCGCCGTACCGACGATGGTCTGGTCGAGGGCGGCGAGCAGCATCCCCAGCATGATCGTCACGAAGACGACATTGCGGCGGCGCCGGTCGAGGACGGCAGGCGCCTGTGCCGCGACTCCGGTCGGCTGGTCGGTCATGGTCACACGGCCACCCTCACACCGGGCCGGAGGCCGTGCATGCGGGGTGAGGCCGGTCCGGTGACGGTGGCGGTGACGGGCCGCTGACGGGCCGCGCCGGACGATCCCTCTACCCGGCAGTGCCCCCGCGCAGCCTCGGCGCGTGTGCCGCCGCGTCCACCGGGGCCGCCTCCCGCTCCACCAGTTCCGCCAGCTCCTCGGCCCAGCGGACCACTTCCGCGACCTCGATCCCGTACGGCCGAGCCTGCCCGCCCGGTGCGGCACGCCAGGCCGCGACCGCGCCCGCGCCCCGCCGCAGTAGTCGGGCCCCGCCCGTGGGGTTGCCGCGGGCCGCGTGGGTCAGCCCGACGGCCAGCTGGGCCAGGCCCTTCCACAGGCCCCGCTCCGCCTCCGGTCCCGACTTCCACGCGTCCTCGAAGACCTCGTGCGCATGGAAGGGCCGCCCCGCGTCCAGCAGGGCCTGCGCCTCGGCGACGGACTCCCCGGGCGCGCGCACGACGCCCTCGGGCTGCCGGGCCACGCCGTCCGCCCCATAGGGCAGCGGCCGCCCGAGCCCGTCGCGCGGCCGCTGGTTACGGGCCCGGCCCTCCTCGTCGCGATCACGGTCACGGCCACTGTCGTACGGTCCGGATGCAGTGCTCATACGTGGATTGTCGCGCGTACCTGACGGCGGTCACCGGGGAACGGAGCACCCTTTCGCGTGGGGTAGAGTTCTACCTGTGATCACGCGGGACACCGCACCGAACACACCGGGACGTGGCGCAGCTTGGTAGCGCACTTGACTGGGGGTCAAGGGGTCGCAGGTTCAAATCCTGTCGTCCCGACTCGAAAGAGTCGCAGATCAAGGGGCCGTTTCAGAGCAATCTGAAACGGCCCCTTGATCGTTTTCGGGGGGCCTCGCGGGCCCGCCCGCCGGCCCTGAGCCCCGAGCTGCAGATGAGCCGGTACCCGCCCGCGGCGTTCACCAACTGATCCCGGCCGCCACCGGACGGTGATCGCTGCCGGTGGCCGGCAGCACCCACGAGCTCTCCGGCTCCACGCCCCGTACCAGGATGTGATCGATCCGCGTCACCGGGAACCTCGCCGGCCAGCTGAAACCGAAGCCGTCCCCGGCCGAGTCCTGGACCGGGCGCAGGCGTGAGGTGATGCCGGCGAACGCGCGGTCGTCCGTGGTGCCGTTCAGATCACCGAGCAACACCACCCTCTCGTGATCCTCGGCGGCGATGGCCCTGGCGAGCGCCTGCGCGCCGCGGTCCCGGCTGCCCGTCACGAAGCCGTCCCTGGGAAACACCCGAACGGACCCCAGGTGGGCCACGTACACCACCAGCGGGCCCTGGTCCGTGGCCACTGTGGTGCGCAGCGCCCGGTCGTAGGCCATCGTGACGTCGGCCGGCCTGGTGTCCGCGAGCGGCCCGTAGTCCATGTCGATGTCGACCGGCTCGGTGTCGGACAGCGGCAGCTTGCTCCACAGCCCGACCGTGCCCCGCACCGTGTGGTGGGGGTACGCCTTCGCGAGTGCCTTCTCGTACAGCGGTTTCGCCTGCGCGGTGATCTCCTCCAAGGCCAGCACGTCCGCGCCGGAGTCGGCCAGGTCGAGGGCGGTGCCCGCCGGATCGGGATTGTCGGCGCCGACATTGTGGCTGACCAGGGTGAGATCGCCGCCCGAATGGGACCTGTCGCCGAGCAGCCCGCCGAAAAGGTTCAGCCACACCACGGCCGGCAACAGCAGCGCGATCACCGCGGAGGCGGAGCGACGCCACAGCGCCCCGGCCAGCAGCACCGGGATGAACAGGCCGAACCACGGCAGGAACGTCTCCACCAGACTGCCGAGGCCCCAGCGGTCCGTGATCCGCGCGTGCAGCAGCATGACCAGGCCCAGCAGCAGCCCCGACACCGCGAGTACGAGCCCGCGCTTCCATGGCCCCGACCGTGAGCCGACCGCGCTCTCCTGTCCGGTCCACTCCACCACCTCGACCTGCATTGTCGTCTCTCCACGCTCAGTGCCGGTCACCGCCGCATCCTCGGATCCCGGGTGGGGTCGGCGTACATGCGCGGGCAGCCGTGATCGATCGCCTCGGGGCGCAGTTCGTAGTGCCATGGCTCGTTCCGGTAGATCTGGCACAGCCCGTACGCGGCACCGTGTTCGGAGAGCCACGCCGTCGCGTCGGAGCGCCCGATGTCGACCGCCTCCCCCGACACGTGAGGGGATGTCTCCGCGGTGGCCACCCACCGGGCGGCCTCGGCTTCGGAGCCGTACGTGGCGACCGCCCCGCGAAGAAGCAGGCGCTGGTATTCCGCGGACCGCCAGCCACTGTTGACGTAGAGGGTGATCCCGTGGCCCCGGGCGTTCCTCGCGGCCCGGCGGAGAGCCGTGAGCACATCCCGGTCGAGGTTGGCCACAGCCGGAATGTCGTCGTCGAAGACTGTCGTGTCCTCCGGGACGGCCCCGTCGGCCTTGTCCGACGCACCTCGGCGCTCACTGTGAGGAGCCTTCGAGGGTGGTGCGGCAGGGGAGAAGGACGACGGGGACGACGGGGACGACGAGTCCGACGGGGTATTCCGGGCCTGACAGCCGAGGGCCGCGGTGATCGCCGCGATGGCGGTTGTCAGGCCGACGACAAGACACCGGTGAACCCGGTGGGCCGGTGTTCGCGCTGGTGGCTGGGTGTGGTTCATACCGCCAGTCAAGGCAGCGTGGTGTTGTCGGCCCGTATGTGCTTTTGGATACGCCGACGATATGTGCCGGCTCGTAGCATCGAGAGCATGCGTGTGCTGATCGTCGAGGACGAACCCTTCCTGGCCGAGGCCATCCGCGACGGCCTGCGCCTGGAAGCGATCGCGGCCGACATCGCAGGTGACGGTGACACCGCCCTGGAACTGCTGAGCGTCAACGCCTATGACATCGCCGTCCTCGACCGCGACGTCCCCGGCCCGTCCGGTGACGAGATCGCCCGGCACATCGTCGCCTCCGGAAGCGGCATGCCGATCCTCATGCTCACCGCCGCCGACCGTCTCGACGACAAGGCGTCCGGGTTCGAACTCGGCGCTGATGACTACCTCACGAAACCCTTCGAACTCCAAGAGCTCGCGCTCAGGCTCCGAGCACTCGACCGCAGACGCGCCCACAACAGGCCACCCGTGCGAGAGATCTCGGGTCTGCGGCTCGACCCGTTCCGCCGCGAGGTCTATCGGGACGGCCGCTACGTCGCGCTGACCCGGAAGCAGTTCGCCGTGCTCGACGTTCTCGTCGCCGCCGAAGGCGGTGTCGTCAGCGCCGAAGAACTCCTGGAAAGCGCGTGGGACGCGAACGCCGACCCGTTCACCAACGCCGTACGCATCACGGTCTCGGCCCTGCGCAAACGGCTCGGCGAACCATGGATCATCGCCACTGTGCCGGGCGCCGGGTACCGGATCGACACGGCTTCCGGCACCGGGCAGGAGGGAGGCGAACGTGCGTAGGGCGCCCGGTCTGAGCGTTCGCGGCAAACTCACCCTCAGCTACGCCGGGTTCCTCATGGTCGCCGGTGTCCTGCTGCTCGCGGCGGTGTGGGTGTTCGTGCTGCGCCACTTGCCCGCCTATACGAGCGTCTCCGGAGGGGTGCTGGTCCGCTCCTACCTCCTGCGCGACTTCGCGTCGGCCGCGGGCGCGGTGCTGGTCTTCCTGCTGGCCTTCGGTCTCCTGGGAGGGTGGATCCTCGCCGGCCGCATGCTCGCCCCGCTGGCTCGGATCACGGACGCCACCCGCATGGCCACGGACGGCTCGCTCGCCCACCGGATCCGGCTGCCGGGCCGCACTGACGAGTTCCGCGAACTCGCCGACGCCTTCGACACGATGCTCGCGCGGCTCCAAGCACACGTCACCGAACAGCAGAGATTCGCAGCCAACGCCTCTCACGAACTGCGCACCCCGCTGGCGATCTCGAAGGCACTGCTCGACGTGGCTCGCACCGATCCGGACCACGACACCGGCGAACTCGTCGAGCGGCTCCACGCCGTCAACATCCGGGCCATCGACCTCACCGAGGCACTGCTCCTGCTCAGCCGCGCCAGCCGACGGTCCTTCACCCGAGAACGCGTCGACCTGTCCCTCCTGGCGGAAGAAGCCACCGAAACACTCCTGCCCCTCGCGGAGAGGCGAGGCGTCACCATGGAGACCTCCGGCGACATCGCCCCCGTGGCCGGATCACCGCCGCTACTGCTCCAGCTGACCATGAACCTCGTACAGAACGCGATCGTCCACAACCTGCCCGAACAGGGCACGGTGTGGGTCAACACCACCGTCCACCCCCACACTGTGGTGCTCACTGTCGAAAACAGCGGCGAGCGGCTCACCCCACAGTTGGCCTCGACCCTCACCGAACCGTTCCAGCGCGGTACCGAACGCGTCCACAGCGACCATGCGGGTGTCGGCCTCGGCCTGGCGATTGTCGAGACCATCACCCAGGCCCACGACGGAACACTGACCCTCACCCCGCGCCCCGTCGGCGGGCTCCGCGTCACCGTGGAACTGCCCGCGACGGAATTCCGCGTCTGAGGCGGGGCGCTCGGCCTCCTCCGGACGGGCGAGGTCCGCCCGCCGCGCCTTCAGCACGTCTTCCTGTACGGGACCTCCGGTATGTGCTTCTTCCAGTCGGCGGCCGGCACACCCCCGCCCGAGCGCTCGCACACGGCCTCGGCGACGAGGCCCGGGTCGACGGGATAGGTGTGCGGCGGGGTGTGGGCGCCGCGCACGGTCAGGGTTCTTCCGTCGCCGCTGAAAGCGAGCGACCGTGCGGTGTCTCCCGCGGTGAGCAGGCCCTTTCCGAGCGGTCGGGCCGACGCGGTGTCCCAGAGCTGCACGGTGCCGCCGCCCCCGACGGCCAGGAGGCGGCCGTCGGGGGAGTAGGCCAGGGCGGAGACGGGCCGGGGCCTCTCGCCTCCCGCGTCGGCGGCGTCGGCGGCGGTTCCGGCGAACATGCTGAGGCGTCGCTCCACTGCCCGGTCCCAGAGGGTGACCCAGCCCGTCTCGTCCCCGGTCGCCACCTGGTCGACGCTGTCCGGGCCGACCGCGACGGAGGTCAGCCGGCTGCCGTACAGCTTGCTCCGGCCGGGGTCGGGCGCGGGGTCGTCGGGGCCGTCCTCCCGCCAGCCGGGGCCGAGGACGTCCCCGACGTGGAGGGTGCGTGCCACGGAGGCCGAGGCGGCCTGCCGCTCGATGTACCGGATCACCTCGCGTTCCGGATCCAGACGCACGTCGGCGATGCTTCGGCCCTTGACGGGATACCGGTAGACGGGGTTGGCGAGGTCGCTGATCCGCCGTACGAGGATGTTCCGGTCGTCGACGGTGACGAGGAACTGCCCGCCCGAGGCGACGTGGTACGACCTGCGGGTGCCGGTCCTCGGGACGGACGGCAGCTCCTTGCCCGTGGCCAGGTTCCAGGTCCGTATCCGGGCATCGGTGACGATCATCAGGGTGTCCCTCGCCGGGTGGAGAGGCAGCACGAGGGGAGGCAGCCCGTCGGCGTCGGTGCTACGCGGTCCGCAGGCCAGGCGTACGACGGAGGCCCACCGCCCGGTGGAGCGCAGCCGGCGGCCGCCGCTGCCCTCCAGGAGTTCCAGCTGACCGGAGTCCGTACACACCGCGCTGAGCCAGTCGTTCGGACGATCGGCGGAGCGCATGGCTCGTGCGGCTTCCGCCCGGGAGAGTCTGCGGTCCCGCCGCAGGTCCCAGAGCCCGGTCCGCCCCTCCTCGGACCACAAGGAGAGAGTGTGGGCGTTCGGTCCGAAACCCACCCTCGCGTCGGAGAGCGCGTCCGGGAGCCGCGTCGACGTGCCCGACGCCAGGTCCCGCAGCTTCCACCCCGTCCGCGAGAACAGAAGCAGTCGCCGTCTGTCGGGGGAGATGTCCGACACGTCCTCGTGCTTCCCGATCCGTACCGCACCGGTCTGTTCATGGCTGTCCAGATCCCATATGCGTACGCGGCCCGAGCTGAAGGTGATCATCGTGCGGCCGTCCGAGCTGAGCTGGGCCTCATCGGCGGTGCGTGCTCCGGGTGCGGTGAAGAGGTCCTGCTCAGGCTGGGTCATCGCGCCCATGAGCGCCGCTCGTGCCTGGAGCGTGGGGCTGATACGCCAGGCGGCGACGCTGAGCCGCATGGCGGTCAACGGGTCGGCGTAGCGCATGCTCTCCGCGGCCGACGCGACGTGGCGGGACGTGGCCTCGGCGAGTCGCTGCTCGCCGTCCTTGTTCCGCTGCCACGCCACCACCCCCGCGATCAGAGCGAGCACGGCCGCCACGGAAAGGGCGGCACGCAGTCGGCGCAGCCTCCTGGCCGCGCGCCCTGCCAGGTGCCGCTCCTGGTCGCGGTGGGCGGTGCCGGCGGCGAGGAACGCGCGCTCCACGGGCGTCAGTTCACGCGTGGCGAGCTGTTCCTCAGCCGTGGTCAGTCGGCTGCCGCGGTACAACGCGCCCGGCTCCCGGCCCAGTTCGTCCCATGCCTCGGCCGCCTCGGTCAACCGCCGGTGGACGCGCAGGCGTTCCCGGTCCCGCTCGATCCAGCCGCGCAGCCGGGGCCAGCCGGTGATCAGCGCCTCGTGGGCCAGGTCGACGGTGTCCTCGTGGAGTGTGATCAGACGGGCGCACGCCAGCCGGTCCAGGACGAGTGCGGCCTCGCCCTGTTCGCCGGCCAGGTCGATTTCGGCCCGGGCGGCGGGGCGACGGGTGTCCGGGTTGCCCTCGCCCGGCGTGATCAGCCGGAGCAGGATTCCCCGGGCGCAGTCGGCCTGGCGGGCGGAGAGCCGGGTGTAGAGGTCTTCCGCGGTCCGGGCGATGGCGCCTTCGATGCCGCCGGTCGCCTGGTAGGCGGCCAGGGTCAGCGCGCGGCCCTTGCGGCGGCGCCAGGTTTCCAGCAAAGCGTGGGACATCACCGGCAGGCCGCCTGGTTTGTCCTTGACGTCCTCGATGATCCTCGCGGTCAGTTCGCGCTCGACGATCAGGCCCGTGGCGGTCGCCGGTCCGACGATGGCCCGGCGGAGTTCGGCCGGGCTCATGGGCCCGACGAGCAGGGTGTCGTCACGCAGCGCCGCGGCCAGCGTGTGGTGCTCGGCGCAGCGGCCGAAGAAGTCGGCCCGCACGGCGATGAGCACCCTAAGGCGACGCCCGGGATCCGCGGCGCTCACCAGCAGGTCGAGAAAGGCCGCGCGCTCGGCGGGGTCGGCGCACAGGGTGAACAGCTCCTCCAGCTGATCGACCACGACGACGGTGTCCCCGGGGCCCCGGCCGGCCGTGAGCAACTCGCCGTGAGTGGAGAGGGGGTGAGGCCCTGGAGTGAGGATCCTGATGGTCGACGGGCGGCGGTCCGGGGAGGTCTCCTTCCGCAGGGCAGGGATCAGGCCCGCGCGCAGGAGGGAGGATTTGCCGCTGCCCGATGCCCCGACGACCGCGACGAGCCGGTGGTCACGCACCCGCTCGCCCAGCTGGGCCGCCAACTGCTCCCGGCCGAAGAACAGTCCTTCGTCACCCGGTTCGAACCGGGCCAGGCCCCGGTACGGCGCCCGCGCGTCGTCACCGTGCTCCGGTTCGGCGGCCCTCTCCCCGTCCACCTCGTGCCAGCGCTGCTCCCACGCACCGGCATCCCCACCGCAGGCCTGTGCATAAGCCAACGTGACCGGCAGGGACGGTAATCGCTCGCCGGCGGCGGCCCTCGACAGCGTGGCGACCGAGTAACCGGTGTGCCGCGCCATGACCCGGTACGTCGGACTCCCGGCCTCCTGACGCAGTTTGCGCAACTCGAACGCGAAACGCTGGACCGGGCCCGCGGCCGGGTCCAGCGCGCCTTCGCGACGTCCCATCGACATCCCCCGTGGACAACTCGCGTAAGAAGACAAAAGGCCACCCTCGCACCCGTCAGAGGCCTCTGCAACGCGCCTGAGCAGCGCGTTTCAGCCTTTTGTCGTCCGCGATCAGCGACTCGGGCGTTTTGTTGCGCGCGGCGCGACAGGGCTGCGCAACAACGAGCCGGCCGAGAAACCTGGTGCGTGCCGCCCCGGGTGTCCCTCCGGGGCGTAAACCGGACGAAGGAGAACCATGCGCATGCGTACCCGTACAAAGATCACTACGGCCCTTGCCGCGGGCACTCTGGCCGCAGGCCTGCTCGCCGGCAGCGCCGGTACGGCCTCGGCGGACGTCACTCCGAGGTCCTGCTACGGCAGCGCGAAGAACTTCAGCACCACGAACAAGGTGTGGCCGGCCTACCCCAACTGGGCCACCACCACGCCCAATTGCGCCGACGTGAACGTCAAGGCGACGATCGGCGCGAACGTGACGGCCTGCTTCGACCAGGGTCCCGGGCGGCCGCACAAGTGCTACCCCCAGCGCTGGCTCTCGCAGGGCGTGTGGGACACGGCCGTGACCGATGTGTCCAACGGCAAGAAGTTCTACCTGAAGTTCGACCGCAACACGAGCGGCAAGATCGCCTACTGACGCCCGGAGCCCCAGTGACGCACGGGGTGTTGCGCGGTCCTCAGGTGACCGCGCAACACCCCGGTAGGGGCAGAGGACGGACATGGGACGCGGCGCCGGCGAATCATACTGCGTCGGCCGATGGCCGAAGCTGCCCCCTGTCGGGTCACCGCTCCTGAGCGGCATGTTTGCATGTGCCCATGATCGTTAATGCACAGCAAACCTCCCCGGCCCGGACGTACGTGGACCGCGTCCTGGAACACTGGCACGAGGACGAGGACGCCGAGGCGCTCGTCCAAGGTGCGCAGCGGCTGACCCGGGGAGAGGCTCGGCGGCGACTCTTCCGGCTGGGGCACGCACTGCGCCGGCAGGGGCTCGCGCCCGGTGACGGTGTGGGCCTGTTCCTGGCCAACCGCGTGGACTCCGTCCTGGTACAGCTCGCCGTCCATCTCATCGGCTGCCGCGTCGTGTTCCTGCCGCCCGAGCCCGGCCCGAGTGAGCTGGCCGCGCTGGTCGAGCAGTCCCGGGCACGCGCCGTGGTCACCGACCCGCTCTTCGCGCGGCGGGCAGCCGACGCGGCAGGCCGCAGCAGCCACGCCCCCATGCTGCTCGGCCTCGGGCCCTGTGAGCAGCGGTGCGCGGACCTGCTGGCCCTCGCGGCCGAGTGCCCCGCGGAGCGCCCCGACGGCGTACCCGCCCCGGGAGCGGACGAAGCCGTCACGGTCCTCTACACCGGCGGCACCCTGGGCCGCCCCAAGCTCGCCGCGCACAGCCACCGGCTGTACGCCACGCTCGTGGACCTGGCGGAGGACGACCCGCAGGAGTCCGGCCCCACGGTCTTCCCGGCCATGGACCCGGAGACGGACCGGGTGCTCGCCGCCACCCTGCTCACCCACGGCAGCGGCCACCTCACGTCGATCCAGGCGCTGGTGACGGGGGCCACCCTTGTCGTGCTGCCCGAGTTCGACGCGGGCGCGGCGCTCGCGGTGCTGCGCGAGGAGCGGATCACCGCCACCATGTTCGTACCGCCGATGCTGTACGCGCTCCTCGATCACCCGGAGTGCGAGCCGGGCGCTCTGCCCGCGCTGCGGCGGATCGTCGTCGGCGGCGCGGCCTCCTCACCGAGCCGGCTCCAGCAGGCCGTCGAGGTCTTCGGGCCGGTGCTCAGCCAGGGCTACGGACAGTCGGAGGCGCTCGGCATCACCGCGTTCGGCGCGGAGGACCTCGCCGCGAAGGGAGCCGAGCGGCCCGAGCTCTGGCGCAGCTGCGGTCGCGCGATATCCGACGTCGAGATCGAGATCCGGGGCGAGGACAGCACGGAGGCGTTGCCCGCCAGGCAGGTCGGCGAGGTGTGCGTCCGGGGCGAGACGGTGATGCTCGGCTACTACGAGGACCCGTCGCGCACCGCGGAGGCGCTGCGCGACGGCTGGCTGCGCACGGGGGACATGGGCTACCTCGACGCCGAGGGCTACCTCTACCTCGTCGACCGGGCCAAGGACATCATCGTCACCGGCAGCACCAGCGACAACGTCTACTCCCGGGTCCTGGAGGACTTCCTGCTCACGCTGCCCGGGGTGCGCAACGCGGCGGCGCTCGGCGTGCCGGACGAGGAGTACGGGGAGGCCGTGCAGATCTTCCTGGCCACCGCCGAGGACACCGACGTCGATCCGGACACGGTCGGTGCGGCGGTGACCGCCGAGCTGGGAGAGCTGTACACGCCCCGCAGGACGGTCCTGCTCGACCGGCTACCGACGACCAAGGTCGGCAAGGTGGACAAGAAGGCGCTGCGCGCGGCGTGGACGAGCGCGGAGCGTTGAGCCTCTGAGCCGGTGATTTCGCCTGGGGGTTCGCGCCGAGACCTGAGCCCCGGCTGTCGGACGCGAGCAGGGCTTCGAGTCGCCGCGCGATCCGCGGGTGCGGCCGAGTTACAGGTGCGCCGCGGTGATCCGCAGGGCGGCGGCGATGCCCTGTTCCGTCACAGCGCGGCCCGGAGCCTCAAGGCGGTACGTCTCCGCCGGCCTCCCGGGTGCCCGCCGGCCGCGCGGTGCGTCGTGGTGCCCGTGGGCCAGGGCGAGCAGCGCTTCCGGGTGCACTGCCGCCGGTAATTCCTCGTGATCACTCATCGGCCCATCACGCGTGCGCGTCCTCGGCCGGTCCCGGGTGCGGCACGAACAGTCGGCCGTCCTCACGGGGCCCGCGGGCGGGCGGAGTGAAGCCGTGCACCTCATACGGCTTCCATCGACGGCTCGACGCACCATACTGGTCACGTCCTGATCGCCCACAGAACGACTCCATGGCCAAGAACAGCACCTCCTCGACCACCGTCCCCGACACCGCGTGGCTGGGGCGCGGGCGCCACCTCGGGCCCGAGCCCGAGCAGGATGTCCGGCGCAACCTGATCGCCCTCAAGGCGGCCGGGGTGCTCGACGACTTCCTGGACCTCGACCCCGTCGAGGCGGCCCGCTCCACCGTCCTGCACCCGCGGGACGAGACCGCGGACCCGGGCCCCTCGGCCCGCCGTCTCTTCGAGGCCCGCTGGCGCGTGGCCGACGACGTCACGGTCCGCGCGCAGCTGACCACGTACGACCCGGAGACCCGCCGCAAGGAGGGCGAGGGCGTCACCTGGGTCCTCGCCGCCGAGGCGGAGCGGGCGTGGGACGCGCGCTGGCCCTCGCCCGTCACCATGTTCTGGCCCGACAGCGACCGGGTCCCCTGGGACCACGACACCGTCGCGGACCTGCGCCTGCGGTCGACGAACCACCTGCCGAAGGACGACGACGAACTGCGCCACTTGCTGCGGGACTGCACCCGGCTCAGCTGGTTCATCCATGTCGTCGTGCACGAGGCGATGACGCCGGACGCGGCGGGGCAGCAGCCGGTCTCCACGTTCCTGCCGCCGAGCCTGCGGCACCGCGTGGTCGAGCACCGGGGCACGCCGGAGCAGGCGCAGATCGCCGACTTCGCGATGAAGCGGGAGCTGAGCGTGCGGATGCCGCGCGGCGGCGCCGTCATCCTGCCCGTGGCGCCGCAGGGCCAGGAGTACGACGCCGAGCGTTTCACGGTCCGCAGCGTCTTTCTCGACGGCTCGGAACCGACCGAACTCCTCGAAAGGATCAAGGAGTTCGCCGCGCTGCCGCGCCCGCTGCCGGCCGACGCCGAGCGGGCCCTGACGCGGCTGCGCCAGGGCTGGCACCTCCTCACGCCGGACGAGGAGCTGGTGCACGCCCAGGCCATGGTCGCCAAGTACGCCGAGGCGCTCGACGCCATGACGAAATCCCGTGACCTGTACCAGGAGGCGGCCGAGGCGGCGATGGCAGCGCTGAAGGAAGCGGGCGGCGGCGACGCCGGGTCCCGGCCGCCCGCGCCCGGGCCCGCCAAGCCGGAGGCCTCACCGCTGAGCGCCCTCACCAAGGCGTTCCATCGCTTCCGGGACCCGAACAAGTAGAGCGCCGGTCCCGGAAGCCACGGTCACCTTGAGGTTCCCCAGTCACTGAAAAGTGCGTTCTTCCATGTCAGCGGCCACTCTCCTACGGTTCCCGAGTAACCAATGGAGAGCACGGACGACACGACGAGGAGGCCGGGACCATGGCCATCACCCTGATGAACCCGAGCGGGCTGCCGGAGATCGACACCTACCGGCAGGTATCGACAGCGACCGGCTCGAAGCTCGTCTTCGTCGCCGGGCAGGTCGCCTGGGACGCCGAAGGGGCCACGGTCGGCGCGGGCGACCTCGCCGCGCAGGTCGAGCGGTGCTACCTCAACGTCGCCACCGCCCTCGCGGAGGCCGGCGCCACCTTCGACGACGTGGCGAAAGTGACCGTCTACGTCGTCGACTGGACGCCCGACAAGATGCCGCTGTTCCTGGAAGGCGTCGCACGGGCGGCCGCGAAGCTCGGGGTCACGCCCGTGCCACCGGGCACGCTGGTGGGCGTGGCGGCGCTGGCCTCCTCCGAGCACCTGGTCGAGGTCGAGGCCACCGCGGTCATCGACTGATCCCGCCCGCGCCGCTCACGCCTTTACGTCCCTGCCGCCAGCGCCTTCCTTACGCCCTTACGCGCTTACGTCCTTACGTCCTTACGTCCGCGCCGCCCTCACGTCGCCTGAGTGCGGCGCGCGCACTCCGCGACCATGGCGCTCAGGCTGCCCGTCCTATCCAGGAGCTCCCGCTGGACGCGGGCTCCGGTGCCGTGCTCCAGCAGGGTGGCGGTCCTCTTCCGGACCATGTCCAGGTCGCCGGCCTCCTCCAGGGCGTCCCGCACGTGATCCAGGAGCCCCGCCATCACCTCCCCGCAGGGCGCGGGCCGCATGGTCACGGGGTCCAGCAGGGAGTCCTCGAGGCCGGACCGAGCGGCCCGCCAGGCGGCGAGGCGCAGCAGGCTGACGTCGTGCGCGGGCGGCGGACTCCCCGCACGCCACTCCCGGGCGGCCGTCTCGACCAGCGCCCGCGCGAGGGCCGCGATCAGCACGGTGGTGGACGCCTCCAGGCACACGTCCGCGACCCTGATCTCGACGGTGGGGTAGCGGTGGGACAGTCGGGCGTCGAAGTAGATCATGCCGCGGTCGCGCAGCACGCCGGTGGCCACCATGTCCGTGACCTGCTCCTCGTACCGCGCGGCGGAACCGAAGATCTGCGTCGGGCCCGCCATCGGCCAGCGCCCCCACACCCGGCTGCGGTAGCTGCTGTACCGGCTGTCGTTGCCCTGCCAGTAGGGCGAGTTGGCGCTCAGCGCCACCAGGGTCGAGAGCCACGGGCGGATCCGGTCGAGCACGGCCACGCCCTCGTCGTCCGACTCGACGGAGACATGGACGTGGCAGCCGCAGGTCAGCTGTTCCTGGGTGGTGAGCCCGAACTGCTCCTCCATCCACTGATAGCGGCTGCCCACGTTGACCGAGGGGCTGACGGGCAGGGGAGAGGTGGCGAGCGCGGCGACCGTCGCCCCCAGGTCGCCCGCGTGCCGTGCCGCCTCCGAGCGCCAGCGGACGATCTCCTCCATGAGGCTGTCCATGCCCGTCCGCGGCTGCGTGGCGAACTCCAGCTGCTGCCCCTGCAACTCCTTCTCGAACGTCTCCTCCTCGGGGTCGCGGTAGTCGTCCGCGTGCCGCTCGGCGCCGGCGGGACCTGCGGCGTCCTTGGCGGCCCGGGCCAGGACCGCCGAGGACAGGGCCCGGGGTTCGCCGCTCTCACGGTCGATGAGGAGAAGCTCCTCCTCCACTCCTACAGTGCGCAACCGACATCGCCTCTCTCAGTGCCATCTATGGGCGGCGGATGCCACCGTGGTCCAAGTACCCGGATGCCGGGCTCGCAGCGCTTTCGGTGGCCCGGGACCTGCCGGAGGTTTCAGCTGGAGCATTTCGGCAAACCGATGTTTTATGGTGCAAATCGGCTACACAATGATGACTGAGCAGGCCGGGCCCCGCGCCCTGGTCGAGGATCTGGTCGCCGCGGAGCGCGCGGGCTTCGACTTCTCCGTGACCTCGGACCACTACTTCCCCTGGCTCGATTCCCAGGGACACTCCCCTTATGCGTGGAGTGTGCTCGGCGCCGCCGCGCAGGCGACCTCGCGGATCCCGCTGATGACGTACGTGACCTGCCCGACGGTCCGCTACCACCCCGCCGTGGTGGCGCAGAAGGCGGCCACGATGCAGCTCCTGTCCGAAGGCCGCTTCCGGCTCGGCCTCGGCTCGGGCGAGAATCTCAACGAACACGTGGTCGGCGCGGGCTGGCCCTCCCCGCAGACCCGCCTCGACATGCTCGAAGAGGCGATCGAGATCATCCGCGCGCTCTTCGCCGGTGGGAACGTGAACCACCAGGGCACCCACTTCGACGTGTCGAACGCCCGTCTGTGGGACCTGCCCGACGAGCTGCCGCCCATCGGTGTCGCGGTCTCCGGCGGCCGGTCCTGCGCCCTGGCCGGACGCCTCGCCGACCTGGTCATCGCGACCGAACCCAAGGCCGAGCTGCTCGACTCCTTCGACCGGCACGGCGGTGGCGGCAAGCCCCGCGTCGGCCAACTGCCCGTCTGCTTCGACACCGACAAGGACGCGGCGATCGCCCGCGCCCACGACCAGTTCCGCTGGTCCGTCGGCGGCTGGCCGGTCAACTCCGAGCTGCCGGGGCCCTCGGGCTTCGCGGGCGCCACCCAGTTCGTGACCCCGCAGGACATCGCGGAGCAGATCCCCTGCGGCGACAACGTCGACGACTTCGTCGAGGCCGTACGCCCCTTCGCCGAGGCGGGCTTCACGGAGGTCGCCCTCGTCCAGGTGGGCGGCGACCACCAGCGCCCCTTCATCGACTGGGCCGAGAAGAACCTGCTGCCCGCGTTGCGCGACCTCTGACGCACCGGATACCCGCGGCCCCCTCGGGTACCCGGGACCCCGTAAGGCACCAGCAACCACCGGAGAGAGTCAGCGTGAACGACACACCCAACCCGGCCTCCCCCGCTTCCCGGCCCGACTCCCCAGACGTGGTGCAAGTCGTGCTCGGCGAGTGCTCGGCGGCCGACGCGGACACCGTATTCACCGTGCTGCGCGACCACTTCCCGTCCGACCGCGGAGACGACGCGCCGAGCCAGACGGGCAGCTCCGACCCCGCCGTCTGGACCGGCGCCTTCCGTGCCTCCCGCACCCCCGAACCCGGTGCGGGCGTCCTGCTCGCGGGCTCCGTCACCGCCGATCTGCAAGGCGGCCCGGTAGCGGTGGAGCGGCTGCGCGCGGCACTCGATTCCGCGTTCGCCGTGACCGCCAAGGGCACAGTCTCCGGCGACCAGGAGATCCAGGTGCAGTTGCGCCTGACCGGCGCCGAGCACGGCGAGGCCCGCGAGCGAGCCTGAGCGGCCGCGGCCCGATCGGACGCACCCCCGCGTGTCGGACGCGGGGGTGCCGCTCGTCGCGGCGGCGTGCGGGCATCGTGGCGGAAGACGCTCGCACCCGCGCGGACTCGCGCCCGGTGCGTCAGTCCGTGAACCGGCGGCCGCGAAGGAGAGCAGAACGGGTGCGTGTGATCAGGTCGGGTCCGGTCGCGGTGGTGGTGCTCGCCGCACTGACCGCCTGCGGCGGCGTCGACGCACGGGAGACCGGCGCGGCCGGGGCAGCGTCCCGCTTCGTGGCGAGCCTGCGGGCGGCGGACACCACGCGCGGCTGCGCGGCGCTCGCCCCCGGAACCCGCGACGAACTGGAACAGTCCGCCGAACTGCCCTGCGTGCGAGCCCTGCCCGAGGTGGGCCTGCAACCGGGGCAGAAGGTGCGTACCGTCAATGTGTACGGGCACCAGGCACGCGTCGTGACCGACCGGGACACGCTCTTCCTGTCGGCGTTCCCCGGCGGCTGGAAGATCACGGCCGCGGGCTGCACCGCGCGTCCCGAGAAGCCGTACCAGTGTCTGATCAAGGGCGGTTGACGGATGCGGACCTTGTTCACGGTGTACCTCGTGATGGTGGCCGGAGGGCTCGCCTACTGCATGGCGCTGGGGCTGATGCAGCGGTGACCCGGGACCGGAGCTTTCTGCGCGACAACGGCCTGACGCTGGTGTTCGGCGCGGGCTTCCTCCTCTCCCTGGCCGGACAGGCGATCGCCGGGCACGCGGACTTCAACAACCAGCTGATCGCCGAGGACCTACAGCCGCTGAGCTTCGGCGGCTACCTGCTCAGCTCCGACTTCGCCGTGGACGTGACGGAGAACTGGCAGTCCGAGTACCTCCAGTTCTTCCTCTACATCTTCGGCACGGTCTGGCTGCTCCAGCGCGGTTCCCCCGAGTCCAAGCAACTCCACAAGGCGGGACCGGAGTCGGACGCGGAACAGAAGACCGGAAAGTACGCGAAGCCGGATTCGCCGCGCTGGGCGTCCGCCGGAGGGTCGCGTCAGGTCTGGTACTCCCGCTCGCTCGGCACCCTCATGTGCACCCTGTTCCTGCTCTCCTGGCTGGCGCAGTCCGTGACCGGCGTAGCCGCGTACAACGAACAGCACCTGCGTGAACTCCAGGCGCCCATCAGCTGGTTCGAGTACCTGGGCGCCGCCGACTTCTGGGCCCGCACCCTCCAGAACTGGCAGTCCGAGCTGCTCGCCGTCGGGTCGATGGCCATCTTCTCCGTCTATCTGCGCCAGCGCGGCTCACCCGAGTCGAAGCCGGTGGGCTCCTCTCACGAGGCGACCGGCGTCGAGGGCTGAGTCGATGGCTGAGGGGCCAAGGGCTCGCGCAGCGCACTGCGGCCCTGCCGCCAGGCGGCCAGCAGCCGTGTTCCGAGGCGGTCCTCCAGGAACCCGGTGGCCTCGACGCCGAAGGCCACATCGGCGTCGAGCGCCGGCTCGGCGGCCAGGAGCCCGCCGACGACATCCCGGCGCACCACCTGCTCGTGCACGGCGTCCGCCTCCACGTGTTCGTCGTAGAACCGCTGGGCGGCGGGTCCCGCGCCGGTACGGCGCAGCGCCGCAGCGAGCCGGCGCGAGCCGGGCGACGAGGTCACCTCCACGGACGCGAAGTGGCCGACCAGCGCGCCGCGGAGCGCGCGGTGCAGACCGAACAGCGACATGAGGTTGACGGGGGCGAGGGCCTCGGCGGGGGCCGCGTCGGCGTAGTGGCCGTAGGCCGTCTCAAGACCCAGGTCCGCCATGAGGTCGGCGAAAAGGCGGGCGTGGATCTCCTCGGCCCGTCCGGCACCGAACTCGTCGAACTCGATGGCCACCATCGCCGCCTTGGCCCGGCCGTGCAGCCGCGGGATGACCCACGCGTGCGGGTCGGCCTCCTTGAGGTGGTAGAGGGAGCGCAGTGCCGCGTACTCCCTGAGCTGCCACAGCTCCCCGTCGCGCTGGAGGTGGTGGCTGACGCTCGTATCGTCGTGCCCGACGGGCTCCACCAGCAGCGCGGCCAGTGCCTGTTCGGCGCTCGCGCCCGAAGGCACGTCGGCCCGCAGGGCGCTCAGGAACCGCTGCTCCAAGGCGTGCCGCAGGCCCAGCAGTTCCGGGTCCCACTCCCGTTCGTCGGCCACACCTCGAAAGCCCTGGTAGTGGAGTTCGTACAGGACGTAGAGAGCGAGCTGGAGGTCTTCGCCGTACGGGTCCGCGCTCGCCACCCCCTGCGCGAGAGCCGCGATGGGCTCGTCGCGCAGCAGCGCGGCGACCACGCCGCAGGACAGCTCACCGCGGCATGCGGGGAGTTCGGGGCTGTGCAGGCGTGATTCGACGGGGGCCGTCATGAGGTGGGGTCCGTTTCGCGGGAGTCCGTGGTGCGCGTACGCCCGCCGTCGGGCCTGACCCGGCGGCGGTGGCTGGTGTCGCACCACGGATACGTACGGCTGCGGCGGCAGGTGCAGATCGCGACCGTGAAGCGCCGCGAAGCGAAGACGGTGCCGTCGTCGCCGACCACCTCGACCGGGCCTTCCACCAGCAGGGGCCCGTCGGGGTCGACCGTGACGCGGCGGGGACGGTCAGCGGAGTACGGCACGGATGACCACCAGTTCCTCGTGGGTGTCGTCGTCGCCGAGGAGGTTGCGCCGGCGCAGCCATGCCCGGCGGGAGCGCAGGACGGGCCCGAACGGGATGAACCGCCTGTCGGTGACCTTGGCGTCGAGACCCAGCCAGGTGAGCCGGCCGAGTGTGGCGTCCACACCGCACAGCGCAGAGTGCACCATCAGCAGGACACCGCCCGGACGCAGGGCCTGGGGGGCCGCGTCACAGACACGGTCCACGACCGCCCGCCCGGCCGGACCGCCGTCCCACGCCCGCGCCGCGCCGCGCCGGGGGAGCAGGGGGGAAGGAGAGGGCACATACGGCGGATTGCTGACCACCAGGTCGTAGGGGCCCTTCGGGGCCGCCGCGGCCAGATCGCCGTGGCGCACGGTCACCGACTGCCCGGCCAGGCGTGCGTTGAGGCGGGCGGTCAGCACGGCCCGCCAGGAGATGTCCACGGCCGCCACCCGGGCCCCGCGCCGCGCCGCCGCGACGGCCAGCGCTCCCGTGCCGGTCCCGAGGTCCAGGACCGACGTGCCGGGGCCGATGGCCTCGCGGTGCAGGGCGCGGGTCAGGAGTTCGGTGTCGTGCTGCGGGGCGTAGACGCCCGGCAGGGCGAGCAGATGGGCCGGGCGGACCGGCGGCGGTGTCGACGTCCGCGTCTGCGTGGTCATGCGGCATCTCCCGTCTGTGGGAACTCCACGAGGGGCGCTCCTCCTTCCACGGTCCGCCGGTTCGCCACCGGTCACCACTTGAGGCGTCACGGGTGGTGACTTGTCACGAACTGTGCGGATAGTTTCCTGCGTTTCTCCTGACACTGGGTGCCCGGGCGGCACTGATCCACACCTGGCGCGGTCGGATGTGCGGACGACGCTCAGTCCGCCGACGTGTGGCGGTGCCTCGCCCAGGCGGGCAGCGCGAACCAGAACAGCACGTACCAGGCGACGACACCGGAGACCAGCCAGGGCACCACGGAGTTGTCGGTGGCGACCCGCAGCACCAGGGTCAGCGCGGACGTCAGGGTGGCGAGGAGCAGGATCAGGCCGATGAAGGTCAGACGGGACGCCCACACCACTGCCTGCGGCTTGATCCGGCGCCCGGAGACGATGCGGTGGAAGGAGACGGGGCCGATGAGGGCGCCCGTGGTGGTCGAGCCGAGGATCACCGTCACGATGTAGATCATCCGGTCGGTGTCGCCCAGCTCCTGGAAGTGTGGTGTGAACACCACGGTGAGGAGGAAGCCGAACAGGATCTGTACGCCGGTCTGTGCCACCCGTACTTCCTGGATCAGCTCGGTCCACTGGCGGTCGGCGCGCTCGCTCTCCGTCTCGCGGCGACCGTCGTCTCCGTGCCCGGCCCCGGGCTCCTCATCACACTCACTGTTCGACGCGTTCACGACACCGAGTCTGCCCAGCATTCACACAAACAACAATCCGAGTGATCACCCGCGCCGCGCAGATGATCGTGGTGCGGGTGATTCGACCGGATGATGCCGGGCAGACGGGTCGCTGAAAGAACGTTGTACCCCACACATGAGGGAGGGCCCCGTGCTGCTGGCACACCCCGCCGTGCTGGAAGACCTGGTCGAGCGCTACAAGGCCTTGGCGGTGCTGCGCGCCGACCAGGGAAGCGCCGCAGCCCGCCAGGAGTTCGAGGACATCGCGTACAGCCTGTGCGTGGCCACCGGCACCAGCGATGTCGACGCGGCGCTGGTGGCCGCCAGCCATCGGCTGCCGGGGGCCAGGGTCACGGACGACTCGCTGCTGTCCGCCTGAGCCGCTCCGTCCGCCGGCGTCCTTCTCTCCGTACGGCCCGGTCTACTCGGCCGGGCCGTACCAGACGGTCGTGGCGTTGCAGAACTCGCGGATGCCGTGTCCCGACAGCTCCCGTCCATAGCCGGAGCGCTTGATGCCGCCGAAGGGCAGGCCGGGGTGGGAGGCCGTCATGCCGTTGAAGAAGACGCCGCCCGCCTGGAGGTCCCGTACGCAGCGCGCGATGTCGGCGTCGTCGCGGGTCCACACGTTCGAACTGAGGCCGAACGGCGTGTCGTTGGCGAGTGCCACCGCCTCGTCCAGGTCCGCCACGCGGTAGAGCGTGGCCACCGGGCCGAACGTCTCCTCGCGGTGGATCCGCATCCGCGGGGTGATGTCCGCGAGGACGGTGGGGGAGTAGTACCAGCCCCGTTCCTGCTCCTTGGGGCGCTGCCCGCCGCACAGCGCGGTCGCGCCGAGGCCCAGCGCGTCGTCGACGAGTTCCTCCAGATCGTCCCGCCCCTGCTCGCTGGAGAGCGGGCCGACGTCGGTCTCCTCGTTCAGTGGGTCGCCGACGGTCAACTCCCGCATCCCGGCGACGAATCGCTCCCGGAAGGCGTCGTAGACGTCGGTGTGCACGATGAAGCGCTTGGCGGCGATGCAGGACTGTCCGTTGTTCTGCACGCGGGCGGTCACCGCGGTCCGGGCGGCGCGCTCCACGTCGGCGCTCGGCAGCACCACGTACGGGTCGCTGCCGCCGAGTTCCAGGACGGTCTTCTTGATCTCGTCGCCCGCGACGGACGCCACCGAGCGGCCGGCGGGCTCGCTGCCGGTCAGCGTCGCGGCGGCCACCCGGTCGTCGCGCAGGATGGTCTCGACGGCGTCCGAGCCGACGAGCAGCGTCTGGAAGCAGCCCTCGGGGAATCCGGCCCGGCGGAAGAGGTCTTCCAGGTACAGGGCCGTCCTCGGCACGTTCGAGGCGTGCTTGAGCAGGCCGACGTTGCCCGCCATCAGAGCGGGTGCGGCGAAGCGCACGACCTGCCAGAGCGGGAAATTCCACGGCATCACGGCGAGCACCACGCCGAGCGGGCGGTAGTGGACGACGGCCCGGGACGCGCCGGAGTCCTCCACGTCGGCCTGCGCGGGGTGTTCGTCCGCGAGCAGTTCCTCCGCGTGCTCGGCGTACCACCGCATGGCCTTGACGCACTTGGCCGCCTCGGCCCTGGCCGCCTTGACGGGCTTGCCCATCTCCGTGGTCATGGTGCGGGCGACGTTTTCTGAGTCCTCCTCCAGGAGGTCGGCCGCGCGGCCGAGGAGCCGGGCGCGTTCCCCGAAGCCGGTGGTGCGGTAGCGGCCGTACGCGGCGTGGGCTGCCGCGATCCGGCGCTCGATCTCCGCGGGCGCGATCGGCTCGAAGGTCTCGAGCGTCTCACCGGTGGCGGGATTGACCGTGGCGATGGGCATGCCGTTCCTCCTCGGGACGCCTGGCGCGGCCGGGGTCGTGTGGTGGAGCGGGGTGGCCGGCCTGCCGCCGTTCCACCCTAGGTCGGCGCATGCCCGGGGGCATGCGGAGAGGCGGAGCGCGCCGCCCGCGGGGGGACGGCGCGGGCGGCGCGCTCCGGCCGACGGTGGGCCGTCAGTCGGTGGACAGGGCCTCCAGGAGCTGTCCGGCCTTGGGGTCGGAGAGCGCGCGGGCCGCGTCGGCGAGCGCCACCATGCCCACCAGGGAGTGCCCGTCGATCACGGGCAGGCGGCGGACCTTGTGGCTCGTCAGGGTCGCGAAGATCTCGTCGACGCCGTCGTCCGCGCCGATCGTCACGGCCTCGCTCTGCGCCAGCTCACCCACGAGCACCTTGGACGGGTCCTTGCCCTTGCCGAGGACCTTCACCACGATGTCGCGGTCGGTGATCACGCCCTTGAGGCGGTTGTCGGTGCCGCAGATGGGCAGCGCCCCGACGTCGAGTTCCGTGAGCTTGGCGGCCGCCTGCATGACGGTCTCCTCGGCTCCGGCACATTCGGCGCCCGGAGTCATGATGTCGCGTGCGGTGGTCACGTGAACCTCCTTGGCGGTCGATGGACGGTCCGGCCCGGTCGCCCCGGGCCGTCTCCACGCTCGGGTGCCCCGCACACAGGGACAAAACACCCGGCGGCTCACAGACCGAGGTCGGTGAGCCCGGGGTGGCCGTCGGGGCGGCGGCCGAGGGGCCAGTGGTACAGGCGGGCCGACTCCTGGATGGGCAGGTCGTTGATGCAGGCGTGGCGTGCGCGCATCAGGCCGTCGGCGTCGAACTCCCAGTTCTCGTTGCCGTACGAGCGGTACCACTGGCCGGAGTCGTCGTGCCACTCGTACGCGAAGCGCACCGCGATGCGGTGGTCGGTGTGCGCCCAGAGTTCCTTGACGAGCCGGTAGTCCAGCTCGCGGGCCCACTTGCGGGACAGGAACGCAACGATGGCCTCGCGCCCGGCGACGAACTCCGCGCGGTTGCGCCAGCGGGAGTCCGCGCTGTAGGCGAGGGCCACCTTCCCGGGGTCACGGGTGTTCCAGCCGTCCTCGGCGAGGCGGACCTTCTCCATGGCCGACTCCCGGGTGAACGGCGGTACGGGGGGCCGGGTGGGCGTGGTCATGGGTTCCTCCAGGGGGTGAGGCGCGGGACGTCCGGGGGAGAACGTGCGTTCTCCGTCGAGTCTGGCCACCCTAGGAGAATGGACGTTCTCCCGCAACGCTGCCGCGGCGACCGGGTCCGTAGTAGGATCGGAGAACGTACGTTCTCGTTTGCTCACCTGCACGGAGACTCGATGGATCTCGCGGAAGCCGAAGCCAGGCTCCTCGACGCGGCGGAGGGGCTGTTCTACGAACGCGGCGTCCAGGTCGCCGGCATGGACCAGGTCCGTGCCGCGTCCGGTGTCTCGCTCAAGCGGCTCTATCAGGTCTTCCCGTCGAAATCGGAGCTGGTCAGGGCTTGCCTCGACCGGCGCGACCGCCGCTGGCGGGGCCGCCTCGCCGCCTACGTGGAAGGGCGGCCGCGGGGCGAGGAGCGTGTCCTCGCGGTGTACGACTGGCTGTACGAGTGGTTCACCGAACCGGACTTCCGGGGCTGTGCCTTCATCAACGCCTACGGAGAGCTGGGGGCGGTCGACCCCGCGGTCGCCGACGCCGTCAGGGCGCACAAGAGCGCCTTCCGTGACTACCTCGCCGGCCTGGCGGCCTCCGCAGGGGTCTCCGAGCGGACCGTCGGCCCGCTGGTCCTGCTCGCGGAAGGCGCCATGACGGCCGCCGCGATCTCCGGGTCGCCCGAACCGGCACGTCAAGCCCGGTGCGGTGCGCAGCAGTTGCTGGCCGCGTCGTAAGCTCCGACCTCTCGACATGAGGAGGGGCGATGGCGAAGACGTATCGCATGAATGCCGGTACGCGCGTGATCAACCGCGTGTTCCACACGATGACCCGGCTCGGGATCGGCAAGGGGTACCGGTACAACCTGACGGTCCGCGGCAGGAAGAGCGGCCGTTCGTACTCCACGCCGGTCGATGTGATGTCGGCCGGTGAGGAGCGCTGGCTCGTGGCGGCCTACGGGGTGAGCGACTGGGTGCGCAACGCGCGCGCCGCGGGAGAGGTGGGGCTCAGCAGGGGCGGCAGATCGCGGACGCTCGGGGTGGTCGAGCTGGGGCCCGAGGAGAGTGTGCCGGTGCTGCGCCAGTACTGGCGTGAAGTGCCCGTCACCCGCGCCTACTTCGACGTGACCGCCGAGTCGTCGGACGAGGAGTTCGCCGCTGAGGTGGCGCGCCATCCGGTGTTCCGGCTGGTGCCGCGGGAGTGAGACTCGGGCGGGCCTGACTGTGCGTCAGGCCCGCCCGCCCGTCGGATGAGCCGGCTCGTCAGCAGCTCAGGTTCGAGCCCGGCGTGGTGCCCAGGATCTGGGTGAACGCCTTGTAGCGGTCGATGCGGCTCTGCACCTGGGCGGGGTTGCCGCCGTTGCACTCCAGAGTGCCGTTGATCGCGCGGATGGTCTCACCGAAACCGGCGCCGCTGACCATGGCGTGGTGCGGGGTCATGGTGCCCGGGCCGCTCTGGGTGTTCCAGTACCAAAGGCCCGTCTGCCAGGCGACGGAAGGGTTCTGCTCCACCAGGTACGGGTTGTTGAGGAGGTCGATGCCGAGGGCGTCGCCCGCCGCCTTGTAGTTGAAGTTCCAGCTGAGCTGGATCGGGCCGCGGCCGTAGTAGGCGGCCTGCCCGGCGGGGCAGCCGTAGGGCCGGGTCTTGTCGCAGTAGTGCGGGTAGTTGCTCTGGTTCTGCTCGACGACGTGGACCAGGCCGCCCGTCTCGTGGCTGACGTTGGCGAGGAACGCCGCGGCCTCCCGGCGCTCGACGGTGTCGCCGCCGGTGTTGGCGAAGCCCGGATACGCCTTGAGTGCGTCGGTCAGGCCCTTGTACGTGTAGAACGAGTTCCGGTTCGGGAACATCTTGTTGAACTGCGCCTCGCTGACCACGAATCCGGCCGGATCGGGGTCGCCCGGGTCCGTGCCGCCACCGCAGGTGCCCTGGTCCGCCCAGACGTCGGAGCGGCCCGGGGTCTCGTTCTGGGTCCACCACTTGGCCGTCCAGTTGTGTCCGTTGTGCGAGGCCGACTTGCCGCCGGTGTAGACGGTTGAGGCGGTCCACGGCGAGGCGCACTCGGCGGCGGACGCCGGGCCGGCGGCCGGACCCAGGACGATCATCGTGCCGACCGCGGCCAGCGCGGCCACGAGGCCGGTGATGCGTTTGATCATGCGACGTCTCCTTACGGGCGGGACGGGGGGATGGGCCCCGTGCCGTCATGGGGGTGCCGGAGACTCAAGCGAACGTGGTCTGTACCTGTCAAGGTCTAGACCAAATCGCGCAGGTAAAACCTGGCGTACCGCCCGGGCGGTACGGTTTTGACAGGCGAAACATGGGATGTTCCCATGTTTGACGGAACGGGGGGAGCGGACGCAAGAAGGAAGGTGCCGACGATGCCGTTGCGCAGCGCCGCGAGGACCAACCTCGTCGACCTGGTCATCGCCCAGATGGAGAGCCTGATCTCCGACGGCGAGTGGAAGGTCGGCGAGAAGATCCCCGCCGAGCCGCTCCTCGTGGAGCAGCTCGCCGTGGGCCGCAACACCGTGCGCGAGGCGGTCCGCGCGCTCGTGCACACGGGCATGCTGGAGCCGCGCCAGGGTGACGGCACCTATGTGCGGGCGAACAGCGACTTCGGCGCGGCCGTCCAGCGCAGACTGCGCAGGGCGGGGGTCCTCGAAGCGTACGAGGTCCGTGCCTGCCTGGAGCGGGACGCCGCCCGCCATGCCGCGCAGCGCCGTACGCAGGAGGACCTCGCGTCACTGCGGGCGGCCCTCGCCGAGCGCGGGCAGGCCTGGGAGAGCGGCGACACGGCGGCGTTCATCGACGCGGACATGGCCTTCCACCGCACCGTCGCCGACGCGGCGCACAACAGCGTCCTCGCCGAGCTGTACGGGCACCTCAGCGACGCCCTGCGCGAGACGCTCCAGTCGGTCGTCGGCGCCCCCGTGGCGGACTCGGTCCGGCACCAGTTCGACGCGCACGAGGCGATCGTCGACGCCATCGAGGCGCGTGACCCCCAGGCCGCCGAGGCCGCGGTGCTCGCACACCTCGGCGAGGGCGTGGCCGCGCTGCGCGAGCAGCCGCTGGACGAGGCCGAAACCGAAACGAACAACTCCGGAGCGGTACATGAGTGAGACGGCACGGCCCACCGCCGGGGCCACCCAGAACGGCGCGACCGCACCGGCGGACCAGGGCCAGGACCCGGACCCGGCCCCGCCCGCGGTCGCCGGGCGCCGCGCCCTCTACCTCGCCCTCGGCGTCGTCCTCCTCGCGCTCAACCTCCGCCCCGCCCTCGTCGCCGTCTCGCCGCTCGCCGACACCATCCGCGACGACAGCGGCATGTCGGCAGCCGCCACCAGTCTGCTCACCGCGCTGCCGCTGCTCTGCTTCGGTCTTCTCGCGCCGGTCGCGCCCCGGCTCGGCCGCCGCTTCGGCATGGAGCGCGCACTGTTCGGCACCATGGCGCTGATCTGCGCGGGCACGGCGCTGCGCATGCTGGACTCGGTCGTCGCGCTCTTCGCGGGCACCCTCGTCATTGGCGCGGGCATCGCCGTCGCCAACGTCCTGCTGCCCGGCCTGATCAAGCGTGACTTCCCCGCGAAGGCCGGCCTCATGACCGGGCTGTACTCGATGTCACTGTTCGGCGGCGCCGCCCTCGCGGCCGGTGTCACGCTGCCCGTGCAGCAGGCCGCCGACATGAACTGGCGCACCACACTGGCCTGTTGGGGCGCGCTCGCGCTCATCGCGCTGCTCGTGTGGCTGCCGCGGATCCGGTCGCGTACGCGCGTCGGCGCGGCGCCGGCCCGGCAGGCGGCGCATCCCGTACGCGGCCTGTGGCGCTCCCCGCTGGCGTGGCAGGTCACCGCGTACATGGGTCTCCAGTCCCTCAACTACTACGCGGCGGCCGCGTGGTTGCCGACCGTGTTCCAGGACGCCGGCATGGCGCCGGGCGACGCGGGCTGGATGCTCTCCTTCTCCTCGCTGCTCGGCATCGCGGGCTCCTTCCTCGCCCCGGTGACCGTCGGGCGGCGGCTGCGCTCCGGCGCCCTCGCCACACTCGGCGCCGCGCTGTGCGCGCTCGGCTTCGGGGGCCTGCTCGCCGCGCCGGTCGGCGGCGCCTACCTCTGGATGACGCTGCTCGGCCTCGGCCAGGGCGCGGCGATCAGCCTGGCGCTGCTGTTCATCGTGCAGCGCGCGCCCGACGCCCGGCACGCCGCCCAGCTCTCCAGCATGTCCCAGTGCTTCGGCTACATCCTCGCCGCGACCGGGCCGACCGTCCTCGGCGCCGTCCACGACGCGTCGCACAGCTGGACCGTGCCGCTCGTCCTCCTGCTCGCCCTGCTCGTGCCGCAGGTCGCGGTGGGCCTCGGGGCGGCCAGGGACAAGCACGTGGCGGGCGTCGGCCGAGCCGGGCGAGCGCCGGGGCCGGGACCTGGCATCGCCTGAGGCGGGCTCGGGCAGGATGCCCCCGGTGCGGTTTCCTCACGGCGCACCACGGCGGATCGAGAAGGGTGCGGCAATGACGGATTCGGCCTCCGGGCGGCTCGTGGTCTCAACGGCGACGCTCGACGACTGGCGTGTGGTGACGGGGTGGGCGGCGGACGAGGGCTGGAACCCCGGCCTCGGCGACGCCCCCTCGTTCTTCGCGCAGGACCCCGAGGGGTTCTTCATCGGGCGCGTCGACGGCGAGCCCGTCTCCGCGGTCTCGGTGGTCAACTACGGGGAGAGCTACGCCTTCCTCGGCTTCTACCTCGTCCGGCCCGACCGGCGCGGCCGCGGTTTCGGCCTCGCCACCTGGCGTGCGGGCCTCACGCACGCCGGGGGCCGGACCGTGGGCCTGGACGGCGTGCCCGACCAGCAGGACAACTACCGCCGCTCCGGCTTCGCCCGGGAGTACGGCACGCTGCGCTACATCGGCCCGCTCGCCGCCGCCGACGCGCCGGACCGGCATGTGCGTCCCGTCGAGGCCGCGGGACTGAAAGCGCTTCTGGCGTACGACGGTTCATGCCTGCCCGCGGACCGGCCGCGGTTCCTGGAGAGCTGGCTCGCCGCCCCCGGCCATCGCGCCCTCGCCCGCATCGTCGACGGCAGACTCACCGGGTACGGCGTGCTGCGGCCGGGCCGGGACGCCCTGCGCGTCGGGCCGCTGTTCGCCGACACGCGCGCCGACGCCGAGGCGCTCCTGGACGCGCTGGTCATCGAGGCGGACGGCGCGCCCGTCGCCATGGACGTGCCCGAGTCCAACGCGCAGGCGGTCGCGCTCGCCGAGGCCCGCGGTATGAAGCCCACGTTCGACACGGCCCGCATGTACACCGGGCCCACCAGGGAGTTCGCCAAGGACCGGGTGTTCGGGGTCACGTCGCTCGAACTGGGCTAGGGCCTGTCCGGACTGCGCGAAAGGCGGCGCCGCGGGTCGGGGACCTGGTCCCTGACCCGCGGCGCTCGGGAGTACGCGGGCTCAGCCGTCCGGAGCGCGGGCGGCTGCCGTCACCGCTGGGGAGGCTCCTGCCCGCGGTCACCGCCGAGCTGGTCCCTGAGCTTGTCCTGAGCGGTGTCGACCTGACCGCTGTACTTGCCCTGGGTCCTGTCGTCGACGAAGTCGCCGGCCTTGTCGATGCCCTGGCCGGCCTTGTCCTCGTGGCCCTTGAGCATCTGCTTGAGCTTGTCCATCACAGACATCCTCGGCCTCCTTGGTGTGAGCCGTCGCTACCAGCATGGGGTCACATCGGCCGCACCGCATCCGGGGCCGCCCCGGCACGCTCGGGCGCCGGGGCGGCCCTCGCTCAGGTGATCGTCAGCCGCCTCCTGGCCTCGGCATCGGAGCCGGCGCCGACATAGATGTCCACCGCGCCCTCCTCGACGCGGAACTCCCCGTCCCGGGCGTTCGTCCAGAAACCGAGATCGTCGGCGCCGATCCGGAAGCGGACCGTCCGGGACCTGCCGGGCTCCAGCGTGACCCGGCGGAACCCGCGCAGCCTGCGCACCGGCTGCGCGATGCTCGCCGCGAGGTCATGGACGTACAACTGCACGACCTCGTCGCCCGCGCGGTCCCCGGTGTTCGTGACGCTCACCGCCACCTCCAGGGTGTCGCCCTCGCGCAGGGCGTCCGCGGGGATCCGCTCGCGGCTCAGACTCGGCTCGCCGATCTCGAACGCCGTGTAGCTCAGGCCGTGCCCGAACGCGAACTGCGGGCCCGGGGGGAGATCCAGGTACTTCGACGTGTACTTGTTGTCCGGGTCGTAGGGGCGGCCCGTCGACTCGTGGTTGTAGTGGATGGGGATCTGTCCGACCGCGCGGGGGAACGACACGGGCAGCTTGCCGCCGGGGTTCACCTCGCCGAACAGGACGTCGGCGATGGCGTTCCCCGCCTCGAGGCCCGGGTGCCAGGCCTCCAGCACGGCAGGGGCGGAGCCCAGCCACTCGCCCACGGTCAGGGGGCGGCCGTTGACGAGGACGACGACGAACGGCTTTCCGGTCGCCGCGACGGCCGCGACCAGCTTCTCCTGCCCGCCGGGCAGGCCGATGTCGCTGCGCGCGGCGGCCTCGCCGCTCATCGAGGGCGGCTCGCCGACCACGACGACCGTGACATCGGCCGACCTCGCGGCGGACACGGCCTTCGGGATGCCGCCGGTGTCCTCACCCTCGGGGTCCACACCCCGGGCGTACGTCACCTTCGCGTCCGGCGCCGCACGCCTGACCGCGTCCAGGACCTTCACGGAGGGGTACTTCTTCACGGCCGCGGGGAACGACCACGTACCGAGCAGGTCGTCGGAGTCGCCGAACGGGCCGACGACCGCGATGGACCTGACCGACCGCTTCAGCGGGAGCGTCCCGCCCTCGTTCTTCAGGAGCACCATCGAGCGGGCGGCGCTGTCGCGGGCCGCCCGGTGCGCCGCCGGGGTCGGTCCTTCGACGGCGGCGCCCTCGTCCACGTACGGATCATCGAAGAGCCCGAGATCGGCCTTCAGGCGCAGGACGCGGGCGATCGCGTCGTCGAGCCGCTCCTCGCTGATCCTCCCCTCGCGGAGGAGCCTCCTGCCGTTCTTGAGCAGGTGGGTGCTGGTCATCTCCATGTCGACGCCCGCGTTCAGGGAGAGGCGGGCCGCCGCCGCGCCGTCCTCGGCGAAGCCGTGCGGGATCAGCTCCTGGACGCCGGTCCAGTCGCTGACGACCAGGCCGTCGAACCCCCACTCCTCCTTCAGGATGTCGGTCAGGGTGTGGGTGTTGCCGTGCCCGGGGATGCCGCCGATGGTGTTGAAGGAGGCCATCACCGTGGCCGCGCCCGCGTCCAACGCCGCCTTGAACGGCGGGAGGTAGAGACTGCGCAGGCGTGACTCCGAGACGTCCACGGTGTTGTAGTCGCGCCCGCCCTCCGCGCCGCCGTAGGCGACGAAGTGCTTGGCGCAGGCGGCGACGCGGTCCTTCGCGCCGTACCCCGGTGAGCCGGTCCCGCCCGGCTCACCCTGGTAGCCCCGCACCTTCGCCGCGGCGAACGCCGACGTCAGGTAGGGGTCCTCGCCGTTGCTCTCGGCGATGCGGCCCCAGCGCGGCTCGTGCGTGACGTCCATCATCGGCGAGAACGTCCAGTGCACGCCGTTCGAACGGGCCTCCTTCGCCGAGACCTCGGCGTCCGCCTTCGCCACGTCCGGGTCGAAGCTCGCGGCCTGCGCCAGCGGGATCGGGAACGTCGTCCAGAAGCCGTGGATGACGTCGAGCCCGAAGAGCAGCGGAATGCCGAGCCGGGACTCCTCGACGGCGATGCGCTGCAAGGCGTTGGTGGTCTTCGCGCCGTGGATACTCAGCACCGAACCGAGCCGCCCCGCGCGGGCCGCGTCCTCCACGTCCTTCGTGGCACCGCCGCCGGGACCGGTGTCCCAGGACCACGGGAGCTGCTGGAGCTGGCCCAGCTTCTCTTCGACTGTCATACGGTCGAGCAGTCCCTTGATCCGGTGCTCGTGGCGGGTGGCCGCGCGCCCCGTACGGCCGGGCGCGGCGTCGGCGATGCCCGCTCCCGCCGCTCCGGCGGCGACCGCCGTGCCCGCGACCGCCGTGCCACCGATCGCGGACAGCAGAGTACGCCTTCGTACATCACGCATGCGTTCGCCTTCTTACCTCGGGAGGGGGATAACTTCTGTGGTGGCCACAAGAGTTGAAGCGAAAGTACGTTTCGGATACACGCGGGTCAACAGACGCGGCAGGGGTGGGGGCGGGAGGGTGAAGCGGGTGGGTGAACCCTTGACCTCAAGTTTGGTTGAGGTCATACCGTTCGTCCCATGAGCATGGAAACCACCGCCTGGGTCCAGCTGCACAGCGTCATGAACGCCCAGCAGGACCGCCGCCCCTTCGCCCGAGCCACGCTGCGCCGCATCGGCGCCTTCGCCCGGCCCCACCGCCGACGCATCTGGCAGTTCGTGATGCTCAGCGTCGTCACCGCGCTGCTGGCCGTGGCGACCCCCGTACTGGCGGGCGGGGTCGTCGACGCGATCGTCGACGACGCCGACTCCTCGACGGTCGTGCGCTATGCCCTCCTGATCGCCGCCATCGCGCTCGCCGAGGCCGGACTCGGGCTGCTGAGCCGCTGGCTGTCGGCGAACCTCGGCGAAGGCCTCATCCTCGATCTGCGGACCGCCGTCTTCGACCACGTCCAGCGCATGCCCGTCGCGTTCTTCACCCGCACCCGCACGGGCGCGCTGGTCAGCCGCCTCAACAACGACGTGATCGGCGCGCAGCGGGCCTTCAGCAACACGCTCTCCGGAGTCGTGGGGAACCTCGTCACCCTGCTCCTCACGCTCGCCGTCATGCTCACCCTCTCGTGGCAGATCACGCTGCTGGCACTGGTACTGCTCCCGGTGTTCGTCGTCCCCGCTCGCCGCATGGGGGCGAAGATGGCCGGGCTCCAGCGGGAGGCCGCCCACCACAACGCCGCCATGGGCACCCGGATGACCGAGCGCTTCTCGGCCCCCGGCGCCACCCTGATCAAGCTCTTCGGCCGGCCCGGCGACGAGTCCGCCGAGTTCGCCGCGCGGGCCCGCCGGGTGCGCGACATCGGCGTACGCACCGCCATGGCGCAGTCCACGTTCATCACCGCGCTCACACTCGTGTCGGCGCTGGCGCTCGCCCTGGTCTACGGACTCGGCGGGTACTTCGCCCTGGCGGGGACGCTGGAGGCGGGTGCCGTCGTCTCGCTCGCGCTGCTGCTCACACGGCTGTACGCACCGCTGACGTCCCTGGCGGGGGCGCGCGTCGAGGTGATGAGCGCCCTCGTCAGCTTCGAGCGGGTCTTCGAGATCCTCGACCTGAAGCCGCTCATCGAGGAGAAGAAGGACGCGGTGCCCGTCCCCGAAGGCCCCGTGGCCATCGAGTTCGAGAACGTCCGCTTCGGCTACCCCGCCGCCGACAAGGTCTCCCTCGCCTCCCTCGAAGAGGTCGTCTCGCTCGACACCCGCGGCGGCGACGAGGTCCTGCACGGCCTGTCGTTCCGCGCCGAGCCCGGCCAGACCGTCGCGCTCGTCGGCTCCTCCGGAGCGGGCAAGTCGACCATCGCGCAACTGCTGCCACGGCTGTACGACACCGACGAGGGGACCGTGCGCATCGGTGGCGTCGACGTACGCGACCTGACCGCCGACTCCATGCGGGCCACCCTCGGCATGGTCACCCAGGACGGCCACCTCTTCCACGAGTCCGTCCGCGCCAACCTGCTCCTCGCGAGGCCCGAAGCGACCGAGGACGAACTCTGGGACGTGCTGCGGCGCTCCCGGCTCGAAGACCTCGTACGCTCCCTGCCGGACGGGCTCGACACGGTGGTCGGCGAGCGCGGCTACCGGCTCTCCGGCGGTGAGCGGCAGCGGATGACCATCGCCCGGCTGCTCCTCGCCCGCCAGCGGGTCGTCATCCTCGACGAGGCGACGGCCCACCTCGACAACACCTCGGAGGCCGCCGTCCAGGAAGCCCTCGGCGAGGCCCTCGCGGAGCGCACCGCCGTGGTGATCGCCCACCGGCTGTCCACGGTGCGCTCCGCCGACCTCATCCTCGTCGTCGAGGCGGGCCGGATCGTGGAGCGCGGCACGCACGAGGAACTGCTCGCGCTGGAGGGGCGGTACGCGGAGCTGTACCGCACACAGTTCGCCAAGGGGGCGCAGGCGGTGGGGGCGGTATGAGGTGTGGAGCGGCCGTGGCCGGACGTCCACCAGGAGTTCATCGTTTCCCCACCAGCCTCACGCCCTCCCGTGAGAGAAACCCCCCATGTGTGACGACGAGTTGATACCGCCGAGCGCGGACATGACGGAGGAACAGTGGCTGCGGGCGGACCCGGCGCTCGCCGAAGGGCCGGTGGGGGAGCGGGTCCGGGAGATGCGGGCGCCCCGGCGGCGGACCGTGCTCGGCGGGGTCATGGCGGGCGCCGCGGCGCTGGCGGCCCTGCCGGGCGGCACGCAGGCCCCGGCGGCCGCGGCCACCGCGCCCACCGGCAAGTTCCCCCTGCCGACCGGTCCCGGCCGGTCCGGGGAGTACACGGTGCTCCTCACCGGCGACGCGGGTACGGGCGAGGAGGCGCAGCACGCGGTGGCCGCGGCGGCGCGGGAGATCTGCCGCGTCCAAGGGGTCGGTCTCGCGGTCGGCCTCGGCGACAACCTCTACGAGAACGGCCCCGAGTCCGCCGACGACTCGGAGTTCCGCACCAAGTTCGAGGAGCCCAACTCCGGTGTGGACGTGCCCTGGTTGATGGTCCTCGGCAACCACGACTGCTCCGGGCTGATCCCGGGCAGCGGCGGCGACCCCTCGCGCGGTGACCGCGAGGTCTCCTACGCCAAGGGGTCACCCCGCTGGTACATGCCGAGCCGCTACTACAACGTCACTCTGCCCGCCGCCGGTCAGGGCGATCCGCTGGTGGAGTTCTTCGCCATCGACACCAACCCCGTCTCCTCGTACGTCGCCCAACTCGACCCGTACTACCGGTGGAACGGCCCCTATATGCGGGAGCAGCGCCGCTGGCTGGACAGTGCTCTCAAGGCCTCGCGGGCCCGCTGGAAGATCGTCCTCGGCCACCACCCGTACCTCAACAACGGCAAGCACGGCAGCGCCGGTTCGTACGACGGATTCGTGATCGGCCACTACACCAGCGGCATCCACCTCAAGGAGCTGTACGAGGAGGTGGTGTGCGGGCGCGCCGATCTGATCCTGTCCGGGCACGACCACACCCTCCAGATCCTGGAGCCGACCACTCGTACCGGAGGCACCCGGCAGATCGTGTGCGGGGCGGCCTCCAAGGCCGGCGACGGCAAGGCCCACTTCGGTCACCCCGCCACCTGGCAGAACTTCTCCGACCACGGCTTCATGGTGCTGAAGGTGTCCGAGCGGGCGATGACCGTGGACGCGTACACGGTCGACATCGCCACCCGCAGGGCCCGCCTCGCGCACAGCGTCCGTACGGCGGCCGGGCGCGAGGTCCTCAGTCGAGGGTGATGACGACCTTGATGTCGTCGTCCTGCTCGGTGAACGCCTCCGCGGCGCGCTCCAGGGGGACGCGCCTGGTGATCATCCGTTCCAGCCAGGCGCGGTCCGCCTTCGCCAGCGCCTCGGCGCCCTGGCGGTAGTGGCGGAGGTTCGCGTTGACCGAGCCGACGACCACGTCGTTCTCCAGGACCAGGTCGCGGTTGATCGAGCCGGCGTCCACCGACAGCCGCCGTCCCGCGGGAGAGACACCGGTCAGGCACACGACGCCGTACGTCGCGGTGCCCGCCATCGCCTCGATGACGACGGGGCCCGCGCCGGTGGCCTCGATCACCACGTCGGGGCGGAGTGCGGAGGTCACCTCGGCGATGTCCTCGCTGTGGTACGTCGCCCCGAGGCCCGCGACCAGGTCCGGCTTCGGCCCCCGGGTGACCCGGTCGAGCACGTGTACGTCCAGACCGCGCTGCACGCCGAGCAGCGCCGCGAGCAGGCCGATCGGCCCCGCCCCGGTGACCAGCACGCGCCGCGGGTCGAACCAGGCGCGGCCGCCGACCCGCTCCACCTGCTCCCACGCCTTGGCCACCACGCTGGTCGGCTCCAGGAGCACCCCGACCGTCTCCAGGCCGGGGTCGAGCCTGACCGCGTAGTCGCTCTCCACGGTCCAGGACTCGCTCGCGTAGCCGTGGCGCTCCTTGATGCCGCGCTCGGTGTAGCGGCCGTTGCGGCACATGTCGAACTCGCCGCGCGCACAGGCGCCGCACGGCCGCGGGTCGGGGCGGCGAACCACCCCGACCACCAGATCACCGGCCGCGAACCCGCTGCCCGAGGGTGCCTCACGCACCCGGCCGAGCGACTCGTGGCCGAGGACCAGCCGGTCCTCGCCGGGCGGCGCCCACCCGTACTCGCCCGCCGCGATCTCCTTGTCGGTCCCGCACACCCCGGCCGCCAGCCCGTCCACCAGCAACTCCCCGGCGCCGGGCGCCGGTTCGGGCATCTCACGCACCTCAAGGGAACGGGCGGTCGAAGGACGGACGGTAACGGCACGCATGGCGACTCCTGGTCAGATCCTCATCGTGGCCCACCGGACCCGAGCGTCGGCAGATAGCGCGGCGCCCGCCAGGCCTTGAGCCGGTGCTCGACCGCGGCCCCCAGCGACAGCAGCTCGGCATCCTGGCGGTCACCGGCCATCAGGAGCAGGCCGACCGGCAGTTCGTCCACGGACCCGGCGGGCACCGAGAGGGACGGATATCCGGCGACGGCCGCGGGGGTGGAGGACGGGATGACGTCGTTGTCCCCGCGTGCGCAGTCGGTCGTCCAGGCGGGCGGGTTGGTGGGTGCGGCGATGGCGTCCAGGCGATGGCCGGCCATGGTCTCGTCGATGGAGCGTCGGGACAGGTCCTTCAACTCGGCCCGCATCGCACGGTACTTCGGGTCGGTGGTGGGCGGCGCGGCGAGGGCCTGCTCGAACAGCTCCTGGCCGGCGAAACAGGACCGCTCCTCGGGATGGGCGCGGTTGAACTCGATCAGACCGGCGAGGTCCCGGGGCCCTTCGCGCGTACCGAGGTAGGCGTCGATGTCGCGGTGGAACTCGCTGAGCAGCGCCGGGAATTCCAGCTCGGCGAGCCGCGCCTGGTAAGGGGGTGTCACTTCGACGACCACGGCCCCCGCCTTGCGCAGCTCCTTCGCCGTACGGGTCATCACCGCGTCCACGTCCGGCCCGAGCGAGGGCAGGCGCCACAGGCCGATCCGCTTGCCGCGCAGGCCGGTGCCGAGTCCTGCCGCCGCGCCCCTGGCCGGGAGGCCCTCGCTCAGCACCGAGAACGTGAGCGCGGTGTCGGTCACGTTGCGTGCCATGGGTCCGGCCGTGTCCTGCTCGGCGGAGATCGGCGCCACGCCCGACTGGCTGACCAGGCCGAGGCTGGGCTTGTGCCCGACGACGCCGTTCATCCCGGCCGGGCACACGATGGAACCGTCCGTCTCGGTGCCGATCGCCACCTGCGACAGCGACGCGGCGAGCGCGGCCGCCGAGCCGGAGGAGGAGCCGCACGGATTCCGGTCGAGGACGTAAGGGTTGTTGGTCTGCCCGCCGACCGCCGACCACCCCGATGTCGGTTTCGCCGCACGGAAGTTGGCCCACTCGGACAGATTGGCCTTGCCGAGGATCACCGCGCCGGCCTTCCGCAGCCGGGTCACCAGCGCGGCATCGGTGCGGGGCGGGCTCCCGGCGAGCGCGAGCGACCCGGCCGTCGTCGGCATGTCGCGCGTGTTCACGTTGTCCTTGATCAGCACGGGGATGCCGTCCAGCGGCCCGAGGGTCTTGCCGCGCCGGTGCCTGGCGTCACTGGCGGCCGCCTGGCGCAGGGCCGTCGGGCTCGTACGCAGCACCGCGTGGATCTTGGGGTCGACGTTCTCGATCCGCCGCAGATAGGCCCGGGTCAGCGCCGACGAGGTCAGCGAACCGTTCGCCATGCGTGTCTGTAACTCCGGGATGGTCACGGTGTCGAGGTCGACGCCGGGCGCGTGCGGCGACCCGCTCGGTGGCGACGCGCTGTCGGCGCCGGACCCGGCGGCTCGCGCACCCGCGTCGGGTACGCCTGTCAGAAGGGACCCCGCGACAAGGGCGGCGGTCATTGCGGCCATGCTCCTCTTCTTCCCCATGCGCATCAGCGCACTACACGGACAGCGTCCGGCGCAAGGGGGGCGCGGGCCGATGTGCGGCGGGCGGGGTTGCCCGTGCGCCGGCCCGTCCGTCCCCGGCCGGGGGTCCACGGCCGGGTGTCCACGGCGGCGGGACCGCCGTGGACACCCCGCGCTACCGCAGCGCTCGCCCGGTGTTCGCTCAGCGTCCGGTCAGCGGCCGAGTGCCTTCTTCAGCTGTTGCTTGTTCATCGACGAGCGGCCGTCGATGTTCTTCTTCTTGGCCTCTTCGTACAGCTGGTCCTTCGTGGGGCCCTGGGCGCCGCTGTGCGAGCGCTCCCCGCCGCGCTGCGACGCGGACTTCGGGTCCTTCGTCGACGTCCTGCTCGCGGTCTTGGACTCGCCGGAACGGGCCCGCTCCTTGTTGACCGTCCGGGCCGCGATCTCCTTGGCCCGGCTCGTGGAGGCTCCCCGGTCCTCGGCGCTCTCCTTGATGTGTTCGTACTGACGCTCACGCTTGTTGCTGGATCCAGCCGGCATGGTGACCTCGCTTTCTCATGGCCACCGGACACGGTGCGTGCTCCGGTGGCCTCCTTTCGGGCATGTCGCCCAGTTTCGGCCCCCCTTGCGCCCGGACATCGGGCTCACCCTCTCGGGGTGTCCCGGTCCCGCTCGTTGTATGCGTCGGCGGCCCTTTCGTTCAGCGCGCTCCCGGCCCGCTGGACGGTGCCGGACACCGGTCCGCGCGGCGGGTCGATGTCCTTGCCCGCCCGCATTCCCTGGGGGTGGGCGGGCGCGCCGGGCAGGAACCGCGCCGCGACACCGCTCAGCCGCGTGGTCGTCGCCGGGGCGATCCCGTGCGCCAGCCCGGCCGCGCGCGCCCCGGGGGTCAGCACGAGCCGGGCCCGGCGCCGGACGGTGGCCCGCACGATCCGCTCGGCGGCGCGCTGCGCGTTCATCGACACCAGCGGTGCGCCCGCCAGCGTGGAGAACCAGCCGTACTCCTGGGTCCGCGCGCCGCCGAACTCGGCGTGCAGATGGGACCCGGTGCGCATCAGACCGGGATAGACAGCCGTCACGCTCACCCCGGACCCGGCCGTCTCGGCCCGCAGCCCCTCCGCGAGCGTGCCGACCGCCGCCTTGGCACACGCGTAGGGCAGCAGGTGCGGGACGCCGAGGAGACCGCCCACGGAGGAGATGAGCGCCAGCCGCCCGCCGCCCGGGCTGTCCCTGAGGTAGGGGAGGGCTTCCAGCGCCGTGTGCAGGGCGCCCTGGAAGATCGACCGCATCGCGTCGTCGAAGTCCTCGGCCCGCAGGGACTCCAGCGGAGCGACCTGGATGATGCCCGCGTTCGCGATGACGAGATCGACGCCGCCGCAGTCGCCGTCGGCGGAGGCGAACAGCTCCCGCACCTCCGCTTGCTCCCGTACGTCGCAGACCGCCGTACGCACCCTCGCCCTCGGCTGCCGGTGGAGCAGCTTGGCGCGGGCCCGGTCCAGTTCCCGGCCGTCACGCGCGGCGAGCGTGACCGCGCAGCCCCGGGACGTCAGCCGGTCCGCCATGAGCAGGCCGAGGCCGCGCGACCCGCCGGTCACGACGGCCGACCGCCCGCTGAGATCGTCGGTGGCGCGGCCGCGGGGAGCTGATGCCTGACGCACTACGGACTCCTTGGTTCGCTCGGCACGACTTCCTCGGCGCTCGGTGTGGCTTCGGTGTTCGGCGTGGCTTAGGTGTTCGGCGTGGCCTCGTTCGGTCACGGTCGGAGAAGTGTCTTGATCATGTTGTCCTCCTTCGCCTGGAACGTCTCGTACGCCTTGGGGCCCTCCTCCAGAGGGAGGTGGTGGGTGGCGAACCCGTCGACGCCGAGCGGATCCTCGTCCGTCAACAGCGGGAGGATGTCGTCGACCCAGCGCTTGACGTTGGCCTGACCCATGCGCAGCTGAAGCTGCTTGTCGAACATCGTCAGGAGCGGCAGCGGATCCGCGGCCCCGCCGTAGACACCGGAGAGCGAGATCGTGCCGCCGCGGCGGACGATGTCGATCGCCGCGTACAGGGCACCCAGACGGTCGACGCCCACCTTCTCCATCACCTTGGCACCGACGGCGTCGGGCAACATCCCCACGCCCCACTGCGCGGCCTTCACCAGCGGCGCGCCATGGGCCTCCATGCCGACGGCGTCGATGACGGCGTCCGTGCCGCGGCCCTTCGTCAGGTCGCGCACCGCCTCGCCGATGTCCTTGCCGTGACGGCGCAGGTCCAGCGCCTTGACGCCGTCGCGGGACGCCCGGCTCAGCCGCTCGGGCACCAGGTCCACGCCCACCACCAGGCTCGCCCCGCGGTGCAGCGCGATACGGGCGGCCATCGCGCCGATCGGCCCCAGACCGAGCACGGTCACGGTGCCGCCGGGCGGGATCGCGGCGTACTCCACCGCCTGCCACGCGGTGGGCAGCACGTCGGAGAGGTAGACGAACCGGTCGTCGGGCGGCCCCTCGGGGACCTTGATGGGAAGCGTGTTGCCGAAGGGCACCCGCAGCAGCTCCGCCTGCCCGCCGGGCACCTGCCCGTACAGCTTGGTGTAGCCGAAGAGTGAGGCGCCCATGCCCTGCTCGCGGTTCTGCGTCGTCTCGCACTGCGAGTGCAGCCCGGTATCGCACATGAAGCAGTCGCCGCACGAGACGTTGAACGGCACGACGACCCGGTCGCCCACCGCCAGCTCCGTCACCCCGGAGCCGATCTCCTCGACGATCCCCATCGGCTCGTGACCGAGGATGTCACCGGCGTCCAGATACGGCCCCATCACCTCGTAAAGATGCAGGTCCGAGCCGCAGATGCCCGTGGACGTCACGCGGATGACGATGTCGGTCGGTTCCTTCAGCACAGGGTCCGGCACGGTCTCGACCCGTACATCGCGCCTGCCGTGCCACGTCAGTGCCCGCATGACTCTCTCCTCGCGGCGGCTGTTGGTTCGCAAGCCGCGTGGTTCAGCGGCTTCTGGCGCGCGGGTTCCCCGGCGCCGTGGCCTCATGCGAAGGCGACCGGCCGGCCGCCCTTCGTCCCCGGCGACGTGTCCCTGGCGACGCGTATTCGCCCCCAGCAAAGCCACATCGGTGTGAGCCTGCCAACAGCAGCAGTGCGTTCGGGTGTTGCGTAGGCTTGGGGCGTTGGGTGTGAAGACCGCCCTTGACCCGCTGAACAGTGGGCAGGGAGCACGAATCCGGGAGTTCCTCGATGCTGCGCACCATGTTCAAGTCCAAGATCCACCGCGCCACGGTGACCCAGGCCGACCTGCACTACGTGGGATCCGTCACCATCGACGCGGACCTCCTCGACGCCGCCGATCTCCTGCCCGGCGAACTCGTCCACATCGTCGACGTCACCAACGGCGCCCGCCTGGAGACCTACACGATCGAGGGCGAGCGCGGCAGCGGTGTCATCGGCATCAACGGCGCGGCCGCGCACCTGGTCCACCCCGGCGACAAGGTGATCATCATCAGCTACGCCCAGGTCGAGGACGCCGAGGCACGGGCGCTGAAGCCCCGGGTCGTGCATGTCGACGAGGCCAACCGCATGGTGGCCCTCGGGGCCGATCCGGGCGAGGGCGTGCCGGGTGACCCGGAGAGCGTGAGGAGCCCCCTGAGCCTCTCCCGGCTCGGGTGACGGAGTGGTGAAGCTGGGGCTGCTGCATACGTCGTCCGTTCATGTCCCCGTCTTCGACGGGCTGCGCGACGCGCACCATCCGGGTCTTGAGCTGCGGCACCACGTGGTGGAGTCGCTGCTCGAACGGGCTCGGGCGGAGGGGCCGGACGCGGTCACCCCCCAGGTGCGGGCCGCTCTGGTGGCGGCCGGGGAAGGGGCGGCGGCCGTGTTGTGCACGTGTTCCACCATCGGGGGCGTTGCCGAGGCGCTGGGGCCTGAAGTGGGGGTTCCTGTGGTGCGGGTCGATCGGCCTATGGCGGCTGCGGCCGTCGCTGCCGGGGCGTCCGGCGGCGGGGCGCGTGTCGGCGGGCCGCGTGTCGGCGGGCCGCGTGTTGTCGTGCTGGCCACGGTCGAGTCCACCCTGGGGCCTACCGTGGCGTTGATCGAGGAGGAGGCGCGCAAGGCCGGGCGGGAGGCCGTGGTGCGGTCCGTCGTGGTGGACGGGGCGTGGGAGCGGTTCGCGGCGGGGGACTCGGAGGGGTGCCTCGCGCTTGTGGCGCGGGCGGTCTCCGATGTGCGGGACGCCGACGCCGACGCGGTCGTGCTGGCGCAGGTCTCCATGGCGGGGGCGGAGCGGCTTGTTCCGGCGGGAGCGGTGCGGGTGTTCTCCAGTCCTCGGGTGGGGCTGGAGGCGGCGGCCGCGGTTGTTGCGGCGGCGTGGGGTGGTGGGCGGGCGCCTGTCGTGGGTGGGGCGCCTGGAGTCGTGTAGGACCGGCGGTGCGTGGGGGTGCCCGTCGCGCCTTCGGTCGAGGGTGGGGCGGGGCCGCGGCGGTATGTCCGTCCTCGCCATCTTGGCGTCGGCGCCTTTTCGCTGTGCCGGAGCTGCTCCACTGTGCTCCGGGCGGACATACCGCCACGTCCACTCCGGTCTCGACGGCGGCCTCGGGCCGGTGGGGGTCCTCCTCCGCCCGGCTCGCGGGCTGGCTTCTGGCCGCGGGGCGGTGGGGGCGTTCCCTCGGTCTCGTTCGCGGCCGCGGGGCGTGGGCCGACTGACGTAGCCGGGGGCGTGCTCCGGCAAATGGTGTCAGGCTTGGGGGCGGGGGTGTCGGGTAGGCGGGGGTGGAGCCGACGAAACACTGGCTGGAGGATCGTCATGACCCATCCGTTCCCTGATCCCGTACCGCCGGGGCCCCTCCCGGAGCCGGGACCCTTCCCGGACCCGGACCCCGTGCCGCACCCCGAGCCGAGGCCCGCGCCGGAGCCGTCGCCCTCGCCGATCCCCAAGCCTCCGGGTCCCGAGCCGGTGCCGCCCGAGCCTCAGCCGGGGCCGCTGTCCTGACCGTGGTGTGCGGGGGCGGGGCCTGCGTGCCCCGCCCCCTCCCGGACGGGCGTATGGCTGAGGCATGCGGCTTGCCTTCAACGGCCTTGCGGGGAGCGGGCGTTCGATGGAGGTGTACTGCTTCCGCGATCACGAGGGCGGTGGTCCCTACCAGCGAGGAATCCAACTGCGGTGGCTCCAGGGCTTGTTTAAGGGGTTGATCGGTCAACAGAACTCTGGCGTCCGGCTCTTGTCATGGATTGGTCCGACCGGCTAGCTTGCGGGCTTGTCGTGTGTCGCTGAGCGCAATCCGTGATGACGTGTGTCCGAGGGGGCTCGCCATGGCCGTACGGGGTCGGCATCGCCGGTATCAGCCGAACCGCATCAACCGCGCCTCCCTTACCGTCACGGCGGGCGGGGCGGGCATGGCCCTGCCGCTGACCGTCACGGGCACGGCCGGCGCCGCCGACGTCGACACCTGGAACAAGGTGGCGGCCTGCGAGTCCGGCAACAACTGGAGCATCAACACCGGCAACGGCTACTACGGCGGCCTCCAGTTCAAGCAGTCCACCTGGGAGGCGTACGGGGGCACGGCCTACGCGCCGCGCGCAGACCGGGCCACCAAGGCCCAGCAGATCGCCGTGGCCGAGAAGGTCCTCGACGCGCAGGGGCCCGGCGCCTGGCCGGTCTGCTCGGCGAAGGCGGGGCTCGCCAGGGGCGGCGGCTCGCCCGACATCGCCCCGGCCCGCGCCAAGGCCAAGCCGGTCAAGCGGGACGTCAGGGACGTCAAGCCGGAAGTGACCCCCCAGTCCACCGCCGGTAGGGCCGAGATGTACACCGTGGTGCGCGGTGACACCCTCTCGGGGATCGCCGACGAGCGCCGGGTCAGGGGCGGCTGGCGGCAGCTGTACGACTCCAACCGGCGGGTCATCGGTGACGACCCCGACCTGATCACGCCGGGGCAGCGGCTCTCCGTACCCGGCCAGGGGAAGCGTGCTCCCCAGGGAGCCTCGGGAGCGAGCAGGGCCCCCGAGCGCAAGGCCCCCGAGAAGCAGGCTCCCGAGAAGAAGCGGGAGAAGCCGCGGTCCCCGCAGACACCCTCGCCGCGCCCGGAGAAGGCCAAGCCCGCCGCGTCCACCGCCGCCTACGCCCCCGTCGCCGCGTCCCCCAGTACGCCCTACCGCGCGGCGGGCAGCTCCTGGTCGAAGGGCTACCACACCGGCGTCGACTTCGCCGTGGCCACCGGGACGTCCGTGCGAGCCGTCGCCGCGGGGCACGTCGTCTCCGCGGGGTGGGGCGGCAGCTACGGCTACCAGGTGGTCATACGGCACGCCGACGGCAAGTACAGCCAGTACGGGCATCTGTCCGCGCTCTCCGTGAAAGCTGGGCAGAAGGTCGGCGCGGGCCAGCGCATAGCCCGGTCCGGGTCCACCGGAAACAGCACGGGCCCGCATCTGCACTTCGAGGTGCGGACGGGGCCCGGCTTCGGTGCCGACATCGACCCGCTCGCCTATCTGCGGGCCCGCGGCGTACGCATCTGAGGCCGTGGCGCCGCCCCGGGCGTCCTACGATCCGATGCGCTCGCGGCGCCTGGAGTGCCGGTGCGGGACCCCGCGGTGCGCCCGCGCCGCCACCGTCGGCTGGGCCGGAACGGCGGGCAGCGCCTCGGGGGTGAGGCGCGGCTCGGCCACGGTGGGCTCCGGCCGTACGGGTGGCGCTTCCCGGACCGCGGGACACGGATCGGGTGCGGTCGACGTCTCTCGCGCGATCCGCTCGGTGGTCAGCAGGATCAGGCCCCCGGCCGCGACGATGCCGCAGCCCAGCGCCAGGACGGTGCCCGTGGCGCCGTAGCGGAAGGTTTCTTCGAAGAGGGTCAGGCCGACCGCCGCCGCCACGACCGGGTTCACCACGGTCACCGTCGACAGCGGCGCCGCGAGCCCCGCGCCCCGGTAGGAGGCCTGCGAAAGCAGCACCCCGGCCGCCGCGAGCACGGCGATGACGGCCAGGCTCGGGAGCTGCCGGACGAGCGCCACATCCCGCTCCCAGTCGACGGCCACCGTCTTGGTGAAGACCGAGGCGATGCCGAAGGCCGCGCCGGCCGCGCAGGCCAGCAGCACGCTGCGCACCACGGGGTGCCGGTGCACCGCGTGCGCCGCCACCATCAGGGCGAGGACGCCGCCACCCGTGACCAGGCCCAGCATGAGGCGTTCGGCACTGTCCAGGGACTGCGGGCCGGACGCCGAGGTGAGCGAGAGGAGTCCGGCGAGCCCCACCGTCGCCATGATCGCGCCGCGCCACGCGGTGGCCCCGGCCCGGCGGCGCACGAACACGGCCGCCATCGGCAGGGCGAAGACGATGGTCAGGGCGCCCAGCGGCTGGACCAGACTGAGCGGGCCGAAGGCGAGCGCCACCACGTGCAGAAGCGCGCCGAGGCCGTTCAGCGCGATCGCGGTCCACCAGGCGCCGCGGTGCAGCGGCGCGTACCGCTGGTCCGGCGTGGTCGACGCCACCCGCTCCTGGAGGATCGCCCCGCCCGCGTACGCCACGGCGGAGACGAGGGAGAGCAGCACGGACAGCGCGAGGGCACTCATGAGGTGCTCCGCGGCGTGCGGTGCGTCCGGTGGTCCCGGCGAGGCGAACGGTCGGCTTCCATGGTTACAACGATGCCGCTTGAATCGCCTCACGTCGTCGTACCTGAGCAGGCAATCGCTCCTACTACCGATGGAGTACGGCCCCCACCGCGTCCTCCCCAGGGCGGGGTACCCCCTAGGGGCAGAGGAGGAGACCCCGGGGCACGCGGCCGCCGGGTGGCTTGCTGTACTGCTCTGGTGACTACCCGTATCAACCTGGCAGAACTGGCATCCGTCGGCGGCTTCTTCGCCCTCCGCACGGGGCCCGCGCCCGGCGCCGCCGCGCCGTTCACGCAGGTGTACGCACCCCCGGCCGAAGCCGGCCCGGACCCGCTGACCCTCCGCGTGCGGAAGGTCGCAGGGCGGCTCGGCGCCCCCGAGGACCGTATCGCCGTGTCCGTGGCCCAGCTGGGGCTCGCCGCCCGGCTCTGGTCCGTGGGGCTCGGCTCCGCTGCGCTGTACGGCGCGGTGCCCGACCTCGATCTCGCCCAACTGCGCTGGGACGCCGACGGCACCTCGCCCGACGACCTGTGGCTCGGTGACGTACGCCTGCTGCCCGCCGACGCAGGGACCGTGCGGGACGTCGTGCAGCACGGCCATCTCGCGCCGCTCGCCGACGCGTTGCGCTCCCGGTACCGGATCTCGGCCGGGCTGCTGTGGGGCAACGCGGGCTCCGCGCTCGCGGGCGCCGCGCGCGAACTGCACGGCTGGGCGGCGCGGGAGGGACGCGCGGACGTGGGGGCCAGGGCCCTGGAACTGGCCGCCGCGCTCTTCGACCACCCCGACCTGCGCGACACCGGCACCCTGCGCGGCACGGCCTTCCGGCGCCGCAGCTGCTGTCTCTACTACCGGTGCCCCGGCGGCGGCGTATGCGGCGACTGCTGCTTCGAACGACCGCCCCGGCGCTCTTCCCCCGGGGCGTCGTCTGGGTGACCATGAGGGAGCGCGGCCGACATCAGGCGGACGACGGAGGGTTCTGCGTGAAAGTGGGACTGCTCACCCGGGAGTACCCGCCCGACGTGTACGGCGGCGCGGGTGTCCATGCCGAGTTCCTCGCCCGGGAGTTACGCTCCCTCGTCGACCTCGACGTGCACTGCTGGGGCAGGGGGACGGGCGAGGGCGCGGCCGAGGGGCTGACGCGCCACCGGCCCTGGCCCGCGCTCGACGGAGCCAACGACGCGCTGCGCACCTTCTCCGTGGACCTGGCGATGGCCGCCGCGCTCGCCGGGCGCGAGCTGGTCCACTCCCATACCTGGTACGCGAGTCTCGCGGGCCACGTCGGCAAGCTCCTGCACGGCATCCCGCACGTGATGACCTCGCACTCCCTGGAGCCCCTGCGCCCGTGGAAGGCCGAGCAACTGGGCGGCGGATACGCCCTGTCGGGCTGGGCCGAGCGCACCGCCGCCGAGTCCGCCGACGCGGTGATCGCGGTCTCCGGCGCCATGCGCGAGGACATCCTCGCCTGCTACCCCGCCGTCGACCCGGCCAAGGTCCACGTGGTGCACAACGGCATCGACACCGAGCTGTACCGCCCCGACCCCGGCACGGACGTCCTGGAGCGGCTCGGCATCGACCCCGCGCGCCCCTACGTCCTGTTCGTCGGGCGCATCACCAGGCAGAAGGGCGTACCCCATCTGCTGCGCGCGGCACGCGAGTTGGACAGTAGCGCTCAGCTCGTGCTGTGTGCGGGAGCCCCCGACACCCCGGAGATCGACGCGGAGTTCCGCGTGCTCTTCGAGGAGCTGAGCCGGGGCCGCGCGGGCGTCCACTGGATACCCGAGATGCTGCCGCGCCCCGAGGTCGTCCAACTCCTCACCCACGCCACGGTGTTCGTCTGCCCGTCGGTGTACGAGCCACTGGGCATCGTCAACCTGGAGGCGATGGCGTGCGGTACGGCCGTCGTCGCCTCGCGGGTCGGCGGCATCCCCGAGGTCGTACAGGACGGCGTGAGCGGGCTGCTCGTCCCCTACGAGCACAAGGACCCGGAGGGCTTCGAACGCGACCTCGGGCGGACCCTCGACGAACTGCTCGCCGACCCGGCGCGGGCCGGGGCGATGGGCGCGGCCGGACGGCGGCGCGCCCTCGGCGAGTTCGGCTGGGACGCGGTCGCCCGGCGCACGGTCGAGGTGTACGAGGAGATCCTGCACGCCGACAGATAGCCGACAAGGCCGACATGGCCAACAAGGCCGACAGGTAGGGGGCTGGTATGCGCGGTGGACCTTCGGTGCTCGGAATCGTGCTCGCGGGCGGGGAGGGGAAGCGGCTGATGCCGCTCACCGCCGACCGGGCCAAGCCGGCGGTCACGTTCGGCGGGACGTACCGCCTCGTGGACTTCGTCCTGTCCAATCTCGTCAACGCCGACATCCTGCGCGTCTGCGTCCTCACCCAGTACAAATCGCACTCCCTGGACCGGCACGTGACGACGACCTGGCGCATGTCGAGCCTGCTCGGCAACTACGTCACGCCCGTGCCCGCCCAGCAACGGCTCGGCCCGCGCTGGTATTTGGGCAGCGCCGACGCCATCCTCCAGTCGCTCAACCTCGTCCACGACGAACAGCCCGACTACATCGCCGTGTTCGGCGCCGACCACGTCTACCGCATGGACCCGCGGCAGATGCTCCAGCAGCACATCGACAACGGCGCCGCCGTGACCGTCGCCGGGATCAGGGTGCCCCGCGCCGACGCGTCCTCCTTCGGTGTCATCACACCCGCCCGCGACGGGACGCGCGTCGAGAGCTTCCTGGAGAAGCCCACCGATCCGCCGGGCCTCGCGGACGCCCCGAACAAGGTCTTCGCCTCCATGGGCAACTACCTCTTCACCACGAAGACCCTCGTCGACACCCTCCAGCAGGACGCCGAGAACGAGGACTCGGCGCACGACATGGGCGGCTCCATCCTGCCGATGCTCACCGAGCGCGGCCTCGCCCAGGTGTACGACTTCGACGGCAACCACGTCCCCGGCGAGACCCCGCGCGACCACGGCTACTGGCGTGACGTGGGCACCCTGGACTCGTACTACGACGCCCACATGGACCTGATCTCCGACCACCCCGTCTTCAACCTGGACAACCGGCGCTGGCCGATCTACACGCATTCGAGCGGCCTTCCGCCCGCGAAGTTCTGCGCGGGCGGGATAGCGGGCGAGTCGATCGTCAGCCCCGGGTGCGTCATCCGCGGCCAGGTCACCCGCTCCGTCCTCTCGCCCGGCGTGACCATCGAGGAGGGGGCGGTCGTACAGGGCTCGGTGCTGCACGACAACGTACGCGTGGGGCGGGGCGCGGTGGTGCGCGGCGCCGTCCTGGACAAGAACGTCGACGTGCCGCCCGGGGCGACCATCGGCGTCAATCCGGAGCGTGACGAGGAGCTGTACACGGTGTCGCGGAACGGAGTGATCGCGCTGGGCAAGGGACAGCTGGTCCAGTGAGCGCGCGGGCCGCGAGTTTGGTAGTGGGCGCCGGAGCTACGTAAAGTTCCGCTTTTGGGAGCTTCCGCGGACGGCCAGGCACGCCGCGGCACGGAATGACACGAGGACAGCGGCGATGACGGTGACAGACGAAAGCCAGGAGGAGACCGTCGCGTACGGTCCCGGCATCGACCCGGACCGTCTCGCCGTCTGCCTCAGCGTGCTCGACGAGCTGGACAAACTGGACGTCGACCACCCCGACGCGATCGCGGTCCGCCGTGCCACGGCCGGGATCTACCGCACGGTGAAGCAGCGCCGCCGCCAGGAGCGCCGCGCCGCCAAGACCGCCCACGACCGGGCGGTCACCGAGGCCACGGCCACCGGTTCCGCCGACCGCATCGACGACGAGACGGCGGGCGTGCTGCCCTCCTCCTCGGCGAAGGGCGAGATCGCGGGGATACTCCAGCGCCCGCGCTCCTGCTACACCTGCAAGACGCGGTACGTCGAGGTCGACGCGTTCTACCACCAGCTCTGCCAGAACTGCGCCGCCGAGAACCGCGCCCGCCGCGACGCCCGCACCGACCTGACCGGCAAGCGCGCCCTGCTCACCGGCGGCCGCGCCAAGATCGGCATGTACATCGCGCTGCGGCTGCTGCGTGACGGCGCGCACACCACCATCACCACGCGCTTCCCGAGCGACGCGATCCGCCGCTTCAAGGCCATGCCCGACAGCGACGAGTGGATCCACCGCCTGAAGATCGTCGGCATCGACCTGCGCGACCCGGCCCAGGTCGTCGCGCTCGCCGAGTCGGTCGCCGCGGAGGGCCCCCTCGACGTACTGATCAACAACGCCGCGCAGACCGTACGCCGCTCCCCGCAGGCCTACAGCGAACTCGTCGCCGCCGAGTCCGCCCCGCTGCCCGCCGGGGAACTGCCCTCCTCCGAGGTGATCGGCACCTTCGGCTCCGGCGCCGTGGCCGCGCTGCCCGTCCCCGGCGGCGGCGCGCTGACCGCCGCCGACGTCACCGGACTCGCGCTGGTCACGGGCTCGGCGTCCCTGGAGCGCATCGCGGCTGGTACGGCCATCGACGCGGGTGGCCTGGTGCCCGACCTGCACGACACCAACAGCTGGATCCAGACGGTGGAGGAGGTCGGCCCGATCGAGCTGCTCGAAGTCCAGCTGTGCAACTCGACGGCGCCGTTCATCCTCATCAGCCACCTGCGTTCCGCCATGGCGGCCGCCGCCGCGGCGAACGAGGACGGCCGCGCGTACGTCGTGAACGTCTCCGCCATGGAGGGCGTTTTCGGCCGCGGCTACAAGGGCGCGGGCCACCCGCACACCAACATGGCCAAGGCCGCCCTGAACATGCTGACCCGCACCAGCGCGCAGGAGATGTTCGAGAAGGACCGCATCCTGATGACCGCGGTCGACACCGGCTGGATCACCGACGAGCGTCCGCACCCCGACAAGATGCGCCTGGCCGAGGAGGGCTTCCACGCCCCGCTGGACCTGATCGACGGCGCGGCACGCGTCTACGACCCGATCGTCCGCGGCCAGGCCGGCGAGGATCTGTTCGGCGTCTTCCTCAAGGACTACGCGCCCGGTAAGTGGTAGCAGGCGTGCGGGGGCGGGCCGCGTGACGGGCGGCCCGCGCACCCGAACGGCTCAACGTCCACCCCTGTCACCTGCGCCCCTGTGGCCCCAGGCACCCGGCCGGGGCTTCGGTGTCCGGAATTTACCCAGCCTTGAGCTTCCATCGAGCACGGCCGCGCTCATTTGGTTAACCTAGGTCGAACGGGTGGCCACGAGAGATCCACAAACGTCTCTCGGCCACCCCGGGGACTGGCCGGCGACCACGGCCGCGGTCCCGCCAGACACCGGCGCCACCGCGACCGAACTGCCCTTGGCCTTTCCGTTACGCGACACAAAGGAGTGCGCGGTGGCACCAGAACTGACGAAGCAGGAGAAGCGACCGGCGGAACGCGGCGGCGAGCGGGCCGGTAGACCCCCCAAGCTGCGCAACCTGGAGGCATGGGCCAAGGCGGCCCCCATCCGGCTGGCGGGCTACGAGGACGACCTCGCCGAGCCGCACATCCTCCCCGGTATCGACTGATCGGTACCTCTCCGGTCCGTCCGCTTCGCCCCGTGCCCCCTGCCTCTCGGCGGGGGGCACAGGCGTTTCGGGGAGGCCCGTTCCCGATGGCGTGGCGGGCGGGCCGGTGTTCCCCGCGGCGCGAGCGGCCGTCCCCTCCACGGCCGTCCGCCCCCGTCGCCATCTCACGCCAGTACCCAGCAGGGGCCGGGAGATTCACGCGGACGTTGACAGATGGGGAGCCGGTGACTGTAATGGGGCGCGTGCCGCGTGGCGCCGACCAAAGAGAAGTGGGCAGGTCGGCGATCGGGCGAGCACCTTCACTCAAGGACGACGCCGATGAACACGTCGTGAGTTCACACCCCAGGGCCTTCGCCTGATCCGCGCGTCTTCGCGCGCTCCTCGTCACGCCCTCTTCGCGTGGCGCTCCCTCACCTTCACCGCGCTCGACGCGGTTCCTGACACCCTGTACGGAGATCTGACACCGTCATGCCCACACCCTTCAACCAGTCCGTCATCGAGGAGTTCCGCGCCCGCGGCGGCAAGGTCGGCGGCCCCTTCGAAGGCAGCGAACTCCTCCTGCTCACCACCACAGGCGCGCAGTCCGGCAAGGAGCACACCACCCCCCTCGGCTTCGTCCGTGACGGCGGGCTGATCCTGCTCGTCGGATCGAACATGGGCGCGCCGCGCCACCCCGACTGGTACCGCAACATCCTGGCCCACCCCACGGTGACCGTGGAACTGGGCACCGCCACCTTCGAGGCGATCGCCGTCCCCGCCGAGGGCGAGCGCCGCGACCGGCTCTTCGAGCGCGTGGTGGCCGCCGAACCGGGATACGGCGACTACCAGACGCAGACCAGCCGGACCCTGCCGGTCATCGTCCTGGAGCGCCCCGCGCACGCGGCGGACATCCCCGAGGAGGCGGCGAGCCTCGCGGACAAGATGGTCCAGGTCCACCTCTGGCTGCGCGGCCAGCTCACGCACGTACGCGACGAGACCGAGGCGTACTTCGAGGCGCTCGCCGCGCACCGCGGGCCGGGGGCGCCGCCGGCGCCGGGGCTCGGCCTGCAGATCCGCCAGCACTGCCTGGCCTTCTGCGACGCCCTGGAGTTCCACCACACCAGCGAGGACGCGCACCTCTTCCCGGTGATGGCCGGTCACCACCCCGAGCTGCGTGAGACCTTCGACCGCCTCGCCGAGGAACACCGTGCGGTCGCCCGTATCCAGGGCGAACTCGCCGCGCTCCTGGCGGACGTCCACGGCACGCACCCCGAGCGGTTCCGCGCCGAACTGGCCCGAATGACGGACGAGTTGACCCGGCACCTCGACTACGAGGAGGCATCGCTCCTGCCGCTGCTCGCCGAACTGCCGTGGCCGCCCGGGCCGCCGACCGGGGAAGGAGAGCGCCGCCACTGACGCGGGCTCACGGCCGTGCGGTCGGCCAGGTCGTCGACGACGTCGCGCAGGCTGCCCGCACGGGCGTGGACGGCGCGTTGGCGCTCGGCGCCGCCGCCGTGTGCGATGAGGTGCCGCAGGACCGCCGTCACCCGGGGGAGTTCCCCGCGCTCCGCCAGGGCCGGCCGGGCGTACGCGAGAAGCTCCCGGAGCCGGTGCGAGGTCGGCACGAGGCGGTGGGTCCGCGGATCGAGGCTGTGCCCGGTCAGACCGTCGCGGGCGCACCGCCAGTACGCGGCGCGCAGCAGCGCGTCGTCCATGGCGGGTCCGGGGTCCCCGCGGCGCACCCGCTCCAGCGCCTGCACGACCAGTGCCCGTACGAGGACGGCGAAGGCCGCCGCCTCCTCGACGGACGTGGGGACGTCCATCGCCCTGATCTCCACGGTCGGCAGGTGTGCGCACGGCCGCACGTCCCAGTACAGCGAGCGTTCACCGAGGGTCGCGCCGGTCTCCCGCAGCGCGGACGCGAGCGCGTCGTAGTGGGCGGCCGAGGAGAAGTACGGCGGCGGGCCCGCCACGGGCCACCGCGTGGCCCCCAGGGTCCGCCAACTGCAGTAGCCGCTGTCTCTCTCGTCCCAGAAGGGCGAGTTCGCCGCCATCGCCACCAGGACGGGCAGCCACGGCCGCAGATGGTTGCTGACCAGGACGGCGTGGTCCCGGTCGGGGACCTGGACGTGCACGTGGAGCCCGCAGAAGGCGAACGTGTCGTACAGCGACCGGAACGTGGCGAGCTGGGCGAGGTAGTGGGCGTCGCCGTTGAGCGGGATCGGCGCCCGCATGCCCAGCAGCGGAGTGCCGGAGGCGACGGGCCGCGAACCCTCGCCCGCCGCGGCGGTGGCCACGGCGCGGCGTACCCGCCGCAGCTCCTGACGCAGCTCCCCCAGAGTCCCGCAAGGGGGTGTCCTGCCCTCCACCTGGTACCGGGACGCCTCGCCCGTGACCAGGTCCCCTAGCTCCGGCCTGGCGCGAGCCAGGACCCGCGGCGCCGCCGCGACGACCGTGCGCTGTGCGGTGTCGACGAGGAAGTACTCCTCCTCGACACCGACGGTGGGGGAGTGGTCCGCCATGTGCCGTGTCCTTCCGCCGACGCGAGCGCGCATGCCCGTCCACTTTCCTCGCCCGAGGGGCCGGCTGCGACCCCGCGCACCCGGCCGCATGACCTGTTCCCGACCCATGGGCCGCCCCGCGGGCCCGGACTCAGGCCCCGCGCACCGGCCCCGTGCTCTCCCGCTCGATGAGCCGGGGCAAGGGAACCTGCACGGTGGCCGCCGGGCCGTCGTCCAGGAGGGCGAGCAGTTCGCGGGCGGCGGTGCGGCCGAACGCCACGGTGTCCCGGGAGAGGGCCGTCAGCCACGGGTGCACCATGCGGCACAGCGCCGAGTCCTCCCAGGCCACGACCGACACGTCGTCCGGAACGACGAAACCCAGCGACGAGGCGGCGGCCACCCCGGCCACGGCCATCACGTCGTTGTCGTACACCAGGGCGGTCGGCGGCTCGGCCGCCTCCAGGACGCGCCGGGTCACGGCGGCGCCCTCCGCGTCGGAGTAGTCGGTCGGCACCGAACGCACCCCGGATAGGCCCCGGCTCGCAGCCTCGGCGCTCAGGGTGCGCATGCGGCGCTCGGTGTGCGCGAGCCCCTCCAGGCCCGCGATGTGCACGATGCGGCGGTGCCCGAGCGCGTGCAGGTGGCCCACGACCGACGCCATCGCCCCCGCGTCGTCCGCCCACACCGTGGAGAGGCCCGCGTGGCCCGCGTCCGGGTCGGGCACGCCGCCCGTCACCACGGCGGGCAGCCCCAGCTCGTCGAGGAGCGCGGGCCGGGGGTCGGCCGTACGCGGGTCCACCACCAGCACGCCGTCCACCCGGTGCTCGGCCCACCAGCGGCGGTAGACCGCGCACTCGGCCGCCACGTCCTCCACGACCTGGAAGAGCAGCCCCAAGTGCCGCTCGGCCAGGACCTCCTGGACCCCGGAGATCAGTTGCAGGAAGAACGAGTCGACGCCCAGCGTCGCGGCGGGCCGCGCCACGACCAGGCCCACCGTCGCCGAGCCCTCGCCGGACAGGGCACGCGCCGCGGTGCTGGGCCGCCAGCCCAGCTGCTCGGCGACCCTGCGCACCCGGTCGCGGGTGATGTCGGAGACGCCGGGCCGGTCGTTGAGCGCGAAGGAGACGGCGCTCTCGGAGACCCCGGCCCGGCGCGCGATGTCCTTCATGGTCGGCCGGCGTGCCGGTGACCGCTTGCCTTGCACCCGTAGCCCCTTTCGTGGCGCCCGCATACTAAAGCGCTTGAGCGACCAGACTCTAAAGCGCATTAGTCATTCACCGCAAGACTCTCAACACAGCCGTCTGACCTGGGGTGTTGGTGGGGAGATGGCGGGATCTTCGATATCGGTCTATCAAATCCATTGACTTTGTACGGCGGTTGGATGCAGGGTCTGCCTCGGCGTGGCTCGCGCGGCTCGGACGGCCGTGGCCATCGCCGTCTCGCGCTGGGCCGAGCAAAGGAGCCGTTTCACCGTGCGTATCTCCCGTATCTCCCGCAGAGCGGTCGCCACCGGCGCCGTCCTCGCTGTCCTCCTGCCGCTGAGCGCCTGCGGCGACGGAGGTGACGGCGGCGGTTCCACGGACGCGTCGGGCAAGATCGAAGGCAGGATCACCTTCCAGACCTGGAATCTGAAGGCCAACTTCAAGCCCTACTTCGAGGGTCTCGTCGCCGAGTTCGAGGACAAGTACCCCGGCACCGACGTCAAGTGGGTCGACCAGCCCGGCGAGGGCTACGCCGACAAGATCAGCGCCGACGCCGCCGCGGGCACGCTGCCCGACGTCGTGAACGTCTCGCCGGACCTGGTCGCCCCGCTCGCCAAGGCCGGCCTCGCCCTCGACCTCGACAAGGCCGCGGGCAAGTACGAGAAGGAGTACCTGCCCGGGGCCTGGAAGAGCCATCAGATACCGGGCACCGAGGGCACGTACGCCTTCCCCTGGTATCTGAACACCGGGCCGCTCTTCTACAACAAGCGCCTCTTCAAGGAGGCGGGCCTGGATGAGAACAAGCCGCCGAAGACGTACGGCCAGCTCTTCGACCAGGCGGTCCAGCTCGCGAAGAAGAGCGACGGCAAGGTGGCCACGCTCGCCAACGTCCCCACCATCGAGGACTTCGGGCGCTACGGCGTACCGCTGATGAACAAGGAAGGCACCGGCTTCACCTTCAACGACGCCAAGGGCGTCGAACTCCTCACCGAGTACAAGAAGTTGTACGACGCCAAGGCGCTGGACGGACAGGCGCTGACCGCGACACCGGAGTCGACCGGCAAGAAGTTCCTCACCGAGGCCGTCGCCATGAACCCCGGCAGCGCGCTCGACCTGGAGAAGTTCAAGAAGGAGGCGCCGAAGCTCTACAAGAACATCGGCATCACTCCGCAGATCAGCAGCACCGGCAAGGACAACATGTACGTGATGGGCGTGATGGTGAACGCCCGCACCAAGCAGACGCCCGCCGCCGTCGCCTTCGCGCACTTCGTCACCGACGCCAAGCACCAGATGGAGTTCGCCAAGAAGGTCGCGATCTTCCCCAGTACGCAGGGCTCCCTCGACGACCCCTACTTCACCAAGCAGGACGGCAAGGAGGAGACGCGGGTCCGCATCGCCGCCGCCAAGTCCATCAGGACGGCGGTGAACTACACGCCCGTGCTCTTCAGCGAGCAGATGAAGGTCGAGCTGCGCAATGCGGTCGCCAGGGCGCTCCAGGGCAAGGAGAGTCCCGAGGAAGCGCTTGACAACGCTGTCAAGCAGTGTGACCGGCTGCTGAAGCAGAGCTGAGCGCCGGCCCCGTGCCGAGCCATGACCAGGGAACGACAGCCATGAAGAGCAGCACCCGCACCAGTACCGTCCGGATCAGACGCCAACTGCCCACCAGTCCCTGGCTGTTCGCCGCCCCCGGGCTCGCGGTCGTCGCCGTCTTCATCCTCTATCCGTTCGTCAGCACGCTGAACAACTCCTTCACCGACAAGAGGACGTTGATCCCCGGCGAGTACGTGGGCCTCGCCAACTTCCGGGAGCTGCTGCACGACGACATGTTCTGGATCGGCCTGCGCAACAGCACGCTGTACGTCCTCGTGGTCGTGCCCGCGCTCGTCCTGCTGCCCCTGCTGCTGGCGATGCTCGTCCAGAAGCACATCCCCGGAATCACCTTCTTCCGGTCCGCCTTCTACACCCCGGTGGTCGCGTCCATCGTCGTGGTCGGCCTGATCTGGGTGTGGATGCTGGACGAACGCGGCTTGGTCAACGCCGTCCTGGAGGCGGTGGGCGTCGGCAAGGTCGGCTTCCTCAGCGACCAGTGGCTGCTGCTGTTCAGCGCCATGGCCGTCACGGTCTGGAAGGGCCTCGGCTACTACATGATCATTTACCTCGCGGCGCTCGCCAACGTGCCGCGCGAACTGCACGAGGCCGCCGCGGTCGACGGCGCGGGTGCGGTGCGCCGCTTCTTCAGCGTCACCGTGCCCGCCGTCCGCTCCACCATGGTGCTCGTCGGCGCGCTCTCCTCGGTCGCCGCCTTCAAGGTCTTCTCCGAGGTCTATCTGATGGCGGGGCCCGCCGGAGGGCCCGCGGGCGAGGACACCACGCTGGTGATGCTGGTGCAGCGCACGGGCACCGGTCTGACGGGCCGGGTCGGCTACGCGTCGGCCATCTCCGTCGTCGTCTTCGTCGTCACCGTCGCGCTCATGCTGCTCGTGCTGCGCGCGGACCGCAAGGAGGACGCGTGAGCACCACCGAGAAGGTTCCGGCGCCGGTCACCGGGGCGGCTCCGCGCCCCAAGCCGCGCCGCCGGATCACCGACGAGAACGGCCGCCGGATGCCCCTGTGGGAGATCATCCTGCGCTACGGGCTGCTGCTCGCCGTACTGGCGCTGATGATCGGCCCGTTCCTGTGGCAGCTGTCCACGTCCCTGAAGGGGCCGCACGAGGACATCTTCAGCTCCCCGCCGAAGTTCCTGCCCTCCGACCCGACCCTCCACAACTACGGGCGGGTCGCCGACACCATCCCCGTCTGGGACTACGCCCTCAACTCCCTGAAGGTGGCCGCCGCCAACGTCGTCACCAACTGCGTGGGCGCCGCCCTCGCCGGGTACGCCCTGGCGCGCCTGCGCTACCGCGGTCGCAGGGCGGCCACCCTCGTCTTCATCCTGGCGATGCTGGTGCCCGTGGAGGGCATCATCATCGCCCAGTTCACGACGATGCGTGAGCTGGGTCTGAACAACACCCTCATCGGGGTGCTGCTGCCCGGCTGCGTCTCCGCGCTCAACGTCCTGCTGATGCGCAACGCGTTCCTCAACGTGCCCTACGAGATCGAGGAAGCCGCTTTCGTGGACGGTGCGAACGTCTGGCAGCGGTTCGTACGGATCGCGCTGCCCGCCGTCAAGGGCACCCTCGCGGTCGTCGCGATCTTCGCCTTCATGGGCGCCTGGGACGACTTCCTGTGGCCGCTCATCGTGCTCAGCGACCCGGAGCGGTTCACCCTCACCATCGGCCTGAACTATCTGCACGGCACCTTCGCCAACGACGAACGCCTCGTCGCCGCGGGCACGGTCATCGCCGTGCTCCCGCTGATCGTCCTCTTCGCCTGCCTCCAGCGGTACTTCTTCCGCGGCGTCGGCGAAGGAGCGGTCAAGGGCTGAACCCGCGCTGCCTCCCCCCCCCGGACTTCCCCGGGCTTCTCCGAACTTCTCCGAACTTCTCCGAACTTCTCCGAACTTCCCCGGACCGTCCCGGATTTCTCCAGAACCAGGATCCGCATTGCTTTCTCCAGCGCCTTCGGGCACGCCGCGCTTCGGCGCCAACTACACGCCCAGCCAGGGGTGGTTCCACCACTGGCTCGACTTCGACCTCGACGCCGTGCGCACCGACCTCGACGCGCTCGCCGCCCTCGGCCTCGACCACGTGCGGGTCTTCCCGATCTGGCCCTACTTCCAGCCCAACCGCGCGCTGATCCGCCCGCGCGCCGTCGATCAGCTCGTCCAGCTCGCCGACGCCGCCGCCGAGCGGGGCCTCGACGTCAACGTCGACGGCCTCCAGGGGCATCTGTCGAGCTTCGACTTCCTGCCCGCCTGGACCCAGACCTGGCACCGGCGGAACATCTTCACCGACCCGGACGTCGTGGCCGGGCAGGCCGACTACCTGCGTACGCTCGCCGCCGCGCTCGCCGACCGGCCCAACTTCATCGGCATGACCATCGGCAACGAGATCAACCAGTTCTCCGCGGGGCCGCACCCCGACCCCGACCGCATCACCGCCGAGCAGGCCGACGCCTGGCTCACCACCGTCCTGGCCGCCTGCGAGGAAGGCGCTCCCGGCAGGCTCCACCTGCACGCCGAGTACGACGCCGCCTGGTACCAGGACGACCAGCCCTTCACCCCGGCGCAGGCCGCCCGGCTCGGCGGTGCCACCGCCGTGCACTCCTGGGTCTTCAACGGCACGGCCCAGCGCCACGGGCGCACCGGCACGGCGACCCGTACCCACGCCGCGTACATGATCGAGCTGGCCAAGGCCTGGGCCCTCGACCCGCGCCGCCCCGTCTGGCTCCAGGAGGTCGGCGCGCCCGCGCCGCTGATCCCCGCCGAGCACGCGGCCGCCTTCACCGAGGAGACCATCGAGGCCGCGCTCGACTGCCAGGACGTGTGGGGCGTGACGTGGTGGTGCTCCCACGACGTCTCACGCGACCTCGCGGACTTTCCTGAACTGGAGTACAGCCTCGGCCTGTTGACCAACGACGGACGGGTCAAGCCCGCGGGGGAGGCCGTCGCCCGCATCGCCGAGGAGCGGCGCGGGCGTACGTACGCGCCGGCACCCCGGGCCACCGCGCTCGTCGTGGACGAGGCCCTGTCGCGGCGCTCGGCGTGTGCGCCGGGGGGAGCGGTGTTCGAGGCGTACGTCCGCCTCGTGGCGCAGGGGGTGCGGCCCGCGGTCGTCCTCGCCGGACGGGTGGCGGACGCGGAGCATCTCGCCGCGCGCGGCATCTCGGAAGTGGTCTCACCCGAGGAGGTCGGCTAGGCCGGTACGACCTCGGCAGATCGCGCTTCGCGCTCGTCCTCGAACGCCGGACGGGCTGTAACCCCTCACCCTCGGGAGAACCCCCATGCATGACGACCGCACCCTTGTCGAAGCCCGGCTCAAGCGCGTTCTGGACGAGCGCGTCAGGCCCGCCGTGTATCCCGCCTCCGTGCCGCTCGACGTCGCGGTGTGGAACGCGCCGGGCGAGCCGGTACCCGTCGCCGAAGGGCTGGCCGCCGAGCCCGTGCCGACCGCTGTCGGGGAGCGGTGGGGCGCGCCCTGGGGGACCAGCTGGTTCCGGGTCAGCGGGACGGTGCCGAAGGAGTGGGCGGGCCGGACCGTCGAGGCGGTCCTCGACCTCGGCTTCGACGAGAACATGCCGGGCTTCCAGTGCGAGGGCCTCGTCTACCGCCCCGACGGCACCCCGGTGAAGGGCCTCAACCCGCGCAACCAGTGGGTGCGCATCGCCGCCCCCGCCGAGGGCGGGGAGGAGGTGCGGCTGCACATCGAGGCCGCCTCCAACCCCGTCATCCTCGACTACCACCCCTTCCTGCCCACCCGGTTGGGCGACAAGGAGACCGCAGGCAGCGAGCCGCAGTACAAGCTCGCGCGCATGGACCTCGCCGTCTTCGACGAGACGGTGTGGCAGCTCGTCATCGACCTGGAGGTACTGGGTGAGCTGATGAGGGAGCTGCCCGAGGACTCGGGGCGCCGCTACGACATCGTGCGCGCGGTCGGCCGCGCGCTGGACGCCGTCGACCTCCAGGACGTGAACGGCTCGGCCGCCGCGGCCCGCGCCCTGCTCGAAGGCGTGCTCAGCACCCCCGCCGAGCCGTCCGCGCACCGCATCAGCGCCGTCGGCCACGCCCACATCGACTCCGCCTGGCTGTGGCCGCTGCGCGAGACGGTGCGCAAGGTGGCGCGTACGACGTCGAACATGACCGCGCTCATCGAGGACGAGCCCGACTTCGTCTTCGCCATGTCCCAGGCGCAGCAGTGGGCGTGGATCAAGGAGCACCGGCCCGAGGTGTGGGCGAAGGTCAAGAAGGCGGTCGCCGACGGGCGGTTCGTGCCCGCGGGCGGCATGTGGGTCGAGTCGGACACGAACATGCCGGGCTCCGAGGCGATGGCCCGTCAGTTCGTGCACGGCAAGCGGTTCTTCCTCGACGAGTTCGGCGTGGAGAACGACGAGGCGTGGCTGCCGGACACCTTCGGCTTCGCCGCGGGACTGCCGCAGATCATCAAGGCGGCGGGCTCCAAGTGGCTGCTGACGCAGAAGATCTCCTGGTCGCAGACCAACCGCTTCCCGCACCACACCTTCAACTGGGAGGGCATCGACGGGACGCGGATCTTCACGCACTTCCCGCCCGTCGACACCTACAACTGCTCCATGAAGGGCAGCGAGATCGCCCATGCGGCGAAGAACTTCAAGGACAAGGGTGTCGCCCGGCACTCGCTCGCACCCACCGGCTGGGGCGACGGAGGCGGCGGCACCACCCGCGAGATGATCGCGAAGGCGGCGCGAATGCGGGATCTGGAGGGCTCCGCGACCGTTCGGTGGGAGACGCCGGAGCAGTTCTTCCAGAAGGCCGAGGCCGAGTACCCGAACGCTCCCGTGTGGGTCGGCGAGCTGTATCTGGAACTGCACCGGGCGACCCTCACCAGCCAGGCCGGCACCAAGCAGGGCAATCGCCGCAGCGAGCACCTGCTCCGGGAGGCGGAGCTGTGGGCGGCGACGGCCGCCGTACGGTGTGCCGAATTCACGTACCCCTACGAGCAGTTGGACCGTATCTGGAAGACGGTGCTGCTCCACCAGTTCCACGACATCCTGCCCGGCTCGTCCATCGCCTGGGTGCACCGCGAGGCCCGCGCGACCTACGCGGCGCTCGCGCGGGAGCTGAACGGCATCATCGAGGCGGCTCAGCGTGCCCTCGCCGGTGAGGGCACCGACGAGCTGGTCTTCAACTCCACCCCGCACGCCCGCGATGGCGTGCCCGCGGGCGGCGCCAGGACCGCGGCGGTCGGCGGACGGTCGGCGATCGAGGCGCGCGCCGAGGGGGGCTTCGTCCTCGACAACGAATTGCTGCGGGTCGAGATCGACGCGCGGGGACTGGTCGTGTCCGCGTACGACCTCGTCGCCGACCGCGAGACCGTAGCACCCGGAGCGGCGGCGAACCTGCCGCAACTGCACGCCGATTTCCCGAACATGTGGGACGCGTGGGACGTGGACGAGTTCTACCGCAACACCGTCACCGACCTCACGGAGGCGGACGAGGTCACCGCGGGTGAGGGCGCGTCGGTCCGGGTCGTGCGCGCCTTCGGTGATTCGCGGCTCACGCAGGTCCTGTCGTTGGCGTCGGGCGCGCAGCGGCTCGACATCGACACCGAGGTCGACTGGCACGAGACCGAGAAGTTCCTGAAGCTCGCCTTCCCACTGGACATCCACGCGGAGCGGTACGCCTCGGAGACCCAGTTCGGGCACTTCTACCGGCCCACGCACACCAACACGAGCTGGGAGGCAGCCAAGTTCGAGGCGTGCAACCACCGCTTCGTGCACCTGGAGGAGCCGGGCTGGGGGGTCGCGCTGGTCAACGACTCGACGTACGGCCATGACGTGACCCGGGCCGTCCGCGGCGACGACGAGGGTACGACGACGACCGTCCGCGTCTCGCTGCTGCGCGCCCCGCGCTTCCCCGACCCCGAGACCGACCAGGGTGTGCACCGCTTCCGGCACGCGCTGGTGCCGGGCGCGGCGATCGGCGACGCGGTGCGCGAGGGGTACCGCATCAACCTGCCCGAGCGGCGGGTGAGCGGCGGCTGCGAGGTGACGCCACTGGTCACGGTCGACAACGACGCCGTGGTGGTCACGGCGGTGAAGCTCGCCGACGACGGCAGCGGTGACGTCGTCGTCCGCTTCCACGAGTCACGCGGCGGCCGCGCGAAGGCGACGCTGACGGCGGGCTTCCCGGCGGCGGACGTCACGGTGACCGACCTCCTGGAGCGCCCGCTGGACGAGGTGGCGGCGCCGGAACTGACGGGGGACGCGGTGTCGGTGAAGCTGCGGCCGTTCGAGCTGGTGACCCTGCGGTTCGGACGGCGGGTCGGCTAGGCCGGTGCCCGGCGCGCTCCCGTGTGACGGCAGGGCCTCCGGCGTCAAAATCCGCCCGGTCGCCCTCGTGATCGCGCCGTCACGCCGTGTCTACGGCTTCCGAGCCGGGGCGGCGAGCCTCGTCGGCGGCAGGAACTCGCGGACGTATCCGCGCTTCCAGCACGCTCCCGTGTCACGCAGCTCGCGCCAGGTCGTGTACTGGTAGCGGTACAGCCGGGCGCGGATGTACACCGGCGGGGACTCGGGAGGGAACGGCGAGCGGCGCAGCAGTCGCAGCGTGTCGCGGTCGCCGTCCAGGAGGCGCTCGACCATCGGGCCGAACCACGAGCGGGCGTAGGCGGGGGAGAGCCCGGCGAACCACATCATCCAGTCCAGCCGCAGATGGTACGGGGCGAACTGGCGCGGCCAGTGCCGCAGGTCGCCGGGCTTCCCCTTGAACTCGTAGGGGAGCCATTCGGAGTCCTCGCGGGGGTGGGGGTCCGCCGTGCCCTCCACGACGACCTCCTGGCGGACACGGCTGACGCTGCCGAACGCGCCGTACGCGTTGACGAGGTGCAGCGGGTCGAACGAGCGGTTCATGACCTGGCGCCGGGACAGCAGATTGCGCACCGGGCGGTAACTGAGCGCGAGGAGCAGCACGGTGACGGCGATGACCAGCACCTCGTACCAGAGCGGGGCGGGCGCGAACCGCGACGGAGTGCGCCAGGCGGAGAAGTCCACGGCGGTCACCGCCACCACGACGGTGATCCAGTTCAGCCAGGCGAAGTTGCCGGACAGGACCAGCCACAGCTGGGTCACGATCATCAGGAGGGCCGCGACCGTCGCCACCGGCTGCGGGGTGAACAGCAGGAAAGGCACCGCTAGTTGGGTGACGTGGTTGGCCGCGGCCTCCATCCGGTGCACGGGCCTCGGGAGGTGGTGGAAGAACCAGCTCAGCGGCCCCGGCATCGGCTGCGTCTCGTGGTGGAAGTACAGGCAGGTGAGTTCGCGCCAGCACGCGTCGCCGCGCATCTTGATCAGCCCCGCGCCGAACTCCACGCGGAAGAGCACCCACCGCAGCAGGAAGAGGATCAGAACGGGCGGCGAGACCTCGTCGTTGCCGAGGAAGACGGCGAGGAAGCCCACCTCCAGGAGCAGCGACTCCCAGCCGAAGCCGTACCACGTCTGCCCCACGTTCACGATGGAGAGACAGAGCGCCCACGGGATCAGCCACAGCAGCATCGCGCCCCACAGCGGAAGCAGACCGTCGGCGCCCGCGAGCAGCGCCACCGCCACCGCGCACCCCGCCCACGCGCAGAACGCGAAGAACCGGTCCGAATAGTGGAGCTGGAACAGGCTCGGAGCCCGCCCGAACGGGACGCGCTCCACATACCGCGGCACCGGCAGCATCCCGCGTTCCCCGATCAGCGCCCGGAACTGGAGGGCGGCCCCCAGGAATGCCACCAGATAGAGCGCGGCCAGGGCCCGCTGGAAGATCAGCCGACTCAATCCGTACGCGTCCGCCGTGAACCACTCCACGCCACCATTGTGACGCCGGGCGAGCCGCTTCGGCTTGCGAGGCGCCCCGGGCCCCCGCAGACAATGACGGAACCCCCTGCGGACAGAGCGGGGCACATGACCCGGCTACAGCGGGAGAACCCGTGCGCGCACCCACCAGGACCTACGCGATGACCTTCGCGATATCCGTGGCCCTCGCGGTCGCGGGCTGCTCGGGGGACGGCGGCGAGAACACCGCCGGAAGCGGCCGCGAACTGTTCATGCAGCCCGTCGCCGCGCAGGGCCCCGACCCGTTCACCGACTCCACCGCGAAGACCGCCGCGAGCCCGCCGCCCGTCACCCGTTCGCCGCAACCCTCGCCCACCGGGTCGGCCACCCCGCAGGGCACCCGCTCCCTGTCGGGCGGTACACCGGGCCTGTACGGCGGCACGCGCTCCGCCGGCAGCTGTGACGTCGACAGGCAGGTGCGTTTCCTCACCGCCGACCAGGCCAAGGCCCGGGCCTTCGCGCAGGTGTCCGGCATCGACCAGGCGGCGATACCCGGCTATCTGCGCGGCCTCACGCCCGTCGTGCTGCGGGCCGACACCCGCGTGACCAACCACGGCTTCCGCGGCGGTTCCGCGACCGGCTTCCAGTCCGTCCTTCAGGCGGGTACGGCCGTCCTGGTCGACGACCGGGGGCTGCCGAGGGTGCGCTGCGCCTGCGGGAACCCCCTGAAGCCGCCGGTCGCCTTCAAAAGCACGCCCCGCCACAACGGCCGTCCCTGGAGCGGCTATCAGCCGGCGCGCGTGGTCGTGGTGACCCCGGCGCCGCAGCCGATCGTCACCATCGTCATCGTGAACATCGTCGACAACACCTGGATCGAGCGGAAGGTCGGCGACGAGCACGGCCACAAGGACCGCGTGACCAAGCCGCCGGTGCCGCCGACCCCGCCCCCCACCGACCCGGACGACTCCCTCGACCCGGACGAGTCCCTCGACCCGGACGAGTCCGTGGACCCGGACGAGTCCGTGGACCCCGACAAATCCAAGGACGAGGAGGACACCCCTGGCCCCACGGAATCCGACCGTGACTCCGACCGGAGCCAGGACCCCGGCCACGACCAGCCGGACGAGGACGTCACCCCCGAAGATCCCGGCACCACGCCGTCCGACTGTCCGAGCCTGTCCCCGGGCACCGGCACTCCCGAGGAGCAGTCCTCGCCGCTGCCGCCCGGCTGCGAACCGCAGGTGGAGCCCGACGACCCCTATCTGTCCGAGAACCCCCTCTCCGACAGCGATCCGGGCACCTTCGACAGCTGACCGGGCCCCGGCCGCGCGCCCGATCGGGCAGGGGGCCGGGCCCGCGAATCAGTCAAGTGGCCGCCGGCGGGGCCACGCCGATCGGGCCAATCGTTCCCCGGCCCCCGTGTCGCTGTCGCCCCAACCGTCACCACCGTCTATCGGGCCGACTCGCAACCGCGTTCTGAAAAGCCGTTGAATTCACTCATCAGGCATATGTGCGCGAGTTCTCGCCGCATATGGAGTGGGGACGTCCGATTGTTTCGGGCGTGGCGCATTCGCGACGGTAATAAGATGGCATCGCGTCAAATAGCGCTGGTGATTGATTTTCAGATATGGCAGAGTCGACGCACGGGTGGCAGGTCAAGTCAGGGGAATTGATCCAGCTGGCCGTCCGGCCGGTCAACGATCAGCCGTCAGGCACGGGGGAGAAGTCGGCTCATGGACTTGGTGGAACGTGGTGACGAATTCTCGATCATGGAAAGCATGCTCGACTCGTGCGCGGCCGGGCATGGCGGAGTCCTGCTGGTAAGCGGCCCGGTGGCCAGCGGCAAGACCGCGCTCCTGCGCGCCTTCGGCGGCCGTGCGACCGCCGCCGGAGCCCTGTACTTGCAGGCCACGGCGTCCGAGGCGGAGAGCGACCTGCCCCTTGGGGTCATGGGGCAACTGCTGCTGGGCGCCGGACTCCTCGGCGCGGACTCCCGGCGCGCGGCCCGCCTCCTCGGCCTCGTCGCGGACGCCGCGCAGTCACGAGGGCAGGACGCACTGCCCGCTGTCGCGATGAACGAGATTCCCGAGCTCTGCGGGATTGTCCTCGAAAAGGCCAGGGAAAGTACCGTGGTGCTCGGCATCGACGATGTGCACCACGCCGACAGGCAGTCCTTGGAATGCCTCCTCTACCTGGCCCGCCGACTCACCGTCAGTCGCGTTCTGGTCGTGCTGGGGGAGAACAGCGGCTTTCTGACCGCTAATACGCGACTGCGCGTCGATTTGCTGCGCCTTCCCGGATGCCGCAATATCAGGCTCGGGCCTCTCCAGCGGCAAGGAGTGGCCGAAATGATCTCGGGATTCGGTGAGCCCGGGCGGCGGACGCGCAAGCTCGTCACACAGCTCCACCAGCTGGGCGGCGGCAGCCCGCTGCTGACCCGGGCGCTGATCGAGGACCACCGCACCGCGGGTGCCGCAGGCGAACCCGGTGCCGACCTGGTGCCGGGCGAGGCGTTCGTACAGGCCGTCGCGACCGCCCTGTACCGCAGCGACCTCGCCACACGGCGCACCGCCTGGGCGCTGGCCGTGGCAGGCCCCGACGTGCCGCTCGCCGAGCTGGTGGAAGTCCTCGGCGGCACCCGGGAGTCCCTCCACCGCAGCCTGCGCGCGCTGAACGACGCGGGCCTTCTCGACGCCGGGTGGTTCCGCCACGACGCAGGCCGCACCGCGGTCCTCAGAAGCATGGACCCCGCCGACCGCAGCCGCCTGGAGACCCGCTGCGCCCAGGTCCTGCACGAGCACGGCGCGACCGCGACCGTCGTCGTCCAGCACCTGATGGCGGCCGGGACCGTGGACGCCCCCTGGGCGCTGCGCACCCTCATCGAGGCCGCGGACCGGGCCCTCGCCGACGACGAGGTCGACCTGGCCCTCGCCTGTCTGCGGGTCGCCCGCGACTCCCGCACCGACTCCCGCCAGGCCCTGGAGATCCGGGCCGCGCTCACCCGCGCGGGCTGGCGGGTCAACCCCTCCAGCGTCGCCCAACACCTGCCCGAACTGTTCGCGGCCGCGCTGGACGGCCGCCTCGGCACCCGCGACGCCGACGAACTCGTCGGTCACCTCCTCTGGTTCGGCCACGTTGAACGGGCCCTCGACGTGCTGCGCGCCGCCGAACAGCACGGCACGTCCGGGCGACCCGGGTCCGGCACACCCCACTGGCACGACTGCCCGCGCCGCTGGATCACGTACGCCTATCCGGGACTCCCCGCCGCCACCCGTGCCTGCCTCGGCGACGACCCCGAACACCGGACGCCGGAGCACGCCGCCCCCGAGCACGCCCCGTGCCGGGACCGCAGCCCCCACCAGCGGGCGGCGAGCCTGATGAAGGCCGTATTCCACGGGCCGCACGGCGCCGCGGGCGCGGACGGCGAGGTGGTCGTCAGGGCCGAGCAGATCCTCCAGAGCACCCGCCTCGACGACAGCACCCTGACGGCGCTCCTCGTCGCGCTGAACTCCCTGGTCCTCGCCGACCGGCTGGAGGCCGCCGCCTTCTGGTGCGAGACCCTCCTGCGGGAGGCCGCCGGGCGGCGCGCCCCCATGTGGCAGGCGCTGCTCGCCTCGGCCAAGGCCCGCGTCGAACTGCGTACGGGCGCGCTCGCCGCCGCCGAGGAGTCGGCGCGCGCGGCGCTCACCCTGGTCCCCGCCGACGGCTGGGGCGTCGCCGCGGCCTCGCCCCTCGCCACGTCCGTGTACACCCTGACCGCCATGGGCCGGTTCGACGAGGCGGCCGGCCGGCTGACCGTCCCCGTCCCCGACGCGGCGTTCCGGACACCCGACGGGCTGCTCTACCTCCGCGCCCGCGGCCACTACTACCTCGCGGCCGGGCGCCCCTACGCCGCACTCGACGACTTCCTCACCTGCGGGGATCTCATGACGCGCTGGGGGCTCGACCTGCCCGCGCTCGTGCCCTGGCGCACGGACGCCGCCGAGGCCCATCTGTCGCTCGGCGACACCGACCACGCCCGGGGCCTGGCCGAGGAACAACTGGCCCTGGTGGGGCGGAGCAACGGCTGGGCGCGCGCCGCCTCCCTGCGGGCGCTCGCGAGCACCCTGAACGCCGGGCACCGGCCGCCGCTGCTCGGCGAGGCCATAGAGATCCTGCGGGACCGCGGCCACCGGCTCGAACTGTCCAGAGCCACCGACGAGTTGGCACGGGCCCAGCGCGAACTCGGCAAGAGCGGCCAGGCGCGCGCCCTCGCCCGCAAGGCCCAGCAACTGGCCGCGGAGTGCGGCCTGCCCGTGCCCCCGGCGCGCGCCGCCGACGCCCGCGGGCCACATCCCGCCGAGCAGCCGTGGTCGTCCGGGAACCGCCGACATCCCGACGAACTCAGCAACGCCGAACTGAGAGTGGCCACGCTCGCCGTCCGCGGCCACACCAACCGCCAGATAGCCGACAAGCTCTGCATCACGATCAGCACCGTCGAGCAGCACCTGACCCGCGCCTACCGCAAGCTCGACGTCCAGCGGCGAGCCGACCTCGCGGCGAAGCTCAGCCCCCTCGCGGGAGCGGGTGAGCGCGCGGCACCCGCGACGCACGACGCGTGGGACCGGCTGCACGTGGGCTAGCCGGCGGGACCGACGGAGGAGGACCACGGTTGTCGTTTCTACGCGGCGGACGGTCACACCGCGGTCCGAAGAGCTGTGACCGCCGTGGCCCGGGCCCCGGCAGTACGCTTCCGGCAGTCCGGGCGGCCGAACACCGAAGCCCGCCACGGACGCCCGTGGCGGGCTCGGCGAGGGGTGGACGATGAGGGTCTTGGTGGTCGAGGACCACGCCGAGCTGGCGCAGTCGGTGGCGCGGGTGCTGCGCAGGGAAGGGATGGCGGTGGACGTCGTCCACGACGGACTCGACGCCCTGGAGCGCACCTCCGTGGTCGACTACGACGTGGTCGTGCTCGACCGTGACCTGCCCGGCGTGCACGGGGACGAGGTGTGCAGAAAACTGGCCGAACAGCCGTTGCAGGCCCGGGTGCTGATGCTGACCGCGTCCGGCACGATCGCCCACCGCGTGGAGGGCTTCAGCCTCGGCGCGGACGACTACCTCCCCAAGCCGTTCGCGTACGCCGAGCTGGTGGCCCGCATCCGGGCGCTCGCACGGCGCTCGCAGCCCGCGCTGCCGCCGGTCCTGGTCCGGGGCGACCTGAGACTCGACCCGGCGCAGCGCGTCGCCTCGCGTGCCGGGGAGCGACTGCCGCTCACCCCCAAGGAGTTCGCGGTCCTGGAGTACCTGCTCGCCGCCCAGGGCCGGGTCGTGTCGGCCGAGGAACTCCTGGAGCGCGTGTGGGACGAGGCGACGGATCCGTTCACCACCACCGTCAAGGCGACGATCAACCGCCTGCGGCCCAAGCTCGGCAACCCGCCCGTCATCGAGACCATTCCTCGGGGCGGCTACCGGATTTGAGGGACCCATGCGCCTGCCCTCGCTCGCCGCCCTGGCACCCGCGACCCGGCGCCGCCCGACGCCCCGGCGGGTGGGCGTACGTCTGACGCTGCTGTACGGCGGGCTGTTCCTGGCCTCCGGGGCGATCCTGCTCGCGATCACCTATCTGCTCGTCGCGAGGTCATCGGGCGGCGACGTCCTCGTCGGGGGCGCGGACGGCGAACTCCTCACCGGGCCGGGCGACGGCGTCCCCGTCGACGAGGGCGTCCCCGGCGCCCGGGGCCCCGTACCGCCCGGCGACCTGGCGGGGCAACTGCGCGAGCAGGCGTCCCGCCAGCGCCGGGCCAACCTGCGGCAGCTGCTGGTCCAGTCGGGGATCGCGCTGGCCCTCATGGTGGTCGTCTCGGCCGCGCTCGGCTGGCTGATCGCCGGGCGGGCCCTGCGCCCGCTGCGCACGATGACCGGCGCCATCCAGCGCATCTCCGCCCACAACATCCACGAACGGCTGGCCGTGCGGGGCCCCGCCGACGAGCTGAAAGTCCTCGCCGACACCGTCGACGGGCTCCTCGGCCGGCTCGACGCGGCACTGGACTCCCACCGGCGCTTCGTCGCCAACGCCGCCCACGAGCTGCGCACCCCGCTCACCCTGGAACACGCGCTGCTCGAAGAGTCGCTGATCGACCGCGAGGCCACCGCGGAGTCGTTCCGGGCGAACTTCGAGCGGCTCCTCGCGATCAGTGAACAGCAGGCACGCCTCCTGGAGTCGCTGCTCACCCTGTCCAGCAGCCAGCGCGGCCTGGACCACAGGGAACCGCTGGACGTCTCCCTCATCGCCGAGTGGGTCCTGCACGCCGCGCGCCCGGAGATCGAGCGCCGGGGCCTGCGCGCCGAGCCGGTGATCGGCCCCGCGCCCGCCGTCGGCGACCCCGTGCTCGTCCAGAACCTGATGGCCCACCTCGTGGACAACGCCGTACGCCACAACACCCCCGGCGGACACCTGGAGATCGCCACGCGCACCCGGGGCGGGCGCGCCGTCGTCACGGTGGCCAACTCGGGGCCGCCGGTGCCGCCCGAGCAGGTGGAGCGGCTCTTCGAACCCTTCCAGCGGCTCGGCCGCACCGCGGGCGAGGGCCATGGACTCGGTCTGGCGATCGTCCACGCCGTCGCCGTCGCCCACGGGGCCGACATCAGCGCGCGGACCCGCACGGGAGGCGGACTCGCGGTGGAAATCGCCTTCCCTCCGCCGCCGGACCACCTCGGCGGACAGGGAATGGATATTGCGCAGTTGGACGACGGCACGGGACTTCGTTGAGGAAAATCCGGGGCACTTCTACGGTGGTACGGCGAGTACGGCGAGTACGGCGATGAATCCCCCCGAACATCACCGAACGAATTCCGTTCAGCTCGTTCACATCATTGTGCTCCAGCCACTTATCCATGCACACGGGAAATCCCCGAGGAGGACCCCTTGGTCGTCGTGATGGCCCCGGAGGCCACACAGAAGGACGTGGACGCGGTCGTCGAACTGGTGCGTACGGCGGGCGGGGACGCATTCGTCAGCCGCGGCGTGACCCGCACCATCGTCGGTCTCGTGGGGGACGTGGACGCCTTCGCCGCCCTGAACCTCTCGCATCTGCGCGGGGTCCTCGACGTCGTGCGGATCTCGGTGCCCTACAAACTGGTCAGCCGCGAGCACCACGTCGACAGGACCGCGGTCACCGTCGCGGGCGTGCCCATCGGTCCCGACACCCTGACCGTCATCGCGGGCCCCTGCGCCGTGGAGACCCCCTCGCAGACCCTCGCGGCCGCCCTGATGGCCAAGGCCGCGGGCGCCTCGCTGCTGCGCGGCGGCGCCTTCAAACCCCGCACGTCCCCTTACGCCTACCAGGGCCTCGGCGAGAGCGGGCTGCGCATCCTCGCCGACGTCAAGGCCGAGACGGGACTGCCGCTGGTCACCGAGGTCATCGACCCGGCCGGCGTCGAACTGGTCGCTCCCTACGCCGACATGCTCCAGATCGGCACCCGCAACATGCACAACTTCGCCCTGCTCCAGGAGGTGGGCGCGGCCGGCATGCCGGTGCTCCTCAAGCGCGGCTTCGGCGCCACGATCGAGGAGTGGCTGATGGCCGCCGAGTACATCGCGCAGCGCGGCAACCTCGACATCGTGCTGTGCGAGCGCGGCATCCGCACCTTCGAGACCGCGACCCGCAACACCCTGGACATCAGCGCGGTGCCGGTCGTCCAGCGCCTGTCCCACCTGCCGGTGATCGTGGACCCCTCGCACTCCGGAGGCCGCAGGGACCTCGTCCTTCCGCTCACCCGCGCCGCCCTCGCCGCGGGTGCGGACGGCGTCATGATCGACGTACACCCGGACCCCGGAACGGCGCTGTGCGACGGCGACCAGGCCCTGACCCGGCCGGAGATCGCCGAGGTGGCCGACGCCGTCGCCCGGCTGTCGCCGCTGATGGGCCGCCTCCCCGCACGGCCGGTGGCCGAAGTGCGGGCCGGTAGGGGTGAATAGGGGTGGCGGAACCTGTGAGTGAGCTATTAGTGAGGGGTACCAGCGCCGAAAGGGCGTTGTTAGGGTAAGTGTGTCCGGTCGGCGGGGAATTTCCCCCACGATCGCACATTCGACGGAATGTTCGGCCCGGTTCGTCAGGTGAGGTCGGCCTCATCGGATGAGGGAATTCGGCGGGGGCGCACGACTGCGCGCCGCACCCCTTTGCCGCACCATCCGGGAGAACACGTCGTGCAATCCGGGAGAACGACGTCTGCGGTGCGCGCAGCGCATTCATTTCAGGGGCCCTCGACGAAGGGCGGATGCGTACGGGACGCAGCCCACGCGGCGATGTGGTGAGAGCCGTCCAGTGTGCCGGGGGACGCGCATCCACGGGGGACATCAGAGCTTGAGGGGGAGTTGAGTTGGCAACACCTGGGCACGAACAGTTCGACCAACTAATGGTCGTCGAAGTCGAGATCGGCTCGCTGTCGACGGCGGACTCACCGCGTACGTCCGGAGTGGACCCGGACCACGTGGAGGCGCTGGCGGTCGTCCAGACCCCGCTGCCGCCCATCACCGTGCACCGTCCCACGATGCGGGTCATCGACGGCCTGCACCGGCTGCGCGCCGCGGAGCTACGCGGTCAGCGCAAGATCGCGGTGAAGTACTTCGACGGAGCCGAGGACGACGCCTTCGTCCTCGCCGTCGAATCGAACGTCACGCACGGCCTGCCGCTGACGACCGCGGACCGCAAGCGCGCGGCCGCACGCATCATCGCCACCCACCCGCAGTGGTCGGACCGGATGATCGCCTCGGTCAGCGGAATCGCCCCCGGCACCGTCGCGGACATCCGTCGGCGGGAGCCGGGCAGCGGAACGGGGGACGGCAGCCGGATCGGCCACGACGGCCGCGTCCGGCCCATCAACGGAGCCGAGGGGCGCAGGCTCGCCAGCGAGCTGATCGCCCAGAACCCCGGCCTGTCGCTGCGCCAGGTCGCCCGCGTCGCGTCCATCTCGCCGGAGACGGTACGGGACGTGCGCAACCGCATGATGCGGGGCGAGGACCCCGTGGTGCGGCGCGGCAGGCAGCCGGGCGGCGAGCACCGCGTCGTCGCCCCCCGCGTGCGCCCCTCGGCCGTCCCCGACAGGGACGCGGCCCAGGACCGTGCCGCCGCCGTCAAGCGCCTCAAGGCGGACCCGGCGCTGCGCTTCAGCGAGGTCGGCCGCACCCTGCTGCGGCTGCTCAACATCCACACGATCAGCATGGAGGAGTGGGACCAGATCATCGACAAGGTGCCCCCGCACTGCCGGGGCGTCGTGGCGTACCTCGCCGGTGAGAGCGCCGAGATGTGGGCGGAGGTGGCGACGCGGATGCAGGGCAAGGTCGCCGAGACGGCGTAGAGCCCGGCGCCCGGCGCCCCGCGCCGCCGCTTCCCCCACATGCGCGCGCCGGGGGCTCCGCCTAGCGTGGCCCCATGGACGCGGGTACCTGTGGGCACGACCCGACGGGGCACTGCCGCTGTGGACAGCCGGCCGGGGAGCCGGCCGGCTGCTTCATGGAGCTGTACGGGGCCGCGCTGCGCATGGGCTGCTTCGACTGGGACCTCGACACGGGCCTGATGCGCATGGACGCCACCGCCCACGAGGTCTTCGACGTACGCCCCGACGAATACGACGGCCGGCCCGACAGCCTCGCCGCGCGCGTCCCGACCGCCGAGGCGCACCGCCTGGATGAGATCGTCTCGCACGCCCTGAAGGACGGCAGCCAGACCTACGGCGCCTACTTCCGGGTGCGCTGCCGGGGCGGCGGACTGCGCTGGACGCACACGAACGGCTGCATCCGGCGCGACGCCACGGGCCGGCCCCGCCGCATCGTGGGCATCGTCAGGGACGCCACCCGCGAGCTGGGCGACAGCCCGCCCGTCGTACGCGAACGGGTCGACGAGGAGGCCGAGCGGCGCCGCACGACCAGCATCGTCCAGGGCACCACGGCGGCCCTGGCGCACGCCCGCACCGTGCAGGACGTCATCGACGTACTCAAGGACACCCACGGCCTCGCACACCTCGGGGCGTCGAACCTGGTCATGGGCCTGGTCGAGGCGGGGCGGATCCGTCTCGTCGCCGAGGGCCCCGTGGGCAGCTTCGTGCCGGGCACCCGGGTGACCCGCATCGACGAGGAGTACCCGATGAGCGAGGTCGTGCGCACGCTCGCGCCGCGCTACATCGAGAGCGCCCGCGACTTCGCGGACTCCTATCCGCTGCTGTGGCCGCACATCGCCGAGCTGGGCATCACCTCGGCCGCGTATCTGCCGCTGATCGCGCAGGCCCGGCCGATCGGCGCGCTCGGCCTGCTCTACCAGGACAAGACCGGCTTCACCGTGGAGGAGCGCAACGTCCTGGTCGCCCTCGGCAGCAGCATCGCGCAGAGCCTCCAGCGCGCCATGTTCTACGAGCAGGAGAAGGACCTCGCCCAAGGCCTCCAGCAGGCCATGCTGCCGCGCACCATCCCCGGGGTGCCGGGCGCGGAGATCGCCGTCCGCTACCGTTCGGCGGCCCTCGGCCGGGACATCGGCGGCGACTGGTACGACGTGATCCCGCTGCCCGGCGGCCGGGTCGGCGCCGTCATCGGCGACGTCCAGGGCCACGACACCCACGCCGCCGCGGTCATGGGTCAGCTCCGCATCGTGCTGCGCGCCTACGCCACCGAGGGGCACACGCCCGCCACCGTCATGGCCCGCGCCTCCGGCTTCCTGCACGAGCTGGACACCGAGCGCTTCGCGACCTGCCTGTACGCGGAGGCCGACCTGTCGACCGGCGTGGTGCAGTTCGTGCGAGCGGGCCACATCGATCCGCTCCTCCAGCTCGCTGACGGCTCCTGCCGCAGGGTGCCCGTCGACGGCGGCCTGCCCCTCGGCCTCTCCGCCGAGTTCGGCAGGCTCGACTACCCCGTCACCACCCTCGAACTCGACCCGGGCCAGACCCTGTTGCTCTGCACCGACGGTCTCGTCGAAGTGCCGGGCGCCGACCTCGACGACGGCATGCAGGCCCTCTCCGAGCTGGCCGCCACCGGGCCCCGCGACCTGTCGAAGCTCGCCGACCGGCTCTGCGGCATCATCGACGGCCGGGGCGGCGACGACGACGCCGCGCTGCTCCTGCTGCGCCGCCGCATGATCGACGCGCCCCGCTCGGGAGGCCGCCTCCAGCAGCACGTGGCGCCGAGCGACCCGGAGGCGCTGGCCGAGGCCCGCCACATGATCAGGGCCGCCGTGCGCGCCTGGGGAGCGGGGGAGCGCGCCGACGAGATCGAGCTGGTCGCCGACGAGATGATCACCAACGCGCTGATGCACACCGACGGCTCCGCGATCGTGACCCTGCGCGTCCTGACCGGCACCGACCGGAGGCTGCGCGTCGACGTCGAGGACTCCTCCAGCGCACTGCCGCGCCGCCGCGAGGCGGGCGAGGAGGGCGTGTCGGGCCGCGGTCTGCTGCTGGTGGACCGGCTCACGGACGTATGGGGTGTGGACGCGCGAGGCGGCGGCAAGTGTGTGTGGTGCGAGTTCATCGTGCCCGCCAGGAACGAACGGGCCTGACGCGGGCCCGAGGGAGAACCATGCCGGAACTGCCCGAAGTCGAGGCGCTGCGAGGCTTTCTGACGGAACATCTGGTCGGCCGCGCGATCGTCCGTGTGCTGCCCGTCGCGATCAGCGTCCTCAAGACGTACGACCCTCCGCTCACCGCCCTGGAGGGCCGCACCGTCACGGCCGTGACCCGGCACGGCAAGTTCCTGGACGTCGACGCGGACGGGCTGCACCTCGTCACCCACCTCGCCCGCGCCGGCTGGCTCCAGTGGAAGGACCGGCTCCCCGACGGCACCCCGCGCCCCGGCAAGGGCCCGCTCGCGCTGCGCGTCGCCCTGGAGACGGGGGAGGGCTTCGACCTCACGGAGGCGGGCACCCAAAAGCGCCTCGCGGTGTACGTCACCGAGGCGCCGTCGAAGATCCCGGGCATCGCGCGGCTGGGGCCCGATCCGCTCGCCCCGGACTTCGACGAGGAGCGGTTCGCCCGCCTCCTCGCGGGTGAACGGCGGCAGATCAAGGGCGCGTTGCGCGACCAGGGCCTGATCGCCGGGATCGGCAACGCGTACAGCGACGAGATCCTGCACGCGGCCCGCATGTCCCCGTTCAAACGGACGTCGAGCCTCACCGAGGAGGAGATCCACGGGCTGCACCGGGCTCTCCGGGACACGCTGACGGAGGCGGTGGAGCGTTCGCGCGGAGTGGCGGCGGGCCGTCTCAAGGCGGAGAAGAAGAGCGGGCTGCGCGTGCACGGCCGCACCGGCGAGCCGTGTCCCGTGTGCGGCGACACGATCCGGGAGGTGTCCTTCGCCGACTCCTCCTTGCAGTACTGCCCGACGTGCCAGACGGGCGGAAAGCCGCTGGCCGACCGGAGGCTGTCGCGGTTGCTGAAGTGAGGGGCGGCCGTAGGGGGCTCCTGGCCGGGGCGCGGCTCTCACGGACGAAGCGGCTCACGGCCGTAGCGGCTCTCACAGACGTAACGTCACCAGCCGCTCCCCGTCCGTCGTCCGCACCTCGTAGCGGTCGGTCTGTCCCGGACGGAGGGCCGCCGCGGCCGGGATCTCCGCGGTCCTTCCGGGGGCCTTCCAGGTCGTGACGGTCCGCTCCGAGCCGTCCTTGCCGACGGCGACCAGCTCGCAGACCCGCGCCCGCGGCGCCGGGTCCCGCACGGTGAGCGCGAGATCCGTCCCCCAGGCGCGGTCGCGGGCCGTCAGCGTGGCGAGGACCCCGCTACGGGCGTCACGCGCGCTGACCCGCTCGGGCCCGGCCCCGGAGGCCGCCACAAGGGTCACGGCGGGCCCGCCGAAGGCCAGGGCGACGGCGAGGACGACGGCGCACAGCCGCCCTCCGCGCCGCACGGTGTGCAGTCGGCCGATGTCGCGCAGGGTCCGGTCCAGGAGCGCCGGGCCGGGCGCCGCGGGAGGCTCGGCGGTGCGGCCGTAGCCCTCCAAAGTGCGGCCGTAGCACTCCAACAGGCGTGCGGTTTCCTGGAGTTCGGCGAGCGTCAGGAGGCACGCGCCGCACTCCGGGAGGTGATCCTCGAACCGGAACGCGTCCGCCTCGTCCAGGACGCCGAGCGCGTAGGCGCCGGCGTCACGATGCCGCTCCAGGGACCTCATGGCGTTCCTTACGGTGAGAGGTGTTGCCTGCCCTCCGGTACGCAGGGGACCGCCGAATCATTCAAGGCCCGCGTCAGAACAGATGGATCGCCAGGTGTCCGAGGGGCAGCCCGAGCCGCCACGCGGGCGTCCACACCTTGGGCCCGTCCTCCTCCCCCGGCAGGGCGCCCCCGCCCGGCACCGCGTCCAGGTCGGGCGCGAGCAGCTCGGTCTCCTCCAGCCACCGCCAGGCCAGCTCGGCGAGGTCCAGATCGGAGTTCGGGGTGCCCGACACGGCGGCGTCCTCCAGGAGCAGGTCCATCCGCTCGCGCACCCACTCCTGCCAGATCTGGTCGTACTCCGTCAGGGAGAGCCAGGTCTCCAGCTGGGTGATCACCCGGATGCCGGACAGCTCGCCCCTGCTGTCCGACAGGAAGATCGTCAGGGCGAGCGCGTCGCGTCCGGCGCGGTACTCGAAGGACGTGGGCGGCATCAGATCGCCGGTGCGCAGCAACTCGTCGGCGATGTACTCGGCGTACAACCACGCCATGGGCACGGCCAGTTCGCCGCCCTGGGGGTCTTCCGTGTTGCCTCTGCTCTCGTACTGCATCCCGCTTCCGCCTTCCTCCGTTCCGTGCGCGTCACCGGCCTCTGGCCCGCCCCAATCCGGAACACGGATGAGGACAGCCGATTACTCCGAGGGGGTGCTGAGCAAGGCGCTTTACGGAGGCTTGACCCGGCCCCCGGTTTCCCCGCAGGTGAGCGGGTCCGTGTTGTTCGCGTCACAGGGCCTAATGATTTGACTCCCTTTCGGGGACTGGGTCGGCATTGGTCCTTGATTCATCGTTAACTCCGCTCATTCATTCATATGACCTGATTTCCCCCCTTTCACGGAGCCTGATCGATGACGCAGCGCGCACCGCATGCACGGCACACAGGGACCCCACCCGCCCCACGTACCCCCTCGCCGGCCAGGAGGCGGCGACCGGCGGCCGCCGCCGCGACGGCCCTCCTGATGACCGGCACCGCCGCCTGCGCCGCGGAGCCGGACAGCGGCACCGACAAGTGGTACTCGGCGCGGAAGGCGTCACGAAGCGCCTCCTCCGGCCCGGGGCCGGCCCACTCCCCGGCGAGCGGCGGCGCGGCCGAGCGGCGCGGCTTCACCCTCGTCGCCTCCGGAGACGTCCTTCCGCACTCCTCGATCATCCGCCAGGCCAGGGCCGACGCGGACGGCGACGGCTACGACTTCGGGCCGATGCTCGCCGGTGCCAAGCCCGTTGTCTCCAAGGCCGACCTGGCGATCTGCCACATGGAGACGGTGTACGGGGCCAAGGGCGACTACAGCGGCTACCCGGACTTCAAGTCCCCGCCCCAGGTGGCCCGCGCCCTCAGGGCCACCGGCTACGACTCGTGCTCCACCGCCTCCAACCACACCCTGGACGACGGTGCTGCGGGCGTGCGCCGCACCCTGGACGCGCTGGACAAGGCGGGCGTCAAGCACGCGGGCTCGGCCCGCTCCGCTGCCGAGGACAGGAGACCGGCGTGGCTGCGGGCGGGCGGCGCCAAGGTCGCACAGCTCGCGTACACCTACGGCACGAACGGCTACCCGATGCCGAAGGGCAAGCCCTGGACGGTCGACCTGATCGACCGCGAGAAGATCGTCGCGGACGCCCGGGCGGCGCGGAAGGCGGGCGCCGACGTGGTCGTCGTCAGCCTGCACTGGGGCACGGAGTGGCAGACCGCCCCCGACCGCCGCCAGCTGCGCCTCGGCAAGCAGCTCACCGGTTCACGCAAGAAGGGCCGCCCCGACATCGACCTGATCATCGGCACGCACGCGCACGTTCCCCAGGCGTACGAGAAGGTCAACGGCACCTGGATCATCTACGGCATGGGCGACCAGATCGCCGGAAGCATGATCAACCACGACGGCGACCACGACCCGCGCGGCAACCAGAACTCCATCGGCCGCTTCACCTTCGCGCCACCGGCCACGCCGGGCGGGCGGTGGAAGGTGAGGAAGGCCGAGTTCGTCCCCATGTGGTTCGACACGGGCGAGGGCCGCGTCGTGAACCTCAACGCGGCGCTGCGGCGCGGGGCGGACGTACGCGAGGTGCGCGACCGGATCCGCCGGGTCGTCCTCAGCCGGGGCGCGGCCGAGGACGGCCTGGTGATGGGCAGGTAGCGCGCGCTACTCGACGGGGTTCCGCTCCGCCTTCGCCAGCTCCGACTTCCGGTAGGAGTACCCGAAGTACACCAGCAGGCCGACCGCGAACCACACGGCGAACCGCACCCAGGTCTGCCACTGGAGGAACGTGATCAGCCAGATGGAGAAGACGACCCCGACCGCGGGCACCACCGGCATCCCCGGGCAGCGGAAGGTGCGCGGCAGTTCGGGCCGCTTGTACCGGAGCACGATCACCGCGACGCACACCACGACGAACGCCAGCAGGATGCCGATGTTGGTCAGTTCGGCCGCCTCGCCGATCGGCAGGAACCCGGCGATGGCGGCCGAGGCGAACCCGACGATCCACGTCACGCGCGTCGGCACGTGCCGGGTCTCGTGCGTCTTCGCGAACCACTTGGGCAGCAGGCCGTCACGGCTCATGGAGAACCACACGCGCGTGACGCCCAGCATGAACGTGAACATCACGGTGAGGATGCCGATGATCGCGCCCACCGCGATGACATCGGCGAGCCCGCCGAGCCCGACCGCCTTGAACGCGCTGGAGAACCCGCTCTCCGGGTCGATGTCCTTGTACCCCTGCATACCGGTGAGGACCAGGCACGCGAGGACGTACAGCACCATCGAGACGGCGAGGGAGTAGAGGATCGCCTTCGGCATGTGGCGCTGGGCGTCCTTGGACTCCTCGGCGGCCGTGGACATGGCGTCGTAACCGAAGACCGCGAAGAACACGGTCGCCGCACCCGTGAACGCGCCGCTCACCCCGAAGGGGAAGAACGGCTGGTAGTTGCCGGTGTTGACGTGGAAGAACCCCACGCCGATCACCAGCAGCACGACGAGGACCTTGAGGACCACGACGACCATCTCGAAGCGCGCCGCGTTCTTGATGCCGAGGGTGAGCAGATACGCGATGAGCAGGCACAGCAGCGCCGCGAAGAGGTCGACCCTGTGCCCGTCGCCGGTGCCCGGCGCGCCCAGCATCCACGCGGGCAGCTCGGCGCCCATGTCGTTGATCAGGAAGTTGAAGTAGCCGGAGATGCCGATCGCGACCACCGCCACGATCGCCGTGTACTCCAGGAGCAGGTCCCAGCCGATGAACCACCCGGCCAGCTCACCGAGGACCACATAGCCGTACGTGTACGCGGATCCGGCCTTCGGGATGAGACCCGCGAACTCGGCGTACGAGAACGCCGCCGCGGCGCTCGCGACACCGGCGATCAGGAACGAGACCAGGACCGCGGGCCCGGCCTTCTCGTTGGCGACGGTGCCCGCCAGCGTGAAGATGCCGGCGCCGATGATGCCGCCGACACCGATCGCCGTGAGCTGCCAGAGCCCCAGCGAGCGGGCGAGCCCGCCGCCCGCCTCCGTCTCCTCGATGTGTTCGATGGGCTTGCGGCGCAGGATGCCCTGCCCCATCCGGAGTCCCGCCATGAGCTCCACCTCTTCGCGGACGGCAGTCGGCTGATGGCGGATCATGATGGCCCAGGCCGCGCCCCGACGGAAGACGCCACACCCCTTGCGCGTGAGGGTTCATTCGCCGGTGGCCGGCGGTTACGGCACCACCGTGACGGGCCAGCGGCCCGCCTTCACCAGGCGGACGGCGACAGATCCGACGATGCGGTGGCCGGCCTGCTCGGAGGCGCCGACGACCACGGCGTCGGCCTTCAGCTCGTCGGCCGCGGAGACGAGACCGCTGTAGGGATCGCCACGGAAGGTGTGGAACTCCCATCGGACGTCGAATATGTCCTTCACCCGCTCGGCCGCCTCCCTGATCTCCGCGATGAGCCCTTCGGCGATCTCGTCCGTGGTCTCGGCGACCGGGGCGCCGAGCGCGGCGCCCGCCGCGAGCACCGGCTGGACATAGACCACGGCGAGGAGGGCGTGCTGGCGCCGGGCAAGGCCACCGGCATATGCCGCGGCCCGCAGCGATGAATCGGAGCCATCGACTCCGACGACGATCACCTTGGGCCCGTCGGTACCGCGTTCGAACTGGTGGGACTGGTCTTCGCTCACGCCCGTGAGGTTAACGGAGGCGGGCCGCGCCACTGCGGGCAGGCAGGCGGCCGACCCCCTGGCCCTCCCGCTCCCGGCCCCGGTTCCTCGGCGCGCGCCGAGGCGGGGGGCTTCTTAGAGTCGTGCCCATGAGTGTCGCCGAGGAGAACGCCGAGGCCGCAGGGCCGACCGGGCCGGCGCGGCCCCGCGGTCGGTTCCTCGCCCGCGTCCCGGAGGGCTTCGCCGCCTTCTTCGGCGCCCTCGGCGTCTTCTGCGCTGTCGTCGCGCTCATCCCCGCGTTGCGCCGCCTCCTCATGCCCGTCATGCGCTTCCTGGAACTCGTCACGGTCCCGGTCAGCGCGAACCTCGCGTACGCCGTCTTCCTCTTCCTGCTCGCCGCCGCGACCGCCGCCCGCAAGAAGGTCACCTGGTGGCTCGTCGTCATCTACCTGGCGCTGCTGCTCGCCTTCGACGTGCTCGGCGCGGCACTCGGCTACTGGGCCGAGTCGCTGCCCTCCTTCGTCGTCTGCGGCATCGCCTTCGTGCTGCTGATCCTGGCCCGCAAGGAGTTCTCCGCGGACTCGCGGCGCGGCGCGCTCTGGCGGGCCGTCGCGGTGCTGGCCGGGGGCCTCGGCGTCGCCGTCCTGGTGGGCTGGGGGCTCGTACAGCTGTTCCCCGGCAGCCTGCCCCGCCACGAGCGCCTGCTGTGGGCGGCCAACCGCGTCTGCGGCGGACTGATCCACGGCCACGAGTACTTCCACGGCGCCCCGCCGCGCCCCCTGTTCTTCTGGCTCGGCCTGTTCGGCGCGCTCGCCCTCCTGAACGCCGCCGCCACGCTCTTCCGCTCCCAGCGCATGGAAGCCGCCCTGCACGGCGACGAGGAGCCCCGCATCCGCGCGCTCCTCGGGGCGTACGGGGAGCAGGACTCGCTCGGCTACTTCGCCACCCGGCGCGACAAGGCCGTCGTCTTCTCACCCAGCGGCAAGGCCGCCGTCACCTACCGCGTCGAGGCCGGGGTCTGCCTGGCCAGCGGCGACCCCGTGGGCGACCGCGAGGCCTGGCCGCACGCGATCGGCGCCTGGCTGGACGTGGCCCGGCGGTACGCCTGGGCCCCCGCCGTGATGGGCGCCTCCGAGGACGGCGCCACCGCGTACGCCCGCTGCGGGCTCGGCGCGCTGCAACTGGGCGACGAGGCGATCCTGCACGTGGCGGGCTTCGACCTGGACGGCCGGGACATGCGCGTGACCCGGCAGGCCGTTAACCGTGTACGCCGCACCGGCGCCACCACCCGCGTCCGCCGTCACTCCACCCTCACCGACGAGGAGATGGAGGAGATCATCGACAAGGCCGACGCCTGGCGGGACACCGAGACCGAGCGCGGCTTCTCCATGGCCCTGGACCGCCTGGGCGACCCCGAGGACGGCGACTGCCTCCTCGTCGAGGCCCTCGACGCCGACGGCAGGCTCCTCGCCCTGCTCTCCCTCGTCCCCTGGGGCAAGGACGGCGTCTCCCTCGACGTGATGCGCCGCGACCGCACCGCCCCGAACGGCGTCATGGAGTTCATGGTCGCCGAACTGTGCGCCGCGGCACCGAAGTTCGGCGTGCGCCGCATCTCCCTCAACTTCGCTGTGTTCCGCTCGGTCTTCGAGGAGGGCGGCCGGATCGGCGCGGGACCGGTCCTGCGCCTGTGGCGCAAGCTGCTGCTGTTCTTCTCCAAGTGGTGGCAGCTCGAAGCGCTCTACCGCTCCAACGCCAAGTACCACCCCGAGTGGTATCCGCGCTTCATCTGCTACGGCGACAGCGGCGCCCTCGCCCGCATCAGCCTGGCGTCCGGCATCGCCGAGGGCTTCGTCTCCGTACCGTCCCTGCGCAAGCTCTGGGGCAAGGGCCACCACAGGCCCCGCGGCGTGGCCCGGCCCGCCACCACCGAGGGCCTCCCCTCGATCGCCGCGCTCGGCCTCGCGGGGCAGGGCGGCACGGCCGACGCCGACCCCGCCTCGAAGCTTGCGGACCAGATCCGCGTACGCCACCACAAACTCGACCGGCTGCGCGCCGAGGACACGGACCCCTACCCCGTGGGCCTGCCGCCGCCCACCCATCAACTGGCCTCCCTGAACCGAGACATGACGGGCGCACAGGTCATGGTGGCGGGGCGCGTCATGCTCGTACGCGACTTCGGGGGTGTCGTCTTCGTCGTGCTGCGCGACTGGTCGGGGGACCGCCAGCTCGCCCTCACCCGTGCGACGACGGGCACCGGCCTGCTCGACCGCTTCACCGCCGGCATCGACATCGGTGACCACATCACGGCCACCGGCACGGTCGGTACGAGCGACAAGGGTGAGCTGACCGTCTTCGTCACCGACTGGCGCCTCTCCGGCAAGTGTCTGCGCCCGCTGCCCGACAAGCGGCGCGGCCTGACCGACCCCGAGGCGAAGGTGCGCCGCCGCTATCTCGACCTGGTGGCGAGCCCCGGCGCCCGCGAGGTGGTCCGGGCCCGGTCCGTCGCCGTGCAGGCCCTGCGCCAGGGCCTGTTGGACCGCGGCTACCTGGAGGTCGAGACGCCGATGCTCCAGCAGATCCACGGCGGTGCCAACGCCCGTCCCTTCACCACGCACATCAACGCCTACGACCTCGATCTCTACCTGCGCATCGCACCGGAGCTGTATCTGAAGCGGCTCTGCGTCGGCGGCATGGAGAAGGTCTTCGAGATGGGCCGCACCTTCCGCAACGAGGGCGTGAGCTACAAGCACAACCCCGAGTTCACGATGCTGGAGGCCTACCAGGCCTTCGCCGACTACGACGTGATGCTCGACCTCACCCGCGAACTCATCCAGGGCGCGGCGACCGCCGCCTTCGGCGGACCGGTGGCGTACAAGGACGGCGTCGAGCACGACATCTCCGGGCCCTGGCCGGTGAAGACCGTCTACGGCGCGATCTCCGAGGCGCTCGGCGAGGAGATCGACGCGGACACACCCCTGGCGGCCCTGCACCGGCACTGCGAACGGGCCGGCGTCCCCCACACGGCGGAAGACGGCCGCGGGGACATCGTCCTCGAAATGTACGAACGCCTCGTCGAGGAGCGGACGAAGCTGCCCACCTTCTACAAGGACTTCCCGACCGACGTCTCCCCGCTCACCCGCCAGCACCGGGCCGAACCGCGCCTCGCCGAACGCTGGGACCTCGTCGCCTTCGGCACCGAACTGGGCACTGCCTACTCGGAGTTGACCGACCCCGTCGAGCAGCGCCGCCGCCTCACCGCGCAGTCGCTCCTGGCCGCCGGGGGAGACCCGGAGGCCATGGAACTGGACGAGGACTTCCTCGACGCCCTGGAGTACGCGATGCCGCCCACCGGAGGCCTCGGCATCGGCGTCGACCGGCTCGTCATGTTCCTCACCGGCCTGACCATCCGCGAGACCCTGCCCTTCCCCCTGGTCCGCCGCGTCTGACGGTCCGCCGCGTCTGATCGGGTGCTTTCGGGGGCCGCCCCGGTGTTGGTGATCCGCGCCGGCCCGCGGCCGTGCGACGGATTAGTCATGAAAGACGATCAGCTGACGCCAGGGCGCCGGATCGTGCTCCGCGCCGCGGCGGCACTCGGCATCGCCGCGACCGCCGGATGCGGGGCCACGGACCGCCCGGCCGCCCCCGGACCCACCGTGCCCAGCGGCGCGCCCGCCGGGGGCCCGCCGGCCGTCCGCGCCCGCAAGCCCTCCACGTACCGCCTCCAGCCCATGGCGGGATACGGCCCTCCACGCTCCGCACGCGCCCTGCCCCGGGTCCGCAAGGCGCCGATCCTGCGCCTCGACGGACACGACCACTCGATGGTGCTGACCTTCGACGACGGGCCCGACCCCCGCTACACCCCGCCCATCCTGCGGACGCTGCGCAGGTACGGCGTCCGCGCGATGTTCTTCGTGTGCGGGGAGATGGCCGCCGAGAACCCGGACCTGCTGCGCGAGATGGCCGACGACGGGCACCTGATCGGCAACCACACCTGGAGCCACCCGCTGCTGCCCAAGCTGAAGCGTTCCACGATGCGCGAGCAGATCGAGCGCACCTGCGACGTCATCGAGGACGTGACCGGCGAGCCTCCCGAGTGGTTCCGGGCCCCCTACGGCGCGTGGAACCGCAACGCCTTCCAACTGGGCGCCGAGCTCGGCATGGAGCCGCTCGCCTGGACCGTCGACACCCTCGACTGGACCGAACCGGGCGCGAGGAGCATCGTGCGGCGCGTTCGCGCGGGCGCGGGCCCCGGGGTCGTGGTGCTCTCGCACGACGCCGGCGGCGACCGCTCGGGCACCGTCGACGCCCTGCGCACCTACCTCCCGGACCTGCTCGAATCCGGCTACGGCATCACGGTGCCGAGCCGCTACACGGTGTGAGGCGCCCTTCGCCCGCCGGGCCCGTGCGTCAGCGCACGGCGGTCAGACGGGCGAAGACGACGACGTTCCCGTCATAACCGGACTGCTTGGAGAAACCGCCGCCGCAGGTGATGACACGCAATTCCGGAGTCCCGCCGTTTCCGTAGACCCGCTTTCCGGGGAAGTTGTTCTTGTCGAACACCTCAATGCCGTAGATCTTGAAAATCGCGGTTTTCTTGTCCCTGCGCCGCACCTCGACCTGATGTCCCTTCTTCAGGGAACCGAGGCCGTAGAAGACGGCGGGGCCCTGCTGGTTGTCCACATGGCCGACGACCACGGCCGTGCCCTGCTCGCCCGGCGAGACGGCGCCCGTGAACCAGCCGGCGAGGTTGGGGTCGTCGGGCGGCGGCGCGTCCACCCACCCCTCCGAGTCCAGGCCCACCGCCATGACCGGCGCGTCCACCTGGATGCCCTTGATGCGGACGCGCTCGGCGGGCGAGAACGTCAGCGGCGCGGGCGCGTCGCGCGCCGCGTCGTGCTCCAGGTCCGCGGCCGCGGCGGACGCGGGCTGCGGCGGCCCCACGTCGAATTCTCCCGATCCGTTGCGGATCAGCGCGAGGCCGGTCAGCAGGACGAGAGCCATCACGCCCCACGGGGCGCGCTTCTTCTGCTTTTCGTCCTCCTGGAAACCCTGGGAATCCTGAAATTCGAACTCGTCGGCCGGATGGGACGAAGGCATTCTCTATCCCCTCTCAACGCGGCGGGCGCGCCGCGTCCGTTGCGCGTACGAGAACGCTAAGCGCGGGGCGCGCGGCGTGCGAAAGGGCGGGAGCGAACGGGTGGCGCCCCGGCCCGGTGCGCCATCCGAGTCGCCCGCGGACAGGAAATTTCTGACGGTCCGTGACCTGCGGTGATGTCCGCTCGCGCGGACGCGTCTCGGCGTGTCGTCTCACCAGGACGGCCGATCCCCGAAATGCGGCCCCGCGCCCGGCATCTGAGGGTCTGACTGGGAGGCGCTCTCGCCGATCGACCGGGGACGGTACCCCCGGGGCGCCTTCCGCGGAGGATTGCCATGCGTACTTCTCGTATGCGTACCACTCGTGCCCTCGCGGTGGCCGCCGCGGCAGGCGCGGTCGTGGGGCTCGCCGCCCCGACCGCGTCCGCGTGGGCCGACCCGACCAACCTCGTGGCGATGCCCAGCGTGATCCCGCGGGGCGGGCACCTGACGGTCACCGTCGACGGCTCGTCCTGCCAGAGCGGCGGCAAGATCACCTCGCATGCCTTCCCCGACACGAACCTGCACCCCATCCCCGGCGGCAGCACGTCGAGCGCCACCGCGGTCGTGCACAAGCACGCGACGCCGGGCGCGTACGACATCACGGCCCACTGCGGCGGCAAGACCCTCACGCGCCCGGCCGCTTTCACCGTCATCCACGGCGGTGTGCGCGGTGGCTTCGGAGGCAGCGCGCACTCGGGGGCGACCGGCACGGACATCGCGATCGGCGGCGCTCTGGTGACCGCCGCGGTGGTCGGCGGCGGCGTGTTCTGGATGCGCCGCCGGTCCGAGAACCGCGCCTGACCCGCCGGGCGGCCCCGGCGCGCCCCCTTCCGCACCCCGGCCGCCCGCTTCGCGCACCGCACGTGACACCGCCTCGCCCCCGGGACCTGGAGACGTCCCGGGGGCGAGGCGGTGGCGGTGGCGGGTCAGGAATGGTTTTCGCCGGTGCGGCGCCGGGTCTTGTAGTAGGCGGTGGCGAGGGTGCCCAGGATCAGCGCGCCGCCGAGGGCGATCTCGTGCAGGTCGAGCCCGCCGAGGCTGCCGCCGATGCCGGCCTTGACGCCCTTGTTCACCGGGTTCTGATGCTGGTTCTGGTGGTTGTTGTTGCCGTCGGGGCGGCCGGTGGCGATGGTGAGGTCCGTCTTGCCGGTCTCGCCCTTGCAGTCGAACGTCACCTCGTACATCGCGCCGGGCTTGGCGTCCCAGAACACCTGGGCCGTGGTGGACGACTGCCCCTTGGGGATGTGCGCGTCGTCGAAGATGCCGGAGGTGACCTTGGTGTCGCCCTCGCAGCCGTCGACGCTGAGGGTGACCTGTCCGCCCGCGGCGATCGTGGAAGGGGTCACGCGGAAGCCGAACGAGGTGATGTTGTTGTTCGTCTCGTCGCCCCGGACGGTCGCCGACGCGGGCGGGACCGTGAGCGTCAGGGCGGTGGCGGTGAGCAGAGCGGCCGAAGCGACGCGTATCGCGCGCATGGTGGATCCTCCGGGTCCCCGAGGAGCAGTCGCGGACCTTCTTCCGCTGACGCCTGAAATGCACCTCGATGCCGGAAACGCTAGGTATGCACCCTCGGGCCCGCGATCGGTGTCGTGCGAACGGGGCAATCCTGTCCGCCGGTCAGGGGAACGGGACGGCGCGGCGAACCGGCAGGCGTGCGTCCGTATGGCAGCGAGGCCCGGTGCCGGGTGGCCGCGGCTCTCAGCGCCGCGGCGGCTCGGGCCACACGTGAGGTCCGCCGCGCCACTCGACGAGGTGCGGGTCGTCGAGCGCGATGTCGGCCTCGTCGAGCCCCGCGCGCCGCAGGAACTCCACCAGGTCGCGGTCGCCGTGCGCGACGCCGGCGTCCTGTCCGCGCACGGTGACCCGTCGGCCGCCGTCGGCGGCGGGCGGGTGGATGACGATCGGTGTCTGCCAGGCCATGGCACCAGGATGCGCCGGACCGGGGCGCGGCGCAGCACCGTTCACGGCCATCGGCCGCGGCCCGCCGCGCACGGGACGTCAGGCGTCGAGACGTTCCGTGTACGCCTCGGTCGGCGGGTAGGGGGCGGGGCTCGTCATGCCGGCCGACCAGAACCCCGCGGTGCCGGGGACGGCTGTCACGTCATTGAGGTAGGGGGCCGTCGCCCCGCCCTCCGGGCCTCGGACGACGGTCCAGCCGGCGCCGTCCCTGCGCAAGTACGTACTGCGGCTCTGGTCCTGGTGATTCCAGCCCGATATCCAGGCGGCGCGGCCCTGCGCGTCGCCCGCGATACCGGTCAACGAACCGAGGGTGAAGCCTGGTTGCACCCGGGTCCACGCCGTACCGTCCCAGTGCGCCAGGGCGGGATTGCCGGGGCGCCCCGGCGGCCCGCCGACGCCGGCCTCGGTGCCCACGGCCCATACGTCGTCCACGGCGGCCGCGTGCAGGTCGCCGATGCCGAGACGGGCGCCCGCGATCGGCGGCAGGACCGTCCAGGACCCGTTCCAACGGGCCACGAGCCCCCTCCAGCCACCACCCCAGGCCTCGTCGCCGCTCACCCAGACCTCGTCCGGTGTGCGCAGGACGATCCGGTACAGATTGGCACTCGCGACCGGCAGCGGGTCGAGCCAGCGCCATCGGCGGCCGTCTCCCAGCAGCAGCCGGGCCGCGCCGCCCCGGGTGCCGCAGATCCACACCCGCCGGTCGGGGCCGACCGCCACCGACTCCAGCCGGACGCCCGGCTCGCCCCTGCCCGGGAACGAGGCCTCGCGCCAGGTGGTTCCGTCCCAGCGCAGCAGCGGGCTCGCGGTCCCGGAGGGGAGGCCCACGCTCCACGCGGCGGTGGAGCAGACTCCCGCGACATCGCTGAGGTGACCGGTGTAGTCCATGGAGGACAGGTCGCTCTTCGACCAGGTGCTGCCGTTCCAGACCATGGCCAGCGCCCGCGCCGGTGACGACACGGTCTGGTTCTCCTCGCCGACGGCCCAGGCCAGCCCAGGTCCGGCGGCGGCGATACGGCGCAGCTGCGCTGCCGGGGTGCTGCCGGGCGCCGGGACCGCCCGCCACTCCTGCGTGCCCCGCCGGCCCTCTGACCGGCGAGGCACCGGCGCGTCGGCCTGAACCGGGCCCGAACCGAGAGCGACCCCCGAGAGCGCGCCGACCGCCCCCGCCACAAATCCTCTTCGTCTCACCGCTGGCCCCTTCCACGCGCGTTCCACTCGGGCAGGAGGAACCACCGTGAACCAGCGGCGTACGGACGACTAGCCACCCATGTGACAAACCCTCAGTCGCCGACCCCCGGGAACAGCGCCTTGAACGGTTCAGCCGTCGCCGCGATGCCTCGGCTGTACGGGGCGTCGAAGTCCCAGATGAGGAAGAGCAGGAAGGCGAAAAGCGCGGAGAAGAGGCCGGCGAGGAGCAGTTCGCGCGGTGTGCGGCGGATCTGGAGCGCGAAGATCATGCCGATCGTGACCAGGCCGCCGATGATCAGGCCGAACCAGACCACGCCCGGCATGGTCGCCCCGACGCTGTCCGCGCGGGCGCTGCGCGCGTCGTCCGCGGCCGCCACCTCGTCGATCAGCGGTTGGTACGCCTGGGCCTCGAAGTCCGACTTCGGTTCGTAGTCGGTGACGTCGTGGCGGATCCGGGTGAGCAGATCGGAGCCGCGGTCGGTGAGTTCACCCCGGTCGGCCATGGCGTCCCACTCGGTGGTGACGACATGGCCGACGTACGTGCGGACGTCGGCGCGAATACGGTCCCGGACGTCCTCCGGGTAGACCCGCGCCCGCTCCGAGATCTCGTGCAGCGCCTGGGCCTCCACCCGCACGTGCTCCTGGGCGGCGCCGCGCGCCTCCCAGACGCCCGCGATGGCGAGGCCCAGCACGATGGCGTAGACGACACCGATCATCATCGTCATGTACTCGATGACGTCCGGTGTCTCCGACGCGTCGTAGTCCGCGCCGGTTCTGCGGTGCCGCAGCAGCGTCACGACGAGCACGACACCGCAAGCGGCCGCCATCGCGAGGGTGAGAACAAGCCATTCCGACATGGAGACCTCCGGCGGTCAGCGCGGGCGGAGCGCGGCGACGGCGAGAACCGCGGGCGCTGTGATGAGCAGGGTGAGCGAGACGAGGGACGGGCCGTCGCGCGGCGGCCGCTTGCGGGTCGGCGCGTTGTACGACGGATATGTCACGGATGGCGATGGCTTGGTTGTTCTGGTCGGGGTGGGGGGTTTGGGCTTGGGTTCGGGCTTGGGTTCGGGCGCCGACTTCGGAGCGAGTGCGGGCGGCGGGGGCGAGGCGGGCTCGACTGTCGGCCGCGGTTTCGGCGCGGGCGCTGGTGGCGGGTCCGGGGCCGGGGCCTCCGGAGGTGGCGGAGGGGGCGGCGGAGGCGGTGGGGGAGCGGGCGGCGGGGGCGGCGGGGGAGGCTTCGGCCGGTGCGTGGGCCCGGCCCAGCAGTTGGCGCCGTCACCCGCCACGGCCGTATGGCCGCCGCCCGAAGAACCGCCGCCCGGGCCGATCGACGCGTACGCGCAGCTGTCGGCCACGGCCCTTCCGGCGCCGGTGAGGGCGCCCAGGAGCAGCGCCATCGCCAGAAATGCCAACACGCGTGTGGCGAGGGGCGACAGGGCCCGCGAAGTTCCATGCACGACGGAGATCATGGGCGCAGGGCGCCCCGCGCACGCGGGAAGCGCGCCCGAATGCCCCGAAGGGATGAGGTGGTTATGGCGCGGGTTTGACGGCACGCGCCGCGGCCCCGGGCCCTCCCCACCGCGGACGCCGCGGAAAGAAATTCTTGGCCCCGTTGAACGCGATGGTCGTCCCCGCCCGTACCTAGGGCCATGTGTGACGCAAAACGGCGCCACAACATCCAAGCGGACAGCGGGAGTTACAGATGCGGCATCCAAGTGGGCGAGCCCCTCGGGCCGGGCGGAGCGCCTCGCTCGTAGCGACGGCTGCGGCTCTGCTGGCGTTGACGACGGCGTGCGGCCAGGAGAAGGGCGACCAGTCGCCGAATGGCCAGAACGTGGGCAACGAGGCGCCCGCGAAGGCCGACGGATACGGCGCGGGCGACGGTTACGGGGCGGACGACGGTGCCGTGGAGGGCGGGGCTGCCAAGGCGAAGGCGGCCGGACAGCTCGCCGTATGGGACAGCAAGAAGCTCGGGAAGGTCGTCACCGACAGCGAGGGCTTCACGCTCTACCGCTTCGACAAGGACACCGCCCAGCCGCCCAAGTCCAACTGCGACGCCGCCTGCCTGAAGGCCTGGCCGGCCGTGGCCGCCGACGGGGCCAAGGCGGCGCCGGGCGTCGACGCTTCCCTGCTCGGCGAGGTGACCACCACGGACGGCACCAAGCAGCTCACCATCGACGGCTGGCCGATGTACCGGTTCGCGAAGGACGCCAAGCCCGGCGACGCCAAGGGGCAGGGTGTGGGCGGAACTTGGTACGCGGCCGCCCCCGACGGCAAGAAGGCCTCGGCCGCGCCGGCCGAGAAGGCCCCGGAGGAGGCGGCCCCAGAGGAGACCGCTCCCGCCGACCCCGCGGGCCTGTCCACCCGCAAGGACCCGAAGCTCGGCGAGATCGTCGTCGACAAGAACGGCATGACCGTCTACCGCTTCACCAAGGACTCCGCCTGGCCGATCAAGTCCAACTGCGTGGGCGCCTGCGCCGAGAAGTGGCCCGCTGTCGCCCCCGTCGACAAGTCCGACGCCGTGGGCATCAAGAAGAAGGGCTACATGACCTACGACCGCCCGGACGGCGGCAAGCAGCAGACGATCGACTGCTGGCCGCTGTACACCTTCGCGGGCGACAAGAAGGCGGGCGACACCAACGGCCAGGGCGTGGGAGGCACTTGGTACGCCGTGAGCCCGGACGGCAAGGCGATCGGCGCACCGAAGTAGCCTCCCGCGAAGCGCCGAGGCCCCCCAACCTCCCCCGAGGTTCTCCAAGGATCTCCAAGGACCCGCAAGCCCCCCCCACGGAGCACGGCCGACCGGCCCGTTTCCCCCCTTATCACAAGGAGGGAGCGGGCCGGTCCGCTGTGTGGGGAACGGCACTTGCCAAAGGCAGTGACCGAGAACGGACGGCCAATTTCCGGTTTGACTCGCTCCCTTGGCGGACGATCAGTAGCCTCACCCTCGAACATCGGATCGCCTGCGTCGCCCCCTATGCCTTGGAGTCTTGATGGAGCGTCCCGCCTGGGCCCCGCTCGGCATCGACCTCACGATGCCCAGCGTGTCCCGCATCTACGACTACTACCTGGGCGGCTCGCACAATTTCGAAGTGGACAGGGAGGCCGGCCGCAAGGCGATGGAGTTCATGCCGGGCCTGCCCAAGATCATGCAGGCGAACCGCGCCTTCATGCGGCGGGCGGTGCGATACGCCGTCGGGCAGGGCGTCACCCAGTTCCTCGACATCGGTTCCGGTATCCCCACCTTCGGCAACGTCCACGAGGTGGCGCAGCGGGCCAGCGAAGAGGCGCGGGTCGTCTACGTCGACCACGACCCGGTGGCCGTGGCGCACAGCGAGGCCGTCCTGGAGGGCGACGAACGGACCGCGGTCCTCGCCGCGGATCTGCGCAAGCCCCGGGACATTCTCGGCAGTTCGCAGGTGGGCTCGCTCCTCGACCTGGACCGCCCGGTGGCGCTGCTGCTCGTCGCCGTCCTGCACTTCGTCGAGGACGCGTACGATCCTTGCGCGGCCGTCGCCGAGTTGAGGGACGCTCTCGCGCCCGGCAGCCTGATCGTCCTCACGCATGCCTCGTACGAAGGGATTCCGGTTCCCCCCGAGCAGGCCGGCGGGACGGTCGGTGTATACAAAGACATCCGCAATCCACTGATCATGCGCTCGCGCGACGAGATCGCGCGGTTCTTCGAGGGGTACGACATGGTGGAACCCGGCCTGGTGCCGATGCCGCACTGGCGGCCCGACACAGCGCCCGAGGAGGAGGACCCCTACTCCTTCTCGGGGTTCGCGGGCGTGGGACGGAAGCGTTGAGCGCCGAGCCGGACGGACCGGAGGGGAGACTCCGCAGGTTCGCCACCATCTGGAGCCGTGCCATCTTCCCCGTGACGGCCACCTCACTGACCCGCCCCGAGTTCGAGCAGCAACTGGTACCGCTCGCCCGGAGGTTGCGCGACGCGCTCCGGGAGCGGGTCTTCGACGCGAAACAGGGCCAGGCCGTCGGTGCCGCCCTCATCGACACGCACTGCACCGATCCCGAGGCGCTCAGCCGCACCCTCGACTGCGTCGACGCCTACCTGGTCCTGTACTGCGGCGGCGACGGCCCCCAGGAGGAGCTGCGGGCCCGCAGCTCCCGCATCCAGCACGCGGTCGCGGCCGGGTTCGCCCAGGCGCTGCGCGAGCGCACCCTCGTCGAGCAGGAGGCCATCTCCCGGGCCGCCCTGAGCGCGCGCAGCGCGGTCGCCGAGGCCCTGCACGCGAGCGAGGCGCGCTTCCGTGCCGTCTTCCACGGCGCGGCGATCGGCATCGGCATCGCCGACCTCGACGGCACGATCCTTGAGGTCAACGACGCGCTGATCCGTATGTTCGGCGGCCTGGAGAACCACCTGCGCGGGCGCAACGCGGCGGAGTGGACGCACCCCGACGACTCTCCCCACGTATGGAAGCTGTACGAGGAGCTGGTGCGCGGCGAGCGTGAGCACTATCGGGTGGAGAAGGCCTTCTACCGCCCCGACGGCACGGTCCTGTGGACCAACCTCACCGTCTCGCTGCTGCGCGACGCGGACGGCCTTCCGCAGTACCAGCTGGCGCTGATGGAGGACACCACCGAGCGCCGGCTGCTCAACCTGCGCCTTCGCTACGAGGCCACGCACGACGCGCTCACCGGGCTGCCCAACCGCACGCTGTTCTTCGAGCGCCTGGAGAAGGCCCTCTCCGCGGGCGAGAACGCGCGGTTCGGGCTCTGCTACCTCGACCTCGACGGATTCAAGACCGTCAACGACAGCCTGGGACACGCGGCGGGCGACCGGCTGCTCGTCGAGGTCGCCGACCGGCTCCAGTCGTGTGCGACCGCGCCCGGCGAGATGGTGGCCCGGCTCGGCGGCGACGAATTCGTGGCGCTCACCACGGGCACCGACACCCAGACCGAGGTGGACGAACTGGCGGGGCGCATCATGAACGCCCTCGCCGCCCCGATCCGCGTCGACGGCCGCGAGCTGACCGTGCGCGGCAGCATCGGCATCGTGGAGGGCCCGGCCGGTGAGCGCGGCGCGGCGGACGTGCTGCGCAGCGCCGACATCACGATGTACCGCGCCAAGTCGGCGGGCGGCAACCGCTACGAACTGGCCGATCCCGAGGCCGACGCCCGCGCCATCACCCGGCACGGCCTGACCACCGCGCTGCCCGCGGCCCTGGAGCGCGGCGAGTTCTTCATCGAGTACCAGCCGCTGGTGCATCTCGGCGACGGCAGTGTGCGCGGCGCCGAGGCGCTCGTGCGGTGGCTGCACCCCCAGCACGGCATCATCGGCCCCGACCGGTTCATCCCGCTCGCCGAGCACACCGGCCTGATCGTGCCGCTCGGCCGCTGGGTCCTCGAGGAGTCCGTGCGCCAGGCCCGCCTCTGGGAGGCGCGCCCTCTGGACGGGGCCGTCGGCGGGCCGCTCCGGGTCAACGTCAACCTCTCGCCCATGCAGCTCACTCATCCGGGTCTGGTCTCCGACACGGTCGACATCCTGGAGCGCGAGGGACTGGAGCCGGGTGCGCTCTGCCTGGAGGTCACCGAGTCCGCGCTGATAGGAGCGGACGACGATCTGCTGAAGCCGTTGCGCAGGCTCGCCGAGATGGGCGTGGACATCGCGCTCGACGACTTCGGCACGGGCTACTCCAACCTCGCCAATCTGCGTCGGCTGCCGGTGAGCGTCCTCAAGCTCGACCGGTCCTTCACCCAGGGCATGCAGCACTTCCCTGCCGACCCCGTCGACCTGAAGATCGTCGAAGGGATCGTCTCGCTCGCGCACAGCCTGGACCTCGCGGTCACCGTCGAGGGCGTCGAGACGGGCGCGCAGGCGGACCAGCTGCGGGAGCTCGGCTGTGATACGGCTCAAGGCTGGTACTACGCGCGGCCGGGGCCGCCGGATCGCCTTCACGAACTGGCGCTGGCCGACGCGGTCGGCTGACCGCCGGGGTGGGAGCAGATCAACTCGGGGGGTGCGTGTGGTTCGCCTGGCGCGGGTGCGTCGTGGTCGCTCGCGCAGTTCCCCGCGCCCCTGAGGGGGCACGGATGCGCCCCGTCAGGGGCGCGGGGAACTGCGCGACCAGCCCACGACGCACCCGCACCTGAAATCCGAGGCACCCTCACCCGCCCTGGGCCAAAAGCATCCGCTGGAGTTCCCGCGCCGCCCGCGGCGGAGCCACATCGCTGCGGTGCGCGAGGGCGATCGTGCGGGACAGGCCCGGCCTGGTCAGCGGGGTCGTCCGCAGGTCGGAGCCCGGACGCTCGGCCACCATGCGCGGCACGACCGCAACGCCCAGCCCCGCCCGTACGAAGCCGAGCACCGCGTCCATCTCGCCGCCCTCCACCGCGAACTCCGGCTCGAACCCCTCGGCCCGGCAGGCCGCGACGGTCAGTTCCCGCAGGTCGTAGCCGTGCCGGAACATCACAAGGCGCTCGCCCTGGAGATCGGCGATGCGCACGCTCCGCCCCAGCCGCCGCGCCCGCGGGGACGACACCACGACCAGGTCCTCCCGCAGCAGCTCCACCGTGGTCAGCGCGGGCGAGGGACTCGGCAGCGGCAGCACCACCAGGGCGAGGTCCAGCGCCCCGCGCGCCAGTTCGCGTACGAGATCGTGGGAACCGCCCTCCTCGATGAGCAGCTGGATCCCCGGATGCCGGTCATGGAAAGCGCGCAGCACGTCGGGGAGCAGCCCCGTGCACACGCTCGGCGTCGCCCCGAGGCGGATGCGGCCGCGGCGCAGCTGCGCCAGCTCCTGCACCTCGATCCGGGCGGTGTCCGCGTCCGCGAGGATCCGCCGGGCCAGCGGCAGCAGCGCCTCGCCCGCGTCGGTCAGCGCGATGTTGCCGCGGGCCCGGCTGAACAGCTCCGCGCCCAGCTCCTTCTCCAGGGCCCTGATCTGCTGCGAGAGCGAGGGCTGGGAGACGTGGACCCGCTCGGCGGCCCGCGTGAAGTGCCATGTCTCGGCGACCGCGACGAAGTAGTGCAGCTGCTGGAATTGCATACGCCGCACGATACGTCGGTCGATAGGCCCAGGCTATTGAGATGAGCCAGACCATCTCTTGGACCGATTGGGACCTTCGGCCGTAGCGTCACTGACATGGCTCTGGCAACGCGGACGGACAAACGGCCGTCCATGACCCGCACGCTCTGGGACTCCACCATCGGCAAGAAGACCGTGATGGCGGTGAGCGGCCTGATCATGCTGCTCTACCTGGTCGCGCACATGGTCGGAAACCTGAAGATCTTCTTCGGTCCCGAGGAGATCAACCACTACGCCCACTGGCTGCGCACGGTCGGCGAGCCCTTCATGCACGACGAGTGGACGCTCTGGCTGGTCCGCGTGGTCCTCGTCGCCGCCGTCGTCGCGCACGCCACCTCCGCCTACCAGCTGAGCCGCCGCGACATCAGGGCGCGCCCCGCCAAGTACGTCCACAAAAGGGCGCAGGCGACCTTCGCGACCCGCACCATGCGCTGGGGCGGCATCATCCTCGCGCTCTTCATCGTCTGGCACATCCTCGACCTGACGACCGGCACCGTGCACCCCGGCGGCTACCAGCACCTGCACCCGTACCAGAACATCATCGACACCTTCTCCACCTGGTACGGCAACGTCATCTACATCGTCGCCGTCGTCGCCCTCGGCTTCCACGTCCGGCACGGACTGTGGAGCGCCGCGCAGACCCTGGGCGTCGGCACCGCCACCCGCGACCGTGTCCTGAGGCCCCTGGCCAACGGACTCGCGCTGGTGCTGACCGCCGGCTTCGTCTCCGTACCCGTGGCCGTCATGACCGGACTGGTGAGCTGAACCATGAACAACTCCCGTGAGTACGCCGCCTACACGACCGGAGAACCGCTCGTAGACGCCAAGGCCCCGAGCGGTCCGATCGCCGACCGCTGGGACACCCGCCGCTTCCAGGCGAAGCTGGTCAACCCCGCCAACCGCCGCAAGCACACCGTGATCGTCGTCGGCACCGGTCTTGCGGGCGGCTCCGCCGGGGCCACCCTCGCCGAACAGGGCTACCACGTCGTCCAGTTCTGCTACCAGGACTCGCCGCGCCGCGCCCACTCGATCGCCGCCCAGGGCGGCATCAACGCCGCGAAGAACTACCGCAACGACGGCGACTCCGTCCACCGCCTCTTCTACGACACCGTCAAGGGCGGCGACTTCCGCGCCCGCGAGTCCAACGTGCACCGCCTCGCGCAGATCTCCGTCGAGATCATCGACCAGTGCATCGCGCAGGGCGTGCCGTTCGCCCGTGAGTACGGAGGGCTCCTCGACACCCGCTCCTTCGGCGGCGTCCAGGTGTCCAGGACGTTCTACGCGCGCGGCCAGACCGGTCAGCAACTGCTGCTCGGCGCCTATCAGGCGCTGAGCCGGCAGATCGCCGCCGGGAACGTGGAGATGCACCCGCGCACCGAGATGCTGGATGTCATCGTCGTCGACGGGCGGGCGCGCGGCATCGTCGCCCGCGATCTGATCACCGGCAAGATCGACACGTACTTCGCGGACGCCGTCGTCCTCGCCACCGGCGGCTACGGCAACGTCTTCTACCTGTCGACCAACGCCATGAACTCCAACGCCACCGCCGTCTGGCGGGCCCACCGGCGCGGCGCCTACTTCGCCAACCCCTGCTTCACCCAGATCCACCCCACCTGCATCCCGCGCACCGGCGACCACCAGTCCAAGCTCACCCTGATGAGCGAGTCGCTGCGCAACGACGGCCGCATCTGGGTGCCGAAAGCGCGCGGCGACCAGCGGCCGCCGAACGAGATCCCCGAGGACGAGCGCGACTACTACCTGGAGCGGATCTACCCGTCCTTCGGCAACCTCGTGCCCCGCGACATCGCCTCCCGCGCCGCCAAGAACGTATGCGACGAGGGGCGGGGCGTCGGTCCTGGCGGGCAGGGCGTCTACCTCGACTTCGCCGACGCGATCCGGCGCATGGGCAAGAAGACGGTCGAGGAGAAGTACGGCAACCTCTTCGACATGTACGAGCGGATCACCGCGGAGAACCCCTACGAGGTGCCGATGCGGATCTACCCCGCCGTCCACTACACGATGGGCGGGCTCTGGGTCGACTACGACCTCCAGACCACGATTCCCGGACTCTTCGCGGTCGGCGAGGCCAACTTCTCCGACCACGGCGCGAACCGGCTCGGCGCAAGCGCCCTCATGCAGGGCCTCGCCGACGGCTACTTCGTCCTGCCGTCCACCATCAACGACTACCTCGCGCGCAACCCGCACACGGACGAGGTCGACGCCGAACACCCCGTCGTGCAGGAGGTGGTGGCCGAGACCGAGGACCGGCTGAATCTCCTCCTCGCCGTCGACGGCGACCGCACCCCCGACTCCTTCCACCGTGAACTCGGCGAAGTGATGTGGGAGTTCTGCGGCATGGCCCGCACGGAGACGGGGCTGCGCAAGGCTCTGGAGCGCATCCCGCAGATCCGCGAGGAGTTCTGGCGCCGCATCAAGGTCCCCGGTACCGGCGAGGAGTTCAACCAGTCCCTGGAGAAGGCCAACCGCGTCGTCGACTACCTCGAACTCGCCGAGCTGATGTGCCTCGACGCCCTGCACCGCGCCGAGTCCTGCGGCGGCCACTTCCGCGAGGAGTCCCAGACCCCGGACGGCGAGGCCGCGCGCGTGGACGAGGAGTTCTCGTACGCGGCCGCCTGGGAGTTCACCGCCACCGGCGACGCCCCCGTCCTGCACAAGGAAGACCTCGTCTTCGAGTACGTCCACCCCACTCAGCGGAGCTACGCATGAAGCTCACCCTGCGCGTCTGGCGCCAGAAGAACGCCGACGCCGACGGCGCGATGTCCACGTACGAAGTGGACGGCATCTCCTCCGACATGTCCTTCCTGGAGATGCTCGACACCCTCAACGAAGAACTCATCGTCAAGGGCGACGACCCCGTGGCCTTCGACCACGACTGCCGCGAGGGCATCTGCGGCGCCTGTTCGCTCGTCATCAACGGCGACGCGCACGGGCCCGAGCGCACCACCACCTGCCAGCTCCACATGCGGTCCTTCGAGGACGGCGACACCATCGACATCGAACCGTGGCGTGCCGCGGCCTTCCCGGTGGTCAAGGACCTGGTCGTGGACCGCTCGGCGTTCGACCGGATCATCCAGTCCGGCGGCTACATCAGCGCCCCGACGGGCTCCGCGCCCGACGCGCACGCCACGCCCGTGCCCAAGCCGGACGCCGACTCCGCCTTCGAGCACGCCGAGTGCATCGGCTGCGGGGCGTGCGTGGCCGCCTGCCCCAACGGCTCCGCCATGCTCTTCACCTCGGCCAAGGTCAACCACCTCAATGTGCTGCCGCAGGGTGCTCCCGAGCGCGAGACGCGTGTGCTGGACATGGTGGCGCAGATGGACGAGGAGGGGTTCGGGGGCTGCACGCTCACCGGCGCCTGCGCCTCTGCCTGTCCCAAGGGGATTCCGTTGCCTTCCATCTCCGCGATGAACAAGGAGTGGCTGCGGGCCACCCGGAAGGTGAGCCGGTAGCTCCGCGGGAGGGGCGCCTAGTCGAGCGCGCGGGCCAAGTACGGGGCCGTGCGGCTGCCCTCGGCCCGTGCCACCTCCCTCGGCGGGCCCGCCGCCACGATCCGGCCGCCGCCCTCGCCCCCGTCCGGGCCGAGGTCGATGACCCAGTCCGCGCCCGCCACCACCGCCATGTCGTGTTCGACGACGACCACCGAGTTCCCCGCGTCGACCAGCTCGTGCAGGCGGTGGGTGAGGACGTCGACGTCCGCGGGGTGCAGGCCGGTCGTCGGTTCGTCGAGGAGGTAGAGCGTGTGGCCGCGCCGGGCCCGCTGCAACTCGCTCGCCAGCTTGATCCGTTGGGCCTCGCCGCCCGACAGCTCCGTGGCCGGCTGACCGAGCCGCAGATAGCCGAGCCCGACATCGAGGAGCGTCCGCAGACTGCGTACGACGGACGGGGTGTCCGCGAAGAACCCCGCGGCCGCCTCCACCGTGAGGTCGAGCACCTGGGCGATGTTCCTCCCGTGGTACGTCACGTCGAGGGTCTCGGGGTTGTAGCGGGCCCCCGCGCAGGCCGGGCAGGGCGCGTAGGTGCTCGGCAGGAAGAGCAGCTCGACGCTGACGAAGCCCTCCCCCTGACAGGTCTCGCACCGCCCGCCCGCTACGTTGAAGGAGAACCGGCCGACGCCGTAACCCCGTGCCTTCGCCGCGTCCGTACCCGCGAAGACCTTGCGCACCACGTCGAAGAGACCGGTGTACGTGGCGAGGTTGGAGCGCGGCGTGCGCCCGATCGGCTTCTGGTCGACGCGGACCAGGCGGCCGACCCCCGCCAGCTCCTCGGTGATCTCGCCGACGAGCGTGGACTTGCCCGAGCCCGAGACGCCCGTGACCGCCGTGAAGGCGCCGAGGGGCAGCTCCGCGCTCACGCCACGCAGGTTGTGCCGGGTGACCGGGCCGATTTTCAACCAGCCTCGCGCGGCGCGCACGTCGCGCACCGGTGCCGGTGACCGGTCGAAGAGGAAGCGAGCCGTCGCGGACTCCCGCACCCCTTCGAGTCCGGCCACCGGGCCGCTGTGCAGCACCCGCCCGCCGTGCTCGCCCGCCTGCGGGCCGACGTCGACGAGCCAGTCCGCGTGGCGCATGACGTCCAGGTGGTGCTCCACCACGAAGACGGAGTTGCCCGCGGCCTTGAGGCGGTCCAGGACCGTCAACAGGGCTTCCGTGTCCGCCGGGTGGAGGGCCGCCGACGGCTCGTCCAGCACGTAGACCACACCGAAGAGGCCCGAGCGCAGCTGCGTGGCGAGCCGCAGCCGCTGTAGTTCGCCCGCCGACAAGGTCGGTGTGGCGCGGTCGGGGCTGAGATAGCCGAGCCCGAGTTCGGTGACCGTCGCGATACGGGCCAGCAGGTCGTCGGTCAGGACACGCGCCGACTCCGACGAACGCTCCGCGCCCTCAAGGGCCTTGGCCAGCTCGGACAGGGGGAGCGCGGCGAGTTCGGCGATCGTGCGGCCCGCGAACGTGACCGCGAGGGCCTCGGGCCGCAGCCTGCTGCCGCCGCACGCCGGGCAGGGCGCGCTCGCCAGGAACCGTTCGGCCTTGGCGCGCAGCGTCTGGCTCTTGGAGTCCGAGAAGGTTTTCATGACATAGCGCCGGGCGCTCATGTACGTACCCTGGTAAGGGCGTTGGATCCGGCCCGCCTCGCGCACCGGATGCACGGTCACCACCGGCTGCTCGTCCGTGAAGAGGATCCACTCGCGGTCCGCCGCGTCCAGCTCGCGCCACGGGCGGTCCACGTCATAGCCGAGGGTGTCCAGGACGTCCCGCAGGTTCTTGCCCTGCCAGGCGCCGGGCCACGCGGCGATGGCGCCCTCGCGGATGGACAGCGAGGGGTCGGGGACCAGCAGCTCCTCGGTGGTGCGGTGGACCCGGCCGAGGCCGTGGCACTCGGCGCACGCGCCGGCCGCGGTGTTCGGCGAGAAGGCGTCCGAGTCGAGCCGCTGGGCGCCCTCGGGGTAGGTGCCCGCGCGCGAGAAGAGCATCCGCAGCGAGTTGGACAGGGTGGTGACCGTGCCGACGGAGGAGCGCGAGGTCGGCGCCGAGCGGCGCTGCTGGAGCGAGACCGCGGGCGGCAGTCCCGTGATCTCCCCGACCTTCGGCGCGCCCACCTGGTGGATGAGGCGCCGGGCGTACGGCGCCACGGACTCGAAGTAGCGCCGCTGGGCCTCGGCGTAGATCGTCCCGAAGGCGAGCGAGGACTTCCCGGAACCGGAGACGCCGGTGAAGACCGCGAGGACATCGCGCGGGATGTCCACGTCGACGCCCTGGAGATTGTGTTCCCGGGCGCCCCGGACACGTACGAACGGATCGTGGGGGCTGTGCATGGGCGGGCTCCGTACGCGGCTCGGGGACAAACCCCACGATTCTAGGCCGCGGGTCCCGGCGCGAGTCGGGCGGGCGCACTGGCGCACCTGATGCCGGACCCCGGTCACCGCCGCAGCGTGCGCAGTTCCCCGGCGGCGGACACGTCCGCGCAGCCCGCGAGCCCCAGCGCGTCGCGGAACTCGTCACCGAGGAGTTCCAGGACGCGCCGCGCCCCCGCCTCCCCGCCCATGGCGAGCCCCCAGACCGGCGGGCGGCCGACCAGAACGCCGCGGGCGCCCAGGGCCAGCGCCCTCAGGACGTCCGTCCCGCTGCGGACCCCGCTGTCCAGCAGGACCTCGCAGCGCCCGCCCAGGGCCGCTACGATCCCCGGCAGCGCGTCCACGCTCGGGACCGCGCCGTCCAGCTGGCGGCCCCCGTGGTTGGAGACCACCACGGCGTCCACCCCGCACTCGACGGCACGCACCGCGTCCTCGGGCGCCAGCACGCCCTTGAGGACCAGCGGCAGCCGGGTCCGCTCCCGCAGCGCCGCCACCGATGCCCACGTGAGGGACGCGGAGAAGGCGGCGTCGGTGTGGGCCGCCAGCGCGGAGGAGGGCCCGGCAGGGGCCCGGTGCGCCGCGGTGGTGCCCGCGGCCAGATGGGCGGCCCGCACATGGTCCGGCAGCGCGAACCGATTGCGCATGTCCCGCAGCCGTCGGCCCATCCACGGCACGTCGACGGTGAGCACGATGGCCTCCACGCCGGCGTCCTCGGCCCTGGTGACCAGGTCGAAGGCGTGGCCGCTCGCGCGCGGCCAGTAGAGCTGGAACCATACGGCCGCGCCGGTCGCGGTGAGCCGCTCGACCGGGACGCTGCTGAGGGAGCCGGCGGTGAACGGCACGCCCGCCGCGTGCGCCGCGCGGGCTGCGGCCAGTTCGCCCTCGGGGTGCACGAGCCGCTGATAGGCGACGGGCGCGACCGCCACCGGCATCCGGGCCGGGCGCCCGAGGAGGGTGGTCCCCGTCGTGCACCGCGACACGTCCCGCAGGACGCGCGGGACGAGGAAGACACGGTCCATCGCGGCGCGGTTGGCGTCGAGCGTGGTCTCGGCGCCGCTGCCCCCGAAGAGGAAATCCCGTACGTCGGCGGGGAGGACGGCGGCCGCGGCGCGTTCCATGTCGGCGAGACACAGGGCGTCGGCCGGTGCCGAGACCGGGCCGCGCGGCGCCGCGTCAGCGCTGATGGAATCCACGCTGCTTCGTCCGCTCCAGCTCCACGGCTTCGTAGAGCGCCTTGATGTTCGCGCTGCCGAAGGTCTCGGCTCCCCGCCGCTCGATGATCTCGAAGAACAGCGTGCCGCGCGGATGGTCAGAGGCGGTGAAGATCTGGAAGAGCTGCCCGTCGTGGTCCTCCGCGGCCAGTACGTGCGTCGCCCGCAGGTCCTCGAGCCGCTCCGCGCTCAGCGAGACGCGCCGGCCGAGCAGGTCGTAGTACGACGACGGCGTACGCAGGAAGCCGACGCCCCGCTCGGACAGGCCCCGCACCGACCGCACCGCGTCGCCCGCGGAGAACGCCAGGTGCTGGACGCCCGCGCCCTGATGGCTCTTGAGGAACTCGTCGATCTGGCCGCTCGCCGCCGACGTGTCCGGCTCGATGAGGGTCAGTGTCACCGTGCCCGACCGGCTCTGCACCGCCGTCGACTCCATCGCCTGGGCGCCGACGGTGATGTGCTCCTGGAAGATGTCCCGGAAACCGAGCGCGTCGCAGTAGTAGTCGACCATCGGCCCGAGGTCGCCCGCGTGCAGGCACACCGCGATGTGGTCCAGCTCCAACAGGCCCGCGTCCGCGGCCGGTTCACGGCTCGCGTCCGGCACGGGAACATAGCCGGCCGGAAGGCCGGGCCCCGCCCCGGGAGCGCGCCGCACGAGGGTGTGGACGACGTCCCCGAAGCCGCGCACCGCAGCGGTGACCGCGGGGCCGCCGCCGGGGTGCCGCTCCGGGGACCGGTGCGCCAGGGCGCCGCGCGCGACGGCCGCGTGGAAGGCCGCCTCCGGGTCGGCGGTGCGCAGGGCGATGTCGGCGACACCGTCGCCGTGCCCCGCCACGTACGCCGAGCCGGGGTGCTCGTCCGACGTCGCCTGCGTGAGGACGAGAGTGATCTGCCCCTGGCGGAGCGCGACCCCGCGGTGGTCCGCGGACGTGCTCGTACCGACCACGGTGAAGGCGTACCGGTCGACCCACGAGGACGTCGCCCTCGCCAGGTCCTCGACGTACATCTCGACGTAGTCGATCGACAGGTCCGACAGCGGATTCTCGGTGCTCTCGGGGTTTGCCAATTCGCTCATGAATGGCTCCAGATCCGGAGAGAAATGAGTTTTCCGGGGACCCTACGAGCCCGGCAACGCGTCTGGCTACGAAGGAAATGGACGGCCGCCTTCGGAGGCGACAGCCTTTGCCGCTATTAACCGTCCAGAATAAAGTGAGCGGCCTTTCGGTTTATGGTCGTTGGCCTTTCGAACGGGTGATGTTCAGTGATGCGCACCATGACCGTCATCGGCACGGGTCTGATCGGCACGTCCGTCGCGCTCGCCGTGAGCAGGCGGGGCGTGCGGGTGTTCTTGGCCGACCGGGACCCCGCCGCCGCGAGAACGGCCGCCGCGCTCGGCGCCGGCCTCGCGCGAGCCCCCGGGGAGACCGTCGACCTGGCTGTGATCGCCGTCCCGCCCAGCCAGGTCGGTGCCGTCCTCGCCGAGGCGCAGGAACGCGGTCTCGCCCGCTCGTACACCGACGTGGCGAGTGTGAAGGCGGGGCCCGAACAGGCGGTGCTGCGCGGTGCCCCCGAACCCGCCCGCTACATCGGCGGCCACCCTCTGGCGGGCCGGGAGCGTTCGGGCCCGCTGGCCGCCCGTGCCGAGCTGTTCCGTGACCGCAACTGGGTGCTCACGCCGTCCCGGCTCGCCTCGGACGACGCCTTCGAACGGGCCTTGGAACTGGTCGCCCTGTGCGACGCCGTCCCGATCGTGATGCGCAGTCGGGACCACGACGCCGCCGTGGCCGTGACCTCCCACGTACCGCATCTGATGGCCAGCCTCGTCGCGGCCCGGCTGCGGGAGGGTCCCGCCGGTCTCTCCCGCGTCGCGGGGCAGGGGCTGCGCGACGCCACCCGGATCGCAGGCGGCGACTCCCGGCTGTGGGGCGACATCCTTGAGGCCAACGCCCCGGCCGTCGCGGGCGTTCTCAAGGACCTGCACACCGATCTGTCCCGCCTCGTCCCCGCGCTGGACGCGCTCGCCCGGCCCGGCGGCGCGGACCGCGACCTCGGCATGCGGGCGCTGGTGGACCTGCTCGACCGGGGCATCTCGGGCCTCGCGGAGATTCCCGGGCCCCCGGACTGCGAGAGCTACGGGATGCGAGTGGCCGTCGCTGAGCGCCCCGGAGAGCTGGCGCGGCTCCTCGCCGCCGTCGCGGACCTCGGCGTCACAGCGGAGGACGCCGCCGTCGAGACGGCCGTCGCGGGCGCCGGATTCACCGTGCGGTTCGCGGTTCCCGCCCGAGCGGCCGACAAGCTGGCGGACGCGCTCGGCGCCGGGGGCTGGGACGTCGAATGGGATCCGGCTCGTCCAAGTGCGCGAAACGGGCGGTTGGACGATGTTGTCGGTCCGTCGGGATCCATGTGACTCTGAGCGCCGGATGCCGAATTCTCGCTGACTGCTGACTGCTGACTGCTGACTGCTGACTGCTGACTGCTGACTGCTGACTGCTGAACTGCCGGACTCGCGGACGCCTGGGGGAAATCCATGGCGGAACAGATCGCCGACGATTATGCGCCGGGAAATTCCCTGGCTGCCGAAGACCGCGCGTCCGCCGCCAACCGCGACGCCTTCGACCGGATCGGCCTGCGACAGGCCGGGCTGTCCGGGTGGCCCGGTAAGTCCGGACAGGCCGGTGCCGCGGCGCCCGAGACCACCGTGAAGGTCCTCGACCGGAGCTGGTCGGCGCCGCTGGTCGTCGGCCCGCTCGATGCCCCGGCACGGCCCGGCGGCGAACTCGCCGTCGTCAGGGCAGCGGCGGCGGCCGGGCTCCCGGCCGTGGTGAGCGCCTTCGCCGAGCGGACCTTCGCCGAACTCGCCTCGGCCGCCGACGTCCCCCTCTGGCTGCGGACCTACGCGTTCCAGGACCGGGAGACGGCACGCCGCCTCGCCGGGCGGGCACGGGACGCCGGGTTCGGGGCGCTGCTCCTCGCGCTCGGCGACCGCGACGACGTCCGTGCCAGGCGCGTCGCCGCCCCCGCCGAACTGGGCGCGCCGGGCCCCTTCGACGACGTACGCACCCTGCTCCGGTCCCGCGCCGACTGGCCCGACGTGGCGTGGCTGCGCTCGGCCACCGGGCTGCCGCTGCTGGTCGCGGGCATCGCAAGCGCCACCGGGGCGCGGCGTGCCCTCGACGCGGGCGCCGACGGAATCGTGGTCACCGCCTTCGACGCCCTCCCGGAGATCGCCGAGGCCGTGGCGGGCCGCTGCCCCGTCCTGCTGAGCGGCGGTCTCCGCCGCGGCGCGGACATCCTGGCGTCACTCGCCTCGGGCGCGGACGCCGTCGTCGTGGGCCGCCCGGTCCTCGACGGGCTGCGGGCGGGAGGACGCGCGGGCGTGACGGAAGCGCTGGGCGGCCTCGTCCGGGAGCTGACTGACGCGATGGCATTCACGGGCGCCGCCACGCTCACGGACATCGGCCCCGACGCGATCCGCACCGGCCCCCGCCCCGCCGAAGCGGCGCCGGTACGCGCCGCACGGCCGCTGCGGAAGGCCGAGCTGCACGCCAGCGTGTCCGACCCGGTCCTGGACACCATGACCTTCCTCAACGAGATCACCTCCCGCTACCCGGAGGCGATCTCCTTCGCGCCGGGCCGCCCCTACGACGGCTTCTTCGACAGCGAGCAGATCTTCACGCACCTGCGCCGGTATCTGAACCACCTTGAGGAGCAGGGCAGTTCACCGCGGCAGGTGCGCACCGCCATGTACCAGTACGGGCCCACCGCAGGCCAGATCCGGGAGATCATCGCCGACTCGCTGCGCGCCGACGAGAACATCGACGTACCGGCCGAGTCCATCGTGGTGACCGTCGGCGCGCAGGAGGCGATGCTCCTCGTACTGCGGGCCCTCATCAGGGGACCCGACGACGTCCTCCTCGTCTCCAGCCCCTGTTACGTGGGGATCACCGGCGCGGCCCGGCTCCTGGACGTCGCCGTCACCGCTGTGGAGGAAGGTGAGGACGGGTTCTCCTGCGCCGATCTGGAAGCGGCGATCAGGAACGAGCGGGAGCGCGGGCGCCGCCCCCGGGCCTTCTACGTCGTTCCCGACCACTCCAACCCGTCCGGCACCACGATGGGCCCGCGGGTCCGCGCCGAACTCCTCGCCCTCGCCGCCCGCCACGGCATCCTCGTACTGGAGGACAGCCCCTACCGCCTGGTGAGCCCCGGCCGGCCGCTGCCGACCCTGAAGTCCCTGGACCGCGCGCACACCGTGGTGCACCTGGGCTCGTTCTCCAAGACGGTGTTCCCCGGCGCCCGGGTGGGCTTCGTCATCGCCGACCAGCCCGTCCTCGACGACGCGGGCCGCACCGGACTGCTCGCGGACGAGCTGGCGAAGATCAAGAGCATGGTGACGGTCAACACCTCCTCGCTCAGCCAGGCCGCCGTGGCGGGCGCCCTCCTCGCGGCGGACGGGATGGTCTCGGAGCTGAACACCGCGGCCGCCGCCTACTACGGCGACGCCATGCGGGCCACGCTCAGGGAGCTGGACCGCTATCTCCCGCCGGACCGGCGCGAGGCCCTCGGCGTGCGCTGGAACGAACCCACGGGCGGCTTCTTCCTCACCGTGCGCGTGCCGTTCCGCGCCGACAACGCCGCGCTGATCCACTCCGCTCAGGACTTCGGCGTCATCTGGACGCCCATGTCGTACTTCCATCCCGAGGGCGGCGGACAGCACGGCATCCGCCTCTCCACCAGTTACCTGACGCCCGCTCAGATCGAGGAGGGCGCCGCGAGGCTCGCGCGCTTCATCGAGGCGCGGAGCGCGACACCGGAAGGGGCAGCACCGTGACCGGCACCAACGCCCTGCGAGAACCGCGCCGAAGCAAGCCACGCATGTGGGGGTGGACCTTCCGATGACCACTGACATAGCACCGCCCGGGGTGCTGGACGGCGTCCGGGCCCCGGCGACGCGGCGGAGCCAACTGCCGACGGCCCCCCGGATCGTCGGGGTGGGCACGGCCGTGAGCGCCACCTCCTACTCCCAGCGGGAAGTACTCGACGCCTTCGGCATCACCGACCCCAAGGTGCGGTCGGTCTTCCTCAACAGCGCCATCGAGCGCCGCAACCTCACCCTGCCCGCCGAGGACGCCCACGGCGTGCGCGCCCCCGAGTCCCAGGGCGACCTGCTCGACAAGCACAAGGCACTGGCACTGGAGATGGGCGCCGAAGCGCTGCGCGTCTGCCTGAAGAGCGCCGGAGCCGAACTCGCCGACCTGCGCCACCTGTGCTGCGTCACCTCCACCGGATTCCTCACGCCGGGTCTCAGCGCCCTGCTGATACGGGAGTTGGGCATCGACCGGCACTGCGGCAGGGCCGATATCGTCGGCATGGGCTGCAACGCGGGCCTCAACGCCCTGAGCGTGGAGGCCGGCTGGGCGGCGTCCCACCCCGGTGAACTCGCCGTCGTCCTCTGCGTGGAGGCGTGCTCGGCCGCGTACGCCATGGACTCGACGATGCGTACGGCCGTCGTGAACAGCCTCTTCGGTGACGGCGCGGCGGCCGTCGCCCTCCTCGCGGGGGAGGGGCGCGAGCCGACGGCACAACCGGAACCGGCGGTACTGAAGTTCGCCAGCTGCATCATCCCGGACGCCGTGGACGCGATGCGCTACGACTGGGACCGCGCACAGGGCAGGTTCAGCTTCTTCCTCGACCCCCAGATCCCCTACGTCGTGGGCGCGCACGCCGAGATCGTCGTCGACCGCCTGCTGGACGGCACCGGGCTGCGCAGGAGCGACATACGGCACTGGCTCGTGCACTCCGGGGGCAAGAAGGTCATCGACGCCGTCGTGGTCAACCTCGGGCTGACCCGCCATGACGTACGGCACACCGTCGGCGTGCTGCGCGACCACGGGAACGTGTCCAGCGGCTCGTTCCTCTTCTCCTACGAACGCCTCCTCGAAGAGGGGGTCACCCGGCCCGGCGAGTACGGAGTGCTCATGACCATGGGTCCGGGCTCCACCATCGAGACCGCGCTGATCCGATGGTGAGGGCGAGCCGTGGTGGGAACGGGCCGACGACGAGGACGGACGGGACCATGAAGCCCCTGCGCACACTGGAGTTGGACGGCTCCGAGCCCCTTTCGGCCACGGCCGTCAAGGCCGTCACGGACCTCTGCGACCGCGCGGAGGACCCGCACGGCCACGGCGTCACGTCCGTCCATGTCACCGGCGCGCCGCACGGCGACTGGACCGGCGGCCTCGACGTCACGCTCGTCACCAAGTGGGAGCGCGCCCTGCGCCGCCTGGAACGGCTGCCGGCCGCCACGCTCGCGGTGGCTCGCGGCGACTGCGGCGGGACCGCGCTCGACGCGTTCCTCGCCGCCGACCTCCGCGTGGCCGCCCCGGACACCCGGCTCCTCGTCCCGCGCGACGCCACGGCCACCTGGCCCGGCATGGCCGGCTACCGCCTGGTCCAGCTCGCCGGGGCCGCTCGGGTCCGGGGAGCCGTCCTGTTCGGCCGCCCGATCGAGGCCGCCGAGGCGCTGGCGCTGGGCGTCGTCGACGAACTCGCCGACGACCCGGCTGCGGCCGCCACGGCCGCAGCCGACCTCGCGGACGGCCTGTCCGGCAAAGAGATCGCGATCCGGCGGCAGTTGCTGTTCGACGCCGCGACGACCAGCTTCGAGGACGCCCTGGGCGCCCACCTCGCGGCCTGCGACCGCACCCTGCGGCAGGGAACCGAAGAGGAGGTGGCGGCCTCGTGACGACGGTCCGCCACGGCCCCGGCGCCACGCCCGCCCCGCCCGCGACATCCGGACACGAGGACGTCAGGGACATCTGGTCGGCCCTGGCCGCCTCGTCCGGAGCCGTCGCCCGCGTCGACGAACTCGCGAAGGCCCAGCCGGAACCGCCCGCCCGCACACCCGGCGAGCAGGCCGCAATCGCCGCCGCCAAGGACGCGGCCCGCGCCCTGCGGGCAGCGTTCCTCGACACGTACGCCGATGCCGTGTACGACCGACTGACCGGTGGACGCACCGTCGCACTCCGCATCGGCGAACTCCTCGAGGCCGCCGCCACCGAGCTGCCCGGCCTGGTGCCCGACGAGGCCCGGCTCGCGGCCGAGCGGAGCAGGCCCCAGGCCGCCAAGGAGGGGCACGAGATCGACCAGGGCATCTTCCTGCGCGCGGTACTGCGCTCACCGGCCGCGGGCCCGCACCTCCTCGACGCCATGCTCCGGCCGACTCCCCGCGCCCTCGGACTGCTCGACGAGTTCACGCGCACCGGAGAGGTACGGATGGAGTCCGTGCACGTCGAACGGGGCGACGACGGCGTGGCCCGGCTGACCATGTGCCGGGACGACCGTCTGAACGCCGAGGACACCTGCCAGGTCGACGACATGGAGACCGCCGTCGACCTCGCCCTGCTCGACCCGGCCGTACGCGTGGGGCTGCTGCGCGGGGGAGAGATGAGCCACCCGCGCTACCGCGGCCGGCGCGTGTTCAGCGCGGGCATCAACCTCAAGAGCCTCAGCTCCGGTGACATCCCGCTCGTCGGGTTCCTGCTGCGCCGCGAACTCGGCTACCTCCACAAGCTCGTACGCGGCGTCCTCACCGACCACCCCGGCCAGTGGCACTCGCCGTGCGTGGAGAAGCCGTGGGTCGCCGCGGTGGACGGCTTCGCCATCGGCGGCGGCGCCCAGCTCCTGCTGGTCTGCGACCACGTGCTGGCCGCCTCCGACGCCTACCTCAGCCTGCCCGCGGCGAAGGAGGGCATCATCCCCGGCGTCGCCAACTTCCGGTTCACCCGGTACGCGGGCCCCCGGCTCGCCCGGCAGGTCATCCTCGGCGGCCGCAGGATCAGGGCCGCGGAACCGGCGGCCGGGCTGCTGGTCGACGAGGTCGTGGAACCGCAGGACATGGACGCAGCTGTCGAGCGCTGTGTGGCCCGGCTCGACGGGGCCGCGGTGCTCGCCAACCGCCGCATGCTCAACCTCGCCGAGGAACCGCCGGACGCCTTCCGCGCGTACATGGCGGAGTTCGCGCTCCAGCAGGCGCTGCGGATCTACGGCCAGGACGTCATCGACAAGGTCGGCCGGTTCGGATGAGAGGACACCGCGATGCCGATCGCCCTCGTCAACGGAGTCAGACTCGGCTACGACGAGTACGGCACCGGCAAGCCGGTCGTCATGGTCACCGGCACCGGAGCGCCCGGCCGGATATGGCGCACGCACCAGGTACCCGCCCTGACCCGGGCGGGCTACCGGGTGATCACCCTCGACAACCGGGGGATCCCGCCGAGCGACCCCTGCCCCGAGGAGTTCACCCTCCACGACATGGCGGCGGACATCGCGGGCCTCATCGAGCACCTCGGCGAGGACGCGTGCCCGATCGTCGGCTACTCACTGGGCGCGATCGCCGTTCAGGAACTCCTCCTGGCCCGCCCCGAACTCGTCACGCGGGCCGTCCTGATGGCGACCAGCGGACGAACGGACGCGCTGACCGCCGCCATGACGGCCGCCGACCTCGAACTCGGCGACGGCGACGGCAAGTTGCCGCCCCGGTTCGCCGCCTATGTGCAGGCCCTGCAGAATCTCTCGCCGCGCACGCTGAACGACGACGAGGGGCTGCGGGACTGGCTCGCCGTCTTCGAGATGTCCGCCGTCGACCGGTCGGCGCCACGCGGCCAGCTCGGGATCCAGCTGATCCCCGACCGCCTGCGGGCGTACCGGCGCATCAGCACACCCTGTCTGGTCATCGGGTTCCAGGACGACCTGGTCATCCGCCCGCACCTGTCCCACGAGGTCGCGAAGAGCATTCCCGGAAGTACCTATGCCGAGATCCCCGGTTGCGGCCACTACGGATATCTGGAGAGGCCCGCCGCAGTGAATGCGGCGATCACCGGATTCCTCTCCGGCCGAACGCCATGAATTCCGTCCCGCGTCCGGCACTCACTGGACGCCCTTGTCGGCCCCCGAGTACCCGGCTAGCGTAAAACACGTCCTGCCGACAGAAATTGAAACGCCAGAAACTGATCGGAGTGGTCATGCCCAACCCGTTCGACGACGAAAACGGCACCTTCCTCGTTCTGGTCAACGACGAGAACCAGCATTCGCTCTGGCCCTCCTTCGCCGAAGTGCCGGCCGGTTGGAAGACCGTCTTCGGCGAAGACTCGCGGAAGGCCTGCCTCGATTACATAGAGGAGAACTGGACGGACATCCGTCCCAAGAGCCTCATCGAGGAGATGGAGAAGTACGAAGCCGCCGGCTAGGCGCACCCGGACCGCAACGACAACGGAAACGGGAGGTTTTCGTGGCCATGATCGGTGGCCCGGGGCCGGTGATAATGAGCGGCGGTATGGGGCCGGACGAGTCGGTGACCAAACAGCGAATCAAGCCCGGCACGGCGAAACGCGTCATCCCCTATACGAAACCGTACCGGCTCAACATCGTCCTTCTCCTGGCCATCACCGCGCTGAACGCGGCGAACGTGGTGGCCACGCCCGTCCTGTTCATGTACCTCATCGACAACGGAATCGTGGAGGGCAACACCTCGGTGGTCGTGTGGATCTCCGTGGCGGTGGCCGGCATCGCGCTGCTGAGCACCGCGCTCGGGTTCGCGGAGGCCTGGTACTCGGGCCGGATCAGCGAGGGGCTCATCTACGACCTCCGCACCAAGATCTTCGACCATGTGCAGCGCCAGCCGCTGGCGTTCTTCACCCGCGCGCAGACGGGGTCGCTCGTCAGCAGGCTCAACACCGATGTCGTCGGCGCCCAACAGGCGGTCACGACACTGCTGTCCACGGTGGCGTCCGCCGGCCTGACGCTGATCCTCGTACTGATCACGATGTTCTATCTGTCCTGGGTGGTCACCCTGATCTCCCTGGTGATCATTCCGCTGTTCATCCTGCCCGGGAAGCTCGTCGGCGGGCGGCTCCAGCGGATCATGCGGGAGCACATGCAGGTCAACGCCGAGGTCGGCTCGTTCATGAGCGAGCGGTTCAACGTGACCGGCGCCCTGCTGGCCAAGCTGTACGGCCGTCCCGCCGGTGAGACGGGCATGTTCTCCGGGCTCGCGGCCAAGGGCCGGGACCTCGGCATCCTGACCGCCGTCTACGGCAAGATGCTCTTCCTGACGATGATGCTGGTCGGTTCGCTCGCCACCGCGCTCGTCTACGGCCTCGGCGGCAGCCTCGTCATCGAAGGCACCTTCCAGATCGGCACCCTGGTGGCGCTCGCCACCCTGATCACCCGGCTGATGGGGCCCATCAACCAGCTCGCCGGCGCGCAGACGAGCGTGCTGACCGCGCTCGTCAGCTTCGACCGGCTCTTCGAGATCCTCGACCTCAAGCCGCTGATCTCCGAGAAGCCGGACGCCGTGCCCCTGCCCGCCACCAATGACGCCGGCGGTACCGCGCCCGACATCGTGTTCGACGGGGTGTTCTTCCGCTACCCGAGGGCAGCCGACGTCTCGCTCGCCTCGCTGGAGTCCATCGCCCTGCCCATGCAGGAACGCGTGCAGAACACCTGGACCCTGAGCGATCTGACCTTCACCGCGCCCGCGGGCAAGCTGACCGCGCTGGTCGGCCCGTCCGGCGCGGGCAAGACGACGATCACCCACCTGGTGCCGCGGCTGTACGACCCGGTCGAGGGCGTCATCAGGATCGGCGGCCACGACATCCGCGACGTGACGCTGCGGTCGCTGAACGAGACCGTCGGCATGGTCACGCAGGACGCGCACCTCTTTCACGCGACCATCCGCGACAACCTGACGTACGCGCGTCCCGACGCCACCGAGCAGGACCTGATCGAGGCGTGCAAGGCGGCGCAGATCTGGGACCTGATCGAGGTGCTGCCCGACGGTTTCGACACCGTCGTCGGCGACCGCGGGTACCGCTTCTCCGGAGGCGAGAAGCAGCGCGTGGCCATGGCCAGGCTGCTGCTCAAGGCCCCGCCCATCGTCGTCCTCGACGAGGCGACCGCGCACCTGGACTCGGAGTCCGAGGCGGCGCTGCAACGGGCTCTGAAGACCGCGCTGAAGGGGCGCACCTCCCTGGTGATCGCCCACCGCCTCTCCACCATCCGCGATGCCGACCAGATCCTCGTCATCGACCAGGGCAGGGTCCAGGAGCGCGGCACCCACGAGGAGCTGATGGAACTGGACGGTCTCTACGCGGAGTTGTACCGCACGCAGTTCTCCCGTCAGCCGTCCGCGAGCGGTGACGCGTCGGCGCTGGAATCCGGGAACGGCGCGGTGCCGGTGCCCGAGCCGGTGGGCGGCCCGCCCGGTGGCCCGCCCGGCACCATGTTCACCGGTGGCCCCGGAGGTCCGGGCGGTCCGGGAGGTCCAGGGGGGCCGGGAGTCTTCTTCGCCCCCGGCGGTCCCGGCGGCCCTGGGCCGGGTCCTGGCCCGCATGGCCCCGGACCAGGACCGGGGGGTGTACCGCCCGGCCACGGGTGAGCCCGCCCCCATACCCATACCGGAAAAGGACGGTCGGCATCCGCGACGTGCGCATCGGCGTCGCGGATGCCGCGTTCTCCCGCCGGGTCCCGGATTTCGCCGGGGCGACTCGGGGGTGGCGCCGCGGGGGGTAGCCTGGCAAACGTCTGTGTGCCCGGGTACGGGATGTGAGGTGCGATGCCGATGCGTCTGCCCAACTCGGCCCACGCGGCCCGGTTCCGTGCCTGGGCGGCCGCCCGACTCCTGCCCAAACGGGTGCGCATGCGGCTCACCCTGCTGTACGGATCACTGTTCGTCGTATCCGGCGCCGTCCTGCTGACGATCACCTACCTGCTGGTCAGCCGCTTCAACGGGGTGTTCTTCTTCAGCCGCGAACAGTCCGGCCCGCCCACGGACGACGGCGCCCACATGTATACGGACGGGGGCGCTTCGGCCGCCCTGAAGGGCATCGCGGAGGCTCGGCGCCAGCAGGCGATGCGCCAGCACGAGATGGAGATGAACCGTCTGCTGATCGAGTCCGGCGTCGCGCTGGCCATCATGTCGGTGATCGCGATCGGCCTCGGCTGGTTCGTCGCGGGGCGGGTGCTGCGGCCCCTGCGCACGATGACCTCCACCATCCAGCGCATCTCCGCGCACAACGTGCACGAACGCCTCGCCGCCGAGGGACCCGCCGATGAACTCAAGGACCTCGCGGACACGGTCGACGGGCTGCTCGGTCGGCTGGAGGGCGCCCTTGACTCCCACAAACGGTTCGTCGCCAACGCCGCACACGAACTGCGTACGCCACTGACCGTCGAACACGCGCTCCTTGAGGAGTCGTTGATCGACCGCGATGCCACTGTGGAGTCCTTCCGGTCGAACTTCGAACGGTTGTTGGTGCTCAGCGAACAGCAGGCCCGGCTTCTGGAGTCGCTGCTGACCTTGTCGAGCAGTGAACGCGGCCTTGACCGCCGGGAGCCGTTGGAGCTGGCGGAGCTGGCGGGGAAGGCGGTGCTCGGCTGCCGCGAGCGGGCGGAGCGGCGGGGGCTGCGGGTGGACTCGGCGACCGGTGCCGCGGGTACCTGGGGCGACAGCGCGCTGGTCGAGCGCCTGATGGCCAACCTCCTGGACAACGCCATCGGCTACAACGTGCCCGATGGGTGGGTGAAGCTGGTGACCCGCGTCGAGGGCGAGCGCGCCGTCGTGCGGGTGGCCAATTCCGGCCACCGGGTTCCGCCGGACCGGGTGGGGCGGTTGTTCGAACCGTTCCAGCGGCTCGACCGCACCGCGGGCGACGGCCACCACGGCCTCGGCCTGTCGATCGTGCGCTCCATCGCCACGGCCCACGGCGCCACTCTGAACGCGCACGCGAGGCCGCGGGGCGGTCTGGTGGTCGAGGTCGCCTTCCCGCTCCGGACGGCGCGGTGCCCGCAGGACCGGCAGCAGAACGGCGGCCAACACCGGGCCCAGGCCGCCTCCGTGACGATCGCGGGCGATTCCGCCTCCGGGTGATTCCGTCCCCGGTGGACCACTGTGGACGGTCGCATCAATTCCCCTCTCGGCCATAGCATCGAATTCACCGCGCTTGTTCAGGCGCCTGCCCTGTGTCCAAGTGCGCATCGTGCGCGGTTGGACGGCTCGGGAGTGAAATAGCCGACGCGGTTCGCGCGGCGAGGGGGAATGATGAACGGCACAGCTGGTCGCACTCTGCCCTTGTTCGATTCCCAGGAAGGAATCTGGCTGGCGCAGCGCGTGGAAGGCTCACGTCGCATGTACGGCGTCGGCCAGTACGTGCGGATAGCGGGGCCGGTCGACGCGCAGGTGTTTGACCGGGCCTTGCGGCACGTCGTCGGTGAAACCGAAATCCTCCAGGTGCGATTCGTGGAGGACGGCGACAAGGTGTCGCAGGTTCTCGCCCCCGAGCATCTCCGCTTTCCCCTTCTCGAATCCGTCGATCTCAGCGCGGAGGACGATCCTGAAACCGCCGCCGATGAATGGATGCGAGCGGAACTGAACCAGGAGACGGACCCCGACTACGCTCGCCCCTTCTCCTACGCCCTCTTCCGCCTGGCCCCCGACCGGTACATCTGGTTCCAGCGCTACGACCACCTGCTGATGGACGTCTTCGGGTGTTCCCTGGTGGCGCGCCGCCTCGCTGACGTCTATACGGCGATGCTGAGCGGACGGTCTCCGCGACCGGCCGGACATGCCTCGCTCGGCGATCTGCTGGAACAGGAGGCCGCGTACCGCGCGTCGGAGCGGTACGCGGAGGACCGGCAGTACTGGCTCGACCGTTTCGCCGACCGGCCGGACCTCGTCAACGTTCCCGGACACGGCTCGGCCGCACGGTCCGAGGGCGAGCGCGAGGCCCTGCGGGAGACAGGGCACCTGGCGCCCTCCGCCGTGGCGGCTCTGTGCGCGGCGGCCGACCGCGCCGAGGTGAGCTGGCCCAGGCTCGTCGTCGCGGCGTTCGCCGCCTTCACGGGCCGTATGACGGGGTCGGACGAAGCCGTCCTGAGCCTTCCGGTGTCCGGCCGCGGCCTCCCGGCCCCCGACCGTGCGAGCGACGACGCGCGACGAACCCCGTGCACGATGGCGAACCTGCTCCCCCTCCGGCTGCCCGTGGCCCCGGGCGCGACCCTCCTGGACCTGGCGCGAGACGCGGGGCGCGAGATCGGCGGCCTCCTCACCCACCAGGGTTTCCGAGGAGAACGGCTGCGCCGCGAACTCAACTGGCCGGCGGGGGACCGGTGGCACTTCGGGCCCTCCGTCAACGTCATGCCGACGGCCGGCGAGAGCCTGTGGTTCGGCGCGCACCAGGGCGTCGTCCGCGATCTGTCGAACAGGCGCGTCGAGGACTTCGGCGTGCTGGTGAGCGGCTGGTCCGAGGGCGAGGGCATGCGGGTCACCTTCGAGGCCAACCCCGCCCTGTACGACCGCGACTGGCTCCGGGCGGCACACCGGTCGTTCCTGACGTTCCTGGAGAGCGCGGTCGGGGATCCGTCGCTGCCGGTAGGCCGCGTCGAGGCGATGGACGGTGCCGGGCGTGACGCGGTGGTGCGGGCGTGGAACGCGACCGGGCGTCCGGTCGCCGCGGACTCGGTGCCCGCTCTGCTGGCCCGTCAGCTCGGCTGGTCGATGGACGCGGTGGCGATCGTCGACGGCGATCACACGTTGACCCACGGCGAGTTGGATGCCGCCGCGGGCCGACTCGCCTCGTATCTGGCGGGTGTCGGGGTGCGGCGCGGGGACCGGGTCGCGGTGGTGATGGAGCGATCCGCGGAGCTGATCGTCGCGCTGCTCGCGGTGTGGCGGGCGGGCGCGGCGTTCGTGCCGGTGGACGTGGAGTATCCGGCGGAGCGGGTGGCGTTCCTGCTGGCCGACTCGGAACCGGCGGCGGTGGTGTGCACGGAGGCGTTCCGGGGGGCGATACCCGTGGGCGCCGGGGTGGAGCCGGTGGTCCTCGACGAGCCCCGGGTGCGGGCTGCCGTCGCCGCGTGCCGGATCGACGGCCCCGCCGTCCCGGTGGGTGGACAGGACCTGGCGTACGTGATGTACACCTCGGGATCGACGGGGGTGCCGAAAGGCGTGGCGGTGCCGCACGCGGGTGTGGCGGCGCTGGTGGCCCCCGACGCGGGCTGGCCGGTGGGCGCGGACGACGCGGTGCTGATGCACGCGCCCCACGCCTTCGACGTGTCGCTCTTCGAGGTGTGGGTGCCGCTGGTCGCGGGCGGCCGGGTCGTGATCGCCGGGCCGGGTGTGGTGGACGCGGGGCGGATCCGGGCGGCGGTCGCGGAGGGTGTGTCGGCGCTGCACGTCACGGCGGGGATGTTCCGGGTGCTCGCCGAGGAGTCACCGGAGTGTTTCGCGGGCCTCGACGAGGTGCTGACGGGTGGCGACGTGGTGCCGGCCGGGGCGGTGGCGCGGGTGCGGGAGGCGTGCCCGGAGGTGGTGGTACGGCACCTGTACGGCCCGACCGAGATCACGTTGTGCGCGACGTGGCACGAGCTGCCCGCTGGCGCGGCGGGCGGTCAGGTGCTGCCGATCGGCCGCCCGCTCGGCAACCGTCAGGTGTATGTCCTCGACGCGGCGCTCCGGCCCGTCCCCGCCGGTGTGGTGGGCGAGCTGTATGTGGCGGGGGAGGGCCTGGCGCGGGGGTATCAGCGGCGCCCGGGGCTGACGGCGGAGCGGTTCGTGGCGTGCCCCTTCGGCGACGGCGGGCGGATGTACCGCACCGGCGACCTGGTGCGGTGGACGCCCGAGGGCGAGTTGACGTTCACGGGGCGCGCGGACGAGCAGGTGAAGGTCCGGGGTTTCCGTGTGGAGCCCGGCGAGGTCGAGCTGGTCCTCGCCGGGCACGCGTCGGTGGCCCAGGCGGTCGTGGTGGCCCGGCAGGACAGCGGCCCCGGCGGCGACAAGCGGCTGATCGGCTACGTCGTACCCGACGGCGGACATGACGCGGACCCCCGGCTGCTGCGGGAGCACGTGGCCAGGGCGCTCCCCGAGTACATGGTCCCGGCCGCCGTGCTGCTCCTCGACGAGCTGCCCCTCACCGTGAACGGCAAGCTCGACCGGGCCGCCCTGCCGTCTCCCGGCTTCCTGGGCGCGGGCGGCGGCCGTGGCCCCGCGACCCCCGTGGAGGACGTGCTGTGCGGGCTGTTCGGCGAGGTCCTCGGCCTGGGGCGGGTCGACGCCGACGTGTCGTTCTTCGAGCTGGGCGGGGACTCGCTGCTGGGAATGCGGCTGGTGGCACGGCTGCGTGCGGTCCTCGACGTGGAGCTGGGCATCGGCGCACTGTTCGGCGCGCCGAGCGTGGCAGAGCTTGCCCGGCTGGTGGATGAGGAAGGGAATGGGCTCGCGGGGGAGGGGCGGGTCGCGTTGTGTCGGCGGTCGCGGCCGGATGTGGTGCCGTTGTCGTTCGCGCAGCAGCGGATGTGGTTCCTGAACCGTATGGCGGACTCGGTGCCGGGCGCGTCCGCCGCCTACAACTTGCCGCTGACCCTGCGCATTTCAGGCGCACTGGATGTGGCTGCCCTGGAAGCGGCACTCGGTGACGTGGCGGACCGGCACGAGAGCCTGCGCACCGTCTACCCCGACACCGCCGCCATCCCCTACCAGCGGGTGCTCACGAGCGCGCGCCCCTCCTTGACCATCACGCCGATCGGTGAGGAGCGGCTGACGGAGGTGCTCGCCCAGCAGCTGAGTGAGGGCTTCGATCTGCGGGTGGATGTGCCGTGGCGGGTGTGGTTGTTGGTGGTGGGTCCGGGTGAGTTCGTGTTGTCGGTGGTGGCACATCACGTGGCTGTCGATGGCTGGTCGATGGGGGTGTTGGCGCGGGATTTGGAGGTGGCGTATGCGGCTCGGTGTGAGGGGGGTGTGCCTGGGTGGGGGCCGTTGCCGGTGCAGTACGTGGATTACGCGTTGTGGCAGCGGGAGGTTCTGGGTGGGCTGGATGATCCGGCGAGTGTGATCAGTGGTCAGTTGGCTTTTTGGCGGGATGTGTTGGAGGGCGTGCCGCAGGAGTTGGTGTTGCCGGTGGATCGTGTGCGGCCTGTGGTGCCGTCGTTTGAGGGGCGTTTGGTGCCGGTGGCGGCGGGTGCAAGGACGCATGCGCGGTTGGTGGAGGTGGCGGGGCGGGGCCGGGCGACGATGTTCATGGTGGTGCATGCGGCGGTGGGTGTGCTGCTGGCGCGGTTGGGGGCGGGGGAGGACGTTCCGTTGGGGACGCCGGTGGCGGGGCGTGGTGATGCGGCGTTGGAGGAGCTGGCGGGGTTCTTCGTGAACACGCTGGTGCTGCGTACGGATCTGAGCGGTGATCCGACCTTCGCCGAGCTGGTGGAGCGGGTGCGGGCCACCGACCTGGCGGCCTATGCCCACCAGGACGTCCCCTTCGAACGCCTCGTGGAAGAACTGAACCCCTCTCGTTCCGTCTCCCGCAATCCACTGTTCCAGGTGATGCTGGCCCTGCCGAACCTCCCAGACCCCGAGTGGAAGCTGCGGGGCACCCGGGTGTGTCCGCTGCCGATGGTCGCGCCGGCCGCGCGGTTCGACCTCGCGGTGACGCTCGCCGAGCGGCGCGACGAGCGGGGCGCACCGGCCGGCCTGGACGGTGACGTACTGCTGGCCGCTGACCTGTTCGACGAGGACACGGCCTGGAAGCTGGCCGACCGCCTGGTGCGCGTCCTGGAGCAGGTGGCCGCCGACCCGGACATCCGGCTCAGTGAGGTGGACGTCCTCACGGCGGACGAGCGAGCACAGGTGGTGGAGCGCTGGAACGATACGGCGGTCGCGGCCCCGGACGCACTGGTGCCGGAACGGTTCCAGCTGCGGGCGGGCCTCTCGCCGGACGTGATGGCGGTGCGGTGTGGCCAGGACGTGGTGTCGTACCGGGAGTTGGAGGCGCGGGCGAACCAACTGGCCCGCTACTTGACGGGGCGAGGCGTGGGCCGTGAGGCCAGGGTGGGTCTGTGTCTGCCGCGCGGTGTCGACATGGTCGTCGCCGAGCTGGCGGTGTGGAAGGCGGGCGGCGCGTTCGTGCCGCTGGACCCGGAGTATCCGGCGGACCGGCTCGCGTTCATGGTGGCCGACAGCGGTGCACGGGTGGTCCTGGGCACGGCCGCCACCCTGGCCGACGTACCGGTGGCGGCGAAGGTCGTACTCCTCGACGAGGCGCGGACCGTGGCGGAGCTGGCGGCGGAACCCGCCGCCCCCCTGGCCACGACCGTCCTGCCCGGCCAACTCGCCTACGTCATCTACACATCAGGCTCGACGGGCCGCCCCAAGGGAGTGGCCGTGGCGCACGACGGAGTGGCGAACCTCGCGGCGGCCATGCGGCCGGTGCTCGGCGTGTCCGAGGGCGTGGCCGTGCTCCAGTTCGCGTCGTTCAGCTTCGACGCGGCGGTGCTGGACGTGGCGGTGACGCTGGCCGCGGGCGGCACGCTCGCCATCGCGTCGAGCCGGGAACGTGCCGAGCCCGCGGCCCTGGCCCGGATGATCGACGCCGCCGGGGTGAGTACGGCAAGTGTGGTGCCGTCCCTGTTGAGCGTGCTGGATCCGGCGGACGTGCCCGGCGTACGGAACTGGGTTCTCGGCGCGGAGCTGCTGACCGCGGGCCTGGCGAGCCGGTGGACACCACAGGCGCGGGTCTGGAACACGTACGGACCCACCGAGGCGACCGTGATGGCCACGGTCGGGCCGGTGGACGCCGGAATCGGGGCGGGCGACGAGCCGCCGCCGATCGGACGACCGCTGGCCAACATGCGGACGTACGTACTCGACGCCTCCCTGCACCCCGTGCCGCCGGGCGTGGTGGGTGAGGTGTACATCGCGGGGCCCGGCGTGGCGCGCGGCTATGTGGGGCGGCCCGGGCTGACGGCGGAGCGGTTCGTGGCCTGCCCCTTCGCCGCGGCGGACGGGATCGGCGCGGACGGGCCCGGTGCGGGTGGGCGCATGTACCGGACCGGGGACCTGGCCCGCTGGACGGCCGACGGGCAGCTGCTGTTCGCCGGACGCGCGGACGACCAGGTGAAGGTCCGTGGTTTCCGGGTGGAGCTGGGCGAGGTCGAGGCGGCGCTGGCCGCGCAGCCCGGGGTCCGGCAGGCCGTGGCCGTGGTGCGCGAGGACCGGCCGGGCGATCGCCGCCTGGTCGCCTATCTCGTACCGGAGGAGCGGCACGACATCGACCCCCGCCAGATCCGGGACCAAGTGGCCTCGCGACTGCCGGAGTTCATGGTCCCGGCTGCCCTGCTCGTCGTCGACGTGCTGCCGCTCACGGTGAACGGAAAGCTGGACCGGGCCGCGTTGCCGGCACCGGACTTCACTCCCCGGGCCTCGGGCCGGGAACCGCGTACGCAGACCGAGGAGATCCTGTGCGGCCTGTTCGGAGAGGTGCTCGGCCTCGAATGGGTCGGGGCGGAGGACGGGTTCTTCGAGCTGGGCGGGGATTCGCTGCTGGCGATGCGGCTGATCTCCCGGGTGCGGGCGGTGCTGGAGATCGAGGTGGGGATCGGCGAACTGTTCGGGGCGCCGACCGTGGCGGGTCTGGCCCGCCTCGTGGACGCGGGCGGGAGTGCGCCCGCGGGGGAGGGGCGGGTCGCGTTGTGTCGGCGGTCGCGGCCGGATGTGGTGCCGTTGTCGTTCGCGCAGCAGCGGATGTGGTTCCTGAACCGCATGGAGGAGTCCGTCCCGGGCGCGTCCGCCGCGTACAACTTGCCGCTGACCCTGCGCATTTCAGGCGCACTGGATGTGGCTGCCCTGGAGGCGGCGCTCGGTGACGTGGCGGACCGGCACGAGAGCCTGCGCACCGTCTTCCCCGACCTCGACGGTGTCCCGCACCAGCGGATTCTGCGGGGGAGGGAGGGGCATCCGCCTTTCACCATCGTGCAGTCCGACGAGCATCTGGTGGCCGAGGCCCTCGCGGAGGAGTTGGGCGGCGGCTTCGATCTGCGGGTGGATGTGCCGTGGCGGGTGTGGTTGTTGGTGGTGGGTCCGGGTGAGTTCGTGTTGTCGGTGGTGGCACATCATGTGGCCGTTGACGGCTGGTCGATGGGGGTGTTGGCGCGGGATTTGGAGGTGGCGTATGCGGCTCGGTGTGAGGGGGGTGTGCCTGGGTGGGGGCCGTTGCCGGTGCAGTACGTGGATTACGCGTTGTGGCAGCGGGAGGTTCTGGGTGGGCTGGATGATCCGGCGAGTGTGATCAGTGGTCAGTTGGCTTTTTGGCGGGATGTGTTGGAGGGCGTGCCGCAGGAGTTGGTGTTGCCGGTGGATCGTGTGCGGCCTGTGGTGCCGTCGTTTGAGGGGCGTTTGGTGCCGGTGGCGGCGGGTGCAAGGACGCATGCGCGGTTGGTGGAGGTGGCGGGGCGGGGCCGGGCGACGATGTTCATGGTGGTGCATGCGGCGGTGGGTGTGCTGCTGGCGCGGTTGGGGGCGGGGGAGGACGTTCCGTTGGGGACGCCGGTGGCGGGGCGTGGTGATGCGGCGTTGGAGGAGCTGGCGGGGTTCTTCGTGAACACGCTGGTGCTGCGTACGGATCTGAGCGGTGATCCGACCTTCGCCGAGCTGCTGGAGCGGGTGCGGGCCACCGACCTGGCGGCCTATGCCCACCAGGACGTCCCCTTCGAACGCCTCGTCGAGGAACTCAACCCGTCCAGGTCCCTCTCCCGCACCCCCCTGTTCCAAGTGATGCTGGCGCTCCAGAACGTGCCCGAGGCCACCTGGGACCTGCCCGGCGCGCGAGTGAGCCCGGCACCGCCGCCGCCCCGCCTCGCGGCCCGGTTCGACCTGGCGGTGTCCATGGTCGAACGGCGCGACACGTCCGGCGCCCCGGCCGGCCTCGACGGCGAAATCCTCTACGCCACCGACTTGTTCGACGAGGACACGGCCCGGAAGCTGGCCGACCGCCTGGTGCGCGTCCTGGAGCAGGTGGCCGCTGATCCGGATATCCGGCTCAGTGAGGTGGACGTCCTCACGGCGGACGAGCGAGCACAGGTGGTGGAGCGCTGGAACGACACGGCCGTCCCGGTGCCCCCCGCGACGGTCGTCGACCTCTTCGAGGAACGGGCGGCACGGTCCCCGCACGCGGTGGCGGTCGAATCCGGCGAGCACGGAGAGAACGCCCTGACCTACCGGGAGTTGGCGGCCGAAGCGGCGCGGCTCGCGCGGTACCTGACCGGCGCGGGCGTCGGGCCGGAGTGCCGGGTGGCGGTCGTGGCCGAGCGGTCGGTGGAGCTGGTGGTGGCGCTCGTCGCGGTCGCGATGGCCGGCGGGGTGTTCGTACCCGTGGACCCGGAGTACCCGGCGGACCGGGTAACGCACCTGCTGGAGGACTCCGATCCGGCGGTGGTGCTGTGCACGAAGGCGACACGGGGTGCGATCCCGGCGGAAGCTGCAATCCCCGCGGAATCCGCGGTCCCGACGGAAACTGCGGTCCCGGCGGAGACCGCGCGCCACTCGAACACGGCGGAGCGCACAGGCTCCGCGCCCCGGATCGTGGTCCTGGACGACCCGACGGTCGTCCAGGATGTGGCGTCGTACCCGGCCACCCCGTTGCGGCCCACCGAGCGCCAGGCGTCCCTGGCCGGGGACAATGCCGCGTACGTGATCTACACCTCGGGCTCGACGGGCACGCCGAAGGGTGTCGCCGTCTCCCACCACGGCCTGCGTAACGTCGTCGAGGACAACCTTCGGCGGTACGCGCTCGACGAGGACAGCCGCGTCCTGCAACTCGTCTCACCCAGCTTCGACGTCTCCATGGCCGACATCTGGCCGACGCTGTGCGCCGGCGCGCGGCTCGTCCTCGCGCCCTCGAAGCTGGACGCGTCCGGCGACGAACTGACCCGCCTGATGCGGGCGCGGCGCGTCACCCACCTGGCGACGACCCCCACGTACCTGCTGCACATGGAGGCGGAGGACGTACCGGAGCTGCGGCTGCTGATCATCGGCGGTGAGCCGATGCCGCCCGAGGCACGCCGCCGCTGGCAGCGGGGCCGCGCCATGTACAACCAGTACGGCGTCACCGAGGCGACGATCATCTCCACGGTGAGCGCGGTCCAGCGCGAGCGCGACGGCACGGCGCCGATCGGCGGCCCCATCGCCAACACCCGGGTGTACGCGCTGGACACGTCCCTGCGGCCGGTGCCCGTGGGCGTGCCGGGCGAGCTGTACGTCGCCGGCGCCGGCCTCGCACGCGGCTACCTGGGCCGGTCCGGCCTCTCGGCGGAACGGTTCGTCGCTAGCCCGTTCGGGGCGGGGGAGCGGATGTACCGCACCGGCGACGTGGTGCGGTGGACCAGCGAGGGCGAACTGGTCTTCGCGGGGCGTGCCGACGACCAGATGAAGGTCCGCGGCCACCGGATCGAGCCCGGCGAGATCGAGTCCGCCCTGTCCGGCTGCCCGGGGGTTCGCGAGGCCGTGGTGACGATCCGCGAGGACCGCCCGGGCGAGCGCCGACTGATCGGTTATGTGGCCGCTGACCCGCGGGCGGTGGACGGGCGGACCGTACGCGCGCACGCCGCGAACCTGCTGCCGGACCACATGGTGCCGACGGCGGTCCTGGTCCTGGACACCCTGCCGCTGACCGCCAACGGCAAACTGGACCGGGCCGCGCTCCCCGCGCCCGACTTCGCCGAGCGCGTCCTCGGCCGGGAGCCGCGCACGGAGACCGAGCGTGTCCTGTGCGATCTGTTCGCCGAGATGCTGGGGCTCGAACGGGTCGGCGCCGACGACGGCTTCTTCGAGCTGGGCGGCGACTCGATCAGCTCCCTGCAACTGGTGTCCCGGGCGCGCCGGGCGGGACTCGTCATGACGCCCCGGCACGTGTTCGAGGAGAAGACGCCCGAGCGCCTCGCCGCCGTCGTCGAGGCGGTGGGCGCGGCGGAACGCGCCGTCACCGACATCGGCGTCGGAGAGGTCCCCTGGACACCGGTGATGCGGGCGTTCGGCGGGCGCGCGGCCGGCGCCCGCTTCGCCCAGTGGATGACCGTCGGCGCACCCGCCGGGCTCGGCCTCGACGTGCTGGCGGCCGGTCTCGGAGCCGTGCTGGACGCGCACGACATGCTGCGGGCGCGGACCGTTCCCGGTGAGCCGAAGCTGATCGTCGGCGAGCGGGGATCGGTGGACGCCGGAAGCCTCGTCGCGCGTGTGGACGCGATGGGCGTGGGAGAACCCGTACCCGAGGCGGACACACCGCAGGCGGGCGTACCCGAGGCGGACGCACCCGTGGGCGCCGACATGCTGATGGAGGACCCCGGCACGCTGGACGAGGTGGCGGGACGGGCGGCCCACGAGGCGGCACGCCGCCTCGACCCGGCGCACGGTGTCATGGCGCAGGCCGTGTGGGTGGACGCCGGGCCCGGACGAACGGGCCGCCTCGTGCTGGTCGTCCACCACTTGGTGGTGGACGGAGTGTCCTGGCGGGTGCTGCTCCCGGACCTCAGGGCGGCGTGCGAGGCGGCGGCCGCCGGGCGCGAACCGGCGCTCGACCCGGTCGGTACGTCGTTCCGGCGCTGGGCGCACCTGCTGACCGCGCAGGCCCGCGACGACCGGCGGATCGCCGAGCTGGCCGACTGGACCGCGTTGCTCGGAGACCCTCAACCGCCGCTGGGCAAACGTGCGTTGGATCCGGGGCAGGACACCGCGATGACCCTGCGCCGACGCTCGTGGACCCTGCCTTCGGAGCAGGCGGCCACCCTGGTGGGCCGCACTCCGGGAGCCTTCCACTGCGGCGTGCGCGAGGTGCTCCTCGCGACCTTGGCTGGAGCGGTCGCGCACTGGCGGCCCGGGACCGCCGACGGGCTCCTGGTGGACGTCGAGGGTCACGGCCGCGAGCCGCTGGAGGGCGCGGACCTGTCCCGTACCGTCGGCTGGTTCACCAGCGTGCACCCGGTCCGCCTGGCGGTGACCGGCGCCGACCTGGACGACGCTATGGCCGGCGGGCCCTCGGCGGGTACGTTGGTGAAGGCCGTGAAGGAGCAGGTCCGGGCGGTGCCCGGCGACGGCCTCGGCTACGAACTGCTCCGCAGGCTCAACCCCGACACGGGCCCGGTCCTCGCGGCCGCGCCGACCGCGCAGATCGGCTTCAACTACCTCGGCCGGTTCGCCGCCGGGGCGGCGGGCACCGTCGACGACTGGCAGCAGGCCGGGGCCGCGGCGATCGGCGGCTCCACCGAACCGGACCTGCCGGCGATGCACGTGGCCGAGGGCCTCGCGGTAGTCACGGACACCCCGGAAGGGCCCGAACTGACCGTGACGCTCAGCTGGCCGCGACGGCTCCTGGACGAGACCGACGTGGAGCGCCTCGGCCGGGCCTGGGTAGCGATGCTCGACGGTCTCGCCGCGCACACCGACGAGCCGACGGCGGGCGGTCACACCCCTTCCGACTTCCACCTCCTCGACCTCGAACAGGACGAGGTCGACCAGTTCGAAGCGATAGCAGCCGACCTTGAGGAGGGCCTGTCCCGGTGAAGTCATCAGCCGCCGCGCAGCGTTCGGCGAGTTCGTCCCACGGCTCCGCCCTGGCGGGAGTGTGGCCGCTGTCCCCGCTCCAGGAGGGCCTGCTGTTCCACGCCGACTTCGACGACCGGGGCCCCGACGTCTACGCCGTGCAGTTCACCCTGGACATCGAAGGCCCCCTGGACGCCCGCAGGTTTCGGACCTCATGGGAAGCGCTCCTCGACCGGCACGCGGCGCTCCGCGCGAGCTTCCACCGCAGGAAGTCGGGCGAGGCGGTCCAACTCATCACCCGGCATGTGTCGTTGCCCTGGCGCGAGGCCGACCTGTCCACGCGCCCCGCGGCCGACCCCCCGGCCCGGGCCGAGGCGCTGGCCGCACGGGAACGGGCGGAACGACTGGACCTGGCGGTCCCGCCACTGCTCCGGCTGCTGCTGATCCGGCTCGGCGAGAACCGGCACAGGCTCATCGTGACCTCGCACCACCTCCTGATGGACGGCTGGTCGATGCCCGTCCTGCTGGGTGAGCTGTCCCAGGTCTACGCGGCGGGCGGAGACGCGTCCGCGCTCAAGAGGGCGTCCTCGTACGGGGATTACCTGGTCTGGCTCGGCCAACAGGACAAGGAGTCGGCACGGTCGGCGTGGCGAGCGGAGCTGGCCGGGTCCGACGAGCCGACCCTCGTCGCCCCGGCCGACGCGGGCGGCGCGCCGGTACTGCCCGACGAGCACCTGGTGCGCCTCCCGGAGGCCACCACCCGGGCCCTGGCGGAGACGGCCCGCGCCCAGGGCCTGACCGTGAACACGATCGTGCAGGGCGCGTGGGCCCTGGTCCTGGCGCGACTCACCGGGCGTACGGACGTGGTGTTCGGCGCGACCGTGGCGGGCCGCCCCGCGGAACTGCCGGGCGTCGAGTCGATGGTGGGCCTGCTCATCAACACCTTGCCGGTACGCGTGCCGCTCGACGGCGGTCAGCCGGTCGCCGAGATGCTGGCGTGGCTCCAGGAACGCCAGGCGGCGCTCATGGCGCATCAGCACCTCGGCCTCTCCGAGATCCAGAAGCTGGCCGGCCCCGGCGCGGTCTTCGACACGCTCGTGGTCTATGAGAACTACCCCACCCCACCCGCCGAGCCGACCGCCCCCGACACCCCGGCCTTCACCGTCTCGCCGGGCGAACAGGCGACCAACTACCCACTGACCCTCGGCGTCCTGATGGCCGACCGCCTCCACGTCCGCTTCACCTACCGCCCCGACCTGTTCGACCAGCGAGCCGTCCGCGAACTGGGCGAGCGCCTGGTGCGGGTGCTTGAACAGCTGGTGGCGGATCCGGCGGTGTTGGTGGGGCGGGTGGATGTCGCGGGTGTGGTGGAGCGCGGTTTGGTGGTGGAGGCCTGGAATGCGACGCGGGCGCGGGTGCCGGGTGTGTCGGTGCCGGAACTGTTTGCCCGTCAGGTGGAGCGCGCTCCGGGTGCGCTAGCGGTGGTCGATGGCGGATGCGCTCTGTCGTATGAGGAGTTGAGCAACGCGGCGGGTCGCCTGGCCGGGTATTTGGTTGGTCTGGGGGTGGGTCGGGGTGATCGGGTCGCGGTGGTGATGGAGCGGTCGGTCGATCTCCTGGTGGCGCTGCTGGGGGTGTGGCAGGCGGGAGCCGCCTACGTTCCGGTCGACCCGGAGTACCCGCCCGAGCGGGTGGCGCTGCTGCTCGCGGATTCGGATCCGGCGGCGGTGGTGTGCACCGGAGCGACGCGCGAAGTCCTGCCGGAGGGCATGGCGGCCCGGCCGGTGGTCCTGGATGACGCCGAGGTGGCGGCGGCGGTCGCCCGCTGCCGACCCATGGCGACAGGGAGTCGCGTGGGTGCGGAGGACTTGGCGTATGTGATGTATACGTCCGGGTCGACGGGGGTGCCGAAGGGTGTGGCGGTGCCGCACGGAAGCGTGGCGGGGCTGGTCGGCGACCGGGGCTGGTCGGTCGACGCGGGTGACGCGGTGTTGATGCACGCGCCGCATGCTTTCGACATCTCGTTGTTCGAGGTGTGGGTGCCGTTGGTGGCGGGTGGCCGGGTGGTGGTGGCCGGGCGGGGTGCGGTGGATGCGGGGCGGGTGCGGGAGGCGGTGGCCGGGGGCGTGACGCGGTTGCATGTGACGGCTGGTTTGTTCCGTGTGCTCGCGGAGGAGTCTGCGGAGTGTTTCGCGGGGTTGCGTGAGGTGCTGACCGGTGGGGATGTGGTGCCTGCGGGGTCGGTGGCGCGGGTGCGTGAGGTGTGTCCCGGGGTCCAGGTTAGGCACTTGTACGGCCCGACCGAGGTCACGTTGTGTGCGACGTGGCATGTGCTGCCGGTGGGTGTGAGGGGTGGCTCGGTGCTGCCGATCGGCCGGCCGCTGGCGAACCGGCAGGTGTACGTCCTTGACGCGTTCTTGCAGCCGGTCCCGCCAGGAGTGGTGGGCGAGGTGTACGTGGCGGGCACTGGCCTCGCGCAGGGGTACCTCCACCGGCGGGAGTTGACGGCGGAACGCTTCGTGGCGTGTCCGTTCGGTGAGGGTGGGCGGCGGATGTACCGGACGGGGGATCTGGTCCGGTGGTCGTCCGGGGGTGAGTTGTTGTTCGTGGGGCGTGCGGACGAGCAGGTGAAGGTCCGTGGGTTCCGGGTGGAGCTGGGTGAGGTCGAGGCGGTTCTGGCCGGCCACGAGGCGGTGGCGCAGGCCGTGGTGGTGGCCTGTCAGGACGGGCCTGGTGACAAGCGGTTGACCGGATACGTGACTGCGGACGGGCCGGGTATCGACGCGCGGGTTCTGCGTACGTACGTGTCTGATCGGCTGCCCGCGTATATGGTTCCTGCGGCGATTGTGGTCCTGGATGCTCTGCCGCTGACGGTCAACGGCAAGGTGGACCGGGCCGCCCTGCCCGCACCGGACTTCGCAGCCCGGGTGACCGGGCGTGGGCCGCGCACCGAGACCGAGCGCACACTGAGCCGACTGTTCGCCGAGGTTCTGGGGCTCGACCGCGTAGGTGTCGAGGACGGCTTCTTCGAACTGGGCGGCGACTCCATCAGCTCCATGCAGCTGGTGTCACGTGCTCGCCGCTCCGGACTTGTGGTGACATCCCGGCAGGTGTTCGAGGAGAAGACACCGGAGCGGCTCGCGCAGGTCGTGTCCGTGGCCGGACAGACGGCCGAGACGGCCGACAGCGGTATGGGGGAGGTGCCCTGGACGCCGGTCATGCGGGCGCTGGGCGAGCGGGCGGCGCAGCCCGACTTCGCGCAGTGGGTGATCCTCGGTGCCCCGGCCGGACTGGGCCTCGACGTACTGGCGGCCGGTCTCGGAGCCGTGCTGGACGCGCACGACATGTTGCGGGCCCGCACGGTCCCCGGCGAACCGAAGCTGATCGTCGGCGAGCGGGGATCGGTCGATGCCGGGAGCCTGGTCGCACGGGTCGCTGCGGCAGACCTCGGTGCGGGCGGCGTGGAGGCCGTCGCGCACGAGGCCGTGGAGCGCCTCGATCCCGCTTCCGGGGTGATGACCCAGGCTGTATGGGTGGACAGCGGCCCCGGCCGGACCGGGCAACTAGTGCTAGCAGCCCATCACTTGGTGGTTGACGGGGTGTCCTGGCGGATCCTGGTGCCGGACCTGCGAGCCGCGTGCGAGGCGGCGGTTGCCGGGCGGGTGCCACACCTGGATCCGGTGGGGACCTCGTTCCGCCGCTGGGCGGAGCAGTTGACGGCGGAGGCGACCGGCGAGCGGCGGGCCGCCGAGCTGGACGGCTGGCTGGCCCTGCTGGGCGAGCACCAACTACCCCTGACAGGTGGAGAGTTAGATGCCGCGCTGGATACCGTACGGACCCTGCGTCGCCGATCGTGGGCCGTACCCGCGTCCCAAGCGGAGACCCTACTGGCGCACACACCGACCGCGTTCCACTGTGGGGTGGAAGAGGTGCTGCTGGCCGCGCTGACAGCAGCGGTCGCGTACTGGCGAGGCGACGGCGACACCGATGTACTGATCGACATCGAGGGGCATGGTCGCAAGTCGCTGGACGATGGCGTGGACCTGTCGCGTACGGTCGGCTGGTTCACCAGCGCGCACCCGGTGCGGCTGGGCACCGCAGGAGTGGACCTGGCCCAGGTCAGGGTAGGCGGTCCCGCCGCCGGTGCACTTCTGAAGGCGGTCAAGGAGCAGGCGCGCGCGGTGCCCGGCGACGGCCTCGGCCACGCCCTCCTGCGTCATCTCAACCCCGAGACCGCCCCCGTCCTGGCAGCCGCCCCGACCCCGCAGATCAACTTCACCTACATGGGACGGTTCGCCGCCGACACGGCGGAAGGCCGGGGCGGCGGCGCCTGGCAGATGGCCGCGGGGAACGCGATCGGAGGCTCGGTCGACCCGGAGACCCCGCTGCGGCACCTGCTGGACGTCGGCGCGATGGTCCGGGACGCCCCGGGCGGCCCCGAGCTGACCCTCACCGTCAACTGGCCGGCCCGACTGGTCGAGGACGTGGACGCCGAACGGCTCGGGCGGGCCTGGGCGGACATGCTCGGCGGCCTCGCGGCCCACACCGTGGCCCCGGCATCGGGGGGACACACCCCCTCCGACTTCCCTCTCCTCGACCTCGCCCAGGACGAGGTCGACGAATTCGAGGGATTCGAGGGATTGGACGAATCCGACCGCCTCGGCTGACCCGACTTCCGTGACCGACCCGGCATCCCGCCGCTGTGAGGAGACAGAACGATGACCCGATCCCTTGTCGAGGACGTCTGGCCGCTGTCTCCGTTGCAGGCGGGGCTGCTCTTCCACGCCGCCTTCGACGGCGAGGGTCCGGACGTCTACCAGGGGCAGCGGACGCTGGAGCTGTCCGGACCGCTGGACGTCAACCGATTGCACAGGTCGTGGCAGGCGCTCCTGGACCGGCACGGCGCGCTGAGGGCGAGCTTCCGAGGCCGTAAGTCCGGAGAGGCGGTGCAGGTCATCGCCCGCGAGGCGGTACTGCCATGGCGTACGGAGGACGTCTCGGAACTCGCAGAGGCCGATGCCGCCTCCGAGGCCGACCGGCTGGCCGCGCGCGAGCGCGCGCGGCGCTTCGACCCGGCGGTCGCACCACTGCTGCGGCTCCTGCTGATCCGGCTCGGCGACGAGAGGCACCGGCTGGTCCTCACCAGCCACCATGTCGTCATGGACGGCTGGTCCATGGCGGTCCTGTTCAACGAGTTGCCGGCCGTGTACGCGGCGGGCGGCGAGACGCACGGCCTCCCCAGGACGACGTCGTACCGCGAATACCTCGCATGGCTGGCCCGCCAGGACAAGGAGTCGGCGCGGAACGCCTGGCGGGCGGAGCTGGCGGGCTCCGACGAGCCGACCCTCGTCGGCCCGGCCGACCCCGCCCGGACACCCGTCGCACCCGCAAGCCTCGTCACCCGACTGTCCCCAGAACTCACGCACGGCATCGTGCAGTTGGCGCGAGCCCACGATCTCACGGTGAACACCGTGATCCAGGGCGCGTGGGCGCTGCTCCTGGCACGCCTCGCCGGACGTACGGACGTGGTGTTCGGCGCGACCGTGGCGGGCCGCCCCGCGGAACTGCCGGGCGTCGAGTCCATGGTGGGCCTCTTCATCAACACCCTGCCCGTACGGGTACGCCTCGACGGCGGTCAGCCGGTGGCCGAGATGCTGGCGCGGCTCCAGGAACGCCAGGCGGCGCTTATGGCGCATCAGCACCTCGGTCTCTCCGAGATCCAGAAGCTGGCCGGCCCCGGCGCGGTCTTCGACACGATCGTCGTGTTCGAGAACTACCCCCGCCCTCCCCAAGAAGAGCCCGCCCCCGACGCCTTCACCATGCGTCCGCTCGGCGAGCGGGAGGCAGCCCACTACCCGCTCACGCTGGTCGTGGCTCCCGAGAGCGACCGGATGGCCGTCAAACTCGACCACCGCCCGGATCTGTTCGACCACACCGCGGCGCAATCGGTCATCGGGCGCCTGGTGCGGGTGCTCGAACAACTGGTGGCGGATCCGGCGATGTTGGTGGGGCGGGTGGATGTCGCGGGTGTGGTGGAGCGCGCGTTGGTGGTGGAGGCCTGGAATGCGACGCGGGCGCGGGTGCCGGGTGTGTCGGTGCCGGAACTGTTTGCCCGTCAGGTGGAACGGTCTCCAGGCGCGGAGGCGGTGATCGATGGCGAACATGCTCTCTCGTACGAGGAGTTGAGCGAGGCAGCTGGGTGCCTGGCCGGGTATTTGGTTGGTCTGGGGGTGGGTCGGGGTGATCGGGTCGCGGTGGTGATGGAGCGGTCGGTCGATCTCCTGGTGGCGCTGTTGGGGGTGTGGCAGGCGGGAGCCGCCTACGTTCCGGTCGACCCGGAGTACCCGGCGGAACGCATCACGTACGTGCTGACCGATTCCGCCCCGGCGGCGGTGGTGTGCACCCGGGAGACGCAGGGGCTGCTGCCCGAGGACGTAGACGTCCCGCCGGTGGTTTTCGATGACGCCGAGGTGGCGGCGGCGGTCGCCCGCTGCCGGCCCATGGCGACAGGAAGTCGCGTGGGTGCGGAGGACTTGGCGTATGTGATGTATACGTCCGGGTCGACGGGGGTGCCGAAGGGTGTGGCGGTGCCGCACGGGAGTGTGGCCGCGCTGGCGGGGGACAGTGGGTGGTCGATTGGTGCCGACGATGCGGTGTTGATGCATGCGCCGCATGCCTTTGACATCTCGTTGTTCGAGGTGTGGGTGCCGTTGGTGGCGGGTGGCCGGGTGGTGGTGGCCGGGCCGGGTGCGGTGGATGCGGGGCGGGTGCGGGAGGCGGTGGCGGAGGGTGTCACAGCGCTGCATGTGACGGCTGGTTTGTTCCGTGTGCTCGCGGAGGAGTCTGCGGAGTGTTTCGCGGGGTTGCGTGAGGTGCTGACCGGTGGGGATGTGGTGCCTGCGGGGTCGGTGGCGCGGGTGCGTGAGGTGTGTCCCGGGGTCCAGGTTAGGCACTTGTACGGCCCGACCGAGGTCACGTTGTGTGCGACGTGGCATGTGCTGCCGGTGGGTGTGAGGGGTGGCTCGGTGCTGCCGATCGGCCGGCCGCTGGCGAACCGGCAGGTGTACGTCCTTGACGCGTTCTTGCAGCCGGTCCCACCGGGCGTGGCGGGGGAGTTGTACGTCGCCGCTGCCGGGCTCGCACGTGGCTACTGCGGGCGCTCGGGCCTGACGGCGGAACGCTTCGTGGCGTGTCCGTTCGGTGAGGGTGGGCGGCGGATGTACCGGACGGGGGATCTGGTCCGGTGGTCGTCCGGGGGTGAGTTGTTGTTCGTGGGGCGTGCGGACGAGCAGGTGAAGGTCCGTGGGTTCCGGGTGGAGCTGGGTGAGGTCGAGGCGGTTCTGGCCGGCCACGAGGCGTTGGGGCAGGCCGTGGTGGTGGCCTGTCAGGACGGGCCTGGTGACAAGCGGTTGACCGGATACGTGACTGCGGACGGGCCGGGTATCGACGCGCGGGTTCTGCGTACGTACGTGTCTGATCGGCTGCCCGCGTATATGGTTCCTGCGGCGATTGTGGTCCTGGATGCTCTGCCGCTGACGGTCAACGGCAAGGTGGACCGGGCCGCCCTGCCCGCACCGGACTTCGCAGCCCGGGTGACCGGGCGTGGGCCGCGCACCGAGACCGAGCGCACACTGAGCCGACTGTTCGCCGAGGTTCTGGGGCTCGACCGCGTAGGTGTCGAGGACGGCTTCTTCGAACTGGGCGGCGACTCCATCAGCTCCATGCAACTCGCCTCCCGGGCACGCCGTTCCGGGCTTGTCGTGACGCCTCGGCAGGTGTTCGAGGAGAAGACACCCGAGCGGCTCGCCACGGTGGCGGAGACACTGGAGGAAGCCGCTGGGAAGGCGGCCGCCACGCACGACGTGGGCGTCGGCGAGGCGCCCTGGACGCCGGTCATGCGGGCGCTGGGCGAGCGGGCGGCGCAGCCCGACTTCGCGCAGTGGGTGATCCTCGGTGCCCCGGCCGGGCTGGGCCTCGACGCACTGACCACCGGCCTCGGCGCCCTGCTGGACGCGCATGACATGTTGCGGGCCCGCACGGTCCCCGGCGAACCGAAGCTGATCGTCGGCGAGCGGGGATCGGTCGATGCAGGGAACCTGGTCGCGTACGTGGACGCCGTGCACGCTGCGGACGACGCCCTGGACAGGATCGCGGAACAGGCAGCACGGAAGGCCGTGCAGCGCCTCGATCCGGCCGCCGGGGTGATGACCCAGGCGGTGTGGGTGGACGCCGGACCGGGACGAGTCGGCCGACTGGTGTTCGTGGCCCATCACTTGGTGGTCGACGGGGTGGCCTGGCGGATCCTTGTGCCGGACCTGCGCGCCGCCTGCGAGGCGGCCATCGACGGGCGTGTGCCGCACCTGGACCCGGTGGGGACCTCGTTCCGCCGCTGGGCGGAGCGGCTGGCGGCGGAGGCGACCGGCGAGCGGCGGGTGGCCGAGCTGGATGACTGGCTGACGCTTCTCGGCGACAGCCAAACCCCGTTGGGCAGCCGGGCGTTGGACCGCGACATCGACACCGCGCACACCCTGCGACAGCGGACGTGGGTCGTCCCCCCGGAACAGGCGGCTACGCTCGTGGGCCGCACGCCGAACGCCTATCACTGCGGCATCGATGATGTCCTGCTCGCGGCTCTGGCCGGTGCGGTCGCGTACTGGCGTGGCGACGGCGACACCGATGTACTGGTCGATGTCGAGGGGCATGGTCGCGAGTCGCTGGATGATGGCGTGGACCTGTCGCGTACGGTCGGCTGGTTCACCAGCGCGCACCCCGTGCGATTGGGCACCGCAGGAGTGGATCTCGCCCAGGTCAGGGCAGGCGGTCCCGCCGCCGGTGCACTTCTGAAGGCGGTCAAGGAGCAGGCGCGCGCGGTGCCCGGCGACGGCCTCGGCCACGCCCTCCTGCGTCACCTCAACCCCGAGACAGCCCCCGCCCTCGCAGCCGCCCCGGCCCCGGAGATCGGCTTCAACTACCTCGGCCGCTTCACCACCGACACCACCACCGGCGCGCCCACCCCTTGGCAACAGGCCGGCACCACCCCCATCGGTGGCTCCGTCGACCTCGACATGCCCCTCCCGCACACTCTGGAAGCCAACGTCTCCGTCCAAGACACCATCGACGGAACCGCGTTGGAGATCAGGCTGAGCTGGCCCGGCGAGCTGATGGACAAAGCCGACGCCGAGCGCCTCGGCCTGACCTGGGTCGCGATGCTCGGCGGCCTCGCCGCGCACACCGAGGAACACGGCGCCGGCGGACACACGCCCTGCGACTTCCCCCTCCTGGACACCCTGACCCAGGCCGGCGTCGAGCGGCTGGAGTCGGCGGTACCGGAACTGGCCGACGTATGGCCGTTGTCCCCCCTCCAGGAAGGGATGCTCTTCCACGCCACCTTCGACGGCGAGGGCCCCGACGCGTACCAGAGTCAGCGTGTACTCGCCGTGGACGGACCGCTGGACACGGAGAGGCTGCGCGCGTCGTGGCAGGACCTGGTAGCGCGGCACGACGCACTGCGGGCGAGCTTCCACCGGCTGCCCACCGGCGAGGCCGTGCAGGTCGTGGCGCGGGACGTCGAACCGCCCTGGCGCGAGGCCGACGTCTCTGACCGCCCGGCGGACGAGGCTCTCGCCGAGGCGCGACGGCTCGCCGCGCGCGACGCGGCCGAGCGTCTCGACCTGGCGGTGCCGCCGCTCCTGCGGCTGCTCCTCATCCGTCTCGGCGAGGACCGGCACCACCTGGTCGTCACCAGCCACCACATCGTGGCCGACGGCTGGTCGACACCGCTCCTGCTGAACGAGGTCTCCAAGACCTACGCGGCGGGCTCCCAGGCCTATACGGCGGAATCCGAGGCCAGCGCGGCCGACGAGGCCGCCCCCGCGCGGACCGCTTCGTACGGGGACTACCTCGCATGGCTGCACCGGCAGGACAAGGAAACCGCGCGGCGGGCCTGGCAGGCCGAGCTGGCCGGAGCCGACGAGCCGACCCTCTTGGCCCCCACGGATCTGGGCGGGGTGCCCGTCCTGCCCGAGGAACGCTCCCTGCGCCTCTCCCGGAGCACGACGCGCGCCCTCACCGAACTGGCCCGCGCCCAGGGCCTGACCGTGAACACCGTCGTGCAGGGCGCGTGGGCGATGGTCCTCGCCCGCCTCGCCCGGCGTACGGACGTGGTGTTCGGCACCACCGTGGCCGGACGGCCCCCGGAGATCCCCGGCGCCGAGACGATGGTCGGCCTGTTCATCAACACGCTGCCGGTGCGCGTACCGCTCGACGCCCGGCAGCCGGTGCTCGCCATGCTCGCCCAACTCCAGGAGCAGCAAACGGCATTGATGGCGCATCAGCACATCGGTCTGACGGAGATCCAGGCGGCCTGCGGAGCGGGCGCGACCTTCGACACCATGCTCATGTTCGAGAACTACCCCCGGAACACACCCCTGCTTCCCGCCCCGGGCCCCGACCGGGACGACGGACGCGTCGCGCTCACCCAGGTCGACAGCCGCCTGGGAACCCACTATCCGCTGGCCGTCGGCGTCGTCCCGGACGACCGCCTGGGAGTCCGCCTCACCTACCGGCCGGACGTCCTCGACGGGCGGCGGGCCCTGCACGTGGGCAGGCAGCTGGCGCGCGTCCTCGACCGGATCGCGGCCGATCCGGCGCTCCGGGTCGGAGACGTCGACGTCCTGGAGTCGACCGAGCGCACCATGGTCCTCGAACGGTGGAACGCCACCGACCGGCCCGTTCCCACCGGGACCCTGGGGGAAATGTTCGAGGCGCAGGCGCGCCGCTCCCCCGACGCGCCGGCCGTCATCGCGGCGGACCGGCGGTGGACCTACGCGCAGCTCGCACGGGCCGCCGACCACGTCTCGCACGAGGTGCGGGCGCGCGGAGTGCGCCGCGGTGACCTGGTCGGCGTCGTGATGGAACGCTCGGCCGACGTGGTCGCGGTCCTGTTGGGCGTGGCCCGAGCCGGCGCGGCATTCGTGCCGGTCGACCCGGCGTACCCCGAGGAGCGCATCGCGCGCGTGCTGGCCGACGCCGACCCGGCCCTCGTGGTGTGCACGGCCACGACCGAGGCGGTGCTTCCGGCGGGCGTGCCGAGGTGGGTCCACGACACGTCCGACAGGCCCGACACGCCCGGGGCGCTCGGGACACCCGCGCCGACCGGCCCGACACACCGTGCCGAGGACGGCACGAGCCGCGCGACGGATCCCGCGTACGTGATCTACACCTCCGGATCGACCGGGACACCGAAGGGTGTCGTTGTCACCCACGGCGGCCTCGGCAACCTGGCCGCAGGTCAGATCGAGCGGTTCGCCGTACGCCCGGACTCACGCGTCCTGCAACTGGCCTCGTGGAGCTTCGACGCCGCCGTCTCCGAGCTGTGCATGGCGCTCCTGTCGGGGGCGGCGCTCGTCGTGGCCGACGCGGACCGGCTACCGCCGCACGGCGTACTCGCGGACGTCGCCGCCGAGTTCGGGGTGACGCACATGACGGTCCCGCCGTCGGTCCTCGCGACGGTGGACGCGCTGCCGGACACCGTGGAGACCCTGATCGTCGCGGGCGAGGAGTGTCCGCCATGGCTGGCCGAGCGCTGGTCGGAGCGGCGCCTCGTCAACGCGTACGGCCCCACGGAGGTGACCGTCTGCGCCGCGATGAGCGAGCCGCTGCACACGACGGGGGAGGGCCCGGTGCCGGTCGGCCGCCCGCTCGTCAACACCCGGACCTACGTCCTCGACGACTTCCTGAAACCCGTCGCGCCGGGAACCGTCGGTGAACTGTACGTCGTGGGACCGGGCTTGGCGTGCGGCTACCTCCACCGGCCGGGCCCGACCGCCCAGCGGTTCGTCGCCAACCCCTTCCGGGGGCCGGGTGACGCGGACCGGATGTACCGGACGGGCGACCTGGCCCAATGGACGGCTGAGGGCGAGTTGCTGTTCGTGGGGCGTGCTGACGACCAGGTGAAGGTCCGTGGGTTCCGGGTGGAGCTGGGTGAGATCGAGACGGTCCTCGCCGGGCACGAGGCGGTCGGCCGAGCGGTCGTGGTGGCCCGTCAGGACGGGCCGGGGGAGCGGCGGCTCGTCGCGTACGTGGTCGCCGAGGCGGCGGGCGTGGTCGCGGAGACGGCGGGGGTGGGTACGAAGGTGCCGGGCCTGGATGCGGAGGTGCCGGGTGTGGCCGCGAAGGTGCCGGGCCTGGACGCGCGGGAACTGCGTGCCTACGTGGCCGACCGGCTGCCCGAGTACATGGTCCCTGCGGCGATCGTCGTCCTGGACGCCCTGCCCCTGACCGTCAACGGCAAGCTCGACCGCGCGGCCCTGCCCGCACCGGCCTTCGCCGCCAAGGTGGCCGGACGCGAGCCGCGCACCGCTACCGAACGCACCCTGTGCCGACTGTTCGCCGAGGTGCTGGGCCTGGAACGGGTCGGGGCCGAGGACGGCTTCTTCGAGCTGGGCGGCGACTCGATCAGCTCCATGCAGCTCGCCTCCCGGGCGCGGGAGGCGGGCCTGGTCGTGACGCCCCGGCAGGTCTTCGAGGAGAAGACCCCGGAACGGCTGGCCATGGTCGTGGCGGTGGCGGGGCAGGAGGCCGCGACCGTCGACGTGGGGGTGGGCGAGGTGCCCTGGACGCCGGTGATGCGGGCGTTCGGCGACCGAGCCGCCGACGCAGGCTTCGCGCAGTGGGTGATCCTCGGTGCCCCGGCCGGACTGGGCCTCGACGTACTGACCACCGGCCTCGGCGCCCTGCTGGACGCGCACGACATGCTGCGGGCGCGCACGGTCCCCGGCGAGCCGAAGCTGATCGTCGGTGAGCCGGGCACGGTCGACGCGTCGGCACTGGTGTCCCGTGTCCCGGCCGCCGCCGCAGAGATCGGCGAGGTCGCGGAGCGGACGGCAGGGGAGGCCGTCGGGCATCTCGACCCGGCGTCGGGCGTGATGGTGCGGGCGGTATGGATGGATGCCGGGCCGGACCATGACGGTCGACTCGTCGTGGTGGCGCACCACTTGGTGGCGGATGTGGTGTCCTGGCGGGTCCTCGTGCCGGATCTGCGGGCCGCGTGCGAGGCGGCGGCGGCAGGAAACGAGCCTCGGCCCGCCCCGGTGGGCACGTCGTTCCGGCGCTGGGCGGAACTGCTGGCGGCAGAGGCCGTCGACGAGCGGCGGGTCGCCGAGCTGAATGACTGGCTGGCCCTTCTGGGCGAGCAGCAACCTCCCTTGGGTAGTCGGGAGCTGGACCCCGGACGGGACACCGCGCGGACCTTGCGCCGCACGTCCTGGGTGGTGCCGCCGGAGCAGGCCGCCACGCTGCTGGGCCGTACCACGGCCGCCTTCCACTGCGGAGTCGACGAGGTACTCCTCGCGACCCTGGCAGGCGCGCTCGCGCAGTGGCGGCCGGACACCGCAGCGGGCGTCCTGGTGGACATCGAAGGGCATGGTCGCGAGTCGCTGGACGATGGCGTGGACCTGTCGCGTACGGTCGGCTGGTTCACCAGCGCGCACCCGGTGCGGCTGGGCACCGCAGGCCTGGACCCGGTCCAGGCCCAGGCGGGCGGAACCGCCGCAGGTGCACTCCTGAAGGCGGTCAAGGAGCAGGCGCGCGCGGTGCCCGGCGACGGCCTCGGCCACGCACTCCTGCGTCACCTCAACCCCGAGACCGCCCCCGCCCTGGCAGCCGCCCCGACCCCGCAGATCGGCTTCAACTACCTCGGCCGCTTCACCACCGCCACCACCGATCCCGCCACCACCGCCACCACCGACCCCGCCACCCCCGGCGCGCCGGCCCCCTGGCAGCCCGCCGGAGAGACCGCGATCGGAGGCTCCGTCGACCCCGACATGCCGGCCACCCACGTCCTGGAGGCGGGGGCAGCCGTGCGGGACACCCCTGAGGGGCCCGAGCTGACACTCACCCTGACCCGGCCAGGCCTGCTGGTGACGGAGGCCGAGGCCGAGCGGCTCGGCAGGGCCTGGGTGGCGATGCTCGGCGGTCTCGCCGCGCACACCGAGCAGAGCGGCGCGGGTGGGCACACGCCCAGCGACTTCCCCCTCCTGGACACCCTGACGCGGAACGCCCTGACGCGGAACGCCCTGACGCAGGGCGGCGTCGAAGCACTGGAGTCGGCAGTCCCCGGGCTGGATGACGTATGGCCGTTGTCGCCTCTCCAGGAGGGCATGCTCTTCCACGCCACCTTCGACGAGGAGGCGCCGGACGTCTACGAAGGCCAGCGGGCCCTGGCCCTTCACGGACCGCTGGACGCGAGCCGGCTGCGCGCCGCGTGGGAGACCGTGCTGCGCAGGCACCCGATCCTGCGCGCGAGCTTCCATCGCCTCGCGTCGGGAGAGGCCGTTCAGGTCGTCGCCCGGGACGTCGAACTGCCGTGGCGCGAAGTCGACTTGTCCGGTCTGGCCCAGGCCGATGCGGACACCGAGGCGGAGCGCCTGGCCACGAGCGAGCGGGCGCGGCGGATCGACGTGACACGGGCCCCGCTGCTGCGGCTCCTCCTGATCCGCCTCGCCGAAGACCGGCACCGCCTGGTCCTCACCAGCCACCACATCACGATGGACGGCTGGTCCCTGCCGGTCCTGATCAACGACCTCCACGCGGCGTACGAGGCGCACGCCGCCGGTGGCGACGGACGGGGCCTGCCGCCCGTGACGTCCTACCGGGACTACCTCGCGTGGCTGGACCGGCAGGACAAGGAGGCGGCACGGGACGCCTGGCGGGCGGAGCTGGCGGGCCTCGGCGAGCCGACGCTGGTCGCGCCCGTCGAAGCCGTACGGGTGCCGATGGTGCCGGACCGGATCCGTTTCGCGTTTCCCGACGAGGTGTCGCGGGGTGTCGCGGAGCTGGCCCTGAGGCAAGGCCTCACCGTGAACACAGTGGTGCAGGGCGCCTGGGCACTGCTCCTCGCGCGGCTTACGGGCCGCACGGACGTGGTGTTCGGCGCGACCGTGGCGGGCCGGCCCGCGGACCTGCCCGGCGCGGAGTCGGCGATCGGCCTGTTCATCAACACCGTGCCCGTGCGCGTACCGCTGGTGGCCGGGCAGCCGGTCCGCGAGATGCTCGCCGAACTCCAGGACCGGCAGGTCGCCCTGATGGCCCATCAGCACATGGGCCTCGCCGAGATCAGTCAACTGGCGGGCCCGGCCGCGACCTTCGACACGCTCGTCGTCTACGAGAGCTACCCCCATCCGCCCGGCGCCACGGACGCCCCCGCCTCCTTGCGCATCCGCCCCGACGGGGACCCGCAGGACATGGGCCACTACCCGCTGACGTTCGTCGTCTCGCCCGGGCAGCGCATGCACGGCGACTTCGTCTTCCGGCCGGACGTGTGCGACCGGGCCCGCGCCGAGGACATGGTCGCCTCGCTGGTGCGGATCCTGGAGCAGCTGGTCGCGGACCCGGCGGCGCCCGTGGGACGGGTGGACGTCGTGGCCGCCACCGCACGCGACCTCGTCGTACGGCAGTGGAACCGGACGCGGGATCCGGCGGCCGGTGCGGCGCCGCTGCCCGAGCTGACCGCCCGACAGGCGGAGCGCACGCCCGACGCGGTGGCACTGATCGAGGGCGAACAGTCGGTGTCGTACCGCGAGTTGGTGGAGGAGGCCGGACGGCTCGCCCGGTATCTGGCGCGGGCCGGGGTCGGTCCGGAGCGCCGGGTGGCCGTCGTCGGGGAGCGGTCGGCGACCACGGTGCGCTCGCTCCTCGCCGTGTCGATGGCCGGAGGTGTCTTCCTTCCGGTGGACGCGGACTATCCGGCGGAGCGCATCGCGTACGTACTGACCGACGCCGCGCCCGCTGTGGTGGTGTGCACCGAGCGTTCGCGGGGCGCGGTGCCCGCCGGATTCACCGGCCGCGTCGTGGTGACCGACGACCCGCGCGTTGCGGGCGAGGTGCGGCGCTGCGCGGGCGGCCCGCTGCGGGACGAGGAGCGAACGGCGCCCCTGCGGCCCTCCCACGCCGCCTACGTCATCTACACATCCGGGTCGACGGGGACACCCAAGGGCGTCGTCGTCACCCACGCGGGCCTCGGCAACCTCGCGCGGGCGCAGATCGACCGCTTCGGGGTCCGGGCGGACTCACGCGTGCTCCAGTTCGCGTCACTGAGCTTCGACGCGGCGGTCTCCGAACTCTGTATGGCGTTCCTGTCGGGCGGGTCACTGGTCGTGGCCGCCCCGGACGAACTGCCGCCACGGGTGTCCCTGGACGAGGCCGTGCGCCGGGCGCGGGCGAGCCACGTCACCGTGCCGCCGAGCGTCCTCGCGGCCGAGGAGCGGCTGCCCCCGGCGCTGGAGACCGTGGTCGTGGCGGGCGAGGCGTGCCCGCCCGGGCTTGTCGACCGATGGGCGCGGGGGCGGCGGATGGTGAACGCGTACGGCCCCACCGAGACGACGGTCTGCGCGGCCATGAGCGAGCCGCTGGCACCGGGCCGCGACGTCGTGCCCATGGGGCAACCGATGGCGAACGCGCAGGTGTTCGTCCTCGACGAGTTCCTGCTGCCTGCGCCGCCCGGCGTGCCCGGTGAGCTGTACGTCGCGGGCGCCGGGCTCGCCCGGGGCTATCTGGGGCGGGCGGGTCTTTCGGCGCAGAGGTTCGTCGCCTGCCCGTTCGCGGCGGGCGGGCGGATGTACCGCACCGGCGACGTGGGGCGGTGGACGCGCGAGGGCGAACTGCTCTTCACGGGCCGCGCCGACGACCAGCTCAAGGTCCGCGGACACCGGATCGAGCCCGGCGAGGTCGAAACGGTCCTGACCTCGCACCCGCACGTCGTACAGGCCGTCGTCGTCGCGCGCCGGGACCACACCGACGGCAACCGCCTCGTCGCGTACGTCGTCGCGGACCCCGCCCGCCACAGCGGCGACGCGACGACCGCCGAGGGGGCCACCGAACTGCCCCCGTACGTCGCCGACCTGCCCGCGTACGTACGGGAGCGACTGCCCGAGTACATGGTGCCGACGGTGTTCGTCCCCCTGGACCGGCTGCCGCTGAACGTCAACGGCAAGGTGGACCGGGCCGCGCTGCCCGCACCCGACCTCGCCGAGCGCGTCACGGACGGCCAGGCGCGCAACGGGACCGAGAGGCTCCTGTGCGACCTGTTCGCCGAGGTTCTCGGCCTGGAGCGGGTCGGGGTCGGCGACAGTTTCTTCGAGCTGGGCGGTGACTCGATCATGTCGATGCAGCTGGCGTCCCGTGCGCGCCGGGCGGGGCTCCTGCTGACGTCACGGCAGGTCTTCGAGGAGAAGACCCCCGAGCGCCTCGCGGAGGTCGCGGAGGCCGCCGAACCCGACACCGCCGTCGACGACACCGGCGTCGGCGAGGTGCCCTGGACGCCGGTGATGCGCGCACTGGGCGAACGGGCCGCACGCCCCGGCTTCGCACAGTGGACGGTCCTCGGCGCACCCGCCGGGCTGGGAACGGACACGCTGACGGCGGGCCTCGGCGCCCTGCTCGACACGCACGACATGCTGCGGGCGCGCACGGTCCCCGGCGAGCCGAAGCTGATCGTCGGCGAGCGGGGGTCGGTGGACGCCGCCGGCCTGGTCGCACGCGTGGACGCGACGGGCGCGCGGGACGACGCCGCCCTGGACGAGATCGCGGGCCGGGCGGCGCGCGAGGCCGTGGAGCGCCTCGACCCCGCCGCCGGGATCCTCGTCCAGGCCGTCTGGGCCGACGCGGGGCAAGACCGCACGGGCCGCGTCGTCCTGGTGGTCCACCACCTGGTGGTGGACGGGGTCTCCTGGCGGGTCCTCGTGCCGGATCTGCGGGCGGCCTGCGAGGCGGCCGCCGCCGGAGGCGAACCGGCACTCGATCCGGTCGGCACGTCCTTCCGGCGCTGGGCCGAGCTGCTCGCCGCACAGGCGTCCGGCGAGCGGCGGACCGCCGAGCTGGACGACTGGCTCGCCCTGCTGGGCAAGCCGCAACCCCCGCTCGGACAAAGCGACGTGGACCCGGCCCTGGACACCGTACGCACTCTTCTGCACCGGACCTGGACGCTGCCGCCCGAGCAGGCGGCCACCCTGGTGGGCAAGGCCCCGGCGGCCTTCCACTGCGGAGTCGACGACATCCTCCTCGCGGCGCTGGCGGGCGCGGTCGGTCACTGGCGGCCGGAGACCGCCGCGGGACTCCTCGTCGACGTCGAAGGGCACGGCCGCGAGCCTCTGGAGGGCGCGGATCCGCTGCGCACGGTCGGCTGGTTCACCAGCGTGCGCCCGGTCCGCCTCGCGGTGGACACTGCTCACTTGGACGACGCTATGGCGGGCGGCAGGGCTGCCGGTAGCTTGGTGAAGGCCGTCAAGGAACAGGCGCGGGCGGTGCCCGGAGACGGCCTCGGTCATGAGCTGCTGCGTCATCTCAACCCCGTGACGGGCCCGGTCCTCAAGGCCGCGCCCGCCGCGCAGATCGGCTTCAACTACCTGGGCCGGTTCGCGGCGGGCGGCGGTGCGGACGGCGGCACCGGCACGGGTCCGGTCGGGCCGTGGCACCTGGCCGGTGAGAGCGCGATCGGCGGTTCCGTCGACCTGGACATGCCCGCCACGCATGTCGTGGACGCGGGCGCGGTGGTACGGGACACCGCCGACGGGCCCGAGCTGACGATCACGCTGAGCTGGGCGAGCCGGCTGCTGGAGGAGGCCGACGCGCAACGGCTCGGCACCGCCTGGCTGAGGATGCTCGACGGCCTCGCCGGTCACACGACCGACCCCACGGCGGGCGGGCACACCCCGTCCGACTTCCGCCTCCTCGACCTCGCACAACACCAGATCGACGAACTCGAAGCCGGATTCACCGGCGAGCAGTCATAGCAGGACCGCAGCACCTTCAGGCACCGGACGCCGACAGGCACCGGACGTTGTGAGCCGTCAGGCACCAGCCGTTGTGCCGTCAGGCACCAGCCGTTGTGAGGAGACAGCACGATGAGCCGACCCCGACCCCGATCCCTCGTCGAGGACGTGTGGCCCCTGTCGCCGTTGCAGGAGGGGATGCTCTTCCACGCCTCCTTCGACGAGCAGGGCCCGGACGTCTACACCGTGCAGTCGGCGGTGGACGTCAACGGTCCGCTGGACACGGATCGGCTGCGGGCGTCGTGGGAGGCCCTGCTGGGCCGGCATGCCGCGCTGCGGGCCTGCTTCCGGCCGGTCACCGGCGCGCACATGGTGCAGGTCATCCCGCGCGAGGTCGTGCTGCCCTGGCAGGAGGCGGACGTCCGAGGGCTCGCGCAGGCCGAGGCCCTGGCGGAGATCGACCGGCTCGCGGCACGGCAGCGGGCGGAGCGCTTCGACCTCGCGGTCCCGCCGCTGCTGCGCCTCCTGCTGATCAGGCTCGATGACAACCGGCACCGCCTGGTCATGACGCTGCATCACATCCTCCTCGACGGCTGGTCGATGCCGATCCTGCTGGGCGAACTGCATGCGACGTACGCGGCCGGGGGCGCCACCTCCGCGCTGAAGCGGATCGCGCCCTACGGCGAATACGTGGCATGGCTGGGCCGCCAGGACAAGGAGGCGGCGTCGGCCGCGTGGCGGGCGGAACTGTCCGGAATCGAAGGACCGACGCTCGTCGCGCCGGCGGACCCCGGCCGCGCCCCCGTGCTGCCCGAGCAGGTCCACGCCTCGGCGCCCGCCGAACTCACCGCCGCCCTAACCGAGTTGGCACGAGGCGAGGGCCTGACGCTGAACACGGTCGTGCAGGGCGCCTGGGCGCTGGTCCTGGCACGCCTCGCGGGACGCACGGACGTGGTGTTCGGCGCTACCGTCGCAGGACGGCCCGCCGAGCTGCCGGGCGTGGAGTCCATGGTCGGCCTCTTCATCAACACCCTGCCGGTGCGTGTGCCGCTCGACGGCGGGCAGCAGGTCGCCCAGATGCTGGCGCGGCTCCAGGAGCGCCAGTCCGCGCTGATCCCGCACCAGCACGTGGGGCTCGCGGAGGTCCAGAAGCTCGCGGGCGCCGCGGCCGTCTTCGACACCCTCGTGCTGTACGAGAACTACCCGCTGCCGCCCGCCGCTCCCGCACCCGGCCCCGACACCATCTCCCTCAGCCCGGCGGGGGCCTCGCGCGACGCCTCGCACTATCCGCTGACGCTCGTCGCGGTCCCGGGCGGCGACCGGATGCGCTTCAAGCTGGACTACCGGCCGGACCTGTTCGACCGCGGCACCGCGGAGTCGATCGTCCAGCGGTTCCTACGGGTCCTGGAGCGGATGGCGTCCGACCCCTCCGCGCGGATCGGCGACATCGACGTCCTCGACGGGGCCGAGCGGTCACGGGTGGTCGAGAGGTGGAACGCCACGGCGCGACCGGTGCTCACGAGCACCGTGGTGGCCGCGTTCGAGGAGCGGGCGGGCCTTTCGCCGGACGTGGTGGCGGTGCGGTGTGGCCAGGACGTGGTGTCGTACGGGGAGTTGGAGGCGCGTGCGAACCGGCTGGCCCGCTCTTTGACGGGTCGAGGCGTGGGCCGTGAGGCCAGGGTGGGTCTGTGTCTGCCGCGCGGTGTCGACATGGTCGTCGCCGAGCTGGCGGTGTGGAAGGCGGGCGGCGCGTTCGTGCCGCTGGACCCGGAGTATCCGCCGGACCGGCTCGCGTTCATGGTGGCCGACAGCGGCGCCCGGATGGTGCTCTGCACCGGTGAGCCGCCGGCCGTACGCCGCGCCGACGAGCCGCCGGCCGGCGACGTACGCGTCGTGCGACTCGACGACCCGGAGACCGCGCGGGCGATCGCCGCGGAGTCCGCCGAACCGCCCGGCGTGACCCTCCTGCCGGACCAGCTCGCCTACGTCATCTACACCTCCGGGTCGACCGGACGCCCGAAAGGCGTGGCCCTCGCCCACCACGGCGTGGCGAACCTCGCGGAGGCGATGCGCCCGGCGCTCGACCTCGACGCGGGCACGGTCATGTTGCAGTTCGCGTCGTTCGGCTTCGACGGATCCGTCCTCGACGTCGCGGTCACCCTGGCCGCCGGGGCCACCCTGGCCATCGCGTCGGCCGAGGAGCGCACCGAACCGGACGCGCTGACCGGGATGATCCGCGAGACGGGCGTCGGGTCGGCCAGCGTCGTGCCCTCGGTGCTGCGCGTCCTGGACCCGGCCGACGTGCCCGGCGTACGCAACTGGGTGCTCGGCGGCGAACTGCTGACCGCCGACCTCGCCGGCCGGTGGAGCGCGCGGGCACGCGTGTGGAACACGTACGGCCCCACCGAGGCGACCGTGATGGCCACGGTCGGCCCGGTCGACGCCGGGATCACCGCGGGCGACGAACCACCGCCGATCGGGCGCCCGCTCGCCAACACGCGCACGTACGTGCTCGACGGGTTCCTGCGGCCGGTGCCGCCCGGCGTGACCGGCGAGCTGTACGTCGCGGGGCCCGGCCTGGCACGGGGCTACGCGGGGCGGCCCGAGCTGACGGCGGAACGTTTCGTGGCCTGCCCCTTCGGCGCGGGCGGGCGGATGTACCGGACCGGTGACCTGGCCCGCTGGACGGCGGACGGCCGGCTGGTGTTCGCCGGGCGGGCGGACGAGCAGGTGAAACTGCGCGGATTCCGCGTGGAGCCCGGCGAGATAGAGGCGGTGCTCGCCGGACACGCGGCGGTGGGCCAGGTGGCGGTGCTCGCCCGCGAGGACCTGCCGGGCGACAAACGTCTCGTCGCGTACGTCGTGCCCGCCACCGACACCGCGAGCGAGGCCGAGGGCGTCGACGGCACGATCGACCCCGAAGCGCTGCGCACCTTCGCCGGAGCGCGTCTGCCCGACTACATGGTTCCCGCGACCGTCGTCGTCCTCGACGCGCTGCCGCTCACCGTGAACGGCAAGCTCGACCGGGCCGCCCTGCCCGCGCCCGAACACGCCGAACAGGGCGGCCGGGATCCGCGGACGCCCGTCGAAGCGGTCCTGTGCGCCGTGTTCGCCGAGGCGCTCGGCGTCGAACGGGTGGGCGCCGACGACTCGTTCTTCGCCCTCGGCGGCGACTCGATCCTGTCGATGATGCTGGTGTCCGGGGCCCGCCGCGCGGGCCTCGCGATCACCGCACGCCAGGTGTTCGAGCACCGCACCCCGGCCGCCCTCGCGCTGGTGGCCGTACCGGTGGACGGCGGGGCCGCCGGCGGCGGCGACCCCGGGACCGGCGAGGTGCCCCTGACCCCCGTGATGCACGAACTGCTCGACCGCGTCGGCGCCGACCAGGTGGGCCGGGTCGTCCAGTCCGCCGTCGTCGAGGCCCCGGCCGGGCTGAGCCACGAGACGCTGGCCGACGCGGTGCGCGCCGTGGTGGACCACCACGACATCCTGCGCGCCCGCCTCCGGACGGAACCGGAACCGCGGCTCGTGGTGTCAGGACCGGGCACCGCACCGGCCGGATCGTGGGTACGCCGGATCGACGCGGAATCCGTGGAGGCCGACGACCTGCCGCGGGCCATCGCCGAGGAGAGCCGGGCGGCGGTGGCGCGGCTCGATCCGCGCTCCGGTGTCATGGTGCAGGTGGTCTGGTTCGACCTCGGGCCCGAGACCGCCGGGCGGCTGCTGCTGGTCGTCGACCACCTCGTGATGGACACGGTGTCGTGGCGGATCCTGCTGCCCGACCTGGAGCAGGCCTGCGCGGCCCTCGCCGCAGGCCGCAAGCCGGAACTGGAGCCGGTCCCCACGTCGTTCCGGCACTGGGCGCGCGCCCTGGCCGAGCAGGCGCGGAGCGCGGACCGGATCGCGGAACTGCCGCGGTGGGCGGAGTTGCTCCAGGGCCCCGACCCGCTGCTGACCGCACTGCCCGCGGACCCGGCACGCGACGTGGCCGCCACGGTGCGGCGGATCTCGGTGACCGTACCGGCCGAGGTCACCTCGGCCCTGCTGACCGGCGTGCCCGCCGCCTACCACGCGGGTGTCGACGACGTCCTCCTGACCGGACTCGCCGCCGCGGTCGCGCGGTGGCGCGACGGCGCCGACCCCGAGGGCGGCTTCCTGGTGGACGTGGAGGGCCACGGCCGGGTGGAGCTGTCCGACGGCATGGACCTGTCGCGGACGGTCGGCTGGTTCACCGGCACACACCCCGTACGGCTCGACGCGGGCGCCGCCGACCTCGACGAGATCCTGTCCGGTGGCCCGTCGGCGGGCGACGCCGTGAAGCGCGTCAAGGAACAACTGCGCGCGGCGCCCGGCGACGGCCTCGGCTACGGCCTGCTGCGCCACCTCAACGACGAGACCGCGCGGGAACTCGCCGCCCTGCCCGCCGCCCGCATCGGGTTCACCTACCTAGGCCGCGTCCCCGGCGCCCCCGCGGACGAGAGCCCGGACACGGCGCCCGATCCCGCAGGCGGACAGCTCCCCGTCGCCCACCCCCTGGAGGTCTCCGGCGTCGTCCACGACCTGCCCGGGGGGCCGCGCCTCACCCTGAGCCTCGCCTGCCCGCAGCACCTCCTCGACGAGCAGGCGGCGCGCGCCCTGGTCGAGGGCTGGGCGGCGATGCTCACCGGCCTGGCCGCCCACGCCGCGGACCCCGCGGCGGGCGGCCACACCCCCTCGGACTTCCCGCTGGTCACACTGACGCGGACCCAGGTCGAGAAGCTGGAGGAGGCGGCGCCGGGCCTCGCGGACATCTGGCCGCTCTCCCCGCTGCAAGAGGGCCTGCTGTTCCACTCGATGTTCGCGGACGAGGGCCCCGACGTGTACGTGGAGCAGATGATCGTAGGCCTCGAAGGGCCGCTGGACACCGACGTCCTCAGGGCGTCCTGGCAGTCGGTCCTCGACCGGCACGCGAGCCTGCGCGTCGGCTTCCGGCAGGTCGCGGGGTCCGGGCAGGCCGTCCAGATCGTCATGCCCCGGGTCGCCCTGCCGTGGCGCGAGGAGGACCTGTCGGAACTCGGCGAGGACGCGGCCAGGGAGGAGTCGGACCGGATCGGGAACGAAGAACGGGACAAGGGCTTCGACCTGGAGAAGCCGCCCCTGCTGAAGGTGCTGCTCGTCAAGACGGGCCACGAGCGGTACCGCATGATGGTGACGCTCCATCACATCGTGCTCGACGGCTGGTCGTTGCCGGTGCTGCGGCGCGAGCTGTGGGCCTGCTACGAAGCGGGGGGCAGCGCCGACGGCCTGCCCCCGGTGACGCCGTACTCGCAGTTCCTGGCCTGGCTCGGCCGCCAGGACAGGGAAGCGGCCCAGGAAGCGTGGGCGGCGGAGCTGTCCGGCGCCGAGGAGCCGACGCTGGTCGTGCCCGTGACCCCGGGCGCGACGGTCGAGGCGTCCGGCGTGTCGGGCGAGGTCTTCACCGTCGCCGACGAGGCGCTGAACACCGCGCTCGGCGAGCTGACGCGCGCCCACGACGTGACGCTGAACACCGTCGTCCAGGCCGCGTGGGCGCTGGTCATCGGCCAGCTGGCGGGCCGCAAGGACGTGGTGTTCGGTGCGTCCGTCGCGGGCCGGCCCGCCGAACTGCCGGGCATGGAGGACATGCTGGGCCTGTTCATCAACACCGTGCCCGTCCGCGTGGCCTGCGAGCCCGCGCGGACCGTCGCCGAGGTCCTCACCGACGTACAGGCCAGGCAGTCGGTACTGATGGACCATCAGTACCTGAGCCTGGGGGACATCCAGCGGATCGCGGGACCGGGAGCGACCTTCGACTCCCTCATGGCGTTCGAGAGCTTCCCCACCGGCATGGACGCTCCCGCACAGCCCGGTGAGGGCCCCCGGGAGGCCGCACCGGCCGGCCTGAGTTTCACCGAGGCCGACATGCGCGAGTCGATCAACTACCCGCTCGGCCTCGTCGTGGACCCGCTCGGCGGGCTGCGGCTGCGGCTCACCTACCGGACGGACGTCTTCGAGGAACCGGCCGCCCGCGCCCTGCTCGACCGCCTCGTGCGGGCCCTGCGGCAGATGGCGGCGGACCCCGGCCTCACCGTGGGCCGGATCAAGCTCTCGGACACCGCCGAGCGGTCGCTGGTGACCGAGCGGTGGAACGCTCCGGCGGTGGCGGTCCCGGACGCGCTGGTGCCGGAACTGTTCCAGCTGCGCGCGGGCCTCTCGCCGGACGCGGTGGCGGCGCGGTGCGGCCAGGACGCGGTGTCGTACGGCGAGTTGGAGGTGCGGGCGAACCAACTGGCCCGCTTCCTGGCGGGTCGAGGCATCGGCCGTGAGACCACGGTGGGCCTGTGTCTGCCGCGCGGGATCGACATGGTCGTCGCCGAGCTGGCGGTGTGGAAGGCGGGCGGCGCGTTCGTGCCGCTGGACCCGGAGTACCCGGCGGACCGGCTGGACCATGTGATCGCCGACAGCGGCGCGCGGGTGGTGCTCGGGTCCGGCGGCTCCCTGGACGGCCTGTCGATGGGAGCGGCCCGGGCGGTACTGCTCGACCAGGTGGAGACCGGCCGGGCGATCGCGGCGGAGCCCGCCGAGCCGCTCGACGTGACGGTGTCACCCGGTCAACTGGCCTACGTGATCTACACATCGGGGTCGACGGGCACCCCCAAGGGTGTCGCCGTGGCGCATGGCGGTGTGGCGAACCTGGCCGAGACGATGCGGCCCGCGCTGGGTGTCGCCGAGGGTGTGGCGGTCCTCCAGTTCGCGTCGTTCAGCTTCGACGCGGCGGTCCTCGACGTGGCCGTCACCCTCGCGGGCGGCGGCACGCTGGTCGTCGCCTCGGGGCAGGAGCGGGCCGAGCCGGGAGCGCTGGCCGAGATGATCCAGGCCTCGGGCGTCACCACGGCGAGCGTCGTGCCGTCGCTGCTGAACCTGCTGGACCCCGACGCGGTCCCCGGCGTGGGCAACTGGGTCCTCGGCGCGGAGCTGCTGACCGCCGACCTGGCCGGCCGCTGGACCCCGCAGGCGCGGGTCTGGAACACCTACGGCCCCACCGAGGCGACCGTGATGGCCACCGCGGGCCCCGTGAACGAGGACATCAGGCCGAGCGACGGCCCGCCGCCGATCGGCCGCCCGCTGGGCAACATCGGGACCTACGTCCTGGACGGCTACCTCCATCCGGTGCCGCCGGGCGTCACCGGCGAGGTGTACATCGCGGGGCCGGGCGTGGCGCGCGGCTACGTCGGGCGCCCGGGCCTGACCGCCGAACGGTTCGTGGCCTGCCCGTTCGGCGACGGCGGACGGATGTACCGGACCGGTGACCTGGCCCGCTGGACGACCGACGGACAACTGCTGTTCGTCGGGCGCGCGGACGAACAGGTCAAGATCCGCGGATTCCGGGTGGAGCCGGGTGAGATCGAGGCCGTTCTCTCCTCCCACCCGCGGGTGCGGCAGGCCGTGGTGGTGCTGCGCGAGGACCGGCCGGGGGACCGGCGCCTGGTCGGCTACGTCGTCGCCGACCAGGACGCCGAGGAGCCGGACACCGAGGAGATCCGCGCGTTCGTCGGCCGCACCCTGCCGTCGTACATGGTCCCTGTCTCGGTGGTGGTCCTCGAAAAGCTGCCGCTCACGCGCAACGGCAAGGTGAACCGCAGGGCGCTGCCCGTCCCCGACTTCGCGGGGCGGGTCTCCGGGCGGGAACCGGAGAACGAGACCCAGGCGACCCTCTGCGCACTGTTCGCCGAGATCCTGGACCTCGAACGGGTCGGCATCGACGACAACTTCTTCGACCTGGGCGGCGACTCGGGCCTCGCGATGCGGCTCGCCGCGCGGATCCGCGAGGAGTTCGGCACCGAGCTGAGCATGCGGCGCTTCTTCGGCTCCTCCACCCCCCTCGGCGTCGCCAGGCTGCTGACGTCGAAGGAGCTTCCGGAGCTGCGGCCGGTCGACCACCCCGAGGAGATCCCCGCCACGGCGAGCCAGACACGGACCTGGCGCCTCGAACGGGACAACCCCGGCTCGGCGGTCCGGCGGGTCCCGGTCGCGTTGCGCCTGCGCGGCACCCTGCACCGCGAGGCACTGGAGGCGGCTCTCGGCGACGTCGCCGCACGGCACGACATGCTGCGTACGACCTTCGCCTGCTCCGAGGGCGGCGAGCTGTACCAGCACGTCCTGGACGCCGACGCGGCCCGGCCCGCGCTGCCGGTGACAGCGGCGACCGAGGAGGAACTGCCGGATCTCCTGGCCGACCACGCCGGGTACGAGTTCGACCTCACCCGGGAGACGCCCTGGACGTGCCGCCTGTTCGCGCTCTCGGACACCGAGCACGTCCTGCTGATCGTGGTGCACCGCGTCGCGACGGACGACGCGTCGCTGACCATCCTGGTCCGCGACCTGGCGGCGGCCTACGGAGCGCGCCGTGAGGGCAGGGCCCCCGAACGCGCCCCGCTGCCCCTCCAGTTCGCCGACTACGCGCTCTGGGAGCGCGAGATGCTCCGGGACGAGCGGGACCCGGACAGCCTGATCGGCGAGCAGTTCGCCCACTGGAAGAAGGTACTGGCGGGCGTGGGCGCGGAGCTGGAGCTGCCGGCCGACAGGCCGCGGCCGCCCGTCGCCTCCCACCGGACCGACTCCGTGCCGGTGCACCTCGACGGTGACACGCACGCCCGGCTGAAGGAGGTGGCCGAGGGCGAGGGAGCGACGGTCTCCATGGCACTGCAAGCCGCGCTCACCCTGCTCCTCTCGGGGCTCGGGGCGGGGCCCGACGTCACCCTCGGCACGGTGCTGCCGCTCCGCGACGAGGAAGGTGACCTGGACGGCCTGGTGGGTCCCTTCGCCGACCCCATGGCCCTGCGGACGGACGCCTCCGGCGACCCCACGTTCCGCGAACTGCTCGGCCGGGCACGGGATACGTACCAAAGGGCGGTGCAGAACGCCGACGTGCCGTTCGCACGCCTCGTGGAGGCCCTCTCACTGCCGGCCACCGCGACGTGGCACCCCGTGTTCCAGGTCCTGCTCGAAGTGCACGGCGACGCCGCCGAGATCTGGGAGTCACCGGCCCTGCCGGGCCTCAGCACCACCCGCCTGCCCGTCGGGACACCGGTGGGCGAACTGGACCTGGCGATCAGCCTCACCGAGCGGTACGGCGTCGAGAGCCGCCCGAACGGCGTCGACGGCACCGTCCGCTACGCGGCCGAGCTGTTCGACCGGTCCACCGTCACCGCGCTCGCGCGGCGGCTCGTCCGCGTCCTCGAACAGGTCGCGGCCGAACCGGGGCTGCGCCTGAGCCAGGTGGACATCCTCCTGGACCCGGCCGAGCGCCACCAAGTGGTGGAGGCGTGGAACGGCACGGCGGCGGATGCACCGGGCATACCGGGCCCCACCGTCGTCGCCCTCCTCGCCGAGCAGGCCGCGCTGCACCCCGACGCGGTGGCCGTCACGGACCGGCACGGCCGGCTCACCCACGGCGCGCTGGACGCCGCGGCCGAGCGGCTCGCCGAACGCCTGGCCGCCCAGGGGGTCGGCGCGGAGGACGTGGTCCTCGTGGCGCTGCCGCCCACGGCCGGACTCGTCGTCGGGTTGCTCGGCGTGCTCCGGTCCGGTGCCGCCTGCATGTTCGCCGACCCGAACCGGCCCATGGAGGACATCGCCTCGTGCCTGCGCCGGGCCACCCCCGCGGCCCTCGTCTGCGACATGGCCGTGGCCCCGCTCCTCGCCGACGGCATCACGGTACCGATGCTGCTGGTCGACGGCCCACAGGCGGCCGCGGCGGGCGGCGGGGACGCCGCCGACGGGGCGGACCGCCGGCTGCCGCTGCCCGGCCAGGCCGCGCTCGTCCTCGGCTCCACGGCCCTCGGCGGAGCCGACGGTTCCGTCGCGGGCGCGGTCATCGAGCACCGGACGCTGCACGACCAGATCGCGCACCGGACGCGCGTCTCGCCGACGCGCGACGGGGTGACCGTCCTTGACGTACGCGCGCCCGTCACCGCGTTCCTGACACCACTGCTCGCCGCCCTGTGCGAGGGCGGCAGTGTCCGCCTGGGAACGGGCGCCGACGAGGCGACGCCGAGCACCGCCCCGGACGGCGCGCAGCTCCTTGTCACCACCCGCGAGCTGCTGCCGACGATCCCCGAAGCGGCGTCCGGAGAGCCGCCGTTCGCCGCGGTCACGGTCGTCGACGACACCGGGGCGACAGCCGTGGAGGACACGCGGGACTGGCCGGCCCGCCATCCGCGGACCGCGCTGGTCAGCGTCCACGGCACGGCGGAGACCGCGGGCGCGTGGCTCGATCACAGGACCGCGCCCGGCGAACCCCTCCCCGAGCAGGCCCCGGCGGGACGTCCCGTGTCCCACACCCGGGCATACGTCCTGGACGACTTCCTGCGCCCCGTCCCGCCGGGCGGCACCGGCGACCTGTACGTCGCGGGGTCCTCGCTGGCACGGGGGTACGCGGACGGTCCGGGCCCGACCGGCGAGCGGTTCGTCGCCTGTCCCTTCGGGGCCGAGGGGGAGCGGATGCTGCACACCGGCGAGCGGGCGAAGCGGACGGCCACGGGCCTGCTCGCCCTGCGCGGCAGGAGCCAGGACGCCAAGCACGGTGTCAGGGCGGCCCGCCGCGCCGGCGGAGACCACGGCGACCTGGAGGTCCTGCTGCCGCTGCGCCCGACGGGTACGCGCCCGCCGCTCTTCTGCTTCCACACCGGTACGGGACTGAGCTGGGCGTACGCGGCCCTCCTGCGGCACCTGCCCGAGGACCTGCCCGTCCACGGCGTGCAGGCGCGCGGGCTCGCGGAACCGGAGCCCATGCCGCAGAGCGTGGAGGAGATGGCGGCCGACTACGCCGAGCAGATCAGGACCGTCCAGCCCACCGGCCCGTACCACCTCCTCGGCTGGTCCTTCGGCGGCCTGATCGCACACGCGGTCGCCGCCCGCTTCGAGGAGCAGGGCGAACAGGTGCGCCTGCTCGCGGTGATGGACGGCTATCCCGAGGGTTCCGGCGGGGCCGACCTCGGCCGCCGGAACGAACCCGGCCAGGACGAACACCCCACGCGGACGCAGCGCGGCCAGACCCTGGGCCAGGACGTCGGCAAGGGCATGGACGAAAGCCTGAGGTCGAACATGCAAGCAGTGATCGACAACATCGGCCGTCTCACCCCGCACCACACGCCACGCCGCGTCCACGGCGACCTGCTGCTCTTCATCGCGGCCGAGGACCGGCCCGCGGAACTGACCGCGGCGGCCGCGCGGGAGAGCTGGCAGCCCTTCGTCGAAGGCGACGTCGAGTCGTACGAGATCGCCGCGAGTCACTACACCATGCTCCAGCCCGTGCCGTCGTCGGACATCGGGGCCGTCCTCGCGATGAAACTCCGGCAGGCCGACGACACCGGAACGAAGTGAATCCCGAAATCCCCTGACGCGGCACACGGATGACGAAGGGACCCCTGGATGTCGAAGCGACTGAAAACCGCAGCGCACACGCGCCGCAACGGCATAGAACCCATGCCCGAACTGGCGAGCATCAGCGCGCGGACACCGCTCGTCCGGGTCGACGCCGAGGGGTCGTTCTCGGGCTGGCACTGGCTCGCCACCGGCTTCGACGAGGTACGGGCGATCCTCAGCGACGACCACAGGTTCAGCATGATTCCACCGCCCACGCAGATGCACGGGGCCGCGGGGCGCGTCGAGATCGGCAACCTCCTCCGGTACGACCCGCCCGAGCACACCCGGCTGCGGAAGATGCTGGTGCCCGAGTTCACCGTCCGGCGCATTCGCCGCCTGGAACCCTTCGTGACGGAGATCGTGGCGGACTGCCTGGACGCGCTGGAGCTCGCCGGTCCGCCCGCCGACCTCATGCCCACCTTCGCCCTGCCCATCCCCGGCCTGGTCGGCTGCGCCCTGCTCGGCGTGCCCCGCGACGACGCGGCCGATCTGGCACGCCACTTCGTCTCCACCTCCTCCGCCGCAACGGACCATCGCACCGATCCCCGCGAGCGGGAGCGCATGCGGGCGGCGGGGAACGCGTTCGTGACGTACATCAGGAGGCTCGTCCGGCAAAAGCGCCGCGACCCCGGCGACGACCTGCTGGGCATGCTGATCCGCGAGCACGGCACGGACGTCACCGACGAGGAACTGACGGGCATCGCCGCGACACTCCTGGGCTCCAGCATCGAGAACGTCGGCGGAATGCTGGCACTGGCCCCTCTCGCCCTCCTCCAGTACCCCGACCAGCTCGCGCTCTTCCTGGACCGGCCCGAGCTGACCGACCAGGCGGTGGAGGAACTGCTCCGTTACGTCTCGTCCGTGCCGAACTCCATTCCCCGCTACGCCCTCAAGGACGTACGCGTGGGCGAACACGTGATCAGGACGGGCGAGGTGGTGATGTGCTCCCTGCTCGCCGTCAACCGCGCCCAGCTGCCGGGAGTGCCGCAGGACACTCTCGACATCACCCGTGACAGCAGCGGCCACATGGCCTTCGGACACGGCATCCACCACTGCCTGGGCGCCTCGCTGTCCAGGCTGGAACTGCGGATCGCCCTCCCGGCACTGCTGCGCAGGTTCCCCGGACTGCGGCTCACCGTGCCGGCCGAGCAGCTCCGGTACCGGACCTGGACACCCAACTACGGAGTCGACGTACTGCCGGTGGTCTGGTGACGTCACGCTCCGCCGGACCCGTGCGGGAAAGGAAGGCCGCCCATGCCCAAGCCGTTGAAGGAATCCGATCGAACGCCGCTCGTCGAGACCGTGGTACCGGGGACCTCGGACCGTGCCTGGATCGCCAACGGCTACGACGAGGTGCGGGCGATCCTCAGTGACGACAGGTTCAGCACCATGCCGCCCGCGCAGACCCCCGAGGCCTCCCGGCGGCTGATCCAGCCCGGCAACCTCCTCCAGTACGACCCGCCCGAGCACACCCGGCTGCGCAGGATGCTGACGGGGGAGTTCACCCTCCGACGGGTCCGCGCCCTCGAACCCCTCGTCGAGGGCGTCGTGAAGGACCGCCTGGACGCCGTGGAGGGCGCCGGCCAACCGGTCGACCTCGTCGCCCACTTCGTCTGGCCGGCCACCAGTCTGATCGGCTGCGCCCTGCTCGGCATCCCGCGCGACGACCAGGCGGAGCTGGTACGCCACCTCGACACCAACCGCCTCGACAACCCCGACCGGGAACAGCGGGACATGGCGGGGACCGCGTACCTCGCCTACCTGGACAAGCTGATGCGGTCCAAGCGCCGAAAGCCCGGCGACGATCTGCTCGGCCGGCTGATCCGCGACCACGGCAAAAGCCTCACCGACGCGGAACTCACCGGCACCGCCGCGACCCTCCTGGCCTCCTTCATCCCGATCACCGGCGGCACCCTGGGCCTCGGTCTCGTCGGGCTCCTGGAGAACCCGGACCAGCTCGCCCTGCTCACCGAACGCCCGGAACTGATCGACCACGCGGTCGAGGAAGTGATCCGCAGCGTCACGATCATCCCGCACGCCTCACCGCGTACCGCCACGAAGGACGTGACCATCGGGGACCACGTGATCAAGGCCGGTGAGTTCGTGGCGTGTTCCCTGCTTGAGGCCAACGCGGCCCGGCCGCCCGGAGACCCGCAGGACTCCCTCGACATCACCCGCGACAACAGCCACCACATGGCCTTCGGACACGGCCTCCACTACTGCATGGGCGCGTCCCTGGCCCGCATGGAGCTGCGGATCGCCATCTCGCGGCTGCTGCACCGCTTCCCCAAGGTGCGGCTCGCGGTGCCGCGCGACGAACTCCGCTTCACGGCACGGTCCGTGGAGACGCTCCCGGTGTCCTGGTAGGGAGGAACGACATGCCGAACGAGCCGGCGCCCGTGCCCGTGCACACCCGCCGTACCCGCTTCGATCCGGCCGACGAACTGCGCCGGCTCTCGGCCGGTGGGCCCGTCACCAGGGTCAGCCTGGCACCCGGCGCGGGCGACCGGCCGCTGTGGCTGGTCACCGGCTACCACGAGGTGCGCCAAGTCCTCGGCGACCAGGTCCGGTTCTCCACCAGCCGCTTCGGCGCCCGGACACCGGGGGGAACCAGCAAAACCCAGCGGCCCGACGACGGCATCGGGCTGCTCATGGACTACGACCCGCCCGAGCACACCCGGCTGCGCAAGATGCTCACGCCCGAGTTCACGGTCCGGCGGATGCGCAGGCTCCGGCCCCGGATCGAGGCCATCGTCACCGAGTGCCTCGACGCCGTGGAACGCGCGGGCCAACCCGCCGACCTCGTCGGACTGTTCGCGGCCGCCGTCCCGGGCCCCGTGCTGTGCGAGCTGATCGGAGTGCCGCGCGACGACCGCGACGACTTCCTGCGCCGCTGCCACGCCCACCTGGAGACCGGCAAGGAACGAGGCGAGCGGGCGGCCGCTGGAACGGCGTTCACCCGCTACCTCGCCGCCTTGGTGGCCCGCCAGCGCAAGGACCCCGACGAGGGCTTCCTCGGCATGCTGGTACGCGATCACGGCGAGGAGTTCACCGACAAGGAACTGCGGGGCATCTGCGTCCTGTTGATGCTCGCGGGCCTCGACAACATCTCCGGGATGCTGGGCCTCGGGACGCTGGCGCTCCTGGAGAACCCAGGCCAGCTCGCGGTGGTCCGCGACGACCCCGCGGCCCTCGACCGGGGCATCGAGGAACTGCTGCGCTATCTGTCCGTGCCACACGCCCCCACGCCCCGCACCGCGGTGGAGGACATGACGCTCGGCGGCAAGCGGATCAGAGCGGGCGACACCCTCGTCTGCTCGATCCCGCTGGCCAACCGTGACCCGGCGCTCATCGACGAGCCCGACCGGCTCGACCTCACCCGCGAGCCGGGACCCCACGTCGCGTTCGGGCACGGCATCCACCACTGCCTGGGCGCCGCCCTCGCCCGGATGGAACTGCGCATCGGCTACGCGGAGCTGCTGCGCCGCTTCCCCGGTCTGCGCCTCGCGATACCCGCCGAGGACGTGGAGTTCAGGGTCAGGTCGACCGCCTACGGAGTGGAGCGGCTGCCGGTCACCTGGTGAGGACGGGGGCGGAACACGAGGGAGGAAGGGAAGAGATGTCGATGGAGATACGGGTGGACCGGGAGCGGTGCGCCGGTTCCAGTCTGTGCATGAGTTACCTGCCCGCCGTCTTCGACCAGTCGGACGACGACGGCAAGGTGCTGCTCAGGACACCGGTGCCCGGCGCCGACGTGGCGGAGGCGGTGAAGGGCGCGGCCGCGAGGTGCCCCACCGGCGCGATCACCCTGCACGCGCGGGACGCGCAGGACGCGTAGGGCGCGCAGGCCCAGCACCCACCGGCCCCGCCCGCGGCGGCGACGGCCACGAGCCCACCGGGCCCGTGGCCGTCCGGCATGCCCGCACGGGAAACCGCTGGTGGTGAGCGCACTGTGCGGACGCCCCGCTTTGTGTCCGCCGTGTGACCGGCGCCCGCGTAGAAGTGTGGTCCATGTTCCTCACACACGAGCGAGCGACCGGGCACAAGCGCGTCGCATCCAAGCGAGTCATCGCCCCCGCCCTCCTGGCCGCCTCCGTCTTCGTCACAGGGGCCGCCCTGACAGGCTGCTCGGGCGACTCCTCCGCCGCGTCCAAGGACAAGGACCCGTCGCCGACGAGCGCCTTCGACCGGGCTCTGGCCTACTCGGAGTGCATGCGGAGCAACGGAGTTCCCGACTTCCCCGACCCGCAGCAGGACACCGGTGGCGTCAAGCTGACCCCGGACGGCGGCGGCGCCGACCCGAACTCCGACGCGTTCAAGAAGGCCGCGGAGGCTTGCCAGGACAAGGCGCCGCAGGGGCTCGGCGGCGGCGGAGGCGGCGGGGAGGCCCTCGACTCGGCCAAGGTCGCAGCGTGGGCCAAGTGCCTGCGCGAGAACGGCGTACCGAAGTTCCCCGACCCCGAGATCAACGGCGGCACCATGAACATCGACCTCATCGGCGCGGGCGTCGACCCGCAGGACGCGGCGTTCACCAAGGCCATGCAGACCTGCCAGAGCAAGTACCCGGGCGGCGGCGTCATGTTCGGGCCCGCCGGGGGTGGGCAGTGACCGCGGACGGCACGGACGAGATGGCGCCGGACAGGCCGTCCGGGGCGCTGGAGCGCCACACCTCCGGGCAGGTGTCGACCAAGACGTCGAAGGACCTCGACACCCCCGCCGGGGAAGAGCCCGCCAAAGAAGTGGACACGGCCGCCCGGGAGGACCCCGCCAAGGACGGTGAGCAACCGGGCAGCGCCCGCAGGCGGCGCCCGCTGCGCACCGCCCTGATCGTGCTCGCCGCGACGGCCGTCGCCGCGGCGGCGGGCATCGCCGCCACCGGCACCCTGGGCGGAGACGGCACGGACTCCGCGAGCACCGCACCGACCGGGCCGCCCGCGACGGCCGAGGTGGAACGGACCACCCTGACCGACTCCGAGACGGTCGACGGCAACCTCGGCTACGGCGACGCGCAGACCGTGCAGGCCCCCGCCTCGTCGGCCGGCACCGGCACCGCCGGACAGGGCGGCGCATCCGGCGGTGACGGCGGCGGCATCGTCACCTGGGTCCCCGAGGAGGGCGAGGTCGTCAAGCGCGGTGACACCGTCTACCGCGTCGACGAGCAGAAGGTCCCGCTCCTCTACGGCTCCTTCCCGCTCTACCGCACGCTGGAGCCGGGCTCCGAGGGCGCCGACGTCGAGATGCTGGAGAAGAACCTCCGCGCCCTCGGCCACACCGGCTTCACCGTCGACGACACGTACGACTCCGCCACCGCCGAGGCCGTGCGGGACTGGCAGGACGGCCTCAACCGCGAGGAGACCGGCGAGGTCAGGCCGGGGGAGGCCCTGGTCGCCCCGGAGGCCAGGCGCGTCGCGAACGTGACCGCCACCCCCGGCGCTGCCCTGAGCGGGAACCTGCTGTCCTGGACCGGCACCGAGCGCATCGTCGGCATCGACCTCGACGTGCAGTTCGAGGACCTGGTCGACAAGGGCACCGAGGCCACGGTCAGGCTCCCGGACGACACCACCGTCACCGCCGAGGTGACCGACATCGGCACGCCGTCGACCTCCAAAGGCGAGGACTCCTCCGGTTCCGGCGAGTCCGACTCCGGGTCCGGCGGCTCGGGCGGCGACGAAGACCCCACTCTGCCCGTCGAGCTGACCGTGAAGGACCAGAAGGGGCTCGGCCGCTACCAGGCCGCGGCCGTCGAGGTCACGCTGAAGGCCGAGACCCGCAAGGACGTCCTCGTGGTGCCCGTCAACGCCCTGGTGGCGCGGAAGGGCGGCGGCTACGCCGTGGAGGTCGTCACGGCGGACGGCACCGAGCTGCGCCCGGTCAAGCCCGGCATGTTCGCGGACAGCAAGGTCCAGATCTCCGGGACCGGCATCAAGGAAGGCACCGTCGTGGGGGTCCCCAAGTGACCTGGGAGGCAACGGGGGCGATCACGGACCGTCCGGTCGTCGAACTGGCGGGTGTGTCCAAGACGTACGGGGACGTCGCCGCCCTGCGCGACGCGGACCTCGTCATCCGGCGAGGTGAACTCCTCGCCATCGTCGGCCCGTCGGGGTCGGGCAAGTCCACTATGCTCAACATCATGGGCACCCTGGACCGCCCGACGAAGGGCACGGTGCGCATCGACGGGCACGACGCGGCGAGCCTGACCGACCGCGAGCTGTCCGCGCTGCGGGCCGGCACCATCGGCTTCGTCTTCCAGCAGTTCCACCTGGCCTCCGGAGTGCCCGCACTCGACAGCGTCGCGGACGGGCTGCTGTACAGCGGCAGGCCGCGCGGCGAACGGCGTCGCCTAGCCGAGAAGGCGCTGCGCCGCGTCGGACTAGGCCACCGTCTCTACCACGAGCCGCACCAGCTGTCCGGCGGCGAGAAACAGCGCGTGGCCATCGCCAGGGCCGTGCTCGGTGACCCGCCGCTGCTGCTGGCCGACGAGCCGACCGGCGCGCTGGACTCGCGGTCCGGCGCGGTCGTGATCGAGCTGCTGCACGAGCTGCACGAGGCCGGTACGACGGTGGTCGTCATCACGCACGACCGGGACATCGCCGCCACCCTGCCCCGCGAGGTGCGGGTCAAGGACGGCCGCCTGGAACACGACTCCGGCGGCGCGGGCACGTCCACGTCCCTGGTGCCCGAGGAGGCCGTGCGATGAGCGTGACGAACACGACCGGGAAGCTGGAGCGCGCCGGGAGCCCAGAGCCGCCGCGGCGGCCGAAGCCCGCCCGGATGAACCCGGCGGACGTGCTGCGCGTCGGCGGCTCCGGGCTGCGCTCACGGCCCATGCGGGTGTTCCTGTCGGCGCTCGGCATCGCCATCGGGATCGCCGCGATGGTCGGCGTGGTGGGCATCTCCACCTCGTCCACCGAGGATCTCGACCGCAGGCTCAAGGCCATGGGGACCAACCTCCTGACGGTCACGCCCGGCCAGTCCTTCGTCGGCGACGCGGCACATCTGCCCGCCGAGGCGGTCGAGATGATCGGCAACATGGACGACGTGGAGTCGGTCTCCGCCGTCGGCAAGACCAGCGCGAAGGTCTACCGCAACGACCACACCCCCAAGCAGGAGACCGGCGGCCTCAGCGTCGCCGCCGCCCGGACCGACCTGCCGAAGTCGGTCGGCGCCGAGATCGTCGACGGCCGCTGGCTCAACGCCGCCAACAGCCGCTACCCGGCCGCCGTCCTCGGCCCCAAGGCCGCCGAGCAACTCGGCGTGCACAAGGCGGGACCGGACGTGCGGGTATGGCTCGGCGGGCGCTGGTACACCGTCGTCGGTCTGCTCGCGGCCAACGAACTGGTGCCCTCGCTGGACTCCTCGGTCCTGGTCGGCTGGACGATCGCGGAGGAGGAGCTGGGCTTCGACGGCTACCCGACGGCCATCTACACCCGCGCCGAAGAGGCCGCCGTCAACGACGTCCAGAGCGTCCTCGGCGCCACCGCCAACCCGGAGACCCCCAGCGAGACCACCGTATCCCGGCCCTCCGACGCGCTGGCCGCCAAGGAAGCCACCGACGACGCCCTCAGCGGACTGCTGCTCGGCCTCGGCGGGGTCGCCCTGCTCGTGGGCGGCGTCGGCGTGGCCAACACCATGGTCATCTCCGTGCTCGAACGCCGCTCCGAGATCGGCCTGCGCCGCTCGCTGGGCGCCACCCGCGGCCAGATACGCACACAGTTCCTGGCCGAGGCGCTGCTCCTGTCCGCTCTCGGCGGCCTCGGCGGCGTCCTGCTCGGCATCGCCGTCACCGGCGGCTACGCCTCCTACCAGGGCTGGCCGTCCGTCGTCCCCCTCTGGGCGATGGCCGGCGGGGTCGGGGCCACCCTGGTCATCGGCGGCCTCGCCGGTTTCTATCCGGCCGTACGAGCCGCCCGGCTGCCCCCGACCGAGGCACTGGCCACGACATGACCGCCACCTGGTGAGAGGCACCACCCGAGACCGCGGTGCGCCCGCTGGAACCGTCCCCCGTGCCACGGGGGCACCGCGCCCGCCCGTGCCACACCCCGGGCCGATCCCGGCGGACGGTGCGGGCGGGACCTCGGGAGTCCGGGACCGTCCGGGACCAGGTCCTCAGGCCGGGCGCAGCTCCGCGATTTCGGCCAGGCGCCGGAAGGAGTCCACAAGGCCCGCACGGTCGTAGGTACTGGTCGTCACCAGCACCTCCTGAGCGCCGCTCTCCTTGATCACATGCTCCAGCTGGTCCGCGACCTGCTCCCGCGTGCCGTACACGTGGCCGCGCAGCCCCGACTCGTAGAAGCCGCGCTCCCTGTCCGTCATCGTCAGGGACTCCACGCGCTCGGCGGGAGGCAGCGGCGGGAACGTGCCGTGCGTACGGGAGTACGCCATCGACCAGGCCTCCGGGATCAGCAGTCGGCGGGCCTCCTCCTCGCTTCCCGCGACGGCGACGGTGCCCGCGATCATGACGTACGGCTCCGCGAGCCAGGGTGAGGGCCGGAACGAGCCGCGGTACGTCTCGATGCCACGCAGCATCTTCTCGCGGCCCCTGATGTCCCCGATGACCAGCGGGACGCCCGCCTCGGCGGCGATCGTGGCGCCCTCGCCGACGGCGAGGACGTACGGCGGGACGGTGAGGCCCTCCGCCGGGCGGGCCCGCACGCCGGTGGCGGACGTGCCGCGGAACCAGCCGAGCAGCTCGGCCAGTTGCCCGGCGAAGTCCTCCGCGTCGTGCTTGTCGCGGCCGAGTGCCTTGCGGACCCCGTCCGTGAACCCGACGGAACGGCCGAGCCCCATGTCGATCCGGCCCGGGAAGAGCGACTCCAGCACCCCGAACTGCTCGGCCACGACCAGCGATCGGTGGTTGGGCAGCATCACGCCGCCGGTGCCGACCCGGATGGTGCGCGTGGCCGCCGCGACGGCCGAGGCGAGGACCGTGGGCGCGGAGCCCGCGACACCCGGCACTCCGTGGTGCTCGGAGACCCAGAAACGGTGGTAGCCGAGAGCTTCGAGCTCCTGGGCCAGGCGCACGGTGGCGCGCAGGGCCTCGGGCCCGTCGTGCCCCTCACGGGTGCGCGAACGGTCGAGGACGGAGAACCGGGTTGCCGCGATCACTGAGCTCACGCAGGGTTCAACACCACAGGGCCGCGATGATTCCCGCCCCGCCGCGCACCGCGCCTACGCCTGGTCTCCGTCCTCCAGGCGGAATCCCACCTTCAGCCCGACCTGGTAGTGCTGGATCTCCCCGTTCTCGATATGCCCCCGCACCTGCGTGACCTCGAACCAGTCGAGCGAACGAAGCGTCTGCGAGGCGCGCGCGATCCCGTTGCGGATCGCCTGGTCGACACCCTCGTGCGAGGTGCCGACGATCTCGGTCACGCGGTAGGTGTGGTCCGACATGAAGGGGTTCCTCCTGGCCGTTGGCTGACATCACGGAGTGCGTCACTCCACCGTGCACCAGCACGTGCGGACGCGCGAGACGGCGTACCCCAGGGGGTATCCGGCCCAGTATCCGACGGTTACCCCCTTGACCGGCTCATTGGTACGGACCAAAATCCAGCCAGTACCCGTTCGAGCCATCCGCTCACCCCCCGCGTCGGGCTGACCTTCCCCTGTCCGCAGGCAGAAAGTGACCCACGTGAAGCCGCACCGCCGCGCCGCCATGCCGCTGGCCCTGGCCCTCTCCTCGACCCTGATGCTCGCCGGGTGCGGGCTGCTGCCCGGCGAGGACGAGCACCGCACCGTCACCGTCTGGATGATGCAGGGCAGCGCGTCGCCGGAGTTCGTCGAACGCTTCACCGAGGACTTCGAGAAGGAGCACGAGGCCATCGACCTGGACATCCGGGTCCAGGAGTGGACGGGCATCGGCACCAAGGTGAAGAAGGCGCTCAAGGACACCGGCGGTGACGCGCCCGACGTCATCGAGGTCGGCAACACCCAGGTCGCCCAGTACGTCGACGAGGGCGGCCTGTACAACCTGACCCTGGAGTCCGCGCGCGACCTCGGCATGGACGACTGGCTGCCCGGCCTCGCCGAACCGGGCCGCTACAACGGGGGCCAGTACGGCATCCCCTGGTACGCCGCCAACCGCGTCGTCATCTACAACAAGGACCTTTTCGCCGAGGCGGGCATCACCAGACCGCCGCGCACCCGCGAGGAGTGGATCGCCGACACGCGCAAGCTCAACACCCGGGGGAACCAGGGCATCTACCTCGCGGGCCAGGACTGGTACACGCTCGCCGGGTTCATCTGGGACGAGGGCGGCGACCTCGCCAAGGAGACCAAGGAGTCGTCCGGCGACTGGCGCGGCACCCTGCACTCGGCCGCGGCGCTGCGCGGCATGGCGTTCTACCAGCGCCTCCAGGCCCTCGGCCGGGGCCCGCGCGACGCCGACGAGGAACACCCGGCGCAGGCAGGGGTGTTCGCGGGCGGCGACGTCGCCCAGATCGTCGCGGTGCCCGGAGCGGCCCGCGCCATCGAGGAGAAGAACCCCGAACTGAAGGGAAAACTCGGCTACTTCCCGATCCCCGGCAAGAGGGCCGGAAAGCCCGGCGCGGTCTTCACCGGCGGCTCCGACCTCATCGTGCCCGAGCGCAGCGACGACCACAGGGGCGCCGTCGAGGTGATCGAGGCCCTGGCCGGCAAGAAGTGGCAGACCGACCTGGCGAGGACCATGAACTACGTTCCCAACAAGGCGAAGCTGGCACCCGCCGTGGCGGGCGAGGCGGGCGTCGCGGCGATGGCCGCCGGCGCGGCGAACGGCCGGGCGACCCCCAACTCGCCGCGCTGGGCGTCCGTCGAGGCCGACAACCCCATCAAGGACTACATGACCGAGGTCCTGACGGGCGGCGACCCGGCGACGCGGGCCCGCGAGGCCTCCCGCAAGATCACCAGGGCGCTGGACATCGAGGGGCTGTGAGGGCGGGGCCGTGCCCGTACGCGGACAGGCCCCGCCCCGCACAGCGGCCCGGCTCCCTACACGGGCGCACTCAGCGACAGCGCGAAGCGCCCCCGCTCATCCGTCCACCAGTGCGTCAGGTCCAGCCCAGACGCGGCCAGTTCGGCCCGCACCCCGTCCTGTCTGAACTTCGCCGAGATCTCCGTGCGCATCTCCTCGCCCGCGGCGAAGTCGACGGCCAGGTCGAGCGCGGGGATCTTCACCGTCTGGTCGGCCGTCGAGCGCAGCCGCATCTCGATCCACTCCCGCTCGCGGTCCCAGACGGCGACGTGCTCGAAGGCGTCGGGGTCGAAGTCCGCCTCCAGCTCGCGGTTCATGACCGCAAGCACGTTCTTGTTGAACGAGGCGGTCACACCCGCCGCGTCGTCGTAGGCCGAGACGAGCACCGACTCGTCCTTCACCAGGTCGGTGCCTAGGAGCAGCGCGTCGCCGGGGGCGAGCAGGTCGCGCACCGAGGAGAGGAACGCCGTGCGCTCGGTGGGCAGGAGGTTGCCGATCGTGCCGCCGAGGAACGCGACCAGGCGCGGGCCCGGCGTGCCCGGCAGCGCGAGACCACGCGTGAAGTCGGCGATCAGGGCGTGCACGTCGAGCGAGGGCCGCCGCGCGAGCAGCGTGTTCGCCGCGCCGGTCAGCGCGCTCTCGCTCACGTCCACGGGTACGTAGGTGTGCAGGGAGGGCATGGCGTCGATCAGGTGGCGGGTCTTCTCCGAGGAGCCTGAGCCCAGCTCGATCAGGGTCCGTACGCCCGTGACCTCCGCGATCTCGGCGGCGCGGGTGACCAGGATCTCCCGCTCGGCGCGGGTCGGGTAGTACTCGGGCAGGGTGGTGATCTCCTCGAAGAGGGCGCTGCCGCGCGCGTCGTAGAACCACTTGGGCGGCAGGGACTTCGAGGCGCTCGTCAGGCCGTGCCGTACATCGGCGCGCAGCGCGGCGCCGGTGGCGTCCTCGGGCAGGGTGCGGGTCAGCAGGAACGGGCTCACGCAGTGGGCTCCTTGAGCGGTGTCAGCAGTATGTCGGTGCGGCTTGCGGCGAGCAGGGTGCGGTCGGGCACCTCGCGCCAGTGCGGATCGTCGTCGTAGGGCTCGGAGGCGACCACCGTGCGGCGGCCCGGCTCCGCCAGGTACCAGAGGGTGTCGCCCCAGGCGGTCGCGGTGATCGTGTCGCCGTTGGTCAGCAGAAGGTTGAGGCGCGAGCCGGGGGCCGCGGCGGCGACGTCGAGGACGGTGTCGGCCAGGGCCTGCCCCTCCTCGTCGCCGTCGCGCAGCCGGTGCAGGACGAGCGCCCACACCAGCGCGGAGTCGCAGCGCGCCTCCATCGAGAGCAGCTCGGCCGGGGGCAGCGCCTCGGTGAGGGCGGCGAGCGATCCCGGCCAGCCCGTCACCGCGCCGTTGTGGCTGAACAGCCAGGGCCCGGAGGCGAACGGCGCGGCCGCGGCCTCACCGTCCGCGCCCGCCACCGTGGCGTCCCGCACCGCCGCGAGCAGCGCCCCGGAGCGGACGACCCGGGCGAGGTCGGCGAAGGACTGGTCACCCCAGATCGGCCCGGAGCGGCGGTAGCGGCCGGGCACGAGATCGCCGTCCGCGTACCAGCCGACCCCGAAACCATCGGCGTTGACCGTGCCGTACCGCTGCCGGCGAGGCGCCCACGACTGGCGGTACAGGCTGTGCGCGGGCTCCACGAGGAGCGTTCCCAGCGGCTCCGGCGGGCCGAGGAAAGCCAGGTGACGGCACATCAGACCGCCTCCGGGGCCGAGGTCTCCGTCGGCCCGGCGTCCCGTGCGGTGCGGAACCCGGAGAAGATCTGCCGCCGCACCGGATGGTCCCAGTTGCGGAACGTGCCCCGGCAGGCCACCGCGTCCACGGAGAACGCCCCGCCGCGCAGCACCTTGTAGTCGCCGCCGAAGAAGACGTCCGAGTACTCGCGGTAGGGGAAGGCGGCGAAGCCGGGGTAGGGCAGGAAGTCGCTGGACGTCCACTCCCACACGTCCCCGATCAGCTGCCGGACGCCCAGCGGTGACTCACCGGCCGGATAGCTGCCCGCGGGGGCCGGGCGCAAGTGCCGTTGCCCCAGGTTCGCCCGCTCGGGCGTGGGGTCGGCGTCGCCCCACGGGTAGCGTGTGGAGCGGTCGGTCACCGGGTCGTGCCGGGCGGCCTTCTCCCACTCCTCCTCGCTGGGCAGGCGCCGGCCCGCCCAGCGCGCGTAGGCGTCGGCCTCGTACCAGCTCACGTGCAGCACCGGCTCGTCGGCGGGCACCGGCTCGACCGAACCGAAGTGGCGCCGCAGCCACTGGCCGCCCTCGCGGCGCCAGAACAGCGGGGCGCGCAGGTCGTTCTGCCGTACCATCGCCCAGCCCGCGGGCGACCACCAGCGCATCTCCTCATAGCCGCCGTCGTCGATGAACCGCTGGTACGCGGCGTTCGTCACCGGTGTGGTGTCGATGAAGAACGGCGGGACCAGACGGCGGTGCGCGGGGCGTTCGTTGTCCAGAGCCCACGGTTCGGTGGAGGTGCCCATCGTGAACGGGCCGCCGGGGACCAGGACTTCGTCGGGTCCGGCGAACGGCGGGGACGGCTCCGGGTCCGGTGCGGTGAGCGAGGTGGGGCCCGACCGCAGCTGGTGCGTGATGAGCATCGTCTCGTCGTGCTGCTGCTCGTGCTGCGCGATCATCCCGAACGCGAAGCCCGCGTCGGTGAGCGGCGTACCCCGGAAGGGTGTCTTCTCCAGCACGTCGAGAGCGCGCCCCCGCACCTCGGCCGCGTAGCCCCTGGCCTCGGCGGGCGCCAGCAGCGGAAGGCTCGGCCGCTGTGAGCGGGGGTGCTCGAAGGCGTCGTAGAGCGGGTCGATCTCGGGCCGCATCGCGTCACGGCCCGCGACGGCGCGCAGCAGCCACTGCTCCTCCTGGTTGCCTATGTGCGCGAGGTCCCAGACCAGTGGTGACATCAACGGCGAGTGCTGAGCCGTCAGTTCGGAATCCTCGACACACGTGGTGAGGAGGGTCGTGCGGTCCCGGGCGGCCAGCAGCGCGGCAAGGGCACGCTCGCGCAGGGCTTCCGGGTCGGTGGGGCCGTTCATCGGCGGGTGTCCTTCCCCGTGGTCTCTTGGTGTCGATGCGCGTCGCCGAGGCCGTCCAGCAGGTCGTCGGCCGGGCAGCGGCCCCGCGCGACATACCGGTCGGCGTACGTGGCGACCGCGTCCCGCACGGACGCGTCCGCGCCCATCCGGGGCAGCGCGTCGACGGCGGCGGCGAAGCAGACGGCGGCGGCGTCACGCAGCTCGGTGTCGGCCATGCCGTGGCGCGCCGCGTCCAGCCACAGCGGGCTGTGGGGGGCGGCGGGCGAGCCCGGCGGCCCCTCCCGCTCGGCGAGCGGCTTGACGGCCCGGTAGGCGGTCTCGGCGGCCTCCGGGTCGTCGAACAGCGCGCTCGTCACGGCGAGCGGCACGATCCAGCCGTCCTCGCCCGGCTGCGCGTCGACCATCCGCAGCTCCAGGTGGCCGCGCGGGCGGACCGGCGGGAAGAGCGTGGTCAGGTGATAGTCGAGGTCGTCGCGCGTCGGCGGCCGCGGCACGCCCGAGCGGGCCCAGGACCGGAACGTCAGCCCTTCCGGGGCGCTCCAGGGGCCCTCGCCCGGCGGCCTCTTGACGCACATGACCGGCGCGTCGAGCGCGTGCCGCGTCCAGGTCTCGCGCGGCTCTCCCTCCAGCGGCGGGGCGCCGGACCTGCCCGGCTCGATGCCCGCCCACACCGCCTGGCGCGTGGACCGCCAGCCGGTCGGGCGGCCCTCCTGGAGCGGGGAGTTGGCGAAGGCGGCGACCAGGACCGGACCCAGCAGATGCGCCAGCCGCCAGCGGCGCGCGTAGCCGAGCGGGCCCGGCTCCTCGTACCCGGCGTCCAGACAGATCTGCACGGAGGCCGTCGAGCACATCATGCGGCGCCCCGCGGGGCCGCCGCGGTCGAGGCAGGACTCCAGCGCGTCGTAGCGCGGCTCGCGCAGGATCCGCGACGGCGGCCGCCACGGGTCGGCGCCGAGCCCGCTGAGGGTGAGGCGATGGGAGAGTAACGCGTCACGGACGAGGCCGAGATCGGCCCGCATGGCCGAGACGCACTCCGTCAGGGAAGCGGCGGGCAGCGAGCTGAGCTCCAGCTGGCCGCCGGGTTCGACGGTGACGGACGCGTGCAGGGGCAGGGCCCGCAGAGCGGCATAGGCCGCTTCGAGACGAGCGGTGGGGACGGGCAGATGGGCCAGTCCGGGCTCGTGGACGAGCCATTCCAGCTCGACACCGGTGGAGCGTGGCGGCCCTGTCTTGAAGCAGATGCCGCGGACCAGCGCCTCCACTTCCGCCTCGGTCACCGGATCCGGTGCCTTGGCACGAGGCGGTATCAGGTGATGCGTACAGTCTCCCTCGGGCATGCGGGGATCCTTCCAATCGTAGGTGCTCGTCACACCCAAAACCCTCAAGGCCGTTCGCACAAGAGTGCCCCTGAAGCCGTTTTCGTACCGGGCCGCGGAACCTGTCCGGCCCAACCCGCGCGGCGAGAGCCCCCGGCGCCCCGCACGCTCGGTTTATGATGTTTCGTCACCCGCGCCGTGCCCGCGCCCTCGTCGCCCTCGCCGCTCTCGCGACGGCGGCAGCGGCGCTCCCGCAGGCCCGGGCCGCCTCCGACCCGGTTCCCCCGCCCGCCCCGGCCCCGCCGCCCCGCACGGCCTCCGCCTGGCTCCCGTACTGGGACCAGGACACCGCGTACGACACCGCCCTGCGCCACGCGGACCAGCTGCACACCGTCAGCCCCTTCTGGTACGAGACGAAGTTGGCCGGACGGATCGACCCGCACCTCCACGCGGAGGAGCGGCACGTCGTCGACGGGCTGCACGGCGCCGGCATCAAGGTCGTGCCGACCGTCATGGAGAGGATGCCGCGCGACGCCCTCGCCGGCGTGGTGACCGACCCGGCCCGCCGCGCCACCCACATCGAGACCCTGCTCGACGTCGTACGCAGACGTGACTACGACGGCCTCGATCTCGACTACGAGACCATCGCGCCGACCGGCGACGCCACGTACGAGAAGGTCCGCGACGGATACGCCACGATGGTCACCGACCTCTGCCGCCGGCTGCACGCCCTGAGCAAGCAGTGCGTCATCACCGTCTCGCCGAAGACCGCGGGCACCGGCCGCGTCTGGGACTACAAGCGGCTCGGCGCCGCCGCCGACCGGCTGCGCATCATGGCGTACAACCTCCACTGGGCCGAAGGCGCCCCCGGCCCCCTGTCGAGCCCCGCCTGGTACGACGAGATCCTGCGCCGCGCCACCGCCGAAGTACCGCCCGCCAAACTGGAGATGGGGCTGCCCGCCTACGGCTGGGACTGGGCCGTCGGCACACCGGGGCGCGCCCGGGCCGTGACGTCCAAGGAAGCGGAGGCGCTGCGCCGCAAGGTCGGCGCGCCCTACCGCCTCGACCCCGCCTCCAGCACACCCCACTTCACCTACCAGGAAGGCGGGACGACCCGGGAGGTCTGGTACCAGGACGCGCGCGGTACGGCCGCGCACCTGCCCGTCCTGCGGCGCCACGGCGTGGCCCACACCGTGCTGTGGGCACTCGGCTTCGAGGACCCGCAGCTGTGGCGGACACTGGCGGAGTTCTGAGAGCCGGCGCCGGCACCCCGGTCGGGCGGGCGCCGCGCCGGGTCATGCCGTCCGTTCCGCCTCCTGGGCCGGGGCCGGCCACTGCTCGTACCACCGCTGGTCCGCCTCCAACTGCGCGGCCAGGGACACCAGCAGCGGCTCGCTGCCCGCGGGACCGAGCAGCTGGGCGCCGACCGGGAGAGTGCCCGCGACCCGTCCCGCGGGGACGTTGACGCCCGGCCAGCCGAGGACGTTCCACGGCCAGGCGTAGGGGCAGGCGGCGATCATCGCCTGGTCGGTGCGCCAGCCGCTCATCGCCGCCAGCGCGCCGATCCGCGGCGGGGGAGTGGCCGTCGTCGGCGCGATCACCACGTCGTACGCGGAGAAGACCGCACCCACCCGACGGTGCAGCGCGGCCTCGGCGCGGCGTGCCAGGCGCAGCGGCGCACCGCCCAGCAGGCGCCCCATACGCGCCGCCTCCCGGGTGCGCCGGTCGAGGAGCGAGCTGTCGGGGACGTGCCGCGCCCACTCCGCGATGCCCGCCGTGGCGCGCGGCACGAACGCCAGCCCTATCCGACCGTAGTCCGGGTCGGCCTCCTCCACGTCGTGCCCGAGCGCGGCGAGCCGGTCCGCCAGCGCGACGACCCGCTGCCGCACCGCCGGATGCAACCGCTTGGGCGTCGCCGTGAACGGCATGCGCAGCGACAGCGCTATCCGCAGCCGCCCCGGGTCGCGGGTGGCGGCCTCGGCGGCGCGTACCGCGGGCGGCCGGTGCAGGTCACCCCGGTGGCTGCCGCTCGCCGCGTCGAGGAGCAACGCGGCATCGGCGACCGTCCTGGCGAGCGGGCCGTTGACGGTGATGCCGTGGAACGCCTCGGGCCACGGCCAGGTCGATATCCGGCCGCGCTGCGGCTTGATGCCGACCAGATGGGTCCAGGCGGCGGGTATCCGTACCGAACCCGCCCCGTCCGAGCCCAGCGCCGCGGGGACCAGACCCGCGGCCACCGCGGCCGCCGAGCCGCCCGACGAACCGCCGGGCGTATGACCGGGATTCCACGGGTTGCGCGTGTCGCCGAAGCCGGGCCCCTCCGTGAAGGGCCACTGCCCCAGCTCGCACGTATTGGTCTTGCCGACGATCACGGCACCGGACGCCCGCAGCCGCCGCACGGCCTCACAGTCCTCGGACTTCGGCGGGAAGTCACCCCTGCATCCGAACGCGGTCGGCTCACCCGCCACATCCATGTCGTCCTTGACGGCCAGCGGCACCCCCAGCAACGGCCGCCCCGCGAACGGCCCGCCCGCGGCCAACTCCCGGTCGGCGGCGTCCGCCTCGGCGAGCGCGGCCTCGGCCCGCACCCGCTTGAAGGCGTTCAACGAGGGCTGCGCCGCCTCGATCCTGGCCAGCGCCCGCTCGGTCAGCGCACGCGAGGACACCTCTCCCTCGGCCAGCGCGCGAGCGGTACGGGTCAGGCCTTCGGCACGGTCGGCAGTCATGTGGGGACACCTTCGGTCGACGACACGTGCCCGCACGTTAACCGGCGAGTAGCAGGCCGCGGAACGGCGGCGGAGGGGACAAGACCGAACCGCAGCAGGGAACTTCACCCGGCGCCCGCCGTTGGGCCGCCCACCGCCGTCTGCGAGGATGCCGATGTCATGGTGCAGATACCGAACCAGCAGCCGGCCAAGCGCTCCGTGCCGACAAGCGCCGACGTCGCACGCCTCGCGGGCGTCTCCCGCGCGACCGTCAGCTACGTCCTCAACAACGCCGGCACCGTACGGATCAGCGAGCCCACCCGCCGCCGCGTCCACGAGGCCGCCAGGGAACTGGGCTACGTCCCGCACGCGGCCGCCCGCAGCCTGCGCGCCGGACACAGCCGCATGGTTCTCATGCCCACGTCGGAGATACCGATGGGCCCGCTCTTCAGCCGGTTCTTCAACGAACTCCAGTGGGCGCTCAGCCGCCTCGACTACACCGTCGTGCAGTACGCGAGCCTCGGCATGACCGGCGAGGACGCCGCCCGCGCCTGGGCCGAGCTGCGCCCCGTGGCCGTCCTCGCCCCCGACACCTCCGCCCTCGGGCCGCACGGCGTGACGGTCCTGAAGCGGTCGGGCGCCAAGGCCGTCTTCACGCTCGGCCCGCAGCGCGTCGAGGGCGCGCACGCGCTCCTGATGGACGGACGCCGGGTGGGGGAGGCCGCCGCCCGGCACCTGCTGGCCCGGGGGCGGCGCCGGATCGGCGCCGTCGTCCCCGAGGAGCCCGGCCTCGACCTCTTCTCACGGCCCCGCGTCGAAGGCCTCCGCGCCGCCGTCGCGGACGCGCACATCGCAGGCGCCTCGGTCACCGAACTGCCCCTCGCCTACGAGGAGGGGTCCGCCGCCGGGCTCGCGGCGCGCTGGCGCTCGCTGGGCCTCGAAGGCGTCTTCGCGTACAACGACGAGTACGCGATGCTGCTGATGCGGGCCCTCCAGGACGAAGGCATCGCGGTCCCCGAAGAGGCGGCCGTCATCGGCTCCGACGACCTCATGCTCGGCAGACTGCTGAGGCCCCGGCTCAGCACCGTCCGCATCGAGCTGCCCTCCGGCCGCGGCCTCGCGGAACTCGTCGACCGCGTGGTGCGCGACCCGGGCGCCGAACCCGAGGTGCACGACATGCTCGGAGCGGCCGTCGTGCACCGCGAGTCCAGCTGAGAGCCCGCGCCGGGCTCCGAGGCCGGACCTTCGCGGCCCGGCCCCCTGATCTACCGGTGGCTCACTGCTCCTGTTCCTGCTGCTTGGACTGCTCCTCGGCGACCTGCCTGCGCACCTCGTCCATGTCCAGGTTCCTGGCCTGCCCGATGACGTCCGTCAGCGCCGCCTCGGGCAGCGCGCCCGGCTGGGCGAAGACCGCGACCTGATCGCGGACGATCATCAGGGTCGGGATGGACTGGATGTTGAAGGCGGCGGCCAGCTCCGGCTGGGCCTCCGTGTCGACCTTGGCGAAGACCAGGTCGGGGTTGGCCTCGGCGGCCTTCTCGTAGACCGGGGCGAACTGCTTGCAAGGACCGCACCACGAAGCCCAGAAGTCGATCAGAACGAACTCGTTGTCCGTGACCGTCCGGTCGAAGTTCTCCTTGGTGAGCTCCAGAGTCGCGTTGCTCATGGTGTCCCTGCTTCCTGTGTGGGGCATGGCCGCTGTCCACAACGGCCGATGGTGCGAACGTATTCCGCCCGTCCGCGCACGGAGCCGGTCCGTGCGTGCACGGGCGTGTTCCGCGCGCGTACCCATGTGGCCACGGCGCACACCTGCCGACAGACTGTCCCCATGACGGATGCCAAGACGTACGACGTAGTAGTCATCGGTGCAGGTCCCGTGGGGGAGAACGTCGCGGACCGGGCCCGCGCGGCGGGGCTGAGCGCCGCGATCGTGGAGAGCGAACTCGTCGGAGGCGAGTGCTCCTATTGGGCGTGCATGCCCAGCAAGGCCCTGCTGCGCCCCGTCATCGCCCGCGCGGACGCCCGCCGCGTCCCCGGGCTGCGCCAGTCCGTGGGGGGCCCGCTCGACGCGGCCGCGGTCCTCGCGCACCGCGACGACTACACCTCGCACTGGAAGGACGACGGCCAGGTCGGCTGGCTGGAGGGCGTCGGCGTCGACCTCTACCGGGGCCACGGCCGCGTCGCCGGACCCCGCCAGGTCACGGTCGCCGGCACGGACGGCACCGAGACCGCGCTGCGGGCCCGCCACGCGGTCGCCGTCTGCACCGGCACCCGCGCGGCCCTGCCCGACCTGCCGGGCCTCGCCGACGTCAAGCCGTGGACGAGCCGCGAGGCGACCGCCGCGGACCGCGTGCCGGACCGCCTCCTGGTGGTGGGCGGCGGCGTCGTCGCCGTGGAGATGGCCACGGCCTGGCAGGCGCTGGGATCGAGCGTGACCGTACTCGTGCGGGGCGGGGGCCTGCTGCCCCGCATGGAGCCGTTCGCGGGCGAGCTGGTCCAGGAGGCCCTGACGGAGGCGGGCGCCGAGATCCGCTCCGGTGTCTCCGTCACCGCTGTCACACGCGAGAACGGCACGGTCACCGCGACCCTGGACGACGGCTCGACCCTCCGGGCGGACGAGATCCTCTTCGCCACGGGCCGTGCACCGCGCACGGACGACATCGGCCTGGAGACGGTGGGCCTGGAGCCCGGCTCGTGGCTGCCGGTCGACGAGAGCCTGCGCGTGGCGGGCAGCGACTGGCTGTACGCGGTGGGCGATGTGAACCACCGCGCTCTCCTCACCCACCAGGGCAAGTACCAGGCCCGCGTCGCGGGCGCCGCCATCGCCGCCCGCGCCCAGGGCGTCCCCCTCCTGGAGACCGACCGCTGGGGCGCCCACGCCGCCACCGCCGACCACGCAGCCGTACCCCAGGTGGTCTTCACCGACCCGGAGGCGGCCTCGGCGGGCCTGACCCTCGCGGAGGCCGAGGCCGCGGGGCACCGGGTGCGCGCCGTCGACTACGACATGGCGGGCGTCGCGGGCGCGGGCCTCTACGCCGACGGCTACCGGGGCCGCGCCCGCATGGTCGTCGACCTGGACCGCGAGATCCTCCTCGGCGTCACCTTCGTCGGCCCCGGCGTCGGCGAACTCATCCACTCGGCGACGATGGCGGTGGCCGGGGAGATCCCCCTGGACCGCCTGTGGCACGCGGTCCCGGCCTACCCGACGATCAGCGAGGTCTGGCTGCGGCTCCTGGAGACGTACCGCGGCTGAACCTCACCCGGCAGGCTAGGGTCGTCGGTCATGCAGATCACGCAGCACACGTACCGCGATGTGTCGCAGCGGCAGCGCGACACCCTCGAACGGCTCGCTTCGGAACGGGACATATGGGTCTCGACGGCGCACCCGGACCACGGCCCGCACCAAGTGCCCCTGTGGTTCCTGTGGGACGGGCAGGCGGTGTGGATGTGCACCGGCGCGAACTCCGCGACCGCGCGCAACGCCCGCGAGGAACCCCGGGTGCGCCTGGCCCTGCCCGACACCGCCGACGTGGTGCTCCTGAAGGGGGAGGCGGAGTGCTTCCCGGCCCAAAAGGTGCCGACGGAGGCTGCGGACGCGTTCACCGCGAAGTTCGGGTGGGACCCCCGCGAGGGGGAGGGCCCCTTCACCTATCTCCGGGTGGTGCCGAAAACCGTGCTGGCGTGGCGCGACGAGCCGGAACTGCGCGGCCGGGTCATCATGCGCGAGGGGGCGTGGCTCGCCTAGCGCACGCCACGCACGCCCCTCGCTCCACCGCCGAGGACGCCTTCTGCCGGGTCCGGCCTCTCAGCTGCTCGCGTACACGTCCTCGACGTAGCGCCCCTCGGTGACCAGGTCCCGCCACCAGGCCTCGGCCTCGGCCGCGTCGCCGCCCGCGAACTTCGTACGCACGCTCTGGAACGCCTCCCGCACCCCGGGGGCCATCCGGGAACCGTCGCCGCAGACGTGGACCGCGGCCCCCGCCTCGAGCAGGCGCCAGACCTCCTCGGCCTCGGCCGCGATCCGGTGCTGGACGAAACGCAGGTCACCCTCGGGGGCCTTGGAGTACGTGGGGCGCATGGACACCGCGCCCGCGCGTTCCGCGTCCTCCAGTTCCGCCCGGTGCAGATAGTCGACGTCCGGGTGGTCGCAGCCGAAGTAGCACAGCGCCGGGGCGAGTTCGCCGCCACCGCGCAGCCGCTCCAGGCGGTCGGCGATCGCTCCGCGGAAGGGGGCGAGGCCCGTTCCCGCGCCGACCATGATGACCGGCGCACGACCGTCGCAGGGAAGGCGGAATGAGTCCCGGCACGGCTGCACGCGCGCGTGCAGCGTGTCCCCGGGCCGTACGCGGTGGAGATACGAGGAACCCGTGCCGCGGAAGGTCCCGCGGCCCGAGCGGTCCGGCGCTGACAGGAGCGAGACCATCAGGTCGGCGTGGCGCGGTGAGGCGGCGGGGGACGAGGATATGGAGTAGTGGCGGGGCCGGACCGGCGGCAGCAGTTCGAGCAGCGCGGGCCAGGGCAGCTGCCCCCGCAGCGCCGGATGGTCCTCGACCAGATCGAGCAGGCAGCCGGGCCGTTCTGCCAACGCCTGTTGATCGGCGGCCAGTTGCTCCAGGGTGATCCGCTCGGGCGGGCACGGGTTGTGCCCGGCGAGCAGAGCCACCTGCTCCGCGGTCGGGGCGTCGTGCAACTCCACGTACCTGCTGAGCAGTTCACGGGCGATGACCGGCCGGTCGAGCGGCAGGGTGGCCCGTCCGGGCTTGTGCGCCCGGATGTTGAGGACCGCTTCCAGGTCGACCCCGAGAACGGCCGCAGCACGCTCGACCGACTCGGGTGCGTTGACCGGCAGGACACTCAGGTGGTCGGCGGTGCGGTAGGTCACGCCGTCGGGGAGCGCGACGCGCAGGAACCGCTTCGGGCGGGCCAGCGGGTGCGCGGGGTCGACCAGGTCGGCGCTCTCCGCCACCGTCATCGCCACCGTGCCGTGCCGCGCGGCCAGCGCGTCCAGCGGCCCGCCGGTGACCTCCACGACGTCATAGGCCCGGGGCGGGGGAGCGGTGTCGCCCGCCCCGACGCTCCTCGGGTCGCCGTAGCGCTCCAGCAGCGTGTCGCGCAGCGCCGAGGCGAAGCGCCGTACCGAACCGGCCAGATCTCCGGAGGCGTCGGCTTCCACGCGCTCCATGAGGCGGCTCGCGCCGGACGCCGCGAGCCCCTCGTCGATGAGGGTGGGCACCCGCTGATAGGTCGCGGCCCAGTTCCGGTCCCCGACGCCGAGAACCGTGTACGGCACCGCGCGGGCGGCGTCCGGCCCCGCTTGTGTCAGCCAGTCCACGAACTGGTGTGCGTCATCGGTGGGTTGGCCGTTGTACGAGGCCGCGACGATCGCCACCGGAGTATCGGCGGCCAGGGTGCCGACGGCCTCGTCCAGAGGTGAGACGCGTACGTCGAAGCCCAGCTCCGCGGCCTGCTCGCCGAGTTGCTCCGCGTACGCCCGGCAGGTCCCGAAGTTGGAGCCGTGCAGCAAGGCCAGCGCGGTACCGGGAAGCACCCGGGCCGGCAGACCGTCCCGTCCCCGATCGGCTGCGGCGCCCGCCCCGTTCACCGGACCGGCCGACCCCGTGAGGGACGTCAGCTCGCGCAGCGCGGACCGGCTCCGTTCGCGGTCCTCGGGCGTGCGGGCGGCCAGGGTCATGGTGAAGCCGTCGGGCTTGAGGGTGAGGGTCTCCTTGACGGACAGGTCGTAGCCCGCGTGGTCGATGAACCGGTAGCGGTGCACGAGCATGCCGAGCAGCATCGTGGCCTCGTGCAGAGCGAACTGACGCCCGATGCAAGCGCGTTCACCGGTGCCGAACGGCTTGTACGCGTGGGGGGAGCGGGCCGCCTCCGCCTCGGGGGCGAAGCGTTCCGGATCGAACTCCTCGACGTTGTCGCCCCACACCGGATCCCGGTGCAGCATCGGGGTGAGCACCACCACGGACTCGCCCGCCCCGAGCGGATAGTGACCGCCGATCGTCGTGTCGAAGCGGGCCCGGCGCTGGAACGCGGGGGCGGTGGGCCACAGCCGCAGCGCTTCGTTGAGGACCTGGCGTACGTAACGCAGCCTGCCCACGTCCTCGTACGACGGTTCGGGGTCCGGCGTGTCACCCCACAGCGTGTCCACCTCGGACTGGGCGCGGTGCAGCGCCGCCGGGTTCTTCAGCAGGTAGTAGAGGGCGAAGGCGAGCGTGCCCGACGTCGTCTCGTGCCCGGCGATCAGGAAGGTGATGACCTGGTTGCGGATGTTGGCCTCGTCCAGCGCCTCCCCGCTCCCGGGATGGGGGGAGTTGAGCATCAGGCCGAGCAGATCGTCGGTGGAGGTGTCGCCCGCCGCCTTGCGGGCGTCGATCACCTCGTCGACGATCCGCGCCAGGAAGAGGGCGTCGGCGGCGAACTGCCCGTCCTCGGCCGCGTAGTCCCCGCCCGGCACCCGGGCCAGCTTCGCCTGACTGTGCCCGAGCGCCCGTACGAGCGCTTCGACGAAGGGGTGGGGATCGGTGCGGCCGAACGACTCGAAGTCGTAGCCGAAGCCGGACAGGCCGATGGTGTCCAGCGTCATCCTCGTCATGTCCTCCGAGACGCCCACCGGCGCGGACTCGGCCGCGCCCGGTGTGAACCGGCCGTCCCAGGAGGCGATGAGGCGCCGGGCCACGCGCAGCATGTGCGGGTGGTACGTACGCATGGAGTTCATGGCGAAGGCGGGGAGCAGGATGTCGTGCGCCTTGGCCCAGTTGGGCTCGTCGTCGTACGCGGTGAACAGGCCGTCACCGGCGATGCCCCGGACGTTCTGTAGAGCGGGCCCGACGCCCTTGGCGAAACGCGTCTCGTCGGACAGTTCCTCGACAAGACCGAGGGAGGAGGCGAAGGCGACGTCGCGGCCGTGGTAGCGGCGGACGTAGAGCGGGCCGTGCCGGCGCGCGAGCTCCACGGCCTGCTGAACGGGGGTGCTGGTCAGTCCGGTTGCCGTGACATCGACGACGGTGGGGGATTCGCTCATGGCCAGTGCCTCTTCCCAGGGGTGCGGGGGAGTGGAGAGCCTGTGCCGCGACGTCGGCTCAGGCCCGGAGCGCCCGCTGCGCCGGGCGCCGCGTATACCGTCGCCCGCCCCGGCCGACGGACCGCCACGAGAACTACGTAATCTTGTAGGGGCCTTTTCCCCACCGCGGCTTGCGCGGACAGGGGGGACGTGTTTAGGCGACGTGTTCATGGGGCGCGGTTCATCGGGCGCAGAGGAGGTGCGGGCGTGTCCCGGTCGGAGGGGGCACCGGACGGGCCCGGAGAGGCGGACGCGGCCGTGTGGCGGGGCAGGTTCCTGAGCCTGCTCGACCGTTCCCCGGCGCCGACCGCCATCAGCAGCGGCGACGGGGTGGTCTCGGTCGCCAACCCCGCCTTCGCCAGGGCCCTGGGACTCCAGCCGGGCCGGGTCGCGAACCGGCCACTGCTGGACCTGCTCACCCCCACCAACCGACAGCAGCTCCGCAAGCTGGACGAGGCCATGCGCTCCGGCCGCAGGTCCCGCTACCCGGTCGAAGTGAGCTGGACGGCCGGGGCGACGCCCCGCCACGGACAGCTGACCGTCGAGCCGGTCACCGACCCACTGGAGGACACACCGCCCCTGCTGGTGACGCTGCGCGTGGCACAGGAACGGACGGACGCCCCGGGGCGCGGCACCCGGGCGCGGCCGGACGAGGCGGGGGACGATGTCGCGCACCCGTCCCTGAGTGCGCAGGAGGCCCGCATCCTGCGCCTGGTCGCGGGCGGCGCCACGACATCGGTGGTCGCGCGGACCGTCGGGATCGGCGTCGACGGCGTCAACTACCACCTGACCCGGCTGTGCCGGCGGCTGCGGGCTCAGAACCGGACGGCGCTGGTGGCCCGGGCGTACGTGCTGGGCCTCCTCGACCCGACGGCGTGGCCGCCCGCGGTCGCGCCACCCACCGCGCGCCACACCTCGGCACCCACCTCCGCCGGTCCCCGCTAGGCCCTGCGGTTCACCTCGGCCGTGCCCGTCAGCCACTGCGCCGCCGCCGCGAGCAGCGCCGTCACCCCCACCTCGATGGCCGGGCCGGGCAGCGGCGCGAACAGGGCGGAGTGGTTGGCGGGGATGGTGGGAGGTATCCCGTCCTCCAGCAGGGCATCGGGGTCGAGGCCCGCGAACAGGGCGGGGTCGGCGCCGCCGAAGTGCCAGAAGACGGAGGGGACTTCGAGCGCGGTGCCGAAGGCGCCGAAGTCCTCGCTGCCGATCAGCGGCCGCGGCAGGGTGAACACGCGCCCTTCGCCGAGCGCCGCGACGAGGGCGGAGCGGACCGTGGCGGTGGCCGCGTGGTCGTTCACGGTGACGGGGAAGGAGTTCAGCTCCGTGATCTCCGGCTCCCTGGGGGCGCCGGACGCGGCCGCCTCGGCGCGGATGATCCGCTCGACGGCGGCGAGGACCCGTTCCCGTACGGCGGGAGTCGTGGAGCGGATGTTGACCTTGAGCTCGACCATGTCCGGGATGATGTTCTCCTTGGTGCCGCCGTGGATCGCCCCTACGGTCACCACGGCCGCCTGCGCCGCTCCCACCTCTCGCGAGACCACGGTCTGTAGGCGCAGCACGACCGCGGCCGCGAGCACCACCGGGTCCACGGTGCTCTCGGGCATCGAACCGTGCCCGCCGCGCCCGAAGAGCCGCACCCGCAGACTGTCGGAAGCCGCCATCAGCGGCCCCGGCCGGGTGCCGACGAAGCCGACGGGCGCGGGCGCCACATGCTGGCCCAGGCACACCTCGGGGCGCGGGAAGCGCTCGCGGAAGCCGTCCTCGATCATCGCCGGCGCCCCGCCCACCTCCTCGGCCGGCTGGAACACCGCCACCACCGTGCCGCGCCAGGCCTTCCGGTTGGCGGCCAGCTGCGCGGTGGCGCCGAGGAGACAGGTGACGTGCATGTCGTGCCCGCACGCGTGCATCACGGGGACCTCCTCCCCATCACTGCCGACCGCGGTCCGCCCGGAGGTGTAGGGGAGTCCCGTCTCCTCCTTGACGGGCAGCCCGTCCATGTCGGCGCGCAGCAGCACCACAGGCCCCTCGCCCGCGGTGAGCACGCCGACGACTCCCGTACCGGCCACCCCTTCGGTGACCTCCCAGCCCTGCTCCCGCAGCCGCGCGGCGACGACGCCCGCCGTACGCACCTCCTGGAAGGACAGCTCGGGGTGGGCGTGCAGGTCCTCGTAGAGCGTGCGCAGACCGGGCAGCCGTCCGTCGAGGCCGGACAGCAGCGGGGCCACGGGTGCGGGCGTGCGGGTGTCATCGGCAGATGTCATGAGTGCTCCAGGGGGGAGGCGGTGGGCAGTGAGCAGGGCCAGCAGGTGACCGCAGGGCGCCGAACCGGTCGGCCGGCAGCCCGGCGCGCGGCATCGGACGCCGACGAGCCCGCCCGACAGGGGCGACCAGGGGGCGGGCGCCAAGCGGACACGGCTCTCCTCTCGACAGTGGCCGATACTGGGCGTCGGCCGGCAAGTACCCCCACGATCCGGCCCGGGCACGAAGGAGGAGCGAAATTGCCGGAAAGCGTCTCCCCACGCGAGATCGCCCCGGATTCCGACACCCGGTTCTCCGAGCTGGACCTCGCGCTCGTCGACGCCCTGCAATCCGCGCCCCGCGCCCCGTGGACCCGCATCGGCCGCGCGCTCGGCGTGGACGCGACCACCGCGGCCCGCCGTTGGGATCGGCTGCACGCCAACCGTCTCGCCTGGATCACCGCCCACGCCTCGGCGAAGCTGGCGACCGTCGCCTACGTCGAGGTGCGCTGCTGCCCGCGCTCCCTCGAAACGGCCGTCGCCGCCCTCGCCGAACTGCCGTGGGTGTTCAGCATCGACGAGACGGCGGGGGACTTCGACCTCTTCGTGTCCGTCGCCGCCACCGACCTGCCCTCGCTCGGCCGCTCGGTGCACGGCGTCATCGGCGGCCTGCCGGGCGTGCGCTCCACGCGCACCCGGCTCGGCATCAGGCTCTACGGCGAAGGGGGCGACTGGCGTATCCGAGCGATGGAACCGGCGGGCCGCGCCACCCTGTCCCCGCCGCGTGCCGTGCGGCACTCCACTCGCGGCACGGACACGCACGGCTCCCGGGCGGCGGATAGCCAGGAGCTGGTCAGGGCCCTCGGCGGCGACGGCAGGCTCGGCTACACCGAACTCGGCGCGGCGACCGGCATCAGCGAGCACACCGCCCGGCGCAGGCTCCGGCGTCTGATCAACGGCGGAGACATCACCTTCCGCTGCGACCTCGCGCACCCCCTGGCGGGCCTCTCGACCATGGTGATCTACCGCGCGACCGTCCCGCACGCCGATCTCGACCCCACCGGGAACGCACTGGCCCGCATGGAGCAGGTCCGCATGTGCGCCTCCGTCAGCGGCCCGCACAACCTCCTCGTCATCGTCTGGCTGCACGGCCTGGACGCCATCGCCCCCTTCGAGCTGGCGCTCACCCAGCGCTTCCCGGCGCTGGAGGTCAAGGACCGCACGGTGGGCCTCCACTCGGCCAAGCGCATGGGCCGGCTCCTCGACGCCCACGGCCGCGCCACGCGCCATGTCCCACTCGCCCTGCCGGGTTAGCCTGGTACCAGCGGCGATCTTGCGTCTTCGCGCCGCGCGGCGGTGGGGCCCGCCGTACCCGAACCGCGGCGACCCGCCGCCAACGGTCCCTACTTGCGAACGAGCGCGCCTGCCGACGGGCGACGGCGAGTAGGAGGCGTACACCCATGGAAGCCCGGCGGCCCGAAGCGGCCGGCGAACCCACGGACCCCGACATCGACCTGTCCGCACCCGTACCCGAGTCCGAGTCCGTGGCCGCGCGGCGGAGCGGGCGGCCACGCGGCGGGCAGGGGCTGATCACCGCCGCCGTGGCGGTGGGCGGCGGCATCGGGGCGGCGGCGCGCTATGGCGCGTCCCTCCTGTGGCCGGTGGCGGCCCATGACTTCCCCTGGCCGACACTCGCGGTGAACGCCCTCGGCTGCGCGGTCATCGGCGTCTTCATGGTGCTGATCACCCACGTGTGGGCCGCGCACCGCCTGGTGCGGCCGTTCTTCGGCACGGGCGTGCTCGGCGGCTTCACCACCTTCTCGACGTACGCGGTGGACATCGAGCGCCTCGTGAGCGGCGGTCACGCCCGCACGGCGCTGGCCTACCTGGCACTGACCCTGCTGGCCGCGCTCGCCGCGGTGGGGAGCGCGGCGTGGACGACGCGGCGGCTGGTGACGTGGAGGCGGTCATCGTGAACTGGCTGATCGTGGTCGCCGGGGGGATGATCGGCGCGCCGCTGCGCTATCTGACCGACCGCGCCGTCCAGGCACGCCACGACACGGACTTCCCCTGGGGGACCTTCACCGTCAACGTCGTGGGGAGCCTGGTCCTCGGTGTGCTCACCGGCGCCGTCACGGCGGGCGCCGCGTCCTCCCAGGCGCAGCTGTTCCTCGGCACCGGACTGTGCGGGGCCCTGACGACGTACTCGACCTTCTCGTACGAGACGCTGCGGCTCGCCGAGGAGGGGGCGCGGTTCTACGCGGTCGCCAACGCGCTCGGCAGCGTCCTCGCGGGCCTCGGCGCGGCCTTCGCGGGGATGACCGTCGCCGAGGCCTTGTGGCTGTGACGCGGGGGCTCTTCCGGGGCCGCGGCGCTTCAGCGCTTCAGCACGGAGGAGACCTCGGCCGCCCACTTCCAGGGCGCGGCGGTGCCGCCGGGCGCGGAGTTGAAGTACTCCCAACCGGCCACGCCGCCGAACGCCCGGTGCTTGGCCGCGAGCGCGCGCAGTGTCGACTTGAGCGTCGTCATGCCGACATAGCCGCTGCCGCCGTTGGCCGGTGAGGTGAGCGTGCCCGCGACCACCTTGGACGCGGGAATCAGGCCGCGCGCGATGATGGCGTCGTAATCGGCCGTGGAGTTCATGCGGCCCCAGCCGTTGTAGAACTGCGCGTTGAACCACGCGATGTCAGCGCCGCGGCTGCGGTAAAGGTCGTCGTAGTCGAACCCGGAGAGATTTCCGCCGCCCTTCAGCGCGCTGCCGACCGGCGCGAGCGTAATGAGGAAATCGGCACCGAAGTCGGCGCGCAGCGCGCCGATGACGCGCTCGATGCCGGCCAGCGACATCTCCTCCTCGACATCGAGGTCGACGCCGTCGAGGTCGTACTGCCGGATGAAGTCCCGCAACAGCGGGTAATACGTGTCGAATTCGTTGTCGAGCCGGGTGAAGCTCCCGGGCGCCGCGCCACCGACCATCGCGAGCACGTGCACGCCCTTGCCGCGCAAGGTCTTCAGATCGCGCCACATCCGGTCGTACTTGGCCGAGTGGGGCGGGTCGTCGTTCAAGTGGACCGGGGCGTAAGGGCCGTTGAGATCATTGAGGTGCACCGCGGCCACCAGCACGTCCGTCACGCCGGTGTTGCGCTCGGTGAGCGCGAGCGGTGACACGTACGTGCCATTCGTGTACTGCGTCTGGTAATAGACGACCACGCGCTTGTCCGACGCGGAGGGATTCCGTGCCGCCATCGCCGTACCGCCCGATGCGGCGGTAGCCGCCAGTGCCGCGAGCAGAACGCTGCGCCTCTTCATGCTCATCTCTCCCCTGGGTCGAAGTCGCCGCAATTCTTACGGGGGTTGCGGCGGATCGCTAGGGAGAGACGGAACTAATGCGCATTAGTTGGGGAGCCGGCGAGTTGGTGGCGAAGCTGTACGACGCCGCTGCCGAAGGTCCGTGTCCCGGCGAGCCGGAGGTCGGCCTTCACGTCCGGCGCCAGGAACATGGGCTTTCCTCGGCCGATCACGACCGGGTGGACGTAGGTGTGGATCTCGTCGATCAGCCCCAGGCGCAGGAAGGTGGCGGCGAGATCGGCTCCGCCGAGGGCGAGGTCACCGCTCGCCTTCTCCTTGAGCGCGCGGATCTCCTCCGGGACCACCTCACGCAGGATCGTGGTGTTCCAGCCCGCCTGGCGCAGGGTGCGCGAGAAGACGTACTTGGGTGTGTCCCGCCAGATCCCGGCGAACTGCGCCTCGATCTCGCCGCACGACGGATCCTGATCGGCGGTCGGCCAGTAGGCGTCCATCAGCTCCCAGGTCACCCGGCCGTCCAGGAACGCGCCGAGCGTTCCGCACCAGTCGTTGAAGTGGCGGTGCAGCTCGTCGTCGACCCGGTGCCAGTCGATTTCGCGGTTCGGCCCCTCCATGAACCCGTCCAGGGACACCGACATCGTCCAGATGATCTTTCCCATGGCGGTCCTCGCAGTGGTTGTGACGGCGACGCGTGATGGCGACACGTGATGGCGGCGCCCGAGATACGGGACGGCGGAAAACCTCGTCAGTACGGGACGGATAGTGTCGTCGCCGCGGTCGCGGGGGGCCTGTTTGTGACGATACGCCGGGGATCGCCACGGGGCGGTGCGTGGGAACGGGTTGCGCCCGACGGAGGGCGGGCCGACGCCCACGCGGTGACGCTGATGCCCCCTCGCCTCACACCTCGGCGAAGCCGCCGCTCAGCGCCGCGGCCAGCCGCAGATGGGGTGCCGCGTCGGCCGTCCGGCCCTGTCGCTCCAGCGTGCGCCCCAGCATCAGCCTGGCGTAGCCCTCGACCGGGTCCAGCTCGATCACCTTGCGCAACTCGCCCTCGGCGCGCACCAGTTGGGCCGAGTGGTAGTAGGCGCGGGCGAGCAGCAGCCGCGGGGCGACCTGCTCGGGCACCTCGTCGGCCAGGGCGTCGAGGATCCCCGCCGCCGTCACGTACTCCTTGGCGTCGAAGAACTGCCGGGCGCGCTCCCAGCGCTCCGCCGCGGTCCCGTGGCCGTAATACGTCATCTCCACTGTCTGCCTCCTTCGGGCGCTGCAACGACTCCACGTGGTTGAATATTCCACCACTCCTGGTGTGGGTGATGCACCGACGGGGGACTGACGTGCGGCGCCCCCGGGGCTAGGTTGTGCGGCATGAGCAATGTTGATCGCGAGGCGGTTCCGAGCCGGTGCGGCGGCCGAGGGTTCGTCGTCGCGGAACCGGTACGGGAACTCCTCAGCCCCCGGCGGGTGAAGCTCGGCGAGTCCACCGAAGTCCGCCGACTGCTGCCCAACCTCGGACGCCGCATGGTCGGCGCCTGGTGCTTCGTCGACCACTACGGCCCCGACGACATCACGGACGAGCCCGGCATGCAGGTGCCGCCCCACCCGCACATGGGCCTCCAGACGGTCAGCTGGCTGCACGACGGCGAGGTCCTGCACCGCGACTCCACCGGCAGCCTGCGGACCATCGGCCCTCGCGAGCTGGGCCTGATGACCTCGGGCCGGGCCATCTCCCACTCCGAGGAGAGCCCGAGGTCGCACGCCCGCTATCTGCACGGCGCGCAGCTGTGGGTCGCCCTGCCCGACACCGACCGCCACACGGCCCCGCACTTCGAACACCACGCGGAGCTTCCCCGGATCACCGCGCCCGGCCTGAGCGCGACGCTGATCCTGGGCGCCCTCGACGGGGCGACCTCTCCCGGCACGACGTACACCCCGATCGTCGGCGCGGACCTCACCCTGGCCGACAGCGCGGACGTACGCCTCCCGCTGGAGCCGGACTTCGAGTACGCGGTCCTGTCCATGTCCGGCGAGGCCCACGTCGACGGCGTCCCGGTCCTCCCCGGCTCCATGCTCTACCTGGGCTGCGGCCGCACCGAACTCCCCCTGCGCGCCGAGTCGAACGCGTCCGTGATGCTCCTGGGCGGCGAGCCGTTCGAGGAGGAACTGGTCATGTGGTGGAACTTCGTCGCCCGCTCCCACGAGGAGATCGAGGAGGCCAGGACCGCCTGGACGACGGGCACCCGCTTCGGCGAGGTAAAGGGTTACGACGGCGCGCCGCTGCCCGCGCCGGAACTGCCGCCGGTGGCGCTGAAGCCGCGGGGGAGGGTGCGCTGAGCTGGGGTTTCGCGTCTGAGGCAGGCGAGCGGGAGTCTCTCGGGAGAGGCCGTGATCGCTAGCGGCGGGCATACCGGAAGGGTTGGGCCGATCCCGGACGTGATCAGCCCGACGGCGGGTCGCGGCTTGCGCGTGTCGGCATGTGTGACCAGGTCTAATCGGACTCATGCCGACCTTCTGGTGACTCTACTGACGAGTAATCAGATCGGTGGTCCTTGACTGTGTGCTGGTGGGAGAGCAGGCGCCGCCATGCTTCGAGCGGGGGCAGCGGCATTGTTTCGCTTGCTGACCGTCTGATACTGACTGATCGAGGGGACTTGTCCACGACCCATGACCGCGCCGCGGCCTGGGTCCCGTTTATGCCCGGCGCAGGGTGCCTCCCGGGGTGCGACGGAGGCGTCAATGACTGCATATTCATTCGGCCGACGGCCGTTTCGTGGCGAGCGGCGTGGACTTACGCTCTATGCGTGGTTTGGGGTGATCAGGGCGCTGGGCAGCGTAGTGATCCATGCGTTCGGAGTGCAGCAGATTCTTCGTCTGTTGGCGGTACACGGCCTTATCCGCATCTGACCCGCGGGAAAGCGCTGGGTCGCCCACTGTAAAACTGAGTTGGGCCGCGCATGATCCGGATTGGTGTGCGAAGTCAGCGGGGAGCTTCACGCTGTCACCATGGCGCAGGCGTAATAACCGGCCAGGAGCGTCCAGGCGATCTGGAGTGGTGGCGTTGGGCCGTTCCAGGGCCTTGTGAGGTCGGGACTGCCGTGCTGATGCTGAGCCGTGTGTGAGAAACGCGCGAGAGGTATGGGCCCGTCGGCTGGCGCCGGTGAGGGGATCTGCGTGTGGCGGTCGGCGCTGTAACTGGCCGGGACAGTCCTCCTTGGGATGATGCAGGCTGTCTGTCATAGCCTCGCTAGGCGGTGGCCCCTGTGCTGACCATGGGCCTTCGTGATCGTGACCGGCCTTCCGGTAGCAACTCGCCGTGTTCACGGAGTTGGGGGTGGTAACCGGGGCAGCGTTGTATCCATGCTACGCGGTGGGACACCGAGTTCCGCCGGATCGCTGCTTCCCGTCGCTCACCGCTTCATCCACCCTGATGCAGCCGTGAACAAAACCGTCCAGCTTCGCTGCGTTCGGCCAACTGTGCCCGCTGTCATGACGGTGGGACACATGCGGACCCTGGAGGTCCAGGTGCCTGGAGGTGGCTGGGCGGCAAGGGCGAAGTCGACGGCAAGCATCAACAAAGCGACCACGGACGGTCCCTGACCCCAAGCGGTCTGTTGAGCGACCGTCGTCAGTTTCGGCCTCCCCCCAGCCGGACTCTGTGAGAGCCAAGGGCGAAACATGGCTTTGCAAGGCTGGGTTCGTTACCTTCGTGCGGAAACAGTGACAACGTCAACGGATGCGCCAATGACCGTGCTCATCGGCGCTGAGGTTCCTCTCTGTTGGTCTCCCAGGTCACCAGCAGGCGGTTCAGACCGCCTGTCACCTTTTGGTGGGCCACTTCTGGCTCCTCGGCAAGGCCGCCCGCCACTTGGAGTCGTGAGAACCTGGCCAGCCCGGTTAGGAACACGGACAGTTCCAGTCTGGCCAGAGCCGCGCCCAGGCAGTAGTACTTCCCGTGCCCGAACGCGATGTGCGGGTTGGGGTCCCGGCGGATATCGAAGACCGAGGCGTCACGGAAGACCGCTTCGTCCCGGTTGGCGGACTGGAATGACAGGACGACGAGCTCGCCTGCTTTGATAGACGTCCCTGACACAGGAATGTCTGCCTGTGCGTAGCGCGGTATCCAGCCCCCGCCCGGGACAGCCAACCGCAGGATCTCCTCCACGGTCCCGGGGACGAGGGATACGTCCTGACACAGCGCGTTCCACTGGGAAGGGCGTGCCAGGAGGAAAAAGGTGCCGTACACCATGCGGGCGGCGACCGTGTCGAAGCCGGCGAGGAATACATCCAGAATCGCGTCTGCGTGTTCTTCGTCGCGCAGGTCTTCCGAACCCGTTCGTGCCAGGGCAAGACCGGCGAGAAGACTGTCGTCAGAGGTTATGTCGTGCGGTTGTCTCCGAATGCGTCGCAGGATCGAGTCGACGTCGTCCCGCAGGCGAGAGCGCAGGCGCACCGCCTCCCGGGCCCTGCCGGGTTCGCGGACCATGCCGGACCACTCGGTCATCGCACGACGTAGTTCTTCGGGGAGGCCCAGCAAGTCGAAGATCACCCCCGCGGCCAAGGGGTACGCCAAATCCGCGCAGACGTCTGCGGGCGGCCCTGCTGCCAGACAGGAGCGCACCAGGGTGTCGAACCGCGCTTCGGTGGAGGGCCTCAACCGGGTTGTCCGGCGGCTGCTGAAGTGGCGCGACAGTGTGTGCCGCCATCGGCGATGGTCAGTGGCCTCGTTCTCGTGCTCGCCGGTCGCTTCCATCAGGGCTGCGTCCCACAGTCGCGGAGCGCGGCGAGGATCTGGATGTGATCTCCCTATGCGGGGGTCGCCGCACATGTTCTTGACCCCGTCGTAGGTGGTAACCAGCCAGGACTCGTCCCCGGTGGAGGTGTGTTGGCGAGTGGGGCCTGGCAGGGAGCGAAGTGCGGCGAAGGGGTGCGGCTCGTCCATGATGTGCGGACAGGGATAGGGAAGTGCCGACTCTGATGACGACTCGACTGTCATGGTGCCTACCGTCCCCCTTCGGCCGATCCTAGATGTGTTCGGCGACCCGTTGCGCACGCGTCCGCTGCACGTGCAGCGCCTTCTCGGAGATCGCCCGCGTCACCGTTTCGATCGATGAAGGCTGCACGGCGAGGAACAGGTTCGGCTCGATGAGCTCAAGTTCCATGACTGTAGGCCGGCCGTTCTCGTCGTCTACCAGGTCGACACGGGCGTAGAACAGCTGTTGCGCGTCCGGCACCACCGACAGGGCTCTTGTGGCTACGTCGAGCTCACTGGGCGTGGGTGCCCAGGGTTCCAGTCCGGGGTGGGCGACTTTCCGGTGGTGGAAGGGCACGTTTGAGGCGAGCACAGCGTTCTTGCGGACGGCGTGCAAAAAGGAGCCGTCGAAGAAGACCAGCGCGCGTTCACCACTGACCTCGACACGTGACATGTAGGGCTGCACCATGGCGGTGAGTCCTTCGTCGTGCATGTGACAGATGTGCTGGACAGCGGCGTGCTTGTCATCCGCCGTGTACCGTGCTGCGTATCTCGCTCCCGCCCCTACCGCAGGCTTGATCACGAATTCGTCGGTGTTCGGCAGAGCGGCGGTCACCGACGACGCTTTGTCCCGGGTCAGGTACCGGGTCGGGACGGCAGGCACGCCGGCCTCCGTGAGGCGGGCGAGGTAGTACTTGTCGGAGCTCCAGTGGACGACCGGCGGTGGGTTGAGGAGGGTAGTGACACGGCTGCATCTGTCCACCCATTCCAAAAATTCGCTGGACCGCCAGGTGTAATCCCAGGTGGAGCGAATGAGGACCAGACTGTACTGACTCCAGTCGGTGCTCTGGTCGTCCCACTCCACGGAACTGGCTGTGACTCCAGCGGCGTTCAGGGCCGCCAAGAGGAGCGGCATGTCGTGATCAGTGTTGATCTCGGGGCGCGGCCTGGTGGTTACCAGTGCAACCTTGACTTCCGGCATGGGTCATTCCTTACTCGGGACGTGGCGTCGGGAGCAAGCTAGCAGCGCGGGCGATCGTTCGCGGACTCGCCGTTCAATCGAATCTTTCTCTGCCCGGTCGGAAGTAGGGATCCATGTCTCTTCTGTCGCCTGCGCGATTCACCTTTCGGAGCGATAGACGCCCTTGACGCTTCGACAATCGTAGAACTCAGGGCGTGTTGCGACCACATGCAAGAACTTTTCTGGCGTAATCTCGCTCTTTCTCCTGAAGAACTGATCACTTTCCTTCTCATGTGTCACTTCCGTGCGGTGATCTTTTCCAGAAGGTCCACGGAGTTCCGTGTATCCGGGTGATCGTCGCCGAGAACCTGCCGATAGCGTTGAACCGTGTCGGCCTGCAAGTCTTCGGCGCGGGCGAGTTGTTGTGAGTGATGCAGAGTCTCACTCAGGGCGTGCGCGGTCCGGAGGGTCTGGGGGTGGTCGGCGCCCAGGATCTGCTGGGAGCGCGCGAGCGTCTCCTCCTGGAGCGTCAGGGCCTGTCGCAGGTCGCCGAGCTTGCGCAGGATCGTCGCGTAGGAGTTCGCGGCCCGCAGAGTGTACGGATGGTCCTCACCAAAGACTCTGCGGCAGCGGTCCAAAGTATCCTCGTCGAGCGCCTTGGCATGCGCGTGGTCCCCGAGGGCGACGAGGTCGGCAGCCAGGTGGTTCGCCGACCGCAGCGTGTCCGGATGGTCGTCCCCGATGACGCGCCGGTACCGAGCCAGAGTGTCCTCGTGCAGCCTCCGGGCTTCGTCGTGATGGCCCAAGATGCTCAGATCGACAGCGAGGTGGTTGGCGGAGTGCAGCGTGTGGGGGTGGTCTTGGCCGAGGACGTCACGATAGGAGTCGAAGGTGTCCCCCTGCAGTTGCCTAGCCGCCTCGTACCGGCCGAGCATCCGCAGGTTGATAGCGCTGCCGTGAGCGAGACGCAGCGTGTCCGTGTGCCGGGGCCCCAGAACCCGGTGGTATCGGGGTAGTGCGTCGTCATAGAGCCGCCGGGCCTCCTCGTACCGTCCTTGTTCACGCAGCCCTCGGGCCAGGCACCGGGTCACCCACAGGACATGGACATCGTCGGCGCCCAGTTCGCGCAGCCACGCCGAGCGCAGTGAGATTGCCAGTCGGGTGCCGGCATCGGCGTCACCTCGTTCGATGAGGTACCAAGACGCCTTGCAGGCCAGAGGGCGCAGGCGCGGGTTCCTGGAGGTGGTCGGCTCCACGGCGAGCACGTGCGGGACGATGTGTGCCCACGCAGCCCAGGTGGACGGGGACTCAGGGTTGCCCGGATCGTTTTCCACGAGCATCCCATGGGAGTGCCGGCGCATGCTCTCCAGCGCGATCGCGGGTAGCAGGTCCTTGACCACTCCCTGTACCAGTCGATGCAGGCGAACTCCGTCCCGGCCGCCCTTCGCCAGACCGAAGCGGACGGCTGTTCCGATGGCTCGCCGCAGACGCATTTCGTCCTCGGCCACCTGCGTCAGCACCGCTATGGACTCGTCGTCGCCCGACTCCCACTCGCCTCGTGTCATCAGCCAGCGCACCGGAACCGACTCCGGAGCCAACAGGGCGCATACCCGCACGATGGCCAGCCCGACCGGATCGGCCTGGGCGAGCTGATCCAGACTCAGACCTATCACGGCCGCCAACGAACGCGGGTAATCACCGGCCTCGCCCTCACTCAGCAGAGCAGCCGGATGAGTGCTGAGTAAATTGAGATAGTCGCCGACCTCAGTCGCTGTCTCGGAGAGGAAGCCTCCTGCCTGGCACAGGGCGAGAGGCAGGAAGTCCAGCTGTTCCGCGAGTAATTCCGCCTCCCCACGGCCGAGGTCGGGGCAGTGTGCCTGCAGAAGCGCGACGGATTCCAGCGCTGCCATGCCTTCCACCTGCATCGTCGCAGCGATGCTTTCCCAACCGCCGACACGAGAGGTGATCAGTACATGACCCGGGCCACCCGGAAGCCACTCGGAGACAGCGGCGCGCTCCTCGGCATTGTCGAAAATGATCAACCACCGGTCGCGTCCCCGCAGGTGTGCCTTGGCCACGGCCGCCGCCGTAGCCGTATCGGTATCGCGCTCGACGAGTGCCAGCTCCACGGCGAGTGCAGCGATCTGATCACCGACCAGTGACGAATCGTCCGCTGCGATCCACCACACGACGTCGTAAGCGTAGGCACGCTGGTGCGCGTACTCGACAGCAATCTGAGTCTTCCCAACTCCGCCCAGCCCGCGTAATGCCTGAACAACTGACGCGCCTCCCAGATCGAAGCGCTCACGCAGTCTGCGCAGGATGCCGTCCCTGCCGGTGAACTGGGGATTCCGGGGCTCCAAGTTCCACACGGGCGGCAGGGCACCGGGCACTCGGCTTGAGGCCGCGTGGGGCTCCGAGCGGGTCAGAGTCAGGGAGCCGTCGGGATCACTCACCCCCGGACGCACGCTGATCTGTCTGGCAGAGGGCGGATTGCCGAGCGTGACGAGCATCTGTTGCGCCGCCAGGGTGTCGGGGTGATCGGCTCCTAGAACTTTCGTGCACTCGTTGGTCAGCTGCAACGCCGCTGTCTCGGCATCGGCGTACTGTCCCTGCGCGGCCAGTACCTCGATCACTCCCAGCCGGGCCCGGAAGGCGACGTCGGTCCCCGAGGCCGGAAGGGCCGACTGCAGATCAGCGACTGCTCCATAGACCACCCCCGCCGACGCCCAATGGCCCTCACGGCGCAGAGCGTCGCCGACGTTCGTCCACGCTCTCGCCGCCCGCTCCAGCAGCAGACTCTGCTGCTTCAATTGTGCGCGGAGATCCTTGAGTTCCCGTTCCAGCACCACCGACCGCCGCCGCTCGTGGAGAAGGTCCGGCGAAGCCGGGTCTACCGCTGTAGATGACGGTTCAGCGACCTTGTACTGCACGGCGAGCCGGTTCCAGACGCCTTCCCAGACCTGCATCTCCTCCAGGTCCGCTCCGCACAACCGTACGAAGGTCAACAGGAATGCCTTGCTGGGAAACCTGCGTCCGCGCAGTACCTCACCGAGAGTTGTGCGGGGAAGGGAAGTCCCCAGCGACACCGCCGCCTTTTCCAGGTCCCGGTACGAAGGACTGTCGGCCCTGGCCCGGAGCATGTGCATGAAGCGGGACAACTCCTCCTTGGTCTGCGCCACCGAAGGATCGACGCGACTCTCCGAGCCGTGATCCATTGAGCCCCCCGGATTCATGGCCACTGTCCCGTGGTGTCCCGGAACGTCCAACAGCTTAAGTGTCCCATGCCAATTCGGGACAGGGATTGTCCCAACTTGGGGCCCGAATGTCCCGGGCAGGCCCGATGAGAGCCCAAATCATCCGGCTTTGGCCTCACGACTGGTGGGACAGCTCCACTTGTTGCTCTGATGAATCATCGGTGCAACAGGCCAGTTCCCTAAGGAGGCCCTGGTGTTCAGGAAACGGAAGGTTCGTTTGCCGGCTGGAAAGCGGTTCCGTCCGGCGAACGGCCATCACGCTTTGTTCTTTGCCGCCCTGGGGGGGACGGGGGCAGGCCTCACCATGGCCCTCGCGGGCGCCCCGACCGTTGATGCCGGAAGCTTCGGCCTCGCGCTGGCCGCCGTCATGCTGAAGATGCTCCAGCAGCCCAGCGCTGGTGCGGTACCTCAGCCTAGGAAGGAAGAGGGGGGCAAGGAGCAGTTCGAGACTGGAACGGATGCCGAGACAGGCAGGCCCGAGAGGGGATGATGATCCCAACTCCGGTGCCATCCGAGGTTCGCCTGGGCGCCGATTGCTTCCGAGTCCATAGAGACGAGGGGTGACACCGGTCGCATACACTCCGCCGCTGCCTCGGAAAGTGACCGTCCAAGCCAGTATGGCCCCCGTAGGGCATGGCTTCGGACAGCAGACCGCGGCAGGCGGTAGTGGACGTGGTCTCCGAAGCCGTCACTTGTGGTATGCGGTGAGGGGCAGGTCAGGTTTGGACAGTCCTGCGCAACGATGAAGCTCCTGGTAGACGGGTTCTCGACCAAGATCACCCGCGCTGCAAGGAGCTTCGCGTGCTCGTCTACCCGTCCTCGATTGATCTGTCCGGCCGCACCCTGCGGTTCCTGACTGGACAACTGACAGCCACGCGGCGTGAGATCGGGACGCGGTGGCAGCGCCTTCCCCGCCGCACGACGGGCCCTGCTCGCCCTGGCTCACCTGCGGTGCGGTGAACCTACGCCCAGCTCGCCGCCGGATTCGGCATCGGGATCGCGACCGTCTACCGCTACATACGTGAAGCCGTCGAGGCCCTGGTCGCCCTCGCCCCGTCCCTGGACGAGGCAATGACGACGATCCGGGCGAAGGCGTACGTCATCCTCGACGGCGCCCTGCCGCCGATCGACCGCATAGCCGCCGACACCCCGTACTACTCCGGGAAACACAAACGCCACGGCATGAACGTCCAGATCCTCACCGATCCCTTCGGACGACTCCTCTGGGCCTCGCCGGCTCTGCCCGGCTCCACGCACGCCTCACCGCCGCAGGACAACACAACATCATCGAAGCCCTCGCCGATGCGGGACTCAGGTGCTGGGCCGATAAGGCGTATCAAGGCGCCGGCGACCTTGTCCGGGTGCCGTTTCGGGGCCGCCGTCTCAAGCAATGGAAGCACCGCCACAACACCACCCGCGCCAAGATCCGCTGTGTCGGCGAGCAGGCGATGGCCACCCTCAAGAGCTGGCGCCTCCTGCGGAAACTCCGCTGCAGCACCAACCGCATCACTGACGTCGTGAAAGCCGTCCTCGTCCTTCACCAGGCATCAGCGTGAGGTTGGAAAACGCTCAGTGTCGTCGTTGAGGACCACGCCCGTCTTCGAAGATGAGGTCACGTTGGTCAGCTGTCGCTGTCGCCGCGGCGGGAGTCTGTCCTTCTCTCGGCACGGGAATGCGGGGTGCCCAGTGCTCGCCGTACAGAGTTGAGGGCTTCCTGGACAGTGGCACAAGGCTTGAAGAGAGTGTTGAGGTCGACGGCTGTCAAGATCCGAAGATGCCAAGGTCGGATACATACCAGCGCGAGTTGGCCATCTCGTTCAAGGGCCCTTCGTCGTGCCCGGCAGAGCAGGGAGAGCGTGGAGCAGTCGAGGAACGTCACCCAGCCGCAGGTCCACGACTACTCGGGCGTACTGCGACGCGGTGGAGTCGAGGCCCTCGCCGCGGCGGCCACCGAGGACGCGGGGGAAACCATCGACGTGATCGCCGCGGCGCTGGCCGACGTCGACCCGGAGGCCGCCCGCCTCCTGGCGGCGATCCCGGCCACCGCCAAGGCCCTCCTGCGCCAGCTCGGGCAGGACCAGGACGACGACGACGTCGCCAGCCCCCCTGTCGCCGAGCAGGGCCTCGGGGCGTCGTCGCGGCCGGCCGGGACGCCCTGCGACGGACCAGTTTTGGCACCCCCTTTTTCGCACGGAGGTGGGAGCCGTCCACGCCCGCCCGTGACCAGTCGAGTTCGCCGACCGCGTGCAGTTCGGCAAGGAGGGCCGGTAGAGCTTGACGATGACGCCGGCCTTCTGCCACCGGTCCAGACGCCGCCAGCAAGTCTGTCCGGAGCCCAACCCCAGCTCCGGGGACAGGAGTTGCGACGCGACGTCGTTGTAGAGGACGTACAGGATGCACTGCAGACACCGCCGGTCACCAACCGGGCGCGGGCCCGACCCTTTCTACGGCCGGGGCGGCAGCAACAGTTCGATCACAGCCCACAAGTCGTCGTCCACGATCCATGGTCGAGTACCTACACCTGACGAACGACCGAAAAGTCATACCAGTCACACCCGACTAGGACACCTCAGCAAGGTCGTGTTACGAGCTCTTAGGGGCGGCTCCGGCAGGTGGTCTCAGCAGGTCAACGCGCGGTCAACACCGCGCACGCCCACATCCGAGCCCTCCGCGAGCAGGCCACGGCGACTTTGAAGACCTGGCGCCTGTTGCGGAAGCTCCGTTGCAGCACCACCCGAATCACCCAGCCACGTCCAAGCCATCCTCGCCCTCCACCTGGCCTGCTCAAGCTGAGGTTGGCAAAGGCTCACTGTTGTGGCTGCGGCCCCGACCAGACGCCTGGGCGGGGCCGCGTTGCTGCCGGGCGGATCTCACAGTTCGTCGCGCGTCACTCTCCGCCGGGCCAAATAGCCCACTCCCCAAACGACCGCGAAGATCGCTACTACCCCCAGCCCTGCCGGTTTTCCGGATACGGTCAAGGCAAGGCCGATGCACGCGCCACATATGGCGAAGATGGTAGAGAACATGAAGAGCCGGGAGGTCGTCCTTGCCCTCCTGAAATAGTTATCTTCCATTCGCGCCTCCGTTACTTGCCCTGCAGCCCATGATCCGGAGAAGCACACTGCCTGGCCGCCGATAGCGGAGGCTCCGGCCGTCGGTATTGAGCCTCCCAGCATGACGGACTCGCATGCTGAACCGAAAGCGGCACCGGCGAAAAATCCTGCGACGTCCGCCACCAGCCCCTTGGCGTCTCCCTGGAACACCTTCGCTCCGGCGCCGATGACATCACCGACCTTTCCCAAAGCGTCCCAGGGTGCCAAGCCGCTGGGGTCGATCTGGTTGACGGGGTCGCCTTCGGCGTAAAGCAGTCCAAGTCGAACTACATGGCCACCGCCGCGTACACCAACTGGATACAGTCCGCCGCCTCCAACAGCTGACCGACAGGCAGCGGGTAACCATGCGCCGCCGCCTTGGCTCGGCACTGCGTCGTCGTTTTCACGGGCCATCAACCAACCAGTTGACACGGTTGGCATGTTCGCGACACTCGTCTTGGTCCCCTCTCTCGGTCCTCCGAGGGTCCGAGAGCCCCCACGTGTGAGAGGACAGTGATGGTGCACTTTCTACGGTTGGGTATAGCCGGTGCCGCGGCAGGGATGCTCTTGACCGCGGTCCCGGCGGCACACGCCGTGTCCGCGGCCGAGCCCACCATGCCGAAGCGCGTGGCCGCGCAGGTCACGCTCCGCTACGACGCCAGCCGAGCGGCAGGCTGGGAGCAGGCGATCTCTGCCGGGGTCGCCTCATGGAACGGCAACGTCGGCAACGTCAAGCTGGTCAAAGCCGCCCCTGGCAGCCGAGCGGAGATCCAGATCGTGGCCACCACCGGCTGGCCGCAGGCCACGCTCGGACCGGTCCGGCCGGGCGGCCGGGCACGGGTCGAACTCGGCAGCCAGGCGGTCTCCCAGGGCTACGACAAGACCCGCATCGTCGCCCACGAACTCGGCCACAACCTGGGCCTGCCGGACACCAAGCCCGGCCCCTGCTCGCAGCTGATGTCGGGCTCCAGCGCCGGTACGAGCTGCCGTAACGCGGTGCCCGACGCGGCCGAGCGCTCGCGAGTCGAGAACGCGTACGCGGGCGGCACCGTGGCACACACCCGGACCGGCGGCCGCATGCTGGTGGACGCGCCCTAGTCGGCAAGGGCCACTCCGACGTGACGATGCCTGACCCCAGCTATATCGCGGTCAGGCATCGTCACCAGCGCGTGTGCGGCGGTAAGCGATCATGCCTCCGTCGACAGCTTGAAGCGGCGGCAAGGCGGCCGGACCGACCTGCCGCGATGGCCCTCACCCCTGAGCGGCACGGTGCGCCACCATCGAGCGTGCGGGGCATTGCGGGTGCCGATACACCATCCGTGCCCGTCAGGCGACATGTCGGTACTCGTGAAGGACACCACCGAGTCGGTTGTGTCGGCGAACACTGAGAGAGGCTATCCGCTCCGGGTCTGTGACCGGTTCGGGTAGAGCTCGAAGCGGCGCGGCTTGGCCGAGCGTCCGGTGAGGGCGGTGCCGGTTGTAGAACTGCTCGAACTCACGTAGCGCGTGCAGCAGATGGTGCTGGTTCCAGATCAAGGTCCGGTCCAGCAACTCGCGTCGGCAAGTCTGCACCCACCGTTCCATGATCGAATTCATCCTGGGAGTTCGGATGCCGCTGAGTGCGACCTCGATCCCCACGTCCGCGAGGACGGCGTCGAACGAGGCGGTGAATTTCGAGGCCCGGTCGCGGATCACGAACTTCACCCGTGCCCCCACATCCTCCAGGTCCATGACGAGGTAGCGCCCCAACTGCACCACCCAGGACGCCGTCGGATGCGCGGTGGCCCCGAGGCCGGCCTCCGACAGGCACTCGGCTTCTCCCTCAACGTCTCCAACTACCTGACCACGGCCGAGAACACCGCGTACGGCAACGCCATCAAGTGCGAACTCAGCGGCCGGTACGGCTGCACCAAGCCGTTCGTGGTGGACACCAGCCGCAACGGCAACGGCTCCAACGGTCAGTGGTGCAACTCCTCGGGCCGCCGCATCGGCACCCCCACCCAACTGGGCGGAGGCGCCCGAGATGCTCCTGTGGATCAAGGCCCCGGGCGAGTCCGACGGCAACTGCGGCGTCGGAATCGGCTCCTCGGCCGGGCAGTTCCTCCCCGAAGTCGCCTACAAGATGATCTACGGCTACTGATCCGGGGACCCTTGTCCGAGGATGAGCATCGCCTCGGCGATCTCACCGGCCGCCGCCCCGGGGATCGCGGTGGCGGCCTCCTCGAGGACGAGCAGCCGCGCCCCGGGGATCTCGCGCGCGATCGCCTCGCCGTTGCCGACGGGGAAGAACGGGTCGCGGCGGCCGTGTACGACGAGCGTCGGGATGTCGATCCCGGGCAGGCGCTCGCGCCAGCGGGGGGCGCAGTCGAGCCGGGAGAACACCACGCCCAGCTGGTTGGCCGTCTGGACCGGGGGCGTGGTGTCGGGCGTGCGGTCCCAGACGCGCGCGGCGATCTCGCGCGCGGCAACGGGGTCGTCGCCCCGGATCTCCGCGCCGGCGGCGGCGAACTCCGCGACCGCCTCGCGGTCGGTCCAGTCGGGCTGCGGGCGGGCGAACAGCCGGCTCATCGTCGCCCGGTCATGGTCGGGCAGGTCGGCGTCGGGCGGGCCGGGGGCCACCGCGCGGGTGCCGACCAGCGTGAGCGCCGAGAACACGGCCGGATGGTCGAGCACGGCCACCTGCGCGACCATCCCCCCGACGCCGATCCCCGCGAGGTGCGCGGGCCTCCCGCCGAGCGCGCCGGCGAGGGCCGCCGCGTCGGCGGCGAGGCGCTCGCACAGCGCGTCGGGCCAGGAAAGCATCGTGGTCCCGCCCGCGAGCAGGACGAGGGGTGCGTCGTCGTCACCGAACGACTCGATGCCGATGGCGACCCCATTGGCGTGGACCGTGGTCACAGTGGTCATCGGATCTCCGGGAGTACGTCGTCGTAGGACGGCCGCGTCGCGCGGTCGAGGTCGGGCGCGGCAGCGACCTCAGGGGTTCGCGTCATGCCTGGGCAGACCCGATCCACTGCCCGAACTCATCGCCCATGCGCTGATCGCCCTCGTGCTCACCGGCCCGGTGGAGGCCGGTGGTGGCGACCTCAGGCGGAGATTCGGGCGAATGGGTAGAATTCTGGCATGGGGAAGCGGCCTGTGGCGCCGACTGCGCCCGAACTCTTGCTGGAGACCGACACCGGCTCCACGGTGATGAGTCCGAGCCGGGACTATCACGTGGGCCGCGACCCGCTGAGCGACATCGTCATCGACGACGCCCGCGTCTCGTGGCATCACGCCGTCCTCCACGCCGAGCTCGATCACTGGACCATCGAGGACGAGCACAGCACCAACGGAACGTACGCCGACGGGCGGCGCGTCGAGGAGGGGCAAATCGGGCCGGGCAGCGTCATCCGCTTCGGCAGCGTCACCGACGGCCCGCGCGCGGTGGTCGTCGGCCGCACTCCGCCCGAACCCCGCGCTCCCGAACGCCCGTCCTCCGTCAGCACGCCCTCGGCCACCGGCACCTTCCGGCAGCCGACGACCGTGCGCCCGCTGCCCACCCGCACCATCCGCATCGGCCGCGCCGACGACAACGACGTGGTCATCGACGACCTGGTCGTCTCCCGCCGGCATGCCGAACTGAGGGTCCTCCCGGACGGTACGTACGAGATCGTCGACCTCGGCAGCCACAACGGCACCTACCTCAACGGCCAGCCGGTGGACCGCGCGCCCGTCGCGCCGGGGGACATCGTCGGCGTCGGCCACCGCGCGTACTGCCTCGTCGGCGACCAGTTGCAGGAGTACGTCGACACGGGCGAGGTGTCTCTCGACGTCCAGGGCCTGACGGTCACCGTCGACCGGGGCCGCAAGACACTCCTCGACCAGGTCTCGTTCCCCGTCGGCGAGAAGTGCCTGCTGGCCGTTGTCGGACCCAGCGGCGCGGGGAAGTCCACCCTGCTCAACGCCCTCACCGGGCTGCGCCCCGCGGAGGGCGGCACCGTCCTCTACGACGGCCGCGACCTCTACCGCGACTACGCGGAGCTGCGCCAGCGCATCGGCCTCGTACCGCAGGACGACATCCTGCACGCCCAGCTGACCGTGCGCCGCGCCCTCGGCTACGCCGCCGAACTCCGCTTCCCCCAGGACACCGAGCAGGCGGAACGCCGGGCCAGAGTCGATGAGGTCATCCGCGAACTCGGTCTGGAAGAGCGCGCCGACCAGCCCATCCACAGCCTCTCCGGCGGCCAGCGCAAACGCGTGAGCGTCGCACTCGAACTGCTCACCAAGCCCTCGCTGCTCTTCCTCGACGAGCCCACGTCCGGGCTCGACCCCGGCATGGACCGCTCGGTGATGCACATGCTGCGCGGCCTCGCCGACGACGGCCGCACGGTCATCGTCGTCACCCACAGCGTGCTCAGCCTCGACGTGTGCGACCGGCTCCTCGTCCTCGCCGCGGGCGGGAAGATCGCCTATTACGGGCCGCCGCGGGACGCGCTGCCGTTCTTCGGCTTCCCGCAGTGGCCGGAGGCGTTCGAGGCCTTCGAAGGCGACCGCGACCGGGACTGGGCACGGGACTACCACCTCTCGCCGCTGCACCAGCGCTACATCGTCAACTCCTCCGCGCAGCCGTTCCCGAGGCCCCTCCCGCAGGACGGCACGGCCACGCCCGGCTCCTTCGCGCCGCCGCCGAAGCCGCAGAGCTGGGGATCCCAACTGCGCACGCTGGTGCGGCGGTACGCGGCCGCGCTCGGCGCGGACCGCACGTTCCTCGCCATCATGATCGTCCTGCCGTTCGTGATGGGCGCCATGGCCCGTGCGCTGGCCGGAAGCCGGCTCACGCAGGAGACGGCGATGAACGCGCTGCTCATCCTCTGCGTCGGCGGAGTCCTGACCGGTGCCGCCAACGCGGTGCGCGAACTGGTCAAGGAACGCGTCATCTACCGGCGGGAACGGGCGGTGGGGCTCTCCAGATCGGCGTATCTGATGTCCAAGGTCGTCGTCCTCGGCACGGTCACGGTGCTCCAGGCCGTCGTGCTGACCCTCGTCGCTCTCCTCGGCGTCGACCTCAACGCGCCCGGCGGCGACGGGGTGTTGCTGCCACCGCTGGTGGAAGTCACCCTCGCGGTGGCCCTGCTGGCGTTCACCGCCATGATGCTGGGCCTGCTCGTATCGGCGCTGGTGCGCAAGGAAGAGGTGACGATGCCGCTGCTCGTGTTCCTCGCCATCGTCCAGGTGGTCTTCTGCGGCGCACTCCTCAAGCTGAACGGCGTGCCCGGCGTCGAACAACTGGCGTGGCTGGTGCCCTCGCGCTGGGCGCTGGGCGCCATGGCGGGCACCATAGGCCTCGGCAGGATCGTCCCTGGCGAACTGACCACCGACCCATTGTTCCGGCACTCCGCGGGGGTCTGGCTGCTCAACATGGGGATGCTGCTGGTCCTGTCGGCCGTCTTCGGATACGTGGTCGCCAGGCTGCTGCGCCGCCATGAACCCGCCGTGATGCGGAAGTAGGAGCGCCGGCGATGACCCCCGCGGACTTCCGCCCCACCCATGTGGTTCCCCAGGACGGACTGCCCGCCTGGGAGGCACCCGACGTGGAGCGTCCGACGGCCCCCCTCGACGCGCTGCTGCCCGTGCAGCTGGTCGACCGGCTCGGCGACTGGGGCCGGATCGTGTGCGCCAACGGCTGGTCGGCATGGGTCGACGGCCGGCTCCTGCTCGCTGTGCCGCGCGATCCGCCGGGCGCGAGCGGCCCCCTGACCCGCACGGCGGACCCGCGTCCGCTGTTGACCAGGACCGAGGAAGCCCTCGGCCGCTACCGGCATGCGGTGGAGGACCTGGCGGGCGGCGGCGACGGGGAGTCCTTCCGGCGCGGGACGCACGGGCTGCGGGTGGGCGTGGTCGTGGAGGGCGAGTCGTTGTGGCTCTACGACGCCGACCACGAGCGGTGGGTGTTCTGCGACGGAACGCGGCTCAGTACGTACGCGGCGACGGAAGGGCCCGCCACCGACGGGCACGGCGATGACCACGAGGCCGCCGGACCCCCACGGGCAGCCGCCGCCGACCCCGGAGCTGCCCCTCCGCCCGACGAGGAACCGACCCGCCTCGTCCCCGCCGCGCAGGAACCGGCCGACGGAACCGACGGTTCGCCCGCCGGGATGGGGCCGGGGGAGACGCAGGTGGTAAATGAGGTGGCAGGGCCTGAGCCGACGCGGGTGGTGGGCGAGGCGGTAGGGCCGGGGGAGACCCAGGTGGTCTATGAACCGCACACCCCTGAACCGCACACCCCGCACGGCGGACACCCTGCCCCGTTTCTCCCGCCCGAGAGGGACGAACCCGGTCAGCCGCTCCGGTCCGGTGACGCCTGATGGCGGCCGCGCCGGGCGAGGGCGGCCCGAGCCCGCACTCCGGGCGGCCCTCCGAGCTGATCGGGCAGCGGATCGCGGACTACCGGGTCGAGGGCGAGATCGGCCGCGGCGGCATGGCCGTGGTCTACCGCGCCAGGGACCTGCGCCTCGACCGGACCGTCGCCCTCAAGCTGCTCGCCCCCGAACTCGCCCGCAACGACACCTTCCGGCGGCGCTTCACGCACGAGTCACGCGTCGCCGCCGCGATCGAACACCCGCACATCGTGCCCGTCTTTGAGGCCGGCGAGACGGACGGGGTGCTCTACATCGCCATGCGGTACGTCCCCGGGAGCGATCTGCGCCACCTGCTCGACCGCGGTGGCCCGCTCTCCGTCACGGCCGCGCTCCGCATCGCCACCCAGATCGCGTCCGCGCTCGACGCGGCGCACGACCACGGCCTGGTCCACCGGGACGTCAAGCCCGGCAACATCCTCATCGCCAAGGGCACGGACAGCGACCACCCCGAGCACGCCTACCTCACGGACTTCGGCCTTACGAAGAAGTCCTTGTCGCTGACCGGATTCACGACCGTGGGCCAGTTCGTCGGGACCCTCGACTACGTGGCGCCGGAGCAGATATCGGGCCGCCCGGTGGACGGCCGATGCGATGTCTACAGCCTCGCCTGCGTCGTGTACGAGACCATGGCGGGCGGGCCGCCGTTCCAGCGCGAAGACGACTTCGCCCTCCTCTGGGCCCATCAGTACGACCAGCCGCCCCGCCTGACGGAGAAGCGGCCGGGTGTTCCCCCCGGCCTCGACAGGGTCCTCGCGAAGGCGCTGGCCAAGAGCCCGGAGGACCGGTACGGGTCGTGCCTGGAATTCGCCGCCACGCTGCGGGCCGCGGCCATGGGCAGCAGTACGGACGGCCACCCCCCGACGCGGGTGGACCGCCGCGTCGAGCAGGCCCCGGCCCACCCGGACTCGCCCCCCGACCCACCCCGCTGGGCCCAGCCGGTCTTCCGGCGGCTGACCGAATAGAGCGGCCGGTCTCCCGACGGCCGACCGCAGGGCCCGCGCCAGGTCAGGCCCCGGGCCGAACCTCGCCCCGCCGGTGGACCCGCCGCGCCAGCACCCCGCCGAGGAACCCCGAGACCAGACCCCAGGCAACGGCCAGGAGCAGCGCCTTCCAGAGGTGCGGCCGCAGCTCCACGAGGCCGGACAGGCCCCCGCCGAGATCCCCGATGCCAAGGAGCGAGAGCCCGTAGTGGGCCGACACGCCCGCCAGGAGACAGACGGCGAGCACGGTGAGGGCCAGCGCCACCGCCATGTGCACGGCGTGCTGCCATGCCCGCATCCGTGCCGGGGAGCGGGCCGCCATCAGGAACGCCGCCGTCGGCACCAGGACCGCCGCGACGACCAGCAGCCACCACACCCGCCCGTCGTACTCGGCGAGAGTCCGCAGACTGAGCGTGGAATCGGTCGGCGTACGCAGCACCTCGTCGAGGACCCGCGGCATGGGCAGCCCGAACGGCCCGTCGACCCGGCCCTCCCAGGACGCGCCGAGCCCCAGGGTGAAGGCGAGCCACACGAGGTTGGGCAACCCGAGCAGCAGCACCGCGAACGTCTCGGCGGCATGGCCGCGGGTCGCCGCCACGACGAGGCCAGCGGCGAGCCCCAGGGCGGCGTACGACAGCAGCAGGAACACCATGGCGTACGCCGCTGGACGCACCGATTCCTGGAAGCGCAGCAGGCGGGCGGGGAGCGGGGCGCCGCGCGAGACGGACAGTGCCACGACGAGGACGCCCGCGAGCCACAGCAGTCCGAAGACGAGGGTCAGCGGCACGTCCGTCTTGAACCCGACCTCGGGCGAGGAGTCCAGCAGATCGCCGATCTCCCCGGCGGGCCCGTCGCCGAGCGCGATTGCGAAGCGGTGCCGGGCCAGCAGGCCGAGGCCGGTGAGCAGCAGCACCCACAGCACCGCGATCCGGGCGGCCCAGCCGACGAGTTCCCGCACGTCGGTCACGGCCCGGTGCCGCAGCGGCCGGAGGAACCCGGCGGCGACCACCAGAGCGCCGACGAGGCTGACGGAGAGCGGGAGCACGGAGAGCCCCGCGTCCGTCTCGGCGATCATCCCGGCGTCGCCGGAGAGCCCGACGGAGCCGCCGACCGCCATCACGACGACGGCCGCGACGACACTCGGGAACGCCCCGCCGGGCAGGTCGGCGGCTCCCGCGGCCCACAGGCCGAGCCCGGCGACGACGGCCATGGCCGCCAGGGAGGCGAGCACGGCCGCAAGGGCATGGGGCCAGCCATGAGGGGCCCGTCGGCTCTGCTCCGCGCGTTGCGCCCCGGCCTGCCGCGGCGGTGTCTGCTCGCTCACGGTGCCACGCTAAGCAGCGCGGGACCGGTCCGCCTTTCGAGAGGGCCTTCGGGAGGGCCTTCGAGAGGGCTTTCGGGAAGGCCGACGGGCGTCGGCTTGCGGGCCCCTGGACATCCGGGCACACAATAGGCGCGTACCGGGATAAAAGGTACGTCGCCGATCCCCCTACACAGGGAAGTGTTCGTGAGCGTCGAACCGCCGTCGTCAGGACGCCCCACAGGACCCCCTTCGGGCCCGCTCTCGGGTCCTCCGCGGCCGAGCCCCTCGGGGCCGGGCGAGACCCAGGCGGGCGCGAGCCCCGCCGGCTCGACGCCGCCTCCGGGTGGCGCGCGGCCCTCGGGCCCGTCGAGCGGCGGCCCGCCGAGCGGTCCGGCCGGTGGCGGGGGCCGCGGCGGCGGGTCCGACGGCCCGGGCGGGGGCGGCCCCGGTGCCGGTCGCGGAGGAGGTCGCCCATGGTGGAAGTCGGCGCCCCGCGTCGCGGCGATCTCCGCCGCGGTGGTGGCCGCGGTGATCCTGGCCGTCGTCCTCACCCGCCCCGAGGGCTCGTCGGAGTCGGGCGGCGAGGTCCTCCTCCAGCCCGCGGGCAAGTCGGGGCCCGACCCCTTCACCCAGTCGACGGCACGCGAGGGCTCCACGCCACCTTCCCCGAGCGAGCTGCCCAGCTCGTCCGCCTCGGCCAACGTGACGCGCGGCGTCGACGGCGCGGCGCCCGGTCTCTACGGCGGGACGCGGAAGGTCGGCAGCTGCGACGTGGAGAAGCAGGTCGGCGCGCTCCAGAAGGACCCGGCGAAGAACAAGGCGTTCGCCTCCGTCCTCGACATCGAACCGTCCGGCGTCCCCCGCTACCTGCGCTCGCTCACGCCCGTGCACCTGCGGCTGGACACCCGCGTGACCAACCACGGCTACCGCGACGGCCGTGCCACCGGCTACCAGGCCGTGCTGCAGACCGGCACCGCGGTACTGGTCGACGACCACGGCGTGCCGCGGGTGCGCTGCGCCTGCGGCAACCCGCTGCTGCCGCCCGTCGCGCAGAAGAGCACACCGCGGCAGACGGGCGACGCGTGGCCCGGGTACCGGTCCTCGAACGTCGTGGTCGTGGCGCCCGCCACCCAGGTCGTGAACCAGTTCGTCGTGTACGACCCGGACAGCGGTGACTGGTTCACCCGGGATAAGGGCGACACGGGCACCGGCGACAAGAAGACGAAGCCTCCGGCGTCCAGGCCTCCCTCACGGCACCCGGACACCCCGTCCCCCGACGAGTCGACCTCGACGGCCAGTACGCCGCCGTGCGACGCGCGGTCCCCCGGGGCGCCCCCGGCAAGCTCGTGCCCGCCCTCGTCGGTCCTGCCGCCCTCCTCGCCCGCCACGCAGCCGCCCTCCTCGGTCGAGGAGGAATCGCCCGCGTCCGAGCCCGCACCGCCGCCGTCGTCCCCCGAGGTGGACGGAAGCCCGTGAGCGAGCGGATGTCGCCGGGCCGGCGACGGCGGGACAGTACTCTCCTCGCATGACTGACAATGCGCTGCGTTCCGTCACCATCGAGCGGGCGGGCCCCGGCCGGTTCACCGCGACCAACGCCCGGGGGAGCACGCTGACCTTCGGCACCGGCGGGGGTGCCGACTTCACGCCGGTCGAGTTGTTCCTCGCGGCGATCGGCGGTTGCAGCGCGGCCGACGTGGAGGTCGCCACGAGCCGTCACGAGGAACCGGCCGCGTTCACCGTCACCGTGACCGGCACCAAGGTCGAGGACGAGGGCGGCAACCGGATGTCGGACCTCGGGGTCGCCTTCCACGTCACGTTCCCGGACGGCCCGTCGGGGGAGCGCGCCCGCACCATCCTGCCCCGGGCCGTGAAGACGTCGCACGACCGGCTGTGCACGGTCAGCCGCACGGTCGAGGCGGGCACCCCGGTCACCGTGACCGTCTCCGACGGCACCGGCGACGCCTGACACGCCGTCAGGCGCGCAGTGCCTTCGCCATGTGCTCGACGAGGGCCGCCGGGTACGTGGTCAGGCCGGTGTGTCCGCAGGGGAAGTGCAGCAGCTCCGTTCCGAGACGTTCGGCCAGGAACGCGGCCGTGCGGTAGGGGAGTTCGCCGCGGGAGTCCTCGCCGCCGACGAGCACGAGCCGGTCGGACAGCGCCTCAAGACGGCTCATGTCGGGAACGTAGGAGATGATCGCCGTCACCTGGATGGACGTGGATGACGAGGCGGCAGCGAAGATCATCGTCGACGACCGCACCAGCGACCTCGCCGGATACGACATCCTCCTCCTCGCGGACATCCTCCCGGACCTGCCGGATCTGAAGGGCACGGGCTACGACCAAGACCAGCTCGACCAGCTTCTGGATGCGACCGCGCTCCCCGAGCCGATCGAACTTCCCACCGATGGCGCCGCGAGAACGCATGGGCCCAAGAGCCGACCGAGGGCGGCTGCGGCCAAGACGGCCCGGCGCAAGCGGGCTGACGTGCACCGCAGCGAGTTCGCGCCACGAGCGGATCGCTGCGACGTGCCCCTCCATCTCGCCGACGAGAGCTTCTGGCCCAGTGCGGGCTGGGTGCCCTCGGTGGGCATCGAGGTGGCCTGCCGCTTCGCGAACGGTACGCTTGTGTCGTAGACGCGGTAGAAGGGCGGCGTTCACGCCACCCCGAAAGCCCGGGAACCGTGCGGTGAGTCGCATTACCCACCGAGGGGAGCGACGGCTTCGTCGGGCCCAGTGCTCGGGCGCCGACGGATTCTCGGCCGTTGCCTTTCAGCCGCGATGCGCCCGATGGACGCTGACGGCATAGCCGCCGCCCTCGTAGGGGTGGGCGTCCCACGTGGCGAAGCGGTCGACGAAAATGAGGCCGGCCGCGGCGCAGTGGTCGTCGTACTCCGGCAGAGTCAGGGTGGGCGATACCGGCAGGTGGGCTTCGTCCAGGCCGAATCCGGCGACCATGAGGCCGCCCGGGCGCAGGCTCCGGGCCAAGCGGCTGACCACCGCGGCCTCCGTGCCCGTGGCAAGGAGCGGGAAGATGTTGCCGGCGGCCACCACGAGATCGAAGTCCGCGCCACCATGAAGTCCAGCAGGGTCGAACGTGGCCAGGTCGGCCTGGATCCAGGGCAGGTGGGGTGCCTGTTTGCGCGCCACGGCCAGCATGGAAGCGTCGAGGTCGACTCCGACACAGTCATACCCGAGCTCCGTCAACCGGATCATGACCCGGCCGGTACCGCACCCGGCATCCAGCACCCTCGCTCCGGCGGGCACCAGCGTGGCGCACAGCCGTGCCTCACCGTGCATGTCCCTGCCGCTGCCGGCCAGGGCGGCAAACCGGGCGGCGTAGTCCTCTCCGGACGTCCCACCGGTCAACTCTTCCCAACGGCTCATGACCGACAGCGTAGGCGAGCAGCAAGAGTGGCTCTGACACATACACCCGCGCGACCGCCGTCTCCGTCGCGCCTCGGGCCGACTCCCCGGCCGAGGACCGCGGCTGCCACGAGAAGCAGCCGGCGGATCCGAGGGGCGGAGTGGTGCCGTGTCCCGACCCGCCGGGGTCGCACATCCCCAAGTCGACGTCCACGCCGCCGAGTCCTCCGCACGTCGTCCCGTGCCTCGCCGGAACCTCGCACCAGGACGTCACGTCGGTCGACCTGTACGGAATCCAGATCATCAGAACGTGGACGGGTCTCTCCACCCGCAAGCCGACAGTGCTCGGCGCTCTCGACACCTCCGGACTCACACCGGTCGGACAGAACGCCCGGGAGGAGATCGCCGCGCACATGGACGAATCAGAGGACCGCGCCGGCAGATACCGCGCCCTGGCCGAACGCCTCGACCGGCTCGCGAACGCGTAAGGCGAAGACTCCGCTGTCCGGAAGTGAGAAGGACGATCCGACATGTGCCCGCCGTAACGCGCGATGGGCCATCGACCGCGGCGGCATCGAGTACGGGCAACGCCACCACCCTGCCATGATCGCCCTTCATATCTGCCTGTGCAGGCAGGCCGCGCCTGGTGCATGAGGGCGCTCGGCCCGAAGGCATCGCTCTGCCCCTCGTCCACACCGCATGGATTTCTGCCGTGTTCTTCACCTTCGCCAACACGCCTTGGCTCGCCGTCCGCGTCCGCACGGAGAACACGGTGCTGTGGCCTGTGGTGGGACCAGTGGCGCGGGACAGTTCGCGGAGCTGTTCACCGAATTCGCCGACGGACGCCTGCTGTTCGCGCTGCGGGTCTCCTGCCCGCAGGTTGCCGTGAGCCTGCCGGCCTGCACCGGCAGCAACACCGCACTCCTCCTCGTCTTGGCCGAGGACTTGCCCGCCTCAGTACCCCGGAAGTCGTCAGCCGGCCGGGTTCACTGCCGCTCTGGTGGCCCGCTACAGCAACAACCTCGTGTCCGGGTCACGAAGTTCATGCGCTGACGCGCGCACCGGCCGTACCTCCCCGACCGGGAAGACTCCGCGCGGGCACGGTGCCGGGACAGGACGAAGGTCGGGGCACTCATGGGGGTCCACTGGACGCCCCGGGGGCGCGGGACGTCGGGTGGGCCGACCTCCCGCGCCGCACCCGCGCCGTACGGGTCCGACGCTACTTGAGCATGTCGGCCGCCTCCACCCGGTGAAGGTGGATCAGAACGTCGTGGGTCTTCGCGAGCCGGATCTGTGCGGCGTTGCCGTTCCAGGGGTAGGTGGCGCCGATGTTCTTGACGCTGCGTGTCTCGGCGAGCCAGGCGCGGGCCGGGACGGGGGTGTTGCGCAGGTCCACCATGAAGTCGCGGTGGCGTACCCGGTCCAGGGTGTGCTCGGTGGTACCGGGTGCGGCCGGGCCGATGGTGAACCGGTGGACGCCGCCGTCCCGGCCCAAGGCGTTGAACGAGCCCCGGTCGAAGGTGAGGCCCGCACTCAGGTAGTGGCGGCCCAACTGTTCGCGAAGGAAGTCGCCCTGAGCCTTCGGATGCGTATTGGGGACGTACGTCTTGAGGGCGATGTGGCTGTTGTGGGCGGAGAGCAGGATCTTGTCGCCCGTCTGCCGCTGCCACCAGGTGACGTTCTGTGCCATGACCTGGTCGCGGTAGCGCATGGCGTCAGGGATGACCTGTGGGTCGTCCCAGTCAAAGGCGTACATGGTGGTCATCTGGTGGATCGCGGTGGCGTGCTGGACGGCCCAGGCGTGCCCGTCGGCGTCCTTGCCGGGCCGCTGTTTGAGCAGGTCGAGTGCCCGGCCTGTCCGCTTGGCGAGCTCCTTGCGTTCGGCCAGCGGCTTCGACAGGTAGTCATTGACGTACGTTTCGGCGTCGGTGGTGGGCCGCAGGCCCCGGTACAGCTCGGTGAGCCGCGGGCCGAGTTCGGGCTGGGCCGCGGCCGCGTAGGCGCTCACCTTGTCGTACAGCTCGGCACCGGCGAACCCGTTGTCGTCGCCGACGAAGTGGAGCGGGTCCTTGGGGTGCTTGACGTTGTACGCGCGCATCCACTGGAGCAGATCGCGGTACTCACTGGTGTTCCAGAACTGGTAGGTGCCTTGGAACTCCTCGTCCATGATCTGCTTCAAGTCGCCCTCGCCGCGCGTGAGGTAGGCGTCGAGCCGCAGTCCGGTGCTCCAGGGGGCTTCGAGGGCGAAGGCCCGAAAGCCCTTCTTCTCGACCAGGTACCGCAAGATCCGGTGCTTGACGGTGAAGAACTCGTGCGAGCCGTGGGTGGCCTCGCCCAGGCCCACCACCCGGGCGTCGCCGACCATCTGGCCGAACGGTCCGAGATCGGCCAGGCCACCGCGTGGCTCGGTGGTGCGCAGCGGGTGGGCCACCCGGTCAAGGGCCGCCTCCGGGGAGCGGAGGGCGGCGGGCGCGGCCACCTCCGGTCCGGCGGGCGCTGCGGCATCGGCGGAGACTGATGCCGCGGCCGAGGCGGGCTGAGTGGCAGCGGAGGCGGCCGGGACGACGGCCAGGGTGGCACCGAGCGGGACGAGGAGGGCGGCGAGCAGGGCCTTGTGCGTTCTCATGAGCCCAACTCTCTCCGCGCGGGCATGCCCCGGACCATCCGGTACGCCCCCCGAACCGCCCGGGAGTTAGCTCCACCTATTCAGGAAAGGAAACCAGGACCCGGGTCCTGGTCCCTGGTCCCGGTGCCTGGTCCTGCTCCTGCTCCTGGACGGGAACGGAGACAGGGGCCAAGTAGCGTCGTTCAGGGCCGTCTCGCGCTTGGCCGGGTCAGTGCATGACGCCGGCCGAGCCTGATGCCGGCATGTCTGCTGGGGTAGGCGCGCTGCTCGTGCCGTTGTGGTGGCCGACGCCGGGGCAGTGGGATGACCAACCGGCGGATGGTGGAAGGCGTGCAGGGCGCCGCCGCAGACCGTGAGGCGCGCGGCTTGCATCTCAGCGGTGAACGCCTCGCTGCCTGAGTGATATCGCCGCGGCACGGCAAGGGACGCGCGAACCGCAAGTGGGCGATGCTGACCTTTTGCTGACCCCTCGCAGCGAACAAGGCGGCTGACCTGTACGAACACCCTGCGCGAGGACTGGATGACCGGCGACCGCTTCGGCGCGTGAAGGTTCCCGTGATCAGTGCTCAGCGGCCTGCCTGATCAAGGACGCGACCTCGGCGGGCTGCGGGAGGTGGACGGCGCGGCCGACGGCGGGACCGTGGGGCGTTGCGCTCTGTCCGGTGCTGTGGTGGAGACGGCCCGGCGGGTGAAGCCGAGCTGGTCCCTCGTTGCGGCCGACGACTGGATGATCATGAGACGCGCCTCACCGCCCGCGAGGCACGGGCGCCGGGGGCCCCGGGGTGAGCGCATGACACCCCTCCAGGTGCTGCGGCGTGGGCTCGTCGGCACGCAGGTCGGCGATCCGGAATCGCACGTACTTCACTCTGTCGGGTGCCATCCTGCCGACTTGCCCCATTCGGGCCTGGAGCGCGGTATTTTCCTTATCGCGTACATGACTTCGTCACTGAGGGACGGGGCGTATGGACTCTCTCGAACGGACTTCCGGCGGAGCGTCCGACGCGCGCGCCGCCGGGGAAGGGGCGAGCGGATCCTGGCCCGGACCGCGCCAGCGGGGGGCCGGCTCGTCGGCCGATGACACCGCGGCCCCCTTCAAGGCCCCCGTGATCAGCCTGCCGAAGGGCGGCGGCGCGGTGCGGGGCATGGGGGAGAAGTTCTCGGTCAACCCGGCGACGGGCACGGCCACACTGAGCGTCCCCCTCCCGCTGAGCCCGGGGCGTTCCGGGTTCACTCCGCCGCTGAGCCTGGTCTACGACACCGGCGGCGGCAACGGCCCCTTCGGGATGGGCTGGAGCCTCGGCCTTCCGGCCGTCGCACGCAAGACGGACAAGGGCGTGCCGCAGTACGACGACACCGCGGAGTCGGATGTCTTCGTGCTGTCGGACGCCGAGGACCTCGTGCCCGAACTCGCCCCCGACGGCCACCCGCTGCGCCGGTCGCGGACGGTCGGGACCACGGCGTACGAGGTCACCCGCTACCGGCCGCGGATCGAGGGCCTGTACGCCCGCATCGAGCGCTGGCGGGCCCCGGCCACCGGCCAGACCCACTGGCGCACCATCAGCCCCACGAATGTCACCACGGTCTACGGCAAGGACGCCAACGCCCGCATCGCCGACCCCGCGGACCCGGTCGGACGTGTCTTCTCCTGGCTGATCTGCGAGTCCTACGACGACAAGGGCAACGCCGTCTCCTACCGATACGCCGAGGAGGACGGCACCGGCGTCGACCTCGCCGCACCGCACGAAGCACACCGGACGCCGGCCGACCGCACGGCCAACCGCCACCTGAAGTCGGTGCGTTACGGCAACCGCACGAGCCGTCTGGAGGCTCAGGACAGCACGGAATGGCTGTTCGAGCTGGTCCTCGACTACGGGGAGCACGACCCCGACCACCCTCGGCCCGACGACTCCGGCGCCTGGACCCGCCGCGCCGACCCGTTCTCCGCCTACCGCGCGGGCTTCGAGATCCGCACCTATCGGCTGTGCCGACGGTTGCTGATGTTCCACCACTTTCCGGACGAACCGGGAGTCGGCCGGAACAGCCTCGTCCGCTCCTTACGGCTGTCCTACCGCGCCGAGCCGGCCGGATCGTTCCTCACCGCGATCGTCCGCAGCGGCCACCGCACCGGACCGGACGGACCGGTCACCCGCAGCCTGCCCCCGCTGGAACTCACCTACAACACTCCGGCGCCCGACCGCCGCATCCGGGACCTGGACAGGGAGAGCCTGGAACACCTGCCGGCCGGCGTCGACGGCACCCTCTACCAATGGGCCGATCTGGACGGCGAATCCGTCTCCGGGGTCGTCACCCAGCAGGCCGGAGCCCTCCTGTACAAGCCCAACGAGGGCGGCGGCCGGCTCGGCCCGCAGCGGCAGCCCGCCGCCCAGCCGGCCCTGCCGCTCGGCGGCGGCCGGGGACAGCTGATCGACCTCGCGGGCGACGGCCGGCTCGACCTCGTCGACCTCGGCGGCCCCGCACCCGGCTTCTACGAACGCGACGACGGCGGCTGGAGCGCGCACCGGGCCTTCACCTCGCTGCCGGTCCTCGACTGGAACGACCCGAACCTGCGCTTCGCCGACGTGGACGGGGACGGCCTCACCGACGTCCTGGTCACCGAGGGCGACAGCATCCTGTGGTACCCCTCCCTGGGCGAGGCCGGATACGGCCCCGCCGTCCGCGTGCCCACCGGCACCGACGAGGACGCGGGGCCCCGGCTGCTGTTCGCCGACGGCGGCCGGTCGGTGCACCTGGCCGACCTCTCGGGGGACGGACTCCTCGACCTGGTGCGGGTCGCGGACGGCGAGATCTGCTACTGGCCCAGCCTCGGACGCGGCCGCTTCGGCGCCAGGGTCGTGATGGACAACGCGCCCCGCCTGGACCACCCCGACCGCTTCGACGAGCGCCGCCTGCACTTCGCGGACGTGGACGGCACGGGCCCCGCCGACCTGATCCACGTCGGCGACGACGGCGTGGACGTCTACACCAACCTCCTGGGCAACGCCTGGTCCGACCCGGTGCGGCTGCCCGCCTTCCCCCAGGTCGGTGAGGGCACCGCGGTCTCCGTCGTGGACCTCCTGGGCACCGGCACCGCCTGCCTGGTGTGGTCCTCGCGGCTTCCCTCGGACGCGGGCCGCCACGTCCGCTACGTCGACCTGACCGGCCCCAAGCCGCATCTGCTGGTGCGCCTGTCTAACAATCTCGGCACCGAGACGGCCCTCGGCTACGCCCCGTCCACCCGCTTCTACCTCCAGGACAAGGCCGAGGGACGCCCCTGGGCGACCCGGCTGCCGTTCCCGGTGCACGTGGTCGAGCGGACCGAGACGTTCGACCACGTCAACCGCAATCGCTTCGCCACCCGGTACCGCTACCGGGACGGCTACTTCGACGGCGTGGAGCGGGAGTTCCGCGGGTTCGCGACCGTCGAGCAGCAGGACACCGAGGACATCGGCGCGTTCGGCGACGGCGTCTTCCCCGCCGGGGACAACGAGTCCCTCGAACACCGGCTGCCGCCGGTCCGCACCCGCAGCTGGTTCCACACCGGTGCCCATCTCGACCGCGACCGGCTCTCCCGACGGCTGGCCGAGCAGTACTACCCGCCCGACCCGGCCGCCGTACCCGACGCGCTGACCTGGCTGCTCGACGACACACCGCTGCCCGACGGGCTGAGTCCCGACGCCGAGCGCGAGGCCTGCCGCGCGCTACGGGGCCAGCTGCTGCGCCAGGAGGTGTACGCCCTCGACGGCACGCCGGACGAGCCGCACCCGTACACCGTGACCGAGCGGAACTACACCGTACGGATGCTCCAGCCGCCCGCCGAAGAGCGCTGCGGTGTCTTCGCCGTCGACCCCCGCGAGAGCGTCACCGCCGTCTGCGAACGCCGGCCCGAGGACGCGCGCGTCGCCCACGAGGCCGTCCTCGACGTCGACCCGGACAGCGGTACGGTCCTGCACTCCGTCACCCTCGCCTACGGGCGCGGCACCCCCGACCCCACGCTGCCCGCGCGCACCCGTGAGGCACAGGCGACCACCCTGGTCACCGAGACCCGGGTGCGGATCACCCGGCCCGTCGACACCACGGAGCCGACCGGCGCCGACGCCCACCGCGTACCGGTGCCCTACGACACCCGTACCCACCAGATCAGCGGGCGCGACCCCGCCGCCGGAATCGACCTGGACCGCGCCCGGCCCCGGCTGCCGCTCGACTACGTGCGGCGCGCGCTGCGCGGCCCGCTCCCCGCCGGACTCACCCGCACCCTCGTGGCCCGCCACCGCGTGCGGTTCCTCGCTGACGACCTGTCGGGCCCGCTGCCCTGGGGCGAGCAGCAGCCGCTCGGCCTCGTGCACCAGACCCAGCGGCTCGCCCTGCCCGACGACCTGCTCGCCGACGTCTACGGCTCCCGGGTGGACGCCGCCCGCCTCCGCGAGAGCGGATACGTGCACGACGACGAGGACAGCACGAGTGCGGGCGGCTGGTGGGCGCCCTCCGGCACCGCGCGGTACGCGCCCGCCGGCACCGCCGACCCGCTCGTCTTCGCCCGTCGGCACTTCTTCGTCCCGCGCCGCTTCGTCGACGCCTTCGCCGCCGCGGCCGGCGCCGAGTACGGCACCGAGATCACCTACGACCCGTACGACCTCCTGCCGGTGCGCACGACCGACGCCGTGGGCAACACGGTCACCGCCGAGCGCACCGGGCTCGACTACCGGTTGCTCGCGCCGACCCGGCTCACCGACCCCAACGGCAACCGCACCGCCGTACTCTTCGACGCGCTCGGCATGGTCGTCGCCCAGGCCGTGCGGGGCACACCGGAGGACGACACCGGGGACACCCTCGACGGCATCGACGCCGACCCGCCGCCCGAGGTCCTCGCCGCGTTCTGGGACGCTCCGCAGGACCACGCCGACGACCTGCTCGGCACGGCCACCACCCGCCTCGTCCACGACATCGAGGCGTTTCACCGCAGCCGGGACGAGGAGCACCCCCGGCCCGCCGCGACCGCCGTCCTCACCCGGCCGCGGCACGTGCGCGACCGCGCCGAACCCACGCGGATCACCCTCGGCTACAGCGACGGCAACGGACGGGAGGTCCAGCGCAAGACCGCGGCGGAGCCGGGCCCGGACGAGGACGCGCCACGTTGGGTGGGCAGCGGCTGGACCGTCTTCGACAACAAGGGTCTGCCCGTCCGCCGCTACGAGGACTTCTTCACCCCGCGCTACACCTTCGAGTTCGCCGTCCGCGAGGGCGTCAGCCCGGTGCTGTGCTACGACCCGCCGGGCCGCCTCACGGCCACGCTGCACCCCAACCACACCTACGAGAAGACCGTCATCGGCCCCTGGCAGCAGCTCACCTGGGACGTCAACGACACGGCCGCGCTGCCCGGTCCTGACGGGCGGCCCGCGGGCAACCCCGCCGACGACCCCGACACCGCACGCTACGCGGCGGCCCTGCCGACCGACACCTACCTGCCCACCTGGTACCGACAGCGGGCCGACGGCAGCCTCGGCCCGCACGAACGCGCCGCCGCCGAGCGCACCCGGCCACACGCGGCGACCCCCCTGACGACCTGCCTCGACCCGCTCGGCCGGCTCGTGCTGACCCTCGCCCACAACCGCACCCCCGGAACGGACGGCGGCCACGTCGACAGCGTCCAACGCGCCTACGCCGAACTCGACGTCTCAGGCAGCCCGTTGGCCTTCGCCGACTGTGTGGACGGCACCCCGGGGCCCGCGAGCGGCGACGCCGACCGGACCGTGGGCCGCTACCGCTACGACCTGCTGGGCAACCGGCTGCACGAGCGGAGCATGGAGGCGGGGGAGCACCGCAGGCTGTTCGACGTCGACGGCACGCCCGTCGCCCAGTGGGACCTCGTCGACGGCTCGGCCACCGAGCGCCTGCTGACCACCGGCTTCGACCTGCTGCGCCGCCCCCTCGACGTCCAACTCACCGAGGCCGGCGCGACCACCACCGTCCAGCGCACCCGCTACGGCGAGGACGCCCCGGACGCCGAGCGCGCCAACCTGCGCGGGCAGGTGCACCGCATCGACGACGGCGCGGGCACCGTCACCCAGCGCTACGACCTCCAGGGCAACGTCAGCGAGACCGTGCGCACCCTCCTCGCCGCCCATCGCACCACCCCCGACTGGTCCGCGCAGCCGGAGGCGGCGGCCGAGAGCTGGACCACCCGGACCGAGTTCGACGCGCTGGACCGCCCGCGCGAGTGCGCGCACCCCGACGGCAGCGTCACCACGTACACCTACAACCGCAGGGGGCTGCTCGACTCCGTCACGGCCGTCGTCGCGCCCGACGACGAGCCCACCGCGTTCCTCCGGTCCGTCGACCACGATGCCAAGGGCCGCCGCACCCGCTGCGTCCACGGCAACGGGGCCACGACCACGTACACCTACGATCCCCGCACCTTCCGGCTCGCCGCCCTGCGCACCACTCGCGACGGCGGGCGCGCGGATGTGCAGCACCTGGTGTACACGCACGACCCGGTCGGCAATGTCACCCACATCGAGGACACCGCCCAGCCCGCGGTGTTCCACCTCAACACCCGCGTCGAAGCGAGCACCGACTACGTCTACGACGCGCTGTACCGCCTCGTCGAGGCCCACGGGCGCGAGCACCTCGCACCGCCGGACCCCCGCGGGCCCGCCGGACTCCCCGGAGCGCACCCCGCCGACCGGGACGCGCTGGGCCGCTACCGGGAGACGTACACCTACGACACCGCGGGCAACCTCACCGCGCTCGACCACCGCACCACCGACCCGCGCCACCCCGGCCGGCGGCGCGCCTTCACCTACGACGAGCCCAGCCCGCTCGGCCTCGCCGGAAACCGGCTCTCCGGCAGCACGACCACCAACGGCCGTGTGCGGGAGGAGAGTTACCGCCACGACGCGCTCGGTCAGGTGGCCCTCCTGCCCCCGCTGAGCCTGTTGCGCTGGGACCACACCGGGCAACTGCGCGCCACCGCCACCCAGCACACCGGCACGCACCTCGTGCCCGGAACCACCTTCTACGGCTACGACTCCGCCCGGCAGCGGGTGCGCCGGGCCCGTGACGGCCAGACGCACGCGGGCGGGACGGGCCGGCTGCTGGAGGAGCGGCTCTACCTCGGTGACGTCGAGATCTTCCGGACGTACGACGCCGAAGGCAACCGCACTCTGGAACGCGCCACCCTGCACGTGCGGGACGACGAACAGGCGGTCGCCCTGGTCGAGACCCGCCGCGACGACGGCGCGAGCGGGACGGCCGGCGAACGGTTGGTGCGTCACCAGTACGCCGGGCACGGCGGCTCGGTCACCGTGGAACTCGACGCGGCGGGCGAGGTCGTCTCCTACGAGGAGTACCACCCCTACGGCACCACTGCCGTCGCCTTCTGGCGCGGCGGCACCCCGCCCAAGCGCTACCGCTACAGCGGCAAGGAACGCGACGACACCGGGCTCTACTACTACGGGGACCGCTACTACGCCCCGTGGCTGTGCCGTTGGATCAGCCCCGACCCGCAAGGGGTGTCCGAGGGCCTGAACCTCTACCAGTTCGTGCAGGGCAACCCGGTGTCCTTCAAGGACCCCAACGGCCGGGAGGTGGAGGCCTACAACATCGCCCCTGGGCGGCCCGGCAACCAGCCATGGGCGTGGTTCCTCGGAGTCTCGGCGCACCGGCTCATCGCTTACCACTACGTGGGGTCGCACCTGGCCGAGCGGCGCGGCATCTACACCAACTACCACACGGTCGCGGCAATTCTGAAGGCCGGCCGCATCGGTGACCCGAACCGCATCACGCCCGCCCAGCAGGCGCTGAAACCCGACATCACCAACATCCCGAGCCGTGAGGTCTTCGAGATCAAGCCATGGAACCAGGAGGGGTTGGAGGCAGGGCGTCGCCAGGTCGGGGGCTATATCGACGCGTTGAACATGGGGATGGGGCTGCCGGCCGGTGCCAAGGGCGTCCAGAAGGGGCAGAAGGGCGCGGCCCGCTTCCCCTTCCTCACGGGTCAGGGCGAACGGGGCGAGCTGGCCGTGCAGTTCCACGGTGGGCGGATGGTGTGGCGGCTGATCTGGAAGACCACCGAGGACGGGATCATCCAGTACAAGTGGCAGAAGACCAGCAAGACCGACCGGGACGAGATCAAGGAGGCCGGCGAGGGGCAATGGGTCGACATCACCGAGCAGGACGCCGCGGCCCACGCCCAAGAGGTCGCCGAGGAGGTCGACAAGAGCCTTGCCCAGCGCGAGAAGGTGTTCCGGCTCATGGACGCGGTCAACGCGGCGCAGACCATCGTGGGCGAGGTCGCCATCGCCGTGATGATGGGGAACATCCTGTCGTCCCAGCCGGGGGCCGGAGCCACCCGCGCCCCGACCCGCGCCCCCACGCCCCCGCCCGCCCCGGCACCCGGTGTCCCCCGCCCGACCCTGCCCCCGCCCGCCGTCCCCACCCCCCGCCCGCCGTCGCTGCCCCCGGGCGCTCCGCCACCCTGGCAGCGCCCCCCGACACCTCCGCCACTCCAGCCCCGGCCATGAACGCCGGGGACCGGGAGTCGGGAGCCGAGGGGCCGGGGCGCCGAAGGGGCGCACTCCGCCACTCCGTCCGACCCGCACCCGAGGAACCCATGACCACCACACCGACCCCCCACCAGTCGCCGCGGATGCCCGGTTTCACCGCCGGCTCCGCCGATGTCGCGCGGCGTCGGGCCAGGGACGTGGCCGCGATGCTCGCCGGGCAGTACGCGGCGCACGGCGCTTTCACCGTGCCGGGGCTGTTCGGTCCCGACGACCTCGTCGCCGTGCCGGAGGGGGCGCTGGTCTTCGTCGACGAGGTGGGCGATCTGGCCGGAGACCGGCCGGGCTACCGCCTGCACGCCGTTCCCGTGCTGCTGTCGAACGTGCAGGAAGCCCTCGGCTGGCGTGACGCCGAGGACGTCGAAGACGCTTTCGAGGCCGCCGTGGAGACCACCGGCTGGGGCGCCCTCGCCCTGATCGCCACCTCCCGCGCCTCCGTCGGCGTATCCGCGCTGCGCACCCGCCTGACCACCCTGCTGCGCTGCTGGGAGGAGCTGGCCGGACTCCGGTACGTCGACTTCGCACCCGCCCCCGTCACGCTGAGCGAGCTGGTCGGCGAGCGCTGCGCCGGTCTGACCGCCATGTGGCTGCCGGACGGCGCCGCCACCGGCGACCCACGTCGGGACCTGCCCACCGCGCTGGACGCACTGGAGGGCGCCGACGAGGAGACCCGTACCGCCCGTTCCCTCGAGCGCATGGCGGTGCTGGCCGACGGTAACCCGCGCATCCGCCATCTCGACGCGACCACCGAGCCGGACCTGCTGCGCGAGGAACTCGACGCACTCGAACCGCGGGAGAGGGAAGCGATCGCGGCGGGCTTCGCCCATCCCGCCCTGGCCGTCCTGTACGCCGTCGACCGCTCGCACGAACCACACCGACGCTGACCGCCGCTGAGAGCGCGCACCTGAGGGGGACATCATGGCCGACCTGATCATCCTGAGGCTCCACCCGAGCAAACCGATCCCGGCGGCCGATTTCACCGCCCTGCTCAACGGTCTGACGATCAAAGTCTTCGATCTGACGTTCGCCGACAGCGTCGACGGCGTCCTCCTCGGCGCCGCCTCCGGGCTGGCCGACCCTCACGTGGCCGACCCCACGAACGACTCCGTCAACATCCGGCAGACCTCGCTGCTCCAGCACTACATCGACCTCACGGACCCCCTCACCCACATCGAGACCCGCCACCTGGAGTCCGTGGCCACCGCCGTGGTGATCGCCGACCCACCCGCCGCACACACCGAATACCCCGAACCGGCCGCGTACGACATCCGTCTGGAGGTCACCACCGGCAGCGGGACGGCCCTGACCAGCCGCCACCTGGACTTCAACATCCGCACCACCTCGGTCGGCAGCCTGCCCACCCGTCAGCCGGCCTTCTTCGCGATGGCGTCGAGCGCCTTCGTACCGCTGCCCGCCACCGGCGCCGGCATCACGCCGGGCACTGCCCACGTCGACCTGCCCGCCGACGGATCGCCGCCCGCGTTCGCCCCGCTTCTCACGGCGATCGACCTGGTCCTCGGCGATGACCCCGGCCCGCCCGGCGGCAGCCTGGTCGCCCGCGACCCGCTCACCCCCGCCGAGAGCAGGTACGTGGCATCCGAGATCGTGTGGAACCGCACGGCCTTCCCGCCGCCCCGGCCCGACCCCTCCCTGGGCCGAGACCCCTTCGGCGCGCTCTACACCGAACCACCCGTCGACCCCGGCGTCGACAGCGAGGACCTGGAGAAGGCCAGGCCCCGCTTCGAGGCCGAGCAGAGCGGCTACTACGGCACCCGCGAGGCCGAGGCGCTGCGCCTGGCCGGGTACGTCTACTCCGCCTCGGCCGCCGTCGCCCAGGAGCGGATGAGCAGCCGGGCGCGCCGCGCCTGGATCGACGTACCGCTGCTCGTCCCCGGCGCCACCGGCCCCGATGCGCAGCGCTCGACCGCCGTGGCGTTCACCGAGGACGGCGGGCTCACCCCCGCGTTCACCGTCCCGGCGGCTGTCTTCTACGCGCTGTCGGCGACCATGCCCGCCCAGGTCGCCCCGGAACAGCGCTACGACCTGGCCCGCCTCTCCCTGGAGAGCCATACGCTCACCGAGCTGGCTACCGCCGTGGACGCCGCGGTCGTCACCCTGCCCGCCACCCCGCTGACCGTTTCCGGCGGCACACCGGTCACCGCGGCTCAGGCCGCCCGGCGGCTGCGGGCGCTGGGCACCCCGCCCGGCACCCCGACCGAACTGCCGCCGGCCGCGCCCTTCGACGGCCTGGTCGCCGACTGGCTCGCCCACACCCGGCCGACCGCAACGATCCGCGACGACTTCTGGGTGCCCCAGTCCACCGCGCACCCCGGCGTCTACCTGGACCTGGTGCTCACCGCCGTGACGGCGAACCACGCCCCGCTCATCGCGGCTGTCAAAGGGCCGCCGCACCAAGTGGCCACCGTTGGTGACCTGGCACAGCTCACCGACCGGCAGTGGCGCGACTTCTTCCTCGGCGAGCCGCCGCCCGAGGGCCGGCCACCGCGCACCGACCTGCTGCCCCCGTTCACCCGGCCCGGCACCCCGGCCGAGCGGACCGAGGCGTTCATCCGCCATCTGCGGACGTTCTTCGACGTGACGATCGACTCCGGGCACGGCGGGACGCCCGGTGCCGGAGCGCCCCCGACGCTGGCGCGGTCCGTGACCGACGCGTTCGCGGCGTTCGCCGCCGCTTACCCCGGCCATGCGGGCGGCATCGACTTCACCTTCGCCGAACCGCCCGACCAGGACGCCCTGCACGCGGCGGTGGCCGACGTCTTCCCCGACGACCCGGCCGCCCAGGAGTGGCTCGCCGGTGCCGTCGAGGCCGTCGGCGCGCTGTGGCGGCTGACGGATCTCCAGAACGTCCCCGGCATCGCCGAGCTGAGGTTCTCCCTCGTGGAGGCGTTGTACGCACGGGGGTTCACCAGCGACGCCCAGGTCGCGGCCCTCACCGCGGCCGACTTCCAGTACGCCCTGACCGGCAGCGTCGCCCACCCGCACGCGGCGGCGATCCACGGCCGGGCCCGGAGCACGGCCGAGCCCGGGACGGGCCCGGGGCCCTTCCGGCCCGTCAACCCTGACGGCACGCTCGTGGACTGCGTGCCACCGGAGCACCTCTCGCCGCTCGGCGCCGTGGCCTACCTGCACGAACTGCTCCAGGTGTCCGCCGACTCGACCTGCGAGCATCCGCTGCGACCGGAGGATCCCCACCGCATCGGAGCCCTGCTGGCCGACCGGCGCGGACCGCTCGGCGAACTGCGCGCCCAGGCTGCCGCGTTGACCCCACTGCCGACGCTCGACCTGGTCAACGAGAGCCTGGAGCACCTGGCCGCCGGCGTCCCCGGGACCAAGGGCGGCGCCGTCCACGACACCGCCGTAGGAACACTGCACGGCCACACACTGGGCCCGCACGACCCGGACGCCGGTCCGGTGGACCGGCCGGACCCGCACACGCACGATCCGGCGACGCTGCTGGCCGCGGTCCCCGAGCACTCCTCGCCCGCGACCCCGGTGGCCGAGCCGGACGCCTACGAGCGGCTGCGCGCCGATGTCACCGACCCCCGTCTGCCCTACGACCAGCCCCTCGACGTGAACCGCTCCTGCCTCGGCGCGCTGGACACCACCCGACTGTCGACGATGCGTCACTTCCGGCGCGACATCACGGAGTTCGCTCTCGACCCGGCCCACGAGCCGGACGGCTTCCGGCGTCACCAGTGGCGCTACCCGCTGCGCTTCGAGGCCGCTCTGGAGTACCTCGGCATCTCGCAGGAGGAGTACGACCTCCTGTACTCCCAAGACCTGAACGACCGCCCGGGCGGCGGGCGGCCCAGGCTGCGCGAGGTGTACGGCTTCACCGAGGACAGGACCGAGTCGGGCCACTGGACCGACGTCGTGCGCAGGGTGCCGGAGTTCCTCGCCAGGACCGGCCTGGACTACTGCGAGTTCCTCGACCTGTGGCGCTCCGGATACATCCCCTTCCACCGCGCCGCGCCGGACCGCGAGGACGAGTACGCGGGCTTCCCCGACTGCCTGCCCTGCTGCCCCGACGACCTGGTCATCGACTTCGGGCGCAGGTCCGCGCACGTCAAGGACGCGCTGCGCCGCCTCGCGGTCCTCATCCGGCTCTGGCGCCGCCTGCGGGCCCTGCCGTGCGGCGCGCTCACCTTCACCGAACTCGCCGACGCGGCAACGGTGTTGTGCCTGTTCTCGGACAAGGGCACGATCGACCCCGACTTCGTCCGGCAGCTGTCGTCCTTCCTGCTGCTGCGCGAACTGCTGTGCCTTCCGCTGTACGACCCCTCGGCGGACCCCGACGAGAACGCCGGCGGCGCCGATCGCACCCATCTGCTCGCCCTGTGGGAGGGGCCCGACGCGCGCGCGTGGCCGTGGGCCGTCGGCGCCCTCCTCGACGCCGTCGACCAGGCCGCCGAACGCCGACGCCCGGCACTGGGCCGCAGGCCCGAACTGGTCAAGGTACTGGCCCGCAACCTCGATGCGCTGTCCGTGCTGGCCGGCTTCACCCCGGACGTACCCACCGACACCTGGCACGCCCGCCCCACCGGCACCCTCCGCTTCACGGAGATCCTGCTGAAGGTCCACCTGTCCGACTGCACCGTCGGCGAGGTGCTGTTCCTGTTCTCCGACACCCACCTCGGCGGCGACGACCCCTTCCCGCTCCAGACCTCCAACGAGTCCCTGGACAATCCGCTCGGCCTGCCCGACGACGAGGACCGGTACGGGCTGTGGGCGCTGCGCCGGGCCCTGCTCGGCGCGGAGGGCGACCCGGAGCCGTGGACCTGGCCCGCCATCGTCGCCGCCCTCGCCGACCGCTTCGGCTACCGCCCCACCACTCCGGACGACGCGCTCACCGCGATCGGCGAGCACTTCTTCCCGTCCGTGCTGGAACGCGAGGGCTGGCCCGTCCCCGCCGCCCGCCGCCGCTTCGCGGTGCCCCTCCCGGCCGCCCGGACCAACGCCGCCCTGTGGAACACCCCACCCGACGGCCCGCTGCGCTACGACACCGCCACCGAGTCCCTGTGGACCCGGCTGCCCCTGCGGGACGGCGAGGTCGCGGCGAAACTCGGCTCCGTGCGACAGCTCACCGAGCCGGAACAGGAGGCGGTGCGCTCCCTCCAGCACGCGCCCGACACGCTGCTGGCCCCCTTCGCGCTGCTCTTCGAGGACTTCCCTGCCGCGGTGGCCCGACTGCGCGCCGAGCCCGACGAGGAAGAGCGCTTCACCTTCGTACGCGAGGAGTTCGCGCGATTCTACCGGCGCTGCGAACTGATCACCGAGCATCTCGCCGACCATGTACGTGAGGCGGCAGGACAGGACGAGCCGCCGGTCGGCGCCGACGAGGTGTGGCTGCTGCTGCGGACCCTGCACGGCGACGAGAACGCCGGGCTCACCACCTGGGAGGACGACCAGGGCAAGCCGCCCGAGGCCACCTGGCCCACCGCCCCGACGGGCGGCGCGTTCGCGGCGCTGCTCGCACTGACCGGCACCGGACTGCTCGGCGAGTTCAGCATGGCCGACGCCGATCCCGCCTGGCGCGAGACGCGCGGCCCGCTCACCGCGTTCGGCGCCGCCCGGGACCGCTGGAACGCGCCCGTTCCCACCGTCATCCCCTCCCTGGACCTCACCCTCACCCCCGAGCAACTGCGCTCCGTCGCCGTCCGCAACGGCTTCGCGCTGCGCAACACCGACGGCGAAACTCTGTTCGGCGCGCAGCCGTTCACCGTCGTCTGGCGCGGCACCCTCCTCGTCGAGGAACCGGGACGCTACGAGTTCCACGCGGGCGGCCCCACCCCCGTGGGAGAGGAACCCGCCCCCGAGCACTGCCCCGACCACAGCTGGCGCCTCACCCTGGCCCGCCGCCAGAAGACCTGGCAGCTGCTCAACCGGGGCCGCCCCGGCGAGGACGCTCCCGACCACCGCTCCGGACCGATCGAACTGCGCCGGGGCGCCTACGACATCATGATCGAACTCACCCATGACGAACCGACGTTCGCCGATGAGGAGGACGTCCGGCCCCGGCACACCGGGTTCCAGGTCAAATACGCCGGCCCCGACACCGGGGGGCGTCCGACCGAGGTCCCCCGCCACCGCCTCTACCGCGACCAGGTCGACGCCCCCCTCGGGGAGTGCGTCGAGGTGGCGGGAGCGGCCGCCGCGTTCCTGCGCGCCCGCTACACCGGCAGCCTGCGCGACATCCGCCGCACCTACCAGCGTGCCTTCAAGTCCGTCCTGCTGGCCCACCGCTTCGGCCTGTCCGCCCGGCCGCTGCCCGGCGACCCGCAGTCCGAGCTGGGCCACCTCCTCGACCACCCGGACACCTTCCGCGGCACCACCCACCCAAGGACGGGGCCGGACACCTTCGGCACCCATCACGCGTGGTTCGCCCCCGACCTGCTGCCCGTCGACGACCCCTTCCGCGGCCCGTCACCCGAGCAGGACGCCCGCAGTGCCCCGAGCCCCCGGCGGCAGGCCGCTCTGTTCGATCTGTGGGAGCGGTTGTTCGACTACGCGGCGCTGCGGGCCGAGACCCGGGCCGCCCGCGAGCGGCCCGCCTGGCGGCTGTTCCGCGCGGCGGTCCAGCGCCAGCCCGACGACCCGGCGCAGCTGGTACGCCACCTCGGCATCGACATCGGCCACGCCCCGCACGTCCTCACCTACTTCGCCCTGCCCGATGACTACGCCGTACGCACCGAGGACCTGGAGTCGGAGATCTGGGCGCTGCGGGCCTGGCGCGCCGAGGTCTTCCTCGACACGCTGGTACGCCGCTTCCGCCCCCGCCGGATCGAGGAGGCGCGCCCGCACCGCTGGGCCGCCGACGACCCGGCGCGGGAGCCGGACGCGGGCAACGACAACCTCACGGCGTTCGTCCGCAACGGCGCCTTCGACGCGGGCGAGCCGCGCCGGTACGACGACGTCCGCCGGCTCAACGACGGACTGCGCGTACGCGCCCGTGACGCGCTGGTGACCTGGCTGACCGGCATGAACCGCGTCGCCCTGCCCCACGGTGGCTTCGCCACCCGGGCCCAGGACCTCAGCGACCTGCTCCTCCAGGACGTGCAGGCCGGACCCGGCGAGCGGGCGAGCCGCATCGAGGACGCCGTCAGCTGCGTCCAGGCCTTCGTCCAGCGCGCCCGCCTCGGGCTGGAGCCCGGGCTCACCGTCTCCGCGGAGCTGGCCGCGCTCTGGGACGCCCGCTTCGCCACCTTGCACGACTGGCGGCGCTGCACGGAACGGGACCTGCACCGGGAGAACTGGATCGAGTGGGACGAGCTGCGGCGGGCCCGCCGTATCGAGGCGTTCGCGTTCCTGGAGTCGGAGCTGCGCGGCGCCAAGCTCACCGTCGCCGTCCCCGGTGGCCTGGACCGATGGCCCGGCGACCGGCCCCCGCGCCACGACCCGTTCACCCCGCTCCAGCAGGCGGTGCCCTCGACCCTGCGGATGCTCACGCCCGGCCCGGAGGGCCTTGACCTGCTCGGCATCCCGGAGGCCGCCGCGCGCCCGGCCTGGCTCGCCCCCACGGGACGGCCTGCGCCCACGCCAGGACCGGACCTCAGGGAGGGCGAGCCGAAGGCGTCCGGCTCGGAAGACGAAGAGTCGGGCGACCCGGGCCCGGGGGAGGGGGACCTCGTACGCCTGCCCCTGTGGATCCAGGCCGCGATCCAGCCGGGCACCCGTTTCGTCCGGGTTGCCGCCGCCGGTGTCCCGCCGGCCGACGCCCGCCCGGACGCCTGTGCGCCGGACACCGGGACCTGCTGCCGGGCCTGCGGCCACGTCCACGAACCCCTCGTCGACGAGTACTACTTCTGGCTCCAGGACGCGGTCGAGCACCGCCCTGTCGTCCAGAACGCCGACACCGGCAGGGACGCCGACGACACCTCCGACTGGCACGACCCGGAACGCCTGCCCGGCCTCCTCGACTGGCGGCCCGTCCCCGTCGTCCACCTGTACTGGACCCGGGTCCACCGGGGCGCCTTCCAGCCGCCGCGCCGCTCCACCGAGGCCGTGGCCGTCGACGGCCCCACCGCGCGACTGGTGTTCCAGGGGCGCGCGGCCGACTCGCTGCGCTTCGAGGTCACCGGCGCCACCGCGCGCACCGGCCACCTCGATCCCACCCTGCCCGGCTTCCGCTACGACCTGGCCACCGACTCCGCGACCGCCCTGCCCCTGGTCGCCGTGCCGCCCGCCGCGGAACCCGGTGCGTTCCCCGGCGGCCTGACCGCCTACCCGTACTTCGCGTACGTGTGCCCGGGCGCCCCGGTCGAACCGCTCTCCCCGTTCTCCGTGGCCCTGACGGTCGCCGGGGCACTGGAGACACGCTGCCGCTTCGAGTCCGCGCTGAAGTGGTACGAGCTGGTCAGCGCCCCCCTCGCCAGTGACAACACCTGGTCCCGCTGCGACCACCACCCGCACCCGGACGCGGGGGAACGGCCGGGCGGGCCGGCCACCCCGTGCTGCCCGACCGCCGCCGCCGACGACGAGCAGGCGCGCCGCCGTGCCGTCCTGCTGCGCTGGCTGGAGACCACTTTGGCCTGGGGCGACCGGCTGGCCGCCCGGGGCGATCCGGAGTCCCTGCGGCGGGCCGGCGTCGTCCACGGCACCGCTGCCCGGATCCTGGGCGAGCGGCCCACCACGATCCGGGCCGTCGACGCCGGAACACCGTGCACCGTCGCCGAGTTCACCGCCGCGCCCGGCCCGCTCAACCCGCGGCTGCTGTCCCTGTACGACCGCCTCTCCGACCGGGCCGCGCTGTCGCGCACCAGCGCGGGCCCGGCACGGCTGCCCGGCGGCACGCACGGCGCCGATCTGTCGTACTTCGGCGACGACCCCCGGCGGGACGGCCGGTTCGCCCTCACCGACGGCGCCTGTGCCTGCGGCGGCTGTGCCGACGGCCTCGCCGGAGCCGGTGACACGTACCGCTTCGACATCCTGATCGCCAAGGCGAACGAACTGGTCGGCGAGGTACGCGGACTGGGCGGTGCGCTGCTGGCCGCGTACGAGAAGGGCGACGCGGAGTACCTGGCGGCGTTGCGCGCCACCCAGGAGCGGCAACTGCACGAACTCGCCGTCGTCGACAGGCAGTACGCGTGGCGGGAGGCCGACTGGCAGGTGCAGGCGCTCGGCAAGACCAAAGAGGGCGCCCAGGCCAGGCTCCGCTACCACCAGAGCCTCATCGCCGACGGCCTGATCGGCGGCGAGATCGGCTACGAGTCGCTGACGGGCGTCTCGATGGCCTCCCGCGCCGCGGGCAACGTCTCCGAGGCGATCGCCCAGGGCGTCGGACTGGTGCCGGACTTCTGGATCGGCGTGGCCGGAATCGCCGGTACCCCGCTCCAGTTCAACCAACTGCCGCTGGGCAACAAGCTGGCCTCCGGATTCAGCACCGCCGCCCGCATCCTCAACACCGTGGGAGACATCTCGGGCACCGGCGCCAACCTCAGCCTCACGCTGGCCGGCTGGGAGCGCCGTCTCGACGAGTGGCGCCACCAGGTCACCGTCATCAGCATCGAGATCGAGCAGATCGAGCGGCAGATCCTGGCGGCGGAACGCAGGCGCGACATCGTGCTGCGCGAACTCAACGCGACCCGCCGGCAGATCGAGCACGCGGCCCAGGTCCAGGACTTCCTGCGGGACAAGTTCACCAGCCACGAGCTGTACCTGCACCTCCAGCGGGAGACGGCCGGCCTCTACTACCGCATGTTCGAGCTGGCCGAGCGCGCCGCCTGCCGTGCCCAGCGCGCCTTCCGGCGCGAACGGGCCGATGCCACGCGGACGTTCGTGACCCGCGACAGCTGGGAGAACCCACGCGAGGGGCTGCTCGCGGGCGAGCGGCTGGCCCTGGCGGTGCGCCGGATGGAACAGGCCTACCTGGAGGAGGACCGCCGCGAGTACGAGCTGACCAAGCACCTGTCGCTACGGCTGGACTTCCCCGCCGCCTACCTGGCGCTGCGCACCAGTGGTCACGCGGAGCTGGAGGTGCCGGAGTGGCTGTTCGACCGGGACTACCCCGGGCACTATCTGCGCCGGCTCAAGAACGTCACCTTGACGGTGCCCTGCGTCACCGGTCCCTACTCCGGGGTGCATTGCCGGTTGACCCTGCTCAGCAGCCGTACCCGAACCGATCCCCGGCTGACCCCGGTACCGCTCGGCTGCTGTCGGCCCGGCTGCTCCGCGGACGGCGGGTGCGACTGCGCCGGTGCCGACGACGCCTGCCGGTGCTGCCCGCCCCCCGAGGACCGCTACACGATGCGGCCATCGGATCCACGCATGGTGCGAACCTACGCGGCGACCGAGGCGATCACGACCTCCATGGGGCAGAACGACGCCGGGCTGTTCGAGCTGAACTTCCGCGACAACCGCTACCTGCCGTTCGAGTTCGCGGGCGCTGTCGGCCGCTGGCGGATCGAACTGCCGCCGGAGACCAACGCGTTCGACTTCGACTCGCTCTCCGACGTGATCCTGCACCTCAACTACACGGCTCGCGAGGGCGGCGAGGAACTGCGCCGGGCCGCCGCCGAGGCGACCCGCTGCCGACTGCCGGGCGACGGGCAGCGGCTGCTGGACGTACGACGAGACCTGCCCGAGGCGTGGGCGGGCCTGTCCCGGCGCACGACGGGACGGCAGGGGCTGGCACTCGACCTGTCGCCCGCGATGTTCCCGCTCGTCCCCGCCCGCCGGGTCACCCGTGTCGACTGGCTGCGCGTCTTCGTCGAAGCACCGGGCGCCGCGCCGGGCGCCGCTCTGGACCTGACGTTTCTGCCCCCACAGGGCTCACGCCTCGCCCCCTGCGAACGAGTGCCAGTGCACTGCGTCGCTGACGGAGCCTGGCCGGGCCTGTTCGTCGGCGAGGTCGACCTGACCGGACTCGCATCCCTCGCCGAGCTGACCGAAGGCAGGCCGACGCGGATCGGCACCCTCGAGTTCCCGGTCGATCCACTACGGATCTGTGACGCCTTCCTGCTCATCGGCTACGGCACACAACCGCGTTCGCGTCCTCCTGTGCCCTGACCGCACGACCTCATCCGGGAATGAGCCGAGCCACTCCAATGCAGCAGCAGAGGGCGACGCGCGCGGCGTCGCTGGCGAGCATCGGAGGTGTCGGCATTCACCGGCTCCCTCCATGGTCAATTGCTCCATGGTCAAAAGGAAGGCACCTTGCGATGAACGGCAACGCCCACGAGCGCACCCGGACCCGGTTCGACATGCTTGACGCCAACGGCGACGGCCAGCTGCAACGGCAGGACTTCCAGCTGCTGGCCGATCGCGTGATCGCCAGCCAGGACGAACCCCTCGACTCGGCGAAGGCACAGCAGGCCCGCTCGGCACACGAGGCTTACTGGCAGGGCCTGCTCGACCATGCGGACACGAACGGCGACGGGATCGTGAGCTTCGAGGAGTACGCGGCCGCCGTGCGGGACAGCGGCGCGCAGGACCGGTTCATCCGGCCTTACGCCCGGGCGATGGTGAACCTGTGCGACCGCGATGACGACGGCCGGGTCGAGCGTGCCGACTACCTGGCGTACATGGCCGCCGTAGGGTTCGCCCCGGATCGCGCCGCGTCGATGTTCGACCAGCTCGACCGGGCCGGCGAGGGAAACATCAGGGCCGACGCGTGGGCGGAGGTCATCTGCCGGTACTACGGCAGCCCGGCCGAGGACGCCGTGGCCGACCAACTCATCGGATCGCCCTCGTGAGCAGTCAGGCGATTGGCTCGACGGCGTCCGCGGCGGGTCCGCGGACGCCGTTCGTCATCGAGGGCTTCGACTCGGTCGGCTTCGCGGTCGGCAACGCGTTCCAGAGCGCACACTTCCTGGTGACCGCATTCGGGATGACGCCGGTCGCCTACCGCGGCCCGGAAACCGGGAGCCGCGACGCGTGCTCGTACGTCCTGCGCGCAGGCGCCGCACGGTTCGTGGTCACAGGCCCGACACGGTCGCGCACCGCGCTCGGCGAGCACGTCGCCGAACACGGCGACTCGGTGGTCGACGTAGGGATCCGGGTCTCGAACGTCGAGGCCGCCTTCCGGCACGCGGTCGCCGCCGGGGCGAGCGGCCTCGATGAGCCGCACGAACTGCGAGACGCGGACGGCGCGGTCCGGCTGGCGAGCTTCGCGGCCTACGGCCCGGTCCGGCACACCTTCGTCGACCGGTCGGCGTACCGCGCCGCCTATCTCCCCGGCTACCAACCGTGCCCGCACACGTTTCCCCAACCGCCCCCCGTACCGTATTTCACGGCGATCGACCACTGCGTCGCCGCGGTCGAAGCGGGCCGGATGGACGAATGGGCCGACTTCTACCAGCGTGTCCTCGGCGGCGAACTGCTGGCGGAGTTCATCGACGGGGAGATCTCCACGCGGTACTCGGCGCTGCGCTCGAAGGTGGTCGCCGACAGGCTGCGCCGGGTCAGGTTCCCCGTCGTCGAACCCGCGCCGTCGGAGCGCGCCAGCCAGGTCGAGGAGTTCCTGCGCTTCCACAGCGGCCCGGGGGTGCAGCACGTGGCACTCGCCACCGGCGACATCCTGCGCGCCGTGGATGGCATGCGTGCGGCCGGAGTTCAGTTCCTGCCGGCCCCGGCCGCGTACTACGAGGACCCGGACCTGCTCGCCCGCATGGGCCCGATCAGCTCGCCGATCAGCGAGCTGCGTGAGCGCGGGGTCCTGGTCGACCAGGACGAGAACGGCCACCTCCTGCAAATCCTCACCAAGCCCGTGCAGGACCGGCCGACCGGCTTCTTCGAGCTGATCGAGCGGCACGGCTCGGAAGGTTTCGGGGTCGGCAATTTCGCCGCCCTCTTCCACGCCATCGAACGGGAGCAGGACCGACGCGGCAACCTCTGATGTGGCTGACGGTCCGGGAGGTGGCGGTGGGGGCGCCGCCGTGCGGTGACGACGGCGCCGACGTACGTCAGTCAGTCGTATGACTCAGTCGTACGTGATGTCCGATTCCGAGAAGCGGCACGTGGTGCCGTCGGGGCCACTGCCCAACTGGGTGGGCTCCTTTCCGGTGTTGTCGCCCTTGAAGCGCACGCAGGTCTTGATCTTCTTCTTGGCGTCGCCGTGGATCCGGATCCTCGACAGGGTCGCGGTGTCGGCGTAGTTCTGGTTGACGCCCACGATCGACTTGCCTGGCGCGGTCACGTCGATGTCGCTCAGCACGATCGTGCGCTTGTGCTGCGTCTTGCAGTTGCCGCACGAGCGGACCAGCTTGCCGAAGCCCTCGACCTGGAAGCCGCTCACGGTGAGCTTGCCGGCCCCGTTGAACTGAAGGACCTTGTCGTCGGCCTTCTTCACCCCGCCGCCGATCACGTTGTACGTCGCGGAAGCCAACGTGCCCTTGAACGTGGCGGCGTCCTCGCCGACGTCCAGCCACCACACGTTCTCCAGCGTGCAGCTGCCCTTGCGGTGGACGCCGTCGGCCAGCTCGAAGAGGGGGGACTGGCCCTCGTCAGGCCGCTGCCGCCCAGGGGCCCGGTGCCGTAGAACTTCTTCATCCCGCCGTCGTACTCACCGGAGACCGGGATGGTCTTCGGCACCGGCTTGCTGCCGGTGTCCGCGGACCAGGACGCGGCGGCCCTGGCGAGCCCATTCCTTGCGTGGGGAAGATCTTGCGCCATCTGGTCGCCACGGGTGGGGAAAAGGTTGCCGCCTGTTTGGGATCAGTCGTCGTGCCGGGCGAAGTCGCCCGACACGGTGAGCTGTTCGCTCCGCGTCCGGGCGGCGGCCGCGTAGCGGTCGCCCCGGGCGTCCCGGCCGCCGCGGGCGTGGTTGTACTGCGCGGCGAACATCCACTGGCCGACCGGGACCGTACGCCCCTGCTTGAGCACCCAGGTGTGGATGAGGTAGCCGTCCTTCTCGGTGATCGTCAGTGTGAAGTCGGACTCGGGCAGCGACCGCCAGGCGCCGGTGGAGGTGACCCCGCCGGTCTGGGCGATCCGCAACTCGACGGTCACCGCGGTCAGTTCCTGGCGTGTTTTGAGGGTGACGTTGCTCTGCGCCCAGAAGTCGTTGCTGTGCGGGCCCACGGAGCCGTCCGACCACAGTGGCCCGTCCTGCTCACCGGCGGCGGGCGCGCCGGTATCGGGCGTACGTGACGGGGAGCCGCTCGGCTCGCGGGGCGCTCGGGGGGCGCGAGAGGTGCCCGGCGTGGGGTCCGCGGGTGCCGGATCTACGGGCGCCGGGGCCATCGGTGAAGGCACCCGGCGCGGCGCGTCCGTCGACGGGGTGGGCGTGGTGGGGGTCGGCGTCACCGCGACCGTCTGCTTCAGGGGCTCGTCGTTCACCACGGAGGCCATGCCGTGGCCGCCGGCGGCGAGGGTCCCCGCGGCCGCCGCGGTGACGCCAACCGCGCGCACCCAGCCGAACCGGGGCGGACGGGCCGCTCGGGAGCTGGGCGAATCCTCCTGCGCCATGCCGCGTCCGAGTCGTGCCAGGATCGCGCGCGGTCGGGCCGGTGCGCCCCGGCCGCCTCGTGCAGCCGGGCGCGCAGCTCGTCGTGCACGTCCCGCCGCATGGTCATCGGTCCCTGCCTCCGGCAGTCCCGGTACGCGCCATCGCCGTGTGCACCTCACGCGCGGCGTCGTGCGTGCCGAGCCGCCGCTGTAGCTCGGCCATCCCCTTCGACGTCTGGCTCTTGACCGTACCGACCGACACGCCCAGGGCCAGCGCGGTGTCCTTCTCGGACAGGTCGAACGCATGGCGCAGCACGACACACGCCCGTTTCCGGAACGGCAGTCTGTGTAGCGCCCGTTGTACGTCGACCACCCCGGCCACGTCCGGATTCTCTGTCTTCTCCTCCCGCGGGGCCCAGAACAGCGCGACACGCCGCCGCTCGCGCACCGCGCCGCGTATCCGCGTCCGGGCCAGATTGACGACCACGCCCCGCGCGTACGCCGCCGGGTGTTCGCTCGCCCGCACCCGGTCCCAGCGGTGCCACAGCGCGAGCAGCGCATCCGCGGCCAGGTCGTCGGCGGCATCCGCCTCGCCGGTCAACAGGTGCGCGAGCCGGGCCAATGCGGCGTAGTGCCGCTCGAAGAACGCGTGGAACTCCGCGGAGGCGGTGTCGTCGACGACTGTGCCCACGGGCGATGTCTCCTCGCAGCGGCCTCGGGGCCCCGGAGCCGGGAGCGTGTGCGCGTCATGTCTATGACATATGAATGTCCGGATGAGATCCGCAAGAGTAGCAGTAAGCGACCGCTTGGTCTGCAACGTCGACGCGTGCGGTTCGGTTGCTGCCTGACACGTCCGATCGGCGCATGTGGTGGCTTCGCTGTACGGATCCGCCGGAGCCGGGCTAGCCCTCGCATTGTTCTCAAGCTGGGGCGCTCAGTCCGTCGCTGCGCGGCGGGCATACGCGCGGGCGGCGTCGGGGGAGGTCAGCAGGTCGGCGGCGTCGGCGGCGAACCGCCCCCTTTCCCGTCCCCCTCGTCCCCGTCCGCGTATTCGGTGGCCCGACCGCCCTCTTCGACTACGGCGGCCTGCGCTTTCTCACCGACCCCACGTTCGACGGCTCCGGCGACCACCAGGCCCCGGCCGTCGTGCTGACCAAGACGGCCGCGGCCGACGGCAGCCCCGCCGATCTCGGCCGAGTCGACGTGGTCCTGCTCTCGCACGACGAGCACGCCGACAATCTCGACACCTCGGCCGGGCCCCGCTCGCCGACATCCCGCTGACGCTCACCGCCCCCGGTGGCGGGGAGCGTCTCGGCGAGGCGGCCACGGGTCTCGCCGACTGGCAGTCGGTCGAACTCGAACGCCGGGACGGCGGGCCCGGCACGGTCACCGTGACCGGCGTACCCGCCATCCACGGCCCCGGCCCGCGCGAGGAGGTCGAACCGATCTGCGGCCCACCGGTGCGAAGCGCTCGGCGATGTCCTTGACCGCGTCGAGGGAGAGCGCCCCGCTTCTCCGACGTCTTCGACGGCCGGCTGATCGTCCTGGACAGCGCCCAGGCCGCCGAGGCCGCGAGGATCCTCGACGCCGGCCGCGTGGTCCCCGTCCACTACGACAGCTGGGCCCACTTCACCGAGGGCCGCGACGAGCTGGTCGCCGCCTTCGCCGCCGCCGGTCTCACCGACCGCGTCGACTTCGGCGTACGCGGCTGATCCCACGTACGCCGGGCCGTCGGCATCGCAGGGCGTTTCCTCGCCGCTCTCGCCGGGGCCTAGTACGGACCGTTCACGTTGTCGATCGAGCCGTAGCGGTCGGCCGCGTAGTTGCAGGCGGCCGTGATGTTGGCGACGGGGTCGTAGCTGTCCAGCGACGTGCCCGGCACGTGGTACGCGGCGAACGTGGGGGCGATGACCTGGAGGAGCCCCTTGGACGGGGTGCCGGCGACGGCGTTGGAGTCCCAGTTGTTGATGGCCAGCGGGTTGCCGGAGGACTCGCGCATGATGTTGCGGTGGATGCCCTCGTAGGAACCGGGTATGCCGTGCCGGCCCATGATGTCGAGCGACTCCCTGATCCAGCCGTCGAGGTTGTTGGCGTAGGTCTTCTTCGCCGGGGCTGCGGCCGGCGCGGCCGCACGCTCGGAGCGGTCCGCCCGCTCGGCGGACGCGGGGGAGGCGTCCGCCTTCTTCGCGGGCTCCGCCGGACCCTTCGCGCCGATAGTGAGCTTGAGGCCGGGGTGGATCAGCTTCGGGTCGCCGCCGAGGACGCCGCGGTTGTCCTCGTACAGCTTCTTCCAGCCACCGCTCACGGAGTGCTCCCGGGCGATCTTGGAGAGGGTGTCGCCCGCGACGACGACGTACGCGCTCGCGTCCGCGGCCGGCTTCGGGGCCGCGCCGGCGCTCGTCGCGCCCAGCACCGGCAGGACGAGGACGGCTCCACCCGTGCCCGCGGCGGCGATGCCGCGGTTGAGCGATCTGGACTTCGGACGGCGGTGCTTTCCCTTTGCGGGCATGAAAGAGTTCCTCTCCGTCGCCTGCGAGGTGAGCTGTCGGGTTTGGACGGGAGCTGTCCCGGCGCATTTGAACGCGCCTTCACCCCGAGCCGTTCCGGAAACCGGATCGGCGGCTTACCTGGGTCCCCCGCTCCTGCCGTGTGTGAGTGAGTGGAAGGGTTTCCGGACAGCGGCAGGATTCGGCGTTCCGCCCGGATTGACGGTGACATTAAGCGAGAAAGGCAGGGCGGAACAAGGCGGGAATTCACACAGGCGAATGCGGAGAGTCGTCCTTGGGAGTCAGAACTCCTCGCTCTTTCTGATCAAGAAAGTCAACTCGCTTTGCGGGGAACGGAAATGTGCGCGGGGTCTCTAACGATCACGGCTGTCGGCGTGACCCATTTCACTGAATGGGGCGGGGTGGAATTCGGGGTTATCGTGATTTCCGCTGCAAAGAAGGACATATCGCACCCCCTGTGCCCGTTGGCATGCCACTCCCCGGCGGGTGGCTGCGCCGGAAAAGCAGACTGCTCGTGCCGGTTGACCGGCACGAGCAGAGAATGCGGGGGAATCGCGCCGGTGACGTCACGTCATGCGACGGCTGTTCCTTCCAGTTCCACCAACTGACCGGGGACCGCCAGCCGCGTCACCCCGAGCATGGTGGTGGCCGGTGCCACCCCGGCAGCGCCCAATCGCGATGCCAGCACGCCGTAATGCGGGAACAGCAAATCGACGTCGGTGGTATAGACGTTGAGCCGGACGAGATGCGCGAGGGACATGCCGGCCTCGCTGAGCACCGTCTCCAGATTGTCGAGGCTCAGCGCCAACTGCCCGGCCATGTCGCCGTCGTGCTGAGGCTTGCGGTCGTCATTCATCGCGGTCTGCCCGGAGCAGTACAGGGTCCGCGTGTGTCCGGAAACCAGCTCACCCTGGTTGAACCCCATCTCCAGCGACGAAGGCACCGGGTTGACCGCCGTTCGTTCCACTGCCACAACAGCTCCATTCGATTCATGGGAAGGACGGGCGTCCATCGACGCGTAGGAGCCTCCCAACGAATCACGACACCCTTGGTCATGTATGCGATGGGGATCTGAGCCCCCACCAGCCCCTGCCGCCGCCCGCGCTGTTCGACCAGATCGAGCGGTATTCCAGCAGTGACTTGCGTTCGAGGCGCTCTGCCGATTGAGTCACCCTCCACACCGAGGAACACAGGATCAGGAACACATGAGCACTCAGCGCACCACGCGGTACCGCCGGCACATCGGCCTCGCGGTCCTCGCCACCCTCACCGCCGTCTCCCTCGCCGCGTGCGGAGGCGGCTCCGGCAAGAAGAGCCGGTCCGGCGGGGCCGGCGGGTCCTCGGAGTCGAGCGAGGCGCCGAAGAACCTCAAGCTCGGGCAGGCAGGGCCGGCACAGGAGATCACCAGATACGAGAAGACCGGCAAGTTCTCCCTCACGCCGACGAAGGTCACCCTCGGCAAGCCGGCGGACCTCGACGAGCTGAACGACAAGAAGAAGTACAAGGACCTGAAGGTCGCCTGGATCTACGTGAAGGCCGAGCACGTGGGCGGTTCCGCGGTGAAGGAGCCGATGGTGATGGGCAACGTGAGCGGCGAGACCTCCGCGGGCGAGCCCGCGACGCAGTTCCTCCTCATCGGCGACCTCTCCAGCCGTCCCTCCGACTGCCTCGGCAACGACGGCACGAAGAGCCTCGGCAGCGACGACATATGGAAGAAGGGCGAGACGCGCACCCTGTGCGAGCCGTACCTCATCCCCGCCGACACCACGCTGAAGGCGGTGACGTACTCGCAGGGGTACTACAAGGAGCCGATCAAGTGGGCCGTACGGTAGGAACCGGAGGTCCGTTCGGGTGGAGAGGGTGTGCTGTGCCGTTACGCGGCCCTGCTGCCGCGGCAGGTGACATAGCGACAGTATCTGCGTATTCCAGGAGGAATATACTCATGCGCGTTCGCTCGACCATCCTCGCCGCCGCTCTCACCGTGTCCGTCCTGGCCGTCGGCGCAGGCGCGGCCGTCGCCGACGACGACCACCACCGCTACAACCCGCGCCACGAGACGGGCTACGACCACGAAGGGTTCGCCGGTACGTACGACAACGTCGGCGGCCCGTGGGGCATCACCTGGTCCACGGCCGCGGGCTACGACCACGAGGGCTTCGGCCACAAGGCCGGCGGCCGGCACTGACGCATCCGCGGGCGGCGCGGTGGTGAGGAGGGATTCAGCCCTCCTCACCACCGCGCTTCGTGTGGGGCGTACTTCAGTCGCCCTCGTCGCCCATCGTGGCGCCGACGGCGGCCAGTGCGGTGGTCACGGGCTGGAAGAATGTCTCACCGCCCGCGGTGCAGTCGCCGCTGCCGCCCGACGTGAGCCCGATCGCGCTCCCGTCGCCGGTGAACAGCGCGCCCCCACTGTCTCCCGGTTCGGCACAGACGTCCGTCTGGATGAGTCCGGAGACGGTGCCTTCCGGGTAGTTCACCGTGGCGTTCAGCCCAGTGACCGCGCCGTCCCGGAGCCCGGTGGTGCTGCCCATGCGGAACACTTCCAGCCCGACCGCCGCGTCGGCGGCCCGCACGATCTGGGTGGGCTGACCGTTACCCGTGTCAACGGTGCTCGGGGCGTCCGTGGCCGGATCGTCGTACGTGACCAGCGCGAAGTCGCCGTCTCCCGGGAACGTCGCGGCCTGGACGGTACCGATGGGCGCGCCGTTCGGGTCCTCCGACCACTGCTGGGCGGCGACCCCGCAGTGCCCCGCGGTGAGGAACCCGGGGCTTCCGTCCCCGGCCGTCACATTGAAACCGAGCGAACAGCGCGCGCCACCCCCGAAGATGGCGTCGCCCCCCGCGGCGAACGGTTTGAACTCGCCTTTGGACTTCTGGATGCGGGCCATGCCCGCGCCGAGGGATTCGACGGTCCTCTCGAGCCTGTCCCACCGTTCGCCGGTGACAGTGCGGTCAGCGGTGACCAGGACCTGGTTGGTCCTGGGGTCTATGGACCACGAGGTTCCGCTCACGCTGGCCCGGCTCCTCAGCGTCTCGGTGGCGTCCTTCAGTTCACCGGCACTGTGGGTGACGCTCCGCACCACGGCGCCCGCCCTTCTCACCTGGGCACCCGCTTCGTCCCCGCCGCCCGCGACATTGACGATGAGCTGCCGCTTCTCCCTGTCGTAGAAGGCTCCGCCGTAGGCATCGCCGAGTTGTGAGGCCAGCGGCTGAACGAGCCGTGTCGCCGATGCCGCGCTGAGCCGCTTGGCGGCGGACGCCGAAGCGGCCTCCTCCCCGGACGGTGAGGCGTTGGCGTGCTGGAGCAACAGAGCTGTCGCCACCGTGCCCATCGCCACAGCCCCTGCCAGAGCAGCCTTTCGCTTGGGTATGCGCTTGTGCCTCAAGTCGTCGCCTCCTGCGCGGATGCCGAGCCCGATCACCGGCCGAAGCCGGGAGTGTGTTCGGCCCCTGAATACGGATGAGACGAGAGGTGCGTTCACGGGCGTGGGGGAAATGCGGCTGACGATCGCCGGGCCGGCTGTGTCACAGATCGTCGACAGTGCCAACTGAACAGCGGCCTTCCCCTCTCTTGGAGTGCGGGCCGGCAGCCAGCGACCGCCGACTGCCGATCGCCGACTGCCCATCGCCGACCGCACCAGCCGAGGAGAGTCCCGCCATGCCCGAGACAACCACGTACCCGACCCGGCGACTTCGTGGCCGCGCCACGGGACTGGCCGTGGCCGCCACGGCTCTCGCCCTCGCCGCGCCGGTCCAGGCAACGGCAGTGACCCACACGGCGCCCGCCGCCTCCGCCGGCCCGGTCTCCGTGCTGAAGTACACCGCACAGGAGCGCAAGGAGGCCCTCGCCTACTGGACACCCGCCCGCATGAAGGCCGTTGGCGAGTCCGTGGACCTCGGTCCGACCGGTCCGAAGGCCAAGCCGTGGCGCGGCACCACCCTGAAGACCGTCGGGCGGCTCTTCTTCGTCAACGCGAACGGCGCCGACACCTGGTGCACGGCCACTGCCGTGAAGAGCGCCAACCGCTCCGCAGTGATGACGGCCGCCCACTGCGTGCGCCGCGGCTCCTCGCCCGCCAACACCAACATCTCGATGGTCTTCGCGCCCGGTTACAGCAAGGGCAGGACGCCGTACGGCACCTTCGCCGTCCGCTCGGCCGCGACCCCGCGCAGCTGGGAGACGGATTCCACCAACGACATGTCCACGCTGACCGTGGACGCCGACAAGACCGGCAAGAAGCTCACGGACGTCGTGGGCGGTCAGCCCGTCGCCTTCAACCGGCCCGTCGGCGGCACCGTCTCCTCCTTCGGCTACTCCGCCACCCGCCCGCAGCTCGGCGAGGAACTCCTGCGGTGCGTCGGCACGGCGAAGAAGGAGCACGGCACGCAGGGCATCCCCTGCGACATGAGCGGCGGCTCCAGCGGCGGCCCGTGGCTGGCGGACTTCAACGCCACCACCGGCAAGGGCGTCCTGGTCTCGGTCAACAGCTCGCTGGACTCCCTGACGCCCACCAAGATGTACGGCGAGGTGCTGGGCGCCACGGCCAAGAAGGTGTACGACCGGGCCCAGGGTCTCTGAGCGAAGACCCAGAGCGTCCGACGAGATGACGCAGGGGCCCGCACCTCTCAGGTACGGGCCCCAACTGTGCGGAAGCTCAGCTGCGCGGAAGTCTCAAGGGGATCAGAGGCCGAACTCCTGCGGCGACACACCGAGCGCCGCGCACGCCTCGCGCAGGACCTGCTCCTCGGCCGGGGCGATGTACCCGTCCGCGCCCGCGACGACGAAGCCGGTCTGTACGACCGCCTTCGCCTCCGCCGGCTTCTTCGCCGCCTTGGCGATCTCCTGCATGACGGCGGTCTTGCCCTGCTGGAAGTTGAACGACAGCTGGTCCACGTGCTTGTTGAACCGCTGCCGCAGCTGGTCGGGCGGGAAGTTCTGAAGGACGTCGTTCTGGAGGATCAGCGACTCCACGTGCTGCCGCTCGGCCGGGTCGACCGACCCGTCGGCCGCGGCGACCAGGGCGCACATGGCCATGCTGGCGTCTCGGTAGGCACCGCTCTTGAGTTCCGTCTTGAGGGAGGTGAGCTGGGACTTGAGCACGCCGACGAGCTGCGCCTTCGAGCCCGAGCCGGACCCCGACCCCGGCCGCCCGTGGCCGCCGGAGCCACGGGCTCCCTGCGACTGCTGCTGAAGACCCTTGGCCTGGTCCTTGATCCGGTCCCACATCGCCATCCGTGCCACCTCGGCTAAACGTTCGCTTGTCCGCACGCGGTCCGCGCGTCCCTGTGCCAACGTCTTCCCGCCCCCCGAAGTTCCGACGCCGGGAAGGCGACATGAGAACGCCGAGAAGATGTCGAGGAAGGGCGTCGGGCCGACACGCGTTGGGGGCGCCCCCTTGAGAGGGCGCCCCCAACGCGCTTGCTGCCGGTCGTCCGGTCGGTGTCAGTGCCGACCGGCGTCCTTGATCTTCTCCTTGGCCTGGCGTGCGTCACCCTTGGTCTGGTCGGCACGTCCCTTGGCGGTAAGGCGTTCGTTGCCCACGGCGCGCCCGGCCGCTTCCTCCGCCTTGCCGACGGTCTGCTCGGTCTTCGCCTTGGCCTTCTCATCGGCGGCCATGCTGCTCACACCCTTCAGTGTCGGGATCATGTGCTGCATGTACGTCTGGCCACTCAAGCCGGGCGCAAACGTAGGAATTCCGGATGGATTCCCAGCGTCCGCCGCTGCGCGGTCTCAGCGTCCGCGCCGGACCATCGCCGCCTTGCGGGCCTCGGCGAGCTTGCGGGCCTCGCCGGACTTGCGGGACTTGCCGCCCGTACCGCGGGAGGCGTCCTTGCTGGTGCCAAGGCCGCGGAAGGGGGTGTTCGCGTTCTTGGGCCGTGCCGAGGGCCCGCCGTCGAGCGGGGTGCCGGAGGGCGCCTTGGCGCCGGTGATGCGGCTCAGCGCCGCCTCGCCCGAGCGCACCTTGGTGACCGTCGCCTCGATACCGGCCTCGGCCATGATCCGGCTCACCTCGCGGCGCTGGCCCGACAGGACCAGCGTGACGACGCTGCCGGACTCACCGGCGCGGGCGGTGCGGCCCGCGCGGTGCACGTAGTCCTTGGGGTCGGTGGGCGGGTCGACGTTGACCACGAGGTCGAGGTCGTCGATGTGCAGGCCCCGGGCCGCGACATTCGTCGCCACCAGGACGGTGACCTGTCCGTTCTTGAACTGCGCGAGGGTCCGCGTGCGCTGTGGCTGGGACTTGCCGCTGTGCAGGGCCGCGGCGTGCACCCCGCTGGCCCGCAGATGCCGGGTGAGCAGGTCGACGGAGTGCTTGGTGTCCAGGAACAGCAGGACGCGGCCGTCGCGGGCGGCGATCTCCGTGGTGACGGCGTACCGGTCGGGGCCGTGGACGACCAGGACGTGGTGGTCCATCGTCGCGACCTCGCCCGCGGACGCGTCGACGGAGTGGACGACGGGGTCGTGGAGGTAGCGCTCGACCAGGCTGTCGACATCGCGGTCCAAGGTGGCCGAGAACAGCATCCGCTGGCCGTCGGCGTGCACTTGGTCGAGCGCCTCCGTGACCTGCGGCAGGAAGCCCATGTCGCACATCTGGTCGGCCTCGTCGAGGACCGTGATCCGCACCCGCCCCAGGTGGCAGGCCTTGCGCTCGATGAGGTCGTGCAGACGGCCGGGGGTGGCGACGACGACCTCCGCCCCGTCCCGCAGCGCGGCGATCTGCCGGCCGGCCGACATGCCGCCGACGACCGCGGCCATCCGCAGCCGCAGCGCCTCGGCGTACGGCGTGAGCGCCTCGGTGACCTGCTGGGCCAGCTCCCGGGTGGGTACGAGGACCAGGGCGAGCGGACGCTTCGGCTCGGCACGCCGCCCGGCGGTCCGCGCGAGCAGCGGCAGACCGAAGGCGAGCGTCTTACCTGATCCGGTGCGCCCGCGGCCGAGGACGTCACGGCCCGCGAGGGCGCTGGGCAGCGTCGCCGCCTGGATCGGGAAGGGCTCGCGCACGCCGAGCGCGGTCAGCGTGCGCAGGACCTCGCCGGGCAGGTCCAGCTCGGCGAACGACGCGATCGTGGGCGCGGCCGGGGCGGGCTCGCCGCTGGGGGTGCCGGGACGGTCGGGATGCTTCATGAAAGAGCCTTCCGCAGAGGGAACGTACCGAGGAAGGCCCGGCAGAACGACAGGGTGACGACAGGGTCGAGAAGTCGGCGCACAGACGTGACCGGACGGGTCGAGGTCCGGCCAGTGCGTACACGCAAACGGTTGATGGTAACACAGAGTGACAGTTTGGCGGGCAGTGTCCCGGCGGAGAATCGTTCCTTCGTGCCATCGTGGTGGCATGACCATCGAAGTTCGGCCCGCTTCGCTCTTCGAGGACGTCCGCGCCCTCCTCGGCCCGAGGACGCCCGGGGCCAACGTCTGCTGGTGCCTGAGCTACCGCATCCCGTCCAAGCTCAACAACGAGCTGCGCGGCCCCGCCCGCGGGGAGTACGTCGCCGAGCTGTGCCGCAAAGGCCCCCCTCCGGGGGTGCTCGCCTACGACGGCGACGAGCCGGTGGGCTGGGCCGCCGTGGCCCCGCGGTCGGACACCTCGTTCGCCCGCAGCCGCGTCATCCCACACGTCGACGACCTGCCCGTCTGGTCGCTGTGGTGCGTGCGCGTACGGCCCGGCCACCGCAAGAGGGGCATCTCGCACGCCCTGATCGCCGGGGCGGTCGAGTTCGCCCGCGCCCACGACGCCCCCGTGATCGAGGCATACCCCCTGGACAACGGCGACGCCAAGGTCGATCTGACGATGGCGTACGCCGGTATCCGGAAGAACTTCGAGCGCGCCGGGTTCACCTACGCCGCCGACACCGATTCCGTGCTGGCAGGCCACCCCCGCATCCTGATGCGGCTCGACCTGCGCTGACCGCCGGCAGCCGGCCGATCACCGGGTGACCGGCACGCCCGCCGCCGGCTGAGCGTCCACCACGTGCCCGAGCAGACGCCGTCACCCCGGCTTCCTCCACGGCCCGCGCAGAGGATTCGCGCCGCCCGGGGACGCCCGCCGCGTCGGCCTACGCTGAGCCCATGCGCCTGCTGCTGACCTCCGACACCCACGTGCCCGCCAGGGCGAAGAGCCTGCCGGACGCCCTCCTGGCGGCCATCGACGAGGCCGACGTGGTGATCCACGCCGGGGACTGGATCGACGAGGCCACGCTCGACCTGTTCGAGTCCAGGTCGCGTCGGCTTATCGGCGTGTACGGCAACAACGACGGTCCCGGACTGCGCCGGCGCCTCCCCGAGATCGCCCGCGCTGAACTGGCCGGACTGCGGTTCGGCGTCGTGCACGAGACCGGAGCGGCCACCGGGCGCGCACAGCGGTGCGCCCAGCGCTTCCCGGACCTGGACGTCCTCGTGTTCGGCCACAGCCACATCCCCTGGGACACCCAGGCCCCGGGCGGCCCGCGGCTGCTCAACCCCGGCTCGCCGACCGACCGCAGACGGCAGCCCTTCTGTACGTTCCTCACCCTGACCGTGTCGGACGGAACCCTGCACGACGTGACGTCGCACCGGCTGCCGCCGAGGCGTTGACCGGGGTTCGCGGTGGTGACGTGACCAGCGCGGATTCAGCGGGCGAGGCCCGTCACGGGTGCAGGGCGCTCCACGTGGCGGCGTCCACGACACCCGTCACCGGCAGTGCGAACTGTCGTTGCAGGTGTTCGACCGACGCCTTGGTGACCGCCTCGAAGACACCGCTCACGGGGACGTTCACATAGCGGTAGACCTCGTTGAGGATGCACTGGAGATGCCGTACGGCCTCTCCCGTGCTCCCCGTCTGGAGGGTGGGATGCCCGCCCAGGTACATGCACAGGCGCCATTCGGCGGCCGTCGCGCCCGCGGCGACCTCGGGGCGTACGCCACCGTCGGGGTCCTTGATGGCGACGGCGCTGACCCGCGGCGGCGCGGGCTCGGAGGCGCGGGCGGCGACGGGGCCCGCGGCGGACAGGGCCAGCGCCGCGGTGGTCACGGCCACCGCGGCGGCCGTACGGATCGTGCGGGTCGTGCCTGTCAACTGGGTCGTGCGTCCGGTCTTCATGGGGATTCCTCCTCGCGCCGGGGCGCCTGCGGAAGTTGATCGGGACGGATCTCCAAAACGGCTCGTTAGGGAGCGCTCAGTACCAGGGGCAGCGCGGCAGCCCGGCGACCGGGTGGGACATGCCGGTGGGGATCCTCACGACCTCCGCGGGGACATTGCCCCAGCCCTTGATGCGGGGCAGCTCACCGACCTGGTCGCCCTGGGTGTAGTACCAGACGTTGTTGCCCTGGGTGTCCTTGGGGCCGATGGTGTAGCAGGTGAACCAGGACGGGGAGAGGCGCAGCCAGCCGGTGATCGGCGCGTCGAAAGAGGGCCTGCCGTAGACATCCGAGGGAAGGTTGTCGCAGTACAACGCCTTGGTGAACGAGTTGCCGATGGTGTCGCGCAGCTCGACGCCCTCCTGAAGCGAGCAGGTGGCGCGAGCGCCGGCGCTCGCGGGCGTGGCCGTCAGGGGAAGGCACAGCAGCGCGCCGACGGCCGCGGCGACGGTTGTCCTTTTCACGGCGTACTCCTGATGGGTCGTGAACACGTGAACAGGGGGCGGGGAGGAAGAACGGCGGAGGCGGCGCGGCGCCTGCTCACGACCAGGGGCACTGTGTGAGACCGGGGAAGGGATGCTGGGGCGCCTTGACCGCGACCGCCGGCATGTAACCCCAGGCCTTGACGGTGGGGGAGGCCACGATCTGGTCGCCCTGGGTGTAGTACCAGATGTTGTTCCCCATGTAGTCGGAGCCCTCCTTCCAGCACACGAACCAGCGCGGAGTGAAGAGCATCTTGCCGACCACCGGGCTCGTCGAGCGCGACTGGATGCGCACCGAACCAGGGGTGAGGTCACACCACATGTCACCGCTGAAGTTCATCCCGGTCCAGTCCACGTGCGGCTCGCCGGGCCGCAGCCAGCAGGCCGGGTCCGCGTCGGCCGCGGCGGATGCGGGCGTGGTGAGCGCCCCGCACACCAGCGCGGCGGCGGCCAGCGGGCCCACGAGCCGGCGCAGCCGACGCAGCCGGCCTCTGGGTCTTCCACTCATGGCGAGTACACCCCTCGTCTCGGAACAGGTCGTCGCGGCACAGGTCGTCTCGGTGCACCGCTCAGGTATCAGGTCTCAGTGCTTCCGGCGGTGCAGGGCCGATGGTGGCCTCGCCGCCTGACGTGCCGCTGACGAACAAGTCCTCCCCCTCGATGTCAGGCACCCGTCAGCCCGCCATGGGAGGCTCCGCTCCCGCGCAGCAGCCCGTATCACGACATCTGAGGGGGACTCATGCGAAGACCCGGTCACGGACGTACGCATGCCGGACGTACGCACGCCGCACTGCTCGCCGTCCTCGCCCTGCTGCTCACCCTGACGGCCACGCAGGAAACGGCGAGCGCTGCCTCGCCCTCGGCGGCGGATGACATCAACATCGTCGCCACCCACAGCGGCATGTGCCTCGAAGCCGCTACCGCCGCCGAGGGCGAGGTGATCACCCAGCGCGGGTGCGCCGGGCGCAAGAACGCCCTGTGGACGCTGAAGTCCTCGGCCCTGGGCGGGGCTTCGTACCAGATCGTCAACGTCTACAGCGGCAAGTGCATCGCGGTCGAGAACTCCAGCCCGGCGGTCGGCGCCCTCGTACGGCAGCAGACCTGCGGCAACCAGCCCGGCGCGAGCTTCACCTTCACCGAGGCCGACGGCGGGGTCTGGATCCGGCCCAGGACCGTCAGCGCCTCCCCGCTGTGCCTGGAGGTCACGGGCTCCTCCACCGCCGACGGCGCGCAGTTGCGCCAGTGGGGCTGCGAGCGGCAGTCCGGTTCCGTCTTCACCCAGGAGCGCTACCAGGGCCCCGCGCTCGGCTGGGCGAAGATCCGCCCGGCGAGCGCGCCTTCCCTGTGCGTCACCGAAGGCCGTGACCGCAAGGGCCTCTACCGCAGTGCCGTCGCCGTCCAGCGCCCCTGCGCGCAGGCGGTCCCGCCGCGCACCTACCTGGAAGAGGTCGGTGCCGGGCGCTACCGCATCCAGTGGCACCATCCGGAATTCGGCATCGGCTGCCTGACCGTCATGGACGGGGGTCCGGTTCCCGGCATGCTCGAACCGTGGGACGCCTGTTCCGTCGCCACGGTGTTCCAGATCGAGCCGGTCGAGACCCCGGCGCCGGGCGGTTTCCGCATCCGCGACGCGGGCACGGGCCAGTGCCTCGGCATGGCGGACGGCGGCACCGCGGAGGGCGTCGAGGTCATGCGTCAGACGTGTACGTCGGCTCTGTCCCAGGAGTTCTTCGTCGATCCGGAGTGAGCACCACAGCGCCGTCCCCCCCGGCGCCGCGCCCCCTCCGGGCGCGTCCCCCCGTCGGAATCACCCCGCCTTGTCGGGGGCGATCTCCGCGATCAGGCCCTCCACCAGGACCTTGATCTCGTCCCGGATGGGGCGGACGGCCTCGACGCCCCGGCCCGCCGGGTCTTCGAGCCGCCAGTCGAGGTAGCGCTTGCCGGGGAAGACCGGGCAGGTGTCGCCGCAGCCCATCGTGACGCAGACGTCCGATTCCTTGACCGCGTCGACGGTGAGGGCCTTCGGGGTCTCGGCGGAGATGTCGATGCCCACCTCGCGCATGGCCTCGACCGCGGCCGGGTTCACTTCCCTGCCCGGGGCCGACCCCGCCGAGCGGACCTCGACGCGGTCGCCCGCCAGATGGTTCAGCCAGGCGGCGGCCATCTGGGAGCGGCCGGCGTTGTGGACGCAGACGAACAGGACGGAGGGCTTCCGGTCGGGCATCTGGGGCCTCTCTTGCGGGGACGTACATCTCTTGCCGGGACGCACATCACATCACTGGCTGCTGATGTGACAGTATCAGCCCATGCTGACATCAGCCGACACTGAACTGATCCGGGTCCTCGCCGACCCGCTCAGGCTCCGGATCGTGACCCTGCTGGCCCACGAGACCCTGTGCACCACCCACCTCGTGGAGGAGACCGGCGCCCGGCAGACGAACCTCTCCAACCATCTGCGGGTGCTGCGCGAGGCCGGGGTCGTGGAGACGGAGCCCTGCGGCCGGTTCACCTACTACAGGGTGCGGCCCGAGGTGATCGAGGCGCTGGCGGGCACCTTCGGCCGGCTCGCCGAGGTCGCGCGCACCACCGTCGGGACCGGCCGAAAGCGAGCGTGCTGATGGCCGCCACGGACCCCGGAACCACCTCGCCGCCCCGCGGCGGCGAGGACGCCTCGATCGTCGCCAAGCTCTCCACGCTGGACCGCTACCTCGCGGTGTGGATCCTCCTCGCGATGGCCGTCGGCATCGGGCTCGGACGCCTCGTACCCGGCCTGGGCGGCGCGCTCGCCGAGGTCGAGATCGGCGGCGTCTCCCTGCCGATCGCCATCGGCCTGCTGGTCATGATGTACCCGGTCCTCGCCAAGGTCCGCTACGACAAGCTCGACGCCGTCACGGGCGACCGTAAGCTCATGGCGTCGTCGCTGGTCATCAACTGGATCGTCGGCCCTGCGGTGATGTTCGCGCTGGCCTGGATCTTCCTGCCCGACCTGCCCGAGTACCGCACCGGTCTCATCATCGTCGGCCTGGCCCGCTGCATCGCGATGGTGATCATCTGGAACGACCTGGCGTGCGGCGACCGGGAAGCGGCGGCGGTCCTCGTCGCGCTGAACTCGGTGTTCCAGGTGATCGCGTTCGGCCTGCTCGGCTGGTTCTACCTCGACCTGCTGCCCACATGGCTGGGCCTCGGGGGCGGCGAGCACCTCGACATCTCCATGTGGAAGATCGCCCTGAACGTCGTCGTCTTCCTCGGCGTCCCGCTCCTCGCCGGGTTCCTCACCCGCCGCGTCGGCGAGAGGAGGCTCGGCCGCGAGAGGTACGAGTCCGCCTTCCTGCCCAGGATCGGCCCGTGGGCCCTCTACGGCCTGCTCTTCACGATCGTCATCCTCTTCGCCCTGCAAGGGAGGACCATCACGTCGCAGCCGCTGGACGTGGCCCGTATCGCGCTGCCGCTGCTGGTGTACTTCGCCCTCATGTTCTTCGGCAGCTTCCTGCTGGGCAAGGCGCTCGGCCTCGCCTACGACCGCACCGCGACGCTGGCGTTCACCGCGGCGGGCAACAACTTCGAACTCGCCATCGCCGTCGCCATCGCCACCTTCGGCGTGACGTCCGGCCAGGCCCTCTCCGGTGTCGTCGGACCGCTCATCGAGGTCCCGGTCCTCATCGGGCTCGTGTACGTGTCACTGGCCTGGCGCGGGAGGTTCGCGGCCGTCAGGCGGTGACGCGCCCCAGGACGTGCCCCATCGCCGCGAGCACGGCCGGCTCGACGCGGTAGTACACCCACGTCCCGCGCCGCTCGGAGGCGAGCAGGCCGGCCTCCTTCAGCTTCTTGAGGTGATGGGACACCGTCGGCTGGGACACCCCCACGTCGGAGATGTCGCACACGCACGCCTCGCCGCCCTCGTGCGAGGCGACCAGCGAGAACAGTCGCAGCCGTACGGGGTCACCGAGCGCCTTGAACATCGCGGCCGTCCGCACCGCCTCCTCGGCGGTGAACGGTCGCTCGGTCAGGGGCGGGCAGCAGGGCTCGACATCGGCATCCAGCAGCGGCAGCGGCTTAGTGTTCGACATGCGTCTATGTTGACACATGTCGAATCACAGGTGGAGGCGATCGCGCCTCTCCCCTTGCTAATTCGAAGCTTGTCTATGTTGACGTATATCGAAGCAGGTGCGACCCTGGCCGCATAAGCCATCGACGAACGTCGAATCAAAGGGGAGTCGCCGTGACCACGCCGATCCATCACCCGCCCGCCACCGACCTGCCCACCGTGGTGATCGGCGCAGGCCCCGTCGGCCTCGCCGCCGCCGCCCAACTCGTCGCGCGCGGCATCGAGCCCCTGGTCCTCGAAGCCGGTGCCGCGGCCGGCAGCGCCGTGCGCGAGTGGTCGCACGTACGTCTCTTCTCCACCTGGGCCGAGGTCGTCGATCCCGCCGCCGAGAAGCTCCTGGCCCCCACCGGCTGGGTGAAGCCGGACGGTGCCACCTACCCGACCGGCGGCGACTGGGCGGGGAGATACCTGCGGCCGCTGGCCGACGCGCTGGGCGACAAGGTCCGCTTCGGGGCGACGGTGACCGGAGTCTCCCGCCGAGGTCGCGGCCGCGTCGTCGACGCCGACCGCGAGCAGCAGCCCTTCACCGTGCACGTCCGGAACGCCGACGGCAGCGAGCAGCGCGTCATCGCCCGCGCCGTCATCGACGCCTCGGGCACCTGGGCGACCCCCGGCCCCATCGGCGGCGACGGCCTGCCCGCACTCGGCGAGCGGGCTCTGGGAGAGCGCATCTCGTACCGCGTGCCCGACCTCAAGGACCCGGCCGTCCGGGCGCGTTACGCGGGCAGGCGCACCGCGATGATCGGCTCCGGGGCCTCCGCGTTCACCGCGCTCGCCTCCCTGGCCGACCTCGCGAAGGAAGCCGCGGGCACCCACGCGGTCTGGGTGCTGCGGCGCGGGATCAGCGGCGCGACCTTCGGCGGCGGCGAGGCCGACCAGCTGCCGGCCCGCGGCGCCCTGGGCCTGGCGGCGAAGGCCGCCGTCGACGACGGGTACGCCGACGCCGTCACCGGCTTCCGCGCCGAATCCGTCCACGAGAGCGGCGACCGCCTGGTGCTCACCGCCGACGACGGCCGCCGTCTCGACCCGGTCGACGAGATCATCGTCCTGACCGGCTTCCGCCCCGACCTGTCCTTCCTCGACGAACTGCGCCTGGGACTCGACGACCGCCTCCAGGCACCGGTCGAGCTGGCCCCGCTGATCGACCCCAACCAGCACTCCTGCGGCACGGTCTACCCGCATGGCGTGAAGGAGCTGTCCCACCCGGAGCCGGGCATCTACCTGGTCGGCATGAAGTCCTACGGCCGCGCCCCGACGTTCCTCGCCATGACCGGCTACGAGCAGGTCCGCTCCGTCGCCGCCGCCCTCGCCGGCGACCAAGAGGCCGCCGAGCGCGTGGAACTGACGCTCCCGCAGACCGGAGTCTGCGGTGGCACGGGTCTCTTCGACGAACCGGCAGACGTACGGGTGCCGGGCGCTGCGCTGGTCCCGGGCGGTGTGGAGCAGGCGGGCGGCTGCTGCGGCACGGCGTCCGCGTGCTGAAACGCTCCGCGGGAAGCGAAGCCCTCCTGCCTGCCTATATCGCCCGAACGGCGGTGAGCGTTCGCGCAAGCGGCCCAGAGGCCTTCTGCTGGAGAGCGATCGCATTTCCTACCACGGAGGAGATCACTCCATGCGTGTCCGCACTCTCAGCGTCGCCGTCCTCATCGCCGCCAGTGTCGTCGTGGGCGGCGCGGGCCAGGCCATCGCCGACCCCGGCCCCGACGACGGCCCCACCGCCACCGGCGTCTCCTCGAACAACCCCGGCGTCATCTCCGGCAACAACCTTCAGGTCCCGGTCGAGCTCGGCGCCAACGTCTGCGGCAACACCGTAGACATCCTGGCGGCCCTCAACCCGGCCCTCGGTAACCTGTGCAAGGCCAACTGACCACGCCGTCAGCGAGGTCGAAGCGGCCCGGACCGGGACTCCCGGTCCGGGCCGCTGCCGGTCAGCCGATCGACGCCCAGTGCTTCCAGTAGTTCGCCGCACCGGACGAAACCCGGCCCGCGAAGGTCCCGTCGCCCTTGCCCGGGTTGAGCCACAGCCGGTCGGAGGTGTCCCGCGCGAGCAGGTCCTGCTTGCCGTCGCCGTTCACGTCACCCGCGCCGATGACGTCCTTGTAGGAGGCGCCCCAGTCCTTGAAGACGCGGACGCGGTCCTTGAGCTTGCCGGTGCGCAGACCCGCGTAGCGCCACAGCTCACCGGACTTGTCGAGCGCGAGGACGTCCCCGACGCCGTCGCCGTCGAGATCCCCGGCGCCGATGACGCGCGTGTAGCCGGTCCAGGCGGTACGGATCTTCACCCGTGGCTTGAAAGCGCCCGCGCCGTCGGCCGCGTACAGGTACACGTCACCCGTGGCCCTGTCCCGGGCCAGCAGGTCGGGAAGGCCGTCCCCGGTCTGGTCGCCGCTCGCGAACAGCGTGTCGTAACCGCTCCAGTCGCGGGCGAGCCGCTTGTACGCCGAATCCGGCGAGGGCAGGCCGCCGCCGCACACCGGGGTGTAGAGGCGGGTCTCACCGCCGGGCAGCCGCACGATCAGGTCGTTGCAGCGGTCGCCGTCGACGTCACCGAACGGCACGACCCGGGTCTTCTCGTCCCACGGCGAGGCGTAGAAGGTCTCCGTGGGATTGGTGGTGTCCCCGGTGTACAGCTTCATCGACGCGCTGAACGACAGTCCCACGACATCCCCGCGCGAGTCGTCCGCGTAGTCGTGCCACGCGGGCTTCGCGCGGGTGCCCGTCGTCGCGGTGAACGCCGTACGCGTGCTGCCGTCGGCGGACGACTGCGTCCAGACCGCCACCGGGCGACCCTTGCCGTCGACGGCCGCCCGGCCCGTGCTCACGGTGTCCTTCGTCTGCGCGTTCAGGGTGCGCGGCTTGGACAGGTCGCCGCCCTCGACGGTCTGCGTCACGAAGTCCTCGCGCAGGGTACGGCCGAGCTCGAAACGCTTCTGCGTGTACGTGACGACGACCGCGCCGCCCGCCCCCGCCACCGCGCCCAGCGAGTCCGCGTCGACGTTCGAGGCGAGCTTGCGCGCCTCGCCCCAACCGTCCCGGGAGGCCAGGCGGGTGGCGACGCCCGGGGTCCCCTGCGCCAGCATGCCGACCGCCGTGACGTCGCCGTTCGGCGCCGTCAGCAGCTCGGCGGGCTCGTACGTCCGCGAGCCGACGCCGATCTGTTGGCTCGGGCCCCACTCCGCGGCCCCGGCCGCCTTGCGGGCGTAACCGCCGTGCGACAGCAGATGGAAGCCGCCCCCGGGGTGGGCGGCCAGCGCGACCTGCTCGGGCTTCTCGCCGAGCTGCGGCAGGTCGCGCGGCGCCGTCCAGGAGGAAGCCGTACCCGCGGGCTTCTCGACGTACTTGTAGTGCCACTTGTACGCGGACGGGTCCGGGTCGACTCCATCGCCCGTGTAGTGACTGTTGCCGCCCCAGATCACGCCGACCGTGCCGGCGGGGTCGACGGCGACCCGCATGTCCCGCAGCGTGTAGTCGTAGACGTGGTCGTCGCGCACGATCGGGTCGGGCAACTGGTCCAGCGTCTTCGGCGCGGACCAGTCGGCGCCGGGACCGGACCGCTCGACGACGGTCAGGCGGCGCTCCTTGTCCATCCACGCGACGGCCTGGTGGCCCTCGGCGTTGGACGCCAGCGTGGTGGTCTGCGTGCGCCAGTGGACGTTGCCGCGCGCGACCGTGCCGGTGGTGACGTCCTCGGCGGGCGCGAAGGCGGTGCCGTCCGGCGCGAGGCGGGACATCTTCAGCGTGTCGGCCCCGCCGTCCGCCGGGCTCGTCCACCACAGCAGCGACACGGAGCCGTCCTCGGCGCGCTGGAGTGTGCCGCCCGGCGGCGCGGGCGTGGCCGGCTGCCAGGTCGTGCCGCCGGCGGGCCGCACCGACAGCACGGTCTTGCCGCCCTGGGTGAAGAGCCCGGCGACGGTGCCGCCGCGGGTCGACTTCAGGTCGACGACGCCGGTGACACCGGTGAGGCCGGGCAGCTCCTTCGGCGCGGTCCACGGGCCGAGCCCGGCCGGGACGGCCGCGGCGGTGGGTGTGTTCGCGGGTGTGGCCGCCTGGACGGCCGGCGCGACGGTGCCCAGCGCGAGCACGGAGACGAGCGCGCTCCCCAAGAGCGCGCGAGACTGCATGGTCATATGAGAAAGCCCCCCCGGGCTTGATGCCTGTCCCGGCTCACTGCCGGGAAATCAGCCGAAGCGTATATCAGCCAAGATCGTGCCGTGTTCGACCCGTCGGCCGCGGCGGGCGACGCCCGCCGACCCAGAAGCACAACACCGCCGAACACACCGCCGCGGCCGCACACCACGTCGAGAGGTACTCCTGCCGCCACAGCGCCACGGACACCACGGCTCCCAGGGCGACCAGGACACCGAACAGGACGAGGCCCCGGTCGCCGGACAGGAGAAGCGAGCCGATCGTGGCGAGAAAGTAGCCGACGACGATCAGCTCCGCGTGGGGCAACCCCAGGGAGTACCCGATGGTGTGCCCACGGATCTCGGCCGTCACCGTGCGGGTCGCCAGCGCGTACGCGAGCGCCGCCGCGGTCATGACCCCCGCCGCCAGAGGCACGAGCAGACGACGGCGGACGCCCGGGGAGACGGCGCACAGCACGGCGGCCGGTACCCACAGCGCGGGCAGCGGGAGCGCGATGACGGCCCAGGCGAGCGTGGCGGGCCCGGCACCACCGCCACCGCGCCAGACAGCGGCCTCGACGATCTGGTGGACGCCGAGGAGCAGCGGCAGCGCGGCCAGCGGCAGGTCACGGGGCCGCCGCGCCGCCAGAACCACCGACGCGGCCCCCACGGCGGCGATACCGGCGCCCGCGACGAGGTCGGCCGTCGCACTCCAGCACATGGCGGCAACGCTACGGCCGGGCCGGGAACCCCGCCCCCCGAGCTGAAGATCATCGGATGCAGAATGACCCGTATGCCTATATCGAACACGCCGAAAGCGGCCACGCTCGACGACGCTCCGCTGATCGGCCGCACCCTGGCCCGCGCCTTCGACGACGACCCGATGATGCGCTGGTTCTTCCCCGACGAGGCCTCGCGCGAGGCGTCGTTGGGGCGCTACTTCAGCACGATCTTCACCCGGCAGTACGTCCAGCACGGAGTGTGCGAGCGCACCGAGGCGGCCGCCGCGTTCTGGGTGCCCGTGGACGCGCAGGAGAAGGCCGTTCCCGACGCGGACACCATCCAGGAACTGCGGAACATCCTCGGCGACCGGGCGGAACTGTTCGGGAGCGCCGTCGAGTCGGCCGTCCAGCACACGCCCCAGGAACCGCACTGGTCCCTGGCGCTCATCGGCGCCGACCCGGCCGCCCAGGGGCAGGGACAGGGGGCCGCCCTGCTGCGCTCGGGCCTGGCCCAGGCCGACGCGGCGGGGCAGCCCGTCTATCTGGAGTCCTCCAAGAAGTCCAACATCCCCGTCTACGAGCACTTCGGCTTCACCGTGCGCGAAGAGTTCCGGCTGCCGGGGGAGGGGCCGGTGCTCTGGTCGATGTGGCGCGAACCGCGCCGCCCCGCCGACGACTGACATCTGTCCGGCACCCCCCACCGCCCCGCCTCATCACTTCAGGGCGAACGGTCCGTCCGAGCCGAAGGCCGACGCGGCGAAGCGCTCGGCCATGAGGCGGTGGATGGCGGCGTCGGGATGGAGCTGGTCGGGCAGCGGCAGTTCGGCGGCGTCGGCCTGGCCGTACAGGTCGCGGCCGTCGAGGTAGTGGAGGTTCGCGTCGTCGGCGGCGCGCTGGTGCACGATCCGGGCCAGCTCGTCCCGGATGACGTTGAGCGTCAGCTTTCCGGCGGCGCGCTCCGCGGGATCGCCCATGGCCTTGAACCGGAGCCTGCCCTCACCGATGTTCTCGAGGTCCGGGGCACCGGGCCCGGGTGTGTCCTCGTGGATCGGGCACAGGATGGGCGAGACGACCAGCAGCGGGGCCGTGGGGTGCCCCTCGCGGATCGTGTCGAGGAACCCGTGCACCGCGGGCCCGAAGGCGCGCAGCCGCATCAGGTCCAGGTTGACGATATTGAGGCCGATCTTGACGCTGATCAGATCCGCGGGGGTGTCGCGCAGGGCGCGCGCGGTGAACGGGTCGAGGAGGGCGCTGCCGCCCAGACCGAGGTTGATCAGCTCCACGCCGCCGAGGGAGGCGGCCAGCGCCGGCCAGGTCCCGGTGGGGCTTGCCGCTTCGGAGCCGTGGCTGATCGAACTGCCGTGGTGCAGCCACACCTTGCGGCCGTCCCCCGGGGCCGGCTCGACGGGGGCGTCGGTGCGCAGGGCGACCAACTGGGTGATCTCGTTGTGGGGCAGCCAGATCTCCACGTTCTTGACGCGGTCGGGCAGGGAGGGGAAACGGACGGTGCCGACCGGCCCGGGCACGGTTTCCGCCGAACCGGTGGTCATGTCCACCAGCAGGACGTTGCCGCCGGTCACACTGGCCTGGCCGCTGAGGACGCCGTCGACCAGCAGGTCGTACACGCCGTCCGGGCGGGGCGGGGCGCCCTGGTAGGACATCTTGGTACGGAGCGTGTCCAGCTCGACGGTGGTGGCGCGGGTGCGGAACGCCAGCCGCACGCCGGAGGGCTGGGCCTCCGCCATCGCCAGCTGCCCGTCGGCGCACTGGGCGCGGGCCCGGGCGGGCAGCCGGTGCGGCAGCACCCCGTGCTCGGTGCGCTCCAGGTCGAGCGCGCCGCGCAGGAGATCCTCGGCGAGGGAGAGGGTGATCGGGGTGGTGATCAGGTCCGTTGCCCGGGACCGCTCCGGGGTGACGGGGGTGGAGCGGGGGGCGGGGTCGTGCGGAGAGTTCATGATCTCAGCGTGTCAAGCGGAATCGTGATTTACACATGGTTTTCCGGCCCGGCTCACATCGGCTTCGGCTGTGCCGGCCGGCGTGTGACGACGTACGAAGTCCGGTTGTGGAAGCCCGTGACGCGAGCCCCCTCGGCCAGGAGGCCGCCGAGGACCTGGCGCAGGGCGAGGCGCCACGCCTTGGCCGCGCCCGGGTCGGAGCGCCGCAGCGCCTCGATGTCGGGCGGGACGTCCACCAGCAGCGTGGGGGAGTCGACGGTGCCGAGGACCGGCAGACCGTCGCGTACGGACAGCGCGGTCACGGCATCGGCCGGCACACGGACGGGCGGCGGAGCCGACGGCGCCTCGGCCGGATGGGACAGGTCCCAGGCGACGAGGGCGCGGTCGGTGTCGTCACCGCCGTTGATGGCGTCGTCGAGCGAACCGTAGAAGCCGGTGAGGTACTCCACGGGACGCGCGCCGAGCTTGGCCAGGTTGAAGTGCGCGTTGCGCCGCACCAGCGGATCGAAGGTCCAGGTGATCGTGGAGAGTCCCCGGGACAGGGCCCACGCGCGCTGGTGCCATTTGAGGGCCGGGCCCGCCGCGTGCCCGGACAGCGCCCCGGTGACATGGGAATGCAGCGCCTGCCCGACGGGCGCCGCGAAGAAGGCCACGGAAGCGCCGACGAGGCGTCCGTCCGCGAAGGCGCCCGCGACGTAGTTCCCGGCGTGGGAGAGCGCCCGCATCTGCTCGGTCCCCATCGGGGACGCGCCCGGCGCGGAGCCCCAGATCTCCTCGAACAACGCGCTGGCGGCCGCCAGTTCACGCAGCTTGTGCAGCTCGCGGACGGCGAGTTCGCTCACCGGAGGACGTCCTCGACGAGGGCGGCCAGAAGCCGCGCCCGGGGGACCATCTCGGCGACGACCACATGCTCGTGGTCGGCGTGCGCGCCGCCGCCGACGGCCCCCAGACCGTCCAGTGTCGGGCAGCCGAGCCCGCCGGTGAAGTTCCCGTCGGACGCCCCGCCGACCGCCGCCGAGAGCAGCGTTCCCCAGCCCTGCCGCCGGGCGATCGCGCGGGCCCGCGCGAACAGTTCGGCGGACGAAGTCTCCTCCAGGGGCGGCCTGTGGGGGCCACCGCGCACCTCCAGGCGCGCCCCCGGCACGGTCACCTTCAGCGCCCGCATACAGGCGTCCACCCGCTCCTGGGCCCTGAGGGTCGGGGCCCGTACGTCAATGCTGACCGTGGCCTCGGCGGGCACCGTATTGGTCGCCGAACCCGCGCCCACCACCGTGGGGACCACCGTCGTACGCCAGTCGTGCGGCGCGCCCGCGTTGATCTCGTCGGCCAGTCCCTCCAGAGCGAGGATGAGGTGCGCGGCCTCGACAGCCGCGTTGACCCCCTTCTCCGGCTCCAGGCCGGAGTGCGCCGCGGTGCCGTGCACCACCAACTCGTAGGCAGAAGTGCCCTTACGTGCCGTCTTCAGCGCGCCCCCGTCCGCGGAGGCCTCCAGGACGAAGGTCGCCGCGCACTGCCGCGCCGCCTCCTCGATGAGTGCCAGCGAGGTGTCCGAGCCGACCTCCTCGTCCCCGGTCACCAGGACGCACACACCCTCCAGGGAGGGGAGCAGGGCCAAGGCGTGGAACATCTGCACGAGACCGGCCTTCATGTCGAAGATCCCGGGGCCGCGCGCGATGCCGTCGCTCACCGACCACGGATGAGTCGCCAAAGACCCCGTCGGCCACACCGTGTCGTGGTGCCCGAGGAGAAGCACCCGGGGCGTGCCGAACGTCCACCGCAGATGCGTCACCCCGTCGACGACCAGACGCTCGGGTTCGGCGCCGAGAAGGCGGGTCCCCTGCGCGGCCACGGCGTCCGCGCTGCGTGCCACGGCCGCCAGGTCCGAGGAGAAGGACTCGCACACCACCAGCTCCTCGAGGTCCGCGACCATCGCGGCGAGCAGATCCTCGGTCACCTTCGACTCGTGGGTCCCCTTCGGCTCTTCGGTCACCTTCGACTCCTCCCCGAGAACAATCCCGCGATGCTAGTCGATGCGTGAGAGGGCACGGATCAAGCGCAGCGGCTGACGGCGGTCTCCCGTGCCACACGTGACAGCTTCTCCGGGTTGCGGACGTGGTAGGCCCCGGTGACGCAGCCGTCCTCGACCCGCACGGCCACCACGCCGTCGACCTCTCCGTCGACCCGGACGAGCAGCCCCGGGCCGCCGTTGATCTGCACCGGCTCGACGGACCTCTCGGCGTCGCGCCGCCACCAGCCGCCCGCCAGCAGGCGCGCCACCCGGTCCGCGCCCACGATGGGCCGAAGCAGCGCGTGTTTGACTCCGCCGCCGTCGCTCAAAGCCACGACGTCCGGCGCGAGGATGTCGAGCAGGCTCTGCGACTCGCCTGTCTCGACGGCCCGTTGGAAGGCCCGGAGCGCGGCTCGCGTCTGGTCCGGGGAGACGGTGCCGCGCGGTCGGCGCGCGGCGACGTGTGCCCGTGCCCGGTAGGCGAGCTGGCGCACCGCGGCCGGGCTCTTGCCGACGGCCTCGGCGATCTCGTCGTAGTCGAGAGCGAACACCTCGCGCAGCACGAACACCGCCCGTTCGACCGGCGCGAGCGTCTCCAGAACCAGCAGCATCGCCATCGAGATGCTGTCGGCGAGTTCGACGTCGTCGGCCACGTCCGGCGCGGTCAGCAACGGCTCGGGCAGCCACGGCCCGACGTAGGACTCCTTGCGCCGACCGAGCGCACGCATCCGGTCCAGTGCCTGCCGGGTGACGATCCGTACCAGGTAGGCACGCTTCTCCCGCACGGTCGCCTGATCGACGCCCGCCCATCGCAGCCAGGTCTCCTGGAGGACGTCCTCGGCGTCGGCGGCCGAACCGAGCATCTCGTAGGCGACGGTGAACAGCAGATTGCGGTGGGCGACGAACACCTCGGTGGCCCGGTCCAGCGACTCCACCCGCCCGGCGAGGTCAAGCGGCGCGGCCTTGCCCGCCGTACGTTCGTCGCGCTCGCTCATGCCCGGCTCCCGCCTGTTCGTCCCTGTGCTGATCCAGGCACTGGACGCCGGTTCCCGCTGTTCCGTAACACCCCTGACCAGTGGCCTGCGTCACACAGCCGTGACTGTTACGGGCGGCGTGGCACCGACGTCTCGTGTTCGTCCGGAACCCAGGAAGGGCAGGGAACATGAGTGCTGGCAAGTTCGCAGTAGCAGGAGCGACCGGGCGCCTGGGACGCCACGTCGTGGACGTCCTCGCGGGACGCGGGCACCAGGTCGTGCCGATGTCCCGCGCCACCGGCGTGGACATCATCACCGGTGAGGGCCTGGCCGAGGCGCTGACCGGGGTCGACGTCATCATCGACGTCGCGTCCTGGCACGCCTCCGACCAGAAGGCCGCCACGGAGTTCTTCCGCACCGCCACCCAAAACCTGCACGCCGCCGGCCTGCGCGCGGGAGCCGACCGGATCGTCGCCGTGTCCATCATCGGCGCCGACAAGGCCACCGCCGGATTCGTCGCCGCCCAACAGGTGCACGAGGAGGCCAACCTGTCCGGCCCGCTGCCCGCTCGCATCCTGCGGGCCGCGCAGTTCCATGAATTCGTCGGTCAGCTCCTGGAGTGGCAGCAGGGCGACGTCGCCTACATCCCGGCCCTGCCCACCCAGCTCGTGGCATGCCGCACCGTGGCCGAAACGCTGGTCGACCTGGCCGCCGACCCCGACGCGCCCGCGCAGTCGGATCCGGGGGCGCCGATTCCCGAGATCGCCGGGCCCCGCAGGGAAAGCATGGCCGATGCGGCGCGGCTGCTCGGCGCCCGCCGAGGCATCAAGGTCGTCGACGTCGACGGCTCCGGCATGCCCGACGCCGAGATCGCGGCGGCCGGCGGATTCCTGCCAGGACCGCACGCCACGCTCGCAGGCCCCACCTTCCAGGAATGGCTCAACACCCAACCCTGATACGGGCGGACTCGAACCCCAACCGCGTACACCACGGAGCACGACGGAGCATCCCATGCCCTCATCCACCAAGCCACCCTCCCCGGCGCACGCGGGGCGGGCCGCGCCTCCCCGGTTCTTCGGCCTGCTGAAGGCGACCACGGCGTTCCTGGCCCCCACCCTGCTGGTGCAGGGGATCACCGCCGGGCAACTCCTTGTCCGGCGAGGACGGCAGCCGACTGCACCACTCCACAGGCCCCCTCGTCTCGATCGCGCTGGTCCTCCAGACGGTTGCCGCGGGTGCCGTGCTGATGGCGCAGGTGTGGTCGGCCGGTGCGGTCCGCGGCACCGCCTCTCAGGGGCGCCGGTAGAGCGCGGGGTCGGGGTGGTCGACGAAGCCCAGCGCGCGGTAGAGCGGTTCGCCCTCCGGGGATGCGTACAGGTCCACGCGGGAGGCCTCCCGCTCGCGGAACCAGTCGAGCAGCGCCCGCATGATCGCGCGACTGTGGCCGCGCCGCCGGTACGCCGGGTCGGTGACCACGCCGATCACGTGGCCGACCCGGCCGCTGGGGTTGTGCGGGCCGGGAAAATATTGGTCGACGGTGCCGATGCCGCAGGCGGCCAGGCCGTCGTCGCCGTCCACGACGAGGATCCGCGCGGAGGCCCCGGCCGGCCGGTCCTCGGTCAGCCGTTCCTTCAGTACCAGGGAAAGGCGGTGGCGCCAGTCGTCACCGCCCGAAGCGGGGTTGAAGTACTCGCCCCCCAGGTCCTCGAACAGCAACGCACGCAGCCGTACCAGCTCAGGAATGTCATCCTCGACGGCCTGCCGCACGGCGAGGTCAACACCACTGGTGCGGTGGGGTGTTGCGAGGTGTTCCACGGTGTCTCTCATGAGATCACCTTGATGTAATGGCCTTATGCACCTCAACCCTTACGGCACGGACGCCGTGAACCTGGCGGCGGATCTCGCCAACCGGCGTCCGACCGGCGCGGAGGAACTGACAGACCGCTGCCGGGCGGCCGGGCTGGCCCTGGAACGCCCGGCGACGCCACGGGACATGGCCGTCCTCGAAGGCGCCCTCGACGCCTGGGAGAAGGTCGTCGACGCCGCCGACGAGGAGGAGCGCGCCGAGGCGGTCAACGCCATGCTGGCCGCGTCCGCCGCCCACCCCCGGCTGACCGACCACGCGGGCGACGGCTGGCATCTGCACTACCGAGACGACCAACTGCCCCTGGGCTCCCTGCTGTTCTCCCTGATATCGGTCGGCACCGCCCTGCATCTGGTAGGGCGCGGCATGCACCGGTTGCGGCGGTGCGAGGTCACGGAGTGCACCACGATCTTCGCGGACACCTCCCGTACCGGACGGCAGCGCTACTGCTCCCACCCGTGCGCCAACCGCGACGCGGTGCGCCGGCACCGCGCACGCGCCAAGCGGTGACGGCGGGGATCCGCGCGAGCCGTGATCCGCACGAGCAGTGATCTGCGCGAGCCGAGGCCCGCGCGAGCCGAGGCCTGCGCGAAGGGTTGACCGGGCGTTTGAAGACGCCTACGGTCCCGATCGCAAGTTCTTGCAGTTTCAACCTGCAAGATTCTGCAAGCGATTCGCCGCGCATGGAGAGGTTCGCCGCGCGACGGATCGCCGTCCGGGGGCTCCCGCGCCCCGGCGCCCGCGTCCCCCCACCCCTCTGGAGGCCCCGTGAACGGCCCAACGCACATAGCCCGCAGACCAGTCGCCGTGACGCTCGCCCTGGCGGCCGGCGTCCTCGGGAGTCTCGTCGTGCCGGCGCCTCGGGCAGAGGCGTCACCGCCCGGCGGCAAGGACGTCACCGCCGTCCTCTTCGAGTGGCGCTTCGACTCGGTCGCCAAGGCGTGCAAGAACCAACTCGGCCCCGCCGGTTATGGGTTCGTGCAGGTCTCGCCGCCCCAGGAGCACATCCAGGGCGGCCAGTGGTGGACCTCGTACCAGCCGGTCAGCTACAAGATCGCCGGTCGCCTCGGTGACCGGGCGGCCTTCAAGAACATGGTCGCCACCTGTCACGGCGCGGGCGTCAAGGTGGTCGCGGACGCCGTGATCAACCACATGGCGGCCGGCTCGGGAACCGGCACCGGTGGCTCGTCCTACACGAAGTACGACTACCCCGGCATCTACTCCGGCGCCGACATGGACGACTGCCGCTCGGTGATCACGAACTACGGCGACCGCGGGAACGTACAGAACTGCGAACTCGTCGGTCTCGCCGACCTGGACACGGGGGAGGGCTATGTGCGCGGCCGGATCGCCGCCTACCTCAACGACCTCCTCTCGCTCGGCGTCGACGGATTCCGGATCGACGCGGCCAAGCACATGCCGGCGGAGGACCTCGCCGACATCAAGTCACGGCTGAGCGACCCGGGGGTGTACTGGAAGCAGGAGGCCATCTACGGCGCCGGTGAGGCGGTCTCGCCCAGCGAGTACCTCCGCAACGGAGACGTCCAGGAGTTCCGGTACGCCCGCGACCTCAAGCGCGTCTTCACCAATGAGAAGCTCGCCTATCTGAAGAACTACGGTGAGGGCTGGGGGTACATGACCTCCGGGAAGTCCGCCGTCTTCGTCGACAACCACGACACCGAACGCGGCGGTGACACCCTCAGCTACAAGGACGGCGCCAACTACACCCTGGCCAACGTCTTCATGCTCGCCTGGCCGTACGGGGCGCCCGACGTCCACTCCGGCTACGAGTTCTCCGAACGCGACGCGGGGCCGCCCAACGGCGGCTCGGTGAAGGCGTGTTACTCCGACGGCTGGAAGTGTCAGCACGCGTGGCGCGAGATCTCGGGGATGGTCGCCCTCCGCAACACCGCGCGCGGTGAGGACGTCACCCGCTGGTGGGACAACGGCGGCAACCAGATCGCCTTCGGCCGCGGCGACAAGGCGTACGTCGCCATCAACCACGAGGGCTCCTCGCTGAAGCGCACCTTCCAGACCGCGCTGCCCGCGGGATCCTACTGCGACATCCAGTCCGGCAGGCGCGTCACGGTCGACTCCTCCGGGCAGTTCACGGCCACGCTCGGCGCCAACACGGCGGTCGCGCTGCACGTCGGGGCGAGGACGTGCGGAACCTGAAAACCCGCCGCCGCGCCCCCGGTTGCTCACGCGGAAGGAAGCGGGGCAGGAAAACACCATGACTGCTCTCGGCGTCGTGTTCCGGCCCCAGCTTCCTCCCGAGCGACTGCGCGCCATGGTGCGCGCGGCCGACGACGCGGGCCTCGCGGAGCTGTGGCTCTGGGAGGACTGCTTCCTGGAGAGCGGCATCGCCTCCGCGGCCGCGGCACTGGCCTGGTCGGAGCGGCTGCACGTGGGGGTGGGCCTGCTGCCCGTGCCGCTGCGCAACGCCGCGCTCGCCACGATGGAGGCGGCCACGCTGCACCGGCTGTTCCCCGGCCGCGTCACGCTCGGCGTCGGGCACGGTGTGCAGGACTGGATGGGGCAGGTGGGCGCGCGGGCCGAGTCGCCGCTGACCCTGCTGCGCGAACACCTCGGCGCCATGCGGGCGTTGCTGGCCGGTGAGCGCGTGACCACCGAGGGGCGGTACGTCCGGCTCGACGGCGTCGCGCTCGACTGGCCGCCCGCGTCGGCACCCGCCGTCTACGCCGGTGCGCGCGGCCCCCGGTCGGTGCGGCTGACCGGAGAGGCCGCCGACGGCACGATCCTGGACGCGAGCACCACACCGGAAGGCGTAAGGGAGGCGCGCCGGCTCATCGACGAGGGAAGGCGGGTCGCCGGGCGCACCGACACGGCCCACCCGGTGGTGGTCTACCTCCACGCGGCGACCGGACCGGACGCGCAGGCCCGCCTGCGCGCCGAACTCGCACGCGACGGACGGGAGGGAACGCCGGGCCTCGGAGTGGCGGGCGGCGCCGACGACGTGGCGAAGGGCGTCCGCCGCCTCGCCGAGGCGGGAGCCGACACCGTCGTCCTCCAGCCCACCGCCGACGAGCCGGACCCGGAGGGCTTCATCCGCTTCGTCACGGACGAGGTCGGCCCACTGGTGCCGTAGGCCTGCCCGGCGGGGGCCCAGCGCGGGCCCCCGCCGATGCGGAACCGTAGGCTCATCCGTATGGGAAACAGAGAGGCGGCAGCCCCACACGCCAGCACCAGTACCAGCACCAGCACGGGAACCGGTAGCGGCACCGGTACCGGCTCGCTGGATCTCAATCAGCTGCGCACCTTCCTCGCCGTCTACCGCTCGGGCTCCTTCACCGCGGCCGCCCGCCTCCTCGGCCTCTCGCAGCCCACGGTCACCGCGCAGATCCGCTCCCTGGAGCGTCAGCTCGACCGGGAGCTTTTCGAGCGGCTGCCGCGCGGAGCCGCCCCCGCCCCGTTCGCGGACGAACTGGCGTCCCGCATCGTCGAGCCCCTGGACGCCCTCGCCGAGGTCGCGGGCCACGGCGGTGACGGCTCGGCGGAACCGGTCCATCTGGCGGGGCCGGCGGAGTTCCTCTCCCACTGCGTGCTGCCCGGCCTCGCGCCCCTCGTGGAGAAGGGGGTGCGGCTGCGGATCACGACGGGCCTCACCGAGGACCTCCTGGACGGCCTGCGCGCGGGCCGCCACGACCTGGTGGTCGCCACGGTGCGGCCCCGCGGCCGGGCGCTGGCCTCCGTACCCCTCGCGGACGAGGAGTTCGTGCTGGTCGCGGCGGGCGGCTGGGCGGAGCGCATCGGCGGTCCGGAGCGGATCGCCGCGCAGGGGCCCGCGGCGCTGCGCGGCGTGCCCCTGGTGGCGTACGCCGATGACGTGCCGATCGTCCGTCGCTACTGGCGCCATGTCTTCGGCAAGCGCCTCGCGTGCGAGCCCGCTGTGACCATGCCCGACCTGCGCGCGGTCAAGGCGGCGGTGGTGGGCGGCGCCGGATTCAGCGTGCTGCCCCGCTATCTGTGCCTCGACGAACTGGCCTCGGGTGCCCTGGTCCTGCTGAACGACCCGGAGGACCCGCCGATCAACACGGGCTACCTCGTACAGCGCCCCGGTTCCTCGGACAACCCGCACGTCGCCCTGGTCAGGGACCACATGCTGGAGAACGCGCGCGACTGCTAGCCGGCGCCGGAGCCCGTCTCGGGGCCGGGGTCCGTGAGCTGGAGGGCGTTCTCCCAGATCGTGTTGAGCGTCGTGACGAGCCGCTCGTACGGGATGCGCTGGCCCAGTACGAACACCAGGTAGGCCATGCGGCTCACCATCACGGACAAGGCGTGCGCGGTCACCAGGGGATCGAGGCTCGCGTCGGCCTCGCCGTTCTCCTGGAGCGTGCGGATCAGCTTGGCGTTGCGCCGCGCGAACGCGTTGCCGCGCTCGATGCGCAGGGCCATGAACTTCTCGTCGATCTGGGCGACTTGCTCGAACAGTGCCATCAGGCGCGCGTTCTTCTTGTACGCGCGCAGGTACTCGCGGTTCGACGCGTCGATGAGCCGGCGGGTGTCGGTGATGCCGGTACGCTCGCGCAGATGCGGGTGGAGCATCTCCTCCTGTACCTGCTCGACGAGCGCCTGGAAGATCTCTTCCTTGCTGTTGAAGTACGTGTAGAACGACCCGGAGGCGACCTGCGCGGCTTTGGAGATGTCCGTGATCCGGGCGTCCAGATACCCGTCACGTTCGAAGACCTCGCGGGCGGCGGCGATCAGCGCGTTGCGGGTCCTGACACCGCGCGCGGTGCGTGGCGTGATCGGTTGCTTCTGGCCGCCGTCTGCGGCCGGGGCCTGGGCAGCCACTACGATCCATTCACCGTTGTTCGAACCTGTACGTAACCGTGGCAGCGGATGGTATCAGCAAAGGCTTCCGACCCGGACACCATGATCAGCGTGCCCGGGTCGATGTGCCCTCAGCAGATGTCGAGGTGAGTGAAGTCGTACGTCGCGTAGTCCGGGAAGTTGTAGATCTGGCCGTCCGCGGGCGCATAGCGCGAGTACGTGGGACCCCAGAAACGGACCTGGGCTTCGTCAGTCTGGTTGTTGCGAACAGAGAGCGAGTCGATGAAGTTCGAGAGCGACCGCGTATCGCACTTGTACAGGTGGAAGATGCTGTGCTTACCGTCGCCCTGACCAACTGCCACGCAGGCGATTCCAGATTTCAAGGAGCACCAGATCAGCTCATCGCGCCGCTGGTCAGTCGACACATCCCGCTTTACCCACTCGCCTGAGAACAGCGGGTAGATCTGCGGTGTCCATGCGGTCGGTCCGGCCGCAACGTTCGGTGTTGCCTGTGCTGGCGCCTGCGCCGCCAGCGGAACAAGGACTGCGGCGATCATCGTCACGACCATTGCAGCCGCCCGTGCTCTGATTCTCGATCTCATGTGATCTCCTCTACAGTCGCAACCGATGCGCGGGGCGAGGCCGACCCGAAAAGCTTTGCCTAAGGGCACGTGGCTCTCCTCGTGGTGGTGCTTGCCCTCCTTACTCTGCGCGAGGACGTGAAAGAGCCGCCATCTTTTCGAAGTTCGTCGAAAGGTGCTGGCTACGCCCGCGTCGACCCGCCGGACACGTCCTCGTCCCGTCCCGGCACGATGGGTGCTGCGGCCAGCAGGTGAGTCAGGGCGGTGCCTCGCTCGGTCGGGTGGAGTCGCACCTCCCGGCCGTGGCGTACGCGCTGGAGGAGTCCGGTGGCCTCGAGCTGCTGGCAGTGGTACGTCACTGTGCTGACGCCGATGTGCAGTTGGCGGGCGAGATCGCCGACGGCCGGTCGGTGCGGGACATGGCGCAGGATCCGCGCACGGACGGGACCGAGGACCAGCGACAGCGCATTCGTCCCGGTCTTCTGTTCCGCCCCTCCGTGGCGCCCGGCGATGCGGCCGAGGCCGGGCACGGGGTAGGCGATCCAGAGGGCATCGTCGCGGTCCGCGCTGTACATGCGGGCCGTGTAGCCGGACGCCAGCGGCACCAGGACCAGGGGCCGCCCGCCGAGGTCGGCCAGGTGGGTCGGGCACGGATGAGGAAGCTGCAAGGCGCCGGCCCGGTAGCGCACGTCGGCGTCGAGGCCGGCGAGTAGACCGTCGAGCCCGCCGGTCACCGCGGCCACACCCACCCGCTCGGCTTCCCTGCCCATGAGGAGGTCCGCCTCCCGCCACAACGGGGCAAAGGCGTGCCAGGCCGCGCTGGCCACGGACCGGTAGGCGGCCAGGAACGAGACCGGCTGATCCAGCAACGTCCGCCATTCCGGCGGCGTGGAGCCGACGGAATGGAAGGCCGCCACTTCGGCGGCCACGAGCGCCGGATCTATCCCCGCCAGCTCTTCCAAGAGGGCGTTCATGTCGGAGGCATCCAGGTCGTGGACCAACGCGAGGCGGTCGGGGATCCAGCACGCGCGTGAGCGCAATAACGGACCGACGACGGCCGCCGCGTCCGCCGGCAACACCCGCCGGACGGCGTCGCGCCACAACCGGGGCACTCCGTGGGAGTGACCTCCGAAGATGTCCTTGAGGAGCGAGAAAAGGGTGGCTCCGGGATGGCGGCTCACCCGGACGTTGACCCGATCCACTGCTCCGAGCCGTACCGTGTGCCCCGTCAACGCCCGCCCCCCAAAGTCGGTGATGCACGGAGGGTACGCAAGGACAGGGACCGCGAACAGTGTCACCTCGCCTCGCTTGTCGAACTGTTCGAACCGTGCGTGCGCTCCTCCGGTGCCTCGCTCGCCTATCAGCTGTCCGCCCTGACCGTCAGCGGCGGAACCCCGCTGATCATGACCGTGACGAACCCGGTCTCCGTACGGCAGGATCCGCACGCGGTCCCCGGCGCGCGGGCCGATCCCGACAGGCATTGAACCTGAATCCGGATTCAAATACGGTGGCCGGGCCGGCAGGGGCCACAACCGTGGGAGGACTCGTGTTCGACGTCAGCGACAGGGCCAGGGAGTACCAGGAGAAGCTGCTCGCCTTCATGGACGAGCACATCTATCCCGCCGAGGCGGTGTACGAGGCACAGATGGCGGAGTCCGGCGATCCGCACTTCCATCCGCCCGTCCTCGAAGAACTGAAGGCCGAGGCGAGGAAGCGGGGCCTGTGGAACCTCTTCCACCCGCATCCGCAGTGGGGCCCCGGCCTGACCAACCTGGAGTACGCGACGCTCGCCGAGATCATGGGACGCAGCGCGCACCTCGCCCCCGAGGCCACCAACTGCAACGCGCCGGACACCGGCAACATGGAAGTCCTCACCCTCTTCGGCACCGAGGAGCACAAGGAGAAGTGGCTGAAGCCGCTGCTCGCGGGTGAGATCGCCTCCGCGTTCGCGATGACCGAACCCGCCGTCGCCAGCTCCGACGCCCGCAACATCGAGATGCGGATGGTGCGCGACGGCGACGGCTACGTCCTCAACGGCCGCAAGTGGTGGACGTCCAACGCCCTGCACAGGAACTGCCGGGTGCTCATCGTGATGGGCAAGACCGACCCGGACGGGCCGAGCCACCGGCAGCAGAGCATGATGGTCGTCCCGCTCGACACCCCGGGCGTCACGGTCCTGCGCGGCCTGCCCGTCTTCGGCTACCAGGACCGCGAGGGCCACGCGGAGGTGCTCTTCGAGGACGTACGCGTGCCCGGCACCGCCCTGCTCGCGGGCGAGGGCGACGGCTTCATGATCAGCCAGGCCCGCCTCGGCCCCGGCCGCATCCACCACTGCATGCGCTCGATCGGAATGGCCGAGCGCGCCCTCGACCTGATGATCGACCGCGCCCGGTCCCGTACGACGTTCGGCGCGCCCCTGTCCGACCGGGCCAACATCCAGGACTGGATCGCCGAGGCCCGCATCGAGATCGACATGGCGAGGCTCCTGACCCTCAAGGCCGCCCACCTCATGGACACCGTCGGCAACAAACAGGCCCGCACGGAGATCGCCGCCATCAAGGTCGCCGCGCCCGAGGTGGCGCTGAAGGTCGTCGACCGGGCGATCCAGGTCCACGGCGGCGCCGGGGTGTCCGACGACTTCCCGCTCGCGCGCATGTACGCCCAGCTACGCACCCTGCGCCTCGCGGACGGCCCCGACGAGGTGCACAAGCGCACCATCGCCCAGCGGGAACTGCGCCGCCGCGAGAACGAGCGGAGCGCGCGGTGAGCGGCCCGCTCGCCGGCCGGGTCGCCCTCGTGACGGGCGCCTCGCGGGGCATCGGCCTCGCGGCCGCCGCGGCCCTGCGGGAGCGCGGCGCACGCGTCGTGGTCACCTCGCGCAGCGACGAGCGCGCCAAGGAGGCGGCGGCTCGACTGGGCGACGACGTCATCGGATTCGGCGCCCACGCCACCGACGAGGAGGCGGCGCGCGCCTGCGTCGACCTCACCGTCGACACGTACGGCCGGCTCGACATCCTCGTCAACAACGCCGGTACGAACCCCGCGTTCGGCCCCGTCATCGACCAGGACCACGCCCGGTTCGCCAAGACGATGGACGTCAATCTGTGGGCGCCGATCCTGTGGACGTCGCTCGCGGTCAAGGCGTGGATGGGGGAGCACGGCGGCTCGGTCGTCAACACCGCCTCGATCGGCGGCCTCACGGTCGCCCAGGACGTCGGCATCTACCACGTCTCGAAGGCCGCGCTCATCCATCTCACCAAGCAACTCGCCCTGGAACTCGGCCCGAAGGTCCGCGTCAACGCCATCGCCCCCGGCGTCGTACGGACCAGGCTGGCCGAGGCGCTGTGGCAGGAGAACGAGGCACGGGTCGCCGCGGCCACCCCGCTCGGCCGCATCGGGGAGCCCGAGGACCTGGCGGAGGCCGTGGCGTTCCTCGCCGGGGACGGCGCGCGCTGGATCACCGGCGAGACCCTCGTCGTCGACGGAGGGCAACTCCTCGGCTCCGGGCCCTTGTGAGGGCCGTCGGCCGCGCCGGTCCCCGGGGCCCCGGGGACCGGCGCGGGCTCTCAGGCGGGGAGGGCGTCGACGGTCGGCACGACGGTGCCGAACAGGTCGGTGACGGTCGTCAGGGCGGCCGTCTGGAGAGCGGCGGCGGACAGGACCGTGCCGTCCGGGGCGGTGAGAGCGCGGGTGGCCGTCGCCTCGGCGACGACGGTGGGCCGGTAGCCGAGGTTGAAGGCCCCCTGCGCGGTGTAGTTGACGCACATGTGCGTCATGAAGCCGGCCAGCACCAGATCCCTGCCGCTGCCCGCGGCGACGCCCAGGTCGCCGAGCGTCTTCTCCAGCTCGGTGGCGTGGAAGGAGTTGGGGAACTGCTTCACCACGACCGGCTCGCCCTCCACCGGGGCGACCTCGTCACACACGGAGCCGATGTGGGCGCGGATGTCATAAGGGGTGTTCTCGCCGCCGTCGTTGATGATGTGGACGACCGGGACGCCCGCGGCCCTGGCCCGCTCCAGCAGGCGTGCCCCCGCCGCGAGTGCCGCCTCGGCACCTTCCAGGGCCATGACTCCGGTCCGGTAGGTGTTCTGAAAGTCGATCATGATCAGGGCGGACTCGCTCAACCGGGGCGGCTGGTTGTCCAGGCCGATCACGTCGCGCAGGGTCGTGGACGCGTGGTGGGTGGTCATGGTCATCGGATGCCTTTCGATGGGAACAGTGATGGTCAGCCGGTGCTGACACGGAACCGGCGGCGGTAGGCGGCCGGGGTGATGGCGAGTTGGCGCCGGAAGGCGCGGTGCAGGGTCTCCACCGAACCGAGTCCGGCGGCCGCGGCGACCTGCTCCAGGGAACGGTCGGTGCTCTCCAGGAGCCGGCGGGCCGCCTCCACCCGGGCCGCCTCGACGTAGTCGGCGGCGCTGGTGCCCGTCTCCTGTTTGAACACGCGGGCGAAGTGCCGCTCGCTGAGGCACATCCGGGCCGCCAGCGCCGCCGCGGACAGGTCGTCGCCGAGGTGCCCGGCGATCCACAGCCGCAGCTCGTCGATGTCACGGCGGTCGGACGCGGGGCGGCTGAGCGGCACGGAGAACTGGCTCTGCCCGCCCTGCCGCTTCAGGAACATCACCAGCTGCCGGGCGACCGCCAGGGCGATGTCCTCCCCCTGGTCCTCGGCCACCAGCGCCAGTGCGAGATCCAGGCAGGCGCTGATCCCGGCACCCGTCCACAACCGGCCGCGGTCGGTGCGTACGAAGATCGGGTCCGGGTCGACCGTGACGGCGGGGTGGTCGGCGGCGAGCTGTGCGGCGGTCGACCAGTGGGTCGTCGCCGTCCTGCCGTCGAGGAGTCCGGCCGCGGCCAGCAGATGGGCGCCGACACAAACCGACGCCACTCGCCGGGCGCCCGGGGCGGTCTCCCGCAGCCACTGGACGACCTCGCCGTCGATACGGGCGCGGGGGCCGTCGTCGGTCATGTCGACCGCGCCGGGCACCAGCAGGGTGTCCACCCGCCCGCCGACCTCCTCGAAGGACACGTCGGTGAGCAGCCGCACGCCCGCCGACGTGCGCACCGGGCCGACGACCGGCCCGGCGAGGCGGACCTCGTACCCGGCACGGCCCCCGGTCTCGCGGTTGGCCAGCGAGAAGACCTCGGCAGGGCCGGTCACGTCGAGGAGATCGACATCGGGGAAGACCGCGATGACGACGCGGTGTGAAGGGGGCATGCGGCCATCCTCCCGGCCACCGCCCGATGGCGGCAATGACGATTCCCTGTCACATCCGGACACGCCCCCCCACGGTCGTGCCCGTGACGCCCGGGGCACCCGTGACACACGGAAGCGGGCCCGGCGGAACGAATCCGCCGGGCCCGCTTGCGTAGGGGTGTACGTCAGTCCGTGCCGGACTCCATCGCGGCGCGGTCCAGCATCGACTCCTCGTCCGTCGTCTCGCCGCGCGAGGCGATCGCCTGGGCGCCGCCCGCGTCCATGGCGCCGATCAGACCCGTCGAGGCCGCCTGCGCGGCACCGATCGGCGTCGGGTGGACGGTGCCGACCAGGCCCAGCTCCACGTACTGCTCAAGACGGGAACGCGAGTCCGCGATGTCGAGGTTGCGCATGGTGAGCTGGCCGATCCGGTCCACCGGGCCGAACGCCGAGTCCTCGGTCCGCTCCATGGAGAGCTTGTCCGGGTGGTAGCTGAGCGCCGGGCCCCGAGTGTCGAGGATCGAGTAGTCCTCGCCGCGCCGCAGCCGCAGCGTCACCTCGCCGGTGATCGCCGCGCCCACCCAGCGCTGGAGCGACTCGCGCACCATCAGCGCCTGCGGGTCGAGCCAGCGGCCCTCGTAGAGCAGCCGCCCGAGCCGCCTGCCCTCGTTGTGGTACGCGGCCACGGTGTCCTCGTTGTGGATCGCGTTGACCAGGCGCTCGTAGGCGATGTGCAGCAGCGCCATGCCCGGCGCCTCGTAGATGCCGCGGCTCTTGGCCTCGATGACGCGGTTCTCGATCTGGTCGGACATGCCGAGGCCGTGCCGGCCGCCGATCGCGTTGGCCTCCATGACGAGGTCGACCGGGGAGGGGAACTCCTTGCCGTTGACCGTCACGGGACGGCCCTGGTCGAAGCCGATCGTGACGTCCTCGGTGCCGATCTCCACCGACGGGTCCCAGAACCGCACGCCCATGATCGGGTCGACGGTCTCCAGGCCGGTGTCGAGGTGCTCCAGCGTCTTCGCCTCGTGCGTGGCGCCCCAGATGTTGGCGTCCGTGGAGTACGCCTTCTCCGTGGAGTCACGGTAGGGCAGCCCGTGCGCGACCAGCCACTCCGACATCTCCTTGCGGCCGCCCAGCTCGCTCACGAAGTCCGCGTCCAGCCAGGGCTTGTAGATCCGCAGGTGCGGGTTGGCGAGCAGGCCGTAGCGGTAGAACCGCTCGATGTCGTTGCCCTTGAACGTGGAGCCGTCGCCCCAGATCTGCACGCCGTCCTCGAGCATGGCCCGCACGAGGAGCGTGCCGGTCACGGCCCGCCCCAGCGGCGTGGTGTTGAAGTACGGACGTCCGCCCGACTTGATGTGGAACGCACCGCAGGCGAGCGCCGCAAGGCCTTCCTCGACCAGCGCGGCACGGCAGTCGACGAGTCGGGTGATCTCGGCGCCGTACGCGGAGGCTCGGCCGGGCACGGACGCGATATCGGGCTCGTCGTACTGCCCGATGTCGGCGGTGTAGGTGCACGGGACGGCGCCCTTGTCGCGCATCCAGGCGACGGCGACGGAGGTGTCGAGACCGCCGGAGAAGGCGATGCCGACGCGCTCGCCGGTGGGAAGGGAGGTGAGGACCTTGGACATGGCAAGAGTATGCATCAGAATGCATGGCCATGCAAACAGCTCTCGCCCGGCCGGCTCACATGTTCTTCGCGCCCGCCTTGATCGCCTCCCGGATGCGGGTGTACGTGCCGCAGCGGCAGATGTTGCGGATCTCGTCCAGATCGCGCTCCTCGATCTCACGTCCCTCGGCGGCGGCCCGGCGCACCTTGGCGACGGCGGTCATGATCTGCCCCGGCTGGCAGTAGCCGCACTGGGCGACGTCCAGCTCCAGCCAGGCCTCCTGCATCGGGTGCAGCTCCTTGCCGACGGTGGCGGGCAGCCCCTCGATCGTGGTGATCTCGTCATCAGGGGCGATCTTGGAGACGGGGACCGAGCAGGGGTTGAAGGCCTTGCCGTTGATGTGCGACGTACAGGCCTGGCAGACGCCGATGCCGCAGCCGTACTTGGGTCCGGTCACGCCGAGGAGATCACGCAGGACCCACAGGAGACGTACGTCGTCCTCGGCCTCGACGGTGATCCGCTCGCCGTTCAGTGTGAAGGTGTGGCTCGCCATGGCGGGAATCAGGCTCCTCAGAAGGCGCGGTCGAGACCGTCGGTGGGGGACTGGGGGGTGGAGGGCTCGCGGGGGAGCGGGTCGAAGCCGAGCGTGCCGTGGTTGATGGGGAAGCTCGTCGGCAGCGTCCCGGTCGCGCGCGCGTACGCGCAGGCGATGGCGGCGAACGCGGGAGCGACCCCCAACTCGCCCGCACCAGCGGGCTTCTCGCTGTCGCTCGGCATGATCACCACGCGCAGTTCGAGCGGCGTGTTCCACTGCCTCGTATAGAAGTAGTTGTCCCAGCTGCCCTCCAGCGGCAGGCCGTCCTTGATGTGCAGGCTGGACGTGAGGGCCATCGCGAGCGCGTCGTTGAAACCGCCCATCATCTGGGCCTCCAGGCCGCGCGGGTTGATGGCGAACCCCGCGTCGACGACCATCAGCGCCTTGGTGACGCGCGGTCCCGTCACCGCGTCCCGGATCTTCCGGTTGACGGTCTCGGGGCGGCAGTCGATCTCGACGAGCGCGGCGACCGCGCCCCGGTACTCCGCGTGTACGCCGACGCCCTGCGCCATCCCGGCGGGAAGCGGCCTGCCCCAGCCGCCCTCCTCGGCCGCCCGGTCCAGAACGGCCCGCAGCCGCTTGTCCTTGAGGAACGCGCGGCGGAACTCCACCGGGTCCCTGCCCATCCTCGCGGCGAGCTGATCGACGACCAGCTCCCGCGCGCACGCCACGTTCGGGGAGTAGATGTTGCGCATGCTGCCCGTGTTGAACCTCAGCGGCACCTCGTTCAGCAACTGGGTCGTGGCGCCGAAGTGGTACGGCGTGGACTGTGTCAGCTGGAAGATCGTCTCGGCGAACGTCAAGTTGCCCGCGACGGGCAGCTTTGCCGCGGCCGACGTGATCATCTCGCCGAGACCGTGGCCGAAGTCGGTCTGCGAGCCGGTGTGCCGCTGCTCGTAACTGAGGACGTTGCCGAGGGCGTGCGTCGCCCGTACGCGCGAGACGCACATCGGATGCGTACGGCCCTGGCGGAAGTTGTCCGTGCGGGACCACGACAGCTTGACCGGCTTGCCCATCTTCTGGGAGATCTCCGCCGCCTCGGCCGCCACGTCGTGGAAGAGATGCCGGCCGAAGGACCCGCCGCCCTCCACCACATGCACGGTGACCGCCTTTTGGGGCAGCCCCAGCCGGGCGGCGATGTCCTGCTGGGCCACGATCGGGACCTTGAGGCTCGACCAGATCTCGGCGCGGTCGGCCCGCACGTCGGCTATCGCGTTGTCCGGCTCCAGCGGGCTGTTGCTGGCGAACGCGAAGGTGAACTCGGCGTCGAGCTTCTTGGTGAACAGCGGCGGTACGACCATGGGCAGGGCAGCCGCTTTGATCTTGCGCAGGACGGTGTCGTCCGATTCCGTGTCCACCGTGCCGCGCCCCCAGGTCACCTCCAGGGCGCGCAGCGCGTCGACGCACTGGCCGAAGGTCGCGCCCCGCACGGCCACACCGTGCTCGATCACCGCGACATCGGTGATGCCCGGCATCCGCAGGACCGCGTCGGCGTTGTGCACCGCCTTCACCGTGCCGTTGATCGTCGGCGGCCTGCGCACCATGGTGGGCTTGGCGTCCGGGACGTCGTGGTCCATGCCGAACTTCTTGCGGCCGGTGACGATCTCCAGGGCGTCGATACGGTTGCGGGGCGTGCCGAGCACCGTGAAGTCCTCGCGGGGCTTGAGCCGCGCGGTGGCCGCGCGGACCTTCGCGCTCGCGGCCTTCTCGGCCAGTGAGCCGTACGTGGCGCTGCGGGCCCCGCACCGGATCACGCCGTCCTCGACCGTCAGCCGGGAGGCCGCCACGCCCCACTCCTCGGCCGCCGTCGACACGAGCCGCTGCCGGGCGACGGCGGCGGCGGTGCGGACCGGCAGATACATGCTGCGCATCGAGTTCGAGCCGCCGGTGAACTGGTTCATCAGCAACTCGGGCCGCGCGTCGGCGAGCGCGACCCGCACCTTGTCCAGCGGCAGGTCCATCTCCTCGGCGATCATCATGGCGATCGCGGTGGTCATGCCCTGGCCCACCTCCGCGCGGGGCACGGCGAAGGAGGCGGTGCCGTCCGTGTGCACCTGGACGGAGATCAGGCCGGACGTGGGCGCCGCCACCAGGTTCTGCAAGTCGCCGAGATCGAAGAGGTTCTCGGGCTGCGGCGGGGACGGTACGGCTGCCGCGGCCTCCTGCCCCTGGACCGCGTCGGCGCCGAAGCGGACGCCGACGGCGAGGGTCGGGGCGGCGAGCAGGTAGGCGAGCACTCTGCGGCGCTCGGGAGCGTGGGGGGCGTCGGGAGCCGGAGGCTCCGGCTCCGGCGGGGGAGCGGGTTCTGTCATGGGCGTCCTTCCAGAGGAGGGGGGAACGAGTGGTACGAGTCAACGGCGGGACAAGTGTGGCGTGTTGGAGGCGGTGCGGAGCGGTCCGGGGCGGCCCGGCGGCCGGGAATCATCGGTCCACGTGGTGCGCGCCAGGTGGCAGGTGCGAGGTGGCAGCTGCCATGGTCCGTACGGCAGTGCGACGCCCACTGTTCGCTCGGGCGTCATCTGCCGTCACCCGCGATCGACGAGCATCTGGGATTCATCTGAGATCCGTTCGCGGTATCCCGAACCGCGGTATCCCGAGGGGACAACGTTGCGACGCCCACGTCCAGGACGTACGTACCGAGGCAGCGGCACGGCCGCCGCGGGCTCACTGGCGGCCGTGCTGTCACTGGCCCTGGCGGGGTGTGGGTTCGCCGGCCTCGGGGAGGGGGACGGGGACGACCGCGCGTCCGCCGCTCCCGCCGCCGTCGCGGGGATCGACTGCGCGAAGACGGGAAAGGTGCCCGGGACGGGGTCCAGCGCCCAGCAGAGCGCGATGAAGTTCTGGATCAAGGAGTACCAACGCGCCTGCCCCGGCGTGCGGATCGCCTACAACCCGATCGGCTCCGGGGCCGGTAGCGCCCAATTCCTGCGGGGAGCCACCGCTTTCGGCGGCTCCGACAGCGCGTTGAAGCCGGACGAGGTCGCCCTGTCCAAGGACGTCTGCCGGGGCGGCCGCGCGATCGACCTGCCCATGGTCGGCGGGCCCGTCGCGATCGGATACGACCTGCCGGGCGTCGACAGCCTGGTCCTCGACGCCCCGACGCTCGCGAAGATCTTCGACCGGCGGATCACCAGCTGGGACGACCCGCTCATTCAGCGGCTCAATCCCGGTGCCGAACTGCCCTCCATGCCGATCCGCCCCGTTCACCGCTCCGACGACTCGGGCACCACGCAGAACTTCCAGGCGTATCTCGCGGGCGCGGCCCCCGACGCCTGGCGACACCCAGTGGGCAAGGCCTGGCAGGGCAGGGGCGGCGCGTCCGCGAGCGGGTCGAGCGGAGTCGCGGCGGAGGTCACTTCCGGCTTCGGCGCGATCGGCTACTTCGAACTGTCCTTGGCGCGGGCCCGGCACATCAAGACCGTCAGCATCGACACGGGCGCGCCCGCCCCCGTCAGGCCCACGCCTACGACGGCGTCGGCCGGTATCGCGGCGGCGGCCCGCGTCGCGGGCAAGGGCAAGGACATGACGCTGAAGTTCCGCTACGGTTCCTCGGCGCCGGGCGCGTACCCGATCGTCCAGGTCACCTACGAGATCGTGTGTGACAAGGGGAACCAGCAGGCGACCCTGCCCGCACTGAAGTCGTTCCTGAGCTACACCGCGAGCGAGGCGGGCCAGGAGCCGCTGTCCCGCCTGCACTACGCGCCACTGCCGGAGTCCGTCGCGGGGCGGGTACGCGAGGTGGTCCGCACGCTCGCCTGACCGGCGGGCGGGCCTCGCGGTGGCGCGGGCCTCGCGGTGGCGCGGGCCTTGCTGCGGCGCGGGTTGGCCTCACCAGGGTGTGGGCTCGCCCTGCCCCGGGCGCCGGTTCGTCCCGCCCGGGCACGGGTTCGCCATAGCTTGAGCGTCGGTCCACGCCACCCGACGTCGGTCCGCCCCACCCGGCGTCGCTCCGAGTCCCCCCCCCGCGGGCAGGAAAAGGCCGGGTGCGAGACTGCCCGTATGTTCACGGAGATCATCGCGGCGGCCGGCGTACTCGCTCTGCTCACGGTGGTGCCAGGGCCGGACATGGCTGTGGTCACCAGACGGGCCGTCAGCTCCGGCTGGCGCGACGGGCTGCGCACGGTCGGCGGCATCACCGCAGGACTGCTGATCTGGGGCGTGCTCACGGTGGCCGGACTCGCCGCCGTGCTGGCCGCTTCGGCCGTCGCCTACACGGCCGTCAAGCTGCTCGGCGCCGCCTATCTCGTCTTCCTCGGGATCCAGGCCCTGGTGCGGAGCCGCAAGGGTGCGCCACCGTCCGCCGCCGTCCCCGGCGCGGCGGCGGACGGCGGCAGCCCATGGCGGACCGGCCTCGTCAGCAACGTCCTCAATCCCAAGATCGCCGTCTTCTACACCGGCCTGCTGCCCACCTTGACGCCCCATTCCCTGCCCTCGCACCTGGGCATGGCCCTGCTGGTCCTGCTGCATGCCACCCTCACCCTGGTCTGGCTGGGCGGTTACGTCATGGTCCTGGCCAAGGCCCGTTCCTTCTTCGGCAGGCCCGCGGTGCGCCGCGCCCTCGACCGGGTGACGGGTGTCGTGCTGATCGGCTTCGGGCTCAAGGTGGCGACGGCCGACAGCTGATACGGGCGCTGAGGCGCCGGGCGCCGGCCCTACTCCTTGTCCCAGGTGACCGGCAGTTCGTGCACCCCGAAGATGTTCATGCCGGTCCGCAGCGGCACCTCCTCGGGCGCGACGGCGAGCCGCAGCGTCGGGAAGCGGGTGAGCAGCGCGGGGAGCGCGACCCGCATCTCGATGCGGGCCAGCTGCTGGCCGAGGCACTGGTGGATGCCGTGGCCGAACCCGAGGTGGCCGGTGGCGTTGCGGCGCACGTCGAGGGTGTCGGGGTCGGGGAACCGCTCCGGGTCGCGGTTGGCCGCCTCCATGGCGACGACCACCGTCTCACCCGCCTTGATCAGTCGGCCCGCCACCTCGGCGTCCTCCAGCGCGGTCCGCGCCCCCGTCTGGGCGACGGTCAGATAGCGCATCAGCTCCTCCACGGCCGTCTCGGCGAGGCCCGGATCGCCTCGCAGGGCCGCGAGTTGGTCCGGGTTGCTCAGCAGAGCGAAGGTGCCGTACGCGATCATGTTGGCGGTGGTGTCGAGGCCCGCGCCCAGCAGGAAGGCACCGATCCCCGCGAGCTCCTCGTCGGTGAGGTCGCTGCTGGTGAGATCGCTGAGAAGGTCGTCGGTAGGGGCGGCCCGCTTGGTGAGGACCAGCTTGTGCAGATAGTCCTGGAACGCCGTCAGGGCGGCGATCTTCTCCTCCTCACTGGTGCCCTGCGTGATGAGCACCTCGGTCTGACGCCGGAAGAAGTCCTGGTCGGCGTAGGGCACTCCGAGGAGTTCGCAGATGATCAGCGCGGGGATGGGCTGCGCGTACTCCTGCACCAGGTCGAGCGTCGGCCCCCGGCGCTCCATGGCGTCGAGGTGGTCGGCGGTGACCTGCTCGACGCGTTCGGTGAGCAGCCGCATCCGGCGCACGGTGAACTTGCCCGTGAGCAGCCGCCGGTAGCGGGTGTGCTCGGGGGCGTCGAGCCCGGTGAGGTCACCCACCGGAGCGGGCCCCAACGTCCCCTCGATCCCGGAGTCGTAGGGAAGGTGCATGAGTTCGTAGCGCGAGCTGAAGCGGGAGTCGCTCAGGATCGCGCGCACCACGGAGTGACTGGTGGCGAGCCACCCCACATGCCCGTCGGGGAAGCGCAGCCGGGTCAGCGGCCGCTTCTCGCGCAGTGATGCGTACGCGACGGGTGGGTCGAAGGGGCAGCCCGAGGGGCGCTCGATGGGCAGGCGTACGGGTTCGTCCGACAGTTCGTGCCGCATGGTGTCCTCCGGTGCAGGAAATACCGTGACGCCAGCATGGCACAGGAGTGACGCCAGTGCGAGCCAAGTTGGCTCCCTTTGGCGTCAATGTGGCGCTGGGGTGGCTGGGGAGGGGTGACTCAGGCGCCGAGACGGTGATGCGCGAGGTTCAGCACCTCGTCGATGACGCGTCGCAGATGGCCGTCGCGGAGTGAGTAGACGACGCGGCGCCCTTCCTTGCGCGTGTCCACGAGCCCGGCGAGGCGCAGCCGCGCGAGGTGCTGGCTGACGGCGGGCCGCGCTGCACCGCACGCCTCGGTCAGCGTGGTCACGTCGGCCTCGCCCTCGCTCAGGCGGCGGACCAGGACCAGGCGGGTGCGGTCGGCCAGAAGTGCCAACAGCTCGGCGGCGAGGGCGAATTGCTCCTCGCTCGGGGTGTGCGGGTGCGCATGGTGCGCAGGTGATAGGTGCATGCGTGCGCTCACACGCACATAATGAGGGGCTGGACGGCCGGTGTCCACACCGGCCGGGACCGGCCCCGCCGGTCCGTCGCGGCCGAGCCCGGCCGCGACGCCCTCCGCGCACCGGAAGGGGCACCACGTGAGCGACGGCCATCACCACCACCGTGACCACTCCCACGACCCCCACGCCCACTCCCACGAACCCCACTCCCGCGACCCCCACGCCCACCCTCATCCCCACCCCACCGGGCCGAAGCGCCACGCGCACCGCCTGCGGCACCTGTTCACCCCGCACTCCCACGACTCGGCCGACAAGGTCGACTCCGCGCTGGAGAGTTCGGCGCGCGGCATCCGGGCGCTGTGGGTCTCCCTCGGCGTGCTGGGGCTCACCGCCCTCGCGCAGGCGGTGGTCGTGGTGATGTCCGGCTCCGTCGCCCTGCTCGGCGACACCGTGCACAACGCCGCGGACGCCCTGACGGCGGTGCCGCTCGGCATCGCCTTCGTCCTCGGGCGGCGCGCCGCCACCCGCCGCTTCACGTACGGATACGGCCGTGCGGAGGACCTGGCGGGCCTGGTCATCGTCCTCACGATCGCCGCCTCCGCCGCGTTCGCCGGCTGGACGGCCGTCGAACGGCTCCTGAACCCACGGGACATGAGCCACGTGCCCGTCGTGGCCCTCGCCGCCGTGATCGGTTTCCTCGGCAACGAAGGCGTGGCCCGCTACCGCGTCCGCGTCGGCCGTGAGATCGGCTCGGCCGCGCTCGTCGCCGACGGACTCCACGCGCGTACGGACGGATTCACCTCGCTCGCCGTGCTGGTCGGAGCGGGCGGCTCCGCCGTCGGGCTGCGGCTCGCCGACCCCTTGGTCGGCCTCCTGATCACGGCCGCGATCCTGCTGGTCCTGCGCGACGCGGCCCGCGAGGTCTTCCGCCGCGTCCTGGACGCCGTGGATCCGGCGCTCGTCGACGCGGCGGAGAGGGCACTCCTGGAGGTGGGGGGCGTACGGGGCGTCGGCGAGCTGCGGATGCGCTGGATCGGCCACCGGCTGCGCGCCGAAGTCGCCGTCGTCGTGGACGGTTCGCTGACCCTTCGCGAGGCGCACGAAGTGGCCGTCGAGGCCGAGCACGTACTGCTGCACGCCGTCCCACGCCTGACGGCCGCCCTCGTCCACGCGGACCCGGAAACCGCCGCCGGGGAGCGCGACCCCCACCTGGCCCTGGCCCACCACGCGTCCGCCTGAACACGCCGCTGTGGCGCAGGTCACGTGAAGTGGCGGGAACTGGGGCGCCGCGCGGCCCGACTCCTGGACCGGCCCGGTCGCAGCCGGGCCGCTGTCCGTCGATCCAGGAGAACACCTCATGCCCGCCGAACCCACCGTCCTCGCCGAAGGCGACGGGCAGCAGCCGGCCGAACCACAGGATCCGCCGCGGGCCGCGGAGGCCCGGCCCGCCGGGAAGCGGTCCGGCTGGGCGTCGTTGCGCCCGCTGGTCCTGCGACTGCACTTCTACGCCGGGCTGTTGATCGCCCCGTTCCTCCTGGTCGCCGCCGCGACGGGCCTTCTGTACGCATGCTCGTACCAGGCCGAGAAGATCGTGTACGCCGACGAACTGCGCGTGCCGGTAGCGGCCGGCAAGAGCGAACTGCCCCTGGCGCGCCAGGTGGCCGCGGCCCGCAAGGCGCACCCGGAAGGGGAGATCAGCGCGGTCCGGCCCGCGCCGGAGAGCGGCGCCACGACACGCGTCCTGCTCTCCGGGGTGCCGGGGGTCGACCCTGACCGCACCCTCGCCGTCTTCGTGAACCCGTACACGGGAGAGGTGCGCGGCGCGCTCGAACAGTACGGGGCGACCGGTGCCCTGCCGCTGCGCACCTGGATCGACGAACTCCACCGGGATCTGCACCTCGGCGAGCCCGGGCGGCTCTACAGCGAACTCGCGGCCAGCTGGCTGTGGGTGATCGCGGGCGGCGGCCTCGTCCTGTGGTTCGGCCGCCGCAGGTCGCAGCGGAAGCTGCGCGGCGCGACGGGCCGCCGCCGCACGCTGTCGCTGCACGGCTCGGTGGGCGTGTGGGCCGCGCTCGGACTGTTCTTCCTGTCGGCGACGGGGCTGACGTGGTCGGCGTACGCGGGCCAGAGCATCAGCGATCTGCGGGACGCCATCGGCCAGAGCACGCCGACGGTGACGGCGAGCGTCACGCCGGGAGCGGAGCCCGGCGAGGGCTCCGCGGGGGAGCACTCCGGGCACGGCGCGGGCGGCGGTTCGGGCGCCCCGGCCGACGCGGGTAGCGGGAAGCGCGGGGCCGACGTCGGTCTCGACGCCGTCCTGAAGTCCGCCCGCGGCGAGGGGCTCTCGAATCCGGTGGAGATCGTTCCGCCCGCCGACGCCTCGTCCGCGTACGTCGTCAAGCAGGTCCGGCGCAGCTGGCCCGAGAAGCAGGACTCGGTCGCCGTGAACCCCGCGAACGGCGAGGTCACCGATGTGCTGCGGTTCGACGACTATCCCGTGCTGGCGAAGCTGACGCGCTGGGGCATCGACGCGCACTCCGGTTCGCTCTTCGGTGTCGTCAACCAGATCGCGCTCGCCGCGCTCGCTCTCTGCCTGATCCTGCTGATCGTGTGGGGGTACCGCATGTGGTGGCAGCGCGGCCGCGGGTCCTCCTTCGGGCGGCCCATGGCGCGCGGCGCCTGGCAGGACGTACCGGCGTACGTCCTGGTCCCGCTGATGGCGGCGATCGCGGTGCTCGGCTACTTCGTGCCCCTGCTCGGCATCCCGCTGGCGGCGTTCCTCGCCGTGGACATCGTGCTGGGCGAGATCGCGTACCGGCGGGGGAGGCGTACATACGCCTGAGACGCCCTGCCCCGGGCCCTCGCCGCCCGGCCTCGTGGCAACGAGGTTCGCGCGAATGTGTGTGACCGGCGTCTGAGCGGGCACTCGAAAGGTGGGCCCCGCCGTGTCTCCCCCGTCGCGGCGGGGCTCCTCCGAGGGAGCCCGAGGCCGGCGCGCCGGCCGATTTCCCCGTCACCGCCGCCCGCCCCACCCCCCGGGCCCGGCGCTCTCACCGCTCTCGCCGTCACCGCGCCGGGCGCGCCGCTCCTCGCCGGTTTGGCCCGCCAGGCCATGGCTACCCGTGCGGCAGCGAAGGGAGAGGCCCGTGACAGCCACGACTTCCTCACCGTCCGTGCCGCAGGAACGCAGCCACCAGGACCTCGTCCGCTATCTGGAGGACCGCTTCGCCTGCGCCCAGGCCTGCGACGACTGCGTGCGCGCGTGCACCCGGCGGCAGGGCCCCGCCGAGCCGGGTGACGCCCTCAACACCACCTGCGCCGACGTGTGCGACGCCACCTCCCGGCTCCTGGCCGAACAGCCCGACCAGGACGAGCAGCGGATCCGTATGCAGGTCGAGTGGTGCCGGGACGTCTGTCTCCAGTGCGCCGCCCTCTGCGACCTCCGCCCCGCCTCGGCCGGCTGCGCCCAGGCGTGCCGAGACTGCGCCAAGGCCTGCGACGACTTCCTCACGACACTGGGCTGAGGCGCCCCCAACACCGGGCCGAGCCACCTCGCAACACCGGGCCGAGCCACCGGCATTCCCTATTCCTGAAACACGTTCTACTGTGTGCGCCGTCAAGTCCGAGGCCGAGCGAACCAGTCAGAGCCTGGAGGGGCCGTGCACCTCGAATACACGCCTGAGCAGCAGCAGTTGCGCACCGAGCTGCGTGCGTACTTCGCCGAACTGGTGCCGGACAACGTCTACGCGCGGCACGGTGACCCCGCCGCCCGGAAGCGGTTCTACCGGGAAACCGTCCGGCGGCTGGGCAGGGACGGGTGGCTCGGCGTCGGCTGGCCCAAGGAGTACGGCGGGCGCGGGCTCACGCCCATGGAACAGTTCATCTTCTTCGACGAGGCCGCGCAGGCGGGCGTCCCGCTGCCGCTCATGGCCCTCAACACCGTCGGTCCGACGATCATGCAGTTCGGCACGGAGGAGCAGAAGGGCTACTTCCTGCCGCGGATCCTCTCCGGGGAACTCGACTTCGCCATCGGGTACAGCGAGCCCGACGCGGGCACCGACCTCGCCGCGCTCAAGACGAAGGCGGTCAGGGAGGGCGACGAGGCCACCGGCCACTACACCGTCAACGGGCAGAAGATCTGGACGACCAACGGCGACACCGCCGACTGGGTGTGGCTCGCCGTCCGTACAGCCGCTCCTGAGGAAGGCGTCCCGCTCCACAAGGGCATCACGATGCTCCTCGTCCCGACGAGCGACCCCGGTTACTCCTGCACCCTCATCAACACCCTCGCCTCGCACGACACGACCGCCAGCTACTACGAGAACATCCGCGTGCCGGTCTCCCGCCGCGTGGGAGAGGAGAACAAGGGCTGGCGCCTGATCACCAACCAGCTCAACCACGAGCGCGTCACCCTCGCCGCCCACGGCACCATGGCCATCCGCGCCCTCCACGACGTGCAGCGCTGGGCCATGGACACCAAGCTCGCCGACGGCCGCCGCGTCATCGACCTCGCGTGGGTCCGCCGGTGCCTGGCGAAGACCCACACCAAGCTCGACGCGATGAAGCTGCTCAACTGGCAGATGGTGAACGCCGTCCAGGAAGACACCCTCACTCCGCAGGACGCGTCCGCCGTCAAGGTCTACGTCTCGGAGGCGCGCCGCGACGCGTACGCCTGGCTCATGGAGGTCGTCGGCGCGGCGGGCGCCCTGAAGGAGGGGTCGGCGGGCGCGGTCCTCCACGGCGAACTGGAGCGCGGCTACCGCTCGGCCGTGATCTTCACGTTCGGCGGCGGGAACAACGAGATCCAGCGCGAGATCATCGCGTGGATCGGCCTGGGGATGCCCCGCGTGCGCCGCTAGTACCGGTATGGGCCTAGACTCGTGCGGGCTCATGGAGGGGGAGGCGGGGACAGTGAAGCTTGCTGAGGCACTGGCGGAACGCGCGGAGGCGACGCGCCGTGTGGAACAGCTGCGAGCGCGTGTCGTCAGCAGTGCGCGGTACCAGGAAGGGGAGACGCCCGCCGAGGACGCGGCTCAGCTGCTGGCCGAGGCCGGTGAGGTGCTGGACGCTCTGGAAACGTTGATCCGGCGGATCAATCGGACCAATGCCACCGTGCAGATGGGTCCTGACGGCACGCTCACCGATGCCCTCGCGCGCCGGGACGTCCTGCGGTTGCGGCACTCTGTGATCACCGCGGCGGCGGACGCGGCGGCGGGTCAGGGCGAGCGGGGATACGGTCGGCAGCTCCGGTCCGAGCTGCTGATGCTCTCCGCGCTACCGGTCGCGGAACTGCGCGGTCGGGCGGATGACCTCGCCCGGGAGATCCGCGAGGTCGATGTGCGGATCCAGCGGACGAACTGGGAGGCCGATCTGCTGGAGTGACTACTCCGGCGAGTTGGGACGATGTGGAGCAGGTAGCGGCTTCGGAGGCGTGCACACCCGAGGGCTGGCGGTTCCAGCCCACTCCTGGCGCGTGAAGAGCAACGCGGGGGTTCGACTCCCCGATGAACAGTGCAGCTCAGCACCGCGTACAGGTGAAGGTGCACATCGCACAGCACATCACCACGTGCAGATCCGAGGCGGCGAGGGCGGGTTCGGGGTTTCCACATCGCGGAGGCCGGCCCACGGGACAACCGGGGCGAGCGCTAATCTTCGTACGCATGACCGATTCTCAAACGCGTGACCGGCTCGCGGCTGACCTCGCGAGACCGACGACCCGACGCGTCTTATGGCCCGCAGCGGGTGGCACCGCGTTCATACTCGCCGCCGACCTCGGCACGCGCGCCTACAACCGGTACGACTCCATCCCGGCCGTCCGCAGGTTGGTGAACGTCGACGTCGAGGCCAACCTGGCCACTTGGTGGAACAGCACGCTGCTGCTGGCCGTGGCGGGCATGGCGCTGACCGCCGCGCTGCTCAGCGGGGCCGGCGTGCGCCCCGGGCGCCTGTCCTGGCTGGGGCTCGCCGCCGCGACCGCACTGCTCAGCATCGATGAGACAGTCTCGTTGCACGAACGCCTCGGTGAGGTCGGCCGGTCGTGGAAGGAGTGGGCCGGGGGCTCGCTGCCCACGCACGCCTGGGTGTTGCCGGGCGCGGCCCTCGCGGTGGCGGGCACCGTGTGCGCCGTGCTGTGGGCGCGGAAGCTCCCGCGTGACCTGCGGTACGGGCTTCTCGCCGCACTGGCGGTGTATCTGGGCGGGGCGCTGCTGACCGAGGCGTTCAACGGCTGGGCGCTCGAGAACGGCCACAGCACCGTGCTCATGCTGGGCACGCTCGTGGAAGAGGGCTTGGAGATGAGCGGCTGCCTCGTGGCCCTCGCCGCCCTCGGCCGGTACGTCCTGCTGGAGCGCGACCCGGCCTCCGGGCGCGCGGCGCTCCGGTTGCGGGACGGTTAGAACCTCAGCGGCCGATGAGGCTGTGCAGGCCGATCGTGCAGCCGCCGAAAGCGGCCAGGCCGGCGAGGAGTGCGCCGGCGGTGCCGCCCGTGCTGAGCAGGGTGAGGACGCCGACCACGGTGCTGAAGAACGCCGCCATCAGCAGGATCAGTGCCGTGCGTTGGCTCAGCAGTGCTTCGTTGGCCGGGCCCGGGTCGGACGGGGGAGTCGGCGGGGTGCTCATGCGGGCCCCGTGTCGCGGCCGCTGCGCACGGTGTAGGCGTACCGGGGCATGGCCAGCAGCTGGTCGACGATCCAGGCCCACTGGGCACGGCGCCCCGGCAGGTCGGCCAGGTACCCGCGCTGTTCCTCCACCCACTCGTGCCGCTCGTCCTCGGGCAGCAGCAGGGCCAGTACGCGGGCGATGAGCTGGAGCGCCCGGCCTCCGGAGGCGTTCTCGTAGCGCTCCCGCGCTCGTGCCGGGGACCACGGCGACGGCTCGTCGGAGTCGGTCGGCCGCGGGTCCTCCGGGGGTGGCTTGGCGTCCTCGCCGGCGGTGCTGCGGTCCGTGTCACCGGTGAGTCCGGGAAAGCTGTAGGTCGTGTCGGCCCCGCGCCGGATCTGGCCCCGCAGCGGGCTCTGACCGCGAACGGTCCTGCTGTTGAAGATGAACCCGCCGTGGTGGCGGTTGATGGTCGACTCCACGGTCAGCCAGGCACCGGTGCCGGACTTGAAGCGGCACTCGATACGCGTGGTGGGTTCCTCGACAGGGCTGGCGGCGAGGAAGCGGCGCAACTCGTGGACCACGAGACCCAGATCCATGGGGTGGATGAGCGAGGCGAGTTGGGAGCCGACGAGCTCGTCGGCGTCGCGGCCGTAGACCCCGCTGGCGGCCGGACTCACGTACCGCAGAACGCCGTTCGGCGCGGCGATCATGATGACGTCGCTGGAGCCCTGGACCAGCGACCTGAAGTGGTTCTCCTTCCGGGCCAGTTCCTGGGCGAGCGTGATGCTGTCCAGGAGCATCACGCCTTGGCGTGCCACGAGGGCCATCACCACGGAGCCGGCGGTCAGCAGGACCACGCGGTCGACGCGCTGGCCGCTCAGAGCGTTGTAGAGAATCCCCAACATGCAGACCGCCGCGGCCAGATACGGCGTGAGGGCCGCCAAGGAGCCGGATGCGGGGGTGACGGGGGCGCTCTGCCGATCCGGCCTCACACGGGTGCGGGCCCGGGTGTCGCGGACGGCGCCGCGCCGTGGCATCCAGGGTGCGTACGCCAGCAGCACGGCGGCGGCGAACCGGCAGGCGTCCAGGACCGGGCTGGAGTGGGAGCCCCCACGCGCCAGTGGGGAGCCGAACAGGGTGTCGCACAGTACGGGCAGGGTGAGCGCGGCGATCACCGCGCAGATGGCGGGCCGGTCGGCCGAGGAGCGCCGGAAGCGGAGCACGAGCACCGTTCCGACGAGGACGGTTTCGAGCAGCGGCAGGGCCAGGGAGAGCGCGGTCGGCGCCACGGCCGGTCCGTCGTCGAAGCCTGCGCCACGGTCCACGGCGAAGCTCCAGGAGAGCGTCAGGAGTGAGCCGCCGACGAGCCAGGCATCCAGGGAGAGACAGGCCCAACCCGCCCGGGTGGCCGGGCGCCGGGCGAGCATCAGCAGTCCCACGATGGCCGGGGGAGCGAAGCAGAGCAGGAACAGTCCCGCGAGGAGCGGCGCGGATGCCGCGCGGCCCAGCATCGCCTCGTGACAGCCCCAGACGATGTCCCCGAGCGCCGCCATCGCCGAGGAGAGCGCGAACAGCAGCCAGGCGGCGCGCACCGGGCGCGGCCGGTGCCCGGCGTGCAGGAAGCAGGAGACCGAGGCGGCCGCCGCGGCCGCACCGAGGCCGAAGTGGCCCATGAGGAGGCCGAGTCGGGCCGACCCCCAGCCCAGGACGGAGCCCGTGGCGTAGCCGGCGCAGAGCGCCGCGAGCAGGAACCGCAGCACACGCGACCCGGGCGCGGCACGCTCAGGGCCGGCGATACCCCGCTCACTCAACGCTGCCTCCGGCCAGTCCGGGCCGCGCGACGCGCGCGCGGCCCGTGGTGGGTGCGGCGGCCGTCGCCTCCGCCAGGGCTTGTGGCGCGGCGGCAGCGCCCTTGGAGCTGATGCGGTAGAAGCGGCGGCGCGGGCGGCCCTCGCCCTCGGCGATCTCGTCCCGCTCCCAGTACCGCTCGACCCAGCCCGCCTGCCGCAGGCGTTCGAGGATCGGGAAGAGCGTGCCGTTCGGGAGGCCGGTGCGCTTCGACAGTTCCAGTCCGTACAGCCCATCGGCGAGTACGACCGTGCGGTGTTCGCGGGCGTCGCCGTGGCCGAGGAGGGCGCGCAGCACTGTTTGCGTGTGCGGCGTCATCTTCACATCCGGCATGGGCGCAATCTACTTAGGTCGAAGGGCGCTTGTCTACCTAGGTAGCCAAGCCGGGATCGGGGCGGGATTCCGGCTGGAACGGAGGAGGCGACGAGGTCACACTGGGGACCGACGGGCCGCAAGGCATCACCAGCAGGTGAAGGTGTCACCAGGCAGAAGAAGGCGTCACCCGGCAGGAGATGGCCGTACCATGACCGAGCACATAGCCCCGGCCGAGCCCGACCCCGGCCTCTTCGGACCGGCGTCGGTGACCTGGCAGCTCCACTCGGACCCCATGATGTGGATCGCCGGGATCCGCGCCCTCTACCTCCAGGCCCTGCACCCCCGAGCGGTCCGCGGCGTCATGGAGAACTCGGACTTCCGCAAGGACGCCTGGGGCCGCCTGATGCGCACCGCGCACTTCGTCGGCACCACCACCTACGGCACCACCGAGGCCGCCGAGAAGGCGGGTGCCCGCGTACGCAAGATCCATACGATGCTCACGGCCACCGACCCGGCGACGGGGGAGCGCTACGGCGTCGACGAGCCCGAGCTGCTGCTCTGGGTGCACTGCGCGGAGATCGACTCCTACCTCCATGTCGCGCGAAGGTCGGGGATCCGGATGCCGGACGCGCTCGCCGACCGGTACGTCGACGAACATCGGCGGAGCGCCCGGCTGGTGGGCCTGGATCCCGCGGACGTACCGGCGTCGACGGCAGGGCTCGCCGCGTACTTCGAGAAGGTGCGGCCCGAGCTCGCCGCCGGGCCCGACGCCCGCGCCGTCGACGACTTCCTCCAGCGCCCGCCGACGCACCCCCTGCTCGCCCCGGCGCGCGCCCTGCTGTGGCGGCGCGTCGCCGATCTCGCGTACGCCTCGCTGCCGCCGTACGCCCACGAGCTGTACGGCAGAGCCGCCCCACCGCCCACCACGGTGACCCGGCGGCTGACTCTCACCGGTACCGTCCTGCGCGCCGTCCCCGCGCGTGTGCGCTGGCAACTCCCGCCCAAACACATCCTGCGCGCCATGGCCCGCCTCGGCCCCGGCAGCCGCCCGGCCCCGTACAAACTCGACAGAGGGGACGCCATACTGGACGGGCCGGGGAGGGCGCAGCGAGGCAACGGGGGCGACAGCACGAGATGGCGGACACCAGGCTGATCCAGGGCCGCTACCGGCTGCTGGATCTGATCGGGCGCGGCGGCATGGGCGAGGTGTGGCGGGCACGCGACGAGTCGCTCGGACGTCAGGTCGCCGTCAAATGCCTCAAACCGATGGGGCCCCAGCACGACCACTCGTTCACGCGCGTCCTGCGCGAGCGCTTCCGGCGCGAGGCGCGGGTCGCCGCCGCGCTCCAGCACCGCGGCGTCACCGTCGTCCACGACTTCGGCGAGTACGACGGCGTGCTGTATCTGGTGATGGAACTCCTCGAAGGGCGCAACCTCAGCCAGCTCCTGGAGGACAACAAGCAGCATCCGCTGCCCGTCGCCGACGTCGTGGAGATCGCCGCCCAGGTCGCCGCCGCCCTCGCCTACACCCATGAACAGGGCATCGTCCACCGGGACCTGAAGCCCGCGAACATCATGCTGCTCTCCGACGGCACCGTGAAGATATGCGACTTCGGCATCGCCCGCCTCGGCGCCGACATCGGCTTCACCTCCCGCCTGACCGGCACCGGCATCGCCATGGGCACACCGCACTACATGTCGCCCGAGCAGATCAGCGGCGAACCCGTCGACCAGCGCAGCGATCTGTACTCCTTCGGGTGCGTTCTCTACGAAATCGCCACCGGCGCCCCGCCGTTCGACCTGGAGGACGCCTGGGCCGTCCTCGTCGGACACCGCGACACCGCGCCCGCCCCGCCGCGCCGCCACCGCGGCGAACTGCCCGCCTACTTCGAGCGCATCGTCCTCGACCTGCTCGCCAAGGACCCCGGCGACCGGCCGGCGGACGCGCGAGAGCTGGGCCGGCGCATCGCCGAGGGCAGCGCCACCCCTTCGTACGTCCCGACCGTCGTCACACCCCCGGCGCGCCGAACCGGACAGCCGCTCTCCGGTGAGCCGCGCCTGCCCTCGTGGACCCGCGGCATGACCACCGGACACAAGGCGAGCGGCGCCTCCGTGCTGCGCACCACCCCGCCCGACGCGGCGGCCGGCCTCACCGGCGAGTGGATCCCGCGCACCGACACACGCCGGACCCGGACTCCCCGTCAGCCCGAACGACCCACACCGCCACCGGAGTTGATCGCCACACTCGCAGGTCGCCACAACGCGGGGCTGAGCCTCGGCAGGCTCGGGCGCTGGGCGGAGGCGGGCGAGGTGCACCGAGCCGTCGCCGCCGAACGCGAGCACGCGCTGGGCCCCGACCACCCCGACACGCTCGCCAGCCGCTACGAGGTCGGCTTCACGCTCAGCCGCACCGGCCGCGCCGCCGACGCCCTGCGCGAATACGGCCGGGTCGCCCAGGGGAGGGAGCGCTCCCTCGGGCCCGAGCATCCGGACACGCTCGCGGCCCGCCAGGAAATGGCGTACGTACTGGGTCAGTTGGGGCAGCACTTCGAGGCGCACCAGATGTACACCTCGGTGCTCGCGGCTCGCGAACGGACGGCGGGCCCCGACCATCCGGACACCCTGCGCTGCCGCCACAACCTCGCCTACAACCTCAGCCGCCTCGGCCGACTCGAGGACTCCTACCGACTGGCCGAACAGGTCGCGGCGGCCCGCGCGCGCGTCCTCGGCGCGACCCACCCCGACACACTCGTCACCCGCTACGAAGTCGCTTACGCGCTCGGCCAGTTGGGGCGCTGGCCAGAGGCGCTGTGCACCTATCGCGAAGTCGCCGACGCGCGGGTGCGGGCGCTCGGCGCCGACCACCCCGACACGCTCGCCGCCCGCTACGAGGTCGGCATCAGCCTCGGCAGGCTCGGCCGCAGCGCCGAGGCGCTGGAGCTGTACCGCGACCTGATCGACGACCGTACGCGCGTGAGCGGCCCCGCCGACCCGGAGACGCTGCGGGCGCGGCACGGGCTCGGCGTCAACCTCGGCAGGCAGGGCCGATGGGAGGAGGCGCTCGCGGAGGCCAGGGACGTGTGCGCCATCCGCGAGCGGGTGCTCGGCCCCGACCACCCCGACACGCTGGTGAGCCGCCGCGAGGTCGCGGTGGGCCTCGGCTGGCTCGGCCGCTGGGCCGACGCGCTCACCGAGTACCGCAGGGTGGCCGCGGCCCGCGAACAGGTACTCGGCGCCGACCACCCCGACGCCCTCGCCAGCCGCAACGACGAGGCGCACTGCCTGGAACAACTGGGCCGTGGCACGGAGGCGGTAGAGCTGTACCGCAGAGTGGCGGCGCTCCGCCAGCACCGGGCGGCCGGTCCTCACTGAGCCCCTCCTCCCAGGCCGCGACACTGAACCCCTCCTCGCGGGCCGCCGCGAGACGGCCGTGTCCCCGTCACGGGCGGGGACCCCACCGGGAGCCCCGTGCTAGGAAGAGGCATGTCCGATCCTGCTGCGTACGACGCCGTCATCGTCGGCGGTGGTCACAACGGTCTCGTCGCCGCCGCCTATCTCGCCCGCGCCGGGTGTTCCGTGCTACTCCTTGAGCGGCTGGCCGGCACCGGGGGCGCCGCCGTGTCCAGCCGGCCCTTCCCCGGAGTCGACGCGCGGCTGTCCCGCTACTCGTATCTCGTCAGCCTCCTCCCGAAGAAGATCGTCAGGGATCTCGACCTGGACTTCAGGGTGCGCACGCGCACCATCTCCTCCTACACCCCGACCGAGCGCGCCGGACGTCCCACGGGCCTGCTCGTCGGCGGCGGCGAGGCCCGCACCCGGCGGGCCTTCGCGCGACTCACCGGGGGCGAACGCGAGTACGACGCCTGGCGGGACTTCTACGCCATGACCGGCCAGGTCGCCCGCAGCGTCTTCCCCACGCTCACCGAACCCCTGCCCGGCCGCGCGGAACTCCGCGCCCGCGTCGACGACGCCACCGCCTGGCGGGCCCTCTTCGAGGAACCCCTCGGCACGGCGATCGAGGAACGCTTCGCCGACGACCTGGTGCGCGGAGTCGTCCTCACCGACGCCCTCATCGGCACCTTCGCCGACGCCCACGACCCGTCCCTGCGACAGAACCGCTGCTTCCTCTACCACGTCATCGGCGGCGGCACCGGCGACTGGAACGTGCCCGTCGGCGGCATGGGCGCCCTCACCGGAGCCATCGCCGACTCCGCGCGCGCCGCGGGCGCACGGTTGCGCACGGGGTGCGAGGCGACGCGGATCGACAGCGATGGGCTGCGCGCCGCAGTCACCTACCGGGAGGGCGACCGCGGCGAGCGGACCGTCGACGCCCGGCACGTCCTCGTCAACGCCTCTCCGCAGGCCCTCGCCACCCTGCTCGGCGACGAGCCGCCCGAGCCCGCCGAAGGCGCCCAGCTCAAGGTCAACATGCTGCTCAAGCGGCTTCCGAGGCTGCGCGACACCTCCGTCGACCCGCGCGAGGCGTTCGCCGGGACCTTCCACATCGCGGAGGGATACGAGGAGCTGGCGACGGCGTACGCCCAGGCCGCGGCCGGAGCCCCGCCCGCCGCGCCGCCCTGCGAGATCTACTGCCATTCGCTCACGGACCCGACCATCCTCGCCCCCGACCTCGTCGAGGACGGCTACCAGACCCTCACCCTCTTCGGACTGCACACGCCCGCCCAGCTCTTCGCCGACGACCACGACGCGGTACGCGACGACCTGCTGAAGTCGACCCTCGCCCAGCTCGACAAGCATCTCGCAGAGCCGATCGCCGACTGCCTGGCGCCCGACGCGGAGGGCCGCCCCTGCATCGAGGCCAGAACCCCGCTCGACCTGCAGCGCGACCTGCGCCTGCCCGGCGGCAACATCTTCCACGGTGACCTCGCCTTCCCCTACGCCGAGGACACCGAAGCCGCCGGGGGCGCCGAGGGCGGCGGCGCCCGCTGGGGCGTGGCGACGCGGCACGCGAACGTCCTGCTGTGCGGGGCGGGCGCCGTGCGCGGCGGGGGCGTCAGCGGCATCCCGGGCCACAACGCCGCCATGGCCGCCCTTGGTGAATAGCCCTGGTGTACGGTCGTACGTCGATCACCGGCGCGAGCGAGGAGAGGGGCGCCACGATGGCTTCCCGCCGAGGGGACGGCACCCCGACCTTCACCGAGCAGGCCCGCCGCGGCCAGCTCATCGAGTGCACGATCGATTTGATCGCCTCGAAGGGCTATCCGGCCACCTCCCTGGCGGCGATCGCCGAGCAGGCGGGCCTGTCGAAGGGCGCGGTCCTCTACCACTTCGCGTCCAAGGACAACCTGGCCCAGGCCACCTTCTCGTACGTCATCGAACGGTTCACCGCGTACGTGAACGACAAGGTGGCCGCCGCGCCGGACCCGCGCGCGGCCGTCGTCGCGTACGTCCGGGCGATGATCGACTATCAGCGGGAGAACCGCCGTCATGTGCGAGTGATCACCGAGGTGCTCCTCGACGACGCGGGCGGCACCCGGCTCAAGAACCCCGGCGGCCATGACACGGCGGGCCGCTGGAACGCCCTCGCGGATCTCCTTGCCGCGGGTCAACAGGCCGGACAGTTGCGGGAGTTCGCCCCCGACACGGTCGCCCTCGCGATCGGTGGGGCGATCGACGGCGTGGTCGCGCACTGGCTCACCCACCCGGAGCTGGACCTGGACGCCGCGGCGGACGAACTGGTGACGTTCACGCTGCACGCCATCGAGAAGCGCGGCTGAGACCTCCCGCCTCCCGCTTCCCGCCCGGGGCCGGAGTCCCCGTGGTCAGCGGCGCGCGAACGCCGGTGCGTGTTCCGGGCGCACGCCCACCCCGCCCAGGTACCCCGTCACCGTCCGCAGCGCGGGCACTCTCCGCAGCATGCGCAGGGGCAGCGGCAACCGGTCCCCACTGAGGGTCCCGGCGAGCGCGGGCCTCAACAGCATCTCGTGCTCGCCCAGTTGCTGCTTCTGCGTCACGGCCATCGGCAGCCACCGGCGCTTCTGGACGCGGGCGAGGTCACGCACGTCCACCCGGCCGCGCCGCAGCGGTTCGGCGAGGAGGCGGGCGGCGGCGACGGCGTCCTGGACCGCGAGGTTGACGCCGACGCCACCGACCGGGGACATGGTGTGCGCGGCGTCGCCGATGCACAGCAGGCCCTCGGTGTACCAGCGGGGCAGCCGCCCCATGGTGACCTCCAGGAGTTTCACGTCGTCCCAGGAGCGGATCTCCGCCATCGTGGCGGGGTCCCAGCCGAGCAGCGCGCCGAGACGCTCGCGGAACCGTTCGATGCCGTGGGACCGCAGCTCGCCATCCGTGCCCTTCTTGATGAGGTAGGGGGTCTGGTAGTAGTCGCCGCGGTCCATGGTCGCGGCGACCTGGCCGTCGCGGACGCTCATGAAGACCCGGTCGCTCTTGAGCTCGTCCGGCGGCGCGGGTACCCGGACCTGCCAGACGTCGATGGGCACGTCGTACGAGATCGGTACGAGCCCGGCGGCGGCGCGGACCAGGGAGCCCCGGCCGTCGCAGGCCACCGTCAGATCGGCGGCGATCTCGCCGGACGTGCCGTCGTCGGTGGCGTAACGCACCCCGGTGATCCGGCCGGAACCGTCCCTGCGCAGCCCGGTCGCCGCCGTCCGCATCCGCAGCGTGAACGGCGGCTCGGTGGCGGCCTCGCCCGCGAGCAGATCGAGGAAGTCCCACTGGGGGACAAGCGCGATGTACTTGTGTCTGCCGGGAATGTGCCGCAGGTCTCCCGCGACGACCGTGGTGTCGTCGATGTGCATCCGCATGTCCCGCAGCTTGCGGGCCGGCAGCCGGGCGAAGCGCTCACCGAGGCCCAGTTCATCGAGCAGGCGCAGGGTCGAGGGGTGCACGGTGTCCCCGCGGAAGTCGCGCAGGAAGTCGCCGTGCTTCTCCAGGACCGTCACTTCGATCCCCGCCCTGGCCAGCAGCAGGCCGAGCATCATGCCGGCCGGGCCACCGCCCACCACACAGCACGTCGTGCGTTCCATCTCGGTGTCCTCCCTGAGTAGGTGGGGCCACACTAACCGATCGGTCAGAAATCTGACCACGCGGTCAGGCCGAGCGCTCGCTCAACAATCTGACGCAGCATCAGGAAACCTCTTCCGTCGGCCGGGCCGCTGCGGCATCCTGCGGCCATGCAGACGGAGTTGAGCAGGAGACTGGGAGTCGAGCACGCCATCTTCGGTTTCACGCCCTTCCCCGCGGTGGCCGCCGCCATCAGCAGGGCGGGCGGGCTCGGGGTGCTCGGCGCGGTCCGCTACACGGCGCCCGACGACCTGGCCAGGGATCTCGACTGGATGCAGGAGCACGTCGACGGCATGCCGTACGGCCTCGATGTCGTCATGCCCGCCAAGAAGGTCGAAGGCGTCACGGAGGCCGACGTCGAGGCGATGATCCCGGAAGGGCACCGGCAGTTCGTCAAGGACACCCTCGCCAAGCACGGCGTGCCCGAGCTGGCCGAGGGTGAGGAGTCCGGCTGGCGCATCACCGGCTGGATGGAGCAGGTCGCCCGCGACCAGCTCGACGTCGCCTTCGACTACCCGATCAAACTCCTCGCCAACGCCCTCGGTTCGCCCCCGGCAGACGTCATCGAGCGCGCGCACGCCCACGGCGTTCTCGTCGCCGCCCTCGCGGGCAGTGCCCGGCATGCCCGAAAGCACGCGGACGCCGGCATCGACATCGTCGTCGCCCAGGGATACGAGGCGGGCGGCCACACCGGCGAGATCGCCTCCATGGTGCTCACCCCCGAGGCCGTGGAGGCGGTCGCGCCGCTGCCGGTGCTCGCCGCCGGGGGCATCGGCAGCGGCGAGCAGATAGCGGCCGCTCTCGCGCTCGGCGCCCAGGGCGTCTGGCTCGGCTCCCTGTGGCTCACCACCACCGAGGCAGACCTCCACTCGCCCGCCCTCACCCGAAAGCTCCTGGCGGCCGGTTCCGGTGACACGGTCCGTTCCCGGGCCCTGACCGGCAAACCCGCCCGCCAACTGCGAACGGAGTGGACCGACGCCTGGGACGACCCGCAGGGGCCGGGGCCGCTGCCGATGCCGCTCCAGGGGCTCCTCGTCGCCGAGGCCGTCTCGCGCATCCAGAAGTACGAGGTGCGGAACCTGCTCGGCACTCCGGTCGGGCAGATCGTCGGCCGGATGAACAGTGAACGCGGCGTCCAGGCCGTCTTCGACGATCTGACGCGCGGCTTCGAGCGTGCCGTCGACCGGATCAACCGCATCGCGGGAAGGGGAAGTCAGTCGTGAGCACACCTGCCAACAGCACCCCGCCGAACGGCTTCTGGGCGCAGGCCGCGGCCGACCCCGCCCGCACCGTGCTCGTCGCCCCCGGTGGTGAGGAGTGGACGGCGGGCCGACTGCACGGCGCCGTCAACCAGTTGGTGCACGGGCTGCGGGCCGCCGGTCTGGAGCGCGGCGACGCGTTCGCCGTGGTCCTGCCCAACGGGGTGGAGTTCTTCACCGCGTATCTGGCCGCCGCCCAGGCCGGTTTCTACCTCGTCCCTGTCAATCACCACCTGGTGGGCCCCGAGATCGCCTGGATCGTCGCCGACTCCGGCGCCAAGGTGCTGATCGCGCACGAGAGGTTCGCCGACGCGGCCATGGCGGCGGCCGACGAGGCGATGCTCCCCGCAACCCACCGCTATGCCGTGGGCGACGTGCCGGGATTCCGTCCCTACCGCCAACTCCTGGACGGGCACCCGGAGTCCGTACCCGAAGACCGCACGCTCGGCTGGGTCATGAACTACACCTCGGGCACCACCGGCCGCCCCCGCGGCATCCGCCGACCGCTGTCCGGCAAGCTCCCCGAGGAGGCCTACCTCGGCGGTTTCCTCGGCATCTTCGGCATCAAGCCCTTCGACGGCAACGTCCACCTGGTCTGCTCACCGCTCTACCACACCGCCGTCCTCCAATTCGCGGGCGCCGCCCTGCACATCGGTCATCCGCTGGTCGTCATGGACAGGTGGACGCCCGAGGAGATGCTCCGTCTCATCGACGTGCACAAGTGCACGCACACCCACATGGTGCCGACCCAGTTCCACCGCCTGCTCGCGCTGCCCGACGCGACGAGAGCCGCGTACGACGTGTCCTCGATGCGGCACGCGATCCACGGCGCCGCCCCCTGCCCCGACCATGTGAAGCGGGCGATGATCGAATGGTGGGGCGAGTGCGTCGAGGAGTACTACGCCGCCAGCGAGGGCGGCGGCGCCTTCGCCACCGCGCAGGACTGGCTGAAGAAGCCCGGCACGGTCGGCAAGGCCTGGCCCATCAGCGAGCTGGCCGTCTTCGACGACGAGGGGAACCGCCTGCCGCCCGGTCAACTCGGCACCGTCTACATGAAGATGACCACCGGCGGATTCTCGTACCACAAGGACGAGTCGAAGACGAAGAAGAACCGCATCGGCGACTTCTTCACCGTCGGCGACCTGGGGCTGCTGGACGAGGACGGCTATCTCTTCCTGCGCGACCGCAAGATCGACATGATCATCTCGGGCGGCGTGAACATCTACCCCGCCGAGATCGAGTCGGCGCTGCTCACGCACTCCGCCGTCGCCGACGCCGCCGCCTTCGGGATCCCGCACGACGACTGGGGCGAGCAGGTCAAGGCGGTCGTCGAGGTCGCCGAGGGCAGGACCGCAGACGACGCCCTCGCCGCCGACATCCTCGCCCACTGCGAGCACCGCCTCGCGGGCTACAAGCGGCCCAAGAGCGTCGACTTCATCGAGACGATGCCCCGCGACCCGAACGGCAAGCTGTACAAGAGGCGGCTGCGCGACCCGTACTGGGAGGGACGCGAGCGCGCCATGTGAGGGAGGGGCGACGGGCCGCCGAGTGGCCCGTCCCCCCTGCCTCAACTGCCTTGCGGCGTCAACGGCGTTCGCGCACCCGCACCACCTTCAGCGCGGGATCGCCGAGGATGTCCTTCTCGCAGAAGCGCGACGTCACCCAGCGTTCCTTCGCATACAGCCGCGTCTGATCGCTGTAATGCGGCGAGTCCGGGTTGGCGGACTGGGAGTACGTCAGCAGCGTACGGGCCTTCGGGCAGCGGCCCTCGCTCCAGCCGACCGCCTGGATGTGGCTCGACCCGTGCGTGACCTCGGTGTAGCCCTCCTTCGGGCTCCAGGTGGGGTCGATCTTGTTCCATACGCCGAGGGACTCCGTACCGCCGTGTATCGGCAGGCGCTCGCCGCCGCGTACGACGTACTGGTTCTCACCCAGCGGCGCGTCGAGCGCGATCCCCGCCGCGTTCAGCTCGGCCACCGCGTCGGCCAGCGCCTTCGGGAACTCCGGTGCCGTCGTGTCGAGGGTGTTCGGCGTGCGCACCGGGTCGGCCGCGGAGAACGGCACCTTCCACAGCCGCGCGTTCGGCACCGTCGCCGTCAGCTTGCGCCAGAAGCGGTCGAAGAGCAGCGCGCCCCGGCTGTCGGTGTTCATGGTGCGGTCCCAACGCGCCAGCACCGTACAGGCCTTGGACACGTCGACGGGCTTGCCGTCGCTGCCCGTCGCGGTGCCACCGGGCAGGGCCGCGCAGGCCTTCGCGGTGTCCTCCCCGGCGAGATCCGCCGCGGGCACGCGGTTCGCGAACTGCTGGCGTTGCAGGTCCCCGACCGTCAGGCCGCCCCTCTTCGCCATCGCGGAGACGTCCTCGATGGCGCCGCGCGTGCGCACCGAGCGCTGGGTGCCGAGGGAGCCGAAGACCCGCTCATAGCCGGTGATCGGCCGGTCGGCGTTGGTCAGCCACGCGCTGTCGTTGGAGTTCTCCACGTACGGGGTGTCCTTGAGCGTCGGCATCCGCGAAGGACCGAAGATCCCGGGCTGCACCGCGTCCCTGTCGGAGCCGAGCGCGCACGCGCCCCGCGAGCCGTCGAGCACCGCGACGCCCGACACCGGGTAGGTGACCTTGCCGAGGTCCGTGCTGCAACGCCGCACCAGCTCGTCGGTGATGCGGGGAAGCACCTGCGACTGCGTGAACAACGACCGGCCGCGCCGGTCCGCCGCGACGGTGTTCACCCAGGGCAGTCCCTGCGTGTCGCGAAGGGCCTTGAGGATGCCGGCGGTGGACCGGGCCTTGCCGAAGCCGATACCGGTGTCGTTGCCGCGCAGGTTCACGGCGTTCGGGTCGTTGAGCGCGTACGCCGTGGTCGAGGACCAGGGCAGCGGCAGCTGCGGGCCAAGGCCGGTGATGACGGGGCCGTAGCGGGTCCACCACTGGGTGCGGGTCACCGGGGCGCCGCCCTTCACGGGCACCGTGACGGTCCGCTTCGTCATCCTGTGCGGCTTGCCGTCCACCAGGTAGGTGGTCGGATCGGCCGGGTCCAGGGTGAGCTGGTGGAAGTTGAGGGGGACGCCGGTGGCGACGGTGTGGCTCCACGCCACGTCACCGTTGAAGCCGATGTTGACCACGCCGGTGCCGATCAACGAAGCGCCGGACACGTTCAGTTCGCCCGGGATGGTCTGTTGCGACTGCCAGAAGCGGCGCCCGCCCTGCCAGGGGTAGTGGGGGTTGCCGAGCAGCAGGCCCCTGCCGTTCGCCGTGGTCCCACCGTTGAACGCGACGGCGTTGGAGCCCATGTCGGAGTCCCGCGCCGAGAACAGTTCCCGGGCGGCCTGTGCCGAGCGGCGCGGGTCGGCCGCGCGGTCCCTGGCCGCCTCGCCCGGCGGCCGTGCGCCCGTGATGCCGTCGACGCCGCGCCCCTGCCCGCCGAGCACCTGCACCGCGAAGCCGTGCCGGGCCACGTCGAGCGCGGTGATCGGGCGGACCCAGTCGGCCTTCGCGCAGGCCGCGTCGGTGACGCGGTTCTGGGCCAGCCAGGCGTTGTAGCCCGCGGCGAAGCCGCGCATCAGCTCCTTCGTCTCCCGGCTGGGGCCCGCGGGGGCGGGCCGCTTCAGGAGCTTCTCCACGGTCCCGGCCTTCCGTACACCGCGGAAGTACAGATCGCTGCTGAGGTTCGTGGAGGCCGACGACAGGGCGGCGCCGGGGGAGGCCTCGGCCCCGAAGTGGCGCGAGCGCTCGCCGCGTACGGTCACATAACCGTCGGCGAGCGTGCACACCTGGTCGGCGGCCTGCGCCCAGCCCGTGCCGAAGCCGAGGTTGGCGTAGTCCTTGGCGAGGATGTGCGGAATGCCGTACTGCGTGTAGCGGATGGTGGCGTGCAGGCCGCCGCCCGATGGGTGTGCGTCGCGCGGAGCGGCCACCGCACCGGCCGGCAGCAGGGCCACCGCGGTGAGCAAGGTGATCCCGGCGGCGGCCAGACGTCTCGTACGGGTACGCAAGGGTGCCTCCCAACAGCGTTGACGGAAGGGGCGGTTGAGCGTACCAAGCGGTATGTCATCTGGGGGCCCCTTGACCGGGGCCTGTGGCGTCCCTTGAGGCGGCGTGCCGTGTGGTCCCTTGACCCGGGTGGTGTGGGAGACACAGGATCACGCCATGACGGGTGTACGGGAGAGCACGGTCGACGCAGTCCTCAGCCGCAGCGCGCGCCGCACACCGCGCCGGACGGCACTCCACTACGGCGAGCGGTCCTGGACCTACGAGGAACTGGACGACGCCGTCTCGCGCGCCGCCCGCGTACTGCGCGACCACGCCCTGGCGCCGGGCGAGCGGGTCGGCGCCTACGCCCACAACTCCGACGCCTATCTGATCGGCTTCCTCGCCTGCGCGCGGGCGGGCCTGGTGCACGTGCCGGTCAACCAGAACCTCACCGGCGACGACCTGACGTACATCCTGCGCCAGTCCGGCAGCTCGCTCGTCCTCACCGACCCGGACCTCGCGGAGCGTCTCCCCGCCGACCTGCCGGCCCTGCCCCTGCGCGACACGGACGGTTCGCTGCTCGCGCGGCTCGCCGCGTCACCCGCGTACGAGGGACAAGGCCCCCGCGGCGACGATCTGGCGCAGCTGCTCTACACCTCGGGCACCACTGCCCGGCCGAAGGGCGCCATGATGTCCCACCGCGCACTCGTCCACGAGTACGCGAGCGCGATCACCGCCCTGGACCTCAAGGAGGGCGACAAGCCCGTCCACTCGCTGCCGCTCTACCACTCGGCGCAGATGCACGTCTTCCTCATGCCCTACCTCGCGGTCGGCGCCGAGAACACCGTGCTCGACGCGCCGGACGCCGAGCGGATCCTCGACCTCGTCGAGACCGGGCGCGCCGACAGCCTGTTCGCGCCGCCCACCGTGTGGATCGGCCTCGCGAACCACCCAGGCTTCGCCACCCGCGACCTAGGCGCGCTGCGCAAGGCGTACTACGGTGCGTCGGCCATGCCGGTGCCGGTCCTGGAACGACTGCGTTCCACGCTGCCCGGTCTCGGCTTCTACAACTGCTTCGGGCAGAGTGAGATCGGCCCGCTCGCCACCGTCCTCGGACCCGATGAGCACGAGGGCCGGATGGACTCCTGCGGGCGGCCCGTCCTGTTCGTCGAGGCGCGCCTCGTCGACGAGCACGGCCGTGAGGTGCGGGACGGCAGCCGGGGCGAAGTCGTCTACCGCTCACCGCAGTTGTGCGACGGCTACTGGGACAAGCCGGAGGAAACCGCCGAGGCGTTCCGCGACGGCTGGTTCCACTCGGGGGACCTCGCCGTGCGGGACGCGGAGGGCTATTTCACCGTCGTGGACCGCGTCAAGGACGTCATCAACTCCGGTGGCGTGCTCGTCGCCTCCCGCCAGGTCGAGGACGCGCTGTACGCCCACGCGGGCGTCGCGGAGGCCGCCGTGATCGGGCTGCCGGACGAACGCTGGATCGAGGCGGTCACCGCCGTCGTCGTACGCAAGGACGCAGAGCTGTCGGAGGCCGAACTCATCGCCCACGCCCGCGAGAGGCTCGCCCACTTCAAGGCGCCCAAGCGGGTCCTGTTCGTGCACGAGCTGCCGCGCAACGCCAGCGGGAAGATCCTCAAGCGGGAGCTGCGGGACCGCTTCGGTGACGGCATCATGTGAGGCAGGGGGTGGGGCAGTTGGCGGAGCGGCAGCCGTCGCGGCAGAACCTGAACAGGCGCCGTCGCCGGACCGGCTTCGTCGGCCGGCAGGGCGAGCTGGGAGTGTTCCGGGACAACCTCTCCCGGGACCCCGCGGACGACGCCTTTCAGTATCTCTTCCACGTCCACGGCCAGGCAGGGGTCGGCAAGACGTCGATGGTGCGGCAGTGGGAGGCCCTGGCGCGCGAGGCGGGGGCGCTCACCGCCTATCTCGATGACGACGTGCACAGTGTGATCGAGGCGATGGAAGCGATCAGCGCCCAGTTCGAGCGCCAGGGCGTGGCACTGAAGGGGTTCAAGAAGCTGCTCGCGGCCTACCGGCAGCGGCGCCATGAAGCCGAATCGCCCCTGACCGTGGCGGGGGTGGGGTGTGCGCAGGACGCGGGAGGCGGGGCGTCGCCCACGGCGTCGCCGTCCAGCACCATCGCGGCGCAGGCAGGTCTCGCCGGACTCGGGATGGTGCCGGGCATGGGTGCGGTCGCCGGTGCCATGGACCCGCAGCAGCTCGCCCAGGGCGCCGATCGGATACGTGCCTCGCTCAGTGGCCGGTTCCGCAACCACGCCGATGTCCAACTGGTGCTGTCTCCCGTGCGGATGCTGACGCCGGTGTTCATGGACGACCTGGCGGAGGCGGCCGCACGGAGTCCACGGGTCGTGCTGTTCTTCGACGTCTTCGAGCGGACCAGCCCCGTTCTGAACGAGTGGCTGCGGGACATCCTGGTCGGTGAGGAGTACCCAGGCCTGCCCGTCAACGTCCTGGCCGTCCTGTCAGGGCAGGGGCGGCTCGACGCCCGGTGCTGGGGAGACCATCTGGATCTGGTGGCCGACATCCCGCTCGCGGTCTTCACCGAGGAGGAGGCCCGGCAACTGCTGGCGGCCCGGGGCGTCACGCATGAGGAGACCATCCAGGTCATCCTGCATCTGACGGGGCGGCTGCCGGTTCTGGTCGACACGCTCGCACTGAACCGCCCCCAGGAGCCGGGGGAGGTCGCCGACCCTTCCGAGACGGCGGTCGAACGGTTCCTGAAGTGGGTGTCGACCCCCGAGCAACGGGCCGCGGCCCAGGCCTGCGCGCTGCCTCTGCAAATGGACGAGGACATCTACCGGGAGACGGTCCCCGAGGCGCTGGCCGATCAGTACGGCTGGCTGCGCGGTCTCCCCTTCGTCACCGGCCAGGCAGGCCGGTGCCGCTACCACGACGTCGTCCGCGCCGCCATGCTCCGGCTGCAACGCACCCAGTCACCCACGCGCTGGCAACAGCAGCACACGCGGCTCGCCGACATCCATCGTCGGCGAGGCCAGGCTCTCCAGGCGACGCTCGCACCCAACGACGGCTGGCCGCACAGCGCTTGGCGGGAGCACCGGCTCAACGAGACCTACCACCGCCTGTGCGCGCGCCCCGACCTCGCCCTGCCGGATGCCCTGCACGACCTCGTACGGGCCTGTGACGCGGGCACCGCCGTTCTGCGGCGCTGGGTACACATGGTCGTCCAGGCCGGGAAGGACTCCGCGGACGAGCGGCTCGCCTCGTGGGGGGACCGGCTCGCCGCCGCGTTCGCAGAGCCCGCCGACGACCTGGTCTCCGCTCTGTCACTGGTACTCGCCGCCCCGGAACTCCCCGCCGAGGACCGCACCTTGGCCCACATGCTCCGAGGCCGCCAACACCGCAGGTCCGGCGAGTACGAAGCGGCCTTGACGGACTACGCCCGCGCTCTGGCGCTGACTCCGGACTTCGCCCGCGCGCTGTACGGCCGGGGCGAGACCCTCCGGCTGATGGGACGTTACGACCGGGCACTGCACAGCCTTTCCAGGGCGCTGGACGTGGAGCCCGACGACCCCTGGAGCATCCTGGCCCGCGGACAGACCTATGAGGCGATGGGCCGCTACGACGACGCCCTCGCTGATTTCAGCCGTCTGAAGGAGAGCGACGACGACGTGGGTTGGTGTGCCCTTTTCCACCGGGGGGACACCTACCGGTCCATGGGCCGCTACACCGAGGCTCTGGCCGACTGCGACGAAGCCATCGGACGCAAACCGGACGATGCCTGGGCCGTGGTCCGGCGTGGCATGGTCTACCAGGCCATGGGCCGTGTCGAGGAAGCTCTCGCCGACTACGACCACGCCGCTGAGCAGCAGGCCACTCGGGCCTGGGCGTGCACCGTGCGCGCCCAGATCCATCGTTCCGCCCGCCGGTTCGAGGCGGCGCTGGCCGACCACGACCGCGCCGGCGAAGCCGAGCCGCACGACGCGTGGGTCATCGGCAACCGCGCGGAGACGTACCAGGCCATGGGCCGCTATGACGATGCGCTCGCCGACCACGACCGTGCGATCGAGCTGGACCCGGAAGGCGCGTGGGTCATCGCCAATCGGGGGGACACCTATCGGGCCATGGGCCGCTATGAAGAGGCTGGGGCCGACTACGACAGTGCCGTCCGATTCCAGCCGGAAGAACCCTGGCACTTGGTCCGGCGAGGTTGGGCCCATGAGGGGATGGGGCGCTGCGACGACGCTCTGGCCGACTACGACCGTGCCATCGAGATGGCTCCCGCGCAGGCCTGGATGTGGGCTGTGCGCGCCCAGTTCCTTCAGCGCGTCGGGCGGTACGAAGACGCGCTGGCCGACGACGACCGTGCCATCGAGCTGGATCCGGGCAACGCCTCGGTCCTCTCCAGCCGGGCCTACGTTTTCCGCTTGCTGAGGCGGTACGAGGACGCGCTCGCCGATTACGACCGTGTGATCGCGCTCGATCCGACGGACGAATGGGCCTTCGTCGGCAGGGGAGAGGCATACCGGGCCCTGGGCCGCTACGAAGAGGCCGTGGCCGACTACGACCATGCCATCGAGGTGGATCCGGAAGAACCCTGGAGGTTGTCCAAGCGCGCGCTGGCATACCGGGCGCTGGGGCGGTACGAGGACGCGCTCGCCGACTGCTACCACGTCCTGCGGATCCGGCCCGACAACGCCTGGTACCACTTGGAATGCGCGGTGGTCCTCAGGCTGCTGCGGCGGCGGCCGGAGGCCGGTGACCACATCCGGCGGGCCGTGGAGATCTACTCCGACGAGGCAGACGGTGAAGGCCCCGCGGCCGCCCATGCGCGAGGCAATCTGCTGGTGGTCCACTGCGCGGCCGACGCGTGGGGCGAGGCGGCCGCGGAACTGGAACGCTTCCTGGCGTGCGGCCCCCGCAGGCGACGTATCCGTGAAGCGCTGGACGACCTGAAGGACCTCCAGGGGGTCCTGCCCATGGACCATCAACAGATGGAACCCATCCGCCGGCGGCTGGAGGGTGCCGTGACTCTGCCATGACGAGGACACCGCCGTGACGAGGCTCTACGCCCTTTCCCGCAGATCCACGATCCGCTTGAACTTGCCCACCGAACGCTCGATCGTCTCCGGGTCCACGATGTCCACGCCGACCGAGACACCGATGCCGTCCTTCACGGCCGCGGCGATCTCCCGGGCCGCCGCCTCGCGCCGCTCGGCCGGCGTGTCGGCGCGCGCCTCGGCCCGCACCGTCAGGGCGTCCATGCGCCCCTCGCGGGTCAGGCGCAGCTGGAAGTGCGGCGCGATACCGGCCGTGCGCAGCACGATCTCCTCGATCTGCGTGGGGAAGAGATTGACCCCGCGCAGGATCACCATGTCGTCACTGCGGCCCGTCACCTTCTCCATCCGCCGGAAGACCCGCGCCGTCCCCGGAAGCAGCCGCGTCAGATCGCGCGTGCGGTAGCGGACCACGGGCATGGCCTCCTTGGTGAGGGAGGTGAACACCAGCTCGCCGCGCTCCCCGTCCGGCATCACCTCGCCCGTGATCGGGTCGACGACCTCGGGATAGAAGTGGTCCTCCCAGATGTGCAGCCCGTCCTTGGTCTCCACGCACTCCTGGGCGACGCCCGGGCCGATGACCTCCGACAGCCCGTATATGTCGACCGCGTCGATCGCGAAACGCTCCTCGATCTCGTGCCGCATCTCCTCGGTCCACGGCTCCGCGCCGAAGATGCCGACCCGCAGGGACGTCGTACGGGGATCGATGCCCTGCCGCTCGAACTCCTCCAGGAGCGTGAGCATGTACGACGGGGTCACCATGATGATCTCGGGGCGGAAGTCCAGGATCAGCCGGACCTGACGTGCCGTCATGCCGCCGGACGCGGGAATGACCGTGCAGCCGAGCCGCTCGGCGCCGTAGTGCGCGCCCAGGCCGCCGGTGAACAGGCCGTACCCGTAGGCCACATGGACCTTGTCGCCGGGCCTGCCGCCCGCGGCGCGGATCGAGCGCGCCACCACGTCCGCCCACATGGACAGATCGCGCTCGGTGTACCCGACGACCGTCGGGAGGCCCGTCGTGCCGCTGGAGGCGTGCAGCCGACGTACCTCGGACTGCTCCACCGCGAACATCCCGAACGGATAATTCGCCCGCAGGTCGTCCTTGGTGGTGAACGGGAATCGCGCCAGGTCGGCGAGCGAACGGCAGTCGTCGGGGCGCAGGCCCGCCTTGTCGAACGCCGCCCGGTAGAACGGGACGTTCTCGTACGCGTGCAGCAAGGTGTCCTGGAGGCGTTCCAACTGCAACGCCCCGAGTTCGCGGGGGCCGAGCCGTTCCGCCGCGTCCAGCTGTGGCGGCATACGCGTCATCAAGGGTTCTCCCGTCCTGAACGGGCGACCGATCATTCGGTCGTCGATCTTCCGTCGAGGTCAGTAATCCAGTCCCCGAGGTGGCCGTCAAGAGATCTCGCACGGCCGTCGGCGGTGGACCGACGCGCACCGGCGTTGCCCGGACCGCGCCGGGATGTGATGATCCCCGGCATGCCGGTATTCAGCGCGTACGACGGGACCCAGCTGGCCTACCACGAGAAGGGGGAGGGCGAGCCACTGCTCTGTGTGCCGGGTGGCCCCATGCGCGCCTCCGTCTACCTGGGCGACCTCGGCGGCCTCACGGCGCACCGCCGCCTCATCCTGCTCGATCTGCGGGGCACGGGCGACTCGGCGGTGCCGGACGACACGGCGACGTACCGCTGCGACCTTCTCGTCGACGACGTCGAGGCGCTGCGCGAGCACCTCGGGCTCGACCGGGTCGACGTGCTCGGGCACTCCGCGGGCGGTGACCTCGCCACGCTGTACGCGGCCCGCCACCCCAAGCGGATCCGCACCCTGATCCTGGTCGCCCCGGCCACGCTGGCCGTCGGGGGCGTCGTGACCGACGAGGACCGCCGCGAGGCTGCCGCGCTGCGCAAGGACGAGCCCTGGTACCCGGCGGCCGAGGCCGCGCTGCGGGAGATCGCGCAGGGCCGTGCCCCCAGCGCCGGCTGGGAGGCCATCGCACCGCTCACCTACGGGCGTTGGGACGCGGCGGCCCAGGCGCACCGCGCGCAGAGCCCGGCCCAGAAGAACGCGGCGGCCTCCGAGGCGTACTACGGCGAGGCCTCCTTCGACCCGCCCGCCACCCGCGCCGCCCTCGCCTCCCTGGCCGCGCCGGTACTCGTGCTGGCAGGCGCCTACGACGGTGGGCCGAGCCCCGCCCGGGCCGAGGAGCTGGCCGCGCTCTTCCCGGCCGGCGTGTGCCAAGTACAGCCGGGCGGCGGGCACTTCCCGTGGCTGGACGATCCGGAGTGGTTCAGGCGGCGGGTGGCGGGGTTCCTGGCGCAGGACTGAGCGGTGCCCGGGTGGGCGGTGCCTGGCCGGGCGGCGCCTGGCCGGTCAGACCTGCTCGGGGTGACAGGCGGGGTGCATCTCACCTCGACCGTGGGCCGTGCCCTGTCCGCCTGCGCCGCGACGGCCGCCCTGTTCGCGGGAAATCCCGTGGCGGTCGCCGCACCCGCACCAGCCCCCGCGCCGCCGGAGGTGACCGGGCCCACGGCCCCGTACGGCCGACTGCGCCTGCTCGCCGATCTGTCGGCCCAGCGCCTCGCCACCGCCGACCTCGTCGCCGCCGCCAAGTACGGCACGGACAGCCCCATCGACGATCCGGCTCGCGAGAAGCAGGTCCTGGACGCGGTGGCCCGCCAGGCGCGGGAGACGGGCGGCGACCCCGAGGCGACGGTGCGGATCTTCCGCGACCAGATCGACGCCAACAAGGTGGTCCAGCGAGGGCTGTTCCGCCGCTGGGACGCCGACCCCTCCCAGGTACCGAAGGAGCGTCCGGACCTCACCGAGGTCCGCGAGGAGATCAACCGGATCAACGGCGGCCTGGTGCGGGGCATCGCCCGTCAGCCGACGCGCGCACCGCCCCGTACTGCGGGGGAGTCCTGACCGCGGCCGCCGCACACACCCGGCATGCCGACCGGCTCGACGCCCTGCACGGCGTCGCGCTGGGGCGGGCGCTGCGATCCGTCTGCGCGGGATGAGTTCCGACCGGCCCGGACGGGCAGCCCGAGGTACGCCTCCGTACGCAGCCGGGCACGCCGCATCGCCTCCAGGGCGTTCGGGTACAAGGGGTTCTCGTCGGTGCGCAGGAGTCCGCCCGCCCTGGCTGAGCGCCGGGCCTTGTGGCACGCCCGATGGGCATGCTCCGCCGGCCGGACGCTAACCCCTCGCCGCCACCGCCTTCGCCCACCGGTAGTCAGCCTTGCCGCTCGGCGAGCGCTCGATGTGGTCCGTGAAGACCACCGCGCGCGGGATCTTGTACCCGGCGAGCAGCGCGCGGCAGTGGGCCTGGACGGCTTCCAGATCCAACGAGGGCGCGCCGCCGCGCAGTTGGATGACGGCGGCGACCCTTGAGCCCCAGCGCTCGTCGGGCACTCCGGCGACCAGCGCGTCGTACACGTCCGGATGGGATTTGAGGGCCTGCTCGACCTCCTCCGGGTACACCTTCTCGCCGCCGGTGTTGATGCACTGCGAGCCGCGTCCGAGGACGGTGACGACGCCGTTCTCGTCGACCGTCGCCATGTCACCGAGCAGCACCCAGCGTTCCCCGCCCTTCTGGAAGAACGTCTCGGCGGTCTTCGCCGGGTCGTTGTAGTAGCCGAGCGGCACGTGGCCGCGCTGGGCGAGGCGGCCCGGCACCCCGACAGGGACCGGCTCGTGCGTGGCCGGATCCACCACGCGCGTACGGTCGTTGACCTCCAGGCGAAAGCCCCTCCGGGGGCCCGAGTCGTCCGTGGCCCTGCCGTTGGAACCGGACTCGGAGGAGCCGAAGTTGTTGAGGAGGAGCACGTGGGGCACCAGTTCCTGGAACTGGGCCCGCACCGTCTCCGACATGATCGCCCCGGACGAGGAGACGCTGAACAGCGACGACAGATCGGTGCCCCTGAGCGGGCCGCGCAGGGCGTCGATGAGCGGCCTGAGCATCGCGTCGCCCACCAGGGACACGCTCGACACCTTCTCCCGCTCGATGGTGCGCAGCACCTCTTCGGGCACGTACTTGCGGTGCAGGGCCACCCGCTGGCCGTAGTTGAAGGCGATGAACGACGTCAGCGTCGACGTGCCGTGCATCAGCGGGGGAGTGGGGAAGAAGGTGAGGCCGGACCCGCCCGCGGCGACCCGCTCGGCCAGCTCCTCGGGCCGCTTCACCGGCTCACCGGCCGGTTCGCCCCCGAAGAGCCCCGCGAAGAACAGGTCCTCCTGGCGCCACATGACGCCCTTGGGCATACCGGTCGTGCCGCCCGTGTAGATGATGAACAGGTCGTCCGCCGAGCGCGGTCCGAAGCCGCGCTCCGGTGAGCCCGACGCCTCCGCGTCGGCGAACGCCACCACGTCGATGGCGTCGGTGGCGTCGAGTGAGGGCGCGTCCGTGGGCGGCTCGCCCACCCGTACCAGGTGCCGCAGTCTCTCCGTGCGCGGCAGCGCCGCCGCGACCCGCTCGGTGAACTCGGCGTCGAAGACAAGCGCCGCGAGATCCGCGTCGCGGTAGAGATAGGCCAACTCCTCCTCGACATAGCGGTAGTTGACGTTGACCGGCACCAGCCGTGCCTTGAGGCAGCCCAGGACCGTCTGGAGGTACTCGACGCCGTTGTACAGATGCAGCCCCAGGTGCTCGCCGGGCGTCAGGCCGCTGTCGATCAGGTGGTGCGCGACGCGGTTGGCCACCGCGTCCAGCTCGGCGTAGGTCAGCCGGCGCTCCGCGCCCGTGCCGGGGTGGTCGATGTAGACGAGCGCCTCGCGGCCGGGAACCACGTCGACGACCGACTCGAACAGGTCGGCAAGGTTGTACTCCACCGCGCTCCTCCTGACCCCGGCGTGCACTGCGAGCCCCCGCTTGGCGGTCATCAGAGCAGAGGCGTCCACAAGTGGGAAGGGCCCCCGCGGAACAAAACTGACTGGGTGTCAGAAAACTATTGAACTGGCTCCCCGGCTACTGCAACCTGTTCCAGGTCCGGGGGCGACAGGATGCCCGGCGACGGAGGGAGCACGGCACATGGGTGGGACGGAACACCTCTCCGTGCGGCGCGAAGGCGCCACACTGATCCTCACGCTTAACAGGCCCGAGGCGAAGAACGCGCTGTCGCTGCCGATGCTCGTCGGCCTCTACGACGGATGGGTGGCGGCCGACGAGGACGACGCGGTCCGCTCGATCGTGCTGACCGGCGCGGGCGGCTCGTTCTGTGCGGGCATGGACCTCAAGGCCCTCGCGGGCAACGGCATGGAGGGCGAGCGGTACCGGGACCGGATGCGGGCCGACCCCGATCTGCACTGGAAGGCGATGCTGCGCCACCACCGCCCCCGCAAGCCGGTCATCGCCGCCGTCGAGGGCTACTGCGTGGCCGGCGGCGCGGAGATCCTGCAAGGCACGGACATCCGGGTGGCGGGGGAGTCGGCGACCTTCGGGCTCTTCGAGGTGCGGCGCGGGCTCTTCCCCATCGGGGGGTCGACCGTCCGGCTCCCGCGCCAGATCCCTCGTACGCACGCCCTGGAGATGCTCCTCACCGGGCGGCCCTACTCGGCGGCCGAGGCCGCCGCCATCGGCCTCGTCGGACATGTCGTACCGGACGGCGCCGCACTGGACAAGGCTCTCGTCATCGCCGAGCAGATCAACGCGTGCGGGCCGCTCGCCGTGGAGGCGGTCAAAGCCTCTGTGTACGAGGCCGCTTCGCTCTCCGAGGCGGACGGTCTCGCGGCCGAGCTGAAGCGGGGGTGGCCCGTGTTCGACACCGCCGATGCGAAGGAGGGCTCCAGAGCCTTTGCGGAGAAGCGGCCCCCGGAGTTTCGGCGAGCCTAGGCCGAATGCCACCTGCGGACCGGTGGGGGCTGGTCGCGCAGTTCCCCGCGTCCCCTCGGGGGCGCCCCCGCACGGGGCGGCCCTCCGCCCCATCGTCGAGAATCGGAGTTGGTCATGACATCCGCCCCCGTGCCCGAAGTGCTGCGTGCGCCTCTCGTCGTCGAATTTCCCTTCACCCGGTCCCTCGGACCCGTGCAGAGCGCGTTTCTCACCGGGTTGCGGGAGCGCACCGTGCTCGGCGTGAAGACCGGGGACGGGCGCACGCTCGTGCCGCCCGTCGAGTACGACCCCGCGACCGCCGAAGAGATACGTGACCTCGTCGAGGTCGGCGACACCGGGACCGTCACCACCTGGGCCTGGAACCACGAGCCCCGCCGCGCCCAGCCCCTGGGCACCCCCTTCGCCTGGGTCCTGGTGAAGCTGGACGGCGCCGACACGGCCCTGCTCCACGCCCTCGACGCGCCGGGCCCCGACGCCGTACGCACCGGCATGCGCGTCCGCATCCGCTGGGCCGCCGAACGCGTCGGCGCCATCACGGACATCGCCTGCTTCGAGCCGTACGACGGGGATGGCGCCCCACAGGAAAGCGCGCCCCACAGCGGGGAGTTCACCGACCCCGTCACCGGGATCGGCGCGCCCGCGCGGCTCGACTACACCTACGCGCCGGGCCGCGCCCAGACCGCCTACATCAACGCCCTCTCCGAACAACGGACCGTCGGCGAACGCTGTCCCGCCTGCCGCAAGGTGTACGTCCCGCCCCGGGGCGCCTGCCCCACCTGCGGCGTCGCCACGGCCGAACGGGTCGAGGTCGGGCCGCGCGGCACCGTCACGACGTACTGCATCGTCAACATCAAGGCGAAGAACCTCGACATCGAAGTCCCCTACGTCTACGCGCACATAGCCCTCGACGGCGCCGACCTCGCGCTGCACGCCCGCATCGCCGGGATCCCCTACGACGAGGTGCGGATGGGGCTGCGCGTCGAACCCGTGTGGACCGAGGGTGGCCGCTTCCCCGACCACTACCGGCCGACGGGCGAGCCCGACGCCGACTACGACACGTACAAGGAGCTGATCTAGATGGCGCCCCGCAAGCCGTCCGTGATGCGCCCGGCCCGCGACGTCGCCGTCGTCGCCTTCGGACAGACCGACCATCTGCGCACCACCGACGAGCTGTCCGAAGTCGAGATGCTCATGCCGGTACTGCACCAGGTCCTCGCCGCCACCGGCCTGCGGACCAGCGACATCGGGTTCACCTGCTCCGGCTCCTGCGACTACCTCGCGGGCCGCGCCTTCTCCTTCACGATGGCGCTCGACGGAGTGGGCGCCTGGCCGCCGATCTCCGAGTCGCACGTCGAGATGGACGGCGCCTGGGCGCTGTACGAGGCGTGGGTGAAGCTCCAGACCGGCGAGGCGGACACCGCGCTCGTCTACTCCTACGGCAAGTCCTCGCCGGGCTCCGTACGCGACGTGCTGACCCGGCAGCTCGACCCGTACTACCTCGCCCCGCTGTGGCCCGACTCCGTGGCGCTCGCCGCACTCCAGGCGCAGGCACTCATCGACGCGGGCGAGACCGACGAACCCGCGCTGGCCGGCGTCGCCCGGCGCAGCCGCGCCGACGCCACCGCCAACTCCCACGCGCAGCTCAGCGGTTCGGTCGCGCAGGGCGAGTACGTCGTACGCCCGCTGCGTACCGGAGACTGCCCGCCGGTCGGCGACGGGGCCGCGGCCGTGATCCTCGTGGCGGGGGAGCGGGCCCGCGACCTGTGCGAGCGGCCCGCGTGGATCCGGGGCATCGACCACCGTGTCGAGGCGCACGGCCTGGGGGTGCGCGACCTCACCGACTCGCCGTCCACCCGCCTCGCCGCCGAGCGCGCCGGCGTCTTCGAACGGCCCGTGGACACCGCCGAACTGCACGCGCCCTTCACCTCCCAGGAGATCGTCCTGCGCAAGGCCCTGAGGATCGGCGACGACGTCACCGTCAACCCCTCCGGGGGCGCGCTCGCCGCCAACCCCATGATGGCGGCGGGGCTCATCCGGATCGGCGAGGCGGCCGCCCGCATCCACCGGGGCGCGTCGCACCGCGCCGTCGCACACGCCACCTCGGGGCCCTGCCTCCAGCAGAACCTGGTCGCCCTCCTGGAAGGAGACGCCCGATGAGCAGTCAGGTGAGCGGCCGGGTGGGCGGTCGGGTGGGTAAGGAGCCGGTGGCCGTCGTCGGGATCGGGCAGACCAAGCACGTGGCCGCCCGACGTGACGTGTCGATCGCGGGCCTGGTCCGCGAGGCCGCCCAACGCGCCCTCAGAGACGCCGAGTTGACGTGGGCGGACATCGACGCCGTCGTCATCGGCAAGGCCCCGGACTTCTTCGAGGGCGTCATGATGCCCGAGCTGTACCTCGCCGACGCGCTCGGAGCCGTCGGGAAACCCATGCTCCGCGTGCACACGGCGGGCTCGGTCGGCGGCTCCACGGCACTGGTCGCCGCCAACCTCGTCGCGGGCCGCGTCCACGGCACCGTCCTGACCCTCGCCTTCGAAAAGCAGTCGGAATCCAACGCCATGTGGGGCCTGTCGCTGCCCATCCCCTTCCAGCAGCCACTGCTCGCGGGGGCGGGCGGCTTCTTCGCCCCGCACGTGCGCGCGTACATGCGGCGCACCGGCGCGCCCGAGACGGTCGGCTCCCTCGTCGCGTACAAAGACCGGCGCAACGCCCTGAAGAACCCCTACGCGCACCTCCACGAGCACGACATCACCCTGGAGAAGGTGCAGGCCTCGCCGATGCTCTGGGACCCGATCCGCTACTCCGAGACCTGCCCCTCCTCCGACGGGGCCTGCGCGATGGTCCTCACCGACCGTGCGGGAGCGGCCCGTTCACCCCGGCCGCCCGCCTGGATGCACGGCGGCGCGATGCGCAGTGAGCCGACGCTCTTCGCGGGCAAGGACTTCGTCTCCCCGCAGGCGGGCAAGGACTGCGCCGCCGACGTCTACCGGCAGGCGGGCATCGCGGAGCCCCGCCGGGAGATCGACGCCGTCGAGATGTACGTGCCGTTCTCCTGGTACGAGCCGATGTGGCTGGAGAACCTCGGCTTCGCGGCGGAGGGCGAGGGCTGGAAGCTCACCGAGTCCGGTGTGACGGAACTCGACGGCGACCTGCCCGTCAACATGTCCGGCGGCGTCCTGTCGACCAACCCCATCGGCGCCTCCGGGATGATCCGCTTCGCGGAGGCGGCACTTCAGGTGCGCGGACAGGCGGGGGAGCACCAAGTGGAGGGGGCGCGCAGGGCGCTTGGGCACGCTTACGGAGGAGGCGCGCAGTTCTTCTCCATGTGGCTCGTCGGCGCCGCACCGCCCGCCACCTGATGCCACCCGGCACCCCGTCCGGCACGCCACCCGGCGCGGCGTCCGGTACGCCGACGGACCGTGGCCGGACTCCGCGGCCTGTCCGGCGTCCGGAGCGAAAGCTAGGCTGGCGCCGGACGACGCATCGGGAGGAGCACGGACGTGGCCGAAAGCACCACTCAGCAGCATCCGCTCGCGGGCTGGGACAAGCCGGAGCTTGACCTCAGTACCGCCGACTGGCGATCCAGCAGCGAAGGGCGCGGGGACGTGGAGATCGCCTTCGTCGAAGGCTTCGTGGCGATGCGCAACGGCGGTCGGCCGGAAAGCCCATCCTTGATCTTCACACCCGCGGAGTGGGGGGCCTTCGTCCACGGCGCGCGCGAGGGCGAGTTCGACCTGACCTAGGGCCGCAGGCTCCCCGGAAGGGGGCCGGTCCAGGCGCCTGGACCGGCCCCCTTCCGGGTGCCGGGGCAGCTCAGTCCTCGCGGGGCTTGAGGAACTCCTCGATCAGCACGGGGTACTGCTCGCCACCGTGTCCCGCGGCGATCGACCGGTCCGCCATCGCCTTGAACAGCTTGGGCAGTTCGGCGTTGACGCCCACCCGCTCGCTCTCCTCGATGAGGTGTGCCATCGACCGCGCGTCGCCCTCCAGGGCCGACACCTCGGCAGGGAAGGACCCCTTGTCGATCTGCTCGGCGTACCCGGGCAGCCACTCGGCGACGCCGGCCGCCATCTGCCGTGCGAACGGCGCGTACGTCGCGGCGTCCACACCGGCCGTCCTGAGCAGCGCGGTGCCCTGGAGCCAGGCGTTGAGGACGCTCCACATCATGGCGAGGCCGGCCACGTCGTACAGGGCCGCGAGCCCGTGGTCCGCGCCGAGGTAGGAGAGGGTGCCGAGCGCTTCGAGCGTCGGCCGGTGCGCCTCGAAGTCCGACTCCGGTCCGCTGTGCAGGATCAGCGCGTCGGCGGTCCCTATCACCGGGGGGACGGCCATGAGGGCGCCGTCCAGGTAGCGGGCGCCGCGCTGTGCGGCCCATCGGGCGGCTTCCCGCGCCTGGCTCGAGTCGCCCGACGTGAGGTTGACCAATGTCGTGCCGCCGAGGTCGATGTCGTTCGCGTCGAGCAGTTCGTGCAGGGCCGGGTAGTCGGTGAGGCAGATGATCGTCAGGGGGCTCGCCTTGAGCGCGTCGCCGAGCGTCGGCGCGAGCCGCGCCCCCTCGGCGACCAGCGGGTCGGCCTTGGCGGCCGTGCGGTTCCACACGGTCGTGGAGTGCCCTGCCTTGAGGAGAGCGCGGGCGAGCGCTTGGCCCATCAGGCCGAGTCCGATGACGGTCACATGTGTGTCGGTTGCGTTGTTCATGGCAACATCGTCAACGTTGATACCGGTGTGAAGGTCAAGCGGGGGAATCGATGTTGATCGGGGAACTGGGCCGCCGGACGGGCGTCAACACCCATCAGTTGCGCTACTACGAGGCCCAGGGGTTGCTGGAGGCGGACCGCGGCGCGAACGGCTACCGCGAGTACGACGAGAGCGCCGTGCTGCGGGTGAAGCAGATCCGGCACCTGCTCGGGGCGGGTCTGTCCTCCGAGGACATCGCCTACCTGCTGCCGTGCGCGGTCGGAGAGGCCCCGGAGCTGCCCGGGTGCCCCGAGCTGCTGGCCGCGATGAGGGCACGGCTGCGGCGACTGGACGAGCAGATGGAGCAGCTCGCCCGCTCCCGCGCCGCCCTGACCACGTACGTGGACACGGCCGAGCGCATGGGTGCCGAGAACTATCCGCCCTTCGACGGCAGCGACCAGGAGCCCGTCCCCGCCTGACCGACCTGAGCGGTCAGCGCAGGACCACGCAGCCCCGGGCCTCCAGGGCCCGCAGTAGCCGGTCGCTGACGCGTATGTCGTTCCAGCGCAGGTCCAGCTTCTCCAGCGCCGGCAACTCCGCCACCCAGTCGGGCAGTTCCGTGAGGTGGTTGGCGCGCAGGTCGACGCGGCGCAGGAGAGGAAGGCCGCGCAGGGCCGCCGGGACGGCCGTGAACGCGTTCTCGCGCAGGTCAAGTTCGCGCAATGCCGTCAAGTCGCCCATGGACGCGGGCAGTTGCCGCAGACGGTTGCCGCGCAGCCACAGCTCGCGCAGCGCGGTGAGGGTGCCGATCGTCTCCGGCAGCCGGGTCAACGCGTTGTGCTGGGCGCGCAGTTCCACCAGTCCCGCCAGGCTGCCCAGCGTTTCGGGAAGTGCGGTCAGACGGTTCTCCCCGACGTTCAGATACGCGAGCCGGGTGAGGCGGCCGAGGGACGCGGGCAGCTCGGTGAGCGCGTTGTCGTGCAGATAGAGGCAGCGGCTGAGCGACGACAGGTCGCCGAGCCCGGCCGGGACCGTGCGCAGCTTGTTGTGCCCGAGGTCGAGAGTGTGCAGCGCCTTGAGCGTGCCGATGCGGGCGGGCAGCCGCGTCAGCGCGTTGTCGGCCAGGATCAGGACCTCCAGACGCGGGCGCTGCCAGACCTCGTCCGGTACGTCACTCAGGCCCGCGCGCCAGTAGTCCAGCACGCATACGTCCGTCATGTGGGGGACTCCGCTGTCGAGGGGGCGCCATTATGCCCGGGTCGGCCCGGACAGGGTCTCCCGGGTCGCCCCGGGCAGCCCGATGCCCACCGCCTGTGTCGCCGCGGTCGAGCCCTCCCCCGCGCCGCTCCCCGCGCCCCCGCGAGGCACGCGCCCCCGCGCCGGAACGCCCGGCGGGCCACGTACCATGGGCGCATGTCCTTCCTCCGCCGCCGCAGCTCCGCCACCCCCGCGGGCCCGGACTTCGATGTCCTGGCCATGGATCCCGGTGACTGGCCCGGCAATCTCGGCGCGGGCCTGCTGCCCGCCCCCGACGGCAGCTGCCAGGGCGTCTTCCTGCGCTACGACCTCTTCGGCGGCCGCGGCCCCGCAATGATCATCGGCAACCTCCCGAAGGGCTCCCCCGCGCGGGAGACCGCCGAGGGCGAGGTCCCCTTCGAGGTGGCCCAGCTGCTCATCGCCCTGGAGAACGAGGAGGACGTCACGGTCGTCTCCGCGGAGGACATGCCGGTGATGCAGGGCGACAACCTCCTCATCGTGCGCCGCCTGAAGCTGTCGGAGAGCCGCATCTCATGCGTGCAGTTCGACCGCAGCGACAACGTCCTGGTGACCATCGCCGCCTGGGACCGGCCGATCACCGACGATCTGTACGCGCTTTTGAAGCCGCTGCCCGCGGAGCTCTTCCAGCAGGTCTGACCGCCCCCGCCGGGCCCGGGCCGCTCACGCGGACCCGGAGCCGGCCGTGTCCCACGGCCTCACGAACCCGACCGCACCACCTGCACATCCGCGGCCCGCACATACCCGATGCGGTGCCCGTACTGGATCACGTAGTACATGTCCTTGCCGCGCACCACCGTGTGCCGCGCGGTGTCGAACGTCGGCGCGTAGAAGTACTCGCCCGGCACCTTGTCGCCGGTCACGTACTTCTGGCCCGCCGGGATGCGGTACGGCAGCGGGGTGACCGGCTGGACGGGGACGCCCGCCGGGTACGCCTCCTTCTCCGGGTACGCGCGCCCGTACACCGGGATCTCGCTCGCGCCCTCCTTGGGCGTCACCACGAACCCCTTCGCGTCGACCGCGGTGCGCTGCTTCCCGGGGTTCTTGAACCACGCCTTCTGACCCAGATACCAGACGGCGGTCCAGTCGCCCTGACGGTCCGCGACCGCGTACTGCTGGCCGGTGGAGAGCCGCGCCCCGACGTCGTTGACGTCGATCGTGGAGGGCTGGCCGCCCGGCCGCTTGCCGATGTCCTTGATCAGCGGCGCGTCGTCACGCGGCTCGGTGTGGACACGCACCGCCGCCGAACCGTGCGGCACGCACTTCTCGCCCGGCTTGGCGCAGCCCGTGTACTCCGGCCGGTTCTCGGAGTACTGGGGAGCGATCGTCACAAGACCGCCGCTCGGGCCCGCCGTGCGGTGGAACGGCTTGCCGAGCAGAGTGAAGTAGTGCTGCCAGTCCCAGTACGGGCCCGGGTCGGTGTGCATCCCCGGGATCGTGGCGGGGACGGTGCCCTGGACGTTGTCGTGGCCGAGGATGTGCTGCCGGTCCAGCGGAATGCCGTACTTCTTGGCGAGGTACTTCACCAGCCGGGCCGACGTGCGGTACATGGCCTCCGTGTACCAGGTGTCGGGAGCGGTCAGGAAGCCCTCGTGCTCCAGGCCGATCGACTTGGCGTTCACGTACCAGTTCCCCGCGTGCCAGGCGACGTCCTTGGCCTTCACGTGCTGGGCGATGTGGCCGTCCGTGGAGCGCAGGGTGTACTGCCACGACACATAGGTCGGGTCCTGCACCATGTTCAGGACGCCCTCCCACCGGCCCTCGGTGTCATGGACGATGATCGAGTCGATGCTCTGGCTCTTGGGCCGGTTCGACTTGTCGTGGTTGCCGTAGTCCGGATTGCCGCCCGGGTCCTTGAACTCCTCGTACGGGGCCGGGATCCACTCGCACGACACCGTCTTCGGGCACTCCGTCTCACCCGGGGCCGCCTCGCGCAGCCCCATCCGCTTCAGCTGCGCCGCGTCGGGCCGCAGACCGGGCTCCGCAGGGAGAGCCACACGCTGGCCCGCGTCCGTGGTGCGCCGCTCGCCGTCGCGGATGACGGCGAACACATCATTGGCGTACGTCGCCGCCGTCGCCTCGTCGTCCGCCCCGGAGAAGCGGGCGATCGCGCCGTACCAGTCGGCCGGGTCGGCGCTCAGCGGTTTGCCGAGCTTCTTCTGCGCCGCGGCGAGCAGGGCGGCGCCGCCCTCCACATTCGCGGCGGCGTCGGTACGCAGCTCCTCGGCCGGCATGCCGGTCAGCTCGGCCGCGCGGGGCAACGTCCTCAGCCGCGCCGGAAGATCGGACTCCGCGGGCACTTCCGCCCTCGGCGGCGGCATCGGACGCGAGGTGTCGCCGCGCGGGTCCTCGTCGCCCTCGCTGTGGTGAGGGGCCGAGGCCAGGGCGGTGCGCGCGTCGGTGAGGTGCATGGGGCCGTAGCCTCCGGTGACGCTGGCCGCGCCGCCATGCGCGTCCCAGCGGGACTGGAGGTAGGAGACGCCGAGCAGCACGCTCTGAGGCACGCGGTACTCGGCGGCGGCGGACGCGAAGGCGCCCTGGAGATCGGTGGCGGACGCCTGTCGCGGAGCGCCGGACGACGGGGCCGCGCCGAGGAGCGGCACCAGCAGCCCGGCCGACGCGAGGGCGCCCGCCGTCCTGATGGTGCGTCTGCGCGCCGACGAGGTACGGGCGGTGGTTCCTCGCAATGCAGCCTCCTGGGACTTCAGGGCCGATGAAGCGTGACGGGGCGTGCGGGGCCGGGCGTGCGTCAGTGGTACCGGCTCTCCGACGATCCGTCAATCATGCCCAGGACAAGTGATTTCCCATGTCAGCCTCGGTCCCGGCGGGTCAAGGGCGGACTTTCGCCGGGGCAGGCCCCACCGCCTGCGACGCGTCAGTGGCGTGGACCAATGAGCAGCGTGGAAGCCACCTGTTCGGAGGAGCCGGAATCAAGGCACCAGGGAAGTGGGGGAGCGGGGGCCGGCAGAGGCATAGGCCGGTGTGCCATTCCCGAGGACATAGACCAGAGGCATACAAAAATCCGCGGTGTGCCCGTGCCCTGGGCGCACCGCGGACCTCTGCCCCCGTCAGCGCGTGCCGACCGCCGCCCGCACGGCCCGGCGGGCCATCTGGCAGTCGTCGTGCAGCCGCCTCAGCAGCAGCCGCTGTTCCTCGCCGGACGGTACGGCACCGGGGTGGACGGGGCCCGAGGCCGCCGCCGGGGCCGATTCGTGCATCGAGCGCTGCACGGCCGTTTCGTACGTACGGATCTCGCGGGTCAGCACCAGCATCAGATTCACCAGGAACGCGTCCCTCGCCGCGGGACCCGCCGACTGCGCCAGCTGACTGATCTCGCGCCGCGCCACCGGCGCGTCACCGAGCACCGTCCACAGCGTCGCCAGGTCGTAGCCCGGCAGATACCAGCCCGCGTGCTCCCAGTCGACCAGGACGGGCCCGGCGGGCGAGAGCAGGATGTTCGAGAGCAGGGCGTCGCCGTGGGAGAACTGCCACATGGACTCGGGCCCGTCGCCCTGGTGGACGGCCGAGTGCGCGATGCCGTGCAGCAGCTTCTGCAAGTCACCCATGTCACGGTCCGTCAGCAGCCCCAGCTCGTGGAAGCGGGAGATCCGCCGGCCGTAGTCCATCGGCCTGCCGAACATCTCCGTCGGCGGTCGCCACTGGTTCAGCCGCAGGACGGAGCCGAGCGCCGCCCGGATGTCCGCCCGCGGCGGGGCCTCGATGGGGTGTCGCTGGAGTGCCGCCACCCGCCCCGGCATCCGCTCGATCACCAGCGTGCAGTCCTCGGGATCGGCGGCGATCAGACGAGGTACCCGCACGGGCGGGCGGTGCCGGACGAACGAGCGGTAGGCCGCTATTTCGTGCCGGATCCGGTCGGTCCACAGGGGGGAGTGGTCCAGTAAACACTTGGCGACGGCCGCACCCCGCCCCGCCGTACCGACGAGCAGGACGCTGCGCCCGCTCCGGCGGAGCACCTGCACGGGATTGAACTCCGGGCAGATGCGGTGCACCGAAGCAATCGCGGTGCGCAGTTGCGCCCCCTGGGGGCCGGACAAGTCGAGTCTCCCGCTGAGCGGTTGAGTGCCGGATCCCGGCACGCGACGCGTCCGGCCGGCGCCGAGCTGTGCGGCGCCGGGCCGCAGAGCCTCCAAGTAGGGGCCGCTCCCCGGGGAAGGGGGCACCTCCCGGCCCCGGGGAGCCGGGGGGCACGGGTGGAGCGGCCGGGGCGGGGCGGACACGGAGGACGATGCTGCGTACATGGGCGATACAGATCCCTTCGTGTGCCTGTGAATTGCGTGCGCCTCCCGCCCCGATCGCGTCGGGAGCACCCTGGGGAGTGCCTTGCGGCGACCGGGTCGGGGTGGCGCACTCCTACCTGACACCCGGCCTCCCCTGGCACACCATCTGGCGCACCCTGGCGAACCCTGGCGAATAGTCGCTCAGCAACTGACAGAGGGTTACTGTCAACTCAGCCGAGAACCTGGGGGCTTGACGTGAACGGACAACCCAACACCCGCCTTTCGGACCTGTTCGGCCTGGCCGGCTGGTCCAAGGGTGAGCTGGCGAGACTGGTGAACCGGCAGGCGGCGGCGATGGGCCACCTCCAGTTGGCCACCGACACCTCGCGGGTGCGGCGGTGGATCGACATGGGGGAGATCCCGCGCGATCCGGTGCCGAGGGTGCTGGCTGTTCTGTTCACCGAGCGTCTCGGCCGTGTCGTGACCATTGAGGATCTAGGTCTGGTCCGGCACGGGCGCCCAGGGAAGCGGCGCGGCGACGGGAGTGTGGAGCACCCCGACGGCGTGCCGTGGGCGCCCGAGCGGACAGCCGCGGTCCTCACCGAATTCACGGGAATGGACCTCATGCTCAACCGACGCGGCTTGGTGGGCGCGGGCGCTGCGCTTGCCGCAGGCTCCGCACTCAGCAGCGCCATGCACGACTGGCTGCACACCGATCCGGCCCTCGCGGCCGACGCCCCCCGTCTCACCGACCCCCTGCACGCCGACCCCGCCGGATTCGACCGCTATGAGGCCGCACCCATCGGGTCGCAGGAGATCGAGGAGCTGGAGCGCTCGGTCGAGGTGTTCCGCGCCTGGGACGCGGCCCGCGGTGGCGGGTTGCAGCGCAAGGCCGTCGTGGGCCAGCTCAATGAAGTGGGCGGCATGCTCGCCTACCGCCACCCCGACCATCTCCAGCGCCGCCTGTGGGGCGTCGCCGCCAACCTCGCCGTCCTCGCGGGCTGGATGTCGCACGACGTCGGCCTGGAGCCCACGGCCCAGAAGTACTTCGTCATCGCGGCGCACGCGGCACGCGAGGGCGGCGACCGCCCGCGCGCGGGGGAGGCCCTGTCGCGGGCCGCGCGCCAGATGGTGCACCTCGGCAAGCCGGACGACGCCCTGGACCTGATGAAGCTCGCCAAGTCGGGTGCGGGGGAGGAGGCCCTGCCCCGCACCCGGGCCATGCTGTACACCATCGAGGCCTGGGCGCAGGCGTCGATGGGGCACGGTCAGGCGATGCGGCGCACGCTCGGTCTCGCCGAGGACCTCTTCGTCTCCGACAAGGGGGACGTGCCGCCGCCGAGCTGGATGCAGATGTTCGACGAGGCGGACCTGCACGGCATGCAGGCCCTCGCCTACCGCACGCTCGCCGACCACGAACCGGCCGCGGCGAACATCGCGCAGCGGCACGCCAAGGCGGCCATCGAGCTGCGGGCCAAGGGGCACGACCGGTCGCAGATCTTCGACTACATCTCGCTGGCGTCGGCCTGCTTCATCGCCGACGACCCCGAGCAGGCCGACCGGTACGCGCGGTTGGCGCTGGTGTCGATGGGCGCCAACTCCTCCCATCGCACCTGGGACCGGCTGCGCGAGATGTACCGCCTGACGGCGCACTACGCCGGATACCCGAAGATCAAGGACCTGCGCGAGGAGATCAAACACGCGCTGCCGAGGGGCGCCAAGGGAGTCAGGGGGGCGGGGAGGACAGCGAGGGTGTAACCACTCACTCAGCAGCGAGCGATCAACAGGCAGGCGTCGTCCTCGCGCGCGGCCTCACCGAACTCCTCGACGAGGGCCCGCACGCCGTCCTGTGCCGTGCGTGCCTCGGTGAGCCGGGGGGCGAGGGAGAGCAGCAGGTCCGTCGCCGCGTCCCTGTCATGCCGCGGCACGAGGCCGTCGGTGTGCAACAACAACAGGTCTCCGGGCAGCAGTTGTTCCTCGGCCTGTTCGTACGCCGCTCCACAGGCGGCGCCGAGCAGCACGCCGGACGGCGGCGTCAGCGCGCGCCCCGTCCCGCCGCGGAACAGCAGCGGCGCGGGGTGTCCGGCCTGCGCCCAGGCGAGCCGGTGGGTGGCGGGGTCGTAGCGGCAGCAGATCGCGCTGCCGAGAGCGGGCTGGGCCGTGGCGTCCAGCAGGTCGTTGAGCCAGCCCATGAGCCGGCCGGGCGGGGCGCCCGCGACCGCCATGCCGCGCAGCGCGCCGAGCAGCATCGCCATGCCGGAGGTCACGGTGACGCCGTTCCCTGTGAGGTCGCCGACGCTCAACAGGGCCTGGCCGTCGGGCAGTTCCATCGCGTCGAACCAGTCGCCTCCGATGAGTGAGCCGACCGAGGAGGGGAGGTAGTGGGCGGCGAGGTCGAGCCGGGCGGGGCCGTTGTGCGGAAAGCGCAGTGCGCCGCGCCACGGCGGCAGGACCGCCTCCTGGAGTTCGACCGCGAGCCGGTGCTCGGTCTGCTCGATCTCGCGGCGGCGCCGCAGGGATTCCTGGGTCTCGCGCAGGACGCGCTGGCTGCGCCGCAGTTCGCTGACGTCCCGCAGGACCGCCCACATGGAGGCGGTGGAGCCGTCGGCGGCGAGGACGGGCTCGCCCATCATGTGCACCTGGCGCACGTCCCCGCCGGGCCGCACGATACGGAACTCGCCGTCGATGGGCTTTCCGTCGACCAGGCAGTCCGTGACCATCGCGGTCAGCAGGGGCTGGTCGTCGGCGTGGACAAGGGAGGGGAGTTCGTCGAGGGAGAGCGGGGGAGCGGCCCGGTCGCGGCCGAGGATGGCGTACAGCTCGCAGGACCAGCTGGCCTCGTCGGTGAGGAGGTTCCACTCGGCGCTGCCCACCCGGCTCAGGAGCGATCCTCGGCGCGGATCGGTGGGCCGGGACGGATCGGTGGGCCGGTGCGCGGCCGGCGCCGCGGGCTCTCCCTCGGCCCGCGGCGGGCCGTCCCGCAGCTGGGCGAGATGGTCGTCGAGGTCGTCGAGTTGGTGGACGGCCAGATCGCAGAGGGCTCGCTGCCAGCGCCCCGCCGGGTCTCCCTGGTCGGCCACGGCCTCGCGCCGTACGGCGTCGACGTCGCCGCGGAGCCGGCGCGTCTGCGAGATCAGCGCGTCGACCGCGCCGCGCTCCGGCGGCTGGGCGGCGGCGTGGTCCGCGAAGACATGGGACGGCATGGGTGCTCCGGTGGAGGTGCGGTGCGACCGATTTGGCGGGTGGTGGACCGCTAACGACTTTCGCACAGCGGGAGGGGGCTCGTAAGGGATTTGGCAACACCCGATGCGGTGTTGCTTGTGACATATGCCTTTGTCCTGCGGGGGTGATCAGACGTTCGCGGTCGTCCGGTGATCTGCGTCGCTCAGGCAACCCTTCCCGCGCCGGAGGGGGCGCCCCGCCAGGAGCGCCCCGAAGGGGCGCGGGGAACTGCGCGCGCAACCACGACGCGCCCGCGGCTAAGACGCCACCCTCGGAAGGGGGCCAGCAGCAGTACTCCTACCACCGCGAGCACCAGGGAGAGCGTTTCTCGCCCAGTTCGGAACGGGGCGGGGCGGGTGTCAGTGAGCGATGCCGTCGATCAGCTCCCGGGCGCCCTGGCGCAGCAGGGCGACGGCCACGGACGTGCCGAGCGTCGCCGGGTCGAGCGGGCCCGCCCACTCGTGCGCGTTGAGCACCGTCTTGCCGTCGGGTGTGAAGACGCAGGCGCGCAGTGACAGGTCACCGCTGCGCTCCGAACGCGCGTACCCGGCGATCGGGGAGTTGCAGTGGCCTTGCAGGACGTGCAGGAACATGCGCTCGGCCGTCGCCTCCCGCCAGGCGTCCTTGTCGCCGAGGCCCGACACCGCGTCGATGGTCGTCGTGTCGTCCTCGCGGCACTGGAGGGCGAGGATCCCCGCCCCGATCGGCGGGCACATCGTCTCCACCGACAGGATCTCGCTGGCCAGGTCGGGGCGGCCGATGCGCTCGAGGCCGGACTGGGCGAGCAGCAGCGCGTCGGCGTCGCCCGCGGCGAGCTTCTCCAGGCGGCGCCCCGCGTTGCCGCGCATCGGTACGCACTCCAACTCGGGGTGGGATGCGGCGAGTTGAGCGCGGCGGCGCACCGATGACGTGCCGATGCGGGTGCCCGCGGGCAGCTCGTCCAGGGTGAGCCCGCCGGGGTGGATGAGCGCGTCCCTGATGTCGTCCCGCTTGAGGAACGCGGCGAACGTCGTCCCCGCGGGCAGCGGCCGGTCCGCGGGCACGTCCTTGACGCAGTGCACCGCGAGATCCGCCTCATTGGCGAGCAGCGCCGCGTCGACCTCCTTGGTGAAGGCCCCCTTGCCGCCGAGGTGCGCCAGATCGCCCATCCAGCGGTCCCCGGAGGTCGTCACCGGCACGACCTCGGTACGGATGCCGGGATGCTGCGCGGCGAGTTCGGCACGGACGCGCTCCACCTGGGCCAGGGCCATGGGTGAGGAGCGGGAGACGATGCGGATCAGCTCAGGAACGGACATGCGGTCCACGATAGAGGCTGCCGAGCGGTGCCCAGGACGGCCGTCCAACTGATCAAAGGACTGTCCGCACGGGCGAGTTGCCCCCGGAGGGGGCGTCCGCGTCCGCGCCCCCGCCGCCTGCCGCCGGGCGCGGCTCGTCCCCTTCGCGCACCCCCGCCACGTCCCGCTCGGCATGCGTGACCAGGGGGCGCCTCATAGCGTGAGGTGGACGAAGCCGCGGCCGAGCGCCGCACCCGCCCCCTGGGAGGCCCCATGCCCACCCCCGCCGCGCCCGAGCGCCCGGTGATCGGTCTCGCGCCGATGACGGCCACCCATCTGGCCGATGTGCTCGCGCTGGGCCGGAGGGTCTACGACACCTCCGTGAAGCCCTATACGTCCTGGTCGCTCTCGGCGATCGCGGGCCACCTCGACAGCGAGGCGTCCGCCTGCTGGGTGGCGCTCGACGGAGAGCGGCTCGCCGGGTTCGTGCTCGGCTCGATGGGTTTCGACCAGCGTGCCGACTGGGGCAACCTGGAGTGGATCGCGAGCGCCCCCGAGTACCAGGGCCAGGGCGTCGCGAGCCGACTGGTGAAGGCCTGCTGCGCGACGCTCACGGAAGCGGGCGCGAGTGCCGTGGTGACCGACGTGGAGTCCCGTAACACCGCGTCGGCCGCGCTGATGCGGAGCAACGGCTTCGAGGCGAGCGTGTCGGTCACCCTGTTCGTACGCGAGACGCCCCGGTAGCGGCGTCCGCGCCGTCGGGCGGCGCGCCGGCCAGGGCACGCCGCCCGACCGCGGTCACTAGACCGCGTTGGCGAAGCGCTTGAACGCGGCCTTCGTCCCCGCCCCGGCGATCCCGTCGATCGCGCCCGTGTAGCCCCAGCTGTGCTTCAGCAGACGCTGCAACGCCTTGATGGTGTTGGTGCCGGGGACGCCGTCGATCGAGCCGGTGTAGCCCCAGTTCGCCTTCAGGCAGCGCTGGAAGGCCTTCCAGCTGTTGGTGCCCAGCTGTCCGTCGATCGAGCCGGTGTAGCCCCAGTACGTCTTCAGCCAGCGCTGGACGTTCTTCGCCTGGGCGGCGCTCAGGCCCAGGTTGTTCACCGCGGCCGGGGTGACGGCCTCGGCGCTGACCACGGGCTTGGCGACCGTCTCGCTCGCCGCGAAGCTGGTGGCCGCCCCCGCCAGGCTCCCGGCGGCGATGCCGACGACGGCGGTGGCGCTGATCAGTGTCCTCGCCAGAATGTTCGAACGCATGGTTCCCCCTTGGGGTCGAGGGCGGCACCTGACGCGGCACGCGCACTCATCGCGGCGCGCGTGCCGGTACTTCGGTCGTCGTCGATCCCGCCCACTGTCGGTTGTCGTGCGCCGAAGCGGCCCGGGCCCTGCTGGACCCCGCCCGCCCCGGCGCACGGACAGAAGCTACTTCGCGGCGAATTCGCGTTCGTCAACCCGGGAGTTGAGGTTTCGATCAACCAGCGGTTGACGGGCGTCTCCATCCACCGCGGTAGCGCCGCGGGGCGTACAACTTCCGCGGTACTCCCTGCCCGTCGGCCGCTCAGGCCGCCCGGTCCGCCTCGACCAGCAGCGCGGTCACCCGCTCGCGTGCCCGCGCCACCCGCGAGCGCACCGTGCCGACCGGGCACCCCGCGACGTCCGCGGCGTCCGCGTACGGCAGCCCGGCGAGCTGGGTCAGCACGAACGCCTCGCGGCGCGGTGCGTCGAGCGTCCGCAGGAGGTCGAGCAGGGCCACTCCTTCCTCGAACCCGGGCAGCCCGCGCGGCTGCGCGCGCTCCGCCGCCACCTGCCAGTCGGCTGTGTCCGCCACCCGGGGCCGGGCCGCCGCCGTGCGGAAACGGTCGGCGACGGTCCGGCGCGCGATCGCGAGCAGCCAGGTGCGGGCGCAGGAGCGGGCCGCGTATCCGCGCAGCGCGGTCAGGGCGCGCAGGTACGTCTCCTGGGTCAGGTCGTCGGCGCCGTGCAGGTCGCCGCTGAGGTGGGCCACGAAACGCCAGACGTCGAGCCGGGTGGCCCGCACGAACCGCTCGAACGCCGCGGCGTCGCCGTCACGGGCGGCGAGCGCCCACTCGGTGATGAGGTCGTCCCGGGCCTGGTCACGGCGGCGCCCAGAGTGCAAAAGGGTAGGAGTCATCGCAAAAGGTCCTTCGGTCAAGAGAGTTCGAGGAACGGCGCGCGAACGCCGAAGATCCGCCCGGCACCAAGGGGGTGCGGGCGGTTTCAGGAACTGACCGGAAGGACCGGTGGACCTCTGCGGGAGACGTCGTACGGGAGCAGGGCCCCGCGCAGCCGCGGCACGGGCACGAGCGTGCCGACATGGGGCGGCGAAGGAGGGAGGGCGGCGACGAGGACCGTGAGGACGAGCCGCAGCGGTACGAAGGCGGCAGCGGCGAGCGCGCGTCCCGTGCGGAACGCGGCGGCCTCGCCGCGCCACAGCCACAGGGCGCAGATCAGCGCGGCGAGGAGGTGGGCCAGGAACATGCCGGAGGCGCTGTGCCCGAACAGGGCCATCACCCAGTGGGACGCGCCCGAGTCCGGCATGGCACCGGCGGCGGCATCGGCGGCCGGCATCGGCATCGGATGGTTCATGTGGTTCATGCCGTCACCGGCCGGTACGGGTGGCGGGCCCATCCGCTGCGCCACGCCGAACAGCTCGTGCAGAGCCAGCTGCGCCCCGACGGTGGCGCCGATGACCGTCGGCGCCCCGCGCTCGCGCCCCGTCAGCCACCACGCGGCGGCCGACGTGGCGGCGAACGCGTAGCCCACCGCCCACCAGGGCAGCGAGGCGCCGGACATCAGCGCATGACCGAAGGCCGTCGTCACGACGCACACGGCCGCGAACACGGCGGCTCGTGCGAGGCGGAACGCGGGCCCTGAGGTCATGAGGAGCATCGTGCCAGGCGCCGGGACGGCGGGGGGAGCCGAGTCCCGGACTTGCCCGAAGTGCACCCCCCTGCCCGCGTAGGCCACAGCGGTACCTCGGACCCCGCGTTCCTCAGGGCCGGTCCGGCACGTCCTGGCCGTCCAGGGACTCGACCGGCCCCCGAGGGCCGGGCACCAGCGCCGTTTCGGCAGCGGCCTCGCGTCGGCGGGTGAGGAGACCGGCCACGGAACCCGCGATGGGCTGCGTGTATCGGGCGGTCAGGGGGCCCGCGATCACGAGGATCAGGACGTACGCCGTGGCCAGCGGTCCGAGTGAGGGTTCGATGCCGGCGGCGACCGCGAGGCCCGCGATGACGATGGAGAACTCACCCCGTGCCACCAGGGCGCCGCCCGCCCGCCAGCGGCCCTTCACGGAGATGCCCGCGCGGCGGGCCGCCCAGTAACCGGTGGCGATCTTCGTCAGGGCGGTGACGACGGCGAGTGCGAGCGCCGGGAGCAGTACGGGCGGGATGCTCGCCGGATCGGTGTGCAGTCCGAAGAAGACGAAGAAGACGGCCGCGAAGAGGTCCCGCAGCGGCGCGAGCAGCGAGTGCGCGCCCTCGGCGACCTCACCGGACAGCGCGATGCCGACCAGGAAGGCGCCGACGGCCGCGGACACCTGGAGCTGCTGCGCGATCCCCGCGACGAGGATGGTCAGACCGAGCACCACCAGGAGCAGCTTCTCCGGGTCGTCGCTGGAGACGAAGCGGGAGATGAGCCGTCCGTAGCGCACCGCGAGGAAGAGGACGAGCCCGGCCGCACCGAGCGCGATGGCGAGCGTGAGGCTGCCCGCGGCCCAGCCGACGCCCGCGAGCAGGGCGGTGATGATGGGCAGGTAGACGGCCATCGCCAGGTCTTCGAGGACGAGGATGCTGAGGATGACCGGCGTCTCGCGGTTGCCGAGCCGCCCGAGGTCCCCGAGGACCTTCGCGATGACGCCGGAGGACGAGATCCACGTGACCCCGGCGAGTACGACGGCGGCGACCGGACCCCAGCCCATGAGCAGCGCGGCGACCGCGCCCGGCAGGGCGTTCAGCGTGCAGTCGACGAGACCGGCCGGATACTGCGTCTTGAGGTTGCTGACGAGGTCGCTGGCCGTGTATTCGAGCCCGAGCATCAACAGCAGCAGGATGACGCCGATCTCGGCGCCGATGGCGACGAACTCCTCGCTCGCGCCGAGCGGCAGGAGACCGCCCTCGCCGAACGCGAGCCCCGCGAGGAGGTAGAGCGGGATCGGCGAGAACTGAAAGCGCCCCGCGAAGCGGCCGAGCAGCCCGAGGGCCAGGATGATCGCGCCGAACTCGATGAGGAAGACAGCGGAGTGCATGTGATCACTCCCGCCCGAGTATCGTCGCGGCGGTCTCCACGCCTTCGCGCGTGCCGATCACGATGAGGGTGTCACCGCCCGCCAGGCGGAAGTCGGGGGCCGGCGAGGGAATGGCGTCGGCCCGCCGCAGGACCGCCACGATCGAGACGCCCGTCTCGGTCCGCATCCGGGTCTCGCCGAGGAGCCGCCCGTTCCAGTACGAGGTGGCCGACAGCAGGACCCGCTCCGCGACCAGGCCGAGGTCCGTGGTGTGCAGCAGAGTGGGGCTGTGGTGCGAGGGCATCAACGCGTCGATCAGCGCTTCCGCCTCACCCGAACTCAGCCGCAGCGACAGGGCGCACTCGTCCGGATCGTCGGAGCGGTACGCACTGAGCGTCCGCGCTCCGTCCCGGTGCGCGACCACCGACAGGCGCCGGTGTTCTCGGGTCGTCAGGTCGTACCGGATGCCGATGCCTGGAAGCGGCGTACGGCCGAGGCGTGATGCGGGCACAGCTTTCCCCTTGTGCGATAGGTGATCATCCCGTGGTGTCACCCTATCGGGGTTAAGTGTTGGCAAAATTATGCGATAGCCACCCCGGTGCCGGATCGAGCCGAGAGGTGGCGGACCGGATCACGGGGTCCGCCGGGCCAGCACCGTTTCGACGGAGTCCGCCTGCTCCGGAGGCTTGTCCTCGCGGTAGCGCAGAACGCGGGCGAAGCGAAGGGTGACGCCGGCCGGGTAGCGCGTGGAGCGTTGCAGGCCGTCGTAGGCGATCTCGACGACCAGCTCGGGACGCACCTCCACGACGTGGCCGTTGTCGCTGACCGCCAGCTCCTGGAGGCGTTCGGTCTGCCAGGCGAGCATCGCGTCCGTCATGCCCTTGAACGTCTTGCCGAGCATCGCGTACGTCCCGTCGGGTCGCCGCGCGCCCAGGTGGAGGTTGGAGAGCTTGCCGGTGCGGCGGCCGTGGCCCCACTCGGCGGCCAGCACCACGAGGTCCAGGGTGTGCACCGGCTTGACCTTCAGCCAGGAGGCGCCCCGGCGGCCCGCGTTGTACGGGGCGTCGAGCGACTTCAGTACGACCCCCTCGTGACCGCGCCCCAGCGTCGCCTCGAAGAACTCCTGGGCCTCGCCGCGCTGCCCTTCGTCCTGGGGGGCGTCCACCACCGTGCGCCGTACCCGCATCGGCTCGGGGACCAGGGCGGCCAGTTCCGCGTGCCGTTCCGCGAACGGCTGGCCGAGCAGGTCCCGGCCCGCCACGGACAGGGCGTCGAAGAAGACCGGGGACAGGGGCAGACCCGCCGCCGCGGCCTCGACGTCCACGCGCGACCCCACCCGCCCCGCGATGTCCTGGAAGGGCCGCGGGCGCCCCTCGGCGTCCAGGGCGATGACCTCGCCGTCCAGGATGAAGTGCTCGCCCTTCAGCTCACGTGCGGCAGCCGTCAGTTCGGGCAGCCGGTCCGTGATGTCGTCCAGGGTGCGGGTGTAGACGCGTACGTCGTCTCCGCTGCGGTGGACCTGCACCCGGATGCCGTCCAGCTTCTCCTCGACCGCGCACGCGCCGAGCTTGTCGATGCCCTCGGCGACCGACGTGGCGCCGTGCGCGAGCATCGGCAGGACGGGACGTCCCACGGTCAGCCGGAACTCGTGCAGTGCCTCCGGTCCGCGCGTCAGCAGCGCCTGCGCCACGGGGCTCACCGCGCCGGCGAGCATGACCGAGCGGCGCACGGCGTCCGCCGGGGTCTCCGTGGCCACCGCGAGGCCCTCCACAGCGACGGCGTCCAGGGCGCCCTGCCGGACCTCGCCCGTGAGCAGTCCGACCAGGAACCGCTGCTCGTCCGCGGTGGCGGCGCCCATCAACGCGCCCACCAGGCGCCTGCGTTCCGCTTGGGAGCCAGTACCGGACACCGCGCCGATCGCCGTGAGCGCCTCGTCGACGCCGCGCACGGTGAGCGTCGGTTCGTCGGCTGGCGCTCCCGCGTCCTTGAGTGTGCTCCATCCGATGCCGAGCCGCCCCTGGGGCAGCCGCCCCGCCAGATAGGGGATGACGACCGGCACGTCCTCCGGCTCCGCCGCCCGGAACAACTCGGCGAGCAGAGCGATCTTCCGGGACCGCGCGGAGGTGGCGGCCACTTCTTTGGACACGTGTGCGAGCCGGGCGAGCAGCATGGGGCCATCCTGCAACGGGAGGGGTCGCGGCGCACGACCGGCTGGGACTGCTGTTCCACGAATCCACGTGTGCACTCCGCTGTGACGGGCACACGGACGGGCACATGGACAGGCGAGGAGAACGGCTCGACCGCACCGGCAGGCGGGTCGGATGTGTATATGTGACTGATGCGACGCAAGTGACGCAGGTCACATGGATCTCTTGGCGTGTTGCCGTAATGGCACCCCTCCTCACGGGGTCGTACGGGCACAGGGATCCCCCGAGCGGATCCCGAGAACTGGAAAAACGCAGAAGTGGAGCTCGATCATGGCCGTCACCCTCCAGCAGCCCACCCGCGCCCGCCTCATCGCCCCGGACGGACGTGAGTACGGCCTGCCCGTGGTCCTGCGCTACTCGGCCGAGGACCCGCTGGCGGTCCGGATCACGTTCCCCTCCGAGGCCTCCCTCGACGGCATGGAGGTCACCTGGATCTTCGCGCGCCAGCTCCTGGAGGACGGGCTCGGCGCCCCGTCGGGCGCCGGTGACGTGCACATCTGGCCGTGCGGCCGGGCGCGGACGGTGATGGAGTTCCACTCCCACGAAGGGCTGGCCCTCGTGCAGTTCGACAAGATCGACCTGCGCCGCTTCCTCACGCGGTCGTACGCCGCGGTGCCCGCGGGCGGCGAGGAGCCGACCCTGGACCTCGACCAGGACCTCTCACGTCTGCTCGGCGGTGTCTGACAGGGGCCTGCGCACCCCCGCCATAGCGCCCACGGCCTCCCCGCCTGCCCGCGCCCCGCGCCCCTCGCTCACTCGACGAACCTCCTTCTCGCGCTTCTGCGCCGGGCCAGCGCGACCGCCCGCCGCCGCAGCGCCACGAGCACGCCCGCGAGCACGACCACCGAGCCCGCCGCGACCATCAGCACCGCGGGCCAGTCGGAACCGTCCGGCTCCCCCGACAGGGCGGTGGCCTGCGCGGCGGCGTGCGAGGGTCCCGACGCGGTGCGGGTCGCCTTCGGCGGCGGCAGCAGCGAACCCACGGGCCGCACCTTCCCGGCCGCCGCGAACCCCCAGTCGAGCAGCGACCTCGCCTCCTCGTACACGGCACGCGCCCCGCCCGTCCGAGGGTTCATCACCGTCACGACGAGGGTGCGCCCGCCGCGCTGGGCCGCGCTGATCAGCGTGGAACCCGCGTGGCTCGTGTAGCCGTTCTTGATGCCGAGCAGGCCGGGGTAGGGCGCGACGCCGTCGGCGCCGGTCAGCAGCCGGTTGGTGTTGTGGATGCGGTACGACCAGCCGCCGGCCGGGAATTTGGCCACAGGCGTGGAGCAGTAGCGGGAGAACTCCGGGTCGGCGAGCCCCGCCCTGCCGAAGACCGCCAGGTCGTACGCCGACGAGACCTGCCCTGCGGCGTCATAACCGTCGGGCGACACCACGTGGGTGTCCCGGGCGCCCAGCTCGCGGGCCTTGGCGCGCATCTGCTCAACGGTCTTGTGCAGCCCGCCGTTGAGCCCCGCGAGGACGTGCACGGCGTCGTTGCCGGAGCTGAGGAAGACCCCGCGCCACAGGTCGGCGACGCGGTAGGCGCGGCCGGGCGCCACGCCCACCAGGCTGCTCCCGTCGCCGACGTGGTCCAGCTCCTGCTCGGTGACGACGTGCCGCCGGTCGGCGTCGAGACGGGGGAGCGCCGTCAGGGCGAAGAGCGACTTGAGCGTGGAGGCGGGCGGCAGTGGCCGGTGCGCGTTCTTGGCGGCGAGCACCTCGCCCGTACGGGCGTCGGCCACCAGCCACGCGAGCGCGGTGACGCCACCGGGCAGCCCGGGTGCGTTGGGTCCCGGACGGACCTGGACGCCCGGCCGGTCGAGGAGGACGGACGTGTACGCGGGAAGCGGCCGCGGCGGCGCGGGCTCGGCCGGGACGTCGGTGGCCGAGACCGGTGTGGACAGGAGGACCAGAGCGCCGAGCGCGAGCGCCGCGGTGCTTACGGTGGAGGAGCGCGAAAGGTACCTGATGGCCATTCAGCCACCGTAGGAGCGCGGCCCCGAGTCCGCAGATCGGCTTCGCCCGGCTGGAGGTATCACCCCGTCACCTCGCTTGCGGCGCACGGGATCAGCCCATCTCAGAGGTGCGTCAGAGCGGGGGCGAGCTCGCGCCATTCCCGTCGCGGCAGGCCGGCCGGGTCGGCGGTCAGTGCTTGCAGGCAGACGTGGCTGGCGCCCGCTTCGAGGTGCTGCCGCACGCGTCGGTGGATCGCGTCCGTGTCTCCGTAGGCGACGATCGCGTCCACCAGTCTGCGACTCGGGCCGCCGACGATGTCCTCGTCCCCGAAGCCGAGGCGGCGGACGTTCGCCTCCTGGTGCGGGGCCATCGCGAGGTACCCGGCGACGTGCGCCGTGGCCACCTCCCGGGCTCGGTCGAGGTCATGGTCGAGCACGACGGCCTGCTCGACCCCGAGAAACGCGTCCGCCCCCATGATCTGGCGTGCCCGTGCGGTGTGCTCGACGGGTACGAAATACGTGTGCGCGCCCCAGGTGCGGTCGGCGGCCAGCTCCAGCATCTTCGGTCCCAGGGCGGCCAGTAGGCGACGGGGGGCCGGATCCGCCGTCAGGCCATGGACGGGCGACGCGTCCATGGCCTCCAGGTAGGAGCGCATCGTGGCCACCGCCCTGCCACGGGTCGGCACGGGGTAGCCGTCCACTTCGTGAACGGTGTCGTCGACGCGGTGTCCGCCCAGGCCGAGTACGTAGCGTCCCGGGAAGGCCTCGCCGAGCGTGCGCGCCGCGGCGGCGGTCGCGTTCGGTTCCCGGAAGGCGATATTGGCGATGCCGGACGCGACCGTGAGGTGACGGGTCGCCGACAGAAGCAGCCACGCCTGGCCCACCGTGTCGCGGCCGAAGGCCTCTCCGTACCAGAGGGCTCCGTAGCCCAGTTCCTCGATTTCCGCGGCCGATTCCCGCACGCGTGCGGCGGGCTGCTGGTCGTAGGCGAAGGTCCAGATCCCGACCCGGCCGAGCGCTGCCGATGGGCCGTCCGTCATGAGTACTCCTCGGTTGGAGCTTTCCGGAGAGGTTCTCCGGTTGAGGGCCGCTACGATACGGAGAACTTCTCCACTTGGCTATCCCCGCAGATCTATCCCCGCAGGCCTGTCTCCGGAGGCCTGTCTCCGGAGACACTTGAAGGGCAGGACTGATGACGACCGGACGCGACCGCGCCACCCAGCGGTTGAGGCGCGCGGACGCGCGCCTCAACCGGGAGCGCCTGGTAACCGCCGCGCACGAAGTGTTCACCGAAGCCGGTCCCGAGGCGTCCCTCAACGAGATCGCCCGCCGGGCCGGCGTGGGCCCGGGAACCTTGTACCGGCACTTCCCGAACCGCCAGACCCTGCTGACCGCGGTACTCGGAGACCGGATTGAGGCCCTGTGCGAGCAGGCGGAGAAACTGCGCACCTCGGACTCCGCCGACGACGCCCTGCGGCACTGGCTGGGCGCGTTCCTGGCCCACGCCCGCGCCCACCACGGCATGGGCAGCGCGCTGATGGTCAACGACCCCGGCGTGCCCGGCCCGGACTGCCATCAGTTGATCCTGAACGCGGCGGCCGGCCTGCTCACCCGGGCGCAGCATCAGGGAGCCGCTCGCGCCGACCTGACCGCCGATGACCTGGTCCGGCTCATCACCGGGATCGCACTCTCCACGCCCCACCACGAAGACACCGAACAGGCCGACCGTCTGCTGGCTCTCGTACTCGACGCCGTGTACGCGCCACCGCGCCGGGGCGGCTGATGCCGACCCCCGCCGCTGACCTTGGAACGACCGTCTAGGCGCTCCCGCCCGGGGTGACCAGACCCGTCTCGTAGGCGAAGACGACGGCCTGTACGCGGTCGCGCAGGTCCAGCACGCGGTCGCGGCCATCGCGGCCGGTTACCTACGGCGTCGCCGGCCTCTTCGTGCATCCGGTGCGGGCCGGGGCGCACAGCTCCCGGCCGGCTGGGCGGCCGGGGCGCGCGCCGCCCGAACAGGCTCGGGTGCCGAAGGGCGAACCGGCCTCGCGAGGACCTGGGGCTTCAGGAGCCCGCGTGTCAGGCGGGGAGGTTCTTCTCGAGGGCGGCGATGACCTCGGGCGCGTCCGGCTCGACCCGCGGGCCGAAGCGGGCGACGACCTCACCCGAGCCGTTGACCAGGAACTTCTCGAAGTTCCAGCGGATGTCGCCCGTGTGTCCCTCGGCGTCCGCCGTGTCGACCAGGCGCGCGTACAGCGGGTGCCTGTCCGCGCCGTTGACATCCACCTTCTCCGTCATCGGGAAGGTCACGCCGTACGTCGCCGAGCAGAACTCGGCGATCTCCTCGGACGTGCCGGGCTCCTGGCCCATGAACTGGTTGCAGGGCACGCCGAGCACGCTGAAGCCGCGCGGCCCGTACTGCTCGTGCAGGCGCTCAAGGCCCGCGTACTGCGGGGTGAGCCCGCACTTGGAGGCGACGTTGACGACGAGGACGGTCTTGCCCTCGAACTGGCGCAGGTCGGCCGAGCCGCCGCGCAGGGCGCCGATTTCTTCTTCGTAGACAGACATAGTGGCCGAGCCTACGCCCGACCCGGCACCCGTGGCGAAGGGCCCGGCTCCGCGCGGTGCAGGCGCCCCCGGGCGACCAGTTCGACGGTGAGGGCCACGGCCAGCGCCTGAACAGCCATCAGGGCGATCAGGACGAAGAGCTGCACGGCGCCCGCGAGCACCGGGGACGCCCCGCCCAGGAGCATGCCGACGAAGGCGCCGGGGAGGGTGACGAGCCCGACCGTGCGGGTCTGGTCGAGGCCGGGCAGGAGGGCGTCCGAGGCGGCTGGGCGGATCAGCTCCAGGCGGGCGTCGCGCTCGGCGAGGCCGAGGGCCAGGCCCGCCTCGAACTCGCCGTGCCGGGTGCGCAGTTCATCGAGGCAGCGGCGCCCGGCGAGCACCGTCGCCGTCAGCGCGCCGCCGATGAGGATGCCCGTCACGGGGATCATGGCGATGCCCCGTACCGGAAGCAGTCCGGCCAGGGTCAGACAGGCCACGACCGGGACGACAGGGCTCGCGACCGGCAGCGCCGCCCACCACCACGTGCCGTTCGGGGTGATGCGCCGCCCGGCGGTGCGCGCGGCCACCGCGAACATGAGCAGCAGGAAGGCGAAGAGCGCCGCCGTGTGGTGCACCACCCAGCCGATCGCCAGGGAGACCGCGGCCAGTTGCGCCGTCGCGCGGACCCCCGCGACCAGGACCTCGCGGGCCCGGCCACGCGACGCGTCGGGCGCGAGCCGGAAGACGGCCGCCGTCGCGGCGGCGACAAGCAGCAGCACGAGCAGGGCCACGGCGAGCGCCGTGTCGACCGGCAGCAGGGCCTGGGCAGCGAGATCACGCACGCGATCACCCTAGGTGGCGCGGCGCTCGGGCGCGTTCCGGTGCCGCTCGGGACACGGCGCGTGCGACCTGTAACGATGGGCGGGAAAGACGCGGAGACGAAGAAGGGCTGAAGTCATGGCGCAGCAGGTGCAGGGCGTGATCGCCCGCGCGAAGGGCGAGCCGGTACGGATCGAGACGATCACCGTCCCGGATCCGGGCCCGGGGGAAGCCGTGGTGAAGGTCCAGGCGTGCGGGGTCTGCCACACCGATCTGCACTACCGCGAGGGCAGCATCAACGACGACTTCCCCTTCCTGCTCGGGCACGAGGCGGCGGGCGTGGTCGAGTCGGTCGGCGAGGGCGTCACCGAGGTCGCGCCGGGCGACTTCGTGATCCTCAACTGGCGTGCCGTGTGCGGCCAGTGCCGTGCCTGTCTGCGCGGCCGCCCCCAGTACTGCTTCGACACGCACAACGCGCGGCAGAAGATGACCCTGGCCGACGGCACCGAACTCTCGCCCGCCCTCGGCATCGGCGCCTTCGCGGAGAAGACCCTCGTCGCCGCCGGGCAGTGCACGAAGGTCGACCCGGACGCCTCGCCCGCCGCGGCCGGTCTCCTCGGCTGTGGCGTGATGGCCGGCATCGGCGCCGCCCTCAACACCGGGAACGTCGGCCGTGGCGACTCCGTCGCCGTCATCGGCTGCGGCGGGGTCGGCAACGCCGCCGTCATGGGCGCCCGCCTCGCCGGCGCCGCGAAGATCATCGCCGTGGACATCGACGACAAGAAGCTGGAGACGGCCAAGGTCCTGGGCGCCACCCACACCGTCAACTCCCGCTCCTCCGACCCGGTCGAGGCCGTGCGCGAGCTGACCGGCGGCTACGGCGCCGACGTCGTCATCGAGGCGGTCGGCCGGCCGGAGACGTACGAACAGGCCTTTTACGCCCGTGATCTGGCGGGCACGGTCGTCCTGGTCGGGGTCCCGACTCCGGACATGAGGATCGAGCTGCCGCTCCTGGACGTCTTCGGCCGCGGCGGCGCGCTGAAGTCGAGCTGGTACGGGGACTGCCTGCCCTCGCGCGACTTCCCGATGCTCATCGACCTCCACCGTCAGGGGCGCCTCGACCTGGACGCGTTCGTCACGGAGACCATCGCTCTGGAGGACGTGGAGAAGGCCTTCGAGCGGATGCGACACGGCGACGTCCTGCGTTCGGTGGTGATGTTCTGATGGCGGCCGAGCCCCGGGCAAACGCGTCGGGCGCGCGCGTCGACCACCTCGTCACCTCCGGGACCTTCTCCCTGGACGGCGGCACCTGGGAGGTCGACAACAACGTATGGATCGTGGGTGACGACAGCGAGTGCGTCGTCATCGACGCCGCGCACGACGCGGACGCCATCGCGGAGGCGGTGGGGGAGCGGCGGCTCGTCGCGATCGTCTGCACCCACGCGCACGACGACCACATCGACGCGGCCCCGGCGCTGGCCGCCCGCACCGGCGCGCCGATCCTGCTGCACCCGGCCGACACCGAGCTGTGGAAGCAGAAGCATCCCGATCGCGCCCCGGACGGCGAGCTGGCCGACGGACAGGAACTGACCGTCGCGGACACGGCTTTGAAGGTGCTGCACACACCGGGCCACTGTCACGGCGCGGTCAGCCTGTACGCCCCGGCCCTCGGCACCGTCTTCACCGGCGACACGCTCTTCGCGGGCGGTCCTGGCGCCACGGGCCGCTCCTTCAGCGACTTCCCGACGATCGTGGAGTCCATCAGGGAGCGGCTGCTGACGCTGCCGCCCGAGACGGTGGTGCGCACCGGGCACGGGGACAGCACCACGATCGGCGCCGAGGCGCCGCAACTGGCGGAGTGGATCGCCCGAGGGCACTGACGCCTTCGGCACCGGTACGGCCCCGCGTGGTTCGCCACGCGGGGCCGTTGTCATGCAGGGCCGTTGTCATGGGTGGGGGCCGGCGCGCGTGCCATGCCGTGGGGGACGCGCGCGGACTCGTACGCGTACTGGCCCCGCCCCGCGATCTCCGATAAGTTAGGCAAGGCTTACCTAATGGAGGTTGGAAATGGGTGTCCGTCACAGCAGCACGACCGTGCCCACAGCGGCGGCACGCGCTCGATCAGTGCTCGCCACCGCATGGTCCTGCGCGGTGACCACGGAGATCGGCAGGGACGAACTCGTGGGCGCCCACAGCGTCACCGACGACGGCAGGCTGCGGCTGCGCCCGCCCGAGGACAGCGCGCTCGCCGCCGCCCTCATCTGCGCGCCGCACGGCGAGCCGTCCACGCTGGTCGAGTTCGCCGACGTCGCCCCCGTACCGCTCAGGGACCGGATCCGCGCGCGCCTGTGGCTCTCGGGGTCGCTGGCCTACGACGACGAGCACCTCGTCTTCGAACCGACATGCGCGGTGCTGCACGATTCGAACGGCGAACGCGAGGGCATCGAACTCGACGAACTCGCCCTGACCATGCCCGATCCGCTCGCCGAGGCCGAGTCGCGGCTGCTCACCCATCTCGCCGACGCCCACCCGGACGCCGTCGAACAGCTCACCCGCCTCATCAGCCCGGACAGCCTCCAGGGCGTCGTGCGGGTCCGCCCGCTCGCCCTCGACCGGCACGGGATCTCCCTGCGCCTCGAACGCGCCCGCAGCCAGGCCGACGTACGCCTGCCGTTCCACCAGGCCGTCGAGGACGTCTCCCAGGTGACGGAGTGCATGCACGCCCTGCTGGCGAGGGCCCGCCTGTCAACGGCCCGGCGCGGGCGGCCCGTCGGCGGTTGACCGCATCGGCTGCGTTGACCGCGCTGACCGCATCGACCGCAGCGCGAGGAGCAGCACCCCGATGTCGTCCAGGTAGACGGGGTCGGGCAGCAGGTCCGCGGGCAGGACGAGATAGGCCACCGCGCCCCAGAAGACCCACTGCCGTTCGACGGGAAGCCCGGCTCTGCGCAGGGCGCGGCGGGTACGGACGAGGCGTATGAGCAACACGATCGCGACGGCGAGCGTCGCGGCGACCAGAACGGCTGCGCAGACGAGGAGAACGGTCAGTTCCGTGCTCATACGCACGTACGTTACCGACGGCGGCGCCCCTCGTCGCGGTGTGGCGGGCATGATGGCGGGGTGAATGCGCAACCGAAGTCCCTCGCGCCCGTCCAGGCGCTGATCGTCATAGACATGCAGTCCGCCTTCGTCAGCGGCCACGAGGCGGTGCCCGAGGCGGGCCGCCTGCTCGGCGTGGTCGGCGACCTCATGGCCCGGGCCCGCGAGAGCGGCGCGCTCGTCGTCCAGTTGCAGAACGACGGGGAGCCCGGCGCCTGCGATGAACCGGACACTCCCGGCTGGCGCGTCCACCTGCCCGTGGACGCCGGCCGCGGCGAGGTCGTCCTGCGCAAGACGGTGGACGACGGTTTCGAGGAGACCCGCCTGGAGGAGCTGCTGCGGGAGGCCGGGGCCACGGACTTGGCCCTCTGCGGCGTCATGTCCGAGATGTGCGTGAGCGCCACCGCGCGCACTGCCCTGGACCTCGGCTTCCGTGTCGTCCTGCCGCACGACGCCCATGCGACGTACGACATTCCGGCCGCCGAGGGCATCAGCGACCTGGTGCCCGCCGCGGTCGTCTCGCGCGTCGCCGAGTGGGCCCTCGGCGACGAGGTCGAGGTCGTCGCCCAGGCCCGCGACGTAGGCTTCACGAAGCCCTGACCCGGTCGGCGGGCGGCCCGGGCAGCGCGCACACCGCGGCCGGTGCCGCGAACGGCTCGCCCGCGGGGCGCAGTCCACCGCCGCGCCGGTCGACGTGGAACACGGACACCGAGTCCGACTTCTGGTTCGCGGTGAACAGCAGCCGCTCGGAGGGGGAGAGGGCCAGGTGCCGGGGGAAGTCCCCGCGCACCGGCACCGTGTCCAGGAGCCGCAGCCGGGCGCCGCCGCCCTCGACCGCGTACCGTGCGAGGCTGTTGTGGCCCCGGTTGGCGAGGAAGGCGAAGCGCCCCTCGCGCGTCACCACGAACTGTGCCGGGTAGTTGGTACCGCCGCCCGAACCCGTCGACTGCGGTTCACCCGGTGTGAGGCGGCCGGTGCCGGGATCGTAGGCGCAGACGACGACCGTGTCGTCCACCTCGTTGGCGAGGTAGGCGAAGCGCCCCGAGGGGTGGAAGGCGAGATGGCGTGGCCCCGCGCCGGGCCGCAGGATCGCCTGGGACACCCGGCGGAGCGTGCCCGCGTCGCCGTCGAGCCGGTAGGTGTAGACGGTGTCGTTGCCGAGGTCGACGGCGAGGATGTGGCGGCCGTCCGGGGACGTGACGATCTGGTGCGCGTGCGGTCCCTCCTGGCCCGGCCCCGGTGGCGGCGAGGTGTGCCTGACCACGTCCGTACGCTCGCCCAGCGCACCGGACGCGGCGATGGGGTGCACGGCCACGCTGCCGGAACGGTAGTTCGCGCTGAGCAGCCAGCGGCCGCTCGGGTGCACCGAGAGGTGACAGGGGCCCGCGCCGCCGGTGCCGCGCGTCCCGAGGACCTCGTGCTTGCCGCCGGGGGAGAGCGCGACCGCGGTCACTTGGCCCTTGTCCCGCTCGCTGACGGCGTAGAGCGTGCGGCCCGAGGGGTGCAGTGCCAGGTAGGAGGGGTCGGGCACGCCACCGAGCGTCCCGGTGCCGGTGACACGGCCCGTCGTCTCGTCGTAGGTCGCCAGAGTGATGCCCGACCCGCCGCCCTCCTGGGAGGTGTACGTCCCCACGAACAACTGCCGCTCACGGCCCGGAGGATGAGCCGCCGACGGGTCGGGGTCCTTGCGCGGCGAGCCCTCGCGCGTGCTGTCTGTGCTGTCGCGGTCCGGCGGCTCCGGGGAGGCGCAGGCCGCGGTGGAGGACAGCGCCCCCGCCGCGGCCGCCCCCGCCAGCGCTCCGATGAACCGCCGACGCCCCGGACGGCTACCCCGGGCCCCGGCCGACCCTGTTCCCCTGTCCATGGCTGCACTCCCTGTTCATCGCCGCACCTCGTGGGCCGGTGGTGACGGATGTGCCAGCCACAGTGCCCCCTCCAAGATCGGGCCGACAAGTGACGCACCGCCGTGCGCCGCGACCGACCCCCACAGGGTGAGCCGCGGCTCCCGGGGTCCGCCGCCCGGCGGAGGCGACCGGTCCCGGAGGGCGACGCCATGGCGCCGCTCACGCGCAAGCCTCGACGGGTACGGCGATCTCCGGCCCCGGGAGGAAACATTGACGGCCCCCTCGCACACCCCCGACATCAGGCGCGCATGGCGAAGAGCCGGCGGCCCGCCCGCCCCCCGGCGCCGCCCCTGGCCCGACTGGGCTCCCCTCGTCGCGCAGGTCTGGGGCGCTCTGTACGCCGCGGTCATCGGCGGCTGGGCCGCGACGGGCACCGCCGTGCCGCTCAGGGCACACACGTACCAACCGGTGGCCTTCCTGCTCGCCCAGGCGGGTCTCGCGGTGCTGGCCGCGGGCGTCTGCGCGGTGGCGACCGGGAACCGCTCCCGAAGGGGCCGGATGGCGGCAGGGGCGTTGCTCGCGCTCCTGATCCCCGCCTTCGGCTGGGGCACGATCGGACTGCCGATACATTTCGTGACGCTCGCGTCGGGCTCCGGAGTGGAGAGCGCGACAGGGCTCGTCCATACGCTCCTGAACACGTGTGGCGCCGGACTCCTCGCCATGGTCGCCGTGGCACATCGGCGCAGGCTGCGCGGACGGTGCGCCCGCTGCGGGCAGGTGCACGACGGGTCGGGCGAAGGCATGTGGACCGCCTTGACCCACCCGCCCGCCACCACCGCGTCGGCACGGACCCGCGTGACGGCGTACGTCCTCCTGTGCGGGCTGCTGCCCTGGGCCGTGGTCAAGACCGTCTGGCTCTTCGGCGGCGACGCCATCGGTGTGAGCGGTGAGGCCTGGCGGAACGACGTCGAGGCGGAGGCGACGGGTGCCTCGCGGGCCCTGGCCTCGGTCGGCGTCGACGTGTCCGTGCTCGCGGCGCTGCTCGGCGTCTTCCTGCTGGCCGGCCTCATGTACCGCTGGGGGCAGGTGTTCCCGCGCTGGACGCCGCTGCTCGCCGGTCGGCGCGTGCCGCGGCTGCTGCCGTTGATCCCCGCCTGGCTCACCGGCGGAGCCCTCTCGGTCTACGGCACCGGACTCCTCGTATACGCCCTGCTGAGCGCGGTCGGTGTGGTGCCGGGACTCGAACCGGTCGGGGTGTTCACCACCACCGAGGGGCTGGCCTGGATGGTGGCCTTCGGCGGCATGTCCTTCGGCGGCCTGGGCGCGGGCCTGCTCGTGGCGACCCGTTCGTACGCGGCGCGTAGCCGACCGGTGTGCGCAGCCGACCGGTGCGCGGACGCCTACCGCCTCGAACCAGCCGGGAGTTGACCACTGAGCGCCATCGCTCCGATACGGTGTGCGGGCCATTTGCCAACGCGCACCGACATACGAGGAGTTGACGCGTGGGCCACAGTCATGTGACCCGGATCCGGACCGTCCTGGCCACGCTGGGTGTCGCCGCCGCCATGACGGCGGCGCCCGCAGCGAGTGCCACGGCCACCGCCGCCCCCGCGCCTCCGGTGGCCGCCGGAGCGGCGCACGAGCCGTGTGCAGGGGAGTTACGAGGGGACTCCCGCCTCGGCCCGGCATGGCTCCCCAAGAAGTGGCAGCGTCCCGTCGGTCCGCTCCTGAAGAACTGGAAGCGCACGGGCAAGCTGTCGCCGAAGGCCTTCCTCAAGAAGTACTGGGAGGGCCCCGCGGACACCGGCAGCTGGAAGTACCCGCCCAACGACGGTTTCGAGACGGTCAACGGACAGGTCGACAAGCACCCCGAGCGCCTGGACGCCGGGAAGCGGCTCGACCGCTTCGGTTCGGAGTACGGCTCGTATCTGGCGCCCGCGGGTGACTCCTACGCCGAGCGCGCCCTGCCGCCGCAGAACCTCAACACCCGGGACGCGAACAGCCGGGCGGCAGCCAGCAGATCAAGCTGGACCGGGTCTTCCTGAACCCGGGCGAGGGCCAGCGTCTCAACGTGAAGTGGCTGCTCGACCACGGCTACCTGGAGCCCGTCACCGGCTGACCGCCGCCCGGCGAGAGCAGCCCGCGGCCCGCGCCACCAAGAGAGGTGAACTTCATGGACGTCCGGGAACTGCGGTCGGCGCTCAGGGCGTGGGAAGTCGGGACCTACGAACGGGGAATGCGCCCCCCTCTGGCCCGCCACCGGGACGAGGCGACGGCCTGCGCCGACCTGCTGCGCCGGCTGACCTGAGGCGCCGTGCGGGGCGGCTCCCTCAGCCCTCCGGGCGCAGCAGGCCGCGTTCGTACGCCTTGAGCAGCCGCTGCGGGACCATGTGCCGCTCGCCGTCCACGGTGACGGGCACCAGCTGCGGGGTGCTGGCCTTCCACTGGGCTCGGCGGTGGCGGGTGTTGCTGCGGGACATCTTGCGCTTGGGTACGGCCATGGGGTCCTCCTGGGATGTGGGGGCGGGTGGCGCACCCGACGCTATATGAAAATGGATCCCATTAACAACTGGCGATCGCGACCGCCCCCGCCCAGGCGAGATACGCGGCGTTCACGACGATCCGCGCCGCCACTCCCGGCCGCGTGTCGAGGAACCGCACGGCGGTACGGGTGTGCCGCGCCGCGTCCAGATGTGAGACCTGAAAGACGGCGAGCAGTACGACGGCGGCCCAGCCTCCTGCGCCACGCGTGACGGGGAAGAACAGCAGCCCCGCGACCGCCAGTTCGGCGACGGCGCTGACGGCGACGATGATGGTGGGCGCCGGCATCCAGGCCGGGACCAGGGTGCGGAAGTACGCGGGGAGCACGACGTGGGCGACAGCCGTGCAGGACAGGAAGACGGCGAGGGCAAGGGCGGCGAGGGTGTGCATGCGGCGATGGTCGCGATGGGGCCCGAGACGCGTATTGAACAGAACGCTTGGGGGTGCGGTGGCGTTCCCGGGCGGGGCCGGACGACAGCGTTGCTGCCCGGCCGGGACCCGGCCGCGTCGCGGGACCCGGCCGTGCGGGACTCGGTCGCATCGCGGGGCCCGGTCGCGTCGGTGAGGCCGACCGCGCCGCCGGTGCTCGCCCTCGCCGGTGACCTCGCCGTCTTCGCCGAATCCCGTGCCTACGAAGTGGCATGGCACCGGCACCCGGCCTGGAAGCTCGTCCTGCCGCTGGGTGGTCACGCCGTGGTGGGGGAGTCGGTGGGGGCGGGCGTGCTGGTGCCACCGCAGTACGCGCACGTCTGCGCCACCTCGTCCGCGTTCGTCGCCGTCTTCGTCGAGGCCTGGTGTCTGCGGGCCGACCCCGCCTCGCCGACGTGGTTGGACGGGCGGGCCGTGCGGCGGCTCCTCGACGCCGCGAGCAGCGGTACCGGTGGAGGCCTGGACGCGGAGGCGCTGGGGACGGAAGCGGCCGCGTTCGCCGGGGCGCGGCCGGGTGTCGATCCGCGTGCCCTCCATGCCGTACGGGCATCGGTGCGCGCCTCTCGCATCGACGCCGTCGCCGCCGAGCTGGGCCTCTCACCGGCCCGGCTGCGCGCCCTGGTCGCGGCGGAGATCGGCGTTCCGCTGGCCACCATGCGCCAGTGGCGTCGGCTGCGGGAAGCGTTCGGCTCGCTTGTCGGAGCGGGAGGTGCGGGAGGCGCGGAGGGCATCGCGGGGGCCGCCGCCGAAGCAGGCTTCGCGGATCAGGCGCACCTCACCCGCGCCGCCCGGCGCTTCACCGGGCGTACTCCCGGATCGCTGGGCGGACGCCGCTGAGTGGCCCTCGGACCAACACGATCCCCGGCCGAAGACTAACCCTGGACTTGAGGTTGAGGGGCGATGGGCCACCTGCCACCCCGGACAGGCCCTAGTCGCCCACGACAGCGGCCGGTTTCGGTGCCGCACGCTCCCGCCGGGGCAGCAGCAGCGGGGTGGCCAGCATGAGCAGGCCCGCGATCGCGATCGCGGCGCGCGGGCCGGCGGCGGCGGCCAGCAGCCCCCACAGGGCGGTCATGGCCGCCGTGGTGGTCTTGCCGGTGACCGACCAGGCGGACAGGGTGCGGACCACACGGTCCGCCGGGATCTGTTCGAGGCGGTACGTGGCGAGCACCGGAGCGTACACACCGCAGCAGGTGATCACGCCGAACTCGACGACCATGACGAGGAAGAGCCCGCTGACGCCGGGGTGGACGAGGGCGAGCCCCACGGGCCAGCACACGCGCAGCACCCCCGAGGCGAGCAGGACCGTGCGCTGCCCGAACCGTGCCACGAGGGGCGGGGCGAGCCGTGAGCCGATCAGGCCGCCGATACAGGGGACGGCGAAGGCGAGGCCGTACTGCCAGGGCGCGAAGCCTAGGCTGCCCAGCATCAGCACCGCGAGCAGCGGCGTGGCCGCCATGATCAGGCCGTTCACCAGCACCGTGTTGAAGAACAACGGACGCAGATTCGGATCGGCCAGGATGTAGCGCCACCCGTCGAGCAGATCCCTGCCCCGAAGCCGGGCGGGCGCACCGGTGCGGACGGGGTGGGGTTCCTTTCCGCCGATCGCCCGGATGCCCACGGCCGAGAGCAGATAGCTGACCGCGTCGGCGGTCACCGTCATCACGGGGCCGAACAGGCCGATCGCCGCCCCGCCGAGAGGCGGCCCGAGCATGGTGGCCGTCCAGGCCGTCGACTCGAACCGCCCGTTCGCGACGAGCAGGTCCCGCGGCGGGACGAGCGTCTTGAGGAAAGCAGCGGAGGCCGCGCCGAACGTGATGTCGGCCGCGGCGACCACCACCGACACGACGAGCAGCTGCGCGAAGCCGAGCAGCCCGAGCGCGTACGCCGCGGGAACGCTCACCAGCGCCGCGAACCGCACGAGATCCATCGCGACCATCACCGGCTGCTTGCGGCGGAACTCGACCCAGGGCCCGAGGGGCACCGCGACCGCCGCGCCCACCGCGAGCCCCGACGCGGCGAGGAGAGCCACTTCCGTGGGGCCGTTGTGCAGCACCAGGATCGCGATCAGGGGAAACGCGTCGAACGCCAGCCGCGTACCGAACGTACTGACCGCGTACGCCGCCCACAGCCACCCGAACCGCCGCCCGAGCGACCGCCTCCCCACCACTGTGCGCCCCCTCCCCGAACAACCCCGCGTCGACCGCGCCATCCAAGCGAATGACACCCCGCCCGATCAAACGGATGACACCCGGACGCCGCGTTCCGGACCCCGGGAGGGGCCTGGCGAGGGTGAGCGACGAACGGCTCGCCGTGGAAGAGTTCCGAACATGAGCGAGTACCCGTACGAGGCGCACCCCCGGATCACCGTCCTCCGTGTCCAGCCCGGCAGCCCGCCGTTCCGCGTCGTGGAGATCGACGGCGAGGTGGTCGGCAAGGCGAAGACCATTACGGACGTCCTGGACGCGGCCGTGATGGCAGGCATCACCGTGCACGACCTCGACGATCCGGACGCCGTGCGCTGGGTGGGCGGCGACAAGTTCACCTGGCGACCGCACTGACCTCGTAGGGCGGGAGAACGCGTCGGCCTCCGCCGTCCGTGGAGCGGGGGGCGGCGCGGATCAGGGCCGCCCGGACACCGGGACCTCCTCCCCGGCCGGGACGGGTCCGGGCGGTGTGCCGTCGCCGAACGGCCGGCCGCCCAGCTCCTCGCGGTGGTGTGGCGTCAGCCACCCGGCGAGGTCGGGTCCGAGCGGCACGATGCCGGTCGGATTGATGCCCGAGTGCACCTGGTAGTAGTGCCGCTTGATGTGGTCGAAGTCGATGGTGTCCCCGAACCCCGGGGTCTGGAACAGATCCCGGGCGTACGCCCACAGCACCGGGTCCTCGGCCAGCTTCCAGCGGTTGCACTTGAAGTGGCCGTGGTAGACCGCGTCGAACCGCACCAGCGTGCTGAACAGCCGGATGTCCGCTTCCGTGATCGTCTCCCCGACCAGATAGCGGCGGCTCGCCAGTCGCTCGGAGGTCGCCTCCAGGCGGCGGAACACATCGCGGCACGCCGCTTCGTACGTACGCTGGTCGGGGGCGAAGCCCGCGCGGTACACGCCGTTGTTGACGTCGCGGAAGATGCCCTCCATCGTCGAGTCGATCTCGTCGCGCAGCGGCTCCGGATACAGGTCGGGCGCTCCTTCGCGGTGCAGCGCCGTCCACTGCGTGGCGAAGTCCAGGGTGATCTGCTGGAAGTCGTTCGTGACCAGCTTGCCGCTCGGCACGTCCACGAGCGCGGGCACGCTGACACCGCCCGGATAGCCGCTCTCGCGCGCCTCGTAGGCCTCACTGAGGAAGCGGATGCCGAGGACGGGATCGCGGCCGCCGGGGTCCAGCGTGAACCGCCAGCTCCGGTCGTCCTGGATCGGGTCGGTGACGCCCAGGGACAGGGCGCCCTCCAGACCGAGCAGACGCCTGGAGACCAGCGCGCGGCCGGCCCAGGGGCAGGCGCGGCTCACCACCAGGCGGTAACGCCCCGCCTCGACGGGCCAGCCGTCGGAGCCGTCGGCAGTCACCCGGTCCGCGAAATGGCTCTTGGAGCGCTTGAACTCCTTCTGCCCGTACGCGGAGTTGCCCTCTTGCGGGCTTCCCGCTTCCGCGCTCATGACTGGCTGCCTTCCCGCGCCCGGGGGCGGGTCACCCCGGGGATCGCGTCCTGCGCCGCGGAGCGCGGGGGCGGCGCGAGATCGTAGATCCTCTCGATGAGCACCGCTTCGTTGCCCGCGAGGCCGGCGCGGCGCAGCGCGTCGTCGGCCTCCGCGATCGGCCCCGCGAGCAGGGTGGCCGCGGTGGCCGGAGGGACCTCTGAAGGGTCCGAGAGCGCGGCACGCGCGGTGTGCAGCAGACGCAAGCAGGCCTGGGCGGCGAGCAGTTCCTCGGACGTCGTGCCGGTCATGTCGAGCGACTCCTCTGCGCTGGGTGGCGTGGGCGGCATCGAAGCGATGCCACCTCCACTGTGGCGCAAGGGTCTGACAATGGCGTCCCTACGCGGCCGGTGAGCGGCGGGTGAGCCGCAGAGTGAGACCGTCCGGCATGAGGGTCAGACGCTCGGCGACGCGCAGCCGGTAGCCGGGATCGGGATGCAGGTCGTAGCGGCGCAGCAGCAGACCGAGCACCAACGTGGCCTCGTGCAGCGCGAACTGACGCCCGATGCAGGCCCGTGCGCCCGTGCCGAACGGCTTGAAGACATGGGCGGGCCTGGCGCGTACCGCCGAAGGGGTGAACCGGTCGGGGTCGAACTCCTCGGGCCGCTCGCCCCACGCGGCCGGATCGCGGTGCAGCATCGTCGCGAGGACCAGCGCCCACGCACCCCGCCGCATCGGGTGCACGCCCCCGAGCACGGTGTCCTCGCGGGCCTCGCGGGCGAACCCCGGAGCGGTGGGCCACAGCCGCAGCGACTCGTCGAGCACCCGGCGCACATAGCGCAACTTGGCCACCTGCTCGTACGCGGGTTCCTCCTCGGTTCCCCACACCTCGTCGACCTCGGCCCGCGCGCGGGCGAGTACGTCCGGGGAGCGCGACAGGTAGTGCAGTGCGAAGGAGAGTGCCCCGGAGGTCGTCTCGTGCCCCGCGACCAGGAACGTGATGACCTGTCGGCGGATGTTCTCCGGAGACAGCCGCTCCCCGGTCTCCGGGTGGGCCACCTCCAGCATGCGGTCGAGCAGATCCCCGTGGCCGCCCGTGGCCGAGGCGGCGCGGCGCGCGGCGACCACCGCGTCGACGGTGCGGTTGAGGTAGGCCATGTCGGCGTCGTTGCGCCGGTCGGCGCTCCACAGCAGTACGGGCGCCAGCGGCGGCGGGACGACGTTGCGGCGCTGGGCGAAGGAGAGCGTGCCGACCATGGCACTCACGAACGGGTGCGGCGCCGACCGCTCGAAGGAGCCGAAGTCGTGCCCGAAGCCGGTACGGGCGATCGTCTCCAGGGTCAGCTTCGTCATGTCGCCCGGCACGTCCACGGCCCGGCCCGCCGCCTCCCGCTCGTCCCACCGCGCGGTCAGCTGTCGTGCCACGTCCAGCATCAGCGGGTGGTAGCCCGCCATCGCCTCGCGGCTGAAGCCGGGGGCGAGGATGTCGTGCGCCAGCTGCCAGTTGGGTTCGTGGTTGTACGCCGTGAAGAGGCCGTCGCCCGCGACCGGACGGAGGTTGGCCACCCCGAGGCCCACGTGCTTGGCGAAGCGTGCCTCGTCCGCGAGGTCGGCGGCCAGCTCGGCGCCCCATACGAAGACGAACTCCTTGCCGAACGCCTTGCGCCGGAAGATCGGCCCCAGCCTGCGCCCCACCCGCATCGAGTCCTGCAACGGCGTCCGGGCGTGGGCGCCCAGGACGTCGCCGAGGAACGGGAGGCGGCGCGGCGGGTGCGGTATCCGGTGCAGTTCGGGCCAGCCCAGCTCGGCGCTGCGGAAGCCCTTGGGCGGCGGGGCGGGTGACTCCGGCTGCCCGGCCGCGGACCGCGTCGTCTGCGCCATGTGCCCATCTCCCTTGCGCGGCAGGCCCGTTGAGGCCTGTTGGACGTGAGTTCAATAAGAGTCCCCAGTCTGGGCCCGCTATTGAATTCACGTCAAGTAAGGTGCCTGCATGGCCGTGGACCCAACGGAGCGCACGCGCCGCAGGATGAGCACCGAGGAGCGGCGTGAGCAGCTGCTCTCGGTCGGGGCGCGACTGTTCGCACAGAAGCCGTACGACGATGTGTGGATCGAGCGGGTGGCGGAGATCGCGGGCGTCTCGCGCGGCCTCCTCTACCACTACTTCCCGACCAAACGGGACTTCTTCGCCGCCGTCGTGCAGCGCGAGAGCGAGCGCATGCTGCGCCTGACGGCGGCGGTGCCGGGCCTGCCGGTGAGCGAGCAGATCAGTGCCGGACTCGACGCGTTCCTCGGCTATGTGGAGAGCCACGCGCAGGGCTTCCGCGCCTTCCACCGGGCCGAGGCAGCGGGCGACCCGCTGGTCCGCGAGGTCTACTGGAGGAGCCTTGCCGCCCAGGAGCGGCAGATCCTCGCGGCCCTGGCCGCCGACCCGGACGCCGCGGACCTCATCCAGGAACCGCCCGCGCTGTGCCTCGCGGTACGGGGCTGGCTCGCCTTCATGATCGCCGTATGCCTGGAGTGGCTGGCCGAACCGGAGCTGACGCGCGCACAGGTGCGGGACCTGTGCGCCAAGGCGCTGCTGGGCGCGATCACGCGCTGAGGCGCAGCGCGTCCCGCAGCCGGGCGGGGGTCGTGAAGAGGTGGCCGCGCACGCCGCTCGCCTCGGCTGCGGTGATGTTGTCCCCGCGGTCGTCGATGAAGAGCACCCGCTCCGGTTCGGTGCCCAGGGCCGCAAGGCACCAGCGGTAGGCGCCCGGCTCGGGCTTGGCGTGGCCGATGCGGCAGGAGAAGGCGCGCACCCGGAAGTGCCTCAGCCAGGTGTGCCGCTCTTCGTAGTGGGCGGCCAGCTCCTCGGGGATGTTGGAGAGCAGCGCGATGGGCCTGCCCGCCGCCGCCAGCTCCTCGATCAGCGCGACCATGCTGTCGTCGACGGCGCTCCAACTGGCGATGTCGGCCTCGATGAGCCGCGCGATCCGGGCGGGCCCGAAGTCGGCGCCGAGGGCGTCGGCCACCTGCCGCCAGTAGGCGGGACCCGCGATGTCGCCACGGTCGTACGGCTGTCGCGACCCCCAATAGGCGTCCCAGAAAAGAGAGTCGGGCACGCCCGCGGTGGCGGCCAGGCGCGCCCTGCCGTCCTCGGACTGGTGGCGCGCGATGACGCCGAACATGTCGAAGAGCAGGATGTCGTGCGCGGGGCCGGCCCCGGCGGCGGTCGCGGGGTCGGTCGTAGGGCTGGTCGTGAGGTCGGTCATGGGGCGGCTGGTCATGGGGTCATACCTTCCGTACGGTCACGCCCGCCGCGGCCAGCGCGTCGGTCTCCTCATCGGCCGCGGCGTCGTCGGTGACGACGGCGTGCAGGGCGGCGGCGGGCGTGACGAAGGCGAGGGCGGTCCGGGAGAGCTTGGCGGCGTCCGCGACGGCGATGACGCGGCGGGCCGAGGCGATCGCGGCGCGCTTCACGGCGGCGTCGTCCAGGTCGTAGGCGGTCAGGCCGTCCGCCGCGCTCAGTCCGCAGCACCCGATGACGGCCGTGTCGAACCGCAGCGCGGCCAGCGAGGCCGTGGTCAGCTGGCCGGTGAGCGCCAGCTCGCCGGGGCGCGGCTGCCCGCCGGGGACGAGCAGCGTCACCTGGTGCGCTGCGGAGAGAGCGTGCACGGCGTGCAGGGAGAGCGGCATCACGGTCAGCCGACGGTGTTCGAGCGCGCGGGCGACCTCCAGGCATGTCGTGCCGCTGTCCACGACGACGGACTCCCCGTCGGCGATGAGTCCGGCCACCTCGGCGGCGATACGGCGCTTGACCTCCAGGCCCTCCTGCTCCCGCAGTGCGAAGGGAGGCTCCTCGCCCCGCAGCAGCAGACTGCGCGCACCGCCGCGGTAGCGCTCCAGGACGCCCTGGTCGGCCAGGGCCTCCAGATCGCGCCGGATGGTCATCTCGGAGGCGCCGGTGAGTTCGGCGAGCTCCGCGACGCCGACCCGGCCCGCCTCGCGGACGGCCTCGGTGATCTGCCGCAGTCGATCCCTGTTCGTACTGGCTCTGCTGATATGGGGCACGAGGACATTTGAACATCTCCAGTGTTCGTAAATCAAGCTTTCGAACATCTATAATGTTCGTTATGTTCGAGGCATGGAAAGAACACTGCGGGCCGGACGGCTGGCCACCTTCGCCTACTTCACTTTGAACGGCTTCCTCATGGGCATGTGGATCGTCCACATCCCCGCGGTCGAGGACCGCGCAGGGATCAGCCACGCCGTCCTCGGCTGGCTCCTGCTGCTGCTCGGCGCGGGCGCCTTCGTCGGCATGCAGGTCGTCGGCCCCCTCACTGACCGCCTCGGCGCCCGCGTCGTCGTGCCGGTCAGCGCCGCCCTGTGCAGCGCGGCCGTGGTCCTACCGGGTCTCGCCACGAACGTCTGGACGCTGGGGGCCGCCCTGCTGGCCCTCGGCCTCGGCAACGGCTGTCTGGACGTCGGCATGAACGCCCACGCCGTCCACGTGGAACGCGGCTACCGACGACCCGTCATGTCCGCCTTCCACGCCACGTTCTCCATCGGCGGTGTCCTCGCCGCGCTGGTCGGCGCCCGCACGCTCAGCTGGGGCTGGAGCCCTGCGGCGACCCTCGGCGCGGTGGCGCTGCTCGGTCTGGTGGCCGCCGCGCTGTGCGCTCCCGCACTGCTGCGGGGGGAGCCGGCCGCTCGTACGGAAGGTGGTGTCGCGGAAGGCGGGGCCGCGGAAGCCGTCGTCCCGGAAGCCGTCGCCGCGGAAACCGGGGCCGGCGGCCCGGAGGCCTCCGGCACCACGGCGGCGTCCCCGCGGCGAACGCCCAGGCGCATCTGGGCACTTGCCGCGCTCGCGCTGATGCTCATGCTCTGTGAAGGCGTCGCCAACGACTGGAGCGTGCTGCACCTGCGCGACGTCCTGGACGCACCGGCCGCCACCGCCGCTCTCGCCTACGGTGCCTTCGCCACCGCCATGACGATCGGCCGCCTCCTCGCCGACCGGGTGGCCGCCCGCCTCGGCCCGGTGGCGATCCTGCGCCACGGCGCGACCGTGGCGGCGGTCGGCCTGACCGTGGCGGCGCTGTCCCCCTGGGTTCCGGCGGCCCTGCTCGGCTGGACCGTGTTCGGCGCGGGCCTCTCCGGTTGCATCCCACAGCTCTTCAGCGCCGCGGGCCATACGGACAAGGACGCCGCCGGGGCCAATGTCTCCCGCGTCGCGGGACTCGGCTACCTCGGCATGCTCGCTGGACCTGCGGTCATCGGACCGCTGACGCACTTCATGCCGCTCAACCTCACGTTCCTGCTGCCGGTGGCGTTCTGCGTCGCCGCCGCGTGCGCGGCCGGGATCCTGCGCGAGCCCGGCCGGCCCGCTGCCCAGGCGGGAAAGGCCCCTCACCGGCCGGACCCGGTAACCCGGGCCCCGTGACCGGGATCCCCGGACGCCGACGGTCCCGGAGGGTGAGAATCCTCGATGTGGACGCGGCACTCGCAGGGCTCATCGGCGCACTCGGCGGCAGTGTCATCGGCGCGGGAGGAGCCTGGGGCGCGGCCCTTGTCGCCTTCCGCGGCGCCCGTTACCAAGCGGACCGCCAGGTGGCGGGAGCGCACGAACAATGGCTCAGGCAGGTCCGGCGCGAGACCTACGCCGGCTATCTCGCCCAAGTGCGTTCGGCGTACGACCTGGCCACAGCGACCACTCGCGGCCTCCGCTGGAACCCGACGCCCTCACTCCCGTCGGCAGTCGAGCTTCGTCAGGTCATCCACGAGGTCAGGGAGGCGTACACCCGCGTCGAACTCGAAGCCCCCCGGCGAATCCGCACGGAGGGATACGAGCTGATGGCGGCAGTGACCGCCGTACTCCTGAAGATCGACGACTGGATCGACGAAGCGCCCTCCACCGCTTCCCGGGAGTCCATCGAGGCGCTTCAGCATGCGATAGGCCGCAAGATCGCCGACCTCGCGGAGCTGTGCGCCGCGGACATCCACGACGAGTAGGCCCGGACGGTACGAAACCTCACCCGTCCCGCGTCAGGTGGATCACGCCCGGACGCGTCCTGCCAGATGTGACCGATGCAGCCCCCACCCCCGCTGAGGCCGTCAGAACCTCCAAAGACACGCCCGAACCCGAGCGGCTGCCCGCCAAGGAGACCTGGCGCGCTCTGTACCGCCACTTCCGCCCGCACCGCGCCGCCGTGGCCGTCGGCGCGGTGCTCACCCTGACGGGATCGATGACCGCGCTGGCCCAGCCGCTGGCGGCCAAGTCGCTCGTGGAGCGGCTCGGCGGCGACGACTCCATTGCCGGCGTCCTGGTGCTCCTCAGCGCGCTCGTGATCCTCGGGACCGCGATCGAGGCGATCGGCTCGTACGTCCTGGAGCGCACCGCCGAGTCCGTGGTGCTCGCCGCCCGGCGCACCCTGATCGGGCGGCTGCTGCGGCTGCGCCTCACGGAGGTGGAGCGGACCCAGCCAGGTGACCTCATGTCCCGGATCACCTCGGACACCACGCTGCTGCGGGCCGTGACGACCCAGTCCGTGGTGTCGGCGGTCTCCGGGAGCCTCACCTTCCTCGCGACGATCGCGATGATGGGGCTGATGGATCCGGTCCTGCTCGGCGTCACGGTCGGGGTGATCGTGCTGATCGGCGGTGCGGCGTCCGTGGCCATGCCGAAGATCGCGCAGGCGACCCGGCGCGCCCAGGAGGCGGTGGGCACGATCTCGACCGCGCTGGAACGGGCGTTCGGCGCCTTCCGCACGGTCAAGGCATCCGGCGCCGAGCGGCGCGAGACCGAGGTGGTCCAGGAGGCCGCGCGTGAGGCGTGGCGACACGGGGTGCGGTCGGCGAAGTGGCAGGCGGTGGCGGGGAGTTCGGTCGGCCTCGCCGTTCAGGTGTCGTTCCTGGCGGTGCTCGGGATCGGTGGCGCGCGGGTCGCGTCCGGCGCGATCTCCGTTTCGACCCTGGTGGCCTTCCTGCTCTACCTCTTCTACTTGACCGAACCGGTGTCGCGCCTGGTCGAGGCGGCGTCGCAGTACCAGGTGGGCTCGGCGGCGATCGCGCGGATCGTGCAGGCGGAGCGGCTGGAAACGGAGCAGACGGAGGCGGCGGAACAGACGGAGGCGGCGGCGGGGGAGAGCGGGGCTTCTGAGGACCCGGGAAGGGAGGCCGCCGCGAGGGCGGCCGGCCCGGCGTCTGTGGTCTTCGACGACGTGACCTTCCGCTACCGCGACGAACTCCCGTACGTCCACCACGGCGTGAGCTTCGAGGTGCCGGGCCCCGGCATGACCGCCTTCGTCGGCCCGTCCGGCGCGGGGAAGACGACCGTCTTCGGCCTCATCGAGCGGTTCTACGAGGCGACGGGCGGGCGGATCCTGGTCGACGGCAAGGACGTACGGGAGTGGCCGCTGGCCGAACTCCGGGCCACCATCGGTTACGTGGAACAGGACGCGCCCGTCCTCGCGGGCACCGTCCGCGAGAACCTGCTCTTCGCGGCGCCCGACGCCACCGACGCCGAGGTGCGCGACGTTCTCGTGCGGGCTCGCCTCGACGGTGTGATCGAGCGCCTGCCCGAGGGGTTGGACACGGTGGTCGGCCACCGTGGCTCCAAACTGTCCGGTGGCGAGCGACAGCGGGTGGCGATCGCCAGGGCCCTGCTCAGAAAACCCCGGCTGCTCCTGCTCGACGAGGCGACCTCGCAACTGGACGCGGTCAACGAGCTGGCGCTGCGTGATGTCGTGGCGGAGGTGTCCCGCGAGGTCACGGTCCTGGTGGTGGCGCACCGCCTGTCGACGGTGACGCTGGCGGACCGCATCGTGGTGATGGACGCGGGAAAGGTACGGGCGGTCGGCACGCATGCCGAACTGGTGGCGGCGGACCCGTTGTACGGGGAACTGGCGGCGACCCAGTTCCTGGCGGCGTCGGCGTAGGCGTGAACGGTCGTAGCCAGCGCATCGCTCACTGCTCGCGGCTGGCGTCCCGTGGTCTACCGTGACGGTATGACGCGTCCGAACCCCAGCGCGGTGTACGACCGCTACGTCAGCCGAATCGCCGACCAGACCGCCCAGTTGGTCTCTGCCCTCGATGGCGCGGACGCCGCCGCGCCCGTCCCGGGATGCCCCGGGTGGACCCTGGCCCACCTGCTGCGTCACGTCGGCGGGACACACAGCTGGGCCGAGACGATCGTGCGGACCCGGGCCACCGGGCCCGTCCCGGACGATCAGGTGAACGAGGTCACGCCCGACGCGGACGACGACATCGCGACGCTCACCGCCTGGCTCACGAAGAGCACCGCCCGGTTCGTGGACACGCTGCGCGACGCGGGACCGGACGCCAGGGTCTGGACCCCGGCCCCGGGCGGCACCCCGCTCTTCTGGGCCCGCCGCATGACGTACGAGACGGTCGTCCACCGCTTCGACGCGACCGCAGCGGCCGGCGGGGCGTACACCCTGGGCGCCGACGTCGCGCTCGACGGCCTCGACGAGTGGCTGGAGTTCAGCACTCTGCCGCAGGCGTACGAGTCGGAGGCCACGCACCGCGCGCTGCTCGGCCCCGGCCGCACGCTGCACTTCCACGCTACCGACGCCGCTGATGCGCCCGGGGGGCCGGGTCCGAGTCCGGGGGAGTGGTTCATCGACCTGACCGAGGCCCCCATCTCCGTGAGCCACACCCACAAGAAGGCGGCCACAGCGGTACGCGGCCCTCTCACGGACCTCCTGCTCCTCCTCTACCAGCGCCGCGCTCCGACCCTCGCGGACGGCATCGAAGTCCTGGGAGACAAGGACCTCCTCACCACGTGGATGAGCGCGGCGGGCCACTGGCTGCGGAGGTAATTCGTTCCCCGGGCCCCGGCCTGGCGTTCCAACTCGGCGGAACACCAGCGCTCCCTGAGGGAACTGGCCGAGGGCAGCACGGAGGCGAACGCCAGCTTGCCCATCAGCTGATGAGCTGCGGCTCGGCGAGCTGTTCCTGCTTGCGTGCGATCCACTCCGGAACTACACCGAGCGCCCGCAGCCGGTCGAGATGACCGACGACCTCCGGGGGCAGCGCCAGCGTGAGGTGCCGCCGCTATCCCCCGGGCCAACCTGCGCAGGGCACGACCTCGAAGCCCCGGGCGGGGAAGACCGCGTCCATGAAGAAGTCGTGGATCGCCGCGTCGCCGTCGGCGCAGCCGTCACGCAGCACGGTGATGTCGTAGCCACGGTCTGCCGCGTCGTAGCACGTCGCAGCCACCATCGCGCTGGTCGCGACCCCGGTGATCGCCAGGCTGCTGACGCCGCGCGCCCGGAGTACGAGGTCGAGGTCCGTGCCGGCGAACGCGCTGGCCCGGCGTTTCAGTACGACGACGTCCTCGTCGGCGACCGGCAGCACGATCTCCGTCCCGGCCGACCCCTCGTGGAAGGCGTCCCCGGACTCGTAGAACGCCTTGAGCGTCGCGTTGCCCTGTGGCACGTCGGACCCGTTGTCCCGGAAGGCGAAGTGCACGAAGACCACGAGAACCCCGGCCGCGCGAGCGCGCGGAATCAGTTCGGTGAGCGGGGGCACGACCTCCCTGGCGAACGGGTAGCCGCTCGTGATGCCCCGCTGGACATCGCCGATGATCAGTGCGGTGGTCATGAGAGGCTCCCGTCCAACCCCGCTGTCCCGCGCCCGGCGATCAGCGGGACGGCCATGTGGCGGCCACTCTAATACGGTGATCACCCTGGGCGGGCGGCGATCCGTGCGGCATGCGAGGAAGCCCCCGTGCCGCGGCGGCCGCTCTCCGGTTGGGCCAACACTGCCTTGAGGGCGCCGTGTTCACCCAGTAGGGCCCCATGTCCGGCGAGCACGGTCAGGGGGGGTGGGACCCGAACGGCTCAACATGACCGGCTGGTCAGCCCTTCCCCATGCCAGGCTCGTCCAGGATCAACCCCCCACCCCGAGGAGTGAACTCTCATGGGCATCAAGGACGAAATGCAGGACAAGGCCCAGAAGGCCAAGGAGCAGCTGCGGAACAAGCAGGACGAGGCATCCCAGCGGGGCCGCACCGAGCAGGACCGGCTTCGGGAGCGTGGCGATGACACCCGCCAGAGCGGCGAGCGGTCGTTCGATGACATCCAGGACGACATGGACGACCGCCGCTAGACCTGCGGCTGTCCGGGCCTGCATCCCCGCACGGGGGTGCAGGCCGCTCGCTGCGCGGCTGGCCCGTTGCTGCCGGCACCAGCGACTCCCCCGCGGAGAAGTACACGCTCGTACGTCGAGCGGACCGAGGCAGGCCCGCACGCCCGCTCCCGTGTACGCCGCGGTACACCCGGGCAGGTAGCACCGGACGGCCACGGCGAAACGACCGTGCGGCGGGTGGGGCAGGCGGCTGCAACCGGCGCAGGCCGTGAGGGGCCGACAGGTCACGACAGGGGCGGGCCGCGCCGCGGCACCGGAGCGGGAGGAGTCGGCATGGCACACGACACGGTCCAGGACTGGGAGTTCACCGACGACCGGGACCAGTTGGTGAGGGCGCCACACCGTCCGGCCCGGCTGGTCGCCTACGTGCCGACAGCCGCCGCACTCCACGACCACGGCATACGCCCGGCCGGTGTCTTCGGCTCCGCGCACGACGACCCCGCCGTACCGGATCCGGCCAAGTCGGGCAGCCTCCCTCTGGCGGATCTCCCCTACTTCGGAGCGGGCTCCGCGCTCGACCTGGAAGCGCTCCTCGCCGCGGAGCCCGATCTGGTCATCGCGCTCACCTACGGCGGCGGCCAGGTCTACGGCATTGACCCGGAGACCGCCAAGCACCTGGAGGAGCGGGTCCCCGTCGCCGTGCTCGACGTCGGCCGGGGCCGCAGCCTCGCCGGAATCCGGGACCGCCTCACCGCCCTCGCCCACAGCCTCGGCGCCGCTGAGCGGCCCGAGGCGGAGGCTGAACTCGCCTTGGCTGAGCGCAGGTTGACCGACGCGGCGGGCCAATCCGTACGGCCGCGTGTGCTCGCCCTCTCACCCGCGGGACCCGACTCCGTCCACCTGGCGAGGCCCTACGCCTGGCCCGACCTCGCCGCGCTCGCCGGACTCGGCGTAGGCGTCGTGGACCCCGCACCCGGAGAGGGAGCCAACTGGTCCACGACCACCTGGGCCGAGGCGGCCGCGCTGGAGCCGGACCTCGTGCTCACCGACGTACGCTCCAACGCCGCCGACCTCGGCGAAGCCCTCGGCGGCGGCATCCGCGCCCTGCCCTGGAACCCCGAACTGCCGCCCAGCGCGCAGGAACACGCCCGCTTCTTCACCGCGCTCGCCGAAGCTCTGGAGGACGTGCGGCCCGGGTGCGCCGAGCGGTAAATGGTGTGCGGCCGGTCCGCTCTGCGTGGTACTTCCACCTGCATGGAAGATCTTGTGACGACCCGGCTCGTGCTGCACCCGATGACTGTCGAAGAGGCACGCCGCGTGGTGGCGGGCACGCCCGGGGAAAAGGAGCGGTGGGGGCCCGGGTACCCCACCGAGGGAGACGTGGAGTCGGCGACCGACTTCCTCGGCCACTGCGCGCGGACCGGCAACCCGCAGCCCTTCGGGGACTACGAGATACGCGAGCGCGAGAGCGGCCGGGTGATCGGCAGTCTCGGCTTCAACCGGCCGCCGGACGCCGAGGGCACCGTGACGATCGGATACGGCCTGATCCCCGCCGCCCGCGGCAAGGGGTACGCCGTCGAGGCGCTGCGCGAACTGCTCCGACTGGCCCGCGAGCGGGGCGTCACCCGCGTGAAGGGCGACGCGGACCTCGACAACGTCGCCTCGCAGCGCGTCATGGCCTCGGCCGGCATGCGATACGTCGCGGCGGACGAACGAGTGAAGTACTACGAGAGCACCTGGTAGCCGGTCCGCCCGCAGGCACCGCTGACGCCGCCTCGCTCATCCTTCGTCGGCGCGGCGTGCGCGCAGCGTCCGTACCTTGTGGAGGTTTCCGCAGTGCTCCATCGAGCACCAGCGGCGCCGTCCGGGGCGGGAGGTGTCGACGTAGATCAGGTAGCAGTCGTCGGACGCGCATCTGCGGATGCGGTGCGCGAACGGTCCCGTCAGCAGGTCGACGCCGTCGCGCGCGACGGTGGAGAGCAGCCCGGTCCCGTCGGCGGCTCCCGCCCAGCGGCGTGCGCCGTCCGGGCCCACGGAGGGGACGAGCGGCGGGCGCGCGGCCGCTTCGTTGATGGCGTCGAGGTCGGCCGGGTCGGAGGTCTCATCGAGGGCGCGGGCCGTCGTCGCGCGGAACAGCGCGTCGCGCAGCCGCCGGGCGTCCGCCACCTCGGCGTCGCTCACCTCCAGGTCGGGCGTCGGCGTCAGCCGCGACCGGCCGGCCCAGGCGGCCAGGTCACCGGGTGCGTGCAGCACCTCGTACCGGCGGAACTCGCCGGGGCCGCCGGTGGTCAGCAGCTCCAGGCAGAGCGCGCCCGGGTCGAAGCGGTAGGTGGCGCCGCTGTGGGCGCGCATCGGGATGCCGGGGGACGCGGACGGTGCCATGTAACCAGGATAAGCGGTTACGTCTCGGTGGGGTTCTAGACTCCCGGCATGGATGACACGTTGCGGGCCCGGCTCGGCGCCGGAAAGTATCTGCTGGTCAGCAGCTATCGAAAGGACGGCTCGCTCGTGCCGACCCCCGTCTGGGTCGTCCCCGACGGTGACGCGCTCGGGATCTGGACGGCAGGGGACTCCTGGAAGGTGAAGCGGATCCGCCGCCGCGCGGACGTCATGGTCGGCCCCTGCGATCTGCGGGGCAACCCGACGGGCGGGCAGGTGCCCGCCACCGCCGAGATCTGCCCGCCCGAGGTGACCGCGCGCTACCGCCGTCTCATCGCCCGCAAATACGGGCCGCTCGGCTCCCTCACACTGCTCGGCAGCAGGCTGCGACGCGGCCTGAACGGCACGGTCGGGATCCGCATCACGCTCACCCGCTGACGGCCGCGGCCGGCTCACCACTTCAGGAAGCGCCCGGCTCCTGCCGCGGCGCGGTCGCCGACTGGAGCGCCGAGATGCACGCGGCGATGGCCTGCTGGAGGTCTTCGAGGCGCCGCAGCATGTCGTCCTCGTAGATGTCGCGGATGTCGTCGACGGTCGCGATGTCGTCGAACGTCAGCTCCTCGAACACCTTCGTCGCCTTTTGCAGGCTGCCGTAGAACTTCGCGCGCCGCTCCTGCACGCGCAGCTCGGGGTCGCTCTGGACGGTCTGCGCGACCAGGTCGCGCACCGTGTCGTACGCCTCGCGCGCCCACTCGCCGGACTCCTCGCCGTCGTCCAGCTCGTCGATGAGGGACAGGTGCCGCTCGGCCTCCTCGCGCAGCTCGGCGGGCGCGTCGATCATCTGGCCCGCGGGCGTCTTGACCTGGCCCTTCTCCACGATCTGGCGGACGTAGTCGACGCGGTCGCCCGCTTTGGCCTCGGCGGCCACGGCCTTCTTCAGGTCGTCGGCGCGGACGATGTCGCGGACCAGCTCGGTGCGGAGCGCCGGGTCATCCTCCAGGCGGTCCATCAGCGCCTTCCTCGCCGCCTCCGCGGTGCCCGGGTCGGCGAGGATGGCGGCACGCAGCGCGGTCGGGTTCTCCGCGACCTCCAAGGCCTTCGTGGGCCGGATGCCCTCGGCCTCGGCGGCCTCCGAGATCGCGTCGCCGCGCGGGGTGAGGGCGCTGGAGCGGGAGGAGTAGTACGACAGCCAGACGTCCGCGTCGGGCAGCTCCACGTCCATGCCGGGGGAGAGCGCCTCGAAGTGCGGCACGAGCCCGTCGTCGGCGGCCTTGTCCCACGCCTTGTAGTAGCGCATGACGCGGTCGGCCGAGCAGCCCGCCAGCTCCGCGAACTCCTTGGCCGAGATCTTCGGCGTCTCGCCGGCGCTCTGCCCGCCGGGGCGCACGCTGCGGGCGACCTTCAGGCCGAAGGCCCAGCCGCCGGTACGCGCGTAGGCCCCGAAGTCACGGGCGTCCTCGGCCACCAGGCGCGCCGCGTCGGCGGACGGGACGGCTGCCTCGGACGGGGCGATGGCTACGGTCACGGAAGCTCTCCTGGTGTGACAGGTGTACGGAGGTTGACGCGATACTTTATCGCTCCTATTGGGATGGTTTGCACGCGAGTTGGCGCGGGGTGACACGCGGGCGCCCGCGACGGGGCATAAGCCTTCGTGCCGGGCCGACGGCTCGCAGTAGGGTGCGTGGATGAGCATTCTGGATGACGCCCGCCCGGGCATGAACCCCGAGATCCGCCCGCAGGACGACCTCTTCGGACACGTCAACGGCCACTGGCTGGACACCGAGAAGATCCCCGAGGACCGCTCCAGCTGGGGCCCCTTCGTGCAGCTGGCCGATACGGCCGAACAGCAGGTCAAGGAGATCATCCAGGATCTGGCCGAGTCCCCGGACGGTGAGGGCGCCTCCGCCGACGAGGCACGCAAGATCGCCGCGCTGTACGCCTCCTTCATGGACGAGGAGACCATCGCCGCCCGCGGGCTCGCCCCCGCGCAGCCGCTGATCGACGAGGTCGCAGGAGTGCGGGACATCCGCGAGCTCGCGGCGTTCCTCGGCCGCTTCGAGCGGATCGGCGGCTCGGGCCTCTTCGGTTCGTACGTCGACTCGGACGACCGCGACTCCGACCGCTACCTCTTCAACATCCTCCAGGGCGGCCTCGGGCTGCCCGACGAGTCGTACTACCGCGACGAGAAGTTCGCCGAGATCCGCGAGAAGTACGTCGCCCACCTCACCGAACTCCTCACGCTCGGCAAGCACGCCGCCCCCGAGGCCGCCGCGAAGACCGTGCTCGCGCTGGAGACGCGGCTCGCCGCCGGCCACTGGGAGCGCGCCGAGACCCGTGACGTACTGAAGACGTACAACCTCACGACCCTCGACGAACTCCTCGCGCTGGCGCCGGAGTTCGACTGGCGCGGCTATGTCGAGGGCCTCGGCGGCTCGGACGCCACCATCGCGGAGACCTGTGTCCGCCAGCCGTCCTACCTCTCCCACCTCTCCGCGGTCCTCGCCGAGGTGCCGATCGAGCAGTGGCGGGACTGGGCGCTCGCGCGCGTGCTGCGCGCCTGCGCGCCGTACCTCACGGACGACTTCGTGCGGAACAACTTCGAGTTCTACGGCCGTACGCTCAACGGCACCCCCGAGCTGCGCGCCCGCTGGAAGCGCGCCGTCTCCCTCGTGGAGGGCGCCATGGGCGAGGCCGTCGGCAAGGAGTACGTGGCGCGGCACTTCCCGCCGTCGTCCAAGGCGATGATGGACGACCTCGTCGCCAACCTCCTTGAGGCCTACCGCCAGTCGATCGCCCGTCTGGACTGGATGACCGACGAGACGAAGGCACGGGCGTACGAGAAGCTCGCCACGTTCCGCCCCAAGATCGGCTACCCGGACACCTTCCGCGACTACTCCGCGCTCCGGGTCAGCGCCGACGATCTGCTCGGCAACGCGCAGGCGGCGGCCGCGTTCGAGACGGACCGGGAGCTGGCCAAGATCGGCTCGCCGGTCGACCGCGACGAGTGGTTCATGCTGCCGCAGACGGTCAACGCGTACTACAACCCGGGCACCAACGAGATCTGCTTCCCCGCGGGCATCCTCCAGAAGCCGTTCTTCTCGCCCGACGCCGACCCGGCGGAGAACTACGGCGGCATCGGCGCGGTCATCGGCCACGAGATCGGCCACGGCTTCGACGACCAGGGCGCGCAGTACGACGGCGCGGGCAACCTCAACGACTGGTGGACCGCCGCCGACAAGACCGCGTTCGAGGCCAAGTCGAAGGCCCTGATCAAGCAGTACGACGCCTTCTCGCCCCGCAACCTCCCCGGCGAGTTCGTCAACGGTTCGCTGACGGTCGGCGAGAACATCGGCGACCTCGGCGGCCTGACCATCGGGCACACCGCCTACCTCATCTCGCTCGACGGGGCGCCGATGCCCGAGAGCGAGGAGGGCACCGGCTCGCAGCGGCTCTTCAAGAACTGGGCCTACTGCTGGCGCACCAAGCGCCGCAAGGAGCAGGAGCAGCAGTACCTCACGATCGACCCGCACTCGCCGCCGGAGTTCCGCGCCAACATCGTCCGCAACCTCGACGAGTTCCACGAGGCGTTCGGCACGGCCGAGGGCGACGGCCTGTGGCTGGACCCGGCGGAGCGCGTGCGGATCTGGTGAGCCCCCGCGGGGCGCCGCGGCCCTCGACACGCGGCGCCCCGCGGTTCAGTCCAGTTCCGGCCCGGGCGCGGGGGCGAGACCGTGCCGGATGTACCACTCGGTGGCCAGGAGCCGTTCGCGGGCGGCCTGCGGGAGGCTCGCGATCAGGCCGGGTACGGCTCCGCGTGCCACCTCGGAGCGGTGGGACAGCACGGCGGCGATCTTCCGGTCCAGCCAGGGGCCGACGTCGATGGCCGTGGTGACCTGCTCGTCCGGGACGCTGCGCACCGCCTTGCGCGCGCCGACCACGGTCACCCGGTGGGTATGCACGTGGTCGGGGTGGCCGCTCAGCCCGCCGTAGGCGTCGTGGGTGACCACGATCTCCGGGCGGACGTCCCGGACGTGCGCCACCAGCCGCCGCACCGCCTCGTCGAGCAGCGCGTCGCACAACCGGGGCTCCCCCGGGGCCGATTCCGGCACGCGCGCGTCGGCGAAGCCGAGCAGGCGCGGCTCGCCCGAGCCGAGAATCCGTACCGCTTCCGCCAGTTCCGCGGCACGCCGCGTGCCCGGGGCCCAGGTCGCGGTCACGACGGCGGTACGGGCGCCCCCCGCCGCGTGCCGGGCGAGCACGCCGCCGGCGGCCAGGGATTCGTCGTCGGGGTGCGCGAAGACCGCGAGCAGACTGGGCGCCGTCATCGAGCTGCCACCTGCCGGTACGCCGGTACGGGTGTTGCCCTGTCGCACGGGCTCATTCGGCAGCCTTTCTGTCGCCAGTCCCGCCACCAGGGGCTGGAGCGGTGCGCGGCCGCAGACGTTCTCCCTGAGGCCCGAACATGATCAGATACTCGACCGGTCCGTCGGAACCGGCGTTCGCGACTCCGTGAGGGACGCGGGTGTCGAACTCGGCGACATCCCCGGCGGCCAGGACGAGGTCCTGATAACCGAGTGCGAGCCACAGCCGCCCGTACAGGACGCACAGCCACTCGTAGCCCTCGTGGGACACCTGCCGGGGCCGGCCGGGCGGCTCCTCGACAGCAGGCAGGACATGCTTGTGGGCGTGCAGGCCGCCGACGTACCGGGTCAGTGGCAACACCGCCTTGTCGTCGCCGAAACGCTGGAGCGCGGAGGTGCGGCGCTCGGTGGCGGGGGCGGTGGGGGCGACGGGGGCGGCGCCGGCCAACTCGTCCAGGGAGACTCCGTATTCCTTCGCCAACTGCAACACCACCTCCAGGGTGGGCTTGCGCCGGCCGGTCTCGATCCGCGAGAGCGTACTGGGCGAGATACCGGTCGCGCCGCTGACATCGGCGAGTGTGACGCCACGCCGCTCGCGCAGGACCCGCAGCCGGGCCCCCATCGCCGCCAGTGTCCGGGCCACGTCGTCCCCCGCCACCGTCCCTGTTCCTTTCCGCAGTGCCGCTTCACCTCGCTGTCCTGCAAGCTTGCCCGAATGGCAACGCCGATGGCGCCAAGTGACCGTTGCGCCGCATGATCGATCGGAACCCGGCCGCCCGCGAACCGAGGAGAAGCCCCATGCCATCCGAGCCGACCGCCGCGCTCCGCCCCCGCACCGTGCAGGCCCCTGCCGGGCGCCTGCACGTGGCCGAGCAGGGGGCCGGCCCACTGGTCCTGCTCGTGCACGGCTTCCCCGAGTCCTGGTACTCCTGGCGCCGCCAGCTCCCGGCCCTCGCCGCGGCCGGGTACCGGGCAGTGGCGATCGATGTACGCGGCTACGGTCGCTCCTCCAAGCCCGCCGCGACCGACGCCTACCGAATGCTCGACCTGGTGGAGGACAACGTCGCCGTCGTGCGCGCCCTCGGTGAGGAGAGCGCGGTGATCGTCGGCCATGACTGGGGCTCCAACATCGCCGCCGCCTCCGCACTCCTCCACCCGGAGGTCTTTCGCGCCGTCGGCTTGCTGAGCGTCCCGTACGCACCGCCCGGCGGCCCCCGCCCCACCGACATCTTCGGCCGGATCGGCGGCCCCGAGCAGGAGTTCTACGTCTCCTACTTCCAGGAGCCCGGCCGCGCCGAGGCGGAGATCGAGCCCGACGTACGGGGCTGGCTCGCGGGCTTCTACACGGCACTGTCCGCCGACACCATGCCGGCCGAGGGCGAGCCCGACCCGCACTTCGTCTCCCTGGGAGGTCAGCTGCGCGACCGTTTCCCCGCCGGCCCGCTCCCGGCCTGGCTGACCGAGGACGACCTCGACGTCTACGCCGGAGAGTTCGAACGCACCGGCCTGACCGGCGCCCTCAACCGCTACCGCAACATGGACCGCGACTGGGAGGACCTCGCTCCCCACCGCGGCGCCCCGATCACACAGCCCGCCTTGTTCGTCGGCGGCGCGCTGGACGCCTCCACCACCTGGCTGGCCGACGCCATCGACGCCTACCCCACCACCCTCCCCGCCCTGTCCGCCTCCCACCTCCTGGACGGCTGCGGCCACTGGATTCAGCAGGAACGCCCCGACGAGGTCAACAGCCTGCTGACCGGCTGGCTCGCCACCATCGAGGGCTGAACCAGGCGGGGCGCCCGGTCATCGCCCTGTGGTGCTTCCGCGGAGGACGTTCCCTGATCGCGCTCGTCCGCCGACGGCTCAGGCGCGGCCGATGAGTTCTGCCGGTGGGGGCAGGGCCCGCAGTCTGATGGGTTGGGCCAGGCCCTCGGCGTCGCCGGAAGCAACCCAGTGCGCTGGTGAGATCCAGTTCGACGCCGAGGGGCCGGGTTGCTGGACATCGTCAGCCCGCCGGTCCTCGGGAGCGGTGGCCCAGACGGCGCGGGTCGGCCGATCTGCACCGAACCCCCTGCCAGGCCGGAGCACGGCACCATGGCCGTGAAGGGGAACCCCGGCTCGCCCGGGGCGCCTCAGAGCCCCTTCCCCGCACCCCGCGCCCCCGCCGCCTTCTCCTCCCGCACCGCGAGCGGGACGCCCAGTGGGCGGGCCAGGCCGACGATTCCCTCGTCGAGGCGCTGGAGATGCCGCAGTACGCGGAACGTCACCGAGCCGGTGCGCAGCACCTCGTGGCGGCCGCTGTCCAGCATCGAGGCGATGCTGGCACCCGACTCGATCTCGCCGTCGGTCTCCTCGTCGCGCACGTGCGCGGCGATCAGATCGATGTTGTGCGTGATGCGCCGCCCCGCGAGGGCAAGGCGCGCGTCGGCCGCCACACTCTTGCTGGAGGGCACCAACTCGGCCGTCGCCGCGAGGGAACGCGCGTGGTAGGCGGAGGTCTCCAGGAGCGCCACCACATAGCGGGCGTTCTGCCGCCGCGCCCGCAGCGGAGCGATCGGATGGGTCAACGGCTTCGTGGAGCTGCGCAGAGCGTCCAGCGCCGTGTCCAAGTCCCGCGCCAGGTCCACGAGATCGACCGCGGGCCCGCCACTGAGCTGCGCCACCGCTGCCGAGACGACGTCCCGAAGGCGCGCGAGGACGGTGCCCAGTTCCTCGTCCGTACGGTGTGACGTCCGCACCGGCAGCACGAGGACCGCCGCGATGATCCCGCAGGCCGCGCCGAGCGCCGTCTCCTCCACGCGCAGCACAAGGACGTCGAGGCTGTAGGTGTTGAGCAGCGTGTAGAGCAGGCCCAGCATCGCCGTGACGAAGAACGACATCAGCGCGTACGACAGGGGCGCGGTGAAGAACATCCCGAAGACGCAGAGCAGGACCAGGGCGAACGCGATCCACGTATGGTTGCCGACGGCGCCGGCCAGCGCCACACCGGCCACCACACCGAGTACCGTGCCGAGCAGCCGGCGGTAGCCCTTGACCAGGATCTCTCCGGTGGACGCGGTGTTGAGGAAGACGACCCAGCAGGTCAGCACGGCCCAGTACCAGCGCTGCGTGGACAGGAACTCGCCGCCGACGATGGCCAGCGCCGAGCCCACCGACACCTGCACGGCCGCCCTGGTGGTGGGGCGCCGCAGCCCGGTCGGCTCGTCATCGGCAGCCTCCGCCGCCTCTCCCGCGATGGAGATCTCCTCCGCCTCGAACTCCTCGCGGGAACGGGCGGCTTCCGGGGTGTCGTACTCCTCGTCCCGCGAACCGTCCACCGCCAGCCGCAGACCCAGGATGGCGCGTGCCGCCTCGCCGACCGCGCGGAAACAGTCCTGGATCGCGGGCGAGCCCTGGGGGAGGCCCTGCTCCTCGCGGTAGCCGAGCAGCCTGTTGCGTACGTAGGGGAGAGCCGTGCCGCGCTCGTCGGGCGCCAGGCGCACCACGAGCAGGTGCAGGGCGCGCAGATCCCTGCGCAGTGCCGTGCCCGCGTCCTGGGCGATCCGAGCGCGGGGCGGCATGGACGCGGACGCGTTCGGCAGGTGCAGCGTGAGCGTCTCCACGCGCTCGGCACTGCGGGCGTTGAGCAGCAGCACGCCCAGGCGTTCGGCGGCGATCTCGGCGTCGGCGACCCTGCGTTGCAGCAGTGCCGCGGCCGACGCGTCGCTGGTGCCCTCTTCGAGGCGGCCCTGGATCATCAGCGCGGCCTCGTGCAGCCGGGCGGTGCTCCGCCGCAGGTCGACGAGGACCTTGTCCACGTCCTCGGCGTCGGCGTCGAGCAGGTCGGTCTGATGGGCGATGAGCTGGGCGAGCCGGGCGCGGAACGCCTCGCGCAGCCGCGCCAGGGTGCGTTCGGGAGTCTCCGGTACGAGGGCGAACCGCGCGACGGCACTGCACGCGAAGGCGATCACCAGGGTCAGGTACAGCTCCGGCAGGGCGGAGACGGACGCGTTCACGAAGAGCGACACGAAGTAGACCTGGAAGCCGATCAGGCCGAGCGCGGTGCCCCGGTCGCCGAACCGGCGCGAGTACACCGCCCCGAAGATCAGCATCACGAAGAAGATGTCACCGGCGATCACCCGGGAGTTGAGCAGCGCTCCCAGGGATATCGCGGCGAGCGCGACGGGCAGGCCGAGCGCCAGTGTGATCGCCTGGCCGCGCACCTCCTTCTCCTGGATCGCGAACGTGGCGACCATCGCCGCCATCGCGCCCGCGACCAGATGCGTCACCGAGGTGCCGACGAGGGCGAGCACGGCCAGGGCGAGGAGGATCGCCCCGACCGTGCGCAGCCCCGCCATGAGGCGCAGGAGTCCCGGATCGGATGCCGAGAACCGGTCCCAGACGCCCTTCGCTGTCCTTCGTGCCACTGCCATCGCGATGCCGTACTCCCCATTGCTCTCTCGGTGTCCTCCGGGCGCGTGACCCAGCATCGCACGAGCGCGTTCGAGGAGATCAAGGCTGGTCGGGGGCCTGTTGGCGGCACCGGGCGGCGGCTCGCAGGAAGAGACGTCACAGGAAGCTGACGTTCTGCGCGAGAGTGAGCCCGCCGGAGTAGTTGACCGTGTTGGTGGCCGACCGCATGTAGGCGCGCCACGCGTCGGAGCCGGACTCGCGCCCGCCGCCGGTCTCCTTCTCGCCGCCGAACGCCCCGCCGATCTCCGCTCCGGAGGTCCCGATGTTCACGTTGGCGATGCCGCAGTCGGAGCCCTCCGCCGACAGGAAGCGTTCGGCCTCCTGCTGATCGCGCGTGAAGATGCTCGACGACAGCCCCTGGGGAACGTCGTTGTGCAGCGCGATCGCCTCGTCGAAGGTGTCGTACGTCATGACGTACAGGAGCGGCGCGAACGTCTCCTCGCGTACGACGGGGGACTGGCCGGGGACGCGTACGACGGCCGGTTCGACGTACGCGGCGTGCGGCGCCGTCCGCGCCGTGCGACGGTCGCCGCCCGCGAGCAGCCGGCCGCCTTCCTCGCGTACGCGGCCCAGCGCGTCCCGCATGCCGTACAGCGCCTCGGTGTTGATGAGCGGCCCGACCAGGGTGGCCCGGTCGAAGGGGTCGCCGATGGGCAGCTTCTGGTAGGCGTCGGTCAGCCGCCCGACGAGCGTGTCGGCGATGTCCCGGTGCGCGATGAGGCGCCGCAGCGTCGTACACCGCTGCCCCGCCGTGCCGACCGCGGCGAACACGATGCCCCGCACGGCGAGATCCAGATCGGCGGACGGCGCGACGACCGCCGCGTTGTTCCCGCCGAGTTCGAGCAGGGAGCGGCCAAAGCGGGCGGCCACGCGCGGCCCGACCTCGCGCCCCATCCGGGTCGACCCCGTGGCGCTGACGAGCGCGACCCGCGGGTCGTCCACGAGCCGTTCCCCCACCGCACGGTCGCCGAGCAGCAGCCGGTGCACATCGCGGGGCGCGTCGGCCTCCTCGGCGGCCCGGGCCAGGAGCCGGTCGCAGGCCAAAGACGTCAGCGGGGTCAGCTCGGACGGCTTCCAGACGACCGTGTCACCACAGACCAGCGCGACCGCGGTGTTCCACGACCACACCGCGGCGGGGAAGTTGAACGCGGAGATGACCCCGACGACGCCGAGCGGGTGCCAGGTCTCGCAGAGGCGGTGCCCCGGCCGTTCGGAGGCGATGGTGCGGCCGTAGAGCTGACGGGACAGGCCCACGGCGAAGTCGCAGATGTCGATCATCTCCTGGACCTCTCCGAGCGCCTCGGAGCGGATCTTGCCCGCTTCGATGGTGATCAGGTCGGCCAGGTCCTCCTGGTGTTCGCGCAGCAGCACGCCGAGCCGCCGCACCAGGTCCCCGCGCCGGGGCGCCGGAGTCGTGCGCCAGGACAGGAAGGCCTCGTGGGCGGCCGTGAGGGCCTCCTCGGTCCCGTCCGCGTCCGCGGCGGCCAGGGCGAACAGATCCTCGCCGGTCACGGGGGTGCGGGCGAGCAGGCCCTCGCCGTCAGGGACGGTGACGTCGACGCGGTCGAGGGCGGCGAGGGCGCGGGCGCGCAGCTCGTCGGTGGAGGGGAGGACGATGCCGGTCATGTTGCTCCCTTGGGAGTGAGGGGGGTGGCCAGTTCGGGAGGCCTGGGGGTCAGCTGGGCACGGAGTCGAGGTCCAGCTCGCGGGCGACGCGCACGAGAGAGGCGTCCCGCTGACGCTCGTACAGCGTGAAGGGGTCGAGCACCTCGCGCTCCATGGCACCGGAGAGCCGCTCGGCGTCGTACACGCTGCCTTCCCGGGCGCCGTCCCTGGAACCCGTGGAGCTGAGGTTCGACTGGAAGATCCCGGCGGCGGAGCGGGGCAGGAAGTCCTCGTACACGATCGGCTCGGCCCGTACCCAGCCCTCCCGCAGGAGCGCGCCGAGGTCCGTGGCGGGACGGCCCTTCCGGGGACGGCCGGGGACCAGGTGGTACGTGAAGAAGCCGAGCCCCCGTTCGGCCAACTCCCGCTCGGTCGGCGGCAGATGCTCGGTCCACACGGCGCGGGCGACCTCTCCGCGCTCCGCGGCCGGCCGGTGAGCGGCCCGTTCGTCGACGAGCCCGAGCAGCCGGTCGTACAGGGCGCGGCCCTCGCGGGTCAGCGCGATGCCGCGGGCCTCGACCTCGCCGAAGCGCACCCGCAGCGCACCGCGGGTCACGGTGCCGTCCGCGGCGCGCAGGGCACGCGGCTCGGCGAGCGCCCGGAAGGACGTCTGGCGCAGCAGGACGTCGGGCCCCTCCCAGCGGGGCGGCCCCTGGATGGTGTCGATCATCTCGATGCCGCGCGCGGTCATCCGCCGGTACAGCTCGTCGATGTCCAGGACGCGCGGTGTGAGGTGGTTGATGTGGGTGCTGCGTACGCCGCCGATGTCCGCGGCGACGGCGGAGACCCGCTCCAGGGCGGCGTACCAGTCCCTGTCGATGGGCTCCGCCGACAACTCGAAGGCCTGGACGGCGAGTTCGAGGAAGCGTTCGGCGTCGGCCTCGGGCAGCTCCCGCTCGGCTTCGGCGCGGTCGGCGAGGCCGAGCAGTTCCGGCCCGAACAGCTCACGACCGTCGAGGAACGCGGTCAGCCGCGAGCGCAGGTCGGCGTCGAAGAAGCGGGGGTCGGAGACGGTGAGCATGGAGGTGAAGACCCGGAAGGGGTTGCGGTCCAGCTCGTCCTCCGCGACGGGCCGGAACGCGGTCGATACGACGGGCAGTGCGCTGGCGGCGGTGTCGCGCAGGTCGTAGAAGCCGACGGGGCGCATGCCTAGGGCGCCGAAGACGCGGGCGACCTGCCGCAGCTCGCCGGGGGTGCCGACGCGGATGGCGCCGTGCCGTTCGGCCGTGACGCGGCCGATGGACCCCAGGCGTTCGGCAGCGGCGCCCCGTGCGCGCAGGACGTCCTCGTTGACCTCGCGGGAGACGTCCACGAGCTCTGCGTAGGCGGGGACTTCACGCCCGTACATCCGGGAGAGCCGCGCGGTGAACGCGGCACGCAGCCGCCACTGCCCGATCATCGACGAGTTGTCCTTTCAGTGGGGGGCCGCGTCCGTCCCGGCGCGGATTCAGACCACATGGGCCTCGGGGCGGCTCGCGTACCCGGCGCTGAAGCGGTCCGCGCTCAGCGGGGCGATGTCGACGTACGGCCGTCGCCCCAGGTACAGATCGCGGACGATCTCGCCCACGGCGGGAGCCTGGAGGAAGCCGTGCCCGGAGAACCCGGTGGCGTACAGGAAGTTGGGGACGGCGGCGGAGCGGCCGATGAGCGCGTTGTGGTCGGGCGTGACCTCGTAGAGGCCCGCCCAGCCCCCGGCCGTCTCCATGCCGGCGACGGCGGGCGCGCGCCGCCGCAGGGCCGCCCGGAAGAGGTCGAGCCACTCCGGTGTCCACGTGGTGTCGAAGCCCTCCGCCTGGCGGGGGTCGGCGAGGCCGAGGAGCAGCCCGTCGTCGCTGTTGTGGAAGTACGCCGATGACGCGAAGTCGATGGTGAAGGGGATGCGCGGCGCGGCGGGCACGAGCGGGACGGTGAAGGCGAGTTGCCGCTTCACCGGACGCACCGGCAGCTCTACGCCCACCATGGAGCCGACCCGCGCCGACCAGGCGCCCGCGGCGCACACGACCGTCGCGCAGGAGACCGGGCCACGGTCGGTGCGCACGGCCGTCACGCGGTCCCCAGCGGTCTCCATGCCGACGACCGTGGTGTGCGTCGCGAACACCACCCCGGCGCGGGCCGCGGCGCGGGCATAGCCCTGGACGACGAGGGCGGGCCGCGCGTGCCCGTCGGCGGGGGAGTAGGCGGCGGCCGACAGCCCTTCGGCACTGACGTAGGGGCAGAGCGACCGCGCCTCGGCCGGGCCGATCATGCGGCTGGGGACGCCGAGTTCGTTCTGGGCACGTACGCCGGTCTCGAACCCCGCCACCTGCCCGGGGTCGGACAGCAGGAACAGATAGCCCACGGTGGCCAGTCCGACGGTGGCACCGGGGCGGCGCGGGAAGTCCCGGAAGGCGCGCAGGCTCCGGTGCCCGAGTTCGATGTTGAGCGGATCGGAGAACTGCGCCCGCACACCGCCGATCGGCTTGCCCGAGCTGCCGCCGCCGAGCGTGCCGCGCTCGATGACGACGATGTCGCGTACGCCCGCCTCGGCGAGGTGGAAGGCGATGCCGGCTCCCATCACGCCGCCGCCGACGATGACGACCTCGGCGGTGGACGGGAGCCCCGACGAGGAGGCGGACGGGACGAACGACGCTGTGGACACCGAGGACGTCAAGGGGCGGCTCCTTCCCGGGCGGTGGGCCGGGTGCCCGACATGGTGCGCCTTCGTGATGACCGGCGTCCATGAGCCGCGGGCGCGGGTGACCGATTACGACCCCTCGGCGGACCGGACGAGCACCCGGTCGGGCCCGCCCGCACTCCGACGCTCGATCCGCCGCCGGACCGTGAACGCGGCCATGGCCACCAACAGGTAGACGAGTACGAGGAGTTCCACATCCGGCGACGACAGCTCGGCGTGCCAGCCCGCGCCGCGCTTGCCGCCCTCGTACACCACTCGGTTGACGGTCAGGAAGGCCAGATGGGCGCCGATGGAGACGCACAGCGGGGCGCGCCCGACGGCCGTGCGGGCGGTGACGAGCATCAGGCCGAACACGGTCAGGAGGATCAGATAGCCGACCGGATCCTGCCCGCCGGGCGCGAGTCCGACGGGCCCGGCCTCACGGCCGAGAAGGCGCGCGGTCGCAGCCCCCACCACCGTGGAGAAGCCGGGCGCGACCAGGAAGACGGCGGTCGTGCCGAGCGCCGCGCCCACACCGCCGAGGCGCTCGCGCAGCGACGTCCACACGTAACCGCGCAGCGTCGTCTCCTCGGGCAGCGCCTCCAGCAGCAGCGCGACCACGCCGTTCGCCACCACGAACCCGGCCAGCGTCCCCAGGTCGGGAGACGACCAGCGCAGCAGCCCGGCGGCCGTCCCCGCGCCCAGTACGAGCGCGGCGGACCCCACGACGACGCCCGCCCCGATGAGCAGCGCCCGCAGGTTCTCCCCCGCGCCGCCGAACCCCAGGTCCTTGAGCGAGCCCTTCCGGCGGCGCAGCGCGAACACGACCAGCGGCACGGCTACCGCGCTGACCAGCGCGGCCGGTATGAGCCGGGCCACGAACCCGCCGGCTCCGAGGGCGTCGGCGATCACCGGCCCCAGCTCGGTGCCCACGCCCAGCGCCGAGCCCATGACGAGGCCGCCGCCCAGAGCGCGCCCCAGCGTTCCCGCGGGGGATGGGGTGGGTGAGTCGGGGTGCAGGCCTGCCATGTGTCTCTCCTCGCTGGACGCCCGTCGCGACGGGGTGTTTCCCTCATCGTCGGCGCCCGCGTGAGCACGGGAGTCGTAGCCGCGGATGAAATGCGGGTACATCCTTCGATGCAGGTCAGGGGTGGCGCGACGGAGGAGGACGCGCTCACATCGGGGGAGTGGCGGGCGCGGGGCCCAGGGTGGTCGTACCGGGCGCGGCCCGGTGTCCGAGCCCCGTGCGGTACGCGTCCATGGCGGCCTCCACCCGGCCGGTGCGCCGCAGCAGATCGCCCAGCAGCCGGCAGAGGTCCGCCAAGTCCCCTGCCGCGCTTGACCGTTCGAGCAGCGAGAGCGCGGCGCAATAGTGCTCCTCGGCGCCCTCCGTGTCGCCCCGCTCCTCGGCGATGAGTCCGAGCAGCCGGTGCGCGCCGCCCGCGTGCACCGCGCCCCGCCCGGCCCGGAGCGCCCCCGTGTCGCGGCCCGCGTCGTCCTTCTCGTCGGCCGGGGTCAGCAAGGGCCGCAGCAGCGCTTCGGCCTCGGCGGTCTTGCCGCGCCGCCGCAGCACGTCCGCCAGTTCCACCTCGACCTGCTCGGTGAAGAGCGCGGCCCGCTTGGAGGCGAGGATGGAGCGGGCCGTGCGCAGCTCGCTCTCGGCGTGCTCCAGGTCGCCGTCCTGGGCGTGGACGTAGCCGCGCATCCAGTGGCAGTGCGCCAGTTCGGTACGGATGTGCAGCTGGCGGTAGAGCTCCTGCGCTTTGGCGAGCGACGCGTCCGCCTCGGCGATGCGGCCTTCGGCGATGAGGGTGCGGGCCACTCCGCGGTGCATGCCCGCGACCAGTGCGGGGTCGCTCACGCGCGGGGCGAGCGCGAGCGCCAGTTCGGCGGCGTGCGCGGCCCGGGCGTGCGCGCCCATGTCCATGTAGGGCGCGATGGACGCCGTGTAGAGAAGCAGCAGCGCGTCCGGGTCGTGCAGCCCGGCGGCGCCGAGTTCGTCGAGGGTGCTCTCCAGGAGGTAACAGGCGTACCGCAGCTCGCCGGTGAGCAGATGGGCGGTGGCGCGGCCCCGGATGGCCGGAACCCGGCGCGGCAGCGGCTCGTCGGCGAGCAGTCGCTCGGCGGCGGCGAAACAGTCGCGGGCGCCGGTGAGTTCACCCGACTCCAGCAGACAGTCGCCGAGGCCGAGCAGCGCGGCCGCCTGCTCCTCGGCGAGCGCGTGCGTGACGGCTTCCTCGTGGAGTGCGCGAAAGAGCGCGGCCGCGTCCTCGGGGGCCCCGGTGGCCAGGGCGCGCCGGGCATCGGTGAGCCGCAGGCGCAGCCCGGTGCCGAGTGCGGCGGGGCGGCCGGTGGCCAACTCCTCGTAGCTGACGCCGAGCCGGTCGGCGAGGTGCCGCAGCGCGGCCTCGGAGGGCCGCACCTTGCCCGACTCCAGTGTGGAGATGTACGCGGGGGTGTAGGCGGGCTCGGCCAACTGCCGCTGAGTCAGGCCCAGTTCACCGCGCAGGCGCTGGACGCGCCGTCCGATCTCGGCCGGGTCGTCGGGCCGCACGGAGGCGGTCTTTCGCGCGTTGCCGGGTCGTACGTCGTCGGAACCGTTCTGTGCCACCACTGGCCTCTCCCTGCGTCACACCCGGGCGTTGGCGCTCCGGTGCCCCGGAGATTCGGGGCGGTCGGTGCTGCGGGGCTCTCGGAACCGTATGAACGAGCCCGCCCCACCAGCAACTTGACGCACACCCATTGCCTGGAATCCCACGAGCCTCTACGTTGAGCCGCGCCTTAACCGCACTTAACCCGCCATTTATATCGCGGACTTCGGAAGGACACCCATGCCCCCCACACACCGAATACCCGGCCGTGCCAGACGCACCTCGCTGGGGGCCGCCCTCGCCACCGGGGTCGCCCTCACCGCGGGGCTCGCCGCGACCGCCCCGGCGGGCACCGCCACGGCCGCGGGCCCGGACCCGGCGGACCGGCGGACCCAGAGCGTCGAGTACTTCACCGGCCCCGGCGCCCACCCCCGGCACGCCGAAATCCCCGCCGCCGAACCGCTCTTCACCAAGGAGCGCGCGGCGATCCAGGGCGACGGGGACGTCGTCCCCATCGTGCAGGCCGGGCCGACCGGCTCCAAGCTCGACGTCGTCTTCATCGGCGACGGCTACACCGCCTCCCAGCAGGAGGACTTCCACGCCGACGTGCGCGCCAAGTGGGCCAAGGTCTCCGCCGTCGAGCCCTACACCTCGTACAAGAGCCTCTTCAACGTCTGGGCCGTCGACGCGGTGTCCCGGCAGTCCGGCGTCTCCGGCGACCCGACGAACGGCACGGTCAAGGACACCGCCCTCGACTCGGCGTTCTACTGCGACGGCATCGAGCGGCTGCTGTGCGTCGACACCAACAAGGTCGAGTCGTACGCGAAGAAGGCCGCGGACCCCGACCTCGTCATCGTCCTCGCCAACTCCACCAAGTACGGCGGCGCGGGCTACAACGACATCACCTCGCCGTCCGGCTACGACGGCATCGCCACCGCCTCCTCGGACAACGCCCAGTCCGACCAGGTCCTCGTCCACGAAACGGGCCACTCGCTGGGCAAGCTCGCCGACGAGTACTGGTACGACGAGTACGGCACCTACACCGGCGCCGAGCCCTGGGAGACGAACACCAGCAAGCGCACGGCCGCCCAGCTGACGGCCCAGAAGAAGAAGTGGTACCGGTGGATCGGCCGGACCTCGCCGGACGGCGGGACCGTCGGCGCGTACGAGGGCGGCGGCTACTACCCGCGCGGTCTCTACCGGCCCACCCCGAACTCGATCATGCGTACGCTCGGCCGCGAGTTCAACCTTCCCGGCCGCGAGGCGATGATCGCCGGCTTCCACCGGCACGCGTCCGTCCTCACCCCCGTGACGCCCACGGACAAGGAGGTGCGGCGCGACGCGAAGGTCTCCGTGCGGGTGGCGGACGGCATCAGGCCGCGCTGGTACGTCGACGGCCGCGAGGCCAGGCAGGCCAGGGGCGACAGCACGGTGAGCCCCCGGGCGCTCGGCGTCCCCGCCGACGGCCGTGACCACGAGCTGACGGCCCGCGCCACGGACCGGACCCCGGCGGTCCGCGACCCGAAACTGCGCCGCTTGCTCACGGATTCGCTCACGTGGCGGGTCACACGCTGATCCGGTCCGCGTCCCGCGGGAGCGACTCGCCCCGTGGGACCGGGCTCGGCCCGGGGGGCGGGAGGTCTATGTGACGGGAGCCGACTCGCTCCGCCCACCCGGGACCGCGACCAGGGACGGGGCCAGGATCGCGACCCGCGCGCCGGTGCGCGCGCTCGACTCGCGTACGACGAGGTCCGGAGCGAGTCGGACCGACCGCTGCGGGCCGGTGTCCTCGCCGGACAGGCGCAGGCCCAGCAGGCGTGCCGCCTCCGCGGCCAGCTCGGCCACCGGCTGGCGGACCGTCGTGACGCCCGGCGCGGACAGCGCCGCCATCGGGATGTCGTCGAAGCCGGTGACAGCCACCTCGCCGGGCACCGCCACCCCCAGCTGCTGGAGACGCTGGAGCGCCCCGATCGCGATGAGGTCGTTGGCGCAGACCAGGGCGTCGGGCCGGGCGGGCCACACCTCGTCGACGGCGGCCCGCCCCCACTCCACGGAGAAGTCACCGAGGGCCACCCGCTCCGGGGCGCCGGGATCGAGCGCGCCGGCCCCCGCCGCGTAGGCGGCACGCCGCTCGGCGGCCGCCGAGGCCGTCCCCGCAGCCCCGAGGAAGCAGACGCGGCGGCGGCCGGTGGCGGCCAGATGATCGAGGACGAGGGCCACGCCCGCCGTGTTGTCGACGGCGACGGAGTCCGCGACGCCGGGCCCGCAGCCGCGGTCCATCAGGACCAGCGGCACCCTCGCGGCCGCGGCCGCCACGGCGTCCCGGCTGCGGTCCTCGTCCGCCGGGATCACCAGAAGCGCGTCGACCTGCCGGCTCAGCAGATCCGCCACGTACTCCGCCTCGGCCGCGGGATCGTCGTCGCAGTCGGCGAGCAGCACCGCCCGCCCCTCGGCGTGCAGGGCGTGCGTCAACTCCCGCACCAGCGCGGGATAGAAGGGGTTCGTGATCTGCGGCAGGACGAGGCCCACCGTGCCCGTGCGGCGGCCGCGCAGCGCCCGGGCCGCGTGATTGGGCCGGTAACCGAGCGCGTCGGCGGCCTCGCGGACCCGGCGGGCGGTCTCGGCGCCGACGGCGCGCGTACCGGACAGGACCCGGGAGACCGTGGCGACGGAGCAGCCGGACACCCGGGCCACGTCTCTGAGCGTCACGTCGGCCACGCCGTGCCCGTCCCTTCGACCAGCCGCCAGATTTCGGCAAACGTTATCAGCGGGCGTTCGTCACAACCAGACCCCTCGGTTTACGCCGGATTCCGGCAGTTGGCACCCTTCTGCCCCCTGCTCGACGCGTGCGGGACCGTGTCCGTTCCGGGCGCGTTTGGCAGGGTGTGGTTTCGGCCATTGACATAATTCGTCGCTGTGCACAAAGTCTTCGGAGAACGTTTTCCCGAGCCGTCCCCCCACAGTGGCTGCGGCTCAGCCGAACAAAGAGGTTCCGCGATGCCCCGAAAGATCATCCTGGACTGCGACCCGGGACATGACGACGCGATCGCCATGCTCCTGGCGCACGGCAATCCGGATGTGGAGCTGGCCGCCGTCACCACCGTGGTGGGCAACCAGACCCTGGAGAAGGTCACCCGCAACGCCCTGTCGGTGGCCCGCATCGCGAACATCACCGGCGTCCCCTTCGCCGCCGGCTGCTCCCGCCCCCTGGTGCGCACCATCGAAACGGCACCCGAGATCCACGGCGAGAGCGGCATCGACGGACCCGTCATGCCCGAGCCGGTCCTCACCCTGGACGGCCGCCACGCCGTCGACCTGATCATCGACACGGTCATGGCGCACGAGCCCGGCGAGATCACCCTCGTCCCCACCGCCGGCCTGACCAACATCGCCATGGCCGCCCGCAAGGAGCCCCGCATCGTCGAGCGCGTCCGCGAGGTCGTCCTGATGGGCGGCGGCTACCACACGGGCAACTGGAGCCCGGTCGCCGAGTTCAACATCAAGATCGACCCCGAGGCCGCGCACATCGTCTTCAACGAGAGCTGGCCCGTCACCATGGTCGGCCTCGACCTGACCCACCAGGCACTCGCCACCCCCGAGGTCGTCGAGCGCATCGCGAAGGTGGGCACCAGGCCCGCCGTCTTCGTCAACGAGCTGCTCGACTTCTTCGGCGCCATGTACCTGGAGGCCCAGGGCTTCGCCGCGCCGCCGGTGCACGACCCGTGCGCGGTCGCGTACGTCATCGACCCCGACGTCATGACGGTCCGCAAGGCCCCCGTCGACATCGAGCTGACCGGCACCCTCACCCTCGGCATGACCGTGACGGACCTCCGCGCGCCCGCCCCCGAGGACTGCCACACCCAGGTCGCCGTCGACCTCGACCACCAGCGCTTCTGGGACCTCATCGTGGACGCGCTCGAGCGGATCGGTGACGTCCCCGCATGAACGCCTCCTTCACCGAACCCTCCGCCGCCGCTCCCGGCGGCGCCCGCGGCTCCCGCCCCGTCCGCATCGGCGTCCTGGTCACCGCGCTCCTCGCGGCCTGCTTCGCCTTCCAGCTCAACGCGAGCATGCTCAGCCCCGCCCTGAAGAACATCGAGGACTCCCTCGGGGCGACCTCCGCCGAAGTCGGCCTGACCCAGACCGCCTTCTTCACCTCCGCCGCGCTCTTCTCCCTCTTCCTGCCGCGCCTCGGCGACCTCGTCGGACGCCGCAAGGTACTCGCCGGAATGCTGGCGCTCATGGTCGTCGGCTGCGTGGTCGCCGCGCTCGCCGAGAGCGTGCCCATGCTCTTCGCGGGCCGCGTCATCCAGGGCGTCTCGGGACCCACCGTGCCGCTCTGCCTGATCATGCTGCGCAACGAAGTCCACGAGCCGAAGAAGTACGGCACCCTCCTCGGCGTCATCACCGCCGTCAACGGAGGCATCGCGGGCGTCGACTCCCTGGCGGGCGGCTACCTCGCCGACCACCACGGCTTCCAGTCGGTGTTCTGGCTGATGGCCGGTGTGGCCGCCGTCGCGGCGCTCCTGGTCGCCACGCTCACGCCCGAGTCGAAGGCCGCTCACAGCACCGACAGCCGCATGGACTGGCCCGGCGTCACCCTCCTCGTCGTCTCGGTCGGCGCCGCCCTCATCGCCCTGAACGAGGCCGGAAAGCTGGGCGCCGCGAACTGGCCGCTCGTCATCGGTCTCCTCCTCGTAGCGGGCATCGCCTTCGCCCTGTTCTGGCGCACGGAGGACCGCAGCAGCCACCCCCTGGTCGCCACCCGTCACCTGCGCCAGCGCTCCACCTGGGCGCTGCTGCTCACCACCGTCCTCACCATGACGGGCGTCTTCGCCGTGATGAACGGCATGATCCCCGCCTTCGCCCAGGACGCCCAGGCCGGTTTCGGCATGGGAGCCGAGCAGTCCGCCTGGTGGACCCTGACCCCCTACGCCCTCGCGGGCCTCGCCATGGGCCCGATCGCCGGGCGGCTGGCCGCCACGTACGGATACGGCCGCATCCTGCGCCTCGGCCTCATCGGCTCGATCGTCACGGTGACCCTGATGCTGTTCACCCTGCACACCGATTCGCGCCTGCTGCTCCTGGCCGCGTCGATCCTCATCGGCGTCACCTACGCGGGCGTCGGCAACATCGTCCTCAACGGCCTCGGCATCGTGCTCTCCCCGAAGGAGAACCCGGGCTTCCTGCCCGGCCTGAACGCGGGCGCCTTCAACCTCGGCGCCGGCCTCAGCTTCGCCGTCCTGTACGCCGTGCAGACCGCCGCCGAACCGGCCGACAAGACCTCACCCGCCGGGTACGCGGCAGGCATGATCGCCGGGGTCGCGCTCATCGCGGCGGCCTTCGCGACGTCCTTCCTCATCCCCAAGCCGGTGGAGGCGGAGGCTACGGACTGACCGGGCGCCGGCCGGCGGAGACTTGTGCCGGCAGGACGTCGGCCGCCGATGTGCCCAGGCCGGTCGGGACCATCCAGGCGGGAGCGGGCACGGCTGTGCCCGGGGCGAGCGGCGTGCGCGGGATGGTGTGGTGGGGCAGGGCCGCGGGCAGGTCGGCGTCCTTGTAGCGCCGTACGCTCACGTGCCAGTGGAGGACGGCGGCGAGGAAGTCCTTCAGCTCTTCCATGTAGGCGTCGAGGGCGCCGCGTTCGCCCTCGGTGAGGCCCAGGTCGTCGCAGAGTACGGGCAGTTCATGGCGCAGCGCGTGCTGGAACTGGTCCATGCGGGCACGCATGAGGTTGTCGACGATGTGCAGGGCGGTGGGGTAGTCGCAGGCGAAGAAGTTCTGGACCACCAGGAGCATGTTGTGGAGCTCGCCCTCGTACTGCATCTCCTTCTGGTACGAGACGACGTCGTTGACCAGGAAGGCGTAGTCGGAGACGGCGCTCTCGACCGCGCGCAGGGTGCCGCTCTCATGGACGGCGGGCGGCAGTTTCCCCGCATGGCCCAGCCGGGACAGGCTCATGATCAGATCAGCGCCGAACGTCTTGCGGCGCATCTCGATGTAGTCGACCGGGTCGGGCACGCGGTGCTGGGCCTGGTTGTGCAGCTCCCACACCCAGCTCCGCACCATGTCGGCCACCGCGTCGCGGTAGGCCGCACGCTGCGCGGGGAGCATGCGCGTGACCGTGCGCTCCCAGAGATCGGCCAGGGAGCGTTCGAGCGGGCCGACCGCCCCTGCCGCACCGGCCGCGGGGTCCGCGCAGTCCATGCGGGCCAGCAGCCGCTCGGTGCACAGCCGGGCGCCGGCGAGGTCGCGGGTGCGGCCGAAGACGAGGGGGTAGTAGTCGTCGCCGTAGGTGCCCCAGGTCAGCCACTCCGCGCTCAGTTCGATCTGCTCGGGGGTGCCGTCGGGGTCGAGGGCCGCCGAGCACAGGGCGAGGTCGTACCCGGTGATCTTCTCCAGGTCCCAGATGCTGTCGAGCAGACCCATCCGCCCGGCCCAGTCGATGGAGGCCCGGCGCGCGTGCTCGAGGTGCGGACTGGAGCGCACCGGGAAGGGCATGGCGAAGTCGGGCAGCAGGGAAGGGCCGCGATGCTGGTTGAGCACCTGCGTATGGCCGCGGAGCCGGGCCCGGGCCGAGCGCCCGAACAGCCCCTCGATGTCCAGTGCCGAGGTGCCCAGGACCCCGCCGAACATCGACCGGCGCGCCGCGGCCTCCTCGTTCATGTAGCGGCTGGAGCGCATGTGCCACTCATGGCCGCCCGACTGCCAGTCCTGTAGCCCCTTCGTGTACGCGGTGACCCGCGCGCACTCCCCGGCCGTCAGCGCCTCCTCCAGGCACAGGGCCGGGACCTCGGTGACGGCGGTGTTCTCGAACTGCTGGAGGCGGGAGGTCAGCAGGTCGTTGACGGCCTCGGCCGCCTCCTGGGTCGTACACCCCAAGAACGTCTCCAGGACCAGGACGCCGTTGCTGAGTTCACCCTCGTCCTCCACCTCACGCTGGTAGGAGAAGAGGTCGTTGCGCAGGTGGACGGCGTCCGCGAAGGCGTCCGTCAGGACGCGCAGCGGCCGGGAGGCGGCCACGGACGGCGGGAGTTCGGCCTGTGCCGCGTACTCGACGAGCCCCGCCGACCAGGGCGCACCGCCCACCTTGCGGCGCATCTCGATGTACTCCACGGGGTTGGCGACCCGCCCCTCGTTGATGTGGACCAGCTCCCACATCGATTCATTGAGCAGGTTCCTCGTACTGAGCGCGAACCGCTCCCGCCACTGTCGCGACATGCTCGGCACGGTCCGCGCCCACAGATCCGCCAGACCGGCCTCCACCGGGTTGACCGGCTCCGGGAAGCCTTCCGCCAGGTCCATCGGCATGAATGCGGGCAGCCGGTCCAGATAGGCCTTTCCGCCCTCCCGGTCCGGGGTCCGCTTGAACATCTCCAGGAAGTGGTCGTCGAAGAAGAACACCCACACATACCAGTCGGTCACCAGCGCCAGCGCTTCGGCGTCACAGTCCGGATGCGTGTACGCGCACAGCAAGGCGTAGTCGTGCGCGTCGAGATCGCTCTGCTCCCAGATCCCGGACCCCTCCAGCATGCCCATTTGCCGCGCCCACGCACGCGAATGCGTTCGGGCGGACTCCAGGTGCGGATTCAGCCGGGCCGGATACGGCACGTAGAAGTCCGGCAGGACGAACGACTGGGACATTGCTGCTGCTCCTCTGCTACTGCTCATCATGGCGCCCGTGTTGCCCGGCCCGGCGAGTCCGCTGGTGTCACACGGGCGGCCGCGCCCGGGTCGCGTCGAGGCCCGGCCGCCCGTGTGAGGTCCTCCGTGCCGCTGGTTCAGTGCCAGCGGCTGACTTCCACGTTCTCCAGGACGCCGAGGGCGTCCGGGACGAGGATCGCCGCGGAGTAGTAGGCGGTGACGAGGTAGGAGATGATCGCCTGTTCGTTGATCCCCATGAACCGCACCGACAGGCTCGGCTCGATCTCGTCCGGGATGCCGCTCTGCTGGAGCCCGATCACGCCCTGTTCGTCCTCACCCGTACGCATGCAGATGATCGACGTCGTACGGGCTTCGGTCACCGGGATCTTGTTGCACGGGAAGATCGGCACTCCGCGCCAGGTGGGGATGCGGTGGCCGCCGATGTCCACGCTCTCCGGGACCAGGCCGCGCTTGTTGCACTCCCGGCCGAACGCGGCGATGGCGCGGGGGTGGGCGAGGAAGAGCTTGCTGCCCCGGCGCCGGGAGAGGAGTTCGTCCATGTCGTCGGGGCTGGGCACCCCGTGGTAGGGCTGGAGGCGCTGGCCGTAGTCGGCGTTGCTGAGCAGGCCGAACTCACGGTTGTTGATGAGTTCGTCCTCCTGGCGCTCACGCAGCGCCTCCACGGTGAGCCGCAACTGCTGCTCGGTCTGGTTCATCGGCTGGTTGTACAGGTCCGCCACCCGGCTGTGGACCTTCAACACCGTCTGCGCGACCGAGAGTTCGTACTCGCGCGGGGCCGCCTCGTAGTCGACGTACGTGTGCGGGATCACGGCCTCGCCCACGTGCCCGGCGGCGAGGTCGATCGCCGCTTCGCCGTATTTGTTGGTCCCCTGCTGCGGAATGGCCGCCCCACCGTCGAGGTGCGCGCGCAGCGTCGGCGAGCGCTCGGCGAGGTTGTCGACGTCCGCGCGGGACAGCGTCAGGACCGTGCAGGCCGTGGCGGTCCTGAACGAACTCTCCCAGGTCCGCGCGTCGCCGGTCAGCGCCGTCTCACCGAAGTAGGCGCCGTCCGCGAGGACTCCCAGGACGGCTTCGTTTCCGTAGGGCCCGGTCCCGACCTTCTGCACCCGGCCGTGGGCCAGGAGGAAGACCATGTCCTGCGGGTCGCCCGCGGTGGCCAGGACGGTGCCGGCCGGGTACTCGCGCTGCTCGCAGCGGTGGGCCAGCTCGCTCAGCACGGCGTCGTCCGCGTAGTCGCGCAGTGCGGGCAGTTCACCCAGTTCGGCCGGGATGACCTCGGCGCGGCCGCCGGTCTGGACGAAGGTGACGCGGCCGTCCCCCAGCTCGTAGGCGAGCCGCCGGTTCACCCGGTAGGTACCGCCCTGGACCTGCACCCAGGGCAGCATGCGCAGCAGCCATCTGGAGCTGATCTCCTGCATCTGGGGCACGGACTTGGTGGTGGTGGCCAGATTCCGCGCGGCCGCCGTACCGAGACTCTGCTGGCGGGGAAGGTCCCCGGCTCGCACTTCCTGGTCGGAATCGACTGACATTATGAGAATCCTCCGATGGCATTCGGGTTTACCTGCGAAATGTGCAGTTCCCAGAATCCATCGGATCGGCATTCCCGTCACCACTCGGGAGGATGAATATGACGCCCTTTCAGGGAGTGGGGAGCGAGCTATTTACCCCTTCGCCCGGAGGTTCGAATACGGGGCAAGGGTGCAGGTCGCGGCTGCGACCCCCGGCGGTTACGGGAATTTCCGAGGGGGGCTTTTTGGTAATGAAATAAATAATCCGAAGGGTTATTTATGAATAGGGGTGGAAGGTCGTCCTCGGTCAGGGGGATTTAGTCGCCCTGGACGTCCGCGACCCTCACCGACAGGCCGTAGTCCAGCTCGGCCCCGTCGACGAGCAAGGCCTCGACGGACCGGGTCGCGGGGTCGATGTCGGCCTCCATGCCGTCCCCGGCGTACCGGGGATAGCCGGAGGAGCCGGTCTCGCCGGTGGCCCTCACGATCGCGGAACGCAGGGCGCCTCCGGTGTCGCTGGTGCCCCTGCCGTCCTCGGCGAACTCGGGAACCAGCAGGATCTCGAAACTCTGCGGCTCGGTCTTCATATGAGTGACGCTAGACAGGAGTGGCCCCCGCCGCATGTTCTCGCCGCCCCGGACCGCCGCGCCGGCGTCACGCGGTCACCAGCGCAGCTCCGTGAAGTCCACGGGGCGAGGCCTGAGAGTGGCCGTGCGAGCGGTCAACGCCCGCATCCGCTCCGCCATTTCGGCCGCGGGCAGCCGCCTGCGGTCGCCGTGGCCGGGCAGCAGCCACTCGAAGCGGAGCCGTTCGGCCGTGCGGGCCAACGAGGCCGCCAGTACCTCGATGGAGTACCAGGTGACACTGTCGGCCACCTCGATGTCGCCCGTCGTACGGGACCAGTAGAAACTGTCCCCGCTGAAGCAGTACCGCTCGTCTGCGACGTACAACACGCTGCCCCGGGTGTGGCCGGGCAGCGGATGGGCGAGGACGCCGTCGGTGATCTCGGCGGGCTCGGTGCCGCGCAGGACGCGGTCGGCGTCGGGTGCCGCGTCCAGGTCGCCCTCGTGGATCCACAGCCGGGCGCGGAGGCGATCGGCGTACCGGCGGCCGTGCGCGGCGTGGTCCCGATGGGTGAGCAGCACATCGGTGACCGGCCCGATCTCCTCGTACTGGGCGGCCAGCGCCTCGCTCCAGCGCGGGGTGTCCACCATCATCAGGCTCCCCGAAGGGCGGCGCAGGAGGTACGCGTTGGCTCCCGCGGTGCGCTGGGAGTTGTGCCCGCAGAACAGCACGGCGTCGTCGAGGGCCAGGGGATAGGGGTCGTGCTCCGCCTCCAACCGCGCGGAGGCGGGCCGGATGGAGCGGGTGTGGCAGGCGAACGCGGCGGCGTAGAGGAGGCGTTCCTCCGCCGCGTCGCGCGGCTGGCGCACGATCTCGGAGCGGCCGTCGACCTCACGGATCAGGTCGGGCGCGAGCTGCCTGGCGACGTCGCAGTTCGTGCAGCGGTCGTCCACGGACCAACCGGAGGTCAGGGGCCGGCCGGCTAAGGCGTCGTTCGTCACCGGCGTCCGCCCCGCCGCGTCGTACGGCGCCAGCCGAAGGGACCGGGCAGGTCCATCGACGTGGTGCGCCGGCCCGTGCTGCTGTGGGTGCGGCGGGGCCCGGTGCGCCCGCCCGTGGTGAGGGACCAGGAGCGCTTGTTGATGTTCAGACGCACCCCGGGAAGTATTCGGAAACTCTTGCGGAACGTCAGCGGCATGGACTCCTCCTAGCGTCCCTTCGTAGGTACCCCGCCGGGGTCCGCCCTCACGTGCGGAAGAACCTGTGAAAGTCGTCACAAGCCCCGAACTCATGATCAGGGCCGGGTGCCCTTCACGCACCGACTTCGCGTAAGGTCGCGGGTCGGCCGCACTCGGCCGACCCGAACCACGCAGTCCACCGAACAAGGAGCCGCAGGTCATGCCGGCCAATGACGCCACCCAGGCGCCGATCTATCACACCCTCGTCCAGGAGCACGGCGACGTCCTCGCCACCGCTCGCCAGGCCGCGGAGGAGACCCAGCAGACCGCCCAGGACGTGCTCGACTTCAGCACGCCGCCCCGGGTGAGCGCACCCGCGGAGCCCGCCTCCTAGGGCCGTCCCGCCTCGCGCGGAGCGCGGCCGATCGGACAGGATGGCGCGATGGACTACGAGTTCTGGAAAGACCTTCACGACCGCGGCGGCATCCCGGCGGTCAAGAGCGCCCTGGCGGACCTCCCCGAGGACCTGCCCCCGCAGGAGGCGGGCGCCGCGGCCGAGCTGGCCCTCAAGGTCATCGAGGACGACATCGCCCGCATCAACGCCCGGGCGGACGAGGCCGAGGCGAGGGCCCAGGCCCTGGCCGAACAGACCGCCGAGGTGAACCGCCGGCTCACCGGCCACGCCGCCCGCGACGCGGACGAGGCCCCGTAGGGGTGGCATGTGCTCCGGGCTGGTTCCTGGTTCACATCGCTGACGACCACACCGGTGCCCGGCCCATCGGTGCGCCACAGCGCCTCGGGCCCCGGCTCGAGATCCCCCGGCCGCGGAATGCGCAGGATCGGTTCGCTGGCCCACGCCCCGTCCGGGCGCTGCGTGTCGTGCAGGTGACCGACCCCGTCGTGGACCGCGTCGTCGCGCTCCCCGCGCCCGCACAGCATGAGGGACCGGAGGGCCGGCGCGTTGGCGAACGCGGCCGGCCCGATGCCGGGATCGTCGGCCCACGCGCGGCGACGGGCGCCCGCAGGGCCATGGCGGTCGGATTGGCGATCCCGGGCCACCAGTAGCCGGACCAGCACCCGTCGTCGTTCCGCGTCTCCCGCACATAGGAGGCGGCACGGGCCAGCGACTCCTGGTCGGGATACCGGTGCGAGGCGAGGGCGAGCAGACCGGCCGCCGTGACACAGATGTGGGGCTGGGCCCATCCGGGAACGGCCTCGGGCGGTGCCGCGATGAAACGGTGGATGCCGTCACCGCGGTCGTATGTGCGCATACCGCCGCCCGCGTCCTGGTGCCGAGCGAGGAACCGCGTGCCGCGCAGCACGGCGGACGGCCGCCAGGTCGCGGCCGACGACAGGTCGACGAGCGCCCACGCGGTGCTGTCGGCGTCCGTCGGCACGCGCCGGTTGTATCCCCACCCGCCGTTGCCGCGCTGTCGGGCCCCGAGCCGCCGCGCGGCCAACGGAGCAGTTCCCGGCCGGCACCGGCATCCTCACCACAGGGTGGGACGGCCCGGGCCGACGCGCAGCGAGGGGCGGGCAAACAGGTGACACCGCACGGCGGCGGGCTTCGCTCAGGTCCGCGCCATGAGCCGGACCATCGCCGTGTCGTACCGCGCCTGCAAGCCCGCGTCCGCCGACACCCGCAGCAGCGCGCCGAGGGCCCTGACCGCGCCGTCGTCGTAGCCGCACGCCTCCGCCTCCAGCGCCGCGTTCTCCAGGCGCCGGATGCCCTCGGTCTCGTCGCCCATGCCCAGCAGCGCCTCGCCGATCGCGGTCAGCAACAGCACCCTGGCCGCCGCCGATGCCTCCGAGGGGCCGACGAGGTCCAGCGCCGCGATGGCCGTCTCGTGGGCCGCCTGCCACTCCCTGGCGTCCAGCCGGTGGCGGGCGAGGTGGCACAGGGCGAGGCGTTCGGTGTGCCGGTCGCCGACGCTGTGCGCCAGCTCCGCCGCGAGCGCGCACCCCTCGGCGGCCTCGTCCGGGCTGCCCAGCGCGGCCTGGGCGAGCGACAGGTTCATCAGCGCGGTCGCCTCGCCGCGCGTGTCCCCCGCCCGCGCGGCGAGCAGGGGCGCGGCCTCCAGGTGGCCGAGCGCCTCGTCGATGCGGCCCTCCTCGGTCAGCACCCACCCGAGGAGAGCCAGCACCCGCGACTCGGCGCGGGCGTCACCGTCGGCCCGCGTGGCCTCAAGTGCCGTCTTCAGCAGGGGAGCCCACCCGTCCTGCACCCGCCACACGATCTGCGGCCACATCCCGAGGATGATCCGCCAGGTCCTGTCGTGCAGCCCCGCGGAGTCGGCGGCGGTGGCGGCGAGCGTCAGGTCGTCGCGTTCGGCCGCGTACCAGGCCATGGCCTGCTCACGGTCGGCGAACTCCCGCGCCGCCCACGGCGGTCGGAAGTCGGCGGGCAGGGTGAAGCACGACTCGTCACCGGGCTCGGCCGCGTCGGCGGCGGCCAGCGCGGTCGCCACGGTCAGATCGAGCACCCGCAGCAGGGCGTCGGCCTCGGCGTCCAGGTCGCGCGCGTACAGGCGTACGAGATCGTGCAGGGTCCAGCGGTCGGGTCCGGCCCTCATGACGAGGTGGGCCGCGGTGAGCTTGTCCAGCGCGGCCTCGGCGGTGGCGGGGTCGGTGTCCGCGAGGGCCGCCGCCGCGTACAGGTCGATGTACATCCCCGGATGGCGCCCGAGGTGGGCGAACTGCCGCGCGGCGTCCGCGGGAAGGCGGCGCACGGTGAGCCGCAGCGCGGCGCGTACGCCCGTGTCCTCCACGTCGAGCAGGCCCAACCGGCGTGACTCGTCGGACAGTTCGGCGCACATCGTGCTCAGCGACGACTCCGGCTGGTCCGCGAGCCTGGCCGCGGCCACCCGCAGCGCCAGCGGAAGCCCCCCGCACAGCTCGGCGAGGCGCCGCGCGGCCACCTCCTCGGCGAAGACGCGGTCCGTACCGAGCACCGCGGCCAGCAGGGCGGTGCTGTCCTCCGGTTCCAGTACGTCCACGGGTACGGGACGCGCGGCGTCGGAGGCGATCAGACCACGCAGCCGATAGCGGCTGGTGACCACGGTGACGCAGCGGGCGCCGCCCGGCAGCAACTCCCTGACCTGGTCGGACGCCCGCGCGTTGTCGAGTACGACCAGCAGCTGGCGGTCGGCGGAGAGGGACCGGAAGAGCGCGGACGCGGCGCCGGCCGACTCCGGTATCCGGCGCGGCGCGACCCCGAGCGCCAGCAGGAACTCCCGCAGCACCTCCAGCAGGGCCGGCTCTCCGGTGTCGCTGAAACCGCGCAGGTCGGCATAGAGCAGCCCGCCGGGAAAGTGCTCGCGGTTGCGGTGCGCCCAGTGCGTGACGAGCGCCGTCTTGCCCACGCCCGCGGGCCCGGTGACCAGGCAGACGGGCGCCTCTCCGGCGGCGGCCCGGGACAGCGCCGTGAGTTCCCCCGCCCGCCCGTGGAAACCGCGGGGCATGCGCGGCAGGAGATCGATCGCGGCCGGGGGGAGGACGGGCCCCGACGCGGGAGACGCAACGGGAGCCGCGGGCACCACAGAACCCCCTGGGGCAGCAGGAGCCGCAGGGAGCGAAGCAGGGGCGGAAGCCGGAGGAGCCGCAAGCGCGACCGGCCCGCCGCTGGGTGGCACGTCCGCGACGGAGGCGCCGCCTCCCGCCCCGTCCGCCTCGTCGCCCGCCCCGCGCAGCGCGGCCGCGTAGGCGTCGGCCAACTCCCGGCCGGGGTCGACGCCCAGCTCGTCGGCGAGCACCCGCCGGGTGCGGTGGAACCAGTCGAGCGCCTCCGTGCGGCGCCCCGCCCGCTGGAGCGCCCTCATCAGCTCGGCGGACAGCGACTCGCGCAGCGGATGGGCGCCGGCCTCCGCCCGCAGCACGGCGGCGGCCCGGGCGTGCTCGCCCATCCGCGTGTACGCCCCGGCAAGCGACTCCACGGAGGCCAGGCGGAGTTCCTCCAGCGCCTGGGCGGCGGCCTGGAGCGGCTGGCTCGGATATGCGCCGGTCAGCGCCGGGCCCTGCCAGAGCGACAGCGCCTCCTGGTACATCGCCACCGCGTCGGCAGGCGCCCGCTGACCGCGGGCCAGCGTCACCAGCTCCTCGAAACGGTGGGCGTCCAGCAAGGACTCCGGCATCCGCAGGACGTACGCCGTGCCCTGCGTGACCAGCTCGACGCCGAACATCCCGGCCTCGGCCTCGGTGAGCAGGACCCTCAGCTGCGACACATGCCCCTGGATGACACCACGGGCGCGCGCGGGCGGTTCCTGGTCCCACAGGGCGGCCGTCAACCGGTCCACGGGGACCGGGTGGTTGGGCCGCAGCAACAGAGCGGCGAGCAGACTGCGCCGCTTGGCGGGGCCGAGCGGCAGTACGCCGACCTCGGTGGCGACGGAAACCGCTCCGAGCAGCCGGAACTCCACTGATGCAACTCCTCTTGGGGAAAAGATCCACTTTACCGGAGGAGCGCGACAAGTTTTGCCCCAATTTTATGTCCTTCGGGCTGATTCGTGGCGTCGGCCCGGGGCACCCGCTCGTCCAGACCGAGCTGTACGCCGACGGGGGACATGCGGACGGGGCCGTGTTCGGTCAGGATCCAACCAAGGAGGACCTCATGCTGGACAACACGCTGCCGCTGCTCACCCGAGGCTACGCGTGGCTCCCTGACCTGAGCCGCCGCACGGGCCCGGGACCCGTACGCACCCGCTTGCTGGGCAAGCCCGTCATCGCGCTGCGCGGCCCGGCGGCCGTCCCGTTCTTCTACGACGAGAACCACGTGCGGCGCCGGACGGCCCTGCCCGAGCCCGTCCTGAGCACACTCTTCGGCAAGGGCGCCGTGCACACCCTCGACGGCGAGGAGCACCGCCGCCGCAAGGCGCTGTTCATGTCGCACCTCAAGGACGCGGCCCGGATCACCGCGTTGGCCCAGCGCGTCACCGACGAATGGGAGCGGGCCCGCAAGGAGTGGGCCGACCGCCCCCAGGTGACGCTCTTCGACGAAGTGAGCGTCCTGATCACCCGGGCCGTGTACGCCTGGGCCGGGGTGCCCCTCGCAGAGCATCCGGACGACGAGTCGCGGCGGACCGCCGGCGACCTGGTGGCCATGGTCGACGGATTCGCCACCGCCGGACCCCGGCACTGGCAGGCCCGCGCCGCCCGTCGGCGGCAGGAGGAGCGGCTGGCCCGACTGATCGAGGAGATCCGGTCGGCCGACCGCGACCCGGCGGCGCAGGACGGACCGCCCTCCGTCGTCGAGGCCGTCGCCGCGCACCGCGAGGCCGACGGGCGGCTGCTCGACCCCCGCACGGCCGCCGTCGAACTCCTCAACGTCCTGCGGCCGACCGTCGCCGTCACCTGGTACACGGTCTTCGGCGCGCACGCGCTGCACCGGCACCCGGAGTTGCGCAAGCGGCTGGCCGGCGAGGGGGAGGGCTACGCGCGCGCGTTCGCCCATGAGGTGCGGCGCTTCTACCCGTTCGCGCCGTTCGTCGCGGGCCTCGCCCCCGCCGACCTGGACTGGCAGGGCGAGCCCATCAAGGAGGGCACCCTGGTCCTGCTCGACCTCTACGGACAGAACCACGACCCCGGTCTGTGGGACGCGCCGTACACCTTCGACCCCGAGCGGTTCACGGGGCGCGAACCCGGCCGCGACGAACTCGTCCCCCAGGGCGGCGGCGACGCCGCCGAAGGACACCGCTGCCCGGGCGAGGACGTCACCCTGGCGGTCCTGACCGCTCTGCTCCCGCGCCTCGCGCGGCTCGACTACCACGTGCCCGAGCAGGACTTGCGTATCCCGTTGCACAGGATGCCGACCAGGCCCCGCAGCGGCTTCGTCATGACGGACGTGCGCTGAAGCGCCGCAGAGGGTGTGTGCTCGACCGCCGTACAGGAAGTGTGCTCGACCGCCGTGAAGTACGGGCGCGAAACCGAGAAGGGAACGGTGTGAAGCCATGGCGCGTGCCGCGCTGTTCGACGTCGACGGAACACTCACCGACACCAACCACCTGCATGTGATCACATGGTGGGAGGCGTTCCGCCAAGCCGGCCAGAACGTCGCGATGCTCGACATCCACCGTGCCGTCGGCCTAGGTTCGGCCGACCTCATCGCCCATCTGCTCGGCGACGACCGCGACCACGAGCGGGACGACGAGATCAGTGCCGCGCACAGCACCCTCTACGGCACGTACTTCGACCGGCTCCCCGCGCTGAACGGCGCCCGCGAACTGCTCCACGCCCTCCACGGACACGGCTGGCGCGTCGTCCTCGCGACCTCGGCGGGCGGCGCGGAACTCGGCGCCCTGCGCCGGGCCATCGACGCGGACGACGTCATCGCCGGCATCGCGAGCGCGGACGACGTGGACTCGGGCAAACCGGCCCCCGACCCCGTCCACCACGCACTGGACATCGCCGAATGCGCACCGGACGAGGCGCTGTTCGTCGGCGACACCGTGTGGGACATGCGGGCGGCGGCCCGAGCGGGCGTACGGAGCATCGCGCTGCTCTCGGGAGGCATCCCCCGCCGTGATCTGGAGGAGGCCGGGGCCGGTGCCGTCTACGCGGACCCCGCCGAGCTGCTGGAGCGTCTGGACAGCGAGGTCCTCACCGACAAGAGGTAACAGCGCCCGCCGTGCGGCGCGCCGAGGAGGAGACCGACCGGCCGCACCCCAATGCGGCCGGTCGGTCGGGCGTGGCGTCCGAGGGCCGTTCCGACGCTTCGCACCCCGCGTCGCGTGTGCCCCTCACGACCCCAGGTATGCCCCGCCTCTACCGAACGAGCGACATGACGAACACGTAAGCGTGTCTTGTCGAGGCGGGGGAGTGGCAGTGGCGCGGCCCCTGACGGCGGCGACCCGCCCTCCCGCAGCCGCCTTGTGGCGAAGGCTGTTTGGCCCCGGATTCGAAGGGCAGGCGAATAACGTGCTTCGGACCGGAGGCGCGTTCGCGGGAGCGGTGTGCTCACTCCTGGTGGATGCCTGCCGGGGCGCCCCGTTTCTCGCGTGTCACTTGTTGGCGGCACCGTTGAGGAGCGAATTCTGATGCTTACCGACCTCACTGCATACTCCGCCCGTCGTCGTACGACGACCCGGCACCCCCACAACGACGCACCGGACACGGCGGCGCGATTCGCCCGCCTCGCCGCCCTGGAGGACGGCCCCGAGCGCGAACTGCTCTGCGAGGAGATCGTCGAGGCCTGGCTGCCCATGGCCCACCGGATCGCGGGCAGGTTCCGGAACAAGGGCGAGAGCATCGAGGACCTCCAGCAGGTCGCCGCGATGGGCCTGGTCAAGGCCGTCAACCGGTACGAGCCCGGCCGCGGCGCCTTCGAGAGCTACGCCGTGCCCACCATCACGGGCGAACTGCGCCGCCACTTCCGCGACCGCATGTGGGACGTGCGCGTGCCCCGCCGCGTCCAGGAACTGCGGAACAAGGTCCGCGTCGCGCGCCGCGAACTCCTCGACCAGCCGGGCAGCGGGCGCGAGCCCGGCATCGCCGAGATCGCCGCACACGCGGGCCTCACCGAGGACGAGGTCCGGGACGGCATGGAGGCCATGGAGGGCTACAGCGCCCTGTCGCTGGACGCCGAGATCTCCTCCGCCGACCCCGACGGCTTCAGCCTCGCCGACACACTCGGGGCGCCCGACCCCGCGTACGACTGCATCACCGACCGGGAGGCGGCCAAGGCGGGCCTGCGACAGCTGCCCGAGCGTGAACGGACCATCCTCTACCTGCGCTTCTTCGAGGACATGACGCAGAGCAAGATCGCGGAGGAGCTCGGCATCTCGCAGATGCACGTCTCACGTCTCATCAGCCGCAGCTGCGCCCGCGTCCGTTCCGCCGCCGACGTCGGACACGAGGCGGCCGAGCCCGCCCGCGCCGCGTGACCGGCCGGAGCCGGACGCGCGCAGGCACGGGCGAGGGGCCTTACGGCCGGTTGACGGACGTCCGGATTGGGCGGCGCGACTCCAGGGAACGCGTGTCCCATGTCGCATGATCACACCCGAGCCCCCGTACTGGAAGCCCTCGCCGAACACCGGAGCAAGGGCCGGATCGGCTTCACACCACCGGGCCACAAGCAGGCCCGCGGCGCCGATCCGGCCGTGCGCGAACTGCTGGGCGACGCGGCCTTCCTCGGTGACGTGCTGGCCTCGGGAGGACTCGACGACCGGCGCACGCGGGGACGGGTTCTCGAACGGGCCGAGCGGCTGATGGCGGACGCCGTGCACGCCGAGCACACCTTCTTCTCCACGTGCGGCAGTTCGCTCTCCGTCAAGTCGGCCATGCTGTCCATCGCCGGTCCCGGCTCGAAACTGCTCGTCGGCCGGGACGCGCACAAGTCCGTCGTCTCCGGACTGATCCTCTCCGGGATCCAGCCGGTGTGGGTCGAACCGAGGTGGGACGACAAGCGCCATCTGGCGCACGCACCGGGAGCGGAGGACTTCGAGGCCGCGTTCGCCGCGCACCCCGACGCGAAAGGCGCGCTGGTCACCAGCCCGACCCCGTACGGGGCCTGCGCCGATCTGAGCGGTATCGCGGCCGTCTGCCACAGCCGGTCACGGCCGCTCGTCGTGGACGAGGCCTGGGGCGCGCACCTGCCCTTCCATCCCGATCTGCCGTCCTGGGCGATGGACGCGGGCGCCGACATCTGTGTGACGAGCATCCACAAGATGGGCAGCGGACTGGAGCAGGGGTCCGTCTTCCACCTCCAGGGCGACCTGATCGACCCGGAGGTCCTGGAGAACTGCGCGGACCTCCTCGGCACCACCAGCCCGTCCACCCTGATCTACGCGGGGCTCGACGGATGGCGGCGCCAGATGGCGCTGCACGGCCACGAACTGATGGGCAGGGCGCTGGACCTGGCGGCCGAGGTGCGGGAGGCGATCGAGACGATCGACGGCCTGCACGTCAACGACCGCGCCGACTTCTGCGGACCCGGCCTCGCCGCCGACTTCGACCCCCTGCCGGTCGTCATCGAGGTCGACGGCCTCGGCACCAGCGGCTACCGGGCGGCGGACTGGCTGCGCCGCCACCACGCGCTGGACGCACACCTCAGCGACCACCGCCGGATCAGCGCCCAGATCACCCACGGCGACGACCACGACACGACGGGCCTGCTGCTCGCGGCCCTGCGCGACCTGGCCCACGCCGCCCCGCATCTGGAACCCGCCCCGCCGGTGGAGGTCCCCACCTCCGCCGAACTCCGGATGGAGCAGGCGATCCTGCCCCGCGACGCGTTCTTCGGGCCCACCGAGGACGTGCCGGTGGCGGAGGCGGCGGGGCGCGTCGCCGCCGAGATGATGACCCCGTACCCGCCCGGCATCCCCACGGCACTGCCCGGCGAGCGGCTCACCGAGCCCGTCCTGCGCTATCTGCGCAGCGGCGTGGCCGCGGGCATGAACCTCCCCGACGCCAAGGACAGCGAACTGAACACCGTGCGGGTAGTCGCCGAATAACCGCGCGAACCCCGCGGCAACGAAGGAACGGAGCACAGCACATGAGCGACCAGGACATGAACCAGCAGCACATGGACGAGCGGAATCCCCCCTCCCCGGGCCAGGACGGCCCGCCCGTCCCCAGGGACCTGCCCGACCAGCAGGCCTCCGACGACAACGACGCCTGGGACGTGGACGAGAAGACAGCCACGACGGGCAACGCCCCCGACAGCGACGACGACGTACCCGAGACGGACGAGGGCGGAACCGGCCGGCGCGGCGATTCGCGGCCCGACGCGTCGGGCTCCGAGCCGCCCGAGATGGAGGAGCATCCCGAACCGGACGAGCCCACCGGCTGAGCGACACGTCCAAGGGCTGAGGGACACGTCCGGGCCGCTCGCCGTGCCCCGCGCCCCGTCATGGGCGACGCTGGAGTGACACGCACACCGCCGGGGACCACCGGCGGCCGGAGGTGTCGATGGAGCCCGTGGAGGCGCTGGAACGGATCGCCTTTCTGCTGGAGCGCGGCCGCGCCCCGACCTACCGCGTGCGGGCCTTTCGCACCGCGGCCGCGGTGATCGGGGCGCTGGCCGACGGCGAGGCCGCGCGGCGCGCCGCGGACGGAACCCTGGAGTCGCTCAAAGGGGTCGGCCCCAAGACCGCGGGCGTGGTCCGCGAGGCACTCGCCGGAGAAGTGCCGGGATATCTGCAACGGCTTGAGGGGGAGGCGCACGACCCGCTCGCCGAGGGCGGCGCCGAGCTGCGCGCGCTGCTGCGCGGCGACTGCCACCTGCACTCCGACTGGTCCGACGGCGGCAGCCCCATCGAGGAGATGGGCCGGGCCGCCATGGCCCTCGGGCACGAGTGGGCGGTCCTCACCGACCACTCGCCACGGCTGACCATCGCCCGCGGCCTCTCCCCGGAGCGGCTGCGCGAGCAGCTGGACGTGGTGGCCGACCTCAACACCCGCTGGGCGCCCTTCCGGCTGCTCACCGGCATCGAGTGCGACATCCTCGACGACGGCTCCCTCGACCAGGAGCCCGAACTGCTCGACCGGCTGGACCTGGTGGTCGTGTCGGTGCACTCCAAGCTCCGCATGGACGCCGCCGCGATGACACGCCGCATGGTCACCGCCGTCAGCAACCCCCGGGCGAACGTCCTCGGCCACTGCACCGGACGGCTCGTCACCGGGCGCGGCAGACCCGAGTCGCAGTTCGACGCGGACAAGGTGTTCGCCGCGTGCGCGGCGGCGGGCACGGCCGTGGAGATCAACAGCCGTCCCGAGCGGCTCGATCCGCCGCGCAGGCTGTTGCGCCGGGCCGTGGACGCGGGGGTCCTGTTCTCCGTGGACACCGACGCGCACGCCCCCGGCCAGCTGGACTGGCAGATCATCGGGTGCGCGCGGGCCGAGGAGTGCGGCGTCCCCGCCGAGCGCGTGGTGAACACCTGGACGGCGGAGGAACTGCTGGCCTGGACCCGCGGGAGCCGGGCCGGGACCGCCACCTGACCCTGTGTCTATCGGCCGCGGTGGCTATTGGCCGCGCGCGAGGCCCGCCAGCACCCGGTCCGGCGTGAGGGGCAGTTCGCGCAGCCGTACGCCGGTCGCGTGGCGCACCGCGTTGCCGATGGCGGCGGCCGTCCCGACGATGCCGATCTCTCCGATCCCCTTGCTGCCCATGGGGTTCAGATGAGGGTCGTCCTCGTCGATCCAGTGCGCCTCGAGCGCGGGAACGTCCGCGTGCGCCGGGACGTGATAGGCGGCGAGGTCGCTCTCCACGAAGTCACCGAAGGCCGCGTCCATCGTGCTGTTCTCCGTCAGCGCCATCCCGAGGCCCATGGTCATCGCGCCGATGAACTGTGAGCGCGCCGTACGGGCGTTGAGGATGTGCCCGGCCGCGTAGACGCCCAGCAGGCGGCGTACGCGTACCTCGCCGGACACGGTGTCGACGCCGACCTCGGCGAAGTGCGCGCCGAAAGCGTGCCGCGCGTACTCGCTGTCCGCGTCCGCGGTGCCCGCCGTGTCGGCGGAGGCGCCCACCCCCTCCGGGGGCAACTGCTGGCCCTGCTGCTCGGCAAGCCGCTTGGCAAGGCGCGAGCACGCCTCGTGGACCGCCCAGCCCCACGACGACGTTCCCGAGGAACCGCCCGCGAGCGGCGCGTCCGGCAGATCGCTGCTGCCGACCACGGCCCGCACCCGGTCCACCGGGACACCGAGCGCGTCGGCGGCGACCTGCGCGAGCACGGTGCGGGCGCCCGTACCGATGTCGGTGGCGTTGACGCGCACCACGTAACTGCCGTCCGGGTAGGCGTGCGCGCTCGCCCGGGACGGCGAGGCGAGCGCCGGATACGTCGCGGAGGCGACCCCGCTGCCCACCAGGACGGGTCCCTCGGCACGGGAGCGGGGCCGCGGATCACGCTCGGACCAGCCGAAGCGGCGGGCGCCCTCGCGCAGACACTCGGCGAGATGCCGGCTGCTGAAGGGCCGGGAGCTGTCGGGTTCCGTGCGGGTGTCGTTGCGCAGCCGCAGCTCGACGGGGTCGATGTCGAGACGCTCGGCGAGTTCGTCCATCGCCGACTCCAGCGCGTACATGCCCGGCGCCTCACCAGGCGCCCGCATCCACGAAGGGCTCGGCACGTCGAGGGGCACGACCCGGTGGGTGGTGCGGCTGTGCGGCGAGCCGTACATGACGCGCGTGGCGGCGGCCGCGGTCTCGACGAACTCCTTGACGCGGGAGGTCTGCGAGGTCACTTCATGGACCACGGAGATCAGTGTGCCGTCCCTCTCCGCGCCGAGCCGCACCCGCTGGACGGTCGGCGAGCGGTGACCCACCACCGCCGCCAACTGGCGCCGCGGCAGGGCCAGTTTGACCGGCCGCCCGGTCACCCTGGCGGCCATGGAGGCGAGCACCACCTGCGGGCGAGGAGTGCCCTTGGAGCCGAAGCCGCCGCCGACGTGCTCGGAGACGACCGTGATCCGCTCCTTGGGCAGCGCGAACATGCCCGCGAGGACATCGCGCACCGTGGTGGCGCCCTGGCTGGAGTCGTACACGGTCAGCCGCCCGTCCTGCCAGCGGGCGGTCGCCGCGTGCGGCTCCATGGGGTGGTTGTGCAGCGGCGGCACCCGGTAGACGACATCGACACGGGCGGGCGCGGAGTCCAGCGCGCCGTCGGCGTCGCCGCGCACGTGCTCCCCCGAGGTGCCGTCCGTGTCCTCGGGTACGTACGCGTCCGCGTGATCGGCGCGCAGGGTGACGTCGTGCGGCTCCTCGGCGTAGTCGACCTGGACGGCGGCGGCGCCTTCGCGGGCCGCCTCCAGGGTCTCGGCGACGACGAGAGCGACGTACCAGCCGCGGTGCGGGACGCGGGCGTCCTGGAGTACGAGGAGGTTCGCGTCGTCCGGCTCGACCAGGCGCGGCGCGTTGAGATGGCTGAGGACGTCCAGGACCCCGGGCAGGGCACGGGCAGCCGTGTCGTCGATGGAGGTGATCTCGCCGCGCGCCACCGTGGCCGGGACCGGCCAGGCGTAGGCGCACCCGTCGGGCGTGTGCTCGGCTGCGTAACGTGCGGCCCCGGTCACCTTGTCGGGGCCTTCCCTGCGCTCGGTGGGTGCCCCGAGAGCGCTGCTGGTGTCCGGCATGGAGGTCTCTCCCTGGATAGCAAAGGGGCGGGGCCGATTCAGGTACCCGTGGGCGAGGCGGCCAGGCGCCCCAGCACGTCACAGGCGAGGTTGCGGGCCAGCGGCACCTTGAAGCCGTTGTCCCGCAGCGGCTCGGCTTCGGCCAGCTCGGCGTCGACGGCCCGCCGGAACGCCTCGTCGCTCGCAGCACCGCCCAGCAGCGCCCGCTCGGCGCGCAGGGCGCGCCAGGGCCGGTGCGCCAGACCGCCGAAGGCGATCCGTACGTCGCGTACGACGGACTCCTCGATGTTCAGGACCACGGCCACGGAGGCGAGTGCGAAGGCGTACGAGGCGCGGTCGCGGGCCTTGCGGTAGGCGGAGGGCAGCCCCGCGGCCGTGGGCGGGAGCAGGACGCCGGTGATCAGCTCGCCGTGTGCGATCTCGGTGTCCACGTCGGGGCGCTCGCCCGGCAGCCGGTGGAACTCGGCCGCGGGCACGGTCCGCCGGCCGCCCGCGCCGTACAACTCCACCTGGGCGTCGAGCGCGGCCAGCGCGACCGCCATGTCGGAGGGGTGCGTGGCGATGCACTGCCGCGACTGGCCGAGGACCGCGTGGTCGCGGTGGACGCCGTCGCGCGCGCCGCAGCCGGTGCCGGGCTCCCGCTTGTTGCACGGCTTGCCCACGTCCTGGAAATACGGGCAGCGGGTGCGCTGGAGCAGATTGCCGCCCGTCGTGGCCATGTTGCGCAGCTGGCCCGACGCGCCCGAGAGCAGCGCCTGGGACAGCACGGGGTAGCGCTCACGCACCAGCTGGTGGGCGGCGAGGTCGCTGTTGCGCACCGTCGCCCCGACCCGGAGGGACCCGTCGCCCAGCTCCTCGACCGAGTCCAGCGGCAGCGCGCTGACGTCGATGAGCGTCCGGGGGCGTTCCACGCCGAGCTTCATCAGGTCCACGAGATTGGTGCCGCCGCCCAGGTAGCGGGAGCTGGGCCGACCCGCGTGCGCGGCGGTGGCCTCGTCGACGCTGTGGGCGCGTACGTACATGAAGGACTTCACCGGATCACGTCCTCCACGGCCTCGACGATGTGCGGATAGGCGCCGCACCGGCACAGGTTTCCACTCAGCCGCTCCCGGATCTCTTCCCTGGTCAGCTCCGTGGGCGAGCCGGTGCCCGCCCCCGGGTCCGTCACGTGCGAGGGGTGGCCCGCCTCGGCCTCCGCGAGGGCGCCGACGGCCGAGCAGATCTGCCCCGGGGTGCAGTAGCCGCACTGGAAGGCGTCGCGCTCCAGGAACGCCCGCTGCACGGGGTGCATCCCCTCGCCGTCGGCGGGGCGCAGCCCTTCGACGGTGGTGATGTCGGCCCCTTCGTGGGCGACGGCGAGCAGCAGACAGCTGTTCGCGCGGCGCCCGTCGACGAGGACGGTGCAGGCACCGCACTGGCCGTGGTCACAGCCCTTCTTGGCGCCGGTCAGGCCCAGCTGCTCGCGCAGGACGTCCAGCAGCGTCGAGCGGTGGTCGACGGTGAGACGGCGGGACTCGCCGTTCACCGTCAGGGGCACTTCCGAGTGGAACACTTCGGTTCCCATGAGACTCTGCTCCCTCGTCCGACGTGGTCCGTGAGGTGTCCGCTTTTCCAGCCTGGGCCAGGACACACGTTCCGGCATGCCGGACGACGCCACATAGGGTCGCGGCCATGACCGACGACTGGAAGAAGGACCGGATCGGCAGTTGTGGCTCTATCCGCGCGAGCGGTGGAGCGACGACCGGTTCGCGCTCGGCCCGCGCCACGGTGAACTGCGGGAGGCGATCTGCCAGGAACTCGATCTGCTGGGTTCGCCGGAGTGACGGCGTGGGGCCCGTGGCGGTGACGGCGCGGGCCCGCCGGCCATCAGGTCGGCGGGCCCGGCGGTCAGGTGGGTCGGTCCGGCGTTCGGGTGGGTCGGGCCAGGGATCAGTGGCCGCTCACGTTCAGTTCCTCGGCATCATGCTGCCCTGTGTGGCCTCGAACCCCGCCTTGGCGATGGCGAGGCCCTGCTTGGTGCCCTTGATGACGTGCTTGCTGGTGGTGCCCGGGTCCGCCAGCGTCTCGCCGAGGGCCGTGCCCACGCTCTTGTCCTTCGCCGGGCCCTCGTGGACGGCGGTCGCGGCGGCCTCGGCCGGGCCTCCCATGGCGAGGGCGGCTGCGGCGAGGGTCAGGACGGCGATGGCTCGCTTCTGGTTGCTCATGACCTCTCAAACGGCCGTGAGCGGGTGAGGATGCGTCCACCCCGGCTACATACCGCCATCAGAGCGAACGGCGTCAGCTCCTGCCCGCCTCGAATTGACTCGAAGGACTCGAAGGACAGTTGTCGAAACCCGCCGCCCGTGGCAGGTGTGAGCGCCTCGGTGACGGGCAGGCGATGGGTGCAGGGGTGACAACCTGACAGGCGTCGCTGAATGGTCAGTGGGCGGCGCCACGTGTGAGCTGAGCGGCCGCGCCTTCGTGGGACAGGGTGCGGCCGCTCACGCGTCTCACCGCCCGCGGCACGTGACATCGCGCGCCGGCAGCTTGCCGGTGTCCAGGTAGGCGTTCACCCCCTTGTCCGCACAGGCGTTCCCGTAGTCGGCGTAGACGCCGTGCTGGTTGGCGTCGGGCACGGTGATCAGCCGGGACCGCGACCACTTCTCGCGCACCTGCCGCGCTCCGGAGTAGGTGGTACGCGTGTCACCGGTGGCGTTGACCAGTAGCGCAGGCACGTCGTTGTCGACCACGGTCGGCGCCTCGACGGGGCGGTCCCAGAACTCGCAGGTCGCGATGTTGTGCGTCAGGGGACTGGCGAAGGGCGCCCTGTCCCGGGCGGTCTGTATGTCACGCCAGTAGCTTTCCGTCCCGCGCCGGGTCGCGACGTCCCCACAGAGGATGGCCGTCTGCGCGCTGCCCTGGTGCGACCCCGCCTCGGTCGTGAGGCTTTCCAGCATCTTCGCCAGCCAGGGCCCCGGCTCCACGCGGTTCCGGTCGGCCGCGCGTGCGAGCGTGCGGGTCACGGAGGCGAGCTGAGCCCGTTGCGTGTCGAGGTCGCTGCCCAGGCCGGCGAAGTAGACGACGGGCAGGTAGTGCTCGTCCACCCGGAACCTCCCGACCCGCAAGGGCTTGTCGGCGGCGGCCTCCTGGATGCGTTCCACGGTGGCCCGCACGGCGGCGGGCGTGCTCCCGAGGCCGTAGGTCTCGTCGCGGGCGGCCGCCCAGGCCGCCCAGTCGTGGAGCGCTCGCTCATTGGCCGCGGTGGCGTCCGCGAGGAGCGTCTGGCTGTACCGGGCGGGGTCGATGACTCCGTCGAGCACCATGCGGTCGGTGCGGCCGGGGAACATCTTGGTGTAGACCGCGCCGAGGTAACTGCCGTAGGAGAAGCCCAAGTAGGAGATCCGCTTCGCGCCCAGGGCGCCCCTGATGACGTCCATGTCGCGGGCGGTGTTGCGGGTGGTGACGTACGGCAGCACATCACCGTTCGTGCGCCGGCACCGCTCGGCCAGCTCGCGCTGACGGGCCACCGACCGCTTGAATCCGGCGCGGTCGGAGCCGGCCGAGAAGACCGCCGACCCGACGTCCCAGCCGCAGTCCAGCGGTGTGGAGCGGCCCACGAACCGCGGGTCCATGCCGATGAGGTCGTACTTCCGGGCCACCTTGCCCATGGTCTCGCCGACGAGGAGCGGCATGTCGAGACCCGGTCCTCCCGGCCCGCCGTTGTTGAGCAGCAGGGGCCCGACGCGGTGCGCGGAGTCCGTGGCGCGCAGCCGGGACAGGGCGACGGTGATGGTCCTGCCGCCCGGGTCGGAGTAGTCGAGGGGCACGGTGGCGTCGGCGCACTGGACGCCCGCGGCGTCGAGCTTCTGTCCGGTGGTGTCGTCCGGACCGAGTGTGCAGGTGTGCCAGTCGAGGGTCTGGTCGTAGTACTTCCCGAGCGGCTTGGCCGCCGTGGCGGGCGTCCCGGCGGGTTTCGCCGTCGCGGGCAAGGCGCCCGCCCCCACGGTCAGCACCGCGGTGGCGGCGACAGCGGCCCGTAAAAATATGTTGGTTCGCATGCACCGCACGCTAGGCGTGGGCCACGTCCCGGCTCACTGCGGTCAGCCCCCCGATCCTTCCGGGGGCCAACCCCAGGGCCTACCTCGCCAGCTCCGCGCGGATGGTCTTGCCGGTCGCGCCGAGGGTCACGCTCACGGCCTCGGCCAGGTTCCGCACCATGGGCCAGCCGAATCCGCCCGTGCCCCCCACGAGGTCGGGCGTGCGCTCCTGAGGTGCTCGCGGGTCCGCGTCCGAGACCATGACGGTGATGACGTCGGCCCGCGCCTGGAGACGCAGCGAGCACAGGGCGCCACGGGCGTGGCGTACGACGTTCGTGATGAGCTCGGAGACGACGAGTTCGATGCTCGCGGCGGTCTGGTCGCCGACGGCCGGGGTCAGCCCGGCGATGAAGCCGCGCGTGAGGTCCCGGGCGTCGGTGACCGCTTGGGGCTCCTTGTCGAAGGTGGCCGTCTCAGGCGGCCCGTCATCGAGCCGGATCTGCTGCGTCCGCATGAGCCTCCCCTCCTTCGGTCCTCCTGTGGAATAGCTGTACGAGAGGTACCCCTGCCCGGAAACCGGCAGGTTTAATGCCCTCCGCATGGCCGGGAACAGCTGGTTGCCGAACCGTTGCAGAGAGCGTCGCCCGGTGTCAGTCGTCGGCGTCCCGGCACTCCACGTGTCCCCAGCCGTGCGCGTTCTTCGCGATCTTCTCCCCGGCGGCATACGGCTTCTGGCAGTGGCAGCGGCCAGGAAACTTCGCCTTGATGACGGCGCCCGACGCCCCCTTCCTCGCGCGGGCGGCGGCCTTCTTGGGCGCGCGGCCCGCGGGGGAGGCGGTCACGCGGTCCGCACGCGGTGCGGGGATCTCCCGCGCCCCGTGGGCGGTGCCGGCGGGCTGCTGGCTCGTCGCGACGTCGCTGGCCGCGACATCGGCGATCGCGTTGAGGTGATCGCCGTCCACCCGGTGGGCGGCCACGTGCCGGAACGTCACGGCGCGGCCTTGCAGCAGTGCGTCGATGCGTACGACGAGGTCCTTGTTGGCGACGGGCTTCTTCGCCGCGGTCAGCCAGCCGTTGCGCTTCCAGGTGGCGATCCACTTGGTGACCGCGTTCATCGCGTACTGACTGTCCATCCGTACTTCGAGGGGCACCGCCGGATCCGTGGCCTCCAACAGCTCGGCCAGCGCGGTCAGTTCGGCCACGTTGTTCGTGGAGTGGCCGAGCGGGCCGGCCTCCCAGCGCTGCGGGTGCCCCTCGGCGTCGGCGACCACCCAGGCCCAGGCGGCGGGCCCGGGGTTCTTCTTGGCCGCTCCGTCGCAGGCGGCAATGATCAGGTCAGACATTCCTCGATGATTTCATCCGCTGCCCGGCGCGCGGACACCGCCGGGTCGAGGAGGCATTATCCAAGCGCTGTTATATTAGCGCTGTGACAAATTCGGACCACGCGGCACAGGCCGACCCCACGGCTCCGCTCGACCCCACGGCCCAGCCCGACCCGTGGCAGTCGCTGCACGAGCTGCTCGCCGCCATGGACGCCGAGATCGAGCAGGTCTATGTCGAGCGCGGCATCGAGGGAGTCCGGCCGCGGTTCGCCTATCCGCTGATCCGGCTCGCCCACACCGGACCGCTGACCATCCGCGAACTGGCGGAATCCCTGAACCGCTCGCACTCCGCGATCAGCCAGACGATCGCCGCCCTGCGCAAGGAGGGCCTGGTCACCTCGGAGCCGGGGCCCGACGCCCGCACCCGGCGGATCGACCTGACCGAGCGCGGCCGGGCCCTGGTCCCGTTCCTCGAGAGCGAGTGGCGCGCCACCCACGCGGCCGTCGCCGAGCTGGACGCGGAGGTCCCGTACGCGCTGACCGTCGTCGTGGAGGAGCTGCGGCGGGCGCTGGAACACCGGTCGATGCGGCAGCGGATCCTCCACCACCTCGTCGAGCCACCGGGATGAGGGTGCGCGGCTGGTTCCTCGACACCCGCCCACTCCGTGCCAGCCGTACGTTCCGTGACCTGTGGGCAGGCTCCGCGGCTTCCCAACTCGGCGGGCAGATAGCCACCGTGGCGGTGCTGGCCCATGTCTGGGAGCTGACCGGCAGCCCTGTGGGCACCGGCGCCATCGGGCTCGCCACCGGCGTGCCCATGGTGCTCTTCGGGCTGCTCGGCGGCGCGTTGGCCGACCGCGCAGACCGCCGCGCGGTGGTGCGCGCCACCACCGCGGGTCAACTGCTGGTCGCGGCAGGGCTGTGCGCCCAGGCCCTGGCGGGCCATCAGAACGTGGTGCTGCTGCTCACGCTGGTCGCCACAGGGACGGCGTGCGGCGCACTCGGCGCCCCCGCCCGGCGTACCCTCCCCGTCCGGCTGCTGCCGTCCGACCAGGTGGCGGCCGGTCTGGCACTGTCCAACCTCTCCTTCCAGACGGCGATGCTGGCCGGTCCCGCGCTGGCCGGCCTGATCATCGCTCGCTGGGGCCTCTTCGCCGCCTACGCCGCTCAGGCCGTGGCCGTCGCGATCTCGATGCTCGCGATGATCCGCCTCCCCACCATGAAGCCCGTGGGGCCCGGCGCGGGAGGTGGCGGCCGTCGGGCCGAGCGCGGCGGCTGGCAGGTCGTGCTGCGCCGCCCGACCCTGTGGGGCTCGATGGCCACCGACCTGTCCGCGACGCTGCTCGCCATGCCGATCGCGCTCTTCCCGCTGGTCAACGAGGTCCGGTTCGGCGGCGATCCGCAGACCCTCGGTCTGTTCCTCTCGGCCGTCGCGGTTGGAGGCGTCAGCGCCGGCCTGGTGTCCGGCGCCGTGACGCGGCGGCGCCGCAGCGGGCAGGTGCAGCTGATCGCGGCCGCCACGTGGGGCCTGGCGCTGGCCGGCTTCGGCCTGGCGGGGCAGGTGTGGATGGCGCTCGCCTGCCTTGCGGTGGCCGGTGCCGCCGACACGGTGTCGGTGGTCACCCGCAGCGCCTTGATCCAGTTGGAGACGCCGGACGCGTACCGGGGCCGGGTCTCCTCGGTGGAGCACGTCATCGGGGTCGCGGGCCCTGAGGTGGGCAACTTCCGTGGTGGTCTGCTGGCGTCGGCCACCTCGGCGTCCTTCGCGCTGGTCTCCGGCGGCCTGTCAGCCGTCCTGATGATCGCAGCGGTGGCCGCGGTGAACCCTTCGCTCCGCGCCTATCGCACGCCGCCTGCCACCGAGAGGCCGACGCTCTCGCGGACTGCCGACGTGGCGAAGGCGGCCGGCTGAATCTCCCGAGGCGTCGGAGGGCCGGTCAGCGGGGACGGGGAGCGTCGGCCACGCGTCGCGGGGACGGGGAGCGTCAGCCACGCGTCAGAAGCTCCGCGCACACTGGACGGCCGCACCACCCGGCCCGTCCGACACGTGGAGGAGACCACACATGCCCTCTGTGTTAGATCAGTACGAAGCGCGCGCCGAGGCAGCCAGGAAGGGGTTCGCGGAACACCCCGCCGTCCTGGAGCTGGGGTCGCCGCAGACCGACGCCCGGCTGTTCCTGCAATGGCACTACCGCTACTGCCTGCACGGCGTGCACGTCACCCGTGACATGCAGCGCGTCATCGAGACGGCCGGCGCCCGTTCCCGGGACGCCGGCCATGACTCGGTGGGGGAGGGGCTGATCAAGCACGCCCGCGGCGAGACGGGCCACGACCGGCTGATGGTCGACGACGCCCGCTCCACCGCCGCGCTGCTCGGCGGCAAGGGCGGCGTCGTCCTGGACACCGAGGACATCCTCGCGAACACGCCGGCGCTCTCCTCCGCCGCCCGCTACAACGCGCTCTTCGAGCGCCTCAGCGGCGGTACGGAACCGGTGTGCACCGTGGCCGCGCTCTACGAGATGGAGCAGCTCTCGGCCGGATTCGCCGTCGACCTGGTCGTCAACTGCAAGCGCACCATGGGCGACGACGCCTCGCGGTTCACCTTCCTCGACGAGCACGTCGTCGTGGACGTCGGCCACATCGCGCTGGACCGACGCATGCTGGAGACCGCCCTGACCGACCGGCCCCCGCTCCTCGACGCCATGGTGGAGGCGGGTACCGAAGTGCTCGCCTCCTACGCCGAGTTCGTGGGCGAGTGCCTGGAACTGGCCCGCGCCGACCTCGCCGCGGACCCAGCTCGCTGACGCCCGTCACTCAGCCGCGGCTGTCACCAATAGTGCCGTCGGCCGCCGACAGCGTGGCCGACGGAGCCGAGGACCCACAGAGCCGCACCGATGATGACCAGTATGACGCCGATGGTCCACAGGATGGAGATACCGGCCACCAGGCCGATAACGAGCAGGATGATTCCGAGTGCGATCATTGGATCCTCCGACCCTCTGAATTATTTCAAGTATGCGCCTTAAGCGTGCTGGGCGACAGCCGCGAAGTCGGTCCCTTCCTGGGGCCGGTGCGGCAAGGACGTCAGTGGTGACCGTGAGCGGTGTCGGAGGCCCCGCCGAAGAGCCGCGCGATGGCGCGGAACGGGAGCGTGACCACCGTGGCGATGGCTCCGCCGATCGAGCGGAGAACGTCTGCAATGGCCTTCAGCATGTGTGGGCCTCCAAGGAATCTTGTGGTGCGAGTCGTGCGACGGGCAATTGCCGCGTGCTGTTCCGTGCGCTGCTCCTACCGGTTGCCCTGAGAGTGACGTCGAAAACACAGAGAAATTCCGACGACTCCGCGACACGGAGATACTCGGGCCACTCCGCCACCTTGCGAGCCCATTCCGGAATCTTGTGATTACCGATCGTTCGACGGGGCACAAGGGGACAGCCAAAACGGCGATTCCCCGTACAGAACAGAGATTCCTCGCCCCGGACGGAAGGATCACGACGTGCTCAGGCCCCACCCCTCGTTCCTGCGCGCCCTGCTCGAAACCCACACGACGCTCGGAGAGCTCCAGGCCAAGGAGGACTCCGCCGAGGTCCGCCGACGGCTGGACGACGTCTCGTACACCCTGTGCGTCTCCACGGGCACGCGGACCCTCGACGCGGCGCTCGCCTCGGCCCGGGCCCAGCTGGCGGGAGTGACCTCGCAGGAGGACTCCGGCCTGGCCGCCTGACCGGCCGAAGGCGGACGACCGCCCCGCCTTCGCCGCGGCCGGAGTATTCCGTTTCGCCCCGTGGCCCTCGGGCACACGGGGCGGCAGGCGTGGAAGGTCCACCTGGAACGTGCGGTCCTCACGCACGCGCGGTCCTCGCGCCCGGCCTCGTGCCGCCGCCCGGAGCGCCACAGAAGCACGGCTGGACGGCGTACGCCCTTGTTTGGGTCCGCCCTCACGAGGCCATGGCTGTGACACCCCCTCACCACTGGAGCCACCATGAGCGATGAGAAGCGGAACGACATCCCCGGAGCGCCGGCCCCGCAGCCACCGTCGGTCGCCGAGCCCACCGAGCCGCACGAGCCCCTGCCCGCGAAGCCGGACCAGGAGTCCCCCGAGGCCGTGTCCCCGACGGGCAAGCCCACGGGGGCCCCCGCTTCGGCCCGCGCCCAGAGCGGCGCCTACCTCACCACGGCGCAGGGCGCCCGCCTCTACGACAGCGACCACTCGCTCAAGGCCGGTGCCCGCGGGCCGGTGCTGCTCCAGGACCACCACCTGCGTGAGAAGATCACGCACTTCGACCACGAACGCATTCCCGAGCGGGTCGTGCACGCGCGCGGAGCGGCGGCCCACGGCATCTTCAAGGGATACGGAACGGCCGCCAAGGTCACCAAGGCGGCCTTCCTGGCCAAGGACACCGAGACGCCCGTCTTTGTACGTTTCTCCACGGTGCTGGGCTCCCGCGGTTCGTCGGACACCGTGCGCGACACCCGCGGCTTCGCCACGAAGTTCTACACCGAGGAAGGCACCTTCGACCTCGTCGGCAACAACATCCCGGTCTTCTTCATCCAGGACGCCATCAAGTTCCCCGACATCATCCACGCCGGCAAGCCGCACCCCGACCGGGAGATCCCGCAGGCCCAGAGCGCACACGACACCTTCTGGGACTTCGTGACCCTCCACACGGAGGCGACCCACCACACTCTGTGGAACATGTCGGACCGGGGGATCCCGCGCTCCTACCGCATGATGGAGGGCTTCGGGGTCCACACCTTCCGGCTCGTCAACAACGAGGGCGCCACCACCCTCGTCAAGTTCCACTGGAAGCCGAAGCTCGGCGTGCACTCCCTGACCTGGGAGGAAGCACAGATCACCAACGGCATGGACCCCGACTTCCACCGCCGCGACCTCGCCGACGCCATCGAGGCAGGGGCCTTCCCGCAGTGGGAACTCGGCATCCAGGTCTTCCCCGACAACGCCGAGCAGACCTTCGAAGGCATCGACCTGCTGGACCCGACGAACATCGTCCCCGAGGAGCTGGCGCCCGTGCAGCCCATCGGGCTGCTCACGCTGAACGCCAACCCGACCAACTACTTCGCCGAGACCGAGCAGGTCGCCTTCCACCCCGGCCACCTCGTCCCCGGCATCGACATCACCGACGACCCGCTGCTCACCGGCCGCCTCTTCTCCTACCTGGACACGCAGATCAGCAGGCTCGGCGGCCCCAACTTCGCGCAGCTCCCCATCAACCGCACCCACGCGCCGGTCAACGACATGCTGCGTGACGGCATGCACCAGACCGCCGTCCACGCGGGGACCGCTCCGTACCGCCCCAACTCGCTCGACGGGGGCTGCCCGTTCCTCGCCGGGGCGGACAACGGCGCGTACGTCGAGGTCCCCGTCGACGTACCGGCCGCGAAGAAGGTCCGCGAAGCCCCGGAGTCCTTCTCGGACCACTTCAGCCAACCCCGGCTGTTCTGGCGCTCGATGACGCCCGTCGAGCGGGAGCACATCATCGCCGCCTACACCTTCGAGCTGAGCAAGTGCTACGAGCAGGCCATCAAGGAGCGCGCGCTCCAGGTCCTGGCCAACATCGACCCGCAGCTCTGCGGCCAGGTCGCCGACGGGCTCGGCCTGCCCGCCCCGGAGCCGACCGTGGCCCTCGCGGACACCGAGCCCAGCCCGGCCCTGTCCCAGCTCGGGCAGACCTGGCCGGTGGAGGGCCGCATCGTCGGCATCGTCACCGACGGGGAGACCGACCTCGACGGGATCCGCTCGGCACGCCGTGCGGTGCTGGACGCGGGCATGGTCCCGCTCGTCATCGCCCCCACCGGCGGCCTGCTGGACGCGGGCAAGGACCCCATCGCCGTACAGCGGACGTTCGCCAACGCGCGCTCCGTCGAGTTCGACGCGCTCCTGCTCGCCGGTTCCCCGGCGCCGGGGGCCGACGCGTACGGAGCCCGGGACGCCAAGGCCGGTGAGCCGACGAGCCCCGGCACCGCCGTCGACCCGCGGGTCATGCTGATGGCGGCCGAGGTCTACCGCCACGGCAAGGCGATCGGCGGCTGGGCGGGAGCGGACGCGGCGCTTCGAGCGGCCGGGATCACCGACGCGGCGCCCGGTGTGGTGCTCGCCGGCAGCGGCGTGGAGGCCCTGGAGCAGGTGGCGCAGCTCCTCGGCAGCCACCGCGTGTGGGACCGCTTCCCCGCCGCGGTCTGAGCCGACGCACCGTCTGACACCCGGGCCCGCCCGGGGCCTTCACGGCCCCGGGCGGGCCCATGGGCTGTGTGGTCACCGTCGGCGCAGCCTGCCCAGGAACCGCTGAGCCTGGGCCCGCCGCCGCGGATCGGCGGAGGCGCGACGCACCTGTTCGACGGTGCGCCGGCCCTGCGGGCTCCGGACGAACTCCTTGATCTTCGTGATCATGCCGGGCATGAACTCCTCCTATGCGGCGGGGGCGAACGGATCAGTGCACCACTCCGTGTACCCACTGAGGCGCGGTGGGTGCGTACCGAGGCCGAGCAGACGCGAGCCGATGGGTAGCACGCCGACATCGCCGAACTCCTCTACCACTGACGTACGTTCGAGGGGGCGAGATCGCGACGAACTTCTCCACGAGACCGCCTGATCCACCTCGCTGACGTTTACGCCCGAACGGGTGGCTAGCATGGCGCGATGTGGCCCGGAAGATCGTCGTCCCCTTGGCGTGCCCCTCCGGGCCGCGACCGAGGCGTAACGATCGGCTCGTTGTTCTCCTGCACTCAAGGACCGAGGGACCGCTGAATGTCAGTGCCTGCTCCTCCCAGCCCGCGCCGCACAGCGAAGGCGGGGCGCCCCGCGTGGGCCGTGCCCCTCGGCGTGCTGGTGGTCACCGGCGGCGCCGGTGCCGCCGCGGCTGCCACGGCACCGGACGCCGCCCGTGGCTGGACGGCGGCCTCGATCACGGCCGGCTGGCTGTGCCTGGCCGTCTGTCTGCTCGTCAGCTCCGCGGCCGGTCAGCGAATACGCCGATCCGCCGCGGCGGACCGCGCCGAGGCCGACACCCTGAAGGCTCAGCTGGGCCGCCAGGGCGCCGAGTCCGCGCATTTCGTGAACGTCACGCTCCCCGTCCTCGTGAAGCAGCTGCGCGACGGCGCGGGCGCGGCGGAGGCCCTGGCGCACACGGCACCTCCGTCGGACGCCCAACTACGCCAGATCATCCAGACGTTCGCCTCCGTCGTAGAGGAATCGGTTCGGCACGCCGGTGCCCTTGAGGCCCAGCGCGGCCGGGCGCAGGAACAACTGGCGCAGGCCACAGAGGAGTTCGACCTCCTCACGAAGGTGACGCTGCCCACCGCGATCGAGCAGCTGCGCGAGGGTGCCTCCGCCGACACCGTTCTCGCGGGGCTCCAGTGGCCGCAGAACCCACTGCTGCGCCTGCCCGCGGAGTCGTTCGTGCGAGAGCTGGCCCACAGCGAGCGGCGCGCCGCCGCCGCGCAGGCCGCCTCGGCCAAGGCGCTCAGCCGCGTACAGGCCAAGTCCGTGAGCATGCTCGCCGACCTGCGGGACATGCAGGAGCGGCATGGCGTGGAGGTCTTCGGCGACCTGCTGCGCCTGGATCACAGCACGTCCCAACTGGGTCTGATGACCGACCGTCTCGCCCTGCTCATGGGCGGCCGCTCCAGCCGGGCGTGGAACAAGCCGATCGTCATGGAGAGCATCCTGCGGGGCGCCGTCGGCCGCATCTCCGCCTACCAGCGGGTGCGGCTGCACTGCTCGACGACCGTCGCGGTCGCCGGGTTCGCGGCGGAGAGCGTCATGCACCTGCTCGCCGAACTCATGGACAACGCGGCGAACTTCTCCCCGCCCATCGACGAGGTGCACGTCTATGTGGAGGAACGCAGCGCCGGCATCGTCGTGACGATCGAGGACAGTGGCCTGCGGATGGCCGACGCGGCGATGCGCCGGGCCGAGGAGTCCGTCTCCGGGCGGATGACGGACCTCGCCTCGCTCCAGGGCACCCGCCTCGGCCTCGCCGTGGTCGGCCGCCTCGCCGCCAAGTACGGCATGAGCGTCAACTTCCGCCCGTCCTCCCGAGGCGGCACGGGCGTTGTGGTCCTCCTGCCGCCGCAGCTCCTCGCCCAGCAGCGCGACCCCGCCCCGCAGCAGCCGGTACGCCGGAATGCCGCGCCGACGCCCCCGCCGGTCCCGGCAGCGACCGTCCCGGAGGTACTCGCCCCGGCGGCCGAGGAGACCCCCATCCTCTCCGAAACCCCCGAGGCGCCCCTGGCTCCCGCGGTGCCCCCGGCCCCCGCACGGCCCACCGCCGCGGACATCGCCTCCCCGCCGGCGCAGGACCCGCCCGCGGCCGCCCCCGCGGCCACGCCGAACGGCCTGCCGGTACGCGCCCCGGGCCGCACCATGGCCGAGGCGGACCGCGAGCGCCGCCAGCGCAAGGCGTCGTCCGATGCCGCCTCCGCGCCGGGCGCCGGGACGCTCCCCGGCGACGCGGACCGGCCGGCCCGCGACGCCGGATCCCGTTTCGGCGCCTTCCACCGCGCCCGGCGCGCCGGGGGCCACGCCCCGGGATTCCCCGCCACGCCCGACGCCCCGGACGCCCCCGGCTTCCCCGCAGACTCCGGGCCGCCACCGGCCCAGTAGACCGCAGCCCCCCGCACGGCGCCCGGGTCCGGCGCCCCTTCTTCCCCCCGCTCAAGATCGTGAGATTGGAGGCACGGGCCGGTGACCGGGCACGCCCGGCGCACCTCGCCCCACCCACCATGCAGACCACTGACAACAGCCTGACCTGGCTCCTTCAGAGCCTTCTCCAGCGCACCCCCGGCACGCGGCACGCCCTGGTGCTCTCCCGGGACGGCCTGAAGCTGTGCTGGAGCGAGCATCTGACGCTCGACCAGGCCGACCAACTGTCGGCGATCTGCTCCGGCATCCAGGCACTGGCCCAGGGCGCCTCCGCGGAGTTCGGTGACGGGACCGGCGGTGTCCGGCACTCCATGACGGAGTTCCACGGCGGGCTTCTCTTCATCGTCGAGGCGGGGCAGGGAGCGCACCTGGCGGTCGTGGCGGACGAGAACGCCGACCCGGGCGTCGTGGGCCACCAGATGACGGAGCTCGTGGAGCAGATCGGGGAGCACCTGCGCGCCGAGCCGCGCGCCGAGCGCGAAGGCAGCGCCTCCTCGTGACGCCGCGCGGGCCCGTGGACATCGGTGACCCCGACCGGCTCTATACGGTCACCGGTGGCCGCAGCCGGGCCGACGACGACTCGTTCGACCTGGTCACCCTGGTGGTGAGCGAGTGCGAGCCCACCGCGGGGATGCAGTCGGAGCACGCCCGGATCCTCGACCTGTGCCGCCACCCCACGGCCGTGGTGGAGATCGCCGCCGAGCTCAGACTGCCGATCACCGTGGTGCGGATTCTGCTGGGCGACCTGCTCGCGACGAGCCGGATCACCGCCCGCCACCCCCGCGCGGCCGACGCGGTCGCCTCGATCCCCGAATCCGCCCTTCTCAAGGAGGTGCTCCATGGGCTCCGCAACCTCTGAGCTGCCCGCCCGTACTCCTCTGTCCGACACCGCCGAGACCGGCCTGAAGATCGTGGTCGTGGGCGGATTCGGGGTCGGCAAGACCACGCTGGTGCGGTCGGTCAGCGAGATCCGCCCGCTGAACACCGAAGAGGTGATGACGCAGGCCGGTATCGGTGTCGACGAGACGTCCGAGGTCGCCGGCAAGACCACGACGACGGTGGCGTTCGACTTCGGCCGGATCAGCCTCAACGAACGCGTGGTGCTCTATCTGTTCGGCGCACCGGGCCAGGAGCGCTTCTGGTTCCTGTGGGACCGGCTCTTCGCCGGCACGCTGGGCGCGGTCGTCCTGGTCGACACCCGGCGGATGGACGACTCCTGGTACGCGATCGACCGTCTCGAACACCACAGGACGCCGTTCGTAGTGGCGGTGAACAGGTTCGACGACGACACCTCCCGGCACTCGCTGGAGGAGATCCGCCAGGCCCTCGCGCTGCCCGGCCATGTGCCGCTGATCGACTGTGACGCGCGGGTGAGATCGTCGGGCAAGGACGTCCTGATCACCCTCGTGGACCACCTCTACAAACTGGCCATGGCCCAGGAGATGACACCGTGACCGAGCCGACCGGATCCCCCTTCGAGCAGAGCGCCCCGCCCCCGGGATGCCCCGCTCACGCGGGCGGCGTACGCCTGGGTGGCCTGGAGTACCAGCAGACGCCCGCGCAGCTCTACCGCAGCCTGCGCCGTGAGCACGGCGCGGTCGCGCCGGTGCTGCTCGACGGCGACGTGCCCGCGTGGCTGGTCCTCGGCTACTCCGAGGTCAGCTATGTGACCGGCCACGACGAGCTGTTCGCCCGGGACTCGCGCCGCTGGAACCAGTGGGACCGCATCCCCGCCGACTGGCCGCTGATGCCGTTCGTCGGCTACCAGCCGTCGGTCCTGTTCACCGAGGGTGAGGAGCACCGGCGGCGGGCCGGCGTGATCACGGAGGCGCTGGAGGGGGTCGACCAGTTCGAACTCGCCCGGGACAGCGGCCGGATCGCCGACCGGCTGATCGCGGCGTTCGCCGGCAGCGGGCAGGCGGAACTGATGAGCGCGTACGCCCACGCACTCCCCATGCGGGCCGCGGTACAGATGTGCGGCATGCCCGAGACGGGCACCGACACGCAGCAGCTCGTGGACGACCTGCGGATCTCCCTCGACGCGGCGGAGGGGGACGACCCCGTCGCGGCGTACACCCGTGTCGGCGAGCGGATCCAGCTCCTGGTCAAGGAGAAGCGGGAGAGGCCCGGCGCTGACGTCACCTCGCGGATGCTGCTGCATCCCGCGGGGCTCACCGACGAGGAGATCGTCCAGGACCTGATCTCCATCATCGCGGCGGCCCAGCAGCCGACGGCCAACTGGATCTGCAACACGCTGCGGCTGATGCTGACCGACGAGCGGTTCGCCCTCAACGTGTCCGGCGGGCGGCTGAGCGTCGGCGAGGCGCTCAACGAAGTGCTGTGGCTGGACACGCCCACGCAGAACTTCATCGGGCGCTGGGCGGTGCGTGACACCCAGCTCGGCGGGCGGCAGATCCGGGCGGGCGACTGTCTGGTGCTCGGTCTCGCGGCGGCCAACACCGACCCGCAGATCTGGCCCGATGCGCACGTGGGTCCGGAGAACTCCGCCCACCTCTCCTTCAGCCACGGCGAGCACCGCTGCCCCTACCCGGCGCCCCTGCTCGCCGATGTCATCGCCCGGACCGCGGTCGAGACGCTCCTGGAGCGCCTGCCCGACCTCGTCCTCGCGGTGGAGCCCGAGGAGCTGACCTGGCGCCCGTCCATCTGGATGCGCGGCCTGATGTCGCTGCCGGTGCGGTTCACGCCGGTGACGCACTGAGTCCGGGCGGGGCGCCGCCCGTGCGGGTGGCGCCCCGCCCCGGGGTCAGGCGGTGACGGGGGTGAACCGCACCGGCAGCGACTGCGGTCCCCGGGTGAACACCCCCTGTTCCACCGGATCGAAGCTCTCGGCGAGCCGTACGTCGGGCATGGCGTCCAGGAGCTGACCGACACCGATCTCCACCTCGGCCTTGGCCAGCAGCGCGCCGACGCAGAAGTGGCGGCCGAGCGCGAAGGAGAGATGGTCCGCGGCGGCGGAGAACGCGGTCGTAGTGGTCAGGTCGTCCCGGAAGATGTCGAAGCGGTCCGGCTCGCGGTAGCGCCGCTCGTCGCGGTTGGCGGAGCCGATCAGGCAGGTCACGGTGGCACCGGCGGGGACCGTACCGCCGCTGAGTTCCACATCGGTCGCCGACTGCCGCATGATCATGTGGACGGGCGGCGTGTGGCGCAGCGTCTCGGCGAACGCGCGGGCGATCAGCGTACGGTCCTGCCGGACGGCGTCGAGTTGTTCCGGGTGGGTCAGGAGGTTGGCGAAGATACTGGCGATCGCCTTGTCCGTGGTCTCGCCGCCGGCGGCGAGCAACAGGCTGCAGAAGGCCTTGATGTCCTCGTCGCTCATCCGTACGCCGTCGACCTCGGCGGCGCACAGAGTGGACAGCAGATCGTCGCCGAGGTGCTCGCGGCGCTCCTGGATGATCGGGATCATGTACTCGGCGAACTCCACCCGGGTCCGCTCACCGGCGGCCGCGACCTCCGGATCGCCCGCCAGGTTGCCGAGGAACGCGATCACCGTGGTGTACCAGCCGTGGAAGCGCGCGTGGTCGGCCTTGTCGAGGCCCAGCATGTCGGCGATCACGTTCACGGGAAAGCGGGTGGCGTAGCCCTCGACGAGGTCCACGGCGCCGGTGTGCCGGAACGTGTCGATGAGTTCGCGGGAGTTGCGCTCGATGACGGGCAGGAACTTCTCCTGGAGATCGCTGCCGCGGAAGGCGGGCGCGACGAGAGCGCGCCGCACGGCGTGCTCCCGGCCGCTGAGCTGGAGGATGGTCTTGCCGTGGACGGGCTCGATCTGCCAGTCGTAGTTGTCGGTGGTGAACTGCGAGCCCTTGTCCTTGAACACGCGCTCGACATCCTCGTACCGCGAGACGACCCAGCTCTGTGTCGCCTCGTGCCAGAAGAGCGGTGCCTTCTCCCGCATCGCCCGATAGGCCGGGTAGGGGTCCTTGGCGAACTCGGGCGAGAGGATGTCGGGGACCTGCTGCGCGGCGGACATAGAGCTCCTTGGTCGGTACAGGCAACGCGCATCAGGTTATTGATCACCTTCGAACCCAGCCAGACCGGTCCTGGCCGACTGTTGAGCGCTGCACTAACGTTGGCTGAAAATCGCCCCCGAGAGTGCGGCTCGGCCCCCGCCCGCGGCCGCTGAGGCCCGCGGGGGAGGCGGATGCGAGGATGACTGGTATGGACATTCGCCACAGGAACAACGTGACAGTCACCGGCCCCGCTGACGCACCGGCGGTGGTCCTGGCGCACGGGTTCGGCTGCGACCAGAACATGTGGCGGCTCGCGGTGCCGGCGCTGGCGAAGCGGTACCGGGTCGTGCTCTTCGACTACGTCGGCTCGGGGGGCTCGGACCTGTCGGCCTGGAGCGAGGAGCGGTACTCCTCGCTCCACGGCTACGCCGAGGACGTGGTGGAGGTCTGCGAGGAGCTGGATCTGGAGCGGGCGGTGTTCGTCGGTCACTCGGTGAGCGCGATGGTCGGGGTGATGGCCGCGCGTTCGGCGCCGGAGCGGATCGGGGCGCTGGTGATGGTGACTCCCTCGCCCTGCTACATCGACGACGACGGGTACCGCGGTGGTTTCACCGCGGAGGACATCGACGAACTGCTGGGCTCGCTGGAGTCGAACTACCTGGGCTGGTCCGCCACGATGGCCCCGGTGATCATGGGCAACCCGGAGCGACCGGAGCTCGGGGAGGAACTGACCAACAGCTTCTGCGCCACCGACCCCGAGATCGCCCGCGTCTTCGCCCGGACCACCTTCCTGTCCGACAGCCGTGCGGACCTGCGGAGCGTGACCGTGCCGACCCTCGTCCTGGAGTGCGCCGAGGACGTGATCGCCCCCCGCGAGGTCGGCGCGTACGTGCGCGACGCGATTCCCTCCTCCCGGCTGGTCACTCTGGACGCCACCGGTCACTGCCCGCAGCTGAGCGCTCCGGAGGCCACCGTCGAGGCGATCCTCGATTTCCTCGAATCCCTGGAGGACCCGCGGTGATGTGCCGCTCGGGCGGAGAGCCGACGGGAGCCGGAGGCGCGGCCGGTACCAACGCCGCGTTCACGGCGCTGCTGGAGGACAGTGCCGAGGACCTCTACGAGTCGGCGCCCTGCGGCTACTTGTCGACGCTGATGGACGGCACCATCGCCAAGATCAACGCCACGCTGCTGGACTGGCTGGGCATGGAACGCGAGGCGGTCGTGGGCGAGGCGCGCTTCGCCGACCTGCTGACCGTCGGCGGGAAGCTGTATCACGAGACGCACTTCGCGCCGCTGCTGCGCATGCAGGGCGAACTGGGCGGCATCGCTCTGGAGATGAAGACCGCCGACGGCCGACGGCTGCCGGTGCTGGTCTCCTCCGTGATCAAGTACGGCGGCCAGGGCGAGCCCCTGCTGATCCGCACCACCGTCTTCGACGCCTCCGACCGGCGCGCCTACGAGCAGGAGCTCCTGCGCCGCCGCGAAGAGGCCGAGCAGGCGCGCGCGGAGGCCGAAAGGGCGCGTGCCGAGGCCGAGCGGTCGCGCGCGGAGGCGGAGCAGGCGCGCCGCCAGGCCGAGGCCGACCGCGAACGGCTCGCCGACGCGCTCGCCGCTCTCCAGCAGACGCTCGTCCCCTCCTCGCTGCCCGTCGTACCGGGCCTGGAGACAGCGGTCTACTACCACACCGCGTCCCCGGACCTTCTGGGCGGCGACTTCTACGACCTGTTCCCCCTGGGCGAGGGCCGCTGGGCGTTCTTCCTGGGAGACGTGTCGGGCAAGGGGCCCCAAGCGGCCTCGCTCACGTCGCTGACCCGCTACACCCTGCGGGCGGCCGCTCTCCACGACCCCGAACCCGCCGTGGCGCTGGCCACGCTGAACGCCGTCCTGCACGACCGGTACACCGCAGGCGGCGACCCCCGCTACTGCACCGCCATCTTCGGCGTCATCGAACCGGGCGAGGGCCGCACCACCATCCGGCTCGCTTCCGGTGGCCATCCTCCGGCACTGGTGGTACGCGGCGAAGGACGCGCGGACTACCTCCCCACACCTGGCGGCCTGCTCGTGGGCGCCCTGCCGGATGCGTCCTTCAGCACGGCGGAGACCACGCTCGGTCCCGGCGATACGATTCTGCTCTACACCGACGGCCTTACCGAGGCCCGCGCCGGGCGAAGCCGCGAGAGTATGTTCGGCGATGACGCGCTGCGCGCCTTCTTCGCCGACCCGGCCTCTGCCTCCCCGGCAGCTTCCTCGGCGGGGGAGGTGGTCGCCTCGCTGACAGAGCTGCTGGAGGGCTTCGGCGAGGGCCTTGACGACGACACCGCTCTGCTCGCCCTCGGAGTCCCCGCCCGCAGGACCGCCCCTGCGACCGACCACTCGACAACGAAGCAACCACGATGAGCCCACTGAACATCATCCGCCGGGACGCCGAGGCCGGACCCGTGCTGCACGTGGCAGGCGCCCTCGACTACCAGCAGGCCGCGTCCTTGCGCGAGCAGGTCGAAGCGCTGGCCCTGAGCGCGGGGCAGAGCCTGGTCATCGACCTGTCCGGCCTGGAGTTCTGCGACTCCAGCGGTATTACCGCCCTCCTCGCCGCCCGTCGTCGCGCCCACACCGCCGGCGCCGACCTGGCCCTGGTCGACGTCCCCGCCAACACCTTGCGCATCCTCACCGTCGCCGGCCTGGATCAGGTCTTCACCATCCGTTCCAGCACGGACTGACGGACTACGAGACGGTGGACGTCGGCGGGATCCACCGGCGGGCGCGGGGCGGCGTGCTGGAGACGTCGTATTCCTTCCTGAGTTCTTCGGGGATGGCGTAGTGCATGACGCGTCCGCGTGTGAGGGAGGACAGCTCCAGGACGGCGGTGAGGCTGCCGAGGCGGTCCAGCGCCCAGGCGCCGAGAGGCGAGCGGTCCTCGATGGCCTCCAGCACACCGAGGAGGTGGGGGACGGTCTTCACGACGGTGTCCCACGCGGTGCTGGGTACGCGCAGCCAGTCGGCGCAGGTGTCGCCGATGAGGTAGCGGATGAGGGCGGAGACGACCGGGTCGAAGAAGGTGCCGGGCACGACTTCCTCGTAGAGGTCGATGAGCTGCCGGGTCAGGTGTGCGCCTTCCTCGGAGGGCCCCATGTGCCGGATCATGTACAGGTCGAGGAACTGGCGGGCTTCGTCGAGCGTCTTGGGGACCGCGTCCTGGTCGATCCCGAGCATCGCCCCGACCACACGCCAGGCGTAGTAGTAGGCCTCCGCGCCCTCCGTCGACATGTGGATGTTCAGGCGGTGCAGGCTGTCCAGCACGAGCAGCGAGAAGAACATCTGCCCGCCGATCAGGTCCTCCTGACAGATCGGCGTCCCGAGCGTCTCGGTGTCCCAGCGGTTCTCGCGCTTGAGGTGGTGGCGGATGGACGCGTGCAGCAGGCGGACCTTCTGCGCGGCCGGGATGAAGCGGCTGCCCGCCTCGAAGGCCCCCGGCTGCATCAGATAGACGGTGAACTGGCCCGTCTCCGCCATCCGCTTGGAGGGGTACGCCAGTCCGTGGGTCGTCGACAGCAGCTTCGCCACGGCCGGCACGACGTAGCAGGCGGGCATGGAGGCGAAGGAGAGGGCCGTGGAGATGTGCACGTTGTTGTCGATGAAGAACAGCCGGGCCTTCTCCATCTCGCCCCAGTCCACCCAGGCCGGCGGACAGCTCGTGGCCGCGAGGTACTCCCGGGCGGCGTCCGGCAGCCCTTCCGGCAGGGGAGCCCCGGCGGTGGAGACGTACCGCATCAGCGTGTTGAACTTGCCCACCTCCCCGCGTTCGAAGAGCGTGGCGACGGTGGCGTCGGCGAGTTCGTCTCCGGGCTCGCGCAGGGCGGTCATCGATGCCTCGGTGTGCAGCATGACTGGGCTCCTCGTTCTCGGGTTGGGTGCGGGTTGACGTCGACGCGCGCTGCTCGCGCGGGCGTCAGGACAGGCGGGCCGCCGCCGAATGGGCCAGCGCCGTCAGGGCTCTGGCGGCGGGCGCCGACACCTCCGCTGTGTGCAGAGCGTCCAGCGCCTCCCGGACGCGGACGGTGATCATGTCCTCGATGCGGTCGGGCGTCCTGAGTTCGCGCATCATGTCGCGTACGGCGCGCAGGCCCTCCGCGTCCAGATCGGGCCGGCCCAGCAGGGCGCGCAACCGGTCCCGGTCGTCGGCACCGGCGAGGCGCCAGGTCTCGGCGAGCAGTGCCGTGGGCCGCTGACCGCGCACGTCGTCGGCGTTGGCCTTGCCGGTGCGCTCCGGGTTGCCGAAGAGGCCGAGGAGGTCGTCCCGCAGTTGGAACGCCTCGCCCAGCGGCAGGCCGTACGCGGAGTAGCCCTCGCGGAGCCGACCGGCCGCGCCGGCCAGGGCGCCACCGATCAACAGGGGCTGCTCGACGGTGTACTTGGCGGTCTTGTACCGGATCACCTTCAACGAGGCCGCGGTGTCCGGGTCCGTGCCGGTACGCAGGATCTCCAGGCACTCGCCCGCGATCAGCTCCCGGGTCAGTGCCGACCACAGGGGGCGGGCCCGGGCCAGATAGGCGGCGGGCAGACCGCTGGTGGCGAACAACTGTCCGGCGAGCCCCATCAGCAGATCGCCCACCAGCATCGCCAGCGACCTGGCGGACGCCGAGGCGCGCGGGCGGTCGAGGACGGTGCCGCGCAGTGCGACGTGGGCGGTGGGCCGGCCGTGCCGCATCGGGCTGTCGTCGATGAGGTCGTCGTGCACGACAGCGGCGGCATGCACCAGCTCCATCGAGGCCGCCGCCCGCACCAGAGCGTCGCTATCGGGCTGGCCCGCACCGCGCCAGCCCCAGTAACAGAACGCCGCCCGCAGCCGCTTGCCGTCCGCGACCGCCGCCTCCAGCTGGTCGGCCACCGGACCGAGCAGGGGGTCGATGTCCGCGAACAGCTCGGCCTCCTGGCCGACGAACTGACGCAAAATCACATCGACGCGGTCCTTGAACCGCGCGGGTTCCCACAGGTCAGATGTCATCGGCGGCCCGTCGAGCCAGCGTGTGCCGGGCCAGGGTCTCCAGGTGGGCCGGGGGCACGGTCGCGAACCGGTCCCGCACCAGGCGCCCGCGCGCCAGCAGATCGTTCTCGGCCTCCGCCGCCAGCTCGGAGGTGTCCGAGCGGCGCAGCAGCCCTTGCGCCGTGCCCAGGGCGGCGCCCAGCGTGCTCACCCCCAGATCCGCCAGGCCCACGGCCAACAGCACGGCCCGCTCACCGAGTCCGCCGATCCGGCTCGCTTCTCGCGTCATGACATCTCTCCCACCAGAGCACGCACACCCGGCGCCCGCTTCCTGCGGGCCCGCACATCATGGGCCCACGCCAGGCACATGCCGGGGGAAACTCACGATCGAGTGAATGCTTTGCTGGATGACGGCCCGGGTCCCCTGGCCGTCACTGGAAAGCGTCACGACCTGGTGTGTGCCGGGGTAGCCGATGCGGAATGTGTTGTCGTCGATGGGGGCTATGTGCCACACGACGTAGAAGGAATGGACAGCGAGCTTGGGCGGGTACGAGCGCTCTGATGAGGTGACCGAGGCAGGGCACGCGTCGAAGGCACCCCAAGATGCTGCCCGCCAGGGCAAGGCCAGCAGTTGCTGGAGGTAGTGGCAGAGGTGCCTTCGGCGGGCACCGCGATCTCGTCGCTCTGTGCGCGCAAACCGGATACCCGCGCTAGAGCCAACCGGCCCGCACGCTGGTCACCGCATGTGCATCCACATCGCTCTTCGGCCGGCCGAGTTCCCCGGACCAGACCCGCTCCAGCATCCGGCCGACGGTGCCCACGATCTCGGGGGCCGCTGTGCGAAGACTGTCCGCGTCCGCCACCGAGATCTCGTCCGCGGAGATGACGGCCTCGTCCAACAGGCTGGAGATGTCGGTGAGCCTGTCGCTCAGCCACGTCAGCGGGTCGTTGGACAACTCCTCGACGAAGGTCCGCGGGCCGGGTTCCCAGCCGGCGATGCCGGGGTGGTGGTGCGTGCGGTCGAAGGTGTTCGGGGCGGCGTCCGCGTCCTGGAGGAGATCTACCCGCCACAGAGGGCGCCCGATCGTGATGGGGCGAGCCGAGTAGAGGGAACCGGGCAGCTCGCCGCTTTCGAAGACTCGTAGTTCCAGCCGGACCCCGCGCTCGGGACTTTCCTGTCCGTGCAGCGGACTCGGGTTGAGGAAGTAGAGGTCGCTCACCACGACGCCGATCCGCTCAAAGGCGAATGCGTACAGCACACCAACCCCCAGGGGCTACTCGTGAGCCAGGCGAACCCTGTCCTGCCGAGCCTACGGAGGTCCGCCCGCGCCGCACGATCCAGAACCGGCCAACGACGCACCAGGGCGCCGCCACGGCGATGCACGCCCTGGCTGATACGGGCGTCCGTTCCCCCGGAGCCCGCTCACCGCGACCCGTGAGTATGTGACGGCCGTGCGGGCGGCCCTGCGCAGGGAAGCGATGGCCGAAGCGCCGGACGGCTTCCGGTTCGCCCCGGTGGTGCACGACCTCTCGCCCCGCGAGGGCCGACCGCGGTGCTCAGTCCACCTCGTGGCGGCTCGCGCGGCGCGCCCCGACCAGCAACAGGGCGGTCGCGAGCAGCAGGACGGGCCAGGGAGTGAGCGTGAGGACCACGGCGTCGATCACGGTCCAGAGCCCCAGGATCCACGCGATGAACGACGGCGGCCTGATGCCGCGGCGATCCAGCCAGAGCACGGTCAGGCCGACCACGACAAGCGGCACGCCGAAGCTGCCCAGGCTCAGCCAGTACGCGCTGTTGGCCGGGCTCATCGCCGAGAGGTCGTCATCCCGCAGCGCCCCGCTGAACCACGCGTCCGCGTGGGTCGCGGCCTCCTCCACGGTCAGGGCGCCGAGTGTGTGCAGAGTGCCGTACAGCACGATCAGCCAGCCGGCCCACTTGATCATCTGAACTCCCCCTCGTACTCCGCGAGTTATACGCTGACGTACAAGGCGAGAGTAGAGCCGTTATACGGCTTCGTACAACAAGTGGGAAGGTGGGGTGGGTCACCCATGGGCGCGCTGCGCACGCCGCGGGAGAAGTGGATCGAGGAGGGGCTGCGCGCGCTGGCCGAGGGCGGCGTGGAGGCCGTGCGGGTCGAGGCCCTGGCCAAGGCGCTCGGGGTGACCAAGGGCGGGTTCTACGGCTACTTCGCCAACCGGGGAGCGCTGCTGGAGGCCATGCTGGACACCTGGGAGCGGGAGTGCGTCGACGACGTCCTGGCCCGGGTCGAGCGGGAGGGCGGCGACCCGCGCGAGCAGGTCCGGCTGGCCGGGCGGCTCACCTTCTCCGGTGACCGCCTCCTTCCCATCGACCTGGCCGTCCGCGACTGGGCCCGCCGCGACGAGGCCGTCGCCGAACGCCTGCGCCGCGTGGACAACAGCCGTATGCAGCTGGCGCGTGACGCGATCAGCACCTTCTGCTCCGACCCCGACGAGGTCGAGGCCCGCAGCCTGCTCGCGTTCTGCGCGGCCATCGGCAACCACTTCCTCGCCGCCGACCACCTGGGCGGCACCCGAGCCCAGGTCATGACGCGCGCCGCCAACCTCATCCTCGACATCCCGCCCGGCCAACCTGATCGGTGACCCGCGCCTCACAGGCTCGCCAGGAGATCGTCGAACGGGGGCGGGACCTGGCCGGGGGAGAGGGCGTCGACGAGGAGACGGCCGTAGCGGATCTTGCGGCCCTTCTTCGTGCCGAGGAAGCGCCGCAACTGCTGGTGCCTGGGCCGGCCGTCGTGCGCGGGCTGGCGCAGGAAGGTCTGCCAGGCGCGGAGGTCACCCTCGGCCGCGACGATCTCCTCGACCGCTGCCGTGCCCAGCGCGCGGATGAGTTCGTCCTCCAGGTCCGCCACGCACACGAAGAAGTCCCGGCGCGGTGCACGCGCCCGCTCCAGACCGCGCTGGTAGAAGCTCTGTTCGTTCTCGTCGCACAGCCCCGTCAGGCGCAGACCGAGGCCGGGCGGTCCGAGCAGGCGCGCGTAGCGGCCGATGCTCATCGCCCCGCCCATCGGTACGACGCACACCCCCTCGGCGGCGAAGTCCCGGCCGCGCCGGGCGGCGAGGGCTTCGACGGCCGCGTGGTCACTCGGCCCTTCGAGCAGCACCGCCGTCCGCACCCCCAGCTCCACGGCCAGCTCGCCCGCCGGACCGCCGGGACCGCCGTTCGCCCAGCCGCCGACCGCGTCCCGGAATGCCCGCATGTCCACCATGGAGCGAGTGTGCACGTCCGCGCGACGGCACGGCACGGAATATTCGCCCCGCTAGGCCGCAGGCGTCAGTGCTGCGTCAGCACTTCTGGGAACCATGGCGCCCCTGGTGTCGTCCGGGAGGAAGTTCATCATGAGCGCGTCTTTCAACGAGTCCTGCGACGGGACTTCCGCTGTGTCTGCCACGACGTCTGCCACGACGTCTTCCAGGGACCGACGCCCGTCGGCCGTCGTACGGCGTGGCGGGCGATCCGGCGCACTCCTGGTCTTCCTGATGGTCGTGTGCGCCGCGCTGGGCTGGGGGCCCGCGTCCTCCTCGTACGCCTTCGCCGCCGATGCCGCCGCGCCCGCTTCCGCCAGGCAGATCGTGAACATCGTCTCCGCGCCCAGCGGCTTGTGCGTGGAGGTCCCCGCCTCGGAAGTCGGCCAGCCGGTGCGCCAGGGCCGTTGCTTCGGCAAGCCAGGGGCGCGGTGGTACCTCCAGTCCTCCGGGGCGGCGAGCGACGCGGTCAACATCGTCAGCGCCGGCAGCGGAGCCTGCGTGGAGGTGGCGAACTCCAGCCCGGACAACGGCGCCGCCATCCGCCTCGGGGCCTGTGACAGCCGCCCCGGGGCGAGTTTCCGGATCGTCCCGGTCGGTGACGGTGTCGGATTCCAGACCATGACGTCTACGACCCCCAAGTGCCTGGAGGTCACGGAGTCCTCCACCGCGGACGGGGCGGCACTGCGGCAGTGGGACTGCAAGCAGCAGGCCGGCGCGATGTTCTTCCAGCGGCAGCCTCCCCGGCAGTGGGAGACCACGCTCGTGAACGGCAACAGCGGAAAGTGCCTCGGGATCCTCAACCAGAGCCGTCTGGACGGCGCCAGGGCGATCCAGCGCACCTGCACCGCCGGCACCGACGAGCGGTGGCAGGTCGTCGAGCTGGGCGAGGGCAACGTGGCGGTGGTCAACGGCAACAGCGGTAAGTGCCTGGCCATCAGCAACGGCAGTCTGGACAACGGCGCCAACGCGAACCAGTTCTCGTGCGACGGCTACAAGTTCCACACCTGGGCGATGAGCCCGGCGGGGGACGGAACCTACACGCTGGCCAACCTGAGGAGCGGAAAGTACCTCGGCGTGCGCGGCCAGAGCACGGAGGAGGCGGCCCAGGCGGAACAGTGGGACCGCACGGCCAACACGGATCAGCTGTGGCGGATGAGCCCGACGGGGACGTGAGCGCTCCCTTAGCTTGTTCTTTAACTACCAGGATCTTCCGGATCTGCCGATGGCCTTGAGGGTCTCAGGGCGTTTGACGGTTTTGCCGACGTCGTAGCGGGGTGCGGGGTGGCGGTTCTTGGTCCCGGGCGGTCGTCCGGGACCGGCGCCACGAGGTTGGGGAACACGGGCGGGACAGAGCAGGTGGGCTCGGATGTTCCTGAAGCCCCGGCGGACCCGGGCCAGGTCGGGCGAGGCGGAGCTGGGTGTGCGCGACGGCCAGGAGCCAGGTCCAGCGGTCCGCGGCTTCGGGTGTACGCAGCTTCGGGGTGGTCCAGCCGAGCGTCTGTTTTGCGAACCTGAAGGTGTGCTCCAGGTCGAATCTCCTCAGAAACCCCTGCCACCAGCGGTCCACGTCCGCCGGGGGCGGCACCGGTTTTCGACGACCACAGCCATACCGGCGGAGCCTCCCGTTCCTTGGAGAGGTGCTCGGCTTTGAGGCGGACCAGGGTGCCCTCGACGATGGGGAGTTCACCGTCGTGGTCGAGCCAGGCCGAGCGGTGGGTGAGACGCGGGTGGACCCGGTGCCACGCCTGGGCCTCGGCCTTGCCGTAGTTCATCGTGTCGGTGGCCGTGGTGATCGCCGGTTCGGGCCAGGCCTCGGGTTTGTTGAAGCGGAACTCCTTGCCGTGCTTCGGCGGTCGCCCACCCTGGGGATGGGCCAGGGCGTACTCCTGGAGCGGGGGCCTCGGCAGCCTCATCACCCGGTCGCCGCGGATCTGGCCGACCAGTTCGACGGGCAGATCCCGCAGGACCCAGGCCAGGCGGGTGACGTCATAACCGGCGTCCATGACGATCGTGATGTCCGGGGCGCCGGGCGTCCACTGGCCGGCCGCGATGAGCCGTTCCACCACGGCGCGGAGCTGGGCGGCGGTGATGGCGGTCGCGTCGTCTAGAACTCGCTCCGGAAGCATGACGCTTGTGCGAACGCTTCCTGCCGGACATCGTGATGCAGCAGACTCACCCCTGGCGGCCTTGGTCCCCATTTGGGTCTTGTGAAACGCGCGCTCTGGACAGCACGCAGGCTCACGCCAAGGCCGCCCCCACGTCCGCCGAACTCCCTCCTGAGCGTTCAAGTTCGGGACGCAGTTCGAGGCCAGAAGAAAAAGATCAAGCTAGTGCGACGGGTCTAACCAAGGCAACCTTGCTGAAGAACGTTGCCCACCGTTTCTTCACACAGCTTGTGGAAGCTAGGGAGATCGCCGGGGAATAGTGCGCACACGCATGTGTTTTCTTCTTGGGTAGGACTGCTACTTCCCCCAGCCCAACGCACCCGCTGCTCACTGGCGACTGTTCGCGCCCATGCAGGTGAACAATCCCGTTTTGGACTACCTCTCGCCGCCGATACCAAGCTGCGGAGCAGGCGAATGGTCGGCCCCTGGGTGCCGCGCGTCACGCCCTGGCCTCCGAGGTACTCAAACACTCACTCAGCTTGTTCTTTGTCTTCCGGAGCTGTTCGGGGCTCAAAGATAAAGAACAAGGTAAGTGCCTGTTTCTGAACCCCGAATCGGCAGGTCAAAAGCCGTCGGTGTCCCGTCTCAGTTGGTCTGGTCCGTGGACAGTGCTGTGACCTGCGGCGACCAGTTCATTTGAGACGCCGGGGGGCCGGGAATCTCAGGTGATCCGGTCCCGGGGGTCGGGATGGCGGGTGTTGTCTCAGGTGATCGGTCTGGCTCCGCCGTCGGGTTTGACCGCGTCCAGGGGCGAGGCGGCCACTGACCCGGACGCGCCGGCACGGAGGAGTGACCTTCCGGTCACTGCTGTCTGAGCGCGGCCGAGGGTCGGTCTGTGTGCGCCGGCGATCCACGCGCAGTGGCGATGGTGGTTGTCACATTCGTAGGCACGGCGGTGTCTTCATGCCAAACAGGCAAACGTCCAAGGAGAACACCATGGCGCTACGCATCCCGAAGGCCGAGCTCCCCGCCGGGCTCCGCGAAAACCTGGTCAAGCAGCTCGGTTCCGTGCCCGAACCCAACGAGGTGCTGTGGAACAACCCCAAGCTCGCCGAGGACAACCAGGAGTTCGCAGCCAAGGTGGCCACCTGGGACGCGGCCGACGCGAGCCTCAAGACGTTCGCGCACATGGCCGTCGCGGCACAGGTCGGCTGCAGCTGGTGCCTCGACATCAACTACTTCGCGGCGCTGAACCAGAACCTGGACCTGGCCAAGGCGAGCCAGGTGCCGCGCTGGCGGGAGTCGGAGGTGTTCACGCCGTTGGAGCGGGAGGTAATGGAGTACGCCGAGGCCATGACGAACACGCCGACGACCGTCACCGATGAGCTGTCGGCGAGTCTGCTCGGCCGGCTCGGCCCGGCGGCGCTGGTCGAACTCACCGTGTTCATCGGCTTCGCCAACCTGGCTGCCAGGTGCAACACGGCGCATGGGATCACCTCGCAGGGCTACTCCGATGCCTGCGAGATCCCGCTGGCCGGGCGTCCTCAGACGTCCGGCGTAGCGTCGGCATCATGACCGAGGACCCGTTCGTCGCCCATCGCAGCCTGCTGTTCACGGTCGCCTACGAGATGCTCGGTTCCGCGGCCGACGCGGAGGACGTGCTTCAGGAGTCCTGGCTGCGGTGGGCCCAGGTCGACCCGTCGCGGGTGAGCGACGCGCGGGCGTACCTCGTCAGGACCGTCACGCGGCAGGCGCTCAACCGGCTGCGGACGTTGGCGCGCAGCCGCGAGGACTATGTCGGCGAGTGGCTGCCGGACCCGCTGCTGACCACCCCGGATGTCGCCGAGGACGTAGAGCTCGCGGAGAGCGTCTCGATCGCGATGCTGACCGTCCTGGAAACGCTCGGGCCCACCGAGCGGGCGGTGTTCGTGCTCCGCGAGGTCTTCGAGCTGCCGTACGGCGAGATCGCCGAGGCCATCGGGAAGTCCGCGGCCGCGGTGCGGCAGATCGCGCGGCGAGCGCGCGAGCATGTGGCGGCCCGGCAGCCGCGGGTGCGGGTGAGCCGGTCGGAGCAGCAGGCCGTGGTGGAGCGGTTCCTGCTCGCGTTGCGTACCGGGCAGTTGCAGGAGCTTGTGGAGGTCATGGCGCCGGACGTGGTCCTGATCGCCGATGGTGGCGGGCTTGCGGCCGCCGCTCTGGCTCCGATCCACGGGGTCGAGCTTGTGGCGCGGGTGCTCGCGCGCACGAACCGGGCGGAAGCGACCCCGCTCGCGACGACGGCCGTGTGGCTCAACGGGGCACCTGCGGGCCGGATCGAGATCGACGGCGAACTGGCCACAGCGGTGAGTCTCGTGGTGGAGAACGGGCAGATCACCCGGGTCTACTTGGTGCGAAACCCGCGGAAGCTGACGAGACTGGACAAACCGGTTGAACTCGCCAGGTAGGCCAACTCCCGCTCCGGCGTGGTGAGTGTTCCGGGCGAAACCGCCCGGAACACTCACCACCACAAACCGGGCCGGAACCCGACGGCGGCCAGGACCGAGGATGCAGGACGGACGCGGGATGGGCCCACGATCCGACATAGATGTTCCCTGACCCTCGAAAGGCCCTACCACTTGAGATGCGTGAGACCCCGCCGGGCCAGGCCAGACCGGACGCACGAGCCCTGACGGACCGACCCACGCTCCGGGGTTCGGAAACAGGCACTTACGGAGAGCCGTCGGCGTCCGCCTCCGCCGCCAGACTCCGCACATGCGCCCGCGCCTCGCCCAGAAGCTGAACGGGCACGAGCCAGTAGTCGTAGATGCCGCCCTGCGCGGAGTTGTATCCGCAGAGCACGGCCACGCCGGTACCGAGGCGTTCCTTGAGCTCCCCGGCCAGCCAGCCGACGAAACCGCTGTTGTCGGACGCCGACGGGAAGTGAAAGGCGAGGACGCCGAAGACCTCCGCCTCCCCGCCCCGCGCCGGTTCGAGAACCGACCAGCTCTGCGCGTCCCGCACCAGAGCCAGGGCCTCGGCGGACGGCTGAGGTACCGGCCCCGCCGGGTATTCGTGGTAGGCCCATGTGCCCGGCAGGACCTCGAAGTCGGCGTCCGCGAGCACGTCGCGCAGCCGTGCGCGGGTTTCCTGGGGTGATTCGTGACTGATGCTGACCATGGCCCGTCCAACCGAGCCCCCCGCTCCTAAATTCCCGCCACCCACCGCCTGCCGTGACCCGCCGCCCGGCCACAGGGGAGAATGAGGTCCACTTACCCCTCGACCAGGAGAAACATGTACAAGCGCCTGCCCGTCCTGGCCCTCTGCCTGGCGACGGCCGCTCTCGGCATCTCGGCGTGCGACGACTCCGGCGACAACCGCTCCGGAGCCCCGGCCCGGGCGGCGTCGACGGCCCCGCCCTCCCCCGAGAGCCCGTCGGCCGCCTCCTCCGGGGACGACGCGAAGCCGCGCCAACTGACGGGCGCTATGCCCGCGTTCTTCCTCAAGACCATCCGGGACCACTACCCGGACATGGACAACATCAGCGACGAGAAGCTCCTCGCCCACGGCAACGCCTTCTGCGCCGCCGAAGGCCAGGCACTCGCCGATCAGGCGAAGAAGACGATGAAGGAACTCGGCACCACCCCGAAGCAGACCGCCCGGATCATGGGCAGCGCACACGGCTACTGCCGCCTGGGCAGCACTCAGTCCGGCAACTGAGCGTCAAGCCGGAAGCGGCTCCTCCAAGAGGGCGCGTACGGCCGGTGTGTCGGACCGCTCCGCAAGCTCGGCCCGCAGCAGCTGCCACTGCTTCGCCACGGCGACCGAGGAGGAGTGGAAGAGGAACTCGGCGGTGCGAAGCGCCCGCTCCAGTGCCTGGTCGGTGTCTCCGCAAGCGAGCTGAGCCCGGGCGAGGAAGCCATTGCACAGGGCCGCGTTCTGGCCTTCCACGGGGGAGCCGCCTGCCGGGCCCGCGTCGAGGAGGGGCAGGAGGTGGTCCACCGCCGGGCCCATCTCGTTCAGGCTGAAGTGGGCGGCGCCGGCATGGAACTGGATCGCCTCGCCCGTGAACCACTCCAGACAGTCGGGGTCGTCGTCGTGCAGCGCGGGGCTGTGCAGGGTGCGGGCGATGTCCATCTCGCGGGCGCTGGCGCGGTGTTCACCCTGCTCCGCGTACGCGCGGCCGCGGAGCACGCGGATCAGGGATGCCAGTCTGGGGCTGTACCGCGAGCGCAGGCAGGCGTGTTGGGCGGCGTCGAGCAGCGTGAGGGCGGTCCGGACCTCGCCGTAGTGCAGGTGCTGCATGGCGAACTGCGTCAGGGCCCAAGCGCCCAGCCGGTTGTCCTCCGCGGCGGACGCCGCGCGCAACGCGGCCATCAACGCGGACTGGGCCCGCCTCTGGTCACCCAGGTCGAAGGCGAGCCGGCCGCTGTAGCAGGCGGCATCGGCCGTCAGGGCCAGCAGGCGTGCTCCGGTGGCCCGGTCGTAGGAGGCGTTGCGCGTCAAGTCGCACAGCAGCAGGAGCCAGGAGTCGGCGAGGATACGGGTGCCGGTGGAGCCCAGGGCGTCGAAGAGCTTGCGGCCCTCCAGCCGGCGAAGCTCCAAGGAGGAGACGGCTGTCGCGGAGAGCCGTAGACCACGGCGGTCCGGGAGTTCGAGCGGGGCGGCGGCGTTCAACCAGGCAGTGGTGAGGCTCCTGATGCTTTGGTCACAGGCGGGGATGGCGTCGTCCCGACCGTCTGGCTCGGGCGACGAGCGTGCGATGCCTTCCAGGGCCACGAGTGCCTCGTCGCAGCTCCACGGCTGCTGGAGCAGTGAGGCATGTCCGGTAGCCACATACAGCCACTCCGGCCAGCCGAGGCGCACCACGTCGGTGCGCGGGACGCCGTGCACGTGTGCCATCGCGTACTGGGCGCTCAGCTCGGGAGTGATCTTCCCGGACTCCCAGCGCGCGACCTTCTCCCGGCGTGCCGCCATGGTTCCGAAGCCCAGTTCGGCATGGGTGTCGGCGATGAGCTTGGCATAGGCGGCGTGGGACAGCTCGTCCCGTCGGCGCAGCAGCGCGAGGGGGTGGCGGATGGAGCGATAGGTCATATGCACGCGGATTTCGATGCCGTGGGTTGTGATGCCCGTGGGAGAGATGGGGAGAAACATCCGCTTAACCGTCAATCCGGACATTCCCAGCATAGTCAGTAGGCGTGAGGGGTGCAGGGGACAGTAGATGCGATGTGCATCAAAAGGAGCGGCTGGGGCTCGTTCCCAGGCTTGTTCCGGGCGGGGCAGGCACATCCGAGGCACACCTGGATTGCTGGAGAACCCCGTGCGTTCGCGGTTCCCTTTTCTTACGGCCGTCCTTCGTACCCGCACATCAACAGGGAGACGACTGTGCCCCCTCAACTCGCCGTTCCCGTCCCCGGACCGCCACCTGAACGCTCGGCCGCCCGAGGCGCGCCGACGACGGTGCCGACCGGCGCCCGCGGACACCGGACCGACCGCCCCATGTCCGTACTGCGCTGGCCCGCGCAGGCCGACGAAATCGAGGCGCACCGAGCGCGGGGGGTCCCCCGTCTGCTGCTGGTCGCGGCGGGTACCCGGCCCCCCGTCTGCGTCGACCCGCTGGAGGACTGGACCCGCACGCCGGTGGACGAGGTGGACCTGCGGGCGCGCTGGGCCGCCCTGTGCGCCAGGTCCGCCTGCCGGAAGCCGAAGATCGACCAGCACGGCGTCCTCCGGTACGCGGGCCAGAGTGTTCCGCTCGCCGCCGGTGAAGCGGCCCTGGTGAGGCTGCTCCTGGACTCCTACCGATCGGTAGTGAGCCGGGACGACCTGATCGCACACATGTGGCCGCACAGTGCTCCCGCGCAGCGCAACGCCCTGGACGTGCGCGTACTGCGGGCGCGCCGCCGTCTCCTGCCGCTGGGCCTGGTGATCAAGACCGTATGGAGTCAGGGCTATCTGCTCGACGCCCAGCAGGACCGGGAGGCCTCGTGACCGGCGCAGATATGACCGACTCAGACATGACCGGCACGCATAGCCGCACGGAGGGATGGCAGACCCTCGCCGGCCTGGCGCGACGCGGGGCCGAACGCCGGCCGACAGTCGCGGCCGTACGGTGGCGGGACGGCGAAGGGGTGTGGCGCACCCGGTCGTACGCCGACGCCTGGCGGGAGAGCGAGGAGATCGCCCGCGGGCTGATGGCGCTCGGCCTGCGCCCCGGTGACCGGGTGGCGATCCAGAGCGCGCTGCGTCCCGAGTGGTCGTTCACCCTCCTCGGTGCGGCGGCCTCCGGTCTCGTCCTGGTCTCGCTCCTGCCCACCACGGTGCCGGAGGAGATTACACATGTCATGAACGACTCAGGTGCCACGGTTCTCATCTGCGAGGACGCGGACCAATGGGCGAAGGTGACGGCCGTCCGGCCCCGGCTGCCCGCTCTGCGCCACATCGTGCTGATCGACGCCCCGGACGGAGCCGACGGCGTCATGACGCTGGCGGAGCTGCGCGCGCTGGGCCGCGAACAGATACCGAGCGCCGCCTTGCGCCGGCGTGAGGACGCGGTGCGGCCCGACGACCTGCTGGTCATCATCTACACCTCCGGCACCACGGGGCCGAAGAAGGGCTGCGCCCTCTCGCACGGCAATTACGTCAGTGTCCTGCGGGCTCACCCCGCCCCGCCGCCCCAGCCCGCCGACGCCCCCCCGGGCCTGAGCAACGGCACCCTCTACGTCGTGACCGGGCCGCACACCATCGCTCTGCTGATGCAGCTGCTCACCTGGTGGTCCGGCTACACCCTGGCCTACTTCAGCGGCGGCTCGCCGGAGCGCATGCTGCGGGAGATACGGGAGACCACTCCGAAGATTCTTCCCTTGGTGCCGCTCGTACTGGAAAGGATCTACAGCGCGGTTCTCGGATCCCGGCCGGAGGGGGAGCGGCGCCGGCTTGTGGAACAGGCCCGGCTCGGCCTACAGGTCCGGGAGCGGCGCGCCAGGGGCGAGAGCCTGCCAGCTGAGCTGGGCCGCTGGTTCGATGAGGCCGAGGCGGGTGTGTTCGCCGAGGTGCGCGCTCACTTCGGTGGCAGGGTGCGACGGGTGACCGTATCCGGCGCCGCGGTGTCCCAGGACCTCCTGGCCTTCTTCCTCGGCTGCGGTGTCCCGGTCGTGGAGTGCTACGGAATGACCGAGACCGCCGCGGCCGTCACCTCCAACTCTCCGGATGACTACCGACTGGGCACGGTCGGCAGACCCCTGCCGGGAGTCGAGGTGGACATCGCGCCGGACGGTGAGGTGCTGGTGCGAGGCGGCAACGTCTTCTGCGGCTACTGGGGCTACGACGAGGGCCGGTTCGGCGCCGTCCGCGATGGCTGGCTGCACACCGGCGACCTCGGCGAGATCGACGAGGACGGCCGGCTGCGTCTGCTGGGGCGCAAGAAGGAGGTGATCCAGCTGTCCCACGGCATGGCCGTCACCCCTCACCCGCTGGAGAGGCAGCTGCGGGCCAGCCCCCTGATCTCCCACGCGGTGCTCTACGGCGAGAGCCGGCCCCATCTCGTGGCACTGCTCACGCTCGACGAGCGGCACGCGTCGGCGTGGGCCGCCGAGCGGGGGCTGCCGACCGACCTGGGTGCCCTGGTCCGCCGCCCGGAGCTGCTGCGTGAACTCGACGGGGTGGTCGCACGCGCCAACTCCCGCCTCCAGGAGTACTACCGGGCCAAGGCGTTCACGGTGCTGGACCGCGATCTGTCGGTGGGCACAGGGGAGTTGACCATTTCCCTGAAGGTGGCCCGCCCGGTGGTGTACGCGCTCCACCGGGAGCGATTCGAGGCTCTCTACGACTGATGGCTCCCCGCACGCGAGATGCCCGGCAGATTTCCTGCCGGGCATCTTGCAGTGTGGCGGCCGCCACCGTGCAAAGCACTCAGCCCACGAGCAGCTTGGGGCGGTGATGGTCCAGCCAGACGTACAGATCGAGCACCTTCTCCAGCAGCATGCGATGCCGCCCTGGATGCGGCACCCGGGTCGGGTCCGCCTCGGCCGCGCGCAGCGCCGTGGGCCTGTCGACGAGGGTGAAGACGTCGTGGTCGGCGAGGGCGAGGACGCCACGCACCTGCTCCTGGAGGGCGCAGACGTACCGGCGGTCCTGCGTCATGGGATAAGGGCTCTTGGTGCGTCCCAGCACCACGTCCGGGACCACCTCCCGGGCGGCCGCCCGCAGCACGCTCTTCTCGCGGCCGTCGAAGACCTGCATCGACCAGGGAATGTTGAAGGCGTACTCGGCGACCCGGTGGTCGCAGAAGGGCACCCGGACCTCCAGCCCCACGGCCATGCTCAGCCGGTCCTTGCGGTCGAGCATCCCGCCGAGGCTACGGGTCATGTGCAGATACAGGAGCTGGCGGGCACGTCGCTGCTCGGCGCTCTCCCCGTCCAGGACGGGGGTCTCGGCGAGCGCGTCGCGGTACCGCTGCGCGGCGAACTCCGGTATGTCCAGGGCCACGCGGAGATCCGGCGGTGTGTACGGGCGCTCCTGCCGGGCCGTGCCGAGAGCGGCGGTGAGCCAGGGGAAGCCGGCGGCCTCGCTGACCGCCCGGTCGTGGAACCACCAGTAGCCGCCGAACATCTCGTCGGCCCCCTCCCCGGAGAGGGCGACCGTGGAGTGTTCCCGGATCGCTCGGAAAAGCAGGTACAGGGAGTGGTCGAGGTCACCGCGGCCCACCGGCAGATCCCGGGCACTCACACAGGCCCGGCGGACCTCCGGGTCGGCCAGCGCCGCGGGGTCCAGCACCAGATCGGTGTGGTCGGTCCCCAGGTGATCGACGACGGCGCGTACATAGGGTGCGTCCGGGCTGATGTTGTACTCGTCCGGTACGAAGTGCTCACTGTGTCCGGCGAAGTCCACCGAGAACGACCGCAGCCGCGCCGCCCGTCCGTCGGACGCGAGTCCGGCGAGGGCACTGGAGTCAAGACCGCCGGACACCAGCAGGCAGCGGGGGACATCGGCGACCAGCTGTTCCCGTACGGAGTCGTGGAGCAGCTCCCGCAGCCGCCCGGAGGTCGTGGCCAGGTCATCGGTGTGCGGCAGGGCCCGCAACCTCCAGTACTCCTGCTCGCGCACGCCCGAGCGACCGACCGTGGCCACATGGCCCGGCGGCAGTTCGCGCATGCCCTGCCACACCGCGGCACCCGGCGTCTTCACGCCGAGCACGATCTCCCGTATGCCGTCCAGGTCCACGGTCCGTGGCACCGCGGGGTTGGCCAGGACGGCCTTGGGTTCGGAACCGAAGAGCACCCCGTCGGGTGTGGGGTAGTAGTACAGCGGCTTGATGCCCAACCGGTCCCGGACCAGGAGCAGTTGCTCGGATCGGCCGTCCCAGACGGCGAAAGCGTACATGCCGACCAGGCGCTCGGTGAGCGCGGCGCCCCACTCCAGGTAGGCGCGCAGCACGACCTCGGTGTCGCAGGCGGTGCGGAACGGGTGGCCCCGGCGGCGCAGTTCCGCGCGCAGCTCGGCGAAGTTGTACACTTCGCCGCTGTACGTCAGGGCCACGACGCCGTCGAGGGTCTGGGCGGTCACCGGCTGCGCGCCGCCCTCCAGATCGATGATCGCCAGACGCCGGTGGCCGAGGGCCGCATGCCGGGAGTACCAGGTGCCGGAGCCGTCGGGACCGCGGGCCGTCATGGATCCCGTCATGGCTTCGAGTACACCCTCCTCCCGGGTGAGATCGCGGTCGAACGACACCCAGCCGGTGATTCCACACATACCGCTGCTCCTTGCGTACGGGGGAAGAGGTCAGTCGGTGAAGATGTGATCGCCGCGGACGGTCTGCCCGTCGGCCGTCGGCTCGGCCGGGTCCGAGCCCATCGAAGTGATCCTGTTGTCGCCGTCCACGAAGACGACCTTGGGCTCGACCTTCTGCGCCTCCGCGTCCGCGACGACGCCGTAGCCGATGATGATGACCAGGTCGCCGACGTTGATGAGACGGGCGGCGGCGCCGTTGATGCCGACCACACCGGTGCCCCGGGGGCCCTCGATGATGTACGTGGAGAGGCGGTTGCCGTTGTTGATGTCGACGATGTCCACCTTCTCGCCGGGCAGCAGACCGGCGGCGTCCATCAGGTCGGCGCACAGGGTGAGCGAGCCGACGTAGTGCAGATCGGCCTGGGTGACCGTGGCGCGGTGGATCTTGGACGTGAGCATGGTGCGGAACATGGCTGTACTTCCTTTCGAGGTGACTTGCGGAGTGGATCGCTGCTCTTCAGGGGGTGGATTCCGGTGGTCTTTCAGACCTGCACGGACTTGATCTCCAGGAACTCCTCCAGGCCGAGGACACCGTGCTCACGGCCGTTCCCGGACTGCTTGTATCCGCCGAAGGGGGCCCGGGGGTTCAAGTCGGCGCTGTTGACCCCGACTTGACCGGCGCGCAGGAGCCTGGCCACCGCGAGGGCCCTGTCGCGGTCCGGTGACCAGACCGCGGCGGCCAGCCCGTAGTCGCTGTCGTTCGCCAGCCGTACGGCCTCGGCCACACTGTCGTAGGGCTCGATGGCGAGAACCGGACCGAAGACCTCGTCGCGGTGCACCGCCATCCGCGGGGTGACCTCGGAGAGCACCGTGGGGCGGACGAAGTAGCCCCGGGGCAGGCCGTCCGGCGGCAGGGCCCCTCCGGTGACGAGGCGTGCGCCTTCGTCGAGGGCTCTGGTGATGTGCGCGCGGACCCGGTCCCGCTGAGTGGCGGACACCAGCGGGCCGAGGCGGGTCCCCTCTGCCAGCGGATCACCGGCCGTCATGGCCTCGGCCGCCTGCCGTGCCGCCCGTTCGACCTCGCCGAGCCGGGAGCGGGGCACCACGAGCCGGGTCAGCGCGCTGCACGTCTGGCCGGAGTTGAGGAACGCGTTGACCACGACCCGCGGCACCGCCTCGACCGGGTCGGCGTCGGGGAGCAGCACCGCGGGGCTCTTGCCGCCCAGCTCCAGCGTGACGCGTTTGACCGTCTCCGCGGCCAGTCGGCTGACCCGTTTACCCACCGCTGTCGACCCGGTGAAGGACACCAGATCGACGCCCTTGTGCGCGGCGAGTGCTTCGCCCACCACCGCCCCGGTGCCGCTGACCATGTTGAATACGCCGGGCGGCAGGCCGGCCTTGTCGAAGATCTCCGCCAGTGCCCAGGCGCCGAGCGGTGCCACCTCACTGGGCTTGAGGACGACGGTGTTGCCCGCGGCCAGGGCATAGGCGACCTTCGCGGCGATCTGGTGCAGCGGGTAGTTCCACGGGGTGATCGCTCCTACGACGCCGTAGGGTTCGCGCACGATCAGTGAGCCGCCCTCCTGACGTTCGTACGCGTACGCCGATGCGACATCGGCCGCCTGCCGGAACGACAGGACGGGCAGGGCGACATGCGCGGCCCGGGCGAACGCCAGCGGCGCCCCCACGTCCCGGGCGGTGAGCACGGCCAGCTCGGCCGCTCGCTGTTCCAGCCGGTCGGCGACGCGCCCGAGGTACTCCGCGCGGCGGGCAGTCGGGGTGTCCCACCATCCCGGAAAGGCGCGTCGGGCCGCGTCGACGGCCGCGTCGACGTCGGCGGACGTGCCCTGCGGGACGGCGCACATCACCTGCTCGGTCGTCGGGTTGACGACCTCGATGACGTCGGTGCCCCGCGAGGGTCTCCAGGCACCGTCGAGGTAGATCTGACTGTGGTGGTGCATGTCGTTGTCTCCTTCGTGCTGCTGGGTGGCTACCACCGGGCTCGCAGCGCCCGGCCGACCTCGTCCACCGCTTCCTGGAAGGCGGTCAGTCGGGGGAGGAGGAAGAAGATGTGGAGCATTCCGGCGTATCGGCTGACGGTCGTCGGCACTCCGGCGGCCCGCAGCCGTCGGCCGTACTCCTCTCCCTCGTCCCGCAGCGGGTCGTACTCGGCGGTGAGGATCAGCGCCGGCGGCTGGCGTGACAGGTCGTCGGCGAGCAGTGGCGCCGCCCAGGGGTGGGTGGCGTCTTCCGGGCGGGCCAGGTAGAGGTCCCAGAAGTGCTCCATCGCGGCCCGGGTATTGACGTAGCCGCGGGCGTGCTCCTGGTAGGAGGGGAACGGGGAATCGCGTGCGGGCGCGGTGATCGGGCAGATCAGCAGCTGGAGGCCGATGTCCGGGCCGCCGTGTTCGACGGCTATCCGGCAGGCCGCGGTGGCGAGGTTGGCGCCCGCGCTCTCCCCGGCCACGACGAGGCGGTCCGGTGCCGCCCCGAACTCGGCGGCCCGCAGGGCGAGCGCGTCGACGGCCGCGTAGGCGTCGAGCACGGGCCCGGGGAAGCGGGTCTCGGGCGCCAGCCGGTAGCCGACCGAGGCGACCACCGCTCCCGTGGCGGCGGCGAGTCCGCGCAGCGGGCGGTCGACGAGGTCCACGCTCCCCGCGACCCAGCCGCCGCCGTGGAAGAACACCACGAGGGGCCGGGGCCGCCCGTCGGGCGGGCCGGGCCGGTAGACACGGACGGGGATCGGCCCGCCGGGGCCGGGGACCGAGGTGTCCGTGACCTGTGCCATCGGTGCGGGCGGGCCTTGCACCTGTATGAGCCCGTCCAGGAGTTCGCGGATGACCGCCACGCTCACCTGCTCGAACGCCGGGAAGCCCTGCTCGTCCAGAGCGCGCAGTACACGCTCCGAGTCCGTGTGGAGGGGCATGGTGCTCCTTCGGATCAGGGGCGGGTGCCCGGGGCGGGCCGCGGGGGCACGGCCCGGTAGTCGGCCCGGTCGAGGCGGGCCGTGCGGCGGCGGTAGTCCGCGGTCTGGCCCGGCCAGTTGTTGGTGACCCGCCCACTGCTGTGGCGGTACCAGCTCGTGCACGTCGACCAGACCGACCGCCGCAGCCGCCGCTGCACGTCCCGGTCGAAGGCGTCGGCGACCTCGGCGCGCACTTCCAGGAAGCGCGTCCTGCCCCGGGCGAGTTCGCGTACCGCGGCGGTGATGTACCGGATCTGACTCTCGATCATGTAGATGGCCGAGCCGGCGCCGATGTTGGTGTTGGGGCCGTAGATCATGAACATGTTCGGGAAGCCCGGGACGGCCATGCCCAGGTAGGCCCGTGCGCCGTCGCGCCACACCTCGGACAGCTCCCGCCCGCCGCGACCGCGCACCCGCAGGGAGGCCAGGAACTCGGTGGCCGCGAAGCCGGTCGCGTAGATGATCGTGTCGACCGGATGCCGGGTGCCGTCCGCGGTACGGACCGCGCTGTCGGTTATCTCGGTGATCGGCTCGGTGACGAGGCTGACGTCGGGACGGTTCAGGGCCGGGTAGTACGTGCTGGAGATGCCCACCCGCTTGCAGCCCAGTTCGCTGCGTGGTGTCAGCTTCTCGCGCAGTTCGGGGTCGTCGAGCTGCGTGCGCAGCTGCATCTGCGAACCGCGCTCGGTCAGCCGGGCGGTCGGCCACCGGCGGGTCAGCCCGGAGACCAGGGCCTCGTTGAAGAGCCACCAGCCGAGCCTGGCCAGCTTCTGGGGCAGCGGCGGCAGCCGGCGGGACCACCGGGAGGGCGGCCGATAGGTCCGGTCCCACTTGGGGACCACATACGGCGCCGAGCGCTGGAAGACGGTCAGGTGCCCGGTCAGCGGCGCGATCTCCGGGACAATCTGCAAGGCGCTCGACCCCGTGCCGATCACGGCCACCCACCGGCCCGTCAGGTCGTGGTCGTGGGACCACCGCGCGGAGTGGACCGTGTGCCCGGTGAACCGGTCCGCGCCCGGTATCCGCGGTATCCGCGGATTGCTCAACTGCCCACAGGCCGGCACCAGTACCTCGGCCTCGATGGTCTCCCCCTCACCGGTGCGCAGCCGCCACAGCGCGGAACTCTCATCGAACTCGGCCGACTCGATCTCGGTGTTCGGCCGCAGGTGCGAGCGCAGTCCGTACTTGTCCGCGCAGTCGTGCAGGTAGCGCAGGATCTCGGCCTGGGAGGCGTACCGGCGGGCCCAGTCGCGGCGGGGTTCGAAGGAGTAGCAGTACAGGTGCGAGGGGATGTCGCAGGCCGCGCCGGGATAGGTGTTGTCGCGCCAGACCCCGCCGATGTCCGCGGCCCGCTCCACGATCACGAAGTCGTGGTGTCCTGCCCGCTTCAGCGCGATGGCGAGACCGATACCGCCGAAGCCGGCGCCGACGATCGCGACGCGGGGGCGACGCCCGCCGCGCCCGGCCCGCTGGCGGGCCCTCACTGCCCCGCCTCCGCGGGCGCGGGCGGGATGTTGTGGTTGAAGCGCAGCAGGTTCTCCGGGTCGTACTGTGCCTTGACGCGTGCCAGCCGCCGCAGCCGCGCGTCGTCCCAGAACCCCGCCACCCGGTCGGTCCCGGGCTCCTCGCTGAGCAGGTTGAGGTAGGACGCGCCCGACCCGAAGGCCCGCAGCGCGGCTCCCGCCTCCTTCACCCAGGCCCGGCACCGGTCGTTCTCGGCGGGGTCGTGCCACTGCCCGACGATGTGGATCAGCCAGCTCTCCTCGCGGTGGGAGAAGGCCGTGGCGTCCGGTTCGATCCGGGTGGGCTGGGCGTCGAAGGGGATGACCTGCATGACCGTCTCCGGCGACGGGAGATCGCTGCCGATGCGGGCCACCGTCTCGATCTCCGCGCTGCCGAAGCGGGGCAGGAACTCGCTGGTCCAGTACTGCTGATGGCCGCGAGGATTGGCCGGGTCCAGCATGGACTGCACGGTCACCAGCGGCATCGGCTCGACGACGTCGATCAGCGGGCTGCCGAACTCCCGGATCGGCCGGATCACGTCCCAGCCCTCGTCGAGCGGCCCCGAGTAGCGCAGGAAGAAGCCGACGACGGGCCGTCCCCGGTGCTCCTCGGGGAAGAACCCCAGGGCGGGAACGCGCAGGAAGACGACGTCGGTGCTCAGTTCGTCGGGCGTCGAGCTGATGGTGTCCCGGAGGAAGCGCAGGACCTCGACGGCCTGCTCCACCGGATACGCCACCATGCCGGCCAGCATCATCGGCCCCACGGGGTGCGCCCGGTACTCGAAGGAGGTGACGACGCCGAAGTTCCCGCCTCCGCCGCGCAGTGCCCAGAACAGCTCCGGATTCTGTTCCGCGCTCGCGGTCACCACCTCGCCGTCCAGGGTGACCATCTCCGCGGACAGCAGGTTGTCGCACGTCAGCCCGTACTTGCGTTGCAGCATGCCCATGCCGCCGTTGAGAGTGAGGCCCGCGATGCCGGTCTCGGAGACCTGCCCCGACGGCACGGCCAGGCCGTGCACCTGGGTCTCTCGGTCGACATCGGCCAGCGTCGCCCCCGCCTGTACGCGTGCCGTGCGCCGCTCCGGGTCGACGTGGACGCCCCGCATGAGCGACAGGTCGATGACGATGCCGTCGTCACAGGTGCTGTGCCCGGCGATGCTGTGTCCACCACCGCGTACGGCGATGGGGAGCCGCTGCTCCCGGGCGAAGGCGATCGCGGCGATGACATCGGCCGCGCCGCGGCAGCGCGCGATCACCGCGGGACGGCGGTCGATCATGGCGTTGAAGACGGCGCGCGCCGCGTCGTACGGGGAGTCGGCAGGGGTGATCACTTCGCCGAGGAGCGCGGCGCGAAGCTCCTCGACGGCCGCGGAATGCAGGGGGTTCATGGATGTTCCTCCAGGGAGCGCGGAGAGAGTGCGCGCGCGTGTCAGTGGTGAGCTGCTGCCGCTTCGGCCCGACGGCGTGCGATGAACTCCTCGAACTTGTCGTGGAGTTCATCGGTGGCACGCATGAGGCGGCCACTCTGCGGGTTGACGAGGGAGTGCACGGACTGGGCTTCCGCGAGGAGCCTGCTGCCGTTCGTCCGGTAGATCTCGTAGTGGCACTCCAGGTGCCTGCGGGGTGTGATGGCCCACGTCCTGATGGTCAGATCGTCCAGGTACTTGGCCGGCTCGTGATAGCGGGCGCGGAAATTCGTCGTGGTGATCTGGTAGTTCCAGAAGTCGACGCCGACGGCCAGTGCGAAGGCCTCGCGGCCCAGATCGAACCACGGCACGAAACTTGCGTAATACGCATGTCCTTGCACGTCGCACTCGCCCCATCGGACGCGTGCCGTGGTGTCGACGTGATTCCAGCCTTCGAGGTTCGGTACGGATTCAACCCAACGCGGCATGGCGGCTCGTTTCTCGTGAAAGGTTCTACGAGTGCTGCCCGGAGGCATTTATACGGCTCGACCATAGGAACGCCGTAAAGGCGCGTCAATCATTCCTGACGTGCATCTTTCACCGTGCCGCAGATGCCCTGGCATCTTTCTCGGAACTTACAGAAATCCTGGTCGAAACGGGACTTCGGTTGACATGGATTTCTCGACGCGCTTAGCGTTCCGGTGAACGAAGGAGCAGGGCGAATCCGGCCCACTCGCATTCAGCGCGCATTATCCTTTCGTGTTTCGCGCAGTTCATTTCGCATTTCACAGAACGTCAGCGAATCGGCGGTGTTTGTCGATGGACATTACGGAATACCTCCGCTGCTCGGTGCCGGCGGCGGTGCACTCGGCAGGGGTCGACCTGGTGGACCTGCGCCGCTGGGACCTGGCCGTGACCCGCACCGGGGGAGCCGTGCTGCGACGCGCCTTCAGCGCCTCGGAACGCGCGGCGGCCAGGTGCGCGGCGGATGGCGAACTGACCCCGGCACGGATCCTGGGGCACGCCTTCGGCATCAAGGAGAGCGTGGTGAAGGCTCTGGGAGGACTGCCGCCGGGCTCCGCCTACGCCGACATCGACGTCGGCACCGGGCCACCGGAGCAGGACGGCGGCGGCCGGCAGGTACACCTCCGCGGTGAACTCGCCCGCTGGGCCGCCCGGCACGGCGTCACGCTGACCGGCGGCACCCGTGAACTCGCGGACGACATGGCCGTGGCCTGGGTCGTGGCCGCCCCCACCATCACCCCGGCAGGTCCCCGATGAACAGACCCACGGCATTCGTCTTCCCCGGCCAGGGCAGCCAGTTCCCCGGCATGGGACGGGAGTTGGCGCGCTTCGGCCCCGCCGCCCGCGATCTCGTCGACCGGGCCGAGGACGTCACGGGCCTTCCCGTCGGCGCCCTCATGACCGAGGCCGACGCGGACACCCTCGCGGACCCGGAGTACGCCCAGGTCCTGGTGTTCGTCTGGTCCCTCGCGGCGCTGCACCGGCTGCGCGACAGGGGCCTGGCCCCCTCGGCCGTCGCCGGGCACAGCCTCGGCGAGTACACCGCGCTCACCGCCTGCGGCAGCCTCGACCCGGACACCGCGCTCTCCCTGGTCTCCTGCCGCGGACGGGCCATGAGCACGGCCGCCCGGCAGACCGCCGGCACCATGGCCGCGATCGTCGGACTGGCACCGGAAACCGTCCGCCGCCTGTGCCAGGAGGCCTGCGACGACACCGGCTTCGCCGTCGTCGCCAACCTCAACTCGCCCCGGCAGACCGTGGTGTCCGGCACCGTCGCCGCGGTCCAGCGCGTGGTCGACGCCGCCCGGGACGCCGGGGCGCTGCGCGCCCGCCGCCTGCCCGTCGGCGGCGCCTACCACTCGCCCCTGATGGCCGGGGCGCCACTGGGACTGATGGGCAAGCTCGCCGAGGCACGCCTGGCCCCTCCCCGCATCCCCCTGGTGTCCAGCGCGACCGGGCAGCTGGTGAGCGACATCGAGGAGTACCGCGAGGTGCTGTTCGCACAGATCCTCCGCCCGGTGCGCTGGCAGGACACGGTGCACACGCTTCTGGGGCTCGGCGTACGCACCTTCGTCGAGGCCGGGCCCGGGCGGGTGCTGTCCGGACTGGGACGGGAGATGGCCCGCGAGGCCCGGCACCTGAGCGTCCACGAAGCGCTCGGCGCCACACCGCCGCCCACGGCGGTACCGGCCTCGCCCGCGGGGCCGCCCACCGCACAGGACCACGTCACCTCGAAGGCAAGGAAAAGCACGTGAGCGATCTCAACGGGCGCATCGCGCTGGTCACCGGGGCCACCAAGGGAATCGGGCTCGCGGTCGCCACCGACCTGGCGCGCGCCGGAGCCACCGTCCTGCTCAACCACCGCCGGAACCCCGAACAGGCCGAGGAAGCCCTGCGGACCGTGCGGCAGATCCAGCCGGACGCCGCCCTGGTACAGGGCGACATCTCCCAATCCGCGGACGTGGAGCGCATGTTCCGCCTCATCCGCGCCGAGTACGGCGGCATCGACGCGCTGGTGCACAACGCCGGCATCACCCGGGACGGCTACGCCGTGATGATGGGCGACGCCAAGTGGCAAGAGGTGATCGACACCAACCTCACCGGAGCGTTCCTGTGCATGCGCGCGGCCGGCCGGATGATGGCCGCGCGACGCCGGGGCTCCATCGTCACCATCGGGTCCACCAGCGCCTTCAACCCGCCCGCCGGCCAGGCCAACTACGCGGCGGCCAAAGCGGGCGTACTGGCCATGGTCAAAGCCCTCGCCAAGGAACTCGGCGGCTACGGCGTCCGCGTCAACGCCGTCGTCCCCGGCTTCGTCGACACCGCCATGACCCAGAAGATGCCGCCCGCACAACTGGCGGAGAACCTCAAGCGCGTCCCGCTCGGCCGCATCGGCCGGACCGAGGAAGTCGGCTCGGCCGTGCGCTTCCTGCTCAGCGACGACGCGGCGTACATCACCGGCACTTCCCTCGTCGTCGACGGCGGACTCATCAGCTGAACCGCCCGAGCACCCCCGACCCCACCCATCCCAAGCAAGGAGCCCCTCATGACGATGACCCTCGAAGAGGCCACCCACCGCGCCGGAGCGCGCCAGGAACTGGCCGAAGGCGTCAAGTGCCTTCTGGTGGAACGGCTCTCACTGGACGTCGACCCCACGACGATCGGCGACGACCAGCCGCTCTTCGGCCGAGGCCTGGAACTGGACTCCATCGACACCCTGGAACTCGCGATGGCCGTCGAGGACACCTACGGCGTCACTATCACCGACGACGACACGCACAGCCTGCTCTCACTCAACCGGCTCGTGGACCACATCGAGGCGGCCTGGACATGACGCACCACCAGTCACCCCCGCGGGCAGCCGTGCTGAGCGCCGACGACATCGCCCGTCTGCTCCCGCACCGCCACCCGTTCTTCCTCCTCGACCGGGTCACCGCGCTCCACCCCGGCGTGAGCGCCGAGGCGATCAAGAACGTCACCGCGTCCGACGCCGTACTGGCAGGGCACTTCCCCGGCCGCATGCTCTACCCCGGCGTGCTGCTCGTCGAATGTGTCGCCCAGCTCGCAGCGGTGATCTACGGCAGCGCCGGCGCGCTGCGCACGACCGGCGAGATCGTCGGAGACGTGGCGGACCGCGTCGGCTACCTCGCGGAGATCCGCCAGGCGAAGTTCCTCAAACCGGTGCTCCCCGGCGACCAGGTGGTCTTCCGGGCCCAGAGCGGCCCCCGCCTCGGCGGACTCATCTCGGTGACCGGACAGGCCTCGGTCGGCCGCGAACAGGTGATGACCGTACGGCTCGCCGTCACCGAGCGCGAGGACGCGTAGTCGGCCCCGCCTGACCCACCCCCCATCTTTTTCCTCTCGTCTGCCCAAGGAGAGCCCCATGAAGACCAGCTACACAGACACGACCGAGGAGTACACGGCGCTGCGCGAGGCGTGCGGACTCATCGACTACGAAGGCATGGGCCTGGTGCGGGTCTCGGGCCCCGCCGCCGCCGAGTACCTCGGCCGGGCCGCCACCCGCGGCGTCGACTTCCTCCTGGAGGGACAGAGCACCGCGGCCCTCCTGCTGCGCGAGAACGGCACCGTCATCGCCGAGGTGCTCATCCACTGCCACGCCGCGCACTACCTGGTGGAGATCTGGCCGTCCCAGGCCGCGGAGGCGACCGCCCACCTGATCGACGCCGCCCTGGCCTACGAGGACGTGACCGTCCAGGACGTCAGCGCGGAGTACCGCGTCCTCGCGCTGGAGGGCCCCGCATCCTTCAAGACCGCACAGAGGTACCTGCCCTTCCCCGTCGCGTCCATGGCGTACCGCAGCTTCGCCACGGCCGAGTGGGGCGAAGGCCAGGGGCTCGCTGTCTCGCGGACCGGGGTGACCGGCGAGTACGGGTACAAGTTCTTCGCCCCCGCCGCCGAGGGGGCGCGGCTGCGGGCCGAGCTGCTGGCCGACGGTGCCGTCGAATGCGGCAAGGACGCACTGGACGTGTGCCGGATGGAGGTCCGGTTCGCCAGCCTGGAACACGAGAGCGCGGGCCACGAGGTCACCCCCTTCGACCTGGGCCTCCAGTGGATGGTCGACCCCGGCCGGGAGGTCGCGGGCCCGGCCGCCGAACGTGACGGCGCGCTCCGCTCCCCGGTGTGCTGGATCGCGGACGAGTCGCTGAGCGCCCGCCCGGAACAGGGCACTGCCATCGCGGTGCGGGACGCCGAGGTGGGCGTCGTCACCCATGCCGTCCGCTCGCCCAGGCTCGGGCGGATCATCGGCACCGGCCGGGTGGACGCCGCGGTGGCCGCCTCGGGCCAGGACTTCCAACTCGCCGGGTCCGATACGGCGATCCGGACGGTCTCCGCCCCGTTCCTGACCGCCACCAGCCTCGACGTACCGCTGGATTGAGACCCCGCGTGGCACAAAGTGCGGCGGTGTGCGCGCGGAGCGCGCCGCCGCACCCCGGCTGTAAGGAGAAGACATGAGTTCCACCAAGGGCTTTCAAGAGGGCGTCGCCATCACCGGAATAGGCCTCAGCTGCGCGCTGGGCAACGGCGTCCAACAGGTGTGGCGGGGCATCCGCGAAGGACGCAGCGGCATCGGCAAGACCGAACGTATCGACGTATCGACACTGAGCTGCCAGTACTCCGGCGAGGTGCCGTCGGTGCCCGCGGCCGGGCAGCGGCTGCGCGGACGGCTCGACCGTGCGACGACGCTGGCCCTCAACGCCGCCGAAGAGGCCATCGAGGGAGCCGGGCTGAGCCTGACGGAACACGACGCCTACCGCATGGGCGTCGCCGTGGGCACCTCGGTCGGCGGCCTGGAACGCGGTGAGGAGTTCCACTGGGACCTGCTGCGCGACGGGCCAGGGGCGCCACGCCGCGACCGGCTGTTCCACTACCCCCTCTACACGTCCGCGGACGCCCTGAGCATCGCCTTCCAGCTCAAGGGGCCCAAGGTGGTGATCTCCAACGCCTGCGCGGCCGGTTCCAACTCGATCGGGTTCGCGGCGGACGCCATCCGGGACGGCCGGGCCGACATCATGATCGCCGGCGGCGTCGATGTCCTGGACATCCTCTCGCTGGCCGGATTCGACAGCCTCAACGCCCTCGATCCGGCCCCCTGCGCCCCGTACTCCCGCAGCACCGGCCTCAACATCGGTGAGGGCGCGGCGATCCTGGTGCTGGAATCGGAGTCGTCCGCCCGGCGGCGCGGTGCCGCGATCCTCGCCCACCTCCTGGGCTACGCCCTCACCAGCGACGCCTACCACGCCACCGCGCCGGACCCGGCGGGCAACGGAGCGGTCCGTGCCATGCGAAGGGGCCTCGCCCAGGCACAGCTGACCGCCGCCGACGTCGACTACGTCAACGGGCACGGCACGGGCACGCCGACCAACGACAGTGCCGAGACGAAGGCCGTCACCTCCCTGTTCGAAGGCCTCTCACCGGCACCGGTGAGCAGTACCAAGTCGCAGGTCGGCCACATGCTCGGCGCGGCCGGCGCCCTGGAGGCGGCGGCATGCGTCCTGGCGCTGCGGGACGGCGTGCTGCCGCCCACGGTGAACGTCGAGGAGGGCTTCGACGCGCCCCGCGACATCGTCGCCAACCACGCCCGTGAGCAGGAGCTGGACGTCGTCGTCTCCAACTCCTTCGCGTTCGGCGGCAACAACTGCTCACTCGTCCTGGGACGCCACCCGGCCCCGCCCGCGCCCCGTCCGGACCGGCGTGTCGTCATCACCGGCGCCGGACCCGTCTCCTCGGTCGGCAGCGGACGGGAGGCCTTCCTCGCCGCGCTCAGGGAGGGACGGTCCGGCATCGGCCCGGCCCGCCTGTCCGACCTCGCGCTCTCCCGCAGCGGACAGGCCGCCGAGATCGACATCGCCGACTGCCGTCGCCACGTCGACCGCGCGTACGCCCGGCGGCTCGACCAGATCGGACTGCTGACCCTCGCCGCCTGCCGACTGGCCCTGGACGACGCGGGCCTGCGGATCGGGAGGTCCGACGCCGAACGCGTCGGCATGGTCTTCGGTACGTTCAACGGGCCCGTGGAGACGGTGGAACAGCTCAGCAGGACCATCGGCACGGATGGCCCGCACCGGGTCAACCCCCGCCTGTTCCCCAACTCCGTGATGAACGCGGCGGCCGGACACGCCTGTCTGGCGCTCCGGATCCGGGGCCCGCTCTCCACGCTCGCCACCGGCTGCGTGTCCGGCCTGAGCGGTCTGGGTTACGCCGCGGATCTGATCCGCCGCGGCGAGGCCGACGCGATGCTCGCGGTGAGCGCGGACGAGCTGACTCCGCTGGTGCACTACGGGTTCGACCGGCTCGGCCTGCTCTCCTCGGACACCTGCCGCCCCTACAGCAGCACCCCCAGCGGGACCGTTCTCGGAGCGGGCAGCACCGCCCTGGTCGTGGAGTCCCTGGAACACGCTCTGGCCCGCGGCGCCACGGTACTGGCCGAAGTACGGGGACACGCGACCACCTCGGACGGCTACCGCATCGCGGGCAACGACCCCTCGGGCCGGGCCTGGGCGGAGAGCTTCAAGCGGGCGCTGGACGACGCGGGAATGACCGCGGCCGACATCGGAACCGTCTACGGTGACGCGCGCGGAACCGCCGTGCTCGACCTGGCCGAGACTCGCGCGGTCGCCCAGGTGTGGCAGCCCGGCGCGGTGGGGCTGAGCAACCTCACCGGATACGTCGGCCATGTGCACAGCACCACCTCCCTGATGTCGGCGGTGTGTGCCACCGAGACGCTGCGCACCGGGTGGAGCCCGCCCCTCGCGGGCCTCTCCGAGCCGCTCGACGGGATCGAGGGATACCTGCGGCCGCGCACCCAAACGGAGCGAGCCGACCATGCCGCCGGTCGCTCCTGCCTGCTCACCGCGGCCAACTGGGGCGGCACGTACGCCTCGCTCGTACTGAGCCCGTGGGAGGCCGAGCAGGGGAGGACGTCGTGAGGGGCAACCCCCCCTTGGTCCTGCATCTCGCCACTCCCCAGCAGACGCCGCCCGCCGGCGACCCACGCTGGGGCACCTGGCTCACCGACGCGGAACTCGCCTACGCACGCGGCCTCCTGCGGGCCGAGGAACACCTGTCCGCCCGGAAGTTGGCCAAAGAGGCCGGCGCGGGAGTCCTGGGGTGGCGGTGCGAGCCACCCTGGCAGGACATGGAGGTGCGGCGGCGTCCGGGGGCCGCACCCGCTCTCCACCTCGGCGAGACACTCTCCCGCGAGTCCCTGGCGCCGGGCACTGCAACGCCGGGCATCTCACTGACGCACGCCCGCGGTTACGCGGCCGCGCTCGCCTGGCTGCCTCCCGGCGGGGGAGCGTCGTGAGGGCCGGCCGGCCCGGCGGCCAGGTGGCGGTGGTCACCGGAGCCCTCGGCGGGATCGGCCGGGCCGTGACCACCCTGCTCATGGAGCAGGGCGCGGGGGTCGTGGTGACCGACCTGGACGGCGAGGCGTGCCTGGCCGCCGCAGCCGAGCTGAATCGCGGCCCGTCCCGCGGCCGGGCCTTCGGCCACCCCCTGGATGTCACCGACCCCGACGCCTGGGAGCAGGTGACCCGGTACGCCCGCCGCCGCTTCGGCCACCTCGACGTCCTGGTCAACAACGCGGGCACCTTGGCGATCGACGGCGTGGAACACCTCGGCGCACACGACTGGGAGCGCGTGGTGGACACCTGCCAACGCGGCACCTGGCTCGGCATGCGGGCGGTCACGCCGTGCCTGCGCTCGGCGGGCGGCGGAGCGGTCGTCAACATCGCGTCGGTCTACGGCATGGTGGGCTCGGGCGCTTCCTTCGCCTACCACGCGGCCAAGGGCGCCGTCCGCGCCATGACGGTCGCCGCCGCCGTCGAACTCGCCCCCGCGGGCATCAGGGTCAACACGGTCTGTCCCGGCATGGTCGAGACCTCGATGACCACCACGGTCCCTCAGCAGTTCGTCGACGACGTGGTCGCGGCGACACCGTTGCGACGCCGGGCCCGCCCGCGCGAAGTCGCCGCCGCCGTCGCCTTCCTGGCATCCGACGCGGCCTCCTTCATCACCGGGGCCGAACTCGTCGTCGACGGCGGCTACACCGCCCGCTGACCCGGCTCACGAGCCTCCCGCCTGCCCCGAGCCCGAGAAAGGAGGAGAGGCGATGGCCAAGCACGCCCGGCCCAGGTGCCCGTGGACCGCCCTCGGCGTGATCTGCGTCGGCTTCTTCATGATCGTGCTCGACACCACGATCGTGCACGTCGCGGTCCCGGCGATGCTGGAGGACCTGGACGCCGGTCTGGACCGGATCCTGTGGATCGTCAACGCGTATGTCCTCACCTACGCGGTCCTCATGATCACCGCGGGACGATTCGGTGAGCGCTTCGGCCCCAGACGGGTCTACCTGGCCGGGCTGCTGCTGTTCACCCTCGCCTCCGGCCTGTGCGCCCTGGCCGAAAGCGCCGGCCAACTGATCGCCCTGCGCGCCGTTCAGGGCGTGGGCGCGGCCCTGCTGACCCCGCAGACCGGCGCCTTCGTCACCGTGCTGTTCCCACCGGAGCGCCGGGGTGCCGCCTTCGGCGTACTGACCAGTGCCATCGGGCTGTCCATCGTGGCCGGGCCGCTGCTCGGCGGGTTCCTGGTGACCTGTGCCGGATGGCAGTGGATCTTCCTCGTCAACGTGCCGGTGGGGCTCGCCGCGCTCGTGGCGGCGTTCGTACTGCTGCCACGCCCGGCGCCGGTCCGGCGTCACGGCTGGGACCTGGCCGGTCTCGTACTGGTGACGACAGGTCTCACCGCCTTCACGTTCGGCCTGCTGGAGAGCGACCACGCCGGGTCCGCGAGCATCGCGGGTCCGGTCACCGCCCCGTGGGTACTCGCCTCCGGGCTCGTACTCCTGTCGGTCTTCGTGCTCCAGCAGCGCCGCACCAAAGGCCGGCCCCTGCTGCCCCGGGCGCTGTTCGCCCACCGGGACTTCGGCCTCGCCAACCTCATCGGCGCGGGCATCCACTTCGCCGTGATCGGCAGCGCCTTTCCGGTCGCCCTGTTCCTCCAAAGCGTACTGGGCTGCTCGGCGTGGGAGGCGGGTCTCGTCACCGCGCCGACGCCCCTGGCCGCGGTCGCCGTCGCCCAGGTGGCCGGCCGCCTCGTCGACCGGTTCGGCGGCAAGGCCCTGCTGCTGGTTGGGCTGTTGACGTACGCGGGCGGTCTCGCGCTGATCGTGGTTCTGGCCCGGCCGGGCATGAACCCGTGGGGTCTGCTGCCCGGGCTGCTCGTCGCGGACATCGGCATCGGCTGTGTGCTGGCACCGGTGACACACCTCGCCATGAACACCGTGGACAGCTCGATGGCCGGCGCCGCTTCCGGCGTACTGAACACCACCCGGCAGGTCGGCGGGGTCCTCGGCAGCGCGGCGGTCGGAACCCTGCTGCAATATCGCCTGGCGGCCGACGCCCATCAACGGCGCCTCACCGCAGCGGAGTTGCTGCCGCGGGCGGCGCGGCGGGCCTTCGTGTCCGACCCGGGCGGCGAGGTGCCCGCATTCCTCGATCCGCGCGGTGTGGATCTGTTCCTCCGCCTGGGGGCCCAGGCACAGCGGCAGGGCTTCGTCGACGCGATGCGGGAAACGGCGCTCCTGCCGATCGGCGTGCTCCTCCTCGGCGCCGCCTGCTGCCTGGCCCTCTCGGGCGGCACGCGGCGCTCCGGCGCGGACAGCGGATGAGGACGCCATGAACGGACGTACGCCACCGCGCGGCGCGGCCCATCCGCCCTCTCCGCCCTCTCCGCCCTCTCCGCCCTCTCCGCCCTCTCCCACCTCCCCACCCCACGAGTTCACCGTGGTGCGCGGACAGCCGAACGACGAGGAACTGGCGGCGGTGGTGTCGGCGCTCCTGACGCTCTCCCGCAGCCGCGCGGTCGGCGCGCGCGGCGATGGCGCGGCGGTGCGCCGCGCGCTGTGGACGCGGTCGTGGTCGTGGTCGCCGGGAGGCTACCGCGCTCCTGGCTCGTGGCAGCGCTGAGCGGGAATAGCTCAGCGGGAATCAGCGGAAATTGGCGAGCGGGAATTGGTGAGCGGTGCCGCCCTGCTCGCGTATTGCGGGCTGCCCTCATGTCATTTCCGGGGCCCTTTCTCTTTCCTTACACCCAGCCTTGCTATTCACGATTTACGGATCATACGCTGCGCTCGCTCATCAAATGCCGACCGGAAAAGCGCGTCGGCCTGAGAGAAGGAGTCGGCGATGGCCGGAACTCTTGGAACTGCCCGGAGCAGAAAGCGGTCGGCGGTGATCACGGGGAATTCGCCTCAGTCGCAACTCGCCTCCCTCACCGGAATGCGGTTCCTTGCCGCAGCGCTGGTGGTCTGCACTCATTTCGGGCTCTACGTGCGGGGAAACCCCGACTTCTGGCGCAACTCGGGCCAGGTCGGTGTCTCGTTCTTCTTCATCCTGAGCGGATTCGTGCTGACCTGGTCGTCGCGCCCGGACCGGAGCGCCCGCGACTTCTGGCGCCGTCGCCTGTGCAAGGTCTTCCCGAACCACCTCGTGACGGCCGCCGTCCACTTCGCGCTGCTGTGCCTGGTCGGCGCGCGACTCACGGAGTGGCAGCTCGTGCCCACGGCGCTGCTGGTGCAGTCGTGGATCCCCGGCTTCGACCTGACCACCGCGGTCTCCCCGGTGAGCTGGTCGCTGTCGTGCGAGCTGTTCTTCTACGCCGCGTTCCCGTTCCTGCTGCGGTGCGTCGTCCGTATCCGCGACGGGCGGCTGTGGTGGTGGGCGGCGGGGACGGTCGCGATGATCGTCTGCGTACCGGTCGTCGCGACGTACCTGGTCCCGGACGGCAACCCCATGACGCCGCTGCTGCCCTACATGAACAACGACGCCTGGTTCGTCTACTTCTTCCCCGTGGCCCGCGCCCTGGAGTTCCTCCTCGGAATGCTGGTCGCGCGCCTCGTCATGGAGGGGAGGTGGCTGCCTGTGGGCAGGGTCCCGGCGATGCTCGCGCTGGCGCTCGGTTTCTGGATGTCGATGGGCGCGGGGCTGTACTCGTTCGTCGCGATCACCGTGGTCCCCCTGGCGCTGGTCATCGGTTCGACCGCGGTCGCTGACGCCGGAGGGCGCCGGTCCATCCTCAGGGCCCGGCCGATGGTGTGGCTGGGCGAGGTGTCCTTCGCGCTCTACCTGGTGCACAAGCCCGTCATCGACTTCAGCGCCAGGGCGCTGGGCATTCCGCGCTTCAGCGGCATGGACCTGATCGCGCAACTCGGCTTCTTCGCCCTGATATTCGGGGCGTCGGTGTTGGTGGCATGGGCGCTGTACCGGATGGTCGAACGGCCGGCGATGCGGCGTTGGAGCCGGGCGAGGAACCGACGGCAGACTTCTGATTGACGAAATCGAAAGGGTGAAATGCAGGGCTCCGGCCGGTGGCGACCTTCCGCCACCGGCCGGAGCTATTTCTGTATGCCCGATGTCGATACGTTGTTCTGCCCGATGCCCGATGCCGGATGCCGGTGCGTCGGTATCGCATTGCGCAGCATCATTTCGGCATGGCCTGAGCAGGTGCCTCCGCCAGACCGAAGCGCCGATGAAGCGCGCGCAACGGACGGGGCGCGTACCAGTTGTGCCTGCCCAGCAGCCGCAGGCAGGTCGGCACGAGGACGCCGCGGATGAGCAGCGCGTCCAGCAGGACAGCCAATCCGCTCCCCAGGCCGAACATCTGCATGAAACTCACCGAACTGGTCGCGAAGGCCAGCAGGCTCACCGCGAGAAGCGCTGCCGCCGCCGAGACGATGGATCCGCTGCGGCCCAGCCCCCGCGGGACGGCCTCGGCCGTGGGCAGCCCTTGGTCGTGCAGTTCCTTGATCCGGCCCAGTACGAACACCTCGTAGTCCATGGACAGCCCGAACACGACGCAGAACATCAGCAGCGTCATGGCCGTGTCCATCGGCATCGGCGTACAGCCGAGCAGCCCGGAGAAGTGCCCCGTCTGGAAGATCCACACCATGGTGCCGAGGATCGCGCCCATGCCGAGGGCGTTGAGCAGCAACGCCCGCAGGGGCTGCGTCACGCTGCCGGTGAAGAGGAACAGCAGCACGAACGTGCTGGTGGCGATCATGGCCAGGGCGAGGGGCAGCCGGTCCCCGATGGCCTGCTTGGTGTCGACGGCCCGGGCGGCAGGACCGCCGACGAGTGCCTCGCCGGGTCCGGGCAGGGCCACCGCACGCACCCTTTTGACCAGGTGGGCGGCTTCTTCTGAGGCAGGCGGGTGGCTGGTGCGCACGGTGATGTGGTGCAGATCCGACCCCGGCGAGGTCCGTGTGTCGTGGTCGATGGAATCCACGCCGGTCACTTCCGATACGGCCCGCGCGTACGCGGCGACGTCCGACGGCGCCGACCCTCCGGTGACCACGACGTCGAGGGAGTCGACGCCCCCGCCGTGCGGGAATTCGGCGCGCAACGCGGCGGCGACGGTCCGGCTCGGCGTGTTCTCGGGCATGACGCGTTCGTCCGGGGTGCCGAAACGGACTCCGAGCAATGGCGCCGCCGCGACCACGAGGACGGCGAAGGCGGGCAGGGCGGTCCGCAGCGGGTGGCGAAGGACCGTGCGGGCTATGCGCTCCCAGAGCCGGTCACCTCCGCCGGCCCGTACGGACCGGGGAGTGAGGCGCGGGCCGAGCACGGTGAGCAGCGCAGGTGTGACCAGGAGCGCGCAGAGCGCCGCGGTGGCGACGACGCCGAGACCGGCGTAGGCGAACGAGCGCAGGAAGGCCAGTGGGAAGACCAACGGCGCGGCGAGCGCGGCGGCGACCGTGGCGGCGGAGAACACGATCGTGCGCCCGGCCGTCGCCACCGTCTGCCCGACCGCCTCACGAGGGTCCTGACCGGCGGCCAGTTGTTCGCGGTACCGGCTGACCATCAGGAGCCCGTAGTCGATCGCCAGTCCGAGGCCGAGAGCGGTGGTGAGGTTGATGGCGAAGACCGATACGTCGGTGACGCGGGCGAGCAGGTGGAGTTCGGCGAAGGTCCCGAGGACGGCCACGACACCGATCCCCAGCGGCACCAGCGCGGGCGCCAGGCCACGGAAGACGAGGACCAGCAGGGCGAAGGTGACCGGGATGGCGATCCCTTCGGCCAGTCCCAGGTCCTTGGCCACCTGGGTGCTGATGTCGTGACCGAGACCGGAGGGCCCGCCCGCGACGACGGTGAACGCCCTCCCCGGAGCGCCCTCCTCGCGGCCGTCGGCATCGGCATCGGCCTTGTCATCGGCATCGGCATGATCGGCTATGAGCGCGGCGGCCCGCTCGGCTACCTCTTCACCGTCTCCGGCGAGCTGTACGAGTACGAGCGCGCCGCTGCCGTCCTCCGCCCTGAGGGCAGCGGCCGGTGTCCGCCAGTACGAGACCACATCCTGGACTCCCTGGCGCCGTGAAAGCCGGTCGGTGAAGTCATCGCCCGCGGCCCGCACAGCGGGGGAGTCGACGGTGCCCGCTCGTGGCCGGACCAGCAGGACGAGATCGGGCGTACCGCCGAATTCTTTGTCGAGCAGCCGGGCCGCGCGGCTTGAGGGGGCGGTCGGGTCCTCGAACCCGCCGCTCTTGAGCTGTCCGAAGACGCCGATCCCCGCGGCGCCGGCCGCGAGCGTCAGCAGCCCGGCCCAGATGAGCACCGTACGTGCCCTGTCGAAGAGGAAGAGTCCCAGTGTGCGCAGCATGTGCTGCCTCCCGGAGGGCCGGGCGGGCCGTGTGCCGGGAGGCGCACGGACCCGACGATGTTTACGCCGTTAACTTTGCATTCCATGTGCACGCTGTCAACATTGGAGGGTGAGTACACCCAAGGCGCCGCGGAGCGGCTACCACCACGGTGATCTGCGCAACGCACTCGTAGGGGCGGGCGTCGCCCTCGCCACGAAGGGCGGCCCCCAAGAGGTGGTCCTGCGGGCCGTGGCCAGGGAGGTCGGCGTCTCGCCCACGGCCGCGTACCGGCATTTCGCCAACAGGGAAGACCTGCTGCACGCCGTCAGACTGGCGGCGCTGGCCCGGCTCGCCGGGGCCATGGAGCAGGAGGTCATCGCGGGGAAGCGGCGGCGCGACCCGGTCGAGGACGCGGTGCGCCGCCTGCGTGCCCTGGGGGCGGGCTACCTCCGCTTCGCGCTGGCCGAGCCGGGGCTGTTCCGGATGGCCTGCTGCGACACCTCGGCGCAGACCGCGGACTTCTCACTGGTCTCCGACTCCCGCGCCTTCGCCCTGCTGACCGAGGTGATCGACACGCTCGCCGGGCACGGTCTGATCGAATCCGGCAGCCGGCCGTACAGCGAGATGGCGGCGTGGGCGCCGATCCACGGCATGGCCACCCTGCTGCTCGACGGCCTGCTCGACGCCCTTCCGCCACGACAGCGCCAGGCCGCGGTGGACCGGGTCATCGAGGTCACGGTCGAGGGGTTGTGCGGTCAGGGCGTCGTCGCGGACGCAGGCCGGTCGTGGACGCGACGGCTGTGGTCCCCGGTGCGAAAGAGGGAGGGCGGACCGGGGGAGAGGCCCTGACCGGCGCCGACACTCCGTGGCGCTCCTGCCGCGGACGGTGAGGGGCTGGAGAGCGCCCAGGTCGAGCTCCACGGGTATGTGCTTGCCATGGGTATTCCTGTCGGGGTGTGTGCTTGTGTGTGGGGGGCGACCGTCCGTAGGGAGCGGCCTCCTTGTGCTCCCCACTTTCGCCCGCGGGACATGCCCGGCGGACCCGACCGGCGTCCGCAGCGGACCCCGCCGACCGGCGGGGTCCGGGGCCGCCCATCAAGAAGTCGCCCGGGGCGACCAACCATGGCGAGTGCGCGTTGTGCGGGCTCTTTGGGATGCCTCACCCGGTGAGCCGACGGTCGATCACCGTGCGGAGTTTCCCGCTTGCCGCACTGCGTTCGAAGTCCGAGGGGCTGACCGTCTCGACCGTCAGGTCCAGCAGCCTTTCGCGGGTCACCGCCTCGCGCAGCTCCGGGCTGTGGGCCAGCAGGGCCTCGGTCACTGCCCCGGGGTCGCGCACCGCTTGTTCGTCGACCCTGATGACGATGCGTTCGCGGCTCTCCGCCGGTTCCACGACCATCTGCAACTCGCCGCAGTAGCCGAGGCGTTCCGCGACGATGCGGGCCAGAACCCGGTAGTTGAGGAAGTACGTACCGGCGCGGACCACGTCTCCGGTGCGGCCGAGCAGTTCGAACCGCGGAGTGGTACGGCCGCACTCGCACGCACCCTCGACCCAGCGCCCCAAGTCCCCTTGTTCGTAGCGGGAGATGGACGGCGCGCTACGGGTGTGCGGGGTGAAGACCAGTCGGCCCGTCGCGCCGTTCTCGACCGGCCGGTCGGCGTCTGTTTCGAGGATCTCCAGGGTGAACAGGTCGTCGAACAGATGGTGGACGCTGCCCTCGGCGCTCGCGCACTGGTGGCCCATGGTCCCGAGGTCCGTGCCGCCGTACACGAAGGAGCGGAACACTTCGACACCGAAGTGTTCCTGGAGGTGCGCGCGCTGCTCGGCGCTGAAGTGCTCACCGCCGTAGAAGATCTTCTTGACGCCCCGGTACTCGCCCAGCACGTCACCGGCGTGCTGGAACAGCTGCCAGATGTACGAGGGCATAGCCATCAGGGTGTTCGCGCGGTGCCGGACGATCAACCGGGCGTCCCGCCTGTAGTCCGTGCCGGCGCAGACGGGCAGCTGGGCCGCGCCGATCTGCTCCAGCAGGCCGTGCCCGTACAGAAAGCTGGCGTACATGTCACCGGCGTAGAAGAGGTTCGCCACGCGGTCGCCGCGCACATCCAGCCCGGCGGCGACGAGCCCCTCCCCGGCGCGGCGCAACTGGGTGCGGAAGTCCGCGTACGTGTAGACGGACACCGCCGGGGTCCCGCTGCTGCCGCCGCTGGAGAGGTGGAGCTGGGCCTTGTCGGACGGGATGTGGGTGGTGAGCCGCTGGACGTCGGCCTTGGTCAGGACGGGACCCGTGGCGTCGGGCCGCTGCCGGAGCGGGGGCACGGGTTCGCCGGGGGCGCGGCGGCGCAGGTCGTCCAGGCGGGTGTCGTGGGCGAAGCGGTCGTCGAGGCGGACGCTGACGCGGCGGCTGTAGCGTTGCAGTGGATAGAGGCCGTCGTGCGGTTCACCCGGATAGCTGTCCAGCATCGAACCGACAGGGGTCACGCGCAGCGCACCGGCGGTGAACAGCGTGGACGCGAGTTCGGGGACGTCACCGCGCGCGGCGGCGAGCCCGGCCGTCTGTAGGAAGCGGCGCATGGGGCGCAGTGTCGTGACGATCCGGGTGCGGGGGAGGGGCTTCACCCACACCGTGCGGTACAGGGGTGAGGCGCGCAGCGCGCTCCGGTGGTCGACGAGGACGCGCCAGGATCCGGCGGGGCTCTCGTGGACCCGGGTGAGCCCCAGGTGTTCCTCCGATCGCGCCACCAGCACGGTCGTGGTGATCTCGGCCTGTTCCCGCGGCGTGGGGCGGGGCGGCGGCAGGGCGCCTCCCCGGCGGTCCAGGGCATCGGCGAGACGGTCGGCGAACGCGGACAGTTCCGCTCGGTCGTCGGTGTCCAGGTAGACGACCTGGGGGCTGGAGCACGCCTGTTGGTCCAGTCGGCAGACGCTGTCGGCGATGCCGTGCAGGGTCTGCTGGTCGTCCCACAGGGCGGGGGTCACGTAAGCGAAGGAGATCTTGTGGCCGAAGGCGATCAGGCGGCAGCCCTTCGGCACCTGGGCGGCCACTCCGGCTATCGCCTCCTCGCCGCCCCAGGCGGCCACCGCGTCGGCCGGGGCGCAGACGCGCTTCAGCCAGTCGGCGCGCGACGAGGGGAATCGCAGCACGATCAGACGGGCGGCGAGGCGGCCGTCGGGGTCGAGTGCGCTCAGCGCCTCCAGCAGGAGGTGGGTGAACAGCGAGTCGCTGCCGCTGACCTTGACGACGTTCATGTTGCCGGCGAGCAGGCCCTCCACGGCGCTGAAGATGCCGACGATCGGGTCGTTGCCGGCCGTGACGTGGGTCAGCAGGCCCACGGGCTGCCAGGACTCGAAGACCGGGGCGCGGAAGTCGGTCCGCGCCAGGCTCTGCGGAGCGGTGCCGCCCAGCTCCACGGAGACCTTCCGCTCCAGGCCGTCGCGGCGCAGGAAGTCGGCGATCTCGGTCAGGCTCTGCTCGGCCGCGTCGGGATCGTGACCGTGGGCCACGAGGTGCTCGGCCAGCCGCGTACGGGTGGGGTGGTCCGGCGTGCTCAGGATGCCGCTCAACCGGTCGCAGGCGGCGACGACTCGGCGGGCGGGCAGGGGCCGCGCCAGTTCGTCGGCGACCAGGACGGGAAGCTCCGCGAGGCGCTTGTCCGCTTCGGTGTCGTCGATCCAGGAGCCCTGCCAGAGATGGTCCTGGGGGCTCTGGCCCTGCTGGAGATGATCCTGCGCGATGGGGGTCATGACGCTTCCTTGAGCAGTTCCGCTGCGGCGACCGCGCAGCTGCGATTGGTAGTGGTGCCGGCGCGGCCGTGGAGTTCGAACCACGGTGTCTCCAACCCGCAGCCGCACTCCGAACCCGGGTGGATCGACACCAGGTCGCCCATGACGACGCTGTGCACCGGCACCGACGTCATGAAGGGCGCCACGCAGTGCAGATAGCCCTTCTCGCCGTAGGGCAGGGGGCGCAGTGTCCTGATGTCGCGCGCGAAGATCCGCGACCAGACCGGCGCGTGCAGGTTGTGCCGTGCGCACTCGGCGTAGGTGACACCGTGTTCCACCGCTCCGTAGCTGTCGCGGACGCGTTCGTGCGGGATGCCGAGCTGCTCTTCGACGCGGTCGTACAGTTCGTGCTTGCTGATCTGGCGGCCGGTGTGGCCCTTCCAGCCGCCTCCGAGGTAGACGAAGGAGTCCGGGCTCAGCTTCAGCGGCGGGATGCCCATGGCACGCATGCGCTCAAGGGTGAACCACAGGAACGAGGGGAACCCCAACAGCCGTACGGGCAGGCCTTGTTCCGCGTAACGCAGCAAGGCGCTCACGCAGCCGAAGGCGTCGAAGACGTGCTCGTCGCCGACCGCGCGCAGTGCGTAGGCGCGCTCGTTGACGGGGGCCAGGTCGCACAGGAAGTCGTCGGTGAAGGCGGTGCCCAGCTTGAGCCGGCCGGTCGGTTCGTAGCTGTAGAGCAGGTAGTTGGTGGGCTGGTCCGGGGTGACGAAGCCGTAGTGGTCCAGAACGAAGGCGGCCATGCGCATCACGGAACCGATCGACCAGCGGTCGAAGAACATCTGCGACTTCTGGCCGGAGGTACCGGAGGAGGTCAGGTGCATGGACACGTCTTCGGGGGCGACGGACACCACTTCGTGGGCCTTGAAGAAGTTCGCGTGGATCAGCGGGACCCGTGCCACGTCGTCCGGCGTCCGCACGGACCCTGCGTCCCGGCTCGGACGGGCGTTCCACACGCTCCGATAGAAGGACGACCTCTCCGCGTGCCAGCGACAGGTCTCGTCTAGAGCCGAGGCGAACAGCTTGTCGATGTCGGTGCCCGTGGCGTAGGGGTCGCGCAGGTCACCCAACCGCTGTACGTGAGCGAGCCGTTCGGGATCGGGGACCGAAAGGGAACCGAAGTACCTCTGGTGGGCGGGCCGTGCGGCCGGCGCGGAGGACTGGGGCATCATGCGTCCCCCCGGCTCGACCGGCCGTGCAGCTTCAAGTATGGGGTGAACCGGTCGTCCACGCAGAGCGAGCGGGTATCGGGGCGGTCGGTCGTGCGGCTGAGTACGACGTAGTCGTGCCAGACACCGTCCTTGAGGCGCATCGCCGGGTAGACGGCGCCGGCGGCGAAGCCGTACGCGAGGAACCGCTCGATCTGCCGCCGGTCGTGCAGGGGCAGCACCGCCTCGACGTACGCCGCACCGCGCTCCGCCATCGCCTGGACGACCTCGCCGAGCATTCCTTCCGGCGCTTCCGGCGCTTCCGGCGAGTCCAGGGATGAAGGGCCGCCCAGGAGGAGGCCGCTGCCCGCGGTGGGGTCGATGACCGCGAACTGCTCGTACCTGCCGTCCGACGAGGCGAGCAGGGTGTTCGGCTGGTGCAGCGCCACGCCGGTCTCTCGGGTGTGCGCCCGTGCGTAACGCCGACGGACCAGCGCCGCGTCCTGGCTCACGTCAAGCCCGGCGCCTGACCGCGAAGAGGTGCGCTCGACAGACGGCTCAGGGCGTACGCCCGTGAAGTCCGAGTTCGAGTCCGGGTCGAAGTCGAAGTCGAAGCTGACGTCAAGGCCGTGGCTTCCGGCGGCCGCCAGCAGGGCGGCGACCTCCTCGGGGACGCGGCCGAGCGCCTTGCGAGGGGCGGGAACCCCGTCGCGGTAGCGGACCAGCAGGGCGAGCGTCTCCGTCTCCCGCAGCTTGACCGCGCCGGGCAGCAGGCCCATGGGCTGGAAGCCGTGCCGCAGCAGCACGCGCTGTGCGGCAGGTGAGACACAGCGAGCGGTGGCGTACACCGAGTCCAGCCGCCCCAGCGGGCCGAAGGCCGAGGCGACCAGGGCATCCAGCAGCAGGCCCGCGATGCCCTCGCCGCCACGGTCGGGATGGACGGCGATTCCCTCGACCTTGCCGATGCGCGCGACGGGGTCGGTGCGCAGCAGCCCCGATCCGACCACGGCGCCGGTCGCCACGTCACGGGCGACCCACCACTGCACGGCGGCATCGGTCAGGGCGGCGGTCATCGCCTGCGGGTCCGTGCCCAGGCGCAGCGGGTACGCGTCGCCGTACACCGTGCGGTACAGACGCAGCAGGACGGTCACGTCGTCGAGCGCCGCGGAGTCGATCAGGACGGTGTGCGAGAAGGGGCGAGCGAGGTGTGGACGCTCGACGGTGGCGGTCAAGGTGTGTCCCTTCGGTGCGGGGTGCGAGATGCGAGGTGGGGAATCAAGAGGCAGGGGGCGGGTTTTCGGAGAGTGGTTCAGACAGTGGTACGGAGGTGGGTGCCGCGGCGGCTGCGGAACGCGAGGACGGCGGCGATCGGCAGCAGTCCGGCGGACTGGACCAGGAAGAGGCTCTGCGGGGAGAGCAGGTCGCCGGCCAGCCCGAAGACGAAGGCGGCGACGGGAAAGCCCGCTCCGAGGAGCGCCAGCATCGCGGAGAAGAACACCGGCTTCGCGGCGGTGGGCACAGCGCGCTGGAAGGCGGCGACGAAGACCACGTTCACGGCGCCCACGGACCAGCCGGCCACAGCCAGGCACACCAGAAGTGCGGTCCGGTCGGGCACGATGCCGGGGACGACGGTGGCCGCCCCGAAGAGCGCCACGCATCCTCCGCCGACGGGTCCCGGGTGCCCGGGAAGCCGCTTGCCGGTGAAGACGCCGACGAGCATGCCCAGCCACAGCGCGCCCTCCAGCAGGCCGAGCGTCAAGGCCGGCGCGTGGAGCACGTTCTTCGTGTACAGGGGGAGGACGACGAACGTGGCGGTGATGAAGAAGTTGGCCGCGGTGAAGCAGACCAGTGCCAGCTTGATGAAGGGCAGCCCGGACAGGAGCCGCCAGGCCTGGCCGATCCCGGACGAGACCTCCTCCTGTGCCTCGCCGCCGAGCGGATGGAAGCGGACGGTGCGCAGACAGACGGCGGCGCCCAGGTAGGCGATCGCGCCGGCCCCCACCACTCCGGTCGGACCGATCAGCTCGACCAGGACCGCGCCGAGCAGGGCACTGGCCATGCCCACCAGAGAGAAGCTCGCCTGCTCGAACGCGGTGGCGTCCTCGATGTCGCGATCCTGGACCAGTTCCGGTATGGCCTTGGTCAGGCACGGGTCGAACAGCGCCTGGCAGGCGGCCAGACCGAACATGACGGGACAGACGGCAAGCGTGGGCATTCCGGCCGGTGCGGCGAAGCCCGCAAGCGTCACCGTGAGGACCACCCCGCCCAGCGCGGCGCCACTCAGCACGCTCCGGCTGCGGTGTCGGGCGATCACACGTGCGATGACCGGCGCGAGCACCACAGGAGGAAGCGCCGCGGACATCAGGAAGAGCCCCGAGGCCAGCCCGCGATCCCCCGCGGCCACCTGGCCCATGAGCCACCACAAGGCACCCATCTGGTACATACGCGTCGCGCTCTGGCTCAGCAGCTGAGCGGCCCAGACGCGGGCGAAACCGCCGTTGCGGACGATCAGCGGCGTTCGCTCGTGACCGGTGTCCTCGATGGGGGGAGCGGTGAGCTGGCAGGCCATCGGTGTGCTCCTTTGCTTGACGCTGAGCTGAGCTGAGCTGAGCTGAGCTGAGCTGAGCTGACCTGAGTGGAGGGGAGAGCTGAGCGGGCGGAAAGGAAACGGTGAAAGGGGACGCTGGGCGGTTCCGTTTGCTGTGCGTTCCTTGTGCAACCACCCTCGCCCGCTGCCCCCGGGCGCAGGATCCGCCCGCCGTCGGGAGTCGCCCCGCCGATCGGCGGGGCGCGGGTGCCGCCCCCCCGCTCACCGCAGGCGCCGCACCTGGCCGCGGCTTACGGTTGGCACGTGGGACAACCAGGGCATGAGGGGACGATCCGGGTGGTCGTCGTCGATGACGAACAGCTCGTGCGTTCCGGTCTGCGGATGATCCTGGCGGCGGCGCCGGACATCGAGGTGGTGGGTGACTGCGGTGGCGGCCAGGCCGTGGACACGGTTCTCGCGCACCGCCCCGACGTGGTGATGCTGGACATCCGGATGCCGGACGTGGACGGGCTGACCGTGCTCAGGCGCCTCAAGTCGACACTGGGCGACAAGGCTCCGGCCGTCACCATGCTCACGACGTTCGACGCGGACGAATACCTGATCAGCGCCCTGTGCGACGGTGCGTCCGGATTCCTGCTCAAAGACACCGAACCGGAGCAGCTCGCCCGGGCGGTCCGGGTCCTGGCCGCGGGGGGACAGACCCTGGACCCGTGGGTCACCCGCACCATCGTCGGGGGGTTCGTGGAGGGCGCCGACGGCGCCCAGACCGCCAAGTGCGCCCTGAAGCAGCTGACCGACCGCGAACGCGAGGTGCTCTCGCTCGTCGCGCGGGGACTGTCGAACGCCGAGATCGCCCAGCACATGCACCTGGCCCACGGCACCGTGAAGGACCACGTCAGCGCGATCCTCGGCAAACTCGGCGGGCTCAACCGGGTCCAGGCCGCGGTGCTGGCCGTGCGGGCGGGCCTGGCCGGCTGCGACCCCGCGGGCTCTCAGGAACCGCTGTGAGGAACCGGCTGTCCGAACAGCACAGACGCCTGCTGTTCCTGCTTCTGCCAGTGGCCCTCGCCCTCGTCGACACCATCGTGTCGATCGGCCCGCTGGGGTCCTCGCCGGCGGAGGTGATGATCGGTCTGGCAGGTGGCTTCGCGCTGCTGGCGCGCCGACGGGCGCCGATGGCGGTCTTCCTGGCCATCGTGCCCGGTGCATACCTGGGCACCGGCTGGTTCGCCGCCATGGTCGCTCTCTACACCGTGGCTCGTCGGCACTCCGACCGCCGTCTGCTGATCTCCTGCGCTCTGCTCGTCGCCGTTGCCCACTACCTGCCCTATCCCCTCGGCGTACTGGCGGAACAAGGGTGGGAGAACTTGAACGCCGAGAACGCCGTACTCATATCCCTGGTCCCGGTCGCACTCGGTCGCGCCGTCGCCATGCACGCGGAACTCGCCACGCGCCTGCGCGAACTGACCGAGAGCCGAGCCCGGGAACACCAGCTGGCGGCGAGGCAGGTGCTGGCCACGGAGCGGGCAAGGCTGGGCCGGGAGATGCACGACGTCGTCGCCCACCAAGTGAGTCTCATCAGCCTTCAGGCGGGCGCACTGCGCGTGAGCAGCGCCGACCCCGCCGTCAGGGAAGCCGCGGACGCCATCCGGACGTTGTCCGTGCGCACCCTGGAAGAACTGCGGCACATGGTCGGTCTTCTCAAGGCCGCGGGCGGAGACGGCGAGCTGACCCCTCAACCCCTCCTGACCGACCTGCCCCGGCTCATCGACGAAAGCGGGCTCGACATCGACGCCGATATCGAGGCGACGGCGTGTGGCACATGCCCCGACGCCGTGGAGCGGGCCGCCTTCCGCATCGTCCAGGAGGCTCTGACCAACGTACGCAAGCACGCGCCCGGCGCGAAGGTCTGGGTGAGCCTTCAGGACCAGGGCCATCAGTTGTTCGTAGAGGTTCGCAACGGCCCCGCCTCCGACGGCGCGGAGCCCTTGGGGCTGCCGAGCGGAGGTCACGGGTTGGTCGGCCTGCACGAGCGCGTCCACCTTCTGGGCGGCAGCATCGCGACCACGGCGCGCGCGGACGGCGGCTTCCTGGTCAGCGCGATCCTGCCGATCAGCGGGCCCTGACCCTCAGGTAAGGCGCTCGGGGACAGAGGCGAACAGGTCCTCGTACTGGACGAAGAGGCGCGGGACAGGGGCCCCGGCAGGGGCGTGGGCGCCGGTCTCGGAGAGCGCGGTCCAGCACGCGGCCGTGAGCCTGCGGGCGTGGGCCCCGGGCCAGGGCCGGGGGAGCAGCTCGGGGGGCAGGAGGGGATCCGGTTCCATGGCGTGGCTGAAGGCCGCGGCGAGCTGGATGAACATGGCCAGCTGCTCGGGCCCGGTGGGGCCGTCCGGCCTCGCGAGACGGTCGAGGTACACCTGGGCGAGACCGGCGAGGCGGTCGTGGCGCGCGGCGATGTCGCCCAAGGGCCAGAGGGCTGCCGCCAGGGCGGGCGGGTGATCGAGGCCCCCGACGCGCAGGTCGGTGCTGGTGAGGCAGGTGACCGCGTGGGCGACGTCGAGGTGGCGGGCCTGCGCCTCGACGAGTTCCTCGATGGGGTTCGCGCTGACGTAGAGGCCGCTTTGGACCGGGGCGGCGCCGAGGTGGCGCAAGGTGTCGCGGAGGGTGTCGCGGGAGGTCCTGTTCGACTCGGGGATGGCGAAGGCGAACAGGTGCCAGACACCGTCCCAGGCCGCGAGGCCGTGGTCCTGGCGGTAGGCGTGGCGGACGTAGGCGACGTCAGGGGTGATCGAGCCGGTGAAGTCGGCGACGGCCTTCAACAGAGCCTTGCGGCCACGTCCTTGGTGGGTGAAGCGGCCCTCGGCGACGAGCCGCTTGATGCAGAGGCGGACCTGTTGGTCGGTCATGCCCAGAAGTCCGGCGACGGCGTACAGCTCACCGGAGTCGACGGTGCCGTCCTCGCGGACCAGGGCGTGGACGAGTAGTCGGGTGGGAACGGTGCTCATCAAGCCTCCTGGCGGTTCGTCGTCATGCCCGGCGCGATGGGCCGGTGCATGGTCGTCACGGCGCCGAACCCCATCAGTTTGCGCAGGTAGGGGGTCTTCTCCGTGTGTACGGGGAGGAAGCCGTGGCGTTCGTACAGGGCGCGGGCGCGCGGGTTGACGTCGATCACGTCGAGACGGACCCGCCGACAGGAGTGATCGGCGGCCACGCCCGCGATCTCGCGCAGCAGGAGGCCGCCGATGCCTTTGCCGCGGTGCTCAGGGGCGACGGCGATGCCGTCCATCACGAGTTCGCCCTCGGCGGGGCGCCGTTCCATCAGGGCGAGAAGAGCCAGGCGGGGCAGTCCGCGCAAGGTCCCGTAGGCGGCCAGGATGTCGCCCGCGCCGCCGCCTATCAGGGCGCGTTCGGCGAGTTGGTAGCCGGCCACCCCCGCCACCTCGCCGTCGACGAGGGCGGCCACACCGCGGTCGTGGTGGAGATGGGACGCGAGGAAGGCGCGGGCCTTGTCCGGTGGGTTCATGGCGGCCCCGAGCTTCCGCCCGAAAGCCTCCCAGTACAGGGCGGCCACGCGCGTCTCGCTGCCCTTCGGGATGCCCCTGCGTATCTCCGGGCCATCCACGCTCGTCGGGCCATCCACACTCTCCGGCCTGTGTCCCCTCGGCGGGGTGTCCATCGGCTCCATCGGCATTCCCTCCGCACGGCGGGCCGGGGCGCCCACCCTTGCACTATCGACCTTACTACGCTCATTCTAAGTACGAACGTATCAGAAACGATAGATTTTTTGGGGGAGAGATGAACCGACTGATGACTCCGCTTGTGCGGCGCCGACGGCGCGCCCTGACGTGGTCGCTGGTCGCGGTACTGCTGGTGGGTGCGGGGACCGTCGGTGTCGCGATCTGGCAGAACACCTACGCGCTGCGGGAGGAGCGCATCACCGTGCGCCACGACGGTCGGCAACTGGACGGAGTCCTGGCCCGGCCGCAGAAGGGCAACGGCCCCTTCGGACTGGTGGTCCTCGTCCACGGCGACGGGCCTGTCGACGCCACGCACGACACCTTCTACCGGCCCCTGTGGGAGTCGTTCGCCAAGGCCGGCTACGCCTCGCTCTCCCTGAGCAAGCCCGGCGTCGGAGCCTCCGAGGGGAACTGGCAGAACCAGAGCATGGACGATCGCGCGGACGAAACCCTCGCCGCGATCACCTGGGCCCGCACCCGCCCCGACATCGACGGCAGGCGCGTCGGCCTGTGGGGAGCCAGCCAGGCCGGGTGGGTGCTGCCCAAGGTCGCGGCCCGCGACCGCGCCGTCCGGTTCGTCATCGCGGTCTCACCGGCCGTCGACTGGCAACGGCAAGGGCGCTACAACCTCCTCGCCGAACTGCGCCGGGACGGCGCCACCCAGGACGAGACGCGAAAGGCGCTGCGACGGCGCGAGACGACCCTGCGCCTGCTGCGGCAGGGCGCGACCTTCGAGCAGTACCGCACCGCGGTCCCCGACAACGACGGCATGACCGCCGAACGCTGGCGGTTCATCACCAAGAACTACCGCTCCAACGCGAGCGAGGACCTGCGCGCCATGCGCGGCACACCCACGCTCCTGGTGCTGGCCGGGCACGACACCAACGTCGACGTCGCCGACACCGAGGCCGCCTACCGCCGCATCCTGCCGCCCGCCTCCCTGACGGTGCGGCACTACCCCGACGCCACCCACTCGCTGGTCGACAACGCCGTCGAGAACTCCGAGCCGCGCCTCACCCTGACCGCCGTCTTCGCCCCCCGGCGCCTGTACGCCGTCGGATTCCTCGCCCACCAGCGCGACTTCGTCGAGCAAATCACCGACCGCAAGGGGACCGAGTGACCACCGCGACCACCGCACCCCCGCCCCGAGCGGCCGGCGGACGCCTCGCCCACGTCGACGCCCTGCGCGGGTTCGCCCTGCTGGGCATCCTCGTCGTCAACATCGGCTATCTGGCCTCCGCCTACCACGGCACGGGCCTGGAGGACCCCGGCTTCACCTCGCCGCTCGACAACGCGGTCCGATGGTTCGTCACGGTGTTCTTCGAGGCCAAGTTCTTCCTGTTGTTCTCGTTCCTGTTCGGCTACAGCTTCACCCTCCAGCTCTCCTCCGCCGAACGGCACGGCGCACGTTTCGCCTCCCGCTTCCTGCGGCGCCTGGCCGGCCTGTTCGTCCTCGGTGCCCTGCACGCGGTCCTGCTGTTCCCCGGGGACATCCTCACCACGTACGCGGTACTCGGCCTGATCCTCCTGGCCGCCCGTCACCTGCGGCCCCGTACCGCCGTGTACACCGCCGCCGCCCTCTTCGTCCTCACCGCCGTCGCGTACGCCGTACTCGCGCTCTCCGCCCATGCGGCGGGCGGCTCCGGAGTGGACCCGGCCACGGCGGCCGGTGCCGAAAGGGCCACCGAGGCGCTGCGCGGCGGCCCGGCATCAGTGGTCGCCGCCCACCTGGAGCAGCTTCCCGACGTGCTGATCCTGCTCGTCCTCTTCCAGGCACCGGCCGCCCTGGCAGCGTTCCTTCTCGGCCTCGCGGCGGGAAGGCGCCAGGCCCTCGGGGACATCGCCCGCCATCGCGGGACGCTGGGGTCGCTCCAGTGGGCGGGCTTCACGCTGGGGCTGTTCGGCGGTGTCGTCTACGCCCACGCGAGTCTGGAGCACCCGGGCAGTCCGTACCAGATCCTCGCCATGGGCATCGACGTCGTCACCGCCCCGCTGCTGGCCGCCGCCTACGCCGCGACGGTCCTCAGGCTCGCCCGCGGCCGGTACGCGGACCGGCTGATCGCGCTGCTCGCCCCGGCGGGCCGCATGACCCTGACCAACTACCTCGCCCAGTCCCTCGTCTGCGCCCTGCTGTTCACCGGCTACGGCCTGGCCCTGGTCGGCGATGTCCCGCCTTTGGCTGTCCTGGCCATCGCCCTCGTGCTCTTCACGGCGCAGGCGGCCGCGAGCCGCTGGTGGCTGCGTCGGCACCACTACGGCCCGCTGGAATGGCTGCTGCGCGCCTGGACCACCCTGACCTGGTCACCCCTGCGCTTACCAGCGGCTCACAACAGAACGCCGCGCCCCGGTCCGCTTCCAGAACGGCGTGGGGCGCGGCGGTCGCCGCGGATCAGGTGCCGGGCTTGCGGCCGTAGACGAAGACCTCGTCGCCCTTGCGCAGCATGTCCCAGTACTTCACGGCGTCCTTCTTCGTCATGTTGACGCAGCCGTGGGAGCCCGGCGGGGACCAGACGCTGATGCCGACCGAGTGGAACGCCTGACCGCCGTCGAAGAACTGGCTGTAGGGCATCGGCACGTCGTACAGGCTCGACACATGGTCGATGTCCCGCCAGTAGACCTTCTTCAGCCCCGTACGGGTCTCGTGGCCGTCGCGGCCGGTGCGCACCGGGACCGGGCCGTACTTGAGGTCCTTGCCGTCCTGGATCCAGCTGAGCTGGAGCGTCAGGTCGACACAGGCGATCCGCCCCTTGTTGGTCGGGCACTTGCCCGCCTTGTTGGGGTTGTCGCCCACCGCCTTCTGCTTGTTCATGAGGTTCATGACGCCCCAGGTGACGCTGCCCGCGTACCCGGCGTTCGGGGTGATCTTGTGCTTGGTCTGGAAGGCCTTGATGGCCTTGCAGTCGGCCGCCGACTGCTTGCCGTCCACCGGGCGGCCGAGGAACTTCTCGACCTGCTTCTGATACGGCCCGGTCTGCGTCGAGCACGACGCGGCCTGAGCGCTGCCGGTGCCGAGCGCCACGGTGAGCGGGGCCACCAACACGGTGATCCCCAGGGCGACGGCTCCTCGTCTGCGTATGTCCCCCACAGCTGTCTGCTCCTCATTCGTCATTCGTCCGCGGTTCGGACTCCACCTGCTAGACGGCACGGCCCCGGGGTTCGTTGTAGGGCGAATTGACACAGGTGTGTAACAGGGGGTGTTTTGTCGCCGGGACGCGGGACGGACGAGGCGCGTAGGCCTGTGTGGAGTCGGGCATCAGAACTCCCCGGATGCCTGCTGGATGATCTCTTGTGCCGCCTGGACGAGATCGGCGTTGCTCTCGGCCGGTGTGCCGTCGGGTAGTTGGAGTACGTCTTCCAGGCCGATCCGCGTGTCCAGTCGGCGTGCGGCCGCCAACCCGAGGATGGGCCAGGCGGCGTCGTCCTCCCCGTGCAGGAGGATCCGCGAGGTGGTGACTGGGCGGAGTTCGTCGAGCAGGTCGGCCGCGGCACGGATCGCGGTCTGTGGGCTGGTGTCGGTGATCTCGGCAAGGACGCGCAGGACGCGGTGGGATGCGGGCCAGTTGAGGAAACGCCGTGCCGCGAGGGTTCCGGAGTAGATGCCGGCTTCGATGCCGATGCCTCGGTCCAGCAGGGCGGTGGCGACTTCGGCGGCGCCCTCCTCATGCCAGTTCACGGAGGCGTGATCTGGCAGCACAGTCCAGGCTCGGACCTGCGCCGCGCGTGCTCCGGGGTCCGGTGTGGCCCAAGCGCCGGTGGTGACACCGACGGGGATGCCTGGAACGGCGGCCCGTACCGCTCTGAGGGCCGCGGCGACGGCAGCGGGGTCCAGAGTGTCCGCGCCGTCGCGGTCCTTGGGGTGGAGATGGATGTCCTGGGCGCCGGCGGCGACGGCTGTACGGGCTGCCGCCGCCAGCTCCTGTGGGGTCACGGGAAGGTGAGCGCATTCGGTACGGCCTCTGGCGCCGTTCAGACAGACTTGCAGCATGGAGTGATCTTCTCAGCCGGGTCTGTCATGCGGAGACTGCTTCGGGCTCACTGGTCCCGCGGGCCGCCAGCCCTTTGACCTGCGACGTCAAGGTGGCGGAAGCTCACTGCATGACGCGGACACTCCATCCTCTGGGGAAGAAGCCGTTGCTGGCCGGCCCCACTATGCCGATCACGTTGCCTGCGCATGCCGGCTGGTCGTAGACCACCACCGGTGAGTTGGTGTAGTTGTGCACGATGAGATTGAGCGCGCCGCCGGTATGGCACGACCACCGGGCGGGGTCGGTGAAGACACGTCCGTTCAGGTCCAAATTCCCGACTGCGGCGTTGGCCGACTGGGTAAGTCCGAGCGTGAGCAGAGCGCTCCCGCCGAGCACGCCGAGTGCGCGCGTGAGACGACGCAAGGCGACCTCCCTGATCCTGAGATTTCGGCCCGCTCACCCGCCGGTTCGATCTGAACCCTCGGGGCGGCGCCTTGAACGGCCCGAACGGTAAGGACGAGAGCGTCCCAGCCGCCAGGGGCTTTCCCCACTCTGGGACGGTGGAACGGCGAAACCGCCTTCGACCAGCGACGATACGCGCCGCCTGGAACGCCGATACGGGATGGCCCGTCCCGGACAGCCGATACCGCCGTGTCCCCGGAGTCGAACTGAGCTGCGAGGGCAGTGGACCCTCGAACGCGTTTCGTACGCCAAATGTGCGCCAGGCGTACGGTCCCTGGATAGGGTGTGGCTCAGGAGGCATTCATGTCTGAGTTGTTCGACGCGGTCGACGCGCTTGTCGCGTCCCGCTCTTCGCTGCCGTCGGCGGAGGAGCGCAAGCGGCTGCGGGTCGCGCACGGCCTGACGCTGGACGAAGTCGCGGCCGCGTTGAAGGTGCGGCGGGCCACGGTGTCGGGCTGGGAGTCGGCGAAGAAGCCGACCGAGCCCCGAGGCCCGGAGCGTGAGGCGTACGCACGACTGCTGCGGCAGCTCGCGGAGCTCTACCCCGCCGACGCAGTCGTACCCGCCCAGGACACCACGGCCCCGGCCACCGCCGCGCCCGGCCCGACGGGATCGCGGACGCTGCCCGCGGACCTCGCGCCCGCCGACGCGGACATGACCGCGACCGAGTACGCCCGGACCAGCTCCGCCCCCGACGCCTCTGCTGTGGCGGCCGCGTCGCGTCCGGCCCGCACCACCAGACCGTCGTCGACACCGTCGCGGCGTCCGGGCGCGAAGAAGGGGGCCCCTGCCGTCGCCTCGGCCGCCACCCCGGCGGCCATCACCGACCCACGGTTCGAGAACGGTCCGCTGGCAGTCGTCGATGTCGAGGACGGGCAGGCGCTGGCGTACTGCACCGGCGGCCTCGTCCTGGACGTACCCGCCAAGTCGATCCCGGCCCTGGTGGACTGGACACTCAAGGAGGCGAAGCTCGGACAGCCGAAGCTGTCCGGTCCGGGCAAGGACGCCGACCCGCTGCTCGTGCTCACCGAAGCCGCGCTGAAGCGCTACGGCCTCCCGGCCACGCTCACGGAGGAGGAGCGGCTCGCCGGCCGCCTGCCGGACAGCCACAAGGTCATCAGGCAACTGGCCCGCGCGGAGTGGAAGCTGACCAAGCGCGGCTTCGGCCCCTGGGCGCGGATCTACCGCCCCGCCACCGGCTCGGAGCGCGCCTGCGTCCAGCTGTGCATCCCGTCCTGGAACGCGCTCGACACCCGGCACTGGGCCGAGGCCGGACAGCTCCCCCCGGCCGAACTCGCCCGCGTCCTGGGCGTATACGCGTCCCGGGTCATGACCCCGCGGGGCTCGACCGCCGTGACCGGCCTGGAGCTGATGACCGCGCTGCACCCGCCGACCCGCGCCTCCGAGCCGGACGCGAAGGGCAAGCGCCACTCCGAGCACAACCCCGGCAGCCTGGGCAAGGACCCGGTGGACTGCGCGCCGTGCGAGGCCCCCGACGGACATCCGCTGCTCAAGGACCTGCCGCGCTTCCACATCCGAGGCCCGGCGGAGAAGCTGTTCGAGGAGGCGTACGACTGGGCGCGCCCGATGACCGATGACGAGTGCACCCTGCGGCACCTGGTCGGCATCGACGTCAACATGGCCTTCGCCGCGGGCGCCAACGGCCTGCCCGTCGGCCTCGGAGCGCCCACGTACGTCACGAACCCGGTGTTCGACCCGAAGCTGCCCGGCAGTTGGCTCGTCGACCTCTCCCACGTCGACCTGTCGAGGGTGAAGGCCGGCAAGGAGTGGGTGGAACTGGACGGGACGCTGCTGCCCAACCCGTTCACGCCGAAGGGCGAGCGCCCCGAGGGCCCGGCCTGGTACGCGACGCCCACCGTCGCGTACGCCGTGGAGCTGGGCTACGAGGTCCACCCTGTGGAGGCGTACGTCCGGTACGACAACGGCCGCTACCTGGACGGTTGGTACAACCGGCTGCGCGACGCCTACCTCGCCACGATGGCCGACCTCGGGGTCGGCGCCGACCTCGCCCCGGCCGACTTCCTCGCGGCGATGGACGACTACCGCAGCCGCGACCCTGAGCTGGCGATCGTCGTCTCGGCGATCAAGGCGACGGTGAAGGGCGGTCTGGGCAAGCTCCGCGAGCGCCCGCGCGGTGAGGGCTGGCGCCCCGGCGAGCCGTGGCGCGCCCTGTCCCGTCCGACGTGGCGGCCGGACATCCGCGCGGCGGTCATCTCCCGCACCCGCGTCAACCTCCACCGCAAGATCGTCAAGCACGCGGCGTTCACCGGGCAGTATCCGGTCGCGATCCTCTCCGACTGCGTCGTCTACGCGGCAGGCGGCACCGGCCCGCTGGACTTCCTGCCCTACCGGGACGGCAAACCGCTGCCCGGCGGCTTCAGACTCGGCATCAACCCCGGCCTGGTCAAACACGAGGGCACCCAGTCCGTGCTGTGGGGTGAGGAGGTCCGCGAGCGGTTCAACGCCCCGGAGCTCAACCTCGCCCGGTACATCAAGGACGGCACCGTCACCGACGTCGACAACGGAGAGTAGGAGAAGGCGACGATGAGCCTGTTCGGGGACGGCCTGGAAGCCGCGGTGCAGAAGGCGCTCACACGTCCGGCGCCCAAGAACGCGGGCCCGCAGATGCGGTACCTGGTCAAGCAGCTCAAGGGCACGAAGGCGGTCGCGGAACTGCTCGGCGTGTCCCAGCGGCAGGTGGAGCGGTACGTGGCGGGCAAGGCCAGGAAGCCGCGCCCGGATCTCGCCTCGCGCCTGGAGCGCGAGGTGAAGAAGCGGTGGCAGCCGCAGATCCGGGCCAGGGCCCGCGAGAGGGCGGCGTCCACGGACGGCATCGTCATCGACACCCGCGCCCGCATGGGCTACACCGCGCCGATCGGGTCGACGGACCAGGACCGCATCCGCCACCTGACCGTCGCCCTGCCGCCGCAGCACGCCGCCCGCCTCTTCGAGGCCCAGGAGGCCGGCGCAAGCGACCGCGAACTCAAGGAGATCACGGCCGAAGCGCTCAGGGAGGTGTACTTCCAGGACGGAGGCCGCCGCGCCGGCAGCCTGGAGGAGGTGCGTTTCACGGACGTGGAGCACCTGGAGTTCGAGCTGTAGCAGCGGCGACCCGAACGGCACGGGAGCCGCGTACGACTTGGCGCTTCGTCAGGCCAGTGGCCCCGCGGCGCCTCTCCTCACCCCAATGCTTCGAGGAGTTGGCGTTCGCGTTCGACACTCAGGCCGGCCCGTCGTGGCCGGTCAAGACCCGCTTCCCGCTCCCAGGCCAAGGTCTGTTCCAGCAGCTCCGTCAGGGGACGGTGCCGCAGGCCGGCCGCCGTCGCCGCAGCGCCGTCGCGGGCACAGAAGCCGGCCCAGTCCGGGTCGGCCACCCACAGCGCGAGCGACTCCGGCCCCATGGCCTGCACCACCTTCTGCCCGAGCAGCCAGTCGTCGTCCGCCTCCACCACCGGCCCGGTGTGCCCGCCGATCTCCCGCGACAGGGCGACCCACTCCCCGAAGGGCACGATCGGGCCGACCGCGTTGTACGTTCCGGTCGTCCCCTTCTCCGCACAGTCGAGCAGCCAGGCCGCGAGGTCACGCGCGTCGATGACCTGCGTCGGACTGTCCGGTGAGGCCGGCACCAGCAGCGGGGCCAGCGGCTCGCGGGCCGCGCGGGCGACCCAGTACCCGGATCGGCCGCTGTGGTCCCCGGGGCCGCCGATCAGCCCCGCACGCGCAATGAGAAGCCGGTCTCCCACCGCGGCTGCCGCAGCCTCCTCGCAGGCCACCTTGGCCTGCCCGAACTCGTCGCGGCCGGCCGTATCCCCCTCGGTCGCCGGGAGCAGCTGCGCCGACTCGTCCGCGTGCGCCTGCGCGTGCGAGGCATAGGCGCTGACCGACGACACGTACGACCAGTGGCGCGCCCGCTCGCCGAGCGCCGCCAGCGCCGCGCGGACGAAGCCTGGTTGCGAGGACACCTCGACCACGGCGTCCCAGTCCCGGCCCGCCACACTTTCGTACGCCGACGGCTCGTTCCTGTCAGCTACGACCAGCGCGGCGCCCTCGGCTGTCCCGCCGCTCTCCCCGCGGGCCAGGCAGGTCACCTGATGCCCGCGTTCCAGTGCCTGCCGCGCGACCTCGCGGCCCACCCATGCCGTTCCACCCAATACCAAGACGTTCATGACGCTCACTCAACATCAACTGTGAGCCGGTGCGTCACCGCTTCGCCGAGGGCGTAGCGGTCCTGGGTAAGCGGTCACTCTCAGACGGAGCTGCGGGCATCTTCGCGTTCCGGTTCCGGTGTCGGATCCTTCTTCCTTCCGACAGCAGGCAAGGCAATCAGCAGTACAACCGATCCGAGAAGTGCGATGACCGCGATCCAGCCCGCCCCGACGTGCATGGCGTGGATGAACGCGTCGTCAGCAGCCCGAGCGAGAGCGGGCCGGTGGGCCGCGGTGGCGACATGGCGGGCCTGTTCGGCTGAGACTCGCGCCTGGTCCTGCACCGGGCCGGGCGCGCCCTCCAGTGACGGCTCGATCGCACGTCGGTACATGATCGACATGATCGTGCCGCCTACTGCGATTCCCATCACGCTGCCGGTCTGCCGCACGGTGTTGGTGACGGCCGATCCCGCACCGGCCTGGTCCAACGGCAGGTCACTGATCAATGCGGCCGTAACGGGCCCGATCACCATGCCGACCGACAACCCCTGTAGCAACAACAGGACCTCGATCCAGACGAGCGGAGTCTGGAGCCCGAGGAACCCGTACCCGCCCATGGTCAGCGCAGCCACGGTGAGCGCGGGCACGGTGACAAGGCGCAGCGGCAGGCGGCGTACCAGGCGCGAGGCGATGGGTGCCCCCGCGAGCGCGCCCAATGCGGTCGGGATATTGGCCAACCCCGCCTCCATCGGCGAAAATCCGAGCGCGCCTTGCAGGTAAAACGCGTTATAGAAGGTGATGGCGGCCACGCCGAAGAGCAGCAATCCGAGCGCCACATTGCCGCCACTGAATGCGCGTTGTGCGAACAGTCGCGGATCGAAGCTGGGCACCTTGACGCGCAGTTCGACGAGTACGAAGACGGTTAGCAGAACCAGACCGACAACGATCGGCGCCCAGACGTCGGTACGAGTCCACACCGTCACCTGTCCCGCCCGGATCAGCCCGTAGGCCAGCGCCACGAGCCCACTGATCGAAAGCAGCATTCCAGCGGGGTCCAGTGGCCGCAGGGTGGGGCTGCGGAAATTCGGAACCAGTACGGTGAGCCCGACCAACGCCAATACCGCGACCGGGACATTGATGAGAAATACGGAACCCCACCAGAAATGGTCGAGCAGGAACCCGGCCAGCACCGGGCCGGCAGCCATTCCGACACCGGCCGACGTCGAGAAGATGCCGATCGCGGCAGCCCGCGCGGGGCCGGTGAAGGTCCACATAAGAATGGCCATCATGGCGGGCGTGATCAGCGCACTGCCCACCCCCATCGCGGCTCGGGCTGCGATCAGCTGGCCCGCACCGCTTGCGTACGCCGCCCACAGCGAGGAGCCGGCGAAGACGACCAGCCCGCTGGAGAACACAGTCCGGTGACCGAACCGATCGCCCAACGCGCCCGCGGTGAACATCAAAGTGGCGAAGGCCAGGGTGTACGAACCGGTCGCCCATTGCAGCTGACCGGGATCGGCCCCCAGCCCACGGGCCGGGTCCGCGAGGGTCTCCAGCGTGGTGCTCAGGACGGTATTGTCCAGCCAAATAAGCAGCGAACACGACATAAGAACGGCGAGAATCAACTGCTGCCTCAACCTCGGCAACGTTGGAGGCGTGGTCATGAATACCTTCGGATATCGATCGGCGGGAACCTGAACGACTGGACCATAGGTAAACTCCACGACGCCGTCAAGCTTAGATTTTCTTGTCTTTACTGTTGCGACCGAACGGCCTGTATGCCCTCTGTCGGATTTGCGGACCGAACAATTTTGTGCCCTCTGACCGATTTGCGAGTCGCGGAAATTCATGACTCCCGGGTTTGCGATTGGACGTATTTCATGCCCTCGGGAAACCGCGTGATCGCGGCGCTCGCTGCCAATCCGAGCGTGACACCGACGGCGGCGGCGATGGTCAGCGCCGCGACCCCCGGCCCGAAGGCGAGCATCGCCAGACAGAGCACTGGCAGCCGCCGAAGGGGCGTGGGCGGCTGTCGTCTCACGCCAGGCGGGATCAAGAAGAACCGTGTGACGCGCCGGACGACCGCGTACTTCCGCATGGCTCGGCCGAGCGCGATAACACGACAGCGGTGATGGCCCCGTTGATCCCGGGACCATCACCACACCCCCGAACAACGCCCGCTTCGTGACCGGGCGTGCCGTTTCGCCGTTTCGAAGAACTCAGGTTCAGACCTTCGGTGATATGCCGAGGCCCACATTGTTGGCGGCCCCTGACGAGTCCACCGCGGCGCTCTGGGACATGGTTCGTCCGAAGCACACCGACCACGAGTTCGGCCCGACCCCTGAGGACGAGCACACCCAGGAGCCCAGCCGGGCGGATGAGGTGTACAGGTCCATCGATGCCTTGACGGAGTAGAGGCTGGTTCGGTTGTTACGCACGATCACCGCGGCCTGGACGGCGCCCCCACCCGGCGACCTGATCGCGCATACCTGCGCGGCCACACTGGCGGCGATCGCTTTGGTACCGGCGCAACGCCACGTACTGGGGCTGGAGGTGATCGGGTTTGTGTTTCCGTAAGCACGCCAGGTGCCGCTGTCGGCGGCTGCGGCGGCTGCGGCGGGTCCGGCGGTCGCCAGACTCAGCCCGAGAACTGCGGTGATGATGGCTGTCGATCCTGTGACCATCCGTGCGAATCGCATGTGATTCCCTTCCGGTTCTTCTCTGGAAGCTCTCGCCGTCACCAGATGACCAGGCGATCTGAGCGCCCCGCAGTACGAGCAGTACGAGCAGTACGAGCGGGACTACCACCCGGCCGGGCGGCACACGGATGCACCGCCCGACACGAGTTCGTTTCGACCCCGGCCACGCCGAACGCCATGAATGCTCCGGGCTGCCGGGACGTGCGGCTACGCCCTTAAGCCGTGGCTTAAGGGCCCACGGCCACCCTGCGCGGGGCGCTATCGGTTCCCGTCCAGCAACTCCCGGCCCAGGACGGTGGCCATGTGCAGTACGGAACCACCGCGCCGGCTGGTGGTGATGAGGCGCGCTTCGCGCAACGCCTTGGTGTGCTGACTGACGGCCGCCAGGGATACACCGAGTCGCGCGGCCAGTTCGGTGGTGTTGCAACCGTCGGCGGCGACGCGCAGCGCGGCGGCCCGGGTACGGCCGAGCAGGGTGCCCAGGGGATCGTCGGTCATGGGGCCCTCGGGATGCCACAGCGCAGCGCCGGTGGCCGGGTCGGTCACCGCGGGCACGGTGAGCCGCGGCACCGACGCGTCGTCGTACGGGTCGTACAGGAGGCTGAACGCACGCCAGGTGAACAGAGTCGGTACCAGGACCAGCCCTCTGCCGTTCAGATGAACCTCGACGGGGCGGGGGTAGCGAATCTCCAGCACGGGCGGGCGCCAACGCACCAGCGGCGGGCTCAGAGACGCCAGCAGCGCGTCGACTCCCCCTTCGAGGAACGTGCGGGCGTACTGCGCCCGTACGACGTCCAACTGGGGCCGGGACGCCGCCCAGTACGGCGCTACGGCCACTCGGTGGCAAGCCACGAGGCCCGCCGCCAGCAACCGCCGGGCTTCGCCGTCCCCGTCGGCGACGGCTCGCGCCCACGGCATGTGGGCGGGGCGGACCGCGACGGGCTCCAGCTCGCGGCGCACCTGGGTGCGCGGCGCCCGCAGCAGAGCCTCCACGGCGTGGTCGATGTCGGGTGAGTCGCCGGCCAGCGCCAGCAGGTCGAGACCCGGGCCTCGACCCGGCAGCAGTGCGGTGAGGGGCTCGGCGTCCTCGCCCAACTGGCCGGCCACGGTGGCGCGCCACCGTTGAAAGGGCAACGGGAGGGAACGCCTGCACAGCATCTCCAGGCTGTAATACGTCTCCGCGGCGGCCCCGATGGTACTGGCCACCCGGGTGCGGGCGAGATCCTCCGCGGTGAAATAGATCCGCAGCACCACAGACTCCCGTCACGGAGCGGGGGACACCCCCAGACGCGGTGCCGGTCCCCGGCCGCCACCTCCGTGGCGACCGTGGCATTGTCGGACGGGGCGAGCGGGTTCTGGAACGCGCTTTCCGGACCTTTGACCGTGCGGCGTTCCAAGGCTTCGGGTTCGGCGCCCCCTTACTGAGCCACCGGGCAATTCATGAAGCTGTCGAACAAAGTGTGGACGTCGGCCTCGGTCCAATCTGCCGGATGGTCCCGCAGATGTTCGAACCTCTGGTACAGGAACTCCCAATCTCGGAAATCGGGCCCCGCTGTCGAGTAAGGGAGGTCGAGTCCCGCATTGGCCTGGACGTCACGGAGATAACGTACGATCTGCCCGGTATCGTTCATATTCATCACTGCGTCGTAGTACGGCCTCGCGAGCTGCGCCTGACGGAGTGCCTCGAATCCGTGGTACTGGTTGACTGCATCGAACGCGGCTTGACCGACCAGCCCTCTATTGCCGATCTCATTGATCCGTGCCGTCATGTGATGGGACAGCATGCCGATTGCACTGTTGTCCGGACCGTCGCCGGGCCAGAGGTTGTTGATGTTGTTGTTCATCGAATCCAGCATCGACTGCACATCGGCCACGGTTCGGAGTTGGAAATGGTTGGCCGCGTTCCCGCTGTGCGCGGTCCACCAGTTGGCCAGCGCATCCTTCATGAGGGCGTGGTCGATCACATGTCGTCGATGCTGGCCCGGGGTGACGGCGACGATTTGCTTGGTGGAGGAGGAGAAAGCCCTGCGATCCAACACGCGTTGAATCGGGAGGTCTTGACGCTCCCGCGCCCCTCCGGAGGAGTGACCGGCGGACATGCCCTGTTCCCCGGCCGCCACTGCCTGAAAGGTTTCCCCCACGTCCGCCCGCTGTAGTGCTCGTGTGGCGTTGGCTTCCGCTTCGCGTTCGAACCGGTCGGACGGGTCCGAGACCTTCAACCCCGAGCCGTTAACGGTGCCGGCGACAGGCCCGGAGCGTTGTTGTATGACATGGGTCAACTCGTGGGCGAGGGTGTGCTTGTCGCCACCGCCTTCGCCGATGATGACGTGGTTGCCGGACGTGTAGGCACGGGCGCCGACTTCGGCGGCGGACGCCTTGGCGGCCGAGTCGTTGTGGATGCGGACGTCGGAGAAGTCCGCGCCGAGGCGTGCTTCCATGTCGGCGCGGGTGGCGTCGTCCATGGCACGCCCGGGGGATCGCAGGACGTCGTGAACGGCGGACCGCTGCACCGCAGGCTGTCCGTTCTGCTGATGCCCACACCCGGCGCTGTGCTGATGCTGATCCTGGGCCCAGGAATGGCCGGCCTGGCGGAGCAGTTGTACGACGGCGGCGTTGCCGGCCGTCGCCTGTAGGCCCGGCAGACCGTGCGGCCGCGAGGGCGAGGACGACTTGCGGGCTGGAGTACGGCCGCCGTCGGCCCTCGTGCCCGAGGGGTTCTCGTGATCGTGCAAGGGGTCTTCCTTTGGTGCGAGTTCGTCGACTCCCTCTGCATACGCTGCGGGGGACCGCTGATGCCAGGTACGGCCGGGCAGTGACGGCTGGCCGGAGGGGCAGGGCCCACGGGGTATCGCGGTGTACGGTCATGAAGTGCGTTGACGCCGCGACGTTCAGGGGGCCTTCATGTCTTCCACCCCACCTCCCTCGTTACCACCTCCGGGGAACGAGCCGCCGAGAAGCGGTTCACCTTCGACCGAGCCGTCCTCGCCTGATCCAGGGCCGACTCGCGTAGGCACTCGGTCTGCCGCGTCCGGTGACAGGGACGGGGACGGCAACGCCCGGCCGAACACGGCCTGGCAGTGGACGCTCAGGGTGTTCGCGGTGATCGGCGCTATTGGCGTCCTCGTCTCGTCGGCTGTCGCGATCTGGGGACTTCCCGCGGCCGTACAGAGTTCGGATGTCGCGAAGAGGGCCGAGGCCCGTGAGCGGAACAAGGACAAGCAGGACGACGCGAAGGAGGAACGCCTCACGGTCGGCCCCGCGATCGACATCGCGGCTGGGGATCCGAACCTCCATTTCAGCCGCCGGTTCGCGCTCGCTCAGCGCACCACGAATGCGGACAGTCTTCCGGACGGCGGCTTCCTGTCGCACAAGTACTGGGCCTGGTTCGCGAAGAACAAGGGCCTGCGAGTCAATGAAGCAACGGTCCGCGTCACCATCTTTCCCATCCACCGGGGCACGGTGGTGATCCAGAACATGCGGATCACCAACCTCTCCTGCCGGCCCACGCGCTACACCGGTACTGCTGTGGTTCCCCCCAACTTCGGAGACAGCGGAGGCGAGGCGCTCCCCACGGCAGTCGCCTTCGACCTTACGGAACCCATTCCGAGGCCGTGGAAGAACGAAGGCCTGATGTCTGCCGACGGCGCGTGGAAACTCTCTGGAAACGCCTTCGCCAAGGCCATCTACCTCGATGGGGGCGAAGATTTCGACGCCAGGGCGTTCGACCTCTCCTTCTTCACCAAGGACAAGGACTGTGAGTTCGGTGTCGAGGTGAACGTCACGACCGCCGGGCGGGGCGACGAGTGGTACCCCGTGATCTTTCCCGGGCGACGGTTTACCTACAAGGTGGCTGGACGCCCGGAACGGTACGAGACTTCCGTAATCAGCGAAAGTGTGGAGAAGCCACCTGTTCTCAGGGGCCCACGCACCCCAATGGAGCCGCCAACCCTACGGAAAGGCACGTTCTTGCCGGCTCACGGTCGCACCTGAACGCTGTCGGGACATGCCGGGGGCTGCCGAGGGCCTTTACGTGATCACAGGAGGAAAGCCCGCAGGTGCTGCTACCGGGCTGACCGCCTGGGTCGCCCTGTCCATCTGCACATAGCTCGCCGTGTACTCGACCCCTTGCGGTACGAAGTACTCCAGTTCAGCAGGGTTGGTCGACATCTGGCCGTAGGTACGGACATGGAAGGTGACGCCGTACCAGAAGGGTGAGCCTGCGTTGTTCTGCGCGTGGCGTGTGCACGCGAGCAGCATCAATTTGAGAGGCTCCTCAAACCTGCGGTTGAAGTTCTGGTTCGTGCTGTTGGTCATGGGCGTCAGATTGATCGAGACTCCGTGGCCGCCCAGGTTGTCGTTCCACAGGTGCCCCTTGATCCAGCCGTCGCCGTCCCTCTGGTTGAGCTCGTTGACGATCGTGCATTCGGCGGGCGCTGGACGAGAACCCCCGTAGGTGTTCCCAGGCGCGTTGACACTCGGCCCCAAGGTGACCGAGACACTCGACCCACCCGTGCGGGTCAGTGGCCCGCCGTAGGGGTTCATGGGACCGAAAGCAGGAGCGCCCCACACCGGCGAGTGCCTGTCCCAGGCGGGGAGCGGCAGATTCCCGGTGGCGCCTCGCGTGGCGACCCGCTGCACCCGGACTTCCCCGGTGGCGGGCGCCCTGCTCGACCGGTCTTCCTCCACTGGCGACTCGCGCTGTACGGGACTGCTCATCGCACGGGTGGCGTTGGCCTCGGCCTCTCGCTCGAACCGGTCACCCGGATCGGAGACGCGCAGCCCCGCGCCGTTGTCCGTGCCCGCCACGGGGCCTTGACGTTGCTGGATGACGTGGGTGAGTTCGTGGGCGAGGGTGTGCTTGTCACTGCCACCGTCGCCGATGACGACATGGCTGCCGGAGGTGTAGGCGCGGGCGCCCACCTCGGCGGCCGACGCCTTCGCGGCACTGCCGGTGTGCAGGCGGACGTCCGAGAAGTCCGCACCGAGGCGGGTTTCCATGTCGGTGCGGGTGGCCTCGTCCAGGGGCTGTCCGCCACTGCGGAGGACATCGTGGACGGCGGACCTCTGTACGGCCGGCTCGGCTTGCTGGTGTCCGCAGCCCGCACCGTGCTGGTGCTGTTCCTGCGCCCCGAGGTGGCCTGCCTGGCGGAGCATCTGAACAGCCGCGGCGTTCCCAGCGGTGCGCTGCAGTGCCGCGAGCGCCTGGGCGGACGTGCTCCCGGCGGCCGCACCTGTTGACGCCTGGGTGCGGTCCGGTGGCCGGCTGGGCTTCTTCTCGTCGGCGGGTCGGGGGTTTTCGCGGGGGCGCATGGAGGCCTTCCGGGGAGCGGACTCGGGATCCTCCCTGCATACGTGGCATGCGGCTCGCCGCGCCAGGTACTGAGGGGCAGTGTTCAGTGGCTGAACAGGCAAGGGGGCGGGTCGAGATATCCGAGGTCCTGGCACCAACTTCCCTGGGGTACAGTAGATCTTGAGCTGGTCACCGCAACACGCGGTAGCTGGCGATGCGTCGGTGGTCCAAGGAAAGACGCCCCGCTTCCTGCGGGGAAATGCAGGTGCAAGGCCTGCCCGGCGCTCGATACGGGGCCCGTACGCGCACAGCGCGTACGGGCCCTTTGCGTTCCCGGACAACCGGCAGCGTGCCGGACGAGCGCTCGCGTGCCGGACGAGCAGTCCGAGGCTCTGGTGGACCAGTCGGTGAAGCTGGTCCGCGTCATGACGGGATGCCAGTTAAGGCATCCGGCCCCTCGGCCCGCCGAGGGACGCTGTCAGTGGCCCGTGCCACACTCCCGGGATGCACCACGACTCCCTCGAATTGCGTCAACTCACTTCGCCCCAGATGGTCGACGCCCGGCTCCGTCATGCCTTGATCGACTGCTGGGTCGACGTCACCAACGCCGGCGGGGCGGCAGGCTTCCCGTTCCCGCCCATAGATGCCCAGCAGGCAGCACCCGCCCTCGACGCCATCCTCACCAACCTCGCTCCGAACACCTGCCGCCTGCTCGTGGCTCTGGCCGAGGGGGAGGTGGTGGGTTGGCTCAACATACGCCGCGACCCCTTCGCCCTCATCGCCCACTGGGGAACGCTGCACCACGTTCAGACCCATCCCCGCGTCCGCGGTCGCGGCATCGGCGTCGCGCTGATGGCACGGGCCCGCCAGGTCGCGAGGGAAGAGATGGATCTGGAGCATCTGCACCTGGCCGCGCGCGGCGGGGTGGGACTGGAGCACTTCTACGGTCGGCTCGGGTGGAAAGAGATCGGCCGCTGGCCCGACGCCCTGCGCTTGGCCTCAGGAGACGACCGTGACGAGATCCTCATGATCCTCGCGCCCCTCTGAGGATCAAATCCGGGCGCTCTTGCTCGGTGGGATCCGTAGGAGTGCGCCGTGCGCAAGGGCGGATCGGTCGGCGTGAGTTGGTTCTACTCGTTGGGGGGTACCCCCGGCCCCCGTGCGATCAGGACATCGGCTTCGTGGTGCCAGCCGAGGGAGGAGTAGAGGTGCTGTCCTTCCTTACTGGCGATGAGAAGGCCGGTACGGGCGCCCTGGGCCACGGCGGCCTCCGCCAGAGCGCTCATCATGGCGCGGCCCAGGCCGCGGCGGCGGTGCGCCGCGTCCGTCTCGATGCGGTCGGCGATCGCATCGGCGCCGATCACAGCGATGGCGCCGTGCGCCGCCACCCCTCCGGAGGAGTCATGGAGGGAGACGACCGTGACTGGTCCCTCCGTGCGGACCTCGCGTTCATACGGCGCGGCCGGCGCGTGCTGCGGGTGCTCGGTCAGATCGGTCGTCATGAACCACTCGGACCGTTGGAGCACCTCGAGTCCGGCGGCGCTGACGACGGCTTCGACGGTGCCTGGGAGCAGCGTAGGTACCGTGAGCCAGGTGGTCTGTTGTGCGGCGGCGACGGATGCTGCCAGCCGTGCCAGGGACTTGGGTTCCTCGTCCGCACGCAGCGCGAACACCTCGACCTCGCGGCCAGGTTGGTTGCACTTGGACCACAAGCCGTCCTCGCCGGACTCGACCGGCTCGGCCGCGGGCAGGGAGCGAGCCACGGTCCAGCCGTTCAGCCAACGTCGTATCAGTGCTGATTCGATCTTCGTCATCCGGCGATTAGAGCATGACCACCATTCTCGTGTTTCCGCTCAACCGGCCAAGGCAGCGGTCGGCGAGGTTCTCTACGGGGTGGGCCTGTATACAGGAGGCGGACTCCGGCCCGGTGGCCCTACCCGCCCACAAGACCGTCCAGGATCTTGGCCACCTCGGGGGGACGGAGCCACACACCGAGGTGGCTGGCGTCCACGGTGTGCACGTCGAAGCGGTTACGAGGTGTGAGTCGGTCGGCCTCCGCGATCATCCGGTCCTGCATGGCCGGTGGTATCGCCTTGTCCTGCGAGAAGCGGATGTAGGTGCGGGGAATCCGGCCCCAGGTGTCGGCTCGGCCCCGCGCGTCGGCTGTCAGTACCTGCGGGGCTTCCGCCGGCTCGAAGGTGTTCAGGCAGGCACGGAACTGCTCGTCGGTGGCGTCGGCCATCAGTCCGTACTTGAGCGCGGCGAGGAACTCGGGGCCCCCCGAACGCCAGTTGACCATCGAGGTAGCGACCTCGGTATGCCCGAGCGTCGCCAAGTAGGCAGTTATGCTGGGCAGTTCGATACAACACCAGGCGGAGACGTAGACGACCCGGCTCAGTAGATCGGGCACCACATTGCCGACCCCGCTGATCGTCGCTCCGCCGCCGCTGGTGCCGACGAGGACGACGGGGCCGAATTCGCAGACGCGCCGCACGGCGTCGACGACGTGGGCGACGTTGTCCTCCAGGGTGACTTCGGCCAGCGGGGACGACTGCGCTGTGAACGCGTCCAGGTCCTGGGGTGCCTGATACGAGAGGGGAAAGCAGGCGTCGGCGCCGTGCCCGGGCAGATCCACCGCCAACGACCGGTGCCCCAGGAGGGTGAGCTCCCGCAGCAGTGGCGACCAGACGGCGGAGTTGCTGTGCGCGCCGTGGACGAGTACGAACGTCGGGCGATCATCCGGACGCGCCTGACTCTGACGTCCACTGCCAGAGGACATGGTCTCTCCTTCGGTCACCATGAGGGACGGGCAACTGCCCACCCTCCCATCCGTGCTGACGGCCCAGAGCACCGAGGCCCGTGATCGAGACGGACACTATCCGTACGCAGGCTTTGTCAGACCCCCCTGTCACCATCGGCGCATGGGGTTCTTCGACGATCTGGTGTTACCCGAGGAACCGGCCGCGGAGCGGACCGCGTTGGTACGGCTGAGCCCGCCGGGAGAGGGCGCCGCGCGTTACGCGCCGCCCGTCGACTGGTTCGCGCCGGTGCTGCACTCGCAGTTGGAGGTGGCCGGTGCCGGATCGCATGTCCGGGTGGTGATGACGGGATGGTCCCTGTGGCCGCACGCGGCGACCCTGCATCTGTCAGTCTTCCGCAAGGCCCGCTGGCGGAGTGCGGACTCCGGCCGGCAGTCGGGGCTCAGGGTCGGTCTGTTGTTCTGCGACGGCCGTCGGGTGACCTCATTGGACCCCACGGTGCAGCGAGCCGTGAAGTGGACAAGGCCGGATGGAGAGAAGTCCACGGCGATGACGGACCAGGCCGTCGGGCTGATCCCACTGGACCCCGGCTTGCACGGGTCCCGCCGGTCCCTCTTCAAGACCGACGTCGACCTGTATCTGGCGGAACTGCCACCGCCCGGCAAAGCGCATCTGGTCGTCGAGTGGCCGGACGAGGGCATCGACGAGACGCGCACCTCGATCGACACGGCCGCCTTGCATGCCTCCGCGGCGCGGGTGCTCGAGGTCTGGCCGGGCCTGGAGCCACCGGACCCCGCGGGGCAGCCGGGTTCCTTCTCGACCATCGAGATGGGAGGACCGCCTGGCTTCCTCGCCCCGCCTCTGACTGGACATCAGCGCATGATGCTGCGCCGCCAGGAGGAGGAGCGGCTGCGCTATGAGCCGCGGGCCGACTGGGAGCGGATGGCCTACGGCGATTGGGGGAACGCGGCGGTGATCCGGGCCCGGCTCGATGGGGGCGCGCCGCCCAGCACCCGCGCCGCAGGGCAGGAGTCGACCCCGCTGCACCTGGCGGCGGAGCGCGGGGCGGCGGAAGCGGTCGCCGCCCTTCTGGCCCATGGCGCGGAGGCCGACGCACGCGATGAGGACGAGCACACGCCTCTGTGGTACGCCGCCTGCACCGTGGACGAGGGCAGCGTCCGTGCGCTGATCTCCGCTGGTGCCGATGTGTGGACCCCACAGATAGGGCCCTGGTCACCGGGCCGGCTGCTGCTGACCACACCGCTCGCTCCACTCGTCGCTGGACTGCCCGGGGCAGTGGAACTGCCTGTCGAAGAGGCCGCTGCCTTCCGGGAAGCGGACGCGCTCATCGCGGCGTGCGGCGATCGAGAGCTGTGGACCGAGGGGCTCGGTCTCTGCTTCGTGCGGGGGCTGAGCGAGGAAGAGGTCATACGGCGCCTGGGTGCTGACCCCGCCAAGTGCCCGACGGCGGACCTTGAACACGGCCCCTTCGACCTGACGGACTATGACGAACCCCTCCGCTATGCAGGCGTGGTGAGCGTGCCCGGCGCGCCCGGCGGCTGCGTGATCACACAAGAGGGGTACATGCCGAGCGACGACGCCGTGCTGCGCGCGATATCGGCAGGCACTGACGCGTACGGCATCTACTTCAACCCCAAGGGCGGCACTTTCGGAACGCTGGCTCGGGACGGTGAAGTCGCTCTGTCCGAGGAGATCGACCTGTGGCCGGACGAGTCGGCCCCGGCCGCCCACTGGCACTTTCGCTTCTGGCAGCGACGGCACACGTTCCCCCACGGCGCCAATACCCTCGCCTACGCCGCTGCTATGGCAGGTCTGCGTATCAGCGACGCCCAGGAAGCGGTGGAACGTCGCTCGTCACGCCGCTGGGTGGAGCTGCCGCCACAGCTTCACGATGTCCCTTGAGCGGGCCCTGGAGGCTCTCGCGAAGGCTGCGGTGTGTCAGTCCTCGTCCGCACTGGACAGAGCTTCGGCGATCATGCGGGTGGCGAAGTCGGGGTCGTCGGTGATGCGGTTGATGTGTTCCGCGAGCAGGAAGGCAGTGGCTTCCAGGGGATTCATCTCCGCCTCCGTCCAGTCCCCGTACTGTTTGCGCCACAGGTTGGGGCTCAGGCCGGTGCCCGCGGCGATGACCAGGCCGGCCATGGTGGGGATGGCCTCGGGGCGGACACTCTTGGGCATCATGCGCATCGTGGTCACGAGCGTGGGCACCACGTACTCGATGACGTCCTTGCCGTGTTCCTCGTGGGCCTTCTGCAGCCACGTCATGAACATGTAGATGAGCGTGCACGCCCCGTCCAGTACGTCATGGACCTCCCTGGGACCCAGTGACGTGGCGAACTGGTTGACCAGCGCCTGGTGTTCGGAGCTGGCCCCGCTCTTGCCGTCGCGGATGCCTTTGAGTCGAGAGTCGATGATCATCAGGGCTGCGCCCACGTCGCCGACGGGAGAGTGCGCGGGATCGCAGGGCGATGACACAGGATTCCTCCTCGGTGGCAGCGGTGGGCAGCGCGGCGTGTCTGTACGCTAGACGGCCAATGCGGGAAAGATCCGGCGAATGCCCTTCTTGGCGTGGAGGGGCTGTCATCCCTTCGCTAACGCGCTTTTTGTGATCGCGAATGATCTCCCAGGGGCAGAGATCGCGGGTGTTCGGGCGCTGGTTCTGCCAGGCAGGTCAGTTGTCGATGGCCTGGTAGAGGGTGGTCCAGAAGCCGTGCATGGCCCGCGCTGGATCCGGGGTGGACATCCCGTTCATCGACGACGGTAGCCTGCTCGGTCTCGGTCACGACCCCGTGTCACCGGCTGCGGAGCGTTTCGGCGACACCGTCGGCTCACTGTCAACGCCGAGCGGAGCGACAGTCCGGTGATTGAGGTGTCCGTCGCCGAACTCCGCAACCTGCTCGCCGGTGCCGATCGAGACCTGGCCGACCCTCTAGCACTGGTAGCCGATTCTTCGAGATCCCGCCTCACCGGCGGCGCCACGTGGTGGCGTTCCAGCGGCGCTTGCTGGAGCTGGGGGCGCGCTCCCTCGGTCTGAACGATCAGGCGTGGAAGGTGGCCACGGAGAAGGACCTGATGGTCGAGCGGTTCGCCCGCGAAGGTATCCCCCAGATGGACACACTCACGCTGAGCGGTGCGAGCCGGTGGCCGTGCGTGGAGGCATTCGAGCGGCTGGGGCGGGATGTGGGGGCCTAGTCGACCTCGTTCCCCGCCACGGCGGTGTCGTCTTCGAAGTCGACGTCCACCCCGGCTTCAACTCCGTGCGCCCCGTCGAAACCATCGCCATCCCCTACGTCCAGGCCCACCTCGACCTGCTGTGACCCCAATCTGTATTTGGGGGGGACTTTGCATTTGCCCAGAAGGGATGGTGGCCGATGGATCGGGCGAGCCCTCTGCTCCGGTTGGACCGAGCGCCGATGAACCACTCGATCACGGCGCCCTGCGCCTGGGACGAGAGTTTCACCCGCCTCAGATGACGTCGGCGAGCGTGATGGCCAGGGCCAAGAGGCCGAAGGCCACCGGTGCCACCACAAAGAGGGACAGTAGCGGCAGGAAGCCGATGAGGCCTTCGCGGATCTTGCGGCCTGGCCGGAAACGCCCGTGTGGGCGGGGCAGTTCCGTCCGCAGGTCGAGGCGTTCGGCGGCGCGGTCCGAAATGAGTACTCCCGCACCGGGCGGCCGTGCCATCAGCGCGCGACGGACGAGTACGTCGATGGTCTCGTCACCGCCCCTCAACTTGTTCAGGATGAGCCGCACGCCGTGCGCGTCCGTCAGGATCAGCCGGTCGTCGGTCCGCGTCTGGCCCGGCACCTCGAGACGGCCGACCTTGGTGAGCCGGGCGAGATCGATGGTGTGCCGCCCGGTGAGGGTGCGGGCGAAGAGGAGGTCGCCATCGTGCAGGCGGGCGTGCCAGCCCATGTGGGCATAGACCGCCACCAGGCCGCTGACGAACAGCGAGACCAGGTTCAGGATGAGGAACCCGTCGGAGATCCTCCCGGCCCGGACGAGGACGACGGGGACCGCGAACATGACGACGGGTATCAACAGGACGCCGCTGTCGGCGGCCAGCCGGGCGGTGCGGCCCTGTCCGGCGGAGGCCGTGGTGGTCTCGGTGGAGTCCGCGGTGAGCCCGCGCGTGTTGGTCGTCATGGCTGTGACGCTATCGCCCTTGGCTTCGCCCCGCGGTTTCCGGTCACGTGGCCAGGTCCAGTCATTCCCCGACGGCCAGCACGTGTGCGCGCCCTCCCGCGTGCGTGCCGAACTCGCCCTCCGGGTCGGCGGCTTCGACGTAGCCCGCGATCTTGTCCGGCTGCTCGGCCTCGTAGTGCATCGGCACCGCGCGCCGGGCGTCGAGAGTCTCCGCGGCAGCGGCGGCTTGGCGCGGGACCGGCGCGGCGGACAGCGGGCTTGGCGGTTGCAGGTGCGGCGCGTCGACCACCGCGCCGTTCGCGGGCAGGAACACCGAGAACGCAGTTGTCCGGCGGCTCATGAACAGCGGCGGACGACGTGGTGGCTGGTACGTGGACGGCGCCGCGGTCCCAGGATGGAGAGCGCGGTGCGCCGCCGGGACCACAAGGGCCGGCCGGGGTGATCAGCAGCTGTACCGGTCCTGGGAACCGCTCCCCGAAACGCACCGCTGGTCGTGGCGCGCGGCAGCGTCTGGAACTATCAGCCGCAGCACCTGCACGCCGTCTATCGCAGGGTTACCTCTCCTCCAGGCCCCGCACCTCCACCACACGGATCAAGGAATTCAGCATGGCGGAACTTCGCATACTCATCGTCGGCGCCGGGATCGCGGGGCTGTCCCTGGCCCGGGCCCTCGAGGGCAACGGCATGAGTGCAGACGTAGTGGAGCGCGACGGTGAACTACGTTCCGCGGGAACCGGGTTGTATCTTCCGGCCAATGCGGTGCGCGCACTGAAGCAGTTGGGCTTGGGCGATGAACTCGTAGGCCGGGCGCACCCCGTGACACGGCAGCGGATCCTCGACCACCGCGGCCGCGTCCTGGCGGAGTTCCCCCTCAGCACGATCTGGGGCGAGGTGGGCGGCTGCTTCGCGATCAGCCGGAGCGAACTGCACGTCATGCTGCGCTCCTCGCTCGTTGCCCCGGGCATACGGCTCGGCACCGCCGTGACCGACATCAGCGCCGAGGGCACCGTCACGTTCTCCAGCGGTGAGCAGCGGACGTACGATCTCGTCGTCGGCGCTGATGGTGTCGGGTCCACGGTGCGCCGTACCGTGTTCTCCCACGAGGCACCACGTTTCCTGGGGCAGGTCTGCTGGAGGTTCGTCGCCGAGCAGACGCCGGAGAGCGCAGGGACGACCGACTGGACCGCGCGACTGGGCAGCGGAGGTCGCACCTTTCTGACCGTCCCTCTGGATGACGACCGGGTCTACTGCTATGCCGACATCAACAGCGCGGATCCCGAGGCGCCGGCCGGTGACTGGCGGTCACTTTTCGCGGGGTTCGCCGGTCCCGTCCCGTCCTTGCTGGAACAAGCCGGGGGCGCGCACTTCGCATCGCTTGCGGAGATCGCTGTCACGGACTGGGTGCGCCCGCGCGTGGTGCTCATCGGCGACGCCGCGCACGCCTGTTCGCCCAGTATGGCCCAGGGCGGGGCGATGGCCCTCGAGGACGCCCTCGTGCTGGCGGACCTCCTCAGCACGGCGACCGCCGAGACTGTCAGCCCGGCTCTGGCCGCTTATCAGGAGCGCCGCAGGGCCCGCATCCAGTGGGTCCTGGCACAGAACCACCGGCGCGACAAGGCCCGCAACCTTCCCTCCCCTCTGCGCAACCTCACCCTCCGGTTCGGCGGGGAACGCCTCGTCCGAACCAACCACGCACCTCTGCACGACACTCCGTAGCTCCCTGCCCCTGGCATCTGGCGCGGTGCCGGAGAGCACCGGATGAGCACGGGCACCGACGGGATCTACCCAGGCCTTTGGCAGTAACCCTGCTGGAAGGCAGCCCAGAAGTCCTCGTCGATCCCGGTGCCGGCGAACGAGTTCCAGTTGGTGTGGGCGACGAGTTGGTCGCGCCCGTCGCGGCTGTTGAGGACGTAGGTCAGGTACCCGGGTGCGCTGCCGCCGTGGCCGTACGCACGGCCGCACTTGGTCGCGTAGACATAGACCCCCAGGCCGTAGGCGACAGCGGGCGGGGCGCTTCCCGTTGTGGGGACCGTGTCGGTGAGCATCCGGCGAAGCAGGCCTTGGGGCAGTAGACGTCCTCGCAGCAGGGCCCGGTAGAAGCGTGCGATGTCGGCCGCGGTCGTGACGAGGGCGCCCGACGCGCCGGCCTCGGACGGGCTGAACGCGGTGACGTCGAACCGGGTTGGGTCCGGCGCGTTCGGCAGCAGGAGCGAGACGTCCGCGTAGCCGTGTACGTGGGCTCCGTCGATGACGGTCTGTGCCAGCGGGTACGAAGTGTCGCGCAGCCCGAGCGGGGTGAAGACGCGGCGTTCGAGGTTGGTGCGCAGATCGCGGTCGGTGATCCGTTCGACGATCAGGTCGAGGAGCAGGTAGTTGGTATTGGAGTAGCGGAACCGGGTCCCGGGAGCTGGGAAGTACCGGGGCTGGGCGAGGCCGATCCTGATCAGCTGGTCACGGGGCCAGTACTGGTCAAGCCCGCGGAAGTAGGGAAGCAGCCCGTCGATGTAGTCGTACAGCCCGCTCGTGTGGTTGAGCAACTGGCGGACAGTGATGGGCGCGCCGGACAGTGCGTTGTCGGCGCGGACCTGGTCGGGCAGCAGGCTCTGCACGGTGTCGTCGAGGCGCAACCGGTGCTCGGCGACGAGTTGCAGGACGACCGTTGCGGTGAAGGTTTTTGTGACGCTCCCGGTGCGGAACTTCAGGTCCGGCGCCATCGGCGTGCCGGCGGCACGGTCGGCGACGCCGGCCGCGCCGAAGCGGTCGTCCGAGCCGCGGCGGGCGAGGAGGAAAGCGCCTGGGTTGGGGTTCGGGTCCGCCACCACCTGGTCGACCAAGGCTTGCAGGGCCGGGTCACGGCGGCTGCCGGCCGTCTGTCCGTCACTGGCCTGGCGTGCGGCGGCCGTACCGGGTGGCAGCAGGAGGGCAAGAGCAAGTCCCAGACCCCATAAGCGGGTTGAGCGGTGTCGGATCATCGCAACGTCCTCTCCGATAGCAATATGGACGTACGGTTATAGCACGCGATACCGTCCTCTCGTGCCGAGAGTTGCCGACCATGACGCCCGACACGGGCAGATCACCGACGCCGTCCAACGCCTGATCGTGCGACACGGCCTCGCCGCCGTGACCGTCGCGCGGACCGCCGCGGAAGCGGGAATGTCCGTCGGTCTGGTGCAGCACTACTTCACGGCGAAGGACGAGATGCTGCTGGCCACGTTCACCCGCGTGAACGGGCGTTTCACCGCACGGGTGGACGAGCTGGTGAACCGGGGCGAGGCCGAGGGCCGAACCATCGCCGAGATGCTGCGGCAGGCGTTGGCCGAGCTCGTGCCGCTCGACGACGCCCGCCGCGCCGAGTTCCTGGTCCGTCTCGCCTTTGCGGACCGGGCCGCGCACAACGCCCGCCTGGCCGCCGTCCAGAGAGAGACCCTCGTGGGCATCCGCTCACGCGTCGCCCAGGCCATCGACAATGGCACGGCATGCGGCGAGGTCGCTCAGGGAATCGACGCGGCTGACCAGGCCCTGCAAATCGTTGCGTTCACCGAAGGACTCGCCCTGCACGCGCACATCGACCCCGACGGCACACCGAAACCGGCGATCCTCGCGGCGCTGGACGGCCGGCTCGGCCGCGTCTTCACGGGAACCTGTCGACATACTCAGCCCGGCTAGAGATGGGCAAGGCGGCACCTTGGGACGCAACACCCGACGGCATCACGATGGTCGTGCTCGCTGGGTGTCACTTCAGGTGTCGGGTGAAGAACTGGGCCGCCGCGACCGCCGCGACCGCCGCGACCGCCGCGACCGCCGCGACCGCCGCGAACTGCGGGACGCCGGTGCGCCCGCCCTAGCGCCCGTCTGACAATTCCCGTCGGATCAGCGAGCGTCCGCCGAGCCGGCAGTCCGGAGGTGCTCCGACCGTCCGGCGCGTTTTGCCGGGCCGGATCACGAACGGCGGGCCAGCAGGTGGGCGTCGAGGAAGCCCCGTTCGGAGCCCGGATCGTGAAGCAGCCGGGCGAAGGGAACGAGCCCGGCATCGGCCAGCAGTTCGGCGAGGCGGTCCGCCGGCCAGCTGTAGGCAGGCGCCACCTTGTGGTCGAACCAGACCGGCTCCGGTCCGTCGGTCCCGAAGAAGGACACCAGGAGCAGACCACCCGGAGCCAGAACGCGTACCTGCTCGGCGAGCAGCCCCGGCAGTTCCTCCGGAGCGGTGTGGATCATCGAGTAGTGGGCCAGTACACCGCCGAGCACACTGTCCTCGATCGGCAGAGACTCCATCCGCGCCTCCTGGAAGTGCAGCGCCGGATGGGCCCGCCGGGCGTGGTCGACCATGCCGGGGGAGAGATCGAGCCCGAAGGCGTCCAGGCCCAGCTCGTGCAGCATGGCCGTCAGATGCCCGGGCCCGCACCCGACGTCAGCTGCCCGCAGGTTGCCCGTCGCGCGCACCAGTTCGGCGAAGGTGCCGATCATGGCCCGGGCGAACGGTTGTGTCTCCAGCCGGTCTGCGAACAGCGATGCGTACAGCTCGACGACTCCGTCGTAGGCCGCCCTGGTTTCGTCCTGATGATTCGCCACATGCAGGACCCTATAGCCGGTCTGATCATTGATCTTATGGCAGGTCGAGGTGAGCTGACGGATGCGGCGTGGGAGCGAATAGAGCCCCTGTTGCCGCGGGTGGATGGGCGTGGTCGTCCGTGGCGTGATCACCGGCAGGTGGTCAACGGGGTGCTGTGGCGGCTGCGGACCGGGGCTCTGTGGCGCGATCTGCCCGAGCGGTACGGACCCTGGCAGACCGTCTACGAGCGGTTCGCCCGCTGGGAAGCGGACGGGACCTAGGCGAAGCTGCTGGAACACGTCCAGGCCCGCGACGACGCGGTGGGCCGGGTGGAGTGGACCGTCTCCGTCGACTCCACGATCAACCGAGCGCACCAGCACTCGGCCGGCGCCCGCAAAAAGGGGCCGCAGACGGGGACGAACTGGAAGATCCGGGCCGCTCGCAGGAGCGTCAGGCCCTCGGCCGGTCCCGGGGCGGGCTGACCACCAAGGTCCACCTCGCCGTCGACGGCCGTGGCCTCCCTCTGTCCATCGTGCTCACACCCGGCAACGTCAAAGACGCCACCGCCTTCGGCCAGGTCCTCGACAGCATCCGCATTCCGCGCGCTGTTACGGGCCGACCTCGTACGACACCGGCGCGGGTGCTGGGCGACAAAGCGTATTCCAGCCGGGCGATACGCCACCTGCTGCGGCGCCGGGGCATCGTTGCCACGATCCCCGAACGCCGCGACCAGATGGCCAACCGCTGGCGACGCGGAGCTCACGGCGGTCGCCCACCCGCCTTCGACAAAGACATCTACCGCAACCGCAACGTGTTCGAACGATGCTTCGCCCGTCTCAAGCAGTTTCGTGCGATCGCGATGAGGTTCGACAAGCTCGCCGATCGCTATCGGGCTGGAATCGTTGTGGCAGCTCTGGTCCTGTGGCTCCGCGAGCCCGCCGAGTGATCATTTGTCAGACAGGCCCTAGTGGCGTGCAGCGTCTTCTCCCTGGAGCCGAAAGCGTCGAACAGGTCCAGGGCCGCCTGTCGGTCGTTCCCTTCGTCGTCCCACTGCAACAGGACGTGCAGCGGAATGGTGACCTGGCGGGCCTCCTCGAACATGGCGCGAGGGACGAAACTCCCGGCGAACAGAACGGCGGCCGAGACGCGCGGCTCGACCACCGCCAGCCGGACCCCGATGCAGATCACTCCCCCGAGTACCCGACCGGGCCGCCGATCTCGGGCAGCGACAGTTGTACGGGGCGCAGCGTTACGTGGGACGTGCTTGTCGTGCCGCTTGCGGTCTTATGGCGTTCCCCGTCCCTCCGGGCGTCCCGTGGCTCGGCGGGTGGCGACGAGCCCCATCCGAGGCGCAAGCTCATTGCCCTGTAACGGAATCCTCCAGCCGGTGAGGGGGGACTCCGGAGACGAAGGCGAGGATGTCGCAGGCCGCTTCGTGCAGGCTGTCGAAGTGGCGATGCTCGCCGTCCACCGCTCCGGGGGAGTTGACGCTCCATACCGTCATCCCGGCCCGCAGCCCTGACCGCACCCCGGAGGGGGCGTCCTCGATGACCAGTCAGTCCTTGGGCTGGGCACCGAGTCGTGCGGCGGCTCGCAGGTACGGCACCGGTGACGGCTTGCCTTGCTCCACCGCGGCCGCGTCCGCCACGACCTCCGGGACCGGCAAGTCCGTCCGTGCGAAGCGCCCACGCACCCGGTGCTCATAGTTCGACGTCACTAGCGCCCAGGTGGCGGTGCGGACGTCGTCGTCCTCCAGCTCGTGCTGTGCGGCCAGGCACTCCCCGGGATCGTGGTCCCGAGCGACCCGCGCGAAGGTCTCCACCGGCCTCGTCCGCAGCGCCACCCGGTAGACCTCGTCGGGGTCAAGGCCGTATCGCTCTGCCCACGTCCGCCAGACCAGGCGTTGATTGTCGACGGCATCGATCAACGTGCCGTCGACATCGAACAGGACATACGTCATCGCACCAGTTTTCCGATCTGAGCTACCTCTGGTACCAGGAGTACCGTTGGTACCGCGAGTACCGTACGATTTCTCGTACATGGTACGACTGGAGGCTGCCGGAAAAGTGTGTGTCCGTGACAGTCTCTAGTCAGTCGTCTGTCATCCGCGGTCGGGGCAAGGAGGAACGACCGAATCCGAACGCGGAATGTCCAACGGGGTGTCTAGGAGCGACTGATTCCGTTTTCGGAATGTCCAACGGGGTGTTGTCCCACGATTGATTACGTGACATTGAATGACTCCGAGTGCCGGCCTGACCAGCCCGCCCCCTGGAGTCAGCCGTGCGGGAGGCCACGGGCCCACGCAGCGACTGACCCAGCTCGTCTGATACCGCTCGTCTCGACGCGCCGCCCTCGGGGCGGCATCCGGAGCGTGGCGCAGGCACATCTCGGAGCATTGCAGACCTGACTACCCATCCGCTGCACTCACTGCGTGAGGAGTCCCCATGCAAGCGTTAGGTGTACTCGTCGTCGATCGCCACCCCGTGGTCAGGTACGCGCTGTCGTCACTGCTCGACACGAGAGTGGCGTGGACGGCGGAGGCCGCCACGAGTGACGAGGCGTGGAATGCCGTCACAACGTCCTGCCCGGGTGTCGTCGTACTCGAACTGGAACTGGACGGCGCGACCAGCGGTGCCGATCTCTGCCAACGGGTGAAGGCGATGGAGGACGCGCCCCGGGTCGTCGTCTTCACCGGAGACACCTCGCCCGGGGCCGTCGTCTCCGCCATATCGGCGGGGGCCGACAGCTTCCTGCACAAGAGCGTGGGCAGTTCGGAACTCGTGGACGCGGTGGTGCGCACGTACAACGGCCAACGCATGTGGATACTTGGCAAGAACGAACGCGAACACGTGGACGTGCGCAGCGTCATGCCCGACGGGCTGCCCGCCATCACCCGCCGGGAAGAGCAGGTCCTGAGCCTCGTACTGCGCCGCTATACCAACGAGGAAATCGCCAGCGAACTCTCCCTGGCCTCCCAGACCATAAAGAATCAAGTCAGTAGCGCCCTGCGGAAACTGGGCGTCAGCGGCCGACGTGAACTGTTCCGTAAGTACTCCTCTCCGACCGGGGTGACCACCGGGGCCCGGGGTTGACCATCCGGTCCCCGTCCGTGCACGTCATCGCGGTCCGCCCGGACGTTCCCGGACGAACTCACGCGCACCTGCCCGCGCGCCGGGGGAGTCGAGGATCCCCGACAGCAGCTCGCGGTGCGACCGGTACTCGTCCGCCAACTCCCCGTCGCGCACCCGAGCGAGGACCCCCTTGCTCGCGAGGACGGCGTGGTCCGCATGCGCGGCGATCTTCTCCGCCAGCTCGCAGGCGGCCGTCAGCGCCGTCCCCGGGGCCACCACACGGTTGACAAGACCCAGCGCGAAGGCCCGCTGCGCATCGATCGGTTCGCCGGTCAGTGCCATCTCCATCGCCACGGCCGGCGCGATCGCGCGCGGCAGCCGCAGCAGTCCGCCGGCCGCGGCCACCAGCCCTCGGCGCAGCTCGGGCAGCCCGAACACCGCGTCGTCCGCCGCCACCACCATGTCGCAGGCGAGCACCATCTCGAAACCACCGCCGACCGCCGCACCCTCCACGGCGGCGATCAGCGGCTTGCTCGGCGGCTGCTCCGTCAGACCGCCGAAGCCACGCCCCGGCAGGGAGGCGCGCTCCCCGCGGGCGAAGGCCCCGAGGTCCATGCCGGAGCAGAACGCCGGCGGGGTGCCGGTCAGGACGCCGAGACGCAGCTCCGCTCGGGCATCCAGTTCCGTGAAGGCGGCGGCGAGCCGTTCGGCCATGGCGCGGGTCAGCGCGTTGCGTACGCGCGGCCGGTTCAGTTGGATCACGAGCACGGGGCCGCGGCGCTCGACGAGCACGTCCGTGCCGCTCCCGCTGCCCGCTTCGGCCGGACGATCCTGCCCGAACTCTTCGCTCATTGCTTCTGCCCACCCTGAATCGGTGCACTTGACGGGGGTCGGAACCATCAGCGTAGTGACGGTTCCACCGGCTACCTACGCCCTGGAAGTACTCGTCCTGCGGCCCGTTCGAGTACCCCCGATGCCTGTACGGGCAGGTTCGGGCACGCTCGGTGCGGCCGAGGCCGGGAGCGGCTGGTCGCCGCCCCCGGCCTCGGTCACGTCCGGCGCCGGACGGTCACTGCTTGCGGTAGACGGACACCGCGTCCCTGCTGTCGTAGTGGAAGGGCTCCTTGCGCCAGCCTCCCCAGCGGTCCTCCAGCGTCAGGCCGCCCAGCCGGGCCATCAGGTCCTGCTCCGAGGGCCACACGAACCGCATGGTCGCCGCGATGATGCGGTTGCCCTTCTCGCTCATGATGACGTCCGTGCGCTTGACCATCTGCGTCGTCGGGTCGACGTGGTTCATCTCGAACCAGGCGAGCCGCGGGTGCCCGGCCAGCCGGCCCGAGATACGGAACGGCTCGGTCATCCCGTAGTCGTTCTGCCGCCCGCGCTGGTAGTACGTCATGTCCGGCACGATGTTCTGGACGACGAGCCGCCCGCCCGGCTTGAGCCGCTTGGCACTGTTGGCCAGGCAGCGGGCCTGCTCGTCCTGGTCGGGCAGGACGAACAGGGTGGCGAGGGCGATGAAGATGACGTCGTAGTCCTCCTTGACGTCGACATCGGCGAAGTTGCCCTCGAAGACCTCGATCCGGTCCCCGCCCGGCTTCTCCTTGAGCTTCAGCAGCATCTTCGGCGAGGCGTCGATACCGGCCACCCGCACGCCGCGCTGCGCGAGCGGCAGGGCTACGCGGCCCGTCCCGATCCCCAGCTCCAGGGCGGTGCCGCCCTTGGCGAGGCCCGCGAGGAAGTCCGCGGCCTCCTCGGCATCGTCCCGGCTGTCATCGGGGGTCCAGCTGTCCCAGATGTCGGCGTACCGGTCCCACTCCTCCGCCGCCTCTTCCTGCCACTGCTTGCTGGTCTTGCGATCGGTGTGCGCATTGGACATGTCGTCACTCACCTTCCATCACGTGGAGAAAACGCGTTGCCGTCCCGTGGCCCTGACGAGTCATCCCATGGCCTTGGCGAACCCGGACTCGGGGCGCCGACCCGACTTCACATCGGTGAGCGCGCCGTCGAGCGCATCGGCTATCTCCGCCACGTCGTCCTCGGTGATGACCAGCGGCGGCATGAGCATCAGATTCGGTACGACACGCAGGCTGGAGCTGAGCACGCCTCGGCTCTCCAAGGTCATGCGCAGCTGGTTCACCTTGCCCGGGGACCACGACGGACCGCCGGGCTCGCCGAGCTCCAGGCCGCAGAACAGGCCGAGAGCGCGGAAGGCCCTCAGCTCGGGGTGCTGGGCCTGGAGCTTGCCCAGGGCGGAGAGGAGATCAGCCTCACGGCGGCGTACGTTCTCCAGCACGCCGTCCTCGGTGAGCGCCCCGATCACCGCGAGCGCCGCCGCAGCGGCCACCGCGTGGCCGTCGTTGGTCGAGCCGACGCTGAGCGCGGTGTCGCCCGTGGTGCGCTCGTGCAGCTGCTCGTAGAGGCGGTCGTGGATGGCGACGGCCGACATCGGCACGTACCCCGAGGTGATGCCCTTGCCCAGGGTGATGATGTCGGGGGTGACATCGGGCAGTTGGCCGGCGCGGGTGAAGTCGCCGACCCGGCCCATGCCGGTGACGACCTCGTCGAAGATCAGATGGATGTCGTGCTGACGGCAGAACCGGCCCAGGGAGCCGAGGTACTCGGGGGACAGGATGTGGCCGCCCTCGCCGACGACGGGCTCCACGATCACCGCGGTCACCCGCTCGGGGCCGAACTCGGTGATCAGCCGTTCCATGTCGCTGACGCCCTGCGTCGCGCCCGCCGAGAACGGGCCGGGAGCGTGGTGCACCTCGGGGAGCATCGGCCCGGTCTGGTGGTGCAGGTAGGGGACACCGGTCACCATGCCGGCGCCCGGCCCCTGCCCGTGGAAGCCGTCCCACATGGCGAACACGGCCATGCGCTCGGGCTGCCCGGCCCGCAGCCGCAGGAAGCGCGACAGCTGGAGGGCCATCTCCACCGCCTGGGCCCCGTTGCTGGCGAACCGGACGTGGTTGATGCCCTCGGGCAGATGACGGACGAGGGCCTCGGCGCAGTCCACGGTGACCTGCGCGGGACGTCCGTAGCCGTAGCTGTTGGCGAACGGCAGCCGGTCCACCTGCTGCTTGATGGCCTCCTTGACGCGGGTGTTGCCGTAGCCGAGCGTCACGTTCCACAGCCCGGAGCGGCCGTCCAGGTACCAGCGGCCACCGGAGTCACGGACGCGCACGCCGTCGCCCTCGGTGAGCAGGTCGTCGCGGGACAGCGCCTTGAGGTACGGGCGCGGCACGCCGCTGTTCCACAGGGCGTAGTCGGCGGGGTCAATCACGATGGGTCCCTTTCTCTGCTGGATAGGTGCTCTCTGCTGATTACGTGCTCTCTGCTGGATACGTGCTGGTTCTGTGCTGGGGCGCGCGCACCGGCGTCAGCCGGGGCCGAGTCCGAGCAGGCGGGCCGCGTTGCCGTACAGCCAGAGGTCCGTGACCTCGTCGCCGAGATCCAGGGCGGCGACCTGCCGGGCGAGCGCGGCGACCGGATCGGCGTTGACCCAGGTCGCCGAGCCGAACAGGACCCGGTCGCGCAGCACCGTGGTGCCGTACAGGAGCAGGGATTCCCAGCCCGATCCGGGGCGGGCCATCCACTGCGGTCGGTGGGAGGAGATGTCGAGGTAGACGTGGCGGTGCCGCTGGGCGATGGAGATCAGCTCAAGGGTCCAGGGCCAGGCGGCGTGCCCCGCGACGATCGGCAGGCCGGGGTGACGCAGGGCGATCCAGTCGACGTTGCGGGGATGGCACAACTCGGCCGCGTGCCGCGAGAAGTGGTGCCCGGTGTGCAGCCACAACGGCATGCCCAGCTCTCGTGCCCTGCGGTAGACCGGGTCGTACGCGGTGTCGCGCGGGTCGACGCCCTGCCAGAACGGGGTCACCGCGAAGCCGCGCATACCGAGAAGATGGCAGCGTTCCAGCTCGGCGACGGCACGGCCCGGGTCGGTCAGGTCAATGCCCGCCCAGGCCCGGAGCCGGTCGGGCGCCTTGGCGGCGACGGCGGCGACCCGGCTGTTGACGTCGTCGCCGTCGGCGGTGGCGCCGCCGCAGCTCATCAGGATCTGGTGGACGACGCCGTTGTCGTCCATGGTCTTCAACAGCGCGTCGGAGTCGACGCGTTCGGGCTGACCCGACACGAGCAGGTCGACGGCACCGTCCTGGTCCCCGGCGTCTAGGCGGGCACGGAAGCGCGGGTAATCGGCGCCGAAGACCGCGGTCGCGTGCCGGCCGAAGGCGCGCAGGTACGCCGGCGCCACCGCGCCGAGCCCGCGGAAGTACGTCCGCCAGCACTCGCGGTCCAGGGACAGCGCGCAGACGTCGACGACACGGTGCGCGGGGGCGGCCGGCTCAGCGGATGCGGTCACGGGTGACCTCGATCCCGGCCGCCACGCGGTCCCAGGTGTCGGGGGTGACGCCCTGGGCGCGCAGCGTCTCCTTGCGGACCTTGCCCGTGTCCGTCACGGGAAGCTCGGACAGGACACGCAGATAGCGCGGCACCATGAAGTGCGCCATGCGAGGCCGCAGGTACCCGATGAACTCCTCCGGTTCGAAACGGGCCCCGGGCCGGAGCACGAGGGCGGCGAGTATCTCGTCCTCGGCGAAGTCGCTGGGCACCGCCACGGCGGCGGCGAACGCCACGGCGGGATGGCTCAGCAACTCGGCTTCGACCTCCATCGAGGACACGTTCTCGCCGCGGCGCCGGATGGCGTCCTTGATGCGGTCCACGAAGAAGTAGTCGCCGCCGGGCTCACGCACCACGGCGTCCCCGGTGCGGAACCAGCCGTGCCGCCATGCCCCCGCGGTGGCCTCCGGCATGGCGTGGTAGCCGTGGAACAGCGACCACGGCCGGTCGGCGCGCAGCACCAGCTCGCCCACGCTGCCGTCGGGTACGTCGATGCCGTTCGCGTCGACCACCCGGCACTGCACCCCCGGCCGCGGCCGCCCGCAGCTGCCCGTGCGCTGCGGATTGAGCGGTGACACCAGCGGCGCCGAGGTCTCGGACATGTTGAACCCGGTGTAGACGTCCACGCCGAAGCGGCGGCCGAAGTCCAGGGCCTGGCGCGTCAGCGGTATCACGCACGCGGCCCGCAGCGGGTGTTCGGCCTCGTCCGGCCGGGGGGCCAGACCGAGCAGGAAGTCGACCATGGCGCCGAGCAGGGTGCACATGGTCACCCCGTGGCGGCGCACCACGTCCCAGAACTCGCCGGTGCGGAAGTTCTCGGTGACGACGATCGAGCCCCCGAACAGGAGCATGCAGTAGGCGACTTCGGTACCGCCGCCGTGGCACAGCGGCAGGTTGAGCAGATACCGGTCGTCCTCGCCGATGTCGTCGTCGAGGAGCGCGGTCACCGTCGAGTAGTGATGGACGTAGGAGACCAGGACGCCCTTGGACGGGCCGGTGGTGCCCGAGGTGTAGATCACCGCCATGGTGTCCCAGGGCGCGACCGGCCGCTCGGGCGGGACGAAGTCCTCCGGCAGGCCCCGCAGCGCCGCGGGACCGTGCACGCGCGGGGCACCGGGCAGGGCGTCCGGCCAGGGCGCGTCCGGTCCGCCGCCGAGGACGACGACCTCCTGGAGGCGGCTGTCGCCGATGTGCTGGAGCCGCTCGACGAGCAGCGCGTGCACCACAAGGACCCGGGCCCCGGAGTTGTCCAGTACGTGTTCCAGGAGCGCGCCCCGATAGGCGGTGTTGACAGGGACGTGGACGGCGCCGAGGAGATTGACGCCGTACCAGACGCGCAGCGCGTCCAGGCCGTTGGGCAGCCAGCACAGCACGGTGTCGCCCTGACGCACGCCCAGCCGGTACAGGGCGGCGGCGGTGGTGCGCGCGTCGTCGTAGGCCTGCCCGTACGTCCAGTGGGTGCCGTCCTCGAAGACGGCGTACACGCGGTCGGGATGGGCCTCGGCGCGGGCGGCGAGCAGCGCGCCCGTGACGCAGTGCTCGGCGTCCGGTACCCGTGCGTCCCCCGGCGGGAGGATCTCGACGAGGCGGTCGGCCGCCACGTCGAGATCCCGCGCCGCCGTGGCCGCTGACGTCGTGGGGCCCGTCATTCAGGGATCCCGGGCACGTCGACCATGTGACCGCCGGAGGCGTCGTAATGGCGCAGCGTCCGCAGGTACTGCTCCCAGTTGACCAAGGTCTGGGCACTCCTGCTGACGGGGCGTACCGGTATCAGCGGGCCGATGCTGACAGCGGGCGGGCGGGTGATGGCCCACAGCACGACATCGGCGATGTCCGAGGGGTCCAGCAGATCCGTGACACCCACCCCCAGCGACTCGGGGTCCTGCGCCAGGTCCGTGCGCACCCAGCCGGGCAGCACGGCGATGGCGCGGACCCCCAAGTGCCGGTTCTCCAGGTCGATTTGCGCGGTCAGCGCGTTCAGGGCGCGTTTGGTGATGGAGTACGGGGCCGACCAGTCGGCCTGTAGGAGACTGCCCTCCGAGCTGATGTTGACGATCCAGCCGTGGCCGCGCTCGCGCATCCCGGGGAGCACCGTGCGGGCCAGCAGGAAGGGGACGTCCAGATTGAGGTGGAAGGCCTGCCGCCAGTGGCGGGGGTTGGTGTCGTGGATGGGTCCGGTGCGAGCCAGGGCGGCGTTGTTCACCAGGATGTCGACGGGGCCGAGGGCCCGCTCGGCGGCGGTCACCGTCTCCTTGGGCACGCCGTCGGCCGACAGGTCGGCGATGAGCGTGACGGCGGGCACCTCGTGCCCGGCCACGTCGCGCTCGACGCAGGCCAGTTGGTCCTTGCGGCGGGCGACGAGGGCGACAGAGGCGCCGGCCGCCGCCAGCGCGCGGGCGATGCTCGCCCCGATGCCGGACGAGGCGCCGGCGACCAGCGCCACCTTGCCCTTGAGGGGCCTGTCCTCGGTCACCTGTGGTCCCCTTCCGGCACGGCGGGGCGGGGGCGTGGTACGCAGGGCGTCACAGCCGGGTTCCTTCCTCGAAGGGTGTGCTCGGGTGGGGCCAGGTTCGGCAGTCCGGCCAGGCAGTGACCGCCGCCGTCGACGCGCAGCTGGGTGCCGGTCAGCCCGGCAGCGGCGGGGCTGATCAGGTAGCAGACGAGCGCCGCGACCTCTGTCGCCTCGCTCATCCGGCCGGTCGGCACGAGCCGGTTGGTGGCCTCCAGGAACGCGGGGTTGGTGACGTCCGTCATCGGGGTGCGGACGAAACCCGGAAGCACGCTGTTGGCCCGCACCTTGTGCCGGGCCGCCGAGGTCGCGAAGTGGGTGGTGAACTGCGCGGTCGCCGCCTTGCTGAGCCCGTAGCTCGCCAGGTTCGCCACCGGCGCGCTCACCGCGGCCAGCGAGGAGACGGCGGCCACGGCCCCGCTTCGGCCCGCAGCCACCCAGTGTTCGAGCAGCGCGTCACACATACCCGCGTACGACAGCGAGTTGAGGGCCAGCAACTGCTGTCGGTTGGCGGAGTTGTCACCGGAGCCGTCGAAGGAGACGGCGCCCGCGCCGTAGGCGAGCGCGTCGACGCCTCCGGCACGCTCCCACGCCTCGTGCACGAGGTCGGCGGCCCGCGCCGGATCCGACAGGTCGGCGGTCAACACCCAGGCCGTGCGGCCCAGTTCGCGGACCTCGGCGGCGAGCTTCTCCAGCTCCGGGCGGCGGCGCGCGGCCAGGACGACATCGGCGCCGCGTGCCGCGCACTCCCGAGCGATACTCGCCCCGATCCCGCTGCTGGCGCCGGTGACCAGGACCACACGTCCGGTCAGCCGGAACGGGTCGGGCACCGCGGCGCCGTCACCTTCGGCGGCGGACGCGTCCATTCGCGGTGGGCGTGCCGAAGGCATGGGCACGATGCTCGCGTCGAGTCCGCCGTCCAGCGGCAGCGTCTCGCCCGCGACGTTGCCGAAGCCGCGCGAGGCCAGCAGCCGCAGTGCCGCCGCCAGTTCCTCCGGTGCGACGGGGCGGCGGGTGACCAGGTGGCGCAGCAGTTCACCCGCCGCCTCGTCGGTCAGCTCGTGCCCGAGGAACGGGGTGTAGCCGACGCGCACCGTGTTGGCGAGCACGCCCCGGCTCGCGCAGTGCTTGGCCAGGTGCTGCCACCACGCGTGGTCGGCGGCCCGCTGTGCGGCGGCCTCGGGCTCCGCGTCGTCGTGGACGTGCGGGCCCGTGTCGGTGACCAGGACGGCGCGGCCCTCGCCCCGTCGGGCCATGGCCTTCAGGACCCGGGCCACGTGGGGGCGGCGCAACGGAGGTGAGGGCCGGGCGCCGAGTGCTTCGTTGCCGATGGCCACGACGCAGTACACGTCCGGGGGCTGGGTCATGTGCGCGCTCTCGTCGTGCGTGACGTGGAAGCCGTGTCGCTCCCAGACCTCCCGGACCGCCCGCGTGTGGTCGGCGCCGGGCGGGGACTCCAGCAGGACGCGGCGGCCGACGGGCGCCAGGGAGCCCGTTTCGAGCACGGGCCCGGCGCCGGGCGGCGTGTGCTCAGTCATCGGTGCCTCCCAGGAGAATGGCGCTGGCCACGGAGCCGATCGTGTAGTTGAGACTGAGGGCCAGGTCGATGCGCGCGGGCCGCCCCTGGGTGCCGGGCACCGGGTCGAAGGTGCACACGTCGGCGGGCTTCTCGCAGTTCGCGGTCGGGGCGATGTGGCCGTGGCCCATCATCTGGAGCGTCGCCGCCACACCGATCACTCCGAGCGGGGCCCCGCTGTGTCCGAACACGGCCTCCTGGACGGTGACGGGCAGCCGGGCCGCCCGCTCACCGAAGATGGCGGGCATGATGTTGCCTTCCATGAGGTTGAACGCCCGGTCGCCGGTCGCGGCGCCGTTGACGTAGTCGATCTCGTCCGGCGATGCGATCCCGGCCATGCAGGAGCGCGCGGCGCGCACCGCCCCCGTGCCCTCGACGTCGAGGGCGAGGTTGGGCTGGGCGTTGCGGGTGGTGGTCTGGCCCAGGAGCCGTCCGTAGGTCCTGGCGCCCCTGCGCCGCGCGTGCTCGCGGCTCTCCAGGATCAAGGTGGCCGCGCCGTTGCCGTAGTTGAGGCCGGCGGCCCGCTGGTCGTAGGGGCGCATGGGCTCGTCGACGAGGGTGGCGGTCTGCGGTTCGCTCCCGGTCACCGAGCGTGCCTCGAGGTCCGCGTACTGCCGCAGTCTGCTCTCGCGCCAGTAGTCGGCGCCGGTGACCACCGCGATGTCCGTCTCGCCCGCTGCGATCATGCGGGCCGCGTTGCCGAGCAGCACGGACGAGGAGGCGCACCCGCAGGACAGCGTGTAGCTGGGGCCGGTGGCGCCGACGAGGCCCGCCTGGGTCGTCTCGACGTCCGACATCACCGCGTTGAGAACGTTGCGGAACAGTATCGAGCGGGCCTCGCGCGGGCTGATGTTCCGGGTGTCGGCGAGGAGCACCGGCAGATACGTGTCGACGATGGCGTCGGCCGTGGCGTTGCGGCCCGCGAGTACGGCGGCCTCGCCCAGTGCGCCCGAACGCCAGTCGAGCGCGGCGTCCTCGCACGCCTCCAGGAGGGCGAGCAGCCCGTACAGATGGATGTCGGAGTACTTCTCGACGAAGCGCGGCGGGATCTCCGGCAGTCGAGCGGCGACGGAGTCCGGGTCTAGGGGGACGCTGCCGAAGTAGGTGCCGTCGTCCTGCGCGAGGAAGGAGTCGCCGTGCGCGACGGCCGTCCAGAACTGCTCGGGTGTCGCCGTCGGCGCCGTACGCCCCGGCAGACAGAAGCCCATGCCGGTGACGAGTGCGTCCCGGGGGCCCTTGGTCGTGGTCACCGCATTGGCCCTTCGCTCAGATCCGGTACAGGAGGCTGCCCCAGCACCAGACGCCGCCGCCGATGGAGGGGGAGAGCACCAGGTCGCCGGGTTTGACGACGCCGCGCTCCCGCAGTTCCGAGACGGTGGTGGGGATGGAGGCGCTGGAGACGTTGCCGCGGAAGGCGAGGTTGGTCAGGACGCGCGCCGGGTCCGCTCCCAGGTTGTGCTGGATGCCCTTGGCCAGCGGCTCGGTCCCCGAGTGGGGGATGAGCCAGTCGATGTCGCCGATCGCCAGTTTGTTGCGGCCGAGGATCTCCTCCACGGTGTCGCTGATGTGGGCCAGGGCGACGTCGTTGAGGTCCGGGTGGCTCTTCACCCATCCCTTGTCCCCGCTCGCCGCGGACATGTGGGCGAGGCTGCCGTCGGTGTGGAACACGGAGTCGATGAGCCCGGGGGAGCCGCCGGGGGTGGCTTCGAGGACACACGCGCCGGCGCCGTCCGAGACGAGCATTGAGCCCTTGGAGCCGGGCCGCACCCGCCGCGTGACCCGCTCGGTGGTGGCCACCAGCGCCTTGCGGTAGCCGGTCGGGGCGGTCAGGAACGACGCCGCGGTGTGCACCGCCTGGATGAAACCGGCGCAGGAGCCGCACACCTCGAAGGCCATGGAGCCCTTCATTCCCAGCTCCGCCGCGGTGAGCGCGCCCACCTCGTGCACGTAGTTGCGGTCCGTCCAATGGCTGACGACCATCACATCGATGTCGTCGGCGTCGACCCCGGCCTGCTCCAGCGCCTGCCGGGAGGCCTGCGCGGCCATGAACACGGGGGTCTCGTCGTCGTTGGCCCGGTAGCGGGTGCGGACACCGACCCCGCCGATGACGCGGTCCTCCACGTGGCTCGTCGTCGCGTTCTCGACGCCGTGGTTGTGTATTTCCTCGGAGCCGAAATAGTGGCCGAATCCGGTGAAACGTATTCCGGCGTCTTCCCAGATTCCGTGCAGGCCTGTGGTCATGGACGAAAAACTAGTGGCGTCGGCATTCGGCTGCATCTGGCCTCCAGTACTCGATGATTCATGCCGCGGGTACTCGAAGTACCCCGCGAAAAAGCCGTAGTTCACCCACGGGTGGCGTCGTTACGGAACCCAGCCGGGCGGCCCGCCGCCGTCGACCCGAATGACCGATCCGGTGATATAGGGGTTTTCCGCGGCGAAGCACACCGCGTCCGCTATCTCTTCCTCCGTCCCCCAACGGCCCAGCGGGACAAAACGCTTCAGCCCGTCCATATAACGGGCGTGCCGTGGAAAGGCCGTGCTCTTCTCGCGCAGTGCCTCACCGTCCATCACGCCCGGCGCGACCGCCGCCACCCTGATCCCGTAGGGGCCGAGTTCATAGGACCAGGTACGGGTCAGCGCCTCCACGCCCGCCTTCGCGGCGGTGTACGCGGACTGCCCGTAGGCGCCCGCCGCGAGACCGGAGGAGACGTTGACGATGGCGCCGGGCACCCCGTGCCGCACCATGCCGGCGGCGGCCTCGCGGCCGACGAGGAAGACCCCCGTCAGGCACAGCCGCAGCGTCTGCTCCCAGTCGTCGAGCGGATGCGTGAGCAGCTCGGCGCCGCTGCCCTCCCGCGGTTCGCGCAGTAGCAGACGGGAGAGGTTGCGGCCCGCGTTGTTCACGCACAGGTGCAGCGGCTCGCTCCGGGTCAGGTCGGCGAACACCTCCCGCACCGACTCCTCCGAGGTGACATCGGCCCGCACCGCGCGCAGGTCCAGGCCCTCGGCCTCGGCCATGGCCCGCACCTTCTCCAGGCGTCCCGGGTCGAGGCCGAGGACCGTGGTGCGCCATCCCCGCGCCACCAGCAGCCGGGCGACGGCCAGGCCGAGGCCGCGGGTTCCCCCGGTCACCAGCGCATTCCTGGAATCGGACATGGCCGTTCACCTCTCGCTCTCGGTTGTCGCGTGCGCCGCGGCGGTACGGCCGTTCACTGGTACCGGAAAACCATGGCGCCCCAGCTCAGGCCGCGCCCGATGCTTACGCCCAGGAGTAGTTCGCCGGGTTTCACCGTGCCGTCACCGACGTATTCGGAGAGCGCGCTCGGCATTCCCACACTCGATGTGTTGCCGCGGCGCGGAAGATTCAGGAGCATCCGCTCGCGCGGAATTCCGAGGCGGTCCGCCATCGGATACAGGAGGTTGGTGTTCGCCTGATGCGGAATGCACCAGGAAATCTGTTCCGGTGCCAGGCCGTTGCGCTTGAGGACCGTCTCTCCGGCGTCGACGAGCATGTCGGGCGTGACCTCGGAGAGCACCCCGCCGCGCATCACCATCTTGTCGTTCTCGTCGATGTCGAAGGCGTCGTAGTAGCGGCCGTCGGCGCGCAGGACGACGTCGATCATGCCGCTGCGCGTCGGCAGGCCGTCGGCGCCGCCGCCCGAGGACTCGCCGCGCCGCCACACCGCGGCCGCCGCGCCCGCGCCGAAGAGCGCGGAGTTCTTGAACCCGAAGTTGAGGATGGCGTGCGGGCTTTCCGCGCACACGACGAGGGCGGTCCGGGCCCCCGTCGTCGCCAGCAGCCCGCGGGCCACCACGCTCGCGTACAGGAATCCTGCGCAGGCGACCGCGGTCACGTCGAAGCAGAACGCGTCACGGGCGCCCAGCTGCCGCTGCACCGGCAGGGAGATGTCCATGTAGTTGTTGCCGAGGGAGGAGGGGTTGGCACGTGGCCGGGCGGTCGCGCTGGTGCCGACGATCACGTCCACGTCGGAGATGTCGAGGCCCGCGTCGTCGAGAGCGCGCCGGGCCGCCTTGACGCCCATCTCGGCGAACCGTTCCTCGGGGCCGGCCCAGTGACGGGTCCGCACGCCCGTGTACGCGCGTATCCAGGCGTCGTCCACGTCCAGCTCGGGCAGGCGGGCGAAGTGGTCGTTGGTGACCGGCTCGCCGGGGAAGTAGTGGCCGACACCACTGAGCACGACCGGCGGGCCTCCGCCGTCGAGCGGTGACCGGGTTTCGGGCATGGGGGAGGTCCTTTCCTCGTCTTCCCGTCGTTGTGTGCTGTCCGTCGGTGCGTCAGAGCTGGTAGAGCAGGGCGCCCGAGAACCACCCCGCGCCGGCCGCGGGCGACAGGATCACGTTGCCCTTGCGCAGTTCGCCGGACTCGGTGAACTCGGACAGGGCGCTCGGGATCGTGGCGCTGGTCGTCTGGCCGCGTGTCCGCAGGTTCGTCAGGACCCGCTCGGGGGCGACGCCGATGCGCCGCACCAGCTCCTCACTGATCCGTGCCGAGCCCGGATGCGGCACGACCCGGTCCACATCGGCGATGGTCATGTCGTTGCGCCGCAGCACCAGGTCCGTGGCCTCGCCCGCGGTCGCGGCGGCCACCTGGGAGATCGTGGGCAGGCTCACCGTCCAGCCGTCGCTGCCGCGGGCCTTGGAGACGCCCGCGTGCTCGCCGTAGCTGAGCACGACGGAGTCCCGCAGCCGGGACTCGTCCGGCGCCCCCACCTCCAGAACGGCCGCGCCCGCCCCGTCGCCGCCGACGTACGAACCCCGCCGACCGGGCTTGAGCCGACGCGAGAACTGGTCGGAGCAGATCACCAGGGCGTGCCGCCAGCGGTGACTGGTCAGCATCGCGGCGGCCGTCTGCACGGAGTGGACGAAGCCGACGCAGGCGGCGCACACGTCGAAGGCCAAGGCCCGCCCGGCGCCGAGGCGCATCGCGATCCGGGGCCCGTCCTCAGGCGCGTACCGCCGCTGCGACCAGGAGGAGAAGACCACCAGGTCGAGGTCGCAGGCCTCCAGGCCGGCGTTGCGCAACGCGTGCCGTCCGGCCTCCACGGCCATGTACGGCACGCTCTCCGTGTCGTCGGACAGGTGCCGCCGCTCCACGCCGAGGTCCGGGCCGAGGACCGCCGCCTCCATCTCCGGCGCGTCGGGCAGGTCGGCCGGGATCTCCTCGCTGTGCCGCGGGAAGTAGTGGCCGAAGCCCCGGAAGGACAGGCCGCGGCCCACCCAGATTCCACCGCTCACACCGTGCTCCTCACCTGGTGGGATCCTGCGGATCGCGTCACCTGTAGAAACCTTGCGGATCGAGACTGCGCAGCCAGGCGATCTCCGCCTCGGTGACCTGCGGTTCCGCCGTGCAGCCCGCGCCGCTCACCGGCCAGCGGGTCAGCGCCGCCACGGCCTCCTCGGGGGAGGCCGGGCCGTCGTTGAGCGGCAGCCAGGTGGCGAGGCGGAAGGCCCCCCGTGTGTCCTGCTCGCGCCGGAACCGCCCGAAGTGGCTGACCACTTCCCGTACGCGGGCACCGGGACTGGTGACATAGGCGACCCGCTCGACGAACTTGCGCGGGGAAGCCGTGGACAGCACCAGGCAGTCGGTGCTCGTCGCGATGTCGTTGGCGCCGCCGGAGCCGGTCAGCCAGCGTCCGTCGGCCAGCAGGCTGGTGTTGACGTTGCCGTCCGCGTCGACCTCACCGGCGGCCAGGACGCCCAGGCAGCGCGGGTTCGCCGACACCATGCCGCCGAGGATCTCGGGGATGCCCACGAGCTGCTGGGAACGCGTGGCGTGCAGCTGGCTGAAGAGGAAGACGTCGCCGGGCTCGGGGTCCATGCCGTAGAAGCCCAGCTCGGCGCAGACCGGCACCCGCACGCCCTGTTCGCGCAGGAGCGCGGCGGCGAGCCAGGCGGCCAGGTGGGAGACGCCGATGCCCGCGAGCAGGGTGTCGTAGCCGTCGCGCGTGACCCGGTCGGCGATGGCGCGGGCGCCCAGGACGATGGTCCGCTCCTGGCGCGTCACGGGCTCGGCGGCGATGGCTCCCGCGGGGAGCGGCACCGGGGGAGTGGCGGGCTCGCGAGAGGTGAGCGGCCCCGAGGCGAGGGTCAGTTCGGCGCGGCGCGCCTCGCCCAGCTTGCGTACGTACTGCGCGTGCCCGGCGGGCTCCTCCACCCACTCGCGGTACCACTCCTTGGCGCCGTCCTCGGTGGCCAGCCGGTCCACCAGCTCGGTGAGGAAGGCGTAGTCGTCGCGGTACCCGCTCACGTCGCCGCGCTCGTCGCCGGTGGCGAGACCGCGCAGCGACTGCGGGTGCGCGCCCAGCGGCGCCTCGCACAGGGCGAGCACGCGCCGGCCGGGAATGACGATCCGTTCGGGGTGCCCGTCGGTGAAGTCGTCGGGCACGATGCGCTCCACCGAGGCGAGCACGCCCTGTTCGGCGGCGTACGCGGCCCAGGCGCCCTCGCCCGCGGGCGGCACGAGGACGATGTTGCCGCGCCGGTCCGCGCAGGCGCCGTGCACCAGGGTGAGGTCCGGACGCAGCCGCTCCACGAGACCGAACGGGCGCTCTTCGGCCGACCGGCCGGGCAGGCGCAGGAACTTCGGTCCGCCGAGCGGCTGTTCGCCCTCCGGCAGCGGGCGTGTCCCGGGGCCGTCGCCGGTGAGACCGCGCTCCAGATCGCTGCCGATGAGCGAGGACGTCACGGCGTACGGCAGCCCCGTGGCCCCGGCCATCAGGCGCTGGGTGAAGCTGAGCAGGGACCACAACTCGCAGGTGAAGGGGATGCCGCGGGCCAGGTCGCGGTAGAGCGGGTTGGGGCGCGGCGTGGGGTAGGTGTCACCGAGGAAGCAGGTGATCAGATGCCTGACCGCGCCCGACATGGTCAGCGCGTGCATGGCCGTGTGCGTGGCCGACGTGCTGACGGTGAACTCGCCGCGGCCCGCGAACCGCCGTGCCAGCGCGTAGACCATGGCGTTGGGCCGCGCCATCGTCATGGCCAGGTGCAGATGCATCCCCGGCGTCACGTACCGGGACACCAGGGAGTCGACGTCGGGGACGACGTCAGGGACGATGTCGGGGCGTGGCGCGGTGCCGCTGTGCGTGCTCATGGTCTCCTTCAGGGGTTCGGTCCGCGCGGGTTCGGCACCGGTCATGCGGCGCCGAGTGCCAGTACCGAGGTCTGGCTGCCGATGGCGAAGGCCAGCGACACCGCGAGTTCGGTGCGGGTCGCGCGGGCCCCCTCGGCGACGTGGTCGTGGTCGCACTCCGGGTCGGGCACGGCGTCCGCGTAGTTGGCGGTCGAGCACAGGCACTGGTGGTGCAGGGCCAGCGAGGTGGCCGCCGCGTTGACCAGGGCGGCGGCGCCCAGGAGGTGGCCGTACACCGGCTTGACGGAGCTGAGGGGCGGCCAGGCGGACCGCGGGCGGCCCTCGTACAGGGCACCGAGCATGCGGCTCTCGGCCACGTCGTTCTTCGGCGTGGCGGTGCCGTGCGCGCAGAACCAGTCGACGTCCCGCGGGGTGCGGCCCGCGTCCTGGAGCGCCCCGGCGACGGCGGACGCGGTGATCTGCCCGCTCATGTCCATGCCGAAGGGGTGGGTTGCCTCGTTCAGCGCCCTGTGGGACAGGAAGCGGGCGTAGCCGCCCGCGCCGCGTGCCCGGGCATGGCTCTCCCGCTCCAGGCACAGGGCGACGGCGCCCTCGCCGAAGGCGAAGCCCTCGCGGTCGCGGGTGTAGGGGCGGATCGCGCGGCGGGGGTCGGCCGACTCGGCCGACAGGACGCGGTCGCCCATCGCCTGGAAGGACTGGAACACCAGGGGGGTCAGGGGGAATTCGTAGCCCACCACGACCACGGCGTCGGCGGTGCCCGCGCGAATGAGGTCGGCGGCGAAGCCGATGGCGTGGTGCCCGCCCACGCAGGCGGAGCTGAGCGTGGTGACGAGTCCGCGCACGTCGCCGTAGATGGCCGACAGCGTCGCCGGGGCGCCCGGCATGCCGCGCAGCATGGCGCCGCTGTCACCGAAGTGGGCCGTGCTGCCCGCCTCGTGGTCTTCGTGGCCTTCTCTGTTGCCGACGCTGTCGTCCTCCCGCAGCGCCTGGCTGACCCACTCCAGGGGGCCGCGTGAGGACGAGGCGATGAGGGAGAGGCGCAGCGGGTCGATCTCGCCGGACCCGAGACCCGCGTCACGGCGGGCCTCCTCGACGGCCGACATGGTCACCAGCGCGTCGCGCGTGTACCGGCCCGCGAACTTCTCGTTCAGCTCCGGCAGGAACTTCCGGTGGTCGAAGTCGCGCAGCTCGCCGGCCACGCGTACCCCGGTCCTGCCCGGTACGCAGCGCGTCAGCCGGCCGAGTCGTGAATTGCCGTCGCGCACGTCCTGCCAGAATTCGTTGACATGGGTCGCGCCGGGGAGCATGACGCCGATACCGGTGACGAGTACGGAGTCCCCGCGGTTTTTCCGTGCAGCGGATTCAGCCTGTGCAGCCATACGGGAAAGCTATCCGCCGGGAATTCGAGGGACATCGGCCCACCGGTACCCGGGAGAATCCCCCTGTGGTACTTGAAGTACCAATTATTGATTTCAGTACTACTGATACCTGTGGTGGCGGAAACCGGGTACCAGGAGCCGGTTACGCCCCGACCCGCACCGCTCTAGCGTCGGCGGCCTGTCGACAGCGGCACGCAACACAGGGAGTCTCATGGCGCATCAGCAGCAGGATCCCGGTCGCGACGCACTGATCACGGGCATGGGATTCGCCCTGCCCGGCCCAGGAGGACTGTGCGCGACGTCCGCGCAATTCCTGGACATCGTCTCCACCGGCGCCTGCTACGTGGAGAATGACGGCGTCTTCTTCGGTCAAGTGCGCACCGATATCGCGGATGTGAAGGAGCGTTATCCCGAACTTCCCGTAAAGGCTCTGAAACTCTATTCCCCGGTGCAGTTGCTCGGCCTGATCTCCATGGCCGAGGCGTGCGGTGACGCCGGACTCGACTGGCGCTCGGGCGCCCTGTCGCAAGCGGCGATCCTCGCAGCCCGGGACGGCGGCGACTGCTGGTCGGCGCAGTACGCCGACATCCTCAACACCGATCGCACCCAAGCCACCAAGGACGAGATCAACGAACTGGGCACCCGTCTCGCCCTGACCGGCATCCCCATGGACGTGGCCAACGTCCAGGTGTCGGTCGTGGCCGGGACCGGCCCCAACTTCACCGTCTCCAACGGCTGTACGTCCTCCGCGGTGCTCCTGGGCATGGCGGGCCGGATGATCGCCGACGGTGAGGTGGAGGTCGCGGTGGTCACCGGCGCCGACGTGTTCGGCCTCGGCTTCCTGCGGCACTACGCCGACCTCCTCGACCGGTACGCCGAGCTGAGCGCCGAGGAGGGCATCACCGTCGACGCCATGGAGGACGCCGCACTGGCGATGGGCGCGCAGATGCGCCCGTACGACAAGAACTCCCCGGGCTCCAACATGGGCAACGGCTCCATCACGCTCGTCGTGGAGAGCCGCGCGCATGCCGAGCGGCGCGGCGCGACCCCCTACTCCCGAATGCTGGCGCAGCGCACCCGGCGCAGCCCGCAGCACAGCGCCTTCGCCATCGACCGTGCGGGGACCGGCATGGTCCAGGCCTCCCGGGACGCCATGGCGGGCCTCGTCGAGGCCGAACAGATCGACTACGTCAACGGAGGGGCCGAGGGCGACCGCGTCTTTCACGAGACGGAGTCGAACATCATGCGCAGCCTCTTCGGGGACCGCGCGACCGCGATGCCCGTCACCGTGCAGGAGGCCTGCTTCGGGCACAACGGCGGTCCGCTCGGCGCTCTGGGAGTGGCGGCCACGTCCCTGATGATCCAGCGCGACCTGGTGTTCCCGACGGCCGGCTGCGTCGACCCGGACGACACCTGCCTCTTCGACCCGGTGCCGGGCACCACCGCCCGGCCACTGCGCATCGATCACGCGCTCTCCTTCAACTACACCGTCGGCATGGTCAGCAGCGCGATCCTGCTGGGGAAGGCGTGAGGCCCGCGGACATGGACCACAACAGGACACGCGCGGCCGTGCTGGCGGGCGTCGCCGGCTGGGTGCCGCCCGGCACGGTCACCAACGCCGACCTGGAAGCCCGCCTCGACACCACCGACGACTGGATCCGCAGCCGCACCGGCATCGCCGAGCGGCACACCGTCCCGCCGGGCATGGCCACGCGGGAACTGGCCGTGGAGGCGGGGCGGCTGGCCCTGAAGTCGGCCGGCCGCGACGACGTGGACGCGGTCGTCCTCGCGACGGCGACCCCGGACCGCCTCTGCCCGGCCACCGCCCCCGAGGTCGCGGCGGCGCTCGGGCTCGGCCCCGTCGCCGCGCACGACGTCGCCGCCGTCTGCGCCGGATTCCTGTACGCGCTGTCGGCAGGAGTCGGGGCGATCGCCGCGGGCTTCGCCGACCGCGTCCTGGTCATCGGCGCCGAGACCTTCTCCGCCATCGTCGACCCGCAGGACCGCAACACGGCCGTCATCTTCGGCGACGCCGCCGGAGCCGTCGTGCTGCGCGCCGGTGACCCCGACGAGCCGGGAGCCATCGGCCCGATCCGGCTCGGCAGCGACGGCACGCACAGCGACCTCATCCAGATCCCCGCGGGCGGTGCCCGGCAGCGCGCCGCCCGGACCGTGCCCGAGCCGAGCGATCACCACCTACAGATGCAGGGCCGCAAGGTCTACCGGCACGCGAAGGAGCGCATGGCACAGTCGGCGCGCGAGGTCATCGAGCGCTCCGGCTGGACGGTCGAGGACGTCGACCGTCTGGCGACCCATCAGGCCAACGCACGCATCAGCGAAGCCGTCGCCGACGAACTGGGCGTCCCGCGCGACCGCGTCCTGTCCAACATCGAGCATGTCGGCAACACCTCGGCCGCGTCCCTTCCCCTGCTGCTCGCCGACTCGGCCGCGGCGGGCAGGCTGCGGACGAACGACCGGGTGCTGCTCGCGGCGTTCGGCGGCGGGCTCGCCTGGGGCGCGGCCTCTCTGACGTGGCCGGACGTCACGGCCCTGGCCGTGCATACGTACCGCGGCTGAGGCGGACCAACCGCCCGTCCCACCCACCGACGCAGCGTCCCCCGGAGGAAACGGTGTACGAATCGGTCAAGTCCCTGCTCACCAACGAATTCAAGATCTCCGAGGACCGGATAGCCCCGGACTCCACGCTGGAGGACCTCGGCCTGGACTCCCTGGCGTCGGTCGAGTTCGCCCTCGCCCTGGAGAAGGGATTCGGCGTGGAGATCACCGACGACGAGGTCGTCGAGCTGGAGCGGCTCGACAGGATCGTCGAACTCGTCGAGCGCCGCAAGCAAGCATCCTGAGCCGTGCCCAGGTCCCTGGAGAGCGCGGTGCGCACGGACCTGGGCACGACCACCGGACAGCCGGGGCCCGTTACGGGCCCCGGCTGCTTCCTGTGGTCAGGGCCGGTCCACGGGCGTTGGGCGGCCGTCGGCGGACTCCCTCGATTCCTGTTTCACCAGATCCACGCCGTCCTCGGGCGCGTCACCGCCGCCCTCGGTCGCCGGGGTGATCCGCCCCGCCGAGGGCGGGATGAACAGGAAGACGGCGACCGCCACCACCACGAGGATGACGCCGGTGCACAGCGACGTGACCCCGAACGCGTCCGTGAACGCGTTGTCGGCTCGCCGCTTCAACTCCTCCCCGACGGCACCGGGCAGGGCACCGGCCACTCCGACGGCGTCGGGGAGGCCTTCGCGCGCGGCATCCATGGCCTTGGGGTCCACCCCGGCGACGGGGTCGTCCATCTCCCTGCGGAAGAGCGCGGACGCCACGCTGCCCATGATCGCCACGCTCAGTCCGTTGCCGAGTTCGTAGGAGGTCTCCTCGATGCCCGCGGCGCCACCCGCGGTATCCGCGTCGGCCGTCGACATGATGGCGTCCGACGCGGCCGTCATGGCGCAACCCGCGCCGGCGCCGATGCCCGCGAGGGCGATGGCGAAGACCCAGTACTCGGTGTCGGGCTCGACGTTCATCAGGACGAAGAACGCGGCGCCGATCAGGCCCATGCCGATCATCATGGCGTACCGCGTCCCGTACCTCGGGACGATGACGGACATGATCGGGGCCCCGATCATGGTGGCCAGGAGCAACGGCAGCAGCTGAAGGCCCGACTCCATCGGCGAGGCGCCGCCGATGAACTGCCAGTGCTGCGTGAGCAGCAGCATCAGCCCGCCCATGCCGAACATGGCGAGGACCACGGACACCACCGCCACGGAGAACGCGCGGTCGCGGAAGAGGGTCGGGTCGAAGAGCGGATCGCGGATGCGCAGCACTCGCACCACCAGGGCGGTGAGCAGCACCAGGCCGAGCACGCCTGTGATGATCGTCTGCGCCTCCAGGCCCTTCGCGCCGCCGTGCTGAATCGCGTACACGAGGGAGATCAGACCGGTGACGGACAGCAGGGCTCCGGCGGTGTCCCAGCGCGGCGGATTCGGATGCCGGGACTCCGGCACCAGGGTCAGCGCGGCGATAAGGGCGAGGACCATGATGGGCACGTTGATCAGGAAGACCGAGCCCCACCAGAAGTGCTCGATCATGACACCGCCGACCACCGGCCCGACCGCGGCACCGGCCGCGGACATGGTGGCCCACACGGCGAGCGCCACCGTCCGCTCCTTGCGGTCGGTGAACACGTTCCGGATGATCGAGAGCGTCGACGGCATGATGATCGCGGCGCCGATTCCGAGCAGCGCGCGGGCCGTGATCAGCATCGCGGGCCCGCTCGCCCAGGCCGCGGCGGCCGATGCGCCGCCGAAGACGATGAAGCCAAGGCACAGGAAACGTTTGCGGCCCAGGCGGTCGCCGAGCGTGCCGCAGCTGATGAGCAGGCCGGCGACGACGAGCGAGTAGACGTCGACGATCCACAGCAACTGCACCGACGAGGGTCGAAGTTCGGTGCTGAGCGTGGGCAGGGCCACGTTCAGCACCGTCAGGTCGAGGGCGACGACGAGAAGGCTCAGCGAGAGGACGCCCAGTACCGCCCATCGGTTTTTCGCCCCGGGGACGCCGCCGTCGTCACCGCCCTCACCTCCTCCGCGGCCCGCGCCCTGCTGCTCATGCACCACGCCGTCCATGACTGGCCTCCTTCGGGATTCCGTCAACTGGTCTCGTACGTCATACCAGCTATCGTACGTCGTACGAGACTGCGTTAGCATAGGGCTGTGAATGAAACTTCTGGACGAGAAAACACACCGAAAGGCCAACCCGGCTCGATCTGGCTGCGCGAGGTGAAGCAGCGGCCGGCGAGGCAGCCGCTGAGCCGTGAACAGATCGTGCAGGCGGCGGTGCGTCTCCTGGATGAGGGGGGTGTCCGCAACCTGCGCATGCGTCAGCTCGCGGACTCGCTGAACTCGGCACCGATGTCGTTGTACTGGCACGTGTCGACCAAGGACGACCTGCTGGAACTGGCCATCGACGCGGTGTTCCCCGACCCGCCTTCCCGGTCCGGCACGGGGGACTGGCGCGACGACATCAAGGCGGGCGCGACGGATTTGTTCGAGGTACTGCTGCGGCACTCCTGGATGATCGAGCTGATGGGCGGTCACCCCCCGGTGGGGCCCCGCGCGCTGGCGCACACCAGCGCCATCATCGAGATCCTGGAGCAGGCCCACTTCTCCCCGAGGCAGCTGGACTCAGCGCTCTCGGCGATCTACTACTACACCGTGGGCGCCGCCTTGTCCGAGGCGTCCTGGCAGGCGATGGCGCGCCAGAGCGCCGAGAGCGAGGAGGAGTGGGTGAGTCGCCTCGGCCCCTACCTCGGCATGGCGACCCAGTCCCACCCGGCTTCCCTGGCCGACTACGTCAAGCGCAGCGCTTCGAGCAGCACGGGCCAGCGATTCCACGACGGCCTCGAATGCATGGTGTCCGGCATGGGGCAGATGCGTTCCCAGGACTCCTGACGCCCTGGCACACCCCCTCGGCCGCCGTCGACCGCCCCTCAGGGGGCCGGGGTGGCCCGGGAGTAGTGCACCGGCAGCGCGGTCAGGCCGCGGGCGCGCATCGAGGGACGCCACTCCGGATCAGCCCCGGCGAACTCGAGGTTCTCGAACCGGTCGAGGAGCGCGGCGAGGGCGATCTCGGTCTCCGCGCGCGCCAGCGGGGCGCCCACGCAGTAGTGGATCCCGTGACCGAGCGCCAGATGGCCTGTGGCATCGCGGCCGAGGTCGACCCGGTCCGGATCGGGGAACCGGTTCGGATCGCGGTTGGCGGCGGACAGCGACAGCAGCACCGTATCGCCCGCGGGGATCACCGTTCCCCCGATCTCCAGGTCCTGCGTGGGAAACCGGCGGATGGCGAGCAGGGCCGGCCCTTCGAAGCGCGCGAACTCCTCGACCGCGTCGGCGATCCGTGCGGGGTCCTGCCGGAGAAGGGCCATCTGGTCCGGGTTCTCCAGCAGGGCCAGTACCGCGTTGCCGATCAGCTGGACGGTGTTCTCGTAGCCGGCGAAGAGGATGAGGAATGCCAGGGACATCAGCTCGTCCTCGGTGAGCCGGTCGTCGTCCGCGTCCCGGACGGCGATCAGGTCGGAGAGCAGGTCGTCCGCGGGGCTGCTCCTCTTGTGAACCAGGAGTTCCGCGAGGAACCCCAGCATGCCCGCGAAGGCCTCCTTGGCGACCTGGGGCCGGCTGGGGTCGGGCGCGACCAGCACGTTCGACCAGGACCGGAAGTCCCGTCGGCGGTTTTCCGGGATGCCCAGGAGTTCACAGATGACGGTGATCGGCAGGGGGGGCCGCGTAGGCGGTCACCAGGTCGGTCGTGCCGTGTGTGCCCAGCGCGTCCAGGAGCCGGTCGGCGGTGGCCCGTATCGGCGTGCGCAGTTGCTCCACGCGGCGGGGGGTGAAGGCTCGTCCGACCAGGCGGCGCAGGCGTGTGTGGTCGGGAGGGTCCATGTTGAGGAGGTTCGCGTCGAGGGCGGGGGGCAGCGCCAGCCCGCGGTAGTTGCCCTCCCGCGCGTTCGTTTTGTCGAGCGAGAGCCGAGGGTCGGCGAGAGCGGCGCGTACGTCGTCGTACCGGGTGACGAGCCAGGCGGGTCGACCGTCGGTCCCGGTGACGCGGTGCACGGGAGAGGTGGTGCGCAAGTCCCGGTACACGTCGTACGGTCGGGTGATCAGGTCGTCCGCAAGATCCATGGACTCACTCTAAAGGCTAGCCGGTTATGCCGACGACGCCATCGGGCGGCCGACGGCTGCTATCGGCCCACTTCGACCCGGAACGAGAGCCGGTCGCCTTCCGTTTGGAGTGCGGCGCCCTGAACGGCCGGGTCCTTGTACGACCGCACCTGTTCGATCAGGATGGGGCAGCCGTCCTTGTCGTCGAGACAGCCGCCGAGGTCGGGCCCGAAGGTGTTGACCCGGGCCACGCCCGCCTGCTGCCTCAACCACTCCTCGATCAGGGAGACTTGTTTGGCGCAGTGATCGACACACGGGTCGGGCCATGTGTACGTCACTTGTGCCACGTTTCCGGCGATGCGGGATGTGGTCGGCCGGGAGAAGCCGCTGGGGGCGGTCAGGGCGTCGGCCACACTCCGGTTGGCCTCGTACGTGCTGTTGTCGGCCCGCTGGTCGAGGAGGTACCCGGCACTCAGGGCCAGCGCGATCACCAGCATCGTCGCGCCCAGCTTGACCCACGGTGAGATCCGTCGGCGCGGTGCGGGCCGCCGCCCGGCGGCGGGCCCCGCCGCGTCCTGCCGCAGGACGGGGCTCCTCGCCGGCATCGTGGGGAGTGCGAACGCGACGGGGGTGGCCACTCCGGGAGTTGGCGCCGCGGCGCCTTTCAGCTGGGCCCGCAGCTGATCCATGGTCAGGCGCGCGGCCGGATCCTTGTGCAGCAGCCCGTCGAGTACGGGACCGAGTGCCCCCGCCCGCACAGCAGGAATCGGCGGCTCCGTCGCGACGGCGACCAGGACCGCGCCCGGGGCCGTCCCGGCGAACGGAGCGTGGCCCTCCACGGCGGCGTACAGCGTGGCGCCCAGGGACCAGAGGTCGGACTCGGCCGTCGCGGGCAGGCCGCGGACCTGTTCGGGAGCCATGAACGCGGGCGTGCCCATGATCATGCCGGTGGCGGTGAGGGTGGCGTCCCCTTCGAGGGCGGCGATCCCGAAGTCGGTCAGAACGACCCGGTCCTCTTCGAGGAGGATGTTGGCGGGCTTGATGTCCCGGTGCGTGATCCCCATCCGGTGCGCGGCACCGAGCGCAGCCGCCACTTGCCGTCCGACGTCGGCGACCCGCTGGGGCGTGAGCGCGCCTTGTGCCTCGATGAGGTCGGCGAGGGACCCGCCGTCCACCAACTCCATGACGATCCAGGGCCGTCCGTCGGGGCCGGATATCCGGTCGTGAACGGTGATGATCCCCGGATGCTTCAGCCGTGCGGCGGCGCGGGCCTCGCGGTCGAGCCGGGCGATCCAGTTCTGCCGCTCGGCCTCGCCCAGATGCTCGGGCAGCCGCAACTCCTTGACGGCGACGTCCCGCCCCAACTGCTCATCGTGGGCTTGCCAGACGGCGCCCATGCCCCCTTGGCCGAGCAGGCGGCTCAACCGGTAGCGCCCCGCGAGGAGTTGCCCGTGATCGTCATCCACGTATGGAATATAACTGGGCCGCCCGTGACCGCTGCGCGAGAACTGACGCCCAGCGTTCCCGACGCCTCAGCGTTCCCGGCGCCTCGGCCGCCCGCCGGTGGGCGGGCAGCCGGGGTCGCACCGAAGGCTCCGGGGTTACGGGACCGCCGCGGTCGGAGACGAGTCGTTGCGGACGGTGCCCCAGTGGATGCCCGTCTCGTTGTGGATGTGCCAGATGTCGTCCTCTGAGAGAAGGACCGATACCACTCCGGGGAAGGCCTCCTCGAAGTAGATGTAGGGCTTCCGGTTGTCGATGCGGGGCGAGTGGTAGTCGAGCCGGTCCTGCATGCCGTGCTGGGTGGTGACCGGGGTCGCGGGATGGTAGGTGAGGATGTTGGGGCTGGCGAGGTCGATCAAACCGTCGTCGATCAGCCGCCCCACCTCGTGGATGGTCTCGTCGATGCTGGCGCGCGTCTCTCCGTCGAGGCCGAAGAGCACCGAGGTGCCCAGTTCCAGCCCCTGTTCCTTCACCAGCCGGGCCGCTTCCCTGACCTTCGCCTTCCAGGGGCGGGTCTCGTCCCGGCGAAGGTTCTTGTGGATGTGGTCCATGACCTGCGTCGACATGCTCTCGATGCCCATGTAGATATAGGTGCACCCGGCGGCCTTCATCTTCCGCAGGATCTCGGCGGACTGCTCGGGCGAGTGCAGGGCCACGAGCGTGTCCACGGTGAGCTGGGCGCCCCACTGGAGCCGGCGCAGCCGTTCGAGGTCGTCGGGATCGCCGAGGCGCGCCCGGAAGCGGTCAGGTATTCGCTCGCCGTCCGCCGCGCGCAGCTCGGCCAGTGCGTCGCAGAACTCCGCGATGTCCCGGTAACGTCCGCTCCAGAACACGGAGTCGTCGAAGAAGAGCGACTCGGCGCCGTAGTGGACGTACTCGCAGACCCGCTCGACCGCCGTGCTGATCGGATCGCGTTTGAAGCGCTTCAGGGTGCCCGCCACCTGCACCGACTCCGAACAGAAGTTACAGCGGTACGGGCAGGCGTTGGACACCATGAAGTGGGCGGTGCGCAGGACCGCGCCGGTGTCGGGTGCGGTGAAGATCGGGAAGTGCGAGCGGATCGCGAACGCCTCGTAGGGCGAGGGGAGTTCGGCGAGGTCGAGCGTGCGACCGCGTAGCGGTACGGCGTCGAAGCCGTCGTCCGAGGCGAGCACGGCCAGGGCCTGGCCCGGGCCGGGGCCCTCCTCGGCGAGCAGCCCCTGGAGGAGCCCGAGGACGCGATCGCGGTCCACCCACTGCCGGTCGAGGTCGACGGCGAGGGCCACGGCTCGCATCAGCAGGTCCACCGCGTGATGGGCCTCGCCGGTCACCACGGCGTCGACGACCCTCGGCGCCCTGCCCTCCTGGATGACGGACAGGGGGCTGCTGGGCTTGAGGAGGAGCCTCTGACCGTCGGGCGTACAGGTGATGGTCTCGTCCGCGTGGCGGCCGCCGAGGATGACGAAGGCCTCCGGGAGTTCGCTCTTGACGAGGGAGGCCATCTCCAGCGCGTAACGGTGTGCGGGGGAGACCGCGCTGATCAGAACCACCCGGGGACGCACCTCGCGCAGCAGCCGGATCCAGCGCACTCTGGCCGCGTCGTCCCAGACGCGCGGGTCGAACACCGTCTGGTCGGTGTTGGGGTCGCTTTCGTAGGGCCGGTAGCCGTCCGCCCCGGCGGCCAGCCGGTATTCCTTGGACGGTAACCGGGTCCACTCGGGGGCGAAGTCGGTGTAGTGCGTGGCCTCTGCCAGTGGGCCCGCGTCGTCGACGGCTCGGCGCACGGCCACGGAGAGCGCCGTATAGAGGCACATCGGATCACCGGGGTAGGTGATCTCCCCCTCGGCCTGGGTCATGACGGGTGCCAGGACCGAAAGCACCGGGAAGTAGCGGCGTGCCGTGCGTCCCTGTGCCAGGTCGTCGAGCAGTCTCTCCCGGCGTACGCGGCGTAGTTGCCGGAAAGAGGCGAGGTCCGCCGCGTCCCCCGGCCGATGTACGCGTACATTTCCACCAGTGGATTGCACGCTTTCGACAGTGTGAATGGTCATCAGCCCTCCGGATCGTTATACGGCACTGATTGAGTTGGCCGTCTGATCCCGGTTGTGCGGGTCCGACACGGAGCGCCTGATAAAGCGGTTCGACTGGCATGGTTTGTCGACCGTGCAGGTAATCAAGAAAGCCCCCGTGATCTTTGTTGTCACTTTACTAGGCGGCGCCCGGTGCGAGTCAACAGGACAAAGAAGACAGTCACTTCGGCAGACGCCGGACAGCGGTGTCCATACGGTCCAGTGTTTCGTCGAGCACCTTGAGAGAAGTGCCGAAATTGAGGCGCACGAATCCGTTTCCTGTCGCGCCGAAGGACGGGCCGGAGAAGAGCAGTACCTTGGCCTCGTCGCGGAAGAAGGCCATGGGATCGTCGCCCACGTCCAGGCGGCGGCAGTCCAGCCAGGCGCAGAATCCGGCCTCCGGAATCCGGTAGGACAGTCCCGCGGGGAGCCGCTCGGCCACCCGGTGGCGGTTGCGGTCGAGCAGTGCCATGACCTCCTCCAGCCAGGAATCGCCCGAGGTCCAGGCGGCCTTGAGCGCCTCCACCGCGAGCACGCCCACCTGACCGAAGAGCAGGCCCTGCCGGTCGTCGACGGCCTCGCGCACGGCCCGCGGGCCCACATGGGCGACCGCGCAGCGGATCCCCGCCAGGTTGAACGCCTTGCTGCCCGAGGTCAGCGTGACGGTGCGGGCCGCCACCTCCGGGCTCAGTGAGGCGAACGGGATGTGCCGGTGCGGGGCGTGGGCCAGATCCGCGTGCACCTCGTCCGAGACGACCAGCAGGTCATGACGGAGCGCCAGATCCGCGAGCGCCTCGAGCTCGTCACGCCTGAACACCCTGCCCGTGGGGTTGTGCGGATTCACCAGGAACAGGGCGCGGCACCGCCCGGGCCCCGCATCCGCCACGGCGCGCTCCATGCGGTCCGGATCGAACCCCCAGCCCGTGCCGTCGTCCTCGACCGGCACCGTCAGCGGCCGGCGCCCGATCCGCTCGATGACCTCGACGAACGGAGGGCAGGCCGGGGTGTGCACCAGCACCGCGTCGCCGGGGGCGGTGGCCAGCTGGAGGACGGCCAGCATCGCCTGGTTGATGTCGGTGAACATCCGCACGTGGGTGGGGTCCGGGAGGTGTCCGTACCGGCGCCGGGTCCGCTCGGCGAACACCTCGCCGAGCGGACCGCCCCGCGACTCGTCGAACCACGTCGGATAGCCGAGGTCCCCCGCGGCCCGGCGCGCCACCGCCTCACGGATCGCGGGTGCCGTGGGAAAGTCCATGTCCGCGACCCAGGAAGCCAGCACGTCCGCTCCGGCGTGCGCCCATTTCTCCCCGTCCCGGCGTGACAATTCGCCGATGTCGAGAGAATCCAGTGCCGACTGCGCGGCCAAAGCGGTGGAGTTCATGGTGCGACCTCCCGGCCGGTCGGGAAAATCCCCTTGCGGAGCTGATACCCCGAAAGACATTGCATCAGGTTGTGCTCCTACTTCTCCAAGAAATGCTGTGACGCTCGTCACCTTGTGATGGCCAGAGGTGATCGATAATCTCGCCAACCAGTCGTTGTCGCAATGTATTTGGCAATGTGTCAGTCGGGGAACGGTCGCATGCCGGATGCGCGCATGCGCCGCCCGGAACTCCGAGACGGAAGGCGGGGAATTGACTTCCTATGCCGTTCAGCTCCCAGGCGACCGGACGAGCGGCGGCCCCCGGCCGCGCTGCACGGGAACGGCCCGCCGGAATGTCCCCGTGATGTACGACGCGGGCCTCGAGACGCTGGCGAAGACCTGTGGGACCACACGGGAACGGGTCGCCGTCGCCGCGTTCGCCGCTCTGCTGTACCGGTACACCGGCCGCAACCACGTCGAACTCGCCCTGAGCCGGGACCGATCCGACGACACCGCCGTCCGTCTGACGGTCACCGGGGAGACCACCTTCCGCGCGCTGGTGAAGGACGCCGGTGCGGCACAGGAGCACCCGGCGGGGGGCCACATCCCCACGGCCGTCAGCTTCGGAGCGACGGTGCCGGCCGACCTTCCGTACGAGGCACAGCTCGTACTGCCCACCCTCGACGAGGGGCCGCTGCCGGTCGAACTGCGCTACGACGAGACGGTCTTCGACACCGCCACGGCCGAGCGACTGCTCGACCATTTCCACGCCCTGCTGGCCGAGGGGCTCGCCCGCCCGGACCTGCCCCTGGCGGAGCTGGAGTTCCTCGGCGAGAGCGAGCTGCACCGGATACTCGTCGAGTGGAACGCCACCGCGGCGGAACTGCCGCACCCTGGGTCGTGTCTGCACGAGGCGTTCGAGGCTCAGGCCGCGCGCGCCCCGGACGCCGTCGTCGTGGCCCAGGACGACCAGTTGCTGACATTCCGTCAGGTCAACGCGGCCGCCAACCGGCTGGCCCACCGGCTGCGGAGACTCGGCGTCGGGCCGGACCGGCGTGTAGGCCTGTACCTCGACCAGTCGCCCGATCTCCTGGTCGCCATCCTCGGCGTGCTCAAGGCGGGCGGCGCCTACGTACCGCTCGACCCCGGCTACCCGAGCGCGCGCGTGGCCACCATGATCACGGGCGTCTCCTGCGTGGCCGTGATCAGCCGAAGCGACCTCGCCGACGGCCTCCCGCGGGCCGAGGGGCCCGGCGGAGCCCATCTGATCGTCCTCGACCGCGCGGCCGACGAGCCGGCCGCCGAGCCCGACCACGACCCGCATCCCGTCGCCGGCCCGGACAACCTCTGCTACGTCATGCATACGTCCGGCTCCACCGGCACGCCCAAGCCCATCGCCCTGTGCCACCGCGGCGTGATGAACAACATCGCGGACCTCAACACCCGCTTCGCCGTGGGACCGGGCGACAGCGTGCTGGGCCTGTCGTCGCCGAGCTTCGACATGTCCGTGTACGAATTCCTGGGCGTGCCCATCGGCGGAGGCACCCTGGTGCTGCCCTCGCCCGGCCGCACCAGGGACCCCGGACACTGGGCTGAGCTGTCGGCCCGCCACCGGGTCACCCTCTGGAACACCGCGCCCGCGCTGCTGGAACTGGTCCTGGAACACCTCGACCACGCCGAGCGGCCCGCCCCCGACGACCAGCCCGCTCACCCGAGGCCCGCCGACCCGCGGCCGACCGGCCGGGCGCTGCCCCTGCGCGACCTGCGGCTGGTGATGCTCGCCGGTGACTGGATCCCGCTGCGGTTGCCGGACCGGACCCGCTCCCGCGCACCCGGGTGCCGTTTCATCTCCCTCGGCGGGGCCACGGAAGCGTCCATCTACTCGACCGTCTTCGAGGTCGAGACCACCGACCCGGCCTGGACGAGCATCCCGTACGGGCGCCCCATGGCCAACCAGCGCGTGTACATCCTCGACGACGCCCTGCGGCCCGTACCGCCCGGTGTCACGGGCGAGTTGTACCTGGCCGGCACCGGGCTCGCCCGCGAATACCTGGACCAGCCCGAGCGGACCGCGGAGCGCTTCCTGCCGTGGTCGTACGGACCTGTGAGCGAGCGCCTCTACCGCACCGGAGACCTGGCCCGGTTCGACGCCGACGGACTGATCGAGCTGATCGGCCGGGTCGACCTCCAGGTGAAGATCCACGGCCTGCGCGTCGAACTCACCGAGATCGAGGCGGCGTTGCGCGACCACCCGGCCGTCAAGGAGGCCGTGGTGACGGCACAGACCGATGCCGCCGGAGCCCCGGTCCTGGTCGGCTACGCCGTGCCGCACGAGAGCGCCGGCTTCAGGGCCGACGACGTACGCGAGCACCTGGCGTCCCGGCTCCCGTCGCACATGGTCCCCGGCGTCCTGCTCACGCTGCCGGCCCTTCCTCTCAGCCCCAACGGCAAGATCGACCGCAAGGCCCTTCCCGCCGCGTTCGCGCCCGGAACGGCCGGACCGGACCCCGCGGCGCCCGCCGAGGACCGGCCGCGGGGCGCCTGGGAGGCACGGCTCGGCGCGGCCTGGCAGGAGGTCCTGGGCGTCGCGTCGGTGCGCCGGGACGACGACTTCTTCGTGCTCGGCGGCGACTCGATGAAGGCCATGCGCACCATGACGCTGATACCGGGCTTCACCCTCGCGGACCTGTACCGGTATCCGACCCTGCGGGAACTGGCCGGGCATCTGGAGAACACCGCGGGCGACCCGGGCGCCGAGCCGTCCGGCGACCACGTCTGACCGGGCGGCCGCACCGGCGGGTGGCACCGTGGCGTGCCACCCGCCCCGGCTCGTCACGCACCCGCCGAACATCGCACCGGGAGCCGGCTGACACCCGTCAGAAAGCTGGAGGTGATCCGCTCGACCGGCCCGGCCGGCTCCAGTTCACCGACCTGACGGCGCAACTCCTCCAGCATGACCCGCAGTTCCACCCGGGCCAGCGGTCCCCCCAGACAGAAGTGCGGGCCGTGGCCGAGGGTCAGGTGCCGGTTCGGGCTGCGGGAGATGTCGAAGCGGTAGGGCTCCTCGAAGATCTCCGCGTCCCGGTTCGCCGAGATGTTCCACAGCGTCACGATGCTGCCGGCGGTGATCCGCCGGTCCCTCAGCTCGATGTCCACCGTGGCGGTACGGCCGACGTGCGTCACCGGAGTCGTCCAGCGCAGCACCTCCTCCACCGCGGGATCGAGCAGCCCCTCGTCCTGGCGCAGCCGCTCCCACTGCTCCGGGTTCTCCATCAGCGCCAGCGCCGCGCCCGCGGACGACAGCCGTGTCGTCTCGTCGCCGCCGATGATGATGTTGTAGCAGTTCAGCAGTACCTCGGCGTCGCTGAGCCGGACACCGTCGGCCTCCTCGGTGGCGAGCAGGCTCACGATGTCCTCCCCGGGCGCCTTGCGGCGACCGGGAAGCAGTCCGGCGTAGTAGAGCAGGATCTCGTGCTGGGCCCGCGCGGCCTCTTCCCTGGATTCCCGCGAGCCCTCCGCGCCCAGCGCGGCCATGGTCATCTCCAGCATCGCGGCGCGGTCCGCGGGCGGCACGTCGAGCAGTTCGCAGATCGCGATGAGCGGGATCTGCGCCGCGACATCGGCGACGAAGTCACCCCCGCCCGCCTCCACCAGGGCCCCCACCAGGCCGCGGGTGGCGATCCGCACGCTGTCCACGACCGGGGCCATGGCCCGGGCCGAGAACGCGCCCATCAGCATGCGGCGCACGGCGGTGTGCCGGGGCGGATCGGTGACCACCAGCATCTGGCCGCCCGCGGAGTCCCCGCCGGTGAGCAGGGTGCCGAGCATGTTGCCCTGCTCCGAACCGAGCCGCGCGGTGTCCCGGTAGACCGCGGCGATGTCACGGTAGCGCGTGACCGCCCAGAACCCCGGGCCGCCGTCTCCGGTCTCGCACCGAACGACCGGGTGCTTCTCCCGCAGTTCGCGCCAGGTGTCGCAGGTGTCCGGGTCCGGATGCACGGCCGGGTCGATCATGTGGAAGGGAATCGTGGGCCCGCCGACGGGGCCGGTGGGGTCAGCGGTCATGCGAGGCCCCGATCAGGTCGTCCGCCCAGGCTCCTTCGATCAGCTCCAGGCAGTCCGAGCGGTCGGCAGGCCCGTACGCGACCGACCACCCGGCCGGCACGTCCGCCGCGGCGGGCCACAACGAGTACTCGTGCCGGTCGTTGACCAGAGCGAGGAAGCTGCCCACGGTGTCGGCCGGGGTCTCGAAGGGACTTCTCACAGGTGCCTCCAGACAGGTCGGGCAGAATGCCGGCGGGGCCGCTCACGCGGTGTGGTCCGGGCCGTCCAGGCGCCGGGCGAGCACGGCGGCGATGTCGGCCAGGGGGCCGGGGGCGAGCATGTCACCGTGCCGGCAGGCGATCGGATGACTCTCGATCCGTCCGCTCGTGTACGGCGCCCAGTCGCCCGGCCCCTCGGGATCCGGCGCCTTGCCCTCCATCGCCTCGAAGAACAGCACGTCCACGTCGACGGGCCGGGAGTCGTGCCGCCGCTGCGCGTTGACGTTGTTGGTGAACACCTCGGCCACCGAGGCCAGCTGACCGCTCGACAGCGTGCCGAGCGGGCTGCCGTGCTCCGTCAGGACGCGCAGGGCCGCCGCCGGGTCGAGCGGCGGCGCGCCGTCCGGGTGCCGGATCCCGAGTGAGTGCAGCACCTCCGCGAGGGCCTCGGGCTGGTCGTAGTCGACCGGACGGGCGTCCGGCCGCCGGGGATAGGAGTCGAGCAGCGCCAGCAGAGCGACCTCCTCGCCTTCGGCGCGCAGCAGCCGGGCCGCCTCGTGGGCGAGGATGCCGCCCATGGACCAGCCCAACAGGTGGTAAGGGCCCTGGGGTTGGACGGAGCGCAGCTGCGCCACATGGTCCCTGGCCATCGCGGTCAGGTCCGGGATCAGGGCGGCGGGGTCGTCCAGGCCACGGGACTGGAGGCCGTAGACCGGGCGATCGGCGTCCAGGTGGCGGAGCAGCCCCGAGTACACCCAGCCGAGCCCGACGCCGGGGTGGAAGCAGAACAGCGGCTCCCGGCCGCCGTGCGGCCGCAGCGGGATCAGTACGTCCAGCGCACCGCCCGGGTCGACCTCCGGCGCCGGACCGTCGAGGAGGGCGGCCAGACCGGCGACGGTCGGGACACGGAACAGGGTGTCGATGCCGAACCGGGCCCCGAAACGGGAGCGCAGCAGCCCCAGCAGCCGGAAGGCGAGGAGCGAGTGACCGCCGAGGTCGAAGAAGCTGTCGTGCGCACCGAGCCGGCCGTCCGGGCCGTCCGTGCCCAGGACCTCGCCGAAGAGTGTGGCCAGCTCCTTCTCCAGGGCGGTGCCGGGCGGGCGCTCCTCGCGGCCCGCCGCGCGGCCGGGGTCCGGCGCGGGCAGCGCCCGCCGGTCCAGCTTGCCGTTGGGGGTGCGGGGCAGGGCCGGCAGGGTGACGACCATCGGCACCATGTGCCGGGGCAGTGTGCCCTCGACGTGGCGGCGCAGCGCGGGGCCGTCGGTCGCGGCTCCGGGTTCGAGGACGACGTAGCCGACCAGCCTCCGGTCACCGGGACGGTCCTCGCGGACCGCGACGGCCGCCTGGGCGACGTGGGGGTGGCGGACGAGCACCGCCTCCACCTCGCCCAGCTCGATCCGGAAGCCGTTGATCTTGACTTGGTCGTCCAGCCGTCCGAGGAACTCCAGGTTGCCGTCCGGCAACCAGCGCACGAGGTCCCCCGTGCGGTACATCCGGGCTCCCGGCTCGCCGTACGGGTCGGCGACGAAGCGCTCCGCGGTGAGCGAGGGCCGGCCGAGGTAGCCGGCGGCGAGGCCCGGGCCGCCCAGGTACAGCTCGCCCGGCACGGCCACGGGCACCGGGCACAGTCCCTGGTCGAGAACGTAGGCGCGGGTGTTCCAGGACGGGCGGCCCACCGGGGGTGCCTGGTCGAAGGGGCCGTCGCCGAGCCAACCGGTGGCGTAGACGGGAGCCTCGCTGGGGCCGTAGATGTTGGCGACGCGTGCCCCGGGGAACGCCGCCGCGATCTCGTTCGCCACCGCGGCGCCCAGCTGTTCGCCGGCCAGCACCACCGTACCCGCGGTGACCGCCGGGTCCAGGCGCCGGATCAGATCGGCGAAGACCGAGGGCACCCCGCTGACCAGGGCGGGCGCGGTGACCGGGCCGGCCGCCAGGGTCTCCTCCTCCGCCAGCGCGAGCAGGTCCCGGTGGATCCGGACGGTGCCGCCCGTGGCGAGCGGGCCGAAGATCTCGAAGACGGAGACGTCGAAGCTGACCGAGGTGGTGGCCTGGACCTGGGTGAGCCCCTCCGTGCCGAGGAAGCCGGCCAGCCAGGCCAGCAGGTCGGCCATGTTGGCGTGAGAGACGACCACGCCTTTGGGCATCCCGGTGGACCCGGACGTGTAGATGATGTAGGCCGGGTCGGCCGGGCGCAGCGGGCGCGGACGCTCGGCGTCGGTGACATCGCCGTCGGGCCGGCCGGCCCTGTCGGTCGCGGGCTCGTCCAGGACGAGCCGCGGGACGTCGGCCGCGGGCAGGGCACGGTCCGTCCCGGCATCGGTCACCAGGAGCGTCGGCCGGGCGTCCGTCAGCAGCAGGGCGATCCGCTCCCGCGGGTACCGCGGGTCGACGGGCAGATAGGCGGCGCCGGTCTTCAGTACCGCCACCAGGGCCACGAGCAGCTCGGCGGAGCGGGGCAGGGCGAGCGCGACGACGCGGCCGGGGCCGGCGCCACGGGCGAGCAGTTCCCGGGCCAGTCGGTTGGCGCGGGAGTTCAGCTCCGCGTAGCCGAGCGTGGCGCTGCCGTCGACGACGGCGGGTGCGTGCGGCCGCTCCCGCGCCCGGTCCTCCAACAGCGCCGGGAAGAGACGGTTGCCGTCCCGGGGGACGGGATCGCCGTGCCACCGGTCGAGGCGGCGCAGCTCCGCCTCGGAGAGCAGCACGGTGTGTTCGTACCGGTCCCCGGGAGCGGTGGCCAGCGCGGTGAGCGTCCGCCGGTAGTAGCCGCCGATCTCGGCCACCTGCTCGTCGGTGAACCGGTCGGCGTCGTAGCGCAGATGCAGTCGTACCGCGGCCGAGGCGAGGTCCTGGGAGAACTCGGCGCCGAACGGGATGCTGGTGTTGGTGACGCGCCGCTCGTCGAGCACCTCCAGCTCGGCCGCCCGGTCCAGGACCGACCGGTAGACGTGGAAGCGGGTGAAGTTGAAGAACGCTTCGAACAGTTCCCGGCCGCCGACGGCCCGCTTGATCTCCGGCATGGGGAAGCGGCGGTGCGGCTGTACGGCGATGTCGGTGCGGTGGACGGCGGTCACCAGGTCGTCCCAGGTGCCTCCGGTCAGCTGGGTACGGAAAGGAAGGGTGTTGAGGAACATGCCCAGCACGCGGTCGCCGTCGCGGTCCTCGGTCCGGCCGTTGTAGACGACGCCGGTGACGACGTCCGGGCTTCCGGTGAGCAGTGAGACCACGCGCAGGTGGGCGGCGAGCAGAAGGGTACGCATGGGCACCCCGAGCCGTTCGGCGCACTCGGTCAGTGCCGACGCCTCGTGCGGCGGCAACTCCACGGGGACGATGCGCATGTCGGGCCGCCCCGTCGCGGGCCGCAGCCGGGGCAGCGCCGTGAACTCGCAGTCGGCCAGGTGCTCCGCCCAGAAGGCGCGGTGCTCCTCGTCGGCCACGGCGGCGCGTTCCTCCGCGACGAACGCGCCGAACCGGGCCGCGGGCGGTTCGGGGAACACGACCTCGGATGTTCGGGGGCCGTCGACACACCGCAGATAGCGGTCGAACAGTTCGGTGATCAGCGAGCGCTCGCTCCAGCCGTCGAGGATCGCGTGGTGCTCCGTGACCCACAGCTGGAAGGTGTGGTCGGTCAGCCGCTGCACGTGGAACCGGATCAGCGGGGCCTGCTCCCAGGAGAACGGGGTCCGCTTCTCGGCGGTGAACCGCTCGTCCAGGGCGGCTCGTCGGCCGGCCTCGTCCAGTTGGCGCAGGTCCTCGAAGGAGACCGGGGCCGTGACGCGGCGGTGCACCAGCTGGAGCGGTTCGCCGAAGCCCTCCAGGTGGAAGGAGACCCGCAGTATCTGGTGGTCGGCCACCATCGAGTCCACGGCGGTGCGCCAGGCGTCCTCGGACCAGGCGGCCCGGATGTGGTACCCGCAGACGTTGTGGTAGATCCGCTCGGCCGCGTCAAGCCCGCTGTGGTAGAGCATGCCGGCCTGCAACTGGGAGAGCGGGAAGGCGTCCTCGACGTCGGCGGGCAGCGCGGCCCGGTCCTCGGCCGTCAGCAGCGACAGCGGCCGGTACCGGGTGCCGCCGCTGCCGGGGGCGACCAGGGAGGTGTGCGGGGCCAGGTCCCGGATCGTCTGATAGCGCAGGAGGTCCTGGAGCCGGAAGTCCAGCCCTCTCTCCCGGGCCCGGCTGAGCAGACCGATGGTGCGGATCGAGTCGCCGCCCAGCAGGAAGTAGTTCTCGTCGGTGCCCACCCGCTCATGGCCGAGCACCTCGCTCCAGACCTGGACGAGGATTTCCTCCGCCCGGTTGGCCGAGGCGGTCACCGGCGCGTCGGCCGCGCGGGACGGGGCGGGCAGGCGGCGCCTGTCGACCTTGCCGTTGACGGTGAGCGGGAAGCTGTCGAGCACTACGAAGGCAGCCGGAACCATATGGGGAGGCAGCGCGTCGAGGAGGTGGTCCCGCAGCTCTGCCGCGCCCAGGCCCGCCCGCTCGGAGACGACGTGGGCCACGAGCCGCGGGCCGCCGCCCCCACCGTCGTCGACGGCCGACACCAGGGCCTCCCGGACGTCCGGATGCCCGACGAGCGCCGCCTCCACCTCTCCCGGCTCGATCCGGAAGCCCCGGATCTTCATCTGGTCGTCGGCCCGGCCGCGGTACTCCAGCTCCCCGCCGGGCAGCCGCCGAACCAGGTCGCCGGTGCGATAGGCCCGCCCGCCGGGCAGCGTGACGAAGCGGGCCGCGGTCAGCTCCGGGCGCCCGAGGTAACCACGGGCGAGTCCGGCACCTCGCACGTACAGCTCGCCGGTGACCCCGTCGGGCACGGGGCGGCCCCGGTGGTCGAGGACGTCCAGCACGAGGTCCGGGATGGCGACTCCGATGACGCTGCCGCTGCCGGTGCCCTCCTCGGCGTCCCGCGGCGAGATGGGCCGGTAGGTGACGTGGACGGTCGTCTCGGTGATGCCGTACATGTTCACCAGGCGCGGTCCGTCGGGATGCCGTGCGAACCACGGGCCCAGCGTTCGCGGCTCCAGCGCCTCGCCGCCGAACACCACGTACCTGAGGGCGGGTACGGCGACGTCCGCGCGCTCCTCCTCGCGCATCAGCACGGCGAACGCCGACGGGGTCTGGTTGAGGACGGTGACACCTTCGGCGGCCAGGAGCCGCAGGAGCGCACCGGGGTCCCGGCTGATCTCGTACGGGACGACGACGAGCCGGCCGCCGTGGGCCAGCGCACCCCACAGCTCCCACACCGAGAAGTCGAAGGCGTAGGAGTGGAACAGTGTCCAGACGTCATCGGGGCCGAACCCGAACCAGTGCGCGGTCGAGGTGAACAGCCGGGCGACGTTGCGGTGCGGGATGAGAGTGCCCTTGGGCTCTCCCGTGGAACCCGAGGTGTGGATGACGTACGCCAGGTCGTTCGGGTGGACCCGGTGGTCCGGTGCCTCGGCCGGGTGCGCGGCGATGGCGGCCGCGTCGTTCCGGAGCGAGACCACGCTGCCGGTGAAGCCGTCCAGCCAGCCGCCCGGCCGCCCGTCGACCAGTACGTGCGTCAGCGCGGTGTCCCTCACGATGAAGGACAGCCGGGCGTCCGGGTACGCCGGGTCCAGCGGGACGTAGGCGCCGCCCGCCTTTTGAATGCCCAGGATCGCCACGACCAGCTCCGGGGACCGTTCGGCGCTCAGGCCGACCAGGACCTCGGGGCCCACGCCGAGCTGCCGCAGGTGCCGGGCGAGCCGGTTGGAGCGCCGGTCGAGCTCGGCGTAGGTCAGCTGTTCCCGGCCGTGGCGGACCGCGACGGCGTCGGGCCGCTCGGCGGCATGACGGACGAACCGGTCGAGGACGGTCTCCTCGCCCACCTCCGGCGCCGCGTCGGCCGTTTGCCCGGCGGCAGGCACCGCGAGGGTGTGCACCGGGGCGCACGGGCTGCGTACGACCTCGGTGAGGAGCTGGGCGTAGTGCCGGGCGAACTGCTCGGTCAGCCAGTCGGGCCAGGCGGCGTCGAAGCGTGCCTGCCCGTCCGGTGTGACGGTCAGCCGCAGCGCATGGGGGTGCGGCGGGGGAGTGTCCTGGCGGGTGGCGACGACTCCGTCCGGCAGCTCCCGCACGGCGGCGTGGCTTGCGCGCAACTCGAAGGCGACGGGGAGCGGCGGCTGTTCGTCCGGCCAGTCGGCCCCGGCGCCGCGAGGGGCCAGATGCCGGAGCCGTCCGAGCACGGTGCGGAAGTCCGGGTCCCCGGTCAGGTCCGCGTGGCTGGTCAGGGGAGTGGTGAACGGGCCGACGGCGGAGGCGAACGCGGTCCCGCGCTCGTCGCGGACCGTGGCGAGAAGGACGTCGTCGGTGTCCGCGTACCGGGCGACCAGCAGGGCCAGGAGGGCGGTCAGCCCGTCGTCCAGGCCGGCGCCGGCCGCCGCGCACAGGTCGCGCAGACCCGTCAGGGCCTGCGCAGGAAAGCGCAACCGATGGGTGGCGGCCCGGCCGGGAAGGATGCCGGGAAGCCGCGGTGGTGCGGGGTCCTCGGCGTCCGGGGCCGCGGCGACGGAGCCGTCCGCGGCGGTCGCGGCGTACTCGGTGAACTGCGGTGCGGGCGAGGCGGGCAGGTGTACGGCCCCCGGCCCTTCCTGAGCCTGCCACGCGGCCAGGAGGTCGTCGAGGAGGAGGTCGAGCGAGCGTTCGTCGGCGACCATACGATGCAGGGACAGCGTCAGCCTGAGACCGGTGTGGCCGTTCGGTTCCACAGCGGCCCGCAGCAGCGGTCCCCGCTCCGGGTCGAAGGCGGCGTCCGGCTGCTCCCACAACGACGGCGGCTCGCTGTGCACCGACTGCACCAGCGTGGTGCCCTCGAAGGTGAAGCGGGTGCGCAGTGCGTCGTGGCGCCGTACGCACGCGGCCACGGCGGACCGCAGCCGCGTGGTGTCGGTGGTGCCCTCGAAGGTGACGGTCAACCGCAGCTCGTGATCTGTGTGATCCGGTGTCAGCTCGTGGGCGACGTAGAGCTGCTGCTGGTGCGGTGTGGCCGCGACGGCGGTCCGCGGCAGGGCGGCCGTCGGTGCCTGCGCATGGCCCGCCTGATGGGTGCTCACTGATCATCGACCCTTCGTCGTCACGGGTGTCGCTGCTGGGATCGTTCGGTCCGTCGGCGCCATTGGCCGAGGGCCCTGGCCCGGGAGGCGCCCCGGGCGGGCGCCTGGGCGGGGCGGGTGTCCGGGGTGTCCGCGCCGCCCGTCGGGGCGTCGAGCCACCGGGCCAGGCCGCGGACGGTGGTGCGACGGAAGAGTTCGGCGGCGGTCAGCTCCGGATACCGCTCTGCCAGCAGAACGAGCACCCGCAGGAGTCCGGCGGAAGTGCCGCCTAGGTCGAAGAAGGTGGTGTCCAGGTCGGCGACCGGAACACCGAGGACGCGTTCCCAGGCCAGGCGAACGGCGTCGAGGGCCCGCCCGGCGGGCTCCGCGTCCGGCGGACCGGGCCGGGACGGCATCGCCCGCGCCACCCAGCCGCCCGCGGTGGCCCGGTCCAGCTTGCCGTTGGGCAGCTGGGGCAGTTCCCCGACGAGCAGCCACACGGCGGGCACCATCGCCGGCACCAGAGAGGCGGCCGCGTGCCGCCGTATCTCCTCCGCCTGCCCGGGTGGCGCGGGCACCGGCACGCAGGGGTCCGGGCCACCGCTCGCGGGAACGAGACACGCGGTGACCGTGGCGCCGTCGGAGGCGACGGTGACGAGGGCGTCGCGGACTGCCGGATGGGCCCTCAGCACGCTCTCGATCTCGGCGAGTTCGATCCGTTGCCCGAGGATCTTCACCTGTCCGTCGGCACGGCCGAGGAACCGCAGGCCGTGCTCGGGGTCGAGAACCGCGAGGTCGCCGGTGTCGTATGCGGGGCGGCCGTCGTACTCCCGGAACCGGTCGGCGGTGAGGTCGGGCCGCCGCCAGTAGCCGGAGCCGACGCCCGCGCCGAGCACCAGCAGCCGGCCCGGCAGGCCGGGCGGCAGCGGCCGGTCGTGGGGATCGACCACCAGGCACTCCTCGCCCCCCAGAGGGTGGCCGATGTGCACGGGTACGTGCGGCCGTACCCGCCAGACGGTCGACCACACCGTCGTCTCGGTCGGGCCGTAGCAGTTGAGCACCTCGCCCGGGACCAGTGAGTCCAGCCGGTCGGCCAGGTCGCGCGGGAGTTGTTCACCGCCTACCAGCAGGGTGCCGAGCCGGCCCAGCAGACGGCGCCCGTTCGGGTCGTCGGTGAGGATCCGCGCCACCGTGGGGGTGCACTGGTAGAGGGCACCCGTGGGTACGTCCTCCCCGGCGACCTCGCGGTGCCCGGTCAGCAGGACGGCGCGGCCTGCGGTGAGCGGCCAGAACAGCTCCAGCGCGCTGATGTCGAAGGAGACGCTGGTGGCCGCGACGGTGACCGCGGGTGGGCCGGACAACTCCCGGTCGAAGGCGGTGAAGAGCGCGGACAGGTTCTCGTGGCGGACGATCACGCCCTTGGGCCTGCCGGTCGACCCTGACGTGTAGATGACGTAGGCGGGGTCCTCGGGACGGATCCGCGGCCATCGCTCGGGCACCGGGGCCGCCGCGTCCGGTGCGAGGACCACCGTTCCCGCCGCCCCGGTGCCGGGCACCGGTGTGCCGATGATCGCGGACGGCTGGGCGTCCTCGATCATCAGCCGGAGCCGGCCGACGGGGTAGTCGGGGTCGAGCGGCACATAGGCGGCGCCCGCCCGCCAGACCGCGAGCAGTGCCACCAGCAGATCGGGGGTGCGCGCCAGCCGCACGGCCACCCGGTCGCCGGGACGTACCCCCGCCTCGATCAGGGCGGCGGCCAATTTCCCTACCCGGTGGTCCAGTTCGGCGTAGCCGACCTGTGCGCCGCCGTACACCAACGCGGTCGCCCCGGGGGAGCGCCGGGCGTGCTCGGCGACGTGGTCGGGTACGGCCCGGGGGGCCTGCGGGTGCGGTTCCGCGCAGGCCGTCGTCCCCGCTCCCGGGCGGCCCTCGCCGGTCAGCCGCAGCCGGGTGAGCGGGACGGCCGGTTCGGTGGTGAGGGCGCCGAGGGCGCGTAGCAGGTGCTCGGTGAACGATTCGGCGGCGCTCGTGGGTAGGTGGGAGCGGTCGTACTCGACGTTCAGACCGGCGCCGCCGTCGGGGGCCCGGTGCAGGGTCACGGCGAGCGGGTACTCGCCCGCCGTCACGGAAGGTGGGGTGAGCCGCCAGACGAGGCCGGTCGCGGTGACCTGGGCGGGCGCGGACGCCTGGGTGCAGATGATGCCGGTCAGGGGTTTGCGTTCCGGGCTGCGCTCGGCCCGGCTCACCCGCAGGATGTCCTCCACCGGCAGCTCGGCGTGGTCCAGGGCGTCGAAGAGGGCGTCGGCGGCGAGGTCGGACACGGACGAGGTGTCGGCCCCGGCCAGCCGGAGGCGGACCGGCAGGGTGTTCTGGAGACAGCCGATGACGTCCTGGTCGGCCTTGGTGCGGGTGGTGGCGACGGTGGCGAGCACGACGTCGTCGCTGCCGCTGTACCACCCGGCCACCACCCCTACGGCGGCGAGGAGTTGGGCGAACACGGTCGCCCCCGTCGCCCGGGCGCGCCGGTGCAGTGCCGCGCTCAGCTCCGCCGGGAGGGGCAGGCTCACCGTGGCATGGCCGGGCGGTTCGGCGGACGCGATCCGTGGCAGCGCGGTGTGCGCGGGGCAGTTGTCGAGTTCCCGGGACCAGAAGGCCTCCAGTGCCGCCACGCGGTCGGCGGCCGGTGCCGGTCTGCGGTCGTCGGCCTTCCGCGGCGGTGTGCCGGCGTAGGCGTCGGCGAGCAGCCGCAGCAGGACGGCGGCCGACTCCTCGTCGAACACCGCGTGATGGATCCCCACCAGGCAGTGGGCGCCGTCGCCGGTGACGACGACACGGATCCGGCACAGCGGTCCCTGTCCGTGGGCGAACGGGGCACCGGTCTCGGCGATACGCGCCCTCAGCGCCGTCTCGTCCGAGGACCGTTCGGTCGCGATGTCGACCTCGGCGGCGGTGTGCAGGCGCCGCAACAGGCCGTCGGCAGTGGGGTGCAGGGACGTCCGCAGCGCCGGCTGCGCGGCGACGACCGACCGGACGGCCGCCGTCAAGCGGTCGGGGTCGACCGGTCCGTCGACGCGGATGTGGTGGAGAAGGGTCGCCCGGCCGCCCTGTTGGTCGAGCAGGAAGAAACGCGTCTGTTCGGCACTGGCCGGACCGCTCGCATTCTGTAATTCCATGTCGTCAGACATTTTGAGAGCCCCCCGCCTCTAATCCGCGTGACGAATTAATGGAGTCACCCTAGGAAGATCTGTTTTCCAGTGTCAAGGAAGAAGATCGATGAACCGTTCCCGGGGCGCACCGGCGAATTTGCGTGCGTAATGGGACATTGAGAGTGTGACGCGCGTCACGTTGATCATTGATGGGTGGCTCTGTAGCGTGACCCCAGCATTCAACCTGTAGGTCCTTGAGATCATGGGCAGTTGGGACGGCGACCCGGTGACGGGCGCCCGGTCGGCCCGGAAAAACTTTCCGTCACCGTACGCGTGTGGCGAAGAATTCGGACCAATGGAATTCGGGGGACTATTCAGTGGAATCGAATTTGCATCCACCCGGCGCCTCCGCCAGTGCGGCCGCGGCCCTGGCGGAGAGCCTTTGGACCGAGATTCTGGGCCCTGACGCCGATACCGGCACCGGATTTCTGGAGAACGGCGGCGATTCATTCCGCGCGGTCCTGCTGACCACCCGTCTGTACGAACTGACGGGGAGTGAGATCGAGTACCTCGACGTGCTCGAGGCGGACGGGGCCGAGGCGATTGCCCGTCTGCTCACCACCGACACCCCGGGGAGCTGACCCATGGGCTGGGAACTGGCGCCCAACCAGATCGACCTCTACACCGCCGACCAGGCCACCGACGACCCCGCCACGTATCTCGTGAACGCGGTCTACCGGCTGACCGGCCCCGTCGACCCCGACCGCCTCGCCCGGCGCCTGGAGCGGCTCTCCGCCGCCCACCCCGTGCTCGCCGCCAGGGTCGTCCAGGACGGAACCTCCTGGTTACTGGAGGAGGCGCCCGACCGCCCGCGACTGCTGTGCGTCACGCTCGACACCGACCCGGACGGCACAGCGGCCCGCCAACGGGTGCACGACGAACTGCGGATCCCGCTGGACCTGGCCGAGGGCCCGCTGCTGCGGGCCGTCCTGCTCCAGTACCGGCCGGACACCGCCGACCTCCTGCTCATAGCGCACCACTTGGTCGTCGACGGGTACTCCCTGGCACTCATCGCCCGTCGGCTGCTGACCGACGAGCCCAGCGTGTCCGGTCCCGCCTTCGCCGACTGGGCCGCGACCGCCCGCGACCGGCAGAGCGCCCTTACCGCCGACGCGGCCGCGATCCGTGCCGAACTCGCCGCCGCGGACAGCGCGCCCTCCCTCGACTGGGCCACGCCGGACAGCCCCCCGCCCGAGGACGAGCCGACCGGCGGAGTCGCCGAGGCCCTCATCCCCGCCGCGCTGCACGAGGGCATCCGGCGGCTGAGCGCCGACCTCGGCGTCACGGCCCACTCGGTGGTACTGGCCGCCGCGGGGTTCGTCATCGGCCGCAACTCCGGCTGCTCCCGGCCGGTCGTCGGTACCACCGTCTCCCGCCGCCCGGCCGCCCACGCCACCACGGTCGGGTACTTCAACACCACCACACCTGTACCCGTCGGCCTCGACGACGCGACCGCCGTGTCGGACTTCCTGCGCGCCGTGCACCGGCGCGGAGTACGGGCGTACCGAGAGGCAGATGTGCCTCTGTCCGCCGTCTGGCCCTCCTCCCGCGGCGCCACACCACAGGTGGTGCTGTCCGCCATCGACGCCCTGCCGCACCTGTCCGACGGCGAGCTGACCGCCGTACCGCAGCAGGACCAGGGACTCGGCACGGCCCACTTCCCGCTCACGGTCGGCCTCTACCAGCAGCCCGACCGGCAGGGCGGGATCCGGATGCTGCTGCGGCACCAGCGCGCCCTGGTCGACGACTCGGCCGCCGCCCTCTTCTTCCGGCAACTGCTCCACGTACTCAGCGAGTTCACGCGGACGCCGGAACGCCTGCTGGGCGCCGTGGACACTCTGCCCGGCCCCGAGGTCCTCGCCGGGCTCGACACCGGGCGCGGCGCGCGGCTCGACGTACCCGCCCGCACCCTCACCGAGCTGTTCGAACAACAGGCCGCCACCGTCGCCGACAGCATCGCCGTCGTCTGCGGCGAGGACCGCCTCACCTACCGCGAACTCGACGCGCGTTCCAGGGCCCTGGCCCTCGCGCTCGGCGAGGCCGGGGTACGGCCCGGCGACCGGGTCGGCGTCTGCCTGGACCGCGGCACCGGCCAGGTGGCAGCCGTCCTCGCCGTGCTGCGTGCCGGAGCGGCCTACGTGCCCCTCGACCCGGACTATCCGCCGCAGCGGCTCGCCTTCGTCGTCGAGGACACCGGCCTGCGCACCGTCGTCACCCAGGAAGGACTGCTGTCCGGCATGCAGGGGCTGCGCGTGGTCCCGGTGGACGCCCAGCCCGAGGAATTGGACCGGCCGCTGCCCTCCGTGGCCCCCGACACCACGGCCTACGTGATCCACACCTCGGGATCCACGGGCCGGCCCAAGGGCGTCCTCGTCAGCCACCGCAACGTGGTCGCGCTGCTCGCCGCCACACAGCAGGAGTACGCACCCGGACCGGACGACGTCTGGTCGTACTTCCACTCCCTGGCCTTCGACTTCTCCGTCTGGGAGATCTGGGGCTGCCTGCTGAGCGGCGGCCGGCTCGTCGTCGTCCCCTACGACGTCTCACGCGACGCCGAGGCGTTCCACGCCCTGCTGCGCGCTGAGCGCGTGACCGTCCTCAACCAGACGCCGTCCGCGTTCGCCCAACTCGTCAACACCCGCGCCTTCCAGGACGGCGGCCTCGCGGTACGGCTGCTCATCTTCGGCGGCGAGGCCCTGGACCGCGGCATCCTGCTGCCCTGGATGGACCGCTACCCCGAGGACGTCTGCCGCGCCGTCAACATGTACGGGATCACGGAGACCACCGTCTTCTGCACCTGGCACACCGTCGACCGCGCCGAGGCGCGGCGCGGCAGCCGCTCCATCGGACGGCCCCTCCCCGGCTGGGACATCCACCTCCTGGACGGTCGCGGCCGCCCGGTCCCCCCGGGCGTGCCCGGCGAGATCTACGTCGGCGGGGCCGGCGTCACCCAGGGATACCTGGACCGGCCGGAGCTGAACGCCGAGCGGTTCCTGGACGGCCTGCCGGTCCTGCCGGGCCGGCGCCTCTACCGCAGCGGCGACCTGGGCCGCTTCCTGCCCGACGGCCGGCTGGAGTACCTGGGCCGGCTCGACGAGCAGGTCAAGATCCGCGGACACCGCATCGAGCCCGGCGAGATCCGGCACTCCCTGCTGGAGGACCCGCGCGTGCGGGCCGCCGCCTGCGTGGTGCGCACCCCCGGCGGACCGGACACCGCACGCGTGGACGCGTATGTCGTCACCGACCATCCGGACGCGCTCGACGACATCCGCCACCAGCTCGCCGACCGGCTGCCCGGCCATGCGATGCCCGCCACCCTCACCCCGGTGCCCGAACTGCCCCTGACCCCGAACGGCAAGCTGGACACCGCCCGGCTGCCCGAACCCGCGCCGCCCGCGCCCCCCGCCGGCCGGGACGCGCGACCGGCGGAAGCCGACGGCCCCTGGGCGGCCATGGCCGCGACCTGGCAGGAGGTCCTCGGTGTGCCCGTCGGCGCCGACGACAACTTCTTCGACCTCGGCGGCACATCGGTGCAGGCGGTCCTGCTCATCAGCGCCCTGCGCGAGGCCGACTTCCCCGACGTCCGCCTGCGGGACGTCTTCCGCAACTCCACCCCCCGGCGGCTGGCCGCCGCGCTCGACCAGGGCACGGCGCGGTCATGACCCGACGAGTCCGGCCCGGGGGAACGGACCGTCCCCGACCGGTGATTCGTCCCTGCCCTGGTCGACCGCACCTGAAGGAGCATCGGCATGACTGAGTCGGACCGTCCGGACAACGCCGTGGCCGTCGTCGGACTGGCGCTGCGGGTCCCCGGGGCGTCGGACCCCGGCACCTTCTGGGCGAACATCGTCGCGGGCCGGGTCAGTCTGCCCGCCGCCCGCGAGGACCGCGCGGACCCGGTGGACGGGCCGCTGGTCGCGGGGCAGATCGACCGCTACGAGCGGTTCGACGCCGAACTGTTCGGCATGACACACGCCCAGGCGGCGACCACCGACCCCCAGCACCGCGTGCTCACCGAACTGACATGGGAGGCCCTGGAGGACGCCGGGCTCGACACCGAGCGGGACGACGGCCGGGTCGGTGTCTTCGTCGGCTGCGGACCCGACGACTACCTGCACCACCACGTGCTGCGCGACGACCGCGTGGTGCGCACCCAGGGCACCGAGCAGATCCTGTTCGGCAACTCCCGCGACTACCTCGCCACGGCCCTGTCGTACCGGCTCGGCCTGACCGGCCCCAGCATGACGGTGCAGACGGCGTGCTCCACCTCCCTGGTCGCCGTCCACCAGGCCGTGCGCAGCCTGCTGACCTACGAGTGCGACATCGCCGTCGCGGGTGGCGTGACCGTCTTCCCCGTCGAGCGGCCCGAGTACCGGTGGTCCGAAGGCGGCATCTACGCACCGGACGGCCGCTGTCGCGCCTTCACCCGGGGCAGCGGCGGAACCGTTCCCTCCGGCGGGGCCGGCGTGGTGGTGCTGCGGCGATCCGCCGATCTGCCGCAGCGGGGCCGGACCGCGCGGGCGCACATCGTGGGCAGCGCCGTCAACAACGACGGCGCCGACCGGATGGCCATGTCCGCGCCGAGCCCGCGCGGGCAGGCCGAGGTGATCCGCGAGGCCCTGGAGGTCGCCGGACTCGCCGCCGAGGACATCGGCTACGTGGAGGCGCACGGCACCGGCACCGTCCTGGGCGACCAGGTCGAACTGGCCGCGCTCGCCGAGGTGTACGGCGCCGCGACGCCGGGCTGCGCGATCGGCGCGGTCAAGCCGAACGTCGGCCACACGGACACCGCCGCCGGAGTGGTGGGGCTGATCAAGACGGTGCTGGCCCTCCAGCAGGACACCGTGCCGCCGGTCCCCGCCCAGCCGGGCGACGGCCCCGACGCCGAGTTGGGCGCGGCCAGGTTCTTCATCCCCCGCCAGGCCCGGCCGTGGAGCACGACGGTGCCGCGTCGCGCCGCCGTCAGCTCCTTCGGGCTCGGCGGCACCAACGCGCACGTGATCCTCGCCCCCGATGCCGACGGGCCCGTCGCCGAGGGACCCGGCGCGGCCGGTGGGCCGGAAGCCTCCGACGAGCCGCGCGTGGCCGTGGTGACGGCCGCCACGCCCCAGGCCCTGCGCGACCGCGCCCTGGACCTCGCCACCTGGCTGGACGGCCCCGGAGCGGACACCGGCCTCGGCGACGTCCTCGGCACCCTCTGGCACGGGCGGCGCCACCTGGCGCACCGGACGGCGATCGCCCTGCCCCCGGATCCCGAACAGGCACACGCGGCACTGCGAAAGGGCCTGCGGGAGGTGGCCGAGGGCGCGGACCTGCCCCCCGCCCGGCCCGAGCCCGCCGTCGCCGTCCTGCTTCCCGGGCAGGGCGTGCGGCTGTCGGCGGCCGACGCACCCGCCGACCGGGATCCGGCGTTCGCGGCCGACCTGACCCGATTGCAGGACGCCGTGCTGCGCGCGGGCGGACCCGACCTGCGGGACTTCAGGACCTGGGACGGCGACGACCCCCGGCTGCTGGACACCGCGGTCGTACAGCCGCTGCTGTTCACCCTCGGGCTGGCCCACCTGTGGTGGCTGGAGCGCCGGGGCATACGACCCGACACCCTCCTCGGACACAGCATCGGCGAGCTGACCGCCGCCGCGTACGCCGGGGTGTTCGACGTCGAGGACGCCGCGGCGGCCGTGGTCCGGCGCGGGGCGCTGATGGGCGAGGCCCCGCCCGGAGCCATGCTCGCCGTGCCGCTCGACGAGGCGGCCGCACGAGCGATCACCGCCGGGCTCCCCGCCGACCTGTGCGGTGTCAACGGCCCCGACGCCGTCGTCCTCGGCGGCGATCCCGACACGGTCGCCGAAATCGAACGGCGATGCGCCGAGCGCGGGCTCGCCACCACCCGGCTCGCCACCTCCCACGCCTTCCACACACGCTCGATGGAACAGGCCGCCGCCCGTTTCGAGGAGTTCCTGCGCGCGCTGCCGCTGTCCGCACCGCGCACCAAAGTGATCTCCAACGTCTCCGGTGCGGAACTGACGCCCGAACAGGCCACCGACCCCGGCTACTGGGCGGCCCAGCTCCGCGCGACGGTACGACTGGCCGACGGAGTCCGCACCCTGCTCGCCGGGCCCTGCGACGTGGTCGTCGGGGTAGGCGGCAGCCGCTCGCTGACCAACCCGGTGCGCCGCGCGGCCCGTGACCTGGGCACGGCACGGCCGCCCCGGATCGTCGACATGCTCGGCGGCACCGGCCAGGACGTGACACTCGCCCGGCACACCGCCCTGGCCCAGCTGTGGGCGGCCGGCTGCGCCGTCGACCTCGCGCCGCCCCGCCCGGACCGGATCGCCCCACTGCCGCGGTACCCCTTCGCGGACACCCGCCACTGGATCGACGCGCCCGACACCCCGTCCGACAACGCGGGCGACACCCCGCCCGGCGCCCAGGAGACCGACCCTCCCGCCCCCGGCAACACTCCGGCCGTCCCCGCCGCGCAGCCGGCCCCCGAGGCGAGCGAGATCGCCACCGTGATCACCGAGATCTGGCAGGACGCCTTCGGCGGCGCACCCCTCGCCCCCGAGGACAACTTCTTCACCCTCGGCGGCAGCTCGCTCCAGGCCGCTCAGCTCATCAGCGTCATCAACGACACGCTGCTCCTCGCCCTGGTGCTCGGGGACCTGTACGAGCACTCCGACCTGGCCGCGTTCATCCACCGGGCCGAGGAACTCGCCGGCGAACGCGACGACGAGGAACTCCTACGGCTGCTGAACGAGATCGAGGAAGTGCCGTGACCGACCTGTCCAGCCGCCTGGCCGCCCTCACCCCCGAACAGCGCAAGCTCCTCGGGCGCAGGCTCCAGCACCGCACGGCCCGTGAACCCGCCGGGGCCACGGCCGCCGGCCCGCCCGAGCGGCAGAGCCTCTACTTCTTCGCGAGCGCCGACGCCGTCCCCGCACCGGAGTACTACCGCTTCGTCCTCGACGCGGCACGCCAGGCCGACGCCGCCGGACTGCACGCAGTCTGGCTGCCGGAGCGCCACTTCGTGGACTTCGGCGGGCACTCGCCCAACCCGGCCGTCCTCGCGGCAGCCGTCGCCGTGCAGACCGAACAGGTGCAGATCCGGGCCGGCAGCGTCGCCGCCCCCCTGCACCACCCGGCGCGCATCGCCGAGGACTGGTCCGTCGTCGACAACCTCAGCGGCGGCCGGGCCGGCATCTCCTTCGCCAGCGGCTGGCATCCCGACGACTTCGTCCTCGCCCGCACCGACTACGCACAGCGGCGCGAGACCACGATGGGGATCATCGACCAGGTGCGGTCCCACTGGCGGGGCGAGAAAGTGAGCCACCCCACCACCGCGGGCGGCACCGCCGCCGTCCGCACCGGCCCCGCCCCCGTACGACGCGACCTGCCCGTCTGGCTCACCTCGGCGGGCAACTCCGCCACCTTCGCCTCGGCCGCCCGCGCCGGGATCGGCGTGATGACCGCACTGCTCGGCCAGACGATGCCGCAGTTGCGGGAGAACATCGCCCACTACCGCGAGGAGTGGCGCCGCGCCGGCCACCCCGGGGACGGCGACGTGGTGGTCATGGTGCACGCCTACGTCAGCGAACGCACCGATCTGGAGGACTTCCTGCGCCCCGCGATGCACGGCTATCTGAGGGCGTACCGGAGCCAGACCACCGCGCCCGGCGAAGACGAGACGCTGCTGCTGGAGAGCGCCTACCTCAACTACCTCGCCGGTCCCTCCCTGCTGGGACCGGCCGCCAAGGCGGCCGCCGTCCTCGGGCAGCTGCGGGAGGCGGGCGCCGACGAGGTCGGCTTCCTGGTCGACTTCGGCCTGCCCACCGCCGACGTGCTGGCCGCGCTGCCCGCCCTGTTCGCCTGTGTCCCCGCGGAGTGTGACCGATGACCGCAGCCGCCGACAAAGCCGCCCTCACGGCCCGGCTCGCGGGCCTCAGCCCGCAGCAACGGGCCGCTCTGGCGGCGCGGTTGTCCCGCAAGCGCCAAGGGCCGCCGCCACTCGTGCCGCGGACCGGGCCGCGCGACACCGCGCCCCTGGGCATGGACCAGGAACGCCTGTGGATCCTCGACCAGCTCTACCCCGGCACCGTCACCTACACCCTCGGCTTCGGACTGCGCTTCGTCGGGGAGTTCCACCGCGACGCGTTCGACGAGGCCGTCGCCACCGTGGTGCGCCGGCACGAACTGCTGCGCAGCACCGTCGAGGTGGACGGCGCGCAGCCACGGCTGCGCCTGCACCCGGACCGCGGCGCGGACCTCACCTTCGCCGACCTGTCGCGAGGTCCGGCCGAGGAGAAGGAGCTGCGCCGCAAAGAGTTCGTACGGCAACAGGTGCGGCGCCCCTTCGACCTGTCCCGGGATCCGGTGCTGCGCATCGGCGTGGCCGACCTCGGTGGCGGCGACCACCAGGTCGTCCAGACCATGCCGCACTCCTTCACCGACCAGTGGTCGTACGTGCGGCTCAACCGCGAGCTGCTGGAGGCCTACCAGGCCCGCCTGGAGGGCCGGGAGCCCGAACTGCCGGACCTTCCCGTGCAGTTCGGCGACTACGCGCACTGGCAGCGCGCCTACTTCGAGACCGAGTACGGCGAACGCCACCGCGCGTTCTGGCGCGACTACCTCGCGGACGTACCGGACGTGCCCCTGCTGCCGTACGACCACCCGGTCGAGACCGAGGACCGGCTCGGCCGCCAGCACAACTTCGTACTGGACAAGGGCACCGCCGCCGCGTTCATCAGCCGTGCCAAGGCCGCCCGCAGCACCGTCGCCAACGCCATGGCGGCCGCGTACGCGGCCCTGCTGTACGAGGAGAGCGGCGAGCGGGACATCCTGGTCGGGGTGCCCAGCGTGACCCGCGGCCAGGCCGCGGTGCAGGATCTGGTCGGCTTCCTGCTCACCAATGTGCCGCTGCGGATCCAGCTGCCCGAGAACCCCACCCCGAACGACTTCCTGGCCGCCACCCAGGCGGCGGGCGCGGCCGTCGCGGCCCACCACGAGACGCCGTTCGGCGAGATCGTCCGAGCCGCCGCCCCCGAGCGGACCGCACACGGCTACCCGCTGCTGCGCACCATGCTGGTCCACCTGGACCTGGCCGAGACGGTCTCCTACGAGGTGCCCGGCGCCACCGTCTACGCCAACGCCGTACCCGAGGGCATCTCCTCGATGGACGTCACCGTCGCCTGGTGGCACCTCGGCGACCTGGTCTACGGCCGGTTCGAGTACCGCACCGCCCTGTTCGAGCCGGAGACCGTAGACCGGCTGGCCCGGCGGCTGCTGCAACTGGTCGAGCTCTTCGCCACCGCCCCGGACACCCCGCTCGAGAGCCCCGCCGCCCGGGCCCGTGACGCCGTCGCCGCCGCCTGGCGCGAGGCACTCGACCGGGACAACGCCGGAGCGGACGACGCCTTCGTCGCGAGCGGAGGCACCCCGCTGCTCTCCGCCCGGCTGGCCCGGCTGCTGCGCGGGGCGGGCTTCGACGCCGGACCCCGGGACATCGCGCCCGGCACCACGCTCGCCGAACTGACCACACAGCTCCTGGCGCGCGGCAACCCACTGCGGCAGGACACCCCACCGGACACCGCGGTACCTGGTCTGGTCGGGGTCTCGGAGGCTTACCTGGAGCGCCTCTTCGCCGACGCGAGCGGCGCCCCGGTCCGTGACGTCCTGCCCCCCACCCGCCAGGAGGACACCCCATGACCACTGCCGCGGAACCCGGACGAGCGGTGCCACACCGTCGGCCGCTGTTCGTACTGCTGCTGGCGCACTACCTCTCGTCGTTCGGCAACGCCATCACGGTCATCACCATCCCGCTGTACGTCCTCCACAGCACCGGCAGCTCCGTCTCCACCGGACTGGCCGGCTTCGCCAACACCCTTCCGCTGATCTTCGCGGGAGCCGTCGGCGGGGTCTGGATAGACCGCGTCGGCGGCAAACGGATGAGCGTGCTGAGCGATGTCGTCGCGGGCGTCTCCATCGGACTCGTCCCGCTGCTCGACAACACGGTGGGACTGCCGCTGCCCGTCCTGATGGGACTGCTCTTCGGCCGCAGCCTGGGCTCCACGCCGACGGGCGCCGCACGCCAGAGCCTGATCAAGCCGCTCGCCGAGCGGGGCGGGATCCGGCTGGCGACCGCCAACTCCTGGATGCAGGGCGCTCCGCGCCTCGGCCTGCTGGTCGGCGCACCGCTGGCCGGCCTGCTGATCGCCGTGTCCGGACCGGTGACCGGCATGTACGTCGACTCCGCGTCCTTCCTTCTCTCCGCTGTCCTGGTCGCGGTCGGCGTGCCCCACAGCTCCGGCCCCGCCTCCGCCGCTCAGCACCGGGAGGGATTCCTGCGGCAGCTCGCCGAGGGCGCGAAGGTGGTCCGCGGGATACCCGTGGTCGGCGCCATGACGGCGTTCGTCTTCGTCACCAACTTCCTCGACGACGCCTTCACCCCGGTCATCCTGCCGGTCTACTCGGACCAGGTGCTCGGCAGCGGCCAGTACCTGGGCTGGCTGGTGGCCGCCTCCGGTGCCGGCGCCGTCGCCGGCACGTTCGGCTACAGCCCCCTCAGCGCCCGCTGGCTCACCAGCCACCGCTGGACCCTGCTGGGCTGCTTCCTCGTCATCGGCGCCCTGCGCCTGACCCTCACGGGCATGCCGGGCGCGGTGCTGAGCATCGTGATCTCCTTCTTGCTCGGCCTCGCGGCCGGCCCGCTCAACCCGGCGCTGTCCACGGTGATGATGGAGAAGGTCCCGGCAGCGGTCTTCGGCCGCGTCTTCGCCCTCACCTCCGCCGTCGGGATGAGCGCCGCTCCGATCGGCATCCTCGTCGCCGGCTGGTCGATCCACGGCATCGGGCTGCGCGGAACCCTCCTCTGCTTCGGCGCCTCGTACATCGTCCTGGTGCTCGTCTCGCTGCGCAGCCGCGCGCTGCGCGACATGGACGCTCCGCCGGCCCCGGCCGAGGAGTCCCCGACCGCCGACAAGGAGGCAGTCCGTGAGTGACGACGCACCGGTCCGGGTGCAGCGGGCCTCCGCGCTGGAACGGCAGTTCTGGGTCGGCGAGCAGATCGCACCGGCGACCCGGGCCAACCGGGCCCTCGCCCGGATCCGCGTCGACGGTCCGGTCGCATACGGTGCGCTCGGGGCGGCGCTGAGCGCGGTCGCCGCCCGCCACGAGGCGCTGCGCACCGCCTTCGTGGTCGAGCGGGGGGAGTTGGTGCGCAAAGTGCTCCCTCCCCGCGACATCCCGCCCCTGCTGCACCTCCCCGCGAGAACCGGCAGCCACGCCGCGACCGCCGCCCTGCTGGCGGACGACTTCCTGGACCTCGGCGCGGGACGGTTGTTCCGGGCCGCCGTGGCACCCGACGACACGGGCGCCACGCTCTACCTGGCGGTGCATCACATCGCCTTCGACGGGATGTCCCAGGAGATCTTCGCCGCCGACCTGGCGCGCGCCTACGACCTGGCCCTCACGGGCGAGGACCCCGTACTGCCCGTCCGCGAACGGGCGGAGCCCGCCACCCTGGCCCCCGCCCAGCGCGCCGAACTCGCCACCCACTGGCGGACGATGCTCGACGAGGCGGCCGACCTGCCCCTCCCGGGATCCGCCGACGGCCCCGGCCCCAGCCAGCGGGAGCTTGCCCAGGCCGAGCTGACGGAGGACAGCCGCGAATTGCCGGCCGGCACCTGGCAGGCGGTGCGTACCCGGGCCCGGCTCAGCGGCTGCTCGCCGTACGCGGTGCTGCTGGCGGCTTTCGGCCGGGCGCTGGCCGACCTCACCGGCGGCGCCGGTTTCTGCGTCGGAACGCCGGTGGCCGCACGCACGCCCGGCCAGAGCGACGAGATCGGCTATCTGACGAACACACTGCCCGTGCGCATGCCCGAACTGTCCGGGCCCCAAGTCGTCGAACGGGTCTGGGGAGCCCTGCGCGAGAGCGTCATCGGTTCCGCGCTGCCGTGCGACGAGATCATCCGCGCCGCCCGGACGACGCCCGGCCGGCGGATGCCCGTCTACCAGGCACTGTTCGCCTTCGAGAACTGGGAGCGGGCGGAACACACCGCGGGCCCGGTGCAGATCCGCGCCCTCCCCGTCCCACCCGTCGGCGGGCACGCGGAGATCCAGCTCCAGGTGACCGAGCTGCCCGCCGGCACCCTGCACTGCGTCGCCCAGGCCCCGCTCAGCAGCCCCTGGCAGGGCCGGTCGGCCGCCCTGCTGCATGCCTTCGACGACCAGCTCGGCCTCCTGTGCGCCGACGCCGCCACCCGATCACCCGGCCGGGAGAACACCGTATGACCACCTCAGTGATGTGCCTGCCCTACGCAGGGGCGGGCGCGGGCATCTACCGCCCCTGGCAGCTTCGGGAGTCCGCCGCGCTGCGCGCCGTACCCATCCAGGTCCCCGGCCGGGAGCGGGAGTTCGGCAAGCCGTTCTACCGTGACTTCTCCGAGGCCGCCGAGGGAACCGCACGGCGCATCCGGGAAGCCGCCGCGGACGGACAGCCGTACATCGTCTTCGGGCACAGCTTCGGCGCGCTGCTCGCCTACGAGGCCGTCCGGCACCTGGCCGACACCGGGGGCTCGCTGCCCCGGCACCTGGTGGTCAGCGGCTCCGCCAGCCCCTCCCACCGGCAGGCCGAGCGGCTCGACGGTGACGACGAGGAGGTCGTCGCGCGGGTCAGGGCCATCGCGTGCAGGGACATGCCGGAGTACGCCGACCCCCGGCTGCGGGACATCCTGCTGCCGATCATGAGGGCGGACGTGAACCTGCTGGCCGATTACACGCCGCCCGCCCGCGATCCGCTGCCCGTCCCGATCACCGCGATCCGCGGCGACCAGGACCACCTGGTGCCCGAGAACGAGTGGCTGGACTGGGGGGCCTTCACCTCCGCCGGCTTCGACACCGTCGAGTTCGCCGGGGACCACATGTACGTGACGGACTGGTGGCCGGAGTTGTGGAAGACGCTGGAGCAACTGGTGTGAGCTCCCCGAGAGCGGGGTGCGTACCCCCTTGTGTACCCCTCAGCTCCGCTGCCACTGCCCTCCGTCCCTCGCCGTACCGCCCGGAAGCCGCGAAGAACAGGACGTCTCCGATGGAACCCGCCACTCTCGTCGACCTTTTCGCCGTCAGCGCCGAACGCCACCCCGAGCGCATCGCGCTGGATGTGCGGGACACCGCGCTCACCTACCGGCAACTGGACACCGCGGCAGCCCGGATGGCCGCCGTCATGGCCCGGCAACTGCCGCACCGCCCGGCCAGGATCGGACTGCTCTCGGCCCGCAGTCTCACCACGTACGTCGGCTACCTGGCCGCGCTCCGCCTCGGCGCGGCCGTCGTCCCGCTCAACCCGTCCTTCCCGGCCGGCCGGCTCCGCGCCATCGCCGACATGACGGATCTGGACCTGATCCTGGTCGACGAGCACGCCGCGGCACGGGCCGGTGAACTGGCCGCCACCGAGAGCGCGGAGGGGACGGACGGGCGGGAGCTGCCTCCTTTCGTCACCTGCACCGACGCCGAGGCGGCCCGCGCGGGAGCGGACGGCGAGGACGGCGTACCGTCGGCCCCCGCCGTGCGGGTGTCGCCGGAGGACGTCGCGTACATCCTCTACACCTCCGGTTCCACGGGCCGGCCCCGAGGTGTGCCGATCCGGCATGCGCGCGTCGTGCCGACACTGCGCTGGCTGGTCGAGTACAACGCCTTCACCCCCGAGTCCCGGGTCTCGCAGAACGTGGAGATCTCCTTCGACGTCGCGGTCTTCGAACTCTTCGCCGCCTGGGCAAGCGGCGGCGCCCTGGTGGTGCCCCGGCCCAACGACGTCGTACGGCCGGCGCCCTACGTGAACGCCAAGCGGGTCACGCACTGGTTCTGCGTTCCCTCGGTCGGCGGCATCGCCGCCCGCACCGGAGCGCTGGCACCGGACTCGATGCCGTCGCTGAAGGCCGTCATGTTCGGTGGCGAGCGGCTGCTCGCCGAACAGGCCGAGCAGTGGGCCGCGGCGGCGCCCGGGGCACGGCTGTGGAACCTGTACGGCCCGACGGAGGTCGCCATCGTCTGCTCGGGGCAGGACCTCGGCGCGAAGGGGGCGCTGCTCGCGGCGGGCGCCAACGGGACCCTGCCGATCGGAGAGGTACCACCGCACCTGGAGCATGTGATCCTCGACGACGGCGGTGAGCCCGCGGAGACGGGCGAGCTGTGTGTCCGGGGCGTCCAGCGCTTCGACGGCTACCTCGACCCCGCCGACGACGTGGGCCGTTTCGTGGAGTGGAGCCCGGGGCGTGCGGCCGTGGTCCACGACGGCACGGCGCCGCTGACCCGGGACCTCTGGTACCGCACCGGCGACCGGGTCGGCCGGGAGAACGGCGCCCTGGTCCACCTGGGCCGCCTCGACCACCAGGTCAAACTGCGCGGCCACCGCATCGAGCTGGGCGAGGTCGACGCGGCCCTGGCCCGGCACCCCGCCGTGCGCGACGCGGTCGCGGTGGTGCAGGAGCACGAGAGCGATGCCGAGTTGGTCGCCTATTACACGGGCGAGACGGTCCCGCAGAGCGACCTGACCGCGTTCCTGCGCGCCCGGCTGCCCGTCTACATGATTCCGAGGCGGTTCACGCATCTGCAAAAGCTGCCGCTCAACGCCAACGGCAAGGTGGACCGCACCGCTTTCGAGGCCGGACCGCACTCCGCGGTGCCGGCCGGCTGAGAACCGGATTCCAGGGAGACATGACATGACCGCAACCCCGTCGCCCCTGCCCGTCCCACCCCGGATCACCACGCCCGCGGGACCGCGCGGAGCGGATCAGCCGTGGTGGAACACCCAGCTGGGCTCGGCCATGCCCTTCGCCCGCTACGAGCGGTCCGGCACACGGCGTCCGCGTCCGCTTCCGCTGACGGACCGCACCTGGCCCTCGAAGTCCTTGGTCAGGGCCCCGCTGTGGGCGTCGGTGGACCTCAGGGACGGCAACCAGGCGCTGCGCGACCCGATGGACACAAGACGGAAGAGAGCGATGTTCGACCTGCTCGTCCGCATGGGCTTCAAGGACATCGAGGTCGGATACCCCTCGGCCAGCGAAGCGGACTTCTCGTTCGTCCGCACGCTGATCGAGGAGGACCTCATCCCGGACGACGTGACGATATCCGTCTTCGCACCGGCCAGGCCCGAACTGATCGACCGGACCTTCGAGGCCATCGACGGGGTGGACCGGGCGGTGGTGCATCTGTGCCACGCCACCGCCTGCCTGTGGCGCGAGGTGGTCTTCGCGATGACCCCCGGCGAGGTCGAGGAGATGGCGGTCCGGGCAGCGGAGCACGTCGCCCGGCGCACGGACGCCACCAAGGGAACCCGGCTGCGTTTCCAGTACTCACCGGAGACGTTCAACGTGACGGAGCCGGAGTTCGTCCTGCGCCTGTCGAACACCGTCGCCGCGCTGTGGGACGCGAGTCCGGACCGCCCGGTCACCCTCAATCTGCCGACCACGGTGGAGACCGACTCCCCCCACGTGTTCGCCGACCAGGTCGAGTGGATGCACCGCAACCTGCACAACCGGCGGTCGGTCATCCTCTCCGTCCATCCGCACAACGACCGCGGCACCGCGGTCGCCTCCGCGGAACTGGCCGTCATGGCGGGCGCCGAGCGGATCGAGGGCACGCTCTTCGGCAACGGGGAACGCACGGGCAACGTCTGTCTCGCGACACTGGCGCTGAACCTCTTCAGCCAGGGAGTCGACCCCCAGCTGGACTTCTCGGACATCGACGGGATCCGCCGCACGGTCGAGTTCGCCAACCAGCTACCGGTGCCGCCCCGTCACCCGTACGCCGGCGACCTCGTCCACACGGCCTTCTCCGGCACGCACCAGGACGCCATAGCCAAGGGCCTGGCCGCGATGGGACGCCGAGCCGCCGAAGCGGACACGCCCGCCGCCGCGGTGCCCTGGGACGTCCCGTACCTGCCCATCGATCCGAGGGACGTGGGCCGGACGTACGAGTCCGTCGTGCGGGTCAACAGCCAGTCCGGCAGGGGCGGGGTGGCGCATGTGCTCAACACCGCGTACGGGCTGGACCTGCCGCGCACGATGCGGGTGGAGTTCGGCCGCCGTGTCCAGCGTGCCGCGGACCACGGCGGCGGCGAACTCACCTCGCACGAACTGCACGCCCTCTTCACCGAGGAGTACCTGGAGTTCGACCGGCCGCGGCTCATGCTCAAGGAGTTCCGGACGACGCCCGGCGCCGCCGGTGTCACCCTCGCCGCCCTGGTCGTCCTCGCGGACGGCGCGGAGCGGCGCCTGGCCGCCGACGGACCGGACGCGGCCACCGCCTTCGCCGCGGCCCTGGCGGACATCGGCATCACCGTGCGGCGACCGGAACTGACCTGCCACCCGCTGCCCGACACCGTCGGCACCCGCTTCGCCGCGTACGCGCGGGTCACCGTCGACGGCACGGCCCAGCACGGCGCCGCCGTTACCGAGGACGCGGAACTGGCCCGGTTGACGGCGGTGACCTCCGCGGTCAACCGGGCGGTTGAGCACCGCGTTCCATGACAGCTACGTGAAAACGCTGTCGAGGTCCCGGCAGATCCGTCTGATCTGCGAATTAATCGGGTTATGGTCCCTCCACTGCTCGCCGGTGATCACCGGCGCCACGCACCGACCACGCAAGGAAGGACCTCCGTGCGCGTACTCCGCAACCGGACGACGGCCTCTCTGCTCTCCGCCGTCGTCGCCGCCCCCGTCCTGTTCGCCGCGGCGTCCCCCGCGGGCGCGCAGGACGCCGCCCGGCCCGACGGGCACCGGACCGCACCGGCCGACAAGGCCCAGCGGCTGGCCGCGAAACTGGTGAAGAAGTCCACCGGCAAGAGCGCCTACCGCCACCTGGAGAAGCTCCAGCAGATAGCCGACGCCCACGGCGGCAACCGCGCCGCGGGCACCCCGGGCCACCAGGCCTCCACCAGGTACGTGTACGACCGGCTGAAGAAGGCCGGCTACAAGGTCACGTACCAGAACTTCACCCTGTACAAGTCGCGGACGCTGCGGGAGAGCGCCAGTGTCCTTTCCCCTGAGCCGCGCAAGCTGAACGCCCGGGCGTTCGCCTTCAGCAAGTCCACGCCCCAAGGCGGCCTCCAGGCCCCCGTCGCCGCGGCCCGCGTCGACACCACCCCCGGCTGCGAGGCCGACGACTACACCTCGGACACCTTCACCGGGAAGATCGCGCTGGTGAAGCGCGGTGCCTGCACCTTCGCCGAGAAGGAGGCCGCCGCGACCAAGGCGGGCGCCGTGGGCATCGTGGTCTACAACCACTCCGGCGACCAGCCCGTCGAGGGCGACCTGGAGCACCCCCGGAACGCGCACATCCCTGCCGTCGGCATCACCAAGGCCGAGGGCGAGAAGCTCGCCGGGCAGGTCGCCGGGGGAGAGGTGAGACTCTCCCTGGACGTCGCCACCAAGACCGACTCGCACAAGACCCGCAACGTCATCGCGGAGACCCGCGGCGGCCGCGCCGACCGCGTGGTCGCGCTCGGCGCCCACCTGGACTCCGTACCCGAGGGCCCGGGCATCAACGACAACGGCTCCGGCTCGGCCGGTCTCATCGAAGTCGCCGAGAAGCTCGCCAAGGAAACCAAGGGCGGCAAGAAGCTCGCCCACAAGGTCCGGTTCGGCTGGTGGTCGGCCGAGGAGGTGGGCCTGCTCGGCTCGGACCACTACGTGAAGTCCCTGAGCGCACAGCAGAAGAAGAACATCAAGCTCTACCTGAACTTCGACATGATCGCCTCGCCCAACGCGGCCGAATTCGTCTACGACGGCGACGACTCAGACAAGACGGGCGCAGGGGCGGGCCCCGCCGGTTCGGCCCAGATCGAGAAGCTGATCAACGGCTTCCTGGACAAGAAGAAGGTGCCGCACTGGGGCACCGACTTCGACGGCCGCTCCGACTACGGCCCGTTCATCGATGCCGGTATCCCGGCCGGTGGCACCTTCACCGGCGCCGAGGGCCTCAAGACCGCGGAGCAGGCCGCGAAGGCGGGCGGCGAGGCAGGCCGACCCTACGACCCGAACTACCACGCCAAGGGCGACGACATCACCAACATCAACCGTAAGGCGTTCGACCTGAACATCGATGCCATCGCGAACGCGGTCGGCACGTACGCGCAGGACCTGAGCTCGCTCAGGCACTGACCTCCGGGGCCCGCTCCGGGATCCAGCAAGGCACCAAGGAGCCCCCTGGCGCCGCCGGAAGGCGGGGTACCAGGGGGCTCAGTCATGACCGTTCAGAGGACTCCGCGCGTGGCACGGGTGAGGGGGCCCTGGCCGCGCCTCACGTTGGCGCCTCCCAGCGCGTAGGCACCGGCCAGCATGGCGACGGCACCACTGCCGACGCCCACCGCGATCGCCTTGCGGTTCTTGAGCACCGTCCATGTCGTCGTCGCCGCTTGCAGCGTCTTCCCCGGCACGGCGGAAAGCAGCTCGCCTCCCGCCTTCGCCTTTTCACTGAGCGCCGCGCCCACAGACGTCGCGCCTTCCCCCGCCTCGGCGACCGATGACTTGACGCCACGGGCTGCGGAGCCGGTCTTGGCGGTGGCTCCGGAAGCAGTCTTGGACGCGGAACGGGCCGTGCCTCCTGCGGTCTTGGCCGTCGTGGTCTTGTCACCTACAGGGCTGGTTCCGTTTTTCGTCGATTCACTCATGCCCTCCGTCTGACCCCGTCTCACCGTTCGAAACAAACACGTACCCGTCCCAGGTCCTGATCGGGCGGCTGGGCAGGTACGGGCAGTTGACCTTGCGGTTGGTGGCCGGATCATTCGCTCGCCCCGACCGCGTCGTCCCGCGTGAGCACCGGCCGCCACGCCCGCGGGATCTTCGGCGAACACACGTCGGACCACTGAGAACGCATCTGTGCGGCAGCAGGAAAAGAACCCGAGCCCATCCGGGCCCGCCCGCGTCCGTCGGAATCCCCGTTGGCCTGAACCTCTCTGCCGATTCAAGCCATGGCGCACTAGACTCGGACCGAATTATCAACGGGGGAGGCCGCAGTTGTTGCGTGTCGCTTTAGTGAACATGCCATTCGCCGACTGGAATCGTCCGTCATTCGCCCTGGGGCAGTTGTCGACCCTTATTCACCGGGAGTTCGACGACCGGGCGCGAGCGCACGTGTGCTATCTCAACCAGGACATGGCCGAGTTCTTCGGGATACGTCTGTACGAGGCCCTCTCCATGAGTCACGATCACGTGGACACAGGGATCGGGGAGTGGCTGTTCCGGCACATCGCCTTTCCCGGTGAGGCCGACACCGCCGCCGAGTACTTTCAGCGCTACTACCGGGGTGCCAGGTGGGCCGACTTCCGTGCGCAGATCCTGTCGGCGCGTGACGGACTGCGGGAGTTCTGCGAGGAACTGATCGACCGCTACCGGCTTGACGAGGCAGACATCGTGGGGTTCAGCTCGATGTTCGCCCAGCATGTTCCGAGTATCGCCCTGGCGCGGCTGATCAAGGAGCGCAGCCCGCAGACGCTCGTCGTGCTCGGCGGGGCGAACTGCGAGGCACCCATGGGTTCGGTGATCGCCGAGCATGTGCCGACCGTCGACTTCGTCTTCTCCGGGCCCGCGCTGAACACCTTCGGTGAATTCGTGCAGTGTGTCCTCGACGAGGATCTGGAGCGTGCCGATACCGTTCCGGGAATCCTTTCCGAGCGGAACTGCCGAGATCCGCGCTTCCGCAAGGCCATCGGGGCGGAACGCGACATCGACGACTTCTTCCTGCCCGACTACGACAGTTTCTTCGAGGCACTGGACGGTCATCCGGAACTGCGGCGTACGGGTACCAGCAAACCCATGCTGTTCTTCGAGACGTCCCGCGGCTGCTGGTGGGGACAGCGTTCGCACTGCACCTTCTGCGGGCTGAACGGCGAGAGCATGGCGTTTCGGGCCATGGCTCCGGACCTGGCAGTCCGGCAGTTCGAATGGCTCTTCGGCTTCGCGCCCGCCTACACGTCGCTCTTTTGCACGGACAATGTCATGCCACGCAATTACTCGCGTGAGGTCTTTCCCCGGCTCGATCCGCCGCCGGGGGCCGAGATCTTCTACGAGGTGAAGCTCCCGCTGAGCCGCCAGGACCTGCGCGCCATGACGGACGCGGGCGTCACCGTCGTCCAGCCCGGCATCGAGGCGCTGGCCTCCTCGACGCTCAAACTGATGGGCAAGGGCACCACCGCGTTCCAGAACCTGCAGTTCCTCAAGAACTGCGAGGAGTTCGGGATCAAGCCCGAGTGGAACCTGCTGATCGGCTTCCCCGGCGAGGACCCGGCGGTCTACCGCAAGTACACCGAGGAGCTGCGCGACTTCGTCCACCTGGTGCCGCCGCACGGCGTGTACATGGTGCGCTTCGACCGCTTCAGCCCCTACTTCAAGCGGAGCGACGAGTACGGGCTCGCCCTGAAGCCCGTGGACTACTACTCCCTCACGTATCCCTTCGACGAGTCGGCGCTGGCCGATCTCGCGTACTTCTTCGCCGACCAGAACCTGGCGCCGTACATGCTCGACGCGGTCGAGTGGCACGACGAGTTGAGCGGGCTGGTCACCCAGTGGCGTGCGGCCTGGTACGGGGAGGACGGAGCGGCCCGCCGCGAGCTGCGGCTGGTCGCCGATGACGACGGCCGGCTCACGGTCCGCGACTCCCGTTCCGGGGCTCTGCGGACGCACCCGGTCGACGCGGTGACGGGCCGGCTGCTGCGGCGGCTGTCCTCTCCGGCCAAGCCCGAGCAACTGGCCCGGGACTGGCCGGAGGGGCCGGACGACCTGCGGCAACGCCTGGACACCCTCACCGAACAGCGTTTCCTCTTCGCGGAGAACGGCCGGGTGATGAGCCTGGTGCTGACCGGAGCGGACGGCGAGATCGAGGAACCCGCCCGGGAAGAGCCCGCAACGGTCGGCTCCCGGCGGCTGCTGCCGCTGCTGTCGGAAGCACCGCGATGACGGACGAGACCAGCCCGATGCTCCCGCTGGTCGTCGAGGGGCACGGCGAGTCGGCCGTGGAACGGCTGCCCGCCCGACGGGACGAACTCCGGACCGCGCTGCGCGAACGCGGTGCGCTGCTGCTGCGCGGCTTTGACGTCCAAGGCGCCGACGGCTTCGCGGACATCGTCCGCATGCTCTCCGGCGAGCCGCTGCCGTACACCGAGCGTTCCTCCCCCCGGAGCGTGATCAAGGGAAACGTCTACACGTCCACCGACTATCCGCCCGGCGAAGAGATCTTCCTGCACAACGAGAACTCGTACCAGGCGAGTTGGCCGCTGACCCTCTACTTCCACTGTGTGCGCCCGCCGCTGAGCCGGGGCGCCACCCCGCTGGCCGACACCAGGCGGGTGCTGGCCGCCATCGACGACGAGGTGCGCCAGGAGTTCGCCCGGCGCGGCTGGACGGTCGTACGCAACTACGGCGACCTGGTCGGCCTGCCGTGGCAGGAGGCGTTCGCCACCGAGGATCGCGCGGAGGTCGAGCGGTACTGCCGGGAGCGGGGCATCGAGGCGCAGTGGCTGCCCGGCGGCGGGCTCCGCACCCGGGCGGCACGGGAGGCCGTGCACCGGCATCCGGTGACCGGCGAGCCGGTGTGGTTCAACCACGCGACGATCTTCCACGCCACCACGCTGCCGGCGTCGGTGCGGATCGGGCTGCTGGAGATGCTGGGCGAGGAGAACCTCCCCAGCCAGACCTACTACGGCGACGGCGGACCGATCCCGGACGCCGTCATGGACCATCTCCGGGCCTGCTACCGAGCCGCGGCGACCCGCTTCGACTACCGTGCGGACGACGTCCTGGTGATCGACAACATGCTGGTCTCGCACGGCCGCGAGCCGTTCACGGGGCCCCGCCGGATCGCGGTCGCCATGGCGGAGCCGTACACCCCCCACCGCTAGCCCCAGGACGGAAGACCCTCGTATGTTCGCGCGTTCGCTCCGGTCCAACCGGGACTTCTCCGTCTTCTGGGCGGTCCAGGCGCTGTCCGAGGTCGGCAACGCGTTCTCGCTGGTGGCGCTTCCGCTGCTGGTGCTGCACACCACCGGGTCGGCGGCACAGATGGGGCTGCTCACGGCCGTCGCGGGCGCCACCGCGCTGCTCACCGGTCTGGTGGGCGGCTCCTGGGCCGACCGCTTCGACCGGCGGCGGCTGCTGATGCTGTGCGACGCCGCCCGGCTGGTCCTGTACGGCGCGATCCCGGTCTGCTGGGCCCTGAACCCGCAGATCTGGCTGCTGTACGTGGTCATGGCGCTGGCGTCGGTCTTCGAGACGTTGTTCCGGATCACTTATGTCACCGCTGTGCCGAACCTCGTCGACAAGGAGCAGATCGTCGCGGCGAACGGCCGGCTGGAGGCGACCAACGCGATCGCCTACATCGCGGGCCCGGCGCTGGCCGGTGTGGTGGCCGGATTGTTCGGGCCCACGGCCGCGGTCGCCATCAACGCGGGCAGCTTCGGGATCTCTCTCGTGGGCTTGGCCTTCATCAGGCTCAGGCCCAGCGTGCGCTCGCCGGGCGACGAGGCGGAGAACACCGCGGCCTGGGCCCAGGACCTGCGCTCCGGGTTCCTGGTCGGCGCCGCGTTCCTGTGGCGCACGCCGGTGCTGAGGGCCCTCACCATGCTGCTGACCGTCACCACCTTCCTCAGCCTGGGCATGACCGACGTCTTCATCTACCACCTGCGGCACGGCCTCGGGCAGGACGAGCGCACGGTGGGCTACGTCCTCGCGCTGGCCGGGCTCGGCACCTGCGTGGCCGCCGCCGCGACCGCATGGCTGCGCCGCTCCTGGGGGTTCGGCCCCTGCTGGCTCGGCGCGATGAGCCTGTGCTCGGTGTCGGTGCTGGTGCTGGGCGTCACCGGGCAGGTGCCTGTGGCGGCCCTGACGATCTGTCTCTACTCCTTCGGCATGGCACTGGCGGGCGTCTGCTCGATGTCCCTGCGGCAGCAGGTCACGCCGGACCATCTGCTCGGCCGGGTCACCTCCGCGTTCTGGACGATCCACGGCAGCCTCGCGCCCCTCGGCGCGGCTCTGCTCACCGCCCTGGTCGGCCGGCTCGGGACAGGCGGGCCGCTGACCGCGGTGGCGGTGGTCTTCCTGGCCGTGGTGGTGGCCGCCGCCTTCACTCCCATTCGACAGCGCCGGCCGGAGCAGACCGCCTTACCGCTCCCGCCCACACAGCCCGCTGACGCGCCGCTACCACGAGAGGAGAGTCACGGGGATGACGCCGAAGCCCGACGATGACAGCCGCCAATACACGACTGGCGGACAGGACGGACGGAACGGATAGGACACACCGGTGGGGAGGGCGCCGACCGGGCGGGCCGACTACCGGTCCGCCACCGCGCCCGCCGTACCGCGAACCAGGGAAGGCCATCGTGCACGACGACCTGGAAAAACGACCGACGCCCCGCTCGGCGGGGGCGCCCCGGCTGCCGCTCTCCCACAGCCGGAAAAGACTGTGGTACCTGGACCGGATCGCCGTCGCCGCCCCGGTCCACCACGTGTCCGCCGCCACTCTCATCGAGGGCCCGCTGGACGCCGGACGACTGGCGTCCGCCCTGCGGGACCCCGTCTCCCGCCACGAGCTGCTCCGCAGTACCTTCGACGACCGCGGGGACGGGCCACTCCGCACCGTCCGTGCGACGGCCGAGGTGCCGCTGCGGCGACTGGACCTCACGGGAGGATCCGCGTCGGGGACGGACGCCCGGGGCGTATCCGAGCCCGAGGCGGAACTGCGCCGCGTACTGGCCGAGGAGAGCGCCGGGCCCTTCGCCCTCGACCGCGGGCCCGCGCTGCGCGCCACCCTGGTGCGCACCGGCGAGGAGCGGCACGTGCTGCTGCTCACCGCGCACCGCATCATCGCCGACCGGGCCTCCCTCACTGTGCTGGAGCATGAATTGGCCTGCTCCTACGCGGCATTGGGCGGGAGCCCGGTGCAGGACCTGCTCCCGCTCCCGCTCCCGCACGCGGACCGGCCGAGCCTGGACCGGCCGGCCCCGGACTGGGAGCGGGAAACCCGGGACGAGGAGGTGGCGTACTGGAAACGGAAGTTGGCGGATCTTCCCCCGCTCGACCTGCCGCTCGACCGGACCCGGCCGAGGACACCGACCGGCCGTGCGACGGGCCGAGGGCTGCTCCTCGACACCCGATGTGCCGAGGCCCTGCGACAGCTCGCCCGCGAGGAAGGCGTATCGGCGTGGACGGTGTCGGCGGCCGCCTTCGCCGTGCTGCTGGCGCGCTGGACGGGTCGGCACGACGTGGTGTTCGGCACGCCCCTGGACCGCCGTCCGCCCACGTCCGCGCGGACGGCATTCGGGCCTTACGAGGATCTGCTTCCGTTGCGGGTCGATCTGACGGGCCGTCCCTCCTTACGGGAAGCGGTGCGTCGCGTCGCACACACCCGGGACGAGGCGGAGCGGCACGCCGGCGTCGCCTTCGGGCAGCTCGTTCAACTCTGCGAGCAGGAGCGGGACGTGAGCCGCCACCCGCTCTGTCAGGCGGTCTTCGCCGTGACGGGGGAGCGGCGTACGGGCTTCACCGCGGCGGGGCTCACCACGTCCCAGCTCACCCTGGACGACGCGACCGTCCCCTACGACCTCCGGTGCACGGTGACTGATGACGGTGACGATGGCGACGGGCGGGGCGGTCTCGGGGCCGAGCTGCGCCTCGCGTCCGACCTGTGGGTGCCGGAGTCGGCCGACCGCGTGGCGAGCGCCTTCCGCGCCCTGCTCACCGCCCTCGCCGAGACCCCCGACCGGCGGATCGCGGAGATTCCACTGCTGTCGCCCGAGGACCGGGTCCGGCTCGACGCCTGGAACGCCACCGACCGTCCCCTGCCCGAACCGGCCACGGTGGACGGCCTGTTCCTCGCCTGCGCGGAACGCGCCCCGCAAGCTCTCGCCCTCACCGACCGCACCGGATCCTGGACGTACGCGCAGCTGCGGGGGCGGGCCGACCGTGTCGCACGGAACCTGATCGCGGGCGGCGTCACCCCGGACTCCGTCGTCGCCCTGCACATGCGACGCTCCGCCGGCCTGGTCACAGGCATGCTCGGCGTGCTCCTGGCCGGCGGCGCCCCCCTCGTCCTCGACCCCGGCCACCCCGAGGAACGACTGCGGTCCATGGCCGACGACGCCGACATCTCGGCCGTCCTCAGCCGCGCCGAACCCCCCGCCTGGCTGCACGGCCTGGGCGTACCGGTACTGCGGCTCACCGACGCGGAACACGACAGGCCTGTGGCCCAAGGCCGGGAACCGGAACACGTCAGGCCCTGCCCCGTCGGCCCGCCTCCGCGGTCCCGTTCCCACCCCCTCGGCCTGGCCGCGGTGGTGCACACCTCCGGGTCGACCGGGCGGCCCAAGGCTGTCGGGATACCCCATCGGGCCGTCGTGCGGCTGATCACCGCGACCGACTACGTGTCCATCGGCCCCGGCGACGTACTCCTGCACCTGGGTGACCCGGCCTTCGACATCACCGCCTTCGAGGTGTGGGGTGCGCTGTGCAACGGCGCCCGAGTGGACGTGCTCCCCGGCGACGAACCCCTCGGACCCGACGAGGTGCTCACCGCACTGCGCGAACTGCGGCCGACGATCGTCGCCCTCACCGGCACTCTCTTCAACCGGGTGGCCGACATCGATCCGAGGGCCTTCGGCGGGCTGCGCCACCTGTTCGTCGTCGGAGAGGTGATGGACCCCCGCCGCACCCGCGCGGTGCTGCACGGCGGCGCGCCGCCCGAGCGCCTGCACAACGGGTACGGCCCGAGCGAGAACGCGACGTTCTCCACGACCCACCTGGTGGACCGGCTGCCCGAGGACGCCCCGAGCGTGCCCATCGGCTCCGCGCTCACCAACACCACGCTGCACGTGCTGGACCAGGAGCTGGGCCCCGTGCCGATCGGGGTGACCGGCGAGTTGTACGTCGGTGGTATTGGGGTCGCCCGGGGTTACCTGGGCCGCCCGGGCCGCACTGCCGAGCGCTTCCTGCCGGATCCGTTCGCCTCCCGGCCAGGGGCGCTGATGTACCGCACCGGAGACCTGGTGCGAAGGCTGCCGGACGGTGCGTTGGACTTCCTCGGCCGGGCCGACCAGCAGGTGAAGATCCGTGGCTACCGCATCGAGCCGGGAGAGGTCGAGGCGGCGCTGCTGGACCGCGACGACGTGCGCGAATGCGTCGTACGGGCGGTCGACGTCGCAGGGGACCGGCGGCTCGTCGCCTACGTCGTCCCCGGGCCGGGGCGCCGACCGTCCCCGCCGGAGCTGCTGGGCGGGCTGCGCGACCGGCTGCCGTCGCACATGGTGCCCGGCCATGTCGTCATGCTCGACGAACTGCCCACGACACCCAGCGGGAAGATCGACGGACGGGCGCTGCCCGGCATCGCCGAGGGCGCGGGCAACCCGCCGGGCACCGACACCGTGCCGCCTAGGACGGCGACGGAGCGTGCCCTGTGGGAGATCTGGGCGGATGCTCTGCGCGTGCGGTCCTTCGGGGTGCACGACAGCTTCTTCCTCATCGGCGGTCACTCGCTGCTGGCCTCGGTGGTGCGCACCTCGGTCCGCGCACGACTCGGGGTGACCCTGCCGTTGCGCACCCTGTTCGACGTGCCGACCCTGGCCGGCCTCGCCGTCGAGGTCGAGCGGGCCGCCGACGAGGCGGCGGCCGCAGCGGTGTCCGCGCGAGCGGATGACGGCTCGGAACAACTCGACGGCCTGGTGGCCGAATTGGAGCGGCTCGCCGAGTCCCGGCGCGCCGAGGAACGAGCGGGGGGATCCGCATGACGCGCACCACCGAGACGGCCGACGCGATCGACGCGGACCTGCGGGGCAGGATCGAACGCCTCCCCGCCGGGCAGCGGGCCCTGCTGCGCCAGCGCCTGTGGGAGCGGGGCGCCCCGACCGGACTGCCCGCCCTGGACGACGACGGGGAGGCCCCCGCGTCCTTCACCCAGCGCCGGATGGCGTTCCTGTCCGGGCTGGATCCGGACAGCCCGGCCTACCACAGCCCCGTCGTGCACCGCCTCACCGGACCGCTGGACGACACCGCCCTCGAAGCCGCCCTCAACGACCTGCTGCGCCACCACGCCGTCCTGCGCACGGTCCTTCCGGTCCGGGACGGCCGTACCGTGCAGCGGGTCCTGCCGCACCGGCATCGCGCGCTGCCCGTCGTCGACCTGTCCGCGCTTCCCGTGCACGACCGGCGGTCGGAGGCCGAGCAACTCGCGCGGGCGGACGCCGAGGAGCGGTTCGACCTGGCCGAGGGGCCGCTGCTGCGGTTCCGGCTGCTCCGCCTCGCCACCGACGACGCGGTGCTGGTGCTCACCTTCCACCACGCGGTCATCGACGGCTGGTCAGTGGACGTCTTCCTGAGCCACCTGGGCACCGCGTACGGGGCGCGCCTGGACGGGCAGGCGCCCGAACTGCCCGCCCACACGGTGGAGTACGCCGAGTACGCCCACTGGCAGCACGAGTGGGCCGAAGGCGCCGAGGCCGCCGCCCAGTTGGACTACTGGGAACGTCGACTGGCCGGAGCCCCGGACCCGATGCCACTGCCGGCCGACCGCCCCCGGCCCGAGCACCCCGAGGGGCGCGCCGAGTCCACGGTGTTCACCGTTCCCGCACCGGTGACCGAAGAGTTGCGCAAGATCTCCGCGCGCACCGGCGGCACCCTGTTCATGGTGCTGCTCGCGGCGTTCCAGATCGTGCTCGCCCGCTACGGCGGCCACGACGACGTGGTGGTCGGCACCCCCGTCGCCAACCGGCGCTACCGCGGCTTCCACGATCTGGTCGGCTTCTTCGCCAACTCGGTCCCGCTGCGCTCACGGGTCGCACCGGAGGCGTCCTTCGAGGACTTCCTCGCCGAGGTCCGTACGACGTGCCTGGAGGCGTACGAGAACCAGGACGTGCCCCTCGACCTGGTCGCCCGGCGGCTGCACCCGGAGCGCAGCCCCGGCAGGAACCCGATCTACCAGGTCAACTTCACCCTGCACAACACGCCACCGCGTCCGGTTCGCACCCTGCCGGGCGGGATCGGTCTCATCCCACTGGACCACCTGGACCACGACGCCGCCCGCTTCGACCTCGACCTGAACGTCTGGGAGACCGACACCGGACTGGAGGGCCGGCTCATCCACGCCACGGACCTGTTCGACACGGCGACCGGCGAACGGCTCGCCCGATCGCTGGGTGTCCTGCTCGACGCCGTGGCCGCCACCCCTGACACACGGATCGGCGAGCTGCCGCTGCTGACGGCCTCGGAGCGCGAGCAGATCCTGCGCGAGGGCCATGGCGTGGCCGCCGACCGCCCCCAGGACACGCGCGTGGACCGGCTCATCGCCGAGCGGGCACGCACCACCCCCGACGCGGTGGCCGTGTCGGCGCCGGGCCGCACCGACCTGACCTTCCGAGACCTCGACCACCGTGCCAACGGCCTCGCCCACCGGCTGCGCGGCCTCGGCGCCGGTCCCGGCCGTGTGGTCGCGGTGCTGCTGCCCCGCACGCCCGAGGCGCTGGTCGTGCTGCTCGCCGTGCTGAAGAGCGGCGCCGCGTACGTGGCGCTCGACCCGGCCTATCCGAAGGCCCGGCGCGATCACATGCTGCACGACAGCGGGGCCGTCCTGCTGGTCACCGACGCACGACCGCGGGACCCGGCGGTCCTTGCCGTCCCGGACATCCCGACCGTCGTGGTGAACCCGGACAAGGTGGCCGAGGAGGCGACCGGGGCCCCGCCGGAAGGTGACGGCGGGCCCGACGACCTGATGTACCTGATGTACACCTCCGGCTCGACCGGCGGGCCCAAGGGCGCCATGCTCTCCCACCGCCAGGTCGCCAACTACCTGCTGTGGGCGGTGGAGACGTACCTGCCGCCCGAGGTGGACGGCGCCGTCCCCGTGCACTCCTCGCTCTCCTTCGATCTGACCGTGACGAGCCTCTTCGCCCCCCTGCTGGCCGGCCGGCGCCTGCTGCTCGCCGACGACTCCGGCACACCCGGCGAGGCCCTGCGCGCCTCGGCCGAGGCGGACACCGGCCTCGCCTTCGTCAAGCTCACTCCTTCGCACCTGCGGATGCTCGAGGGCTCCACGGCGCCCGCCCGTGCCGGAGCGTGGACCCGCACCCTGGTCGTCGGCGGTGAGGAGCTGCACGAGGAGCAGCTCGCGGCCTGGCGCACGGGCACCGGAGCGCCCCGGATCGTCAACGAGTACGGCCCGACGGAGACCGCCGTGGCCTGCGCCGCGTACGACAGCGCGCACCCGGTCGGCGGCTTCGGCCGCGTGCCGATCGGCAGGCCCGTGCACCACGCGCGGCTGTACGTGCTCGACGAGGCGATGAACCCGGTGCCACCGGGAGCGCCCGGAGAGCTGTACGTCGGCGGGGCGGGCGTCTGCCACGGCTACTGGAACCGCCCCGGCCTGACGGCGGAGCGCTTCGTCCCCGACCCCTTCGGCGCCGAGCCGGGCGGACGCCTGTACCGGACCGGTGACCGGGTGCGCCGGACGGCCGCCGGAGACCTCGAATACCTGGGCCGCCTCGACGACCAGGTGAAGATACGCGGTCACCGGGTCGAACCGAGGGAAGTGGCCGCCGAGCTGACCCGGGACCCGGCGGTCCGGGAGGCCGCCGTGATCGTGCACGGCCCCACCTCCGAGTCCCGGCAGCTGGTCGCCTTCGTCAGCCCCGACACCGGCGTCGGCGCACCGGCGGACGCGGCGGCCGAGGCGGACTGGGTGAGCCGATGGCAGACGCTGTACGACAACACGTACGACAGCGCGGAGCGCCCCGCCGACCCGTCGTTCGACCTGGCCGGCTGGAACAGCAGCTACACCGGCGGGCCGATCGACGCCGACGCGATGCGCGAGTGGCTCGACGCCACGGTCGACCGGATACGCGCGTTGCGGCCGAAGCGGGCCCTGGAGATCGGCTGCGGCACCGGCCTGATCCTCACCCGGGTCGCCCCCGACTGCGACTTCTACCAGGTCGTGGACCTGTCCGAGCAGGTCGTCGAACGGCTGCGGCGGGAGATCGGCACCACCGTCGCACCCGAGCGGATCGGGCTGCGGGCCGACCCCGCCCATCTCGCGATCCGCCCGGGCGAGACGTACGACACCGTGATCCTGAATTCCGTGGTCCAGTACTTCCCGTCCGTGGACTACCTGTTGGCGGTCCTGGAGCGGGCGATCGACGCGCTGCCCCTCGGCGGCCGGGTGTTCCTCGGCGACCTGCGCAACCTCGCCCTCCTGGACGCCTTCCACGCCTCCGTCGCCGCCCACCGCGCGAAGCCGGGCACCGCCGACGCCGTCCTGCGTGCCGAGACCACCTGGCGCGTGGAGAACGAGAACGAACTCTGCCTGGACCCCCGCCTCTTCGGCGCACTGAGCGCACGGTGGCCGCGGATCGGCTCGGTCAAGGTCCTGCCGAAGCGGGGAACGGCCGACAACGAACTGACGCGGTACCGCTACGACGTCGTGCTCACCGTCACCGGCGAGCGCACGGCGGACGAAGACCCCGAGGCCGGGCCGGCCGGGTCAGCGCCGGGGCGGGACTGGCAGGCGGAGGGCCTGGACACCGACGGCCTGGACGCGCTGCTCGGCGCCGGACGCCCCGACCGGCTCATCCTGCGCGGCATCCCCAACGCCCGGCTGACGGGGGACCTGCGGCTGCTGGCCCGGCTCTCCGGCGCGGCGCCGGACACGGTACGGCCGGGCGCCGACCCGGAGGAGCTGTGCCGCCTGGCCGCGAGCCACGGGTACGAAGCCGAACCGAGCTGGGCCGAGGGACGGCCCGACGGCTCCTACGACCTGCTGCTGCACCGCCGGGGAACACCGCCGACGGCACTGCCGCCGGTCGTCACCTCCACGGAGCCGCACCGGCTCGCCACCGCGCCGCTGTGGCGCCCCGCGGCTCTCGCCGCGCTGCCCGGGATCGAGTGCCGCCTCGCCGAACGCCTGCCCGGCCCCCTGCTCCCCGCCCGCTACGTCGTGCTGCGCCGGATCCCGCTCAACGCCAACGGCAAGGTCGACCGCGCCGCGCTCACGGACCTGCTCCTGATTACCGAGGACGACACCGGGGGCCACGGGGAGCGGCCGGAGGCCGAACTCACCCCCACGCAACGGCGGATTGCCGCCATCTGGAGCGAACTGCTCGGCCGCGACGGCATCCGCGCCGAGGACGACTTCTTCGACCTCGGCGGACACTCCCTGCTCACCTTCCGGCTCGTGTTCCGGCTGCGGGAGGAGTTCGAGGTGGAGGTGCCGATCCGCGGACCGTTCGACGCCTCGACACTCGGCGCACTGGCCGCCCTCGTCGACGGCCTGGTCACCGAGAAGAACCGGCCCGTGCTGCCCGCGCTGGCCCCCGCCGAACGGGACGGGGCCGTACCGGCCTCCTTCGCCCAGGAACGCCTCTGGTTCCTCCACCAGATGGACCCGGACACCGCCCAGTACAACTTCCCCGTCCTCGTCCGCCTCACGGGCGAACTCGACGTCGCCCTGCTGCGCCGGTCGTTGGCGGAGATCGTACGGCGGCACGAGGTGCTCAGGACCGTGCTCACCGCTCGTGACGGGCAGCCGTTCCAGACCGTACTGCCCGCCGCGCCGCCCGCGCTCCCGCTCACCGACCTGACCTCCTACCCGCCGGAGCAGCGGGAACAGGAGGCGCGACGGCTGGCCAGGGAGCAGTACGCCGAGCCCTTCGACCTGGCCACCGGGCCCGTACTGCGGGCCCGGCTGCTCCGACTGGACACGGCCGACCACGTGCTGCTGCTGACCGCCCATCATGTGACGGTGGACGGCTGGTCCGCCGCCGTCCTGCTGGACGAACTCGCCGAGCTGTACACCGCGGGCCGCGAGCACCGAGCACCCCGCCTGCCCGAACTGCCCGTGCAGTACGCGGACTACGCGGTCTGGCAGCGCAGGCTCGCCGAGGCCGGCCACTTCGACCGACTGGTGGATCACTGGACGGCACGTTTGAGGGGCATCCTCGACCTGCCGGGGCTGCCCCTGGACCGGCCGCGCCCGGCGCACCCCGAGAACCGGGGCGAGAGCCTGCGCTTCCGCATCCCGGCCCCGGCCACGGACGGGATGCGCGCGCTGTGCCGGGAGGAGGACAGCACCCTGTTCATGGCGCTGCTCGCCGCCCTGTACGCGGTGGTGAACCGGCGGACCGGGGAGACCGATCTCGTGGTGGGCTCGGACGTCGCCGGCCGCTCCGACAGCAGGACCGAGCCGCTGATCGGCTTCTTCGTCAACCAGATCGTGCTGCGCGCCGACCTCGCCGGCGCCCCCACCTGGCGCGAACTCCTGGGCCGCACCAAGGACGTGGCGCTGGACGCCTACGCGCACCAGGACCTGCCGTTCGAGGAGGTCGTCAAGGCCCTCAGCCCGCCCCGCACCCGCAACCAGAGCCCGCTCTTCCAGATCAAACTGGTGCTCAACAACAACCGGCGGGCCACCGACGCCATGGCCGGCCTGCGGCTGAGCCCCTTCGCGGTCGACCTCATCGACACCAGCCGCTTCGACGTCACCCTCGTCCTGGAGGAGGACGACGACGGGATCGCCGGGTTCCTCAACTACGACCCCGACCTCTTCGACGCGTCGACCATGGAGGAACTGCGCGAGCAGTACGTCGCCCTGGTCGCGGACATGGCCGCCCGGCCGGACACCTCGATCGCCGAAGCACCCCTGCCCACCACGGCGCCCACAGCCCGTCCCGCGCCGGGCAGGGCCGGGCGTCGCGGCCCCGGCGCCCTGCGCGCAATCAAGCCCACCAAGGTCACCGTGGACGCGGACGAGGTGGTCGTACGGGAACCGCTGCGGGACGGCGCCGACCTGCCGCTCGTGCTGCTCCCGGCCCGCCCGGACGTCGACCTGGTGACCTGGGCCCGCTCCCACCGCACCCGGCTCGACACCGATCTGGAACGGCACGGCGCCCTGCTTTTCCGGGGCTTCGCCGTCACCGACCCGGGCACCCTGGAACGCTTCGCCTCCGTGTTCGTCGACGACCTCTTCGGCGAGAACGGCGAGCACCCGCGCGCCGCACTCGGCGGCAACGTCTACACACCGGTGTTCTTCCCGCCCGAGGAGAAGCTGCTCTGGCACAACGAGAACTCCTTCAACGACGAGGGCCCGGCCCGCATCTGGTTCTGCTGCACCCGCCCGGCCGACTCCGGCGGCGAGACACCCCTGGTCGACAGCCGCGCCGTCCACCGCAGGCTGGACCCGGCGCTGCGCGAGGAGTTCACCGCCAAGGGTGTCATGTACGTCCGCAACTACGGCACCGGACTCGGCCTCGACTGGCGGGACGTCTTCCGGACCGTGGACCGGGCCGAGGCCGAGGCCCGCTGCGCCCGACAGGGACTGCGCTACGAGTGGCACGGCGACCGGTTGCGCACCACCGCCGTACGGCCCGCCGTGCTGCGCCATCCACGCACCGGCGAGTGGTCCTGGTTCAACCAGGCACAGCACTGGCACACCGCCTGCCTCTCCGCGGAGGTACGGGAGTCGCTGCTGTCCACCATGGCCCCGGAGGAACTCCCGCGCAGCTGCCGGTTCGGCGACGGCACCGAGATACCCGACGAGGCGATGCGCGACATCCTGCGGGCCTACCGGGAGCTGGAGGTCTCCTTCCCCTGGGAACGCGGTGACGTGCTGCTGCTGGACAACATCCTCACCGCCCATGCCCGCAACCCCTTCCGCGGCGAGCGCGAACTCCTCGTCGCCATGGGCGACATGGTGAGGTACCAGTGACCGCGGAGGCGGAGCGGGTACGGCGCGTGGAGGGGTTCCGGCTGTCGTTCCGCCAGCGGCGGCTGTGGGAGCTCGCGGAACGCGGCGTGCCGTCCTGGGCGCAGGTGCTCGTCACCCTCGACGGCGAGCTGGACACGGACCGGCTCACGGCCGCGCTGCACGACACGGTGGCCCGCCACGAGATTCTCCGCTCGGTGTACCAGCGGGTGCCGGGCGCCCGCGACGCGCTGCTCGTCGTCCACGAAGCGGACCGTCCGGGCCCACGCTGGTCCCACGCCGAGCTGGGCCACCTGGACGAGACGGCGCGCCGCCGCAGGATCGACGAGGAGGCCCACGCCCGGCGGAAGCAACCGCACGGCGGGCCGGACGACCCGGTGCTGCGGGCCGCCCTCTTCGCCCTCGGCCCCCGCCGCCACGCGCTGCTGCTCACCACGACCGCCCTGGCCGCGGACGGGCACACGCTGAGGCTGCTCGCCGACGAGCTGGCCGAGCGGTACGCGGGCACACCGCCCACCGACGAGGTGCTCCAGTACAGCCAGTTCGCCGAGTGGCAGCACCAGGAATTCAGCGAGGAACCACCCCACCACGCACCGGGCGGACCCACCTCACGGCTGTCCTTGCCGCTGCGTCGGCCTCCCGGCCCCGGCCGGCCGGAGCGCCGTACCGCCACCGCGCCCCTGCCGGACGCCGTCACGACGGCCGTCCACCACTACGCGCGGCGGCGGCGCGTGCGGGCGGGGGCCGTGCTGCTCGCCTGCTGGCAGGCGCTGCTGGCCAGAATCGGCGGACAGCCCGACATCACCGTCGACACGCTGCTCAGCGGCCGGGAGTTCGAGGAGACGGCCACCGCCCTCGGCCACTTCGCCCAGTGGGCGGAGATCCCCGCGCGGATCGACCCCGGACTGGTCCTCGACGCCCTCGCCGCCCGCGCGGAACGCGCCCTGTCCGACGCAGAGGAGGCCCAGCCGGACACCCCGCCCTCCGGTGCCGCGGAGCAGACGGAGCGCGACATCGGCTTCCGCTGCGTCGACACCCCGGCCCCACGGAGCGCCGACGGCGTCGCCTTCGCCGTGGCCTGGGACGACGTCGAGACCGAGCCCCACGCCCTCCGCCTGACCTGCTCCCTGGGCGCGACGGAAGGCCGTACGACCTGGCACTACGACGGCCGGCAGTTCGACGACGCCTATGTCCGGACGCTCGCCGACCAGTACGCCGTACTCCTCGCCGAGCTGCTGGCCGCACCCGCCACCCCCGTGCGCGAGGCGAGCCTGCCTCCCGCGGCCGGCGCCGCCCAGCCACAGGCCCGTCACCCGGAGCCGGCGGACGGCCGGTGTCTGCACGGCCTCGTCGAGCGGCAGGCCCGACGGACCCCGGACGCCCTCGCCGTCGTGGCCGGAACCGACCGGCTGACCTTCCGGGAACTCGACACGCGGGCGGACCGGTGGAGCGGCGTGCTGCGCGCCCGGGGCGTCCGCGTGGAAACCCCCGTGGCGGTGCGGGCGGCCCCCTCGGCCGCGCTGGTCGTCGCCCTGCTGGCCGTGCTCAAGGCCGGAGGGACGTATGTGCCGCTCGATCCGCTGCTCCCGCCCCTGCGGACCCGGGAACTGCTGGAGCGGGCCGGATGCCGCATGCTGCTCACCGACCGCCCGGACGAGGTGGTGGCGGCCGAGGGCGTCACGTGCGTCGACCTGCGCGACCCGCCACCCGCCGGTACGGGCGCGGGAGCCGAACCCGGACCGTCGTGCGAGGCGGGCCCGGACCACCTCGCGTACATCATGTTCACCTCCGGCTCCTCCGGGACACCGAAGGGGGTGATGCTGCCGCACCGGGCCGTGTGCGACTACCTGCTGTGGAGCGCTCGAACGTACGTCGCTACGGGCGCCGTTCGCGACGGCGGAGAGGGCGAGCACCAGGGCGACGGCGCGGAGGGCCGGGGCGGAGCGATGGCGCACTCCTCGATCGGCTTCGACCTCACCGTGACGAGTCTGTTCCTGCCGCTCATCACAGGTCGTCCCGTCCTCCTCGACCCCGCCTGGCGGGACGCCCTCGCCCTCTCCGCGGACCTGACCGACCGGACCGGCCTGGACCTGCTCAAGCTGACCCCGTCGCACCTGAAGGTCGTCAACCAGTCCGTGGAACCCAGCGACCTCGCGGGCACCACCGGCTCCCTCGTCCTCGGCGGTGAGGCCCTAGACAGGAGCGCGGTCGCCACCTGGACGACACACGCACCGGGGACGAGGATCTTCAACGAGTACGGGCCGACCGAGACCGCCGTCGGCGTGTGCGTGCACGAGGTGGGCGCGCACGACGGCCCCGGCCCCGTCCCCATCGGCCGGCCCATGGACCACGCCGAGGTGCTCGTCCTGGACGAGCACCTCACCCCCGTGCCGGTGGGCGTGCCGGGTGAGATCTACATCGGCGGCACCAGCCTCGCCCGCGGATATCTGGGCGCCCCTGCCACCACCGCCGAACGGTTCGTACCCCACCCCTTCCCACCGGAACCCGGCCGCCGTCTGTACCGCTCGGGCGACCTCGCCTGCGTCGGCCCGGACGGCCTGATCCGGTACCTGGGGCGGGCGGACGACCAGATCAAGGTCAACGGAGTGCGGGCGGAGCCCGAGGAGATCCGCGCCGCGCTGCTGCGGAGCCCTGGCGTGCGGGACGCCGCCGTCGTCCTGGTCACGGACGAGGAGTACGGCGACCATCTGGCCGCCTGTGTCGTCACCGACGACGTCCACACCACGACGACGCGGGCCCTGCACGCCCACCTGGCCGAGCGGCTGCCGGCCCCACTGGTGCCGAGAACGTACGCCAGGTCCGATGCGATACCCCTCACATCGAACGGCAAGGTGGACCAGGCCGCGGTGCGAACCCTCGTCCAGGCCGACAGCACCGGCTCCCCGGTCGCTTCGGCGGGCGGGGTCGGCACACCACCGGCCGACCGGGTGGAGGCCGCCGTGGCCAGGGTCTTCGAGGAGCTGCTCGGCGTCGCCCCCGTCGGCGCGGACGACGACTTCTTCACACTCGGCGGCCACTCCCTGCTGGCCGTACGGCTGATCGCACGGCTCAACGGGGAGTTCCACGCCGAGCTACCGGTCCCCGTGCTCTTCTCGGAACCGGAGACGGTGCCGGTACCGGGTCCGGATCATGAGGTGGGGCGGCCCGCGAGGGCGGCCACGCCGAAGCACCTGGCCCGGCTGCTCAAGGCGCGTAACGCCGACCGGCACACGCTCCCGGACGACGTCGTGCTACTGAGGCCCGGAAGCGAGGACACCACCCCTCTGTTCTGCGTCCACCCGGCAGGCGGCGAGGCCATCGGCTTCCGCCATCTCGCCGCCTGCCCCGAGCTGCGCGGCCCGCTGTACGCCCTCCAGACATCGGCGGACGGCGCCGACCACGAGGACCGGAGCGTCGAGGCGCTAGCCGCCCGCTATCTGGCGGCCGTACGCACGGTGGCGCCGACCGGCCCGTATCTGCTGCTGGGCTGGTCCATGGGCGGGCTTGTGGCCTTCGAAATGGCCCGGCTGCTCGAACTGCGGGGTGAGCGCGCGGAGATGCTCTTCCTCGTCGAGAGCTACCTCTGCGCACAGCTCCCGGAGTTCGACGAGGACGACGAGGGGGAGGAGCCAGGTCCCATAGCGGCGGAGGCGGAGATGAGCGCCGCCGAGCTGCTCAGGCTGGACCTCCGACGGCGCACCAACCGCGCCCATCTGCGGGCCGCCCGGGCCTACCGCCCGTCGCGGTACGCCGGCCCGGTCGCACTCGTCCAGGCCGACAAACAAGAGGCGGACTTCCGGCGCGCCGCGCTCCGCTCCTGGTCCGCTTTCTGTGCCCCGGCCCGGCTGACCCACCACGTCCTGGAAGGAGACCACCTGACCTTGTTCGAGCCGCCGTACGTGACAGAACTCGCCGGCCTGATCGACCGTATGACGCGGTAGTCCCCAGAGGTAGGACCGTGGGACTGACCGGTATTCCGACCGGTAGTCGGCCCGGTATTCGACCTGGTGACAGCCGTATCGGGACCAGTCGCCTCGCCTGCGGCGCACGTACGTGGTGCGATGGAAGAGGGGAAGAGGGGAAGAGGGGAGGAGGGGGAGTCGGGAAGGAGAGAGCGATGATGCCACCGGCAGGGGACCGCAAGAGTGGCACGGGCCCTGTGTCGGTCCGCCCGCTCGGCGAGGCGGACCTGGACCGGGCCGACGAGATCTTCAGGGTCGCCTTCGGGACGTTCTTCGGGGCTCCCGAGCCGGAGACGTTCTTTGGGACCGCCGACTACGTCCGCACTCGCTGGGCGGCCGATCCACAGGCGGCCTTCGCGGCGACGGTCGACGGCGAAGTCGTCGCGACGAACTTCGCCGCCAACTGGGGCAGCGTCGGGTACTTCGGTCCGCTGACCGTGCGTCCCGATCTGTGGGACCAGGGCGTCGGCAGGCGCCTCATGGAGCCGGTCATGGACTGCTTCTCCACCTGGGAGAACCGCCATCTGGGCCTGTTCACCTTCGCACAGAGCCCCAAGCACCTTGAGCTCTACCGCCGTTACGGTTTCTGGCCCCGATTCCTCACGGCCATCATGAAGAAGCAGGTGGCCGGCAGTGCCGCGGTCCCCGGCCGAGTGCTGTACGGCCAACTGCCCGCCGCCGAGCAGCCCCAAGCCCTGAGCCTTTGTCGCGCACTGACCGGGGCCGTGTACGAGGGCCTGAGTCTGGAACGCGAGATCGTGGCCACGCACGCGCAGGGGCTCGGCGACACCATTCTGCTCCAGGGCGCCGGCTCCGAACTCGACGGCCTGGCCGTCTGCCATTGCGGAGCCGGGTCGGAGGCGGGCGAGGACGTGTGCTTCGTCAAGTTCGGAGCCGTACGCCCTGGCCCGGAGGCCGCCAACCGGTTCGAACGACTGCTTGACGCGTGCGAGCAGCTGGCCGCCGAGCGCGGACTGCACCAACTTGACGCAGGGATGAACCTGGGCCGCCCGGACGCCTACCGACGAATGATCGACCGCGGGTTCCGCACCTGGTTGCAGGGCGTGACCATGCACAGGCCCAACGAACCCGGCTACAGCCACCCCGACGCATACGTGATCGACGACTGGCGCTGAGATCCCCCGAGCCTGGACCGCCCCGGTCGCGTAGCCAGGCCGGCTGCTACCTTGCGAAGCCATGACCGACAACGTGTATGTGGGCAATGCCGGCAGGGACGCGACGCTGGACCGGGGATGGCTGCTGGGGCATTTCAAGGACGCCTCCGATCCTCGGCACAGCGAGGACGTGGAGATCAAGTGGGGCGTCCACCCGCAGGGCGATGAGCGGGCTCAGTGGGTGACCGGCGAAGAGCGCACCGCCCTGTTGGTCCTCATCAGAGGGCGCTTCCGAGTGGAACTGCCCGGACGCAGTGTTCTCCTGGCCGAGCAGGGGGATTACGTGGTGTGGGGCCGTGGCGTCGATCACTCCTGGTTCGCGGAGGAGGAGTCCGTGGTGCTGACGGTCCGCTGGCCCTCGGTCCCCGGTTACAAGGTGACCGAGGAAGTGGGCGGGCGCCGTGGCCATAGCGGGCAGGGGGGAGTGCTGGAAGGGGCGCCTGTCAAAGCCTGCTGACTCTCAACAGCCGCAGCGCGACCTGGATTTCGAGAAGTCGTTCCGGGTCGCGCCAGGCGGCGCCGAGGAGGTGGCTCACCCGGCCCAGGCGTTGGGTGACGGTGTTCACGTGGAGGTGCAGCTCGTGCGCGGTGTTGCGGGCGTGCTGGCCGGTACGGCAGTACGTGTCGAGCGTGTGTACGAGGTCGGAACGATGGGTGCGGTCGTATGCGATGACCGGGCCGATGACGGATTCGATGAAGGAAGCGGTGGCCGGCTCGCCACTGAAGAGGGCTCCGACGAACCCGAGTCCGCGGGTGTCGGCGATCTCGCCGGTCCTGCCGAGGGCGACCAGGGCGTGCAGGCAGTTGTCCGCCTCACGGAAGGCGGCGGCGACGTGACTCGGGTCCGCGGCTCGCGCTGTTCCGGCGGTGACGGGGTGGCGTGAGGTGCGCGCGAGTTCGTCCACGGCGCGGCGCGCCAGGTCCTGGGGGTCTTCTCCCGGCAGCAGCAGGACGACGGTGTCGCGCCGGAAGGTCGCGAGGCCGTGGGAGCGCCGGGCGATGGCCGCGGCGGCGGCGAAGACCCGCTCGTGTGGCTTGTCGTCGATCCGGGCCACCACCACGGTGCGGCAGGTGGCGAGGTCGACGCCGAGCAGGGCGGCCCGGTGCCGCAGGAGGTCGTAGTCCTTGCCGTGCGCGGCCAGCAAGTCGCCCAGCAGTTCTCCGCGTACGCGTGCTTCGGCCTCCGCCATGCGCCTGCGGGTGACGAGGACGAGGGAGGCCACCAGCGCGGCCCTCTCCAGGATGCGCCGGTCGGTGGCGTCGACCCGCGCGGTGGCGCTGAGGATGATCGTGCCAAGGGGCTCGGACTCGGTGATCAGGGGAACGGCGCACCGCGTCGCGCGGATCACGGTGTGCCCCGCCTGCCAGGCCTCCGCGCTGAGTCGGCCGAGTTCGTCGGCCGGCACCGTGTCCTGACCGCAGGACCGGGCCACGACGGCGCCCTCCTCGTCGAGGACGACCACCGTGCCCTCGATCGCGGCCGCCGTCGCCTGCACGACCTCGTCGACGCCGTTGCCCTGGATGACCAGGCGGGTGAGGCGTTCATGGACCTCCGCGGTGCGTTCCAGGTCCGCCATGTGGGAGCTGATGGTGTCGTTGGCGACCCGCAGCTCCGACACGGCCTCCTGGGCGGCACTGAGCAGGCGGCTGTTCTCGATGGCCACGGCGGCGTGTGAGCCGAGCATCATGAGGACGGTGATGTCCCGACTGCTGAATTCGCGCTGGCTGCGGTGAGCGGCCAGCAGGACCCCGATCACGCGCTGGTTGAGTTTGACCGGCACACCCAGCAGGGATTCGATGCGCTCCGCGGCGACGGTCTCGTCGATCTCACAGGTGTGGGTGAAGGAATCGTCGGTCAGGTAGGAGGCGGCGAAGTACGGCTCGCCTGTCCGCGCCACGATTCCGCCGACCCCGGTGCCGACCGGCAACCGCAGTTCACGCAACAGACCGGAGATGTTGCCCGCGGCCGCCTTGATATAGCTGTCACCGCGGCCGCGGTCGCTGAGGCTGATGTAGGCCAGGTCGCAGTCGAGCAGCCGCCGTGCCCGGTCGGCGATCGCTTGGAGGATGGGGTCGAGGGCCCGCAAGGAGGCCAGGTCGTTCGCGGTGTCGTTGAGCAGTTGCAGCTCCGCCTCGTTGCGGCGGTGCCGCAGAAGCTTCTCCCGTAGACGCAGCGCGATCGCCCGTTCCTGCTCCAGCGCGTCGAGGTGTCCGGGCGGCCGTCCCGCGGCGCGGGCCGACGTGAGCACCTCGTCGAAGGCTTCCAAGTCGGCGTCGCTGAGCAGCAGTTCCAGGAAAGACATGTCGTACGGCTGTGCCATCCGCCCTCCAGACCTGTGCCGTCGCAGCCCGGCAAGTATGGCGCCGCATCGCCGGTGGGGCACCGGAGCGGTCCGCGGCGAACCACTTCCCTCCGCACAGGCGTCATCGCTACCCCTGCGGCGGGCCGGTCGGAGGCTTACGGCTCGACGAGGTTGCGGCGAATGCCGTTCTCCAGGCGTTCCGCCACCTCCTCCCCCCGCTCGGGAGGCCAGGTCAGCAGCCCGCTTCCGGAGGCGCGGCCCCGGTGCCCGGCGTCGAGCGGCTTGTCGAGCGCGGGAAAGGTGACCGCGGCCGACAGGTGGGGCGCCAGACTGACGAGGATGTCCCTTGTCAGGTCAAGGCCGATGAAGTCCGCGTTCTCCATGGGGCCCACGGACGACCAGCGCAGCCCCAGGCTCGCCCGCATGACCGTGTCGATCGTCACCGGGTCGCACACGTCCTGCTCCAGCAGATGCAGTGCCTCCCGCACCAGCGCGAACTGGAGCCGGTTGCCGATGAATCCCGGGACATCGCGGTGCAGGCGCACCGTCGTCCTGCCCATCCCGGTCAGCAGGTCGCACGCCTCCTGCACGAACCGTCGGTCCGTTTCCGCGCCCGGGGCGACCTCGACCAGCGGCATGACATAGGGAGGGTTCCACCAGTGCACTCCCACCAGCCGTTGCGGGTGCCGCATGCCCTTGCCCACTTCGGTGAGCGAGAGCACCGAGGTGTTCGACCACACCGGCGTCACGGCCGGAATCTTAGCTTCCAGCGCATCGAGGACCTGCTGCTTGACGTCAAGTCGCTCGGGGACGGCTTCGAGGACGGCGTCCACACCCACCACCATGTCCGACAGGGTTTTCGCCGCCGTGATGCGCGCGGTGACCGGCCCGGCGCCGGCCGGCGGCATGGCGCAGCGTTCGAGTGCCCGCGCGATGCGTTCGTCGAGTGAGGCCAGGGTCGCGGGATCCGCGTCGAACACGGCGACATGGTGCCCCGCCTGGGCGAGGGCGACGGCGATCCCGTGCCCCATGAGCCCGCCGCCGATGATGCCGAACCGAGTCATGTGCCTGACCTCCAGGACTGGGGGATGGGTGCGGTTCGGCGGAAGGCGGCGCACACGCCGACGGCTCTGCTCGCACGGCGGGCGGGCGGCCACGACGACCGCACGGCGCTGACGGCCCCCGCCGCGCCGCTACGACGGTAGGGCGCCGCTCCGGGGCGCTACGAGAGCAGCAGCGCACATAGGTGAGGCGATGGAGGTGTGCCGAGCGCCCACTCGGTGCTCCCGGGGCCAAGGTGCCGACGGCGCACGCCGGTTGTGTCGCCGCGCCTGCCGGCCACTGAGGCCGAGACGTAATGGCTGGAGCAGACACCGCGGGAGGTGAAAGACGTGTACTGCACCCATCTGCCTGCCGCGACCGGTGGTTCTAGCGTGCTCTGTGTCACACCCCCCAACCCCTGTCGGCGTAACTCCGAGTGTGAGCCGCACATGAGCGCTCGGCCCCCCGGCAGTAAGGAGCACCCCCATGCTGTTTGCGTCCACCCGGCCCCGCGGGACGGCATCGACTCACACCGGCACCCGGCGAGCAGCCCGTACACGGTTGCTCAGCGCTTCCATCGCGGCTCTGCTGACCACGAGCCTGCTGGGCCTTGCCTCCCAGGAGTCCAGCGCGGCGCCCCGGTCGGCCCCCGCCGCCGCACACGACCCCGTGATCATGATCCCCGGCATGACCGGCTCACCGGCCAACATGAACGCCATGAAGTCCAACCTCCAGACCAACGGCTGGCCCGCGAACCGGCTGTTCACCTGGACGGACAGCAGCTCGATGACGCAGGACCTGGCCAAGGCCGCGAAGGAACTCTCGGCCAAGGTCGATCAGGTCCGCGGCCAGACCGGGGCCGACAAGGTCGTCCTCGCCACCTGGTCCGCCTCCACCCTGGCTGCCCGGTACTACATCAAGAACCTCGACGGCGCGGACAAGGTCTCCCAGTACATAGGCTTCGCCGGACCTCAGCACGGCACCACCAACAACGGCTGCCAGTGGTACGTGGCCTGCCAGCAGTTCGCCTCCCCGAACACCCCCTTCCTCCAGGCCCTGAACAACCCCTCCGAAGTCCCCTTCAACGACAAGGTCGACTACCTCACGATCAGGTCGACCGCGGACTACAACGCCACACCGACCGACACCGCGAAGCTGGCCGGCGCAGACGAGAACTACCTGATGAGTGGGCCGACGGCCCCGAACCACCTCGTGATCATCTCGAATGCCACGGCGTTGGCGAAGATGCGCTCGTTCATCACCGCGCACGAGAACGACTGACACACCGCCCGGTCACGGGGGACGTGCACGGAGCCCTGCCGGGCTTCGCACTCGACACCATTCGTCCAACTCCCGGCAACTCCCCGACAGGCAGTACCTGTTCGAGCAGAGGAGAACCATGGCTTCCCTTCCCCGCGCCCTGAAACGTCGTCGCGCGAGCCGCGCCGTAGGCACCGTGCTCGCCGCCCTGACCCTGCTGGCGGCGGGCGGCGTCACGGGCACCACCGCGGCCGGGGCGACGTCCTCGACCTGCCCGTCGGTCAACGGCCAGTGGGACGCGCCCGGCCCGTTCCCCGTCAGCTCCGCGTCCAACGGCCGAGGCACGACCGTCTTCCGGCCGACCGACCTGGGGACGTTGGGCTGCACCACGCACCCGGTCATCTTGTGGAACAACGGAGCCCGCTCGGGGCTCGACCGGTACGCCCCCCTGCTGAACCACCTCGCCTCACACGGCTTCATCGTCGCCGCGGCGGAAGGCAACGCGGGCACAGGAGGGCCCATGCTGCGAGGCCTTGACTACCTGACAACCGAGAACGGCCGGGCGGGCAGCGCCTACCAGGGCAAGGTCGACTTGGCCAACGTGGGCGCCACCGGCCATTCCTTCGGCGGCGGAGCGGCGGTCGACGCCAGTGCCGATCCCCGGGTGGACACGATCGCGCCGATCTACCCCCTCGCGTTCGGCAGCGGCAGCCGCGTACGGGGCCCCGCGGTGTTCTACGCCGGTCAGAACGACACCATCGTGCCGCCCTCGACGGTTCGCAGAACCTACAGCCAGGCCACCCAGGTGCCTGCCATCTACGCCGAACAACGCGGCGCCGACCACTACGGCATCCCCGGCCTGCACGGCCCGGTCACCGCGTGGTTCCGCTTCCACCTCATGCGCGACGAGCAGGCTCGTGGCCTGTACTTCGGCCCCAACTGCACCTACTGCTCGTCTTCGTTCTGGTCCGTCTTCGAGCGCAACCCCCGGGCCAAGGCAGTCCCCGGCCCCTGAGCGAGGCCACAGCGGCGACGTCCACAACCCGCGCCCGCGCACAGGGCAGTTGGCGCGCTGCATGAGGGGCGGCTCCGGTGGAACCCAGAGGGCCAGGACGCGTCCGGCGGCCGGACGCAGAACGGAGCGGGATCATGTCGGTCGACCTTGTCGGTTTCCTCGGGGTCGTGATGCTCGCGTATCTCGTGCCCGGTCCGGACTTCCTGGTGATCGTACGGGCGGCCGCCCGCCGGGCGTCACTCGGGCGCGCGGCGGCGTTCGGCGCCCAGACCGGCCTCTGCGTGCACATGTGCGCCGCCGCGCTGGGCCTGTCGGCGATCGCCGCCCAGTCCGCCCTCGCGTTCACCGTCATCAAACTCGCGGGCGCCGCCTACCTCGTCCATCTCGGCGTACGTGCTCTGCTGGCCGCGCGGAAGGACACCGAGCACGGCGGCGGGCACGGTGCGGCGGGACGCGAGGAGGCGCCCGGGCGTTGTTCTTCCGACGGGGCCGCGGCGGGGGAGCGTGGGCACAGTCGCCGGGCCAGCTTCGCCGAGGGGTTTCTCAGCAACGTGCTCAACCCGAAGGCCGCACTGTTTTTCCTGAGCATCCTGCCGCAGTTCGTGAACCGGGGCGGTTCACCGACGCGGCAGATCTTCCTGCTCGGTGCCCTCGACGTCCTCGTCGGTGTCGTCTACTGGCTGGCTCTCGTAGGCTTCGCCGCACGCCTGCGGACGGCGCTGGCCCGCCCGTCCTGGCGCCGCCGTTGGGAGCGGATCAGCGGCAGTCTCTTCATCGCCCTCGGCATCACCGTGGCCACGGCGGAGTGACGACACGTCAGAACGGCGCCCACACCGGCGCAGGGCACCACCAGGGTGTGCGCGGTCGAGCGGTTGCGGAACCCCGGGCTCCTCTGTCGCCGGACCCCGCGGTGGTGATACTCATGAACAACACCAATCATATTCATGGGTAGTACGCGTCCGTCACAAAGTGGTACGCGTCCGTACGTGGAGGATGAACCGTGACCGCCAAGACCACCGTCGAGCGTTTCCGAGCCGCCATCGACCAGAGCGACGTCGCGGCCCTGGAGGACCTCTTCACCGACGACACCATCCTCTACAGCCTCGCGAAGCTCAAGCCCCTTGAGGACAAGCAGACGATCCTCGGGCTCTTCGACGTCCTGCTGCGCACCTTCGAGGACTTCCGTTACGTCGCCCAGTACACCGGCGTCGCCGCGACGAGCGCCGATGGCACCGAGGCTCCCTCGGAGATTCTGGTCTTCCGCGGCACCGTGAACGGCGAGGAGATCCACGGGATCGACCAGCTGTACTTCGCGGACGACGGCCGGATCAAGGAGTTCAGCGTCTTTGTCCGGCCGCTGTCCGCCGCGCAGGCGCTGAGCGAGGCGGTGCTCGCCCGGCTGGCGGAGGCGAAGCTCGCGACGGCGCCGACCGCCGAGTAGCGCGATCGGCCGCGGCATCGGGGGAGCGGCCGCGGCCTCTTGTTTTGGCCCGTCAGGAACAGGTCCGCCAGATCGTGGCGGACCTGCTCCGTGTCCGCGGCCGCTCGCCTGCCCGGCAGGGCGAGGACACTTCCTGGTCTACCGGCGGGCCCAGGCCGCCGACATCCAGTCGTCAACTGCCCGTCCCCTGGCTATGGTTGACCGAGAGCTGGTCCAGGCCACATTCTCTTCAGGATCTAATAACTCGCCCTATGGAAGGACAAGTCATGTGTGGTGTCGCAGGGTTAGTTCGATTCGACCGGGACCTCGGCGCGGCGGATCGGACGGCTGTGGCCGCGATGACCGAGACAATGAGCTGCCGGGGGCCGGACGCCGGTGACATCTGGCAGGGTCGGCACGCTCTCCTGGGGCACCGGCGCCTGGCGATCATCGACCTGCCCGGCGGCCGTCAGCCTATGCGGCGCGAGGTCGCCGGCCACGGCACCGCGGCCACGGTCGCGCTCTCGTACAGCGGCGAGATCTACAACTTTCAGGAACTGCGCACCGAACTTACCCAGCAGGGACATCGTTTCGAGACGAGGAGCGACACCGAAGTCGTCCTGTGCGCGTATCTCCAGTGGGGTGACGCGTTCGTCGAGCGACTCAACGGCATGTTCGCCTTCGCCCTGTGGGACGGGCGGAAGGAAGAACTGCTGCTGGTGCGCGACCGACTCGGCGTCAAGCCCCTCTTCTGGCAACCGACTTCGGCGGGCGCACTGTTCGGCTCCGAGCCCAAAGCCATCCTCGCGCACCCTGAGGCCCGTCGCGACGTCGGCATCGAGGGCCTGCGTGAGGTCTTCTCGCTGACCAGGACGCCGGGAAGGACGCCTTACACACATGTGCGCGAGGTCGAACCGGGCACGGTCGTACATGTACGTGACACCGGGAGCCGGATCAACCGGTACTGGTCGCTCACCGCACAGGAACACACCGACAGCCTGGAGGTAACGGCCGCGACGGTCCGCGACCTTCTGGAGGACGCCACCCGCAGGCAGCTCGTCGCCGACGTTCCGCAGTGCGTCCTGCTCTCCGGAGGCCTGGACTCCAGTCTCATCACAGCCATCGCGGCCCGCGCGATGCGGGCGCAGGGCGCCCGTATCCCGTCCTTCGCTGTGGACTTCGAGAGCGATGCGGAGTTCGAGGCCTCGGAAATGCGCGGAGAGCCCGACCCTCCCTACGCCCGGCTGCTCGCCGCCCACGCCGACACGGACCACGCGGACCTCGTCCTCAAAGACGCCGAGTTGATGGACCCGCGCACCCGTGAGGCCGTCGCGGCCGCCCGCGACGTTCCGGCCGGCTGGGGCGACCTCGACACCTCCCTGTACCTGCTGTTCCGAGCCATCCGCGGTAAGTCGACCGTCGCGCTCTCCGGTGAGGGCGCCGACGAATTCTTCGGCGGCTACCCGTGGTTCCACCGGCCCGAAGCCGTGAACGCCGCGCAGTTCCCGTGGGCGGGCCTCGAAACCTTCAGCCTGGGGGACCCCGCCACCAGTCGCCTCACCCTGCTCTCGCCGGAGCTGCTGGCGGAGCTGGACATGGAAGCGCACACCAAGAACGCCTACCAGGAAGCGCTGGCCGAGGTGCCCAGGCTGCCGGGCGAAAGCGGCCTGGAACGCAGGATGCGGGAGATCGGCCACATGCACATCACCCGCTGGCTTCCGGAGATGCTCGACCGGAAGGACAGGACGAGCATGGCCGTCGGCCTCGAAGTGCGCGTGCCGTTCTGCGACCACCGGCTCGTGGAGTACGCGTTCAACATCCCCTGGGCTATGAAGACCTTCGACGGACGCGAGAAGAGCCTGCTCCGCCTGGCCGCGCGGGACTTGGTACCCGAGCCCATCCTCCAGCGCAAGAAGGCCAGTTACGCCGTCACGCAGAGCCCCTCCTACATGGCGAAACTCCGCCGGACCCTCGCGGACGTCGTCGCCGACTCCACGGCCCCGGTGCACCAGCTCCTCGACCGGGACGCCCTCCGCCGCGCCGTTTCCGCACCCCAGGGCGAGCACACGAACACCGGACGCGCAGCCATCGAACTCGTCCTCTCGCTCGACCTGTGGCTGCGCAGGACCACGCCCGCCATCAGCGTCTGAACCGAGCCGTAGGCACAGCCGATCACGCACGCACACCCGATCACGCACGCGAAACCCGGTGAGCCTGGGCCGCCCCGGTGAGCCGTGCGGAACCGCTCCCTCAACCGGGGATTTCCCCTGCGCGAATGGTTGTGGTGGGGGTTCGGTCCCCCTGGGGTGTGACGTGTACATGACCCGTTCCCATGAGGGAACGGCTCACTTTCACCTCGTTATCCACCCAATTGTGAAAGGATACCCATGTCTGTCAGCACATCGGAACTTTCACCCGATCCGTCTGAAGCATCGCTTTTCTCCCCGGTCTCCCTCGGGAAGATAGCGCTCGCCAACCGCATCGTCATGGCTCCGCTGACCCGGGTGCGGGCCGGGTCCTCCGGCATCCCCGGGGAGCTGATGGCCGAGTACTACCGGCAGCGGGCGAGCGTCGGAATGATCATCACCGAGGGTACCTACCCCGACCATGCGGCGCAGGGGTGGGTCGGCGCGCCGGGCATCGCCACCGACGAGCAGGCGGCCGGCTGGCAGAAGGTGTTCGAGGCGGTGCACGGCGAGGGCGGCCGCATCGTCCTACAGATCCAGCACGCCGGCCGCGCCACACACCCCGACATCAACGGGGGCCGCCGCATCCTTGCCCCCAGCGCGATCGCCATAGACGCCAACATTCCGTTCACGGCGAAGGGCGAGCAGCCCTTCGCCGTGCCGGAAGCGATGACCATCGCCGAGACCCGGGAGGCCCTGGAGAGCTTCGTAGCAGCGGCCCGCCGGGCCGTCGACGCGGGAGCGGACGGCGTGGAACTCCACGGCGCCAACGGCTACCTGCTGCATCAGTTCCTCTACCCGGGAGCCAACCAGCGCACCGATGAGTACGGCGGCTCCCCCGAGAACCGGGCTCGCTTCGTCGTCGAGGTGGTCACGGCGGTCGCCGAGGCCGTGGGCGCCGAGCGGGTCGGGTTGCGAATCTCACCGGAGATGACCTCCGAGAACCTCCGCCAGGGTGTCTTCGAGACCGACCGGGACGACGTCCTGGCCACCTACGGCACCCTGGTGGACCAACTGCGCCCGCTGGACCTGGCCTACCTGTCCATCCTGCACAGAGAGCCGGGCGGCGCGCTGGTGCAGGAGCTGCGGCAGCGCTTCGACGGCAAGATGATCGTCAACAGTTCCTTCCTCTGGCAGACCACCCGTGAGGAGGCGATACGGCGGATCGAGGCCGACCACGCCGACGCCGTGGTCGTGGGCCGGGCCCTGATAGCCAACCCCGACCTGGTCGAGCGCTGGCGCGGCGGGCATCCCGAGAACGAGTCGCGGCCGGAACTGTTCTACACGCAGGGCGCCGAGGGTTACACCGACTACCCCTTCCTCCCCTTCCTCCGGACGGCTTGACCCTCCAGATGGCTTGAGGCCAGTGCGATGCGCGATGGATCGTCGGTGTGGTCCGCCCCTTGCGGGTCTATCGTGGCCGCCCAGCGTTCCGCCCAGCGGGCGAGGGGGTCCAGGGTGTGACGGGCCTCCTCGCCCAGCGGGGTGAGCTGGTAGCGGCTGTCCGGCAGTTGGCGAATCACCTGCGCATCCAGCAGTTCGGCCAGGCGCTGCCGCATCACGCTGGAGGACATGTCGTCGCACCGCCTCTGCAAGGGGCGGAAACCAAGCGGACCCGCGCGAAGCTCCCACAGGATGCGCAGGCTCCACCGCCGCCCGAACAGATCGAGTGCGGCCATGAGGGGGCGGCCGGTGGTCGAGCCGCGAACAGGGTTGCCAGGTCTGGGTGTTGGCATGTCGGGACGTCCAGCTCTCCAGGATTGACGCTTCGATTTCCGACACGCTAGCATCGCTGACCGCTTCGGAAACCTGGCTCGCCCTCACCCGCCGACGCTCGCTCGAGACCAACCCGCTCGCAGCCCCAGCCGGTTTGATCGAAGCCGTGTCCGATACTTCGAAGCTGTCTCCGTCGGCTCGCCGACCCATAGCGCGCCGACCATGGTCTGAGCACGCTTCTGATCGTCAATCAATTCCGAACACAGGAGGAACCGTGGCCAAGGGCTACTGGGTCAGTGTCTACCGCAGCATCGCAGACCCCGAGAAGGTGGCTGCCTACGACAAGGTGACCGCTCCAGCCATCGAGGCCGCGGGCGGGCGGACGCTCTCCCTCGGCAGCCGGGTCGTCGCGCACGACGCCGGAATCGCGGAGCGCACCGTCCTGATCGAGTTCGACAGCTTCGAACAGGCGGTCGCCGCACGCGAGAGCGCCGCCTACCAGGAGGCGCTGGACGTACTTGGTGACGCCGTCGAGCGCGACTTCCGCATCATCGAAGGCCTCGACTGACGACCACTGGGCCTAGGTGTGGGCCCCGTGTCCGCTCCCGGGCCCGCAGGTCGACGGCCACCTCGACACCAGCGCACACCAGGCCGGCAAGCCGGGTGAAAAGGTGTCAAGCGGGTGGCCGTCGACCTGTTCTGTGGACGGTGGTCGCGTCGTTCAGCGGTGCCAGGCGGATACGACTGCTACGGCCTGGTCGATGTTGAGGCGTGGGTCGCAGTGGGTGGTGTAGCCCACGGGGTCGAGGAGGTCATCGAGGCGTGACTCGTCCGCCACGCATTCACCGACGTTGTCCGGTGTGGCTTCCAGGTGCAGTCCCCCGGCGACCACGTTCTGCGCGCCGGCCACTTCCTGGAAGAGTTCCACTTCGCGGGTGACGCTGGTCAGCAGGCGGGTCTTGCGGCCCAGAGGGCCGCGCTGGGTGTTGCCGTGCATCGGATCGCACAGCCAGATGACCGGATGCCCCGCCTCACGGACAGCGGCCATCAACGGCGGCAGCCACTCCTCCACACGATCCGCGCCCATCCGGGAGATCAGCGTCAGCCGGCCGGGCGTACGCGCCGGGTCAAGGACCGCACAGAGCTGCGTCAGCTCAGCGGGCGTCATCGTCGGACCCACCTTGCAGGCCACCGGATTGTGGACGCGGGCCAGCATCTGCACGTGCGCACCGTCCAGCTGGCGGGTACGGTCCCCGATCCACGGCCAGTGCGTCGAGGACAGCAGCAGGCCCTGCCGGTCCTGACGCAGCAGCGGCAGCTCGTAGTCCAGCACGAGGGCCTCGTGGCTCGTCCACACCGGCGCCCCGGCCGGCAGACCCCATGCACCGCCGAGCCGGCGCAAGAACTCCGTACCGGCATAAGCCGCCCGGTAACCGGCGAGCAGACGCGCCGGATCCGGCTGACGCAACTGCGGATCAGGACGCGGATCATTAACGAAGTGGCCACGGAAGGCAGGGAGTTCGATGTCCCCGTGCCGCTCCAGGTCGGAGGAGCGGGGCTTGGCGAACTGGCCCGCGATCCGGCCCACCCGCACCACGGACAGACCGGTCTGGGCCTGCATCGCCCCGGCCAGCGCATCCAGCATGCCGGCCTTGCGTCTGAGCACCTTGGGAACACAGTCCGCGGGATCCTCGGCACAGTCCCCCGCCTGGAGGACCTGCAATGTGCCCGCCGCGACCTCGGCGAGCAGCAGCCGCAGCTGGCGCACCTCGTCCCAGGCCACCAGGCCGGGCATATCACGGAGTTCGCCGCTGACCTGTTCAGCCAGACGGTGGTCCTTCCACCGCGGTTGCTGCTGGGCCGGCAGAGTGCGAAGCCATTGACCCTCGCGCTCCGCATCCGAAGTGACATCGGTTTCAGATAACGATGTGAGAGTGAGAGGCGTAGTCACGAAGTGGATCCCCCGTTTTGGGAAGCTCGTCGCTCCGAAGTTGCAGACAACTACTCAGGTGAGCAGGAGGTAGCGCACTGGCTCAATGGGAACGGGCATGTTCAGTCGTAGGCGTTTCCAGCCATCTTGCGCTTGAAGTCATCGCTGTGTTGGACGTACTCGGCGATCGTTCCGTCCGGACTCATTGCGCGCAGGTTGTGCCCTGAAGGAACAACCTTGATATCGTCGATGATCTTGATGTCGGTTTGGATGAAGTAGGCGCGCACGGCCTCCAGGTCATCCACCAAACAGGTCAGCTTGGTAGGCTCGAACCGCTCGGTATCAGCCTTGTCTCCCGCGAGCAGGAGAATGCTTCCGATCCCGACGATATCGAGGTTGAACTCCGCGTAATGAAATTCGTGGTGCGGGCGGTCCACTCCTTGGAGTGCCATGTAGAACTCTTTACTTGCTTCGAGTTCCGTCTTTCGAAGGTATACCCTGTAAAAAGACTTGAGGATCTTCATGGCTACTCCCGGCTCAAGCTGCTGCTCGTGATGTCGTGCGAACAGGCGGGCGCATGAACGATCACCCCCGCCTTGAGAACGCGTCTTCGTCTTTCGCTATCGCCGCTGTGTCAGGAAATGGTGCGCCTTACCGTTGAGGGTGAAGGTCATATGCATTCCCGACCCTTCCGCGGCCGCGCCCCGCGAGACGGCGTATGGCATGTGCCACTGATATTTGAGGAGGGTTCCCTTTTCCGGACTGAAGTCGGACCCGTCATACGGCGAGACGTCACCGTAGTTGTTGACGCCGAATCGACGGGGGTGGGAGATGATCCCTGGCATCACAGCCTCGCCGGCGGCTGCAAGTTCCTCGGGCGTCTCCAACTGCGCGACCTTTTTCTCGACTTCGGCTGCCTGTGCCTTGTAGTAGTCGCGGATCTGACTACCACTGCTTCGAGCGACCACCTCGCTCGGAACAAGCAGGTACATGAGATGATTCCCGAAGTGAAGGCTTGAGCCGTACGAGGCGTTCTTCATCACGAGAAGGTTCCCGCTCTGCCTTCTGAGGAATTCTTCCTTGACCATGTCGAGATGGGGGCCGATCTTCTGGGTCGGCTCGATGGTCTCCCGAAGTACCCAGGGCATCATCCGCACCGCTTCATCATCATCGATGAAAGGCTTCCTCGCGGGGAGATACTGGCCCAGGTCATCGGTCCGCAGTTGAAGCTCCGCGATCGTCTCCGCGATGCGGAACTGGTCCTTTCCTGTCTTCATGGTGCTCATCAGCGCCTGCTGGAAGCGGAAGCACCTGTAGCCGTCCTGCATCGACATGGGGAAGGCGGTGAAGATCCCCTGGATGTTGGGGTTCGACTTGTACGTGACGGACATCAACAGGAAGCCGTCGTAGTAATTGAGGTACTCGTCGAGCACGACCTCCTGGAAGGATGAGATCGGGAAGTCCTCCGGATCTTCAAACTGCCGTTCGATCAAGTAGCACTTCGAGAACAGGGGGTTCTCGTTGAAGTAGTGACCGACCGCTTCGCGAAAATCGTCAAGCGAAAATGGCCGCTCAACGCGGTACGTCGAAAGCGCCGGGATGAATTCCGTCACGTTGAGGGGGCGCGTGAAAGACATCAGGTTGAGGCGGATCATTTTGTCGACCATCGACAAAGGCATACCTAATCACTCCGGTTGACTGGCACGAGAAGTGCTGGAAGACGTTTCGGTCGGGGGCCCGGCAGAGGCGCCTAGTCCTCCCCTGGAGCGTGGGGACGCTCCGCGCGCCAGGTGCATCCGTCGCCCGCCAGTTCGCATGACACCGTGACGTCCGGGTCCACGTAGCGGGTGGCGATGGCGGTGTTGAGTTTCTGGCAGTACCCGCACGGTGACTTGAACGTCAGGGCGACGCCGGCGCGGGCAGCTTTCTTGCGGTACCGGAGAATCCCGCACTCGGCGTTACGCAGGACGGGGCCCGAGGGATCAGGCTCAATGGACACGTCCGAGTCGTACAGCAACAGCTGACGTTGCATCCGGGTCATGAAGTGATCGGTAGCCGATAACCCCTCGGGCCGTTGCGCTCTCATCAGGTCCGCGGTGATGCGGGAGTTCGCCTCAATCCATCGGGCGAGGCCTTCTTCGCCGTGCTCTCCGAGGACGAACTCGTCCGCGCCCGTCTGGGCCTCGAAGTACCGCTGACGCCAGAGATCGACTTTCTCCGCCGGGTCGAGAGAGGTGGTCTCACTGGTCATGGTCCGCGTCCTTCCCGGTGGCGTTGTCCAACTCGGCGAAGACTTCCTGGGCGACGCGCAGTCCGTTGTTGGCGACCGGCCAGCCGCCGTAGTAGGCGAGCTGGATGATGACTTCGATGATCTTCTCTCGCGACATGCCGAGATTCAGGGAGGCGCCGATGTGGCCCCGCAACTCCCAGTCGGTCCGCGCCAGCGCGACCGCGGTCAGGGCGACCAGCTCGCGCTCCTCAAGGCTCAGTTGCGGGCGGGCCCAGATCTCACCGAAGAGGTGCTCGACGGTGATCTGTAGGAACTCCGGGTAATTACCCGGGCGCGGTTCACGGCCGAAGACCTCCTTGAAGATGGCTTCGCCCCGCTCGTGCCGGGCAGACGGCTGATTCATCGATCAATTCCTCCGTAGGGGGCGAACGTTCGCATCACCGCGGACAGGCGTGCCTCTTAGAGGACGATGCTGAGCTTGCCGTGCTCGTAGAGCGTTTCGTGGTCGAGGATGACTTCGCGCCTGCGGATGCGGAACGACTCGCCTTCGGGGACGAGTTCGAAGCGGTACTTGCCGACGTAGGCGTCGGAGCGCCCGTGTCCGAAGCGGTAGGCGACGACATTCGCCGCCACCTGGAGGTAACTGCCGTGATCAGCCAGGATCTCCACGTTGCTGATCACGCGGTTGGTCCGTGACCGGGGGTCCTCGCACCACACCTCGCCGTTGAGGATCTGCTCGATCCGCTGGCGCAGCCGGGCGGCATCGTCATCGATGAGCCCGAGCGCACCGGCCACCTCGCCGCGGACGTCGGTGGCGGGCACCACGTAGCGGATGTCGTCGGTGAGCATCTCGTCGTACCACTCGGTCAGACGCCACTCGTCGAGGAGCCGGGCCTCACGGAAGAGGAACTGGCTCACCCGGTGCCACAGCCTCACCTGGGCCGCGTCATCGACTCTCAGTTCGGTGGTCATTCCTTTTCCGCCCCTTGCAGCTCGGCCTGGTGAGCGACCTCGAAGTGACCGTCGTCGCCGTGCATCAGCCGGTCCCACTGCCGCCAGAACTCGCGGGCAGGAAGCTCGTCGGTCGTCTCGGGAATCTCTTTGTTCATACCGCGCGACAGATCCGAGTAGCGCACCGTGCGGTTGCGGTAACCGCGCTGGCACGACTCGATGATCTCGATGTCGTCCGGCGTCGCGAAACCGGCGGGACCAAGGAACGTCAGGTAGTGGCTCTTGCGGAGTTCCCGGATCTCCGGATCCTCGTCCTTGGGGGCCAGCGCCACCGAAGTGATAGCCATCCGGTCGGCACCGACCGGGTCGATCTTGCGGATCGTGAGCGCAATCGCATCAATGATCATCAAATTGGGGAAGATCATCAACGCGCGATTCATACCGGTGATCCGCTGCGCACGCTCGGCACCGAACTTCTCGGCGAACCGCGCCGCGGTCGCCTCCATCCGCGGCCGCAGCTCAGGATCGAACATCGGCGTCCAGTGAGCCAGCGGACGGGCAGCGGCCGGCGGCAGCTCATTGGCCCCATGACCCAGACCCAGAGCACGCCCGAAACCACCCCGCCGACGCGGCGGCACCGACCCCAACGACTGCATATAACTGACATACCGCTTGTGCAGCGCCCGGAAATGATAGATATCGACGCTGTTCTCCATCATGAGCTTCCAGTTGGCCTGAGCCCCGTGCAGCTGCGCGCCCTGAATCACCTCCATCCCCGTCTCCGACTGATCAGCGACCAGATCGATGTACTCCGTAGCCCCCGCCAGATACTCCGTCAAAGTACGCGGCTGCTGCGGATCAAAGGTGACGAAGACAAAACCCCGGTAACTGTCACTGCGGTGCTGCGCCAGACCGAAGTCCGCCTTCCGGAAACCGGGCCCGTACCCGTCCGGAATCGGCACCCCGGTCAGCTCACCCTTGTTGGAGAACGTCCAGTCGTGATAAGGACACCGGAACGATTTGACCTGCCCAGCCGGCTGCGAACAGAGCAGAGCCCCACGGTGCGTACAACTGTTGGCAAACACCCGGATCGCCCCGTCGGACCCGTGCGCCAAAATCACCGGACGCCCGCCGACCTCACGCGACACAAAGGAACCCGGCTCCGGCACCTCCGACTCGTGCCCCACGTACAACCAGCAGCGATCAAAGATCCTCGCCATCTCCTGCGCCGCAACATCATCGTCGGTGTACGCACGACGATCCACCCGGAACGAGAGGCGCTCGAGATCATCAACGACAATCGGGTCATCCACCGGCCGCTGCAATTCGGTCGTCACTGCTCCCTCTTTCACTGCACATTCCTGAACGGTTCTGACGACTACCCCGACCGCGCGCGTGCGGCAGCACCACCGCACCCAGCCGCGCGGCACACACCCGGCCCCCGACGCGTGTCGGACCAAACGCACCAATGCGGGGACGTAGAAAACCCGACCACCGGGGGCCGTTCACAACTCTCCAGCCCTCCCGAGTGGTGGGTCACAACTACGGGCAGGTTGTCAGATCGTCAAGTCGGCCGTACATAGGACTTAAGACCCATCGACGGCTGTCGCCATGCCTCGACGCCTGCCGACAGCCTCATAAGACGCCATTTCATTTGGCGAGCCTGCGGTGGCATATGGGGGGTGGCGCAAGGAGAGCCAGCGCCGCAGGTGGAAGCAGTCGTAGCCCATGTCGTCATGGAGCTTGGCGGGCCCCGGCGCCTCGGTCGCGACGCGGGCGGATGGGCGGCGTGCCGCGGCGATCAACGAGCAGGTGGATTCTCGACCCGCTCCTGCCGCGGCCGATCGGAGTCGGTCCCGTCAACCGCCCCCTTTGAGGGCGCGGACACTGACCGACTCGATCGCGTACCGCGACCAGTCCAGTTCGCCGCGCCGGCCGTGTTCGTCGAGGACCAGGCGGTGGAGCTTGGCCCACACCCTCGCCTCGGTCCACTCGGTGAACCGGCGGAAGGCGGTCACCCCCGAGAGGCCGAAGCCCGGTGGCAGTTGGTTCCAGGTGCACCCCGAGGTGGCGACGAAGATGATGGCGGCCAGCACCTCCCGGTCCCCGTGCCGTCGCCGACCGCCGCCTTGCGGGCGCTCCGGTGCTGGCGGAACGACCCGCTCGAACAACCCCCACAGGCCATCCGGCGCCATCCGCTTCACAAGCGAAGAGGTCACCGGTCCAGACTGCCGCAAGATCACACCAGACGAAATGGCGTCTAGGCACGGATCTCCTGGCGAAGCGGTCGGAGTGGTCTGATCGGCGGTCGGTGTCGAGCATGAGGCCACCGGGTTGCGGGCCACGGGCAGCCGGGCGCTCGCAGGTAATATTCCCGGCGATGTCGACGGTCATGCGGGATGCTGGTCGCCATGGATGAGGTCGAGGTCGTCGTCGCCCATGGCGAGCGCGTGACCCTGCGCGTGGGCGACATGTTCCTGAAGGTGGACGCCGACCAGGCGCGCATCGACGTCGAGGTCGAGGCGATGGCCCTGGCGCCGGTCCCGACCCCGGAAATCCTGTGGCACAAGCCGCCCGTGCTCGCGATCGCTGCCGTGCCGGGGACGGCGCTCGGCCGCCTCGGCGAGCCGTCGACCGCCTCGCCTGCGGCGTGGGCCGCGGCGGGCACCGCCATCCGGCAGTTGCATGATGCCCCGTTGCCGCCCCGCCCCGGCCGGGCCGGACGGAGCGTCCACGCGTTGACGGCGGAACTCGACAGTGAGTGCGAGTGGCTCGTGACGCACGGCGTCCTGCCCGCCGACCTGGTCACCCGCAACCGCCAGGTCGCCGAGGCCGCGCTCCGGCCGTTCCCTGCGGTGTTCACGCACGGCGACCTACAGATCGCTCACGTATTCGCCGCCGGCGACGAGATCACGGGCATCATCGACTGGTCCGAGGCGGGCCAGGGCGATGCCCTGTACGACCTCGCCACCTTGACACTCGGACACCAAGAGCGCCTCGGTGACGTCGTCGTCGGCTATGGCACCGACGTCGACCTCGACGTGATTCGCGCGTGGTGGTCGCTGCGGAGCCTCCTGGGGGTCCGTTGGCTGGTCGAGCACGGCTTCGACCCGTCCGCACCTGGCTGTGAGGTCGACGTGCTGAGATCACAGATGTAAGGAGTTCAGCGGTCGCCCGCGGTCTGGACGGTGCGGCGGTAGGCCTGGGGGAGACGCCGATCGCGGTGCGCAGGTGCTGGCGCAGTGACGCGGGCGTGGCGAAGCCGACGCGGGCGGCGATCTGCTCGATGGGCAGGCCGCCGGTTTCCAGCAACTCCCGCGCCCGGGCGATCCGCTGCTGGGTCAGCCGCCGTCCCGGGCTCATCCCCACCTCGTCCCCGAACCGTCGGATGAACGTCCGCAGGCTCATCCGGGCTTGGTCGGCGAGGTCGGCCAGCGTCAGCGGCTCCTCTGGCCGCCCCAGGGCCCACTCCCGCGTCGCCGCCGTGCCGGGGCCTGACCGCCCTCCCGCCACGGCGGCACCACGCACCGGCGCGCGACGCGATTCGCCACCTCGCCGCCGTGGTCCTTGCGGACGAGGTGCAGGCACGCGTCCACGCCGGAGGCGGCACCGGCCGAGGTGAGGATGTCACCGTCGTCGACGAACAGTACGTCCGCATCCAAGGCCACCGTGGGGAACAACTCTCGGAACCTGCCCGTCAGTTTCCAATGCGACGTGGCCACACCCGCTGCGTCGAGGCCGGCGCCCACTCGTACTGCGGGATGGCCACCATGTCGACCGCCGATTTGGGCCCAATCCAGGCGGCACGCTGAGCATTCCCCGCACCACTGGCCCTACTTGTGCGGGCACTGTCCATCGTCCTCGGCGGCACCAGGCAGACAACGTCACGCCTCGATGGTCCGCCCGTCCTGGACAGCACACCGTGGCCGAGCCGACCTGCGAGCGTGACCTGAGACGCAGCCACGCGGTCCTCCCCGGCGGGGGCGACGCGTTGACGGCATGGGGATAACCCCCCGGTTGATCAACCGGGCCGCCGGATGGTGCGAGGGCGGTCCGGTCCTGGATCGTCGGTCCTCTGACGCAAGCCGCGTACAGGGAAAGGAAGACGGTGCGACACAGGAGCTCGAAGGCCGCGACGGTAGCCGTGGTGCTGGCCCTTTCGGGAGGCGCGATCGCGCCCGCCGCGGCGACTCAAGGGGCTCGCGGGCCTCAGCAGCCGACGTCCGTCGACGGCGTATGGCGTGTGGAGGGCTACGGCACCGTCCTTTCCATCGCGGACGGCCGCTTGCAGGAGTACCAGACGACCGATATCAGCTGTCTGAAGGGCGACTCCGCGAAGCAGACGGCACCGGGCGAGTACCGCGCTGCGGATGGGACGGTCATGACTGTCCTGTCAAAGGGTTCCCTGCATGTGGCCGGATCGGCGGGCGACCGGGAGCTGCGGCGTGTCGCGGAACTTCCCGAATCCTGCCGCCGTGACCTCCCGATGCCCAAGGACCCGGTGACGGCATTCGATGTCTTCTGGCAGTCCTTCGAGGAGAACTACCCTTTCTTCGCCGCCAAGGGGATCGACTGGCACGCCGTAAGGGACACGTACCGGCCCAAGGTGCACGCCGACACGACGAGGGACGAACTCTTTGCCCTCTTCAGCAAGATGGTGAAGCCTCTGTACGACGCCCATGTCGCCGTCATCGACGGTGAGCGCAGGTTCTACCGGATCCGCCCCGGGACGACCGTGCCCAGTAAGGAGCTGGACACCAAAGTCAAGAACCACATCGTCCGGCGCGACCTCAAGGGCAAGAAGCCGCGGGAATTCGCCAACGGCCGGATCAGTTATGCGGATCTGCCGGGCAGGAAGGGCTATCTGCGCATCTCCGGGTTCGCCGCCTACAACACGAAGGACCGTTCGTACGCCGCTCAGCTCGCCGAACTCGACAACGCCCTGGACACCGTCCTCACCCCTGAGCGCACGGCCTCCCTCAAGGGGCTGATCATCGACCTGCGGATCAACGGTGGCGGTTCCGACGCCCTCGGCCTGCACATCGCCGAGCGCCTGACCGACACCCCGTACGTCGCCTACCGCAAGCGCACCCAGTACACCCGCCCGCAGCCCATCACCGTACGGCCCGTCAAGGGCACCCCCCGCTACACCGGTCCGGTCGCCGTGCTGACGAGCGGCTCGACGGTCAGCGCGGGCGAGACTTTCACCCAGGCCCTGATGGACCGGCCGGGCAGGACGGTCCGCATAGGGGAGCCCACGCAGGGCGTCTTCTCGGACGTACTCGACCGCAAACTCCCCAACGGTATGGCACTCCGGCTCCCGAACGAGGAGTTCCTGACCCGCTCGGGCCGGACCTTTGACGGCGCCGGGATCCCGCCGCACCTGCGTACGCCGGTATTCACCAAGGAGGAGTTCGCGAAGGACCGCGACTCGGCCTTCGACAAGGCGGTGGTGGTGCTCCGGGACTAGGCGGTTTCCGGCACCTGGGAGCGGGTGTTCACCGCCCTGCGACCGCCAACAGCCACCCGTGCCCGGCCAGTCCGGCTGTCAGGACGGGACGCGCAGTTGCCGGCCCAGATAGACGGAGAGCGGGTCGTCGGCGTAGTAGCCGAAGGGCGGGACTTCCGTGTAGCCGTGTGACCGGTACAGGCCGATCGCCGCCGGGTGGCGTTGGTTCGTCTCCAGAACGATCGTGGGCGCGCCTGCGTCCGCGGCTGACTCCTCCAGCCATGCCAGGATGGAACGGGAGTGACCTTTTCCGCGCTGCCTGTCTGTGACGTATATGCGTTTGAGCTCCGCGCGTCCGTCCTCGCGGAAGTGCCAGCCGCCCATCGCGATGGGCAGCGCGTTTTCGTATCCCACGGCGAACGCCCCGTTGGGCGGCGAGAATTGCTCGGCCTCGGTGGGGCTCTCGTCGGGGGCCCCGTAGATATGCACGTACTCGGCCTGTAGGCGTTCGGTCAGCGCAATGACGTGCGGGTGGCTGTAGGCCCGGCAAATGATCTGCATAGCTTTACCTATCGACCCGGGGTTGATCTCTTCCGCGCACCACTGAGCAGGGCCATGGCGGCGTTGTGGCCGGGGATGCCGCTGACTCCGCCGCCGCGTTCGGCACCGGAGCCGCACAGCAGGACGTTGGGGTCGAAGGTCTCCACACCCCACCTGCCGGTTTCCGCGTCGCAGTAGGGGAAGGTCAGGTCGCGGTGGTAGATGTGGCCGCCGGGCAGCCCCAACTCGGTTTCCAGATCCGGTGGCGTCATGGCCTCGATACAGGGGCGGCCCTCCGCGTCGGTCGCCAGGCAGTCAGCGATCGGCTCGGCGAGACAGGCGTCCAGCGGGGCCAGCACGGCGCGCAGCGTCTTGTCGCTCACCGTGTCCCCGGGGATCGGGAACAGGCGTGCGGGCATTTGCAGGGCGAACAGGGTGAGGGTGTGGTAGCCGCGTTCCCTCAGATCCGGCCCCAGGACCGAGGGGTCGGTGAGCGAGTGGCAGTAGAGCTCGGACGGTGGTGTGCTTGGCAGGCGCCCGGCCGCGGCTTCGCGGTGGGCGTCTTCGAGCTGGCTGTAGGACTCGGCGATGTGCAGGGTGCCGACGAAGGCGTCCTCGGGGTCGACCTTGTCGTCGCGCAGGCGCGGCAGGCGCCGCAGCAGCATGTTGACCTTCACCTGTGAGCCCTCGGGCGCGGGGTGGGACGGGTCCGGCTTCCGGCCCAGGAGGCGGGTGAGCGTGGTGGGGGCCACGTTGGCCAGGACCGACCCGGCAGCCACTGTGCCCTCTGTCTCATGCGATTGGTATTCGACTTCCGCGTGAGTCCCGTCGGTGTGGATGGCCACCACCTCGTGACCGACGAGGATTTCGGCGCCGGCGGCGAGGGCAACGTTCCGCAGTTCGTCGGTGAGCGCGCCCATCCCGCCGACGGGCACGTTCCAGTCCCCGGTGCAGTTGCCGATCACGTGGTGGAGGTAAGTGCGGTTTTGCAGCAGCGTCTCGTCGTGAGCGTGGGTGAAGGCCCCCATCAGTGCGTCCGTCAGCACGATGCCCCGCACCAGGTCGTGGGTGAACGTCTCCTCGATCGTCTCGCCCAAGGGGCGCTCGAACAGCGCCTCCCAGGCGGTCCGGCTGTCGACGATCCGTTCGAGCTCGGCGCGGCGGGGGAGTGGCGCGGTAAGGGTGGGAAAGACACGCTCGGCAACGTGTCGCGTCATCCGGTAGAAGCGCTGCCAGGCAGCGAACTCGCCATCGGAGCCGGTGATGGCACGAAAGGATTCGCGGGTGCGGGCCTGGTCGTCCCCGATCAGAAGCCCGGTGGCCCGGCCGTCCACCGTGGTCGGGGTGTAGGAGCCGATGCGGCGTCGGCGGTCGCGGAACGTCAGCCCGAGGTCGTCGATGATCTTCTTCGGGAGCAGACCGATCAGGTAGGCGTAGCTGGACAGTCGCGCGTTCAGACCGCTGAAGGGCTGCGCCGAGACGGCTGCACCGCCGGTGTGATCCAGCCGTTCCAGCACCAGGACGCTGCGGCCGGCGCGGGCGAGGTACGCAGCGGCGACCAGTCCGTTGTGGCCACCTCCGACGATGACGACGTCGAAGGAGGAGCGGGTGGGCGCCGGCTTGCCCGCAAGAGGGGTGTCTACAGCACGGGCACTGGAGGAGGGAGAGTGCACGTCGATCTCCGATCACCGAGCCGGGATGGTGCATAGGGGCACGGACAGTGCTCTGGCAGGGCAGCCTTTGTACAAAGCGGGGGGGCAAGCTCCGCTGCGGCTGGCAGCGTCATCGCTCCGAAAGCTGTGTGACAGCGACGGGGCGGCGCAGGGCGTCGACGCTCAGACGCTCGCGCAGGGCGGTCAAGAGGCCCGCTGCTTCGAGGTAGTTGTCGACCAGATGGACCTCGGCGGGCCCATGGCCCTGGGCACCCAGGATGTCCTCGATGCGGAGAGAGCTGACGGTGTTGTTCTCGCGCACCAGGACGAGGGGGATGTTCTGGGCGAGGGCAGCGAACGCGGGGATGCCACCGACGGCACCGGCGGGGAGCACGAGCGCGCCGACGTCCTCGGGGGTGAGGCGAGTATCGCCGGGGAGCGTCGGACTGCCGGCGGGGGAGGGCTGGGGAGCGGCGGACAGACCTCGTAGGACCGAGCAGAGGAAGCTGGTGGAAATGACCTCTGCCCCGTCGCGGGGATCCACTACGCCGTCGGGAGGCACGAGGTCGGAGTGCGAGGTGAGCATGGGCGCGTGTGCGGCCGGAAGTCCGGTCATGGTGGTGACGGCGTGGGTGAGGACGGCTTCCACGCCGCCCCAGGGGTTGGCGACGCGCTTGCCCGCGTAGTACGCGCGGCGCACCTTCGGGCTGACGTCGATCTCGCTGGTGATGGCCAACGCATCGACGTGGTGCTCGGCTTCGAGGGCGATCTCCAGGATGTGGTCCATATGGGCGATGTTGCCCAGAGCCCGCCCGGAGGGGGTGTAGAACACCTCGGCGCGCAGGGACTGTTCGGACACCCACACCTGCTCGATGGTGAGTCCACCGACGGTGCGGCAGGCGTGGATGGCGTTCTGTACGTTGTCGAGGTACTCGGGGGCGTGGGGTTTGTCGATGAGCACGCCCAGGCGCCGGGTCTGGGCGGGACGCAGATGGATCTGCCCGAGGAGGAAGCGGCTGAGCAGATTGCCCTCCAGGTACAGCACGTTCTCTTTGCCCCAGTACAGGTCGGAGGCTGTGACGACGTTGGGGTGTGTGAGCAGGTAGTCACACGTGCTGGCCAAGAGGTTGGTGGCCGGGGTGGCGTCACCGGCGAATCCGCCGATCTCTGCTCGGATCCCGGTGGGCACGACGTGGAGCACGACGAAACGTCCCGTCCGCTCCGGGCGGCGGGGCTGGAAGTCCCATAGGGATCCCCACCTCTGGGTATCGGGCGCCGCCCCGCGCAGGCCGGTCACCTCAAAGGTGAGCTGCCCGTCGGCCTGTTCCGTCAGCGCGAGGCGCACGGGTATGGTCTGCGAGCCGTAGCGCGGGGCCAGGAGGTCGACGACTGCGGGCCACGTCAGCATCGCCTTCGTTTTCGGGACGACGATGGTGTCATGCTCGATCGTCAGCATCAGTGCTCCAGAGCGTGTGGTACTCGGCGAACGCGGATTTCCTCACCAAGGCCAAAGTCCCCGCCTCGGTGATCCGGTAGATGGACGGCAGCGGCACCCCGGTGAACTGAGTGGCGCGGGCGTGGGCGTATGCGCCCAGGCGGTGGAAGAACAGGGGCTGCCCGAGTTCCAGGGGACGGCGGAAGCGGTACCTGCCGAAAACGTCCCCCACATGGGGTGTGCAGCCCACGAGTTCGTACTCGTGGCGGCCGGCGCCGGTGACCTCGTTCCCCGGGGTGTACAGGTCGGGCTTCCAGCCGTACTCGATCGTCTCCGGTGCCTGCCCGGTGTGGGCGTCGAGCACCGCGACCTTCCCCTTTCCCGCGTCCACGATGTCGATGATCCGTGCTGTCAGGACCCCCGCCTCGCTGACGATCCCGGTGCCCGGCTCGGTGAAGATGCGCCGCACGCCGCAGGCGCGGAGTTGCTCGACCGCGGCCCGGAAGTGCTCAGCGCCCTTCACGGCCGCCGGTCGTAGCCACCCGCCGCCGACATTGACGTAGGTCAGGCGGGATAGGAGCGGGGCGGCCACTCGCGCCAGCCACTTCACACTGGACGCGGCTGCGGCGTAGGCGGGGGATTCACAGCCGATGTGAAAATGCAGACCGTCAATGACCGGGCCGCCTCCCTCGGCAACCCACGCCTCGAACGCCTTTGGGGGGACACCGAGCTTCGACCCGGGGCGGGCCGGGTCGTAGCGCGCGTCCTTGGAAGCCGAACGGCCGGTGTTCACCCGCAGGCCCATCGAAGCCCCGTGGTGTGCGGCTTGCCGGTACGCCCGTCTGAGCATCGGTAGGGAATTGACGTTGATGAAATCCGCCAGCTCGCTGACCGTCTCCAAGTTGCCGGCACTCAAGCCCGGGGTGGTGCAGTGCAACGCCACCGATGGGCCCACCCATTCCCGGACCAGTCTCGCCTCGCCGGGAGAGCTGACATCGATACCAGCGGTGCGGCGAGCACAGGCACGCACGACAAAATCGAACGTACAGGGTTTGGCTGAATACAATAACTCAACGCCGAGTGGATCAAGAAAAGCGCGATATTCCGTAAGGCTGGCCTCCAGCACGGCATCGATATAGGTGAGCGATGGAGTCTCAACACGACCTATATGCGGGAGCAGACACTTTTCTAGGAGCAGGTTGATGTCCTTGACGCGTTCTGCCTCACTCACTCCAATCCTGATCACACCGACACCGCCCTCCGCAGCCAGACGGCGCCCGCCGCCCTTCCGCTACGCGTGGACACGGCACCCCGGGCTCCTCTGCACAGCGGCGACGGGAGCGGCGGCAGTGGCGGCAACAGTCGCCAGGCCGGCAGCAGATGCGCGCATGATCCAGTACCCCTTCAGGCGAAGGCCAGAAAACGCAGAACGCGATGCGGCAGCCCGCCCCGAGCCATGGCTCCCAGGAGACGCCCGTCGGCAGACGCACGTTCATTCAGACATGCCTGAATACCCGGCGCGCGCCGCAAGAGGTCATACGGGTTAGCGCCGCCGACCGCGCCGACGGACTGCGCCTGCCGCTGCTCACTCAGCCCGCCGACCGCATCACCCTCTTCACGACCGAGCACGTCACGACGACGGGGACAAGGTCGCCCTGCGGCTCGGCCGGAAGCCCGTCGCCAACCGGCACCGCGACCGCGGAGCTTCAGCGCCGACTGCGCCGCCGAGATCAGCCGTCGCCGAACCAGACGATTCATCCTTTCCTGAATTCACTGATGCGTGTACTGTCGGAGCGTGCTGACTCTCGCTGCCGACATCGAAGTCCTGGCGCGGTTCGGTCGCGCCCTCGCCGACCCCATCCGCTGCCGGATCCTGCTCGCCTTGCGCGAAGCGCCCGCCTACCCGGCCGACCTCGCCGAGGCTCTGGAAATCTCCCGCACCCGGACGTCCAACCATCTGGCGTGCCTGCGCGACTGCGGCCTGGTCGTCACCGTGCCCGACGGCCGCCGCACCCGCTACGAGCTCGCCGACGAACGCCTCGCCCACGCCCTGGACGACCTGCGCACGGCGGTCGTCGCCGTCGAGGCAGACCGCACCTGCGCGGACGCGGACGACAAGGGGTGCTGCTGAATGACCGCGATGTCCCTCGGTCCGAGCCCGGCCCGCCGGGACGCGCTGGCCCGGCGAATACGTCTGCTGGTCGCGGCGACCATCACCTACAACGTCATCGAGGCCATCTGCGCGATCACCGCCGGGACCATCGCCTCCTCCACCGCGCTGATCGGCTTCGGACTCGACTCCGTCGTCGAGGTCTCCTCCGCCGCGGCCGTCGCCTGGCAGTTCTCCGCCCACGACCACGCCGCCCGGGAAGCCCGGGAGAAGCGCACGCTGCGGATCATCGCCCTCTCCTTCTTCGCGCTCGCGCTCTACGTCACCGTCGACTCCGTGCGCGCTCTGACCGGCAACGGCGAAGCTGAACACTCGCTCCCAGGCATCGTGCTCGCCGCTCTGTCCCTCGCGGTCATGCCCTTCCTGTCCGCGGCCCAGCGCAAGGCCGGCCGTGAACTCGGCTCCGCCTCCGCCGTCGCCGACTCCAAGCAGACTCTGCTCTGCACCTACCTCTCCGCCGTGCTCCTGGTCGGCCTGCTGGCCAACCTGTTGCTGGGTTGGTCCTGGGCCGACCCGGTCGCCGCCCTCGTCATCGCGGCCATCGCCGTCAAGGAAGGCCGGGACGCCTGGCAGGGCAAGGGCTGCTGCGCGCCGACTGTCGATCACACGACCACCAAGGGCGAGGCAGACGCGTGCGGATGCGCCGAGGGCTGCCGCTGCTGCTGAGTGCCCCCGCGTTGTCCGCTCGCCTGAGCCACGGCTGGCCCGTCAGTCGTTACCGCCGGCCGCAATGTAGGGAGACTGGAACATGTCGTCCGTCCGTTCCTTGTGCTTTGTGACGACGTATGCAGTGATGGCAATGGTTTTGCGGAAGTTCCCTGCGGGAGTGAACTCCGCAGTCGTGTGACTGAGCGGCAGAGTTGGCCCGTGAGCGTTCGCGGTGGCCAGTGAGCGTAGCGGCTGGCCCACAGGGTGCAATTCAGCCGTCAGGATGTGCCGCCGAAGACGACGTCCTTGGTCTCGACTGTCCCAGCCGTCCGGCCTGGCGCCGTCTGGTAGGTCCAGTACAGGTTCGTGTGCGCGATGACTTGGTCCGGCTGCGGCGCACCCCATGCCGTCTTGTCGCTCGTCGTGTGGGCGTCGCTGACCAGGGTCGCGTCGTATCCCCTGGCGAACGCGCCGTGGAGCGTCGAGCGGATGCAGGCGTCGGTCTCCGCACCGACGACGACGAGGCGCCCCACGCCGAGCCCCGACAGCACGGTTTCCAGAGTGGTGTCCTCGAAGGAGTCGCCGTAGCTCTTCTCGACGAGCGGCTCGGCGTCCTCTGGAGTGAGTTCCGGGACGATCCGCCAGTCGTCGCTCCCCCTCGTGAGCTCCTCGTCGGAGTGTTGGACCCAGACGACCGGGACCTCTTCCCGCCGCGCCTGCTCGACGAGGCTGGCGACGTTCGCGACGACCACGTCGCGCTGGTGGGCCCCTTCGACGACTCCCTTCTGCACGTCGACGACAAGGAGCACGGTGTTCGGCCGGTTCTCCAGTATGGTCATGATCTCCCTCTATTTGCGCTGGACTCGTGTATCTACGCACGGTAGCCCCAGCCGCCGACAGGGGGCCGGCCGTCGATCAGCGCCGCAGCCCCGGCAGCAGCACGAGGAAGTCCGATATGTCAGCCCGGGGCGATGCCGCTGTCCCGCCCTCGAGGTGAACCCGCAAACCGGGACCGACGCCAGTGCCGGGAAACCGGCCAGATCCACGGCCGGCCAACCTGGCCCGCCGTACCGCTTCTTCCGCAAACCACGCAGATGAGCAAGGCGACCTCTGCCCTGCGGGCCAACCACGACGCTCACCCGGGTCAACTCAAGCGCTCACGGGCCAACCCAGCCGCTCAGTCACAAGTCGCCGAAGACCTCGTCGGGCTGTCCGCCGTACACCTCGTTGGCCCGTTGGACCACCCACACCGCACCGCCGACCACAGCGATCAGCGCTGCCAGTGCCGCCAGCAACCTCTCGGCCGTCTTCCACTTCCGCCCACGCTGCCCGGTCTCCGGGGCATTCGTCCCGTGCCGTCGCTGGAGAGTCATGTACTCCGACCGCCCGGGAGGGCCTGCGCGCGAGGCTCGCCAGCGGCATCCCTGGAAGAGCGCACAGCGGGTCACCCGGCCCGATCGGTCAACGCGGGCGAGATCACCCGTTGACCCGCGCACTACGCGGTCATCTTTTAGGGTCATCCGTATGATGATCGACACTGGGGTCGCCGGCTCGCTCTTCGAATCCCTCCAGGCGGACGCCCTCACCAGACCGGACCAGCTGCGCGAGTTCTACCCGCAGCCGAACCCGCACGCGCTCCGCAAGGAGATCGACCACCTGACCGAGGAGGCCCGGGCTCTGATCGGCTGTTCCTCGCTGATGTTCATCGGCAGTGCGGACGCCGAGGGGCGGGCGGACGTGACGCCGCGTGGCGGACCGGCCGGGTTCGTCTCGGTGCTCGACGAGCGGACCTTGGCCATACCCGACGCGACCGGGAACAAGCGTCTCGACACCCTGCACAACGTGTTGCAGACCGGACGCGTCGGACTGCTCTTCCTCATTCCCGGCCGCCCGACCACGTTGCGAGTCAATGGCCGCGCCTGCGTCTCAGCACGCCCGGAGCTGCTCGACCAACTCACGGCCGTCGGAAAGCCGCCGGTCACGGCGATTGTGGTGCATGTCGAGGAGGTCTACCCCCACTGCCCGAAGTCGCTGATGCGCGGCAACGCCTGGCAACCGGAGCGGTGGGTGCCTGCTGAGGCCCAGCCGTCCAGCGCCGAGGTGACGCTGGCCCAACTGAACCTGCCCGGCCTCACCGTCGACCAGATCGAGGAAGCCGAACGGGAGTCACTTCGCCTGCGTTACGAGTGAAGTCGGCAGACCCGTCGGGTTGAGCCCTCTCAAGGCCCTCAAGGCCAGGGCCCCTGGGTGGCCGCACACCGCCGGTCCCGGCTCACCGGACGGCTTGCGCGGCGCCCAGCCGCAGTAGGGGCCTCGCGCTGATCGCGGTCAGCGCGAGGATTCCGACGCCGGAGACCAGCATCGGAACGTTGATCTCCGTGAACTGGGCGACGACACCGGCGGTGATCGCGCCGAACGGCGACACGCACACCGACAGGAGGCGGAACACGCCGTTCACGCGCCCCAGAATGTCCTGCGGAATGGTCGCCTGGCGGAACGCCGTGATCAGCGTCTGCCAGGTCGCGATGCCGAAGCCGACCGCCCCGAAGGAGATCGCGGCGACCGCCGGCGTCCGGGTTCCGCCGAGCAGCAGACAGGCGACGCCCATGACGGCGAGCGCCGTCAGGGCTCCGGGCAGTACGCCGATCCTGCGCCGCACCCAGTCGCTGCTGAGCCCGCCGACCACACCGCCGAGCGCGTTCGCGGCGAGGAAGAAGCCGTACGCGCTCTCCGGGAGGTCCAGCCACTGGACGACGTAGAGGACCATCAGCACACCGAGGCTCATGGTGAAGAAGTTCAGGGTGCCGAGGACCACCGCCAGCCGGATCAGCAGCCTGTCCTCCCGCAGATAGCGCATGCCCTCGCGGATCATCTGCCACCAGCTGGTCCGCGGCCCGGCCGGATCGGTCCGCGCCGTGCGCAGCACCGGGAACAGCAGCAGCAGGACGCCGAGCAGGAACGAGACGCCGTCGAGGATGAAGGGCGCCGCCGCGGCGAACGCGAACAGTACACCGCCCAGCGGCTGGCCGACGCTGTCCCGGAGCACCACCTGCACCGCGTGCAGCCGGCCGTTGGACGTGGTCAGCCGGTCGGGCGGTACGACCTTGGGCAGAAAGGCCTGGGCGGTGACGAGGAAGACGGACTCGCCCATGCCGAGCACCGCCGCGGCGATGTAGACGAAGAGCAGGTTGAGCGAGTCGGTCACCACACCGACGGCGATCAGCGCGACGACGACGAACCGCGCCAGGTCGATGGCGATCAGCAGGGCCCGCCGGTCGAAGATGTCGGCCCACACGCCGCCGATCGGCGCCATCATCATCCCGAACGCGGTGACGATGGTGGTCAGCGACAGCAGCACCGGGTTGTCGGTGAAGGAGAGGGCAAGCAGCGGAAGCGCGGTGTTGCGTACGCCGTCGCCGAGAGCGGATACGGCGCTCGCCAGCCAGAGGCGGCCGAAGTGCGGCCAGGCCACGCCCGGCGCTGAGGCGGAGGGTACCGGAGCTTCCTTCTGCGGGGCTCGCTCCGGCCCGCCCGTGCTGCTCGCTTCCATCACCCTCGCCTCGTCGCCGCGTCACGCCTGTGGTCCACCGGCTCCTCTAGCCGACGGCATCGACGCCCGTGACCAGGCTGAGCAGGCGTCCCTCCTCCTCGAACAGGATGCGGTGGTCGTGGAACAGTTCCAACGTCCGGGTGAGGTCGGCCTCGCTCATGCCCTCCGGAGCGGTCAACTGGTCGCGGCGACGGGGTGAGTTGAGCGTACGGAGCAGACGCAGCGTGTGCGCGTCGACCAGGATCCTCCGCGGCTCGCCGAACCGGGTGTCCTCGATGTGGTACGCGTCGCCGTCCCGGATCAGTTCCAGGCGGGGCCGCTCGGCGTCGTCCTTCCAGTGGGTCTGCCATGCGGCCACCACCCTCTGGAGGGTGGGGTACCACTTCAGCGCGGGCAGGGCGTACGGCGCCGCCCCATGGTCGGTGAAGAAGTAGGCCAGCTGGTCCAGCTGCTGCGGCTCGAAGGGGAAGACCAGCGGATAGAAGTCCATCGGACGCAGGTCGAGGCCGTACTTGACCCGCTCGTTGAAGTAGGGGCTGAACCGGTCGAAGCGGATGAAGAAGGCGCCGGTCGGAGGGGTGAGATGGGCCAGGAGCGGAAAGTCCCGCTCGTACTTGGCGTACATCTCCTCGGGCTCGCGGGGGGCGCCGACGAGGAGGTTCCACTCCGGGTGGATGCCGTACTGGAGGCAGAGCTTCATGAACTGAAGGCTCTGGAAGGCCGTGGTGCCCTTGCCGAGCAGCTTGAGCATCTCGCTGTTGACGGCCTCGATCCCGGCCTGGACGCGGTTGACCCGGGCCTTGGCGAGCGCCTGCACGTGGGGCACGCTCAGCGGGAGTTTGATCTCGTAGAAGATGGACGCGTCGTCGGGGGCGTCGACCCTCGGGAACACCTCCGCCGGGTAGTTCCTCGGGAGGATGTAGTCGGTGCACATGTAGTTCTTGAACTGCGGGTGGAAGTCGAAGAGCCACTCGAACTGCCGGACCGCCAGGTCGGGGTCCATCTGCCGGAACCCGATGGTCTCGTCGTTGAGCCCGCAGAACGAGCAGTGGCTGCGCGCCCCCCACCAGCATCCGCGCGAGGTCTCGAAGAACAGGGTGGGTTCGAGCTTCCCCTCCGCGATGGTTTCCTCGGCGTCGCGCATGGCGGCGGCGAAGCCGTCGTAGTCGAGCGGCACGTAGTCGTTGATGTCCCGGTCCCGGCCCACGCTCAGCCGGACCTGCGGAGACATGCAGTTGTCGCGGCTGATGACGCCCCGGATGCCGGAGATCTCGTCTCTCGTGCCGGCCAGCATGTGATCGAGGAAGGCCGCGAAGCTGACCAGGCTCGGCCCGGAGAACACGTAGTCCAGATAGGGCACTTCGGACGCGAGGACGGCACCCATCGAGGTCTCGCAGTTCGACCCGCCGAGGAGGATCACCGCTTCGGGGTTGCGGTCCTTGACCATCTTGGCGAGGGCGAGGGCCGGCACCGTCTGCGCGAACATCGAGGTGAGCCCGACGACGTCCGCGGACGCGAGGTCGTAGCGGTCGATGAGATCGGCCAGAAACTCCTCGACGCCGTCGCGGTAACGCAACAGGTCTTCTCTGAACCCCTCTTGCGCCGGCTCGCGGTAGTAGCGGCTGAAGTACGTGTCGGTGTTGTCCGGTTCGTCAGGGAAGGCGATGTGCCGGAAAAGCCATTCCCCCACCCCGCTGTAGAGGTGGGTCATGTCGCCGGAGATCTCCTCGTACGTGGCGACACCGAAGTACTTCGTGAAGTCGACGTTGGGGTAGTGGACCTCGGCGGTGACCCGGTCGGCGTACTCCTGGCCGACCAGGCCCGCGAGTTGGCTGAGGGCGAACGACGGGCGGTTCCAGTCGGCGAAAGGCATATTGACCAGGGCAACGCGAAGCACAGGGAAACCTCTCGGAAGGGGGCGGCTCTCGAGGGACGCTCCACGTGAGGCGCCGAAGGGCGCAACGTCGGCCGGTGCCGACAGTTGACCCTGATCCCCCCGTGCAGCCGAGTCGGCTGATTGAGGCTATGCACAGCCCCTCCGGCCGGTCAAGGCTCTTATGGACAGGGAAAGTTGAGCTGCCGAGGTTCGTTGAAATGATCTCCACGCCGTACGGCATCGTGACGTACGATGCCTCCGGTACCCGGATGCCACCGCAGGGCCGCCGGGCGGGACTGGCCAACTCATGGGGGAGAGCTTCGTGTTGAACGCCGAGAGCGATGAGCCGACACCGACCGAAGCGCGTGTGACGGCCATCTGGGCCGAGGTGCTGCAACACGACGCGTTCGGCCCCGACGACAACTTCTTCGCCGTCGGCGGGCACTCCATGACCGCCACACTGGTGACGTATCAGCTGCGGGACGAATGGGGTGTCGAGTTCCCCCTCACGCTCATCTTCGAGCACTCCACGGTCCGTGAACTCGCGTCGATGATCGACCGCGCCAAGGCCGAGGCCGTCGACTCCGACACCGTGACCGGCTGACCCCTGGAAGGCGCCTCGTCGGGTTCGTGCCGCCGGCGCGGACCCGCGCTGATCCCTGCGCGAAGGAAGTGGCCCGATGCACCCGGAGCTGACCCTCGAACACCGGCGCGCGCGATTCCTGGAGCGGATCCGTCTCGCCGCCGCCGGATCCGGCCGGCCCGCGGAGCGGCCCCGGCCGGCCCCCGCGCCGCAGGCTCTTCCCACGGCGCTGCCCCGGGCCGTAGCCACCGGACCGGCCGCCCCGCCCGACCGCCGGACCATCGTCCGCCCCCTCGGCGAGGCAGCCGTCAAGGCCCTGCACGACTGCGCCGCGCGGGGCCGCGTGACCGTCGAATCCGTCCTGTCGGCCGCGCTGCTCGCCTCCGTGGCGCTGTACTGCGCGGAGTCGGACCTGCTCGTCGCCGTCGACGACGGCGAGAGCGGCCCGCGACAACTCGCCCTGCCCGTCGACACGGCCGGAACACTGTCCCACCTCGCCCTCAGCACTGACCGTGCGCTCGGCGCGGCTCTGGCCACGGGCGCGCGGCCACCGGCCGGTACGGTGCCGCCTCTGATGCTGCGCATCGTGCGCGGCGGCCCCGACACCAGCACCGAGACCGGCTCCAGCTCCAGTGTGGGAGACGTCCACCTGACGCTCTCCACCACCGGTACCGTGACCGCTGCATACGACCCCGACCGCCACGAGACGGAGCTGATCGAGGGGGTCATGCGGAGCGCGGAGATCATCCTGGAAACCTCCCTCACCGTCCCGGACGCCCCGCTGTCCGCGCTGCGCCCGCTGTCCGACGACGAGCTGCGCAAGGTCACCGAGGAGCCCAACCGCACCGCGCGCCCACGCCGCCCCGGCACCCTCACCGACGCCTTCGACGACGCTCGGCGGAAGTTCGCCGACCGGACCGCGCTGGTGGACGCGGCGGGCACCCTCACCTACCGCAGGACCGCCGAGGAGGCCGCGCGGATCGGACACCGGCTGCGCGCCGCCGGGGCAGGGCCCGAGGATCTCGTGGCCGTCCTGGTCTCCCGCGACGACAAGCGCTGGGTCCTGGCCTGCCTCGGCGCGCTGCACGCGGGCGCCGCCTGGCTGCCGATCGACCCGGCCGTGCCGCCCGCCCGGTTGGAGACGCTGCTGCGCGGCGCCGGCGTCACGGCGGTCGTCACCGACGCCACACAGCGCGGGCGGGTGCCCTCCGGCGCGTGGGGCCTGATCGACCTGGACGACGAGGATCGCCTGGACGACGAGGATCGCGACGGCGTCCCCGCCGACGAGGCGGTGTGGGCCCCCGCACCCACAGACCCGCGCCGACTCGCGTACGCGATGTACACCTCGGGCAGTACCGGCGCGCCCCGCGCGGTCCTCGTGGAGCACGACAGCACGCTCAACTTCGTCGCGTCCCTTCAGCGGCTCTTCGAACTGACCCCGGACGACCGTATGTTGCAGTACGCCTCGCCCGGATTCGACGTATCGGTCTTCGAGATCTTCTGCGCGCTGCTCAGCGGCTCCTCGCTGCACATGATCGGCGACGACGACCGCCGTTCGGTCGAGGGGCTGACCCGCGCGCTCACCGAGGGCGGCATCACTGTGGCCGAACTCCCTCCCGCGCTACTGGAGTTGATGGAGCCGGAGCGCGTTCCGCGGCTGCGGCTCGTCTCGGTGGGTGGTGAACCCTTCTCCGGCGAACTCACCACCCGCTGGTCCAAGGACCGCCGGTTCGTCAACGGCTACGGGACGACAGAGACCACCATCGGCGTCATCTACAAGGAATGCGCCGGCCAGTGGCGGTCCGCGCCGCCCATCGGCCTCCCCGTCGACAACCACCAGGCCTACATCCTCGACGACGAGCTGCGGCCCGTACCGCCTTGCGCGGTGGGCGAGTTGTTCGTCGGCGGCGCCGGTGTGGCCCGCGGATATCTGGGCCAGGCCGCGCGTACCGCGGAACGTTTCCTGCCCGACCCGTTCCGGCCCGGCGGCCGCCTCTACCGCACCGGGGATCTCGCCCGCTGGTCGGCGGACGGCGACATCGTCTTCCTCGGCCGCCGGGACCGGCAGGTCAAGGTCCGCGGACAGCGCGTCGAGCTGGGGGAGATCGAGGCCGCGCTCACCGGGCTGTCCGAGGTCTCCGCCGCCGTGGTCGCCGACCTCGACGCCACGCTCGTGGGCTTCGTCGTCCCCGCTCCCGGCCGGCGGCCCGACCTCGACGGTGTCCGCCGGCACCTCACGGGAACGCTGCCGTCGTACATGGTTCCCGCGCTGCTGACCACCGTGGAGCAGATACCGATCACCGCTTCCGGCAAGGTCGACCTGGCCGCGCTTGCGGCACTGCGCCCCGCCGCACCGAGCCGGGCCGACGACCCTGTGCCGGAAGGCGGACGCGACGGTTCCGGCGAGGAGGAGGGTGCGGCGGAGTCACCGCGGGCCGGCCTCGTACGACGTATCGCCGAGGAGGGCTGCGCCACCCTGCTGCCCGGCGCGCGCATCACCGCCGGGACCAACTTCTTCGCCACCGGCGGCGACAGCATCCGCGCGATCCGGCTGCTGTCCTGGGTGCGCGAGGTCTTCGGGGCGGAGATACCGATGAGCCGGTTCTTCCGGAACCCCACCCCCGGCGCCCTCGCGGAGGCGATCGAGCGACACCGGGCCGACCCCGGCGGCACGGCCACGGGCTCCTCCCGGGCGCCTGCCCCCGTCATGGCCGCGGGCGACGAGGGGGAGGCCCCGCTGTCCTCCTCGCAGCAACGGCTCTGGTTCCTCGACCAGTTGCGGCCCGGCGATCCCTCGTACAACGTCCTCGAAGTGTTCCTGCTGCGTGGGGAATTGGACGACGGCGCGCTGGACAGCGCCCTGCACGAACTGTCCGTACGCCACGAGATGCTGCGCACCCGCTACGTGGCGACCGGCGGCGTGCCCCGCCAGGTGGTCGACCCGGAGCCGACGGCGCGGCTCGCCCGCGTGGATCTGAGCGGGGCGCCCGCGGCGGACCTCGACGCGCTGCTCGCCGCGGAGGCCGCGCAGCCGTTCGACCTGGCCGTCGGCCCCCTCGTCCGGGTCACGCTCGTGCGCCGTGGCCCGCGCGAACACGTCCTCGCCTGGGTCGTCCACCACATGGTCGCCGACGGGCGCTCGACCGAGGTGCTCTTCGGCGAACTCAGCTCGCTGTACGGCTCGTTCCGCCGCGGCCTGTCACCCGACCTGCCTCCGGTGACGCTGACCTTCCGGGACTACGCGGGGCGGCAGCGTGCCTCACTGGGCGACGACACCCATCGCGAGGGCCTCGCCTACTGGCGCAGGCAGCTCGCCGGAGTGCCCGCCCAGGTGGAGCTGCCCACCGACCGATCGCGCCCGGCGGAGCCCACCACCAAGGGCGGCACCCTCTACTTCGACCTGCCGCCAGGGACGGGGGACCGGCTCGCCGCGTTCGCCGGCCGTGCGGGCGTCACGCCGTTCATGACGCTCCTCACGGCCTTCTTCGCGCAGCTCTCCCGGTACGGGCGCGACAAGGACCTCGTCGTCGGCACGCCGTTCGCCAACCGCAACCGGCGCGATGTCGAGGACCTGGTCGGTTTCCTGGTCAACACCGTGCCGCTGCGCGCCGACTGCTCGGGCGACCCGCCCTTCACGGCCCTGCTCCAGCAGGTGACCGGGATGACACTGGCTGCGGGTGACCACTCCGAGGTGCCGTTCGAGGATCTGGTGAGCGGCCTCGGCGTGCGGCGCGACCTCGGCGTCAATCCGCTGGTACAGGTGATGTTCCAGGTGATCGACGCCCCGGAGGACCAGCTGTGCCTGGACGGCGTCGAGACCACCAAGATCCCTGTGGAGGAGCGGGCCGCCGCCTTCGACCTCGTCCTGGAGCTGCGGACCGGGCGGGACGGACGCCTCACCGGACGCCTCAACTACAGCACCGACCTCTTCGACCGCGAGACGGCGGCCCGCATGGCCGGGCACTACCGGCAGATCCTCTGCTCGGCGCTCGCCGACCCGCAGCGGCGCCTGTCCCGGCTCGACCTGCTCGACCCCGATGAGCGGCGCCGGCTGCTCGGCACCTTCGACGAGGCCGTCACGACGCCGGTGGACACCATCACCGCGCTCGTCGAACGGCAGGCCGCGCAGCGCGGGGACGCCGTCGCCGTGACGGAAGCCGACGGGCAGCTCAGTTACGGGGAGCTGAACACCGCCGCCAACCGGCTCGCCCACCATCTGAAGGGCCTCGGCGTCGGCCCCGACGTCCTCGTCGCGCTCTGCCTGCCGCCGAGCGCCGACCTGATCACCGCCATGCTCGGGGTGCTGAAGGCCGGCGGGGCGTACCTCCCGATCGACCCCGGGCACCCCGCCGAACGCGTCCGTCTGCTGCTCGCCGACTGCGGCGTCGGCGTCGCGGTGAGCCGCGGGGACGTACGGGACAGACTGCCGGAGGGCCTGGCCCACCGCGTCGACCTGGACGACGACCGCGCCCGCCTCGACGCCTGCCCGACCGAGAACCCGCCGGGACCCGATCCGCGGGACCTCGCGTACGTCATCCACACCTCGGGCTCGACCGGCCGGCCCAAGGGCGTCGCCGTCCCGCATCACGCGCTCGCGCGGCTCGTGCTGGGCTGCGACCAGTCCCCGGTCGGTCCGGACGACACCTTCCTCATGGTGCATCCGCCGAGCTTCGACGCGTCGAACCTGGAGATCTGGCTGCCCCTGGCGCACGGCGCGTCCACCGTCGCTCCCCCCGAGCGGCTGGTCGACCCGGTCGAGCTGGGGGATGCCATCCGCCGCCACGGCGTGAGCGTGCTGTGGCTGTCCGCCCCGCTGGCGCAGATGACCGTCGACACGGACGCCCGACTCCTCGCGGGCGTACGGCAATTGGGCATTGGCGGACAGGCGCCGTCCGTACCGCATGTGCGCCGGCTCATGCGCGAGCTGCCCGAACTGCGGGTCCTGAACTGTTACGGCCCCACCGAGTCCGCGACCAACACCACCCTGCACCACCTCGCCCACGAACCGGCCGAGGACGTCACCTCCATACCGATGGGCCGCCCGATCGGCGACACCCGGGTGTACGTGGTGGGTGTGCACGGGGAGCCGGTGCCCGTAGGCGTGCCGGGCGAACTGTGGATCGGCGGGCGCGGTCTGGCCCGCGGCTATCTCGGCGCACCCGCCCTGACCGCCGAGCGTTTCGTCCCTGACCCCTTCGGGCCCGTCGGGCAGCGCGTCTACCGCACGGGCGACATCGTCCGCCGACTGCCGGACGGCACCCTGGACTTCCTCGGCCGCGACGACGACCAGGTCAAGATCCGCGGGCACCGCATCGAACTGGGCGAGGTCGCCACGGTCGTCCGCGGGCACGCCGGCGTACGGGACGCCCACGTGCGGCGCCACGGTACGGCCGGAGCGGCGGAACTGGCCGCGTACGTCGTCCCCCACACGCCCGGCCTCGACACCGAGGACCTCTTCCGCCATCTGCGGCAGCGCCTGCCCGACTACATGGTCCCCGCGACCGTCACCGAGCTGGCCGAGCTGCCGGTGTCGTCCAACGGCAAGGTGGATCCGGCACGATTGCCCGAGCCACGGCGTCCGCGGGAGGGAGCCGGCGGCGGCCGGGCACCGCGCAGCGGCGTCGAGAAGGCCGTCCACGCGGTGTGGGCGGACGTTCTCGGACGCGACTCCTTCGGCGTCGACGACGACTTCTTCGTGATCGGCGGCAATTCCTACCAGGCGGCTCAGGTCGTCGCCCGGCTGCGCGCGGAGCTGGGCGCCGACCTCTCGCTCCGTACGCTCTTCGAGCACCGGCGGGTCGCGGAGCTGGCGGCCGCCGTGGCAGCGGCGGATCCCGGCCCGGCCGGCACCGGCACCCCGGTGCGCCGGGGGCCGGACGGCGCCCCCGCTCCGCTCTCGGTCGAGCAGCAGCGCCTGTGGTTCCTCGACCAGCTGCACCCGGGCGGCGCCGACTACAACGTGCCCGTGAACCTGTGGCTGCGGGGCGAACTCGACACCGATGCCCTGCGCGCGGCACTGCGCGAGGTGGTGGCGCGTCACGAGGTGCTGCGCTCCCGGTTCACGCTGGGCCCGGACCGTCTGCCCATGCAGACGGTGCAGCCCCCCGACGTCTTCGACCTGACCGTGACCGATCTGTCGCGGCAGTCCGCTCCGCAGGCGCGGTCCGCGGCCGAGAAGGCCGCGGCCGAGGCGGCACGGCTGCCGTTCCGGCTCGACCAGGGGCCGCTGATCCGCGCCCAGGTACTCCGTGTCACGGCCGAGGAGCATCTGCTGTCGCTCGTGGCGCACCACGCGGCCGTCGACGCCGAGTCGTTCCGGCTGCTGCTCGCCGAGACGGGGCGCCTGTACGGGGCGTACGTGGACGGCCGGGCGGAGCGTCTGGACACGCTGCCCGTTCAGTACGCCGACTACGCGCGCCGACAGCGGCAGCGGCTGCCCGAGGTCGAGGACGCCGACCTCGGATACTGGCGGGACCAGCTGCGGGACCTGCCCGCCCTGGAGCTGCCCACCGACAGGACCCGGCCGCGGATACGCAGCGCGGTGGGCGGCAGGCACCGGGCCGGTCTCCTCGGCCCCGCGGACACGGCGCGCCTCGGCGAGGTGGCACGGGCGCACGGCGCCACCGACTTCATGGTGCTGCTCGCCGCGGCGCAGACAACGCTCGGCCGGCTCAGCGGGCAGCAGGACTTCGGCATCGGCACGCCGGTGTCGCAGCGCTCGCGGCCCGAACTGGCCCCGCTGGTCGGATTCTTCGTCAATACGCTGGTCCTGCGGGCCGATCTGTCGGGTGACCCCTCGTTCACCGAGCTGCTCGCCCGGACGCGCGAGACCGCCCTGGCCGGATACATCCACCAGGAGCTGCCGTTCGACAGAATCGTGGAGGAACTCCTGCCGTCCCGCACGCTCGGCCGCACCCCGCTCTTCGACGTGGTCTTCCATGTGGACGACACGACGAGCGCGCTGCCGGACATCCCGGGGCTCGTGACAGAAGTGACCGACGTCGACACCGGAACGGCCAAGTTCGACCTGGACATCGCGGTCACCCGGCAGGGCGACACGCTGTCCTGCACGGTCGAGTTCAGCACGGACCTCTTCACGGCTTCGTCCGCGGGACGCCTGGTGGACGCCTTCCGGCAGACACTGCGGGCGGCCCTGGCCGACCCACGACGCCACCTGTCGGAACTGGGCGACGGCGGCACGCCCTGACGTGACGGACTCGTACGGAACGGAAGTGCAGGGATGGATCACGGAGGTGGTGGAATGAGAGCCGACGTCGAACCGGGCGTCTCCTTCGGCGACTTGGAACGCTGGTTCCTGGGCGGCCTCGAACGGCCCTGGCGCGACACGCAGTTGCTGTGCCTGCCGCACAGCGGGGGCAACGCGTCGAGCTACCGGGCATGGCTCACGGCGGTCGACGCGGCCGGTGTCGACGTGGTACCCGTGCAGCTGCCGGGCCGGGAGACCCGTTTGACGGAGCCGCCGTACACCGACCACGCGACGCTGGTCGGCGATCTCGCCCGAGTGGTCGAGAGGGCGGGTTTCCCGCGCGTCGCCCTGTTCGGGCACAGCATGGGCGCCGTGCTCTCGGTCAACCTCTGCCGCGCGCTGGAGGAGATCGGCGTACCGGTGGCCCATGTGTTCGTCTCCGGGCACGGCGGGCCTTCCCAGCGGCCGGCGTCCACGTTCCCCACGGACGCGTCCGACGAGACCATCCTGGACGCTCTCGGCGCGACCGGCGCGCCCAACTACGAGGGGTTGTTGCGCTACCCGGAGCTGCGGGACATGGTGCTGCGGGTGATCAGGGCGGACCTCGGGGTGGTTCTGACCGGCATGGTCGCCGGGCCGCCGGTCCAGGCACCGATCACCGTGTTGAACGGCGAGGACGACCCCACGCCCGCGGGTTCGGAGGATCTCGCCGAATGGGCCGAGGTCACCAAGGGCGCCTGGGCCTCCCACCGGCTGCCCGGGGGCCACTTCTACCTGGTCGAGCAGGGCGAGGCGGTGGCCGGCGTCATCCGTGCGGCCCTGGCAGCCGAGTCCGCGCACCGGCGGACGGAGTCGAGGAACGCATGAGGACACTCCACACAGCGGTGGTCACCGGTGCCGGTCGCGGCATCGGCGCCGCCACCGCGCTTCGCCTGGCCGCCGACGGAGCGGCGGTCGGCGTCCTCGACATCGACGGCGAGGCCGCCGCTCGGACCGTGGAGCGGATCCGCGCGGCCGGGGGCACCGCGCACGCCGTCGTCGCCGATGTCGGCGACCCGGAACAGGCCAAGGGGTCGCTGGCGGCCGTCGCGGCCGAGCTGGGGCCGCCCGACATCCTGGTCAACAACGCGGGCGTCATCAGGGACCGGCCGATGCAGGACCTGTCGCTCGACGACTGGGACAGCGTCGTGGACGTGAACCTGCGCGGCCCGTTCCTGATGTGCCAGGCCGTCCGCCCGTACCTGCTGGAGCGCGGCTGGGGGCGCATCGTCAACTTCTCCAGCTCCTCGGCGCTCGGCAACCGTGACCAGGCCAACTACGCGGCGGCCAAGGCCGGGATCGACGGTCTCACGCGCACCCTCGCGATCGAGCTGGGGCCGTACGGGGTGACCGTGAACGCGGTGGCCCCGGGCTACATCGCCACCGACATGACGGCACGGACCGCCGAGCGGATGGGCATGGACTTCGGCAAGCTCCAGCAGATGGTGGCGGCACAGACGCCGGTGCGGCGGGTGGGGCAGCCCGAGGACGTGGCGCACGCCGTGGCGTTCCTCGTCGGCGAGGGCGCCGGTTTCGTCTCGGGACACCTGCTGTACGTCACCGGTGGTCCGATGCGCTGACGTCGGCCGAGGCCAGCGCGTCGGCCAGTTCGGCCACGGTCCGCAGCCGCAGCAGTGTCGGCAGCGGCACGGTGGTGTCGTAGCGCTCCGCGAACTCGGCGGCCATCCGCACCAGATCGAGGGAGGTGCCGCCGACCGCGAAGAAGTCCTCGCCGACGTGGGCGGGCGCCCGGCCGAGGACCGTGGTCCAGATGTCGCCGACGGTCTTCTCCCACGGCGATCCAGGGGCTCGGCCGCCCGGGGCGGCCGGGGCGCGCCGGGCGGGCAGCGGGTCGGGCAGCGCGCGGCGGTCCACCTTGCCGTTGGCGGTCAGCGGCAGTTCGCCGAGCGGCACGAACCGCGCGGGAACCAGCGGTTCGGGCAGCCGTCGGCGCAGATACGCCCGCAGTGCGGCGGTGTCCGCGTCGCCCGTGCCCTGGCCGCCCTCGGGCACCACGTACGCGATCAACTGGGCCGCGAGGCCGCTGCCGCTCACGGTGACGAAGGCGTCGCGCACGGCCGGGTGGGCCGCCAGCACCGCCCGGACCTCGCCCGGCTCGATGCGGAAGCCGCGCAGCTTGACCTGGTCGTCCATGCGGCCCGCGAACTCTATGACGCCGTCGGTACGCCGCCGGGCCAGGTCTCCCGTGCGGTACAGCCTGCCTCCGGGCGGTCCGAACGGGTCGGGCACGAACCGTTCGGCGGTCAGGGCGGGGCGCCCCAGATAGCCCCTGGCGACGCCGTCTCCCCCGACGAGCAGTTCCCCGTGGACGCCCACCGGCACGGGTTGGCCGGTGTCGTCGACGATGTAGCAGCGGGTGCCGCCGAGGGGGCGGCCGATCGGTACGCCGGTCGCCTCGTCGAGCCGGTCGGCGGCCACCGGGTGGGTCGTGGCGAACGTGGTGGTCTCGGTCGGGCCGTAGCCGTTGACGATGCGCAGGCCGGGGGCGGCGCGCAGCAAGGCGCGCAGGTGCGGCACCGACAGTGCCTCGCCACCGACGACGAGGGTGCGCAGGGGGACGAGTGCCGCGGGGGACGCGTCCGCCACCAGGTTCGCGAGCTGCGCGGTGAGCCACAGCACCGTAACCCCCAACCGCCGCAGTTCCGCGCCGAGTTCGCGTGGTCCGACGGGGCCGGGAGGATGGACGGCGAGGCGCGCTCCCTTGCACAGCGCTCCCCACACCTCGAATGTCGACGCGTCGAAGGCGGTGGGCGCGAGCATCAGCAGCGTGTCTGAAGGGCGTACGTCGACGGTGTCGAGGCCGCACACCAGGCGTACGACGCAGCGATGTGTGACCGCCACTCCCTTCGGTACTCCGGTGGAACCGGACGTGTAGATGATGTAGGCGAGGTTGTCCGGGGACACCGCGACGCCGGGCCGGGGATGGTGGCCGGCCGGACCGGGTGGCGGCTCGGGCGGCGGTTCGTCGACGTAGAGCCGCTCGATGCCCTCGGGGGCGGTTGTGGAGAGCCCGCGGGTGGTCAGCAGCAGCCGTGCCCCGCTGTCGCGCAGGACGAACTCGATCCGCTCCCGAGGGTGGGCGGAGTCCAGTGGGACGTACGCGCCGCCCGCCTTGAGGACGGCGAGCATCGCGATCACCTGCTCCGGGCCGCGCGGCAGCAGGAGCGCGACCCGGTCGTCCGGCCGGATGCCGAACTCGACGAGGCGGGCGGCCAACGCCTGGGCCACCGCGTCGAGTTCGGCATAGGTGTGGTGCCGGGGCGGGCTCCACAGCGCGGTGTTCGCGCCGACGGTGGCGACTTGGCGGTCGAACAGGTCGAGCACCGTCGCCACCGGGGCGGGTGCGGTGCGGTTGGGCGTGACGACGGTGGCGTTGCGTTCCTCCCGGCCGAGCAGGTCGAGGCGGGACAGCGGCCGGTCGGGGTGTGCGAGCCCGTCGGTGAGGAGGCGCCGGAAGTGCCCGGCCATGCGGTCCGCCGCGTCGGCGCCGAACAGACCGGCGTTGCAGCTGAATCCGATGGTGTACGCGTCCCCGGACCCGGACCTGGCGACGGTGACGGCCACGTCGAACGGGGACCGTGACGGTGCGACGAGCCGGGGCCGCAGGCCCCGCGCCGGACGGGCGCCGCCATCCGGCCGGGAGTGTGCCCGCCTCTCCCGCTCGGGTATCACCGGCCGTACATCCAGGACGACTTGGGCCAGCGGGTGACGGCTCGCCTCACGGTTTGGGGCCAGCTCTGCCACCAACGCCTGGAAGGGGACGTGCGCCTGCTCGCTCGCGCTCCTCGCGGCCTCGTCCACCCGGCCGACGAGGTCACGCAGCGACGGGTCGTCGGAGGCGTCGACGCGCAGGGGCAGCAGCGGCGACAGGCAGCCCGCGACGCCACGGTCCTCCGGCGCCCTCGCGGCGGGTGTCTCCGTGGCGAACACGATATCGCGCGAACGGGAGTACCGGGCGAGCAGGGCGGTGAGGGCGGCACCGAACACGGCGAACACCGCCTCCTGAGAGCCTCCTTGGCCCACCAGCCGGTGCACGGCGTCGACGGGTACGTCCAGGAAGACGGTCCGGCACCGCTGGGTATGGACGGGAGGCCGCGGCAGATCGACCGGCAGCTCGGTGCCTGACGGCAGGTCGGCCAACCTGGCACGCCAGTACGCGAGTCCGGTGTCCGGGCGTCCACGTCGTGGCGTCGCTCCAGCCGCGGTACGGGGCGGGTCCTGCGGGCCCGGTAGCGGCTCGTCGGCGAGCACCGCCCTGTACAGGGCGGGTAGTTCGGCCGACAGGATCCCGGCGGAGTGGTGGTCGCAGACGATGCGGGGCACGGCCACCGACAGCCCCGTGTCGTCGCCCTGCCCGCAGACGACGGCCCGCACGAGCGGGCCACGCACCAGGTCGAAGGGTCGCGCCGTCGCCGCGTCGACGGCTCCCTCCCCTCCCGTGCACGGCAGTTGAGGGAGGACTGTCAGCTCGAAGTCCGTGTCCTCGGACACGGACTGGGTGGGTATGCCCTCGTGCGCGCTCAGACGGGTGCGCAGGGCCGGATGCCGTGCGACGAGTGCGGCCACCGCCGAGCGCAGTGCCGTCAGGTCCAGGGGGCCGTCCACATGCCAGCCGAGAACCACGTGGTCCGGAGGGTCGAGGAGATACCGGTCAGCCACCAACTGCCGCTGCTGGGCGCTCGAAAGAGGCATCGCGCCGCCGTGGACCGTGCTGTCAGGTCTCGACATCGGATCACCGTACCACCGTGATCGAACCGAGCGACGGGACCCGATCACGTGCACTAGGCTCTGCGGCGCGGCGCATGCCACGCTCCAACGCACCCCGCGCGGTGCGCACACGGGGGGACACATGGACTTTGGTCACACCGCCGACGAGACGCGCTTTCGCGACCGGGTCCGGGCGGTACTCCAATCGCCGGACGTCGTGGCCGCGTTGCGGGAGCTGCACGCCGCCGAGGAGCGTGAGCCCGACGAGCGCGGCCTGTACCGGCTGCTCGGCGAGCACGGTCTGCTCGGCGTCGACTGGCCCCGCCGCTACGGCGGGCAGGGCCGCACCGCCGCCCACGCGGCCGTCGCCGTGGAGGAGATGATGCGGGCGGGCGTCCCGGACACGCTGTTCGTCAACGGCGTCCAGACCGTCGGGAAGCTTCTGCTCCTCGCCGGCAGCGAGGAGCAGAAGCGGCGGGTGCTGCCGGGCCTGGCGGCCGGCCGGTGTTTCGCGAGCGTGCTGTACACCGAGCCCGGGGTCGGCTCCGATCTGAGCGCCCTGACGACCCGTGCCGTCGCGGTGGAGGGCGGTCACCGCATCGACGGCGTCAAGGTGTTCAACCTCAAGAGCGGCATCACGGATCTCGGCCTGTGCGCGGCCCGCACCTCGTCCGAGGGCTCGCGGTACGAGGGCCTCACACTGTTCCTCGTAGACATGCGCGCCCCGGGCGTACGCGTACAGCGCCTGGACACGATGGCCGACGAGCAGTTCCACCGGGTCGGCCTCGAAGGCGTTCTCGTCACCGACGCCGATGTCGTCGGCGCCGTCGGCGACGGCTGGGCGCTGCTCGCCGAGGCCCTGCCACTGGAACGCACGGGTTTCGACTTCGCGCTGCGCGCCGAGCGGTGGTACGAGGCGGGCTGCGCCGGGCTCACCTCGGCGGACGGCGGCCCGGACGGTCCGGCGGCCGCACCCTGGCTGGCCGACGTGGGCCGGCACGGAGCCGCCACCGCGGCGGCCCGCCTGCTGGCCTGGCGCTGCGTCGGATCGGTCGGCGCCGAAGGGCTCGACGAACTCCGGACGTCCACCGCCAAGTGGTACGCGAGCGAGCAGGCCGCCGCCGTGGCCCGCTGGGCCGCGACCCGCCACGGCCCGGACGCCCCACCGGAACTGGCCGCGCTGCTGGACAGCGCCTACCGGGAGGCCCCGGGCCTGACGCTCTCCGGCGGCACGTCGGAGATGATGCTCCAGACGATGTCCGGCTTCCTGCTCGCCGCCGAGTCGGCGGACCCGTACGCCGCGGAGGTGGAGTGACATGCGGCTCGAAAGCGACGACGTACAGCGCGACCTGGCGTCGGCCGTACGCGCGGGCCTTGCCCCCGCGGCAGACCCGGGCGGCGCGCTCGATCCGGCCGACGTCCACGCCTGCCTTACCGACCTGGACCTGTATGCGCTCGAACTGCCGGACACAGCAGCGGGACTGGCCTACGGGCTGAGCCACGTGGTGCCGGTGTGCGAGGAGTTGGGCCGCTGGGTCGCCCCCGACTCCTACCGCGCGGCCGCGCTGCTCGCCGACGTGATTCAGTCGGCCGAGCCGAGAGGCGACGGTCATCCGGCGCCCGGCAGCGCGGAGTTGCTTGCCGGCATCGCGGCGGGCAAGGTCACGGCGGGGCTGGCGTCCGGGGACGGGGTCACGGTCACAGCGGCCCCCGGCGGCCTGCGGATCAGTGGTGACTGCGCCCTGTCGCAGCCACCGCCGGACGCCTCCTTCCACGTCGTACCGGCACGCCACACCCGGGGGACCGTGTTCGCCGCGGTGGCCGTCGACTCTCCCGGCGTGACGTGTGCGGCCACCCGGCGCGAAGGGATCCTGCGGCTGAGTCTGAAGGACGTCGCTCCCCTCGCGCTCTCCGCGCCCGCGCACGACACCGGCGGTGTCCCTTCACCGCTGCTCGTACGCGCCCGCGTCCGGCAGGCCGCCCATCTGCTCGGCCTGGCGGCGGGCGCGCACCGGCTCGCCGTCGGGCGGGCCGCCCGACGGCGGCAGTTCGGCCGGAGCATCGGCGAGAACCAGGCCGTCGCGTTCCCCCTGGCCGAGCAGTTCGCCCATCTGGAGGCCGTGCGCCTCCTGATCGGCGAAGCCGCCTGGGACGCCGACGGGGGGCGCCCGGCGGCCGTCGCCGCCACCCAGTCGCTCGCTTACGCGGCGGAACTGGCGCTGCGCGTCACCGCCCACGCGGTGCACGTCCACGGCGCGGCCGGAATCACGGGGGAGTACGCTGTCCAGCGGTACTACCGGGCCGCCGCCGTGGAGGCGACCCGATGGGGCGCCCCGGCCGCGCTGTGGCAGGAGGCGGGGAGGCTGCGCCTACGGTGACGGCCGCCGCGCCTGCGGCAACGGCCGCTCTGCCTCCGGTGACGGCCGCTCCGACCGCGGTTCTGGCAGGGTGACCCTGGTGCCCGGCCCTTCGCCGGTCACCGCCTTCAACGGGTGCGCCGCCCCTCCATCGGAGATCCATACGCTGGGCACCCCCGCTAGCAGGGCCTCGCGCGCCGCGACCAGCTTGATGGTCATGCCGCCCTGCACCCAGGAAGGGGCCGGTTCACCCGGCTGCGGCAGCCGGTAGGCGGCCAGCGCGCTGGCCGGGTCGGTGGGGTCGGTGAGCACCCCGGGGGCCCCGGTGAGGAAGAGCAGGCTGTCGGCCCGCAGCGCCGCCGCGACGGCTGCCGCGGCACGGTCGGCGTTGACGTTGACCGGTTCGCCGTCCTCGGCCAGTGCCGGTGGCGACACCACCGGCACCACGCCCGCGGCGAGCAAGTCGTGCAGCAGGGCGGCGTCGACGCCGACGATCCGGCCGCTGCGGTCGTCCCGTACGACAGTGAGTCGTCCCTCCACGACCGCCCGTACGGCCTTCTTGCGGCGGGCCCGCAGCAGACCGGAGTCGAGGCCGGTCAGCCCCACGGCGCGGACGCCGTGCCGGTCAAGGGCCCGGAGCAGCGTGGGCTTGACGCGGCCCGCCAGGGCCAGGGTGAGGACGTCGAGGGTGGCCGCGTCGGTGTAGCGGGTGACGACGCCGTCGGGTGCGGTGAGATACCGCAGTTCCACGCCGAGTTGCTCCGCGAGGCGGCTCATCTCGGCGGAACCGCCGTGGACGAGGACCACACGCCGCCCCGCCGCCCTCAGCCGGGCGACGTCCTCGCAGAGCCGGTCGACGTCGAGAGCCCCGCTGCCGCCGCACTTGACGACCACCGTCTCCGGAGTGCCGTCGGCCCGGTCCCCGCTCACAGCGGGTGCAGCCCGGGGAATTCGAGCCCAAGGCGCTCCGGCCAGCCCTGCCTGATGTTGACGCACTGCACGGCGTTGCCCGCCGCCCCCTTCACCAGGTTGTCGAGCGCCGCGACGGCGACGACCTGGCCGCGGTCCGCGTCGAGGGCGAAGCCCACGTCGCAGAAGTTGGACCCGCTGAGGATCTTCGGCTCGGGCAGCCGGTACAGGCCGCGCCGCTGCGCCACCACGCGGACGAACGGCTCTGCGCCGTAGCAGTCGCGGTAGACCCGGCGCAGCTCCGGCTCGCGCAGCTCGGCCGTGAGGGTGGCCCGGCACAGCACCTGGGCTCCTCGTACGGCCTCGACGCCGGTGGCGCTCATGCTGACGGTCAGCCCGGTGGCCTGTGCCACCTCCGCCTCGTGCCGGTGGCCGGCCGGCGCGAACACCCGCATGGCGCCGCTGCGTTCGGCGTGCAGGTTCATCGGCCCGGCCCCCGAACCCGAGCCGCTGGACCCGATCCGGCCGTCCACCGATACCCGATCCTCGACCAGGCCTGCGGCGGCCAGCGGGTACAGGGCCAGGATGGCGGCGGTCGCCATGCAACCGGGCACGCTGATCCGGTCGGCGCCCGCCAGATCCTTGCGGTACCGCTCGGGCCAGCCGGTGACGAACTCCGGCAGCAGCTCCGGGGCCGTGTGCGCGGTGCCGTAGTACCGCTCGTACACCTCGGGGTCGGTCAGCCGGAAGTCGGCGCTGAGGTCGACCAGGCAACCGGCCCGGCCGGCCCATCGCGGGACCATCGCCATGGTCTCGCGGTGCGGTGTGGCCAGGAACAGCACATCGCAGTCCGGCGCGTCGTCCGGTCCGACGAAGGCGAGGTCCGTCAGGGCCCGGAGGTTGGGGTGCACTCCGTCGAGGCGTCTGCCCGCCATGCCGCGCGAGACCGGCGCGACCAGCTCCAGGTGGGGGTGGCCGAGCAGGATGCGGCACAGCTCCCCGCCGATGTAGCCGCTCGCGCCGACGATGCCCGCCCGGATCACGCCCCGGGTCTCACTCACCCCAGTCCTCTTCGACCTCCGGCGCGAGCGCCAGCAGAACGGGGTCGAGCCCGAGGATCTCCAGTTCGCTGAGGCACCCCGGACACTCGACGATCTCGTTCTGCCGGGGCGTGGCGTCGAGCTTGACGTCGCTCTCGCAGCTCGGGCACACGGCTGTAGACATGTCACCTTCTCCTTGTGTTGTGGTGGTCCGCGCGTGGTTCGTACGCGTCGGGCCGCGCGCTGTACGCGTCGGTCCGCGTGGGTTTGAGCAGGGTCAGCGCCTCCGTCACGACGCGGTCCACCGTCACGCCGCCGTCCTCCAGCAGATCGCGCTCGTCCCCGACGGTGTCGAGGTAGCGGTCCTCGACGCCCACCCGCCGTACCCGGCAGGGGTGTTCGGAGGCCACCACCTCGCTCACGGCACCGCCGAGCCCGCCCACCACGAGGTGGTCCTCGACGGTGACGATGCCCGCGGTCTCGCGCGCCGCGCGCAGCAGCGGGGCGCGGTCGAGCGGCTTGATGGTGTGCATGTTCACGACCCGCGCCGACACCCCCCGCTCGGCGAGCACGTCGCGCGCGGTGAGCGCGTAGTGGACCGGCAGCGCTCCGGTCGCGACCACCAGCAGGTCGTCCCCGTCGCCCAGTTGGACGGAGGCGCCGATGGTGAAGTCGTACGGCTCCTGGTAGACGCGGGGGGTCGCGTTGCGGCCGAGACGGATGTACACCGGGCCGGGGTGGTGAGCGGCGGCCCGTACCGCGAGGGCCGTCTCACCGGCGTCGGCCGGCACGAGGACGGTCAGGTGCGGCAGGGTCCGGACGATGGCCAGGTCCTGGAGGGCGTGGTGCGAGGGGCCGTAGTGGCCCGCGGAGAGACCGCCGTGGGTGGCGACCACCTTGACCGGCAGGTTGTTCCCGGCCACGTCCAGCTTGAGCTGCTCACAGGCGCGGGTGGTGGCGAACGTACTCATCGTGTGGGCGAACGGGATGAGTCCCGAGGCCGCGAGCCCGGCGGACATGCCGAACAGGTTGGCCTCCGCGATCCCGACGTTCGCGTACTGGGCCGGGAGTTCGGCGGCGAACCCGTCCTCGAAGCCGCCCGTGTCGGAGTCCACGCAGAAGATCCGGTCGTCGGCCCTGGCCAGCTCAAGGAGCGTACGCCGGTGGGCGTCCCTGGCCGAGCCCGTGTACAGCTCCGCCCAGTCGCTCCCGCTGGGGACGCTCTCCTCCGTCGCCGTCATGTCTGGTTCCTCCGCCGTGCGCGCAGGCCGGCCGTCGCCCGCTCGTGCAGGCGGGGCGTGAGCCGGACGTAGTGGCTCTTCTTGCGGTCCTCGAAGAGGGGCACGCCGCGGCCTTTCACGGTCTTGGCGATGACGACGGTGGGGCGGCCCGGCGTGCGGGGCAGCGCGCCGAACAGCGCCCGCAGCGCCGCCAGGTCGTGGCCGTCGACTTCGGCCACCGACCAGCCGAAGCTGCGCCAGCGGTCGGCGAGCGGCTCCAGGCCCACGGATTCCTCCGTGCGGCCGCTGATCTGCCAGCCATTGCGGTCGACCACGGCGGTGAGGTTGCCGAGGCCGAGGTGGGCCGCGGACATGATCGCCTCCCAGTTGGAGCCCTCCTGTAGTTCACCGTCGCCGAGCAGGACGAACGCCCGGTTGTCGCGGCCGGTGCGGGACGCGGCCAGCGCCACACCGCCGGCGAGGGACAGCCCGTGGCCGAGGGAGCCGGTCGGGAACTCCACGCCGGGCAGGCGGCGCAGTGGGTGCCCGGCCAGCCGGCTGTGCCGCTGCCCATAGGTGCGGCACTCCTCCGGCGGGAAGTAGCCGTGCTCGGCGAGGACGGCGTAGAGCGCCGCGGCGGCGTGCCCCTTGCTGAGCACGAACCAGTCACGGCCCGGCCACCGCGGCTCGTCGGGCCGCACGCGCAGTACGGATCCGTAGAGCACGGTGAGGATGTCGACGGCGGACAGGCTGCCGCCGACGTGGGTGCCGTGCTCGGTGGCCCCCATCGCGAGGATGTGCTCGCGGGCCCGGTACGCGCGTTCGGCCAGCTCTTCGATGCTGACGTCCTCGTGCGTCATGCGGGTGCCGCCTCGGTGCCGGCCTCGCGCCACTTCGGCCGGTACGTCATCGACCGGGCGGCGGGCACCAGCGTGTCCAGCTGCTCCCACACCTTCTCGAAGGCGTCCGCGCAGCGCGTAAGGACCGGGCCCGCGGCGGGGTTGAGGTGCCAGCGCTGCATCGTCAGGGAGTCCTCGATCACGGCCAGGGTGGTGGGGTGGTCCTGCGGGCGGTAGGGCTGGTCGGGGAAGGCGTCACGAAGCGCGGGCTGGGCGGGCAGGGGCAGCGACTGGTAGGGCCGGACCGGCACGCCCTCGGCGCGCAGCGCCCGCTGGAGCACGGTGCGCAGGGCGCCGGGGGTGACCTCCGGGCAGCCGGCCTCGCGGGGGTCGAAGCGCAGGCGCAGCTGGAACCAGGCGTGGGTGCGGTCCTCGGGGCAGTGCGGCGTCACGATTCCGTCGAGTGCCGCGAGCCGGCCGAGGAAGCGGCGTACATTCCGGTCGCGCTGCTCGTGCCGCTCGGCGAGCCGGGCGAGCTGGCAGCGGGTGAAGGCGGCCTGGACGCTGCTGAGCTTGGCGTTGCCCGCGATCACCTGCGAGAGGTAGCCGCGTTCGCCGCGCCCGGTCAGGTCCTCGCCGAACTGCCTGCGCAGTACGACGCGTTCGTGGATCGCCGGGTCGTCGGTGGTGAGGAGCCCGCCCTCGCCGCTCGTGGGCAGGTTCTTGGAGGCGTTGAGGCTGAACGCCGCCACGTCACCGAGCGCGCCCGCCTGCCGGCCGCGATAGGTCGCGCCGTGCGCCTGCGCCGCGTCCTCGACGAGTACGAGGCCGTGCCGATCGGCGAGGGTACGCAGCGCGTCCATGTCGCAGGGCAGGCCGTGCAGGTGAACGGCGAGGATCGCCTGCGTGCGCGGGGTGATCGCGGCAGCGGCGGCGGCCGGGTCGATGGTGTAGGTGAGCGGGTCGATGTCCACGAACACCGGGACGAGCCCGCGCATGACGGGCGCCGACGCGGTGGCGATGAAGGAGAGGGCGGGTACGAGGATTTCGGCGCCCGGTTCCAGGCCGGTCGCGGCCAGCGCCAGTTCGATGGCCGCGGTGCCCGAGGAGAGGGCAGCGCAGTGGCCCACCCCGGTGTAGCGCGCCCACTCCTCTTCCAGGAGTTGCACCTCGCCGCGTTCCACGGAGGTGAAGCGGCCGCTGTCGAGGACGGCGAGCACCGCCTCGCGCTCGGCGTTCGTGACGATCGGCCAGGCGGTGGCGGGAGAGGTGCCCGCGTCGGCGTCCACCGTGCGGGCTCCGCCGAACATGGCCAGCCGTGATATGCCCATCAGTTCCTCACCAGTTGCTGTACCAGATAGTCCACGTAGCGGCCGGGCAGATCCACGTCGAGCGCTTCCGAGGCGCCGCGGAACTGGGGCGTGTGATTGACCTCGTTGACCAGGAGCCGCCCCTCGGCGTCCTCCAGGAGGTCGATTCCATAGACGCCGGGGCCGATCGCGGCGGCCGTGGCCGTCAGGAGGCCCTCCAGCTCCGCGGTGAGCGGGCAGGGCAGGGTGCGTGCGTCACGTGCGGTGTTGGTGCGCCAGGACGTGGAGGTGCGGTACACCGCGCCCACCACTTCGGTGCCGAACACCAGCCCTCTGATGTCCCGCCCGGGTTTGTCGACGTACTCCTGGATGTAGGTGATGCGCTGCTGCGGGTCGGGCAGGGCCGCACGCAGTTCGAGGACGGCCTCGGCCGCGTCGTGGTCGGCGAGCCGGGCGACCTGGCGACCCCAGGATCCGGTCAGGGGCTTGACGACCGCCGGGTATCCGAAGCCGTCGAGGGCGTCGAGCGCCGCCGCCGGTGTCGGCGTGACCATGCAGCGCGGTACGGGCAGTCCGGCCGCCCGCAGGGTCAGCGTGGTGAGCAGTTTGTCGCCGCACAGCGCGATCGCCGCGGCGCTGTTGACCACGGTCACGCCCGCGTGTTCGAGGACGCGTGCCGTCGTCAGGTTCCTGTGGTGGGACACCTCCCGGGCGACCGCCGTGGACCAGGGCGCCGTCAGGTCATCGAGCCGGAAGACCGCGCTCCGCGGATCGAGTACGTGGTACGGGATCCGGCGGCGGTCCAGCTCGTCCAGGATGCGCTTCTCCTCGTACGCGATGCGCGACGCGATCACGGCGAGCCCCGGCGGCAGGTCGGGCGGCAGGTCCGGCGCGCCGTCCCTGGGCAGGCTCACGGGGTCGCCCCCGGCCCGGATCCCGCGGCTGCCCCGCGGGTACGCCCCTCGGTGGCGGCCAGGGCCGCGGCCAGCTCCTCGACGGCGGTCGTCAGGACGTCGATCGCCGTGAGGTACTCGGTGAGGTCCACGTGCTCCTCGTCCGTGTGGTCCAGGCGGGAATCCCCCGGGCCGTACGCGGCGATCGGCACGTCCCAGTGCGGGCCGACGACGTTCATGTCGGCGGTGCCGAGCTTGACCTTGGCGGTCGGTGCCCCGACATGCCGTCGGATTCCCTCGCGCAGGGCGGCTACGACGGGGTCGGTGCGGGGCGAGCGTACCGCCGGCAGGCTCTCGGCCACGGTGAGCGGGTCCGGCCCGGCCAACTCGCGCAGCCAGTCCAGGAATCCGTCGCGGTCGAAGCCGACCGGGATGCGGCAGGAGATCTCGACCCTGGCGCGCCGCACGTCGCCGTGGAGCGCGACCAGCGCGGGGATGGCCCGGTCGAAGGCGGGACGTGACGCGTCGCCCTCGGCGAGGTGTCGGCGCACCGCCTGCCAGTGGTCCGCCGCAACCTCCACGGCCTTCGGCGCGGGTGAGCTGGTGTGCGCCCCGGGACGGGAGATGTCGACGGCGAAGCGGATGATGCCCTTGTATCCCAGCACCACATTGCCCACGCCGCTCGGCTCGCCGATGACGACCGCGTCCGGCCGCACGACACCGCGCAGATGGCGCGCGCCGGGCGAGGACCCCTCCTCGCCGACGGCTCCGACCACCATCAGGTGGGCGTCGCAGCGGGCCGAGGCCCTCAGCGCCGCCCACACCATCGTGGCGAGCGGGCCCTTGGCGTCGACCGCGCCGCGGCCGTACAGCTTCCCCGCGTCCTCGTACACCTTCAGGTCGCCGGGGACCGTGTCGATGTGGCCCAAGAGCAGGATGAGCGGCGCGCCGGGCGTGCCCAGCTCACCGACCGCGTTGCCGACGGCGTCCCGGTGTGCACGGAAGCCCAACGCGCTCATGGCGTCGACCAGTTGGGCGACGAGCGCGCCCTCTTCGCCGGTGACCGACGGAGTCTCCACCATGAGCCGGAGCAGCTCTGTCTCGTCGAGCTCGTCGAGTACGCCCACGCCTCAGCTCCGAACCGCGTACGCGCACCGACCCGGATGGTCGCCCATTCGATTCTTCCCCCGTGTCGTCCGCGCCCGGAACCCGCGATACCCCTACCCCCAGGACTCCACTGTCTGCCGCGACGCTAGATGCGTACCACCGAATCGGTCAAGACATGATCGCTCCCGGTCTCGGTCAACTGCCGTCCTGCACAGGTCAGAAGAGCCGTCAGCGAGCATGGCACTCGTGGGCCTCGCGGCCCAGGACGGCTGAACACACCCCGCCGATCGGCGCCATCATCATCCCGAAGGCGGTGACGACGCTGAAACGGGGGCGGATCTGGTATGCGGTGGGTGTTCCGGTGGATCGTAAGGGGCTCGGGCGAGACGCGGGCCCTGGATGTGTATGACGTCGCGTTCCTGGCGGGCGGGGCCCAGCGGGTGGTGGACAGCGCGGTCATCGCGCTCAACCGGCGCGGGCTGCTCGTGGTGCACGCCTCGCAGGTGCGCACGGTGGCTGGGGAGCAACCCCTGCATGCGGTCGAGCGCGCCGTGGTCGCCTTCTGCGGGCACACCAAGAGCATCGACACCGTACGCGCCGGCCTGCAACGCTCCCCGGAGGTTGAAGAGATCGGCCGCGGGCTTGCTACGTGGGGCCTGGTGGCGGGCGCGGACCGTCAGGTGACCCGTACGGGCCGGCGACACCTCCAGCAGGCCGCGCGCGACCCGAACATGCCTGCGTACGTCCTGGGCGGGGCCGCCGGCCTCCTGGACGCGACGGTGCGAGGCCCGGGCGGCCGCGCGCAGGCGGTTCCACCCCGTTACGGCCCCACTCCGAGGCGCAGCGGCCAGGGCCCGAGGTCGGAGCGCAGGTTTTCGCGCGTGGACGGCGACTCCGGCCCACACTTCGACGGAGGCGGAGGCGGAGGCGGAGGCGGAGGCGGAGGCGGAGGGGGTGGCGGAGGGGGTGGCGGAGGTGGCGGCGAGTGAGTGCTCACGGCCAGTTCACAACGGGATCGCTCAAGCTCCCCGCAGGCAAAACCCACCACGGCGCCGCGATCAACGAGAGCGGCTGCCGCTGCTGTCCCGACGCGTCGCCAACGACGAACCCGAACTGCTCGAATTCTCACCGACATCCTGGCTGGGCCGCCGAGCGCCACCACCCGAACCAGGCCTCCCCGACGAGAAGCTGGCAGCCCAGATGGTGCACACCCTGGCGAAGGAGGTGATGGCCCTGAACCAGCAGGTCGTTGAGCCCGCCGAGAACGTGCACGCCTACACGCCTACATCTCTGGCCCGGCAACCGTCGCGGGCGCGATCGGCCTGTGCTGAGCAAACTCAACGAAGCGCTAAGGGCCGCCGCCCGGCTCCGGGGGCCGCCGGCCGACCACAGCAGCACCGGTATCAAAGGCGTACGCGCACGACTCAGGCCGGGGCAGGCGTACGGGACAGGGCTGTGCGCAGCGCGAAGACACCGAGCAAACCGCCTGCCGTGAACCGCTGAGCGGCCATCACGCGTGGCCGGGCGGCCAGGAATCCCGACACCCGTGCTGCGCCCAGCATGATCAGAGCGTTCACGGAGAGCCCCACGATGATCTGCACGCCACCGAGTTGCAGCAGTTGCGCCCAGGCCGGCCCCGCCTGCGGATCCATGAACTGGGGCAGAAGGGAGGCGTACATGAGAGCGATCTTGGGGTTGAGCAGGTTGGTCAGGAGCCCCATCGAGAAGAGGCGGGCGTTGGAGACGGGAGGCAAATCCTGGGCCGGGGCGAAGGGGGAGCGGCCACCGGGCTTGAGCATGTCCCAGGCCAGGTACGCCAGGTAGGCGGCCCCGGCGAGCTTCACCACCGTGAACGCCAGCGGCACGGCGGCGAACAAGGCCGACAAGCCGGCGGCCGCGGCCAGCAGATAGCACAGGAATCCCACGGCGGTCCCGCTCAGGCTGACCAGGCCCGCCCTCCGGCCTTGGGTGATCGCGCGGGAAGCGAGGTGGATCATGTTCGGTCCCGGAGTCAGGGCCATGCCCAATTCGACCAGGGCCACTCCTCCCACCGCGGCCAGACTGATCACTGGGCAACTCCCGGTCGTCAGCCGGGTAACCGATACCCGGCGTGGGCGGCGTCCGCCGACGACGGACGCCGGACGGCGGCGACGCATCGGCAGTGCCTGCCTCGCTTGCCTCGCCAGCCTCAGGATACGGCCCTGCCTATCGGCGTCTCCGTGCACCCTGTCGCTCCAGCAGAGCGACGAGATCAACATGTGCCTCATGAGCGCGCCGATGGTCTCCGGGTGATCGGCCGGACAGGTCGTAGCCCCCGTCATGAACCCTCGCAGCCCCGAAGCGGGGCGAGCGCAAGGCGTCGCCCACCGGACTCACGCCCAGGCGTTCAGGTTCGCGCCAAATGACCCGTCGGTGTGGGAGAGCGAGGGTCAGTCAGCGCAGGAGGAGAAGGACGGCCACGGCGAGGAGGAGTGAGTCGATGCGGTCGAGCAGGCCCCCGGAGCCGGCCAGCCAGTGAGCGGAGTCCTTCGCCTGCGTTCCTCGCTTGACCATGGACTCCAGGAGGTCCCCGGCCGGGGCGCCGACCGCCACCGCGACCGCCATCGGCGGGCTCAGCGCGGACAGCGCGGTGAGCACACCGAGGGCGGCCGCGGCTCCGGAGAGGGTTCCGCTCCACCGCTTGGCCGGGGAGAGCGGTGACAGCCGTGGCCCGCCCAGCCGTTGACCGGCGAAGTACGCGACGATGTCGCCGACCGAGACAGCGATGAAGAGGACGAGCGCGGTCTCGCCGAGCGTTACCAGGGCGGCGAGCACGCTCAGCCAGACCAGGCCGAGCAGACCGGCCATGAGCCGGCGCAGGCCGTGGGCGCAGTCACCGGCCAGCAGCGGGACCGCGGCGATGGCCAGCGCGCCGGCCGCCACCGCCCGCACCTCGTGACCCGGGGCCAGCCAGGAGGTCAGTACCGCGCCGGAGACGGCCGTGGCCAGTACCGCCCGGTCTACCCGGGACAGTCCCATCAGCCCGCCGAACTCCATCGCCGCGATCACCCCGACCACGAGCGCGAGGGCCGTCACCCCCGGACCGCCCCACCAGAACGCTCCGACGACCAGGGGTACTCCGACCGCCCAGCAGCACCAACGGACCAGCAGTTCGCGGCGCCCGGAAAGCGCCGCGGCCATCCCGCCGAATGCCAGGGCCCCGCCGAGGAAGGGCGCGAGGGAGGCGACGCCGATCACCGGGCGTGACCGACGGCGACATCGCCCGGGGACACCGCGGACTGCCGCGAGAGCGACCCGGGTCGCAGCGCCTCCAGCGCGGTTCCGTACGCCGCCACGATGCGCGCGTTCTCTGCCACGTCCCTGACCGCGACGCGTACGGTACGCCCCTCGTACTGCGGCGAGAGAGGTGACAGGTCGCGTAGGTAGACGTCGTGCCGGCGGCACTCCCGCACCAGGCGGGCGGCGCTCGGTCCGCCGGTCGGCAGGGTGATGGTGAGGAAGTTCGCCACGCCCTCTTCGACCTCGGCCGTGTCGGACGCTCGGGCGAGGTCGGCGGCCAGTTGGCGGCGCAGGGTGTGGGTGCGCAGCCAGCAGGAGCGGTAGTGCACCGGGTCCCGCAGGGCGGCCACGGCGGCGAGTTGTGCGGGAAGGCTCACCGCCCAGGGTGGCGTCCACCGGCGCAACAGTGCCGCGGTGGCGGGTTCGGCCACCAGGAAGGCCGCCCGCACCCCGGACAGCGCGTACATCTTGGACAGCGAGGTGCAGACCACGACCCGCGGGTCCACCGCGGCCAGTGGGGCGAGCGACTCCGCCAGGTCCACGTAGCCGAGGTAGGCCTCATCGATCCACCAGCGGGTCCCGGCCGGGGCGGCCGCGATCAGGGTGCGCAGTTCGGCGGCGGAGGCGTGCCGTCCGGTCGGATTGTTCGGGTTGACCACGACCACCAGGTCATAACGGCCCGCCCCGACGGCAGAGGCCAGCCGCGCGAAGTCGATCCGCCACCCCTCCTCGCGGTGCAACCGGAAGCGGTCCACCCGACATCCGATCACCCGCTCGGTGACGTGGGCGTATTCGCCGTAGCCCGGGTCCAGCAGAAGCACCCTGCTCTGCGGGGTCAGCCACCGGCCGAACGCCCTGAAGATCAGGTCCGACGAGCCGGCCCCGGCCACGAGCGTCTCCACCGGCAGTGCGCGGGCCTTCGCGACTTCCGACAGCAAGCCCTCGGCGCCGGTGGGAGGCGAGGTCCTGGCGGACCAGGCCGGGTCCTCCATGAGCGCCGCAGCCACCCCGGGAGCGGGCGGGAACCAGGCGTCCAGCACGTCCGCGGCGATGACCTCATGACGCCGGTGCAAGGTGCGAAAGTCCGTTCCGATAGCGGTGAACGACGCGCCGCCATGTTCACACCCGTCCGGCCCGGGCGCCCATTCCATGTCCAACTGCCAGTCGACCTCGGAGCCGAACCGCTCCAGGACGCTGCGATACCGGGTGGCCGCCACCTGCGTCAGCTCGGCCACCTCGCCCCTCAGCACCTCGAAGGTCAACGCGCCGCTGCGGACGGCGCGTCCGAGGGGCCGTAGGCCGACCGCCAGGTACATGTCGAGCAGTTCGGTACGACCCATCGCCACCACCGTGCGGCCTCCCCGGGAGGAGACCCAGCGCAGGGCCGCGTACATCAGAAGTGGCGCCACCGCCGTACCACGCCAGCGTGGCTCCACGGTGAGGATACGTACTTCGAAGAGTCCCCCCTCACCCAACAACGGCAGCTCGTCGCGAGTCAGGTACTTGTCCAGGCCGTAGCGGCCCAGCCACGGCGGGGTCAGGCTGACGAAGCCGATGCGGACCGGCCCCCGGGCCGCGACGAGGTAGACGTTGTCGCCGTCCAATGCGTCGTACAACCGCTCTTCCGGCCGCGGCGTGTGCTGACCCAGCTCTTGGGCGTACACGCGGTGCCGCAACTCGTGGATCCAGTCGAGGTCCTCGGGCGTGGCGGCTCGTATGTGCAGGTCGCGACTCATGCATGTCTCTTTCGGCAAAGGGGAGTTCCCTGGGGCTACGGAGGCCGACTGGCCCGGGCGCTCTGCCGTCTCCGTACTGGAGGTTCGCGCCATGAGCACATCTTTGGGGGTGCCGTGCGACCACACATGAGTACGCGTACGTGAGTATTCGCGTGGGAGGACTCCGTCAACCTCACCGTGTCTCCGGCCTCGTCCCGTCCCGGCCCCTTCTCACGTGTCGAGGCGGAGGTTGGTCAGCACGCGCCAGTTCTTGAGATGCGCGAACGTGTGCTCACACACCGCCCGTTCCGCGGCGATCAGCTGGTCGACCAGCTTCCTCGCGGCCGAGAGCTGCTTACCCTTGGGCTTCTTGAAACCTGTGATGACCGCCGGGTCGGCGTCCGGACCGCCGCCGTCGTCGAGGCCGACCAAGCCAAGGTCGGCGATCGCGGCCAGGCCCGCTGCGCGCAGCCGACCGACCAGGTCGTCTTGGCGGCAGGCGGTGATCACCGAGCCGCGTGCCGGGCGGGCGGTGGAGGTCCAGCAGCCGGCCCCGCACGTCGGTCAGGGTGATGACCAGCAGCCTGGCCCTCTGTGCTTCGCCGACCAGCGGCGTCTTGTGGGCAGGCCCGGTTGGCGTTCGGTGGGTATCAGCGAGCCGTCGAGGAGAACGACGCTGCCACCCTCCCGGGCGATTTTCGCCAGAGCCCGCTCCGGCCGCGGCGCCTTCGCGGCGAGCAGTTCGATCATCTCCTTCAGCCACCGGTCCACGGTTGTGCGGGAGACGTCGTTGCCGCCGGCCAGGTCGGCCAGGTGCTGGTCATGCCGTAGCGCGGCCAGCATGATCACCGCGATTCGCTCCTGTCGGCAGCTTCCGCCAGCGGGAGCGGATCCTCTTCAGGTGGGCGGTGAGCAGCCCGGTCAGCAAGCGCAGGGTCTGCGTGCGGCGACAGCGGCAGCCAGCACTGGTGGACAAGCTCGGTGTGGTCCCCGGCCGGTGTGTTGTTTGTAGGCATACTCCATCAACTCGCGCCGGGGGCCGCCTGGATACGGTTCATGGCAGGCAGATCACGGCCGGATGCGGTAGGTGCCGTTCGGCAGCTTGTGCAGCCGGCCCCGCGCGGCCGGCTTCGACAGCTTTCCGCGAAGAGGCTCCAGCCGATCCGGCACCGAGGCGTCGATGCCCAGCTCGGCGCCGACCTCCTTGACCATCACCGGTCCGCCCGCGGCCTTAACGATCTGCAAGATCCGCTGGTAGTCGCCCGGTAGCGCGGCCGCATACGCCGCCTCGCCGCGGTGCGGCACCTTCAACACCGAACGTCCCGCGACCTGCACCAGCCCGCGGCGTCCCGGCGTTCTGCTCGGCCACGGTGGCCTCGGGCTCCTGCCCGTACAGCCGCCGCAGCACCCGCTCCGCGACCACCAGCCCCTCACACTCGCCCTCCACCTCGGGAAGCTGCTCGGTCAGCTACTCCGCGAGCTGGCCCAGCTCGGACCGGCGGGCAGCGATCTTCTCCAGCGACTACGCGCCAGACTCCCGCCCCCGACCAGCACGAGCACCCCACCCGCCACCCACGTCAGCACCGCTGACCAGCCCGGATTCCTTGGAGCGACAGCTGACACACCAACAACAGGCTGGCGCGCGACGAGCTCGCGTCGCCAAGCGCTGGAGCGATGGTCAGGGGATGAGCAGCACCTTCCCGGCGGTCTTGCGAGCCTGGAGGTCCTCGTGGGCCTGCCGTGCGTCGGTTAGCTGGTATGTGGCGCCGATGCGTACCTTGAGAGAGTCGTCGGCCATCGCCGCAAAGAGCTCGCCGATCCGCCACTCCAGCTCGGCGCGGGTCTGGACGTAGTCGTCGCTGTTCGGGCGGGTCAGGTACACCGAACCGGCCTTATTCAGCAGTTGCGGGTCGATCGGCGGCACTGGACCGCTCGAGGCGCCGAATAGCGCCAGCAGGCCTCGCTTGCGCAGGCTTGCCAGGCTTCCATCCACAGTGGACTTGCCGACCCCGTCGTAGACGACGTGAACGCCCTCACCGTCGGTGAGCTTCCGGGTCGCATCGGCGAAATTCACTTGGTCGTAACGGATCACCTCGTCGGCCCCAGCCTCGCGGGCAAGCGCCTCCTTCTCGGCGGTCGACACCGTACCGATCACCCGTGCCCCCCGCGCCTTGGCCAACTGGATCAGCAGCAACCCAACACCCCCGGCCGCCGCGTGCACCAGGATCGTTTCACCCTCCTTGACGGGATAGGTCGATGTGACCAGGTAATGCGCGGTGATCCCCTGCAACGGCACAGCAGCGGCCATCTGGTCGGACACGCCGTCCGGTACGTGCACCGACGAATCGGCTGGCACCAGCGCCCGCTGCGCGTAGCTGCCCGGCACGCCCTGCCAGGCCACCCGGTCCCCCTCGTCGAAACCGCGCACGTCCGAGCCCACCGCGACGACCGTCCCGGCGCCCTCCAGGCCAAGGATGTAAGGCAGCGGGACCGGGTAAAGCCCAGCCCGTTGGTAGGTGTCGATGTAGTTCACACCCGCAGCCGCCACGTCGACCAGGAGCTCGCCCGGCCCTGGCGCGCCGATCTCCACCTCCGCGACCTCGAGCACCTCCGGGCCTCCGGCCCGCCGAACCTGCACTGCTGTGGGCATGCGTCTTCCTGACTTCGGGTCACGTTCTCGGCCGCTACGACTGTAGCTGCCGAGAGGTTTTCCAGCTGGCCGGAGGTGGGTGTGGCAATCGGGTGGGGTACGGGGCCCAAGCCGGCATGCCGTCGCGAGATCAAGGCACTCAACGGGCTTCAGGATCAGGGTGATTGTTCTCCGGACCGCTGCCCTTGTCGCCGCTACTGTCTCCACGTGCCTGTTGTGAACGACGGCGATTCTCGGCTCTGTCGAAGATCTTGTGATGCCAGGCTGCTGAACTGGGCGGCGCTCCCGGCCAGATGTCCGTCCTGCGCGATGCCGTCGTGGCGGGTGCACGGCCGTTACGTACGTCACCTCGCCGACGCACCCATCGGCGGCGCCCCGGTCTTCATCGAGGTCGTGGCGCGCAGGTTCGAGTGTCTCAATGCCGGTTGCCCCGCGGTGACGTTCGTGGAGCAGATCGAGGGGCTGCGCGCAGCGGGCCTGGCCGAGATCGCCGACCTTGGCTTGGTCGGCCTCGACGACGGCGGCGGTCCGGACGCCGACCCGGCGGTCATCACAGGTTTCAAGAAGCCCAAGGGTAAGCAGCTCTCGGCCGCGAGGAAGCTGGTCGACCAGCTGATCGCCGCGGAACGGGCGGTGTGTGAGCACACGTTCGCGCATCTCAAGAACTGGCGCGTGCTGACCAGACTCCGCCTCGACGTGAAGTGGCCCACCTGGCCGGTCCGGGCGCTGATGATCCTCACCGAGGGGGTAGCCCATGAACTGGCCAGCGGCGGACTCCACCGCGGAACGGGCGTGGAGGCGACGACCGGCGAGGTCTTTCAGTGGACGTTAAGTCCGTTTTGGGGTAGGGGCCTCATCCGGGCTGGGTGAGGAAGCCTTGGCGGGTGAGGCGTCCGAGACGGCTGCGGGTGATGTTGACGGATGCCTCGTCGGTGGGCATGCCGAGGAGTTCGTGCAGTTCGCGGGCGAGGGCCCTGGACGGTTCTCCGACGCTGTTGGTCAATTGTTGGGATCGTCAGGCCCCCGGCGAGAGGCGCGCAACTTTCAGCTGGGCATGTCCGGGGCCGCCGCCGTAACGAAGCTCTCGGCAGTGGTGCACGCCTTTTGTGAGTCCTTCGCTATGGAGTCCACGACGATCACACCGATTGAACCGAATGAGGTGGGCCACCAGATGGCGCAACTGCCGGGGTCCTCATTGGCGGCAGTTCCTATGTGTTCCATGGCACCGGACAGGCCCGGGATGGACACCGGCGACGCCGAACCCGCCCAGGCATCCACGGAGTCGGTGGCGAGGTACTGGAGCACGATGCCGTAGTCATGGCCTTTGTACACCGAGTGCCACGAGCACTGCCGCACCCCCGAATTGTCGGCCGCCGGGTCCGGCGTGCCCATGGAGAAGCGGGTGCGAACCGATGCGCTCAGGACGCTGCAGGGTTTGGGCAGGCTACTCAGCGGCACCGCCGTGGGGCTGGAAGGCGCCTGTGTCTCGGTGGGTGTGGTGGTTGTGGGTGCTTCGGTCGGCGTGGTGGTCGGCGTGGTTGCGGGTGTGGCTGTCGAGGTGGTGTTGTCGGGGCTCGTGGGCGGAGCCCCCTTGGCATCTGCGCGAGAGCCGTCGCCGAACACAGATCCGGCAAAGAGTGCGATCACGGTTGCCAGCGCCGCCGCCGTGAGGCCGCCGGCCCAGACGATGCCGAGCCGACTTGCCCGTCGTACTGCCGACTGGTGCTCTGGCTGAACATCCGACCGGACCGTGGGCGTGCGTACGACGATCGCCTCGACGGTGCGCGTTCCCCGCAGGATGGCGAGGGCCTGCCCCGCGGTCGGCCGCCGCAGCGAATCCTTGTCGAGCAGTCGCGTGATGAGCGGCTCCAACGCCCCTGCTTGAGCCATCGGCGGGGGCGCTTCGTTGACGGTCGCGTAGAGCGAACCCATGGGGAGGTCGCGACGGAACGGGGACACGCCTTCCACGGACTGGTACAGCGTCACCCCTACGGAGAACAGATCGCTCGCGGCGTTGCCGTCCTGTCCCTGCGCCCGCTCCGGCGCGGTGTACTCGGCCGAACCCAAGAAGGTCCCCGTCGTGGTCAACGCGGTGTCGGTCGAGCGGGTGGCGATACCGAAGTCCGCAAGGAGCACCCGCCCGTCGTCGGTGAGCATCACATTGGACGGCTTGACGTCGCGGTGCACAATCCCGGCGGCGTGGGCCGCGTCGAGTGCGGAGAGCAGGCCGACAGCGATGGTCGCAACCTGCGCGGGTGGCAGGGACCGTTGGTCGTCGAGCCGTTGGGCCAGCGAGCACCCGACCACCAGCTCCATGAGGATCCACGGGGTCTCGTCCTCGATGATCACTCCGTGAACCGCGAGGATGTTGGGGTGCGCTTGGAGTTCCACGGCATGGCGGGCCTCCCGCTCAGCCCGCTCTAGCCACTTGGCACGCTCCGCCCCTGACGCAGCAGGCAGCAATATCTCCTTGAGTGCGACGTCGGCATCCGACTCCTGGTCGTGGGCCCTCCAGACTGTCCCGAAGCCCCCCGAACCCAACGTTTCCACCAGACGGTAGCGCCCGGCGACGATCCGGCCCGGCCCGGCTCCCTGCGGCATCGCGATCCCCCGATCCTGTGTCTCCCTACCCGTCACCAGGCGCGCCACCAGCTCATTGCCACGCGCTTCGCGCAGACCCCCGCTTCCGCAGTTGCCGATCCCCACACCGCTGCCTGGCGACATGGCCCTTGCGCTTCCGCTTACCGGCCTAACCGGCGGCCCCGGAAACCACATCAGGTTAGGCCCTCGGATCACTCGAGAATCTGGGTATGGAGCAAGTGACCGGAAGACGCTGCGAGCGGCGAGCGATTCAGGTTCTTGACGAAGCGCATCCGGGGTCGAACCCTCACGCGGCTGATCGGCACCGCAGGTCGCATGTGATCAGGGCAGGGCAACAGCCTGCATGGCCCATGGCAGCGGGTGATCGGTAGGCTGCGGTAATGAGGGCGGCCGCGTCGCACTCCTTGCGAACCTCAGTGGGCGTCAAGTCCGATCTTCCTCGGTTCGTGATCGCTCGATCGTGGTACTGATCGGCGCATCGGCCATCTTCTGGGCATGTTCATGCTGAAGTGCGGGACGTGAAGAGAGAGCCGTACCTCAGCGACTTATCCGACGAGCAGGGGGCGTTGATCGAGCCGATGATCACGGCCTGGAAGCAGGACCGGGTGGAACGGTCCGCGACCGGCGATCCCGGGGCCTGCGATCTGCTGAGAGATCGTGAACGCGATCTTCTACCAGAGCCGGACGGGCTGCCAGTGGCGCTATCTGCCCCACGATCTGCCCGCCTGGTCGGCGGTGTTCTACTACTTCGGCCTGTGGCGCCAGGACAGCCTTGACCAGCGGATCCAGGAACTCCTGTGCTGTCAGGTGCGGGAGAGAGCGCGCCGATTAGAGGGCCCGTCCCTCGTGATCATCGATACCCAGTCCGTGCGTGCGGCCGCGGGTGTCCCGAAGACCACGACCGGGCTGGACGCGAACAAGAAGGTGTCGGGCCGTAAGCGGGGACTGGCCGTGGACGTTTTGGGGCTGGTCATCGGCGTCGTGGTGCTGGCCGCCTCCGCGCACGACAACGCCGCCGGCATCGCCCTGCTCGATCAGGCCGCTGAGCGGTGCGGCAACCGCCTGGAGAAGGCTCTGGTGGGCCAGGGCTTCAAGGACCAGGTCGTCATCCACGGCGCCCTGTTGGACATCGACGTCGAGGTCGTGCGCCGCAACCCCGACCACCAGGGCAAGGGTTTCGTCCCGCAGCCGAAGCGGTGGATCGTGGAGCAGGTCAACGGCACACTGCTGTTGCACCGCCGTCTGGCCCGGGAGTACGACCACCGGCCCGGCACCTCCGCCTCGCGGGTCTACTGGGCCTCCATCGCGAACATGACCCGCCGCCTCACCACACCGAGCCCGGCCTGGCGCGACACTCTCGAGTTCGCCGCGTGAACGTCATCGAGCTCTTGGCCGAACTCCAGGCCCCCAACACGACGAGACCACGGTCCGGGCCGGTGAACTACTCGCCCAGATCGAGCACTTGACGGCCATCCTGGCCGAGACCGAAGTGCGCCTCACGGACCTGGCCACCACCCGGAAGGTCATCGCTGAACTCGCGCTGGCCCAAGACGATCCCGAACCGCCCGAGACGAGCACCGCTTACGAGGCCATCGTGAACGCCTTCAATCAGCACCCTGACCAGGAGTTCCGGGCCCGTGAGCTGCACGAACTCCTCGGCATGCCCACCGACGAGGCATCGGTCAACGTCACCCGCGCTCGTCTCGGACGCCTCCTTCGCCAAGGCTTCCTCACCCAGCCCGGACGAGTCCGTTACCAGAAACGGACTTAACGTCCACTCAGAAGGGCTCGATCGCCAAGATCTGAACCGGCACCTGATCATGCAGCTCACCGCTGCACACCAACTGGACCTGGACGCACGGTCGTCGACATGTCGCGGCCCGGACCGGGGATGCCCAGGGCCAGGTTGCCGACATGGAGCAACCCGTCTTGATGGCACTTGAGGAAGGCCACCTGGTTCGCGGGGCGCATGGTGCCGGTGGGGCAGGCGCCCAGGCCGAGGTCGGTCGCCGTGAGGCACAGCGTCTGTAGCAGGCACCCGGCGTCTCGGTAGATGAGGCTCAGCGCCAGTCCCTCGTACTTCCAGCCGGTGCGGGCGGCGTGCGAGGCCAGCAGGAGGCTCGCGGGCGGCGGATGCTCCATGTAGGCAGGCATGGTCACCGTGGTGTTCAGTACGGCTGCCAGCTCGTCGTCCCAGGGGGCCAACCGGTTCAGGGTGTGGTCGAACGGGTCGTAGTGGTAGGCGCCGGGGGCCAGCCCGGAGACCTTCCGGGCGATCACGTACGTCTCCAGGCTGTGCCGTCCGCCGCCGGACGGGGACGGACGCTGTGTCTGCTGGAACCGGAGGGGGCCCAGGGGGCCCCGGACACGGGCCGAGCGGGCGAGGAACACAGCCAGGTGGCCGAGGGGCAGCGGCGAGGGCGCGAAGTCGCGGATGCTGCGCCGCTCGGTCAGCACCTCGCGCAGCGGGCGGCTGGGCAGCTCATCGGAGTCCGTGAGCCGGACGGTCCTTGTCGAGTCGGGGTGACGCAACCGGGCCGGGGGCGGGGAACCTTGCTGCGTGTTCGCGGCGGGACCGTGTCCGGCCCGGGCGTGGGCGGCGAGTTCGTAGGGCGTCAACCCCTGGGGCATCGGGGCGGTATGGGCCGAGGAGCGGATGATCCCGGCGGCGGCGAGTTGGTCCAAGGCCCGCTGGGTCGCCGCGAGTTCGGCCCCGCCGCTCCCTTCGCCGTTCGGAGCGGATGCGCCCCATCGGGCGTGGATCTCCTCGGTCGTGAGCGGGCGGCCCAGTTCGTTGAGGAGTGCCAGCAGTCGGGGGCGCGCCGTGAACCTGCGCCACCGGCGGCAGTCGACGAGGACGGGCCCTGCCTCGTCCTGCCATTCGAGGAGCAGGTCGGGGTTGCGCCGGTAGCGCACGGGGCCGGACGGGCTTCCGTTGTCGACCCCGCTCCCGTCCGCGCTGGGCGTGGGAGGTGCGGAGGCTTCTGCGGCACGGGGTTTCACGGTTCCTCGACGCCTCTCTGTAGGTCGTCATTAGGTCTGTGCGGCTTCGACGCCGGGGGACGGCGGGCCGTGGTGGTGCGGCCGGCGGGTGAGGGAGGACCGTCGCGCCTTACAGGAAGGGCAGAGGCAGTGGGTTGAGCTGCGCCTCCGTCAGCGCTGTATCGCGTACGCCCATGGCGAGCGGCGCCTGGAACACCCTCGGCCCGCCGCGGCGGTGGAAGTCGCTGCGCAGAGTGATCGGGCACAGTCCGGGCACCACCGTTCTGACGACCGTCACCCCGCACTCGGCCACGTCGATCGGAGTGATGTCCACGGCGACCGCCTCGTGCCCTCGCGCCGCGAGTCGCCGGACGGCCTCCGTGACGTCGGCGGGGAGCCCGGGGGAGGGGCGCCGGGCCGCGACGGGGCGCAGCGGCCCCTCGTCCCAGAACGCCAGGTGCGCGAGCCGGTGGGGCGCCCAGTAGAAGAGGGAGAAGTCCTTCAGTGTGGTCAGTACCTTGCCCGGTTCGGGAATTGCCTCCCCCGCGTCGAGGTTCTCCTGCCACAGTCGGGCGCCCGCCCAGCCCAGGCAGCCCTCTTCCAGGGCGCCGAGCAGGGCCGCGTGCGGGTCCAGGTCGGCGCGCGCGGAGTGGGTGACCACGGGCCGCCGTTCGGTCTGCCTGAGGAAACGCACGCCTACCACCGGGATTCCCAGGTCGGTGGTCAGGTCCTTGGCGGTGACCGTCACGCCCTGGCCGCGCATGTGCTCGACGATGCGCCGGGTCGGGCCCTCAGGTAGCCCGTCGAGGTCGAGCGTGGGCAGGACGAGCCGGTTCTCCCAGAAGATCACGGACGCGTCTCTCTCGACGGCCTCCATCAGACCGCCGTGCACCGCGTGGTGGTAACTGCCGCCCGCCGCGAGGCCGGTGGAGATCGGGTCGTACCAGGCGCGGTGGCCGGGCGGGAAGCGGTAGGGCAGGTAGACGGCGCAGGCAGGGACGTACCGGGTGTGGCCGGTGAGCAGTGACCTGCCCCGCACCCAGTCGATCTCCGCGTCCGGGTCGCACGGGGCCAGCCGGGTGTGGCGGGCGTACTCCGCCGCCGAACCCAGGGGGAGCGTGCGGGGGTCGACCGCCTCGCCGCCCAGGGCGGTGGTGGAGGCGCGCACCAGGCTCTCCGGGTCGTAGACGCCTGCCGCGTACCGTTCCAGGGTCTCGCCCACGGCGCACACGCGGGCCGTCACCGGGTCGTTCTTGACCGCGCCGCCTCGCGCCTCGGCCGTGACGGGCGAGAACCAGTGGGTCTTCGTCATCCCGGCCGTACGGGCGTAGGTCGCCTTCCCGAGGGCGTCGTCCTGCTCGTCCACCAGCAGGCGGAGCACCATTCCGGTGAGGGTGTCCACCGTGCCGCGCATCCGCTCCCAACTGAGCGTGTTGTCGATCTCCGTGGGCTGGTCCTCGCGTCGGGGCGGCACGGCGTGTGCGGCGCAGGCGGGGCAGCCCGGCAGGTGGAACAGGTCGTGCCGGGTGCGGGCCAAGGAGCCGTGTTCGATTTCGGTCAGCCTCACGCGGCCTTGCGTGATCTCGTCTTCCGGCGTCTTTCCGCTTTCCGCTGTCTCGTCCGCCCCTTCGTGCGGGGTCCCGGGGCCCAAGAGGGTGAGTACTTCGTGTGCGAGCAGCCCGGAGGCTACCGCCGTGCTCGGCCATCCGCCCGAGTCCGATGCGCCGAAGAGGACGGTCAGGGGGAGGTCGGCGATGGGCTGCCAGATGTGGTTGGCGCGGAGCCGACGTACCACGCACACCGGACAGGGCGTGTGCGGCGGCCGGAGAGTGGCGTGGAACAACCGGGTCGGGGTGTCGAGGTAAGTGACCATGGGCGTGCCGGCTTCCAGCGCGGAAGCGACCCGGCGTACCAGTTGCTCCTCGGGGAGCGAGAGCGGCAGGACCGCGACGGCCACCGGCGACGTCCGGTCGTCGGGCACCGTCGGTACGCCCGCGCGCTCCAGCAGAGCGCTCACCTCTCCGCCCAGCCCCTGGGGGGTGACAGCGACCGGCCGACCCGCGCGGAGCGCGGTCGTCTCTCCGTACAACGGGTGGATGGACTGCCCCTGTTGATGCGCGAGTCCGCGGGAGCGCAGACCGCTCACCACCCGTTCCGGAACGGCGTCCGCCCGCACGGCCTCGCTGCCGGTCCCGGGAGTGGGCACCCGGACGGGGACCCGCAGGGTTCCGGTGCTCGCGCAGACGTACAGGTGGTCACCGCGCGGGACCAGGCTTACGTCAGGACGCAGCTCGGTGGGGGCATGGGCATCCATGGGGCCGCCTTCCGGGAGAGGTGAGGAGACAACGCCCGGTTCCGTGCCGGGGCCGGGCGCCCGCGGCCAGGCGCCGCGGTGCGCGAAGCGCCCCTGACCGCTTGTCGCGCGCGGTCAGGGGCGCGGAGCCTCAGGAGCCTCCGGACGTGGGAGTCAGCACGTCCATGGAGTTCGGGGCCGCCCAGGACAGACAGCTGTGACCCGCGAACGCCTCCTCCGACTCCGGAATCGCCATTTCCTCGAACAATGCATCTCCGTCGATCTCGACGGGCTGTTTCGACTGCTGCACTATTTCCGCCCTTTCGCTCGTGTGTCTCTTTTCCTTTTGGTTGAGCACTGCTTTGGTTGAGCACTGCACTGCGAAACTGCCACAGGGGCGGTTCGCCTGTTCCATTGCAGGGTGTCGAGTTCGGCAATACAAGAGCATGGTGAAATAACCCACCCAGCAGGTGATTTGGAGGCTGCCGGGGCGTGCGAAGGGGTGGCACAGAGCGCGGCGCATCCGCCCCCGAGCCACCGGATGCGACCGCGTCGCCGCCGACGACGGTTACGGGCGGGCCGCCCGGCCCCGGTGCGCCCGAGAGCTCACCACCGCCGGGTTGGCCGACTTGCGGTCGATCTCCACGATCGGCAGTCAGTAACCGCCTGTTCGTAACGGCGGCCGCAGCCCGGCTTGCAGCAGGCGCGCGGCAGCAGCACGACCCCGTCTCGGGGTGTCGACGAGCCGCGACCCCGGGGTGCACGGCTTGCAGAAGAGCCTCCGAACGCAACGCGGGCACCCTGTACAGCAGTTGTGATGGTGGTCGACCTGACACCAGATCGGTCCGTACGCAGCGCTGTCCCTGGGGTCGTCGTCGCAGAGCGGGCAGTAGTCGATCCGAACTCTCAGGGTGGCGTTCACTCGCTCGACGGAGAGCCCGAATCGCTTGGCCTGTTGTACGGCCGTTCCGCAGGATCGGGCCGCTCGGTAAAGGCCCCAACTGGTCGCGGCGGGCGGTACGTTCATCGACGCGACAGCAAGCACGATGAACGCGAGGGACAACATGCCGATGGGCGACCTTGTCAAGACCGCACTGGGCGATGCGTTAAAAGCCACGGTATGCACGGCGTTGGACAAGAACTATGTCCGCGGCTTCAACGAGGCGTCCAGCGCCTGCGTGGAGGTACTGACGGGCGCCAGGAACGGACTGCTGGCAAAGATGGAGTCCGGGGGCAAGCTGTCCGCGCAGGAACAGGCGCTGTACGCGCGGCTGACCGAACTGGAAGCCGAGATGGGAGAACGTCTGAACGCTGCCTACGAGCCGCCGTCCGCAAAGCTCGACCTGCCGTAACCACCCGGGCCTGACCCGGTGATCACGTAGCGGTGTCCTGGCGAACGGGGCCCCGGCCCAGCCCGGGGCCGGGGCGCTGGTCAGACTGCGAAGTCGTAGCTCGCGAGCCATGGCTCCTTGACCCATAGATCGGGTAGCACATGCTCTCGACTACCACGACAACACCACCAATCACACGAGCTCGCCGCTAAAGGGCCGACTTACAGGTCCGCGAGTCAGGGATGCCCCGGGTGCACGCGGGCGAGTAGCTCGGTCAGGGTCTCGCGCTGAGTCGGGGTCATGTGCGGGACGGCCGCGTCGAGGTCTCTTTGATCCTTTCGGCGGACGTGCTTGGCCTTGAACAGGAGGACCAGTTCGGGCGCCGGATACGGGATGCTGTCTAGGGTGCGGTGGATGACGTCGCTGTAGGGAAGCCGGATCTCCTCATCGCACAAGGTCACCCGCCGCACCGACTCCGGCACCGAGGAGGGGGCGTCGCCCCGGCGCCTGGCACGCCGCCGAACACGACCCTGCCGCAGGCCGCCGCACGTAGATCCGAGCGGATCAGGGCAGTCCGTCGCCGCCCGGGACGTGGCCGAGCGCTCTGCTGTCGTGTGTCTCGCGGACCCTGCTGACCGGCGCCGGAACAGGGCCGCGGCGGCACTGGGCGGCCAGCTCGACCGACCAGGAGCCCCTTGATCCTCCAGGAGAACAGTGGCGCGTGACCCGGGATCTTCCACGCACGTGAGGGCTTGTAGTGGGTAGGGCCTGTCCGATGGGTCGGAGTGCAGGATAGGTGTGTTCCGCTTCCATTGATTGATCCTCTCGGCGGAGGAACGGAAAATGACGCGACAAGTCCTGTGCCCTGGTACAGAGTTGGCACATGTTGGATCACGTAGCCATTCAGGTAAGCGACATCGCGTCCAGTGCTGCTTTCTACGATGCCGTGCTCGGTCCGCTTGGCGGCGCAAGAAAGAAGCAGTTCGGCGAAAACATTAGCTTCGGCGTCACGGGCCACCCGTTTTGGCTGGTCCCCGCGACCGACGCCACACCTTCGCGGGAACTGCACGTCGCATTCGTTGCGGGCGACCGAGCCTCCGTAGACGCTTTCTACGCAGCCGCTCTCGCAACAGGTGCCGAGGGCCTGCACGCGCCCCGGCTCTGGCCGGAGTATCACGAGTCCTACTACGGAGCATTTGTCCGCGATCCTGACGGGAACAACGTCGAGGCCGTCTGCCACCTGCCCTAAAGCCTGTTTCAGGAGCCGAACCGGAGATCTCCACCTACTCGGCGATGACACAGCGGTGGCAGGTGCGCGTGGTTCGATGCATGACACCGTTTTTTCGGAACACCAAAGCTAGAGATAGGTGCGGCACTCGCTTCCACGGCGCCGCCGATTGGCCCGCTGGTTATCCGGCTCCGGAATGGTATGGCTAATCTGACGTCGGCGCAGGTAACTCCGGTTGCGGCGAAAGCTGTACGCTTTACCGCCGCTGAGATGGTGCGGGCGGGTACGAGGGTGTCCACCCGGGCGGCTGCGCTTGCCGGGTTTCCGCGGCGCTGCTCTACGGGCGCCCGGGGGCGCGGAAGGAGTACGCGCCGTCGTTGACCGCGAGGCCGTGTCCGGCTGTCGTCCAGCACGCAGGCGCCGACGACCTGGTCGTCGGCGGGCCCAGCGTCGTCAGCTCATGGAAGACAGTGTCTGACCGGCATGCCGCTGGTCAGCGGATGGCACATGGGACAGGGTCCTGCGGATGGTACAGGCGGATGCCGACGCTGAGGGCCGTATCGACTGGTCCATGGTGGGCGTGGATTCCACTGTGTGCCGCGCTCATCAGCATGCCGCGGGCTCACTTCTCTGCCGTTTCCCGGTACTGGGGTGCCTCGTTGGTTGTCCGGATGAATGCCCGGAGGACCGACGGCAAGGGGCGGGGTGTGCGACAGGGGCGGTCGCCGGAGGGGTTGTCGGCGAGCTGGAGGCTGGAGGAAGGCGACTCGAAGCTCGTGACCAACAAGACCGGGATGACGAGGTTCGGCTTCTGCCTGATGCTGAAGTGCTCCCAGACCGAGGCCAGGTACCCGGCGGGAGCAAAGCGTCACCCGAAGCAGATCCGCGAGGCCCAGGGGTTCCGACCGGCGACGCCGGACAACGAGGAGCAACTCGATCTCAGGCGTCGGGCCACCGGGCACAGGCTCCGGACAGGGCCGGACCACTCGGGCCCGCTATCACAGTCCAGTACAGCCCACGCGTCATGAGCGCGAGAACGCGGCTCACCGGGATGATCTACCTGCTGCTGGCTCTGGTCGGGATAGGCGGCGCATTGTGGCTAGCCTACGAATGCCGGTTGAAAGTGGCGGAAACAGGGATCGCTCTGCTGCCCTCGTTGGCGGGGCTGTACCTGGCATGGGCCGGCTTCTGCGCCGACCGTGGCGATGCCTCAGCAAACCGAGGGCTGGAAGAAATTGCCGATCAGTTGGCGGTGGCGGTTCGCAGCCAGTGGGAGGACGAGGCGCGGGTACGGCGCCTCAACGATCCATATCCGCTGCCAGTGTCCTGGGCACCGGCGGATCCGGACTTGACCGAGAACTGGCCACGGTTGAGGGCGACTGCGGAGGGCTGGCCAGGGGGCCCGCCGTCCGACCCGCAAACATGGGCAGCAGGACCGGGCGACCTCACGGGGACCGATCTGGAGGTCGTCGATGTACTCATGCACAGGATTCCTACCCGTCGCCTGGTCATCCTTGGATCCCCAGGCTCGGGCAAGACCATGCTGATGGTTCGTCTGCTGTTGGCTATGGTCGAGCAGCGTTCCCCAGGCGATGCGGTCCCTGTACTGTTCCCCCTCGCATCATGGAATCCAGCTGCACAAGACCTGAACGAATGGTTGGTCGAACGTCTAATCCAGGATTACGTCAGCCTACGAGGCTCTGCCTCGGCTTCCTTGAGCAGCATGAACCGTGCTCGGGCACTGCTGGAGCACCGCTTGATCCTGCCGATCCTCGATGGCCTCGACGAACTTCCCCCGACTTCCCGAGCTGTGGCACTCGACGCGATCAACCAGGCTCTGCCACCCCGCCAAGCACTGGTTCTGTCGAGCCGTGTCAATGAATATCGACAGGCCCAGTTCCCCGTGGCAGGGGTTCCGGTAAGGCTGATCGGGGCGGCAGGCATCGAGCTCCAGCCTCTGGCAGCCACTGAGATGGCCACCTACCTGCGTCGTGACGCCGGTGGGGAGAACAGCATGTCAGCCGCCCGCTGGGAGTCAGTGCTCGCCCAGCTCGGCTCCAACGCACCTGTCGGACAGGCGCTTCGGACTCCGTTGGCGTTGTTCCTCGCACGTACCGTCTACAACCCACGTCCCGGCGAGCGCCCGGTCAGCCTGCCCGACCCGGCCGAACTCTGCGATGTGAACCGGCTGCCCACCAAAGCAGCCATCGAACAGCACCTGTTCGACGCCTTCATCCCTGCGGCCTACCGACGCCGCCCTGGCACCACGTGCCGTTGGAGCCCACAGTTTGCTGAACACGTTCTGGTCTATCTGGCCGGGCACCTGCAGAACACGCTGCTCGGAACCCCCGATCTGGCCTGGTGGCAACTGCATCGAGCCATGCACCGGCGCGCGTACCAGCTTCTCCTCGCAATAGTCACCGGGTTCACCGCCGGAATCAGCACCCTGAGCATCGGCCTGGGCGTTGGCGCAGGTGTCGGCCTTGCGGCCGGGTTCCTGGGCTGGCGCACCGGCGGCAAGCCCAGGCGGCTGCCCGCAGTCGCCTTCCACTGGTCCGGGGCAGGGTTTTACCGTGGTCTGATGAGGGCGGTCGCGTTCGGCCTCGTCCTCGTGCTGTCGGCGCGGGTCGACCCAGTGCTCGGCCTCCTGAGCGGCCTATTCCTCGGCCCCGTGGTGGGTACCTGGCTTGGGCGCAAGGTCGTGGCGCTGGCCGGACAAGAGACTCAGTCACCCGATCTCGCCTCGGCTGTCGGACCCGAGAAGATTCTTCGGTGGGATCGCCGAATTTTTTGGCGGCTCATCGCCGAGTTCGGGTTCGGTTACGGGCTCGTGCTTGCGTTCGGAATTCTAGCTCTGCTCAACAGTTCGACGACAGTATCGGTCAGCGTCGCCGTCCTCCTCCTCATCCCCGCTTTCGGAGTCTCCGGAGCCTCCACATACGCAGCGTCGGGGCACTTCACCCTCACCCGCTACTACCTCATGCTGCACCGTCAGCTTCCCCGGGATCTCATGGCCTTCCTGGCCGACGCGCATGAACGCGGTGTTCTGCGACAGGCAGGGGCGGTGTATCAGTTCCGCCATATCGACCTCCAGCACCACCTCGCTCAACGCGCATCCGCGCAGCCCTGATCCAGGGACTCATCGACTGGATCGCCGACTGGTGCGTGGTCTCGCCCATGACTTTGGCTCTTGCCACACTTCGACGGCCGACCAGAACTCCGGCCATCAGATCGACGCTGCACCTGGTGCCTCGTTACTTGTTCCCTGGTGACCGGGCCAAAGGCCCTGCAGAAGCTGCCGGAACGAGCCCGTGCCGAGCTGGGTCGGCTCGTGAAGCGTTTGGATGCGGTGTTCCTGCGCCGTACTCTGCCGGACCCCTTCGTGCACCGGTGCCAATGGCGCACACAGCTCTGGTGGTACCGCTGCCTGGCCGACAGGTCGGAGTGGGGGTGACGGAACCCGTAGTCGATCCGGGCCCGTGCCGAGGTGGGAGGATCACAGCCGTGGGTGTTGTGATCACAGCGTCCGAGTCGTCCTGGACAGCCCCGTTCACCGGACTGAGCGCACAGCTTCCGCAAACTGATGACGGCCCTCCGCCGCGAGGATGCCGACACGACCATGCCAACGCCGAGAAGTCGAAGAACTACCGGTACTCAACAAACCCCCAGGTCGTCGTCGACGCCGGCACGCGCCTGGCCGTCGCAGTCGGCAAGCCTCAGCCTGGCAACCGCAACGACTGCGAGGCCTGGACGAAGTCCGGCACGAAGGACGCCGTTGGCAGGACGACAACGATAGGCCCGACAAGTCGGAAGGCGCACAGCTTGAGTACTTGAGTACTACGGTGTCGCCAGCAATGGCAGCCGCCACCCGCGAGGAAGCCCTCATTGCCGAGTTCCGCACCACACCCCTCCTCGGCCCGCGACGTGAGCGCGTCAGACGGTTTGCGGAGTCCAGGTCTTCTGCGACGGGGTGTCGGCCGCCGACTGGGGAACCTTTGCGCAGGAGGTGTAGCCCGACAGGAAGAGGGAGGTGGTCGAGTCGTTCCACGCCAGGTCGAATTGGTCACCGGTTGCCGGGTCCTGGACGCGGAAGCCGAACTCGACTATGTCCTTGCCCCGGCGGTTACTGTCGTGGGTGAGAGTCCAGCCCGCCGAGGTGAACTTCCGGCGCAGGCGAGCCTCCGTGGCACGGGCGACATCGGCTGGGATGTGTTCGACCGTCCATCTGAGGTCGAAGGTGACGACGTCAGGCAGAGTCTTCTCGATACTGAGGCCGCCCGCATAGCAGCTGTGGCCGGGGAGCACTTGGACGGGCTTCACCGCCTTGTGGGGCGGCAGGGCCATGCCGTCGTACGCCCACTGCGCGCGGTCCGTCAGGCGCTGCGAGAGCGTCGCAGGGTCGGCGGAGGGGTACTCCCGCTCCAGCACGGAGCAGCCCGAGGTCGTCAGGGCGGCGAGCAGCAGGGCCAGGAGCACGGTGGTCTTCCTCATGGATTGACCGTACGAACGAGACGGTGCGTGCCGCATGAGCACGGATACTCAAATCCGAGGAGGGATCCAGGGGTCCGTGCCGCACCCGAACTCCGTGCCCTCGCTGCCCGCGCTGCTCCCCCTCCGTAGCTGCTCAGCGGCCGGTAGAAGCGACCCCGCGCATACGAAGGCACGCCAGAGGGGGAGAACCTGTCAGAGCCGAGCCGTGTGCGCACCTGGTGCCCCGGATACCGACGGTGGTTGGCGACGTCATCCATGAGCCCGCCCAGCGCCATGTGGACGATCCGGCACCGGCCGCGAAGCGCGCTGCTGGCTGCCGCTACCGGCCCCCAACGTCGGACCCCGAACTCGACACCATGGCGTCGATGAACGCCAGCGCCTCCTCGTGTACGTCGTCCGGCATCACCAACGCAGGAAACAGTGCCTGTGGGTAACCCAGGTTGCCGGACATGCGTCACCGAGCCAGGCCAGGCCTGGCCCTATACGATGCTTGCTCCGCCTCATGCGCACATCACGTCACATCCGTACCAGCTGGGAGAACACATTTATGCGCAGGGCATTGACCGTAGCGGCGTTCATCGCGGCGGCCGGGTTGCTGACCTCCTGTGGCGGCAGCGACAGCGGTTACAAGAAGGATCAAGCCGACAAGGGTCCAGCCGCGGCGTCGTCGCATGCGGGCACCGAGGGCCAGGACAAGACGTACGAGGTCACGCTCGAGGTCGGCGGCAAGGGCAAGACCAGCGTCTTCTACTACGCGGGTTCCAACGGCAACTAGCACGTCACGTTGCCATGGAAAAAGACTGAGAAGGTCACCTTGAACAGCGCGGAACGCAAGGCCGGGATCACCATGCATGTAGTGCCAGGCCCGGTGATCCTGCCTGACGGAAAGGCCGCCGCGGCTCCCTGCTCGATCACCGTCGACGGCAAGCAGGTCGCCAAGGACGCCGGAGGCTCCACCGGCAAGCACTCGTGCAAGTACACCCTGCGCTAACTAGGTGCTTTTCAACCGCTGCTGCGGCGATCACGGGCCTCTTGTCAGCTTTGAGTTGATTACGTTCAGCGATGGTCTCGGGGCGTCGGCGGACGCGGGCCGGGGCGAGCCGGGCAGGCTCCGCCGACTTCTCCCAGGGGCGGCGAAGACCGGCGGCGGCCTCACGGGTGAGCCGGAGCTGGGTGTGCGCCGCGATCACAAGCCACGTCCAGCGGTCAGCGGCGTCGGGAGTACGCAGCCTGGAACGCGTCCAGACGGAACGCATGCTCATGCGAGGGCCCTTCGCCTGTCCGACGAAGGCTCGCCCGAGTGATCAAGTTCGGGACACTGTTCGAGGCTGCGTCGCGTGACGAGAGCTCAGCTTCTGGACGTCTCGTCGATGGCGGGCATCGGCTTCCCGCCCGGATGCCACCTGTCGAGGAAGCTGGCCTGCCTGCCGACGTCAACGAGTTCGATCCGGGCGCCGATGCTGTCCATCTGGTGATAGGCGAACGGCCGGCCATAGGGACAGCCGGAGAAGTCCGTGGGCATGCCCTCTTCTTCCAGACGCTGAGAACCGTGTCGCACATCGCTGGTCCAGAAGCCGATGTGATCGAACCTGGCTCCTTTGGACGCGTCCCAGGGACTGTCTGACGGCCCTTCAATGAGCTCGATGAAGGGCGGCCCGCCTGCGGTGAAGACGATGCGGTAGTCCCACTCGCCGAGCCGGTCTGACACAGGATCACTCCACTCGACCCCGGCCGCACGCTGAAGGTCCTGCATCGCCTGCTCGATGTCCGGAACCACGAAGCACACATGGTAAAAGGCAGTCATTCACCCATGATCGAGCACATCACCTCAGAGGCCCAGAGGTTAAAAGCCAAGCTAGGTTCGTCCCGGACACCGCCTCCATCAAGGACTGCGAAGGCACAGACCTGTAAGCGAGCTGCCTGGCCCCGAAGACCAGGGCGGTCATGGAGCAGTGGAAGGCCGAGATTTCGCGGGCCGGGCGCCGGAGCTCACCGACAACAACACCTGTGTCGCCGCGCTCTACACCTCGGGCGGTTCCATCGGGTACCGGTCCATGGTCGGTGCCAAGTCCGCGTCGAAGGCCTTGTTCAACACAGGCGGTGCGACCGGGCCCGTCACGGGGTCCATCTTCGGCCAGGCTCCGCCCATCTGGCAGGAGTTGAACTTCAAGGCGTGCGCGGACGGCTCGATCAAGAAGCGCGGTGACAGTCCCGTACCTCGCTCCAGCCACCTGCCTGACCAGTACCTGTACCACAACAACCAGGCCGTGGACCTGGACGGCCGTCCCCGCGACTCGAAGGAACCCGTGACGGCGGGGGGCTTCGTGCGGTTCAGCCGCGTCCCCGTACTTCTGCGCTGACAAGGATCAGGACGGGCCCCCGAACACAGCAGCTAGCCTGATAGGACCATGCTCGCCCCAGGCGCGCGGCCACCGTCGCGCGCCTGGGGCGAGCGCGCGTCTCGTCGTCACCGCCTGCCGCGGCAGGACGCACACACGAGGGCCGTGGAGCTACCGGAGGACACACATGCTGGCCATCATCGCGCTGCTGGGCACGGTGGGGTTCATCCTCGCTCTGATGGGACAGGGCGGTTGGTCCCGGCTGGGCGGAGCAGTCGCGGGCACTGCCTTGTTCGCTTTGTTGCTCGTCCCGTTCGTCAGTACCGCCGCGCTCTTCCTGGCCGCCTCGGTCATGGGCGCGATCCTGGGGCTGATGCCCCCATTCGACCGGGAAACGGCGCCGCGAGCCCACGCGGGCTGGCTACTCGGTCTCATGCTCGCCACGGTGGGGCTCTTCCTCTGGGCCACCGTAGGAGACACCGAGATGATCGCCCTCATCCTCTTCATCTTCGGGCCCGGAGCGATCACCGCAGCAGGGCGCTTCGTGTACTTTCTGCGCCACCATGACCGGGCGGCCAGTAGGTATGACGGCCAGTGACGCTCGCCCGGCGCGGCCACGCCACAGAACCGTTCCATCGCCAGAGTGTCCTCCGCGTCTAGCCGCGGCTTTATCCACATTTCAATTTGACTGTCAAGATGCCCTGACTGCGAAGGCGAGAAGGCTTACATATTTTGGGTTACTGAGGACTCGCTGACGCGGCACGCTATCGTGCAGTAATGCCTATAGGGCGTTCACGCGCCGCCGCAGGTCACGTATGGATGGTCATTCGGAAGCCTTGCCAATCAGCTGTTTACGCCTAACTATTTGATGCGGTTATAAATTTGCTGTTCGGCCATGAAGGTGCGGGCCGGGCCCGATGAGCAGCAGGAAAGTCCTCACAAGGCTGCACACCAAACGCCCTCCCTGCGAAGGAGGGTGCCCTCTTTGTGGCGATTTCGGCGTCGTGGGGGAGCCTCTCTAAGGGGCGCGTGTTTCCGTTTTTGCTGCCTCACTGGCTGTGCCCCATGCACGCCCCCCTGCGCCCCTCGTCCGCCTCGCAATCCGGAGCAGGTGTTGTGATGTTGCCCTTTTCGTACATACGTTGGGCCCGTGGATTTGACCGCTCTCGATATTCGAGACGAGGTCTAATTGAATTCGCCGCACATATTCTTCTGTGCGTATCGTCCTCAAAAGGGAGAACGATGATGACGTACGAGCGTCCCACTCTCACCAAGGCCGGAAGCTTCCGTAAGGTGACCGGGATCAAGGACCACGGGCCCAAGGACGTCCTCGGCGGCAAGCAGCTCCTCTGATCGGGGGCGGCCCCAGCCGCTGAGCGGTTACGAGTCGCAAAACATTTGCGCCGGCCCTTGAACAGGCCGGCTATCGGGTGGTGGCGTCCAGCCGCCACCCGATCCTCTGCTCCAGGATCACCCCGCCGCCGACCGAAGGCCGTTGCTCATGGCTACGTTTCTCTCGCTCCAGGCCGCACCCGCCTGGTTCATCGCGTTGCCCGACACCGCCGCGGCCGCGCCCTTTGCCGCTAGTGCGAACCGCTACGCCACCCGGAGTCTGCGCCATGCCTCTGGACGACCATGGCTGGTGGGCCGCTGGGAGGAGCGTGCGGCCGTAACGGGGCGGTGTGACGGAACCCGTATCGCGGTGATCGGGGAGCACGCCGTCACTGAGCAATATCTCGAACAGGCTGCGGCGGCCACCGGCCCCGCCTCACTGACGACGGCCCTGGACCGCGCTGCACGCCGGCCCGGCAGCTTCCATCTGGTGGCCAGCGCCGACGGCCGGGTGCACGTACGGGGCGGCGTCGTGAACCTACGGCGCGTATTCCACACCGATACCGCAGGATTCGGCTCCGGCTCCGGTCCCGTCAGCGTGGCGTCGGATCGGGCCGACGTGCTCGCCGAACTGATCGACGCTGATCTGGACGAACGCCGGATCGCCCTCGAACTGCTCACCTCGGGAGCGCCGTACCCGCTGTCGGAGCCCCCGCTGTGGCGGGGCCTGCGGGCCGTACCCTCAGGCCACTGCCTGACCATCGACGCCGACGGCCGGACCACCATGAGGCGGTGGTGGTCGCCGCCCGACCCCGTCGTCCCCCTCACCGAAGGCGCCCGACACCTGAGAGAGGCGCTCACCGAAGCGGTCGGTGTACGCACCCGCGGGCGCGAGCTGGTGACGGCAGATCTGGGCGGACTGGATTCCACCGCCCTGTGCTGTACAGCAGCCCGCGGCGACACCAAGGTCGTCGCATACACAGCCGCGCTCCACGACGAGTCCGGCGACGACGTGTACTGGGCCCGGCGCACCGTCCAGGAACTCCAAGGCATCGAGCACCACGTCGTACCGGCCAAGGACACGGCCATGACCTTCGACGGAATCGACACCCTCCACGACATCCTGGACACGCCCAGCATCATCACCGTCGACCGCAACCGCCGGATGGGCATCGTGGAAATGGCCGCGGCCCGCGGATCCGACCTGCATATGACCGGACTGGGCGGCGACGAACTCCTCGCCGGCACGCCCGCCCGGCTGCATCCCCTGTTGCTGACCCATCCCTGGATCGCACTGCGCAGCATCCGCGGATACGCCGCCAAGTACCAGTGGACCCGGCGGGCAACGCTGCGCCAGCTCTTGGACCGGCGCTCCTACCGGAGCTGGCTCGGCCGCGTGGCCCGCGACCTGACCGGGCCGCCTCCCGGCACGAACACACCGCTGCTCGACTGGTCCGTACCGCCCCGGATGGCGCCCTGGGCCACGCCCGACGCGGTCACAGCCGCCCGCGAACTGATACGCGTCGGCCTGTCCGGCATCGAACCCCGGGGGAGGGGACACGGTGAGCACCGAGAGCTGGTCGCGATGGACGGCATCTCCCAGTGGACCCGGCACATCGGCCAGATGGCCACGCCCCTGGGCATCACCGTCGCCGCCCCCTACTACGACACTCGCGTCATCGAGACCTGCCTCGCCGTGCGGCCACAGGAGCGGATCACCCCCTGGCGGTACAAGCCGCTGATTGTCGAAGCCATGCGCGGCGTCGTGCCGGAAACCAGCCGGACACGCAACACCAAGGCGAACGCCACGTTCGAGGAGGAGGTCGGCCTGCGCGAGCATCGCCGACGGCTGCTGGCACTGTGCGAAGACTCGCGGCTGGCCCAGCTCGGCCTGATCGACGAGAACATCCTGCGGGAATGGTGCCGCCGCTCTCTGGCTGCGGAGACGGAGAGCTACCAGCTGCACCCGACGATCGCCTGCGAAGTCTGGCTGCGCTCCCGCGAAATGACGCCCCCGCGCCAGGTGGACGCCGCCCCCGCCCAGTCCATCGCCGACCGAAAGGAATGATCTTGGTGTACGCCTTGAGGCCCGACGTCCTGATGACCGAGACCGAATACGGCGTGGCGCTGCTCGATCAGAAGAGCGCCGAATACTGGACCCTCAACCCGACGGCGGCCCTTATTCTGCGGACCCTGCTGGACGGTCGTGCCCGCGGCGCGGAGCGGGCCATCGAGGCGCTGACCATGCAGTACGACGACATCGACGCCGACGAAGCAGCCAAGGACGTCGACACCATCGTCGGCGAGCTGCGCTCCGCAGGACTGCTCACCACATAGCGTCCACATGCCACAGGCGCGACGGGCCCGCAGTCCAACTCCCGCTCGCCTCCCGGCGCTCCACCTCTCCACGCCCAGCGTTTCCCTGCGCCCCGCCCTCCTCCGACCGAAGAGGCACGCATGACGACCCCGGAAGCTCTCCCCTACGATCCGCGTTCCGTACCTGTGGGCCGCCGCTTCGCCGCCCGGGCAGCCGTGGGCTGTGCCCATGTGCTGGCCACCCTGCCACCGGGCCGCATCCGCACCATCCTGGCCAGGCTGCGTCGCGGTGCCCGGCCCGCCACCCTCCCCGAGGCGGAAAAGGCCCGGGAGGCGGTACTCGCTGTAAGCCTGTCCGCCGGCGGACAGAAGGGCTGCCTCCCGAGATCCCTGGCCACCGTGCTGCTCTGCCGGTGGTACGGCCACTGGCCCACCTGGTGCGTGGGCGTGCGCAGCCGACCGCCCTTCGCCGCTCACGCCTGGGTGGAAGCCGAAGGAGTCCTCGTCGGCGAAGACGCCTCACCCACATACTTCCAGCGCTTCTTCACCGTGGAGTGAGCCGATGACCAGGGCCCCCGGCATCGAGGACCCCCGGCCCCTCACCGGCCCCGCCGACGGCTCCGACGCGCGTGAGGAGGACACGGGTCCCGACCGCACCTGGGCGTCACAACGAGCGCTCATGACCCATCTGAGCCCACAGCGTTGGCGCATGGCCGCAGGTGTCCTGCTGGGGCTCGTCGGCAGCGTCATGGGCCTGGCCCAGCCCTTGGCAGCCAAGCGTGTGATGGACGACATGAGCCAGGGCCGGCCGACCGCCGGCCCCATCCTCATGCTCAGCCTGCTGGTGGTCACCGGCGCGGTACTCGCGGGGCTGGGCCACTACGTGCTGCAATGGTCGGCCGAGTCCATGGTCTGCGCCGCCCGCTGCCGGCTGACCGAGCGGCTGCTGCGCCTGCGGGTGCCCGTGGTGGAGCGCACCGAACCGGGCGACCTGATCGCCCGCGTCACCTCCGATACGACGTTGCTGCGCCAGACCGCGCCCCAGGCGGTGTCCGCCGCCGTGACCGGCACACTCGTCACCGCCGCGACCGTCGTCATCATGGGCTTCCTCGACGCTGTCCTGCTCTGTGTCACTCTCGGCGTGATCGCGTTCGTCGGTGTCATCGTCGCGGTCGTGGCTCCGCGCATCGGCCGCGCCACCCGGCAGGTGCAGGATGCGGTGGGCCACATCGGGGGTGCTCTGGAGCGCGTCCTGGGAGCCTTTCGCACGGTCAAGGCATCGGGCGCCGAGCACTGGGAGACCCAAGCGCTGCACCGGGCGGCCGAACATGCCCGCCACCGAGGTACGCGGGCTGCGGCGTGGGAGGCGGTGTCGGCCACGGCGTCGGCGGTGGTCGTTCAGGTGTGCTTCCTCGTTGTGCTCGGGGTGGGGGGCGCCCGGGTCACCGCCGGCACGATCAGCGTCTCCACGCTGGTCGCCTTCCTGCTGTATCTCTTCGCCCTCGCTCCTCGCATCGGTCAACTCGTCGAAGGGGTAAGCCAGTTCCAGATCGGATCTGCGGCCGCTGTCCGCATCGAGCACATTGAGACGCTCGAGGCCGAACAGGTGAAACCCGAGCACGCGGCCCAGCACACGCGGGGAGTGACAGCGAGGGGCGACTCATCCGACATGGCCGCCGAGGACTGCCGGTCACCACTCGACGTGACCTTCCGCCAAGTCCGCTTCTCCTACCGGCCCGGACTGCCCAGGGTGCACCACGAGGTCTCCTTCACCGTGCCCAGGCGCGGTCTGACGGCAATCGTGGGCCCCTCCGGCGCAGGCAAGACCACCGTCTTCTCTCTGATCGAGCGCTTCTACGAACCTGATGCCGGATGCATCCTTGTGGGCGGCAAGGACACCCGGCAGTGGCCCCTGAGCCGACTCCGCGCATCCATCGGCTACGTCGAACAGGACACCCCCGTCCTCGCCGGCACACTGCGGGACAACCTGACGCTCGGCGTCGGCGACTCTTCCGGCGAAGAACTCGCCCAAGTGCTCCATATGGCGCGGCTGGACACCTTGACGGACCGCCTCCCCCACGGACTGGACACCCACGTCGGCCACCGAGGCAGCCGCCTCTCCGGGGGCGAGCGACAGCGCGTAGCGATCGCCCGCGCTCTGCTGCGCCGCCCGAGACTGCTGCTGATGGACGAAGTCACCTCCCAACTCGACGCGGCCAACGAGGCGGCATTGCGCAACATGATCACCGATGCCGCCCGCAGCACCACCGTCATGGTGATCGCCCACCGGCTCTCCACCGTCACCACCGCCGACCGGATCATCGTCATGGAGGCCGGATGCGTACGAGCGATCGGCACGCACGGCGAACTCATCAAGCATGACGCCCTCTACAGCAAACTGGCGCATACGCAACTTCTCAATTAGTGATCGTTTCATACCTAGTTGGTGCAGGGCTCGGCAGTCGGACTTGGTCGCGCGGCTGGGTTCTGCGGATGTCAGATGATCTTGAGCCCCGGGCAGGCTTGTCCGGCTCCTGGCCACGTCCGTCCTCCAGCTCTGGCTGCCTCCCCCCCTGTGGCCGTAAGACGACGCCCCCCCACGCCACAGCCGTGAGGGGCCCCCTCCTCGACCACACCGCGCCGGTGGAACCGATCCTGAGCGTCCCGGAGAACCCTGGGCAAGGCCAACCACTGCGCCCGCCTGCTCCTTGACGCCCTCGACGGCCCGGCAGCCGACCCTGAGGTGGCCCGCCTTCGCGACGCGCAGCCCACCGTGGAACCGCTGTAACCCCGCTCCGGGTCGAACGGGATTGGGTCCCGGCGAGGAGGTGAGCGCCAGGGTCTTCCGCGGCGTCGAGATCAGACCTCGATGTCCACGAGCGGTGACAATTCGCGCAGGGCGGTGGGCAGTTCCGGGTTGCCGGGAGGTACCAGTCGTCGGCCCAGCGCAGGACAGCGGCGCGGCCGAGCCGCCATTCGTCGCAGAACTGCGAGAGGAAGTAGATACAGAAGGCGGGAGAGGAGTCCGAGCCACAGAGGGAACGCAAGAACCTGCGCAAACTCAAGAAGGCGATCCGCAAGAAGTGGAGCACCGTCGCCCTCATCGACATCCTCAAGGAAACCGCCCTGCGCACCGGGATGCTCGAGCCTCTCGCCGCCGTGGGCGCCCGGGAGGTGATCGACGAGGCGCTGCGCCACACCGCGCGTCGCTTCCCGACCGCCGTCGGTCTGAAGGCCGCCGGTCACGAGATCACCGGCGCCACCTTCGCCACCCGCTCTGAGGCCGTGTGGGGGCAGGGCACCACCACCGTCGCCAACCAGACGCAGCCGCTCGGGCTCCACGCGCACACCGGTCTCCTCGGGCAGCTCGCGCGCAGCAGCCTCACGGCTGTCCTCGTCCGCTGGGTCCACATGGCCACCGGGCGAAGCAGGCGGACTCGCTGACTTCTGGCCGGTGAGTCGCATGAATCGACGCGTGAGTGGAGCACCGACAGCCTCGACCAGCAATCCGGATGCCTTGGTCGGAAGGGGGCTTGACCTTGACGCTGGGTCAACCCCCGATCGTTCCGGAGGAGCTTCCGCGCAGTCGCCTGGAACAGCTTCGCCATGGAGGCAGATGACATGCCGTGCGGGCGCACTGGCGTCGACGAGCCGCCGACACGGATTCGGCGCGATCTCCATACACAGCGCGAAGTCCCGAGCCCTTCGTTGCCACTCCACCGCGACGGCCGCCAGGAACCGCCACCACCGCAGATGTGATGCTGTTGGCGATCTCCACCTGGCCTGTTGCGGCGTGTGGCTGGTTCCTTTCGTGCCTTGTTCCCGTACCACCCTGGGGTCACCGACTCTGATCGGATAGCGGACCTGAGGCGTGTGAGGAGAACCGACATGAGCGGGATGCGGAGCAGGGGACCTGGGAACGTCGCTGGAGACAGCTCGCAGGCGTCGGACCTCCCGGTCCCGGAGGGGATGGCGGCGTTCGACGACATCTACGTTCAGCCGGATCCTCGGGCCTACTTCCGGGCATTGGGCCCGCTGGAATACCAGGCACCCCATCACGGGCAGAGCGTCTTCCGGAGGGCGGTTGCGGCCCTCACGCGGACAGCCCGCGCGGCGGAACGACCGGTGACCGTGCTGGACATCTGCTGCTCGTACGGCATCAACGCCGCTCTCCTCAACCATGAGGTGACTCTGGAGGACCTCTATGCCCACTACACCTCGCCGCAGGCCACCGCGCTCACCACAGCCGAACTGATCGAATGGGACCGCAGCTACTACGCGGCTCGTCGGCGCCACGATGCGGCCCGGGTAATCGGACTGGACCCCGCCACGAACGCCATCTCCTATGCATGCGAGGTCGGCCTGCTGGAACGAGGGTTCGCTGAGAACCTCGAAGCCGCGCCTCCCTCTCCGTCCCTGCTCCGCGCCGCGCGGCACACCCGTCTGATCACGATTACCGGAGGGGCCATCTTTCTGTCCCCCCGCACCTTCCAAACGATTTTGACCTGTGCCCAAGACCCGGTGTGGGTCGCGGCCTTCGTACTGCGCACCACCTCGTACAAGTCCATCGCCGCATGCCTGGCTTCGAACGGCCTGGTCACCGAGAAGGCCACCACGCACACGTTCCGGCAACGACGCTTCACAGACGCGGACGAACAGCGATACGCCGTTCAAGCAGTGACGGCGGCCGGCGATGACCCGTACGGGAAAGAGACCGACGGCTACTTCCACACGATGCTGCACTTGTCGCGCCCCTCTGAAGACGCGACGGCATTTCCGCTGACCGACCTGATGCCACGCCTGTGAGCCCAGCCTTGCCCACACACTCACCACACTCGGACGAGAGGCTGCAACGACTACGACGACGGTCCTTGCGCCTGGTCATCGAGCAGGCGCTCTTCGACCGTGTGAGTCGGCCCTGTTCTCCCGAAGCTACGGCGAAGTCGGCGTGGACCAGATCGACGGCTTCGAGGTACGCCTCGCGCCTGGTGTGCTCGGCGAGCGCCCGGTAGATGCTGGCGACGGAGGGGTCTGTCCCTTGCGCTTGCCGGGGGGTGATCAGGTCGGGCTGGATTGCTCGACAGAATCGCCACCCGCGCGGCGCCGGAGCACGGTGAGCAGATCGGCTCCGGGGGTGGGGTGCCGGGGCGCCACGGTCGGCCCGGCCCGCGGTCGGCGGGGGCCGCCCTGTTCGAAGTGAACGCCACCGCGGTGTTCTTGTGGTCTGCTTCGGCCGCGTGCCGGATGGCGAGGCGGTCGGGGGCGTCGATCGTCACCGTCGCCTCCAACGCCGCCGGGGTGGGGTGCCGCGGGCCGGGATGGCCGCCTGCGTCGCATCCAAGGCCGGGGCCGTGGCGTTCACCCTCGGGCTCGGGCTGGAGACGGCTGCGCAAAGAATTCGCTGCAACGAGGTCTGTCCGGGCACCACGCACACGCCGATGCTGCCGCAGCCGTATGCGGCATACCCTGGGCGGCGCCACAGGAACTGATCACCGAACTGAAGGATGATTCCCGGGACTTCTACACCGGCCTGGTCGGCTGGACCGGCCGACCGACCGACTGACCGGCCGACCGGCACGAAGACGGGCAGCGGGTGATCGCCCTGCGCTGCGGAATGCTCGGCGAGCAGGGCCTGCGGCTCTACGCAGGCGGCGGAATTCTGCCCGTCCACCGCCCGGGCGCCGAACATGCCGAGACACCGCGCAAGCTCTCCGCGCTGCTCAGCGTCCTCACGCCCGCACACCCATGATCAGATCACCGGGCAGATCCGTGCCTGCGTCGGTGTAGAAGCCCACCACCGCACGCTGCCACTCCGCGACGTCCACCTGGCCGTCACCGTCCAGATCGAGCCGCGCGAACGCCCACCGGGAGTCCGCCTCGGGCAGCCCGCAGGCACTCTGCGAACGGAGGAACTCCTCCAGACTGACGCTGCCGTCCCCGTCGGTGTCGATCAAGTCGACATGCGCCTGGACCGAAGGGCCCACCAAGTCACCGATCGTGCCCAGCTCACGCGCGCGCTGCAGCGCACTCACGAACGTCTCCTCATCCAGCCGGCCCCCGTCCTCGACACCGGCGAGCTCGGTGAGTCGCTGCCAGAACGCCGCCGCCCCCTCGCGTACCGCTGCCGCCCGAGGTGTCCCCGCGGGCTCGCCCACCCCGTCCAGAAGCCGCTGGGCACGCTCCTCCACATCCGACCGGTCGACGTACCCGTCACCGGCGGAATCCAGCATGTGAAAACGACGGACATACTTGGCGCGAATATCTGACTCACTCATGGCAAGGCCCCTTTCGGACGGCATCGGTGGACTCAAGCGGCAGCGTAGAGCCGGCCACCCATCCGATGAGGCCACGCCACACCCCTGACGGAGCGGTGCCCCCGACCGCCACAGCCCGGCCCGTCGCATGATGCTGCCTCCCGCCCACGCACGCCGCTCCGGAGCGGGGCCGAACGGTCCGGACACATCACAGCTCGGCACAGATGGTTCCCAGCAGGTGCCGCTCCCGTTCCTCCTCGTGGTCCTTCCCGCCCAGCATGTAACCGCCGAACTTCATATGGCTTCCCTGCTTGCCGAGGGTGATGACACCCCGCCCGACCTCGGCGATGGCCGCCTCCACGTCCGCGAGCTCGACCTCGGTGTTCCGGCGCACGTACCGCTCCGTCAACCGCCGGGCGGGGATGATCTCGCCGTGCACGGCGCGCACCATCGGGTCCGTGCGGTAGGAGTCGTAGTACATCCGGGAGCCGGGGATCACGCCGGGGGAGGAGACCGAGACGGTCGTGATGCAGTCGCGGTACGTCTCGGCCAGCGCGAGCCAGTGGTCGACCTCGGTGCGCAGCGTTTGCAGTGTCGTGCCGGGCAGGCCCATGATGCCGGAGATGTAGAGCCGGTAGTCCAGCCGCTGTGCCAGGTCCAGAGCCTCTGTCACGCGTTCCGGCCCCTTGTTGATGCCTTTGGAGTCGCCGCGCAGCAACTTGGGATCGAACGCTTCCAGGCCGACATTCCAGGTGCGGATGAAGTCTTTGCACAGCTCGGCGGATTGCAGGAATTCGTAGACGAGTCCATAGGCGAGCATGAACCGGCGGCCGCGCAGCACCGGGGAGGCGGCGCATGCCTCGGCCAGGTCGTCGAGGTAGCTGATCTCTCCTGACCACTGTGCGCGGGAGAAGCCGCAGGTGGAATCACCGGCCGCGTAGACGTTGGCGCCGAGTCGGCCCACGACGGTCTCCAGCACCGGGACGACGGCGTGGGGATCGGTGGTCTTGGGGGTGAGGCCCTGGATGGAGCAGTGCCGACAGCGCCGACTGGCTCTGCTGCCCCAGGTGCAGCCGCCGTCCAGCGGCATCGTGACCATGCGCTTCAGCTCGTAGTGCTGGGCGTACCAGACGGCGAAGGCCTTGTCGTAATGCGTTGTCAACTGGTCCTCGATGAGCCGGTAGTCGGGCAGGAGGCGGCGGTCGAGGGGGTAGCTGGGGGCGCTCTGGTTCACCACCTGCCCCGCGTGGTCGCGGTAGGCGAGAGACGGCACTCGCGTCAGGTCCAACTGCCCCTGCAAGGCGTACAGCAGGCCCATCATGGTGAACGGGCCGTTGTTGCCGGTACAGATGTAGTCGACGACACGGCTGCCGTAGACACCGGTGAGGATCTCCCGGTGCAGGATTCCGGCATGGTCGTGCCGAACACCACGACGGCGTCCGGGTTCACCCGTTTGACCTCGGCGGCCACGATGAAGGCCCACAGTGCGGTGGCCGTGTAGGCGCTTAACGCCGCCACCTCCGGCGGATCCGACTCGATCATGGCCTGCACCTCGGGCCACTGAACGTGACTCATGTCGATGTAGCGCGCGGTCATGCCGGGAAAGCAGCGGTGCTGGTACGTCATCATCTCCACCAGGGCCGCATGCGGATAGACGCAGCCCTCGTTGCGGTACCGCTCCTGCCCGTCCACCCCTTCGATGTCGGCACCGCCGCCGGAAGCGCCCCCGCGATGCGCCGAAGTCAACGGCAGGGCGAAGTACCAGACCGAGCTCAGCTGTCGCGCGGGACGGCGGGCGGCAGGCAGCGGCAGCGCCCACTGGTATCTTCCGTCGATCCCCACGGCTTCCTCGGAGGGGTGCAGACTCATCTCCATGGCCCCGGCCTCCCGCTGGCGCGAACCAATCTGGATCTTCACCGTCGAGTCGGGGAGGGGTGTCAGTAGAGGATTCGCTTCCCGGTCAGCATCCCCGGCTCGGTGTGTTCAGCTCATAGCCGCATGGTGGAATGTCCGACACCCGTCACGCCAGGTGGCGTGGTCGAATTCGGCCACGGGCAGTTGCGTCCGGGCAGCTGACGGATTCCCCCCCCACCCCTCTCGCTACGAGCTTCATCTGCCACGTCAGTCCGAGTCATCCTCGCGTGCGCTCAAGCCGTGCTGTGCTATCGGCCGACAACCAGGGTGGATCGGTTGACGACCAGGGATGTGGGCCGTTGAGCGAGCCAGCCTGATCTGAGGTGTGCAGGTGCCTCGGTCAGGACATGGGCGAAGCCGAGATTCTCGTAGTAGCGCTGGACCTTGCGGGTGGAACCCAGCAGCCGATACGGATCCAGTGCTGGCCTTCTACGGCTCCGACGCGGCACGCCCAGTCGAGGGCGAGGCTTCCGATGTCGTGGTCTGCCGCGCTACGGCGGACGATCAGCTTGTAAAGGTGGAGGGCGGTCTCGGCGGCGTCTTCAGTGCTCCAGCAGGCACGGTCGACGAAGCTGAGACGCACCGTGGCCACGATGTCGCCGCTCTCGTCGAGGATGACCCAAGTCCGGCCCTCGCCTATGGGCTTCCGCCATTTCGCCAGGTCGCGGGCAACTGCCTCACGGTCCGACCACTGGCCGGTCCCCTGTGCCCGTAGCCAGTCTTCGGCTTCCCTGCGCGGGTCCATCAGAATGGAGGCGTGGTCGCCGGATGAGGGCTTGGTGAAGAAGGTCATGGCGGCACCAGTACCCCACCTGGCGCGACACCTGAACCTCGAACAAACAATCTCGCCTGGACGAAACCCTCTCCATTCAGGTGCACCAACGGTTGAGACGCCGGGCCCCGACCCTGCGGTCCCACGTGACGGGCAATCTCTGAGGACCGCGGACGGTGGCGCTGGCGCTCCAGACCACGGCGTCGTCGGCAGCAGCCGGCCGGAGACCCGGCAGGCGGTCGAAGAGGACAGTCAGCGCCGCGCGAAGTTCTGCGCGAACGAGTTCGGCGCCAAGGCAGTGGTGAGGGCCCCAGCCGAAGGACAGATGGCGGGGTCCGGTGCGCAGCGGGACAAAGCGGTCGGGCTCGGTGAACACGTGCGGGTCTCGGTTCGCAGTGCCGAAGGCCACCGCGGCACGGGACCCAGCTGGTGTCACTCGCGTCATGCCCATGGTGATGGACGGGCTGTAACGCAGCGTCTCCTCGACCGTCGCGTCCAGCAGCGCAGGATCGCTCAGCAGGCGGTCCAGGTGGGCGGGATGGACGAACAGACACAGCAGCGCGTTGGCCAGCTGATTCGAGGCCAGGATGTGCCCGTCGAAGAACAAGGACGCGGCCAAGCCCGTCAGCTCCCGCCCGCTCAGCCCACCACCTTGGTGAGCCGCGGCCAGCTCTCCCAGAAGTCCGCCCAGGCGACGGGAGGAGAAAAACAGGTTGCTCACGGCGCGGTGCAGACCGGTCTCTGCCCGGTACAGCTGCGGTCCGCGTGCGTTGGGGGCAGCCGATCTCGCGCATGACCAGCGATACAGCTCCTCCCGCACTTCATCGGGAACACCGAGTACGTCACAGTGCGTTTCGTAGGCGAAGGGGACACAGAATTCGGCCATCACGTCACAGCTCACCCCCGACCTGCGCATCCGTTCGGTGAGGGCATCGGCACGGCGTAGCAGTATCGGAAAGCGCCGCGTGATCGCGCGGGCAAAGAAGGAGGAGCCCAATAGGCCGCGGACGTAGGTGTGTTGCGGCGGATCCATCTCCGTTACCGACATGGCGGAGGCCGGCCCGAAGGGCACCTGTACCAGGCGGGCGCGGCTGTTCCGCGGGTCGGCCAGGAACCGGCGTGCTTGCGCATAGGAACCGATGGGCCGGCGGCCCTCCGGGGTCGGCCCGTTCAGGGCGCCGGGGCAGGACCCCGAGACGAATGCGTGTCCCCCGCTGCCGTGCACCACAGAACCCACGTTTGCCTCCCCACCCCTTATCGGTAAACAGGCCGATCCGGCGGCCACCGGGGGCAGCCTCTACTCCGGAGGCTATATCACCCGAATGCCGTATACAGCCATCGCCCCGGCATGCGCCGTAGGTGGACGGCGCCCAGCATGAGGGGAGTCCGGAGTCCCGTGATGACGTTCCTATCGGGGCAAGGAGTGATCCATGATGCTCCCCGAGGGGCCGGCACCCGGGCAACCCCCGTGCGCGGTCCATACGCTCGCTGGGACCTCGGTGTAGATCCTGGACCGCGGCCCGGTGTCGGCGACGTGCTTCGTGCGGAGACCGTCCTGGTGTGGCCCGGCGTCGTTGATAGGGTCGCTGCCCGGAGCCGTGAGGTGGCTCTGCGACCTTCGGTGGCACTCCGATCGTCCGGCCCATGTCCGGGTTGGGCAGTTGGGTCTACTGCGAGCCAGTACACCGGCAGCGCACCACTCTCGGCTGACCTCCTTCGACCATGCAGGAATTCCTCGACTTCGGGCACGCCCGTCCGGATGCGTGTTTCGTCCGGGCTGACCAGCTCGCCCGGCGCCTCCTCGCCCCGCCCAGCCTGAGCCGTCAACCCTCCCTCCGCCCACGACCACGGAACGAGACCGCGGGCAACGGCGCGAGAGCAGTAGCGAGAGCAGTAACGTCGACTTGGAGACACTCACGGTGGACCCCAGCGAACTCAGCACCATCGACCCGGGCGACCGCGACCTGTACCGGGACCTCTTCGCGCAGGACTGGGCGCTTGGCTCCTACGGCAACTGCTGGACCTACGTCACCCAGGCCTGCCGTCAGCTGGGCCTGGGCCACAAGTACCTCGACGGCTCGACCCTGATAAGCATCGGCCGCCACGGCGACAGCTACGTGCTGACCCGTCCGGTGGGGCCCCGGGCCGCGCGGGCCGCCGCCGAGCTGGCCCACGAACTCGCCCGCGACACCGGCGCCCCGGTCTACCTCAAACACGTCGGCCAGCCCGACGCCGAAGAACTGACCCGCCGTCACGGCTTCCTGCCGATGGACCGCCACCCCTGGACACCGAGCTCACCGCTGGACGACGCGACCTACCCCGATGTACTCGTGAACACCGCTGAACTCGCCGAGCTCGGCCTCAAGACGCCAGACCGCAGCAAACTGCGGATGCGTCTCAACCGGTTCCGCAACGGATGCGTCGACGGCCATACAGGCGTGAGTGCGCGCCAGTATCGGCCGCCCGAGGATGACGCGTGGAAGCGGACCGCCCGCGAGATCGCCGCCGCCTGGTCCGCCGGACGCGGCCACGACACCAACGACGGCCACGCCTACACCAACATGATCGACCACCCCGCCGACGGTGCGTACGTCTACCTCGCGGAAGTCGACGAACACCCCTGCGGCTTCTACCTCTTCGAGGCGATCGGCCCCGACACGGTCGCCTGCTACGCCAATCTGTGCCCCGACGCCACCCGGCCTGGTCTGACGGAGACGGCCCTGTGCACCGTCCTCGCCGACCTTCACCGCCACGGCATCACCACCGTCAACCTCGGCGGATCCGAACACCACACCCTGCACACCTACAAACTCAAGTTCGGCTCCCCGCGCACCTTGACCACCGTCAACCTCGTCACCCCGCCCCCGGCCGGCACATGGTCCGGCACGAACAGGGCCGTTCCCTGAGCCGTGCGCACACCGAGACGGGATCTCCCTGATCGGAACAACGACGATGAGGGTCAATGCCAGCAGCCGTCAGCGCGTTGCAGGAAGCGGAAGTGGCGGCTGCCTACGCTGCTTCGCCCGCAGCTCGGAGCGTCGACCCGACGATGCTGCCCTGTCTGGATGAGCCGTGGAAAGAACTCCTCGCCAGGCGTGCATTCGCCGTCGCCGAGGACTGGCGAGGTCAGATCGACGGCCTCGACCTCACTCCCACCTTCCTGCTCAGCAAGCGAGAACCAGCACGTCGCCACGAGCGAACCGGCCCTGTCCCGTTCGGGCCTTCCGCGGTCCCGCACCAAGGTCTCCAACTCGCCGAAGGGGAGTCAGGAGAGCGAGGACGAGAAGCGCAGCCTGGTACCAGAAGCCCCGGCGCCTACGCCTCAGGATCTTCCGGCCCGTCGGCGCCTTCATTGGCCGGAAACTGTGCGGGCGTCGTCCGGTAAACAGGGATCGTTCTCCATTTGTCTGCCGTTGGCTGGTGGATAGTTGGAGCGAGGAGCGCACGCGTATGACTGTGTACTTCGTCGGCGCCGGGCCCGGCGCGGCGGATTTGATCACCATCCGGGGTCGAGACCTCCTGGGTCGCTGCGGTCTGTGTCTCTATCCGGGGAGCATGACCCCCATTGATCTGCTCGCCTTCTGCCCGTCGGATGCGACCGTTGTCGACGCATCGAGCCTTCCGCTCGGCGAAGCCTTGGCGCGGATGGTCTCGGCGCATCGGCGGGGCGTGGACGTCGTGCGCCTGTGCTCGGGGGACCCGTCGCTCTACAGCACGCTCGCCGAGCAGATCCGCATGCTGGACAAGGAGGACGTGCCGCACGTGGTAGTACCGGGCGTGTCCGCATTCGCGGCCTCCGCTGCCGTCTTGGGCCGTGAGCTGACCGTTCCCGGAGTTGGGCAGAGTCTGGTCATCACGCGGGTCAGGTCGCGGCCGGGCTCGATGCCCGAGGGGGAGACGCTGTCGAACTTCGCGCAGACCGGGACGACGCTCGCGATCTACCTGGTGATCAATCATGTGGACCAGGTCGTCGAGGAGCTGCTTCCGTACTACGGCGCCAACTGCCCAGCGGCGGTAGTGGCGTTGGCGAGTCAGCGCGGTGAGCAGGTCGTGCGCTCGACGCTCGCGTGCCTGGCTCACGATGTGCGTGAGGCCGGAGTGACACGCATCGCGACGCTGCTGGTGGGCCGGACCCTCGAAGCCGAGGGATTCCCGGACAGCTTTCTGCACTCCGATACGAATGGATGAAGTCGCTTGATTCCCGCAGCTCGTCTTTCACATTCCGTGGCACGACCCTTGTCGGCCGAGCTTGATCTGGCGGAGCGCCGGGTGGTCGTGTTCGGAGGGGAGCCCGCTGCCCTGCGGTACCTCGCGCGCCTTGGCCGTACCGGTGCGCACATCACAGTCGTGGCGCCTGCCGTGTGCCCCGCGATCGGAGCCATGGCGCAGGCGGGACGGATCCGGTGGCACGAGCGGTCATGGCAGCCAGAGGACCTGGACGACGTCTGGTACGCGGTCGCCTGCACCCCGGAACACAACGAGGCCATCGCCCTGGCCGCCGAGCACAAGCGGGTATTCTGCACCCGCGCGGACACGCAGGGCGCAGCGGACGTCCGCCCGGACCATCCGGCTCAGGGCGTAGCCCTGATCGGCGCCGGACCAGGAGATCCGGACCTGATCACCGTGAGGGGCAGGGAGCTGCTCGCCACCGCCGACGTGGTCATTGTCGACCGGCTGGCACCGCTCGCGTTGTTGGCCGACCTCCGGCCGGGGGCGGAGATCATCGACGCGGCCAAACTGCCCTACAGCCGGACCATGGCCCAAGAGCACATCAACGAGGTCATGGTCGACCGTGCCCTGTCGGGACGGTTCGTGGTCCGACTCAAGGGCGGAGACCCGTACCTGTTCGGATGCGGCTTCGAAGAAGTCTCCGCCTGTGCGAAGGCGGGCGTGCCGGTCACCGTGGTACCCGGAGTCAGCAGTGCACTGGCTGCACCGGCGCTGGCGGGAATCCCGGTGACCCACCGCGGCATGGCCCAGGAAGTGACCATCGTCTCCGGGCACGTACCCACCGATCACGCCGCAAGCCTCGTCGACTGGTCCGCTCTCGGCCGGCTCAGGGGCACCCTGGTCATCCTCATGGGCGTCACGCACGTGGCCAAGAGCAGCGAGCTGCTAATCCGAGCGGGACGGGACGCGGCCACACCGGTCGTCGTCGTCCAGGACGCCGCCACCCGCTTCCAGCGCGTACTGCGCTCCACGCTGGCGGACCTCGCCCAGGACTGCGCAACTCACCACATCGCACCACCCGCCGTGTTCGTCGTCGGCCCGACGGCAGGACTGGAAGCCCCCCAGGCGCAGGACGCGGCCGAAGCACCGCACACGCTCGTGCCCTGAGGGAAAGCTGTCCGGCGTGGCGCCGATGGAAGCGTCATCTACCGTGAGGCCCCTTACCACGGACCGTAGTGTCAACAGGCGGCAGTGGTGGCGCAGGACGCTGCTGAAGCCGTTGGCGCTCATGGCGAAGTGCCCCAAACTTGCGGGGGATGCCTGCGAGGTTCCGCCTTCCTCGACATATCTGCTCCGCTGCTGCGGGGCGAGCTCGCTGACGGTGCACCGCATCACCGCCGGTGCCGTCCTACCGGAGGGACGCGCCCGCACGCGGGGTGCAGCCTGGTCGAGGGGGTGCGCGGGTTGCGGGGCACCCTCGGGCAGGAGGGTGCCCCGCAGTCCACACCGCGCATTACTCAGGGTGCGGTCTCGTTTTCCCGGGTCACCTGCGCCGGGCTCGACGCACTTCGGCCTGTCCTGTCTGTGCTCCGCTGCTGTGACCCTGGACGATCCACGCCCTGGCCGTCCTTGCGGTTCGCCTCAGCGGCTCGCCTGTCGAGCTTCTTGTGCCTGGCCATCTCAGCTCCTCGTGCAGGGGATATCTGGCGCCACGGATGCCGTGCAGTGACAACAACCGTGCCTTCAGGCAAACAGCGTGGCGCCGGATGCGCGACTTGGCGCTGTCTGAACTGCGGTTTGTGCGCCGAGTTTCCACTGAAGGAGCGTGCTGTAGCAGTAGGTGAGTCTTGCGCCGACCTTGTAGGTCACCAACACTTCTCGACGTCGTGACCGAGGCATACAGCGCCGGGCGCCGGGCCACGGTCACCGAGATCGGCGCCCTTTCTGACGAGGCCCGGGCCGATGCCCCAGTTGGTGAGCATGCGGATCACGTCCAGCTTGTGGTGGTCCAGGAGGTGCGACTCGTCGATCTCGACCGCGGGGTGCGGCAGTGCTCGTGGGCCTCGGCCGCCAGCGCGGCGTGCGCCTGAGCCGCACGAGCTGAACGGGTGCGCCATTCGGAGGTGCGCCTGATCAGATGCTGCTCCTGCGTGGCATAACCAGCAAAGCAATGACCCTTGTCGAGGAGGTTTCAATGTCCCGATCCGCGACGGCCGGTACCGTGCGGTCTGTTGTTCTGAGTGCAGCTGCTGCTGTCGCAGCCACGGCGTGCCTGCCCGCAGTGGCTGCGACAGCAGTCGAGCCCAAAGCCTCTCTCACCATCAACTCCGGCACGCTGAAGCCCAAGGTGCGGGCTGCGTGGCTCAATATGACGGCAACGTGCCACAGTGGCGGGGAGGCTACCTTGGCCTATGCCGTGGCGAATGTACATGGCCGCTCGTACGCATACGAACGGGAAGTCGCGGGCGAGGTCCTCAACGATGCCACCCCGACCAATGTGGGAGACCCCGTTCCCACGTACAAAAAGGTGACCGTGGTGTGTGACGGGAAACCACACGACCTCAAGGTGAAGTTGCGGGCGAAGTCGACCGCCTGGCCGGCCGCTGGCACCGGCAGGGCGGGGGCAGCTCTGAGCAAGTCCGGTTCGAGAATCGCCGAAACGAAAACTGAGGTGCCCTTCCGCTTTGAGTAATGAGTAACCCTCTGCCGTGACGCGTCGGGGCTGGCCGGGCGCCGGCCTGTACTGCTGAGCCGGGCGACCCGGGTCTGCCGGCCTGTTCGGGTTCGGTTCCTAGCACGTACCACTGTGCCAACCCTGCTGCACGTACAAGGTGACCTCTGGCCCTTCATCGGTGGTCTGCGTGATTCGATACGCCTCGACTGCGGACGCGACATCGTGCCTATCGCCCTCGATCACGGCCGGATCACCCGGGCGGGCCTCAATCCGAACTCGACGGGGCTCCAGAAACGTGCTCATGGCCCGACCCTAGGTGCGTGAAAAGCACGCCCTGCAGAGCAGCAGAGCACGCCCGACCTTGGCTGTCGGCGACCGCCCATCTTTGTCGGACTGTTCGGGCTTGCTGGTCTCGGGCCGAGAAGCGGCCCGGGACCAGGGGATCAGATGGCCTGGCGGCCGAAGTCGGCCCAGGGGGAGGTGCCGGGCTGCACGGAGCGGGCTTCGTCGGCGACGACGAGGTCGGCGGGGCGGGTGCTGTGGCGGCGGTGCCGGACGATGGACATCAAGTACCAGAGCGACGTCACTCAGCTGATCCCGCTGGTGGACAAGGGTCCGGTTGTGGCCGGACACGTTGGCCGGCCACGGCGCAGGCCCGACATGCTCCGACCGTCTTCACCGATCGAGAGCACCTGGTCCGAGCCGTCCGCAGTGGCATGCACAGAATCCAGTACATCCCGTCCCTCATTGATGGCTGCCTTGCCGGCACCGGCCTCATGCCATGAGGCCATGAGACCAACCTGACAACCCTTCGGAAAGCTCAGTGACAGGGCATGCGCGCGGGTGCTGGAGGAGGTGTGCTGAGCCGTTCCTTCCATGACGCCGGAGGTATGCCATGCGCATGCGCGCTGCCCTCACAGTCATCATCCTGGCCAGTACTCTGACTCTCTGCGGCTCCACAGCCACCCATGCTGAGCCGCTCCCCCCGATCTCGATTCCTGAGATCGAGCTTCCCGAGGTCCCCGGGTCGAGCCGCTGACACGGTCGTAGTGGGGGATTCGATCAGGAGCCATACGGTCAGGCCGGGCGGCCGACTGCGGGCGCTCGGACTGATCACCCATCCGGCCGACCGTTGGCGAGCGCCTGGTCGGGCCCCCGTGTCTTTGCCGCCTTCCGTGTCGTTCAAGTCATTCGCCCTCAACGACACGATGGCGAACGGGCGCAGGCATGCGCGGTGCTGGAGCACACAGCGTTCCGCGGCTTCGCCGAGGTTGTGCCACACGTGCCACCGACCGGCACGCTGGGCCGCGTTAGGCACACCTCGTCGGGCGCCTTCGGCATAGACCGCGGCACGGTCGCGACAGATGACCTCGATGCCGTCGCGGTCGGCGAGCCAGGCGGCGAGTGTGTCGGCGTTCCGGTCGGGCAGCAGGTCGACAGGGCGGCGGGCGTCCCTGCGCGGCGACGTCCGCAGTGTGCGCGGTGTTGCGTGAGTGTTGCCTGAGACAGGGTGGTTGACTCGAATGCCCCGGCTCCAGCCGGAAGTAATCGGAAGGGTCCGCCTTGTCGAATGCCCAGCGGGCAAAGACTCGACAGGTCCGGGGCCCCTCTGGCCCCGCGCCGCCGCCGTCACTCAATAGGACACCCACCCGGTGGAATGACGTCGGTTCACCGCGCCGAGCGACACGCGCGCGAGCACTGTGTCGTCGCAGTCGACCACCGTGAAGGCGAAGGCCGAACCGGCAGCCCCCTGGTCCCTCCGCTCTTCGATCCACTGAGCTGAGGAGCGGGATGAATCCATCGGCTCTCGCTGCTCTGCCGGTGCACGCTCATACACACGTACATGCTCATACACACGTGCATGCTCATACACACGTACATGCTCATACACACGTGCATGCTCATACTCATGCACATGCGCGCGCTCATGTTCAAGCGCATGCGCGAATCGGCGAACGCGGTCTTCAGCGAAGTCGCGTCGCGCGGCACCCACTTGCCCGGCACCAGGCCGGACAAGGTCTCCACACGATCAAGCACCAGCCGACCCTGCCCCCTCCGCGGCCACCTCTCATGTCGTTTCCGGCCGCCCGGCGAGGGGCACGGGAGCCACCCGGGACGGCGGGCGGGGCGTCCGTTGAACGGCCCGTTGTGGTCCCCCGTGACAGTGACCCAGCGGCCGGCCGGGGGAGTCCGGCCGCTGGGAGACAACGGCGACTGCGGGCGTCGCAGCCCCGGACGGCCTCAGCGCCGGGGCAGCAGCGCCCCCGCGCCAAGGGCCATGACCACCAGCAGACAGGCGGCGCTCAGCAGGCTCTCCCTCATGCCCGACATGAAGTCGCCGGCGAGGAGCGCGCCGAAGGCGGCGATGCTCACGGCTCCGCCCGTCTGGCGACTGGTGTTGAGCAGCGCCGCCGCCGTGCCGGCCCGCTCCGCGGCGACGCTGTCCAGCATCAGGGAGGTCAGCGCCGGCATGGCAAGGGAGCCCCCGATGCCCAGCGGGATCATCAGCAGGGCGGTCGCCCACGGCGGCGTGCCGGGGTCGATGGGGAGCAGCACGCCGCAGCCCAGCGCGACGATCAGCAGTCCGGCGATGACCACGGGCCGTCGGCCGAAGCGGGTGACCGCCCGAGGCGAGAGATAGTTGACATTGGCGGTGATCAGCGCCATCGGCACGAACATCAGGCCGGCCGAGAGCGCCGACTGCCCCCGCTGCTCCTGGAAGAAGAGACTCAGCACGAACACCCCGCCGTAGAAGGCGGCGTTGAGGGCGAAGCCCGAGATCACCGGCACGGTCACGCCGCGCAGCCGGAACAGCTCCAGCGGCAGCATCGGATCGCGCCGCCGGGCCTCGATGGCCACGAAACCGGCCGCGGACAGCACCGCGATCACGGTCGCGGCAAGGACGGTGCCGGTGAACCCGTCGTGCCCGCCCTCGATCACGGCGAAGGTCAGCGCGGCCAGCGACAGTATGGCGGTCACCTGTCCCGGCAGGTCGAACGCGACGGAGTGGCGCGGGGAGCGCGTCGCCCGCATCAGAGCCAGGAACCCGATGATCCCGGTGGGCACGTTGAGGCAGAACACGGCGCGCCAGCTCCACTCCGTGGTGAGCAGGCCGCCCAGGACGGGCCCCGCGGCGATCGCCACCGCGCCGCCGACCGTCCACAGCGCGATGCCACGCGCCCGCTCGGCAGGATCGGAGAACGCCTGCCGGATCAGTGCCAGCGAGGAGGGCACCATGACCGCCGCCGCGCTGCCCTGCACCACGCGGGCCGCGATCAGCACCCCGAGCGTCGGCGCCGCCCCGCAGGCCAGCGAGGCGAGAGTGAAGACGCCGAGCCCCCAGCCGTACGCGCGTCGCGCCCCCACCGCGTCCGAGAGCGCGCCGGCGGAGAGCATCAGCGCCGCGAACATCAGCGTGTAGCTGTCGACGACCCATTGGAGACCGGACATCATGCCGCCGAGGTCGGCCCGCATGGCGGGCAGCGCGACGTTGACGCCGGAGACATCGATCGTGATCACGAAGAAGCCGAGGACGGCGGCGACCAGAGCCGCGCGAGGGGAACCCGGCCGTCCCGGGGCGTCCTCGGGGGATTCGCCCGCCTCAGCTGCCGTGTTCGCGCCGGACTGCGTCGTACGCATGGTGCACTGCTCCTCACCGCGGTGTCGCTGGGAATACGTCAAGCAGCGTGCCCTGCCCGAGCGCCTCCTGGCAGGCCGAGCTGTGCGGGGGAGTGCTGTGCCTGGCCCTGATACGGCCTCCCTGCCCGCGACACTCTTTGCGAGAATGAACGGATGAGCGAAGGTACGGAACTGGGCCGTTTTCTCCGCGCCCGCCGCGGGCAGGTGCGCCCCCAGGACGTGGGACTGCGGACCGGCACGGGCGTCCGCCGCACCCCGGGGCTGCGCCGCGAGGAACTGGCGACCCTCGCCGGGGTGAGCGTCGACTACTACACGCGTCTGGAGCGCGGCCGCGAGACGCGGCCCTCACCCGCCGTGGTCGCCGCGCTCGGCGAGGCGCTCCAGCTCTCCGACGACGCGCTGCACCGGCTGCACGAGCTGGTGGCGCTCGCCGCGGGTCAGCCGCCGACGCCGTCCCCGGGACCGGCGCGGACGGTGCGGGAGTCGTTGCGCGTCCTGCTGGAGACGGTGCGCCCCGCCCCGGCGTACGTCGTCAGCCGCACCAACGACGTACTGGCCGCCAACCGGCCCGGTCTGCGTCTCTTCTCCGGCATCACGGACTGGCCGTGGGAGCACCGCAACATCACGCGCTACATGTTCCTGCACCCCATGGGCCGCAAGCTGTACCGCGACTGGGAGGAGATGGCGGCGCACAGCGCGGGCCACCTGCGCGCGGTGGCCGGCGCCGACCCGGACATGCCGGAACTGGCCCAGCTCGTGGGCGAACTCGTGGTGAAGAGCCCGGAGTTCGCCCGGCTCTGGGAGCGGTACGACGTGAAGGAGCGCGGCGGCGGCGAGAAACACTTCCGGCACCCGGAGGTCGGCTCGCTCTGCCTCTCCTTCGAGGTGATGACGATCTCCCGCACGGACGGTCAGCGCCTCGTCACCTACCAAGCCCCGCCCGGCACCCCGGACCACGACGCGATGCTGCTCCTTGACATGGCGAGCCCCGGGGAGGTGGCGCTGCCCGAGGGGGCCGAGCGGCAGGAAGGGGCCGAGCGGTAGCGGGCGCGCGCCGCCCGCCCGCACACACCCGATCCGCCCGTCCGTCCAGGAGGTAATTCTCCTGGACGGACGGGCGGATTCGTTTTTCGCGCCGGAATACGGATTTCGCGCCGGAATAGGGGAGAACCGGCACGTGTCGCCGCCGTGCAATTCAGCGAACGCCGCCGCGGTATCGGCGGTGCGCGGCGCGGCGTCCGTTGTGCAGCTAGGTGCACAACAGCTTGCTGCACGCGGCGCGGGTAGCGAGCCAACTCGCTGATGGGGCACTGTGATTCGCGTGCTTGCCGGACGGTTGTGCCGGGGCATCTCCAGCGCCATCGGAGGTCCGCCCGAAGGATTCGTTGCCGACGCATAAATGCTGCGCTGAGTAGAACGAATTGAGGAACGATGCAAAGTCTTGACATGCTGGCCGAGATAACCACTGATTCCGTGGTCGAAAATTCACCGGGTGACATCGGCGGGCAATACCGTACGCACGCGGCGACCACCCCCCACGGGCTCATGAGCGAGCTGCCGCTGAGCCGGGCCGCGGCCCGTTCGGTGAGCGACGGCCGCCTGCTGACCCGCCGTGTGCTGAGCGGCGGCGACGACCGGCTGCTCGCCGTGGTCGGGCCGTGCTCGATCCACGACGTGAACGCCGGTCTGGCGTACGCGAAGTCGCTCGGTGAACTGGCCGCCGACCTCGCCGACGACCTGGCGGTCGTCATGCGGGTGTACGTCGAGAAGCCCCGGACCACGGTCGGCTGGACCGGGCTGCTCACCGACCCGGCTCTCGACGGCAGCCTGGACGTCAACCACGGGCTGCGTACGGTGCGGACGCTCATGCTGGAGATCGCCGAACAGGGGCTGCCCATCGCGACCGAGTGGCTGAGCCCGTCGGCTCCGGTGTACCTGGCCGACCTGATCTCCTGGGGCGCCATCGGTGCGCGGACCGTGGAGAGCCAGGTGCACCGACAGCTTGCGAGCGGCCTCCCCATGCCCGTGGGCATGAAGAACGGCAGCACCGGCTCCGTGGATGTCGCCGTCGACGCCATCCGGTCCGCAGCCGCGCCGCACACCTACCTCGGCGTCGACCGGGACGGCAGGGCGGTCACGCTGCGGACGACCGGGAACCCCGACTGCCACGTGGTGCTCCGGGGCGGTCCTGGCCGGCCCAACTACTACCCCGAGAACGTGCGCGAGACGGCACGGCTCCTGGCCGCGGCCGGGCTGCCGACCGGCCTGGTCATCGACGCCAGCCACGGCAACAGCGGCAAGGACCACGAGCAACAGGCCGTGGTCGCACGGGAGATCGGGGCGCAGGTCGCGGCCGGCAACACGGACATCCGCGGCGTCATGCTGGAGGGCTTCCTGATCCCCGGGCGCCAAGAACTCGGCCTCCAGGATCCCGTGTTCGGCCAGAGCGTCACCGATGCCTGCATGGGCTGGGACGCCACCGTGGCCGTGCTCCACGACCTCGCGGCCGCGGCCCGTCAGCGCCGTGCCGTGACGGCCGCGGCGCGCTGACCCCCTCATCACCCTCCGCCCCGCGACTCGGCGGAAGGAACAGGAGAGCGAGCATGCTGCATATCCCCGCGCTGGGCCCGACCGGGCCCTACCGGACCCGCAACCGCACCACCGTGCCGGACGCTTCGGGCAGCCCGGCCCTCGAACTGGCGTCAGTCCCCGGCCTGGTCGTCTCCCACTGGATCGACCAGCTGCGCGCGAGCGCGCCCCTGCCCGTCGCGGACACGGCGGAGGTGCTCGGGAAGGCAGCCGACGTCTTCGAGGCCCAGGAGATCCTGGGAGACGACCTGGCGGCCCACGAGCGGCGGACGTCGGCGCTGACGGGCACACCCGTCACCGTCGTGCGCGAGTGCGACCGGCTCATCACCGAGACCCTGCGCGACGTGGGACGGGCGCCGTCAGCGGCTCGGCCCACGGGCTGCGCCCCGGTCGGCACCCCCCTGCCCGCCGCGCCGTCGGCAGGCGCCGCGTGGTGCCGCACCGGAGACGTCTTCGCCGTGCACGCGGCCGGCAACAGCCCGGGGGTGCACGCCATGTGGCTGGAGGCCCTCGCGCTCGGCTACCGGGTCGTCGTCCGCCCCTCCACCCGGGACCCGCTCACCCCCTTCCGCCTCGTCACCGCGCTGCGGCAGGCAGGGGTGCCGCCGACGCAGCTGGTCGTGGCGCCCTGCGACCACGCGACGGCGGATCTGATCATCGAGCGCTCGGACCGGGCCCTGGTGTACGGCGGTCAGGACGTCGTGGACAAGTACCGCAACCGCGGCGACGTCCGGCTGCAAGGCCCGGGCCGTTCGAAACTGGTCGTGGCCGCCGACGCGGACCGGGGCGTCGGTCTCGGCCTCGCGCGAACGGGTGCGCTCTATCACGCGGGCACCGCGTGCACCGCGACCACGGGCGTCCTCGTCGAGCGGGACCCGACGGAATTCGCCGGTGAACTGGCCGCCGCGCTGCGCCAGGCGGCACCGGCCCACCCCCTGAACGACGCGGCCCTGCTGCCGTGCCTGCCGCAGACCGAGGCGGAACGCCTCGCGGCGGCGGTCCTGGACCGGACGAAGGACGCGGTCGTGCACCTGGCCCCGCGAGTCGAACGGCTCGGTGGCGAGGGATCCCTGGCGACCGTGACGCCCGCGGTCGTGGAGCTGGAGTCCCCGAGGAACCCGCTCCTCTCGTACGAGGTGCCCTTCCCCTGTGTGTGGGTCGCCCCCTTCGAGCGGCGCGCCGTGGACGTCCTCGACGACTCGTTGGTCCTGTCTCTGCACACCGAGGACATGGCTCTTGTCGCAGAGGCGACGGAACTCACGGCGGTCTCCAACGTGTACCGGAGCAAGCCGACCTCCTGGCTCCATCCGGACGTGCCGCACGACGGGTTCCTCGGGGAGTTCCTGATGCGGGCCAAGGGGCTGGCCCACAGCCGCCGGTGAACAGCCGTGCACGGACGGCCCGCACTCAACGCGAAAAGGAGTGGCAAGTGAAGATCAACTCCAGGGATGACCTCGACTTCATGGAGCGGATACAGCAGGAGGTGACCGCTCACCGCGGCGCGGCCCGCTCCGATGAGGCCTACTACGCAGCGAAGCTGGCCGAGGTCTGGCACCGTGCGGAACAGACGGCCGCCTACGCCTCGCTCGGTACGTTCTCGACGCGGGCGTTCCTGGATCTGCGCGCGACGTCCAAGGACGACCTCAAGGCCCGGCCCCTGGACTTCCTGCGGGTACCGGTCGACGCAGGTCTGAAGTACTACCAGACGACAGGGACGACGGGGGCCCCCACGCCCACGCCCCGCACGGCCCGGGACATGATCGCCAACACCGTGTCCGTCGCCGAGGCCTGGCGCCCGATGCTCGCCGGCGGCGGACACCGCGCGCTGATCCTGCTGCCCTCGGACATCGTGCCGGTGGCCGACCTGATGGTCGGCGTCTGCGAGTTCCTCGGAATACCACACGTCAAGGCCTACCCGTACACCACGGGGATCTCCGACTGGGACCGCATCGTCGGCCTGTGGGAGGTGTTCCGGCCGACCGTTCTCTTCGTCGCGCCCGGCGTACTCCTCGAATTCTCCCAGGTCATCAAGAGGCGCGGCCTCCTCGACCGGCTGCGCCCGTCCGTCGAACTCCTCATGCTGCTCGGGGAGGTGAGCACCCCCGAGCTGCGCGCCATGACCGGCCAGTGGTGGAACGCGAGCGCCTACGACGCGAGTTACGGCAGCACGGAGAGCGGCACCCTGGCCGCGTGCTGCGCGCAGGACCGGCTGCACCTGCTGCGCGGGGCCAACTACTTCGAGATCGCGAACGCCGACGGCATCGTGCCCCCCGATCCCGGGCGCGACGGCAGGCTCGTCGTCACCCCGCTCAACAACGACGCCCGGCCCCTCCTCCGGCTCGACATGGGCGACGAGGTGTCCCTGACCGACGGCTGTCCCTGTGGTGCGACCGTCCCGGTGGTCACGGTCCACGGCCGGGGGAGCGACGGAACCGAGATCAAGGGAAGCCGGGTGCGCACCCGCGACCTCGAAGGCATCGTCTACGCGAACAGCGACGTCATGGGCTACCTGATCGAGGTCGACCGGCAGGCCACCTGGGCCAGGTTGCTCCTCGAACGGGACCCGGGCACCGACCGGGAGGCCGAGTCCGCGAAGAGCGACCTCGTCCAGCGGCGCACGGGCGAATCCCTCGGCTTCCGCTGGGACGAAGTCCGGTTCGTCAACCGGCTGCCGGTGACGACGAAGAGCGGCGGTTCCCAGAAGAGCTGGAAGCGCTCCAACTTCCGCGTCGTCGACGAGGTGGTGCCGGCATGACGTACGACGTGCTGCGGAACTCGTCCGGTGTCGTCTCCGGGGAGTCCGACCTGTGGTGCACCTACGCGGCCGTGCGGACCCTCACCTGGCTCGGCCGCATCGGTGACCTGCCCACCCCCGGGACCGTCGGCGGTTTCCTCGCCTCCCGCCAGAACTCCGACGGCGGTTACGCCTGGTCGGCCGGTATGACCTCCGACGCCTGGGCCACGTACTACTGCACGCAGGCGATGGCAGACCTGCCGGAGGGCAGTCGCGGCACCGTCGGCAAACCGAGTTCCGCATGGGTGTGGAGTGCCGCGCACGAGGACGGCGGGTTCGCGATGATGCCCGGTCAGGCGTCGGACGTGTGGGCCACCTACTACGCCGTGCGCACCCTGGTCGAAATCTGCGATGAGCGGCCACCCGAGGCGCTGTTCGACTGGCTGGCTGCGCTACAGGCGAAGGACGGCGGACTGGCCTGGAGCCCGGCCCACGCGAAGGACGGCGCGTCCGACGTACGGGCCTGCTACTACGCCATCACCGCCTGGAGCACGGCCACCGGTGGACAGGGCCCGCTGCCGTGGGACCGTGAGCGGCTCACGAACTGGCTCAAGGACCGGCAGGGCGCGGCCGGTGGATTCACCTTCCAGGAGGGCGACGGGACGGACTGCCTGTGGGCGACGTTCCGTGCCACGAGCGCGCTTCGGCGCCTCGACGAGGCCCCGCGGGACCCCGAGAGGTGCGTCGCCTGGATCCGGGGCAGGCTGCGGCCGGGCGGGTCGTTCACCCGGTGGCCCGGCTATCCCGTGCCGGACGTGTGGGCCGCGTTCTGCGGAGTGGGTGCGCTGCGGGAGCTGGGCGCGGGTCTGGAGGACCTCGCCGACCGGGTGGTCGAAGCGGTGTTGTCCTTCCGGACCGGCCAGGGCGGATTCACCTACCGCACGCCCGGCCTCGCCTCGGACGTGCTCACCACCTCCGCCCACCTGCTGGCCGGCCACTTCTCCGACACCGGGGAACGGGACGCCCTGCGGTGGATGGAGAGCTGTGTGCTGCCGAACGAGCAGGGAGTCATGTACATGCCTGGTCGGGGGAGTGAGGTGCGGTGCACGCTCTGGGCTCTGTCGGCCGGGGCGTTCCGGGACGACGATACGGCCCGCGCCGGGATCGCGGACTGGCTCGCCGGCTCCATCCAGAACCCCGACGGCGGGTTCGGCTACTGGGAGGGCCGCGCGTCGGACATGGTGTCGACGTCCGCGGCCGCGGAGATCCTCCACTGGACCGGCGGGAGCTCCGCCGCCTCCCTGCGGGGCATCGCCGAGTACGTCGCCGCCTGTGAGACGGCACCCGGCCAGTACGCCAACGTGCCCGGTGGCCGGCCCACGCTGCGCGCCGCCCTGCAAGCACTCAGGGCGCTGCACCGGACCGTCGGGGCGGACGGCGCTCGCGTCGGCGACGCGCTCGCCCGGCACCGGGTCCGCGGCGGCGGATACGCGAACGAGGGCAACCGGGTCCCCGACCTGCTGAGCAGCTACGAAGCCGCGGTGGCGGCGGACACGTTCGGCCTCGAATGGGACGCCGGCCATCTGACGACGTTCCTGGACAGCGTGCGCACGGCGGACGGCGGATTCGCCTGGACCCCCCTGATGGCCACGAGCGGCGGCCCGCTCGCCGACTGCCTGGGACGGCGCCTGGAGCTGCGCCTCTCGCCCGGACAGCACGGGCTGCCACCCCTGGCCCTCTCCTGAACGCCACGGATGAATGCCACGGATGAATGCCACGAATGAAAGGCACGGAGCCTTGCCGACCGTCGATGTGACCAGCACCCCGCTCACCCCCTCCGCGCGGCTCAAGGCCGCTCTCCGTCTCACCCGGTGGCTGGCCGCCCACGGTTCGGAGCCCGCGCACGTCGTGGTCACCTTCCGTACCGCGCAGGCCATGACGTACTTCGCCGGCGGAATGCCGCTGACGAAGTACGAGGACGGCACGGGTGAGGACCGGCACGCCCGATGGGCATCCGTGATCTGCCACATCCACCCCGACCGCGACCCCACCTACCGGGCGGAGCTGGCCGAGGAGATCAGGGAGGCGCTCGGCCTCGCCGCGGACACCGCCCACCTGATGGTCCGGTTCGAAGCCACGCAACCCGACCGGGTGCTCTACCTGGAATCGGGGTCGATGACGAATGGCCGCCCGCTACCGGCCGGCCACAGCGAAGAGAAAGGTTCCCGCCATGCACACAGTTGACCGGACCGAGATCAGCATCCGCGTCCTGGCCCTCCTTGAGAAGCGCTTCGGCGACGCCGCCCGCTCGCTGGCCCCGGACGCCGACCTGTCCGACGCCCTGCCGGGCTTCGACAGCCTGGTGGCACTTGAGTACGTCACCGCTGTCGAGGGCGAGTTCGGCTTCGAGGTCGACTTCGTCGGCGACGACGTGCGCTATTGGTTCAGCACCCTCGCCCGGACCACCGAGTACGTGCGCGAGCGCGTCGAGGACCAGGCGGCATGACGGAGACGGTGGCTCGCACGGCGCAGGGCCCGGTCGGCGGCCGCGAGGAGATCCGCCTGGACACGTCCGGCAGCACGGGGGCCGCGCGTCCCTGGTTCCGGCTCCCGCACCAGATGGAGCGCGAGGTGGAGCTGATCGGCGCGCACCTCGTCGGCCCGGTCGACCGCGTCATCAACTACGCCCCACCGCACCACCTGTTCGGCGCGCTGTTCGGGCAGTGGCTGCCGCGCCTGGCGGATGTGCCCGTCCACCAGGCGTGGACCGACCCGTTCGAGCCCCCGTCGGTCTCTCGCGGCGAACGCGTCCTGGTCGTCTGCATCCCGATGGCCTGGGAACTGCTGCGCCGCGCCTGGCCCGCGCTGGAGGGCGCGCACTCGATCGTCGCCCTGCACAGCTCCGCGACCCCGCCGCACGCCGCCCACGAACTCGTCCGCCGAGCCGCTCCGCTGCTCCGGGCCCACGAGATCCTCGGGTCGACCGAGACCGGCGGCATCGGCCACCGGCCGCTGGCCCCCGTGGGCAGCGGCACCGACCCGTGGCGGGCCTTTCCCGATGTGACCTTCGTCCGCCCCGCCGACGCACCGGCGGGAGGAGCGGAGGAACTGGTGATCCGTGGCCCGCGCCTGGCCCGCCCGGAGCACGGGAGCCGGCCGCCCGCCCAATGGGCCACCGGCGACCTGGTGGAATTCACCGCCCCGCGCGCTTTCCGGCTCATCGGCCGCAGCGGATCCTTGATCAAGGTGAATGGAATCAAAGTGCATCTCGCCAGGGTCGACGAACAGTTGAACTCCCGTCTGCCGCGGGCGGAATGCGTCGCACTGCCCCTGCCCGACGACTCGCTCGCCGGAGAGGGATACGCGGTCTTCTGGTCCTGCCCGAAAAAGGGAGTGGGCGTCGCGGACATCAGAGCGGCTCTCCGGGATTTCCCGAGCCCGTCGCGGATCGTCGAATTGGCGGACGTACCGAGGACGCCCACCGGAAAACCGGATCGAAAGGCGTTATTGGCCACGCTCTGACCACCCCCCACACCCACCCGCTTCCCGCAGTTCGTCAAAGGAAATTCGATGGTGCCCAGGTTGATCGTGGTGACCGGTGCGAGCGCCGGCATCGGCAAGGCCACGGCGAAGCGGTTCGCCGACAACAACGACAAGGTGCTGCTGATCGCCCGAGGACGGGACCGGCTCACGCGAGCGGTCGAGGAGATCGAGGCGAGCGTCCCCGGAGCGGACCTCGAACCGCTCGCCCTCGACCTCTCCGATGCCGCGTCGGCGCAGACCCTCCAGCACCACATCAAGGCGACCGGTCTGCCCGTCAACAGCCTGCTCTGCTGCGCCGGTTCGGTCCCGCGGTCCGAAGGCGGGCCCGAAGGCACGGACGTGGCGGCGACGCTGACGGAATGGCAGGAGGCATACGAGGCGAACGTCCTGACCTCGGTCATCGCCGTGGAAGGCCTGCTCCCCCTCATGTCCGACGGCGGCAGTGTCGTGCTCTACAGCTCCGTCGCCGCCTACCGGGGCTCCGGCGGAACAGGTGGATACGGCGCCGCGAAGGCGGCCCTCCACTCGTACGTCCACACCCTCGCGACGCGGCTGGGTCCGCGCGGCATCAGCGCCAACGCCATCGCGCCGGGATATGTCGCCGGCACCGAGCTCTTCGGCGACGGCCTTCCCGCCGCGCGGGAGACCATGCTCGTGCGGCAGACCGCCCTGCGACGCGCCGGAGAACCGGCCGAGATCGCCGAACTCGGTTTCTATCTGTGCTCACCGCCCGGCGGCTATGTCACCTCGCAGATCCTCCAGATCAACGGCGGCTCGCATCACGGCGCCTGAGGACGCCGTCGGCTCCGCCCACCCACTCCCCACCCCTCACCCTTGACGAAGAAAGCACGGTGACACGCGATGAACGCCCGCGAACAGGCCGACGCGCACGTCCGAGCCATGATGCGCTGGCACTTCGACCCGGCCACAGGCTCCCGGTACTGGCTGGACCGCCGCGACCAGCTGGGTTTCGACCCCGTCGAGGACGTGCGCCGCGTCGACGACCTGCTGTTGTTCCCCAACCTGGTGGACGAACTCCGCGAAGTTCCGGTCGAGGACCTCGTCCCCCGCGGCCTGGACGCCACGGAGAAGGTCTTCGCCGTGTACGAGAGCGGTGGCACCACCGGGGCTCCCAAGCGCTTCGTGATGTTCGAGAACTGGTTCGACCAATACATGGCGTGGGAGAACTCCCAGTACCCCGACGACGGGGAGGGGCACGCCCTGGCCGTCGCGCCCAGCGGCCCCCACATGCTCGGCGAGTACTCAAAGAGGATCGCCGAGGCCAGGGGAGGCATCAGGTTCTCCATCGACATGGACCCGCGCTGGGTGAAGCGACTGCTCGCCGCCGGTGACACCGCCGGCGCCCGCGCCTACGTCGACCACCTCGTCGACCAGACCGAACTGGTCCTGCGGTCACAGGAGATCGCCTTCCTGATCACGACGCCTCCACTCCTCGCCCGGCTCGCCGAACGGCCCTCGGCCCGCGCCCTGATCCAGGAGAAGGTGCGCCTGGTCATCTGGACGGGGGCGCACATGGACCCCGACACCCTCGACTACCTGTCCACGGAGCTCTTCCCCAAGACGCGGTTCCGGGGGTCGTACGGCAGCACCTCCGTCCTCAGCGGCACGGTGCAGCGCCCCGATCCGGAGGGTACGGGGGACGCGGTCTTCGACTCGTACGCGCCCTTCGTCCTCTACCGCGTGGTCGACCCCACCACCGGCCGGCCGGTCGAGTTCGGGTCGGAGGGAGCCGTCGTCATGAACTACCTCACCAAGTACGGCCTCGTGCCCAACAGCCTCGAACGCGACCTGGCCACGCGGGTCCCCAGCCCCACGGGCGCCGGTGACTCCCTGCGGAACATCCGTCCGGTCGCCGAGGTGGACGGCCAGAAGATGATCGAAGGCGTCTACTGACCCATGTCCGCGGCCTCACATCTCGAACTCGACGGAACCGGCCTCACGCCTCGCGCGGTCGCTGCGGCCGCGCGCCGCGGCGGCCCCGACACCCGGGTGACCCTCACTCCCGCGGCGGTCAAACAGATGCACGCCTCCGTGGACCTCAAGGAGACGCTGCTGGCCCAAGAAGTCCCCATCTACGCCGTGACGACCGGCTTCGGAGACAGCTGTGTGCGGCAGATCGCGCCCGACAAGGCGCACGAACTCCAGCGCAACCTCGTGCTCTACCACCTCAACGGCGTGGGCCCGACGGCCGTCCAGGCGGTCACCCGGGCCACGATGCTCATCAGGGCCAACGCGCTGGCCAAGGGCGCCTCGGCGATCCGGCCGCAGGCGGTGCACACCCTCCTCGCGTGCCTGAGCCGGGACATCCTGCCGCTGATCCCCGAACGCGGGTCGGTCGGCGCCAGCGGTGACCTGGTACCCCTGTGCTACCTCGCCGCGGCACTGATCGGCGAAGGGCAGGTCCTGCACCGCGGCACCGAGCGCCCGGCGCTCGCCGCCCTGCGCGACGAGGGCATCGAGCCGCTGCGACTCGCGCCCAAGGAGGGAATCGCGCTGATCAACGGAACCTCCTTCGCCGCCGCGTACGCGGTCCTCGCCGCCGCGGACGCGAGGGAGCTCGCCTTCGTCGCCGAACTCGCGACGGCCATGACACTGGAGGCGCTGCACGGCAACGCCTCCGCACTGCACCCCTTCGTCCACGACAACAAGCCGCACCGGGGTCAGGTCCATTCCGCGAGGGCCATCAGGACCCTGCTCGCGGGATCACGCCTCGCCACGTCCTTCGACGACATCCTGGTGCGTCGGGAGAAGCTGGCCGGGCGGGGTTACCTTCAGCTGAACGAGAGAATCCAGGACAAGTACTCGGTGCGCTGCGCCCCGCAGATCATCGGCATCGTCCGTGACACGCTCGACTGGACGGAGAGCTGGCTCGGCACCGAGATCAACTCCGCCACCGACAATCCCCTCTTCGACGTCGACGAGGCCGGGCTCCATCTCGGCGGAAACTTCTACGCGGGCCATGTCGGGCAGTCCATGGACAGCCTGAAGACGGCGGTGGCAGGCCTGGCCAACCTGCTCGACCGCCAACTCGCACTCGTCGTGGACGAGAAGTTCAACGAGGGGCTGCCGCCCAACCTGGTCGCCCCGCGCAGCCCGGACGACCCCGAGGCGGGCCTGCACCACGGCTTCAAGGGCATGCAGATAGCGGCTTCCGCCGTCACGGCCGAAGCACTCAAACAGACGGGCCCGGTATCGGTGTTCTCCCGCTCCACGGAGGCGCACAACCAGGACATCGTCAGCATGGGCACCATCTCGGCCAGGGACGCGCGCACGGTCAACGGCCTGGTGCGGGAAGTGGCGGCCATCCATCTGCTCGCGCTCGCCCAGGCCCTCGACCTGCGCGGCGTCGAGAAGGCGTCACACGCCGTCCGGGCGGTGCACGAGCTCATCCGCGAGCACAGCGCCTTCGTCGCGCACGACCGGCGCCTCGACCACGACATCAAGGCCGTGATCGGCCTGATCGAGACGGGAGCGCTGCGGCGCGCCGCGGGGCTCGGGGACGAGGACTTCGCCGAGGGCCGAGAACTCGCCGACGTCGCGCCGCGCGGGTGACGTCCGGGACCGGGCGGCGAGTCGGCATCACGAGAGCAGCATCGCGGTGGGCGCGGTGCGTCACTGAGGAGGAAGAACGCGTGTTGAAGAAGAAGACGTGCGCTGTGTTCGGCGCGGCCGCGAGCGGGGTGCTGGCCCTCGGCATATCCACCGCGCTCACCGTTCCCGCGCAGGCCTCCTCCCAGGAGGTCATCCACCTGGCCGTGGGCAACAACGGAGTGGTGCACACCGATGTCGGCACTCCTGGTCTGAGCGTCGGCGACGAATTCGTCTACGCGGACAAGCTGTTCCAGGGCGGCCGGCAGATCGGCAAGGACGGCAGCTCCTGCCAGGTGACCGAGTTGCGGGGCTCGGAGATCACCACCAACTGCGTGCTCTCGGTGCAACTGCCGAAGGGCCAGATCACCGCGCAGTCCCTGTGGGTGAAGGGCAGCGACACGGTGCGGATGGCCATCACCGGCGGCACCGGCGCCTACCGGGGCGCCAGGGGTGAGCTGACATGCGACGACATCCAGACCCCGAAGGAGACGTACCGCATCACGCTGGACAGGTGAGCTGACGCCGTGCGGCCCGGTGCACACTGTGCACCGGGTCGCACGGCGTGCTGTCCGGCGCGCAAGCCCTGGTGGGCAAGGCCGTGGGGTGCCTCACTCCTCGGGGACGGCCCAGCGCGATCCGTCGGCCGTGGGCACCAGACCGCCGGGGAACATCGGGACGGTGTCGCCGAGCGCCTCACCGAACAGCGCCTGCGCCTGTGTCCGCGAGCCTTCGCGCATCACGTCCGAGACGATCGACGACTGGAACAGCGGCGTCGCCCCGTCCACGGCCCCGTCCGCGCCGACCGCGGCCGCGGAGCACGCGAGCTCCCCCGAGGCGGCGGCCACCTTCCCCCGCACCGACGCGGCGCCGAGGACGGCGCCCTCGCCGGAGGCGACACCGCCGACGAGCCCGACGAACGACTCGAGTTCGGAGTCGGCGCACCGGGTCACCTTCTTGGCCTGCCAGTAGTACGAGGCGTCGTCCGCGTTCATGTCGTAGAACGACATGAGGAACTCGTAGAAGAGGCCGTACTCGCGCCGGTAGCGGGCCTCGTACTCCTGGAAGCTGCGCTCTTGGTCGACGAGGCCGTCCAGCACGGTGTTGACCGACCGGGCGGCCAGCATCGCGCTGTACGTGGCGAGGTGGACACCCGAGGAGAAGACCGGGTCGACGAAGCACGCGGCGTCGCCGACAAGCACCATGCCCTCGCGCCAGAAACGGGTGTTGATGTACGAGTAGTCCTTACGGACGCGCACCTGGCCGTACGGACCCTCGGTCACCGGAGTCGCGTTCTTCAGCATGTCGCGGATCGGTTCGCACTTGTCGACCAGCCGGGCCAGCGCCTGCCGGGGGTCCCCCTGGACCTCCGCGGCCGAGTCGCGGTTCACCACCGCACCCACACTGGTGAGTTGATCGCTGAGCGGGATGTACCAGAACCAGCCCTCGTCGAACGCGGCACAGAAGATGTTGCCCGCGCTCGGTTCGGGCAGCCGGTCGCCGCCGGTGAAGTAGCCGAAGAGGGCGATGTTCTGGAAGAAGTCCGAGTAGGTGCGTGTGCCGCCGACCCCTTGGTGGATGCGGCTCTTGTTGCCGGACGCGTCGACGACGAAGGTGGAGCGCACCTCATGGCGGGTGCCCTCCCGGTCCGTGTACACGAGACCCTCGACGCGCTGCCCGCCGTCGATCACCTCGACGGCCGAGCAGCCCTCCCGGACCTCGACCCCCTTCCTGCGGGCGTTGTTGAGAAGGATCTCGTCGAACTTCATCCGCTCGACCTGGTACGCGTGGGACGTCGGCCCGGCGATGCGCGGAGAGACGGCGAACGAGAAGGACCAGGGCTCCGGGCTCGCGCCCCAGCGGAACGTACCGCCGTGCTTGCGCATGAATCCGGCGTCGGCCACCTCCTCGGAGACACCGAGGAGCGCGCAGATCCCGTGGATGGTCGAGGGCAGCAGGGACTCGCCGATCTGATAGCGGGGGAAAGTCTCCTTGTCGATGAGCAGGACGCGGTGTCCCTGGTTCGCGACAAGGGTGGCGACCGTGGACCCCGCGGGCCCACCGCCCACCACTACGACGTCGACGTTCTCGTGCTCCGGTGTGGTCATCAGGATGCTCCAGACATGGATGATGAGGTGCGGGAGTCGGCTGGGGTGAGGGTGTGTTCCCGGATGACTGCCGAGATCCGCCGCAGCGGCAGCGGTCGCAGCATGTCCTGGTGGAGGCAGTCCACGCCGTGGTGGTCGACGCCGTGCCGCGCGTAGGGCAGCCAGGACCGGAACCGGTCCCTCTCGCCGGCGGCCGACCGGCTCCGTACGGCGCTGAAGAACAGGATCCGGCCGTCGAAGACACGGGGTGTGTACGCGCGCACGAGCCGCTGGTTGTTGCGGAAGACCCGCAGGAGCGCCCCGGGATCGCCCCCGCCCAGTACGCCGCCGTGGTCGGTGTCGCGCAGCAGCTCTGCGAAGGCGTCGGGGGAGATGTCCCCGCCCGGCAGGTCGTCGCCGGCGACGCCCAGATCGGTCAACAGGCCGCGGACCATCTCCTGCTCGTCCCCCGCGTACGGCCTATCACCCTGCGGCGGGTAGCCGTCGAGCAGGGCCAGGAACTCGACCTCTGCCCCGAGCTCCTGCAACTGGACGGCCATCTCTTGCGCCACGACCGCGCCGAAGGACCAGCCGAGGAGACGGTAGGGGCCGACGGGCCGGGCGGCGCGCAGCAGGCGCACGTAGTCGGCGGCCATGTCCCGGACACAAGACGGCAGCGTGGCCGGGCCGGACGTCCCCCGCGCCTGGAATCCGTAGATCGGCTGGTCCGCGCCCAGGTGGCGGGAGAGGGCGAAGTAGCACCAGCTCAGTCCGAAGCCGGGATGCACACAGAACAGCGGGGCCCGCGTCCCGCCCGGCCGGATGGGCAAGAGGATGCCCAAGCTCTCGCGGCCGCCGTGTTCGGCGTGCGAGTCCACGAGTCGGGCCAGCCCGTCAGCCGTGGGTCGGCTGAACATCACGGACAGTTCCAGCTCAGGGCCGAACACCGCACGGATCCGTGTCAGCAGCTGGATGGCGAGGAGGGAGGTGCCTCCGAGGTCGAAGAAGTCCTCGTGTACACCCACGTGCTCCAGGCCCAACACCTGGGCGACGAGTTCACCGATCACACGGCCGGTGGGGGAGACGGGCCCGTCCGCGGCGGTGGACCGGACGTGGGCCTCGGGCAGCCGTCCACGGTCGATCTTGCCGTTGGGCGTCAGGGGCAGCCGGTCGACGGCCACGATGTCCGCGGGAATCATGTAGTCGGGCAGCGAGGTCGCCAGCTGCGCGCGCACGAGGTCCGTCGGCGGCGCGGCGCCACCCGAGGCGACCACGTAGGCGACCAGACGCTTGTCACCGGATCCGTCGAGGGCCACGACGACGCAGTCCGCGACATCGGGGTGGGACCTCAAGGCGGCTTCGACCTCCCCGGGTTCGACCCGGAAGCCGCGTACCTTCACCTGTTCGTCCGCGCGCCCCGCGAACACGATTTCGCCGCCCGCCTCCCGGCGCGCCAGGTCGCCCGTGCGGTACATACGGGCGCCGGGCGGACCGAACGGGTCCCGCACGAATGCCGCGGCCGTGTCGTCGGGGCGGCCGGCATAGCCACGCGCCACACCCGCCCCGGCGACGCACAGCTCGCCCGTGCCGCCCTCCGGCACCGGCTGCAGATCGGCATCCAGGACGTATACGTCCGTCCCGTCCAAGGGCCGTCCCAGAGGCACGACGTCCCCGATGTCGGCGGGCGACCGGATTTCGTGCTGCATGGCGCACAGGGTCACCTCGGTGGGCCCGTACAGCACCCGCACGGTGATGCCCGGACACACGTCGAGCACGCGGCGGACGGCGTCGGCGGCGACGACATCACCGCCGGTCAGCACCTCTTTGACACCCTTCAGGCAGGAAGGTGCCTCCTCCGCGACCACCCGGAAGAGGCCCGCGGTCAGATGCACCGCGGTGGCGCCGGACCCGGCGATCAGCTGAGGCAGCCGCCCGCCGTCCACCTGTCCGCCGGGAGGCAGCACGATCTCGCCGCCGGCCAACAAGGGCACCCACACCTCGTAGGTGGATATGTCGAAGGCGTAGGGCGCGTGGAACAGCACCTTGCGACGGGCGTCACCGTGCCAGCACGTATCGAGCGCCAGGTCGAGGACGTTCCGGTGGGTCACCTCGATTCCCTTGGGCTCACCGGTCGAGCCGCTCGTGTACATCACATACGCCAACTGGCTCTCGGCGAACGGCAGATCGCGAGAGACCACGGGTGCGGAACGCCAGTCGTCCGCGTCCACATCGAGGACGTACAGGCCGTCGGAGGCAAGGAGTCCTCGGTAGTGGGAGTCCACGAGCAGGCGGCGTGTCCCGCTCTCGGAGAGCACCTTGCGCATGCGGTCGACCGGATAACCGGGGTGCAACGGGACGTACGTACATCCGGCCTTGAGGATCGCGAGGAGGGATGCCACGAGGAGGGGTGTGTGCCCCTGGAGGACGGCCACCGGTGTCTCGGTGCCGACACCGGTGCGCAGCAGCGTGCTTGCGAGGCGATCCGACAGATCGTCCAAGTCCCGGTAGGTGAGCAGGAGGTCTGGGGATCGGGCCGCGACGGCGTGAGGCGTGCGCGCGGCCTGGGCGCGGAACGCCTGGGGTAGGGAGGCGACGAGGTGTGAGGGGAGTGTGGGGGCGGGGTCTGGGGGAAGGGTGGGCATGGCGGCCCGACTCCGTTCTCTTCGTTCTCTTCGTTCTGTTTGTTCTCTTTGTTCTCTTCGTGTACGTCAGTGGCTCCGCTACGTCAGTGGCTCAGCTCGGCCAGTTCATGGAGGGCCGGCGTCGACCGGGCGCCGAGCTGGAGCGCGACGTCCTTGGCCTGGTGTGCGGCGATGTAGAGGAGCGTCGCGAAGAAGAGGACCCGGACATGGGTGGCGGCGCCGACGACCCAGATGTTCTCGGGGGCCGCTTCCGGGGACACGCGGAGGCGCAGGTCGGCCGAGAGCTGGTCGACCGGGCGGGCATGACGCGGAGCCTGCTCCAGGTGGATGCTGTCGTCCGTGCGGTCATGCCAGAGCTTGGGCGGTTCGTAGCCGCACGCGCTGACGACACGGTCGACCGTGTTCACGTCCCCGTCGGGCCACTCCACCGACCACCCCGGGCCGCGGCGCCGCACGCGCACCGGGTAGTCCCGCGCCAGGCGCAGCGCGCCGCGGTCGATGTGCCCGAGCAGCTTCCTGGCGTTGGGCAGGATCAAGGCCGTGGCGTATCTACGGCCGACGGTGTGGAAGGCCCGCAGGACCGTCGACCGGGCCGGCGGCGGCAGTGTCGGCAGCCACGCGGCGAGCTCCGCGCTCACGCCCACGGCGACGTCCTGCCACGCACAGGCCCCGCTCTCGGCCAGTGCGATCTCCGCCCTGAGCCGGTGGACGGGGTCGCTCACGTTGGTGATCTGTTCGCGCAGCGGGCGGGCGTCGCACTGGCGGACGGACTCGACGATGATCCTCGTGAGTCTTGGCACCAGGTGGGGGTCCGACGGATCGAGAGACGCGATGCCCTTGGCCGCGGTGGCCGAAGGGGGCAGCAGCGGTGTCGCCGTGCGGACCGCGGGCAACTGCCCGGAGGGCGAGGCCATGGTGACGTGGCCACCCTCCCCGCACAGCAGCAGGGCGGCGTCGACGGCGGACTGCCGGGATCCCAGTACGAGGACGCGGGACCCCGGCGGCACGCGGTGCGAGAGGCGCTCGGCGGGGAACGGACTCGCCAGGAAGGCCGGGTCGTCCTGGTGGGCGCGCATGAGTTCCGGAACACGCGGCTTGTCGAGCCCCGCGGCGATCACCACGTCAGAGGCCCGCACCTCGGTGCCGTCGCTCAGTCCCACCCGGTATCCGTCCGCGTCCTTGCCGATGCTCCGTGCGCCGGCACGGGTCTGCTCGACCCGGACGCCGCGGGCGACGGCCAGGGCGGAGTACTCCTCGAAGCGCTGGGCGATGTACGCGCCGAGGAGGCCGCGCGGCACGACGTCACGTGGAGCGGGGGACAGACCGCGACCGCGCAGATAGTCCACGAAGTCGTACGGCTCGTCCGGCATCAGGGAATTGGCCTCGCACGAACTGTTGGTCAACAGGTCGGGGTGGGACTCACCGAACGCGAGGCCCCGGCCGACGTCGCGGGGGTCGACAATCCGGACGGACCGGTGCCGGGCCGCGCGCACCGCGTTGACGAAGCAGCTCACGCCCGTGGCCCCAGCCCCGATGATCAGTAGGTCGCCGTGCACGGTGCTGCCTCCCGGCTTTCGGAGCGGGTCGTGAGGCGGTCCGCGACCAGCGCGGCGAGCCGGTCGAGGCCTTCCTCGATCCATGCAGGTGTCAGGGCGCTGCAGGACAGCCGGAGCCGGTGGCGGGCGTCGGCACCGTCGTGGAAGTGGCGCAGGGGAGTCCACAGCACTCCGAACTCCTGGGCCGACCTCTCCAGAAGCCGGTCATCCACGACGAAGGGCACGGTGAGGACGACGAAGAAGCCGCCCGCCGGGGCGTTCCAGTGGATGCCGGAAGCCGCGGTCCCGCCGAAGCGGCGCTCCAGACCGGCGAGGAGGACCCGGCGATTGCCGCGGTAGTGCGCGATCGCGCGCTCGTTCGCGGCCCGCAGGCTGCACCCGGACTCCAGGAGCTTTCCGGCGATCACCGCCTGGGCGATCGGTGACGTGTTCACCGTCACCATGCTCTTGATCTTCGCGAGGTGGTCGGCGAAGAGGAGCGGGCCGCCCCGGACGTCCCCGACTCGCTGGTCCGCGACGACGAACCCGACCCGCGCCCCTGGCAGGGCCGTCTTGGCGAACGACCCCAAGTACACGACACGGCGTCCGGTGTCGAGCGCCTTGAGCGTGGGTGCGGGTGCTCCGCCGTCGTCGAACAGACCGTAGGGATTGTCTTCGAGCAGGAGCAGATCCTCCTCTTCGGCGACGCGGAGGAGCCGCCTGCGGTCCTCGACGCTCAGGCTCAGCCCCGTGGGATTGGCGAAGTCCGGGACGACGTAACACGCTCGTGGGCGCAGGCCGGTGCGGCGCGCCTCGTCCAGGACGGCGCGCAGGTCCGCGAAGTCGACCCCGCCCGACCCGCTCGCGACGGGCAGGACGGGCATACCCGCGAGACGGGCCGCCCCGGTGAGCCCCATGTACGTCGGGGAGACAGCCAGAACGGCGTCGTGCTCGGTCGCGCACAAGGCCCGCAGCACGAGGAAGAGCGCCTCCTGACACCCCACGGTGACGACGATGGAGTCGACGGGGACGTCGATGCCCTCGTCGACGGCCAGGTTCCGTGCGATCAGCTCGCCGATCACGCCCTTCGTGGGGCCGTACTGGAGCAGGGTTTCGCGGATCCGCTCCGCGGACCGGCCCTGCTCCACGGCGAGATACCGGGTGTAGCGGTCCAGGCAGCGCTGGACCGACGCGGTCTCGAAGAGGTCGTCGCACGGGCGGCCCGCGGCGAACGACACGGCATCGGGATAGGCGCCCGAGACCTCGTTCAGGAAGGTCATCGATTCCAGTACGGGATCCGCCAGCGAGGCGTGCAGATCGTCGAGGCGCAGCTCGCAGCCCTGCGAACGTCGGTCCCAAGGGGCGGCCGTGGTGCCCGTCATACTCGATCGATCTCGTTCATGACGGATCCGTCCAGGACGGTCGTCAGGCCCCGTGCCGCCTCTGGGCGCGGACAGCCCGCGAGCACCAGCGCGTCCTCGATTTCCTGCTTGAGCAGGGAGAACACGTCTGCCAGTCCACGCTCGCCGCCGACTGCGAGACCCCACAGGACCGGCCTGCCGAGCAGGACGCCCGTGGCACCCAGAGCAAGCGCCCGCAGCACGTCGGTGCCGCTGCGGATGCCGCTGTCCAGAAGGACGTCACAGGCGTCTCCGACGGCCGCGCGCACGGCGGGGAGCGCACTGACGGCGGCGACGGCGCCGTCGAGCTGGCGGCCGCCGTGGTTGGACACCACGACCGCGTCGATGCCCGCTGATGCCGCCCGGGCGGCATCAGCGGGGTCGAGGACGCCCTTCAGGATCAGCGGCAACGCGGTCTGTTCACGGAGCCACTCCAGGTCCGGCCAGCTGAGGGACGCGTCGAAAACGGCCTCGGTGTGCTCCGCGACGGTCGGGACGCGGTCGGCGCCGGGGCACGGGGCCTCATCGAGTTCGACCGGCCTGACGTGCGACGGCAGCACGAACCGCCTGCGCAGATCCCGCAACCGCCGTGCCATGCGCGGCACGTCGACCGTCAGCATCAGCCCCGGACAGCCGATCTCCTCGGCCCGCCGCACCAGACGCAGCAGTAGGGCGCGGTCATGGAGCCAGTACAGCTGGAGCAACGGCGGCCGGCCTGCCTGCGCGACCTGCTCCAGTGGCCGGCTGCTGAGCATGGCGGCCACCAGGGGCACCCCCGCCGCCGCGGCCGCCCGCGCCGTCGCGATCTCCCCCTCCGGGTGTACGAGGGCGTGGTACGCCATGGGGGCCACCGCCACGGGCATGTCGGCCTCGACGCCGAGCAGGCGCGTGGCGGTGCGGGGACGGGACACATCGGCCAGCACGCGCGGAACGAGGCGGACGCTGTCCAGAGCAGCGCGGTTGTGGGCGAGCGTCGTTTCCCGGCCGCTGCCACCGGCGATGAAGTCCCACACGTCCGCGGGCAGCCGCGCGGCCGCGGGCCGTGCCAGGTCGTCCAGACAGACCAGCGGATCGGCTGCCGGCACGGCTCCCGAAACTTCAGGGGCCTCAGGGGCGCAAGCGAGACGCTCGGACTCGACAGCCGTATACAGCGCGTGGATGTTGTTGCTCCCGAACGTCTCGGCCCCGCACCGCTCAAGCACTTCGAAGAAGAAGGTCCGCCGAGGGTGGACGGACCGGGTGAAGACCTGGAACAACCGGCCGTTGTGGTCCTCGTCCACCAGAATCCGCGACTTCCGGAGGCTGTCGATGGAGTATTCGCTCACGGCGACACGCTCGGGCAGCGCGTCGTAGTAGATGTCCGGCACATTGAGGGTCTCCACACCCTGCGTGCTCAGCCGGTCCAGCGCCTCGACGATGTTGCGCGTGCTCAGCGCGAGATGCTGTATCCCGGGCCCTCCGTGCGCCTTCAGGAATTCGTTGATCTGCCCCGGAGACGCCGTGAGGTCGGGTTCGATGATGGTGAACGTGATGTCGCCCTCGGCGTTCTGCACCACCTCGGAGTGCATGGCCTGGGAACCGACGGAGATATGCTCCTGGAACACGGACCGAAACCCGAACGCGCGCTTCCAGAACGCCACCAGACCGCTGAGCTCACCCGCCGAGACACAGACCGCGAAGTGATCCAGCTCCTCGAACCCGCCGCCACGCGCCGTGGTGTCGACCGAGCGGCCCGAGAACTCCGGAGGAAGGAGCGTCGTACGATCGACCAGCGTATGGGTGATGTCACCGAACGCCGCGATCACGGCGCCGCCTCCGTCGGAACCCCCGGGCTCGCGGACGGCCCGGGCACCGGCCCCCACCGCTGCGGCGAAGGCCGAGGGGACATCGTCCACGTGCAGGGCGATGTCTGCGACACCGTCACCGTGCCGTTCCACGTACGCGTTCGCCGCTTCTCCCTGGGTGACGACCAGGGTGATGTTTCCCTGCCGAAGGGCGAGTGAGCAGCGGTCACCACCGGAATGCGCGGCACCGGCTGTCGCGCATATCTCGAACCCGTACTTGTGCCGGAACTCGGCCGCGGTGGCGGCGGCGTCACGTACGTAGAACTCGACATAAGCGAGAGTCGGGCCACTGTCCGCGGTATGAGGGCTGGATTGATGCATGGCTGGACCACCCTTCGGCAGAGCTGAAGAACTGCGGCGGTAAAGGGGAGATCTTCGTGCGCCTCGGTTCCGGCGCCTTGAAAGACGCTGCCAGCTTCACCAACACGGCGGCCCTACACCACTGTTCGCCTGGTGCAGCAACGTGCGCCGCACGTTGCTGCACCCGAGAACGGAACTCCGGGGATGTGCAGCAAGCTGCACCACAGCTTGCTGCACGAGGCGGTGGTGGCGGACCGCCCGAGAGGGCGGGCAAGCTGCGTTCCGTGGCTGCCATGTGATTGCTCGACTGGGTCGTTCCGGTGGAGGACGACGCTGCGCCTTTCCATCCCAACGACGCAGCGGCGGTCCGCCCGTCCTTTCAGAGCCAAGGGAAACAGGATCACCATGCCCAGCACCCTCGCACTGTCGCTGCCCGCCAAGGGAGCGCCGTTCACACCGACCACCATCCAGCGGCGCCCGCTGCGTGAGAACGACGTCCGGATCGATATCAGGTTCTGCGGCGTCTGCCACACCGACCTGCACTTCGGCCACGACGACTGGGGTGGAACGCTCTTTCCTCTCGTGCCCGGACACGAGATCACCGGAGTGGTCTCGGAAGTCGGCGAAGCCGTCACCGAGTTCGAGGTGGGGGACCGGGTGGGTGTGGGCTGCATGGTCAACTCCTGCGGGGAGTGCGCCCCTTGCGCATCGGGCGAGGAGCAGTACTGCACCGAGGGCTTCGTCAAGACGTACTCGGCCGTGGACCACGACGGAACGGTGACCGCGGGCGGCTACAGTCAGTCCATCGTCGTCGTGGACCGCTTCGTCCTGCGCATCCCCGATGAACTCGAACTCGCCGGAGCGGCACCGCTGTTGTGCGCGGGCGTCACCGTCTACTCACCCCTGCGCCACTGGCACGCGGGTCCGGGCATGAAGGTCGGCGTGCTCGGCATGGGCGGCCTCGGTCACCTCGGCGTGAAGATCGCCGCGGCGATGGGCGCCGAGGTCACCCTCCTCGGCCGGTCGGCGGAGAAGAAGAACGACGCGCTGAGCTTCGGCGCCGCGCGGTTCGTGAACACCCGCGAGAGCGCGGAACTCGCCGCATTCGCAGGCCACTTCGACCTAATCGTCAATACCGTCCCCGCCCGCCTCGACCAGGACGCCTACCTGGGTCTGCTCGGCCTCGGCGGAACTCTCGTCAACGTGGGCGCACCGGGCGACCCGGTGGCGTCGTACAACGTGTTCTCCCTCCTGGGTGCCCGCCGCTCCATCGCGGGTTCGTCGATAGGCGGCATAGGGGAGACCCAGGACATGCTCGACTTCTGTGCGAAGCACCAGATCACGTCGGAGATCGAGGTGATCTCCGCTGACCGGGTCCCCGAGGCCTGGGAGAACCTGTCCGGCGCCCGCTACCGCTATGTCATCGACATCGCCACGCTCGGCACACCCTGACCGTCCGTGGCCGACGACGGCACGAGGCGTGAGCCCACAGCTCACGCCTCGTGCCGTCGTATGTCGTCGCATGCTGTGGTGTCTAGGGCGTCGCCGTCACGGTCATGCCTTCGAGGAGGAGCCGCAGGATCTGCTGCAACTCATCGGCCAGCGGCTCGGTCTCGCCCGAGGGGTGGTGGGCCCATCGGTACAGGGCTCCGAGGTAGACATCGCGCAGCACGTTACCGACGCCGATCGGCGACATCCCCGGACTCAGTTCTCCCTGGCGCACTCCGTTCTCGACGATCCTGGCGAACACCTCCGCGACATACGGCTCTTCGAGAATCGGCCGTCCCGCCTTCACCCATGCGGTGAGCATGGCGGTGGTGAGCCGCGGTTCCTCTTGGTTGATGCGGACGAGGACCGCCATGCACTCCTGGAGTTGGGCGACCGAACTGGGGGTGAACACCTTGTTCGCATCGAGTCCCGTCACGAGAGCGGCACGCCTCCTGTCACCCCAGGCACCGATGATGTCTTCCTTGCGCTGGAAGTAGTTGAAGAAAGTTCCACGCGCCACATCTGCCCGCTCGGCGATCTCGTCGATGGAGGTGTGGTCATATCCCTTCTCCACGATGAGCTCCACCGCCGCGGCATACAGTCGTTCCCGGACTCGCAGCTTGTTGCGTTCCCGGCGGCCGACCGGCGGCGTCGTCGCACTCGAGTCCATTCCGTCCCTCCTGTGTGTGGTGGCTCGCGAGGCCTGAGTGACGTGACCCGACGGCAAGGGGGACACCTGAACTCAGTCGGCCTGTGGGGCACTGGGGCGCACGGGCCTCGATCTATCTATCGCATATTTTTATACCGTAGTGCAAGTTTCACTCCGGCCCCTTCGGGGACATCTGGCGAAAATGTGACGACGCTTCGTGCTGGGCAAGGCTCTTGGCCAGGCCCGCGATGCTCTCCGGTCCCAGAAGGCGCCCGGCGGACACCTCCTGGCCGAGACTGCGGCGCAGGCGCTGGCGGAGCTGGGAGGCCATGAGGGAGTCGAGCCCGAGATCCCGCAACGACCGCCGCTCGTCAATGGTTGACGTAGGCATGCCCAACAGCGCCGCGGAGTGCTTGAGAAGCGCCTCCGCGGCGCTTTCACGGTCAGGGGGCAAGGGCGCGACCTCCTCTACGGACGTCTCAGGACCGGCGGTTCGCGCCGTCGCAGGCTCCCGGTCCTGCGCCCGTTCCCGGGCGGCCGGCGGTGATACGACGGAGTGCAGGAGGCCGGTGAGGAAGTCGCCGCCGATGGGGCCCGCGACCTTCTTGGCCAGGCCGGCGAACGACGTGGCGCACTGCTCGGTGAGGGCCGAGACGAGGGCGGGCACATGTGCCAGCGGACTGCTCGCCCGGGACGGCCGCGCAAGCCGCCGCAGGTGGATTCCGGAGAAGCGCGCCAGGACACGTCGGTCCGGTGCGATCAGGCGGACGTCGGCCCGCAGCGAGGCTCCACCGTCCTCGGACCGCAGGTCGGCGAGGCTCCAGAACTCCGGCTCCAGTTCCGCGAAGAACCGGACGGAGTCGAGGGACACGGGAACGTACGAGATGCCGTCGTCGCCCGACACGGCTCCCGGCCGGGCCGCCAGGAGAGGCCGCAGGCCGGCCTCCCAGTCGAGGCGGGACAAGGGCTGCGTCAGCCGGACACGGGCCACGGCTTCACCGTCGCGCCGCCACAGGTGCTCCACAGCCCGAAACGGGTAATCGGAGGCGGAGTCGGAGCCGTAGCCGTGGCGCTGCGCGAGCCGCCGCAGGTCTTGTGCCCCCAGATACTCCCGGCAGCGTGCGAGCACGGCGTCCAGGGCGTCCGGATCCAGGGAGGCGGCATCGTCGGCCTCGGCCCTGACGATCCGTCCCCTGGCGCAGAAGACGGGCTCGGGGACGCTGTGGAGCGAGGCCCGCACCGTGACGGTGCGGGCTTCCCCGGTTTGTCCCCGGTGCCTGTCCACGGTCACCTGAAGGGTCGTGTCGTCAGCCGCTTCGAAGGGCACGCGCACGTCGCCCAGCTTCACGTCCCGCAGTGCGAACGGCGTGGTGCGGTCGGCCTCTTGCGCGGTTTCCAGCATCGCCGCGAGATGGACGACGGGCGGCACGGGCGCGCCTTCGGGGAGCGCTGAGCCGCCGCTCCATGACGCGAGGTCGATGTGCCGGACCCGGGAGGCGGCGGGCCGGTCCGTGGCCCGGGAGTCGGCCGACTCGCGCCGGAACTGCACCACGTCCCAGGAGTAGGTGGGAAGCGACGGCACATGCCGTGCACCTCCGCCGAACCACCGCGGCCAGTCCACCCGCCCGCCCAAGGCGAAGATCCGTCCGGCGGCCCGGGCCAGTTCGGTGGGCTCGTCCTGACCCGCGTGCAGTGAGGCCACCGCGACCTCACCGTGGTCGCCGCCCAGCGTGTCGTTCATGGGGGCCACGACAACCGGATGCGGGCTGACTTCGAGGAAGACGCTCTCCGCGGCGAGGGCCACCCCTCGTACGGTGTCGGCGAACTGCACGGGACGGCGCAGATTGTCCATCCAGTAGACGGCCGTCAGCTCCGGGCCCTTGACCTCGCAGCCGTGCACGGTGGAGACCATGCCGGTCGTGCCGGGGACCGGGGAGAGGCCTGCCAGTTCCCGCAGCAGGTCGTCGCGCAGGGGGTCCATCTGCGACGAGTGCGAGGCCACGTTCACCTTCACCGAGCGGCACAGGACGCCTCGCTCCTCCCATTCCGCCCGCAGACGTGCGAGGGCCTCGGGATCGCCCGCGAGCACGGTCGTGGTGCGTGAGTTCTCGGCTGCCACGCACACCGCCCCCTCGTACGCCTCGACGTCCTCCCGGGCCCGGGCGGCCGACAGTTCGACGACGAGCATGGCACCCTGGCCCGCCACGCGCTGCATCAACCGGCTGCGTCGGCAGATCACCGCGGCCGCGTCGCCCAGTGACAGGGCACCGAACACGTGCGCCGCCGCTACCTCTCCCATGCTGTGCCCGATGCACAGATCCGGTGTCACGCCGCGTTCGCGCCAAGCGGCGGCGAGCGCCACCTGCACCGCCCACAGGACAGGCTGAACAATGCTCACGTCCTCGGGGAAGGCGGTGTCGTCGGACGTCAGTCGTTCCAGAACCGACCAGCCGAGTTCCTTGGAAACGGCCCGGTCGCATGCGTCGAGTGCCGTCCGGAAGGCGGGCGAGGAGCGGTACAGGGACCGGGTCATGCCCGCCCACTGCGACCCCTGCCCGGAGAAGGCGAACACGAGGCGCTTGTCGCCGGACCGGCCCGCCTCGGCCGTTCCGCCGTCCGCGATCGTCTCGCCCGCGGCGAGGGCGTGCAGGCGCTGGGCCACGGAGTCGTGGTCGTGGCCCACGACCCAGAGCCGGTGGGGGTGGGCGTCGCGCCGGGTGGCGGCGGCGGCACAGATGTCGGCGAGCCGGATACGGCGCCCAGGCCCGGAGGGGCCCAGGTAGGCCGCGTACTTCTCCGCCAGGCGACGGAGGGAGCCGGACGTGCGCGCGCTGAGCACCAGCAGACAGGGCTCGGCCTCGGTGGCGGAGCGGGGGGTTCCGGGCACGGGCTCGGGGACATGGGCGCCGAGGACCAGATGGGCGTTCGTACCGGACAGGCCGAAGGAGCTGACACCGATCAGGGCGCGGGAACCGGCCGGTTCCAGGGGCCGGTTGCGCGTCACCACGCGCACGGGGAAGTCGTCCTGTGCCGGCAAGGGGTGCGACTCTTCGAGGTGCAGCGACGCCGGTATGACACCGTGGCGCAGCATGAGCACCGACTTGATCAGCCCGGCCATGCCCGCGGCGGCCTCGGCGTGCCCGAGGTTGGTCTTGACCGATCCGGTGAGGAGCGGCCGGTCCGCGCGCCGTCCTGGGCCTGCGGCCTCGGCGAGCGCCTGGAGTTCCACGCCGTCCCCGACGCGTGTTCCTGTGCCGTGCGCCTCGACGTAGTCGAGCTCCGAGGGCTCGACACCGGCACTGCGACAGGCATCGCGCACCATGGCGGCCTGGCCCTCCACGGACGGGTGGAGCAGAAGCCCGCTGGCCGCACCGTCGTTGGTGGTCGCACTGCCGAGCAGGACCGCGTGGACGGCGTCGCAGTCCCGGAGCGCGTCGTCCAGTCGCTTGAGCACCACCACGCCCACGCCTTCGCTGCGTACGAATCCGTCAGCGCGAGCGTCGCCGAATCGGCAGCGGCCCTCAGGGGAGAGCATGTCTCCCTGGGAGTACGCGACGAAGTCGTGCGGAGACAGGATGACGTTGACACCCGCGGCGATGCACAGGTCGCTCTCGCCGGTGAGCAGACTCTGGCGCGCGGCGTGCACGGCGACCAGCGACGAGGAGCACGCGGTGTCCAGGACGACGCTCGGCCCGCGCAGGTCGAGGGCGTAGGAGACGCGTCCGGCCGTGACAGCGCGCAGTCGGCTGCCCACCATGCTGCGGACGTCGGGGTCGTGGCTCCGGGGGTCGGTCTCCGCGTACTCCGATGTCGCCTGTCCGACGAACACGCCACCGCGACTGCCCGCCAGCTGGGAGGGGCGTATCCCGGCCGACTCCAGGGCTTCCCACACGACGTGCAGCAGCAGGCGCTGCTGCGGATCCATGGTGTGGGCTTCCACCGGTGAGATGCCAAAGAAGGCCGCGTCGAAGCCAAAGGGATCGACGAGGAATCCGCCGTGCCGGGAGACGGTTCGGCCGCGGGTCATGGGGGTCGAGTCGTGCCACTCGCTCATGTCGAAGCGGTCGGCAGGGACCGGGGTGACGTTGTCCGCGTTGGCCGTGAGTACGTCCCACAGCTCATCGACGCTTTCGATCCCCGGCAGCCGGCACCCCATGCCGACTATCGCGATGGGGGGCATGTCCGACGGTTCTGTACGCACGCACGACTCCAAGTCTCACGGCACGGGCAGCGACACAGATGATCGTCATAAACGGGGTCCAAAAATAGACTCACGACTACTTTTCACCCCCGCATCGTCGACTCTTGACGAAGCCTTGGGCCCAGGCAGAGACGGGCGAACTCTTTATACGTCTTCGCCCGTTATGCACAGTGACAAGAACTTGAACCTGCGTCAAGAATTTTGAACTTGCGTCCATCTATGGCCCCATGTTTATTCTTGATGCATAGTCATGCCGAGAGGTAGGGGGAGGACTGTGGATATCGCCCAGATCGTTCCGCTGTTGGGTGATGAGGATCTGGCGGCCTATCAGTTTCTTGTCACAACCGGCGGATCCACCCTCGAGAAACTGGCGAGGAGTCTGGGCTGGGGTCCGGAACAGACGGAGCGAGTGCTGTCCAGACTCAGAAGGATGAAGCTGGCGCGGTCCCGGGCGGAGGGCCGCGACGACTGGATCGCCGTGCACCCGGAAACGGTCAGGCTCCAGTACGCGAAACCTCTTTCGGGCGTCATCGACGCGTGGCAGGCGCAGTTGGACGGACTTCGCGAGCAGCTCGACACGCTCTCCGGCCTGTGCGCCGACGGCGTGGAAAGCGGCGGCCCCAGTCCCGTCGTCACGATCGAGGGCGCGTCCGCCATCCGTACCGCCCTTGAGGACCGCGCGGCACGGTGCACCGAGGAGGTGTTCGCCGTGCAACCCCTGGGGCGGGGAGCCCCGACTGCCGCCCACAGCGTGCTCGGCCCGGCCTCCGGGCTGGTTCCGCCGACGGTCAGCCTGCGCGTGCTGCTTCCGCACCTGTCCCGTTACGACGCGGAGGTGCGCGACTGCGTCGAGGAGATCTCGGCGGCGGGGGGCGAGGTCCGGACCACCGCCGCGTCCCTGCCCGCGCTCATCGCCTTCGACCGTTCGGTCGTGTTCCTGCTGGACGGCGAGGAAGCGGGCAGGGCGCACATGGTGAAGCACGAAGCCTTAGTGGAGTTCATCCTGCACACGGTGGTGAGCGCCTGGGCGACCAGCGTCGTCTTCCAGAGGACGGGCGGCAACAACAGAATCCCGGAGTGGCTCACCCAGGAGACGAAGACCGCGATCGTTCAGCTGCTCGCCGCCGGGTACAAGGACGAAGTGGTGGCCAGGCGCCTGGGCATCGGTGTGCGGACCTGCCGGAAGTACATCGCCGAGATGTTCGGGGATCTGGGAGCGCAGAGCCGGTTCCAGGCCGGTTGGATCATTCGCGATCACATGCTCGTGTCCGGCCCCGAAAGGCCCGTGGCGAACACGGCGTGACCTGACGGGGCACACCTCGAAGGTCTCGGCTCAGGGCGGAACGGAAGAACGTTGCCGCATCCGTAAGTGACTGACGGGTGCGGCAACGTTCGGATCAGCGTGCGCGGATCAACGTGTGAGTATCGCGGTGAGGGCCGTGGTGAGCTCGCGCTCCGGATCGTCCGCCGCCTGCTTGCCGCGCCAGGCCACGACGGCGTCGGGGCGGATCAGCGTGGCACCGGTCGGTTCGACCCCGTAACGGCCGCACCAGACGTCGTCGCCGTCGACGAAGCGATCACCGAGGCGATGCGCGGCCAGGGTGACGCCGAGTCGGCGGGCGACCTTTTCGGCGGCCGTGACCCACTCCGGGGCTTCGTACCCGGCAAGGAGCACGAAACCGCGGCCGAACAGATCGTGGGTGGAGAGCGTCCGCGGACCGTCGGTGAGCACGACGTGCGGAGCCCGGCCGCCGGGGCGCCCGGTGGGGTGCCACGGATCCTCCTGAAGGCTGCCGTCGTCGTCGGCCTCGGTGCGGACCGCGGTGGAGTGGCACCGAAAGCCCAGGAACTCCTTGGCCATGGGGATGGGGGCGTTGGGGTCGGCCGGGTTGTAGCTGGCGGGCACGCGGCCTTCGGAGATCTTCGCCAGTTCGACCTCACGCTCAAGAGTGATGTCGATGAGCGGGCGCCGCTCGATCTCGTACGTGTTCAGCAGGCCGGGCCCGGCCTGCCCGGTGAGCACCAGCGCGAGCCGCCAGGACAGGTCGTAGGCGTCCTGAATGGCGAGGTTGCCGCCCTGGCCGCCATTGGGCGGGCAGGCGTGCGCGGAGTCACCGGCCAAGAAGACGCGGCCCTCGCGGAACCGTTCGGCCATTTTGTGGTTGATGGGGAAGAAGCGGGCGTTGACGAAGGTGACGTCGATCTCGGGGTCACCGATGGCGTGACGGATCCGCTCCAGGCAGCGGCTCTCGGTGAAGTCCTCCGCTGTCTCTCCCCGTTCGGGGAAGTAATCGACCCACAGGGTGTGCCGCTCGGAGCCGTCCAGGATGAAGCTGGAACCGCTGCCGGGCATCCCGATCACCTCGACCGCGCCCTTTTCCACGTAACGCGTCAGATCGGCCTCAAAAGTGAGGATGTACATGTGGCCGATGACTCCACTGCCTTCGACGGGAATGCCGAGCGCCTCCCGGACCGGGCTCATGTTCCCGTCGGCCGCCACCATGTAGTCCGCCTCGACCACATGCTCACGCCCGGTGGACACGTCACGCAGTGTCGCGGTGACCTTCTCGTCGTCCTGGACGAAGGAGACCATCTCGGTGCCGAGGCACACCTCCGCGCCGGCCTCCTCGGCGCTCGTGCGGAGGATCTCCTCGACCTGGGCCTGCGACACCCACGCCAGCGGCGGCACCGAGGAGAGCTCCTGCGGGTCGGGCTGCCCGGCCAGCGGGTCGAGGTAGCGTCGCTCGGGATCGGCTATGGACGTGCCGTGGCTGATGCGGGGCCACTGGGCGTCCCCGAGGGCGCTGCGGATCCGCTGTGCCACGCCGGGCAGTGTGTTGAGCAACTCCTGAGAACGCGTGTTGAGCCCCCACGCCTTCGGCAGTGTGGACGTATTCGGCCGACGCTCCACCAGCAGCGGGCGCACACCGCGTGCGGCAAGGCTCAAAGCGGTGGTGAGCCCGGTGTAGGCGCCTCCGACGATGAGTACGGGAACTCGCGGGACTGACATGGCATCTGCCTCCGTTGCTGCTGTGTTCAGAGCGGACCGGACCGGACCGGATCGGATCGGCCCGGCTCATTCGCCGGAATTACGCACGCCATCCACGGAGTTCGGCTGCTGAATTCGCGCACCATGCGATGCCGGTTAGGTGTACGCCGCGTCGGCAAAGGGCCGTTCCTCTTTGTTCCGGGCTGACTTCAGGCGGCACTGGGAACCCCGTCGAAGAAGGTTTTCACGTGGCGTGGTTACGCGACCAGCTTGACAATCCGTCGGGCACTCCGGCCACCTTCGGACAGTGCAGCAAGTTGTCGGGCACGTTCCTGCACAACTGTGCCGCCATGCCTGCCGCGGGTGTTCTTTCTCCGGAGGCCCTATTCCGGAATAGGTGTGTGATTCGGGCGCCTCACACGGTGCGCCGCTGACGTGGCGCATGTGAGGGCTCAGACACTGCAAAACCTTGACGTCGTGGTCCGCCAACTCGGCCGCACGCCGGGCATACGGAGCGAGCTGCTGGGTGTCGTACGGGTAACCGAGCCAGTCCGATGCCGCGATGGCGCCCACCAGCATCTGGTACGCGCTCCGTTCTGCGACCTCAGTTGACAGGTGACTCACGCTCTGTCTCCGCGGGTTCCCCCGACGATGTCACTCCCAAAAAGAACAGGCTTCTTCGCGCGTGCTGCGTTCTCAGACAGCTTGGTCACCCCCTCGCAAGGCGCGGGTCCGTCAGCTCTGCCCGGTCGTCAGCGCCGTCTCGAAATGCTTCGCCACATCGTCGATCACCTCGGTGTGGTGGAACGCGGTGTCATGGACCAGATCAAGGGGGAGCCGCCCGCGCACGGTCGCCGCCCCGCCGGAGAGACGGAGGGGGATGTCGCGGCACTGCGGTGTCCGTGGCCGCTTGAAGTGTTGTCACCCGCGCTGCCGGTGGCCTGCCGCTGCGGTCGGGCCATGGGCCTGCCTGCCCACTGCCCTGCGTGGCCGAGGGCATGTGCGGCTGGTCACGCGGGGCGGTGAGATGGCCGCCATAGCGTCGGGCCGAGCAGCGCAGTGGCTGCTTGGCACCGGTAGCGCAGGGTCAGGCGGGCAGCGGCGCCGGGGAGCCGCTGGCGGCGGAGATGAAGGCGTGTGGAGGTGGAGCGCTGGGCTCCAGGCGGGGGTGACGTGTACTCAGGCGAGGCGGGTGCGGATGAGGTCGTGGGTGAGGCGGGTGAAGGCACGTGTGGCGGCGCTTTGGTAGGCGTCGGTGCGGGTGAGGAAGGCGACGGTGCGGGTGGGCAGGGGCGGGTCGAGGGGGCAGGGTGTGAGGTGCGGGTGGTCGTGGGTGATGGCGTCGGGGAGCACGGTGGCCAGTGTGGTGCGCTGGACGATCTCGGTGAGGGCCTGGATGGAGTTGGCCTCCACTGCGATGCGCGGACTGACGCCGTGCCGTTTGAAGTAGGCGTCGATGTGGCCGCGGGTGGCGAAGTCGCCGCTCAGCAAGGCCAGGTGGCGTTCGGTGAGGTCGCCGACAGGCAGGGGGAGTTCGTGCTCGGCGGAATGGCGGGTGCTGGTGACGAGGGTGAGTGTTTCGGTGAATAGTTCGGTAGCGGTGATGCCGGGCTGGTGAGTGCCGGTAAAGGCGATGCCGAGGTCGATCTCGTCGGTGAGCAGACCGCTTTCGATGCGGTCCTGGGACATCTCCCGCAAGGTCAGGGCGATGCCGGGATGGCGGGTTCGCAGTTCGGCGGCGAGCGGGCCGGTGAGGTAGGCGGTGAAGGTGGGGGTGACCGCCAGGCGCAAGTGGCCGCGGGTGAGGTCGTGCACGTCGTGGACGGCGCGTTCGGCGGCGGCGAGGTCGCGCAGGGCGTGGCGGGCGTGGTGGACGTACGCCGCGCCGGCGTCGGTCAGGCGCACGGTGCGTCCGGTGCGGTCCAGCAGTTGTACGCCCAGGATCCGCTCCAGCTGCTTGATCTGCTGGGAGAGGGTGGGCTGGGAGACGTGCAGCTCCTCGGCGGCACGGGTGAAGGTGCCGTTCTCGGCGACGGCGAGCAGGTAGCGCAGGTGACGCAGGTCCGGGGCCATGAGACCACTATAGATGCAAACTATAGGTCTTATGGGTATCGAGTCTTGGACTCTATAGGTAATGGTCATGCAGGGTGGATTCCGCCAGCCCGATAAGGGCGGCACCACCGAAAGGGAGTGACCCATGCATGACCTCGCTGAGGGCGTCGCACGGTTTCAGCGGGAGGTCTTCCCCGCCAAGAAGGGCCTGTTCGCCCACCTCGGCGGCCACCACGCCCCGCATACGCTGTTCATCAGCTGCTCGGACGCCCGTGTCGTCCCGGAGCTGATCTGCGCCAGCGAGCCGGGCGAGCTGTTCGTGATCCGTACCGCCGGCAACCTGGTGCCCGCCCACGGCCCGGGTTTTGACGGGGTCACGGCGAGCATCGAGTACGCCATCGCCGTACTGGGCGTGAAGAACATCGTGGTCTGCGGGCACTCGGCGTGCGGCGCGATGACCGCCCTCGCCCAGGACCACGACCTGTCCGGCACTCCGGCGGTCGCCGGCTGGCTGCAACACGCGGACGCCTCCCGGGCCCGCACCGCAGCCGCCGACGACGTAGCCGCACTGGTACGGCAGAACGTACGCGCCCAACTCGCCAACCTGGCCACCCACCCCTGCGTCGCCCGCGCACTGGCGCACCAGACGGTCACCCTGCACGGCTGGGTTTACGACATTCCCACCGGCAGCGTCGGAACACTCGACTCCACCACCCGCCCCACCGCCCTCGCCACCTGACCACCCCCACTTCCCGCGCCACCCCCCAGGCGGCACGGGCCATCTCTCACCAGGCCGTCGTCGCGCGAGCACGCACGGCATACACCTCCGAAAGGACACCCACCCCATGGCCCACGCACAGTGTGACCCCGCCGCCCGCCAGGACCTCGCCGTCAAAGCCGTCGAGGCCAAGACCCGCAAAGACCTCACCTGGGAGCGGATCGCCGAGGTGTCCGGCCTGTCGGCGGCTTTCACCACTGCCGCCCTGCTCGGCCAGCACGCTCTGCCGGAGAAGGCAGCGAGGGCCGTCGCAGAGCTGCTGGAACTGGACGCGGACGCGGTGACGCTGCTCCAGACCATCCCGATGCGCGGCTCGATCCCCGGCGGCATCCCCACCGACCCGACGATCTACCGCTTCTACGAGATGCTCCAGGTCTACGGCACCACCCTCAAGGCCCTGGTCCACGAGCAGTTCGGTGACGGCATCATCTCCGCGATCAACTTCAGGCTGGACGTGAAGAAGGTCGCCGATCCCGAGGGCGGCGAGCGCGCGGTCATCACCCTGGACGGCAAGTACCTGCCGACCAAGCCCTTCTGACACCGCTCTTCCGCTGGGCGAATCTTCGGCGGGGCGGGCCGCCAACCGCCAGCCCGCCCCGCGCTCCCGGGCGGGAGGGCCCGGAGGCCCCCATGCGGGGCCACGAAAAGGCAACGGGGGACTCAGGCACCCTGGCGTACCTGGATCCGAAGTCGGGGCCAGCCCCGCACGCGCGGGGGAGCACACTCGTCGACATGCAGGTTAACTACGGCCTGGAGCTGATTTCGAGCACTTTCAGGGTTTCGACCATAACCCCCATACAAGTTGAATGAGGGTGGGTACTCGTACGTCATGTATGAGCGATGTCGGGCAACTCTGTTCAACTCTGCTGACCGTGTTGTGGGGGCTGTGCAGTTCATGTGCGAGCCGGTGAGTTGTTCGCGGGTGGGGTTGACCGGGATACTGCTGGCCTCGAGGTACATGACAGCGACCGCGCAAGCGCATCGCCCGCCTGTCCCCGCTCAAGCACCGCAACCTCAACGTCCTGGGCCGTTACAGCTTCACCGCCTCGACCCCGGTTGGCGGCGCCCTACGCCCGCTTCGCGACCCGGGGACGACGAGGGGCAGCGGGAGCGGACTCTGGCCAGATACGTGCGCTGGCGAGGACGTACCACTCCGGTGTGTAGACACGCTTGAACACCGAGCGGCCCGTGAGGACCGGGTACGCCCGCACCTCGGCTGCCCACCAGGAGCTGGCGAGCCAGCTCGAAGCCCTCCACCGGGCAGAGTGCCACAAGGTCTTCCAGGAGCAGATCAGCACCTGCGTCAAGGTGCGGCCCGAGCTGGAGAAGGCGCTTGCGCTGGCCCGCCAGTTCAGGGAAGCCGCACCTGAGACGCCGGTCATCTTCGAACGCAACTACATCCGGCGGCCAAGGGCGACCACGGCGGACGGCCGAAGGCCATCGACGACGACATGCTCACCTTCGCCGTCGCGCTCAATGACAAGGGCGTCCCCGTCCCCGAAATCGCGAAGAAGCTAGTCATCAAGACCGGAAAGAGCATAGGTAAAAACCCCTCGGCTGCCTCGCTCTACCGGGCACTGGCCGAAGCCGAAGACTGGAGCCGACACGTCCCCGGCGACCGCAGCAGCCGCCCAGAAGATCCCCACTGAAGGTGGGCGCAAGGCCACGAGGTGATCGATTCATGACTGAGTAGTTCTGATGTCCGCCCCGAAGGTCGCAGCCGTGCCTGTCCACGAGTGCGGTGAACGGCTCGTAGACGTGCGACGAGAACGCTCCCTGCTGGTCGACGAGCGGAAGTGGCAGGAGCCCGCCGGTGCCTTCGCCTACCTGCGGGAAGGAGTGCTCGACCGGCTTCAACGTCGCTACTTCGACGAATACGCAGGCCAACTGTGCGCGGAACACCCGGAATGGACTGCTGAACGGGTCCGCTCGGCAGCCAGCCGCTACGTGTCTTCGCCCGAGATTGCACCGCACAGTGCCGGGGCAGCTGTTGACCTGACGCTCGCTGGTGACGACGGGCGCGAGCTTGAGATGGGCACTCGGATAAACGCGACTCCGGAGGAGAGCGCGGGGGCTTGTTACACGCAGGCCGGGAGCATCAGCGACGAGGCTCGCTCTCATCGGGACATCCTGGGCACTGCGCTCGCCGCTGTAGGCCTGGTCAACTATCCCACAGAGTGGTGGCACTGGTCATTCGGAGACCGCTACTGGGCCAGGCCCACTTCGAGCTGCGGAAGGTCGCCCTTGGCGTCTGCGCAGGCGACCTCGGCACCCCCCACCCCTGGGACGCTCCCAGACCAACCCCACCAAGCAGCAAGTCACCCAAGCCAGCGCCTTCCTCGCATGGCTCGCCGACCGGGGGCGCGCAATCGGGCAGTGCCAGCAGGTCGACATCGACGCCTGGCACACCGAGCACCTGGCCACCCGCTGTCCGTCCCAGTCATTCCTGCGGTGGTGCATGAAGGCCGACGGGATGCCCCGCCTGATGCGGGCCTACATCTGGTCCCGACAGCACATGCCCTACGCTAGTAGCAGAAGCTCACAGTAGCTCTTCCCCGGCCGCAGCCAGCGCGGACAGCCCATGAATCCGGTCGCGTTCAGAGCGTGGACGTAACCAAGCACGAGGTGGCCGGTGACTTCGACGGCGACGGCACCACCGACCTCGCCCTGTTCTCCGGGACGGGCTACTACGGAGACGACCCGATCGGCCAGCAGGCGCGCCTTTGGAAGGGCCCCGTCGCGCGGACCGGCACCCCGGCCAAGACCCTCGACTTCATGGACAAGTCGCAGTGGTGGCACTACGACAGCGAGCAGCGCCCGACCCGACCTGCACCGACCGGGACTGCATCGACGGCCCCACGTCCGTGCGGGGCCCGGTCGTCCCCAAGGCCGTCGGCGACATCAACGGCGACCACTACGACGACTTGGTGCTTGGTGACGACGACAACGAGCCGGGGGTCAGGGTCGCCTTCGGCTCGGCCGACGGCCCAAGCCGGAGACGCAGAAGTTCGACCAGCACCTGCCGGGCGTGCCCCGCGCCGAGGAGGACGGAGACCGGTACGGCAGCGCGATCGCCGTCGGCGACGTGAGGGGGGTGGGTACGCGGACGTCGCGGTCGGTGTCATCGGCGAGGACTCGGCAGCCTCACCGACGCGGGCGCCGTCGTCCTGGTACACGGCAGCGCCGGTGGCGTGACCGGGCCCGGGGCCCAGGCCTTCCACCAGAACACGGCGGGCGTCCCGGGCGTCGCCGAGAAGGGTGACGTGTTCGGTGCGGCCACCGCGCTGCTCGACGTCACTGGTGACGGCCGCGCCGACCTCGCCTTCTCCTCTGTCCAGGAGAACGCCCAGGTGGGCGCGGTGTGGTGGCTGCGCGGTACGTCCACGGGCCTGACCGCCACGCACTCCGTCGCCTTCGGGCCGAAGGACGTCGCGGCTCTGAACACCACGGCGCTCTTCGGCAGTGCGCTGCGCTGAACCCCGCCGCAGCGGTGGCGGCCTGCTCCAAGACTCCCCTGTAGGTCTCGGACCGGACCGCGGTTCGTGTGAGCGCTCCACGCGCGTGCACTCTCCGCTCCTGCGGTCGAAGCCGGGTGAATGGCCACCGGGTCGGGACCGCGTGAGGAGAGGAGAGCTCGAGGCGCCGGGGGCGGCGACCCAGATCGCGGCGGCCGGCGCTATGAAGCCGAGCACGGTCTGGATGTCGTTCTCCTCAGCTGTAGTCGTAGCGAGCCATCCGGTCGTCCATCTCCCGGTCATACTCTTCGAGCCGAACGAGGAAGGGGGTGAACGTTGCCTGTGCCTGGGCCGCGGTGATCTCACCGGTCTCGACGGCGGCAAGGAGCGCGAGAACGGCGGGGAGCTCCACGGCGGCGCCGTAACCCGGCTTCTCCGTGCGGTGCTCGGAGTAGACGGCGCCTACGGACCCGCGCACGCCGGGCAGGACGAGGGGACCGGCAGTGATGTCGCAGGTGACGTCGTACGGCATCAAATGTTCCTCCAGGAGCGGGCCGCCACCGGGTCGGCGAACGGTCCGTCGAGGGCGTCCAGGAGCAGACGGGCGTAGTGGTTGAGGGCCTTGCCCAGGGTCTTCCCCGCGCGCTCCGGCGCACATTACATCGAACGCGATTCCGCGCGGGTGAATGCGGGGCCGTGGCCCGTATGCCGCGGCATTCTGACGGGAAGGTTCATGGACGGCGCGCCGGGCCGACACCCTCCCGGGCCGCTCCGCGGATGACCGCGGCACCCTGTGTCCGCCCGGACGCATAGGCACCAGGAACGGAGACCACCGATGGCCGATCCGCTCACCGCTGCCCAGCAACAGGTGCAGAAGTACCGTGACCTGTTGCGGGACAACCCGCAGTCCCCGGAGCGGAACACCTGGCGCGACGGTCTCGCGTCGGCGTTGTGCGACCGACTGACGCCGGCGCTCAGGCCGATCCGGCCGGACGAGGCCGCGGCGGCCGCCCGCGAGGGCATCGGGATCACCCGTGAGCTGCTGGCCGAGGGGGCCTTCCCGCAGTCGCGCCAGGGCTTCGCCAAGCGGATCTCCGAGGCCGCCGGGAATCTGCCGGCAGCCGAGGCTGTGACAGCCACCGAGGCCGCGGTCGTCGTCTACCGGCAGCTCGCCGCGGCCCGCCCGGACGACATGGAGCCACTGGCCTCGGTCGCCGGGGTACTGGCGGCCCGGCTCGCCCCGCGCCAGGCGGCGGCGGGGCAGACCGAGGGCGCGGCGGCGTCCGCGCGGGAGGCTGTGGCGATCACCCGGCGGCTGCTCGCAGCCCCCACGCTGCCGCCGAACGCGGCCGGGTACGCCCAGCAGGTCGCCCTCGTCGCCCGGTACCTGCCGGACGCCGAGGCCGTCTCCGCGATCGCGTTCGCCGTCGACGTATACCGGAGACTGGCCGACGCCGATCCGGGGAACCTGCGGCAGCGGGACCTGTTGGCGGGCGAACTGGCCGACCGGCTGGCTCCGCGCCAGTGGGCGGCGGGGATGCGGACCGAGGCCGCCGCGTCGGCCGCCGAGGCCATCCAGATCACCAAGGTAGTCATCGAGGACCCGGCCGTCGCGGCGCACCTGCGGGGCCACGGCAGGCGCATCCTGATGGTGGCTCAGTACCTCCCTGAAGAGGAGATGCTCCGGGAGAGCGAGTTCGCCGTCGGTCTCTACCGTCGTGTCACCCACCAGGATCCGCACAACGAGGGCTTCACCCGAGACCTGGTGTGGGCGATGGGCGTCTGGGCCGACCGCCTGGAGCGCGCCGGACAGCGTGCCGCCGCGGCCGCGCTGCGGTCGGACGCCGCCAAGGCAGCCCGCTACGGGGAGCACAGCCTGGCCGGTCAGGACATCCGCTTCTCCCCGGGGGCACCGATCTCCGTCGTCGCCCGCAACAAGATGCAGCTCGACCTGTTCGCGGTAGGCGAGGACGGGCGGATGTGGAGCGTGTGGTGGCACCACCGCTGGGAGCCCTACTTCCAGCTCGGCACGAAGACCTTCCCCCAGGGCACCGTGCCCTGCGCGGTGGCCCGGGACGTCGATTTCATGGACGTCTTCACCGTGGATGGTGACGGGCGGCTCTGCAACGCGTGGTGGTCGGCGGGCGACGCATGGAAGACCGAGTGGCCCCCGATCCCGGGCGGCGGGGTCTTCCCCGCCCTCACCCCGGTGACCGCGCTGAGCCGGAACTCCGACCTCATGGACGTCTGGCTGGTGGGCGCCGACGGGGTGCTCAACGGTGTCTGGTGGAACGGCGAGTGGAAGGACTGGTACGTCCTTCCCGGCCCGAAGTTCCCGCACCGCGCCCCGATCACCTCGCTCAGCCGGAACGACGATCATATGGAGGTCTGGGGGATCGACGAGGCGGGCGCGGTCTGGGGCATCGGCTGGAACGGTACCTGGGACACCCGCAACTGGACCCTGATCGGGGGGAAGACCTTCCCGCCCGGCAGCAGGATCGCCGCCGCCTCCCGTGACACCGACAAGATGGAGATCTGGGTCGTCGACGAGCAGGGAGCGGTGTGGGGGAACTGGTGGGACGACGGGTGGCACGACTGGTACCCGATCCCCGGCATGACCTTCCCGCAGGGCACCCCGCTCACCGCGATCAGCCGGAGGGACGGCTCCCACCTGGAGCTGTACGGGGTCGGGGCGGACGGCTGTGTGTATAACGCCTACTTCGACGGGAACAGCTGGAACCATCCCGGCGAGGGCGGTGAACCGCGGTACTGGTTCCGCAGGGGGGAGCCGAAGGACACCTTCCCGCTGCGTACCCCGCTCGCGGCCCAGTTGCGCCACCTGAGCGGCCCGCCCCAGAACCTGACCAGCATCGACGTCTTCGGCGTCGGTGGCGACGCGGGCATCCACAGCACCCGGTGGATCCAGGAGTGGCGGCCCTGGTACCGGATTCCCGTCCCCGTGGCGAGGTTCCAGAAGCCCATCGTGAGCGGCGGCGCTGCGGCGCTCGGCGGCTGGGCAGGGGTGAACATCTGCATCGACGGCAGCGTGCAGTGGTACGGCCACGCCCACGACAGCGGAGCGGACGGCTACGACTTCGGGGTCGCCTTCTACGTACGGAGCGGCCGGTACGTGATCGCCCTGTCGCACAACGGCAGCGTGTCGGCCGGGTCCCGGGAGCACGACTGGGAGGAGATCCACCCGCCGAGGGACGACTTCAAGTCCATCCTGTCGGACCTCGTCAATGCCGAGGCCTCGATGAACATGCAGTACACCAGCCACATCGGCCAGACGCTGGAAGGCGTCGTCACCCTCGCGGTGAAGTGGGTCGTGGGGACCGCGGTGGGCGTGACCGCCGGGGTGGTGATCTTCTTCGTGGTCGAGGTCGGATCCCTCGTCTACACCGGATCGTTCGGCGCCGGGTCGGTGGTCCTGGAGAACATCCTGTGGTTCGCCGGCCCCGGGAACACCCTGCTGGCCGTGGCCGCTGCGGGCATCGCCGAACTCGCCTTCGACCACAAGGAGTTTCCGATCGAGGCCTATCGCCTCATCAACGACCACGTCTTCGATGGAACACTCCCCGAGCGGGACCGGCTGCGCATCACCAACATCTCCGGCAATAAAGACGTGGACGGCTGGCATGTGCCCTTCGTGATGCCGAGCATCGACGGCAGGATCCTCCTGAACCTGGGAGAAGCCGGCTTCGCCGACCCGGTCAACCTCGGCGTCGGCAGGGGCGGGGGCGGCAGGGGGCACGCCATGATCCCGTACGAGGTCCTCGTCCACGAACTGGTCCACGCCTGGCAGATCGACCACACGGGATTCGCTCTCTCCTGGCTCGCCGACGCCCTGTCCTCCTCCCTCGACGGGCCCTCGGCCTACGAGTACGGGCCGCCGGGACCGGAGTTCGCGAGCGGCTTCACCATCGAGGGCCAGGCCGCCATCGTCCAGGACTGGTTCTACCAGTACGCCCGCAACACCGAGGATCCCGTTGCAGGCTTCCAGCAACTCACCAGCAACGAGGCGGTCACGGACCCCTACTTCCGTTACATCCACGACAACATCCGCACGGGCGCCTACTGAGGATCGGCGCTGTCATCGGTCGCGCACCGGGGACGTCTAGGTACGGTGCACCCGAACGCACGAAAGCCGTCCCGGCGGCACGGGGAAACACCACCGGGGCGGTTCGACCGTCCTGGCTTACGGCCCGCAGACGTCCAGGGTCTTCTCGTCCTCCGGGTCGGCCTCGGTGCGGAAGCCGGCCAGGGCGAGCGCCTCCCGGTACGGCCGAACCTCCTCCAGCGCCGTGGTCCGCTCGCCTATCGAGCAGGCCACCGAGAACCGCTTGCCGTCTCCTCCGCCCTCGACGACGAACCCGCCGCTCTTCTTCCCGAACTCCTTGCGCTTCGCCTTCCCCAGCACCTTGCGGATCACCTCGGCGTCCAGGGGGATCGGCCCGGTCTCATGATGCTGGGGTACCGAACGGCGATATCCGGGATCCGGTCCGGTGCCGCTGATCACCGCTGCATCGAGCGGTACGCGCCCGGCTTCGCCGACACGGTCATCGCGGCGCGCGGTGTGCCGGCAGCCGAGTACGAGACGTACAAGCCGAACTATCCCGGTGGCGACATCGGTGCGGGAGCCGTCACGCTCACACAGTCCGTGTGCCGACCGGTGCCCGCCTGGAATCCGTACCGCACACCCTTGCCCGGTGGGTACCCGTGTTCAGCGTCGACGCCTCCCGGCCCCAGCGTGCACGGTATGTGTGGGCACCTCGCCACCCGGGCCGCCCTGCACAGGGAGTTCAACATGCCTACGGCTCCGCACCTGGGGCCCAAATCCAGCGCCTTTCAAGGAGGACCCCGAATGCGCCTCGTCCGTCCGGCCACGCCGCCGACATCCCCGCCGTCCGCACCCTCGTTCTGGGTGAGCGCAAAGGTAGCCGGTGAAATCCCCTGCGGCAGGAGAGGGGTGACCCGTCCTTGAGCATCACGTCGAACGAGGGGCGGGCCTCGGTGGTCGGTACGTCCTGGACGACTTCAGCGAAGGACTCCCGGGTGTGGGACTGTGTGACATCGGGTCCGTGTCCGAGGGCGGCGTGGCGGCGTCGCTGGAGCTGTTTCACCTCGCGCCAGTCGTAGGGCAGCCACTCGCCGAGCTGGATCCCGGCGCGCAGAAGAACATAGAGTTCACGCGGGTGGGCGGGGCGATGGCCTCGTCGGCGACTCCCTCGCCGAGCTCAACGAGATGGTCGACCAGTGGGGAGGGACTCGCACCCGGCATGCGCTCGGAAACCGAGCGCTGGACGCGCGTCCTGCACGAGGGCGGCCTCCGCAGCCTCCCGCAGCGGGAGGCAAAGAGGCTGGTTCTTGTTGATCCACTCGCACCTGGGCAGGGAGTGAACGGTTGTCGCGTCAATGTTCGGGTTGGCATCGAAGTCGAACGGTCCGAAGCGACTACTCCCGCGGCCAGACGCGTTCGTCTGGCCGCGGCTCTACCAGCAACAGATGCACGGGCTGGTGCCCACCGGCCCGGATGCCCCGCTGTGGTGGGCGCGGGGTGCCAGTCTCGATGATGGCGCCGTTAAAGGTGAGGCGGTCGACGAGCCGAAGAGACCGCCACGGCCAGCTGAAAGGCTGTGAAGGAACCCCCCCTCTCTTACCTCCACGGACAGCAGGTCAGCGCGGCATCGCCTGTCACCCGTGCTGGGCATCAAGGCCCAATAGACTGCTCCAGCACACTGAGCACCCGAAGGCAGACGGCAGGGGGAGGAGGTGGAACTGACAGAGCGCGAGCTGACCAACCCTTGGGAGGGCGTTCTGATTTCTCCCGCGGCTGGCGCTGACGTCGGCGTTCTGGTCTTGGCGGGCTCCAGCGGACGCATCGAACGTGAGAGAGCGCGCATCCTTGCCGAGCAAGGCATTGCGACCCTGGCGATCCGCTGGTTCGGTGGGCTCGGACAGTCTCCGGGAATCTGCGAAGTCCCCTTGGAAACCTTCATCGACGCCGTCGATCTTCTCCATGCCGGCGGGGCGCGCCGCATCGGCATCCTCGGCGTCTCCAAAGGGGCTGAAGCAGCTCTGCTCACCGCAGTGCACGACCCGCGCGTGGACGTGGTGATTGCGCTGTCGCCGACCTCGCGGGTCTGGTGCAACGTCGGACCAGGCCGCGACGGCGAACGGCTGCCCTACCGATCGTCCTGGACGTGGCGGGAGCAGCCACTTCCCTTCGTGCCGATGGACGATTCCTGGGCTGATCTGCTGCTTGTCGCGGGAGGCGACGACGCGATGTGGCCGTCTCTGCCCTTCGCCGAACGGTTGGCGCAACGCCGGCGGTCAGCCGGTGCAAGCAATATCTGCTGGAGGCGACTGAAGAATGCCAGATCATGAACGCGTCACGAGATGCCCGGTCTGATCCGCATTAGCCTGGCCTCGTCGTGGTCCAGGGCGGCGAAAGGCGGTCCTGCCAGTCAGGACAGTCCACTTGACGGGCCGAAATCCAAGACACTCCCGGGCGGGACCGGTCCCTCGCCCGCGTAGGTATCGCCCGGCGATGCCGCTGGTGCGTCGGCGAGCGTCAGGCTGGGCCAGGGACCGGCGAGCGCTGCGTCGTCCAGGGTGATGCCGAGGTGTTCGAGCACGAGGGCCACCACCGGAGCCATCCCGGCGCCCTCGCCATCGTGTGCGGCGAGCGCCTCCTCTACCTGATCCCACCAGGGACCGAACGGTTCGGACCGGCTGTGCTCCATCCCGGGCTCGAAGTACTCGACGCACACTCCGTCGCGCCAGTACTGGAAGACGTCGATTCCCTCAGTGGTCGCCACACTGTACGTCTCCGTTCCCCGGGACAACTCCGTGAGCGCTTCCTCTCCAAAGCCGATGTCGCCGTCCTCCTCGACACAGAAGGCCCATTCGCCGATCCTGCCGGCCCGCAGCAGCGAGACCATCCCGTTATCTGATTCGCCAGAGACCAAGTCCAAGGCCGCGTCCCGGTCGAGTAGACGTGCCTGGCCCGGGTCGGCCCCGTACCGGGCGAAGACCTCCTCGGGGCCGAGAGCGCGGGTGAAGGTAGCGCATATCCAAGCCCTCGCCCAGTCCAGCGAGTCCGCGTCTGCTTGCATGATCGGCCTCCGTCATTCACCTGGCATTGGCTGCCAAAGTCGAGCTTTCCGGGCTCTCCGCGGTGCGCCAAGCACGTCGGGGGCCCGGATCATGATGCCCGGTTCATGCAGTGGGATCGGTACCGGGTAGGACGCCCGGTGGATTCCTGCCCGGTGAAGTCGATGCGGAAGGGGCCGCACGCGGCTGCATCAGCCCACCTGTCACGCCCGACCAGGACACCTCAACATGATCCTGTTATGAGCTCTTAAGTGCGGCTGCCCAAGCCCCCCCTCAGAGGAAACCGGGGCCGCCGACACCTGATCATCCTTGAGGCCACCGTCCTCGACGACGCCTGCTGGCAGCCAGTTCACCTCGATGCCTGCCCTCTCCGCCAAGACCAGCACCGTGGCGACGAAGCCCTCGGACAGGGCGACCATGACTGCGTGACTCGTCCCCCGGTGCCACGCGAGCAGGGCGTCGACAAACTCCTTGAACGCGAGAGGGTCGATCTGGCACTCGTCAGCCGAGCCGGGAGGCCCCATTGGACGGGTTCCAAAGGGTCCGGTCACCCATGTCGTAGTACTGGCTCGATACAGCTCCTCCCTGCTGGTCATACCGGCAATGCTCAAGCGTGCCAGGCGGGTGCCCTTCTGCCTCTCGTCACACCGTAGTCCCTGTCTAGGAGGCAGAACACGGCGCGCTGCCCGTGCTTCTCGGCGGCGGCGAGAAGGACGGACGGCCCCGCCACCGGGGGGATGGTGGCGGGGCCGTCGTGCTTGGAACGGGGGGAGCCGAGCTGCCTGATGTGCTGGTGCCCGGGAGTCGGGGCGGTATGCCTGATGCGGCGTCTTCGACTGCCGGCAGGTTCGCACAAGCGTCACCCCTGCCCGAGTCCGGCGGGCGTCACCATGTCCTTCAGGGGCGTCGGGCAAGGCGGCTGTTGTAGCGGTCCGTGCTGGTCAGTTGCGTGCCGTTGTCCTGGGGCGGGTGGCGACAGTCGTGCTCAGGTCCTCGGCGAGAGGGGTGTCGTTGGGGGCCGTGCCCGCCCAGGCGATGTGGCCGTCGGGGCGGACGAGGGCGGCACAGACACGGGTGAAGTCGGCGGGGAGCCGGAATGGGGCGGCGGTATGGACACGCAGCCCGGCGTGGGTGTGCCCCGGCGAGGCGGCCGCCGCCGGTGAGGGCCAGCAGGAGGTGGCCGTCGGCGCGCAGCAGAGCGAACAGGGGGTGTCGCCGAGGGTGACGCCGGGGGGGGCGAAACAGTGCGCGATGGCGTGCTGACGAAGTCTCCCGAAGAGGAAAGGTCCCGGAGGCTTCCCGGCGCCCGCTCTCACCTCTGGCGCTGTGCGCCGTGTACTGAACCGCGCTTCGCACGGTGCGCCGCCCACTCGCGGCCCTCGGTACCGGCGTATCGAGAAACGCGTACGTCACCGTAACCGTCCCCTGTTTCCATGGAGGCACGGACTACGGAGGGCCGTGCCGAGGCTTTGTGCTCCGGCTTCGGGAAGGTGCTTACGAAAGGGGCATGTGCCGTGTTATCCGGGAACGCTCGTCGGGGGCTGAGGAAGGCCGTGCTGGCCGCCGGTGTCGCCATGCTGATGGTGGCCCATGCCGGGCCCGCCACCGCCACCGCCACCGCCGTCCCGGCGCAAAGTGGTGGGAACGTGCAGAAGGCGATGGAGGAGTTGGCCAGGATTCCCGGGGTTGTTGGAGTCGTGGGCGGGGCCTACGCCGACGGGAAGTCCCTCGGTCTGGGCAGTGCAGGCTCCCGGCTGCTGGACGGGGAGGGCGGGAGGATCCCCGCGAACGCCCGCTTCCGGATCTGGTCACAGACCAAGCAGATGGTGGCCACCGTGGTACTGAAACTCGTCGAAAAGGGCGAGTTGGGGGTGGATGACAAGCTCGGTGACCTGCTGCCGGAGGTGGTGGAGAAGGACCTGGTGACGCGGGCCGACGAGATCACGGTACGACAGATGATCCGGCACACCTCCGGCATTCCCGACTGGTACGCCGAGAAGCCGAACCCGGACGGGAGCGAGGGAGCCCCCTCGTTCGACGTGTTCGACTTTACGACCCCCTACCGGCCGCTGGATCTGGTGCGGTGGAGCCGTGATCGGCCCCGGACCGGGGAGCCGGGCGAGAAGTGGACCTACTCCAACACCAACTACACCCTTCTCGGCATGATCATCGAGAGGGTGACCGGCCATGACCTGGCCACCGAGCTGCGCACGCGCCTTTTCGAGCCGCTCGCGATGACCAGGAGCTACCTGATGGTCAAACCGCCGGACGGCGTCAAGGGGCCGCACGGCCACGGCTACTACCCCGACACCGATGGCAGGCCGCGCGACGTGGACCGGTACAACGCCGGCCTCGCGGGGGCAGGGGCCGGCGGGGTGGTCTCCACCGCGCACGACGTGAGCGCCTTCAACCGGGCGTTCTCTCAGGGCAAGCTGCTGCCGCCAGAACTCCAGCGAATCCTGACCGACCGGCCGGCCGCCGCCGCACACCTCCGAGGCCACAACAGCAACAGCAGTTGCAGCGATGACTTCTCCATCACGGGCGGGTTGGCTCCAGGCTCCGTGGCCATGACCTTCTACTCGGCGGACGGACGTCGCCAGCTCGCGTTGTCATTCACCCTGAGCGTCAAGCCCAACGTCGTGCAGCTCGACTTGGGCAAGGCCGTGGAGAGCATCTTCTGCCCGTCCTCCTGACCGGCGGCTCCGCGCTCTTCGGCGGCGTCACCCCAGTCGTGCATCGCGGCTGGGAAGAGCCGATGTTCGGCGATACCCCGACGAAGCAGCCGCAGTCCTGTACGCGTACGTCGCTTCCACGCGAAATGACGGACAGGCTTCCTTTCTGACCACCTCAGAAGGGAAGCCCGCCACCGATGAGAGCATCGAGCAGGTGCCGGCGGAGATCGCCGCATACGCACGGGCCAATGCCCTGGACCTCAGCACGCCGGGCTCCGGGGAGGGGCGGCCGTTGACAGTGATGTCCTCCAGCACGGGGCGAGGACGTCGATCTTCGCGCGCTGGTCGGCCGCCGTACGCGCGGACGGCCGTCGATCGTGGCGTGCCGCAGCGGCCGCTCAGAGATGGCCGTCCAGGACCTTCCGTACCTCGGTGATGGTCATAGGCCCTGTGCCGTGCGCCACCGCCTCTCCCTCCTTCAGCAGGACGTAGGACGGGGCTCCGGTGATCCCGTATCGCTCGGTTGCGGCCGGACAGCGCGTGATGTCGGCGCGGACGGCCGTCAGGCGGCCCGTGTAGTCGTCGGCGATGTCACTCACGACGAGGTCCATCACCTGGCAGGGCTCGATTGCCTTGGACCATGTCCCGGTGAAGTATGCGAGGACCGGAACTCCGCTCATCCCGAGGATGAAATCGAACTCCGCGTCCTCACGGGGGCGGTGAACCCGCTTCGACATGGCAGCTCCTGACCTCTCGTTCCGTCATTCCCTCCCCATCATCCCCCGCGCGGTGTGCCAGGCCGGCCCGGTCGGTCGCCTCGTTGACCCGTCGGAGGAGAGGCACGGGCCCACCCGCCCCGCCGGTCACCCGGACGCCGTGAAAGCCTGATACCGCTCTTCCCCGGGCCGCATGAGCCAGCTGACGGCACCGCGCACCCGGAGAGCCAGGCACGATTCCTGGACCGCTCGCGGACGCGGTCGTGGACGGTCGAAGTACGCGTCAGCTGACCCGAAGACCGACCGCCAGCGTCAGTTCAAGGACCCGGTGTGGCGATGTGAGATCCGGAAACAGCTCCCGCAACTGCGACATCCGGTACCGGACCGTCTGGGGATGGACGAACAACGCCGCCGCCACTTCGTCCCGTCTGCCCTGGTGCAGCAGCCACGTCCGCAAGGTCTCCTCCAGCCGCTGTGCGGTGGCGGCAGGCAAGGTCCGCAAGGGTGCGAGGGCTCGGGCTCGCAGGTCTGCGTACGCGTCCACGTCGGCGCTCAGCACCAGCTCGGGCAGGTGGTCCTCGGTGTCGCGGATATCAGAGGAGAGGGAGCGCGCGCGTACGGCTCGTGCGTACGAGGCGGACGCACGAGCCCATGGCCGGGCCGGGCCGACCACTGCGGTGCGGTCGGTCAGCTGCCGCAAGAGATGTGATCGGTCGGCATCGGCGACGAGCAGCACGCCGGTGGCGTCCGGCAGATCGTCGAGGACGAGGGTGCTCGGGTCGAGCGCGCGGTAGGCAGGCCGGGCCTGGGCGGCGGGTAGCAGGACCGCAGTCAGCGAAACCGGAGGCTGCCACCCAGCCCGTTGAGCAGAGGCCATCAGCACATCCGGGCTCGCGCCGGCGAGGAGGTCGCGGGCCAGCTGTTCCAGGTGGCGCTCGTGGGCCCTGCCCCGTGCGGCCAGTTCGTCGGCATGGCCCGCCGCGCTCGCGGCGGAGAGCTCGTCGATGTAGGCGAAGGTCAGCTCGGCGAACTTGGCGACCTCGGCGGCGGGCAGACCTGCGGGTACGGCACCTGCTGCCAGGCATCGCCAGGCCACGCGGGCGCCGACGCGGTAGGCGCTGAGCAGGGCGTCCATCGAACGGCCGTCGCGTACCTCGCCGCGGCCCAGCTCGTAAGCTGCGTCGCCGGCGTCGCCGCCCGTGGTCTTCCCGCTCGCGAGGTCCAGGTAGTGGCCCAGGGCGGTGCGGACGGATCGGCGGATGGTGGCGCCCATGCGGCCCGAAAGGGCGTTGGCGTAGGAGGGGACCTCGTCGATGATCGCTTGGACGACCTCGTCGGCGGTGGTCTTCAGTGCGGCCCGAAGTACGGTGACCGTCGTCTCATCCAGGGCCAGTTCGCTGGCCCTCCGGATTGCATGGCTCACGTTTTTGTTCCCTGCGAACAATTCAGTCGACCAGATTTACGTCCTGCGGTCAGGACTTTACGCCTTGAGGCGCAGCAAGCTGGAGTCATGATGAGTGCAGCCCTCCGCAGCAGGGCGTGGAAACTGCTGGAGACGGTCACGACACCACTGCTGCCGTCGGACTACCTCGACCTGGTCAGCCCGCTGCGTTCGGGCGCTGACCTGCGTGGACGCATCGAGGCCGTGCACCCCGAGACGGGTGACGCCGCGACGATCGTGATCAGGCCGGGGCGGGGCTGGCGTGGCCACACAGCCGGTCAGTACGTGCGGATCGGCGTCGACGTCGACGGGGTGCGCCTGTGGCGTGCCTACTCCATCACCTCGCCGACAAACCGCCGGGATGGCCGCGTCACGATCACCGTGAAGGCGATCCCGGACGGCAAGGTCAGTAACCACCTGGTGCGCAGGGCGAAACCGGGCACGCTGATCCAGCTCGATCAGCCGACCGGTGACTTCGTGCTGCCGCAGGCCAAGCCCGCCAAGGTGCTCTACCTGACGGCCGGCAGCGGCATCACGCCCGTGATGGGCATGCTGCGCGACATGGAGTTCGACGACGTCGTCATGGTCCACTGCGCCCCGCGGCCGCAGGACGTGATCTTCCGCAGCGAACTGCACGACCTGGTCGCGGACAAGAAGCTGCGGCTCACCGAGGTGCACACCGACACAGACGGCACGCTCGACATCGCCCGTCTCGACGCACTCGTACCCGACTGGGCCGAGCGTGAGACCTGGGCGTGTGGGCCCGCGGGCCTGCTCGACGCCGCCGAAAAGCACTGGGCCGACCACGGCGTCCCGGACCGCCTGCACACCGAACGCTTCCGCCCCAGCATCCTCCTCGCCGGGGACGGCGGCGAGGTCACGTTCAGCGCCACCGGCAAGACCGTCGACGCGGACGGCGCCACGCCGTTGCTGGACATCGGCGAGGAGGCCGGCGTGCTCATGCCCTCCGGGTGCCGCATGGGCATCTGCTTCGGCTGCGTCACGCCGCTCAAGGCGGGCGCCGTCCGCGACCTGCGCACCGGCGAGATCACCGAGGCCGAGCCGGGCGTCCTCATCCAGACCTGCGTGTCCGCCGCGGCGGGCCCCTGCGACATCGAACGGTAGGAGCACCTTGACCGCCATCGACCCCACCGCCCACCTGACCGTGGAGCAGATCGAGGAGCTTGGCCGCGAGCTTGACGCGATCCGCGACGAGGTGATCGCCAGTCGCGGCGAGAAGGACGCCGCCTACATCCGCAAGGTCATCTCGGCACAGCGCAAGCTGGAGCTGGCCAGCAGGGGCGTGCTGCTGTTCTCGCTCTTCCCGCCGGCGTGGCTGATCGGCACCGCCGGTCTGTCCGTGGCGAAGATCATGGACAACATGGAGATCGGCCACAACATCCTGCACGGCCAGTGGGACTGGATGCGAGATCCGAAGATCCACTCCACCACCTGGGAATGGGATCACGTCTCGCCGGCCGACCAGTGGAAGCACTCGCACAACGAGCTGCACCACACGTACACCAACGTGATCGGCAAGGACAACGACCTCGGCTACGGCATCATGCGCGTCGACGAGGACCAGAAGTGGCACCCGTTCCACCTCGGCCAGCCGCTGTGGAACTTCATCAACGCCTGCTTCTTCGAGTACGGCATCGCAGCGTACGACCTGGAGCTCGGCAACAACCTGCACAAGCACCGCCGCAAGAACCCGGAGTTCCGCGCGCGCCAAGGCCGTAGGTCGCAAGATCCGCAAACAGGTGCTCAAGGACTACGTGATCCACCCGCTGCTTTCGGGCCCGTCATTTCTCACCACGCTCGGCGCCACGTTCACCGCGAACGTGGTCCGCAACATCTGGACCCACTCGGTGATCATGTGCGGGCACTTCCCCGAGGGCGTACAGGTCTTCGAGCGCCGGTCGATCGAGGGCGAGACGCGCGGCCAGTGGTACCTGCGCCAGATGATGGGCTCGGCGAACATCAGCGGCAGCAAGGCCATGCACTTCATGACCGGCAACCTGTCGCACCAGATCGAGCACCACCTGTTCCCGGACCTGCCGAGCAACCGGTACGCCGAGGTCGCGGTGAAGGTCCGCGCGCTGTTCGAAAAGTATGAGCTGGAGTACGTCACCGGCCCGCTGCCCAAGCAGGTGTTCTCCGCGTGGCACAAGGTCTTCCGGCTCTCGCTGCCGAATAGGAAGCCCAAGGTCAAAACACCGGTCCGCGAGCGGGAGCTCGTCGCGGCCTGATTCTGGCCGAGGCCGTACAACTGCCGGACGGCGGAAGATGCCCAGGCCAGTGCCGTGCAAAGTATTCGGCCGTAGGCGGGAGCGAGGTGGACGGCCACCAGGTGACCGATAAGCACCCAGCCCCACCGTCCAGACGCCGGGACAATGATGCTCGACTGCTGTGACGGCCCGTCCGGACCGGCCGACCGACGACGGGCTTTCACCGCCGGAGAGCTCTGCGCTCTCTCTCCGGGTTCGACGGGCTTCACGCGCTCCAGCGGCACGTCCCATTCGATGCCGCCGCCCTCCGGCACCATAAACGCCTGCCTACTCACGAGGTTGCCCGACTTGTTGAGCCGCTCCTCGAGGACGCCCGTGAGGAGACCGGTGCGTTCCGAGATCGTCTTCTTCACGAGGGTTCCGCGGGGGTAGGGCAGTTCGCCGTGCTGAGTGTCGTTGTCGGTTCGTGTCCGTTCACGCGCGGCAGGATGTTGAGTACGTGAAGATGGCCGAGGACAGCGCCGCGGCATAGTAGACAGCCTGCGCCCTGCGGTGCTGAGGACGGCACGAGGGTATGCCTCGATGGGGTGATTTGATGGCCGACGACAGCGATGTGCTTCTGGAGCTTTGGCGCGATCAGCGCCAGGCGGCTGTCCAGTCTGAGAACCAGCGAGCGACGCTCTCCAACATCGTCATCCTGGTTGTCGCTGCGGGTCTGGGGCTGATCTCGCAGAGAGGTGTCCAGCCGTCGACATTGGTGATCTCAATGCCGATGTCCTTTTTAGGCCTGTACGGCGCACTGGCATGTCTCAAGTTCAGGGAGCGCTTCGAGTATCACAACAGCGTGGCTCGTCAGTTGAGAGACCAGCTGACTGACTTGCATCCAAGGTTGAACGTCCAAGCGGCCTGGTCTGCCGCATTCGAAAGGCACCTGCCCAGGTATCCCAGGCTATTCAGGGTTCGCCTCTATGTACTGTGGGCGCTGCTGCACGCTGGGGTTGCACTAGCGGGATGCATTCTCTCTGGCTATGCATTGGTGACGTAAGCTTGCATTTTACCTCTGCCTTGATAAGTTTTTGGCTGGTCGGGGCCGACAAGAGAGCTCCCCTGGAGCTGAGTGTCGGCTCTCAATCTTCATGCAACACACCGAGGTCGTGGCGCATAGCGGTTCTCATAGTTCGGAGCATCTCCCAGACCTCGTACTGGGCCTGGGCCGCGGTCTCCATCGTTTCGCCTGGTTCGGGGGCACCGCGTTCGAGGCGCTTGACCTGGCCGTAGACCTTGTTCAGGGCTTGGTTGACGACACTCGCTCGCATGAGTACTTCTTCGGGCGCGATCATCTGCGCTTCGGAGTATCGATCGCGGTGCGCGTTCTTCGCCTCCTCGAGTGCGTCGCCGTCAGCCTCCTCCACACCGCGTTCCCTCATGACGTGGAGGTGCCGGTTGAGTGCGGTGGTGAACTGCCGCGCATCTCGGTTGAGTTCCACATAGCAGGTGCGTCGCAGCGAACGGTTCTCACGGATCTCCTCATGGTCTCGAACGAGCTCTAACTCCCGGCGCTTCGCTCGTTCGGAGCCGCGCTGGGTAAGTAGCGCTCCTCCCAGGGTTCCTGCGACGCCTGTCACTGCGATGATCACTGAGCTGATATCCACCGACGTACCCCGTGCAAGTCATCGGCCCCGTGCTCGCTGCACATGGCCCGGGCCGTCAAGTTTGCCGCTCCCCGGTGCGCCCGGGTCAGGTGCCCTTCTTGTGGTGGGCGGCGCGGCTGTACGCCTCGCCGGTGGCGAGGACTCTGCCCACGTCATGGCGGGTGGCCGGGTGGCGCTTCTTCTAATTCGATGGGTAGTCACCGTCGGTCGTGGGCGGCGAAGGGCGCCGTACGTCAGCACCCTGCTGGGATAAACGGACGGGTCTAACCCCTCACGTCGACCCAGACCAGTGTTCCTGGAAAGTCGGTGTCCATGTCGATGGCCCGCCACTCGTCACCGTCACCCATGACTGCGATCCACGAGTTCGTCCGGAGTCCGCAGGGTCGGCGCACCGTTGACCAGGTCCGTCGCGCCTCCGCCGACCCGCGGCGACGGGCCCAGGCCCAGCGCTTCCTCGGCAGGCTACGCCGCCGTTGACGTCAGGAACGTACGGTGATGCCGAGCGGGCGCCTGGGGCCGGCGAGGGCGACGTCCTGAGGAGCGCCCGGCCAGGTTGTACTGACTGGCGTGCCGGAAGCGAAACGGCACCCTGACCTCTCCGGGGCCTGCGTGAGGCAACCCGGGGTACTGGAGACCAGCCCGACGGTCCTATATTCATACAAACAATTCACGCGCGGCCCTGCTGCGATGAACACGGGGTAGGACCGCAGTGAGCGAACCCGACGGCACTGAACCCGCCCGGACCGAGTCCCGCGCCGCCCGCAAGGCGCGCGAGAAGGCGCGAAGGCGCAAGAGGGTGGCCGTGGTCGCGGCCGTGCTCGGCCTGGGCGGGGTGGCCACCACGTGCGTGCTCGCCCTCGGGAACCCCTCCGGAAGCCGGAGCGAGGGCCGGCACACCGCGTCCACATCTCCGGGCAACGCGGCGCAGAAGGCGCGTGCCGCGAAGCGCGCGAAGAAGAGCGAGGAGAAGTGGGACGGCACGGTCCGGGTGCTGGGCGACGGCTCCACCTCGTACACCGGACCGCAGCGCGGACAGCTCAAGCCCAAGAAGCTGAAGCCCGGCGAGAAGCCGCCGCAGTTCGTGGTCTTCTCCTGGGACGGCGCGCTGGAGGGCGACGACCGCCGCTTCTCCCACTTCCGCCAGGTGGCGCGGGAGAGCAACGCCCATATGACCTTCTTCCTCACCGGCATCTACCTCCTGCCGGAGAGCAAGAAGTCGCTCTACCGCCCGCCGCAGCACAACCCGGGCTCGGCCGCCATCTCGTACCCGACCGTCCCGCACATACAGACCACGCTGGAGCAACTGCGCGGCGCCTGGAAGGACGGCAACGAGATCGGTTCGCACTTCAACGGGCACTTCTGCGGCCCCAAGGGCGGCGGTGACTGGAGCCCCGAGGAGTGGAAGAGCGAGATCGAGCAGACGTACGCGTTCATGAAGAAGTGGAAGACCAACACCGGCTTCACCCAGGAGGCGCCCCTGCCCTTCGACCCGGACCGGGAAGTGGTCGGTGGCCGCGCGCCCTGCCTGGAGGGGCAGAAGAACCTCCTGGCCGCGATCAAGCCGTTCGGCTGGCGCTACGACGCGAGTTCCTCGGGGGACTTCCAGATATGGCCGTCCAAGGTCGACGACATATGGAACTTCCCCCTGCAACTCCTGCCCATGGACGGCAAAGAGGTGCAAGTCCTCTCCATGGACTTCAACTTCCTCTACCACCAGTCCGGCGACAGCACCCAGGGTGACCCGGCGAAGTTCCCGGCATGGGAGGCGCAGGTCCGCAACTCGTACATGAACGGCTTCAACCGCGTCTACAACGGCAGCCGGGCGCCGATGTTCGTCGGCAACCACTTCGAGGACTGGAACGGCGGGATCTACATGAACGCCGTCGAGGACGTGATGCGGGAGGTGTGCCCGCGCAAGGGCGTCCGCTGCGTGTCGTTCCGGGAGTTGGCGGACTGGCTCGACGCCCAGGACCCGAAGGTCCTTGCCAGGCTGCGCCTGCTCGACCCCGCGCAGGCGCCGGACTGGAAGTCGCTCGTCAAGTAACGCGGGCGAGCTGTGCGGGCGGGGGCGCCCGGCGCCCCCGCCCGCCCCACGCCTACTTGACCGCCTTGATGTAGTCGGCCCACAGCCCCACCGCCCGCTCGCTGCCGAGCGTTCCGGGGGCACCACCGCCCAGCCCCTCCAGCGGCAGCGGCACCAGGTCCTTGAGCGACATGCGGTAGACCACCACGGCCGTGGTCTCGTCCTCGGTGCCTCCCACGAACCAGCCCGCCGTGTTCGCGGTGGTCGTCCCCGTCTTGCCCACGGCACCGGCGTGCGCCCCGCCCGCCGCCTTGGCCGACCCCTCGGTCATGGTGGTCCGCAGGGCGTCCGTGACCGCTCGGGCGGTCTTCTCCGACACCGCCCGGGAGGGTTTCGGCCCGACGAGCGGCACCGCGTCCCCGGCCCGCGTGATCGAGCGCACCGAGTAGGGGTCGGTGTGCATGCCGCCGGCGGCGAAGGTCTGGTACGCGCCGGCCATCCGGATGGCGCTCGGCGTCGAGTTCTCCCCGAGCGCGAACGTGGGGACCCGCTCCCCGAGGCTCGATTCGAGCAGCCCCGCCCGCAGGGCGTACTTCTCCACCCGGTCGAGGCCGACATCGAGACCGAGCTGGAGCATGGGTGTGTTGACGGAGTCGGCGACGGCCTGCCGCAAGGTCACCTTGCCCCAGTCCCGGCCGCCTTCGTTGCGTCCCTTCACCACCTTGCCGCTGCGGTCCCAGTACGGCCCCTCCGGTGTCCGTACGGCGATCCGGTCGTCGCCGTCGTAGACGCTGGTGGGGGAGACGGGTGTGCGGCCTCCCTCACGCGTGCGCTGCACACCGTCCTCGAGCGCGGCGGCGTAGACGAAGGGGGTGAACACCGAACCCGCCGGAATGGTCGTCGCGTTCGACTGGTTGAACCCCTGCTTCAAGAAGTCGTGGCCGCCGTACACGGCGAGCAGCCGGCCGTCCGGGCCGACGCTCGCCGCGCCGATCCTGGCGTGCTTGTCCGTGTCGGGCCGCCGCTCGGCGTCAAAGTCCTTGTCGACCTTCCGGACGGCTGCGGTCAAAGCCTTCGTGCGCTTGCGGTCGAAGGTCGTGCGGATCTGGTAGCCGCCGAGGTCGTAGTCGGCGGTCTTGATGTGCCCGGCCTCGATCGCGTGCCGTTTGGCCAGCTCCACCAGGTAGCCGGTCTGCGCGCCGGGGGTGGTGCCGCCGGACCCCGGCTTCGTGGGCTCCGGGAACTTCTTGTACGTGGCACGCTCGGCCCGCGTGAGATGGCCGGTCTCGACCATGCGGTCCAGGATCCAGTTCCACCGCTCGACGGCCCGCGCGCGGTTCTCCTTGCCGAGGGCCGGGTCGTACAGTCCGGCGCCCTTGAGGAGAGAGGCCAGGAAGGCGCCCTCGCTGGGGTTGAGACGCGAGACGTCCTTGCCGTAGTACGCGTGCGAGGCGCGCTGGATGCCGTAGGTCCCGCGGCCGAACCAGCTCGTGTTCAGGTAATCCTGGAAGATCCTGTCCTTGCTCGTGTGGTTGTCCAGCTTCACGGCGAGCAGGGCCTCGGTGAACTTCCGGGAGAACGTGCGGTCCTGGCTGAGGTAGACGTTCTTCACGTACTGCTGGGTGATGGTCGATCCGCCCTGGGTCTCCCCGCCGGTGACCGCGGCGGTCGCGGCACGCAGGAAACCGGTCGGCGAGACCCCGGAATCCGAGTAGAAGCTCGCGTTCTCGGCCGCGAGGACCGCCCCTCGGACCTTCGGCGGCACCTTGTCCAGCGGTATCTCCTGCCGGATGACCCAGCCGGTGCGGGCCATGACGGTGCCGTCGGACCAGTAGTAGACGTTGTCCTGTTGTGTGGCGAACGAGTTGAGGTCGTCCGGTATGTCCGTGGCGGCGTACGCGATCGCGACGGAGCCGGTCAAGCCGAGGAGCACGTACAGGAAGGCGCCCAGCCACTGACGCCATGAGGGTATCCACCGCCGCCATCCGCTACGGCCCGGCCGTGGGTACGCGGGACGCAGCCGCCGCAGTTGCCTGCGCGCCCCGGCGACGACACCGGGTATGCCGCTGTCCGGCCGTCCCCCGCGCGACTGTCCGGGCTTCCTGCGCCGACCGGTCGCCGCGCGGCGGCGCCCCGGTGCCGCCCGCCGTCCGCCGCTTCCCCCACCTGCGGTTGTCCTGCGCCCACCCACCCCGCATGCCTCCTCTGCTGCGCTATGCCGCACACCCTAGAGGTAGGTGGGGCGCGGCCGCCGGGGCTCCGGCGCCCCGGCCCGGCGGCCTCCGGGTCCCGCGGGAAACGAACGGCACGGTGATGGCACGGAGTTGTGCGAAGATTCCGTGCCCCATTCGGGGTGATCACGTGCACGAGAGGAAACACAGTGATACCCAAGAGATACAGACCCGCCGCCGTCGCGAGCCTGACCGCGGCCGTGGCCTCCGGCTCCCTGCTCGCGCCCCCCGCGCACGCGGACGCCGTCGACAGCGGTCCCCGCAAGGCCGACCGCGAGACGGTCGCCGCCTTCGCCCGCATCGCCGATGACGTTCTTTCCCGGCGCACCCAGGCCCTGGTGGAGGATCACGCGGGACGCGGCGACGCCGGTACCGGCGCTTCCACGACGCGCATGTCCGGCCGGCTGAAGAAGGACGAGAACGCCGCGCTGCGGTTGTTGAGCGCCCGCAAGGCACGCCTGGCGAAGCTCGGCGAGGCCTACACGAAGGCGGACACCCGCGTCGTCGTGGAGCGGGCCACGATCACCGGCCACACGGCGACCGTCCAGGTCACCTCCTCGTCGACGCTCACGTACAAGAAGGTGCGCGGGGACGAACCGGCCACCACCGCTTTCTCGACGCGGCAGGAGCTGAAGCTCACCGGCACGAAGGACGGCGGCTGGAAGCTGACCACGATCACCTCGCGGGACGACGGTCCCGCTGCGGTCGACGAGCCGTCTGCGGCCGGGGTGAGCACCGTCAAGGACGACGGCAACCAGTACCCCGACGGCACACCGGCGTCCACCGAGTACCCCACCACGCCGATGCCCTCGGGCAAGACGGGCGGAGCCTACGACTACTCCGCCATGGCGCGGTACGCGGAGAGGTACTGGAGCAACTACAACCCGGCGTACCGGAAGTTCAACGGAGCCGGCGGCGACTGCACCAACTTCGTCAGCCAGGCACTGAAGGCGGGCGGCTGGAAGCCCGTCCCGGGCTCCGCTTACGACTACCGGAACTGGTGGTACGAGCGCGCGAGCCAGAGCACCTCCTGGGTCGGCGTGAACGAATGGGCGTGGTTCACGCTGTCCAACCGGCGGGCCCCCAACCTGTCGAGCGTGTACAAGCTGGACGTCGGCGACGTCCTACAGGTGGACTTCGACAAGAACGGCTCCAAGGACCACACCATGCTGGTGACTTACCGCAACAGGCGGGGCATGCCGTACCTCACCTACCACTCCACCGACACGGTCCGAAGGTCGCTGGCGAGCATCCTCGCGTCCTCGCCCAACGCGCGTTACTTCGCGTACCGCACCTGACGGAACCGGTATCCCGCAAAGGCACCGACGGCCGGAACTTGACCGGACTCGTGCGCGGCCGTCAGGCGGGAAAGTCGATCAGGCCGACGGGTGGCAGTGTGGGCGTCTTGGATCCCCCTGAGGGTTCGATGGTGATGCCCATGCCGTTGGCCTGGTCGACCGTCCCGTCCATGAGGGTGATCTGGGTGCTCTGGTGCCGGTCGAGGAGCCCCGCGGGACGCATCGTGCCCTCGTCGTTGAACCACAGCTCGTAGACCTTGCCCTCGGGCGGTGCGTCGAGGCCGGAAACGGTGAAGACCGCGCGGTTCCGGCTCGCTGAGGTCACGACGACGCCGCGGGCACCGCCGGGCAGGGACGCGGTGTGAGTCCGCGCGTCACCGGCGGCCAGGACCTCGGCCACTTGATCGGTACTGGCCTCCGCCCGGTGTGCCTGCTCGCGGGCCTGCCGCGCTTCCTGATGCTGCCAGGTCGCCACACCGCCCAGGGACGCGGCGACCAGGCAGGCGGCCAGAGCCAACCGACGCAGCCGGAGCGAACCCTGAGGTGATCTCTGCGGCGCTTGCGCGACGGGCGTCTCCCGCACGGTGCGCGGCGGTTCCTGGCGGACGTGGGAGATCCGCCGAAGGACGGAGTCCTTGAGAGCGGGAGGCGGTGCGCCGCCGACGGCGAGCGCCAGCCGGCCCGCCGTGGACACGAACTCCGCCACCTCCTGACGGCACTCCGCGCACGTGGCCAGATGCGCCTCGAACGCGATGCGCTCGTCGTCGTCGAGGGCGTCGAGGGCGTAGGCACCGGCGAAGGTGTGCGGGTCGCTCACGCTCATGTCGCCACCCCCAGGCAGTCACGGAGCCGGATGAGCCCGTCCCGCATGCGGGTCTTCACCGTGCCGAGCGACGCCGACAGGCGCTCGGCCACTTCGCGGTAGGTCAGGCCCTGGTAGTAGGCGAGGATGATCGACTCGCGCTGGAGTTCCGTGAGGGTCTTCAGGCAACGCACCACGTCCTCGCGTTCCTGGCGGGCTTCGACCTCCGCCTCGGTCACGTCGAACTCGGGCAGCTGTGCGCGCCGGGCCGCCCGCTCCTCGCGCGCGGCGGAAGCCACGACCGAGCGGACGCGGTCCACCGCTCTGCGATGTGCCAGCGTGAGCACCCAGTTCATCACTGATCCCCGTTCCGGCCGGTAGTCGGCGGCATGACGCCACACCTCCACCAGCACCTCTTGCGTCACTTCCTCGGACTGCGCCGCGTCGCGCACCACCGCCCGCGCGATTCCGAAGACCGGGCCGGCCACTGATTCGTACAGCTGACCGAATGCCTGCTCGTCGCCGTCGACGATCTGTTTCATCAATGCGATCAGGTCAGGCTTGTCGTCAGGGTTGCCGCCGATGAACACCGTTCGCCTCATGTCGACATCATGACCGACTCGCTACGTGCCATGTCCGCACGGTGGGAAATGGGGTGCCGCCCATGATTCGTTACCGGGGGCGAAAAGGATTGCTTTGCCGGTAGCGAGATCCGAACGCAAGAGGCGGACGGAGTATTCGTAGCCGCGGCCCTTTTGGATTGGTCGGAAAGAATTTCTCCCTCAAATGGGTGGAGGACCAATCCGCACCCGGCCACCGCTCCGGATGACCGGGTGTGAGCGAAGAAGCGAAGACCTCAAGGCATCCCGGAGCGGGGCGGCTTGCCGGGCTGGGCGCGTTGAGCGGCCTGCTGGCGGGCTACTTCGCGCTGGCGACGGCCGAGCTGGTGTCCGCCGCGGTACGACCCGAGTCCAGCCCCGTGATCGCGGTGGGCGGAACCGCGATCGACCGCACGCCGACCGCGGTGAAGGACTGGGCGATCCGCGAGTTCGGGACGGACGACAAGCTCGTCCTGCAACTGGGCATCCTCGCCGTCCTCACCCTTCTCGCGCTCGTCCTCGGAGCGCTGGCGGCCCGGTACCGGCGTACCGGCTCGGCAGGAGTCCTCTTGTTCGGCGCGGTCGGGGGCATCGCCGCGACGAACCGGCCCGACTCCACAAGCATCATGGACGCGCTGCCCTCGGTGGCCGGGGCCGTGGTGGGAGCGGGGCTCCTCCACTGGCTGGCCGGGCGCCTGCGAGCACACGGGCGCCCGGAACCTGCCGAAGAGCCCGTGACCGAGGAAGGTGTAGAGCTTGCTCCGGCCGGAAACCCTGCTCACGACCACGACCACGACCACGACCACGACCACGACCACGACCACGAGCGCCCGGCCTGGGACCGGCGAGGATTCATCGTCGCCGCGACGACCGCGGCGGCCGCGTCCACCGGGATCGGCCTACTGGGCCGCTCCCTGAACGGTGCGCGGGGCCAGAACGCCATCGCCTCCCGCAACCAGGTCACGCTGCCCGCCCCGGCCTCGGCCGCCGCGCCCGTCCCCAAGGGCGCCGCGCTCCGAATCAAGGACGTCAGCCCGTTCATGACGCCCAATCAGGACTTCTACCGGGTCGACACCGCGCTGGTGGTGCCCAGGGTCGACGCGACCTCTTGGAGGTTGCGGATCCACGGCAAGGGCGTCACCCGCGAGACGACCGTCTCCTTCGCGGAGCTGCTGCGCATGCCGCTGATCGAGCGGAACATCACGCTGGCCTGCGTCTCGAACGAGGTGGGCGGCCCGTACGTGGGCAACGCGCGGTGGATCGGCGTGCGCCTGGCCGACCTCCTGACGCAGTGCGGTGTGAAGCCGCCGTCCAAGGGCGGGCCCGCGGACCAACTGGTCGCGCGGTCCGTGGACGGGATGACCATCGGAACCCCGGTCGAGGACGTCATGGACGGCCGGGACGCGATGCTCGCCCTCGGCATGAACGGCGAGCCACTGCCCTTCGCGCACGGCTTCCCCGTGCGCATGGTCGTCCCCGGCCTCTACGGGTTCGTCTCCGCCTGCAAGTGGATCCAGGACATCGAGCTGACCACGTTCGACGACTACGACCCCTACTGGGTGAAGCGGGACTGGGCCCGCAAGGCACCGATCAAGACCCAGTCCCGTATCGACACCCCCAAGTCCTTCGCACGCCCCTCGACCGGCACGGTGATGGTCGGCGGGGTGGCCTGGGCGCAGCACCGGGGGATCGACCGGGTCGAGGTCCGTGTCGATGACGGTGCCTGGCAGCAGGCCGACCTGGCAGCCGAGGACACCAGGGACACCTGGCGCCAGTGGTCCTTCCCCTGGAAAGCGACGTCCGGCGGCCACACCCTGACCGTCCGGGCCACGGACCGCACGGGTGAGACGCAGACGCAGAAGCGCACCGGCACCGTCCCGGACGGGGCCAGCGGCTGGCATTCGGTGGTGGTCTCCGTGGACTGACCCAGGCCACCGCTGCGCCGCGCGCGATCAGCTGCACGAACCACCACCTGAACCCATACGCAAGTCATCCGCCTGAATGATCAAGGAGCAGAAATGAACGCCACCACCCGCCGTACCCGCCGTGGAGCCCTCGTTCTCGCCGCGGCGGCGATGCTGCCACTCGCCCTGACCGCCTGCTCTAGCGACGACGGGAAGGACGAAGCGTCCTCGGACACCAAGTCGTCCGCCGCGTCCGAGAAGGCCACAGACAGCGCTGCGAGCGACACGGACAGCGCCGACGAGCCGTTCGGCTCCGCATGCTCCTCCGTGCCCGACGACGGCGCCGGCTCCTTCGACGGCATGGCCAAGGACCCGGTCGCCACGGCCGCCTCCAACAACCCGGACCTCTCCACGCTCGTGACCGCGGTCAAGAAGGCGGGCCTGGTCGACACCCTGAACAACGCCAAGGACATCACCGTGTTCGCGCCGACCAACGACGCGTTCGCGAAGATCCCCAAGGCCGACCTGGACAAGGTCCTCAGCGACAAGGCCCAGCTCACCAAGATCCTGACCTACCACGTGGTGGGCCAAAAGCTGGCACCCAAGGACCTGGAGAGCGGCTCGTTCGCGACGCTGGAGAAGTCCGAGCTGACGACGGCCGGATCCGGTGAGTCCTTCAGGGTCAACGACTCCGCCGAGGTGGTCTGCGGCAACGTCAAGACCGCCAACGCCAACGTCCACATCATCGACACCGTCCTCATGCCGAAGATGTGACGCCGGTAGTGACTGTGCATCAGCCAGGCCCAACCCTCCTGACCACAGGAGTCCGCCCTGACCGCCCATGGAAGGGAACCAAACCCTCATGAAGATGGCTCTGTTGGGAACCAACTTCGGCCAGGCGCACGCCGCCGTCTACGCCGCCCGTGACGACGTCGAGGTGGTGATGGTCGGCCGCGACGCGGACAAGACCGCACGGGTGGCCGGACAGTTCGGGTTCGCCGTCGGCACGGACCTGGACGCGGCCTTCACGGACCCCTCCTTCGACTTGGTCGACGTATGTCTGCCCATCCCGCTGCACGCACCGACGGTGCGGCGCGTGCTGGAGGCCGGCAAGCACGTTCTGACCGAACTGCCCACGACCGGTTCCCTGGATGACGGCCGCAGAATCGTGGCGGCCGCCGAGTCGAGCGACCAGCACGTGTTCGTGGACATGCTCGAACGGTTCATTCCTGCCAACTAGGCCCTCACCGACGCCGTACACGACGGTACCTACGGCCGACTCCAGGAGCTGCTGCTGGCACGCCGTCGCCCTGCTGTGGCCGGGTGCCTCACTCGGGCTGAAGCAGCTGCCGATGGAGGCCATGCACAGCGACCCGGACCTCATCACCCGCGCCCTCGGCGCACCGGACCAGGTGCACGTCACCGCGGTGGGACGCGACGCGGACGCTGGCGCGGTCGAGGCCGCCTCGGCCTTCGACGGCGCGATCGCCCGCAGCTCGGTCTCCTCACTGCGGCCCAAGCCGTGGGGCGCCCGCAGTGGGTTTCCCCGGCGAGCGCCCTGGCCGCGCTGGACCTGACCTGCCGAATCAACGAGCAGGTCAACCCGGCGAAGTGACCCTCCAGCGCTGCCGCCGAACCGCCTTGACCGCGCGGCAAGAAGGCCCCAGACAGCCACCCACAACAACACGGCGTGTCTGGAGGGAAGTCGGTCAGCACGACCGAACATCTGTCGCTTGCCCGCGGCGAGGGTGTGAAGGCTCGGCAGGCCGTCCTACCGGACGGCCGGAAGGAACGGAAGCCCTGGTGAGAGCAGCAGCTCCCGACCTCGGTCCGGTCAGGAGGCCGCGACCGGCAGTGAGCGCGACCTCTGTCATCCGAGCTGCCATTACACTGCGCCAAGCGCGGCGTCACAGGTCACGCAGCAACTGGCCGAAAGTCGAACGGGGAACGGCATGGCTACGGGTGGATGGGGGCCGGGCAACGGCCCGGGTCAGCCTGGCGGCAACGGACCGGGAGGCCAGGGCGGCTGGGGCGCTCCTTACGGACCACCGCCGGGTGGACCGTACGGTCCGCCACCACCGCATCCGGCCCCGCACCCGAGCCCGCCTCCGTACCCCTACGCCCCCCAGCCCACGAGGCCCGCCGTCCGGCGTTCCCGAGGCTGCCTGTCGTACTTCTCACTCTTCGGGCTCGTCTCCGCGATCCTGCGCTCCGCGCATCGCGTCGCCATCAGGCTCTTCGCGCAGGAGGGTGAGGGCCGAATAGTGGACCGCGCCGTGGACCGCGTCCAGTTGGCCCGCACGGTGCTCGGTGCCGTAGCCACCATCGCCCTGATCCTCGCCTACAACGTGGACCGGAACCGCTTGGAGGACGCGGCGTGGAGCGGCGTCGCCAACCTCATCGTCGCCCCGCTCGTGCTGCTCATCGCCGGGCCTCTGGTCATCCTCGGATTCATCCACTACGCGCCTTCGTCCCTGCGCCCGCATCTGCGCTCCCGGCTGCGCGCTCCGCTCAAGGCGGTCGGCTGGTACGTACTGACGTTGGTCGTCATCAGCGGAATCCTCGTCCTTACGGCGCGGACCCTCGACGCCAACGACGGGAGGAGCTGGTGGGAATACGTACTGGGCGTCGCCGCGATCATCGTGATCGTGTGGGGTTTTCCCTTCTTCTTCATGGCGTCGCTGTACTCGGCCCGCAGCGCCTTCAACAGCGCCCAAATCCACCCGCTGCTGCCGCCCATCCTCACCCTGGCGCTGGTATGGGTGTTCGCGGTCTTCAACCTGCTCGCCGACGGTATGCCGGGGGGCCCGCCGGTCGTCCAGTTCTGCTTTATGCTGGGCGGGCCGCTGTCGGTGACAGCCGTCTCGCTGTGGGAACTGCGACGAATGAGGACCCGTTTCGGCGTCACCCTGCGCGCCTGACTCGGCTCCGCCGGGCCCCGCTCCCAGGGGAATCGCCCTTGACCGGGATGGTGGTGCCGCGCGTCGCCTACTTCAGCCCGAGAGCAACGATCAAGCCGGCTATCAGCACTGCCGCAAGCGTTGTCTGGAGCAAGGTCAGGAGCTGCTGGGTACCGTCCCGTCGTAACGTGCTGCGCACATGCTCCCACGCGGTCGGTTCCAGGCCCTTTACGATGAACAGATCATGGCCAAGTGCGGACACCACCCCGGCCGGCGACGAGGAGTCATCAGCCGTTCCTATCCATGACTTGGACAGCATCATTTCCACGTCCGGGATCAGATTCGAGACCCCATCTTCCTCCAAGGCCCTTCTGCAATAGCCGCAGAGATACGAGGACATCACCTTCTGACGGACGTCGCTCAATACAGGAGTGACATCACCCACGCAGCCCTTCGTTCCCAGGTGTACTGAGCCTCTCAAGCGAGGGGAGACAGCGGCGATCGCTTCTCGCACCGTGAGCGTCAGCACAAACTCCAGGATCGACGGCGGGGCCATCCACCTCTGCCAGTTGCCGAGGGCGATGATCGAGACACCGCTGTGCCGCAACGAATAGAAGTTGTCAGCCAGCGTCGCCTTCGTCAGCAGCACCAGGCGATCGGGCGGCTCCTCCTCCTTCGTCCGGAAGGCGCTCGACAGGGCCATGAAGCGACGCCGCATGCCCTGCCGGAATGCCTCACACTCCGTTCGCACGACCTCTCGGTCGAGGAGCTCGCCTCGTGTGAGCATCCGAATGAGGGGGTCCGTCGGGTCGGGGGACAGGAACTCGAACTCGAAACCGCTCTGCAAGGTATTGAGATGCAAGATCAAGTACCGGAGTGCCGCGTCGTTGCCATCGTCGATGGCGGAGACGATCCCTATCCGCTTTCGTCCCACAGAGCCCCTCCCGCTCCCGTTCCGGCATGACCTTACAACCCAGGAACCCGCCTTCAACATCAAAATCCCATTGTGCCCCCATGCGACCAACTGCTTCTGTGGGGAGAGGCGTTGGTCGGTGAGAAGTCGACCCCACACTGGGGACGAATAGCCCTGCGAGTTCGCGCCTCCGCCGTACGACAGCGCAGTCGCCTCTCACCCGGCCGCTGACGTCCCACCAAGTCCCGCGAACAGCGCCGCCCCACGATGACGTACGTGAAGGTAGGTGCTGTGCGCTCCTGTGAGGTCGCCCCCACGCGGACACAGTCCTCACCGGGCACCCGAGGCGGGTCCGAGGGCCCAGGCCGGCCTGTGACAGGTGACTCAGACGCCAAGGCCACGCCGAGCGCGGTCTCGGCCTGGGCATAGGGGGATCCTGCCCGCCCGTGGACGAAGCCGAGCGGCAGACGCCGAGGGAGCGGCTGCCAGGCGCACGTGACGGGCGGTACGAAACGGCGTTCGGGGGGCTCTGGCGCTGAAGTGTGGTGAGAGGCTCATGATCGGGAACGTGAATGTCATGCCGGACGTATCAGCACCCGTGATCAAACTGGTGCGGCGGACCACCGAGCCCGTCGCGGCGCAGACCCTGCGTTCCACGGCCGCGGCCGTGATCTCCTTCAGCGCCGCCTTGATGGTCCTGCCCGCGCAACCCGCTCCCCTGACGGCCCCGCTCACCGCGCTCCTGGTCGTCCAGGTCACCCTGTACGCGACCCTGACCACCGGTATCCGGCGCGTGAACTCCGTCATCGTCGGCGTCCTCATCGCCATTGGCTTCACCGCCCTGGTCGGGCTGACCTGGTGGAGCCTGGGCCTGACGATCTTCACCTCGCTGATCATCGGCCGCTTCGTACGGGTGAATGAATTCGTGCCCGAGGTGGCGATCAGCGCGATGCTGGTCCTGGGCGTCTCCCAGGCCACATCGGCGGCCTGGCACCGGGTCCTGGAAACGCTGATCGGCGCTGGGGTGGGCCTGCTGTTCAACCTGCTGTTCGCACCGCCGGTGTGGACGCAGTCTGCGGGGATGTCCATCGACGGGTTGGCGCGCGGGATGGGCCGGATGTTCCGCACCATGGGCACCGAGATCGCCGGAGGCAACCTCCCCTTCCCGCACGCGGCCGCCAGGCTGCACGAGGCACGGCGACTGGACCACGACATCGTGGAGGTCGACGCCTCTCTGCGGCAGGCCGAGGAGAGCCTGCGGATGAACCCGCGCGTACGGCAGGGACTGCTGTCCCGGGTGGTGCTGCGGACAGGGCTGGACACCCTGGAGATCTGCGCGGTGGTGTTGCGTGTGCTGACCCGAAGTCTGACTGACCTGGCGAAGTTCCGTACGGACGAGCCGCTGTTCCCGCCGGACGTGTCCGCCGGTCTTGAGCAACTGTTCGAGCAGGTGGCCGACGCCATCGAGAGCTTCGCCCGGCTGATCACCACCCAGGTGGCCGCCAACGCGGAGCAGGCCGAGGAGCGGCTGACCGACGCCCTGGCCGCGAGCCGGGCCACCCGCGACCGGGTCGCCGAGATGCTGCTGGAAGACGTGCAGGAGCACCCCAGGCAGTGGCAGCTGCACGGCGCGCTGCTCGCCGAGATCGACCGGATCCTCGACGAACTGGACCTCGACAAGCGCACCGAGCGCCTCATACAGGAGCTGGACCGCCGCTCGGCGGAGCTCAATGAACGCCATCCGCGGCTCGCGGCGCTGCGCCGCCGACTGCGCGGCGAGAGCGGCACTGAGCGGCAGCCGGCCGTGGAGACGTGAGACCCCGCTGCTGTTCTTTCCGGCTCTGAACTCGGCCATCGTCGCGGAGAACTGGCCCAAGTAGCGTTCGGCAGGGGAGAGGCGCCGTTCATCATCCCGCGATCCGTTCGGCCAAACGCCCTCGTGTTGCGGACAACGCGGTACGTCGACGCCACCGTCACCCAGCTCCGCCGGCCTCCCGGCCGCCGACACCCTGCATCCACTGCGCGACCCGGCATCTGCCCCCGGCCTCGGGCCCGACGCCCCGGCCCCCTCCCATGCGTGTCCGTCCGGATAGCTCGCCGTCAGCCAGGCTCCGGGGCCGCCACCCCGTTGGCGGGCGCCGCGGCGGACGCGGTGTCGGCGATGAGGGTGACGATGTCCTGGAGGACGGACTCGCTCTCGGTGACTTCGATGATGGGGGCGCCGTGGTCGACTGCCTGGTCGCGCGGCCAGGTCTGGATGAGGCGGATGTTGTCGAACTCGCGGAGGTAGCGCTCTTCGACGCGGGATCAGGTTTCACGGCCGACCCGGCCCGCAGGGCCGAGCTGAAGAACAGGGGCATGGCCCAGGTTCTTCGGGGGTCGGGCAGGGGGAGGGGACGACGTGGAAGCTGGAGGTGTGCAGAGCGGGAAGCAGATCCTGTGGAACCGCGGCGCGCAGGACTTCACGGACGGTGTCGGTGGAGATGACCCGAGTCATGCGCAACCGTACGGCCAGTTGGCTCGCGATCGTGGACTTGCCCACCCCGGTGACGCCGCCCGGCAGGACGATCAGCGCTGCCTGGAGGTTGTCGACGTACTGCCACCGCCGGTAGCGAAGCGCGTGTTGTTCGTCGATCTCGCTCAGGACCGCGCATGCCAGATCGCGCAGTGTGCGGGTCGCAACGAGGGAGTGTGCTTGCGCGGTCAGCCGCTCGTGCACGCGTCGGGCGGCGGCGAACGCCTCGCCGGGAGTATTCCGGCGGTCATGAACGAAGAGGCGAGCAGGCCTTCGGAGAAGGGCAGACGTTGGGAGCCGGTGTGGATCTCGATGCGCGGCGTGGTGCAGCCCGACCCCGGCCAAGGCCAGGGCCCCAGGCCGTGAACGCTGTGCTAACGCTGTCCGGTACCTCTGCTGCAGAAAAGTGGCTGGAACGGCCAATTCCGCCCCACAGACACCACATGGGGCTCTGAACTGCGGCGTTGAGGAAGAGAGACACCTACTTACGGGACCGAGGTTGGCGCGTACGCTGCGGTCATGGATGACCCCGTGCTCACCGCCCGCGAACTGGTGCGGGACCGATTTCCCGCTGCCCGGGCTGCCTTCCTCGCCGGCAGCGTGCTGACCGACCGCCGGACGCCCACGTCTGATCTGGACATCGTGGTCCTCTTGGACGGACCGCCCGCCCCCCTTCGGGAGAACCTGGTATATCGCGGCTGGCCGGTGGAGCTGTTCGTGCAAACAGAGGCCATCTGGCACAGTTTCGCCGACCAGGAGACCGCGTACCGGCGTTCGCCGCTGCTGGCCATGTGTGCTGACGGCATGCTCCTGTTAGACACGGATGGGCTGGGCGCTTCGCTCCAGGACGAGGCGCGAAGGCGTTGGGCTGCGGGCCCGCCCCTGCTCTCGGACCGTGAGCGTGACTACCAGCGGTACGTCCTGACGGACTTGCTCGATGACCTGCGTGGCTGTGCGGACCCTGCGGAGCGGGTGTACTTGGTCTCGCAGATGTTGCAGTGTGCCTCGGAGCTGGTCCTGCTGGTCAGCGGGCACTGGCTCGGCGGCGGCAAGTGGTTGTCGCGGCGGCTGGCTGCGGCCGACCCCGGGGTCCACCGCGCGTTGTCCGAAGCTGCCGCGCAGGCGATCGCCGGGGACGCCAAGGTCTTCGCCGAGGTCGTGGCCGAGGTGCTGGACAAGTCTGGCGGCCCCCTGTGGGACGGGTATGCCATCCGGTGAGTCAGTTGGGCGCGATGCCCGAGGAGTACCTGGAGGGCCGCACGACCGGCCCGGTGACATGGCTGCGCACACCCAAGAACCTGGACCGGTTCGCCGCCCTTATCCGCGCCGCCGACACTCGCCGCCGCGTCATGGAGGACCCAAAGGCCAGGGCCTCCGGCCGTGAATGCTGTGCGGGTCGCACGGCGGGATGGATGACGTAGTCGCCGCGCCAGGCGCCGGGACGCGACCGGCCGCGCACTCCCGAAGTCACCCGGGGGCGGGGGGGAGTGCCGGGGACCGCCTCCTCAAGCACGGAGGCCCCATGGTTGCCCCGAAACCGCCGCGCCCTTCGCCGGAGCAGCGCGAGCGCCTGGAGCAGCTCGCCGACGCCGCCCGGATGCGTATGGCGCTGTCCCCGTCACCGATGCCGCCACTGCCCGGCACCGCTCCCGGCAGTACCCCGGCGGCCGGCCGAACCCGTGGCGCAGCGCGAGGGGCCGCCGTCGGGGATGAGCGGACGCGAGGGATTCCACCGCACACCCGTGCACGCAGGGGAGTGGAGACCACGGTGGAGCGGATCGGGCGGTTCACTCGGTGCGCTTCACCCGGTGGGGGAGTGCGGAACATCCCGGCATCCGGTGCGCTCGGTGCGGTGCATCGGTGCGCCCGTCGACGAAGCCGTGCACTCCCACCCACCGCACCACCGCACGGGTGCACCGCACCCACCGCACCGGCGTGCCGCACCGCACGCTCCACCGGCGCACGTCGGAGTGGCCGCCCCCCGCCCGCTCCACCCGATGTGACCACAGAGGGTGACGCCGCATCGGATGCAGTGCGCTCGATGCACCCCCCTTGACCAGGTGTGCCGCCGAATTGCACCCAGCCCATCGAGTGGAAAGCAACCCTTGTCCACCCACGAGTTTTCGAGCGATCTTCGACGTTTCTCCTTGACCGCGTCCGCTACCACTCTGTGGGCGCGCGCACCGAGTCCACGATGCACGGTGGCGGAGGGGAGATCTCTCCCACCTGGCGCACCGTGCACCGTCACTGTGTGTAGGGGTGATGCGTGGCGCGGACGATGTCGTGTACTCCCGCATCGCGGTGGGTTCCACCGAGTGGAAGCGCACGGCATCGTCCGCACCGAGTGGAGAGTGGAGGCCACCGGATGCGGGTGGAGTCCACTCGGTGCGCCCCGCCGGGTGGGAAAGTGCGTTACATCGTCCGCAACTCAGACACCGTCCCGGAACCTCCGGATCGAAGGTTGGAGACGGCGTCTGAGGAGCGCCCCCCTACAATCCTGTCGAGGTCGCGACCGCACGCTCAATGGGACCGGACCCCGCATGTCAGTGGCGCAGACGACAATCCCCGCATGACCTCACCTCAGCACCTTCAGGGCCTCCTCGCCGATTTAGGGCTTGAGCAGGCAGCCACGTTCACGGCCGTGCACGGCGGTGACGAGGACGCTGTCATCCGGCTCTTCGGCGGCAACCCCGAGCAGTGCCGCCCCCTGCGACTGGAAGATCTGCGCGAGCACTACGAGAGGGACCTCATCCTGGTCTCCCGGTCAGGACCTGCCGTTATCGTCGTGGAGAACAACAACTACCAAGGGTCTCGCGAGGAGGTACTGCGCCCGCTCTCCCGGCACGGCCGCACCGCCAGCGCCTACTGGAACGTCAACGCGGTCTCCCGGCTGAGCCTGGCCGAAGGCGGGCTGATCTCCTGCGCCTTCGAAATGATCGCGCCCGAGTACACCATGTTCGGAGCGCGCCCCGACGCCTGGCAGCCCCTGCTGGAAGGCCTGGACCTGGACGACTACGAAACCCGTTGGGGAGCCGGCCTGATGGCTGTCGAGCGCGCGACCGGTGCGCGATTCGACAACTCCTGGGTACGTGGCCCGCACCGCGCTGTGGAGATCACGCGGGTACCGGAGTCCCTGCTGGGGCAGGGACTCATCGACTCGCCCCTGCTCAAGCGGGAGCCCTTCATCAGCTATCTGGCCGACTTGAGACCCACACTGCTGAAACCGATGCGGCGCCACGCCCTGGACCTGGCCCTCGCACATGCCGGCCTACACGAACACCCGCTGGCCGTGGCAACACTGACAGCCGCCACTCTCCCGGCCGGCGAGAGAGTGCGGCTGCGCGAGGACCTCACTGCCGCCCACGACCAAGCGCACACTAGGGCTCGCGCCATGCTGATCGGCGAGCCGGAAAACTTCGAACCCGAGTGGGAACGCCCCTCCCACCTCGTCTTCCGCCAGGCCATCGTCTTCGGTGTCCTCGCCCAGTGCGTCGCCGCCCATCTGCCCACCCCAACGGACGGGTTCCCGGACATCCTCAGCTCCTTGGATACGGCGATGACCGGGGACGGCGCACGCGCCCATGAGTTCTGGATGGTCAAGTACCTGCACGATGCGGCACGAAGAGCAGCCTGACCCGCGCCGCCGGACGCCGGGGAACTCGCCGGGAAGATATCGGCCGTCAACCACAGGAGAACCTCCATTCCGAGGTTCCAAAACGGGTTGTCAACGTACCGTGCGGCGTGCCGGTCCGCGCCCGCGCGCCACCGCACCGGACATCCGGTGCGGTGGCGCTCTGGCTGTTTGGTAAGCGCTGGTGTCTGCTGTTGGTAAAGACGAGCTGCGATGGGTCTTCGGGTGGGACGTTGGCCCTGGGTATCTGTCCCGTCACATGCTCTGACCTGTGGGAACAGCCGCCGCACGCGTGGTTTTCCGTTGTGCCACACGTGTCCCACTCAGAGCAGAGCCCCTTGGCTCCCCGTATCCTCACCTGCCGGGATAACGGGGCGTGCACCTGCCGTCAGCTCTGGGCCATGCAGACGCTGCCGTCGTGGCCGAGACGGCTGAGGAGACCGTCGAGCACACGCTGGCCCGGATGTTTTTGCAACTAGGGCCACCCCCAGAAGCCACAGAGCAGGGCTACAGCCCGGTAGGCGGCAGTGACGGAGGCAGGCGGCAGTGAGCGTGGAAGACAGCAACATCCCCGCCCCTCCTCCACAAGGTGACCCAGTCGTTGCCTCAGGTCTGGAGATCGCAATGAATTGGGGCGCCGCACTTGGTGGCCCGGAACACCTCAAAGTCGCCCTTCAGGCCCTTGAGCCTCAGCTGAAACGCGAACACCAACAGCACGTCTTTCGTATGACGGGTCTGTATCTGGGTGCAGTCATAAGCGTCGCAATGCTCAGTTCCGGGATCTACATCGCCCAGGACGTTTGGTGGCTGGCGACCCTCCTGTGTGGTCCAAGTTTGATTGCTATGGGAAAGATCTTCGTGCTTCGTCGAAGCGACGGAGACGACATGACAGCCGTCTCGCGAGGGACCCGTACCTCAACACATGCGGCAGCCCAGGCCCAGCCCCCCGTTCAGTAGGTGTCCTTGTGCAGCGCAGCTCGTTGAAGGAGGACAAAAGCAGCCCCACACCGATGAGGACTGCGTCCAGGCACCCCACACCCGGCGCTCGGGGTGCCGGGCCAGGCTCACGAGCTCGTAGGGCGCCGTCGCCTCCTTAGTAGGTGTGTTTTTTCCTCTGGCTGGTCGAGGGTTGAGCTCGTCAACGGCGCATGACAGGCTCGTGCCCCATGACTGATGACTTCACGAAGGACTACCTGCACAACGATCTGCGAGAGATACGCAAGGCCATGCTCTGGAAGCTTGAGGGGCTCAGTGAGTACGACATCCGTCGCCCACTGACTGCGACCGGCACTAACCTTCTCGGCCTGGTCAAGCACTTGTCGCTCTGGGAGTCCAGGTACTTCGGCGAAGTCTTCGGCCGACCGTTCCCCGAAGCTCTGCCCCGGTGGGACAACGCTGCTCAGCGCGGCGCCGACATGTGGGCAACGCAGCACGAGACACGCAAAGAGATCATCGACCGTTACCGTCGCGTATGGGGGCACTCAGACGCGACGATCACCATCCTCCCGATCGACTCCCCCGGGCACGTCCCCTGGTGGCCACGCCCCAACGTGAAGCTGTTCAACATCTTGGTCCACATGCTCACCGAGACCAGCCGGCACGCTGGACACGCCGACATCCTGCGCGAACAACTCGACAACTCGACAGGGACAGCAGCCCAGTACGCGACTCCACAGCACGACGCGGCCTTCTGGGAAGCTCACCGGGCGGACATTGAGCGAGCCGCCAAAGCTGCCGACGAGAAGGATCAGCAGTTGGCTTCGTCGTAGCCGCTTGGGCCGACGAGCGGGGCATCTTCGTTCACGCTGAGGGCGTCCCGGTGCACGACAGCTCATTGAAATGGCGGTTGCTTCGTCCAGTTGACGCGGGGCCCTTTGCGGGTCAGGCGCCGGGTCATGAGCGTGATGAATGCCCAGTTCAGATGGGCTTCGGCATGTTGGGGAAGCCGCTCGTAGTCGCGGCAGTTTCGGCGGGCGTTCATGATCCAGCCGATCGACCGCTCAACCTTCCACCTGCGGGGAAGGACGACGAACCCACGTGCGCCCCGGGGGCGCTGCACCGGCCGCATGGACATCCACAAGTGCTCTGCCGTCCAGGCGGGCAGCAAGTCACGGGCGTAGGCCGAGTCCGCCCAGATCTGTGTGATCTGTGGGTGGGTGAGCCGCAGGCGCCAGAGCAGGTCGCGGGCGATGATTTCGTCGCGGACGTCGCCCGCCGTCACCGTAATCATCACAGGCAGGCCCAGGGTGTTGACCACGAGGTGTCTCTTGCGCCCGTTGATCTTTTTGCCTGCGTCGTAGCCGCGGCTGTCCCGGCCGACGGTGGAAGCCGCCTTCACCGACGGGGAGTCGACGATCAGCGTCACCGGGAACGGGCAGCGGCCCTTGCCCGTTCGGATGTAGCGCCGCAGTTGGTCGCGGATGAAGGTGACCACCCCGGCCTGGTTCCATCGCGCAAGTGAAGTAGGCCGCCGACGAGGTGCCCGTGGTTCGGGTCCTTTTCCGACGGCCCCTTCCCGAACGGTGCGGGCTAAGGCTTGTCCCGCAATGATCTTCGAGTCGGTGTAGACGCGGTGGCATCCGTGGTCGGCGCACGCGCTTCTGGCCGATGTCGGTCCGGAGGTGTCGCACTCGGGCGTCGTGCCATGACCTAGATCACGCGATGGCATGTCACTTTTCGGAGAGCCGGCCCGTCAACTCCGTAAACAGCCAGTTGTCCTTTACAAGGAACAGGAAACCTCGTGTTCGCCGCCTATCTCGCAGTCACTCTTCTCGCCTCGGTCACCAACGGATTCGCCGCCGTCGCGAACCTCGTCGGTCACGACTACCCCAGAAGTCAGGCGGACAAGATGGGGCTGCCTCACTCGACGATGCGCCCGTTCGGCGTGCTGCTGGCGCTGGGCGCGCTGGGGTTGCTGGCAGGGTTCGCCGTGCCGGTGCTGGGCGCGCTCGCCGCGGGCGGCCTCGTGTTGTACTTCCTCGTCGCGTTCGGTGCCCACCTGCGAGCTCGCGACTACCATTTCGGCGGCTGGGCCATGTTCTTCTCCCTGGCGGTGGCCGCCCTGGCCCTGAACCTGTCGTACCACGGCTGAGCTGTCTTGATCCGCTCACCTCACATCGCTGACGGAAGGAAGCCAGCCCCGATGAACACCCCCAAAGACCCCCGGCCACTGCTGTACCGCGCGGCCGGCCAGTTCGCCGCACTCGTCGCCACCGTCGAACCCGGGCAGCTCGACATACCCACCCCTTGCCACGAGTTCGACAGCCGCGCTCTGATCGCCCACGTCATGGGCAATACGCTTGCCTATCCGCACATCATGCAAGGCACCTACAGAGCAGCTGAACCCGGAAACGTCGCCGAGGTCCCGGGCGACGACTGGGCAGCGGCGTACGCGGACGCCGAGGAGCGGCTCATCGTTGCCGGATGGGCCATGGACGATCGCGCGCTGGACCGCATGGTGGATCTCGGCTTCGCGACCCTGCCTGTGCGCGGCGCGCGGGTGTCATGGAAATCGCCGCACACACATGGGACTTGCGCCAGGCCCTCGGAAGTGCGCACGAACTCGCCCCGGAGCTAGGTTCTGTCTCTTTGGTCAGCGTCGAATCCAGATGAGGATGCTGGCGAGGTGGAGTGCGGCCTGGTAGGCGATCGCGAGTTTGTCCGTTCGTGTGGCCAGGCCGCGCCACTGCTTGAGGCGGTTGATGCACCGCTCAACTGTGTTCCGCTGCTTGTAGGTCTCGCTGTCAAAGCCGGGCGGACGGCCGCCTCGGCGGCCTCGCCGCAAGCGGTGGCCGATTTGGTCGGACGGCTGCGGGATGACCGCGCGGATGCCTCGGCGCCGCAGATGTGCCCGGATCGCGCGTGAAGAGTACGCGCGATCAGCCAGGACAGCGAATGGCCGGGTCCGGGGCCTGCCCGGGCCGTTGCGGGGCACACGGATGCGGGACGTCACAGATTCGAAGGCGGGTGCGCCACCGGCCTGGCCTGCGGTGACGGTGAAGGCCAGAGGGCGTGCGTGACCGTCTGCGGCCAGGTGGACCTTCGTGCTCAGCCCGCCGCGGGAACGCCCGACTGCGTGATCGGCGGGCTCACCGAAGCAGGCCGCCCCTTTTTGCGTGCTCCTGCGGCGTGCTGGTGAGCCCGGACGACTGTGGAGTCCACAGACACCGTCCAGTCGACGTCGTCGGCGGCGCCAGCGGCCGTCAGGACGGCGGTGAGGATCATCTCCCAGGTGCCGTCGATGGCCCATCTGATCAGCCGTTTGTGAGCGGTCTGGAACGAGCCGAGCTCGTCGGGCAGGTCCCGCCAGGGCGAGCAGGTGCGGTACTTCCAAGCGATGGCCTCGAGAGTGCGGCGGTGGTCGGCCCACCGCCGCCCGCGAACCGGATCCGCCGGCATCAGCGGCTCGATCCGGTCCCACATCGCATCGGTGATCACTAATCGGACAGGCACAACTGATCAACCGACAAACCCATCAAAGAGGCACGCGCTAGATGTGGACCTCGGAGGGAAAGCCAGTCCAGCGCAGCTCGGGGGGCAGATGCCGCATGTCGTTAGAGGTGAGGACGGAGGCTGGCCGGCCGGGCGCGTATCGGATGACTGTGAGAGCGGCGTTGCCGTGGTTGAGACCGAGCCAGCGCCATCGCGGCGCATGCATAGCGTCCCGGACGAGCCAGGCGACCAGGAAGTTGTGGGTGACGACCAGTTCATGCCGGTCCTCTTCGCCGTCCACCGGCCCGGTGAACATGTCCAGCGCCTGCCGGGCCAGCGCAGGTCCGTGCTCCCGCTCCTCCTCAGTGGCACCAGCGAGAAAGCGGAGGAAGAAGTTTGCGGATTCTGCCGGAAGCTCGTCTCTCACTGGCGTGTAAGGAACGTAGTCACCGGCAACTTCCGAGACGCGCAGGGGAACATTCTTCAGCTGGTCGCCGATCAGACGTGCGGTCTCCTCTGCCCGGGGCAGCGGGCCATGGTGAACAGCTGCGAGAGGGATGTCCCGGAGGCGTTGGCCTAGCAGCATGGCTTGCCGACGGCCCCCTTCCGTCAGCCCGCTCTCCTCCGACGCTGCCTCGCCGTGCCGAACCAGATAGAGGTAACGGGTAGCCGTGCCGGTCATCACAAACTCCTCTGCGCCCACTAACGATCTTGTCTATCGATGGACGCTGCCTCCTCCGGCACCAGTTCCCCCCTACCCATCAAAGAGACACCCCCTAGCCGAGTTCTCACTCGCATTCGCCCACGAGGCCCTGCCGCCAGAACGGGTCAGCGGTGATTTGGTGATCAATGCGCACATCATGGACGGCGACACGGTCATTGTCAGGGTCGGCCGGACACCGAGAACCTCATAGGGCGTGGCGGCCTTGATCGATGGCGAGGCGACGGTCAAGCGACTCAAGCGGGACGGCTCGACCGTGTGGCTCATGCCGGAGAACGAGGCCTACGCCGATCCGTGGCGATGCGGCCTCCATCCTCGGCATGGTCGTGGCGGATGCGCAGCCTGTGAGCACACCTGTCGCGGCTTTCGGCAGGTCAACGAGTAGCCGACTGCTGTGGTTGACTCCTTGCCTCACCGAAATGGGGGGACACATGAGCGATGAGGCCGACGTGACGTGGGAAGAGATCGCGGACAGCTGGCGACTGGACGAGCTGATCGAGGGCCGTATGCAGCCCACCACGAACGACGACGTCCTGACGCTAATGACGATCGGGGCGCTGCGTCCGCGGCAGCCGCCGAATGAAGCCGCGCGGCGAAGGGCCCTCGACGCCATGTTGGCGGCTGCTGAAGGCGACACAGATGCTGCAGAGGACCACCCTCCACGGGATCCTGCCCGGATCGAGCGGACTCTCCAGGCCACGCTGCAGGCCTTCGAGAAGGCCCGGGAGCAACGCGTGGAGTGACCGGGCGCAGTCGGCCCGCCGCGCGACGAGACCGAGGAAGTCAGCGCGTACACATATCGCCGTGACCGCGGGCACCACGAATCCGATCACAGCCCCCGGCGCATCCCAATCGGATGCGCCGGGGGTCGCCATAGGGCCAGCGGACTTCCAGAAACTCCTTGCCCCGGCGCACGCTCTTGCATTCAGCCAAGCCGCTCGGCGTACTTTAGGGCGTGCCCAGGATCTCGATCCGCCCGCCAGTAAGCCGGTGGCTCCACATCGACCAGCCGAGACTGCACACGCCGGTGATGGCGCCGAACACCGCAAGGGCGTTGGTCCAGTTCATGGACGCAGCGTAGGAAGCCGACCGGGCCGGGCGAGGCACTTTCTGCGAACCGACTGACAGAGGAGCCCGGGCCTCGCCCTCCGCTCTCCCCACCTTCGCCCGCCCACGTCGGCGGCCGGCCCCCCCGGTACGGAGAAGGGCGTCCCTCCGGGACGGCTCAGCCTGGCTCGGCTCGCAGCCGGCCGGAGCATCCGGGCCGCGGGCGGCCCTCCTGCCCCGTCCGGACGCCGGGCCGAAGGACGTGCCCTTCGGGCACGACGGCACTGTCCGTCAGTACCACTTCTGCCCGTCCGCGCCCGTCCAGGTCCATTGCTGAACGCGAGCACCGTTACGTGTGGAAGAGTTCTCTACCTCCAGGGCCTTGCCGGAACCATAGTTAGTGATCTCCCAGCTCCCAGCGGGCGGCTTGAGCCAGAGCTGTCCCCTGGCGGTCTTGGAGCAGTCCCAGAGCTGAACGGGAGCACCATTGTCCCTGCGACTGTCGGCCACCTCAAGGCACTTCCCATTATGGGCATTCCTGATCCAGTACTGTCGTCCTGGCCCCACCCATTCCCATTCCCAGGCGGCACCGTCCTGGCCGTTGCAGTCCCATTGCTGGGCCCGGGCACCATTCCTGCTGCTGGAGTTTTCAATCTCCAGGCACTTCCTGCTACCCCAGTTGACGAAAGACGTCGAGTCAGCGTGACTTATCGACGGCGTCAGCAGCATCAAGGCGCCCGCAGCTGCGGTTACGGCTGCGGTCCTCCCCGTAAACGTCATGACAGTCTTCTCCTAAACCAAGAAACACATAAGAGGCTCGCCGGGGTCAACGGCGAGAAGTTGATCTTATGTCACGTTTACTGACACAGGGCCACATGTTGCTGCTGTCAGGCCAGTCTGTGGTGAACAGGACAGCGCTGGCACGGCCTCAGGGGGGAGGGGGCGGCAGCACCTGTGGAGAGCGTCCGCTCCTGCGCGCCGTCGGTATTCCTCTCAGCACCACGGCGTGGACCGATGCCGATCCGTACGGGCCGGGGGAGTTGTGGAAGGTCGACCAGGAGCACTTTGTCTCCCAGGCAGGCAGCGGGGTCTCTCATCATCGGCCGTTCGTCGCGATGCTCACCGACCCCGGATGCGGCATGCCTCTGGCCCTGGAACACGAGGCGTGCCGCCGCGCCACCAGCCGCTGCGACGACTGCCGCGTCTACCTACGCAGCCACAGGCATCCAGGACGTTTGGAGATCCGCTTCACTCGCAGGGCGGACTTCTACCTGGAGCGCGCCTAGAGGGACGTGTCCGAGTTCGAGCGTCGTCGAGGTTGTACCGTCGGCTCCCGGCAACCCGCCGCTGAGCTTCGCACCGCGATCTAGCTCTGCCGGATCGCCACAGCTTCTTGCGGTTGCTGAACCAGTTCTGGCTGCCCGCCAGCGTCGTCCGGCTGACCGTCGCCCGGCGCGCCCGCGAACTGCCATTCCACATCACCTCACCTCGGCGCATCCTCCCTGAGCCCCCCGTGTGGCGATGATCGCGGCAACGATGCCGCCCATGGCACTAATGACAGCCGCAACGATGGCGTCCACGTCTCCCCCTTGCTCATGGGCGCCGAGTTACGCCCGGCAAGCACACTGGCAGCCCCCGGCCGGACGAGACCAGCGGGCATCTCCGCAGCTCATAGGCAGTTTCCCCGCCTGCTGAAAGAGGAGTAGGCCATGGCACGGCGCCCCGGCGGCGGGCGGTGCCAGGGAGACGCCGCCCGCCGGCATGCCGATTGCATCTACCGGATCCTGATGGAGGCCCGGCCCGCAGGGCTGCACATCCCGCAACTGCTGGCTGCCTGGGAACTCTCCCAGCGCCAGGCCGAGGACGGGCTCGCGATGCTGCGCGACATCATCACCGAGATGAACTGGCCGCCCCTGATCTGGACCCGCGTTGACGGACCGAAATGCCCGCACGGTGAGGCCGTGCGGGCCTGTGGATAACCGGCTCGCGATGACGGTTCAGGCCCGTCCTGGTCCTTGGGCGCGGCTGGAGCGGGGCCAACTGGCGTCGGCCTCGCCGCGCAGCGCCGTTGGAATGAAGCCGAGAGGGCGAGGCGGGTAGGTCACCCCGTAGGTGCGGGCGAACCGGTTGGCGGGTGCGATAGAGCCCTGGAGCCGTTCCAGGAAGAAGGCCCGGGCCATCGACTGCATCCGTTCTTCGTTCACGTGCAGGATCCACCGGTTCGCGGCGCTGTCGAAACGGGCCGCCTCGGCGGCCGCCTCCAGGCCAGGAGCCGGGCCTTGACGCAGACGTCCGTTCAGCGCCAGGTAGCGCCGCACCGCTTCCAGTTCCGAGGGGCGCAGCAGCACGGTCTTCAGCCCCGGCCCCGTCGCAGCGGTGCCCGGGGCAGCCCGTACCCGCGCGTACGTCAGCGCGTCCCACCCGTCGTCCGTCAGCCGTACCGCCCACCGCACCGGATGGCCGGCCTTCGCTGAGAGCTCGGCCCGGTCCTCGCGTGAGGCTTCTTCGGCGAGCCCGAGTTCCAACAGGGCGCCATGGTCCGCTCATCAACGCCTTGGCTCAGCCCGGCCCACTCCTGCGTGTGCTGTGCGTCGGCCAGCCGCCACAGCAGAATGCTGTGCTTGTCCGAGCGCCCCATGCTCTGCCCCTCCCGCCGCTGTGCGATGCCGCGACGCTAGCGCCCACAGCCCGGCCTGCGGGCACTGTCAACTGAACCGGACACGGAAGGGTCAGGCACCTCAGGCGCTGTCCACGACGCCGAGATCCTTGTCAGGATGCAGTGGGGGCAGGCAAGGACCTGCTGATACAGAGCCTCGCGGGCCTGCTCCCGTGAGACGCCCAGCGCCCGCGGCCACTTCAGTGCGGCGTAGCAGCCGCCGACGTGCACGCCCGCAGGCAATCCGTCACCGACGCCCTCCTCAATGATCCAGCCCGGAACCGGCGGCCGACGTCGCTCACCTTCGGCCTGCTCGGCCTGGCGCTGCGCCTTTTCCGTATCAGCGGTCGAGTCGTCGCGGGCTCCGGGCGGCCAAGTTTCTGGAGTCATCCGACGGCGACAGGCACTGAGCCATACCAAAAGCCCTGGGCCCTACCGATCCTGCGAACGACCAGCCCGAGTCCGCCTCCAAAAGGTAGGACAGGCGCTCACTCTGCGGAACCGAGAATTCCGATGGGGACGCCGTGCAGAGCGGGGGAGAGGAAGTCACCGATGCCGCCGGCGGAGGCGGGGGTGGCGGCGAGGATGCCGCCCGCTACGGCGGTGGCGGTGAGGGTGAGTGCGGTCAGTACCGGGGGACGCGTCATGACCGGTGAACGAGTACCGCGGCGGCTTGTCACGACCTTGTCCGCCAGCTCAACCGTCCCGCCCGCCCACTCGACGCTCACCTGTAGCTGAAGTACCGGAAGGTGCTCGGGCCGGCTCCCCAAGGGGCGCATAGGGTATCGGTCATGGATATGAGGGCGCTGGCCGAGAACCTAGTGCGGGAAGCCGAAGGGCTTATCCGCGAACACGTGTGGATCCTGACACCCGACCATCGCCTGGTCGTCGCGAAGGCCGCCGCCGACCTGCACGCCGCCGTCGGTGCTCCCCAGACCCAGGAAGCGCTGCCCGCCGTAGAGCGCCTGGAACACCTGCGGGAAGCACTCGCCGCTGTGGCCATCGCTCTTGCTCACGTCCACGGGCATACAGCCTGGTTCCTCGGTGCGGCTGCCAACGTCCTCACGCCCATCTTGCACTGGCGTGCCCTGCCTGCCGGAGACAGCCAAACATTCGGTGCCGTCCCCTCGCCCCCGGAGCGGTATGCGGAAGCCGAGGGCGCAGTCCGCATACTCCAGAGGGCCTTCGCTAGCGTCGCCTCCTGCTGAGCTGAGACCAACCGCCCCATTGACGGAACGGCTTGTGGCTTTGTTCACGAGAACCGGCTCTGGTCCACTTTGTGTGGAGTCGTACGCCCGGTCGCAGCCTGCGGGTCCGGTTGGCGGTACGAACGGGCGGCGGCCGCCGTTCGGGACAGCGGAAGCCCCCGGGTGTCGACGACCACATGGCGCGTGCGTCCGTTGATCTTCTTGCCCGCGTCATAGCCGCGGGTCGCTTTGGACACGGTCTCGGCGGCCTTCACGTTTCGGGAGTCGACCACGGTGGCGACCGCCCAGCTCGCGGTTCAGCGGGTGGTGTAGCCGCCGTTGAGGAAGATGGTCTGGCCGTTGGCCCACCAGCCGTCGGTGAGCAGATGCGTCACCCAGGGCACGATGTCCTCGATCTTGGTGAGGTCACCGTTCATCGCGGACGACTTGTGGTAAGCGATGGAGTCGTCGTCCTCGGCGGGGTAGAAGAATGAGGTGTCCATCGGTCCCGGGGCGATGTTGTTGACCGCGATGTTGCGGCCGAACAGTTCCTTCGACAGGGCGCGGGTGAAGTGCTCGACCGGGGCTTTGCTGCCCGCGTAGGTGGAGTACAGGCCGGTGTATGCGGCCAGCAGCGAGGTGACAATGGTGATGATCTTCCCGCCGTCCTCGATGCGGCGGGCGGCCTCGCGCATCACGAAGAACGCGGCCTTGGAGTTGACCGCGAACATCCGGTCGTACTCCTCCTCCGTGATTTCGGTGAGCGGCTTCTTCAGCACCATGCCGGCGGTGTTGATGCTGTAGTCGAGCTTCCCGAACCGGTTCACGACGTCGTCGAAGACCCGCTCCACCTCGGAGACCTGGGTCAGGTCGCCCTGGATCGCGAACGCCTCGCCCGGGCCGGCGTTGATCTCGTCCACGACGGCCTCGGCCTTGGCCCGGGAGGAGTCGCTGTTGTAGTGCACCGCGACCCGGGCGCCCTGCGCTCCGAGGGTGGTGCTGATCAGCCCGCCGAGGTTACGTGACGCGCCGCCGACGAAGGCGACCTTGCCGTTGAGTGTCTTGTCCGGAGTGGTGACCATGACTGCCTCCTGCGATGCGCTCGGGTGGGACGGCATGACCCCGGCGAACACCGCGGGCCAAGCCATACTCACCAGACTCACCGCAGAGGCGCATGTGGATCTTGAACGATCCGATCAGAGGTGGAACAAACCGCTCACGACTTCCCGCCGGCCGTCAGCGTCCGCCGTCGCCGTCCCGCAGCAGCCGTGGAGTTGCACCCACGTAGCGCCGCATCATCCGCGTCAGATGGCTCTGGTCCGCGAAACCTGCCTCCGTCGCGATCTCCGCAATCGGCCTGCTGGTACGGGTGAGCTCCCACCGTGCGTACTCCAGACGCTGCTGCATCACGTACTGGTGCGGGGATTCGCCGGTCGATGCTTTAAAGACCCGGGTGAAGTGAGATTCGCTGACCTGGGCCACGGTGGCCAGTTCCGCCAGCGTGACCCGCTGCGAGAGGTTCGCATGGATGTAGTCCATGACCTCGGCCAACCGGCGCGGCGGCAGCCCGCCCTCTCGGCCAGGCAGCGTCCGGCCTTCGGCGGCCACCCGCAGTATCACCGCGGCGGCCGCCTGGACCAATGACTGCGCGTACAGGGAGTCCGCAGGGCCGGGCCCGGCGTACTCCGCCACCAGACGCTCCAACAGCATCTTCAGCAGCGGATCGGTGAAGTGGAACCGCGGAACCAGCTCTACCTGGCCGGCGGCGCCGCTCTCGGACGTCAGCTGCTCCAGCCACGCCGGATCAATCCCCAGAAGCAGCAGCTCCACGTCGTCCTGCCAGCGAGGCCGCGACGCCCATCCGGCGGGATTGACCAGCGCCTCCCCGGCATGAAACCGCTCCTGGCGGGGTGTCCCGTCCGCTGACCAGCGCAGATTCGCTGACCGCCCCGTGTGCACCACCAGCACATGCACCGGAGGACCCACGGATAGCGGGGCGACGTCCGATCTGCCCGCGGCGCGCTCAATCGACCGCTCGGCCACCGCATGGCCGAGATCGGACCCACTGCCGTCCAGACACCGCAGATGAGGCTTGATGCGCGAAACACCCACCACACCAGTATTCACCCGTACGGTGCGCCCTGCAGCAGCCCTGGGCACGACTGGGTTCGCTGTCAAACGCCTCGAATGGATATCAAGGACACTGTGGAGTCGGTCGTCCCCGGTCTCGACCGACTCCACAGAAAGTGGACCAGAGCCCCGTTCTCGGCTCTGGCCCACTTCCTGTGAGGCGGTTACTTGGAGTGATTGGTGGGTGGTTCCAGGGCGTCAATCACTTGTTGGACTTCGTGGCGCCACTGGTCGGCGTCGTCGCTGTCCACCCAACCTGTTGCCATCTCTGATCCATCTTGAAGTACCCGTTGGAGCGCGAGCAGGGCTGCCGCCCGGAACGACACCGGAAGCTCCGGCAGGGGTTCTTTGGGGCCGTCATCAGGGTCGATCTGAATCCGGGCGTCAGGGAGGGCGCTGGCGACGAGGGCCGCAGCAGCGACGGCTTGGATGCCATCTCCGCCATCCACACGGGCTTTGGCGTTCGTGACGCGTAGAAACGCTTGCGCGAGCACATTGATGACCTGTTGGGAAGACAGCCCCTCAAGTCCATCGACGAAGTCTCCGGCCAGGTCACTGTCGAACGGACCGGTTCCCCACGTTCCCATGCGCTGCTCCTGAAATCGGTATCGCTGGCGAAGGCAGCATTCCAGTAGCCACTGACATCGGTCACGGAGCGAGGAGAACTCGCTTGCGGAGCAGGTCGAATCCGGCGCGGCCGAACATCTGACGCTTGAGCATCTTGATCCGGTTGACATGGCCTTCGACGACGCCGGAGTTCCAGGACAGTGTGAGGCCGGCGATGACTGCGTCGAGGTCGCGTTCGAGGTGCTGAGCGAACCGGCTGAGGCTGGGCAGGTCGGTGGTGTCTCGGGCGGACTCGATCCACTCCGGCAGTCGGTCTCCCTCCAGCTCGGTGACCATGCGGGCGAAGGAGCGTACGTGCTCGGCCAGCGCGGTCATTTCGGGGCAGTTGGCCAGGACCGCCTTGAGCTGAAGTTGGTCGTGTTCGGCCAGGGCGTCGGGGAGAGTGAGGATCCAGCGGGACACGGCGCGGGCTGACGGTGGCCGGGGCCCGATGGGCTGAGGCTTGCCCCGTAGAGTCTTCTTGGCGTAGTCGCGGACGCTGCTGTGACCGTCCGGGTAGCCCTGTTCGCGGATCTCTTCCCAGAGCTTCCAGGCGTTGGTGCAGCCGTCCTGCCACCGTTGGTCGAGGTAGGGCTTGAAGGCATCGAGCCTGGTCACACGGTTCTGCCACTGGCCGGTGAACAGCTCCTCCGGGGTGGTGGCGAGGGAGAAGCGCAGGATGGTGTTGAGGCCCATGCCGAGCTGTCGGGCGACGGATCGCTTGCTGTGGCCGGCGGCCAGGAGTGCGTGAACGGTCGCGTGTTTGGCGCGGGTTCGTTCAGCGAATTGGTGGCCCGTCGGCCAGGGCGACGACACCGTCGGCTCCTCCGTCTCCTGCGGTGCGTCCGGCGCCGCGGGCATCGGGCGCAGGCAGCCGCGGTGCCGGTAGACGCACTTCTCGGCGGCTTCACCCAGGTTGTGCCAGAGGTGCCACCGGTCGGCGACCTGGAGGGCTTGCGGGGCGCCGCGGGTGGCGCCGTCGGCGAAGAACGGGGCCCGGTCGCGGCAGGTGATCTCGATGCCGGGGCGCTCGGCGAGCCAGGCCGCGAGCGTGTCCGCCTCCCGGTCCGGCAGGAGGTCGATGGGGCGGCGTGTCTCGACGTCGACGAGCACGGTTCCGTAAATGCGGCCCTTGCGCTGGGCGTACTCGTCCACGCCGACCACGCGGGGCACGACGGCGGGCGGCTCCGGGAGCGAAGCGACCAGTCTCAGCAGGGTGTTGCGACTGACCGGAGTGCCGAAGACGTCCGCCATTCGGGCTCCGGCCCGGCCCGCGAGCGCGAGTCCGACCGAGACGAGCGTCGATCGCAGCCGTTCCGTTTGACGGCCGAACCGGCGCGTGAACCCCGACACCTGCTCGACGAAGGTCCTGCGTGGACAGGACTCCTCTCCGCAGACGAACCGCCGCACTCTCAACGCCACCACAACGAGCCTGCCGACCGATGGCAGATCACGAGGAAACCGCAGATAGGAACCGTGTACTTGCCCCGACCGGCACCCGCACCCCGGGCAGGCCACCTGCCGGACCGTGCTCCGGGCCTCGACCCGGACCACCGCGTCGGTCACCGTGATCGACTCCACCAACACGTCCTCCACCGAGGAGAACAGCAACTCTTCGAGCTGCGGCCGTACTTCGTCCACGGCGCAGCACTGTTGGCCATGCTGCCCACCGGCCGGGCGATTTTCGGGCGACCTCAGCCACCATCACGAGAAGGCCGATAGTCACTCAGCGTACGCGGCCACAACAAGTGGGCCAGAGCCGAGAACGGGGAGTCGTTTGTTGACGACTTCGGGAGTCCCTCATGGCCGTCGGATGCACCAGGAAGGTGCCCAGCGAGGCTCCTTCGGAAGATGTGGAACCGGGGCACCACTCCGCTGCCCGTCTCCCTCCACGCCCGGGTAAGCCGCCCCGCTGTCGCCGGCTGCGTGTTGGGAAGTCCGCCTGCTGCACGAGGACCCCCTGTCCGCTGCGCGGCTGACCTCCGCCTGCCCTCCGGCCACTACCGGAGGGCAGGCGGAGGTCAGGCCGCCTGGGAGGAGCCGCCCCAGCGGGGGTAGGTGTAGCCGAGGATGCGGGTGCTGAGGGTGGAGGCGACGGTGACGCCGAAGGGTTGGAGAACGTCGTGGGTGCTGGCCCCCCCACCGTTGTAGGTGTCGGCGAGGCCGGTGTTGCGTTGTTGCCATTCGGTCCAGATGAGGTCGACGAACGTGCGGTGGACCCAGTGCAGGGGGTCGTTGGGGGAGTACATCTGGCTCATGTCGCCGCCGATGTGCACGTGGACGCTCGCCTGGGGAGTGCCTTCGAGCGCCCGGCGGAATTGGTCGTAGCTCTGCCTGTTCGTGTTCAGGAGGTTCTCGATCATTCGGGGGCTGTACCAGGATCCGATGGTGGAGCCGCCGTTGAACTTGCGTTGCAGGCAGTGATTGTTCGGGATGGTGGCCTGCCAGTCGGCGAAGGCCCCGTTCGTCACGCACCGGCTGCTCCCGGTGCCGTTGCCGCCGAAGTAGGAGGAGCTGAGGATGGCTGATCGCTCCGGTGCCTGGGAGTCGCGGGACCAGTCCCAGTAGGGCAGGACGATAGTCGGGTCGATCTTCTGGAGGGCGGCCTCGAAGCGGCGCAGGTGTTCGCGGTTCCAGGGCAGGAACGCCGCTACCCCGTGACTGCTGGCCCGGTAGTCGTAGTGGTCGGCGGTGAACTGGTCGTACTGGGACTGTCCTGTGCCGCTCCTGACGTGGAGCGCCTGGACCGCCGCGAAGAACCGCTTCCGCTGGTCTTCGGTGAGCTGGCGGATCTCCCGACGCGTCATCACCTGTGGGACGGGGCGACCTTTCAGATGGCGAGTGGGACCGGCTGGAGCCGCACCTTCCGAAGAGCGTGGGGCGGGGCGGGCGCTGGAGGGACCACCGCATGGTCAACGGGATCCTCTTCCGGCAACGGGCCGGGATCCCGTGGCGTGATCTTCCCTCACGGTTCGGGAAGTGGAAGACCTGCCACGACAGGCATCGCAGGTGGTCAGCGGACGGTACGTGGGCAAAGGTATTGAGGGCCGTCCAGGCCGATGCTGACGCGGAGAGCCGGATCGACTGGAGTGTGGTGAGTGTGGACTCCACCGTGTGCCGCGTCCACCAGCAGGCCGCCGGGGCCCGAAGCCGGCCCCCACGGATATCAGGACGGCGCCGTTCTCCCGCCTGGCATCGGGACGATGAGGCGATCGGCCGTTCACGCGGTGGGCTCACCACCAAGATCCATCTGGCGAGCGACGGAGGCTGCCGACCGCTGGCTGTCCTGATCACACCGGGGCAGTGGGGCGATGCTCCTCAGCTGATTCCGGTCCTGGAGCGCGTCCGCGTCCCGCGACCGGCCGGTGGGCACCCGCGGACGCGCCCGGACCACCTCTGCGGGGACAAGGCGTACAGTTCCCGCCGCAACCGGCGCTACCTGCGGCGGCGGCAGATCCGGCACATCATCCCCGAGCGCAGAGACCAGCAAGCCCACCGCCGACGCCGTGGCGGCGCGGGTGGCAGACCCACCGGGTTCGACCGGGAGCGGTACGCACGCAGGAACGAAGTCGAGCGCACCGTGAATGCCCTCAAGGGCTTCCGCGCCGTGGCGACACGGTTCGACAAGCGCGCTTACGTCTTCGAGGGAACGGTCACCGTCGCAGCGATCCGGCTCTGGCTCTGCTCATGATGGGGCTCCACCGCCATGGCCCGCCGGACAGTCCCTGGTCCCTCTTGATCAATCAGTAGGCGAAACGTAGCGTGATGAACCGATAACTCATTGCTGATAGGGGAGGGCCATCCATGAGCTACCTGCGTAAGAACAGCTTCATGATCTTCTTGGACGAGGACGCGCCCCGGGCGGCGAAGGCGGTGGACCCGCAGCAGATCGCGGAGATCGAAGCCGCGCACCAGGAATGGAAGAAGGAGCGCATCGAGGCGCTGATCCTGGAGAGGCTGGCGGTCACCGCGCCCCGGGACTCCCGTTCGCCGCAAGACCACATCGACAGCATGCTGGACCGCGAACGCGTCGTTTCGGTGCTTCCCAGCGCCCCTTTCGACAAGGAGACCATCGAGGCGATGCTGGCGGGGGAGGAGGCCCTCAAGGAGGTGGAAGCCAGGAGGGCCGCCAAGGCGAAGGCGGAGGAGGAGGCCCGCAAGGAGGCGGAAGCCAGCCGGGCCGCCAAGACGAAGGCGGAGGAGGAGGCCCTCAAGGAGAGGGCGGCCGGTCCCGAGGGGCAGACCCTGCGGTGGATCGTCCAGCGCGTCCAGGGCGTCGGCGGCGACGAGGCGGCGTTCAAGGACTTCGTGGCCGGCGACCACGAGATGAAGGACTCCCGCAACGAGCGTCTGCGTGATTTCGCTTGGAAGGTCTTCGAGATCGATACCTCCAAGGCCGACTTCTCGGGCGACCGGTACGTCCCGCACCGTTCCTCCGAGACCACTGTGCGGTTCAGGAGTGGCAGCGACACCCAGGTCGGCATCGAGGCCAGGAGCTACAGCAAGACGGTTGACGGCAAGCAAGTCGCCATGACCCAGACCGAGACGCTCCACTCCCAGGGCCCGGCCCTGTGGGTGAAGGTCGCCGACGGCGCGTGGGCCAAGGACGGCAACTGGGGCGGCTACCTGCAAGTCACCTGCGCCACCGCAAAAGGCAAGTGGATCGATTCCAGCGACGGCTGGGTGACTCCCGTCTCCTCCAAGGCCGACAAGGTCACCTTCTACGACATGGGCAACTACTACGAGATCTGGCAGAAGGACCGCGAGACCGGTAAGCCCCTGACCATCCAGGACGGCTTGCTGCGCTTCGTCCACGGCGCCACCCCCGGCAAGTTCAACCTCCAGGACTCCACCTGGGACTGACCGGCCCCAGCTACACCGCAGCACCCCCGGCAGGCAGTCCCGGGGGTGCTGCGGTCATTTCCATCAAGTCATCTGATCGCTGGTGGATGTGGGTCGTCGACTGACGCCCAGTGCAGACAGCACGACCCATCGGATACCCCCTAGGTCGTGGCGGCCGAGGAGGAGGAGCTGTGGGCGGGTGAGGGTGCCGGTGATGGCGCCGATGACGGCTTCCCTGATGATCTGATGTGTTCAAGCACATCAGGAGGGGTCTAGATGGGCGAGTGGCACGTGGAGTGGGTGCCAGACCCAGGTCGCTGGGGAACGTTGCCGGCCGAGGGTCTCCTTGGGGTACAGGACCTGCCGGAGGCAGTGGCTCGCATCGGCCTGAGGCCGGGGGATCCGGTGTACTTACGGCCGGACGGCATGGTGGACCGGGATTTCCTGGATTTCGTTCGGTCCGCGGTCTTCCGGAATCTGGAGCGGGAGACGAAGCGTAATTACGGAACGGATTACCGGCTGTTGCTGAATTTCCTGTCCTCGCGTGGGCTGATGTGGCGGGAGGCGACACGGCAGGACCTGGCGGACTACCGGCACTGGCGGTGTGATGCGCCGGAGAACCCGGGTCGGATCGGTGGGTCGAAGTGGGAGCGTGAGGCGGCGGCGTTCACGAAGCTGTTCAAGTGGGGCAAGGTCTACCCGCTGCCGGTGGATGTCTCCCGGCGCGAGGACCGGGTGCCGGACGCGGTGAGCTCGCGGGTGTCGTGGCTGACGCCGCGGACCTGGGACCTGTGGCTGGACATCGGGCTGCGTGGCCATACCCGTGCCGGCGTCGCCGGGCTGGGGTGGGAATCGCGCACCGAGCTGCGGAACACCAGCTTCGTGCAGTTGGTGCTGAGTTCTGGGCTGCGTCGGCAGGAGTGCGGCTCGCTGCTGACACTGGAGCTGCCGACCCAGCGTCTTCGCCGCGGCCGCTACCTGCATGGCCAGTTGGCGAGCGCGGCGACCAGGTCGAAGCACGGCCGGACCTACGTGGGCCAGCGACGTTCCGGTCAGCAGGGTTGCGGTCAGAGCGAGGGCGGCTGTGAGGCGCGAGGTGGCCCTCCGGTGGGCATGGTGCATGGGCTTCCTTGCCACGGGGCTGCACGGGGCCGGCTGCGTGGGCGGCGTGCCGTGTGACCGCGGGGCCCGCGCAGGCCGGAGGTGCGCATGCTTCACCCTGCCCACCGGCCTCTCATGGGAACCGGCGCGTGGAAGCAGGCACAGGAGCCTGCTGCCGTATGGCCGACCCTCCCGTTGAGCACACGCCCCCACAGCACATCAGGCAGCAGTGCTGCGGCTCCCGCTCGCGGGAGGGCACACGTTCTGCCCGTCCAGCCAGGGGTGGGTCCCCGGTACTCTCTGTTATAGGTACGTACGTTTGTACCGATGAGGAAAGGGAGACGATGGAGACGACCGGGGCAGAAGACGGCGGGGGGCGTGTGGCGGATGGTGCGGGTGCGCGCCCACGGCGGACGCGGCGGCATGACCCGAACCGGCAGGAGCGGATCATCGAGGTGGTCGAGGAGCTGATCGCCGAGCGGGGCATCGAGGGGTTGAGCCACCGGGTGGTCGCCGAGCGGGCGGATGTCTCTCTGAGCTCGACGACGTACTACTTCAAGGACCGGGAGGCGATGATCCACGCCGCTCTGGGCCGGGCCGCGGACCGGTTCGCCGCCTCTATGAAGGCCTGGGCCGCCGAGCACGCCGAGGACACTCCCGAGCAGCTGGCCGAGGCGCTGACGGACGGGGTCATGGCGTGCCTGGGGGGTGAGGGGCGGACCATGGCGATGACGGAGTTCGAGCTGTACCTGGCCGCTCTGCGCCGTCCTGGACTGCGGGGGGTGGCCGAGCGGCTGACCCGGCACAGCATTGAGGCGATGACCCCGGTCGTGGGGGCGTCCGTCGCCGCCTGTCTCCCGCCGCTCATGAACGGGCTGTGCCTGCAGGCGATGACCTTCCCCGCCCCGCCGGACCGTGCGTACGTCCTGGCAATCCTGCGCCACGCGGTAGCGGCCCGCCCCCGGTGAGGCAAGGGGTGCACTTGCCCCGCCCGGCTGGTTGGGTGCCGGGCGGGGCCTTCGTCTAGGTATTGGTGGCCAACGGCACGGCATCCCTTTTTCAGCTCATCAGTACGCACGTCCGTAATGATGAGCTACACTGAAAGCACCCTAAAGGCCTAAAACGGGCATCTGGGGTTTGGTTCGGAGCGCCGGCGGGAAGTCCCGGAGGCCCCGGAAGATCAAGAAAGGCACAGATCATGACCAAGACGAACGCCTTCAACCTGATGGACATCACCGTCCCCAGGGAGGGCCACGAAGCAGCGCGGAAGTTCTACACCGAGACGTTCGGATGGACCGTGGACGTGGACATCCCCGGCTACCCGATCATGGGCACCGGCGACGGCGGCAGCCAGGTCGGCCTGATGTGGGAGGGCAACCCGCAGTCGGGCGACCTGTCGAAGTTCTGGAAGACCGGAAAGCCCGTCCCGTTCCTCAACACCGACGACATCGACGCCACCCTCGCCGCCATCGAAGCGGCCGGCGGGACGGTCGCCGCCCCCGCCCGGCAGACCGGCCCGGTCAAGGTCGCCGTGTTCCAGGACCCCTGGGGCAACGACTGGTTCCTGTGCGAACGCGGGACCTGACCCCCGGACCCGCCCCCAGCCACCAGCCCCGCCCGGCCAGCGGGCAGGGCACACCCGACGGGAGAACCGACCATGACCTACGCACCCTGCTTCAGCGTCAAGGACACCGCGGCCAGCATCGCCTTCTACCAGCAGCTCGGCTTCGACGTGGACTCCAGCGGCGCCAAGCTCGGCGACGATATCCACATGCTCTTCTACCAGGGCGAGTTCTGCGCCATGCTCTACAGCAACGCCGACCTGAAGGACTGGCTGCCCGTCCTGGCGGACACCCCCATCGGCTTCGCGGGCATGCACTACCTCGGCGTGGACGACCTCCAGGCCGCCCACGACCGGATCGCCCAGCACGCCGAGATCGTCAAACCGCTCGGCCAGGACCACTCCGGGGTGCGCCTGTTCTACTTCCGTGACCCCGACGGCTACGTCATCGGCGTCAACGACAAGGCCACCGTCAACGTCGGCTAGAGCCTGCCCCAGGCCCCACCGCTATCGCGGAAGCGCCACCCCGGCACCACGCCGGCCCGCTTCCGGCCGGCCCCGCACTCGTGCATCCGCCGGACGCCGACCGGTTGCGTCGGCCGGCGCCCGGCGGGCCGCCACCCTCGCGCGGCCCGCCGGCCCTGCCCCGCGAACCGGGCCGCACCCGTCACCGTGCCGCCCCGGCCGCCACCCCGCGCGGCGGGGACTGCGAGCCCACCGGTAACCACCTCGCCCGGCCCCGCCGCGCCAACCCCCGGGCCTGCCGCGCCACAAGAATCGAAGTCCTGTCATGAACCACTCCGCCAGCATCACCGCGCACATATCCGGCCCGGTCACCGACCGCAGCCGCTGGATCGCCCTCGCGGTGGTCATGACCGCCACCCTGATGGACCTGGTGGACGTCACGATCGTCAACGTCGCCATCCCCAGCATCCAAAAAGACCTGGGCGCCACCTACGCAGCGATCCAGTGGATCACCGAGGGATACGTCCTCGCCTTCGCAGCCGGCCTGATCACCAGCGGCCGCCTCGGCGACCTCTACGGCCGCAAACGCCTCTTCCTGCTCGGCATGTCTGGCTTCACCCTCGCCTCGGCCTTGTGCGGCGCAGCCGCCGGCCCCGAGATGCTCATCACCGCCCGCGTCTTGCAAGGCGCCATGGCCGCCCTCATGGTCCCCCAGGTGCTCGCCATCGTCCACGTCACCTTCCCCGCGCACGAGCGCGGCAAGGTCTTCGGCATGTACGGCGCCGTGATCGGCCTGGGCGCCATCGCCGGGCCCGTCCTGGGCGGTGTCCTGACCCAGTGGAACCTGCTCGGCCTCGAGTGGCGCGCCATTTTCCTGATCAACCTGCCCGTAGGCATCGCAGGCCTGCTCCTGGGCCGCCGCTACCTCACCGAGTCCACCGCCCCCCACGCCACACGGCTGGACCTGACCGGCATGCTGCTCGCCGACCTCGACAGCGTGATGAAGGCGGAGATGTGGTCCAAGACCCCCACCGTCAAGACCGCCGCACGTTGACGGTCTTGGTGGCGTGGCTCGGCGCCGATGCCCCCGGAAATCCATGACCGCCCCCGCACTGGCCTCCTACCAAGGCACTCTCTACGCCGCCTTCGTCCGCCACAACGACCAAGCGGTGATGTCGACCAGCCTGGTCAACGGAGCCTGGACTGAGCCCGTCCACCTCAACAGCTGGGTGAGCCTGCTCCCACTGGCCCTGGCGGTAGCCGATAACAAGCTCTACTGCGCCGTCGTCCACACTATCGACGACACCACGCACTGGAGCGCCTTCGACGGCTCGACCTGGACCCCAGTGCGACAGGTTCCCCAGGCCGTACAAACCCTACGGGCCCCCGCCCTGGGGGTACTCGCGAACAACAACCTGCTCCTCTCAGTCACGGAGCCGGAGCCATCCCACCTCACCTACGACTGGACCAAAGGCGCCTCCGGGTGGAGCAACCGGATCGAGTTTCCCTTTCAGTGGAAGTCCCCCAGCCCCGTTGGAATGTGCCGGATCGGCGGTTCGCTTCACAAGGCCATCCGCCAGATGGACAACACCGTGAGCATCGTCCGTGAAGATCCCACCACGCCGACTGGCTTTCCCTGGTCCCGCAAGTCGGCCCCGGCCTGGGAAACCACGTGCGGGCCCACGCTCGCCGAGCACGTCGGCTGGCTGACCGCCACTACCCCGTGGATCTTCCTGCGCGACGCCGACGGAGCACTGCGCGCCTCCTACTACAAACCCCTCACCCTGGACTGGAGCCTCCTCCACTACGTCGGCTCAGGCGGCGCCGCCAACCCCATCAAACCCTTCGACGAGGTCAGCGCCGCTCGTCACGAAGGCAAGCTGTACGTGATGTACCGCCGCCGCTGACCCCAGGCCCGGCACCAGCCACATCGCACCCGAACCGTGCGATCCCTTGGATTCCCGGAGGGTGACGGGAAAGCCTCGTGAACCATGGCCGCACCACGCACGTACCACCACGGAGATCTGCGCCGAGCCCTCCTCTCCACCGCGCTCGAGGTCATCCGAAGCGACGGCGTCGCCGCGATCAGCCTCCGAGACCTCGCCCGCCGCGCCGAGGTCTCCCACGCCGCCCCCGCCCACCACTTCGAGGACAAAGCCGGGCTGCTCACCGCGATCGCCCGGGAAGGTTTCGAGTTGCTAGCCGACGCCCTGACCGCGGTGCCGGCCGACGCCGCGCACCGGTTGCGTGAAATGGGCGTGCGTTACGTGGAGTTCGCCCTCGGCCATCCGGCCCACTTCGAGGTGATGTTCCGGCCCCAGCTGCTCCACGGCGACGACCCGAGCTGGCAGCCGCCAAGGAGCGCGCCTCCCGCGCGCTGTACGCAGGGGTCGAGGACCTCCCTGCCGCCCGGCGCGCCCCCGACGTCCGGCGCGCCGGACTGGCCGCCTGGTCGCTGGCCCACGGCTTCGCCACCCTCCAGCTCAGCGGCAGCCTCCCGTCGCTGGACGACGATGCCGCCGCGACCTTTCGCTCACTCCTCGACGGCGGCTCTCTCCCTGAGGCTTTGTCAGTGACCGACCACCTCACGGGCGCGGGGCAGCCGGCCGGATGAGACTCGGGGCGCCCCTGGACTTCAAGGGCGCTGAACAGGTCCAGACGTCACGAGGCAGGTCCGGGGCGGCCCATCGCCGGACCACCGGCGGTGACCCCGGAGCTGCTCAGGCTCCGCGACGGACGGGTGACGGGGCGCAGTGCCGGGTGTCCGCCGCGCGGTGCGCGTACCAGAGCACGGGGACGACCCGGCCATTCATCAGCCTATGCGTGGCGGGGCCCTGCGCTTCGACGAAGCCGGCGGCGGTCAGCGCCCGGTGGATCGCCACGTTCTCCTCTTCGGCGGCCGCGTGCAGTTCTGTGATGCCGAGGTGCTCGTGGGCGAGCAGCGCCGCACCCGCGAACAGCTCCGCTCCGAGCCCTCGCCCGCGGAACCGGGGCGCGAGCCAGCCACCGGCGTGGTGGAGCCCGCAGGGGTGAACCTCGACAGCGACGGTGCCGACGTGCTGTTCCAGCGCGTGATCGGCCGCTACGAGCGCGGTGGAGTCGGGGAACAGCCGGCTGAGGTCCCGGAACTCGCCGCGGCCCGGCTCCGCGGCCAGCAGTTCACCGCGCTGCGGTTCGGGGACGATCGCCTCCTCGGGGAAACCGAGCCACCGCTGCGCCTCGGGGTCGCTGCCACTGGCGTTGCCTGCGGCGAGGTCGAGCACCGTCGGGGTGCGCAGGACCAGCCGTGGTGTGCGGATTTCGTGCCTGTCGTGCTCGCATCCGGTGGTCGGTCCCGCCGCGACGTCCGTCACTGTCACCGTTTCCCTTCGACTCAGGGCCGAGGCCCGGGTTCCGCGCAGCCGCTCCCGGCATCGCCGCATCCGAGCGCCTCAAGGTGCCGGTACACGTCCGCGAGAGCGGCGTGTTCGCAGATCATGCCGATGTGGCCGTCCGGCCGGACGGCGACGACCGTGTCCGCCGTGATGTCGTACGCCCGATGGGCGTGCCCATGCGTGTCCACGATCGCGGTGCCGGGTGCGCTGTCGCCCGGCCGGACGACGACACGAACAGCTGCGGAGTCGGCATGGAGTTCGTCTGCCGCGGTGCCGGACTGCGCGTATCGGGAGCCGAAGGCCAGCACGGTCGTCTGCGGCCCGCGGAACACGTCGAAGAGCCGCACTGCCTTTCCGCGGCGATCATGGCACGGCGCGTCCGGCGCCCGGTCGCCCGCCCGAAGGCCACTCGCCCGGCCGCGGTGGTCGAGTGCCAGCGGCCCGCCCCGGTAGCTGACGGCCAGTTGACCGCTGTCCGGCGGGTCCGTCCGGCCCTTGGGGTCTCCGAGCAGCGAACGGTGGTACAGCTCCGAGACGGTCTCCAGCGTCCGGGCAGCGATCGGCACGCGCTCGGCCTCGTAGGTGTCGAGCAGGGACGAGGGGGCGCCCGCGAGAACACGCGCGAGCTTCCAGCCGAGGTTGTAGGCATCCTGGATGCCCGCGTTCATGCCCTGCCCGCCCGCGGGCGGGTAGACGTGAGCAGCGTCGCCGGCGAGGAACACGCGGCCGGCCCTGAACCGTTGGGCCGCGCGGATCACCACCCGGTACGTCGACATCCAGCTCACCTCGCGCAGCCGGATGCCCATGCTGTCGGTCCGCTGCGCGAAGGCGTCGCGCAGCGAGTCCGCGCGGTCGCCGAGGTCGCCGTCGGCCGTCAGTTGGAACGAGCGGCCGGCGGGGAGGGGATAGAGGGCGATCGTCCCTTCGGCGGCCCGTGGCCACACGTGGCAGTGAGCGCGGTCCAGGCCGTCGGCTTCCACGTCGGCCACCGTGATGTGTTGGGAATCGTAGGTCACGCCCTCGAAGGGGATCTCCAGTTGCTTGCGCACGACGCTGCGGCCCCCGTCGGCGGCCACCAGGTACCGCGCCCGGACCTGCTCGACGGTGCTTCGGTCGGCCAGGGTCGCGGTGACGCCCTCGTCGTCGGCGGCGAAGGTGAGCAGCTCGGTGCCGAACCGTACCCGCACCCCGTGCCGGGCAAGCCGTTTGCGCAGCGCGTCCTCGACCCGCTCCTGGGCGACCATCAGGACGTTCGGATAAGGCACCTGCGCCGTGGCCGCCCGCTGCCGCGCGCTCGGCCAGACGCCCAGCACCCGGTCGCGGTCGTAGGCGCGGTAGGGCAGGACGGGGCCCCCGTAAGCCCTCACCTCGTCCAGCACGCCCAGGTCGTCCAGCACCTCCAGGGTCCGCGGCTGGACGCTCTTGCCCCGCGACCCGGACGGGAACACCGGGGCCCGGTCCACGATCCGGCATCCCACACCGCGGCGGGCGAGGTCACATGCGAGGGCGAGCCCGGTCGGTCCCGCGCCGACGATGAGCACGGGTACATCGCTGTCATCCACGAGTCTTCGCCTCCTCACCGGAACGCCCTGCGACCCGATTGCGCGAGGCCACCGCCGCGAGGATCTCCTCGACGTCCCGCACGGCCGCGGGAAGTCCTTCCGTCGCCAGCACGCCCGCCGGATTGAGGACCACCTCGTCCACTCCGGCGTCCCGGTACCGCTCCAGCGCACCCACGACCTGGTCGGCGTCACCGGTGACGAACGCACCGGACTCGATGAGCGCCCGCGACGAGGCCCGAGGGTCGGCCGGGTCGAGGGCGACCCCGGCCCGGCGCAGCATGTCCGCGTAGTGCGGCACGCTCATGTGGTGGCGGGCGGCGTGGAAGGCGAGCACTTCCGGGTCCCGGCCCTTGCCGGCGAGCGCTACGGGCACCACCGTCACGATGCGCGGGACCGTGGGCCGTCCGTCGGAGCCGGGCCCGGGGGCGGGCGTCCGGCGTCCGGCGGCACCGGCTTCAAGGGCGGGCACGATCGTACGGGCGACATAGGGGGGCGGCGTCAGCCACGTGATCGCGACGTCCGCGACCGCTCCGGCGGCACGCGCCATGGCCGGCCGGAGCACGCCGAGACCGACCTCGGGCATCGGGTGGTCGAAGGCGGGCAGCCGGGCGCGCCCGGCTCGGTGTCCGCCGTCGGCCGGCGCCGGCTCACCGTGCAGCAGGGAGCGGACCTCCTGCGCGTACCGCCGGGAGAACGACACGGGTGCCGGGTATCGCGTGCCACCCAGCGCCTCGACGAACTCCGGCTCGCCCGGCCCGTACCCCGCGACCACCGGGAACCCGGTGACCACGGACAGGGTGCGCGCCTGGAGCGCCGCCTCGAACGGATGGCGCAGCGCCATCAGGCCCACCGAGATCCCCGTCGGCACGGCCAGGCCCCGGCCCGCGAGGTGGGCGAAGACCTGGTGGGCATCGGTGGCGAAGCCCTGCCCCGTCCACAGCCTTCGGGCATCGGTGTCGCGTACCAACGTGGCGAACGGTGCCACCGTGTCGGGACGCGTGATCTGTACCGGGACGATCACCCCGGGCGTGGGAAGCGGTGCGTTCGTCATCGCCTTCACCGCACCGCGGACGGTCGGTCGCCGTCGGTTACCGGGGCGGTGGCCCAGGCTCCGCCCCGCAGCGCGCTGCCGCCCTCTTCGTCGACAAGGTCGCGCACCAGGTCGACATGGAGGGCGACATCATCGTGCCAGGTGCCGTACGTCACGAACATGCGGAGGTGGTTGAGGCAGGTCAACACGGCGGCGTGACCGACCGCGACGGGATCGGCCACGTTGCCGTAGCCGGCCAGGAATGCCGCGGCGAGGGCGCCGTAGTCGCTGTCGGGCGGTCGCCCGGCGAATCCGCGGCGCCCGGTCTCGCGCAGTTCCAGCAGCTGCCCCAGGCAGGACCCGAGATCCCAGGCCGGTGCGCCCACGCCGGTGTGCGTCCCGGCCAGCAGGGAGGCGCGGTCATGTCCGGGCCACGGGACGACCTGACCGATTCCGACGGCACCGTGCAGGAGCCGTCGGGTGCGGACGTCGCCGACGAGGTCGTCGCACCACCGCCGAAGCCGCTGCCATCGCCGGCTGCCGAGCCGGTCAAAAGCCAGGGTGTGCAGGGTGTGGGCATCACGCGGCCCACGACCCGTGGCCAGCCACGAGGCGAGACCGACCAGGAGCGCCGGTGGTTCGTCGAACCCCTCGACCGGTGGGAGATCGTGGACGCGCCGCACGACCCGGCCCGTTTCCCGCAGCAGTACGGTGAACTCCTCGGGCTCCACTCGTTTGAACAGCACGTCGAACGCCACGCTCGACGGGCCCGGGAGCCTGAAGTGCTGCGTGTTGTCGATCGTCTCGACGACGGCCACCTCCAGCCTGTCCGTGCTCGCCGAGGACAGGGCGCGCAGTACCGGGGCGGGCGCGGCCCACAGCGGCGCGGCGCGCAGCCGGCCGGCGGTGCGCACCCAGTGGTACGTACCGTCGCCCACCTTCCGCACGACCGTTCCGACGTTGCCGTTGCCGAACGCCGACACCTGCTTCACCTGCGGTTGCACCGGATTCGCGGTCCTCTCGTCCACTGGCCTGATTCGGGCGGAACCGCGAGCGCCCCATGCGCCGGATACAGGGGAACAGGGGCGCCCGCGGTGATCGGGCCTACGCCTCGACGGCGATCAGCACAGACAGCTCACGATGATGGTCGCGGTGGAGATGATCGTGACCGTCGCGGCGGTGGCCTCCTCCTGCCCGAACACGGAGTCGAGCTCGCCCGCGTCGGTGTAGGTGCGGTACCCCGCGAACAGCTCTCCGGTGTCGATGGTGTCGGCGGTGTCGGTGAACTGAGGGACTTCGACGACCTGCATGTGTTTTCCCCTGTTCTCTGTGTTCTCTGCCAGTGATCTCTTCTAGCTCTCCGGCACGCCACGGCGGCGCTCCGGAAACCCTTCGTTCGTGGCCGTGTTGAGGTGGGGGCGGAGCGGATCGACGCCGGCGGCGCGGAGTGCGGCGGCCACGGCCTCCTGCGTACCGGCGCCGTTTCGCAGGGCGGCGTCGAGGAGTCCTTCCGCGATGGCGCCGGCGCGGTGTTCGCCGAAGCTGAGCCCGCTGCGGCCGGGCCTGGCGTCGACCGGCTCCTGGGCCCTGGAGACGCCGGGCGCCAGCGGCTCGCAGAACGGTGAGACGGACCGGCCCAGGCCGTCGAGCCCGGCGACGGCGGACGCCAGGCCGTTCGCTGCGGGCCACGCGTCCTGGTCCAGGTACACGACGACCGCGTCCTGGCGTGGGTACGAAGAGCGGGTGGAGAGCACCTTGGCCTGGTAGCGCAGTTCCAGCGTCTCCAGTTCGTTCAGGAGGCAGCTCCACACGCGCACGGCGGCGGCCTCGTCGCGCACGTGCAGGTAGAGGCGGAACAGCCGTGCCGACGCCGGGAGGATCCCCCGGGAGCCGTGGGCGAGGAAGAATCCCGGCGACAGCGCGGCGCGGGTCGCCGGGATGCGGACGAGCACCGACGGGGTCCCGGACCCCCTCGTGGGACGTCGGACGGTGTGCGCGGGAACCGTCACGCGCACACCGTGCAGCAGGACCACCGCGGTCCCGCTCCCGTCGTCCGCGACGAGACGGGCCGGCTGCTCGGTGAGGCCATGGGGGGTGGCCTCCAGGAGGTCGCGCTCCACGTCCGGATCGCGCAGGGTCCGGGGCACCGGTCCGGTGCTGTCGGCCCGTCCCTGGTGGAACACGTCGTATACGGCGTTGGCCAGCCGGGAGCGCAGTTCGCGGACGTTGGCCGCGGTCACCGCACGGTCCGCGACCCTGGCACGGAGTTCCGGGGCGTGCACGGTGATCGCGGTGAGCGCCCTGACCAGCGCGGGGGACAGCGCGTCGCTCATACGGTCACGTCCAGCCCGAGCACGCCGGCAAAGCGCTGTGGCGCGAGGACCGCGTTCCGGCCGACCCCGGCTCCCGCCCGCTGCACGGCGGACAACCGGGGACTGCGCTGAGAGGTGGCCAGCAGCCGGTCGAACATGTGCCAGCCGGCGAAAGCCGTGGCACGCGACTCCAGCTGCGGATCGCGGACCGGACGCGCTTGCCGGTATCCGGCCCAGAAGGACCGCAGCAGGGGGCGTACCCGGGTCAGTTCCGCGGTGCCGCGGGCGATGATGTCGTGGTCCGAGAGGGCGGTGGTGTCCGCATCGTCGACGGCGGTGATGCCCCGCACCGCGTAGGACAGCCAGTCACCGACGAAGCCGCCCACGTCGCGAGCCGGGTCTCCGAGGCGGAACTCCTCCCAGTCGGTGACGAACACCGCGTCCCCGTCGACGAGGAGCTGATCCAGCCTGAGGTCCCCGTGCACCGGCCGGGGCTCCGCCGCCGCTTCGGCCTCGCGCAGCGCGGCCAGCGCGTCCACGAGCTGCCGGTCGGGCTGGAGCAGCTGCCAGAACGCCAGCTCGGCCGCCGTCGCTTCGAGGAAGTGCCGCAGCGGCAGGGCCCTCAGCAGCTCGACCGACGGCAAGGGCGGTGGCGTTCGGTCGATACCGTCCCGCTCGTCGAACCCCGCGCCGTGCAGGGCGCCGATCGCGCGGCCGACCTGATGCGCGTGGACTTCTGCGAAGGCGCGGTCGGCGATCAGTTCGGCCCCCGACCGCGTGCCCCTCAGCCATGCGAAGACCTGCAGGCCGGATGGCTCGTCCCAGCCGACGCAGCGAGGGGCGAGCAGACCGGGTACCGGCGTACGCGCGATGAATCTCTCGAAGCTCACCGCGCGGTGGAATCCCGGACGCGCCGGATCGCGATCGGCCACCTGCTTCACAAAGACCGCCGCACCGGTCGACGTGGTGCCCGCCCAGTTGTCGTTGCGGCCGGCAAAGGACTCCACCGCCCCGGCCGGCAAGCACCCCAGGCCTAGTCGCCGCAGGACCCTGGCCACCTCGGGAACAGCGGACAGGTGTGGGGAGACCACTTGTTGCCGAGGTATCGAATGGATGTCGACGGTGTCGTGTGACAGCACTGCATCCCCCGTATGCGCTTGCGCGACCAATGGTTGTTGCACCGCACCCCGAAAGTGTTCAGAGGCACGGATCGCGCTCTCTGGGTCGCGTCTTACGCTTGTTGAGTTCCCTGCGGCGGGCAAGCCTTTCGATGGTGCTCGAAAGGCGGTTTGACACACGACGAACAGAATCGGCCAGCGTGGTCGCCGACGTCTCGCTCAACGTCCCTGCCGGCCGCAGACCAACTGGTCACCGATCGAGGTGATCTCGTGGCGGACGCTGCTTCCCGTACGGCTGGTGGTGATGAGTCCGGCTTCGCGCAGCACCGCGGTGTGGTGGGAGACGGTGGCGAGGGAGAGACCGGTGCGGCCGGAGACGGCGGTGGTGGTGGCGTGCCCGGCACGGATCGCTTCGAGCACTTCGGCGCGGCCCTGTCCGAGGAGCGCCGCGAGGCCGCGCCGACCCGCTGTCCGGCCGGAGGCGGGCCAGGTTCGGTTCTGCTGGACCGGGTAGACCAGGACGTGGGGACCGTCGGGATTCCGCAGCGTCGTCGGGGCGCGTCGGCAGAAGAAGGACGGCAGCAGGATCAGGCCCCGCCCGTCGAGGTGGATGTCACGGTCGGCGGGATGAGTGGGCAGGGTCAGTACCGGCGGCTCCCATTGCGCCACGGGCGCCAGCGCGGCCAGCACCCGCTCGATTCCGCCGGCGAGGAACTCCCCGGCGAGCCGGGCGTGTTCGGCTCTCAGGCTGTCCTCGATCCGGTTCGAGTACGGTGCGACGGCGGAGCGGTGGTAGGTCCGCAGTGCGGTACCGAGCCGCCGCAACGCCGCCGGATCGCCGTCGCGTACCGCGCCGGCCCAGGCCGCCGGGGCCCGGCCGACGGCCAGTTGGTCGATGTCTTCGCGCAACCGCCGGCGCGGAGTGCTGAGCACTGTCTCGATCGCGGCGTCGATGTCCCCGGGGATGCCCGTCGGGGTGAGAAAGTCCGGCGAGTACCCCCGGGGTGGTGTGAGCGCCAGAAGCGGCCGTACCTCAGGAACGAGTTTTGCCCGGGTGCTCTCCCGCCAGCCGTCGAAGTCCGGCGAGCCTTCGGTCCTGCCGAGGAGATGGGCGCTGAGCAGCACCTCCCACAGCGGGTGGTGTTCGGGCGCCACCCGCAGTCGGGTGAGGTCCTCGCCGGTCAGGTGGAATCGCAGCGTCATGGGTCATTCCCCCAGATACCTCTGCCGTCTCGGGCTCAGGAGGGTTGGCTTGTGTCACCGTGCTCGTTCGCGGTTCCGCCAGCGAGCCGTACGCGGCCGCGTACGCCACTGCCGACACCACCCGAGGTCACCTTCCGGCACGTGATCACCATGCCTCTTCGCCACCCGGCCGCGCAGGCCGACAGACCGGCACGAAGTCTCGTGCCGGCCTGTCAGGAATGCAGGTCAGCGGACGGAGGTGACCCGGTGCTCTTTGAGCGTGGCGCAGTTGGAGCCGGTCACCTGTACGTGCACGTTGTTGATGCTGCCGCCCCAGTCGATGCAGTGGCCCTTGCCGTAGGCGTAGGCCGGTCCCGCGTAGGAGGTGTACCGCCCGAAGTCCTCCGCCGCGTCCCCCGTGTCAGGAACAGTGATCCAGGTGGACATGTCGACCGCGGTTCCCGGGTTGTTCCGGATGGTCGCGACGCAGTTCTCGCCGTTCGAGGCGTTGTACGTCAGGTAGACGGTGCCCAGGGAGCCGACAGGCGCCGAGTTCACGGTCTTGTACGCGCTGCCGCAAACCTTCTGCGGCGTGGTGTTGGGCGCCGCGGAGGCGGGCGCCGCCAGTGCGGTCACGCTCCCCATGGCCAGGGCGGTGAAGGCGGCCCCCGTCAGAACGGAACGGTTGAACTTCATGGCTTCCCCCTTGTGATGACCAGGAGTGGTCGCTCCTGCCAGATAAGACACACGGGACGGCGCAACGGTTGTGCTCGACTGCAAGTGCCTTGTCCCGGCTGCTCATTGGTCACTTCGAGTCTGCCGCTTGCCGCCCATTTCCCGGCCGCGGTGCGGCCGGGGCCGGAGTGCGCGGTGGAGCCGGCCGGACATCGAAGAGCCCCTGGCACCGCTGTCCGGCGGTACCAGGGGCTCGGTCGGAGCATTCAGAGGACTCCGCGCGTGACCCGGGTCAGAGGGCCCTGGCCACGCCTCACGTTGGCGCCTCCCAGTGCGTAGGCACCGGCCAGCATGGCGACGGCGCCACTGCCGACGCTCATTGTGAGTGGGGGCGTTGGTGG